>NZ_CAEN01000073.1 GCF_000313565.1 Dielma fastidiosa | reverse complement strand
CCTTCCAATGGAATTGTGAAATGTCCTTTAATTAGTGGAGATTTTTATTTTATTTGATCATTTTATAGGCATATACCATGATTGTATATGAACTAATTAAAGTTATCAAGGATGATATGACGAGCTTTTATTGAACTCTTTTGCATGCAAAAAGGAGATTCATCAAGAATCTCCTTTAAATATTATTTGTTTTAGTTAACTATTTAACCCAAACGCCGTAAGAGTTGAAAGTATAACCGTTAACAGTCGTATTAGAAACCATTACACCGTTATCATCCACATAGTACCATCTGGTACCCTGAGCATCAGAAGCAATCCAAGAGTTACGTAACATTGTACCGTTCTTTACATAATACCAGTTAGCACCAGAAGCTACCCATTTAGAAGGTCTAGAACCATCTTCAGAGATGTAATCCCAATCGCCATTGCCTTTATTGATCCAACCTGTAGCTGTTACATCACCGGCCCAAATTAATTTCTTATAAAGCATGTCTACTAATTCTTCATTTTCTTTTACTGTACGTTTTTCTTTTGCAGTTAATGAGTATGGATTAGTACCATTATAATCCAATTCAGTATATGCTTTTTTAGCTTTAATAATTTTAGCTGCTTGAGTATCAGTTAAATTTGTACCTAATGTGATGCCTTCAATATCAGTTGTAACAGCTTTGATTAATGAATCTTTTGTTGATGTTTCATTAGCAATCAGTTGATCATAATAACTTTCTTCTTCATCTTTAACTACTGTGGTCAACAGCAGATAAGTTAAATTTTCATCAAACTCATCTTCTGCAGTGATATAACGACCATAATCAGCATTTTCAAAAGTTAATGAATAATTACCGCTTGAAAGTTTTCTAGCTTTAACAGTTACGAATTCATTCATAACATCTTCAACATAGTTTTGCACTGCTTCCAAATTAGCAGCTGTAAATTTATTGATAGCTTTTTCAATAGCTGTTTCCTTATCATCAATATCGGCTTGTGTAGCACTTGAAGTTAATCCTTTGCGTGCCTTAATAGCATCAGCTAGTACTTTTACCTTATCAGCAACTTTATCATAAGCTTTTTTACTATCATTTGTACTCTTCAATAAATCTGCAGCATCTTTCATTTCATCTACAATATCTTGAAGACCATTCATGTAATCAACTACTTCATCAGCATCTTTTACATTCTTATATTCGGTAGCATCAATAGTGTCAATTTTGTCAGCCTTTACATTTTTAATGAAGTTTTCAACAGTCTTCACATATTTATAACCTAAATCAGCATCTTTGTTCACTAAATCACGAACTGTTTTTCCGTTTGCAACTGGTGCATCTTCTAATTGTTTAACATATTCATTTAAGAATTTGCTTTCATTTGTTTCTTTATAATCGCCAATTGCATCTTTGAAATCCGTCCAGTGATCTTCATGTGCTTTTAAAGCTGCAGCAATATCAGATGTAGAAGTGGTCGCTTTTAAATTATCAATGTAATCAACTAATACTACTAACTTATCATACAATTCTTTAGCAGCGTCATAATCACTTGATTTAATTGTTGGAATATATGAACTTGCATTTGTTCCTAAATTTTTAAATTCTGTAGCTGCTGCATCCACTAAATCATCAAATGATGTCCAAGTACCATCATATTTTCTTACTAAATGCTTAGCGGTTTCAACAGCATATTCATCATCTGTGCTATCACATAAAACAGCTTGACCTAATGCGTCAGCAACAGTCGTACTACCATCACCAAGACCCTTTACGGTTAAAGCTAAAATTCCATCAATAGTTTTTGTTGCATTAATAGTTTCATTCACTAATTTTCCTAATTCAGTCATATTAGCAACTGCGATTTCTGTTTGTTTACCAACTTCAGTAACATCTTTTCCCATTTTAGCTAAAGCATCGGCAATAGCATTAGCTAATTTAATTCCCGCTTTTGAAGTTGTAGTATCACAATATGTGATTGTGCCTACTGAGGTTGCAGCGAACACAGGAGCAACATTG
>NZ_CAEN01000074.1 GCF_000313565.1 Dielma fastidiosa | reverse complement strand
GCTTTCAAAAGCTTTCAAATCGCTGCTTATTTATCGCTTTTTTATCTAATATATTTTCCTTTTTAAGGCATATAACATTTGATTTATAACTATGATTTTGCACATTGTTTTCATTATTGATAAGTTTTATTTGTATTGATTTACATTTTTACGTATGATATTTTGATAAAAGTGATATACTATCATTAGAAATTATGAGGTGATATTAATGTATCGTACGGCTATTGAACAATTAATAGAATGGAAAGCAAATGAAAGAAGAAAACCTCTCATTATTCGTGGAGCACGTCAAGTAGGTAAAACTTGGTTAATGAAAGAATTTGGAGATAGCTCTTATGAAAAAGTTGTTTATGTAAATTTCGATAATAATGAGCAAATGAGAAATTTATTTGAAGGCAGTTTAGAAATAAGTCGGTTGATTACAGGGCTAGAATTATATGCTGGTCATAAGATTGATTCTGATAATACACTATTGATTTTTGATGAAGTACAAGAAGTACCAAAGGCTTTAACTAGTTTAAAGTATTTCAATGAGCAAGCGCCTCAATATCAAATCATATGTGCTAGTAGTCTATTAGGAGTTGCCCTTCATGAAGGTACTTCTTTTCCAGTTGGAAAAGTTGAATTTATGGATCTTTATCCTCTATCTTTTGTTGAATTCATGATAGCTATGAATAAGTCGCAGTACGTTGATCTTTTACAAGATGGTAATTTCGACATAGCAGTTACATTTAAACAAGATTTTATCGATATACTAAAATATTATTATTATGTTGGTGGGATGCCCGAAGCAGTGCAAGCATTTGTAAATAGGCGTGATTTTAATGAAGTACGGGAGATTCAGCAAAATATCTTAACTGCTTATGAACAGGATTTCTCAAAACATGCTCCTAACGAAACAGTGCCTCGCATTCGTATGCTATGGAACAGTATTGCAGCTCAACTTGCAAAAGAAAATAAGAAGTTTATATATGGTTTTATAAAAGAAGGTGCTAGAGCGAAAGAATTCGAGTTAGCCTTACTTTGGCTCACTGATTGTGGACTTGTACATAAAGTCCATCGAGTGTCGGCCCCAAATTTACCTTTGAAAGCTTATGAAGATCTGAAAGCATTTAAATTATTCTTAGTTGACATAGGATTATTATCTTGTATGGTAGGTTTACAACAGAAAGTTCTTTTGGATGGTAACAAGTTATTTAAAGAGTTTAAAGGTGCGTTAACCGAGCAGTATGTATTACAGCAATTGAAAACAATAAAAGGATTGAATGTCTATTATTGGACAGCTGAGCGTGGATTGGCGGAAGTAGATTTCATTATTGACAATGGCAGCAATGTCATTCCGATTGAAGTCAAAGCTGAACAAAATCTTAAGGCTAAGAGCCTTAAAGTATATCAAGAAAAGTATCAGCCTAAAATAGCTGTTCGTACCTCTATGGCGGATTATAAAAAAGAAGAATGGTTGTTGAATTTACCGCTCTGGGCAATATCGAAGATAAAAGATTATTGAGTATAAAAAACAATTATTGAATACTTTTATGATGAGGTAAATTTAAGTGATTTGTGATAAAAAACAATGTGTAGTTGCATATTAAGAGCGTGAACTCAGATGATGGGATTACGCTTTTTTTGTTAAAAGTGAATTTCACTAGTAAATTTAATAACCTTAAATTATCAAGTTATATTTAAATAGTTTTTGAGAATCTTCATAATCAGTTACACTTTAAATTATAGAAAAAATAAGTGAATGGGCTGGAATAGATACTGATAGTTTGTATTTATATATGGCGAAATGTAATAAATTAGTGAAAGTTATATGACTTATATTATAGTTTTAAATAATTACAAACATGATAAAAATGGACTATATGATTATCCTTTTGAAAGC
>NZ_CAEN01000075.1 GCF_000313565.1 Dielma fastidiosa | reverse complement strand
GGCGCTTTAAATTAGTGTGTGGGTGTGGCATACCTATAAACTTATGTGTGGCCATTTTTTTACCTATCTAACGTTGTGTGTGGTAGCCTTTAACTTTTTGTGTGGTTTCCTTTTTTGCCATAAAAAAACCTTCGTGTTATGATTCTTTTGCCGAGAAAATTGACACGAAGGAGGCCTTAACCTATGTATGATTTTATCACAGATTTATTTAATTTAGACAAGAAGATGATTAAAAATATCTCTGTCTCTTCTTCTCCTACCTTGACTCAGCTTCATATTTCTCTTATCCCTCAACGTATCCCTTGCCCTTTCTGCCATGGAATCACTCACTTAAATGGCTATTCTAAGCCGAAAGTGATCAACCATCCTAAACTGACCGACAGAAAATGTGTTATCGTTTTCAAAAATAATCGGTATCAATGTAATGAATGTCTTCGTACCTTCTCTGGTCCCAATCCTTTTTCTTTCACGAATTTTAAAAATTCTTATCTGGCTCTCAATAATATCATGGTTTCTTTATCCAATCTCAATTACACCTATAAAATGGTCGCTGATGCCAATCATATTTCTGTTACACAAGTTCAGCGTTACTTTGACAGTTTCGTTAATATCCCTCGAATTCATTTGCCTGTATCGATAGGCATTGATGAAATCCATTCTAAAATGGCCAAACAATCTGATTCTTCTTACTTATGCGTTATGGTGGATAATGTGAATCGTTCTTTATTTGAAATTCTTCCCTCCCGCTCTAAAAAAGAATTACAGCACTATTTTGAAAGAATCCCGGAAGAAGAAAGAAAGACTGTTCGTTTCGTTACCATTGATATGTGGGAACCCTATAAAGACGTTGTTCACAGATATCTTAAAAATGCCATTATCGCTGTAGATCCATTTCATGTAGTGAAGCATTTAGGGGATGCTTTTACCCGGATTCGTCTTAATATCCTGTATCAATTAGAATATGGCAGTGATAGTTATTATCTTCTAAAGAGTTGGAAGGATCTGATTGAAAAAGACGTTTTCTTAGATAATGAACCCATTTATAATCAACGGTTCAAGAAAAAACTGAACAAACGTGACTTACAAGATATGATTCTTGATATCAGTGAGAACTTAGCTCTTGGGTATCGTTTAAAAGTGATGTATAAAAATTTTAATGATCATGGCACAGAAGAGAATTGTGAAGCATGGTTTCAAACTGTCTTGAATGCTTTCAAAGAAGCAGATCTCTCTGAATACGCAGAGTTTGTGGAACTTCTCGTGCATTGGAAAAAAGAAATTTTGAATTCATTCCAAAGACCTTTTGATGATCGAAAGCTCAGTAATGCTCTTTCAGAGAATATCAATGGACAAATCAAAACCTATTTAGCGATTTCTAATGGTGTCACTAATTTCACCCGATTTAGAAAACGCTGCCTGCTATCTCTTAATAAAAAAACATTTTATTCAATCAATAATCGTTTAAAATCTGATAAATATACAAATGATAAAAATTAAAATAAGTTGACTCTTTTCTCGGCCTACAAAAAAACAGATGATTTCAGGTACTGATTCTACTATTCTTCATGTACATTTATCATCTGTTTTTATTTCAACACTCCGGCTGTAACTAAGGTAAGAGTAATGTAGGTAAGAAATGGGTATAGCTTATAAATTGGCCCTTATTTAGTAGTGACTTTTCATTCACCTGAATTTATCAGGAATATAGAAAAAAGGAAAGAATTTCTCACTCTTTCCTCCTCTTTTACCCCAGCTATTTCTAAAATATTTTTTCTCACTCTAGATTTAGCTGTTGTTTGTTTATTTCCTTGCCACTCTCTAGTTTAAAGCGTCATTTTCCTAGACCACACTCTAGTTTACATTACC
>NZ_CAEN01000076.1 GCF_000313565.1 Dielma fastidiosa | reverse complement strand
TTTGTTTTTAGTTAACTATTTAACCCAAACGCCGTAAGAGTTGAAAGTATAACCGTTAACAGTCGTATTAGAAACCATTACACCGTTATCATCAACATAGTACCATCTAGTACCTTGAGCATCAGAAGCGATCCAAGAGTTACGTAACATTGTACCGTTCTTTACATAATACCAGTTAGCACCAGAAGCAATCCATTTAGAAGGTCTAGAACCATCTTCAGCGATGTAATCCCAATCGCCATTGCCTTTATCTACCCATCCTGATTGAGTTACTGTTCCGTTAAGAATCAGTTTTAAGTATAATGTATCGATTAATTCAACATTTGCTAATACTGCTTTCTTTTCTTTTGTAGTTAATGCTTTAGTGTATTCTTTAGCAATTTCGCCAGTCTTACTATCAACTAATTGATTCAATGCTTTTTTAGCAGCAACAATCTTAGCAGCTTGCTTATCAGTTAAAGTAGTACCCATAGTGATGCCATCAATATCTGTAGTTACCGCTTTTAATAATTCTTCAACAGTAGTTACAGTATTAACAACAGTATCATAGTAAGTCTCTTCACTTTCTTCATTGTCGATAACTGTAGTTAACAGATACTGTAAACCAGTTTCATCAGAATCTTTTTCTAATAAATCAAATACATCTGTTGTTTCAACATAACGGCCATAATCAGCATTCTCTAAACGTACAACATACTTACCGCTATTCAGTTGTTTTGGAGTTAATGTATAGAATGAACCAATGTAATCTTCAACAAAATTCTTTAATGCTGTCGCATCAGCTTCTCTAAATGCATTCAAAGCTTTATCTAAAGCAGTTTGAGTGTCATCGTCATCTTCATTTAAAGCTTCTGCAGCTACAGCCAAATTCTTAACTTTAGTTGCTAAATCCTTTTTATAAGCCTTAACATCCGTATTAGTTGATTTAAGAAGATCTTTTACTTCTTTCATATCAGAAATGATTGTTTCTAAGCCTTCGATATAGTTAGCAACTTCTTCAGCGTCCTTCACATCATCATAATCTGCAATTTTGCTTAGTGCATCAACATCATCATTCTTGATATCTTTTAACACTTTTTCAACTTTACTTAAATCTTTATATGAAATAGCTACTTCCTTTTCTACAGCATCATAAACATTAATTGCACTTGTATTTGATGTTTCTTTTACTAAAATTACTTCTTCTAATGCTTTAACATATTCTTTATTATAAGCATCTTCATTTTCACCTTTGTAATCTTCTACTTCAACTATAAAATCATTAACTTTATCTAAAACACCTTCAGCATTTATAACAGCATTTAAATATTTTTCATTATCTTTAATTACTTTATATGCTTTTTCAGCATCCGTTTTGTTATTAGTAATACCATTTTCTGCAACTAATTTAATCACATTATTGTTTGCATCTTTCCAATCACCGTTAGTGAAATAGGTAGCTAATTTAGTAACACCATCATTATATCCTTTGATAAATTTAGCGAATGCAATAACATCTTCATCAATATCAGCTTCATCCATATAACTAGAGTTATTAGCTAAGAATGTAGCAATTTGTTTCAATGTTGCTCCAGATTTAAAGTTTGAACCTGGTAAATCAGCAGATAACGTAGCAGCTCCCATACCGCTTAATGTTTTGTCTGTTACAGTTAAATCTACGGTGCTTGTACCAGTAACGATTGCCACATTTCCGTCTATTACCTCTGTTGTATTAAATTCTTTGTCGTAATCTTTAGTTAAAGCATCCAAAACTTTAGAAACAACATCATGAGCCTTTTCAGTAGTTTGCTTGTCAGTAATTATATCATCTGCAGCAAAAGCAACAGTCAAATTACTAACTACCGGAGCAGCATTG
>NZ_CAEN01000077.1 GCF_000313565.1 Dielma fastidiosa | reverse complement strand
GTCTTCGTCGATACCGCTTCGCCTTTCTCGTTCCATAACGTGAATTCCTTGAAGAGCAATGGCTGGGCCGGTGCTTTGCTGACGATGATCCGCAGCGTATCCTTCTTGCTCAGATCATCGGTCGCTACCACCGTCACATCGACACTGCCTTCGCTGAGTCCTTTCATGACATAGACTCCCGAACTGCTCTTTTCGATACTGAGGATGCCTTCCTTGCTGGTCGTGAATAAGACTTGATCGATCTGTGATTCAGGATCGAGGCTGACTCTCAGTTCTGCACGCTCGCCGATCATCAATTCCTGAGTCTCGGCTTTCAATTTTATACTGCGGATCACCACTTCTTCTTTGCCGCTGTTGGTGATCACACATGGGATGCTTGCTTGTATCTTACCGTCCAGCGTTGTCGCGGTGAGTGTGACACTGCCTGTTTTATAAGCCGTGACGATCGCTGAATTGCTTCCCTGTACGGATGCGGTCGCCGGATCACTGCTGGTCCAGTTCACATACTGCACGGCCGTTTCTGGTAATACATGGGCCGTAAGCATCGCCTGCGGGGCGGTAAGATCCAATTTCAGAAGATCGAGGATCTGTCCCTGATCATCGAGGATCTCGATCTTTTCTGCCGCGTCTGATTGGGACGGCGCTGGGATCAGAGTCAGTAAACATTCTCTTGTGATCTCGTTTCCGTTGATCGTCACGCTCAGAGTCAGCACAACATTCTTTACTTGAGTCGTCGTAGTCTGGATGGTGACGGCCGCTTCATCCGCATTCGTGAGCGTTACCGTATCGTCTGCGCAGCTCCATTGATAGGTAGCTTCCAGGATCGATGTCGCGCTCACACTGCCAGCCGTACCTGCCACGATGACCAAGCTGTTCTTATCCAGCGTGACTTCCGGTTCCGGTTCAGGCATGACTTTTACGAAGATCTTGCGCACGACACTGCTCGCTGCATCGCTTGGCTGGATCGTGATGACCGCGATCCCTTCGCTGATCGCTTCGATCGTCGTGCCGTTGACCGTCGCGATGGTTTCGTCACTGCTGGTCACGGTCAAGTTCTTATCTGCCGCGTCTTCATTCACATGGATCGTGAGTTCCTGACTCTCGTTCACGCTCATCTCGAGATAGTCACGATTGCCTAATTCATCGATCGTGATCGTGGTCACCGGGATCGTTTCCGTTTCCGTTACCGTGATCGTCTGTGTGATCATTTGATCCTGTACCATCAAGTAGATGACGGCCGTGCCCTTCGCCAAGGCTTCGATCTCAGCGCTGGCCGTGTCATCGTTTTTCGCGCTGACTGTGATCACTTCAGGATTGCTGCTGCTCCAAACTGGTTTGAAGCTTGTTTCCTCACCGGTACCCGTGATCACTGCCTTCAATTCACCGATCTCTCCCTTTAATAAGGTGCTGATCTCATTTTCCCAGCTCAGGGATGTGATGCCTGATCGTTCCATGACGGTGATCGTCACCGCATCATAAATCGATTCGTTTTCTAAGCTGGTTACGGTGATCGTTGCTTCACCGGCACCCACTGCTTCGATCAGACCGGTCGCTGCCTCAACGCGGATCACCTCCGGCTGATCACTTTCCCAGCGGACAGCTTTATTCGTCGTATCCGATGGGTCAAAGCTGACTGTCAAGTATTCTTTATCATCGATCTGCATCGTTGTCACGGCAGTATCGATGCGGATCTTTTCTGCTTCGATATCCTGCGGTGTGTCTTCGATTGCATAAACGAAGATCGTGAAGGAGGCTTCGATGGCCCCGCAGCTTGCGATGATCTC
>NZ_CAEN01000078.1 GCF_000313565.1 Dielma fastidiosa | reverse complement strand
GCTTTCTAAAGCTTGCTTTTATTTGCCTGTTCATCATGTTTGTTTGCATTTTATCAATTCTTTAAAGGCATATACCTAAGCTTTTTTCTTTCTTTTCAAGCATACAATTTAGTAATAACAATCATAACTTTTATACAAAAAAAGAATGCACTTATCATGCACTCCATACTCTATATTCATTTAACTATATGCAAAATGCAGCATACAAAGGAATTGATTTTTGATTATTCTCAAATCCAAAATTCTTTCCTGTTATCTTTATTGCATAAGCAGGCTTATTTTGTTCCATATATACTTTTAAACTCTTTGCCTTCACATTATCCGCTGCTTTTACCTCTATGGGAATAATCTGTCCTTCGCGTTGAATAACGAAATCTATTTCTGCACTTCTTTCTGATTCCCAATAATAACTTGTATAACCATTAAATGTCAATTGATTACACACATAATTTTCAGTCATTCCACCTTTAAAATCATTGAGCTCATCACTCATATACAAGATGTCTTCTGCTAAAATATTCTTCTTTGCACATAACAAGCCAACATCCGATACATAAATTTTAAATGCGTCAATATCTTTATAATTTTCTAAAGGCTTCATGATCTTGTCCGCACGATAAATTCGATTAACTATTCCTGATAAATTTAACCATTCAATGGCATTCTCGAATTCTGATGCCCGACCGCCTTTTTTAACAAGCTTATATTGGAAACGTGTATTTGCTCTTGATAATTGAACTGTAATGTTATCATAAACTTGACGTGTTTTCTTGATTTCATTATTCGTATTATATTTGCTCATATCATTGAGATAACTAGCAAGTATCATATCCTGTAAGTGACGAACAAGCAAGAAGTCTTTTGTTTCTACATACTTACTAACGATCTCAGGCATACCACCTACAACTAAGTATGTTCTATACAAACTCATCGCATCTTTGTGAAGAACCTGCGGCATAGGAACGTTTGTATTAAAGCAGTCCTGAATTAGTTCCACTAGATTTAGCTCATTTAATGCAAGTAAGAATTCTTTAAAATCCAACGGATACATTGTCTTAATATCAACTTTACCAACAGGAAAAGAGAATTGAGAACGATTCACAGCTACACCAAGTAAGCTACCAGCAGCAATAATATGATATTCCGGAGCTTCTTCGCAGAAATACTTTAATGAAGTTAAAGCTCTCTCGCATAACTGGATTTCATCAAAAATAATTAAAGTCTTTTCTTTAATGATAGTTTGCTTAGAAATCCTTGAAAGAATAGGAATTAAATAAGAAGGACTGATATTTTCATCAAAGGTTTTACTTAATGAAGGATCACTTTCAAAATTAAAATATGCGACATTCTCATAAAACTTTCTGCCTAATTCAAGCATTGTATATGTCTTACCGGTTTGACGTGCACCTTGTAAAATTAAAGGCTTACGATAAGCACTATCTTTCCAAGCTATCAATTCTTTCATGATTTTTCTATCCATAACAAGGTCCTCCTTATAATAAGGATTATAACACAAAAGTGCAGTTTTGATTCAATTAATAAGAATAAATTACATTAAAATACATGAATAATCCAAAAGATTTATCACTAAATTCATAAATGATGGAAAATAATAATTATATGTGTAAAGAATAATGACTATAAGAAGTAGAAATATTGAATAGCTATATGACAGATAAAAGTTTATTAACGATTCAAAAAGGCGATAAACAAGAGGTTTCGAGATCATTTTAGAAAGC
>NZ_CAEN01000079.1 GCF_000313565.1 Dielma fastidiosa | reverse complement strand
TAGTGCTGTTCCTGTTTTGGCAGCTGATCCTGCTGCTAAAGGTGTAGTTGAAACTGTTATCGATCAAAAAGATAAAGTAGAAGATTTATTGGATCTATTAGGTGATGCTAAAAATATCGCTGCTGATGATGAAGTTGGTGGTGCAAAAGAGTTATTTGAAGCTGCTGCAGAGGTAGAGTTTAAGGACATTTTCGATCAAACAATAGATGGTGTTGATGTTAAAACAATATTAGAAAATGCATATAAGTATGCATCTGTTGCTGGTTATACTGACGAACAGAAAGACATTCTGGAATACTTAGTTGGAACTAAGATTGATAATGTTGTTAAAACAGCTGTTGAACATGCAGCTGACTTATTAACAACTTTAGCTGATTTAGAAGCATATGCTGCACCAGTTGATACTGATGATGTTAAATTATACAATAAAGTAAAAGATTTATTAGATTTTAAAGGAAATATCGCACTTAAAGGTGAGGCTAATAAAGATAACGCAGATAATTTAGAAAAAATCGAAGATTTATTTGCAGATTTAAAATCAGATGTTGAAGACTACAAAGAAGATACAGTTGAAAGCGATGCTAAAAAGTTTGCAAAAGCATTAGCTGCAGAAAATGTAGCTGGTAAGACTGTTGAAGCTTTAGTCGATGATGAAGTGGCGATTCCTTATACTAGTCTTTCTACACTTAAAGCATTCATCACAAAAGTTACTAAGGATTCTTATAAATTAGTAGATATTAAATATGGTGATGTTAAAAATGAAGGTGTAGTTGCTGATTACATCGAAGGATTGGAAACAATCGCTTCTGAGATGCAAGATGTGAAAGATCTTCTTAATGATACTAAGTCAGAAAAGAAAGAATTTGACAAATTGGATGAAAAACTTAGTGATTTAGCTGATGTTATTAAAACAGATGCGAAAGATAGCGAATTAGATGCTATTGATGATGCGATTGCCGCATTCCGGGCAAGTGATGTAAAAGCATTAAAAGAATATGTCGAAACAGTCGTGAATGAATTCTGGACAGTGACTACAGAGCAACGTACAAGCGGAAGTTATAGAGTTAAAGAAGTTGATGCTGGATTAGGTCGTTACTATGCATTTAAAACAGTTGCTGAAAATGATTTATATAAGTTAATGACAACTTTAGTTGATTCTGATGAAGAAGACACTTATTATGATCTTTTAGTAGCTGATGCAGCTTCAACTGATGAATTATTAAAAGCTGTTACTACAGATATTGAAGGAATCACTTTAAATTCCACAATGACTAACAAGCAGGCTGCTAAGATTGTTGCTGCTAAAAAAGCTTTATCAAAATTAGATGCAAATGAAAAAGCAATCTATAATTCTTTAAAGAGAAGTGAGAAAGCAGATGTAGATGCTAATCGTGACTTGATTGAAGCATTATACATTAAAATGATTCTGAATGGTGATATTACTCAATCAGGATGGGTAGATAAAGGCAATGGCGATTGGGATTACATCGCAGAAGACGGTTCTAGACCTTCTAAATGGATTGCTTCTGGTGCTAACTGGTATTATGTAAAGAACGGTACAATGTTACGTAATTCTTGGATTGCTTCTGATGCTCAGGGTACTAGATGGTACTATGTGGATGATAACGGTGTAATGGTTTCTAATACAACTGTTAACGGTTATACTTTCAACTCTTACGGCGTTTGGGTTAAATAATTAACTAAACAAC
>NZ_CAEN01000080.1 GCF_000313565.1 Dielma fastidiosa | reverse complement strand
CTGCGATTCGTAAAGTAACACTTTGCGAACAGTCAAATAAAAATAACTTCTAACATTAATAGTTGTTAGAAGTTATTTTTTTCTATTTATTCAAAAAAGCCTGCAAAGACCCTACGAATAAAATTAATCTTAAATTTTTAACTGAAAAACTCTAAAATGAATTTTCTTACGTCAGTTGAGCATTCATCTCTAAACTCTAAAAACTCACGCATACTCATACTACAAAAGTATTCACCACTGAATAGCACTAGATAATTTAGAAATTCTTGTTTATAGTTTTTAAGAATTACTGGTAAACATTTACCAATGTATTTTTGTCCATCTTCTGTATTTAAGTATAACTGATAAAACAGATACCCTAATAACACACATACTAAATGGAATGAGATAACATTTAACTTTGTACTCTTGAAATCTTCAAGTTTCCAGAAGTCTTTTAGTTGTCTGAAATCTTCTTCTATTTCAGTTCTCATATTATATATATTGACAATATCACTTGCTGACCTATTCATGTCTGTTGTAATAAACACAGCATAAGATTGGGTATCTTCCGACCACACAACACATGAATTTAAGTCAACATCATGCTTAGAATTTCTAGTTCTAAAATATTCACCTACATTATTAACATGACAAATCATTTGGTCTTTTCTAGTAGGATGAGGTTGCCAATCGTCAATTTCTTCTGCTAATTCAATAGCTATTTCATATATTTCCATACTTTTTCTTACTGGGATGTATGTATCTACTTTTCTAACTGTCTTTAAGTAGTTCATCATTTCTCGTGAAGTGAATCCCCTATCCATTAATAGGATGTCACCTTCATGGAAACATGGAGTAGTCTTTAACATTTCTTCACTTAACTTAAAATCGTGAATATTAACTGTACCAAAACGAACATCTTCAATTAAACCATTATCGTTATAGACACCTCTTAGAGATGCTAGTTTATAACCTCTCATAGAATTACCTAATCTATCATAACCAAAGGTTGAACCTTCATAGTTTTCATTATCATAGTTAACTGCTATCTTGGTGCAATCTAATATATGAATATTAGTTTCAATATCCATAGTATTGAAGATATGCTTTTGTACTACATTGTTATAGTAATTGAATATATCCTCAGATTTATATTTACCTAATAAATGCCTGATAGTTCCTTCATTAAACCAACCATCTGACTTATCTGTATTCATTGCATTATAACCTAATTCAGCTAATGTTCTGTAATCTTGAATAGCATAAGGAATATCCGTTAAGCTAGTTCTGACTTTCATTTTTGAAGCAATAGCTAAAGCCATAATAAACCTTAAAGGAATCGTGGAATTAGTATTTCTCTTATCTGGAAAGCCTTTGTCTAAGCTATCCAAGACACCTTCATGACACATAGAAAGTATAATATCATCAATCAAATTACTGTTGCTTGCCATAATACCGTCTAACACTTTATTTTTAACTTGTTCCATGACTTTGTTTTTATCTTGTTTACAAATTCTAAGCATATGTGCCCACCTCCTAAATAAAAAAACGGAACGTAACACATATTCATGACAAAAATTAATTGTCAGAAATATGTATTAACGTTCCTCCTTCTATTTAGTGTAATGAAATGAGTTCATATGTCTCATTTTAAAGTGTAGACAATTTAGTATTT
>NZ_CAEN01000081.1 GCF_000313565.1 Dielma fastidiosa | reverse complement strand
CAATGCTGCTCCGGTGTTCGCTGCTGCTCCAATAGCTGTATGCGATGGCACGGATGATACTGCTGCAAAATGCAAAACTATTTTTTATGATTTGTCAAAAGCAATTGAAAAAATTGGTTTAGAAGAGTTAAACGTTGAAAGTGAAGCAACTATAGATGGAACCGATGATGTTAGAATTATTGCAACAATTATTGTTAATAAAGCAGGTTTAGAGAAACATTTAACCGGTTCTGATTATACAACATTTAGAAAATGGATGGATGTTGTTAATATTATTGCTGCGGATACTGAAACTGGCAAGGATTCAAAGGGTATGTTCTCAACAGCATATTTTACTTCAGATGCAAATGATACAGAAAAAACAGGCGGCTTAGTTAACTTTTATGCAACACAATTAGCAGCTGGTGGTGAATGGAATGGGTCTTCTTTGAAAGATAATGCCTCCGCTGCTGTTAAAGCATATGAGAAAATGACAAAGTGGATTGAAGATGGTTATTATGATCGTTTAGACGAAAAATTGTCTAATCGTTTTGATACTGTATATAATGATTTAGAAGAAGCAGCATCTGATTATGTAGTATCAGATGATAAAGTAACAGATCTTTTTGTTGCAGCTTGGACAACAGTGTTGGAACAAGATTTGGATGGTAAAGATAAATTAGATTTTGGTAAGAATGTAGATGCATTTGAAAAGGAAACTAAGTATACTAGTGGAGTAACTGAAACCATCAATTTATCAAGCAAAACTGATATCAAAAAGCGTATTTCAGATATTAAAGATGCTCCAAATTATTATCGTGTAAAAAATGAAGATGCTGTTCAAGATATTATAGCTCAATATGAGGATTTATTAGATACAATTACTGATTTAAAAGATATTCTCAAAACTAATGCATATAAAGCTTATACATCCACTAAGGTAGAAGAAGCTTTAACTGGTGATGATTCTACAGTAAGATCTATTGTAAAGAAATTTACTGATTCTGAAGATACTGAGAAGAAGAGCGCTAGCGCATGGGCAAAAACACTATCAAATGAACAATATGAAATCTTAAAAGCATTAAAAGAAGATGTATTAGATGAAGTTTATAATTTCGAAACTAAGAAAGTAGGTAATTATTATGTAGACAAATCTGGATGGGTAGACGGATTTACTGGTACTTCTACATTAAAAACAGATTTAGGAGCTGACGCATATGATATCTTCTTTAAATTGGTAGATACTAAGGAAGGATTATTTGGTATTGATGTAGTCATGAATCATTTAACTGATTTCGTTGATGCCTGGGATGCAGTAACAACAGATATCGAAAAATTAACTCCTGCTAATATTAAAGCTTCTGATAAAGCAACATTAGAAGCTGCTGAAGATGCTATTTATGAAATGTCTAATGAGAAGGGCAAGTATGTTAATAATCTAACTAAATCACAAACTAAAGAAATCCGCAAAATTCAAACGAAGATTGATAATTTACGTGAAGCATTTGATAATCTAGGTGTTACAAATGCTGCTGGATGGTATGACATGGGTAACGGTAACTGGGGTTACAACAATGAAGACGGTAC
>NZ_CAEN01000082.1 GCF_000313565.1 Dielma fastidiosa | reverse complement strand
TTCGTCTGATGATCGTTGAAAGCAAGGCGGATTCACTGAGCGTTTCACCGCAGACGTTAAGTCTGAAACCGGGTGAGAGCAGTACGGTCAATGCAGTGATTCAGCCTGATTCAGCTTCACAGAAAGTAAACTGGACGCTGCAGCCGGGAAGTGAGCAATTCCTTGAACTAGAAATGCTCGAAGGCTCAGCCGTTCAAGTAAAAGTAAAAGCAGACGCGCCGGTGGGTGCTTCGGCCGTCCTGATCGCAGAAAGTGAAGCCGATGCTTCCCTGCGTGCAGAGGTCAGTGTGTTCATCATCAAGAACAACGCGGATACCGTTAAGATCCTTGGCATCGAAGACGGTAGCAGTGACCGGCCGGCAGTCTTGAAGGTCCATCAAACGTTGCAGCTGAGCGCTGAGGTATATGCCGGTGATGAACTAGCCACCAATCAGCACGTTACATGGTCAAGCAGTGATCCGACGATTGCATCGATCAGTCTTGACGGTACGATCAATGCCCTGAGCACCGGATCAGCAACGATTCAGGCAGTCAGTGATGACGGCGGCATCAAAGTAGAAATCCATCTGCGGATCGAACCGGCCGATCTCAGCGGCATCACGATCGATAAGACGAGCCTGCTGATGATCAAAGGCAGCCATGAACAGCTGCACGTCCTTGCCAATGAAGGCAGTGAACTGGGTGAGATCCATTGGACGAGCAGTGATCCTGCCATCGCCAAGGTGGATAGTGAGGGAACCATCACGGCATTGAAGAGCGGCCAGGCAGTTATTACAGCTAAGGTTTCTGAATATGAAGCAAGCTGTACGGTGAAGGTCGTCAGCGGGGACATCAAGATCACATCGATCGATCTGAGCAGTGCAGCGGCACAGGTAGAAGCCGGTCAGACCTTCCTGATTCAGGCAGACGTCTTACCGGAGGATGCAGGCAATAAGATCCTGAAGTGGACGAGCAGTGACGAAGCCTTGATCCATGTCGTCAATAAGAACAGCAGTGTGGGCGTCCTGCAAGTCAGAAAAGGAACTGGCACACCGGTCATGATCACCGCGGAAGCGATGGATGGCAGCGGTACGAAAGCAAGCATCATGATCACACCGATGCCAAGTACGATCAGCGGCATCGAGCTGAGCAGTAATTTCATCCGCTTAGGTGCAAAGGATCAAGAAGGAACCTTACTGCGGGCCTCACTTCTGCCGATCACCGCGGAAGGTACGATCACATGGCAGACGGACCGCAGTGATCTGATCAGCTTGAGCAGCAATGAAGGAGCTTCCGTGATCGTGCGGCCGCAGCCGGGCGTCGATGCACGCAATGACAATTATGCGATCGTAACCGCAAGCAGCGGTGACGTTCAGGCACAATGCGTCGTCTTATTGAGTGAGATCGCGGCTGAAAGCATTACGCTGGAGCCGGTATCGATGCTCTTGAATGTGGATGAAGAACAAAAGATCCTGGTGGCATTCACACCTGAAAATGCAACGAATACGATTTTGGAATGGCAGGTCCTTGACGGTGACGGAACCGCCGTGCTGATCAGCCGAAAAGGCAGC
>NZ_CAEN01000083.1 GCF_000313565.1 Dielma fastidiosa | reverse complement strand
GCTTTCAAAAGAGGATTCAATGCTTCCTTTTCATCAACTATTTTCAAGTTTTAACGGATTATAGATGGCATATAACAACAAATAAGATATTATAAGATTGCATACTTTATAATCAGCTTATAGTATAATTTGTACTTATTTTAAGTAAGTTTAAATTCAAGCATGAAAAGGCACTCACCTTTAAGATGAATGCCTCCTGTTATAAACCTTGTATCCTCTTAAATATGAATTATATTTAAGGGATTAGTATAGTGATTAAGCGTATTTTATTTCAAACGTACATAGTAAGTTGCTTTTCCAGAGCCTTTTCTCTCTAACTCTCCTGATTCAACCAATTTCCGTAAAGAACCTTCTATTGAACTAATACTCAATGATGGGCATAATTCCCATATATCCTGTTTAGTGAATTTACCTAACTTATTTTGTGTAGCCTTTTTTACAATTTCTACAGCAGGTAATTTAGTTTCTATTATGAAAAATCTATCTTCAAAATCTTTATAGGCAGATAAAATAATTCCTAAAAGATACTTAATGAAAGGAATTATGTCCTCACTACCATCATGCCAACCATTTTGCGAACGATTTAATGCATCATAATATAAATCCTTATTCTGAGCTATTTTGGCTTCTAAAGAAATATATTTACCTACATAAAAGCCATTTTTGTATAACAATAAGGTTGTAAGCAAACGACTGATTCTTCCGTTTCCATCGTTAAAAGGATGAATGCAAAGGAAGTCATGAATAAATATAGGAATAGCAATCAAAGGTTCTACTTC
Source organism: Dielma fastidiosa (assembly GCF_000313565.1). Classification (GTDB taxonomy): domain Bacteria; phylum Bacillota_I; class Bacilli_A; order Erysipelotrichales; family Erysipelotrichaceae; genus Dielma; species Dielma fastidiosa. The sequence continues at coordinate 732 of NZ_CAEN01000083.1, read as the reverse complement.
AAAGTTTCCAATAACTCGATTATACTCTTCACAAATTTTATCCAACGCTTCAGCGGTTTCAAATGGAGCAAGCGGAGTAAATAGCGTTTCTGTATGCCCATCAAGATATTTGACACTGATATAATTTTGAACATTTTTTATTTTGCCTGCCATTGGGTTATTCATATGATTATACATGATTTTATGCAATTGTAAGATATAGTTTCTAGTAACAGAAATAGTATCAAAGCTATCATGGATAATATTAAGAACATCTCGGTACCCGGCAATTTCTTGTTCATCCCTATTTCTTGGAGTAGTTTTTTCTTCGACTAACTGTTTGATGCGAGTACTGGTTGTCACAATTCCTTCGATAGCATTTGAGGCCTCCGTACTTTGTATCTTTGCAATTTCGACAAGTTTTTCAAGTTCGGCTGATCGTTGCTTTAGATATTGCTCCTGTTTCCCCATTTCTTTATAGATAGCAGCAATATAAGCCAGAATGTCAGAATCCCATTTTTGATCTCTGATTTTTGAATAATTAAAATCTCTCATTCCCTTAAGCACCACCATTTCCCTTAAATTATACACAAAATTAAGGGAATAGTCAAAATCATAATCATAATAACAATAGATTCCAATAAAGATCTGTTCATATGTGTGATATTTATAATTAAGGTATATACCTTGAATTATGCAAACGAATACCAACAAACATGATAAACAGGCATATAAAAGAAACCTTTAGAAAGC
>NZ_CAEN01000084.1 GCF_000313565.1 Dielma fastidiosa | reverse complement strand
GTTTTCAAAAAAATGTATATTAACCTTATTCTAGGAATGATATAAGCATTCAAGTAGCTCTCTTTAGGCATATACCCATTTGAAGTTGACAGTTAGCAATGTCATATTTTCATATAATTCAGTCTATTATTCATACTCTCAATGTTTTAAGTTTAAAAATTGTTGTAAAATATGTCACCTTATTTAACATTGAATATATCAGAGAACATGTATATAATATAAATAGGAACTATTGTGTTTACTAAGGAGGTTAAAACTATATGCCTAATATTAAACCAATTTCAGATTTACGAAATTATAGCGAAGTGCTACATGATGTAACGTTTGGATCACCAGTTTTTCTTACTAAAAATGGAAGAGGACGTTATGCTATCATCGATATTCAAGAATACGAAAACATAATGGCCACTTTAACATTGATGGATGAATTATCAAAAGGCAGAAAATCAGGCGAAGTAGAAGGATGGCTTTCTGCAGAAGAAGTAAGATCCCATTTCAAAAAAAAGCAGCATGAATTATAATCTACATTATTCACCTGAATCTTTCAGAGACTTGGAAGAAATTTGGAGTTATATCGCACTAGAGTTATGTAATAATGAAGCAGCTGATAAAATGCTAGACGCTATTATGAATGAAATCGATAAACTTATTGATTTTCCTAACATGGGTGCCGCATTAGCAAATATCATAAATATAGAAACAAACTATCGTTACATAATATCAGACAACTACATGATCTTTTATCGAATTGAACAGACTGATATTTATATTGACAGAATATTGTATACTAGACGTGATTATGTTCACATATTATTCAAATAAATTTTTAATAGATTAAACAATGAGAGGTGCAAAATGCACCTTTTTATTTTGATACACAAAAAGATTGAAATCTTTTTAAAGTGGGGAAAAATCAGCTATAGTTTGCTTCTATTTTGTTAATTTACTGATTCACAGATCAAAGTGATTATATATCTCTAAAAAGACCAGTAATGTGAATGATTTTGGGCATAATTGTATATTATAATTTGATGTTATATGCCCTTTAAAAAAGTGAATAATACTTACAAATATGATGAATAGGCAAATAACAGAAACTTTTAGAAAGC
>NZ_CAEN01000085.1 GCF_000313565.1 Dielma fastidiosa | reverse complement strand
ATGAACTATCAAGAGCATGCAAGAAACATCCGAAAGAATATCGTAAAAATGGTAACAGAGGCAGCCAGCGGACATCCGGGCGGAAGTCTGTCAGCAGCTGATATTCTGACGGTGCTGTATTTTAATGAAATGGATCTCACAAAAGAAAATGCGGGAAGTAAGGATCGTGACCGTTTTGTGTTGTCAAAGGGACACGCGTCACCGTTACTGTATGCGGTGTTGGCAGAAAAGGGAATCCTTGATGAAGCAGCGTTAAAAACATTCAGAAAGATCGATTCTAAACTGCAGGGACATCCGAATATGAATTATGTAACCGGTGTCGATATGTCAACCGGCTCATTGGGTCAGGGTATCAGCTGTGCGGTAGGTATGGCATTGGCCAACAAGGTGCAGAAGAATGATCACCGCATCTATACGTTATTGGGTGATGGTGAATGTGAAGAAGGACAAGTATGGGAAGCAGCGATGGCAGCGGCTCATTATCAGTTGGATAATCTGTGCGCGGTCGTTGATTTCAACGGTCTGCAGATCGACGGTGATATCACGAAGGTCATGAATCCAACGCCGATCGATAAGAAGTTTGAAGCGTTTGGCTGGCATGTGATCGATATTGACGGTCATGACTATGAAGCGATCGAAAAGGCATTTGAAGAAGCGAGAGCGACTAAAGGTCAGCCGACGATGATCCTTGCGCATACGATCAAAGGCAAGGGCGTCAGCTTCATGGAAAACAATGCGGCATGGCATGGCAGTGCGCCAAGTGCAGAACAGTGCGCGCAGGCAATCGCAGAATTGGGAGGCGAATAAGATGGGCAAGACAGCAACAAGAGAAGCGTACGGCAAAGCGTTGGCAGAGCTGATCGTCGAAAATGAAAAAGTAGTGGTATTAGATGCTGACCTGACAAAATCAACAAAAACCAGTGATGCGAAGAAAGCCTGTCCGGAGCGCCATTTCAATATGGGAATCGCGGAAGGCAACATGATGGCAGTAGCGGCAGGCTTAGCGGCGAGCGGCCAGATCGTCTACGCGTCAAGCTTTGCGATGTTCGCGGCAGGCAGAGCGTTTGAACAGATCCGCAACAGTATCGCCTATCCGCATCTGAATGT
>NZ_CAEN01000086.1 GCF_000313565.1 Dielma fastidiosa | reverse complement strand
CGCTTCTATTATAAAGAGTTATCGGAAGAAGATGCGAATTGTATTAAGAAGGATTTGATCCTGTATAATTCTATGCTGCATACCGCTTATAAGAAACTCTATTTAACTTGTTTTCATGGTGTCAAGGATGCAGTCTCTTTACAAAAACAGTTAAAAACAAGATATGGTACGAACGATTATTTTCCTTTATCTGCAATCCATGAAGCCAGAGCCTTGCTTAAAAGTAATATTGAAACTAATCAGCAATTGAAGAAAGCATGTACTAAACGGATCGAAAGAATCAATGAGAAGATCCGTAAGGAAAACAAGTCTTTACAGAACTGGCAGAAGCAGAAAGAACAGCTGATTCAAAAGAGTAAGAAGCATAAAACTAGTGAAGCAGACTATTTGTATGAGGTACAGATCATTAATCCGAATATCAAACAGTTAAAACATAGAATTGGGTTGTTGACCTTTAAATTAAACCGAGAAACGGATAAGCTGAATCATTTGAACATAGGCGTGAGAGCCGCTTGCTTTGGTTCAAGGAAGAATCTGCATAACAATCTTGAAGCCTATCGGTATGAGCGAAGAAAACGGATGCTGATACCGGGAAGACGACAGGGAAAATACAGCAACAATCTCTTCAAATATCATCTTGAATCCGGGATCATGGTTTATCGAGGCACAGAGAAAGAAGTTCATTTACCGATCCAGTTTTATCATCATGCAGATAAATTAGAAAGAGCAGTCAGATTACCGCATAATACCACTGGTAAAGCCGTAGCTTATGAACTCTATGACCATGGTGAGTATTTCATCATCAAAGCGATCATTGAGGTGGAACCCAATATGATCGTGACTAAAAAGGAAGAAGGCAGTATCGGTATCGATATCAATGTGGATCATATCGCGGTTGCCCACATCGATCGGCAAGGCAATCTGTGCAGACAGCAGATCCTGCCGATGAAGTTAAAGGGAAAGACAAGGAATCAGCGAAAGCATGAGATTGTGGAAACAGCGAGCAAGATCATTCATGAATGTGTGCGTACCCATAAACCATTAGTGATGGAAGCCTTGGACTTTAGTGATAAAAAGCGAAAGCAGCGCT
>NZ_CAEN01000087.1 GCF_000313565.1 Dielma fastidiosa | reverse complement strand
TGCCGCTGACGGTCTCCTCATGATCGACATACACCTTTGCCCGGCTGTCGCTCAACTGGAATTCTGCCCTTACCTGACTCAGATCCGTTCCCTTCGCGAACGTGAACTTCAATTCATTCTGCTCGTTCGGTTCCGCCTCTGTGCCATTCAGGATGACTTTCTCTATCTTCGCACTGCCGCTCGCCTGGCTGACGATCAATGTGTATTCTTTGCTCTTCTCATCATTTTTGATCGTCACTTCTAAGGCTTTCTCTTCACCGAAGACTCTGCTGCCGCCATTGCTGATCGTCGTTTCTTCGATCATCAGCTCTCCCGGCTCACTGCTCGTATATTCAACTTTCAGTGCTTCACTCAGATCTCTTCCGTATGGCAGGATGACTTCGATGATCCGGCCTTCGATCTTACACTCGATGCCGCCGATCTTCATTCCCGTCAATGTCAGTTCACTTTCCGGTTCCGTCTCTTCAAACATCAAGGTGTAGGTATAGCTTCTTCCATTTCCATCAGTTATGGTCAGTGTCTGCGTTCCGTTTTCGAATTGGATCGTCGTTTCATAGCTGACGCCCTGCGGATCGAGTGCTGACGTTTCCGCTGTCACGGTGAATCCCGCTGACAGATCGGCTTGGCCTTTCAATGCACTGAAGCGGATCGTATCCTGCTGCGCATCGATGATGCCGCTGTATTGTTTTCCATTTTGGCTCAGTGTCATCGTCTGCACGGCCGGTCCGATATCGACGAGGATCTGATAGGTCACACTGACACCGTTCTTGCCGATCACCGTCATCGTCTGTCCGTTTCGATAATCGTTTTCACTCTCGCCGCTGACCTGCACTCCCTGCGGACCGATCAGTTCCAGCGCATCGCTCATCGTGAATTCTGCGATCAGCCGGCTTCGGTCTTCATGCTTGTCCAGTTTGACGATGACCTTCTTCGCCGCTTCATCGATCTCTCCCTCTACGCCGTTCAATTTGAACGTCTTCAGGGCTCCGTTGACGGATGG
>NZ_CAEN01000088.1 GCF_000313565.1 Dielma fastidiosa | reverse complement strand
GCGATGATGATATACGGTCCGTATTTCTTTACACAATTGATGACCGCTTCTACATACACCGGTTCGATCACCCCTTCTTTGATGATCGGCTCACAGCTTGCCGCGATCGCTTCTTCCCAGCTTCTCAAACTTCTCTCTGAAACTGTATCTTCCCGTTTCTACAAACTCCCTCAGCATTCTTTTTGCCTCCTATAAGATGCTTCTGAACGGCACATTCGGCTCATCCGTGAAGCAGTCCTCAAAGCCTCGGCGATAATGATACTGACGTTTATTCGCATCATTTGGATATATGAACTTACCGCCTACATCCCAGATAAACGGTTTGAATTTGTAATCCAAGGTGTATTTCTTATAATCATACAGCATCAGGATTTCCTGCGGATCGGCCTTGAAGTTTGTCCATACGTCATAATGGAATGGGATCACTACCTTGCACTGCAGGGCTTCCGCCATTCTTAAGATGTCCACACTTGTCATCTTGTCCTGATTGCCGATTGGGTTCTCACCATAGCTGCCTAACGCTACATCGATCTGATGATCTTTGCCGTGTTTTGCATAATATACGGAATAGTGGCTGTCTCCTGAATGATAGATATTGCCTGCCGGTGTCTTGATCAGATAGTTTACTGCTTTCTCATCCATATCCGTTGGACATACACCGCGTACATCTTCATCATTGGTTACTAGGCATGTACGGTCAAAGCTGTCCAGGACAACGATCTCCGTATCCTTGATCTTGATCACATCACCCGGCTTTACCGTGATGCAGCGTTCTTTTGGTACACCGTAGCTCAGCCATTTCTCTACGCTCTTCATTGGTCCGATGAACGGTACGTCGCCTTCTACATTCTTTAATACCGCGGCCGCAAAGTATGGATCAATGTGGTCATTGTGATAGTGAGTGGATAATACCGCATCCACACTTGTTACTGCGAA
>NZ_CAEN01000089.1 GCF_000313565.1 Dielma fastidiosa | reverse complement strand
TTACTATGAATAAATATTCAAGTAAGGCCGTTAAGACTGCTGCTACTGTTGGTATGTCTTTGGCTATGGTTTTGAGTGCTGCTGCTCCAGTTATGGCAGATAGTTCAACTGCTATAAAAGGTGGTATTTGCGATGGTTTGATGGATGACAAAACAGCAGATTGTGGCGCACAAGTTTATTTAGAAATTTTAAGTCAGTTAGATGGTGCTAAATTTAGTACAGTTACTTTAGATAACGACATGAAAGCTTTAAATAAAGAAGGTGAGAAAGTTAATATCTTAGAAGTAATTGCCGATTACGCTTCAGAATTAGATGCCTTTGCTAAAAGCGGTGTTGGTTATACAGAAAAAGCTAACATTACTACATGGACAAATGTAATTAAAGGCATTGAAGCTTATGCTGGTGAGGGTTCTATTAAAGCCAAAGATGTTAAGGATACTTCAAAACTAGCTAAGGTGATGAAAAACACTAATAATGAAACTGGTAAAGAACATGATTGGTCTGTGATTAATGATGACAATTACTTAGATGCCAAAGCTGCTTTAAAAGAGTTGAAAGATTTCAAAGCTGACTATGGAAAATATTTAGGTATTGATTCAGATGGTGAATACAGTAATGATTTAGCGGGTGCGGTACAAGATACTTATGTTTCATTAAATAATAATATTAATGAGCATTTAGGTGTAACAGCTGATAAAGATTTATCATTCTTTGTATTAGCTTTCGACACTATTTTACAAAATGATTTAGATGGTAAAACGACTGATATCCAAACAGAAGTAGAAAAAGGAAATAAAAATTCTACTATCGCTTTGATTCTTCAAGGAGAAAAGAAAGAAGAAGTTAAGACT
>NZ_CAEN01000090.1 GCF_000313565.1 Dielma fastidiosa | reverse complement strand
CGTATTTCGGAGTGAATATCAAGTTGATTCATAATTCTATGGATGCGTTTGATATTGTAATTCTTATGATAGTTTCGGTTTATAAACATACACATTCTACGCTTTCCTAGAATCCCTCCATATTTTTGATGATATTCGATGATAATTTCTGCTAACTCTTGATTTTCTTGTTCCTGTGCTGGAATCGGTCGCTTTAGCCATTTATAATAGGCAGAACGCTGAATATGCAATACTTTACACATCCATTGAATCCTATATTTCTTCGTTTCATGAAGTTCTTTGATGGCTAAGTATTTCGCTTCGTTTTTCGTTTTGGCGAAAATCGCCTCCTTTCGATTTCCTGTACTTTTTTTAATACTTCATTCTCCATTTCTTTCTCTTTAATCTGTCGTTCAAGAATTTTTACTTTGCGTTGTAACTGCTCGATTTCACTGAGTTGTTCTTCCTTTTTCCGTTTTCCTCGTTTGTCTGTGAGTCCTTCTTTTCCATCCTCTTTATATTTGTTTACCCATTGATATACCTGTGTATAAGAAACATTAAAGAGTTCTGCTGCATCTTTGTAGTTCTTGCCATGTTCCAAACAGTAATTCACGATTTCTATACGTTCTTCATAAGTTGTCTTTCTACTGCGATCTTTCATATAAACCTCCGGTTTAGGGTTATAATCCCTAAGTTCTTCAAGGTTATTATACTTAATGATCCATTTTTGCACAGTAGATTTAGAAGGAATATTATATTTATTTGCAAGATGCTCTGGAGTACCTTCTCCTGCCAGATAAGCTTCTACTACTTCCTGCTTGAATTCTTTTGTGTATTTTTTGTTATGTGCTTTTTTATGAAAAAT
>NZ_CAEN01000091.1 GCF_000313565.1 Dielma fastidiosa | reverse complement strand
CTAAAGAAGAAGTTATGGATTCAATTTACACGATGGAAACTAGAAAAGTGGGTAACTATTATGTAAATAAATCTGATTACACTACTAATTCAACGAGTGCCCAGAGAAGTACATTCAACAATACTTTCCCTGGATACCTATATGCTTTAGTAGATAAAGAAGAAGGTTTATTTGGTTATGACTTAGTTGAAAAGCAAATGAATGAAGTAGCTGAAGCTTTAGAAGCAGTAACAACAGCTATCGCTAAGATTACACCTGCAAATATCAAAGCAACCGATAAGAAAACTTTAGAAGCTGCTGAAGATGCTATCTATGAATTAACTAAAGGCGGAGATTATGAAGATAATCTGACTAAAACAGAAGCGAAAACTGTTAGAGCTGCAGAAACTAAAATCGAAAACTTACGTGAAGCATTCGATAACTTAGGTACTACAGCAGTAGCTGGATGGTATGACATGGGTAACGGTAACTGGGGTTACAACAATGAAGATGGTACTCCTGCTGCTTACAAATGGGTTGCTTCTGGTTCTGACTGGTATATGATCAAAGACGGTAAGATGCTGAGAAACACTTGGTTGGCTACTGACGGCGGTCGCTGGTACTATTTAGACAATGCTGGTAAGATGGTTACGAACCAATCTGTAGATGGCTGCTGGATCAATTCTTACGGCGTTTATATGAGCCCTACTTACAACGGTTAATTCTAAATCGATCTTATTACTTAATTGAGATGTACAGAGATGTGCATCTCTTTTTTTGCATGCAAAAAGGAGATCCATCAAGAATCTCCTTTAAGTGTTA
>NZ_CAEN01000092.1 GCF_000313565.1 Dielma fastidiosa | reverse complement strand
TGCTGCTGCTCCGGTTATGGCAGATAGTTCAACTGCTATAAAAGGTGGTATTTGCGATGGTTTGATGGATGACAAACCTGCTGATTGTGGTGCATTAGTTTATTTAGAAGTTTTGAGCCAATTAGATGGTGCTAAATTTAACACAGTTACTTTGGATAACGATATGAAAGCTCTGAATAAAGCTGATAAAAAAGTTAATATCTTAGAAGTAATTGCTGATTATGCCGTGGAATTGTTGGAATTCGCTGATCCTGAGACAGGAGAAGCTGGTTATACTGAGAGAGCTAACATTTATACATGGTTAAAGGTTGTTGACGGTATTGAAGATTATGCTGGTGAAGGTTCTATTAAAGCAAAAGATGTTAAGGATACTTCAACACTAGCTAAGGTGATGAAAAACACTAACAATGAAACCGGTAAAGAACATGATTGGTCTGTAATTAATGATGAAAATTACTTAGATGCCAAAGCTGCTTTAAAAGAGTTGAAAGATTTCAAAGCTGACTATGGTAAATATTTAGGTATTGATTCAGACGGTGAATACAGTAATGATTTAGCAGGTGCAGTACAAGATACTTATGTTTCATTAAATAATAATATCAATGAGTATTTAGGTGTAACAGCTGACAAAGATTTATCATTCTTTGTATTAGCATTTGACACCATTTTACAAAATGATTTAGATGGTAAAACGACTGATATCCAAACACAAGTTGAAAAAGGAAATAAAGATTCCACTATTGCTAAGATTCTACAAGGGGAAAAGGAAGATGTAGTTGAAGCC
>NZ_CAEN01000093.1 GCF_000313565.1 Dielma fastidiosa | reverse complement strand
CTTCCGCCGCCAAAGCTGCCGCCGCCTGTTCCACCGCCGGTATTTCCTGATCCTTCAGCTTTCCATTGCGCTGTCAGTGTGTATGTCTTAGAAGTTTCCGGACTCTTGATCGTACCATTCTTTGCATAGCTGATACCATCGTCGCCCTTCCAGCCGGTGAAGATATAATTTTTTCTTATTGGTTCTTCACCATTCAATAGGATCTCACTGCCAAGACTCTGACTGATTGAGGTGAATTGACCTGTACCGCCATTTAGTTCGAAGTTTACGACATATTTTGCCTCGGCATTAGCTGTAACCTTTACCTTGCCGGCCGTGTATTCAGTGGCTTTGTTGTCGCCCTCAGTGACAGTCACTTTTAATGTGTAATATTTAGTCTCATCATTTAAAGTCACGCTGCAGACAGCTGTATTACATACTGCATCACCTAGACTATTGCTGTCGCTTGATGCGAACCATTGATAAGTAATTGCCGTGTATTCATCAGCATTGATCACATTGCTCGTTAATTCATAACTGGCACCATTGTCAATCACTTGATCATAGAATGCAGAGGTTTCTGGCTTCTTAGAATCGGTGACATAGAGAACGTTCACTTCCTTGCCATTACCGCTTAACACATAACCAGCCGGCACATTGATGATTTCAATTTTAATGCGGCCGCTCTTTTTCAGGTTATTGAGCGTTAATTCATAGTTATTC
>NZ_CAEN01000094.1 GCF_000313565.1 Dielma fastidiosa | reverse complement strand
GGATCGGTAAATGAACTTCTTTCTCTGTGCCTCGATAAACCATGATCCCGGATTCAAGATGATATTTGAAGAGATTGTTACTGTATTTTCCCTGCCGTCTGCCAGGTATCAGCATCCGCTTTCTTCGCTCATACCGATAAGCTTCAAGATCATGATGAAGCTTCTTCCTAGAACCAAAGCAAGCGGCTCTCATGCCTAAGTTCAAATGATTCAGCTTATCCGTTTCTCGGTTTAATTTAAAGGTCAGCAACCCGATTCTATGCTTCAGCTGTTTGATATTTGGATTAACGATCTGTACCTCATACAAATAGTCTGCTTCACTAGTTTTATGTTCCTTGCTTTTTTGAATTAATTGTTCTTTCTTTTTCTGCCAGTTCTGTAAAGACTTGTTTTCCTTACGAATCTTCTCTTTGATTCTTTCAATCCGTTTAGTACATTCTTTCTTCAATCGTTGATTGGTTTCGACATTACTTTTAAGCAAGGCTCTGGCTTCATGTATTGCAGATAAAGGAAAGTAATCATTCATGTCATATTTTGCTTTTAACTGTTTTTGTAATGAGACTGCATCCTTGACACCATAAAAACAAGTTAAATAGAGTTTCTTATAAGCCATATGCAGCATAGAGTTATACAGGATCAAATCCTTCTTAATACAATTCGCATCCTCTTCTGATAACTCATTATAATAGAAGCG
>NZ_CAEN01000095.1 GCF_000313565.1 Dielma fastidiosa | reverse complement strand
CGGTTAGCTGACATTCTTTAATACTTGCTTTTCCTATCTTCTTACCAATCGCTGCCCATTGCTCTGCTTGCGTTTGCTTTTCTTTTACGAATACTCGATATTCTCGTAATATCTTCTCTTTATATCCGATCCCTTTTCTTGCAATTACATAACTCGCTGCCTGATGCACACTCATTCCCTTATCCCGTACATACTTTAATTTTCCAATCAGTGACGTATACGCTGGATCAATTTTGATCACTTCAACACCTTCATAAGCTGCTTTTCGTTCAATAGCTTCTGTAATCTGTGAATAAGCAAACTCACTCAGCATTCGATTCAGTCCTTTTGACTGATAACACTGTTTGTTCTTTTTATCACTAAAGTCCAAGGTTTCCATCACTAATGGTTTATGGGTATGTACACATTCATGAATGATCTTACTTGCTGTTTCTGCAATCTCATGCTTTCGCTGATTCCTTGTTTTCCCCTTTAACTTCATCGGCAGGATCTGCTTTCTGCACAGATTGCCTTGCCGATCGATGTGGGAAACCGCAATATGATCCACATTGATATCGATACCGATACTGCCTTCTTCCTTTTTGGTCACGATCATTTTGGGTTCCACCTCAATGATCGCTTTGATGATAAAATACTCACCATGG
>NZ_CAEN01000096.1 GCF_000313565.1 Dielma fastidiosa | reverse complement strand
GTACCGTCTTCGTTGTTGTAACCCCAGTTACCGTTACCCATGTCATACCATCCAGCTACTGCTGTAGTACCTAAGTTATCAAATGCTTCACGTAAGTTTTCAATCTTAGTTTCTGCAGCTCTAACAGTTTTCGCTTCTGTTTTAGTCAGATTATCTTCATAATCTCCGCCTTTAGTTAATTCGTAGATAGCATCTTCAGCAGCTTCTAAAGTTTTCTTATCGGTTGCTTTGATATTTGCAGGTGTAATCTTAGCAATAGCTGTTGTTACTGCCTCTAATGCTTCAGCTACTTCATTCATTTGCTTTTCAACTAAGTCGTAACCAAATAAACCTTCTTCTTTATCTACTAAAGCATATAGGTATCCAGGGAAAGTATTGTTGAATGTACTTCTCTGAGCACTCGTTGAATTAGTAGTGTAATCAGATTTATTTACATAATAGTTACCCACTTTTCTAGTTTCCATCGTGTAAATTGAATCCATTACTTCTTCTTTGG
>NZ_CAEN01000097.1 GCF_000313565.1 Dielma fastidiosa | reverse complement strand
GATAAAACGGTTGTAATCCACCATAATAACGGGGTGTTAAATTCGGGTAAAGTTAAAAGTTATTTGTGCTCAGTTACAGATGTAAAGGATTTTAGCCTCAATACATATTCAATACACTACAAAGATATTTGAATTAATATTGGCATTACCTGAAAACTGGAAAAGTTACAAACATAATGTCAACACTCGACGCACCATCCATAGCGAAAACCGCGGCGTTTGCCCGGAATTAGGATTGTATCAACAACGCCCGGCATAACGGGGATTTGCTTGACGGTTGAGGTGCTAACGCCCGATTTGGTGGCGGCGACAAGTACACGGTATCGGCGGCGGCGAGGCATCCAGCGGTAGGAACCAACACCGCCAGTCCACGCGACACGACGCCAGTAGGGTTCAAAACCAGCCTGCCGGATAAGATCAAGGGTCGTTTCAA
>NZ_CAEN01000098.1 GCF_000313565.1 Dielma fastidiosa | reverse complement strand
CCAACGCTTCCAAGGATGAAGACATAAAGAAATATGAAGCGTTAAGTCAGGAAGAAAAGGATATGCTTGCCGATGTGACATCTTCTGCGACGATGAGTCTGCAGGATGGTCATGGCGATATCTTAAAAGCAATCAAAAAGGCTTATGAGAACCGCCGTCCTTTAACGATTGAAGGCGCGAAGGGATTAGGCTTTGGTGTCGCTAACTCAGGCCGTGTAGGTCCGGGCAAGGATGATCAGGAAGTACAGGTTTACAGCTTTAATGATGTATTTGTAACTACGTTATTTGATGAGAATGATAAGATTGCCGCGCTGATGATTGATCAGCTGGAAGTGGCAACACCAAATTATGATGGTGAAACAATGCCGCATTTCAGCGGTTATCCGGGTCAAAGCTATAATATCGATGAGAACCAT
>NZ_CAEN01000099.1 GCF_000313565.1 Dielma fastidiosa | reverse complement strand
GATAAAAAGCGGAAACAGCGTTATCAGCCAAAAGGACTGAATCGAATGCTGAGTGAATTTGCTTATGCGCAAATCAGTGAAGCCATCGAACGAAAAGCTGCTTATGAAGGTGTTGAAGTGATCAAAGTCGATCCAGCCTATACGTCAATGATTGGAAAATTGAAATATGTACGGGATAAGGGAATGAGTGTGCATCAGGCAGCGAGTTATGTGATCGCGAGAAAAGGGATCGGATATAAAGAGAAGATCTTAAGAGAATATCGAGTATTCGTAAAAGAAAAGCAAACACAAGCAGAGCAATGGGCAGCGATTGGTAAGAAGGTAGGAAAAGCGAGTATCAAAGAATGTCAGCTTACCGCCATATTAGCATTATTCAGATAACATAAAAAAATCAGTTCAATGAATCAAAGT
>NZ_CAEN01000100.1 GCF_000313565.1 Dielma fastidiosa | reverse complement strand
GTTTTTATCATCATGCAGAGAAATTAGAAAGAGCAGTCAGATTACCGCATAATACCACCGGTAAAGCCGTAGCTTATGAACTCTATGACCATGGTGAGTATTTCATCATCAAAGCGATCATTGAGGTGGAACCTAAAGTGATCATGACCAAAAAGGAAGAAGGCAGTATCGGTATCGATATCAATGTGGATCATATCGCGGTTGCCCACATCGATCGGCAAGGCAATCTGTGCAGACAGCAGATCATGCCGATGAAGCTAAAGGGTAAGACAAGGAATCAGCGAAAGCATGAGATTGCGGAAACAGCGAGTAAGATCATTCATGAATGTGTAGATACTCATAAACCATTAGTGATGGAAGCCTTGGACTTTAGTGATAAAAAACAAAAGCAGCGTT
>NZ_CAEN01000101.1 GCF_000313565.1 Dielma fastidiosa | reverse complement strand
TTGGTTACGATCCACCACTTTGATACGCCGTTATATTTAGAGGAGCATTATGATGGCTGGAACAATCGACAACTGATCGAATTCTATGACCGTTTTGCGGAAACGTGCTTTAAAGAATACAAAGGGTTAGTAAAATACTGGCTGACGTTCAATGAAATCAATAACACAGTCATGTTCCTTGAAATGTTTGGCAATACAGCAAGTGATGAAATGTATCAGAAAGCGTATCAGCAGCTGCATTATCAGTTTGTAGCAAGCGCGCATGCGGTAAAGAAGGCACATGAAATCGATCCGAACTATGTGGTAGGCTGTATGATCTGCGGCATCACGTTCTATCCGGGAACATGTGATCCTGAAGATATCCTGCTGAACCGCCACACATGGGAAAAGGGAA
>NZ_CAEN01000102.1 GCF_000313565.1 Dielma fastidiosa | reverse complement strand
TTGTATGTTGATGTAACAACAGCCAAAGCATTAGAATTAAAAGGTGTAACTGTAAAAGGCAAATTGGTTGTCATTGGTGACAACAAGACAGTCGGTAAGTTAACGATCACTGATTCAAAGATTGAAGCAATCAGTACGCAGACAAGAAATGCGGAAGTAGTATTAAATGGTAAAACAGAGGTTAATAAAATCGTATTGGAAGAAACAGCAGCGATAACACCGGATAAGAGCTTCAAAGGTGAAGTAGAGAAAATTGAAGTACAATCAACAACCAAAGGTGAAATCGTGATTGAAGTTCCAGCACAGGAAGTAAGTACACGGACATATGCAAGTATCGACATTCAGGCACCGGTAGAAAGCCTTGAAGTAAAGACTGATACACAA
>NZ_CAEN01000103.1 GCF_000313565.1 Dielma fastidiosa | reverse complement strand
AAGCAATGAAGTTAAATCCGAATGCACATCCATTGATGCATTCGGATAGAGGATTTCAATACACAAGTCAAACTTTCCGATATCAATTAAAAAATCAAAATATGGTTCAATCCATGTCAAGAGTCGCAAGTTGTATTGATAATGGACCAACGGAAGGATTATGGGGTATTATCAAAACAGAGATGTATCAAATGTATGAGATAAATGACAGGAAAAGCTTAATTGAGGCAATAGAAAAGTATATCCATTTCTACAATCATGAAAGATATCAAGAAAGATTTCATTCAAAAACACCCATGGAGGTAAGAACAGAGGCCATGAACGAGGAGAAACCTATTCAATATCCAATTGCATTTAATCCAAGAATTG
>NZ_CAEN01000104.1 GCF_000313565.1 Dielma fastidiosa | reverse complement strand
CATCTTTCAGAATTACCCATTGTTCAGAGTTCAGCAAGCTAGCTAATTTCTCAGCTTTTTCTTTATCAGTTTTTAGATTTTTGTCTTCATCGATATTTTTTAAGAATTCCTTTAAAGTAACTTTGTTATCAGCTTTAACATTAGCTACTTTAGTTTTGATAAATGCATTATACTCATCTGATTTTAATACATCAGCATTTGTACCAATGTTATCTAATAATTCTTGATAAGCATCTAAGATAGCAATTACTGAATCTTCATCTTTAAATCTGTCATAATAGCTATGATTCTTGATTAAATCGATACGTTTTTTGATTTGTGTTTTATTGTTTAATTCAATCTTAGCTGGGTCTAA
>NZ_CAEN01000105.1 GCF_000313565.1 Dielma fastidiosa | reverse complement strand
ATTAATATTTTTCGGATATATTACTATATCCTCATCTACATTATAGAACAGGTAACGATTATAATCAATAATTAAGTGCTATTTTCACGAATAAATTGAGTATAAATTATTCATCTTCCTTCGTGTCTAAGTTTTCTAGTGCATATTCAACACATAAAACGACTAACTTATTCAAAGATATATTTTTAGAATCTGCTACTTTTTCCATTTCTTCTACCAGCTTCTTGTTTAATCTAAAAGTCTTATTTATATATTCTTCTTTTTCAATTTTAAAAGCCATAGCCATCACTCCTTTATACGCTAATCATATTGCAAGTATTGACCGTTTTATACACTTTAAAA
>NZ_CAEN01000106.1 GCF_000313565.1 Dielma fastidiosa | reverse complement strand
TATCATCATGCAGAGAAATTAGAAAGAGCAGTCAGATTACCGCATAATACCGCTGGTAAAGCTGTAGCTTATGAACTCTATGATCATGGTGAGTATTTCATCATCAAAGCAATCATTGAGGTGGAACCCAAAATGATCATGACCAAAAAGGAAGAAGGCAGTATCGGTATCGACATCAATGTTAACCATATCGCGGTTGCCCACATCGATCGGCAAGGCAATCTGTGCAGACAGCAGATTCTGCCGATGAAGCTAAAGGGAAAGACAAGGAATCAGCGAAAGCATGAGATTGCGGAAACAGCAAGTAAGATCATTCATGAATGTGTACATACCAAT
>NZ_CAEN01000107.1 GCF_000313565.1 Dielma fastidiosa | reverse complement strand
GATAAAAAGCAGAAGCAGCGCTATCAGCCAAAAGGACTGAATCGAATGCTGAGTGAGTTTGCTTATGCACAAATCAGTGAAGCCATCGAACGAAAAGCAGTCTATGAAGGAATAGAAGTGATTAAAGTAGATCCAGCGTATACGTCACTGATTGGAAAATTAAAGTATGTACGGGATAAGGGAATGAGTGTGCATCAGGCAGCGAGTTATGTAATTGCAAGAAAAGGGATCGGATATAAAGAGAAGATCTTAAGAGAATATCGAGTATTCGTAAAAGAAAAGCAAACACAAGCAGAGCAATGGGCAGCGATTGGTAAGAAGGTAGG
>NZ_CAEN01000108.1 GCF_000313565.1 Dielma fastidiosa | reverse complement strand
CCTATCTTCTTACCAATCGCTGCCCACTTCTCTGTTTGTGTTTGCTTTTCTTTTACGAATACTCGATATTCTCTCAAGATCTTCTCTTTGTATCCGATCCCTTTTCTTGCGATTACATAACTCGCTGCCTGATGCACACTCATTCCTTTATCCCGTACATACTTCAATTTACCTATCAGTGACGTATACGCTGGATCGACTTTGATCACTTCAACACCTTCATAAGCTGCTTTTCGTTCGATGGCTTCTATGATTTGTGCATAAGCAAACTCACTCAGCATACGATTCAGTCCTTTTGGCTGATAACGCTGCTTTTGTTTTTTATC
>NZ_CAEN01000109.1 GCF_000313565.1 Dielma fastidiosa | reverse complement strand
ATTTCCGATGTAGTACCAATAGCCGCTGTGACTCGGTATCCATGTGTTATAGATCATCTTTCCATCCAGATCCACATAATACCAGTTGCCTCTGTTGTCCGGTGCCCAATGCTGACGCCATAGTTTGCCGTCTTCGGGTCCCATGAAGTACCAGTCATTACCATCTCTGACCCAGTCCTTCATTAGATGTCCGTCCGTTGAATGCATGTAGTACCAATCACTTTCGATCGGCAGCCATCCTTTCGCGATCACACCGTCAGCATAGGCATAATAGCGTTTTCTTGATTCTTCAAACCAGCTTGCTTTCTTCATGACTCCCTCTT
>NZ_CAEN01000110.1 GCF_000313565.1 Dielma fastidiosa | reverse complement strand
ATTCAACCTAAGCATCACCTAGTTTCCTTTGTATCAATCGAATCTCAGTGGATGCTTTTTTGTTCAAGGGGGGGACATCAATGAAGTGTTTATCGTATTCAAATCGCTTCTATTATAATGAGTTATCAGAAGAGGATGCGAATTGTATTAAAAAAGATTTGATTCTGTATAACTCTATGCTGCATACAGCTTATAAGAAACTCTATTTAACTTGTTTTCATGGTGTCAAGGATGCAGTCTCTTTACAAAAGCAATTAAAAGCAAAATATGACACGAATGATTACTTTCCTTTATCTGCAATCCATGAAGCCAGAGCT
>NZ_CAEN01000111.1 GCF_000313565.1 Dielma fastidiosa | reverse complement strand
CGGGTCCCATGAAGTACCAGTCATTCCCATCTCTGATCCAGTCCTTCATCAGATGTCCGTCCGTTGGATGCATGTAGTACCAATCACTTTCGATCGGCAGCCATCCTTTCGCGATCACACCGTCGGCATAGGCGTAATAGCGTTTTCTTGTTTCTTCAAACCAGCTTGCTTTCTTCATGACTCCCTTTTGATCGAAGTAGTAGGTCTTTGAGTTGATGTCATTAAAGCCTGTCACCATCTTTCCTTCCTTGTTGAAGTAATAGGTCTTTGCTTCGATCTCTTTGAAGCCGGTTACCAGCTTGCCG
>NZ_CAEN01000112.1 GCF_000313565.1 Dielma fastidiosa | reverse complement strand
GGTGCTGCCGCTGCCTACGGCCGTAACCAGACCTTCCTCACTGACTTCCGCGATCGTTTCGTCTTCACTGCGCCATGTCAGTGAATCGATCACGGCTGAAGCCGGCTTTGCCAATGCATACAGCTGAGTGGCTGAGCGCTGTTCATCGTTCAAGACCAGAACATCGTTGCCGATCAGCTGCAGACCGCTCAATCCCTCATCCTTCACACTGAGATGGATCGGATTACTGATGATGCCTTCTTCATTGACTGCCTGCAGAGTCACTTCACCGGCTTTCAATCCGACTGCCGTATAGCT
>NZ_CAEN01000113.1 GCF_000313565.1 Dielma fastidiosa | reverse complement strand
AGTGCTGCCGCTGCCGACGGCCGTAACCAGACCCTCCTCACTGACTTCCGCGATCGTTTCGTCTACACTGCGCCATGTCAGTGAATCGATCACGGCTGAAGCCGGCTGTGCTAATGCATACAGCTGAGTGGCTGAGCGCTGTTCATCGTTCAAAATCAGAACATCGTTGCCGATCAGCTGCAGACCGCTCAGTCCCTCATCCTTCACACTGAGATGGATCGGATTACTGATGATGCCTTCTTCATTGACTGCCTGCAGAGTCACTTCACCGGCTTTCAATCCGACTGCCGTATAGCC
>NZ_CAEN01000114.1 GCF_000313565.1 Dielma fastidiosa | reverse complement strand
GATCCAACCAGTACGCATTGCACCGTTATCATCGAAAGCATACCAGCAGTCATTGTCTTTGATCCAACCCTTGGCTATACTGCCATCTTCCTTAACATAAGACCATGTGCCATTGTTATTGACCCATTGAGCCTCAGCCGCTCTGATTGGCATTGCTGCTGAACAGAGCATTGCAGCTACGACTAAAGAAGTCATCGCTGACTTTGTTTTGTTTGATTTCACTTTAATTACCTCCCCAGGTTTTTTGAATATGTCTCATAAGGTATACCTTATG
>NZ_CAEN01000115.1 GCF_000313565.1 Dielma fastidiosa | reverse complement strand
TCATGGTGAGTATTTCATCATCAAAGCGATCATTGAGGTGGAACCCAAAATGATCATGACTAAAAAGGAAGAAGGCAGTATCGGTATCGATATCAATGTGGATCATATCGCGGTTGCCCACATCAATCGGCAAGGCAATCTGTGCAGACAGCAGATCCTGCCGATTAAGCTAAAGGGAAAGACAAGGAATCAGCGAAAGCATGAGATTGCAGAAACAGCGAGTAAGATCATTCATGAATGTGTACATACCCAT
>NZ_CAEN01000116.1 GCF_000313565.1 Dielma fastidiosa | reverse complement strand
TCTTCAACGTTTCTAATACGAGGTGATTATCGTTTCTATCGCTTATGATCCATGCAATGATTGAACGATCATACAAATCTAAAAATGCACTTAAATATAATTTCTCATCTGAATGAGGTACTTTGAATTCTGTTACGTCTGTTGTCCATTTTTCATTTGGTGCCTTTGCTTCAAATTCACGTTGAAGAAGGTTTTCTGCTTTCTGATCGGCTTTATTCGTAATCGTACAGTTGCGTCTTCTCTTT
>NZ_CAEN01000117.1 GCF_000313565.1 Dielma fastidiosa | reverse complement strand
TTTTCAATGTTTCTAATACGAGGTGATTATCGTTTCTATCGCTTATGACCCATGCAATGATTGAACGATCATACAAATCTAAAAATGCACTTAAATATAATTTCTCATCTGAATGAGGAACTTTGAATTCTGTTACGTCTGTTGTCCATTTTTCATTTGGTGCCTTTGCTTCAAATTCACGTTGAAGAAGGTTTTCTGCTTTCTGATCGGCTTTATTCGTAATCGTACAGTTGCGTCTTCTCATT
>NZ_CAEN01000118.1 GCF_000313565.1 Dielma fastidiosa | reverse complement strand
AATCGTCTCATTCAATACCAGTACCGTATAGAGGGTATGACTGCCTTCCGGATCGATCACTTCGTAAGCTACTGCCTCCTGGTAATCGTTCACGCTGACGCCGCTTTGCTGTTCGATGCCGCCGACGTTGACTTTGCCTTCGCCGCTCAGCGTATATCGTGCTACTAAGGAACGTTTATCGTGCAGTAATGGAACCGTCACGAGGATCGTTTTCTGTGTCGCGTCGATCACC
>NZ_CAEN01000119.1 GCF_000313565.1 Dielma fastidiosa | reverse complement strand
ATCGTTTCATTCAATACCAGTACCGTATAGAGGGTATGGCTGCCTTCCGGATCGATCACTTCGTAAGCTACTGCCTCCTGGTAATCGTTCACACTGACGCCGCTTTGCTGTTCGATGCCGCCGACGTTGACTTTGCCTTCGCCGCTCAGCGTATATCGTGCTACTAAGGAACGTTTATCGTGCAGTAACGGAACCGTCACGAGGATCGTTTTCTGTGTCGCGTCGATCACT
>NZ_CAEN01000120.1 GCF_000313565.1 Dielma fastidiosa | reverse complement strand
ATCAGCCAAAAGGACTGAATCGAATGCTGAGTGAATTTGCTTATGCGCAAATCAGTGAAGCCATCGAACGAAAAGCTGCTTATGAAGGTGTTGAAGTGATCAAAGTTGATCCAGCCTATACGTCACTGATTGGAAATTAAAGTATGTGAGGGATAAGGGAATGAGTGTGCATCAGGCAGCGAGTTACGTGATCGCAAGAAAAGGGATCGGATACAAAGAGAAGATCTT
>NZ_CAEN01000121.1 GCF_000313565.1 Dielma fastidiosa | reverse complement strand
CCTGCAATGGACGTCCGTTTAGATCAGAGCAGTATTTCGCAAACCATTCCTCAACCTCATCAACGCTCATGCCGACAAAAATTGATTCATATTTATCCATCTGCTGATACCAATAACCGGTACCCATCACATAACCGTCACCGCGTTCGCGCTTAGTCTTCCAGCCATCAATTTCAGACATAAACAAGTCTTCAGTATTCTCAGTAACACCATCAACCTTGCCGTC
>NZ_CAEN01000122.1 GCF_000313565.1 Dielma fastidiosa | reverse complement strand
GCTGGAACCAAATTCTTGATATTGATTAACCCATCTTCTTACAGTTTCTACTGGGATTTCATTTTCACTTGCAAGTTGTATCTTACTTTTCTTTCCGCTTAAATATTGTTCGCAAATAGTTACTTTTTCTTTTTCTGATAATTTATGTCTTCTTCCCATAGAAAAATCCCACCTCCATAGTTACACGTTTGTTTTTTTCGTGTGTCTACTTTAGTGGGATCATATCA
>NZ_CAEN01000123.1 GCF_000313565.1 Dielma fastidiosa | reverse complement strand
CCTTCTATTGCTTCTGGATCTGTTAATACAACCGATTTTGATTCAGCTAATGGAATGGCTTTGCCATCTTCAGTCAATTCATAACCGTCTTTGACATAATCTTTTGCCATAACACCGGTACCTTTAATATAATAGCGGGCACCGTTATCCTCTACCCAAGCATCTGCCTGCATGACACCGGATTCACCCATGAAATACCAATGTTCATTGGAAGC
>NZ_CAEN01000124.1 GCF_000313565.1 Dielma fastidiosa | reverse complement strand
AAGCTAAGGGTTGGATCAAAGACAATAACTGCTGGTATGCTTTCGATGATAACGGTGCAATGCGTACTGGCTGGATCGCTTCCAATGAGCATTGGTATTTTATGGGTGAATCCGGTGTCATGCAGGCAGATGCTTGGGTAGAGGATAACGGCGCCCGCTATTATATTAAAGGTACCGGTGTTATGGCGA
>NZ_CAEN01000125.1 GCF_000313565.1 Dielma fastidiosa | reverse complement strand
AAAAGGGAGTCATGAAGAAAACAAGCTGGTTTGAAGAAACAAGAAAACGCTATTATGCCTATGCCGACGGTGTGATCGCGAAAGGATGGCTGCCGATCGAAAGTGATTGGTACTACATGAATCCAACGGACGGACATCTAATGAAGGACTGGGTCAGAGATGGTAATGACTGGTACTTCATGGGACCGG
>NZ_CAEN01000126.1 GCF_000313565.1 Dielma fastidiosa | reverse complement strand
TTTGTTTGATTTCATTTTAATTACCTCCCCAGGTATTGAAAGAATGTCTTAAAAGGTATACTTTATACCACACTGAAGGAGAGACAAAAAACAACTGTGAAAGTGCATAAAAAAGCCTGTGAGCCTTTACAAACTACTCAAAAATGCCTATAATGAAGGAGAAATATAGTGTCTCAAAAGG
>NZ_CAEN01000127.1 GCF_000313565.1 Dielma fastidiosa | reverse complement strand
ATTGTTATTGACCCATTGAGCCTCAGCCGCTCTGATTGGCATAGCTGCTGAACAGAGCATTGCAGCTATGACTAAAGCAGTCATCGCTGACTTTGTTTTGTTTGATTTCATTTTAATTACCTCCCCAGGTATTGAAAGAATGTCTTAAAAGGTATACTTT
>NZ_CAEN01000128.1 GCF_000313565.1 Dielma fastidiosa | reverse complement strand
TTAGAGTCGGATACCGACAATGGCGGTCTGAAGTATACCGTAGAGGATACTGTTAATAATGATAAGGCATCCAGTTATGCCATTGATTTGTTCAGTGATGCGGAATGTAATACTAAAGTGGGTAATCCGATCAATGTATCAAAAGAGGTAATGAACGG
>NZ_CAEN01000129.1 GCF_000313565.1 Dielma fastidiosa | reverse complement strand
GGAGGTTTAGCTCAGTTGGGAGAGCGTCTGCCTTACAAGCAGAGGGTCAGCGGTTCGAGCCCGTTAACCTCCACCATTATGCCGACTTAGCTCAACTGGTAGAGCAACTGACTTGTAATCAGTAGGTTGGGGGTTCAAGTCCTCTAGTCGGCACCA
>NZ_CAEN01000130.1 GCF_000313565.1 Dielma fastidiosa | reverse complement strand
GTTGTTATTGACCCATTGAGCCTCAGCCGCTCTGATTGGCATTGCTGCTGAACAGAGCATTGCAGCTATGACTAAAGCAGTCATCGCTGACTTTGTTTTGTTTAATTTCATTTTAATTACCTCCCCAGGTATTGAAAGAATGTCTTAAAA
>NZ_CAEN01000131.1 GCF_000313565.1 Dielma fastidiosa | reverse complement strand
TATAATAGCGGGCACCGTTATCCTCTACCCAAGCATCTGCCTGCATGACACCGGATTCACCCATGAAATACCAATGTTCATTGGAAGCAATCCAGCCGGTACGCATTGCACCGTTGTCATCGAAAGCATACCAGCAATCACCA
>NZ_CAEN01000132.1 GCF_000313565.1 Dielma fastidiosa | reverse complement strand
GCTTCCGATGTAGTACCAATAGCCGCTGTGACTCGGTATCCATGTGTTATAGATCATCTTTCCATCCAGATCCACATAATACCAGTTGCCGCTGTTGTCCGGTGCCCAATGCTGACGCCATAGTTTGCCGTCTT
>NZ_CAEN01000133.1 GCF_000313565.1 Dielma fastidiosa | reverse complement strand
GTCGTGCATTTTTAGTCGAATTATTAAAAAACGAGCATGCCGCTTTAACAGGTACTGAATTGGCGAAACGCTCTAACGTTTCTCGTCAAGTCATTGTCAATGACATGGCGTTACTCAAGGCACGTAATGAAC
>NZ_CAEN01000134.1 GCF_000313565.1 Dielma fastidiosa | reverse complement strand
GGCGTTTTTTTATTATAGGAAATTTTATTTTCAAGCATCAAAGCACTAATATCTCAATATGAAAAGGAATCTAAAGAATGAAAAGAAAGATGACATTGCGTGAATATGGTATACTATGAGTAAC
>NZ_CAEN01000135.1 GCF_000313565.1 Dielma fastidiosa | reverse complement strand
CGCTGTTCCTTCCTGTATTTCAATGTCTCTCTCCTTCTACCTACCGGTATTGGAGTCGCACCCGAGCAAATCCATACAGGAACTCTTTTTATCAGTTCAATGATTTCCATCAAGTAAACAGCC
>NZ_CAEN01000136.1 GCF_000313565.1 Dielma fastidiosa | reverse complement strand
GCGAGCCTTTACAAACGACTCAAAAATGCCTATAATGAAAGAGAAATATAGTGTCTCAAAAGGTATACTTTTTAAGACACTACACTATAATGTGATTATTATTAACGATCATATATCTCTGTG
>NZ_CAEN01000137.1 GCF_000313565.1 Dielma fastidiosa | reverse complement strand
ATATCTGGCATCCCGTGATGCCCGCTGGATGGGACAGATTTTTGAATTCTTAGGTTTGAGTGTCGGCAGCGAAGCGTAAAAAACTCATCATTTAAAATCTGACGCTTGAGATCAGAT
>NZ_CAEN01000138.1 GCF_000313565.1 Dielma fastidiosa | reverse complement strand
CTTTATACCACACTGAAGGAGAGACAAAAAACAACTGTGAAAGTGCATAAAAAAGCCTGTGAGCCTTTACAAACTACTCAAAAATGCCTATAATGAAGGAGAAATATAGTGTCTCA
>NZ_CAEN01000139.1 GCF_000313565.1 Dielma fastidiosa | reverse complement strand
GATCGAAGTAGTAGGTCTTTGAGTTGATGTCATTAAAGCCTGTCACCATCTTTCCTTCATTATTGAAGTAATAGGTCTTTGCTTCGATCTCTTTGAAGCCGGTCACCAGCTTGCTG
>NZ_CAEN01000140.1 GCF_000313565.1 Dielma fastidiosa | reverse complement strand
TTTTGGTATTATATACAGGCACTCAGGAAGCGGGTCACACAAGAAAAAAGTTCTTAAAAAAAGTGTTGACAGAAAAGTTGCTGGGTGGTAAGATAGATAAGCACTCACGAGTGC
>NZ_CAEN01000141.1 GCF_000313565.1 Dielma fastidiosa | reverse complement strand
GCTCTGTTCCTTTTTCTTTTGTTTATCCTTGATAGGTCGGACTTTGATAGATGCCTAAGCTGTTGATCCAGCAGCCTTCTACCATCGCATTGCTTACCATCTTTCCATC
>NZ_CAEN01000142.1 GCF_000313565.1 Dielma fastidiosa | reverse complement strand
GTTACTGAAAACGAACTTGTAAAATCATTCTACTTAGTACCAGCGGATGGTGCAGCATTACCTAGCTATCAAGCAGGTCAATACGTATCTGTACAAGTGAGCATTCCA
>NZ_CAEN01000143.1 GCF_000313565.1 Dielma fastidiosa | reverse complement strand
AGACACTATATTTCTCCTTCATTATAGGCATTTTTGTACTGTTTGTAAAGGTGAGATGACCTTTTTGTGCTCTTTTATGTCTGTTTTTTGTGCTTCTAACGGTGTGA
>NZ_CAEN01000144.1 GCF_000313565.1 Dielma fastidiosa | reverse complement strand
TATCTGGGTTAATTGGCAGGTTGCCGTTCACCAATGCCACATCAGTTGTAAGTCCTGTTTCGCGGATATCTCCTTGTTTAAACAGCGGAACGAATTCTTGCAT
>NZ_CAEN01000145.1 GCF_000313565.1 Dielma fastidiosa | reverse complement strand
TGAAATATAAAGAGTCATTAAGGCAATTAAAAACCCAATCAGCTGAGTGCCAATTGGGATAAAAATTTTATTTATTTTATGTGTCTACTTGACAGGGTCC
>NZ_HE578944.1 GCF_000313565.1 Dielma fastidiosa | reverse complement strand
TCGAATACTCCCTATTTATCACATTTGTATGCAATATTAACTTTATTAAAAGGCATGTAACATATATTTCATTATTGCAATCATGCATATGCTATGCATAAAATAACACTAATTTGTTCAGCTTACATATTTGTCATTTCAAGAAGTATATTTATACCAAATTAAGATTTTTCATTTATTTTGAAAGACATCCAACTTATATTTAATTATTACAATATTACTCAGTACAAGTTTAACAATTTTGGCTGCTTAGACTTATCTAAATTGAAATATGTAGGTTTTAAATTCTCCCTTATTTCATTTTATTCTTTATTCATGAAATTAATTGGCAGTATTTGATAATATTTACAAAATAAAACCAAATTAAACAAAATCATATTTTGCTTATTTCAAAATTAGCAAAGTGATAATTATATTTTAATTTGCTTATTTTCCTTTTTTTCATATAACTAAACTAGTTAATAAAAGCTATATATTAATTTGCTTTAACTTCTGACTTTACAATATCACGCCTGTACATCGTATTTAATTATTACAAATATACATATATTTACCAATTATCTGTTAATTATTCAAATCAGTTTATAAGTTCGTTAAATTGAAATAAGTTCATATAAACTCAAACCTTATTTCAACTTCGTGTTTATTTTTGAAATAAAGCGAGGTATAATAGTATCATAGGATGAAAGATAGACTTGGAAGTGTTAAAAATGAGAAATCGTGCAGGTCATTTAATAACTAATTTATTCGGAGAAGCGGCATACAAATCATTTGTTCCTAATCCACTTCCTCCAACACCACCGATTCAATTATCAAATGATCTCATCAATCTGCTTGTCAAAGCGAACTCTCAGCTCGCAGTCTTAGAAAACATTGCCACTCATATACCCAATGTTCAGTTATTTGTTTCTATGTATGTTCGTAAAGAAGCATTGATGTCATCGCAAATAGAGGGAACACAGGCAACTTTAGAAGATATTCTTGATCCTTTGCTTGAGGAAAATACAAATCGTAATGTAGCAGACGTAGTAAACTATATCAAAGCTACCGAATTCGCTATTAATAGATTAAAAGAATTACCTCTGTGCAATCGTCTAATAAGAGAAACACATGCTGTTCTTATGTCGGGGGTGAGAGGTCAGGAAAAAAGTCCTGGGGAATTTAGAACTTCTCAGAATTGGATTGGCGGCCAAGGAAGTTCTCTAAATAACGCAAGATATATACCTCCTTCTCCTAGCGATATGAATGAAGCCATGTCTGACCTAGAAAAATATATCCATTCAGAGGATCAATTAGATCCATTAATTCGTGCAGCATTGATACATTATCAATTTGAGACTATCCATCCTTTTCTTGATGGGAATGGCCGTGTTGGAAGATTAATAATTACGCTTTTTCTCATGGGACAGAAAATACTTTCAACCCCTGCTCTTTATATCTCATACTTTTTAAAAAAGAACCGTATAGAATACTACGATCGGATGACGGAAGTCAGAACAAAAGGAGATTATGAGCAATGGATAAAATTCTTTCTTCAAGCATTGATTGAATCTGCAGAAGACGCGATTACAACTATTGAGGAATTGACTGCCCTACATGATATGAATATAGCATTAATTTCTAAAATGGGGCGAATCTCTAAGAATGCTTTACTTGTTTTTAGATATTTAGAAACTAATCCTATAATTGACATACGAAAGACAGCAGAAGCATTAGACATAGCTTTCAATACAACATCAAGCGTGATTACACGATTGAAAGAACTTGGAATTCTTGTTCAAACATCAACAGGTAGCAGGAATCGAACTTTTTCCTATGAAGCATATCTTAATATTTTACGAAAGGGAACTTGATTTTAGATTTATAAAGTTAAATCAATACGATCAAAGTTGACATAATTCATTTAAATACGTTTACGAATATAGCAGAAAGCATTCATTGAAAGGTGAGTGCTTTTTGCGTTCATAGGATAGAGAATTACTCTAATTAAATACTAAATTTTTGAAAAAATGGTACAAAGAGTATGCTTAATTGTAATAATTCAATAAATGGTATATGCCTTTTAAATTAACAAATAATATTTACGAACACGGTCAATAGGGAGTATTCGG
>NZ_HE578943.1 GCF_000313565.1 Dielma fastidiosa | reverse complement strand
ACCGTGTAAAATGCACTTGATTAAATAAGTGCTATAAAGTAGAATATAGCTGTAATAGAAAAGGGAGAAATATCTATGGAAAAAGAAAACAATGACAATGGAATGTTGCTATTGGCTACAATAGTAAAGAAAATGGCAATCGTAATTTTTATATTAGGTGTTATAGGTTCTTACTTTTTAGGTGAATCTATGGGTGAAATGAAGTACATTTTTGATACTTATGCTAGAAGGGTAAGTTATGATTTTAATTCATTTGCAACAGGTTTAATAATGACAACTATTACATCATTGTTAGTTTATGTGCTTGGAGAGATATTAGAAAGAACAGTTTTATGTGATGCTAATTTACACACACTATATAAAGAGTTGAATGAAATTAAAGATACACAAAAACGATTAATTAACAATGAGGGAAACAATAAATGAAAAAATATAAGAAAATTATATTAATCATTTTAGCAGTCATTTTAATTGGTTTAGGTGGTGTAGGAATATATATTGCAAAAAATGCGAATGATTTAAAAAATGATATTATTTATAACATTGAGGATAGAAATTTAAGTAAAGCATACCAACAAGTAAAAGAATCAAATGAATATATTTTAACCTTTATTGAAAATGACATTATGGATTCTTTTGATAAAGCAGTTATAGAAGATTTTATTGATATAGACATGAAGAAGTTGCCTATGCGCTTGGAAGAATATTATCCTAGCTTTTTCTCTTTAGTGGGTGGTTATCGTACATTAGGAAAAGAATTAGGAATGGATAAAGATGAATATTATATCCTTATAACACGGTTAGATAAATGGAAAGAATCATATTATAGAAATAGGATAACTTTTCTTTATCAGGAAAATCCTTCAAGTGATAAGATTGACAATTATATTGAAAATATAGTATCGTCAATACATATAAGAGATTTTCAAACCGCTTATGCACAACTAGAACAGTTCTTAAAAGAATATTATAAAGTTGAAAAAGAAATTTATGATAAGCACCCAGAATATCAAAGTATGAATAGTATTATAAAAACAGTTCGTGATGTTTATAATGATTATGCCGCTTACTATAATGCCGCTGTATATAATGATGTAAATGCTTTTGAAGAAGCCAAAAGTAGGTTGATGGATAGCACCAACGAACTGATAAAATATACAGAAGATTCAATAGATTGTTTAACTGAATGGGGTAATATATTTGGTTTCCTTAATTAATAGAGAAGAATTATGACTAAAGATAAAATCAATATCAAATTAACTGAATTAATGGTTGAAAAGAAAATAAGTAAATCTGATTTATGTTTGTTAACCAACATCAGTTTAAGTACAATAAATAACTACTGTAATAACACAGTAAAGTTATTAGATGTTCATGTGTTATGCAAGCTATGTGATGTATTAGGATGTAAAATTACTGATTTGTTGGAATATACTGTAACAAGTTAAATTAATTATATTATTTCATAAAAAAATAACTATTTTACTAGGATTGTCATATACTATATATGAAGAACACCGAAACAAAGTGAACTTTGACATTATTGTTTAGTTTTGATATAATATAGCCATGAAGGAGGGTGATAATATGAAAGCAATGTTAATGCCAATTAAGGGTAAGGCGGCAGTAAAGTTTGATAAAATATTGTCTGATGCTGGTAAATGTAGTACCAAACCAACTTCAAAGAAGGAAAGAGAAAGAATAATTAATCTTATAAATCAGGTCATAAAAGATGGAAATAGTGACAGATTACGCTTATCTAGAAATATTAAGTAAAAATAATTTTAAAGCTAATTTACCATTTATAAAGGAGTTTCGCTCATATCGATTTGAATATGGCGAAACTTTTATTAAAAATGAAGTGAAATATTACCTTGAAAATAATACAAGATATGTTACATATTTAGTTAAATCTAAAACAAATGATGATATTTTGGCATATTTTACTATATCAGCTTCTGCGATTTTTTGGGAACCATGTGGTAACATGATTAAAAATCCTGCAATAGAAATAAATTTCTTTTCTTTAAATGATAAGTTGACTATGAGTGATAAGAAACCAATTAAAGGATTAGGAAAACTAGTTTTTGAAGAATTTGTTTTACCAACTATAAAAACCATAAGTAAATATCTAGGTGTATCTACAATAATATTATTTGCTATTCCTAGTTTGAATGATAAAGTAATAAATGCATATAAAAAAATGGGTTTTGTACTTATAGATGATAAAGATGTTGAAGAATACATTCTAGTAGACCAAATACGTAATTGTAAATTAATGTGTTATACATTATCTGAAATTAGTAAAAAACTAGCTAATCGCTAGTTTTTTTTGTGAACTTTAAGAGAATATATCTCATTAAGTTACTTTACGAATTGAAG
>NZ_HE578942.1 GCF_000313565.1 Dielma fastidiosa | reverse complement strand
TCCTGCTGCTTACAAATGGGTTGCTTCTGGTTCTGATTGGTATATGATCAAAGACGGTAAGATGCTGAGAAATACTTGGTTGGCTACTGACGGTGGTCGCTGGTACTACTTAGACAATGCTGGTAAGATGGTTACGAACCAATCAGTAGATGGCTGCTGGATCAATTCTTACGGCGTTTACATGAGTCCTTCTTACAACGGTTAATTGTAAATTAACTAAATTACTTAATTGGGATGTACAGAGATGTGCATCTCTTTTTCATGTGCGTACGTTTAAAAGAGGTGCTACTTTCTGTAACACCTCTTCTGGGGATTGGTAATTAAATTCTTTATTATTCTATTCTTTTTCGATTATTTAACCCATACTCCATATGAGTTGAATGTATAACCATTAACAGTCGTATTTGATACCATTTTACCTGCATCATCTACATAGTACCATTTTGATCCTTGTGAATCACTGGCGATCCAAGAGTTACGTAACATTACGCCACCCTTTACATAATACCAGTCTGAACCTGATGCTACCCACTTAGTTACTGCATTTCCATTTTCATAGTATGCCCAGTTGCCTGCGCCTTTGTCTACCCATCCGTTTAATTCAGCATTCAATGATCCGAATTTCATACGATAAGCTTCCATCAATTCAGTTACTTTACGATCTGCATTCTTAACTGTTCTTGCTTGTGCTGAAGTTAAATTATCTTCTCCATCTCCTGTCAAGAAGTAAACTGCATCATCTGCAGCAATGATTGCAGCACGGTCATTGACTGTCAATGAGATCGAATCTAACTTTTCGATGCCTGTCGTCAATGCTTCTAAGCTTGATTCTACTTTTTCCATATGAGCAACCAACTTATCCCAGTTAAATTCACCTTTTTCTTTATCCAATTTAGTGAATACACCCTTGTCAAGATCAGTTCCGTTACCGATGTTGTTTAATACAGTATTCAATTGTGCAGTTGTTGCATAGATTGATTTTGCAGATTTGTTAACATAGCTGTTACCAACTTCTTTTGTTTCAAGAGTCAGTACGACATCCAATACTTCTTCTTTGTATGCTTTCAAGATCTTGTATTCATCTACAGTCAGATTTGATTTGATTGAGCTGAATTCTTTTCCTGAAGTTAATTTTCTGTCGCTGTCTTTGTTAGTCAAGAAGTCTTTAACTGAAGTATCGTTCTTGATCAGGTCTTTATATGCTTCGTTCGTCTTAGCAACTGCTTCTTTAACAGCTTCGATCTCATCATACATATCTTCAAACTTAGTCATGTATTCTTCAACACCTGAATTATCTTTGAAAGTAGTATAATCAGATTTTTCGATTGTTACTTCTTTACCCTTCAGATCAGTGAAAGTAGTACCATTCTTGATTTGTTTGATAGCAGCATCAACATTAGCTTTTGTGATTCCTGCATCACCATATTGATCAACGAACTTCTCATAGAACTTGTCTAAGCTAGTCAGATAAGTATCTAACAGATCGCCATCGTTTTCAGCAACATAGCTGTTGACTAAGTCTTCTAATACAGATTTAGCTTCAGTTACTCTGTCTGATTTAGCAGTATCCAAGTTAGTCAGATAAGTATCGAAATCATTGAAGTCTTCTAACAGATCCGCAGCAGTAGCATAAGCAGAAGTTGTTTTGAATTCAGTATCCTCATCATATTTTTCAGCAGCAGCCAAGTTTCCGTTAGCTTTGAACATGTCATTCATAGCTGTATCCATATCCAGCATACGTTCAACAGCCTTACCTTCATCAGTAGTATTGTCTAAATATCTAGCTAATTCTTTAAGAACTGCTTTGAAATCGATGTCTAATTGAGGGATAGCACCTTTAGATAAGATAGTTACTTTGCCTAAAGAAGCAGTATTCGTTTTAGTAAATTCAACTTCATCACCAGGCTTAACATTTTCAAAAGTAAAACTAGCTTTATCGAAAGCAGAAACGATTTCGTTATATACGTTCTTAGCAGTATATCTGTCTGTGATTCCTAAACCTGTGCCTACTTCTGCGCAATTTGAATAATCTTCAAATGCTGTAGTTACAACGATTTTAACAACAACTGATTTTGCAGCATCTAAACTTCCATTGCCAACAGGATTAGTATCATCAACATCAGTTCCATCAATACTGTAAACCGCTTTTACTGCTCCAGTTTCCGTTTTATTGCCGTTTGCATCTGTGATTTTCACATTTCCAGTTACTGTAGAACTACCAGTCCAAGCACTACCAAGCATACTAGTAACATAAGTGTTAATATCGGCACCAATCTGTGCATTGTTACGAACTGCGATTGTTTCTTCTGAGCCTTTTAATGGATCATCTGCATTAATTACCGGATAACCTGTAATGCTATATCCTGTTGTAGCATAGTAGCCATAAGTTACTTTACTAGCTGCACTACTCACATCAACACCATCAGAAGCTTTTTTAAGTGATTCACTATCTACTTTGTAGCCTAAATAATACTCAACCTCTGTAGCACCAACTGTAACTGTTTTAGTTAAATCTAGTCCTTTAATTGCATTAGCTGCTTCAGTTTGAACATCTGCAATTACTTTAGCACCCGTTATTGTTTTTGAGGCATAAACATCATTTACTTTATAACTCTTTTTAGTAGTACATACAGTAGCAGCTTGTGCAACAACTGCATTACCTACAGCAGGTACAGCA
>NZ_HE578941.1 GCF_000313565.1 Dielma fastidiosa | reverse complement strand
CGTAAAGAAAACTATGCTTGCATAATTACAAAGCACTTTGGTAGTAACAGTGATGAGATAGTAACAGAGCGGTATGACAAAAGTACAGGTGCAACTACCGAGGTGGTTGAGCCATTAAGTAAGTATGCAACTCATCCGACAGGGTATAGGCATCAGTTAGAGCTGCTGGGGTATGTGCGAATAAAAGAAACTGGAGGTGCTTTTAATGGCATTTACGGATCAACTGAATGATTGCAAAAATGCTGCAATCAAATGCATTGCTGAATATTTACAGAATAGGGATGATCTAAAAGATAAACTTGAAAATCCTAAAAAGTCATTAGACGAGATGTTTAAATACATTATTGGTGAAGCATCAAAACGCAAGACAGGTAATTGTGCGGTTATTGATGATGAAACTGTATTTGGCTGGGCTGTGCATTATTATGACGAAGATGATATTAAGATTGCTAAGGTAAATGCAAAAGTTAATGTAAAGGCTGAATGTGAACCACAATGCAAAGTGAAGCCGATGAAAGCAAAAGCTAAAAAGGAAAAAATAAGCGATACAATTCAGCTGAATCTATTTGAGGTATAGCTATGAAAAAAGAAGAAATTAAATTGTTGAAGCAATTATCCAAATTGAAGCTGAAAGTACCTAAAGGATTAATGCGATTTGTAAAAGATCACATGAACAGTCTTGGCAGCAGAAGGCAATGGTATATTAATACACTTGAAATGTGGCATGGTCGTCTATTGCTAAGGACGTTTGCTTTTAATCCATACGGAGAAATAAAGGAAGTGTGCAGACGTCTTGAAGGCTGTTCACAAGTTATCTTGAATGACATTGAGAATAGACCGTTAGCTGGAAGAGTAGTGGATTTCTTTGGTAATAATTTTTGGGATGTTAACTGGTTTAAGAGTGGTAATTTATATACAGCTTCAAGTAGTAACTGGTGGTTCTGCGATTATGATAATCTGTTTAATTGCGAGGAATGGATAGAAAAATTGAATATTCCTTACTGCTGCTATTACCATCCGTTAAATCGAAGTGGCTTGTGTTTCTATGAATACATCTGCATTTATCGTAAATATCCAAAAATTGAATTATTGGTAAAAGCCGGCTGGTCAAACTTAGTGAGATATGCTTACTTATTTGTCTTAGACGGTAAAACGTTTGAGGAGATTTTCGGTTTTAATGAGTATTGGAAACCGTATATGCATCAATTAGATTACACGGACATAAGACTGATCAGAAAATATAAACTTAATGATTTTGAAAAAATCAAAGAAATACGTAAAGTATACAGTCAGCGAAACAAATATATAAACAGACACCTTAATTTTAAAACTGCTGTATTTGTAAATAACTTAGGCAGCCAAGCACATTTGTATAATGACTATCTGAAATTTGCAGAGGAAATCGGGGTGCCGTTAAATGAACCTAAATATTTATATCCAAAGGATATTAAAAAAAGCTATGATGAAGCGTACAAGAGAGTCAATGAGCTTAAAGATGAGTTGGTGAATAAAGGAATTGCAAATCAAGCTGCGAAATTATCTAAATACATATATAGCAGCGATCAATTATCTATCTTCCCAGCAACAAGCAATTCAGAATTAGTACAAGAAAGCAAAAGTCTGAATCACTGTGTCAGAACGTATGCAAAAAGAGTGGCCGACGGGGAAACAGGCATAATGCTGATCAGACGAAGCGATGAAAAAGAAAAACCTTACTACACGCTTGAACTAAAGGGTAAGCGAATTGTGCAAATAAGAGGAAATCATAACTCCGCACCAGTGCCTGAAGTTAGTGAGTTTGTACGCCAGTGGGAAAAGAAATATCAGCTGACAGGATATTAGAAAGTGGGAAAACATGAACAGAGAAATTACCATAAAGGTCAATGATAACAGTGATATTGACATTAAATCAGAAGACCAATTTACAGCACACGAAGCAATGTGCATGGCAGCTACATTTATTATCGCAGCAGCCAAAATAAAAAAAGTTAAAGTATCAAAAATGAAATGGAAAATCGGAAAGTACATAAATGCTTTAAGTAGGAGTATACAACATGATTAACCGAGTTGTATTAGTGGGTCGCATAACCAAAGACCCGGAATTAAGAAAGACTCAATCAGGGCTTTCGACTGTATCATTTACGTTGGCGGTAAATCGCAGAGTATCAAAAGATCAAGAGCAGCAAGCTGACTTTATCAACTGTGTTGCATGGAGACAGACTGCTGACTACATGGCTAACTATGTGAAAAAAGGTACTCTGCTGGGTGTTGAAGGAAGAATTCAGACGCGCAATTATGATGATAAGAGCGGGCATAAGGTTTATGTAACTGAGATTGTCTGTGACAGTGTTCAAACTTTAGTAAGAAGCAATAGTGAGAGTCAAAGCGCATATCAAGCATCTGCACCAGCTAATAACAGCGGTTATGCACAAGGCAGTCAGTCCAGCTATGATGACTTTGGTGGCGAGACGTTAAATATACAAGAGGATGATTTGCCATTCTAGGTGAATGGAAAGGAAATAATAAAAATGAAATGTGAAAAATGCGGAAAGGAATTAGAATATATTGAAGTCAATTCTTTCAATTATGATGGTTCAGATAGTTTTGATAAAGCATGGTTTGAAGAAAAAGAAGTTGACGCAGTTGTTTTAGAAATTGATAAAAACTGGACAGGGTACGAACTTGATGAAGAAGAAATGACGAGCACTATCCGTTGCCCTCATTGCAATCAATTTCCGTTTAAAAACAAGGAAATACAAGTCTATGAAGTTGTTAGGGCAGTCATGTTTAAAGAGGTGATTGGTGATGAATAAATCTTTAACAGTCAAAGAATTAAGAAAAGCACTTGAAGGTGTACCTGATGAGCTAGAAGTAAAACTTGACAGTGATACAGGTGTAGATCAAGGAGGAATAGGCGAAATCGTCATTGAAATGGCAAGACGTGTGACATACAACCTTCCCAATGGTCAGAAATTTTCAGATACTGGAGAAACAGGTGTTGATTATTTTCAGATTTATGCAAATGATGTTTGCAATGATGATTAAAAGATAGGAGACAAATAATGAATAAATATCAAGAAGCATTGAACATATTTTGTGAACAAAACACATTTAAAGACATTGATAAAAATACTTTAAATGAAAATTATAAAATATTGCAAGAATTAGTTGATAAAGCTACCCCCAAAAAGCCATATCGTGCTGAATGGGGTTATCGTTGTCCAACTTGTAATGGTTACGAGGTATACGATTATGAGTATGATAATACATTCGAATACTGCTCAAATTGCGGGCAGAAGTTAGACAGGAGTGAGGTAGATGAATAAAAAAGAATGTAAAAAAGCTGTGGAAATAATCAGCGAATACGCGTTTACTAATAATGAATATACGCCAACAACGCATGAAGCGGTAGAAGCAATCGGATTGATAGATAAATTAATCGCTGAGCACTTTGAACTTGTCGAGCACGCTACACCTATAAAGGTGTTATGGACATATGATGATATACCACTATGTCCAGCATGTTATAAAGCAATAGACGCAGGGAATCAAGAGCTGTGTGAGTTTTGCGGACAAAGGCTAGATTGGGGTGAAGATGATGAAAATTAAACAAGGTGATTACGTAAATGGCAGCAAAGTT
>NZ_HE578940.1 GCF_000313565.1 Dielma fastidiosa | reverse complement strand
CAATGCTGCTCCTGTGTTCGCTGCTACACCTGCAGCAGTATGTACTAAAACTGGTGATGAAGCTTGTGGTAGAACCGTTTACAATGCAATTTTAGACAAATTAGGTGATACAACTTTTGCAGATTCAAATATGGATGATGCATTAAAAATCACTGCTGCCGATGGTAAGACAAAAGTAACTATTTATGAGGCTATTGAAGCTAACGCTGCAGATTTAGCAACTTTTAGAACTTCATTATCTTATGGTGATGCTTATAAAAATGTAACAAAAATGTTGGATTTCAACTCTGCAATGACTGCTGCTTTCGGTGCTGGTTATTCTTCATTAGCAGATGTTACTTCAACTACGGTTGGTGGTTATGTTGCAACATATTTAGCTACTGATTACACAACAACTAAAACTGACGCTAAATCTAAATTATCTGATTTAAAAGATGATAAGAAAGCAATGACAGGAATCATGGGCGGTGATTTTGAAGTATTATTAAATCGTGCTCAAACTGTTCTGGAAGATATCCTAGAAATCTCATCTGATGATTATGATGCAGATTTAGCTGATTTCTATGATGCATTCTCTAAAGTTTTAGAGAATGATTTAGATGGCAAAAATACTATTTTAAATGCTGATGAACATTCAATCACAGGATTAGGTACGGTAACTGATGAAACTAAAGATAAGGATGATAAAGACAAAAAGTATGAAGTAACAAAAGTGACTTTATCAAGTAAATCTGCAGTAAAAGGTCGTATCAATGCAATTAAAGACGCAACTGATTATGACCAATTCAAAGATGAAGATTTAGTTATTTCTTTAATCGATACTTATCAGGATGTAATTGATAATATCGGTAATATTACTGATATAGCTTCAACTGATGCATATAAAGCTTACAATAAAACTAAAACTGATGATGAAGATAAAACTGTTAAAGCTTTCTTAGTTGATTTCTTCAAAGGTGAAACGAATCTGAAATACGGAAAAGTGGATGCAAATGGTAAATATGTAGCTGGTACTAATGCATCAACTGCTAAAGAAGAAGCAAAAGCTGTTGCTAAAGTATTGGATAATGAACAATGGGCTATCTTAAAAGATTTGAAAGAAGAAGTTCTTGATTCTGTATGGAGTTTCGAAACTTCAAAAGTAGGCAATTACTATAGAGATAAATCAGATTTTAATTCATATGTTTCAGCTGCTCAAAAGAGTATCATCATGGACAATGTACCAGGATTCTTATTAAAAGTAGTAGATACTGAAACTGGTGAATTTGGTTATGACTATGTAGAAGCACATATGGATGCATTCAACGAAGCTCTTGATGCAGTAACAACTGGTATTGCAAAAATTACACCTGCTAATATCAAAACAACTGACAAAGCTGCATTAGAAGCTGCTGAAGATGCCATCTATGAGTTATATTACAATAAGGGTAAATATGTAAATAACTTAACTGATAAAGAACTCAAGACAGTACGTCAGGCTGACACTAAAATCACTAACTTACGTGAAGCATTCGATAACTTAGGTACTACAGCAGTAGCTGGATGGTATGATATGGGTAACGGTAACTGGGGTTACAACAATGAAGATGGTACTCCTGCTGCTTACAAATGGGTTGCTTCTGGTTCTGATTGGTACATGATCAAAGACGGTAAGATGCTGAGAAATACTTGGTTGGCTACTGATGGTGGTCGCTGGTACTACTTAGACAATGCTGGTAAGATGGTTACTAACCAATCAGTAGATGGCTGCTGGATCAATTCTTACGGCGTTTACATGAGCCCTTCTTACAACGGTTAATTGTAAATCGATCTAATTACTTAATTGAGATGTACAGAGATGTACATCTCTTTTTGTATGCAAAAAGGAGATCCATAACGAATCTCCTTTAAGTGTTATTTGCTTTTAGTTAACTATTTAACCCAAACGCCGTAAGAGTTGAAAGTATAACCGTTAACAGTCGTATTAGAAACCATTACACCGTTATCATCAACATAGTACCATCTAGTACCCTGAGCATCAGAAGCGATCCAAGAGTTACGTAACATTGTACCGTTCTTTACATAATACCAATTAGCACCTGAAGCGATCCATTTAGAAGGTCTAGTACCATCTTCTGCAATGTAATCCCAATTGCCGTTGCCTTTGTCTACCCAACCTGATTGAGTAACTGAACCGTTCATAATCAATTTGAAGTATAATGTTTTAATCAGTTCTTCATTGGCCTTAACTGCTTTCTTTTCTTTCAATGTTAAAGTATATAAAGAATTCTCACCCATTAATTCATCATATGCTTTTTTAGCAGCAACGATCTTAGAAGCCTGTGCAGTAGTCAAAGTTGAAGATAATGTGATACCCTCGATATCCGTAGTAACAGCTTTAATTAATTTAGCTTTTGAAGTTCCTTCATTATCTAATACTAAATCATAGTAACTAGTTTCTTCATCTTTAGTTACTGTTGTAAGCATTAAATACTCTAAATCTTCATTAAAACTATCATCGTCATTCAAATAACGACCATAATCAGCATTTTCAAATGATAATGTGTAGTTGCCTGTAGTACGTTTCACTGCTTTAACAGTTACAAATTGATTAACTACATCTTCTACATATGTTTGTAATTTTTCCACATCAGCTGCTGTGAATTTGTTCAATTCTTTTTCTACCGCTAAATCAGCATCATCATATCCTACAGCACCTTCTTTAATACCCTTTAAAGTATCAACTTTTTCAGCTAAATCTTCGACTTTTGTTAATACTTCTTTAAAATCTTTATAAGCACTATTGCTTGTTTTTAGTAGAGTATTAGCTTCTTTGATTTCTTCAACAATAGTTTCAAGACCTTCGATATACTCAATCACTTCTTCTTCATCTTTTACAGTGTTATATTTAGCTTCATTTTTCAAATCAGCGATTTTGTCATTCTTGACATCTTTAATGAAGTTTTCTAATGCAGTAAGATTTTCGCGTGGGAAGTCAACATCTCTGTTAACTAAATCATAGACATTCACGCCTTCGATTTCTTGATCTTCTAGAGCATTTACATACGCTTTAACAAAAGTTCCGATAGTTGATTTCTCATAATCTTCAATCGCATCTACGAAATCATCCCATAAATTTTCATAAGCCGCAATTGCAGTTGCACCAGCACCTGAACCTGAGTTTTTAGTTGTAGTGTCAGCAGGATCAATATTTTTAATGTAATCTTTTGCAGCATCTAATTCGCTATATAAAGCCTTTGCACCATCATATTCACCGTCAGTAATCATATCATCATTTAAGTAAGTACTCTTGCTTAATTCTATAAATTGATCAATAGCATTTTTAACTGCAACCTCAAATGTAGTCCAATCATCTGAGTTACCGATTAAATGTTTTGCATCTTTAACAGCTTGATCTTCATCATCACCACATAATACAACTGAAGCCAGTAATGTGGATACTGTTTCATTGCCATAATCTGCTGAAGTCTTAATATCTAAAATTTCTTCAATAGTTTTTGCTGTGTCTAATGCATTAGCAACTAGATATTTTGCGGTTTCACCTGTCTTACCTAATGTAGTATTTAATTTAGCAGTGTTCAAAGTTAGATTTTGGGCTTTTAAATCTTTTTTAATAGCGTCAATAACCTTTTTACCATAAATAGCATCTTGAGCTATACAAACAGTTGCTGTTGGTTTACTAGCAGCAGCAAACACCGGAGCAGCATTG
>NZ_HE578939.1 GCF_000313565.1 Dielma fastidiosa | reverse complement strand
CAATGCTGCTCCTGTATTTGCAACTGATATCACATCTGGTATATGTAAAGGGCTTGACGATACAACGGATATTGCTGATTGTGGTGCAAAAGTATATTTAGAAATTTTAAGCCAATTAGATGGTGCAAAATTTACTACTGTCACATTAGATAATGATATGAAGGCTTTAAATAAAGCTGGCAAAAAAGTAAATATCTTAGAAGTAATTGTTGATTACAAAGCTGAATTAGACGCATTTGCTAAAGGTGGAGATGCTGGTTATACAGAAAAAGCTAATATCACAACATGGACTAATGTAGTTGAAGGTATCGAAGCTTATGCTGGTACTGGTGCTATTGCTGCTAAAGATGTTAAAGCTAATAGTGATTTAGCTAAATTAGTAGCTAATGTAAATGGAGAAGATGGCGCTGGTAAGGACTTCTCTACTGTAACTAAGGATAACTATACTGATGCAAAAAATGCATTAGAAACTCTGAAAGACTATAAAGATGATTATGGTAAATACTTAGGCATCAGTGGTGATGACTATACAAATGATTTAGCTGGTGCTGTAGCAGATACTTATAACACTTTAAAATCGAACATCAATGATTATCTTGGTGTGACTGCAGATGCTGACTTATCAAATTTTGTTTTAGCTTATGATGCTATTTTACAAAATGACTTGAAAGAAAAAGCTACAGATTTAACAAAGACTGTTTCTAAAGATACAGGTGCCAAAACAATTAAAGCGATTATTGGTAGTTCAGAAGATGAATTAGACGCTATTGCTTTGAATAATAAAACACAACTTAAAAATCGTATGAAACTAATCACTGATCATGATGATTATGATCGTTTTAAAGATGAAGATGCAGTAATTGCTATCTTAGATGCTTATCAAGAATTAATTGATAATATCGGTGCAAACTCAGATGTTTTAAAATCTGATGAATATAACGAATATATTAAGACAAAAATTTCAAATGTAAAAAAAGATAACAAAGTTTCAGTTCGTGATTTCGTAAAAACTTTCACTACTGGAACGGCTAAAGAAAAAGCTGAAGCGTTAGCAGATGTATTAAATTCTGAACAATGGGAAATCTTAAAAGCTGCTAAAGAAGAAGTTATGGATTCAATTTACACAATGGAAACTAGAAAAGTGGGGAACTATTATGTAGATAAGTCTGATTACACTTCAACTTCTACAACATCACAAAGAAATACATTCAAAAATGCTTTCCCAGAATATCTTTATACATTAGTTGATAATGAAGAAGGTCTTTTCGGATATGATTTAGTTGCAGAACATATGGATAAAGTAGTTAAAGCTTTAGAAGCTGTTACAACTGATATTGCTAAATTAACTCCAGCAAATATTAAAGCAACAGATAAAGCTTTATTAGAAGCTGCAGAAGATGCTATTTACGAATTAGTTGATGGTGATTATGCTGACAATTTGACTTCAGCACAAAAGAGAACAGCACGTCAAGCTGACACTAAGATCACAAACTTACGTGAAGCATTTGATAACTTAGGTACAACAAATGTAGCTGGATGGTATAGCATGGGTAACGGTAACTGGGGTTACAACAACGAAGATGGTACTCCTGCTGCTTACAAATGGGTTGCTTCTGGTTCTGATTGGTATATGATCAAAGACGGTAAGATGCTGAGAAATACTTGGTTGGCTACTGACGGTGGTCGTTGGTACTACTTAGACAATGCTGGTAAGATGGTTACGAACCAATCTGTAGATGGCTGCTGGATCAATTCTTACGGCGTTTACATGAGCCCTTCTTACAACGGTTAATTGTAAATCGATTTAATTATTTAATTGAGATGTACAGAGATGTGCATCTCTTTTTGCATGCAAAAAGGAGATCCATTTAGAATCTCCTTTAAGTGTTATTTGTTTTATCTACTATTTAACCCAAACGCCGTAAGAGTTGAAAGTATAACCGTTAACAGTCGTATTAGAAACCATTACACCGTTATCATCAACATAATACCATCTAGTACCCTGAGCATCAGAAGCGATCCAAGAGTTACGTAACATTGTACCATTCTTTACATAATACCAGTTAGCACCTGAAGCGATCCATTTAGAAGGTCTAGAACCATCTTCTGCGATGTAATCCCAATCGCCATTGCCTTTATCTACCCATCCTGTTTGTGTAATTGTTCCATTGATAATCAATTTAGCATATAAAGCTTCAATCAAATCTTCATTTGCTTTTACTGCTCTCTTTTCTTTTGCAGTTAGACCAGCAAAATTTACTGCTTCTAGTTCAGCATAAGCATTTCTTGCAGCTACAATTTTCTTCGCATCAGATGAAGTGAATGTTGTTCCTAATGAAATACCTTCGATATCAGTTGTACATGCTTTTAAATACTTTGTAATGTCAGAAGTTGTTTCTGTTAATACCTGATAATATGTTTCGTCATTTGAATCGTCAACTAATTTTGTTAATAATGTTTTAACATTAGTGTCAAAATCAGCGATGTCATCTTCGCTTAAATATCTAGCATATTCTGTTTCTTCAGATCTTACTACATATTTTCCATTAGAACGTTGGACTGCATTAAGAGTATAGAACATTTCATATACATCTTCAACATAGTCAGTTAATTTAGTTAAATCTGCCTGAGTGAAAGCTGCCATTGCTGCTTGATATTTATTATAAAGTGTATCACTAGTTGTATCATCTTCGTAATTGTTAATTGCAGTAATTAGTGAGCTTAATTTACCTGTAATATCCCTTAAACCTTTATTGACTGCAGAAGTAGATTTTAATGCATCATTTACCTCTTCAATTTCTGATACCATTGTTTCCAACGCATCGATATATTCTGCTACTGCTGATTCATCTTCTACATCTTCATATAAAGCTACAGCTTTTAAAGTTGAGTTTTTATCAGCTTTAATATCAGCTAAGAAATCTTTTAAGTCATCAAGGTTAGCACGGTCAAAATCTGCTCCACTATCAACTACATCAGCTACATTTGTACCCTCAATAATATCTTCATTTTTTAATTTATTAACATAGTCTTTAACAATTTGGTTTGTTCCTGCTGAATAAGTATCTAATTCTTCTTTCATTACATCAAGAAGGTCATTATATACGTCTTTAACGTATGTTTGGTCAGCTGAAGGAATATTTCCAAAATATTGCTTTAAGTCTACTAAATCATTGTATTTTCCTTTTTCTGTATTGTAAGTAGCTAAGTCAGTAATTTTACCGATCTTACCTGCTTTACCAGCTACTGTTTTACCGTCTTTCCAAGTGTAAGTAGTATCCTTATCACCATAATTAATTGCTAATTCTTTGATCATGCTATTAGTGTCGTCAGTAATCAACTCGATAGCATTAACAATACCGAATTCACGTTCTGCAGCTGTTGTTGATCCAAATTTATCATCAGCAATATGTGTACCAATAATGTATTTTGCATCCGCATCTGCATTACAATCTGCTAATAATGCCAAACCATTAGCCAATGTTACTTCACCAGTAGGCAATTCTTTTTCTAATAAATTTTCTAAACTCAGATTACCTTCTACTTCATCAGTTTTCAAGAATGTAGCTGTATTTGTCCAAGTGTACTCTGTAGAAGCCTGTACTTTACTTAAATTAATTTTGCCATTATCAGCTGATTTCAAATCTTGAATCATTGCATTTAAAGCATCTTTAGCCTCTGA
This sequence comes from Dielma fastidiosa, assembly GCF_000313565.1. GTDB lineage: Bacteria > Bacillota_I > Bacilli_A > Erysipelotrichales > Erysipelotrichaceae > Dielma > Dielma fastidiosa. The sequence goes on along the minus strand of NZ_HE578939.1, from coordinate 85 downwards.
CATTGCTTGTTTTGTTTCGGCAGTATAACAAACTTGAGCTTTTGTACCCATAACGTCAGCAGCTGCCAATACTGGCGCAGCAGCA
>NZ_HE578938.1:2209-4316 GCF_000313565.1 Dielma fastidiosa | reverse complement strand
CAATGCTGCTCCAGTTTTCGCTGCTACAAATGTAAGTGGTGTATGTAATTCAACTTATACAAGTGAATTAAATGATTTTTTGAATTTCTTATCTGATTCAGGTTTGACAGAGGAAGGCTTCAAAACTAAAAATTCTGAAGATACAGTAAAAATCACTACAGGAGCGCAATCTGCTCAATACTACGCATTAAATGAAGGTTTTGAGTATAAAGGAGATAAGCTTACTGTTCTTGCTACTGGTCTTACTATTACAGCTGGTAATTTAGATGATGCTAAAAATTTGTCATTAACTATTGATGTGAAGAAAACTACTGCTGGTGCTAAATTGTTCATTAGTACAAATGCTGGTTCTACTTATACTGAGGCTACAGCTGATTCCTTAGCTGCTTTGGCAGCAGACAATATTGTAATGTATCAAATTGTCAAAGAGAATATTGAAAAAACTCCAGCAACATCTGGCACAACTGAAAAAGTAGCTTTGTTTGATAAAATTTCTACTGAATTTGCTACTGGTGGTGCATGGGAACATGTAATTGACAATTGCACAGGTTCAGCTAGAGACTTAGCTAAGTTAATGAATGATACTGTCAAAGATATCAAAGCTATGTTAGGTGCTGATTATAGCGCTACTTATGGTACATTAGCTACTATCATTGCTAAAACTAATCCTACTTCTGATGATTTAGATAAATTAACTGACTTCAATGCTGACTATGCTGATAACCTAACTTCAGAACAAGCTAATCTTTTAAATGATACAATCTATGGTTTAGAAAGAGAATTAGGTTATGAGTCATCAACTGATGCTTACCAAACTGCACTTTCTAGATATATCGATAAAGAAACTAAAGCATTAGAAGATTTCGTAACAGATACAATTTATACAGCTAAGAATGGTTCAGCAATCACTAAGACTTTAGTGAAAGAAAAAATTGCTAATATTAAGGATACTTCTGATTACAAACGTTTCAAAAATGAAGCAGATGTAGAAGCTATCATCGCTCAATATGAAGAAATGACAGATGCTATCAATGATGTTGCAGCTGCTATTAACACTAGAACAAATGACGCTTATGCTGACTTGTTAAAAGGTACTAAGTCTGTAAAATCTAAATATGCAAATAAAGATACAGATGCAATTGTTGATAGTATGAAAACTGCGGATTTTGAAATCTTGAAAGCATTCAAAGAGGATGTTGTTGATACTGTGTGGACAATGGAAGCAAAATCATTTGCTAATCGTTACTTAGACAAATCAACAAAATCACCTTATGTAACAGCTACACAATTAAATAAAGTACTGAATGACTTCAATGCTGATCTTATCGAATTAAAAGATTCAGAAACTGGTGAATTTGGTTGGGACATCTTAGATGCACATATGACTAAGGTTAATGACAGTTTAGCAGCATTAGCAGATCTGAGTAAGTATGATGCAATTACATTAAGTGTCAATGATAAAGAAGTTCTTGTTAAAATGGATGATGCTGTTTATTTCTTAGAGAATGATGGAGCAGGTAACTTATCAACAACTCAGACACGTACTGTAAGAGATGCAGCACGTAAAGTAACTGAATTAATGGAAGCATACCGTAAACAATTTGGATCCATCGATTCAACAGTGAATGGCTGGAATAACAAAGGTAATGGTGACTGGACATACTATGAAAATGGAAATGCAGTAACTAAGTGGGTAGCATCAGGTTCAGACTGGTATTATGTAAAGGGTGGCGTAATGTTACGTAACTCTTGGATCGCTAGTGATGCACAAGGAACAAAATGGTACTATGTAGATGATGCCGGTAAGATGGTATCAAATACGACTGTTAATGGTTATACATTCAACTCATATGGAGTATGGGTTAAATAATCGAAGAAGAATAGAATAATAAAGAATTTAATTACCAATCCCCAGAAGAGGTGTTACGGAAAGTAGCACCTCTTTTAAACGTAAGCACATGAAAATGAGATGCACATCTCTGTACATCTCAATTAAGTAATTAGATTGATTTACAATTAACCGTTGTAAGAAGGGCTCATGTAAACGCCGTAAGAATTGATCCAGCAACCATCTACAGATTGGTTCGTAACCATCTTACCAGCATTG
>NZ_HE578938.1:0-1785 GCF_000313565.1 Dielma fastidiosa | reverse complement strand
TAAGAAGGGCTCATGTAAACGCCGTAAGAATTGATCCAGCAACCATCTACAGATTGGTTCGTAACCATCTTACCAGCATTGTCTAAGTAGTACCAGCGACCGCCGTCAGTAGCCAACCAAGTATTTCTCAGCATCTTACCGTCTTTGATCATATACCAGTCAGCACCAGAAGCAACCCATTTGTAAGCAGCAGGAGTACCGTCTTCATTATTGTAACCCCAGTTACCGTTACCCATGTCATACCATCCAGCAACATTAGTTGTACCTAAGTTATCGAATGCTTCACGTAAGTTAGTGATTTTAGCTTCAGCGGCTCTAACTTCCTTTTCTTGACCTGCTGTTAAATTATGAACATAGTCACCCTTTGAAACAGAAGTCAATTCAAATATTGCATCTTCAGCAGCTTCTAACAATGCTTTATCTGTTGTTTTGATATTTGCTGGAGTTAATTTTGCAATATCTGTTGTAACAGCTTTTAATGCTGTTGCTACTTCTTCCATATGAGAAACTAAATCGTCATAATAACGTGTACCTTCTTTTTTATCACTAATTGTGAACAGTCCAAATTTATTAGAAGCAATTTCTACACTCTTATCGCTAGGTGCAACATATTTCAACATCTTAGCAAGATCACTATCAGTTACATAAGCAGATTTTTCTGATTTCTCAACATAAGTAGAACCTACTTTTTTAGAATCTAATGCTAAGATTACATCAATGACATTTTCCTTGTAATCTTTAATGATTGCAAACATTTCGTCTGTCATATTTTCTAAGACAAAATCAAAATCAATATCTTCATTAGTTAACCACGCACTCAAAGAAATTTTTGTTGTTGATCCAGGATATTTAGCCTTATCTTTAGTAAGAGCTGTAGTGTATTCGTTTTTTGCATCTAAAGCTTCTTTTACATCAGCAATATTATCATAACCTGTAGTAAATTGCTCTAATAGTTCAACAACAGAATCTTCTTCTTTAAAAACTTCGTAATTTTCTTTTGTCAAGTTAGAGTATTTTACTTTATTATATGCTGTTGTAGCATAAGTACCATTTTTAATTCCTTTTACAACTGTATCAACACTAGATTTAGTAATACCTATTTCTCCTTGATAATCTACAAAGTTATCATATAGTTTTTCTAAATCTGTTAAATACTTATCTAATGTTTCACCAAAGTTATCAGCTTGGAAATTGCTAATCGCTTCTAATAATTGCTCTTTTGCGGTTGAATATTCTTCTGCTGAATAAACTTTATCATCTGTTCCATCAATTGGATTTTCAGGCAAATTACCTTCATATTTTTCATACTTATCAATATCTTTTTTTAGTGTTAATGCGGCATTATATCCAGTAATAGTAAGCATTTCTTCTTCTTTGTCATAATTTGCCCCATTCATTAAAGCATTAATGTCTGCTACTAAAGACTCATCCTTACTTTCTGTATTCTCTACATAAGCCATCCTAGTAAGTGCATTAGCTAATCCTAAAACATAGTCAGCAGTATTATACGAATCACCTTTATAAGTTACTAAATTTGCAACTTTAGTAAAATCTGCTTTAAGAGTAGACTCAACTTCAATACCTGTTCCTGTAGTAAACTTTACAATTTCGACTTCTTCATCAGGAGTAGCTCCTCCAAACTTGATTTTGTCACCAATTTGTAAGTTTTCTAAACTAAGTCCTGCATCAGCTAAAGCATCATTAAACTTGCCAATAAAGTTTTCGGCTGTTGTAGTTGTTTCTGTTGGCATTTGTGTAGTATAGGCCAGCACCGGAGCAGCATTG
>NZ_HE578937.1:2617-4570 GCF_000313565.1 Dielma fastidiosa | reverse complement strand
CAATGCTGCTCCTTTGTTTGCTGCAGATCCAGTTAACACAGTATGTAAGACTGAGGATACGAATGTAGCAAAGGACTTATTAAATGCTATAAAAGCCGATATCAAAGCTGCAAATTTAAAATTATCTACAATTTCAGTTGATAAGGAAATTACATGGACTAACACTGCTGTTCTTTTAGGTTCTACCGCTCCAAATGAGAAGAAAGCAACTCTAGAAGCATTATTAGGCATTACACCTGAAAATGGTGAAGGTACTGTTGTTGAATATATGACAACTTTAGCAAATTGTGAAGAAACGACTGATGCTATCTATCTTGCTGGTGATAAGGATGACGATGATCGTCTTACGATTCTTGAGAAAGTGGCTGCTATTGAATCTGCAATAGAATATTTAGAGGATCAATTTGCTGATGATGCTGATTTAGATGGAGCTGATTTAACAGAACGTGAATATAACACTGTAAAACCTTATTATGATGATTTGACTGCTTATTATGCTGATTACAAAAACAACATGTCCGAAGCTGATAAGGCAGGAAATAAAGAAATTTATGATGAATTATTCTCAAGAATGGAAACAGCTGTAGAAGATTACGAAGACAGCTATATCGGTGATTTTGTCGATAGCTATGTTGATGCGCTTAAAGGTGCAGAAGTTATTGAAGATGTAACAGTAGCTATGTTAGTTGATAAAGATGCTGAATTTGCTCGCACTAATCTTTCTGATTTAGAAGATTTCATTAAAGATTTAAAAGCTGATAAAGTAGACGAATTAAAAGATGAAGTAAAATATTCTAAAGTAGCTGATGAAGAAGATGTTGCTAAATATGTAGACCGTTTAGAAGAAATGGTTGAAGAGATCAAAGAAGTAAACGCAATGTTAAAAACAAGCAATACTGTTATTAAAGACTACAAGAAAATTGCTACTAAGGTAGGAGAGTTAGCTACAGAAGCAGCTAAGTATGATGAAGATGATACAGATGCTTACGATAAGAAATTTAATGCATTACGTTCAGCTGATATTGAAAAATTAAAAACGTATGTAGAAGAGGTAGTTGAAAACTTCTATACTGTAGAAACAGTTAAACGTACAAATGGTAACTACAGCTTAAGATTAAAAGATGCAGATTATGCACGTTATCTTGAAAATGAAACTGATGTTGTATCAGCTGCTCTTAAAACATTATTAACTACTAATATTGAAAAAGACAGTGATGAAAGTGTTTATGATGCTTTAGTAGGTCAGACAACTGATATCGATACTTTATTAAAAGCTGTTACAACTGATATTGAAGGAATCACATTAGGTACTACACTAACTGATAAGCAAGCTGCTAAAATTGTTGCTGCTAAAAAAGCTTATGATAAATTAATGGATACTGATGGTGAATTCTATAGTGCTTTAACTTCTAAAGAAAAGAAAGCAGTTGAAGCTAATGAAACATTAATCACTACATTGTATTACAAATTGATCCTTAACGGGACAGTTACTCAATCAGGTTGGGTAGACAAAGGCAACGGCGATTGGGATTACATCGCTGAAGACGGTTCTAGACCTTCTAAGTGGGTAGCTTCTGGTGCCAACTGGTATTATGTAAAGAATGGTACAATGTTACGTAACTCTTGGATCGCTTCTGATGCTCAGGGTACTAGATGGTACTATGTAGATGATAACGGTGTAATGGTTTCTAATACGACTGTTAATGGTTATACTTTCAACTCTTACGGCGTTTGGGTTAAATAATTAACTAAAAACAAAACAAATAACACTTAAAGGAGATTCGTGATGGATCTCCTTTTTGCATACAAAAAGAGATGCACATCACTGTACATCTCAATTTAGTAATTAAATTGATTTACAATTAACCATTGTAAGTAGGGCTCATGTAAACGCCGTAAGAATTGATCCAGCAGCCATCTACAGATTGGTTCGTAACCATCTTACCAGCATTA
>NZ_HE578937.1:0-1734 GCF_000313565.1 Dielma fastidiosa | reverse complement strand
TCTAAGTAGTACCAGCGACCGCCGTCAGTAGCCAACCAAGTATTTCTCAGCATCTTACCGTCTTTGATCATATACCAGTCAGAACCAGAAGCTACCCATTTATAAGCAGCAGGAGTACCGTCTTCGTTGTTGTAACCCCAGTTACCGTTACCCATGTCATACCATCCAGCTACTGCTGTAGTACCTAAGTTATCGAATGCTTCACGTAAATTTTCAATCTTAGTTTCAGCTGCTCTAACCGCTTTACCTTCAGCTTTAGTCAGATTATTTTCATAAGTTCCATCTTTAGTTAATTCATAGATAGCATCCTCAGCAGCTTCTAAAGTTTTCTTATCAGTTGCTTTGATATTTGCAGGAGTTAACTTCTCGATTGCAGTAGTAACTGCCTCTAAAGCATCAGCCACTTCGTTCATTCGTTTTTCAACAACATCATAGCCAAACAATCCTTTTTCTTTGTCAACTAATGCAGTTAAATATTCAGGGAATGTGTTATCAAATGTGTTTCTTTGAGCAGTAGTAGAATTAGCAGTATAATCAGATTTATCTACATAATAGTTGCCAACTTTTCTAGTTTCCATCGTGTAAATTGCATCAATTACGTCTTCCTTAGCAGCTTTTAAAATTACCCATTGGTCAGAATTTAATACATCAGCTAAATCATTCGCATTATCTTCATTTTTAGCCTTTTTAAAAGATTTAGTAAATGTTTTTAGTGTTACCTTACTACTTCCATCAATCTTTGTAGTACTTTCTACCTTCGTCTTAATAAAATCATTATAAGCATCAGATTTTAGAACATCTGAATTTGCTCCTATACCATCAAGAATCTCTTGATAAGCATCTAAAATAGCTATTACAGCGTCCTCATCTTTGAATCGATCATAATAATCATGATCTTTTATCATTTTAATACGTTTATTGATATCACTCTTACTGTTCAACTTAACAGATTCAGGTGATAATGTTGTTACAGCCTTTCCCTCACCACCTAAAATTTCACCAATTTTTTTTGCATCTTTGTCATTAGAGACTTTTTTACTCAAATCTGTCGTTTTTTCATCTAAATCATTTTGCAGAATAGCATCAAAAGCTAGTACAAAATTAGATAAATCAGAATCAGCAGTATTTCCTAAATACTCATTAATGTTCTCATTTGTAGTAGTATATGCATCCATAACAGCACTTGCTAATTCATTGCTTGCGTAGTCATCATTACTTACGATACCTAAATATTTACCATAATTCTTTTTGAATGTTTTCAATTTTTCAAATGCTGCTTTTACATCTGAATAATTTCCATCATTGACAGTTGACCAGTCTGTAGCCCCTACTTCGTTATAAATATTTTTAAGAAGTGTATCTAATGGAGAACCCGCTTTAACTTCTTCATCAATTAAAGAACCAGCGCCTAAATATGTTTCTAAAGCAGAAACTACACCCTTCCATGTTGAAATATTAGCTTTTTCAGTATAACCAAGACTTGCTTCACCTGCAAAAGCTGTTAATGCGTCAGTATAAGCTGATATAGAAATGGCTTTTAGAATATTGACTTGTTTACCTTCAACATCAGCAATTTTGATATCACTTTCAATAGTTACATCGCCAAATTTTGTTCCATCTAAAGCACCCATAACAGCCACATAGACTGATGCGCCACAATCTTTTTCTGCAGCATCATTTTTACAAATACCTTCCGCTGGCTTAGAATAAGTAGCAAACACAGGAGCAGCATTG
>NZ_HE578936.1 GCF_000313565.1 Dielma fastidiosa | reverse complement strand
AAAGCAACTCGATCTTTGAAAACTGAACAGGAAACGTCAAAGAAATTTGAAGTAATTCACGGAAGAAATACAGAACACGCGCAAGCGGTTCAAACATAAAGAGTCAATCAAATGGAGAGTTTGATCCTGGCTCAGGATGAACGCTGGCGGCATGCCTAATACATGCAAGTCGAACGAAGTGAAGATAGCTTGCTATTGGAACTTAGTGGCGAACGGGTGAGTAACACGTAGATAACCTGCCTGTATGACCGGGATAACAGTTGGAAACGACTGCTAATACCGGATAGGCAGAGAGGAGGCATCTCTTCTCTGTTAAAGTTGGGACACAACGCAAACAGATGGATCTGCGGTGCATTAGCTAGTTGGTGAGGTAACGGCCCACCAAGGCGATGATGCATAGCCGGCCTGAGAGGGCGAACGGCCACATTGGGACTGAGACACGGCCCAAACTCCTACGGGAGGCAGCAGTAGGGAATTTTCGGCAATGGGGGAAACCCTGACCGAGCAATGCCGCGTGAGTGAAGACGGCCTTCGGGTTGTAAAGCTCTGTTGTAAGGGAAGAACGGCATAGAGAGGGAATGCTCTATGAGTGACGGTACCTTACCAGAAAGCCACGGCTAACTACGTGCCAGCAGCCGCGGTAATACGTAGGTGGCAAGCGTTATCCGGAATTATTGGGCGTAAAGGGTGCGTAGGCGGCGAGATAAGTCTGAGGTAAAAGCCCGTGGCTCAACCACGGTAAGCCTTGGAAACTGTCTGGCTGGAGTGCAGGAGAGGACAATGGAATTCCATGTGTAGCGGTAAAATGCGTAGATATATGGAGGAACACCAGTGGCGAAGGCGGTTGTCTGGCCTGTAACTGACGCTGAAGCACGAAAGCGTGGGGAGCAAATAGGATTAGATACCCTAGTAGTCCACGCCGTAAACGATGAGAACTAAGTGTTGGGGAAACTCAGTGCTGCAGTTAACGCAATAAGTTCTCCGCCTGGGGAGTATGCACGCAAGTGTGAAACTCAAAGGAATTGACGGGGGCCCGCACAAGCGGTGGAGTATGTGGTTTAATTCGACGCAACGCGAAGAACCTTACCAGGCCTTGACATGGTATCAAAGGCCCTAGAGATAGGGAGATAGTTATGGTACACACAGGTGGTGCATGGTTGTCGTCAGCTCGTGTCGTGAGATGTTGGGTTAAGTCCCGCAACGAGCGCAACCCTTGTTTCTAGTTACCAACAGTAAGATGGGGACTCTAGAGAGACTGCCGGTGACAAACCGGAGGAAGGTGGGGATGACGTCAAATCATCATGCCCCTTATGGCCTGGGCTACACACGTACTACAATGGCGTCTACAAAGAGCAGCGAGCAGGTGACTGTGAGCGAATCTCATAAAGGACGTCTCAGTTCGGATTGAAGTCTGCAACTCGACTTCATGAAGTCGGAATCGCTAGTAATCGCGGATCAGCATGCCGCGGTGAATACGTTCTCGGGCCTTGTACACACCGCCCGTCAAACCATGGGAGTTGATAATACCCGAAGCCGGTGGCCTAACCATTTATGGAGGGAGCCGTCGAAGGTAGGATCGATGACTGGGGTTAAGTCGTAACAAGGTATCCCTACGGGAACGTGGGGATGGATCACCTCCTTTCTAAGGAGAAAGAAGTACAAAAAAGATATTTCCTGTTCAGTTTTGGGAGGTGCGAGAAGCACAGTCCAGAAGCAGTTCGTTCTTTGAAAACCAAATAACAGAAGACATAAGAGATAAAAACATGATCTTTCTGAATAGAAAAGCAAAAGATAAATCGAGAAAAAATGTTAAACAAACAGTAACTCAGAAAAAGATAGATCCAAGCAATTGGACGCGAAAAACACAAAGATGAGAGAACATCTAAAAAAACGCAATACTTAAAGTGATTAAGTAGAGAAGGGCGTACGGTGAATGCCTAGCCACATACAGCTGAAGAAGGACGCATCAAACGGCGAAACGCCACGGGGAGCGGTAAGAACGCAACGATCCGTGGGTATCCGAATGGAGAAATCCGATAACGGTAATGCGTTATCATCCATGAGTGAATCAATAGCTCATGAGAGAGAAACCCAGGGAATTGAAACATCTTAGTACCTGGAGGAAAAGAAAACAAAAGTGATTCCGTCAGTAGCGGCGAGCGAACGCGGAAGAGGCCAAACCAGAACTTGTTCTGGGGTTGTAGGACCTCGAGGTGAGACTTTGACGATTAGCAGAACGGCATTGAAAGGCCGGCCGAAGAAGGTGCAAGCCCTGTAAACGAAAATCGAAGAAGCTCTAGAGGGATCCTGAGTACGGCGGGGCACGTGAAACCCTGTCGGAATCCGCCGGGACCATCCGGCAAGCCTAAATACGAGTATGTGAGCGATAGTGAACCAGTACCGTGAGGGAAAGGTGAAAAGAACCCCGGGAGGGGAGTGAAATAGAACCTGAAACCGTATGCCTACAAGAAGTCAGAGCCCGTTAAAGGGTGATGGCGTGCCTTTTGTAGAATGAACCGGCGAGTTACCATATCGTGCGAGGTTAAGTAGAAGATACGGAGCCGAAGCGAAAGCGAGTCTGAAAAGGGCGAGAGTACGATGCGGTAGACCCGAAACCAGGTGATCTAGCCATGATCAGGTTGAAGTCAAGGTGATACTTGATGGAGGACCGAACCGACCCCCGTTGAAAAGTTGGCGGATGAATTGTGGCTAGGGGAGAAATTCCAATCGAACCTGGATATAGCTGGTTCTCCCCGAAATAGCTTTAGGGCTAGCGTCGGAGGAAGCCATGTGGAGGTAGAGCACTGAATGCATGATGGCCCCATCCAGGGGTACTGAATGCAATCAAACTCCGAATGCCATGTGGTACTATCCGGCAGTCAGACTGTGGGTGATAAGGTCCATGGTCAAAAGGGAAACAGCCCAGACCGCCAGTTAAGGTCCCAAAATGTATGCTAAGTGGAAAAGGATGTGGAGATGCACAGACAACTAGGAGGTTGGCTCAGAAGCAGCCATCCTTCAAAGAGTGCGTAACAGCTCACTAGTCGAGTGACTCTGCGCCGAAAATGTACCGGGGCTAAGCATACTACCGAAGCTGCGGATTTACGATTAAACGTAAGTGGTAGGGGAGCGTTCCATGAACGTAGAAGCCGTATCGGAAGAAGCGGTGGAGAGCATGGAAGTGAGAATGCCGGTGTGAGTAGCGAGATGCAGGTGAGAATCCTGCACACCGATAGCCCAAGGATTCCAGGGGAAGGTTCGTCCGCCCTGGGTAAGTCGGGACCTAAGGCGAGGCCGAAAGGCGTAGTCGATGGAAAACAGGCAGATATTCCTGTACCCGCGTGAGAATGAAGGAGTGACGGAGAAGGTTAGTGGATCCACTTAATGGATTGTGGTCCAAGCGCAGGAGCAGATACGTAGGCAAATCCGCGTATCAATGCAAAGGCGTGAAGGGGAGTGAAAGCTTCGGCGAGTAGCGAAGTTCATGATACCAGCTTCCAAGAAAAGCTTCTAGTGCTAATCTCATCGCGGCCCGTACCAAAACCGACACAGGTGGGCAAGGCGAGAAGCCTGAGGTGAGCGAGAGAACTGTTGCCAAGGAACTCGGCAAAATGACCCCGTACGTTCGCAAGAAGGGGTGCTCGAAAGAGCCGCAGTGAAGAGGCCCAAGCGACTGTTTAACTAAAACACAGCTCTCTGCAAAGTCGCAAGACGAAGTATAGGGGGTGACTCCTGCCCGGTGCTGGAAGGTTAAGAGGATGTGTCATTCCGAAAGGGAGAAGCATTGAATTGAAGCCCCAGTGAACGGCGGCCGTAACTATAACGGTCCTAAGGTAGCGAAATTCCTTGTCAGGTAAGTTCTGACCCGCACGAAAGGAGTAACGATTTGGGCGCTGTCTCGGCAGCAGACTCGGTGAAATCTTAGTCCCGGTGAAGATGCCGGGTACCCGCAACTAGACGGAAAGACCCCATGGAGCTTTACTGTAGCCTGATATTGAATTTTGATCAAACATGTACAGGATAGGTGGGAGACAAAGAGACCTGCACGCCAGTGTAGGAGGAGTCGACGTTGGGATACCACCCTTGTTTGATTGAAGTTCTAACCTGCTTCCGTGACCCGGAAGAGGGAGAGTGTCAGGTGGGCAGTTTGACTGGGGCGGTCGCCTCCTAAAGAGTAACGGAGGCGCCCAAAGGTACCCTCAGATTGGTTGGAAATCAATCGACGAGTGCAAATGCAGAAGGGTGCTTGACTGCGAGACCAACAAGTCGAGCAGGGACGAAAGTCGGGATTAGTGATCCGGCGGTGCCGAATGGAAGGGCCGTCGCTCAACGGATAAAAGCTACCCTGGGGATAACAGGCTGATCTCGCCCAAGAGTTCACATCGACGGCGAGGTTTGGCACCTCGATGTCGGCTCATCGCATCCTGGAGCTGAATTCGGTTCCAAGGGTTGGGCTGTCCGCCCATTAAAGCGGTACGCGAGCTGGGTTCAGAACGTCGTGAGACAGTTCGGTCCCTATCTGTTGTGGGCGTAGGAAATTTGAGGAGATCTGTCCTTAGTACGAGAGGACCGGGATGGACCTACCGCTGGTGCACCAGTTGTATCGCCAGATGCATAGCTGGGTAGCTAAGTAGGGAACGGATAAGCGCTGAAGGCATCTAAGCACGAAACCGACTCCAAGATGAGATTTCCCATACGCAAGTAGTAAGACCCCTTGAAGACGACAAGGTAGATAGGTCAGAGATGGAAGTGTAGAAATACATGGAGTTGACTGATACTAATGGTACGAGGACTTAATCACACAACTAGGAAGAAAGAGAATGGAAGTCAACTGTTATTTGGTTTTGAGGGAATGACCTCAGAGATCTGGTGGCGATGGCAAAGTGGACACACCTGTACCCATCCCGAACACAGAAGTTAAGCACTTTAACGGTGACAATAGCTGGACTTGCTCCCGTGAAGATAACTAGCTGCCAGGTGATCGACCCTTCATTGGGTCTTTTTTTGTTT
>NZ_HE578935.1 GCF_000313565.1 Dielma fastidiosa | reverse complement strand
GCTTTCAATAAAGAGAAAGAACCCTCCTATTTATCATCCTAATGAATAACTAGCCAAAAGATAAAAGGCACATGCACTTATAGAAAAATACAAGCTAATGGCATATTTTTACTGAAAAGAAAAAAAGACACACGCAGAAATTGCTGTGTCTATAATTCAAGCATTAATTAATTCCATCCACTGATTCAGGATATAATCAAGATCAAACTCTCTTACGGATAAATTACTATTATTACTAAAATCTATTCTTAATTTTTCATCTTTAATTAGTTCTAATAGTTTAATAGCATAACCACATTCATCATAACAAGGTATCAAAAACCCATTTTCACAATCTCTGATAATTTCTGATGGACCGCAATCGCAATCAAAACTTATCATAGGAAGATGATGGGCATATGCTTCTAGTAAAACAAGTGGCATTCCTTCGTATCGTGAAGTTAATGCGAATATAGAATAATTAGAATAGATTTCATCGATTGCTTTAGATTTTCCTTTTAAATGAATGAAATTATTTAACCCTTCCTTGGCGATCCTCTCTTTAAGTTTTTCTATTTCAAGACCATCTCCATATATATCCCATGACCAATCTTTACATTTGCCAGCGATTACTTTAGCAATATTAATCAGTTTATCATAACCTTTCTGATACTCAATACGTCCGATTGTCAGTATTCTCTTTTGCTGTATATCAGAATAAACATCGTTTGTAATTAATAAAGGATTATATATCTGTATTATCTTACTTTTACAACCAAACTTTCGGACATAATTTGACTGATCACGTTTTGTTAAGACCACTAAGCTGTCAACATATTTCAAATAATATCTACGGCCTAGATCTGATAATAAGGAAAAAGGTTGTGTGCAATTAAAATGCTCCCATAATATTAATTTGAATTTATCTTGATTTTTCTTTTTTATTTTAGCTAAGTACGTTCTTAAATCACCACTAATTACAACCTGATAATGATTAGATAAAATTTCTTTTTCAATAGTATCAATTATATATTTGGCATGCATTCTGACATTGATTGATTTATTAAATAAATATTTAATGTTAATATTTGATTTATCAGATAGTTTGAAAAATTCATTTCCTATATCGCCAAATAAAGAAAGTAATGTAATATCATATTCTTGATGTGTAGCTAATTCATTAACTAAAATAGAATTTACCTTTTCCATTCCACCTGAATGATTGAAGTTATATACTATAAAACATAATTTTTTCATTATTTAGCCCCTTTATATCTGCCAATTTGCGACTTTATAATATTGACAAGAACTAACATTTGAGCATTTTTTCTATAAAATAGTAATTCTAAAAGTAAAAATGAAACAATAACCATACACATATTCAAAATAAACGATATGATACCATATTGGAATGCTAACATCTGATTTAATAGACAGATTGCAGCAATCTGTAAGAATGAAATAATAATGTATTTTACCTCTTTGAAAATGTAATCAGTTAATTTTAAATTTAAACCTGATTTAACAACCATATACACAATTAAAAAATATGAAATTATATTACTAACTGCGGTTCCGACAAAAACACCAAGCAAACCGTAATTGACAGCTAATACAACTGAAACAACTAAATTAATCACAACCTGCAATAAACGAATCGGCAACTCTTGTTTAAACAAGCCTTTAGTCACGATAACATTCGATAGCGGTGCTGTTACTAATCCATAATAATTATTAAAAATTACTACCAATACAACAGTAAAACTCATCACATAGTTTTTGCCAATCCACATATGAATAAAGGGTTGAATCAAGCAGATTGTCGCCACCGCATAAAATGTACTGACCTGAACTGAAATAAAATTATAAAGGTTGAAAATCTGATGGATCTTTGTACTATCATTTTCAGCAAATAAATCTCCCAGTGAAGCAACGACACCATTCAGTAAACTCCAGAGCAAGTTTGAAGCTGATGATAAAATTAAAAAGTAATTACTATAAACGCCCAGTGCCGCAGTGCCTACAAATTTAGAAATGATAATGCTGTCAGTTCCGTTGATACCAACATTAGCAATTTTTGATAAACTTAGAAATTTTATGTCATTAAAAATAGTCTGCCGCTCGTCCTCTTTTAATTCCGAAGGATGTGTATAAAATTCAGAATACTCTTTATGTGCTTTTTTCATTAATCTAAAATTAAAGAATAACGTAATTATAATCTCAATCCCTAAGTACCAAAGATAACTAGGATGGATTAAAAGAATGATTACTTGCAGCGTCTTTGTAAAAATTTTAGCCAAAAAGTCAAACATTAAGACTTTATAATTTTGCTGGTGTGCATAGTAAACAGTTCGAACATCGGTGAAAAAATAGCTGGAAAATGTAAGGAAAGCATAAAATACGAATACTTTCTGCATGTAAGGTATACTATTAACACTGCCTTTGACAAACAAACCGATAAAAGGTGTAATACAAAATGCAAGAATAAATAGAAGAACTCCAAGCCGGCAAAATATTTTCTTAAAATACTGAACAATAGCTGCCACTTTTTGGCGTTCATTATTCCTTATTGGCGAATATAGCGAGAAGTTTAAAGCCGTCCCCAATCCTAAATCTACAATTGATAAAATACTTAAGATGTTTGTAAATAAAGCATCAAAGCCTAAATATTCAGAACCCAATATTCTAATAAATACTGTTCTTGTAATGAAAGCAAATATTAAGATAATGAATTGCGATACAACCGCAAAGCCAGAATTCAATATAGAATTAATTGTTCTCATAATGTTACCTTATCTTCAATACAAATTAATTTGAACAATAATTTTTTTAATTCATCATTATCATCATTCAAATGATTTCGTAAAATATCCAACTTAACATTGATTTCATCTGTACTTATATTGATCGGTTTGTTAACAAAAATTAAATTATTTTTTGTTTTACTAACTTCTTCAGTATCAGAATGTAACTCTTCAAACATCTTTTCGCCAGCCCTAAGGCCAATTTCAACTATATCAATATCTTTATAGGGTTCATAACCAGCGAGTCTAATCATACGCTCAGCAAGCTCAAGAATGCGTTCTGGCTGCCCCATGTCTAATATGAAGGTTTCTCCCTTGTTTGCATAGTAACCAGCCTGTAACACCAGCTGTGCTGCCTCAGGGATAGTCATAAAGTATCGGCAAATGTTTTTATCTGTTATCGTTACCGGTCCGCCATTTTTAATCTGCTCTTGAAAGATAGGAATTACAGATCCACTAGAACCTAAAACATTGCCAAAACGCACAGCAGCTAATTTTGTAACTCCATTATTTCTGTTTGCTTCAAGCATTAACTCTGTCATACGTTTTGTTGCACCCATAACATTAGTTGGGTTGACTGCTTTATCAGTGGATATTAAGATAAACCGTTTTACTTCATATTTAATACAAGCAGTAAGTACATGATTCGTACCGAATACATTATTCTTAATTGCTTCCTTAGGACTATTTTCCATTAAGGGTACATGCTTATGTGCTGCTGCATGGAAAACGGTAGATGGCTGATAGGCACATATTATCTCACTAATAGCATTTAGATCTCGAATCGATGCTATTAATGATCGAATTACAATTTCTGAAGATAATTCATTTGAAATTTTTAAATGATTAAACTCTTGTTCCAACATATATAAACCATTTTCATTTATATCCACAAGCAATAGCATTTTAGGCTGATATTTTACGATCTGCCGGCATAATTCTGATCCGATAGAGCCTCCAGCTCCAGTAACCATGATTATCTGTCCTGTAACATAAGAAGTAATCTCATCCTGTTCCAACTGAATTTCACCACGGCCTAACAAATCTTCAATGGATATATCCTGTATTGGAAGATGCCTGTTAGCTAGTTCACTTTCTTTTAATGTAGTTGTACTCATATTAACCATCTTAGTCTTAATATTTAAAGGTTCTATGATTTCAAATACACGCATTTTCAATTCTTTGGAAGCATTTGGCATAGCAAAGTAGAACAGCTGTATCTGATATTGTTTTACTATTTCAGCTATATCATTGATTGTACCTAGAACTTTTTTACCTGAAATAATCACACCATTTTTATAATCATCAACAAAACCCACAATGTCAATTTTATCGTTTTCGTACTGTTCAAGCTCTTTCAGCAAAATATAACCAGCATCTCCCGCACCAATTATTAAGACTCTAGTTTTCTTATCATTCTCAAGTGCCGATCTTTTGAATAATTTATAACCGGCTCTCAAACTGAACATAGCTAGAATGGTGAGCATTCCTGAAACTAAAATTATATTAATCAGCATTGTCTTAAAATTGAATATGAATGTATAAAGCAACAAGATGGCGGTAGCACTGCCTACTGCAAAAGCAATACTTTTGGTTTCCTCAATACCCATGTATTTCCATACACTTTTATATATTTTAAATTTCCAAAAACAAATTAGATATACGATTAATACACCTATCCCTTTATACAGATTCATTTGAAAACCATAAACCAATAACTGATGAAGACTGAAATCAAATCTTCCCCAAGTGGTAATCAAAAAGGATAAAGTTACAATTGTAAGATCAATACTCAAAATTATTAGTTCTCTATATTTTGCTGATTTATTAAGATTCATCTTTAATCTCCAATCGAATCACTCGGACTCAAATATAAATAATAAAAGCAATTAAATATGAAAAAATAAGCTCTAATAGGCAGCCATAAACGAATTAATTCAGTGAAGAATTTTCTTAATTTAATTTTAAATAGCATTGGGTTGTCATTCATGCGCATCCGTTTCCATTGTATTGGATATGGATAGACACCTAAATTTTTTAAAATACGGAAATATGTTTGCTGCTGCTTACAAAATGGTTTTAGCTTACCTAAATTAATTAACATAACGGCATATAAGTTATATTCATAATAATTAATTAATTCCAGTTGTTTGTGACTAGCATTTTGAATTAAGATTCCTTTATTATCTAAATAATGCCTGATACGCCATAAAGTATTCTCAAGCTTGATTTGATTTATACTATTACTATGTATATGTGTGATTGATTGCCTTCTTTGTCGATAGAAATATATTATTTTTTGATACTCTCTTATCGGCCATTCTTTTAAAACAAGTGAAAATATGAACTCATCATCCTCACCATATAGCAAATGTTCATTAAAAGTTTTATTTATAAAATTTCTCCTAAATACTTTTTGCCATACAGATGAAACATATGTATTTGCTGTTTTAACATATCCACTCTGATACGAGCAGGGCAGCATATCGTGATTATAAGAAAATTGTTCAGAAATAGTTATATACTGAAAACTTAATATCTTTAAATCATCTTTACATAGCGTTTCATATAATTCTTTTAGACAATTTGGAGCAATCATATCATCACCGTCAATGAACCATATAAATTCACCACTTGCGGCAGCAATACCTTGATTTCTTGCAGCACTTACACCTTTATTTTTTTGGCTGATTAATATTATATTCGAATATTGGCTTTGATATTTCTTAATGATGTTTGTTGAATCATCTAACGATCCGTCATCAATACAGATCACCTCATATTCATTGACTGGAAGATCTTGTTCACATACTGAATTTAAGCAATCTTCTAAATAATTATCAATATTATATACTGTTATTATTAAAGAAAATTTCATCCAGCCACCTCCAATCGCTATTTTAAGCCATATATATTTTTCATTTCAGATATTATATTATGAATATCTAATTCCATGATTTTATCAGTTCTTGGCTTGATTTTAATATTTTGGATTTGATTCAATAATTGTGCCAATTCTTCAGGCTTATTTTCATCAAAGTAATAGATATTAGAACCATATTCTTTTAAGTCAATATTTCCTCTTATTTCAGATAGGAAGCATATTTTATTACATGCTATGGCTTGCATAGCCGCCACTGATAGACCTTCTCGATGAGAAGGGAAAATAAATACATCAGCAGTTTTTAATAATTCAATAATATCAGTACGATAACCAAGCATAAAAACTTGATTTTGAAGTTTTAAGTCATGAATTAATCGCTGTAATTTAGTTTCATACTTAC
Source organism: Dielma fastidiosa (assembly GCF_000313565.1). Classification (GTDB taxonomy): domain Bacteria; phylum Bacillota_I; class Bacilli_A; order Erysipelotrichales; family Erysipelotrichaceae; genus Dielma; species Dielma fastidiosa. The sequence goes on along the minus strand of NZ_HE578935.1, from coordinate 3,829 downwards.
CTTTCCCACATATCAATAGCTTTAGGTTTGGATTGTTACTCTTGTGCATTGCTTTAAGAATCATTTCCTGATTTTTGTTTTTATTTAATTCACCTACTGTTATCAATACAACATCATTCAAAGAAAGCTTTAATGCAGCACGCACTGACATAGGATTAACTACTATTTTATCAATAGCATTGATATCAATTCCTACACCATTAATTTTATAAACTTTGCCATTATTATGCAAATGAAACTGCTGTGCATTCGTGTAATCTTCTTCATTGATTGTTAGTAACACATCGGTATATTTTGCCAGATATTTTTCAATTGGATAATAAAGCAGCCAGCTGAAACTAGAAGCCTTATTATAAAAATGAAAACCATGAGCTGTATAAAAAATTTTAGCAATCTCCTTATTTTTTGAATGAGCCCATGCTAATCTGCCTAAAACTCCGCCAACCGGCGTATGACAATGTATGATGTCAAATTCAGTTTCATTTAATAGTTTTCTTAATTCATGAAAAGCTTTAATATTATTTATATTTAATGGTGAACGTTCAAAACATATATTATGTTGAATATTGCAATAGGGAATAATTTCTTTGCCATTAGTAGCTACATGTGTTTCATATCCATTGTCCTGAAAGATTTTTAAAAAGGGTAAATGAAAATGTAAAATATGACTCTCTACATGGGCGATAAATAATACACGCTTCATTTCTTCATCTCCTTATACTGAATTATTTCATTATATATGCCTTGCTCAAAGCATCTAGGCTGAAAGCCGAAATCACGAGTTGCTGCCTGATGATCATAAGAGCGGTCTTCTCCCATTCGTTGTACTTTTTCGATAATATCAATTTTTCCAAGCGAGATAAACTTTAAACATTTTGCACTGAATATAGCTAACCATAAAGGTACATGAATAAATAAGTTATGACTATTAAGCTGAGTTTTTATTATTTTTAAGCATTTAATTAATTCAATAGGCTTTTCGCCTGAGAGAATATATTCTTTTCCTTCAGTATTGGAATTAGTTAATACTTGGTAATATGCAAGACCTAAATCCGCTGCATGAACAGGTTGAATTAGGCAATGACCACCGGCAATATTAGGATACAATTTGAGTTGATCGATCATTTTAATAAATTTACTCATGTTATGATCACATAGATCACCATAAATCATTGTAGGTCTTAAAACAGTAATTTTTATTTGGGTTTGGTAACGGGCAAGTTCCTGATCAATTTTTATATATTCAGACGCAGCTTCTTTATATTTTGAATAACTCCCAGTTGTATGTACAACAATCAATCTTTTACATTTATTAATTATAGCTGCTTTTACAATATTAAGCGAATATTGAATTCCTGCTATATGGATAATCGTATCTATATTTGATAAAGCCATTGTTAAAGAATCATCTTGATTTAAATCAACTTTAATAATATGGAAATTAGATTGATTCGCGATAAAGGTAGTATCTGAACTTTCTCTAACTAAAAAACATATTTTTTCTTTATATTTATGTTTTATGAGTTCTTGATAAAAATAACGGCCACTATGACCTGTTATACCAGTTATAGCTATCATATTACTGCTTCCCCTCTTTAATTCCGCTATGTGTTAATACAATGAAAATGGTATTGATTATGATTTTAAGATCCTTTAAGAATGTTATATGTTCTGCATAGATACCATCATAATTAGCTTTTTGATCAATTGGCAGTTCATCACGTCCATTGATTTGTGCTAGTCCGGTTAAACCTGGCCGAACGGCGGAAGATCCATTGTTATTTCTCAGCAGAATTAAATCGGCTTGATTCACTAGACTGGGTCTTGGCCCTACTATACTCATATCACCTTTTAAAATGTTTATTAGCTGCGGCAGTTCATCTAAGCTAGTACCACGCATGAACTTACCGGGTTTTGTGATAAAGGCTTCTGGTTTTTCAAATAAATGTGTTGGGCAATTTGTTGGAGCATTTAAAGCCATTGTTCGAAACTTATACATCTGAAAGACTTGACCATTTCTGCCAATTCTAGCTTGCTTAAATACAGCAGGACCAGCAGAATTAGATTTAATAACAATGAAAATGCATAAAAATAGAGGGCTTAAAATAATCAATGCTATTAAAGCAAATATAAAATCGAACCATCGTTTTAAATATTTTCTGTACATGATCATCCCTCCCTCTAAAAATAAATGGGAACAGCGTCCCCATGTTTTAAACAAATCTGCTGGATTTATTCCATGCCCAGCCTGACAGTAATCCTAATATCATCCAAAAAAATGGTGCAACGTCGATTACGCTTATATTAAATATTGCCTGAAATAGATAACCTATAACAGCAATAAATAAACCAATATATAAATAATCGAATTTTAAATCTTTTTTCAGATACATCCTTTTAAACTCATTAATACTTTTCTTAATAGTGTAAAAATAGAGTGTTAAATAGCATAGCAAAACTGGTATGCCCTGAGTGATAAGTATTTGAATATACTCATTATGAGCCTTGTTAAAAAATTCATCTCGTACAGGAAATACAGCATGATAGGCTTCACCAAATGTATCGGGGCCGCTTCCGGATAGCCAGTATGTGGGTACTAAAGTCAATGACTCTTTCCAAACCAAAAACCTTCTTGCACCAGATTCTACTGTGATTTCACCGCCTGTTAGTAAATTTTTTAAATCTTCAAACATCACTATAATTTGTTCAATGTAATTGTTATCTGTAAGTAAAAGTAAAGAGAATAAACCAAAAATTCCAATAACCATAGCTACTAACAGAAGTTTAAATGAGCTAAATGGTTCACTATAATTTGAATATTGTTTTCTGGTCAGAAATAAATATACAAAGAAAACAATAATCATTATGCAGGTTCCAAACAATGCACTCATAGCATCAGTTAATATCATTGTTAGCAAAAATAAAATTAAACATATTAAATAAATAATTCTTTCTTTAATTGTTTTGGAAAAATAGAAGAAGGCACTGGCTAAGCCACATAGTAAAACTGTATATGTTCCCATGAAATTAGGATTACCAGCCACACCACTTATAGCATGATAACTAGCGTAACGGTCAATGACTATGTTTTCAAATAGATCAAATCGTTGACAGAGCCCATATAATGAATGAACCACACCAATAAATAAGAAAATTCTTATTAGATTCAAGCGCAGCTTATCATCATTTAAAATGGCTGAGCTTAAAAATATCGTGTAATAAGACAGCAACATGAATAAGCCTTCAAAACGGCCATTTGTACCCCAGATTGAGGTGTTCGGATTTATAGACCTTATCGTTGAGAGAATTGCTAGTACAGTCATTAGACAAATTAGTACAGGTATAAATTTTGCATTGAATCTTAAGCCGCCTAATACTACTCCAAATATCATCGTTATGAATAAGAGTAAGCTTATTACGTATATACTGTTTTGTATTGCATTATAGTGATTACCTGCTGCAAGTATTAGATAGTGTGAAGCAGGTATAAATAGCATTAAACCAATTAATAAGATAAAAATGAAATGCTGACAAATATTCGAAATGTATCTTTGTAAATCGCTCATGATCAACCTCCATTTCTAATACTAATTTTATCACATTACAATTATTGACTCAATGTAATTCCCTAATCATGCAAAGATGATACTTTTTAATTTTATTGAAATATATGGTTATTAATTTAGCCTTTTATTATCAAGAGAAGGAATCTTTTTTATAACTTTAATGCCTTAGTTAACAGAAATGTAATCGGGTATATGCCTGAATAAAAGAATTGAATATTTATATTGTCCTTAATATAAAGCAAATTTTTTATTTTATGGAAAGC
>NZ_HE578934.1:5883-21531 GCF_000313565.1 Dielma fastidiosa | reverse complement strand
TCGTCCGTGTGAATTGATCCGCATAGATGAACGGAACGCTCTGCATTTCATTCAGGTTCAGATTCAATGAACCGCTGTGAGTCAGAGTATCCGGAGTCCATTCCAGAATGAATGGCTGATCGTAATCGATCTGAACAAGGGCTGGAACGGTAAACACATAGCATTCCCGTTCGATATCCCATTGTCCTTCCAGACTGTTTTCTCCCTGTTTCAGTTTGATGCTTGTCAGCTCAGGGCCGGTATCTACCTTCACCGTGTAGCTGATACTCTTCTTATTCTTACCAAATAAAATATACGTTAACGGCTTACTGAAATCATTGACACTCTCACCGCTGATCTGCTCACCATTGGCCGTCGTTACAGAAAGTACGTTCTCTGCTTCAAATACAGCGACTAACTGAGTCAAATCAGTCGTTTCATCGACCTTCACCGTGATCGTGTTTCCTTCAATGACCGTTTCACATGGCTCAACACCCTTAAAGGTGAAAGACGTCATCACTGCATCCTTATCCGGAATTGCTTCATCGACAACCAGAACCATGTAATCTTTTGTATTCTCATCATTTTCTTTATCTTTCACAACATAAGTCAATGTATTCGTATAATCATTAACCGTAACCCCGCTTGATTGCGGAACATTGGCAACTAATACATCGGCTTTATTCATATCGGCTTCACTGCCTTTATAAGACAAGCCAAATCTAGCAATCAAGGCTGATTTATCCGTCAGCAGCGGCACTGTGACAATGATCTTACCGCTGAGCGAATCAATTTCTGTATGTGTAGATATCACTCTGCCTTGCCTATCTAATAATTCAAACTGATTAATCAGATAAGGCAGAAGGGCTGGTTTGACAACCGTAATATCAGCGGTAACCATTTTATCCGGGGCCGTCGGCGACATTGCAATAATTGTTGCTTTACCTTCTTTTAACCCCATAATCTTGATTTTTCCAGTTTCATCTACAGCCACGGAAGCAATATCCGGATTGCTTGACTTAAATTGAACTTTGGCTTTTTCACTTTCATTCTTTTCAGAAGGATCAGCATTCAGTACCAAGAAGCCCTCAGTGACTGCACCTACTTCGATCTGTCCGTCATTTAAAGTGAAATCAAGACTTTCAATAACTACCTTTCTTACCGTAACCTTGAGCGTTTTTGTAAATCCGCCCTTAGCGCTGGTCATTGTAATATCGGCAGTACCTGGCTGATAAGCTTTTAATACTGCGCCTGATGCATTGCCGGTGACGGAAACGATTTCCGGTGCTGAGGTTGTCCAGTTTACATAAGCTGTTCCTTCACCATCCGCAATGATCTTGATGCCGATTTGTTCCTCACAGCCTTGATCATCAAGGATCATCGTCAATGCGTCATCAACAATAAGATCACTTGTCCACTGAATATCCGTGATTGAAGCAATAGCTTCCATGATGTGAACAGTACAGCTTTGTGTCAGTACCTTATCTTCATTGCCAGACTCACTGATTGTCGCTTTCAGATTCACAATAACATTTGTTTCCTGACTGACTGAATTAGCTGTCAAATGTACAGATTCTGGATTTTCCGATGCAGAATCGAGGGTAATCGTCGCCTCAGTTAAAGGATTGCCATCCAGATCACTGATACTCCATTCATACTTGATGCTGGCCTCTTCGGTTAAGGAAGGAGTTAATAAAGCAACCAGCATCGCATCGCTGCCGCTTTCCATTGTAATTTCAGTTTTGTTTAAGCTGATCTTATATTCCGGAATTTCGTTGACCTGAATGACCAATGTCTTTGAAACACGGCTCTCTGTATCTGCCGGACTGATCGTAATCATTGCGACACCTGGACTGAGTGCATGAATCAAGCCATTCTCATCAACACTTGCGATCGTATCCTCAGAAGTGCTGAAGATTAGGTTAGGATTGCTTGCTGCTTCATCCGCTTCTGCGATTACTTGTAAGGTTGTACCCTGCTTCATTTCAAGGATACCGCTCAAATCGTTTCCTAATTCATCCTTTACCGAAATGCTTGTGACTGGTGTTTTAGCTTCAGCGCTGACGATAACGTTGGCAAAAGCTGTCGTGCCGTTTACAGTAAGCATGATCACGGCTGTTCCTGCTTTGCCGAATGTTTCGATACTGGCCTGCAGCGGATCTTCCATCGGTGTAACCTTAACGATTGTTGGATCGCTGCTTTCCCATTGAATGCTTAAATCTTCTTTATTTCCCGTGTATGAAGCATAAGCGGTCATGATTTGCTTTTTATTGAAAGCCAGTGAGGTTGCTGATGGGTCAAGGGAAAGACTCTTGATTAGACCGGCCTGTTCATGGATCGTTACCGGAATCGAAGCCAGCACACTGACGGTCAGATCCTCTTCTCCTTCAATCTCTGAAGGAATTTGTTTCGTATACTTGCTGAGTGCTGTGATCGTGATTGGTTTTGGACTAACTGCTTTGGCAGTGATCACACCGGTACGCGGATCAATAGTCAGATAGTCGCCTGTTTCATCACTGCAGCTCCAGATGATTTCTGAAGCCTTTGGATCAGAAACAAGCGTTCCGTGATTATAGAAAGCAACGCCCAGCTGTTTTATTTCACTGCTGATCATTTCCAATGAATCGATCTCGATTCCATCAGGCAGTTTTTTAATGCGAATCTCATCCACTGAGTCTGTAATTTCAGGCGGTGTCATACTTGAAGTAACAGTTATTTCAAGCTGAGCGCTTATACCATTACCCGTTGACACCTGAATCACGGCGCGTCCTTCTTTTATACCTTTTAATACACCCTCTTGAATAATTTGTACGATATGATTTTTTAATTCAGGATTTTCATCCTTATCATCAGGAACGTACTCTGAGCCGTCCGGATTCATTTCCTCGATCACTTGCCAGCTGACATCGCTGATTAAAGCATCATATGGTACTGCCAATAAGGAATAATGAGCCGAATTATCAACTAACAATTCAGTAGGTCCGATAATTTCAATGGATACCAGAGGATCTTCTTGAATTGTGATCTTACATAGATTACTGATTATTTCAGTATTTGCTTTCGCTCTGGCTCTGATCGTTACTTCTTTTGTGTTCATAGCTTCCGGAAGCGGCTGTGCTTTGACTGTATAAATACCGTTCATAGTGCTAATTTGGACAGCACTTGAACTATTTACTTCTTCATACATGCCGTTGCCTGTCTCATCAATTTCCCAAATCAATTCAGTATTGGTGGTTTCTGCCGGTTTGATCTGTATCGGCAGTTCCTTTTCATCACCTTCAATAATTGTGATGGAAGATTTTCCTAACTGAATGGCTTCCAGTTTGACTTCAGTAATCAATACAACACATTGCGCGCTCTTGCCATTGGCTGTTTTTGCCGTAATGATCGCATAACTGTTTTCACCAGGCACGACACCGGCGGCTGGACGGATATGAGCGCTGCTGCCATTCGCCGTTAGTTCAATAATATTTTGTTTATCAACCGTCCATGTAACTGTTTTATCAGCGACACTTTCAGGTGTGATCGTTGCGATTATGTCAAAACCGGTCATATCTTTTGAGCCGAGTTTGACGAAGCTGTTGTTCAGTGTCAGACCGCTGGCAGTAATTCCAGTTGTCTTCAATGTGAACTGAGCACTGACCTGACTGCCATCGCAAGCTTCAGCGGTGATAATGACGTTCCCTGCTTCTTTATTAATTTTAAAGCGGCCGATGCTGGATGTTTCATCAAGTACCGTTACTGCATTGTTATCAGAAACATGCCATTTTAAAGTTTTATTAGTTGCTTCATTACCATCTGTACCTTGTATAGAAGCGGTTATCAGAACTGTTTCACCGACTTCACCGCTGGCTGGTCCGCTTAACTCAATCGATTGAATCAGAACTTCATTATTAACAACGCGAACTGCAGCTGATGCCTGTTTATTGCCGGCGGTGGCGGTGATGACCGCGCTGCCCGGCGCTTTGGCGATCAGCTGGACTGTCTTTCCTGATCCCTTGATTTCCACAATGGTAGGTTCACTGCTTTCCCAAAGGAAATCTGTTATACCGCTGCCTTCATTTACAATCGCGGTCAATTCTTTTTCATTGCCCTTGATCATCGTAATAGAGGTTTCACTTAGCTTTAATTCTTTCAGACTTGCGGCAGTGACCGTTACGGTACATACTGCGCTGAAGCCGCCATCGGCAGAAGTTACTGTGATTTTAGCCGTACCTGCACGATGCGGAGTCACTGTCCCGAAAGCATCAACGCTTGCAATTTCAGGATAATCGCTGCTCCAAGTAACATTTTGATTCGTCGCTTTTAAACCATTGGCACCATATACTGTTGCCCGCAGCTGTTGAGTATCACCCTCAGCCACCATGGTAATCGCTGTACGATTAGGCGTCACAGCGGTTGCTTTCACATTACCGATGAATACCTGCAGTTCTCTTCGCAGCGGATTGCCGTCGATATCCAAGGCTTCACTTTCTGCGATGACGGTAATTGTCTGACCAGCAATAGCATTTTCATTTGCTTTGACCTTAACCGGTCCTTCAATGGCGCCATTCAATGCCGTGCCCTGCAGATCCGTAAAGATGATTTGACTGTTAGGGCTTGACCATTTTATCTTTTGTGATACCTTGCCAATCGGATTTACACTTGCGGTAATATTTTGACTGACACCCGGCATCAAGGTAAGGGAAAGCGCGTCGAAGCTGATCGAACGTGCAACCGCTTCTTGAATAACAACTTTCCGTTCAATACTTAATGTTTCAACCGTTCCCTGACTGATCTTGCCTTCGACACTGCAGCGGATCGTAGCCGTACCGGCTTTTAACGCGGTCAGCTTACCGTCATGAATACTTACCAAGGCTTCCTCACCTTCCGGCGTTACAACTTCCCACTCAAAATTGCGGGCGCTGGCATGAGTCGGCAGGTATGAAGCAATCAGATTCAGATCATCACCGACCCGCACGATTGTATCGGCAAGCGGCAGACCCGCACTGGTTAAAATCTCATCAATCGATTCGACATAAATGACCTGATCGCTGACTTTGATTGTGATTTTAATTGGTTTAGCCTGCAATGCTTCGTCTAATCGGCTGTCAACTTCAGGAGTGATCGTGATTTCTGTATCACCTAATACGTTTTTACCTTCACCCTTTACAAAGGTGATTCTGCCCATTGAATCTACACTGGCAACAGCAGGGTTGCTGGAAGTAAAGATCAATTTCTTATTCGTTGTTTCAGCGGGTTCGAAATTAACTGTTAATTGTAAGTAATCGATATTTTGATCGACACCGATTTCCTTTGATCCTTCAAGAATGGAGATGGAAGTCGGATAAATCTCAACAATATTGATACGGGCATTGGCGATGATCGTTCCATCTTCAAGACTGGTTGCTGTAACACGGATTTCACCTGGTGTTTTTAATGTCAGATAACCATTCTCGTCAATTTCTGCTAAAGGGGTCTGAAGCGTATCGTCGACATTTTCAACTCGCCATGTAACTGAAGGATTCGTTGCCGCCTCCGGGATTGGTTTAGCTTTTAATTTTATGATGCTGCCTTTACCTAAATCCGTTGGCACTTCTTCAGAATATGCCTCATTCGTTTCAGTATTGATAATCGTTAAGCTTTCTACTTTTGTCCAAGCGACCATGACCGTTACCGTATCCATCACATTGCTGTCTTTACCGATACCGGATGTCAGTGTAATCTGCGCTAAATCGCCGATCTTTGCTTGATCACTTATTTTTACCTTTGTTTGTCCATCTTCTTCAATGATCATAAAACGTGTCGGATCACTGCTTTCATAATGGAGCTGGGCATCTTCTGCCAATACCAGCGAAGGTGTAACTTCTGCTTTCAAATCAATAGATGAACCAATTTGTCCGCTTAAGTATCCCTGTCCTTCTGGCAGGATGATTTTAACCGAGTCAACGACTGCCGGTACGACTTCAATAGTAAATACCGCTGTCATATCGGTACCGTCCATTGCCGCGGCTGTTACCTGATAACTGCCTAAGGCACTGACTGTCACAGTTCCTGTTTCACTGATAACAGCATCGCTGGTCTCTTCATAATTCTCGTCAACTTTTTTCTTGATTGACCAGCTTATCCGCTGATCCGTTGCGTCATCATTCACAAAACCTTTTAATTTTTGCGTTGGATGCGCTAGATCCATCGTATTGTTTCCTTCGATTTGAATTGATGTGACTGGGTTGCCGACAGTAAATTGCAGCGTTCCTTTCACACCTTCCGCTGTTTGCGCACTTACCTCGGCAGTCCCTGCTTTCAGCGCGGTGATTTTTGCCAGTTTATCATTTTCACTGTCGACCTGAATGGCAATGACACTTGGATCACTGCTGTTCCATGTCAGGGCTTCATCGATTGGCTGCAGCGCGGCTTGTAGGCCAACGCTGTCACCAACCTTTAATTGCGTTGTATGTTCAGGATCGATGAAGGATAACACGACGCTTGTGGTTAAAGCCTGAACTTCTACTTTTGCCTGAGCGATCTGTCCGTCCTGAGAGGTTGCGGTTATGACTGCACGGCCAGGAATCTTCGCTGTGATCTTGCCATTTTCATCAATGGCTGCCACACTTGGCTGACTGCTTGACCAGGCAACGATGGAGTTGATATTTTCACCGGTGATCGTTGCATTCAGTACAGCTGTTTCATTTGTTTTTAAAATTAATTGATCTTGATTCAGTGTGATTTTGGATTTTGGTCCTAATTCTGGTGTACTGTCATTTACACGCCATGTGAGGTAATCATCACTATTTGGCTGAGCCTTGACCCAGTCATTGAGTTTATTCACTAGATTTGGTGTCTGTGTGATGTTGTTTTTGATTACAGATGAAGACATACCTATAACATTAGTTTCTGAAATAGTTGAATTTCCTGAATATGCTACTTTGCCATCATCGTTATCATAATAACAATTTTCTAATTTTGTATTTCCATTAATTGAACCAATGATTCCCTTAACTGTTTTAGCCTCTGTATTTGTATTTTTTGATGATGTTACCGAATAGCAATTTCGAATAATTTTCAATACTGCTCCATCTGTTCGGCCAACCAATCCACCAACATTTACATTCGTATTCACGAACACTACATTATTACTGTAACAGTTTTCCATCAAATGACTATCACCAGTTACACTTCCCCAGTAACCAATAATAGCACCCGTATGTGTACCATTTACAAGCGTTGTATTGCTGACAGAACTATTTGTTATTTTCAGATATTTACCAGCGCCATTACTTACTTCTGCAAGTAATCCGCCTGTACTGTTAGGATAACCTTCAACATAAGCGTTATCAACTGAACAATTATCAATTTCAGCCCTGCCATATACGATCCCTATCATTCCTGAAGGAAGTGTTACTCTGCTGCTTGAAGGACCATATACCTGAACATTGGACACATGAACATTGCTGATTATATAAGTTGTATCATTACCATAAACATTACTTACTAATGTACCATATCCAACCTGATCCGTTCCTGCGACATTAAATTTATCCAGCTTAATATTCACATCAGTGAGGTATAAATCGTGAATCTCTCCATTTTTAACTAAACCAAACAACCCTACCATTGTAGTATCGCTTAAAGATGTAATTGTTAAATTTTTAATTGTATGGTTATTGCCATAAAATTTACCCATAAAATTACCATATTCAAGGCTCCCGATCGGTGTCCAGTTTTTATTACCTAAATCAAGATCACTATCCAGATAAATACTGATACCTTCATAAGTAATACCTGCCTTTGTTTGCTGGGCAATATAAGCTAATTGTTTTGGATTTACAATATGTATTACATTATTTACAGGTTCAATTTTCTCAGCAGAACCATCCCATGCTATGCCAAAATCATGTTTAGATTTTATATTTAATGTAATCACATCATAGATATTTGGATTATTAATTGATTCAGCTCGAACAGTTATGCTTCCTGCAACCGAGCCAGTATCTAATAATCCTTTATCACTTAAAATGGCTTGGGTATTTACATTATTGATAATCGACCACTTAATCTGATTTGGATCTGCATCTAAAGGCAAAATGGAAGCTGACAATGAATATACTTTATTTGTCTCTATCCCTTCTTCTAATACTGTTATTTTTATACTCGTAATTTCAGGCTTAGGCTGCATTACTATCAATGTAGAGGTAGAAGAAGGATATTTGCTGTCAAGAGGTATCATTGTTATAGTGGCAACATAGGTATTAGTGAATTCATTGATAACTTTTACAAGACCATTGTTATCTACCTGCACCTTTGGATTATTACTAGTATATTTAACTGCAACATCAGATGCACCAAAAGGTAAAATCTCTTTTTCTAATTGCAATGTCTCACCAGGATAAACTTCCTTAACAACAGGTAAAACTTTAATACTTTCAACATCAGGCAATCCAAAATAAGGATAACCTTCTTTTTGTATTGTCCATGTATTAAATTTTTCTACAGAATTACTCACCCATGTATTTAATTTATTAATTAAATTATCAGCCGATGAAGAAGGACTTTTCATAACATCCGTTGTCATGCCCTCAACATTATTTCGTGTGACTTTACCCTCTTCTTTCATATCAATAGTTAAACCAGATGTTTGAGAATTATAGTAGACATTATTTAATTTTAAATCTTGAGATTTCTCAATACCTACAAGATTACCGGCTATTAGTTTCTTGTCTACTGAATTATTAACTTTCAATACCGAATATACATTTTCAATTAAAACTGGATATTTAGTTTGAATGATACCAGAAATAGCTCCAATATAAGATGTATTAATTAAATATTTATTTGTAGTATTATATATTACTTCTGCATAACAATTCTTAATTATAGCCGTTCTATTACTGCTATCTGATTGGTTAATATAGCCAACCAGACCCCCAATATAACAGCCGTCCTGCATCGTTACATTTTTAGCAAAACAATTTTTCATACTGAAATAAGTTGATGCGCCAGTTACTTCACCGATAATACCACCGAGACTATTCGTTTTTCCTATCACTGTAGAATTTTCTACTGAACAGTTATCAATATTCACATTGATAACATCACCGCCTAATCCGCCGATCATAGGTGTATTAACCTCAGTATCGTCAGCTTTAACATAAGCATTTTTTACTTTTATATTTGTTATATTGCTGTCATATGCATAAGCGAATAAGGAACCAGCTCCAAAATTATTGATTCCGCTAACTTCATCTAAATTCATATTTACAGTGTCAAGAATTAAATTTTTTATTTCAGCATTTCGTACCACACCAAATAAGCCAAACTGATTGATACCAGGGCTAGCACCAATAGAAATATTTTTAATAGTATGTCCTCTGCCATCGAAATTACCCTTGAAGATTAAAATAGGCATCCAATTTTGGTTATTTAAATCAATATCATTTTGTAATATTAATGTTTTTCCTTCAAACCAATTGTACCTATCTTCGTAGGCTTGCTGCGCAATCCATGCTAACTCACTTGGTTTTGTGATATAAATATAATTTCCATCACTATCCGGTTCATCAACCGTAACTCCATCCCATTTGGTTCCTGACTTTATAGTAATGATTCGTTCCGCAATTACGCCATCCAATATTGCCTGAACCGTAAACGTTCCAGCTTTATAAGCTATTAATGTACCATCAGCTGATACTTCCGCATAGTCATTGATTTTTTTAACTTTAAAATATAGACCGCTTGTATCAACAGACTCTGGTTCAACTTCTGCTTTTAGCTTAACTGTATCACCAACTTTGATTACCCCAGGGTCCTTGATCGTCAGACTCTGTACTGCTGCTTCATCCTCTAATACGACTATCTGCGCAGTATCTCGGCATATCTCTGCACCTTTTTCCTTTACGATCATTTCAATAATTGCACTTTGATGTGTAATGGCACTGTCACTAACTGTAACTCGTCCAAATTGATCAACACTGATCGTGTCATTGCCGCTGAGTACATGCCATTCATAGCTGAGATCCTTTCCTGCTACGTATGGACGCATAACTGGCTCTAGCAAAACACTTTCATTTCTTCGCATTTGGATATAATCTTTCTTTAATACGACTGTAAATGATTCAGAATCACTTAATTGTGGATAACCCTCTGTTCCATTAATCCACATACTGCCATTTTCAGGAAGATTTTCATTTAAATCATTTACTAATGCTTTTTCTTCACTTGAAGCTGCTTTCATATATGCATCAGAGCATCGCTTCATCATATCTTCAAGTGTTGTGGAGTCAATGATGATACTTCCTTGATTGCCGACGCTTTTCTTATTTTCAACAGCTATTTCACCGCTTGCATTTTCGAAGCGCTTTTCTTCATTCCATGCATTATTCACGATGGATGTATAGTATCCATTCGTAGGCTGCGCATAACCAATAATGCCGCCAGGACGATTTGCATTTACATGATTGGTTAGATCTGAATTTGAATAGTTATTTTCTAATGCGATGTAGGAATTAACCTGACCCACTAAGCCGCCTGTATATACCGCAAAACCTGGATTACTCAGTGTTGAATTGATCACTGAATGCGTATATGAATTCTGAATCGTAAAAGCTGTGGCAGCCGTTGATTCTAAGGAGGCATTATCAGATCCAATGACTGTACCGATGATACCGCCAAGATTGACCCAATCTAAACTTGATTGGTGAGCTGTAAGTTTACCTTCTGTAAAACTATTGATTACTTTTCCATTATAAGCAATTGCTTTACCTATTAAACCGCCGCCGATTCTCGATGTAATATCACTATTTAACACCGCTGTATGATTCAGGCTGACGTTATACTGTGATAAACCGATTAAGCCGCCAGCTGTTCCGGTTGTATTGATGGATACATCAACGGCAGTGACGCCATTAATTTCTGTATCCTGTGCCTGTGCGGCTAAAGCACCATTATAAGAATCAGGTAATTCATTTTGAATTGAAATATCTCTAATTGTTATGTTTTTTATCGCTGCATTATTAATCCACCCAAACAGACCATTTAGAACGTTTGTATCATCTATCAAAATATGGCTGATTGAATATCCCTGACCATCAAAAATACCACTAAAATAATTACCATTGCTTCCAATTGGTGTCCAAACAAATGAGTTATTCTTGCCAAGATCAATATTTGTTTCTAATAAGATCTTTTTATCGGCAAAAGTATTGCCGTTGTTTACGCTATCAGCAATCCATTTCAATTCACTGGCCATCGTTATATGATAGGCATCATCATAAAAATCAGGCTGACGGCTCGCAACACCGTCCCACTGTGTGTCCTGAATGGTCATTGTGTAACTGTCTCTGATTGATGTGCCTTCTATTTTTGCTACTACTGTAACTTGTCCTGCTTTTAATCCTTTTATTATTCCTGTATCTGAATCGATAGAAGCAATTTCACTTTCAGTTACAAGATTTTCTAAACCGGCAGGATTTAGATCAATGTACCATTTTACAGATGATTTATTTGCATTGATTGGTGTTGTGGTAACACTCAATCGTTTTGTCGTACCCACCAATAAATCACTAGGTGTATTTATTCTTAATGAAGTGATTGCATCTTTTTCTACGATTCTCACCTTAACCGTTTTAGTGATTTCACCATAGGATGCAATTAAATCTACTTCTGTTCCAACGGCAGAGTTATTGGCAGATACAAGTCCATTAGCATCTACACTTACGCCGCTCGTATCAGGTGAAACTCGCCATGTTGGATTGGCTTCACGACTCGCATAATAAGGCAGCAATGTTGAATGAAGCTGTACACTGCCATTTTGATTCACATAAACGATTTCTTGTCCGTTATCAGACAAAACAGGATATATATCGATATCGGTAACTGCCGGTATCGTAAATGCCGGCCATACGCCCTCGGCGCCTGCCCATGGATTATATGTATATCGCTTGCCTTGCGGATCTAACGGCATAATCGTTGTACTTAGAGAATCAATATTGGCGGTTAATGATTTCGCAAAAGATTCATTTTTCATGCTTTCTTCTGTCTTACTCATCATTGTTGACCCATAAGAGCCTGCGTCTTTGCCAATTGCCGGTAATCCATTAGCTGCACTTCCAGAATAAAAGATGTTATCACTACTTAGTTTGTTTGTGTTATTTAAACCAATTACCGCTCCAGTCGTATCTTTACTTGCGACATCATTAATTACTGAGGAAGCAGCGTAGTTATTTTTCATCTCTAAGACAATTGGACTATCAACTAATCCGATTAATCCACCAATTCTTATTTCCCGATCAGCTACAATATCAGTTGCCGTAATCGTACTAGTTGAATAATTGTTTAAAAAATATAAACTGCCAATTACACTAAAATCTTTAATTCTACTTTCAATATTAGAAATAATTCCACCAGCAATTACAATATTGTCAGTTGGACTCGGATAAGTGAGCTGCAGCTGATTATTAATGGATGCACAGTTAACGATACCACCTGGACCATATTTGCCAAACACTGTTTCATCAGTTATCGGTTCCCAATCGGAAACAATACCACCTATGTTTCTTCCTTGCAGCGTCGAATTTTTCACAGAGCAATTAATAATCCAACTACTGTTGGATAATACACAAGTAATACCGCCAACTGGGGCAAGACTTGTACCGCTTGCCAAGATTTCGGCATTCTCAACATGTACATTGATAACCTTCGACTGTAGTACATCAGCACTGACAATACCCAAATTATGGTAACTAATGTCTGAATCTTGAAATTTAACATTTTTAATTGAGAAGTTCTGAAGTAGACCATTTCGAGTAACACCAAAGAGACCTTCAAATAATCCTTCTTCATTATTTGTTAGCATGAGATTAGTAATTGTTTTACCATTTCCTTCAAAGGTACCCTTAAAAGGCTGTACTCTATCTACTCCTATTGGTTTCCATGGGATAAAATCAAGATCAATGTCATTCTCCAAGATAATCGTTTTACCTTCGAAACTGATGCCCTCACGTGTCTGTTGAGCAACCCATGCAAGCTCCTCGCCAGTATAAATATGATATGTATTTCCATCATTTTTTGGCGGTGTTGCACTTATGGTTCCACTCCACTTCTCTTCTGCGCTGGCTGTTACTTCCGTTGCCTTTACTTCCTGTACTCCTATTTCTGGTATATAAGCTGATAAGCTCACAGCCATACATAGAGCCATTCCATATTTAAGCGCTTTCATCATTCCCTTTAACATCTTCCTCTTCTCCTTTCTCGCCTTATACTTTCTTGTTTCCTTTGTGCCATATTTCCCTTCCTCTTTCCTCACAAAAAAATCTGAACCGTCTAATGTTCAGCTATTTTTACTTATTACTTCGGCTTTGTCTTTCCTCAATCCTTCTGCGGGTTGACTCTGCCCATTCATAGCCATACATGTAATCATCTTTGTATGGATAGGCTTCCGTATTTCCTTTAATAAATTCATAATAATCACAGGTTATGCGATTGCGATTGATCTTCACTACCCCATAACCTACATCAAATAGATCATCAATTCCTTCTGCATTAAAAGCGTCTCTTAACAGACGCAGCGTATACCTGAAGGATCGTTTAAGACTCACATCATTGATGCGGTTCTTCCATAATGTAGTGATGATGTCCTTGTTGCTTACAAAGTCTCCTTCATTATCGATGAGATAGGCCAAGAGTTCTTTTGCTTTAAGGTTCTTAAAAAGCAAAGGCTGACCGTCGATAAAAACAGCGAAACGACCAAAGGTTTCGATATAAATAGATTTCATTTTACACCCCTTAATTCTCACCGTCTCAAAATGTATACTTTATAAGACAGCTAGAAAACGACCATAAAATGAATAAAAAAGATGATAAAATGCAAAAATATGTTTACAAATGACAAAAAACGACCTATAATGAGCATAAACACACTGTCTCATAAAGTATACTTTATGAGACAGTTCTCATATTGTTCCAATATTTTCCAGTTATTACGATGACTCCCGTAATAAATATTTCTATAACGCAATAAAAAGAGATAAGAGTCAATTCTCTTATCTCACTCATATCATAAAACTTTATAACTAGATTTAAAACACAATGTCAGATTCATTTATTAACCATATTATTTCAAAATCAATTTGCCAGAATTATAGTTTTCATTAAAAATGATAAATTAACATTCTCTTAAACTCACTGTTATCTGTTTGAAAAAATCAGCACACCAGATGTTAAGAACCGATCTGTCGCGAATAAATGGTTCAACATCTCTTTTTGCCTGTTCAAAATCAATAGTATCAAATCGCTCATTAAGCATTGACTTTATTTCTTCTATTGAGCATTCTATTTCATTCGTGATGTATCCAGAGTCAATAAGCCGTTGACGCAGATGAAGTCTATTAACTGAAGTACCTCTTGAAAGATAAAAAATGTAATCATACAAATCTCTGCCTTTTATACGATTTTTCCATGCCCGACAGATAACTGCATGAATTTTACCAGCAAATAATGATGGCATATCATAGAGTTTAACACTATAAGGGGCGGGAAGCAGCCGATATTTATATTCAAATCCAGCAAAGGCAGGCGGATTTACATCAACCTCAAATTTAATTTTTATAACTTCATTATTTGCTGCATTTCCGGCAATTCGTTGATCCGCATAGAATAATAATAAGTGTTCCTTTGTATTTCCTTTCAGAAAAGCTGAACGAATATTGCTTTCCTTTGTCTTTTCCTTTTCAGTAATAGATACATTTAATCCAAAAGATTTAACTTCTTTTTCGAGAATAGGAAAATATGAGGTTAAATCAAAATCTTTATCCGCTGTTTCTAACGAGAAATCTAAATCTTCAGAAAAGCGATCAAGTCCGTAAAAAATTCGTAATGCCGTTCCTCCATAAAATGCTGCTTTATCAAAAAAGCCAGCTCGAGATAAGCCACATAAAACAATCTCCTGCATGATTTCTTTCATTGCGTTTTTTTCATCATATATATTTTCTACCTTATATTCCTTCAACATCTGTTCTATATTTGAATTCATTTATGTAGCCTCCTCACTAAAGTACACAGTCGTTTAACATTAGTTGTATGATAATGTTCTGATAGTTCTATAATGGATTCGGTATCCAAATTCTTCAAATCCATATCATCAATTCTAAGACTTTCATTCAACAGCAAATGTAATTCTTCTGCATTTGAGGCTGGGGGTAAAGTATACAGCATATCACATACAGCTTTTTCAGGTGTTGCTATTCGATAATAATAAGTACCTTCCTGCATTAATTTAAGACCTAAGGGAAAAACTTCTGAAGGTACATCGCGATATGTAAATGTACCAAACATTGTTTCATATTTTTTTGACTTTTTCTTTTCAAAAGTTGCGGAAGTAACCGTATAGACAGCCTCAGGGATTAAACCATAGAAGCTAAGAGCATATTCAAATGAAATATAAGATGGACCATAAATACTTCCAGCAAGCAAAAAACCTGGTGTACTCTTTTCTGTTTCATATAAACCTTTAACAATAGGAAAAATGTCACCCTTTTTTACCATACGAGATAATTTTGTCCGCGGGCTTGAATATTCACTAAGTTCATCTAAAATCATATTAGTAGTTTTTATCATATTTTCACCATATAATACAATTATATGCAATTATCTGGTGAAAATCAAGCGTTATTGATATAATCACATTCCATAATAAAA
>NZ_HE578934.1:2626-4645 GCF_000313565.1 Dielma fastidiosa | reverse complement strand
GCTTGTGTCCTGAGATTTCCTATGGCTGCGCCGGTACTGTCAAGATCGGTTATCTTAATGTTTTCTGCCGTTAGGGAAATCGATGAATCGAATTTTAATGTAAGGGTAGATGTAGATGCCTGATTTTTGATGCCGTCTGCTTCAACTGCAGTTAAGCTGACCGGTACTCTCGTATCCTTATGTAAGGTTACCGTCTTACTGTTGCTGGCGATCGTATAACCGCTAGGCGCAGTCACTGTCAATGTGGCCGAGCCTTCTGTCGTTACATTACTGATCTTTAGGATATAAGTTTTACCGCTGCCGCTGATTTCTGTCACAGTCGCATTGGTCAGACTAAAATTATCTTTTGTCAGACCGATGACAGGCTGATCAAAGGTTACCGTAACTTGGGTCGTATCTGAGATGTTTGCCGTACCGTTTGCGAAGACTTCAAAGGATACCGCGATATCATCTTTAGTCCATTGCGCCGTTAAGGTAATCGTCTTTGATTCTGAACTTGTGACTTTTGCTCCCGGCTGCTTGATGCTGTTGTCCGTTGATAACTTCCAGCCGGTAAATGTATAGCCAGACTTCACAGGTACAGTATTGGGAATCGTAATGTCAGCATTCAGTGCAGCCTTTTGATCCGGATAGCTGCCAGTACCGCCAGCCAGATCATAATGAATGGTAAATTGCTGAACCGGTGCTGGTGTAGTGATCTGTACATGTACGAGGTTACTGTAAGCCGTAGCCTCAGTCTTTCCGGTTTCTTTACCGGTTACCTTTACGAAATAATAAGAATCACCAGCAGTCATTGGATACGCGAACTCTTGCGTTTTGACACCCGTTGATGTACCGACTCCAGTTCCTGGTACAGAGCCAGCACTTGCCTTAAACCATTCGTAAGTCAGACTTTCATATGCAATGGCATTGCTTACGGAAACGCTCAATTTCTTACCGGTATCCGTAGTTAATGCACTTTGATTACTGATTGTAGGGATCTGTGGTAAAGCCGACATCTGCGGTGCAGTATAATGATGAATCACTGCAGATTGATTACTGGTGATGTTGTATCCTTCAACTCCACTTACTGAAACATTCACTGTACCACCAGTTGTAAAGCCACTGATTGCTAAAGTATAAACACCGGTTCCGGCCGCTTTTGAAAGTGAACCTTTGACGATATTATTTATACCTGTTAACGTGATATGATCAGCACTTAACCCTGTAATATCTTGGTCAAAGGTTAAAGTTAGCTGAGTGCTCGTATGTGTAGAATCCCCATCCGCAGTCACGTTTGTTAATGCCGCATTGATTAGGTCAGCTTTCTTATGTAACGTTACCTTTTGACTTGTCGGTGAAATGGAATATGCAGAAGGTGATGTGACTGTTAAGGTCGCCTCTCCTTGTGTTGTTACATTACTGATTGCCAGACTATAATTGCCGTTGCTGCCGCTTAATGAATCAATCTGAGCGTTTTCAATCGAGAAGTTTTCTTTTGTTAGATTGGTGATCGGTGTATCGAATACGACATCGATTTTGGTCGAGGTAGTTTTATTTGCTTCCCCATCGGCTATTGCACTGCTCCATACTACATTGGTAATCGGTGCAGCATAATAAATCGATACCGTCTTTTCATTTGGTGTTATTGAATAACCATCAATGGATGCAACCGTTGCTTTTAGGGTACCTGATACACTTACATTATTGATTGCAAGCTTATAAACACCTTTGTTTTCTTTAGTCAGGTTACCTTTCGTGACACCACTAACACCGCTGAGCGTGATCTTATCCGCTGTTAAACCATCAATATCATCACTGAAAGTAAAGGTCAATTCACTTGTAGTCTCAGTAGAGGAGCCGTTGGCTGTCAAAGCAGTGAAACTTATATTCTTAACAACAACTGGTTCATTAGCGGCTGCCGCTGAAACAGCAGGTGTACTTAACGGTGAATCAGAATAAGCAACACCGTCTCCGACTGCTTTAACTTTTGCGTAATATGTATTCCCCGCAGTGATTCCATTTCCTAAAGGGATGCTT
>NZ_HE578934.1:0-1760 GCF_000313565.1 Dielma fastidiosa | reverse complement strand
CGTAAGAGTCGGTGCCTGCAATTGGGTGGTGGTCGGTTCTGTAAAATGCATTTCTACAATAAATCCAGCTGAATTCCCTATATCGTCTTTATCAGATCCCATTTCACCATCTTTACCTTGAACATTGTTTGACAATGAGAAATACAAAACCTTATTTCCTTTTTCATCTGTATCTAATAAATCATAGTTTGGTTCTAATATAATAGAGCCTACATTTATTTCAGTAGTAGTCCTTGTGCCTCCATTTGCTTCGACATTTAAACTTAATGCATCTTGATAAGGATTATCAGGAACTGCATCAAAAATTCCTGTTATCGTATCATTCATTTTTTTCATCGTGAAATATTCATCGGTGCCAAATTCATAACTAACTGTTAATTCTGACGCATTATACTCTGTCCGTATTGACCCTCCATAAAATTTTAAATCTTCATTATCTGTTGCTGGCAAATGGATTTGCAATTTTATCTGCTGTTTTTTTTCAACAGTAACCGTTACTTTTCTAAAATAAAACACTTCATCATCAATTTCTCCCAATGCCATTTGCAATAAATCTTTCTTACCATCTGTTGTTTCAAGCTCCATAACAAAGTTTCGATTTGTATCTAACGCAAATATTGTTGTAGTACATATCATGGGAACTGTTATCAGTAAGCTCAATAAAAGCAGAAATTTTTTATATTTTTTCATATATCTGTTCCTTTATTTGTAGATTAATTTTTGTAAATAAATAATATCATTGACATCTACACGCCCATCACCATTTAAATCTCCTTCAATGGCTGGATATCGTAATTTTACTGTATAAATATTAGTTAAACCTGTTCCATCCTCTAATCTTAAAGTAACAGGTGTTGTATAATTTAAACGTGTTGTACCACTTATTACTTTCTGTGTTTCAGAATACACGCTGATTTCATTTTCGCTTCCTGATGTTGTAAAGGTTGCAACAGCCTTGTTTAGCCCTGAAACACCTACAGGCACATCAATGAAAATTTCATGAGTAATATTATTTATTTCACCTTCGTACTGATTTCCATTTAAAGCTTTCAATGAGAAATTATTCAATATTAAACCTTCTGTTATTAGATTAGTTCTAATTGTATATGTTTCTGCTTTCCCACTTATATCAATTAGATTTAATTTGCTAGTTCTGCTAAAGTCATACTTTTGCCCAATAATCAGTGGTTCACCATTAAACAAAATCGTTTCTGCATTCTCTATATCATATACAACCTCAAGCGATGTGAAATCAGTTGCTAAAGTGTCCAAAATATTGATTATGATAATTTTATTTTCAGAATCAATTGTTATATATTGGTCTGCGATTTCCTCATTATTTATAACAATATTAAATTTATTAATATGCATTTTAATTTCATCATTTACTAAACTTAATTCAAAATTATTTTGCATATCTGTATTACTTAAAGTTATCTGCTTTATATCGCTCAAGCTTGTGAAGAACAGCGGACTGCCCGATTCAAAAACTTCTCCATCCATCATAAGGCTTACGCCCTCAGCAACTTTGAAATCAAATACAAATGGCTCAGAAAAATTGATTTCCTTATTCGTTACATCAAAACCGATCACACCGGTTTCTGAATCAATCCTGCCGGTAAGGATTATATCTCCCTGTGTTAGAGTTACTTGTCCTACAAACTGCGGGCCATAATCGATCTCCGCCTGCAAGGTATAGATTTCCTTGTTGCCGTCCAGTTCTACTACGATCAGCCTTGGTTTGCTCACATCGATGTAGG
>NZ_HE578933.1 GCF_000313565.1 Dielma fastidiosa | reverse complement strand
GATTTCATGTATAATAATACGAGGTGATGACAATGGGTAAGAAAGTATTGCTGGGTTTATCCGGCGGTGTAGATTCGGCAGTAGCGGCTGTCATTCTAAAGGAACAGGGTTATGATGTTACTTGTGCATTTATGCGTAACTGGGATGCACTGGCAAACAATGATATATTAGGAAATCCGACGATTCAGGATGACGTCTGTCCTCAGGAAGCGGATTATATGGATGCGAAACGGGTAGCAGACCGGTTAGGTCTTGAGCTTTTACGCGTAGATTTTGTGAAAGAATACTGGGATAATGTTTTTACTCAATTCTTAGATGAATATAAAAAAGGCAGAACACCTAATCCAGATATTCTATGTAATAAATATGTAAAATTTGATGCTTTCTTTAAATTTGCGATGGAACAAGGCTTTGACTTAGTGGCAACCGGCCATTATGCCAGAGTCAGCAATGAAGGTGAAACTAAGTTATTGCGGGGTAGTGATGAGAATAAAGACCAGACTTATTTCTTATGTCAGGTACCGGTTCATGCGCTTGCGAAGACATTGTTTCCTATTGGTGATTTAGCTAAGCCTGAGGTACGGCGGATTGCTGATGAGTGGGAGCTGGCGGTTGCGAAAAAGAAAGATTCCACCGGCATCTGTTTTATTGGTGAACGTAATTTTAAACAATTCCTGCAGAATTATCTGCCCGCAAAACCGGGAATTATTGTTGATATAAATAGCTTAGCTCAGGTTGGCAGCCATGAGGGTGTGTTATACTATACGATTGGTCAGCGCCGCGGCATGGGAATCGGCGGTGATCACGGCCCTTATTTTGTCGTAGGCAAGGATGTTGAGAAGAATATTCTATACGTTGCCAATGGTGATGAAAATGAATGGCTGTTAAGTGACAGCTGTTTGGTTAGCGGTGTCAATTGGTTTGCCAAGGATAAGCCGCAGGGTGAGCTTCAATGCAGTGCAAAATTCCGTTATCGTCAAAAAGATAATGAGGTAACGATTCGTTTTATTGATGACACTACGGTATTTGTGAAATGTGACCCTGCGGTTAAGGCGGTTACATGCGGTCAGGAAGCGGTTTTCTATCAGGGTGAGTGCTGTCTTGGCGGCGGTGTGATCGATGAAGTGTTCTATCACGGTGAAGCATTAGCATCCCGTTTGGAAAAGAGACTTGCCAATGGCCGTTAAACTGACAGGCACAAGGATGGACAAGGCGCCTTTATCGCCGCTGCGCTGTCTGTTGTTGATTCTTAATTACTATGTAGGCTTTGCTTACTTTTATCCGCGATGGGCGGCTCGTATTACATTATGGCTTAATCCTTGGGCAATCCAGACATCAAGTGCGGTCTTATTTGCTTTTTATATTTGGATGATCCTATTCTCAGTCATCGTAGCTTTTCCGCTGTTTAAGGAAAGCTGGCAGAAATTGCCGCCGCTGAGTAAAGTGCTGAAAAATGTCTTCTTTTTATGTATCATCGTTTATTTAGCAAATATCGGCTTCTCTTTGATTGCCTCAATGTTGTCAGGGACGGCCAGCAGTGTAAATCAGGAGGGATTGGATCAGTCAATGAAGGCCATTCCGCTGCTGACGGCTTTTATCACTGTCATCTATGCACCGATTGTTGAGGAAACCTTGTTTCGCGGTGTCTTTTTTCGCTGCTGCCGCGCAAAGCTGAACTTTATCTGTTCCATGCTGATCAGCGGCTTGATGTTTGGCTCAATTCATATTTATTCATCGCTGCTGGCGGGTAATTTTACCGATGCCTGGTACTTGCTGACATATGCCGGTATCGGCTTCATATTATGTATTGCCTATGAGCAGAATGATTCAATCTATCCGAGTATCATGCTTCATTTTATGGTTAACCTGCTGGGCACCTTAGCCATGTTTTTATAAGGAGGGCGAAGATGGAAGAGCTTATTGAGATTGTTGGTAAATTTGTTTCGATCCGCTATCGCAACGATTATAACGGCTTTACGGTAGCTCGTTTTCGTCTGCATGAATTAAATGAGAAAGACTGTATAGTGACTGGCTGCTTTGCTGCTTTGCAGATGGATGTGCTTGTTTCATTAAAGGGCAGTTATATCGAACATGAAAAATATGGCGTACAATTTGCTGCGCAAAGCATGGAAAAGGTCATGCCTAAGGATGAGGACTCTTTGGTGCGTTATTTTTCCAGTGCGCTGTTTCCCGGCATTGGCCGCAAGACTGCTGAAATGATTGTCGCTGAATTGGGTAATGACGCCATTCAGCGAATTAAGGCAGATCCCGATGTACTGATTCCTTTGTTTAAGAAGAAAAATGACAAGCGTATTCAATCAATCATTAACGGCATTGATGAGAATGATGAGGTTGATGACAGCATTGTATTTTTCAATAAGCTTGGTTTAGGTGTCCGCAATATTATGAAGCTGGAAGTGGTTTATGGCGCTGATGCCGCAGCTATCATCAAAAATAATCCCTATCAGATGATTGAAGACATTGACGGCATCGGTTTTAAAACCGCTGATAAAATTGCTTACAGTCTGGGCTTTGAACAGCATCATCCGTATCGTTTAAAGGCACTGCTGCTGTCAGTGCTGTTGGATGCCTGTATGAGCAGCGGCAACAGTTTTCTAAACTATGATGAATTTATGAGTGCTTTTTCCAAGCGTCTGCGCAAAGAAGGCTTGATGCTGACTGCCGAAGAGATTGATGAGTATGTAGAACAGCTGAAAATGGACCGGATGATCATTATTGAAGAAAACCGCATCTATCACAGCACACAATATGATGCAGAGAAGGGGATTGCTTCTTTTTTATCAGGTTTTCCTTATGTGAATGAGATTGAAGCAATTACGGATGATCTTGAGGAGCGCCTGAAAGAGGTTGAAGCTGATTTTGCGATTACTTATGAAGAAAAACAGAAAGCAGCAATCCGTGATTTTTTTAATGAATCCTTTTCCATCCTAACGGGCGGACCCGGTACTGGTAAAACAACGATTGTGAGAGGTATTATTGCCCTTTACCGCAATTATTACCCCTACAATAATATCGCCTTATGCGCACCGACCGGCCGAGCCGCTAAACGGCTTAGTGAATGCAGCGATGTACAGGCTACAACGATTCATCGTTTATTGAAATGGGATCTTGAAAGCAATACGTTTTTAGTTAATGCTGAGGAACCGATTACTGCAGATCTGTTGATTATCGATGAATTTTCTATGGTTGATCAATGGCTATTCTATAATTTATTGCTGGCCAGCAAACAGGTAAAGAAAATCCTTGTGATCGGTGATGAAGACCAGCTGCCTTCGGTGGGGCCCGGCTGTGTGCTGAAGGATCTGATTGCCAGCCAGTGCTTTAAGGTATGCCGGCTGGAAAAAATCTTCAGGCAGAGTCAGGGCAGCGATGTTGTTGAACTGGCTCATGAAATCCGCCGTGGCTGCTGTACGGTATTGGACAGCGGTCATGATGTCGCGTTTTTTGAATGCCGTAATTATCAGGTAAAGGATCAGATATTAAAGATTGTCAACAATGCCTTTGAGAAGGGATATGCTGATACGGATATTCAAGTGCTGGCACCGATGTACAGCGGTGTATCCGGAATCGACGGTTTAAATCTCGCCTTACAGAAATTATGCAACCCGCCGGCGCTTTATAAGAAGGAAATCCGTTTGGGCTTTCGAACCTTTCGGGAAGGCGATAAGGTCTTACAGCTGAAGAATCAGCCGGATGATGATGTCTATAACGGAGATATCGGCAGGATTGCGGAGATTGTGCCTGCGGAAGAGGATTTTAATCATCAAAATCGTATCTTTGTTGATTTTGACGGCATTATTGTTGAATATACACCAGAGAATTTTAATGTGCTGACGCATGCTTATTGTGTTTCAATTCATAAATCACAGGGCAGTGAATATCCAATCGTGATTATGCCGATCTTAAATGAGCACCATATCATGCTGCAGCGCCGTTTAATCTATACCGGTGTTACCCGTGCCAAAAAAAGTCTGGTTTTGCTGGGGGAACGGGAGGCTTTTGAAAAAGCGATTCTTCAGCAGGAAAGAAAAATCAGAAATACGACTTTGGAATTAAGAATCCGCGAATATTTTGGATAAATTCATTGCTCTCACTCATACTAAAAAGTGATAAGGAGTGATTACTATGAATAAAAGTCTTATGACACTGCTTTGCGGTATTGGCATTGGTGTTTTGGTTGGTTATTGCAAGGAAAGCGAAATTGATGAGCTTTGCTATAAAGGCCGCCGCGCTAAAAAACAGATGATGAGAAATCTTCATTCAGTTCAAGAGTATCTTGACTAAACCCCATTCGTTGGGGTTTTTCTATGAAAGAAAAAGTAAATCAGCTGCGCGTTCTCTTAATGCGCTGGCTGCCGGCTTGTCTTAGCATCTATATCCTAGTGCTGATTTTAAAAGCAGTAGGTCTCTATGATCCGCTGATAACCTTACTGCTGGCGCTGAAGCCTTTGCTGTATGGTTTAATATTAGCTTTGTCATTGCAGCCAATCATCATGAGCTTAAATAAGTATTTCACGAACCGCACCTCAGTGTTTATTGTCTACGGCGGCGGTATGATTATTTTTCTTGGTTTTTTACTGTTGCTGCTGCCGGTTTTGATCAATGAGCTGTCAACGATTTCATCAACATTAGAGAGCTGGCTGAGCGAATTATCGTCCTGGCTGAATGCTAATCAGCTGGATTTTGTTTTTAATGATGATTTTAAACGCTCACTCATCAACAACTCGACAGATATCGGCATGAAATTTGTGATGGATGGCGTATCTGGCTTTACTATTTTTACCCTCAGTTATATGATTGCTTTTTTTATCAGCATTGATTTTGATGCCGGCGTGAATATGGTTAAAAAATATGTCGTTGATCATCAGCGATGGTTTAATTTTTATAAGACGGGAAGCAATGTGGTTGTACAGTATATTATCGGTACTTGTATTGATCTGCTGTTTATTTTTGTCAGTGTTTTTCTGATTCTTGTCTTGTTTAAATTTCCCAATAGTCTGTTGTATGCCGGTTTGTTGGCTCTTTTAAATTTATTCCCTTATATCGGCGCAACCATCGGTATTTTATTGATTGCCTTAGCCGGTTATCTGCATTTTACGCAGTTTCCGATTTTATGTATTGCTGTGGTGTGGGTGCTTCAGCAGATAGAGGCCAATTTCATTCAGCCGCTGATCTTTCATAAAGCGATGGATGTGCATCCCTTATACCTGTTTCTAGGCTTGCTGCTGGGGGAAGCAATGTTAGGTGTTATCGGCTTAATTCTCTCACCAATTTTAGCCAGCTTTATGCAAATATCAGTACGCAGTTATATGCATGCCGCTTCCCATCAGAATGTCGGCGGCTGGGAAGATATTTTCTGGTGAGATGCTTGAAGAATAAAATTTCATATGCTATAATTACAAAGGCAAAATGATGAAAATGAGGAGTAAAATTAACACTTCTGAAGAGAGCAGGCGGTTGGTGTGAGCCTGTGTGGTGAAGGTTTGAAGGCTGCGTTGGAGTTTTGCGCGTACCCTTACGCTAATTAAGGATAACTAAGTGCACAGCCTTGCTGTGAATCAGGATGGTACCGCGTAATTATTACGTTCCTGGACGACAGGAGCGTTTTTTTATGCTTCAATTAAAAGGAGGAAATTTTATGAAAAATTTAACTGGCAGTGAAATTAGACAAATGTTTTTAGATTATTTTAAAAGTAACGGTCATATGGTTGAACCGGGAGCGTCTTTAGTGCCGCATAACGATCCTACGTTGTTATGGATCAATTCAGGGGTTGCCGCTTTAAAGAAATATTTTGACGGCACGATCAAACCAGCCAACAATCGGATTACCAATGCGCAGAAATCAATCCGTACCAATGATATTGAAAATGTCGGCAGAACGGCTCGTCACCATACATTCTTTGAAATGCTCGGCAATTTCTCAATTGGTGATTATTTTAAGCGTGAGGCGATCACTTATGCTTGGACTTTTTTAACAAGTCCTGAATATATCGGTTTTGAAAAGGAAAGAATGTATGTGACGGTACATCCTGATGATACTGAAGCTTATAATATCTGGGTGAATGAAATGGGTGTTGATCCTTCGCATATTTGTAAGACAGAACACAATTTCTGGCAGATTGGTGAAGGTCCGTGCGGTCCGAATACGGAAATGTTCTATGACCGCGGTGAAGCGTATGATCCAGAGCATATCGGTGAACGGCTGTTTTTTGAGGATTTGGACAATGACCGCTATATTGAAATCTGGAATGTGGTTTTCTCACAGTATGACGGCAAAGAGGGCGTTGACCGCAAGGACTATAAGGAATTACCGCAGAAGAATATTGATACCGGGATGGGGCTTGAGCGTTTAGCCTGCATCTTACAAGATGGTGAAACTAACTTTGATACCGATCTCTTCCTGCCGCTGATTCATGCGACTGAAAAGTTTACTTCTATTCCTTATGCTGAGAATAAGATGGCATACCGTGTTATTGCTGACCACATCCGTACAGTGACTTTTGCATTGGCTGACGGTGCGCTGTTTGCCAATGAAGGCCGCGGCTATGTGCTTCGCCGTGTGCTTCGCCGGGCGGTAAGATTCGGCAGAAAGCTGAAGATTGAAGGTGCCTTTATGTATCAGCTGGTACCGGTTGTTTATGAGATCATGAAGGATTAC
This sequence comes from Dielma fastidiosa, assembly GCF_000313565.1. GTDB lineage: Bacteria > Bacillota_I > Bacilli_A > Erysipelotrichales > Erysipelotrichaceae > Dielma > Dielma fastidiosa. The sequence goes on along the minus strand of NZ_HE578933.1, from coordinate 112,746 downwards.
TATCCTTATATCGGTGAAAAGATCGAATATATTCAAAAGCTTGTGAAGGCTGAGGAAGAACGCTTCCATGCTACTTTAGCTGATGGCGAGCGTCTGATGAATGAAGTAATCGCATCTACCAAGGATAAGGTAATCAGCGGGGAAACAGCGTTTAAGCTTTATGATACTTATGGTTTCCCATTTGAATTAACTGTTGAAATGGCTCAGGAGTCAGGCTTTGAAGTAGATAAAGATGGCTTCGACAAGGAAATGGAGAAACAGCGTGAAAGAGCTAGAAACAGCCGTGAAGCGCTGGAATCAATGAACTCGCAGTCAGCCGATTTAATGAACTTTACAGAGGCCAGCAAATTCATCGGCTATGAAGAGACAATTTGTCATGCAAAGGTCATTGCTTGCTTCGTAGACGGTCACCAAGTGGATGTGATTGATGAAGAAGGCGATGTTATCTTATCAGAAACTTGTTTCTATGCGGAAAGCGGCGGACAGGTGGCAGACAGCGGTGTGCTGCTGAACGGCGCGATGAAGGCAAAGGTTAGTGATGTGAAGAAGGCTCCGCATAAGCAGCATCTGCATCATGTTAAGCTTGTGAATGGTACGATTAAATGCGGTGATGATGTTACCGGTCAGATTGATACCGAAAAGCGTTTGATTATCACCAGCAATCACTCTGCCTGTCACTTGCTTCAAAGCGCTTTAAAGGCTGTTGTAGGCAGTCATATCGCGCAAGCCGGATCATTTGTCAGCGATGAATATCTGCGTTTTGACTTCACCCACTTTGAAAAGGTGAGTGAGGAACAGCTCCAGCAGATTGAAGATTTAGTCAATCAATATATCGCTCAGAAAAATCCGGTAATGATTCAGAATATGAATATTGATGAAGCCCGCAAGACAGGCGCGACCGCCTTGTTTGATGAAAAGTACGGCGATGTTGTCCGCGTTGTCAGCATGGGTGATGTTTCTAAAGAATTCTGCGGCGGCTGTCATGTTCACAACACACAGGAAATCGGTGTCTTTAAGATTGAATCTGAAGAGAGTATCGGATCAGGTGTGCGCCGTATCGTAGCCAAGAGCGGTTATGCTGCTTATCGTGATTTTGTCGCATTGGAAAATCAATTGAAGGAGATTGCCGGCATGCTGAAGCTGAACGGTTTAAGCAATGTGGTGGCAAAGAGCACGCAGATGCTTGATGAATTAAATGCCGTGAAGAAAGAAAATGCGGCGCTCAATGCTTCGATGCTTGTCCTTAAGGCTGATGAGCTTGCTAAGAATGCGGTTGATGTAAATGGCACAGCTATGTTAGTTGAACGCATTGATAATGTTGAAGGCAATACGTTAAAGGATATGGTAATGACTTTGCGTGATAAGATCGACGGGGTTGTCTTTATCGGCGGCAGTCATAATGGCAAGGTTGTCTTTGTCAGCGGTGCGAGTCAGAAGGCGGTCAAGGCTGGCTGTCACTGCGGTAATCTGGTTAAGCAGGCAGCGCTGATTTGCGATGGTAAGGGCGGCGGCCGACCAGATCTTGCTCAGGCGGGCGGCAAATCGGATGAGAAGCTTGATGAAGCACTTAAAGATGTTAAAAATAAACTAGGTTTAGGACTTTAATTTTAATATAAATTAAGGTAAAATAAATGAAAAGGAGGTACTCCTATGAAAAAAGATGTTACTGAAACGATGGCCTTTAAATCCGATGATCTAAGACGTGACAACATTCGTCATATTTTAAGAATCGTCGATGAGGCATTAAAAGAAAGAGGTTATAATTCTGTCAATCAATTAGCCGGTTATTTGATTTCTAATGATCCGGCATATATTTCCAGTCATAACAATGCCCGCTCAATCATCCAGAGCGTTGAGCGTTACGAGATCATCGAAGAGATGGTGCGTACATATCTGGAAGATCTTAAGCAATGAAGCGGATCTTAGGACTGGATCTTGGCAGCCGCACCTGCGGGGTAAGTGTCAGCGATGTTATGGGGATGATTGCCCGGCCGGTAGAAACACTGCGTTTTCAGGATGATGATTATGATCAGTGCCTGGTATTGCTTCAGAAGTATATCGATGAATTTCAGATTGAAACGGTAGTTCTCGGACTGCCAAAGCATATGAATGGCGATATAGGCATCCGCGGTGAGGTTTCAATTGCTTTTAAGGAAAAGCTTGAAGCTCAGGGCTTAAAAGTCGTATTATGGGATGAGCGGCTGACCACCGTTGCGGCGGAACGCATTTTGATTGCGGCAGATGTATCGCGTAAAAAGCGCAAGCAGGTCATTGATCAAATGGCGTCGGTGCAGATTCTGCAAGGTTATCTTGATAGTAAAAGTTAAGGGCTGATTGCCCTTTCTTATTAATGGAGGAAAAAGTATGTTGGAATCAAACAGTTTATTTATTACTGATGAAAATGGCAAAGAAGTAGAGATGGAGATTCTTTTTACCTTTGATGATGAAGGCCGCGGAAAGAAGTATGTTGTGTTCTGTGACCCTAAGGATGAAAGCGGTGAAGTCTTCGCTTCCTGCTATGATGATGAGGGCAATCTGCTGCCGATTGAAACGGATGAGGAATGGGCAATGGTAGAAGAAGTGCTTGGCGCTTTTGGCGAAGATGAAGAAGCTTAATAAAAAGGGTCTTGTTCTTGCCTTTGTTCTATTACTGGCAATCCTTGTCGGCTTGGGTGGTTTTATGTATTACCGCTCAGGGCTTGAACCGGTAAGTCATGTAGAAAATCCTATTGAATTTGAGATCAGTGAAGGTGAAAACGCGGATCAGATTCTTAAAAATCTAAAGGATAACTATATCATTAAAAATGAACTTGTTGCGAAGCTGGTGATGAAGCAGAAGGGCCTGAGTGATTTTAAGGCGGGTACTTATACACTTGATAAATCATGGACACCTGAGGAAATACTGACGGTCTTAAATGATCCAAATGCGGCGATGAGCAATCAGGTATTGATCACGATTCCTGAAGGCTATTGGGCTAAGGATATCGCTGAAACAGTGGCTGAGAATACAAATGTAAGCGCCGAGGAGCTGATGGCGCTTTGGAATGATGAAGCCTTTTTGGATGAGATGATCGCAAAGTATGAATTTTTAGATGAAAGCATAAAAAATCCAGAGCTGACAGTAGCACTGGAAGGATACCTTTATCCGGAAACCTATTTCTTTTACCGTGAGACTAATGCCCGGGATGTGACGATGCGTTTCCTTGATGAGTTTGACCGCAATTATCAGATGTTTAAGGGTCAGCTGGAAGGCAGTGAAATGAGCTTCCATGACTTGATAACCTTGGCATCGGTCGTGCAGTTTGAATCGGGGCATCCGGATGATATGAAACTGATTGCCGGTATCTTTGAAAACCGTCTGCGTGACGGCTATCGTCTGCAGTCAAGCGTGACGGTTTGTTATGCCCTCTATGAGTATGACAGCTGGCTGGACTGTGAACAGAATTATGAGGTAGAAAGTCCATATAATACATATATGATCGATGGCCTGCCGATTGGACCGGTATGTAATCCAGGTATCGATGCCATTGAAGCGGTATTGAATCCGACACCTTCCGATTACATGTATTTTATTGCCGATGTTTATGGTGATAAAACAGTTTATTATGCAACTACTTATGAAGAGCATCTAGCGAATATTGAACAGTATCTCAATTACTAAGAGGTGACAGCAGTGAAAAAATCAGTAATTATCGGTATTGCCGGCGGCAGTGCTTCTGGGAAGTCATCGATTTCCCGGCGCTTAAAGGAAAGATATGAAAATACCAATTCAGTAGTTATTATCCGTCAGGATGATTACTATAAGGATCAGAAAAATAAGACGATGGAGGAACGTGTAAAAACGAATTACGATCATCCATTTGCTTTTGATAATGATTTATTTGTAGCCCAGCTGAAACAGCTGATGGCGGGTGTCGCTATTGAAAAGCCGGTTTATGATTTTGTTGTTCATACCCGCAGTGAGGAGACTGAACATATAGAGCCAAGCGATGTAATTGTGATTGAGGGCTTGTTTATTCTTGAGGATGAGCAGCTGCGTGATCTTTGTGATATCAGGATCTTTGTGGATACGGATGATGATATCCGCTTTATCCGGCGTTTGATCCGTGATGTGAAAAAACGCGGCAGAACGATTGATTCAGTGATTGAACAGTATACGACAACCGTAAAAGTAATGCATAATACTTTTATTGAACCGAGCCGAAAATATGCGGATATCATAATTCCGGAGGGCGGTCACAATCAGGTGGCAATCGATCTGCTGACGACAAAAATCAGTAGTATAATACAGGAAAATATGCTATAATAGCCGAGTTAAGGAGTGATAAAATGGCTTCAGAAGATAAGAAGGTACTTGTAACCAAAGAAGGTTATAATGAGTTATTGCAGGAACAGGAAAATTTAATTCATGTAGTTCGACAGGATGTAATCCGTGAATTACAGGAAGCGCGCGCACAGGGTGACTTGAGTGAAAATGCGGACTATGATGCGGCTCGTGACCGTCAGGCACGTGTTGAAGCACGTATTCGTGATTTGGAAGCAATGCTGGCAAATGTTGAAATCATTGATGATGAGGCTGCCAGCCGGAAGAAAAACAGCAAGACGGTAAAGCTGGGTTCAACAGTAAAAATCTTGGATTTGGAATCCAATGAAGAAGAGACTTATACGATCGTCGGTTCAGTAGAATCAGATCCTTTGCAGGGTAAATTATCAAATATCACCCCGCTTGCGGCAGCAATCATCGACAGCAAGGTCGGCGATGTTGTAACGGTGAATCAGGTTGAAGAACCTTATGATGTTAAGATTTTGGAATTGATCGGATAATCAAACAAAATCATATAGATAAGCGTAGATCCAATTGGAATTACGCTTTTTTTCTTGTTCGGCACAGAAAGTGATATTTTGCATTTTCTTGTGCCTTTTTTCTTTTTCTACATAGTATAGGCATGAAAGGATGATAAAGTGATAGGAATTTTTAATTCTGATCAGCGGATGCTTGAAGCACAGCGGTACTTAAGTACATCCACATCGACTTATTTAATTAATAATGTCAATGATGCCTTACCGATATTTGATTATTTGCTGCTGCCGATGAGCGGTATACGTTCTAATCAGGTTAAGCTGCAGAATGCATGGGTGAATCTGCCGGATGATTTTTGGCATCACTGCCGTAAGGATTGCATCATCTTCACGGCTACGGTGAATGAAGAAATCAATCAGCTGCCTTTTAAATGTGTGAACTTATCCGATGATGATCTGTTTCTCAGCGCTAATTCACGGCTGACGGCCGAAGGTGTGCTGTTTTTGCTGCTGGATAACACAACAGTTGGATTGAGTGAATGTAAGGTTGATTTGCTGGGCTTTGGTCACAGCGGTAAAGAAATTTACAATTTGCTGAAGGCATTGGATGTAAAAGTGCGGGTCATTCGCCGAAAGGTGGATCATGAAACAAGTGATTTTATGTCGGTGAGCACATGGAAGCAGCTGCCGGTCAGCGATATAGTTATCAATACCTCATTAACTAATTGGGTCGATGAGAATTTGGTAAATCATTGGCCGAAAGCACCGTTGATTTTGAATATTGTATCAGCCTACCGTATGCCGGAGAGCCGTATAACCTCAAAAGGCGGTCATGTGATTAACGCTGGTGTGCTGCCGGCCTTGATCGCCTCAAAAAGCGCTGGCCGGATACTTGCCGAATGTGTGATGAAGGAGATGGAGCATGGAGAATAGAAAGATATTATTTGGTATTACAGGTTCATTTTGTAATCATCAGGCGATCATTCAGGTTCTGAGAGATTTGGCGGCAGACAATGAAGTACAGGTCGTTTTAACCAAGAATGTGGCAGCTTGTTCAACGCGGTTTTATAACGCGATTGATTTTCAAAATGATTGTGAACACATCACGAATCAGCCATTGATCAAGGATATTGTGGAAGCGGAGAAGGTTGGTCCGCGGAAATATTTTGATTGTATGGTAATCGCACCGATGAGTGCCAACAGTGTTGCTAAGCTGGTAAATGGTGCTTATGACTGTCCGGTTGCCTTAGCGGCTAAGGCAATGCTGCGCAATCAGAAACCGATCATCTGCGGTATCGCAACCAACGATGCATTAGGAATCTCAGGCCGTAATATTTTTAGTTTGCTGGCGCTGAAAAATATATATTTTGTACCGTTTGCACAGGATGATCCCATGAAAAAGCCTAACAGCTTAGTGGCAGATTGGTCTTTGATCGCGCAGACATGCGAGGATGCTTTAATGGGCAGACAGCTTCAGCCAATCCTCAGACAGGTGGTGTTCTATGAAAAGTAAATGTTATGTGGCGATGATAACCCCGTTTACAGAAGCCAATGCAATTGATTATGAAAGTGCTGAACGGATCATTGAAAAGCTGATCAGCGAGGGTGTCAGCGGATTGATGGTATGCGGAACGACCGGGGAATCACCAACTCTTTCAGAAAATGAAAAGCTGGATTTCCTTGAATTTGTCATTAATCAGGTGAATAAGCGCTGTGAGGTATGGTTTGGCGCCGGCAGCAATGCTACCTGCGATTCAGTCCGGTTGATTAAATTAAGTGAACAGCTTGACTTTGACGGCTATCTCATTGTGGTTCCATATTATAATAAACCGTCACAATACGGCTTGTATGAGCATTTTGCGGTCTTAGCGGAAAACGCGCGCAAAAATATCATGCTTTATAATGTGCCGGGCCGCTGCGGAGTAGCGCTGGAAAGTGCGACGGTAATCCGTCTGGCTAAAGATTTTAAGAATATCGTTGCCTTAAAACAAGCGGATCATAATCTTCAGATGGTCAGTGAAATCCTTGCGGAACTCGATGATTTTAATGTTTACAGCGGTGAGGACGGTTATCTGCTCGAAGGGATGATTGCCGGCATGAGCGGCGTTGTCAGTGTGATCGGTCATTTGTATACCCCCGAATTAATTGCTTTTTTTGAGGCGTATGAGCAGGGGGAAGACTGCACCGGCAAAGACATCTTTTTTAAGCTGATCGCTCGTTTGTTTTTCCTTGAAAGCAATCCTTCCTGTGTTAAATATTTATATTCAAAGATGGGGTTATGCAAAAATATTCTGCGGCTGCCCATGAGTACGATTTCTGAAAAGACATGCGCTCAGCTGGATACCTACTTTAAATGACAAAATAATTAAAGGCTTCATGTTAAACTTCAATGGGTGATAAGATGAAGGTAAAGGTTTTTGATGAACAGCATGAGGATGATCTCAGTGATGCAATCAACGAATTTATTGAAAGCAAGCAGCCTAAGATTTTGGATATCCGCTTTGCAACCGCGGCTTTTGAGGGTGAAGATGAACAGATCTTTTGTTTTTCTGCCCTGATTCTCTACGAATAGTTTTGTCCGTGAGGGCTAGACTAAGTTTGGGAGGAAATGACCATGGAAAAGAAAACAAACATCAACTGCCGGGTTGATAACTGTATTTTTAATGAACATCAGTGCTGCTGTGCTCATGAAATTACCGTTGGCTGTCAATGCGGCAAAGCGGATTGCTGTCAGCAGACAGAATGCGATTCATTTAAGCGCAGAGGCTAATGAAAAGGCTGGGTCAAAAGTGATCCGGCCTTTTTATTATTAAATATGAATTCAATTAATTTTATGTTATACTAATTTGTGAGGTGAGTTTATGCATAAAATCATAACCCTTTTATTCTGTCTGTGTCTTATAGGCGGATGCGCTAAATCGAATAATGCGGCTTCCGATACGAATACTAAATATATCGGCTATGTAGAAGCGATTATTAATAATAATTCTACGGTTTCCAGCGAGATTCCTTTTGATTATGATCTTTCAGTTACGAAGGACAGCAAGGGACAGTATGTTTATGAAGTGACAATCAGTAATCCTAAACAGGCAATGTATAATGTTGAAATGATGGTTATCGATGTTTCTAAGGTTGGATCAGAGAATATATTTCCGTCAATTGGTGTCATTGATGAGGAGCAGTTTAATCTGATTCCTTTTCAAAGCAATGCGCAGCGTGGTTTTTATGCGGCTTTGGCATGCAATGGGGTTTCTGATGTACCGCAGTTTACACTCAATGTTTTTGTCGTCTACCGTGATTATTCAGGCTTGAATGAAACACGTATCTTCTTTAATCTCGATGCGGAATACGCAGCGGATGTAGCGGCTCCTGCAGAGGGTAAGGTACTCAATGAAGTCGGTACGGATGAAACGCCGGCAAATGATGAAAATAATGATGAGAATGGTGAAGGCGACGATACCGAGGATTATTCAGAGGATGACTATTATGAGGATGGTTATTATAATGAATATGGTGAATGGGTAGAGGGCGAGAGTTATTAGAATGAAAAATAAGAAGCAATCAATTATTATCGGCGGGCTGATCAGCTCAGCCGGTATCTTTATTTCAAAGCTGCTGGGGCTGCTTTATGTAATTCCACTCAATGCGATTGCCGGCGCGGATAATATGCAGTATTACGGCTTTGCGTATGAGATTTATTCGTATATTCTCAATGTCTCAATTGCCGGTATCCCCTATGCCATCGCAACACTGGTTGCCAAGTATTCAAACATTGGTGATTATCGTACAACGCTGGTAATCAAGCGGATTGCGCAGGGACTGATGGTCGCTTTGGGCTTTATCGGCATGTCTTTTTTAATTTTATTTGCGACCCCGCTGGCCTCAATCGTTTTGGGTGTTAATTCAAGTCCGGAATCGCTGCAGATCACCCGCAATGTGATTGTGCTGATTTCCTTTGCCCTCTTTTTTGTGCCGGTTTTAAGTGCCTTCAGAGGCTTTTACCAAGGCTTGAAGGAAATGGAAATCTATGCATTTTCACAGGTGTTGGAACAGCTCTCAAGGGTCATGTTTTTGCTGGGGGCGGGTGCAATAGCGGTTTATGTATTTAAACAGGATCGCATCTGGGCGGTATATTTTGCTGTATTTTCGACTAGCGTAGCAGCCATCTGCGCGTTGGTGCATATCTTTATATTTGATAAAAAAAATATGCCGGAAATTAAACGGCTTGCGAATGAACAGGAAGTTTATTCGGTGGATGATCATAAGCTGCTGTTTAAGGAATTAGTGCGTATCGCGATTCCTTATCTTTTAGTCGCTATTGTCGGCTTTTCAAATAATATGATTGACTGGCTGTTTTATACGAAGGCATTAGAGGCAACCGGGGTTGCGGCTGATCTTTGCAACTATATCTTTGGTTCAATTATTTCGGTACAGGTGAATAAGGTAACATCGATCCCGCAGATTCTTGCTCCGGGTTTTTCGATTTCGATAATTCCTTATATTACGGTATCAGTCATTGACCGCAAGTGGAAGGAACTGCGCAGACATGTGTATGACTGTGTTGATTCAGTATTATATCTGGCGATCCCGCTTTCATTTTGTCTCTTGTTCTTTTCAAGACCGATTATGTATCTGCTTTATGGCGAGAGCTTGGTAACTTATCCGGGTGCCGGCAATGTGATGCTGATTACATCTTCGCTTGAATTAGGCGGTGTATTGCTGAAATGGCATACGATTGACGCGCTTTTTGGTACGCTGACACCTATTTTTACTTCCTTGCTGATGGCGGTAGGACTGCGTAAACAGAACTTTATCAATTTGATTATCGGCGCGGCTGTAAAGTTGGTTTTTGAAATTCCGTGCATTCATTTCTTTGGTATGCAGGGGGCTTCAATTTCCAATCTGCTTTCAATGCTGACGATTATCTTGTTAGATGCTTATTTCCTGAAACGCAATTACAAGGTGCAGTGGAAATATACGATCCGCAAGATGGTGCTGATGATGCTTGGTGTTGGCGGCATGGCGCTGTTATGTCTGGTATTTAATTTTATCGGCTTTAATGCTGTTGGTCATGGCCGTCTGCTGTGTGTGCTCATATTGGGTATTCAGGGACTGCTGAGTGTCGGTGCTTATTTGGCAATTACGGCATTCCTGCAGCTGCCGCAGACAATTTTTAAGATTGATATTAATAAGATGATGAAACGATTAGTGCGAAGAGGGTAGCTCATGATGCGATTAGATAAATTTTTAGCCCATGCGGGTTTAGGTACGCGCAAGGAGGTTAAGCAGCTGATTCGCAGCAAGCGGATCAAGGTAAATGGTCAGCTGGTGCGTAATGATGATTTGAAAATTGATGAGACAAACGATGTTGTACTGCTGGATGATGAAGCGGTGAGCTATGAGAAATATATTTATATGATGCTGAATAAGCCAGCGGGGGTGATCAGCGCGACCTTTGATGAAAAACAGGCGACGGTCATGGATTGCTTCGATCAGTATATACCGATGGATGCCTTTCCGGTCGGCCGGCTTGATATCGATACTGAAGGACTGTTATTGATTACTAATGACGGTGCGTTGGCGCATGAGCTTTTAGCGCCTAAGAAGCATGTGGATAAGATTTATTATGTAAAGGTGGCAAAAGCGATTACACAGGCCGCTATTGAGGCTTTGGAAGCAGGCATTCAGATTAATGAAGAGGAATGCTGTGAACCGGCAGCGGTGCGGCAAATCAGCGATGATGAGATGGAACTGACGATTCATGAGGGGAAATTTCATCAGATCAAACGGATGATGCATGCTGTTGGCAATGAGGTCGTTTATTTAAAGCGGCTGCAGATGGGCAGCTTAAAGCTTGATGAATCACTGGCTTGCGGTGAATACCGGCCGCTGAGTGAAGCAGAAATACATGCGTTAAAGAACAGGGAGGCAGATTTATGAAACAATATTTAGATTTATGCAGACACATTATGGAGAATGGCGAGCTGCGTCAGGATCGTACCGGTACTGGCACAAAGTCTTGCTTTGGTTATCAAATGCGGATTGATCTGCGTGAGGGATTTCCATTGCTGACCACTAAGAAAGTCTTCTTTAAGGGAATTGCGGAAGAATTGCTTTGGTTTATCAGCGGTTCTACCAACATTCAGCCATTAGTATTAAAAAATGTTAAGATCTGGAATGAATGGCCTTATGAGAAATACACTCAGTCATCCGCTTATCAAAATGAGAGCTTGGAAGAATTTATTGAGCGGATTAAAACTGAGGATGATTTTGCTAAGCAATGGGGTGAGCTGGGACCGGTTTATGGTCATCAATGGCGTGACTTTTTTGGGGTTGATCAATTGGAAAATCTAATTCATGATCTAAAGGAAAATCCTTTCTCAAGACGTCATATCATCAGCGCGTGGAATCCTGCGCAAATCAAGGATATGGCTTTGCCGCCATGTCATGCCTTCATGCAGTTCTATGTATCGGCAGATAAGAAATATCTCTCCTGTCAGCTGTATCAGCGCAGTGCGGATGTATTTTTGGGTGTACCGTTTAATATTGCTTCTTATTCCTTGCTGACGCATATGATCGCTTCAGTGTGCGGCTATGAAGCTAAGGAATTTATCCATACCTTTGGTGATGTACATATTTATCTCGATCATTTTGATCAGGTGGAAACGCAGCTGGCAAGAGAACCTAGAGCTTTGCCGAAGCTGATCATCAATCCGGATGTGAAGAGTATCTATGATTTTAAATATGAGGATTTCAAAATTGAGGGATATGATCCATATCCGGCTATCAAAGCGAAGGTGAGCGTATGATTTCGCTGATTGTAGCTCATGATGAAAAGCTGTGCATCGGCAAGGATGGCTGGATGCCATGGCAGTTAAAAGAAGATTTGAAGCAGTTTAAGGAAAAGACGCTGCATCAGTATATCGTGATGGGCCGGACAACCTTTGAGGCATTAAAAAAGCCGCTGCCGCAGCGTACAACTTATGTTATTACGCACCAGCCGCTGCATTATGAGGCTGAGCATGTTCATGTTATCAATGACTTTAAGGGGTTATTAAAAAAATACCAGCAATGCGACGAATTGCTGATGATCTGCGGCGGCGCTAAAATCTATCAAGCGGCGCTGCCTTATGTGGATGAGATGTGGATTTCATTAGTGCCTGGTGATTATGCCGGCGATACTTATTTTCCAGCCTATGATGTGAATGAATTTATCGTTGTAAGCAAGGAACAGTTTGATGGTTTTCTGTTGATTCATTATCGAAGAAAAGAGGGAACACGATGCGATTTGTAGATATCATTGAAAAGAAACGCGACGGCGGACGATTAAGCCGTGAAGAAATTAATTTTTGGATCAGTGAGTATGTAGCTGAGCGCATTCCTGATTATCAGGTCAGCGCGCTGTGCATGGCCATTTATTTTCAAGGAATGGATGGTGAAGAGATTGCGGATCTGTGCAATGCGATGCTGCACAGCGGTGATATCATTGATTTGTCATCGATTCAGGGTATTAAGGTAGATAAGCATTCTACCGGCGGTGTCGGTGACAAAACGAGTCTTTCCTTAACGCCGATGGTGGCTGCCTGCGGTGCTAAGGTCGCTAAAATGTCAGGCCGCGGCTTAGGCCATACCGGCGGTACACTGGATAAAGTAGAATCTATAAAAGGCTTTAATGTTTTTCTTGATGAAGATGCTTTTGTGAAGCAGGTGAATGATATCGGCATTGCCTTAATCGGTCAGACTAAGAGTCTGGTGCCTGCGGATAAGAAGCTTTATGCGCTGCGTGATGTAACAGCTACCGTTAATTCGATTCCTTTAATTGCGTCAAGCATCATGTCGAAAAAGCTGGCGGCGGGTTCAGACGCCATCCTGCTGGATGTGAAATTTGGTGAAGGCGCCTTTATGCAGAGTGTTGAGGACGCGGAAGAGCTGGCAGCAACGATGATTACGATTGGCAAACATTTAGGCCGTGATACAAGAGCGATGATTTCTAACATGAATCAGCCATTGGGTAATGCGATTGGTAATGCGCTTGAGGTTAAAGAGGCAATCGCTACATTAAAGAACGAAGGCCCGGCTGATTTTACTGAGTTATGTCTGCAGGCCGGCAGTATCATGCTGGTACAGGCTAAAATTGCGGAAAATGAGGAAGCGGCCATGGTCATGCTGAAAAAGAGCATTGAGGATGGCAGTGCATTAGCCAAGCTGATGGAGCTGGTAGCGGCTCAGGGCGGTGATGTCGAACAGATCAAGCATCCTGAATTATTGCCAACGTCAAAAACCGTCGTTGAAATAAAAACGCATAAAAACGGTTGGATTCGTGAGCTTAAAGCGCTGGAATTAGGCACATTAGCAATGCAGATCGGCGCGGGAAGAGCGGTTAAGGAAGATACGATTGATCCGGCTGTCGGTATCGTATTAAATAAAAAAGCCGGCGATGCGATTCATGACGGTGATGTGCTTGCTTATGTTCATATCAATGCGCCATTAAGCGATGAATGGATCAATCATTTCCATGAATGCTTTGTGGTTTCTGATACTGTCTGTGAGAAAATGCCGTTAATTGTAAAGGTTTTATAAAACAAGTCTGAGGGTTCTCAGGCTTTTTTGCATATTTCTGCCTTTGAGTCCATAGAATGCATTGAGGTGAATCAATGAAAAAGGGTTGGATAGCTATCCTGATCTGCATGCTGACCTTAACGCTGAGTCCAATTAAGGCTGAGGAAGAACAGGAACAGCCGGCTTTAGCAAATCAGGCACAGAGCGCTTATGTGATGGAATATTCTACAGGCCAGGTAGTTTTTAAAAAGAATGAAACCGAAAAACTGTTTCCGGCTTCCATGACTAAAATGATGGGGCTGATCCTGATTTTTGAAGCGTTGAATAATGGCAGTTTAAGCATGGAGGATACGGTTACCGTCAGTGAAACGGCGGCTTCTATGGGCGGCTCACAGATATTTTTAGAAGTGAATGAGGTAATGAAGGTTGAGGATATGATTAAATCAATCTGTATCGCATCAGCCAATGACGCAATGGTGGCGATGGCAGAAAAGCTGGGCGGCAGTGTAGAGAATTTTGTGAAGAAAATGAATGATAAAGGAAAGGAAATCGGTTTGGAAAATACCCATTTCGTGAATACGACCGGACTCCATGATCCCGAGCATTATTCCTGTGCCAAGGATATGGCCCGGATTGCCCAAGTGCTGATTCAAACCGGCGGTGATCAGCTGCTGGCCATTACTTCAACTTATGATACGTATATCCGTGAAGACAGCGAAAAGCCGTTCTGGCTTGTGAATACCAACAAGCTGATCAAGCAGATGGAGGGTGTCGACGGCTTAAAAACCGGTTTTACCCAGGAAGCGATGAGCTGTATCACGGTTACCGCAAAACGCGACAATCTTCGACTGATCAGCGTGGTGATGAAGGAGCCTAGCAGTCAGGTAAGAAATGCGGAAACCAAGCAGCTGCTGGACTATGGCTTTGCGATGTTTGATCAGAAAATAATCTATGAAAAGGGCAGTGTGATCGACGCGCTTAACATCGATTTGGCAAAGCCGGAAACGGCTGAGCTGGTTACTTTAAATGAGGTGCCGATTGTCTTTAAAATAGGGGAAGAACCGCAGATTACAGAACAAAAGGTAGTGCTTACTAAAAATGAACTGCCGTATGCCGTTGATGAAAAAATTGCTGAGCTGGTGATCACGCTGGATAATCAAACGACGCTTACGGTTGATTTGGGCGTAAATGTACCGATGGAAAAAGTATCTTATTTTGATCTGTTTTTAAATCTATGGAAACAAGTACTTGCGTAAGGACGCGGTGCTTGTTTTTTTTGTCGAAGCTTAGGAGTGTTTGTCGTAAATCAACTTTCATTTTAAAAGCTGTGATAAGATAAAAAACGAAAGGAAGGTCTTATGCGAACAGAACTAAAAAACAATCGACTGATCATTTATTTCAGCGAAGAATTAGATAACTATGCAATCACTCAGCTTAAGGATGAATGCATAAAGCTTATTGAGAAGGAGAAACCAGCTGCCCTGTGCTTTGACTTCAGGGATGTCACTTTTGTAGACAGCACCGGCATCGGATTTTTATTGGCCCGTTATAAGCAATGTCAAAAACTGGGGATAGCCATGAGTGTTGCTAATCTTTCCAAAAACAACCGTGCTTTATTTGCTATGTCCGGTATCTTCCAGCTGATCCGTGAAGAAAGAAATGAGGGAAACTATGAATAAGATGTGTTTGACTTTTAAAAGCAGAATTGAAAATGAAGCTTTTGCGAGAACATCGGCAATTGCTTTCCTGATGCCGCTCAATCCAAGTGTTGATGAGGTGATGGAAATTAAAACAATTGTCGCGGAGGCAGTTACCAACGCGATCATCCATGGCTATGAAGGCAGCCGGGAGGGAATCGTAAAGCTGGAAATCGGCTATGAGGTAAATTCATTGGTGACGATTATCGTTACTGATAAGGGGTGCGGTATCAATGATATTGATCAGTGTCTGCAGCCTTTGTATACAAGCAAGAGTGAACTTGAACGCTCGGGTATGGGAATGACAATCATGGATACATTCTCAGATTCCTTTGATGTTATATCGACACCGAAAGAAGGTACGACCGTTGTTATCCAGAAACAGCTCCACAAATCCGCTGACAACGCTTGATAATGAAGCGCTGATCAAAGCGGCTCATGAGGGCAATGAGGCGGCCAAGGAAGCCTTTGTGGAAAAGAATCAGGGTTTGGTCTATTCATGTATTCAGCGTTTTGTTTCTAAGAAAATCAGCCGTGAGGATCTTTTTCAAATCGGCTGTGTGGGATTGATGAAGGCGCTGAATAATTTTGATCTCTCAATGAATGTTCAGTTTTCTACTTATGCGGTGCCGATCATCTTTGGTGAAATCAAACGTTTTTTTAGAGATGACGGTTCCATGCGCATCTCACGCTCACTGAAAGAAGGCTTTCTGGTCATGGTGAAGGTCAAGGATGAATTGTTTCAGAAATTGAACCGGGAACCGACGTACAGTGAGATTGCTGCTGCCAGCGGCTATGATGTCAGTGATGTATTGCTGGCTTTTGACGCGAATCAGTTTATCTATTCCTTAGATGAGCCAATCTATGAAAAAGATGGCAATTCATTGTATCTTGAGGATAAGATATCGGATCGTGAGGTGAGTGATATCACACTGCGCTGTGCGATGCAGAAAGAAATTAAGGCTTTGGATGCCCGGGATCAGCTGTTGATTCATTATCGCTATGAATGCGGTCTGAAGCAGGATGAAATTGCCAGAAAGCTGAATATATCTCAGGTACAGGTCTCCCGTTTGGAGAAGAAAATTTTGAAGCAGCTGAAAGAACGTTTTGTCAGTGATTAATTGTTTAAGCATCTCCTTGTCTGCACATACTATGGACAAGGAGGTTTTTTTATGAACGAAATCCATTTAAAAAAGGTTGCTGAACGTCATGAGCCAAAGCGGCATAAGCTTCGCAATGCGCTGCTGGCATTTGTGTTTGGCGGCTTGCTTGCCGTTATTGGTCAGTTTGCGGCAAATTTTTTAGTTGAACAATTTCAGATGAAGGCTGATGAATCGGTAACAGTGGTTGTGTTAGCCGTCATCTTGATTACTGCTTTATGTACTGGCTTAGGTATTTATGATAACCTGGCGCAATGGGTAGGCGCGGGGTTATTTATTCCAATCAGCGGGTTTGCCAATTCATTGGCTTCTGAGGCATTGGAGAGTAAGAGTGAAGGTTTGATCATGGGCATCGGTTCGAATATGTTTAAGCTTGCCGGCTCGGTGCTGACTTATGGCATTGTGGCAGCCATTGTATTCAGCGCGATCCGCTATGGGGTGAGTTTATTATGACAACGCTGCAATTTAAAAATGTTTATGTGCAAAGCAGCGGCTGCGCGGTAGGCCCACTGGAGAAGGCAGGTCCATTGGGCGAATATTTCACGAATGCTTTTAGTGATAACTATTGTGAGGAATCAACCTTTGAAAAAGCTGAACGGCGTCTGATTAAAGAAGCTGTCAGCGATACTTTAAAAAAGGGTAAACTGACAACCCATGACATTGCATTGGCATACGGCGGTGATTTAATCAATCAATGCGCGTCTTCCAATTATTTTGCAAAGGATCTCAAGGTTCCTTTTGTCAGCTTATACGGGGCTTGTTCCACCTCAGCTTTAGCGATGGGACACGCGGCAATTGCTGTTGAGCATTTACAAATGAAGCATGTGCTGGCATTTACTTCATCACATACAGCAACGGCGGAAAGGCAGTTTCGTTATCCCAATGAATATGGCACACAGAAAAAGGAAACGACAACTTCGACGGTTACCGGTGCCGGGGCAGTGGTGTTAGGCAGCAAGCCAGCAGCAATCGCGGTGACTGCTTTTACGATTGGTCAGGTGATCGATTGGAATTTCAGCGATGCCAATGATATGGGCCGTGCCATGGTGCCTGCTGCCTATGATACGCTGATGACTCATTTTAAGGATATGAATCGTACTTTTGATGATTATGATCTTGTTGTAACCGGTGACTTATCGAAGCTTGGTTATGCGATGCTGAGCGACTTGTGTCTGAAACAGCGTTTTCAGCTTGATAATAAGCTGAATGACTGTGGCTTAATGATCTATGATGTCAACAATCAGCCGATTTTCTGCGGCGGCTCAGGCTGTGCCTGTTCAATGGTTGTAACGGTTAGTAAGCTGTTTGAACTGCTGCAGAGTAAGCGGATGAAGCGTATTCTATTGATTGCGACCGGCGCTTTGCTGACACCGGTAATTTTAGCGCAGAAGGAAGCGATCCCTTGTGTCGCTCATGCGATCTGTTTTGAAAGGAAGGATGCTTAATGGTTTACATCTATGCGTTTTTAACGTGCGGCACACTCTGTCTTGCCGGTCAGCTGATCTATGATAATACCAAGCTGACACCCGGTCACATAACCTCGTTATTTGTTGTGCTGGGAGCGTTTTTGGAAAGCTTTAATATTTATGATAAGCTTGTTGATTGGGCAAGTGTCGGAGCCTCACTGCCGATTACCAGCTTTGGTCATTCTTTGGCTCATGGTTCCTTTGCCGGTGCGATGGAGGATGGCTGGCTGGGACTGATTACCGGTGTATTTGATAAATGCAGCGCCGGTATTGCCTTCGCAATCTTCATGGCTTTTATTGTCGCAGTCCTCTTCAAACCTAAATCATGAACGAAGTACGTCTGGCATCCATCAGACAAAAGCTTTCCGCGTCCTTTGATGTATCCTTTACCACCTATGAGCTGCACGGCCGTACAATCAGTATGATTTTTTTATCGAGTCTGTCCGCTCAAAGCGCTGTTAATGCTTTGATTCAAGGCTTTACACAAAGTCCTAAGGAGGACCCTTTAACCTTTTTTAATGGTTCCGTCAGTGCTCTTTTGGATGAACAGGCAGCAATTACTCAGATCTTAAGCGGCCAATGCGTTGTGCTTCTCGATCATGATCCGGCTTATTACAGCGTTGAAACCCGCGGTTATCCGACCCGTTCAGTGCATGCACCGGAAAATGAAAAAAGCATCCGCGGTTCGAATGATGCCTTTGTAGAGAATATCATTCAGAATGTTGGCTTGATCCGCCGCCGTATCCGTGATGAACGGCTGGTGGTGGAGCTGGATAAGGAAGGCAAGCTGACTAAAACAGATTTAGCCCTTGTCTATATGCGCGGGATCGTTGATCAGGATGTGCTTGATGATTTTAAGCATCGCCTGCAGGCAAACAGTCAGGTTGAAATCTACAATGACCGCAATCTGGTAGAAGCGCTTTATGGCAAAACATTGAATCCTTATCCTCATGTCCGTTATACTGAACGCCCTGATCTATGCGCCTTGCATCTGCTGCAGGGAAGCTTAGTCGTATTGGTAGATACGATACCTTCCGCTATTCTGCTGCCAACCACTTTCTTTGAACAGATCCAGCAGGCAGAGGAATACACCCAGACACCGCTGCTGGCATTCTGTACCCGGCTGTCACGCTATATCGGCATCTTCTTATCAATCTACCTGATGCCCTTGTGGATTGCCCTGCGGGTCAGCGAGAATCCAACGATGCTGAATCTGCCGGTACAGGGCGTTCATCCGTTTGAATTTGGCTTCCAGATACTATTTGCTGAGCTGGTCGTTGAATGGATTCGCCAGTCACTGATTCATGCTCCCAATATGCTTTCCGGCATCATGGGCTTTCTTGTCGTCTTTGTGCTTGGTGATTTTGGGATTGAATTCGGAGCATATACCAAAGAAATACTGATTATGATTGCCATCAGCAACCTCGGTAACTTTCTAACCCCCGGTTATGAAATCTCACTGGCAAATAAATTTTCCCGTATCTGTTTGAATTTAATGACATTGTTCTTTAAGATACCCGGTTTCTGTATCGGTATTATCGCACATTTTCTATTGCTGTTATCGACGGATACAATTAAGTATCCTTATCTTTATCCCTTGATTCCTTTTTCCTTCAAGGAGATGCGCCGTCTGCTGTTTGGCTCATTGATCCACTCAACTAAAAAACAAAATGATCAGATGAAAGCGAAATGATTGAATAATTTCGCTTTTTTCCTTTTCATCGGATATAATGGAAATACTTATGATTAGACGGAGGTATTTATGACTAAACAACTATCCGATATGAACCTAGAAGAATTGTGGCACTTATTTCCAATCTCACTGAGCGCTTATCAGCCATGCTGGCAGACATGGTATGAAGAGGAAAGGCAGTTTTTGTGCATGCTTTTACCTGATTTGTCCTTAAGAATCAATCATATCGGCTCTACGGCAATTAAAGGGATATGGGCTAAGCCGATCATCGATATCTTGATTGAAGCGGCTGAACCGTCTGACCTGAAACAGATTAAAACATTGCTGATAAAGAATGGCTATATTTGTATGTCAGAGACAGAAAATCGCATTTCATTAAATAAAGGGTATACAGAGCGTGGCTTTGCGGAAAGAGTCTTTCATATTCATTTAAGACTTAACAATGATCATGATGAAATATATTTTCGTGATTATCTGAATAAACATTTTGAGATTGCGAAAGAGTATGAGCAATTAAAGCTGAAATTATGGAAGCTGTATGAATTTGACCGTGATGGGTATACCTTGGCAAAAACCAGTTTTGTATCTAACTATACCCGATTAGCTAAAGAAGCGGCTATGAATAATGAAAAAGGAGACAAAATGAAAATCGTAGAAATTATGGATCGCAGTGACTTATTAATTGAACAGCTTATGGCTGTTTGGGAAAACTCAGTGTCAGCAACTCACTTATTTTTATCAGCTGCTGAAATATCAAAAATTAAAGAATATGTTCCTCAGGCGCTGCTTTCCGTGCCGCATCTCATCGTGATGATGAATGATTGTAATACTCCCATCGCTTTTATGGGGATTGCGGAAAAGCGGCTTGAAATGCTGTTTATTTTAAATGAAGAGCGCGGCAAAGGCATCGGCAAAAGACTACTTCAGTTTGGCATTGATCACTATGCAGTAAATGAATTGACAGTGAATGAACAAAACCCTCAGGCTGTCGGTTTCTATGAACACATGGGATTTCAAACTTATAAGCGCAGCGAGTGTGATGAGCAGGGGAATCCCTATCCGCTGTTGTATATGCAATTAATTTAAGCTCACAAATGAATCCATCATCACGATCCATACTGTGAGTGTAAGTAAAGTTTAAAATAATTTGATGCAGCTTTTAATTTACATTGAATACGAATGATACCTTGTTCTATGTTAAAATATAAAATAGAAGGCAGGGGTCAGTGATGATAAGAATCGCAATTTGTGATGATGATGTTAAAGTATTAGCAGCTTTAAAAGACTATTTACATTGCTATGCGAAAGAAAAAAATATGCAGCTTAATGTAATATTGTTTCAAAATGGTATAGAACTATTAAAACATGATATTAAAAACATAGATATGATTTTTCTGGATGTAGAAATGCCGGAAATAAACGGAATAGAATTAGCTAGACAGATACGGCAAGTAAATACGCAAGTAATGATTTTATTTGTGACTAATTATATTCAATATGCATTGCAGGGTTATGAAGTACAGGCTTTTCGTTATTTGATTAAGCCAATAAACCAAGCTGAATTTAATCAAACAGTGACAAAGGCATTAGACCAGATTTGGCATCAACAAAATGCTTATCTTGCAGTTAAAACTCGTTTTGAAACCATACGTGTCCGTATTGATACGATTTATTATGTTGAAACTGAAAAAGGACATGTTATGATTCACACTGAAGATGAAAAAATCGAATGCTATTCAACAATGGAAAAAATAGAAACGGTTCTGCGGGAAGAAGGTTTTTTTAGATGTCATAATGCTTTTTTAGTTGCCTTAAAAGCAGTGAAAAAAGTTCAATTAAATGATATCGTTTTAAACAATGGCACGGTAATAGCTCTCAGTAAAAATAGAAAGAAGCAATTTAAACAAGTATACACTGATTTTTTAGGAGGTAATTTCCTATGATTGATTGGTGGGTTTGGTTATTTCAGGCTTTTGTATTTTCATTTAGTTTTGTATATTTGACACGTTCATTGCCAATAAAATATAAAAGAAATATCTGTTTTATTATATTATTTTGCGTTTATTTAGTGTTTTATTATCCCACTTCAAATAATTCATTGCTGGAGCCTGTTTTTCGCTATGGTAAATTTATTTTATTTTACTTTTGCTGGGCTTTATTATTTCTTAAAATTAATCTGAACTATGCTTTGTTTCTAAGTGTTTTTTGTACAGCTTTAATGGGAACTTGGTATAGTTGTTTTCAACTCTTGTTTTGGCTTTTAGGAATACAAAACCGTAATTTACTTGTATTGATATCCGGCATTGCACGGATTCTCTCTGTTGTTTTCTACAAGCAGAAAATCATTCGCATTGAAGAGGACAGAACGATTCCAATACCAGAGTTACTGATTAGTATTCTTCCTGCATTAAGTTGTTTTCTAGCCAATCTAGTGATGTATAGCTTATTGTTGAATACGGTTGCTTTGTCTCAATCGCAAAGCTTTCTTTTCTTTTTATTGGCTGTTTTTTTTGCTGTATCAACCTTGGCTGTTCTTGCATCTACTGAGAGTTACTTTAAGTCAGTCCTGTTACAAGCAGAATCTAAACGTGCTGAGAATCAGCTTTATTTACAATATCAATTGTTTTTAATTGAAAGAGAAAAAGATGAACAGCTTAAGGCACTGCATCATGATATGAAAAATCATTTATCTGTTTTAAATCAACTGTCAGAAATTGAACAAGTGCATGAGTATGTCAATCAGTTAAAAGAGTCTGCGGAAATGGCCATGATGATACCAGACACTGGTAATCCGATTTTAAATGTGATTTTGAATCAGAAAAGTAAATGCTGTGATGAAAAAAAGATTATATTCAAAATGGGTATTCGATTTGATAATTCGGATTTTCTTTCATCAATGGAAATATGCACACTTTTTGTCAATTGCTTGGATAATGCAATTGAAGCGGCAGAGAAGTGTGAAATTAATCAACGTTTTATTGAGATTGCTGGCGGTTGGGTAAATGGGTGTTTGGTTGTGCGTATCCAAAATACATTTCATGATCACCCAATTATAAACGAGAATCAATTACAAACGAGTAAGAAAGATGCTGCGAATCATCGGTATGGATTAAAAAATGTACAAGCTGTATTGAAAAAGCATCAAGGTACATTAACTTTAAAAGAAGAGGATCAACGTTTTGTAGTTACATGGATGATTCCAAGTCCAAGCAATGACTAACTAAAGCTTGAAACTGCCCAGTTATCATTAAGACCTTGTCAGTAAAATCATAGCTTGATAAAGTGTAAGAACAAAGAACTGGATGTTCTTATGCAGGAGGGACAAGATGAAACGATTTTTTAATTTAATACTGACAAGTATATTATGCTTAGCACTGGCAGGCTGTAGTTCAGCCGAACAAACAACCGAAATCCTTGACGAACCAGTGGCAAAAACCAGCGCTGATGTGATTGTTGTTGGCGGCGGCGGCGCAGGTTTGGCAGCTGCTGCAGGTGCAGCTGAAAGCGGTGCGAGTGTCATTATTATAGAGGCAGCTGGTTTTACTGGTGGTGCGGCAATGACTTCCGGCGGTCACATGGCAATGCTTAATGAAGAAATGAATGCGGCTGCTGAAAGAAATGATGAGGACTTATATAAGTATTTAGATTATCAAGAAGAAGATTTTAACGAATGGGCACCTTCATTGACGATATTGAAACAACAAGTTACACAATATTTGGCATCAGATCAAAAAGGACGTTTTGATAGTGTTGAGAGGATGATTGTCGATCACTATATTAAAGGTAAAGGAATGGATTTAGATGGTAATGAAGTAAGTCAAGATTATGAATTAGTGAAAGAAGCACTGGAAAACAATTGGGAAATTTTCACATGGCTGCAAAGCGGCGGTATGGAAATTAAAGATACGTTTTATAATGTGCATGCGAATAATCCGGTAGATGGTGGTGTCGGACTTGCCAATGCATTGAAAAATCTTGCTAATAAAGCTGAAGTGGAAATCATTTTAGAAACACGAGCTATTGAATTAATTGAAGAGGATGGCAAAGTTGTTGGTGTCATCGCTTTGAATAAAGAAGGAAATGAAGTTGAATATCGTGCAGAAAAGGGTGTTGTTTTAGCAACTGGATCTTTTTCAGGAAATACAGAAATGTGTGCTGAATATCAAAGAATCGGTACAGGATTGACGGCTAATAACGCGAGCAATAATTTTGCATCAAATCAAGGTGATGGTATTGTTATGGCACAGCGTTTAGGTGCTGAATTGCGTGATATGCAATTTATGATGACGGTATTAAAAGGGTATCAGGGCGGCTGCACACTCTCTCAATCAGGGATAATCACAGGTAAACAGCAGCTGGTTGTTAATCAAGAAGCAAAACGTTTTGGTGATGAATCAAAAGGAACACTGAGTGCTTTGATAAACAATCAACCAAACGGACTAGCTTATTATGTGGGCGATAGTAAGATGATTGAGGCAATCAATGCTGCTGATGAGGATTTCTTGGAAGAAAAGAAGGATAACGGATTTCTCTTTTTTGGTGATTCATTAGAAGAAGCAGCACAAGCAGCAGGATTGGATAGCGATGTATTTATTGAGACAGTGACACAATTCAATCAAGCAGTTCAAAATGGGAAAGATGAAGAATTTGGCAGAGAAGATTTTAATGGAGAAGTAAACGAAGGACCTTACTTAATTGCTAAAATGGAAATGGCTTATCATTTGACCTATGGCGGCTTAGTCATCGATAATGAGACACATGTATTAAAAGAAGATGGCAGTTGGATACCTGGTTTGTATGCAGCCGGTGATGTTACAAGCGGTTTTGAAGGCGCTGCTCATCAAAGCGGTGATTGCTTATCCATTGTTGTCTATTATGGGAAAGCAGCAGGTCAGAATGCTGCACAGGCCAAATAATTAATGTTTTAAATATAGAAGATTCATATTTGTTTTTTAAGGAACTGCTTTGTTTGGCAGTTCCTTTTCTTGTCTGACAGCTGATATAAGTAAAAAACGAGTGTTTTTGAACTTTAGATTTAGCAGTATTTAAAAAGAGAGTAATCGATCGTATTCATTAATTGATGCAGACCCTGTCTGATTAAAGGGGTGAGTTTTAATTGGAACTTCTTTATTTCAGAAGTGATTTTTGTTATAATTACCCCTAGAGGTGATTCCATGGCATTTGAAGTAACGACCCATTCCTTTGAGGGACCTCTTGATTTGATGCTGCATCTGATCAAGGAAAATAAATTGGATCTTTTTGATTTGGATATGGATATATTAACGGAACAATATCTGACTTATCTGAATGCGATGGAAGCCTACCATCTTGAGATAGCCAGTGAGTATTTATCCGAGCTGGCAGGCTTGATAGAATATAAAAGCAAAAAGCTGCTGCCTCGTGAAAAGGTATTGATTGAAGAGGAGTTTGAAGAGGATCAGCGTGATAAGCTGGTAGCGCGGCTGCTTGAATATCAGCGCTATAAAGAGGTCTGTCAGACATTTGAGGATTATTATAATCAGCGTCAGATGTCTTATACAAAACCGCCGAGTGAAGAGACGAATCAATGGATCACTTTAGTTAGAGAAGAAGAGCTTCAGGGGAATCCTTATGATTTGGTAAAGGCGATGAATAAAATCATCCGCCGTTCATTTTTGCAGCGTCCTCAGCAGACAAGGATGACGATTAAGGAATTATCACTGGATGAGCGTGTCGTACAGATTCAGGATCGTCTGCGGTTTTGGAGCGGTAAAATGAATTTTGAAACATTATGTGAGGATTGTACGGATCTGCATATGGTGATTGTAACGTTCTTGTCAGTATTAGATCTGATTAAGCATGGGGAGATTAACTATGCTGTTGATGACGATGATACGATCTGGATCATTAAAGGAGATGAATAAGATGGAATTAAAGCCAGTCATCGAGGGACTGCTCTTTTTAAGCGGCGATGAGGGATTGACGATTGAACAGCTGAAGGAAAGCTGTGAATGCAGTGAAAATGAGGCACAGCTTCTGCTTGATGAAATGATGAAAGATTATCTTGAGGATCAGCATGGCATTGAGCTTGTATGCTTTGGCGGCTGTTATAAATTTATCTCTAAGGAAAAGATTCATCCTTATGCGGAGAAATTGTTTTCTTCAACTAAGATGGGAACCTTATCTCAGGCAGCGATGGAAACCTTGGCAATCATAGCTTATAAGCAGCCGATCACGCGGGTTGAGATTGAAGAAATCAGAGGCGTCAGCTGTGATATGATGATTCGTAAGCTGTTGGCTCGCTCACTCATTAAAGAGTGCGGGCGTACCGATGCACCGGGCAGACCTTTTCTTTATGAGGTTACTGAAGAATTCATGGATGCTTTTAAATTAAAGAGTTTGAATGAATTGCCGGATCTGCCGGTTATTGAACAGAATATGGATGAGGAGTTATTCAATGAATAAGGATAATTTAAGGAAAGCGCATGACTTTTTAAAAACACATTTATATTCCTTTGAACAGCTTGATATTCTTGATTTAAATTATCGGTATGAGCATTCACTGAGAGTATATCAGCTCGGTTTAAAGCTATGCGCGGCTGAAGCTTATGATGATGAGGTGCTGCCTTTGGCATGTCTGCTGCATGATTATGGTAAATTTGACGCTGAAAAAGAGATTGACCATGGCCGGGTATCCGCCGCGCTGGTACAGCCTTTTTTGAAAACTTTAGCCTTAAGTGAAAAGCAGCAGCATGATATTCTGTATTGTATTGCCATGCATGTAGATGATCAATGTCCGGGCGATTATCCGCATATCCGTGAGGCGGATGCCTTGAGTGACTGTGACAACATTGACCGGCTGGGTGCTTATCGGATTGCAGAGACGTTCTTGTATGAAATGAGCGCGTTCAAATCAATGCCGGCATTGCGGGAAAGGATTGTCTGGCGCTTAGCGAATGTGAATCGAATGCTTGATGAGGGCATGGGCGGCAGCGCGTGTGCTAAAGAGCTGTTTAAAGAACAGCTGACATTGCTGAAAGCTTATAATGAAAAGCTTTTGGAACAAATTGATCTTTCCGTTTTTGAATAATCAGCTTCGGCTGATTTTTTTCTTGTCTGAAATGTGTTGCTGCTGCATACAATGATAAGGGTGAAGCTTATGAAAAAATGTCTGCTGTTGCTATTAGCGTTGAATTTACTGGCGCCAATGCCTATTCGGGCCAGTTATGTAGTGATTAGTTCAGATGGCAGTGTGATTGAAGAAAAGGATAGCCATGATGTACAAAGTGTAGCATCCATCAGCAAAATCATGACCGCGCTGGTGGTTTTGGAACACAGTGAGCTCAATGAGATCGTTACCATCAGCTATGATGCCTCTCATCAGGTCGGCAGCTCAATTTATTTAAAGGAGGGGCAGCAGGTGACCTTGATTACATTGCTGCATGGCTTGATGCTTAGAAGCGGCAATGACGCGGCTTACGCGCTGGCTGAGCATGTCGGCGGCAATGTGGCAACCTTTGTTGACATGATGAATGAGAAAGCCGCTGAATTAGGCATGAAAGACAGTGTGTTCCGCAATCCCAGCGGTTTAGATGAAGAAGACGGCGGCAATCTTTCAACCTGCTATGATATGGCTTTATGCATGAAAGCGGCGATGGCCAACGATGTATTCAGAAAGATTGCCGGCACGCAGAATTATCATGGTGAGCTAGGTGTCTGGAAGAATAAAAATCGTCTGCTTGCGGAATATGACGCGTGTAACGGCGGCAAAACCGGATATACGATGAACTCCGGCAAAACCTTAGTGACCAGTGCTCAGGCAGGGGACAGCGAAAGTATTGTTGTCAGTTTTCGTGAAAGTGAATATTTTGAACTGCATAAAGCCAAACATGAGGCGTTTTTTGAACAATATCAGGAATATGTAATTCTTGATCAGGGACTGTATAAAACGCAGGGAATTGAATTCAGTGTTGCTGAACCGTTTGTCTTTCTTGCTGCCAAAAGTGATCAGCAGCCTTTTAAAATCGTAACCAGTATCGATAAGAATACGGTTACGGTTAT
This sequence comes from Dielma fastidiosa, assembly GCF_000313565.1. Taxonomy (GTDB): domain Bacteria; phylum Bacillota_I; class Bacilli_A; order Erysipelotrichales; family Erysipelotrichaceae; genus Dielma; species Dielma fastidiosa. The sequence goes on along the minus strand of NZ_HE578933.1, from coordinate 85,331 downwards.
GGTCAGCAGCGGCCAAGTAAGCAAGACACAAAGTTATCCAATCATCAAACAATCTTTGTTAAGGAAGGTGTTTTCATGAACAAGCTCTGGAATGTGATGATTTTATGTTCATTGGTCTATGGCATAGCTACCGGCAAAGTTGATGCTTTGTCACAGTCAATGGTTACCGTTGGTGAAGAAACATTAAATTTTGTACTGCCATTATTAGCAATCACTTGCTTTTTCAACGGTATTTTAGAAATTGCTCAGGCTGGCGGCTGTCTGGCTTTTCTGGAACGCTGTCTGCGGCCATTTCTCCGTTTTATCCTGCCTGATATCAAGGATGATACAGAAACTCTCGGTTATGTTGCCAGCAATATTGTAATCAATATGTTTGGCCTTGGCTCAGCAGCAACACCAGTGGGCTTAAAGGCAATCAAGGGAATGCAGAAGCATAATCCGGATAAGGAAACCGCCAGCCGGTCTATGGTTACTTTTCTGGTGCTTAATACTGGCGGCGTAACGATCTTTCCTACCACGATCATCGCGCTGCGGGCGGCCTATGGATCTTTAGATCCTACTACTTTTATTCCCTTTGCCGTCGTATCGACGCTCTTCGCTTCTTTTGTCGGTTTAGTTGTAGACAGGTGGTGGAACCGTGCTTAGCACAAACATCATTCTGCCGGCCTTTTTGGGCATTATTCTGATTGTTGCTATTATTAAGAAAGTAGACGCATACAGTCATTTTGTTCATGGCGTACAGGATGGCTTCGGCTTATTTAATGATGTCTTTCCAGCAATGCTGGGGATGATGTTCTCCATTGCGATGATGAAGGAAAGCGGTCTTTTAGATGCCATTGCCAATCTGTTTACTTCTTTTGCTGGTGTCATACCAAAGGAAATCTTTCCGATGATGCTGTTCAGACCCATCAGCGGCAATGCGTCGCTGGCAGTGATGATCGATATTTTTAAAACCTTGGGTGTCGATTCCTTTGCCGGTCAGATGGCAAGTATCATTCAAGGCTCAACCGATACGACATTATATGTTATTACACTTTATTTTGCCAGCGTCGGCGTGAAAAAGATCAAAAATTCACTGGTAATCGGTTTAATCAGTGATTTAGCCGGTATTACGATGGCAATTCTTTTAACGTTCTATTTCTTTTCATAGCTTTTTAGGGTAAAATAAGGAATAGAGAGGATGATTTTAAATGGAACGCTTACAAAAAGTAATTGCTGCAAGCGGCATCACATCAAGAAGAAAAGCGGAAGTGATGATTAGTGAAGGCAGAGTAACAGTGAATGGTGAAACCATTACTGAACAAGGATATAAAGTAAAACGCGGAGATATTATTGAGGTTGATGGTGAGCAGATTCAAAAGGAGAATAAGGTTTATTTTGTTATGAATAAACCAAAGAAATCCGTCTGCACATTAGATGACGAATTTGACCGCAAAACAGTGGTATCACTGGTTAAATGTGATGAGCGCATTTTTACGGTCGGCCGTCTTGATTACGATACAAGCGGTGTACTTATTTTAACGAATGACGGTGAATTTGCCAATCAGCTGATTCACCCTAAGTATCATATTCCTAAAACCTATGAGGTAATCATTGATGGAATTTTGACAACTGAACAGATTAAAGCCCTTGAAAAGGGTGTTGTACTTGATGACGGCATTCAGACGCTGCCAGCTAAGCTGAGAGTTAAGAACAAGGATTTTGATCATCAAAAGACGCGTTTTGATATTACAATCAAGGAAGGCCGGAACCGCCAGATTAAACGGATGATGGAGGTTTATGGGCATACGGTTACCAGTCTGCATCGAAAATCACTCGGTTTTCTTACGGTCAGCGATATGAGTCAGGGTGAATACCGGATTTTAAAACCGCATGAGGTTAAAATGCTACGCCGTCTTGCTTTAGAGGGTGAACAGAAAACTAAATAGTATTAATTGATTAATCATTCCAAAATATTCAGCGGTATGGCTGCTGAATATGGCAGAGTGATTTTTTCTTATGTCAAAAAATATGAACAAGTGTAAAAAAAATATAACAAAATAATAATTTCACAATGCTAAAATGAAGGTGAAAGAAGAGGGAATCATATGAAAAAATTACTAAGGTGTGTTTTAGCTTTGTGTATGATTGCAACAATTGCTGGCTGCAGTAATAAGCCGGCGGATACCAATATCAGCGATGGTGTCTATACAGAAAGCGCAAAGGGGAATAATGGAGATGTTAAGGTTGAGGTAGAGGTTAAGGATGCGAAAGTAATTCGGGTAGAGGTTGTTGAGCATATGGAAACCGCGGGGATTGCTGATGTGCCGATTCAAAGCATTCCGGAGGCGATTGTTGAGCATCAAAGCTTGAAGATAGATACCATTGCCGGCGCTACTAATACAAGCAAGGCGATTTTGGAAGCTGCTGAGCTGGGACTTATGGCAGCAGGCTTTGATGTTGAAGCAATGAAAAATAAGGAAGTAATTGAAGCGGTGAAATCTGAGGCCGAGGATGTCATTTGTGATACCGTAGTTATTGGCGCCGGCGGTGCTGGTATGACTACTGCCATTGAACTTAAAAAAGGCGGTCAGAATGTGATTCTTGTTGAGAAGCAAGCTATGAATGGCGGTGCTACAAGTCTTGCGGCCACTTACTTTGTAGCTGTTAATACCGAATATCAAAAGCAGGCTGGATTGGGCTTAAGTATTGATGAATACATCGCTGATCAAGTAAGTAAAAATCCAGATATGAATGCTGATAATTGGAAAACGCTGCTTGAACGCTCTGAGGAAAGTGTTGAATGGCTGAATAGTCTGGGAACTAAAATCAACCGTCCGCTCTCAACTTATCAGGTGGCAACTGAGGACGGCAGTTCTCTTGGCGTTGCTATCGTTAAGGCACTGAATGCTGAAATTGAACGCTTGGATGTAGATATGCGTCTGTCAACAAAAGCTGTTGAATTGGTCACTGAGAATGATCAGGTAAAGGGTGTTAAGGTTGAAAGTCAAAATGAGACTTATACAATTTATGCTGACAACATTGTTATTGCGACCGGCGGTTTTGCATCAGGTAAAGAAGCGTTGCTGGAATATGCGCCTGAATGGGCAGATTTACCATCTACATCTGCTGCTGGTTCAACAGGCGATGGCTTTGAATTGGTAAAAGCGGTAGATGCTAATTTGGCTTTTATGGATGTTGTACGTCTGAATCCGTCCGTTCATAGTGAGAATGGTGTGAATTCAAGTCTGAGCGCGGCACGGGCAGAAGGCGGCATCATGGTAAATTTAGAAGGCAAACGTTTCTGTAATGATTATTATCCGGATTATACAACACTTTCTAAATGGATGATGGAACAGGAAGGCGATCATGTGTATATTCTGATCGATCAAAGTGCTATGGATAAGTCAAAACGGCTTCAGGGCTTTAAAGATCAAGGCTATTTTATTGAAGCTGATACAATTGAAGAGCTTGCTGAAAAAATGGGTGTTCCTGCTGATAATCTAACCGCAACGATTGAGAAATACCAGTTGGCTGTAAAGACAGGTATCGACGAGGAATTTGGCCGTTCAGCTAATCTTACGATTGATTTTACGCAAGCCCCTTATTATGCGGTTTCAACAAAACCGGGCTTACAAGTTACTTTGGGCGGTATTGAGGTAGATTCATCCATGCATGTGGTAACCAAAGCAGGTCATGCGATTAATAATCTTTATGCCGTTGGTGAATGCGCGCATGATGGATTATTTGGCGGTGCGCCTACTAATGAAAATGTTACTTTTGGCAAGCTCGTTGCCGAAGATATTTTAAATAAATAAAGCTGAGGCAGTCTGGATAATTTAGACTGCCTGCTTTATAATAAAAAAGAGGTACTTATGGATAATTTCAAGCAGCAGCAAATTGAAACTTGCAAACGATACATTATAAATGAAAGTCTTTTTGGTCAGCAATATGATCAGCTTTTAGAAATGATGCAGGAAATGAATGTTGAGCTGAAAATAGATTTTAATAACTGCTATTTGATTCTTGCCGGTATTGAAAAGCGTTTTTATAATAGTAAATTAAACTTAAACCGTGAAAATTATCTGGATATTTTTGCCGCTGTTAAATACTTGCTGGTATCCCTTGAACAGACTTATGAATTTGAAAAGGAAATGAGTGCGGTCAATTATGACTCATCAAAATTAATTGCGGTCATGATTACACCTAAAACAAGCAAGGAATTGCCAATACCCATCATTGCTGATCAGATTCAAAAAAAGCTGCAGCAGCAATTCATTGAAGCAAGGCAGGTTAAGCATCCATATTTAAGCAGCATAACGCTGTATTCAGAACCAATTGTTTCATATGCGCACTTTCAGTCAGCATTTAAACAGTTAAGGAATAGCCATCGGCTGGCTTTTTATAAAATGCGTCCGTGTTCGATGCAGGCGTCAATGTTTATCAAAGACCGTCAGAATGTGAAATTGATTGATTTGATACCGATGGTTCAGAAGCTGCAGCAAAATCTGCTTGACGGTAAACTTGAAAATATGCGATTCATCGTACATGAAATAATGCTGTCACTGAAAAGAAGCATGGATGTTATCCTGACATATGATATTATTTCTGAACTTAAGAAAATGCTGCTGATTTTGAATTTGCAGTTTCGTCTCGATTTTGAAGAACGGATCAATGAGGTGCTGCGGTTAGAACAATACTGCGCTATTGAAGAATTTGAGGCATCGCTGTTTAATCTGCTGCTTACCTTCTGCCAATTTAAAACAGAACATAAAGCCGCTATCAGCCCGCTGATTATTAACACTATTCAATATGTTAACCGTCATTATCAGGAGAGTATCAGTCTATATGAGATTGCTGATGCAATGAATGTCTCCGCTTCTTACTTAAGCCGTGTCTTTAATGCGGAAATGGGTGTCAGTCTGCCATATTTCATCAATGAGCTTAGGATTCGCAAGGCAAAGCATTTATTATGTGAGACAAATTTAAAAATTGGTGAGATTGCTCTGCAGTGCGGTATGCAGAACGTTCAATATTTCTGTATGAAATTCAAACAGCTGACCGCCATGCGGCCGCAGGAATACCGTCAGATTAATCAAAAATAATAAAAAAATATCTTACGAGACAAATTTATTTGTGTTATACTGACACACATGAAGACTACGACTGCAGCTTATATGCGAGGGTCAATCGCGTGGCAAGCTAAAGCTGTGGTCTTTTTATTATGTGAAAATGGAGGTTTTTATGAAAAATAGTATGAATCATTATTTGGCAGAGGAATCAGTTGTTAAGCTGATGCTGAAGTTTTCTATACCCTGTACAATGTCCTTGTTAGTATCCGCTTTATACAATATCGTGGATCAAATTTTTATCGGTCAAGGCATCGGTTATCTGGGCAATGGTGCGACTAATGTCGTATTCCCGGTAACAATACTAGCCTTATCTATTGCATTGCTCATTGGTGATGGCTGTGCAGCCTATCTGAGTATTTGTCAAGGGAGTAAGGATGAGGAGAATGCACATCGCAGTGTAGGAAATGCGGTTGTGTTTACTTTGATTGTTTCAATCGTTCTTACCACATTATTAATTATTTTCAAGAATCATATTTTAATGAGCTTTGGCGCAACGGCAAATACCCTTGCTTATGCATCAGAATATTACAGCTATATTGTTATCGGTATTCCTTGCTTTATGTTTGCTAATATGATGAATTCAATCATTCGTGCTGACGGCAGTCCGCAATTTGCAATGTTATCAACTTTGGCTGGCTGCATCATTAATGTCATTCTTGATCCAATCGCCATCTTTATTTTTGGCTGGGGTATGATGGGAGCCGCATTAGCTACTATCCTTGGGCAATTTGTTTCCGCAATTTTAGCCTTGTATTACCTAAAGCACACTAAATCAATTCAGTTACACAAGGGCAGCTTTATGCTTCGCACAAAATTACTGAAAAGAATTCTGCCATTAGGTATCAGCAGCTTTCTGACACAGATTTCAATTGTAGTGATTATGGGTGTCATGAATAATGTATTGGTAACTTATGGCGCACAATCAAAATATGGCGCTGATATTCCATTAACGGTAGTGGGCATTGTCATGAAAGTATTCCAGATCGTTATTTCCTTTGTGGTTGGTATTGCGGCAGGTTCACAGCCAATTGTTGGTTATAACTATGGCGCCAAGGAAATGAAACGCGTCAAACAGATATTTAAAACGATGATTCTTGCGGAAATCACCGTCGGAATTATCGCGACAATTTGTTTTGAGTGCTTCCCCTTACAGATCATTCGCATCTTCGGCAGTGAAAATGAATTATACAATGAATTTGCGGTTATGGCCTTTAGGTGCTATCTAGGAACGATTCTTTTATGCTGTATCCAAAAAGCGACCAGCATCTTCCTGCAGTCATTAGGCAAACCGATGTTATCAATGGGCTTATCCTTACTGCGTGATTTTGTTTTAAGTGTACCGTTGGTATTGGTTTTACCGATATCCTTTGGGGTTGAGGGCGTCTTGGTTTCGGCTCCAATTGCCGATGTAATATCATTTATCGTGGTCATCTTCATAAGTACGTATCTTTTAAGGCATTTGGATAAGGAACATGAGACTTCGCTCATTGAACTTCATGAATTGAAAATCCAGGGGGCTTGATTGAACAAGGGCAGAAGCTGCCCTTTTTTCTTGCCTTTAATTGCAGTTTATTGGTAAATACGTTAAAATGGTTGCAGGTGATGTTATGCAGCAGTATTTTGTACAAGGTAAATTAAATATCGATGAACGGTTTGTTTTTAATAAGGAACAGGCACATCATATAAAGAATGTATTGCGGATGAAACAAGGCAGTCAGGTGCGGGTGGTGGATACGTGTGAACAGCCCTATTTGACAGCCATTGAATTCGCCGATGATCAAGTGGCCGGCTTGGTGCTTGAGGCCCTCCCTTTAAATGCTTCAAGGGTTAAAACAACGCTTATTATGGGATTGATTAAGGGGGATAAATGGGATTATCTGCTGCAGAAGGCATGTGAATGCGGTGCCTATGAGATTCAGCCGATGATCAGCAGCCGCTGTGTCGTGAAAGCCAAAGAAGAGAAGGCGGATAAAAAGCTGATGCGTTGGAATAAGATTGCTTTAGAGGCTTGTGAACAATGCAAGCGGGCTCATCAGACACCGGTGCTGGCTAGCGCTGATTTTGATCAGGTACTGGGCGTGCAGGCCGACTTAAAGCTGATAGCCTATGAGGATGCGGATTTAAAAGCCTGCAATCTGGCGGCGGTGTTTAAGGAACATCCGGATATTTCATCCATTGCGGTAATGATTGGACCGGAAGGTGGTTTTAGCTTGGAAGAAGTGGCTAAGGCTGAGGCTTTTGGTTTTGTGCGGGTAAGCTTAGGCACAGCAATTTTCCGTGCTGAGACAGCTGCGTTATTTGCCTTAAACGCCATCAGCTATCATTATGATCTGTCAGGTGAAGTAAAATGAAACAATTGATTAAATTATGTGAAAAGGATCAGCGTGAACCGCTGTTTAAAACTCAGGGCTGCCGAGAACAGCTGCCGCTTATTCAATCACAGTTTAAAGCGGATAAATTAAATCTGCCCATCAAGAGTGATCTTGAATTCTTTTACGCGCAATTTCTGTATCGCTGTATTTTAAGCAAACAGGCGTTTGAAACTGTTTTTTTTAAAGCCTGTTACGAAATGAATGATTATTGGTCAAGCTTAAATTATTTAGAGAAGAAAAGACTGATTAATATTGAAATCGATGCGCTGAAGGCAGCCTTGCCGTATGTGATGCGCAATCATAAGCAGGTGTTCATACCGATGTTTGATGAGCGGATGAATGATATTTACCGTGATGAGATGGTTCTTTTTGAATTAAAACAGTATGCGCAGCTGCGTTATGAGTATGCTTCTTTAATCACTCAGAAAAGCTTAAGCGCGGATGTAATCGCTGCCGGTTTTACTGAGCTTGAACTGATTGGCGAGGCAGAAGAGCAATGTTTCTGTTTTTGTAAACTGAATCATCGGCTATATGTTCTTTCAAATGGGCAGGCATCGTATTCATTGTCTTTATCTCAATGTGCTGAGCCTTCAGAGCTTGCCGAGCTTTTGCCTTATCTGATACAGGCTGATGAGCGTGGGGCACTGCAGCTGATTCTCAGCCGGCAATGGCTTTCGGAAAAGGCCTTGCGCAAGGGTGAGAAGCTGTTAAGTAAATGGCAAAGATGATTGTATTTAAGATGAAATAGTGTATAATAAGTTAGTTTGAGGTGATTAAAATGACTACATTTGCTATGAGTACACTCGGCTGCAAAGTCAATACATACGAATCCCAGGCTTATGTTCAGGGGCTTTTAGAGCTGGGATATACAGAAGTGGATTTTAAAGAAAAAGCGGATATCTACATTATTAATACATGTGCGGTTACCAATACGGCAGGCAGTAAGAGCCGTCAGAAAATTCATCAGGCAATCCGTACAAATCCAGAGGCATTTATTGCTGTGGTAGGCTGTTACGTTCAGACCAGCAGCAAAGAAATCGCTGAGATTGAAGGTGTTGATCTCATTTTAGGCAGTGATGGCAAAGCTGGCTTAGCTTTAGAAGTAGATCAAGCCTATAAACAAAAGAAGCGCTTGAATCTGGTTCATGAGATTGACAATGTTAAGGTGTTTGAGGCGCTGCCAATCCATCGCTTTACGGATCATACGCGGGCTTTTCTTAAGATTCAGGATGGCTGCAATCAGTTTTGTTCCTATTGTATCATTCCTTACGCGAGAGGACGGGAGCGTTCATTGCCGATGGATGATGTGATTAAAACAGCTAAGGAGCTGGTAGCTAATCAGCATTATGAAATCGTCTTATCCGGGATTCATACCGGCCGTTATGGTCATGATTTAGGTACTGATTTGACCGCTTTATTGAGACGGCTGTTAAATGAGGTCGAGGGCTTGCAAAGAATTCGTTTATCTTCTATAGAAATCAATGAGCTGAGTGATGAGTTTCTTACTTTAATGCAGCAGGATGAGCGGATTGCCCGGCATTTACATATTCCGATTCAAAGTGCCAGCAATCATGTGTTAAAGGCCATGAATCGTCCTTATACGATTGAAGCATTTATCGAGCGAATCGATGAGATCCGCGCACTATTGCCTGATTGTTCAATATCTACCGATATTATTGTTGGCTTTCCTGATGAATCAGAAGAAGATTTTAATGAGACGCTGTCAAATCTTGATCGCATTCAGTTCAGCTTTATGCATGTATTTCCATTTTCTAAACGCGATGGTACAAGGGCGGCAGGCATGTCGAATCAAATCAGCGGTTTAGTAAAGAAAGAACGTGCCAAACTATTAAATGTAAAAAGCGGGAATGATTATGCGCTGTACCAGCAAGGCTGGATCGGCAGACGGGTCAGCGTGCTTTTTGAAAAACAGGAGAATCAGCTGGCAATAGGACATGCCAGCCAGTATTTTCCAGTCACTGTCATGTGCGATGCGTCAGTTGTAAATCAATTTCATACGGTTGTCATTACAGGTTATGAAAATGGGATGCTGCAGGGCAAAATCGAGGAGGTAAAAGGATGAAGCTATCAGAGATGTTTGATCACGCACCGGAAATAGAAATCGAAGAACTCAGTTTCGATTCTCGGATCAAGACTAAAAACAGCATCTTTTTCTGTGTTTCAGGAATCAATAGCGATGGCCATGATTTTGTTGATCAGGCAATCGATAACGGTGCTCTCTGCATTGTTCACAGCAAACCAATAGAAAATAAGCGTAAATGTATCGTCTATATCAAGGTTGAAAATGTTTTAGCGACAATGAATCGTCTGGCTAATAAGTTCTATGATTATCCAAGCCGCAAGCTTCAGGTTTACGGCGTAACCGGCACTAACGGCAAGTCAACGATTGCGAAAATCATCCGTGATGTTCACTCCCGGTTTGAGCCATGCGGCTATATGGGGACGATTTCTATTTCTTATGGCGATGTTACTTTACCGCCTTCACTGACAACACCGGATGTCTTGACGATTCATTCAACGCTTAAGGATATGGTGGATCACGGGATGAAGGCAGTGGCCATGGAAGTAAGCAGCCACGGTCTTGAATTAGGCCGGGTGAATACCGTTGATTTTAATACGGTAATCTTTACCAATCTGACCTATGATCATCTTGATTTTCACGGTACTTTTGAGAATTATTTTGAAGCTAAGAAGAAGCTGTTTAAGATGGTAAATAAGAACGGTGTCTGCATATTAAATGCTGATGATGAGTGCTGCCGCGCATTGATGGAAGTATGTAACGCGCGGGTGGTAACTTATGGCGTACAAAATGATGCGGATTATCGGGCCGATGATATTCGCTTGGGCACTCAGCATTCCAGATTTAAGCTGCTGCATCAGGGCCGTGAATATGAAGTGAAAACGAATCTGATCGCTTTGTATAATATTTATAATTTGCTGGCGGCAATCGCAGCCATGCATGAAAGCGGCTTGGAGCTTGAAAAAGTATTGGATTGTCTGGATACGCTGGATCAGGTTGACGGCCGTTTAGAACGCATTGATGAAGGTCAGCCATTTAACGTATTCGTTGACTTTGCGCATACGCCTGACGGCTTACAGAAAGTATTTGAATACGCCAAGCTGATTACTCAGCCGCAGCGTAAGATCATTGCCGTATTTGGCAGCGCCGGCAAGCGTGACCGTCATAAACGCAAAGTTTTCGGTAGTGTTGCCAGTGAATTTTGTGATATGATTATTCTGACAGAGGATGATCCGCGTGATGAAGATCCAAGAGAGATTGCCAATGAAATTAAAGCGGGGATCGTAGATACCAACAATATTTATATTGAAAACCGTTATGACGCTATCAGGCAGGCAATCGAGATGGCCAATGTCGATGATACCGTGCTGATTCTCGGCAAAGGCGATGAAACCTTCATTTACCGTGAAAATGGCCGGGAACCTTATATTGGCGATCATCGGGCGGCACGGGCAATCATCCGCAGATATTACTTGGGCATCGAGGAGGATGGAAAAGATGAATAAGTTAATTGATCATACATTATTGAAGGCTGATTCTACACAGGCACAGATTCAAAAGCTGTGTGAGGAAGCGAGAACCTATGACTTTGCGTCAGTTTGTGTGAATCCGACATGGGTTAAATATTGCGCGGAAGCGCTGAAGGGCAGTGACGTAAAGGTTTGTACGGTCATCGGTTTCCCGTTGGGCGCAGCGACTTCAGCAGTAAAAGCATTTGAGACTAGAGATGCTCTTGCTAACGGCGCGGAAGAATTTGATATGGTCATCAATATCGGCGCTTTAAAAGATCATAACTATGCATTGGTGGAAGAGGATATCCGCAGTGTGGTAGCGGCAGCCGATCATCATTGTGTTAAGGTCATACTTGAAACATGTCTTTTAAGCAAAGAAGAGATTGTCAAGGCTTGTGAATGCTGCGTGAACGCAAAAGCAACCTTCGTTAAAACTTCTACTGGTTTCTCAACAGCGGGTGCTACGGTGGAGAATGTAAAGCTGATGAAAGAAAGTGTTCACGGGGCTTGTAAAGTAAAGGCTGCCGGCGGTGTGAGATGCTATGAAGATCTTCAGGCAATGGTGGAAGCCGGGGCTGATCGTATCGGTACAAGTGCCGGTGTAAAACTTCTTCAAAAAGAAAATGTAAATTCTTCATATTAAGCTTGCAAAATATCACATAATTATGTATAATGTTAATGCTTGCATCAGAAGGGAGGGTAAGTAATGCCAAAAGTAGTAATAAAAGAAAATGAAGTTCTAGATGATGCTTTACGCAGATTCAAACGTCAAGTATCTAGAAATGGAACCCTTGCTGAAGCTCGCAAAAGAGAGTTTTATGTAAAACCAGGCGTACGTCGTAAGCTTAAATCAGAAGCAGCACGTAAGGCTCGCCGCAGTAAATAACTAAATACTTAGGGACACTTCTTAAACGGGGTGTCTTTTTGATTGATAAGAAAGGGGATTGGATATGGATACATATGAGGAACAAAAACGGAATGAAAAGCATAAAAGGATGACGGAAGCACCCGTTGAGCGTTTGATTCTTGCCATGTCAGTCCCAACGATCATCAGTATGCTGGTATCATCTTTTTATAATATGGTTGATTCAGTTTATGTTGGACATCTTGATAATACTGAATCTTCGGCAGCTGTCGGAATCGCTTTTTCAATCATGGTGCTGATTCAGGCGATCGGCTTTTTCTTTGGTCATGGTTCAGGCAATTATATATCCCGTGAGCTGGGCAGCAAGAAGTATGATGAAGCAGAAAAGATGGCAGCGGTCGGCTTTTTTACGCCGATTGGCTTAGGGGCGGTGATTGCCGCGGCAGGGCTGCTTTTTCTGACACCGCTGGCTAAGCTTCTGGGGGCTACCGGCACCGCTCTGCCTTATACTGTTGATTATCTGAAATATATTTTGATCGGCACACCTTTTATGATGTCATCGCTGGTCTTAAATAATCAGCTGCGGCTGCAGGGGAACGCGCAATTTGCGATGATTGGCATAACCGCCGGTGCAATCTTGAATATCTTTTTAGATCCAATCTTTATTTTTACATTAGGTATGGGTGTGGGCGGTGCTGCGCTGGCAACCATTATCGCACAATTCGTCAGCTGGCTGCTCCTGCTTATCGGCAGTATGCAGAAGGGAAATATTCACATACGGTTTAAACATTTTAAGCCGACCTTTGAACGCTATCGTCAAATCACCAAGGGCGGTTTGCCAAGTCTATGCCGGCAAGGCCTTACCAGTGTGGCAGTTATCGCATTAAACTGGGCGGTCAAGGACTATGGTGACAGCGCGATTGCCGCCTTTTCCATCGTATCCAAGATCACAGCGTTTGCCAGCTCAGCGTTAATTGGCTTCGGTCAGGGTTTTCAGCCAGTCTGCGGCTTTAATTATGGCGCCGGTCTTTACCAAAGAGTTAAAGATGCTTTTATTTTCTGCATCAAGGTTTCAACGATCGGCTTGATTATCATATCGATTCTCGGCTATCTGGGGGCGCCGGCATTAGTCGCTTTATTTAGAAGTGAAGATCCGCTGCTGCTTGAAATCGGCGCGCAGACATTGCGCTATCAATGCTTATCCTTTCCTTTTATGGGTGTTGTGATCTTAACGAATATGCTGCTGCAAAACATTGGCAAAACGCTGCCGGCCAGTCTTTTGGCAATGGCACGTCAAGGCTTGTTTTTTATTCCTGCACTCTTCCTTCTGGTTTCATTATTAGGCTTAAAGGGAGCGGAGTGGGCACAGCCGGCGGCGGATATAGCTTCATTTTTGCTTGCGGTACCGCTGTGTCTGCTTGAAATCAGAGAATTGAATCGGCTTACTCAATAATCACAGCTATAAAAGAACTGTTCTATAATAAGATTCACCTCATAAAATAGAATGAGGTGAGTGAATGATTACATATGATGATCGTCAGTTGATGATTGAGAAATATAAAGCCATTCTCAGAGTCAGAAAGAATGAAATCAAGATTCAGTGCGCACACTATACACTGACTATCCAGGGCAGTGATCTGATGATTTCAGCACTGACGCGGGATGAAATATTGATCGGCGGCACGATTGCCACCGTTGTGTTTAATAATGAATAAATTCGGCTTGGATTACTGGTCCCTGGATTTTAATCTGAATGTTTTCCTGCAGACGGTGAAAACCCATAACTGGACCGTTTATGGGATTCGTCAGCAAAAGGATACGATCACTTTTTATGCTTCAGTATTAAACCGCAATGATCTAATCAAGACATATCCGCACATTATCCATCTGAAAACAACCGGTGTCATCGGTATGCTGCTGCGCACATTCAAGCAGCTTGACCGGCTGATTGCCGCCGGTGCGGCTGCGGCTTTGTGGCTCTTATTGTCATCGACGGTTTTTAATATTGAAATCTTAGGTGAGGGAACTGTTAACCGTGCTTTGATTGCAGATACGCTCGTACAGCTTCAGGCTATGCCGCCCTTTCAGCTAACCGATAAAAATGTACTGAAGCAGCAGCTGAATGAGGAATTAAAGAGATCCTTTACTTGGATTGAGGTTGAACAGAACGGCAGCAAGCTGAAGGTGCGCTTTCTGCCTAAGAAAACCGTTGAAAAAGAAGAACTGACGCGGAATGAATTGATTGCCCAAAAAGATGGTGTAATTGCTTCTTTTGATCTTCAGCATGGTGAAAAATGCGTAAAGATTAATGATGTAGTTAAGAAAGGTGATTTATTGGTCAGCAATATTTTGCTGGACAGTATGAATCTGCCCGAGGAAATCTATGTCAAAGGCAGGGTGTTTGCTTATACGTGGTCGGACTTCAGCGTTGAAATGCCTAATAATTCATTGCCTGAGGGTGTGCAGTTTTTCCAGCTGCTGTTTCAGGCACGGCGGATCATCAGTGAAGAGCTGGGTGAGGATGAGAAGATCGTCAGTGAAAATATTTTGCAATTTTCGGTAAATGACGATAAAATAAAAATGGATTTACATTATACATTGCTTGAAGATATTTCAAGCCCAGGAGAATAAAATGTCAAAAGCGTTTTCTATTGATTGCAGTACATGGTCTTATGATGAAATTATGATGTTTTGCGGTACGCATGATAAAAATCTTGATTTGCTGCGTTCAGCCTTTGATGCTGAATTGATTTTTAATAATGGACAGCTTGATGTGCAGTGTGATAACCGGGAAGTGCTTGATTGCATTGAAAAGATTGTCAGGGCTGCCTATACGCTGATTCATGAGCAGAAGCATCTGAATGCGTCGGATTTGAATTATTTAATTCGGCTTGTGAAAGCATCGCCGTCGATTAATCTTGAACGGTTAAACAGTGAGCCGATTGCCAAGACGGTCAGCGGCAAGCTGATTTATCCAAAGACGATTGGTCAGCGGATTCTAATCGATGCGTTAACGCATGATGATATCATCTTCGCGACTGGCGTGGCCGGTACCGGTAAGACCTACCTGGCTGTTGTCTATGCGGTTGCTCAGTTAAAAAAGGGTAATTTTTCACGGATTGTATTAACCCGTCCCGCGGTGGAGGCAGGTGAAAACCTCGGCTTTCTGCCTGGTGATCTGAAGGAAAAGGTTGATCCTTATCTGCGGCCGCTTTACGACGCGCTGTATGATATGCTCGGTGTGGAAACCGTAGAGAAGCTGTTGGAAAAGGAAGTCATCGAAATTGCACCCTTGGCATATATGCGCGGCCGTACTTTAGACAATGCATTTATCATCCTTGATGAAGCACAGAATACGACTAAAAATCAAATGAAAATGTTTCTTACCCGCATGGGCTTTAATTCTAAGGTCGTGATTACCGGTGACGGTACGCAGATCGATTTAGTGAAAAAGCAGGACAGCGGCTTGCTGCATGCCCGTAAAATCTTACAAGGGGTTGATAAGATTGGCTTTGTTGAACTGAGCGGTCTTGATGTCGTGCGTAATCCATTGGTTCAGAAGATTATCGAATGTTATGAGAGGGCAGAGGGAAATGAATAAAATATTAATCATTGAGGATGAAGATAATATCCGTAAGATCATTGCCTATGATTTAAAGCGCGATTATGAGCTGAGTGAAGCTGCCGACGGTGAAACCGCCTTGAATATGGCGCTGAATGAACATTTTGATGTCTTGATCATTGATTGGATGATTCCGCGACTTTCCGGCCTTGAACTGGTCAGCCGCCTGCGTAAGAAGAATATTGACAGCATCATGATCATGCTGACTGCTAAAGATGATGAGGCCGATATCCTGCAGGCCTTTGAAGAGGGCGTCGACGATTACATAACCAAACCTTTTTCACCGCGTGAATTAGTTGCCCGTGTGAATGCTCATATTAAAAGACTGCCGAAGGCAGATCATGAGAAGCTGACTTTCGGCAATGTCAGTATCCATTTAAAAAAACGTGAAGTGCTGATCGGCAATGAGGCTGTGGGCTGCACAAAGAAGGAATTTGATTTGCTTGTTTATCTGATGATGAATCATGAAATCGTGCTGTCCAGAGACCAGATCTGCAGTGAAATCTGGGGTTTTGAATATGACGGTGATACCCGCATCGTCGATGTGCATATCTTTAAGTTAAGGAGTAAATTAGCAAAAAGCAATGTGACCATCCAATCCAACCGCGGTGTCGGCTATTGTATGGAGCTGAAAGATGGACAGGCATAAACTGAGTGCGCTGTTTGCCCTGCTTATTGTTTCGATGGCTTTGGAATCATTATTTAATCTGCCTGTTTATCTGGTAATTCTGCTGCTGATCATTGCCTTTGGCTTTATTTGGTACAGCAGTGAAATCAGGCTGGCGGCGGATGTGCGTAAAAATAATGAGAATCTGCTGCATGAATTAAAAACCAGCAGCTCGGATTCACATTTAAAAACCAAACAGCTGCTGACGATCGTATCATCGATTCCTTTTCCCTTATTGCTGCTTGATGAAATGGGGAAGATTGTAATCTATAATACACAGGCTTTGGCTTTTCGTCATTCTGACGCTAAAATTGAACTGGATTATCTGCGTAATGATTTTGATCCGGCCATTCAAGAGGTTATAAAGGATGCCTTTATTCTTGAAAAAGAACAGGAAGAACGCATCCGTATCGATGATGTAGATTATCAGGCGTATATGGTGCCGGTGACCAGCCATGGCAGATTCAGCGGCTGTTTGATTCTGCTTCAGGATATGACCAAGGCATTGAGCGGTGAGAAAATGCAGAAAAGGTTTATTGCTGATGCGTCCCATGAATTAAAAACTCCTATTTCAGTGATCAAGGGCATGAGCGAGATATTGATTCGGGATGATTTTAATGATCCTGAAGCACAGAAGGATTTTCTGAATCAAATCAACAGTGAGGTGCAGCGCTTAGAGAGTATTGTCAAGGATCTGCTGGAATTAAGTAAATTGTCTGTGGAACAGCCGATTCTGCACCGCACACGCATTGATTTTCATGAACTGGCACAGAATGTATGCAAACCGCTGATGCCGTTGATCAATGAGAAAGGCCTTAAGCTTAATCTGGATTTAAAAGGAGAAGCACGGCTTTTCTGTGATGCCCAAAAGATGTCTCAGGTATTGAATAATTTATTAGTCAATGCGGTGAAGTACAGTGACAGCGGCACGATTACGCTGTGTACTTTCACAACGGATGATGATTATTATATCCAAGTCCAAGATGAGGGCTGCGGCTTTAATGTCAATGAACAGAGCCGGATTTTTGAGCGCTTTTATAGAGTCAATCAGTCAAGGGCAAGGGCTGAGGGCGGCAGCGGTTTAGGCTTAGCGATTGTTAAATCGGTGATTGATGCTCACGGCGGTGTGATTGAGGTACGATCAGAATTAAATGTAGGTACAGTGTTTACGATCAAACTGAATAAACTTTAGGTTTCGCTTGACTTTGATCTGAATAGCGCTTATACTTAAATAGTAATACGAAGCAATAACTATAATTCACATTTAAGGAATTGTATTTATGTCTCAAGGTACAAGGAATTAATGTGATTTTTTTATACCTAATGACTTCAGCTTGTTTACAGACAAAATGGAGGTACTAACAATGAGTACAGGAACAGTTAAATTTTTTAATGCAGAAAAAGGTTACGGATTTATTAAAGCAGAAGATGGCAAAGAAATCTTTATCCATTATTCAGCTATCCAGTCTGATGGATATAAGACTTTAGAAGAAGGCCAAAAGGTTCAATTCGAAATCGTTGAAGGCAACCGCGGTCCTCAAGCTGCTAACGTTAGCTTAATCTAGTTTCTGAAAACACCCACTGGGTGTTTTTTTCTTGCAGGTGCTAGGCATCTGCTTTTTTTTATGCAAATTTTGCTTTTTTAACAGAGAATTAACAAAATCTTTCTATTTCTTTAACAATCACTCTTTATACTGGCAATGTAATAAAACAAGGAGGATTTCTGATATGAAGAAAATCACTGCATTGCTGATAGCATGCTTATTATTAGGAGGATGTACATCAACACCGGCTGCGGATCAAAATAACGGGAATACGGATAATCCGGTAAATACTGGCGTAACAGGACAAATCAATGTCTATACCCGTGATTCATCAAGCGGTACGCGGGAAGCTTATGAAAAGGCATCTGATTTTGTTGATCAATTGCTGGATACAGCTATTGAAGTTTCAAGCAACGGCGATATGGCAGCTAAAGTTGGTGCGGACAAGAATGGAATCGGCTATGTTTCACTAACTACTGACTTTGCGGCAAATGGTGTAACACCAACTCAATTTGAAGGTGTAACACCAAGTGAAGCGGCAGCTTTAGACGGTACTTATAAGTTACAAAGACCTTTTGATTTCGTAACCCGTGCCGCCGGCGATTTTGGCGATGAGGCAAAAGAACAATTAGTCGCAGCCTTTTTAGATTATATGCAAAATTCTGAAGAAGGTATGTTAGTCGTTGAAAAGGCAGGCGGTGTCGTAGATAAATCTAAAGCAAAGCCATGGGCTGAATTAGCTGCAAATCATCCAATCGTGGAACAGGATAATTCCTCAATCACAATTACCACTGCAGGTTCTACTTCGGTTGAAAAGACATTGAAGGCAGCGCTGGAGAGCTTTGTCCCAATGGCTGGCAACTTCCAATTCACAATGAATCAGACAGGTTCAGGCGATGGCTGGAAACGTGTTCTAGGCGGTGAAAAAGACGGCGCTAATAAAGCGGATATCGGTTTTGCTTCACGTGCATTCAATAATGATGAAGATACATCATCAGCCATGATGAGCGGCACTTATTGCTTGGATGCGGTGGTTACGATTGTAAATGCTGAAAATACAGCGGTTACTGATTTGAGCGCGGCACAGATTAAAGCTATTTTCACTGGTGAAACAACAAAGTGGGAAGATATTCAATAAGCTGAAGGTACTTAAAGATGCTAAGCGGTGGCAAGGCATCTTTCTTAATGATAGGATGTGAACAGAATTATGGATAAATTTGTCAGAAAACAAATCAGCACGGAAAAAAATGAACGGAAATTAAGGAATGACAGGATTTCAAAACGATGCTTTATGGCGGCAGCCTTTCTGTCCGCTTCGGCAATCATCGTCATTCTGCTGTTTGTCGGAATTAAAGGAATTGCGCCTTTTCTGCCGGGATACGCGAACGGTCAGGTAAATGCTGTTGATTTCCTGCTAGGTACAACGTGGCGGCAGGATCAGGGAATCTATGGCGTGGGCTATATCATTATCAATACTTTGATTTCATCTTTTGGCGCATTGCTGCTGGCATTTCCAATTTCAGTGCTGACCGCTTTGTTTATTGCCAAGATTGCGCCTAAGTCTATTTCGCAGATCATGAGTACGGTTGTTGAATTGCTCGCGTCAATTCCATCAGTTGTCTATGGAGTATTTGCGGCAGGATCAATTACCGCGTTAGTAAAAATGCTGGCATCGCAATTGGGTATTGTTACAGCCGGCGGCAGCTCGCTGCTGGCAGTGATTCTGCTTTTGGCAATCATGATTTTTCCGACTATCACATCCATGGCAGTCACAGCCATTCGCTCGGTAGACAAAGAGATGGAATTGGGTTCTTTAGCTTTGGGAGCAACCCAGACACAAACCAATTTTAAGGTCATTTTAACCAGTGCCAAATCAGGTATCTTCGCTGGTGCCATTCTTGGTATCGGCAGAGCCTTCGGCGAGGCAACAGCGGTTGCGATGGTAGCTGGTAATAAGCTGATGGGGCCAACCTTTGACCTTTTCGATATTACCCGCACCTTAACCTCAACAATGCTGGCAGGCTTAAAAGAAACGACTGGACTCGATTATGATATTCGTTTCTCAGTAGGTATTGTGCTGATGGCAGTGATTTTAGTTTCTAATTTTGTTTTAAATCAAATGAAGAAAAAGGTAGGGAATCAATCATGATCAGGGAAAACCGACGTTCCAGTAAAGTCAGTGATGGTCTGCTGAATGGCATCACATATCTGTCTTCACTGATCAGTGTGACAGTATTAATCAGCATTTTTATCTTCATCTTTTCAAAAGGCTTTTCATTAATCAGCTTTGATTTATTGAAAAATGATTATTGGTCAAAAAATTACTTGGTGGAAGTAAAAACAGAGGTAAATCATTCAGGAAGCTTTACGGCTCCTGATGACTTAACCCCACAGGCCAGCTTTTCTGAAAAATGGGGAATCGCATTTGTTGATGCGCTGTCCAATGACAAGCATGAGCTTGTGCTAGTCGAATATATTGATCCGCTTTCACCTTTTGCGCATACGATCGATAAGAGTGCGGGGGCAAATAAAGGATTAGATCTAACGCTGGAAGTAGGCGTACAGATTGAAAAAATAGATTTTAAAAGGCTTGATGGCAGCGCTGATTTCGCTGGTAATCTGGCCAGTCAGAACGCGGCTGAAATCGCGGCGGCTTTAGATCAGGACGCGGCATCAATCACCTCAGCCTATGTAAAAACACCGGGCGGCGGTATCCGCGGCAGTTTGCTGACTACCGGTTATTTGATTGTGGTATCCTTGCTGATTGCTTTGCCGATTGGTATCGCGGCGGCAATCTATCTGAATGAATATGCCAATAAATCAAGACTCAACCGAATGATCCGTTCCGGTATTGAAACGCTGACCGGCGTTCCTAGTATTGTCTATGGTTTGATGGGTGTATCGGTACTGTTTCCTATTACGAGAGCCTTTGGGGCGACGACAACTAATATTTTATTAGGTTCATTAACCATGGCAATTATCTTATTGCCGACCATCATTCGTTCTACCGAGGAAGCTTTGCTTGTTGTGCCTAACAGCCTGCGTGATGCGAGCCTGTCGCTAGGTGCCAATCAGTCACAGACGATCTTCAAGGTCGTGCTGCCTTGTGCGGTGCCGGGTATTCTGACCGGCGTACTGCTGAGTATCGGCAGGGTCATCGGTGAGTCAGCAGCACTGATTTATACAATGGGTACGTTTATCAACGATTCACCAACCCTGCTGTCGCAGGGAACTTCCCTGGCCGTTCATATCTGGTCAGTGATGAGCGGTGAACAGCCTAATTTTGAGCTGGCATCCGCTATTTCAATTATTATATTGATTTTTGTTCTTTGTTTAAATATTATCGTCAAGCTGCTGAGCAAGCGGCTGAATAAAGCGTGGTATTAGGAGGTACTTATGGAAGAAACGATTTTTAAGATCAAGGATCTTGATCTGTACTATGGTGAGAAACAGGCTTTGAAAAAAGTAACGATGGATATTAATAAAAATCGAGTAACTGCTTTTATCGGCCCTTCCGGATGTGGTAAGTCTACTTTTCTGCGCTGCTTAAACAGAATGAATGATTTAATTGAAGGCTGCCGGATTGAGGGCAGTATCACGATTAATGATACAGATATTAATTCGGGCAAGATGAATGTGGTGGATCTGCGTACCCGGGTAGGTATGGTTTTCCAAAAACCAAACCCATTTCCTATGAGTATCTTTGACAATGTAGCCTATGGCCCGCGCTGTCAGGGAATCAAGGACAAGCATCTGCTTACGCAAATCGTTGAGACATCATTAAAGCAGGCAGCCCTATGGGATGAAGTGAGTGATCGGCTTAATGATTCAGCGATGGGGTTGTCCGGCGGTCAGCAGCAGCGTTTATGCATTGCCAGAGCGATTGCGATGGAGCCGGAGGTTATCTTAATGGATGAGCCGACCAGTGCCCTTGATCCAATAGCCACCGCTAAGATTGAAGATCTTATTGAAGAGCTTAAGCATGACTATACAATCATCATTGTCACTCACAGCATGCTGCAGGCGGCAAGAGTCAGTGATTATACAGCTTTCTTCTTATTGGGAGAAGTTATTGAATTTCAGGAAACATCAAAATTATTTAAACAGCCATTAGATAAGCGAACGGAAGATTATATTACAGGCCGTTTCGGATAGGAGAGGGTTATGGTTAAAATTGATAAAGAAGTTGAAGTGTTAGAATATTCGGTTGTGAAGATGGGCAGCCGTGTTATTTCCATGCATGAAACGCTGCAGCGGCTTTATGTGTCAAAGGACCGCGCGCAGGCCCTGGAACTGATTAAGGCAGACAGCTTCATCAATAACATGGAAGAGGAAATTAATGATATCGCTATTTCGGTATTTGCGCTGCTGTCACCGGTAGCCAGTGATCTTCGGCGGGTTATATCCGCTATTAAAATTGCCTCAGAACTTGAACGAATCGGTGACTATGCGAAAAATATCGCTTCCTATATTATCAGAAATGATTCAATTAATCCTACAGTTGAGGCATATATTATTCAAATGGAAGAAAAGATGGTTGAGATGCTGAAGGCAGCAATGCTTTGCTATGAGGAAAAGGATGTAGATATGGCCTTTGATATTCCTGAAAGAGATAAAGAAATTGATCTGTTAATTGAGGAATGCTATCAGACATTAGAGGAAAACGCGGATCAGCAGTCACTGCGGATCATGCTGAGAGGCTCGCAGATTTTAAGAAGCATTGAACGTGCCGGTGACCATACGATTAATATCTGTGAGCATGTAATTTATTGTGTGAAGGGTCAGCACTATGATTTTGGATAAGCCATGCAAATGGCTTTTTTTCTTGCTTGAAACCAGGGAGTGAGCTATAATGGTTAAAATTAAAGGAGTGAAGATTATGCATCATAAAGGAACCGCCTTGCTGACAACCAAACGTTTGGTTTTGAGAAAATTTAAGATTGAGGATGCTGAAAATATGTATCATAACTGGGCCAGTGATCCCGAGGTTACCCGTTATCTGACTTGGCCGGCACATTCATCGGTTGAGGTGACTAAAATGATTTTGAATGAATGGATCATTCAGGATCATGATCAGCAGTATATGTGGGCTATTGCTTTAAAGGATAATGATGAGGTAATCGGCAATATTTCAGTGGTTAAAATTGAGGAAGACATCAAGTGTGTGCATATCGGTTATTGCCTGTCAAGAAAGTGGTGGCATCAGGGAATTACCACGGAAGCTTTTGCGGCAGTGATTCAGTTCTTGTTTGAAGAAGTGCAGGTAAACCGCATTGAGGCTCATCATGATGTATTAAATCCTAATTCTGGAAAGGTAATGGCAAAGTGCGGCCTGCAGTATGAAGGAACGTTGAGGCAGACCGGCATTAATCAAGCGGGATTAGCCGATATGGCGGTCTATGCGCTGCTTGCTCAGGATTATCCAAAAGCTGTTTAATGGCTGCGTCAATGGATAAGGAATATGTGCTGATTACCGGTGCGACAAGCGGCATCGGTTATGCGCTGGCGGAGGTATTCGCAAGCCATGGCTATGGTTTAATCTTGGTTTCATCGGTTATGAGCCATCTGCTTGCAGCGCAGTGTAAATTAAAGGCAGAGTATGCGGTTCCAATATTGATTTATGAACAGGATCTGGCAGTCAATGACGCGGCATTTAAGCTTTATGCGTCACTTAAGGCAGATGATGTGCGATTTAATATTTTGATAAATAATGCCGGCTTAGGTTTAATCGGGAAAAGTGAGACACTGGATGCTGACAGGGAGCTGCAGATGCTGACGCTGAATATAATTTCATTAACGATGCTTTGCAAGCTGTTTATCGCTGAGCATCAGCAAAGCGGCGGCCGCATTTTAAATGTGGCATCGATCGGCGCCTTTCAGCCAGGACCTTATACAGCCTCCTATTATGCCAGCAAGGCCTATGTTTTAAGCTATACTCAAGCTATCCGCTATGAAGCTAAAAACAGCGGGATCCATATCTCTGTACTCTGTCCTGGTTCAACCCATACAGCTTTCTTCACGAAAGCAGGAAAACCAACGCCCAAATTTGCTGGATCTCCAGAAAGGGCCGCCAAGGCCGCCTATCATGGATTGATGAAAGATCAGGAAATCATTATTCCTGGCACGATGAATCAGCTGATACGCTGGCTGCCAAAGCGATTGAAAATGGCAGCTGTCGCAAAAATGAAAATATAAAAAAAAGAAAGCTTTTTGGCTTTCTTTTATAAACTGTTATGTAATGGCAATTCGATATTACAGTTGCGTACGATGTTGCAGGCATGATCGCCGACACGTTCAAGATTGGATAGAATATCAATATAAACACTGCCGGTAATCGCTCTTGCACATTCTGATTGGGCCATACGTTTAAAGTGACGCTGACGGGCTTTTTCTTCAATCAGATCAAGATAGTTTTCTTTATCCTGAATCATGTCGATCAGCTTTTCATCACGGGTATTAAAATAATCAATGGCCAGCTTTGTCATCTCAAGGATAATATCATACATTTCATTGACATCTGCAATCGCGCCTTCAGAGAATTTACCTTTTTCCTCAAAAGCCATAGAATAAAATTCTCTTAGATTCATTGCTAAATCGCCCATACGTTCAATATCTTTTAACGATTTAAGATTGGCGATCAATTCATCTGTATCGTTCGTGCCAAGATTGTGATGGGCAATTTCCATCAGATAATCGGTAATCTTACTGTCCAGTGAATTAATTGCTTCCTCACATTGATGCGTAGATTCTGAATAACGTTTTTGTTTTGTATTAAAATAATCCTTTGTGTTTTTCAGGGAATCATAGGCAAGCATTCCCATTTTAATCGTAGCCTGCTTAGATACGCCCAAGGCACCGGCCGGTAAGGTCGCGGCAATCTTAGGATCAAGATTTTCCATGTTGACTTCAATGCGCTGATTCTCATCACCGGGAATCAGTGTTTTAACCGCTTTGACCATTAGATTAATAAATGGATAGGCGAGAATCGTCGTAGATAAGTTAAAGACGATATGCGCAAAGGCAATCTGCATCATGCTGTTAATGGCAAAATGCGTGGAGACAGTGCTGATAAAACCGGTAAAAGGTTTCAGAATCAGCATGAAGAGCAGGGTACCGAATACGTTAAACATTACGTGAATGCCAGCTGCCCGTTTACTGGAAATGGAACCTCCGATAGCCGCAAAGATCGCGGTGATAGTAGTACCGATGTTGCTGCCGAAGACAAAGGGCAGGGCAACAGCAATAGTAATCGCGCCTGAGCTGTACAGCTTTTGAATAATACCGATGACAGCACTTGATGACTGTACAAGACCGGTCATCAGGGTACCGCCCAAAAGCGCCAGAATCGGATTCTGCGCCATAGCGGTTACTACCGCTTCAAACTGCGGATATTCACCGATCATCGATAATTCATCACCCATCAGCTTTAGTCCGAAAAACAGGATACCAAAGCCGAGAATGATTTCTCCCATGTAGGTTGTTTTGCGCCGTTTTGAGAAAACAATAAACAAAACACCGATAAATACAAAATATAATGAAAACTGTTCGACATTCAGACCAATCAGGAAGGCGGTTACGGTCGTACCGATGTTAGCTCCCATAATAACCCCGATGGCCTGATCGAGCCGCATGATTCCAGCACGCACAAATCCGATGGCAATGGCTGTGGTTGCTGAGCTTGACTGAATTACTACGGTAACCAAGGCACCGATAATAATTCCCATCCATGGTTTTGATGTGTATTTGTCAATAAAGTAACGCAGCTTATCACCGGCAATGCTCTTTAATCCGTCACCCATATACTGGATGCCAAATAAAAAGAAGGCAAAACCACCAATGATCAGGTCCCATTGGACGGCAGCTTCTGGCATGAGTTCAGTAGGCATAGTTTATCCTCCATATATAGACACTCTTATTTTAACATTAAATTAACAAAATTATAAATATTTTTTTACATTTGATTAAGAATTTTTATAAAATAGGCTAAGAATAGGATAAAAACAAATTTTTACTTATATATAAAGGGGTGATTCTATGGAAAAACAAGATTGCGCAGTCAAAATCTTATATGCACTGCAAGAAAAAATGGCGATTGACCTAAGTGCGGCCATTAATTATTGTGATTCGTTAATCGATGAACACGGCTTGAGTATCTATGATTTATGTGCCGGTTTGGCTTTGAGTCATGTCGATGCGCGGGCTTATCATACTTGGCGGATTCCAGATACTTATTTCATCGCCTTTGTCGGTTCACGCTGGCTGGGGCATTTTATGCTTGCAAAGCGGCAGGGAAGAAAAATCTGGGTTTATGATCCTTTAAAGGGTGAAGCGCTGCTGTCATTGTTTCATTTCTTTATGATTTGGCATAAAACGCTGATCCTTCTCTATGTTAATTGAAAATAATTATGGTATACTTATTAGGAATAACAAGCTTATAAAGGAGATTCTATGGAAATTAATATGATCAATCAAACAGAAGAAAGTGAATGGGAAAGTTACGCTGAAGATTTTCAAAAGATCAGTGGAAAAACAAGTAAGGTGCTGCGGACGGCTTATGAGTCCAGCTGCTCTGTTGTTTTTGTGACGCCAGATGCCATTCAGGAAATAAATCGGGATTATCGCTCCATCGACAAGCCTACCGATGTGATCTCTTTTGCCCTGAAAGACAGTGAAGAAGATTATATGATCAGTGAAGAAATTGATGAGGAACTGGGTGATATCTTTATCAATGTAGAGGCAGTAAGAAATCAGGCACAGGAATACGGGCATTCTATCCGCCGTGAGGTATGTTTTCTGTTTACCCATGGTCTGCTTCATCTTCTCGGCTATGATCACATGCAGAGCGAGGATGAAAAAATTATGTTTGCCTTACAGGATGTGATCCTTAATGATCTCGTACCTAAGACGGCTGATTAATAAGTTTGCCAATGCTTTCAGCGGCATTGCTTATGGTCTCAAGCATGACCGCAGCATCGGCTTTCAGTGTCTGATTGGGGCAGCGGTGCTGCTCTTTGGCGGGCTGTATGGCTTTACCTTAAGTGAGTGGCTGTTTATCCTGCTGCTGATCTGTTTAGTGATCGCTGCTGAGTTTTTTAATTCAGCGATTGAAAAATGTGTGGATCTGATTTCTCCCCAGTACAATGAACTGGCTAAAATTATTAAGGATTATGGTGCGGCAGCGGTGCTTGTCGTATCACTGGCCGCCTTGCTGGCAGGCCTGTTAATTTTGAAAGGAGCTTTACGATGAATAAAAATGAATTAGTTAATCTGGCATTTAAGGCGATGGAGAATGCGTATGTGCCTTATTCCCATTACCGTGTGGGAGCCTGTGTATTATGCAAGGATGGCCGTACTTTCTATGGCGCGAATATTGAAAATGCGTCTTATGGACTGGCTAACTGTGCAGAGCGCAGCGCGATTTTCTCGGCTTATTCCAACGGGGTAAGAAAGGAAGATATTGAGGCGCTGGCCATTGTCAGTGAAGGCAAAACGATTGCGGCGCCATGCGGGGCATGCCGTCAGGTATTGTGTGAACTGATTGGCTTTGATACACCGATCTATCTGGCAAACCGTGAGGCAGAGACGACGACTTCAATCAGAGAATTGCTGCCGATGGCGTTTACTAACGAGGATCTCTAGGATGAAATCTGGATTTATTGCGATTGTGGGCCGGCCCAATGCCGGTAAATCAACCCTGCTGAATGCGATTATGAATCAAAAACTGGCCATTATATCGCCGAAGCCGCAGACGACCCGCAACAATATTCAGGGGATTTTAACTACTGAAGACGCGCAGATGGTATTTATTGATACACCGGGGATTCATAAGCCGCATCATGAATTGGGGCGGACTTTGAATAAAAGTGCGTTTTCATCGTTGGCGGGTGTGGATCTTGTTTATTATATGGTTGATGCATCGGTGCCCTTTGGCAGCGGTGAGGAATTTGTATTAAATAATTTGAAAGAAAAACAGCTGCCGATTTTTCTGATTCTGAATAAGGTGGACTTATTAAGCAAGGAAGCGCTGATGAAGCTGCTTAT
Source organism: Dielma fastidiosa (assembly GCF_000313565.1). GTDB lineage: Bacteria > Bacillota_I > Bacilli_A > Erysipelotrichales > Erysipelotrichaceae > Dielma > Dielma fastidiosa. Next base: position 57,557 of record NZ_HE578933.1, on the reverse strand, counting down.
TGAGTGGCAGGAAAGACTGGACTGCAAGGAAATTTTTCCCGTTTCTGCTCTAAAGCATGACAATATACATGAGCTGCTTGAAGTCAGTAAAAACTATCTCAATGAAGGCCCTAAGTATTTCCCTGATGATATGATCTGTGATCATGATGAAGATTTTATGATTACCGAGCTGATTCGGGAAAAGGTGCTTTATAAGACGGAAGAAGAAATTCCGCATTCCGTGGCAGTAGTGCTGGAAAAGAAAGTAAATAAGAAAAGCTCGGTGGTGATCAATGCTTTAATCATCGTAGAGCGGCCTTCTCAAAAAGGTATTCTGATTGGTAAGCAGGGCAGTATGATTAAGGATATCGGTATTGATTCACGCCGTGATCTGGAGTTGATTTTAGGCAAGAAGGTTTATCTGGAACTTTATGTCCGCGTTGAGAAGGATTGGCGCAACCGTGCAAGCAAGCTTCAGCAATTCGGTATCCGTGAAATGGATGAGGATGATGAATAACAGCTTTGAAGGAATTGTACTAAAAAAAGTTGATTATCGTGATTATGATGCGATGCTGAGTGTGCTGACTGCTTCGGGAAAACGGAGTGTTCTGGCCCGCGGCATTAATAAAATCAGCAGTAAAAACGCTCATTGCTGTCAGCTGTTTACCTTAAGCCGCTTTAATTTGCTTGAGAAAGGCAGCACGCTGAAGAATGCGGAGTTAATAAAAAGCTATCGCGGTCTGCGCGAAGATCTTCTGAAACAGGGGATTGCGCAGCTGATGATGGAAGTGATGGACCGCTTGGAAGAAATGATGTTTGGCTATGAGGAGCTGCTTACTTGTTTGGATTTATTGGAAACCGCCAAGCAGCCTTATTGCATCCTGACGCTTTTTTTAGCCTTGATCGCCCATGAAATCGGCATTGAGCCTAATGTTGACAGCTGCTGCCGCTGCGGTTCAAAACAGCAGATTGCCGCTTTTTCTATCAATGACGGCGGCTTTGTCTGTCAGCGCTGTCAGCATAGCAGTGATCTGCGTTTAAATGTAGAACAGCTGAGGCTGCTTCGCTTGGCGTGTAAAGCCGAGCTGAAACACGCGCAGGTGCTGCTGACGGCCGGTGAGTGGACCTATCCAATTGTAGATGTATATCTTCAGCTGTTTCAGAATTACAGCGGTATAAATTTACAGAGCGCGGCATTTCTGCGAATTGTTGAGGGCTTGAATTAAGTTGACAATCGGGCTTGAAATGTGGTATAAAATACTATGGTTAATTGTAATATTAACGAGGATTAATTCTTAATAAACCATGCTTTGTCATGGTTAGTTTTTCTTGAAAGGGGAAAAAGCAGATGAATGATAAGAAGTTTGAAACGATCGTTTCCCATATGAAAAACAGCGGCTTTGTATTTCAGGGTTCTGAAATATACGGCGGCTTATCAAACACATGGGATTTTGGTCCTTTAGGCGTTGAATACAAGGACAATATCAAACGTGCCTGGTGGAAAAAATTTATCCAGGAGAGTCCTTACAATGTAGGTATCCAATCAGCGATTTTAATGAATCCGCAGGTATGGGTTGCCTCTGGTCATGTGGGCGGTTTTTCAGATCCATTGATGGACTGCCGCAACTGCAAGACAAGACATCGTGCCGACAAGCTGATTGAAGATGAATCAAAGGGAACTGTAAATCCAGGCGGCTGGAGCAATGAAGAAATGATGACTTACATCAAGGAACATAAGATTGCCTGTCCAAATTGCGGCAGCCATGATTTTACGGATATCCGTCAGTTTAACTTGATGTTTAAAACATTCCAGGGAGTTGTTGAAGACGCGAAGAACGCGATTTATCTGCGCCCGGAAACCGCTCAGGGAATGTTCGTCAATTTTAAAAATGTACAGCGCACAATGCGCAAAAAGCTGCCGTTTGGTATCGGTCAGATCGGTAAATCATTCCGTAATGAAATTACGCCGGGCAACTTTATTTTCCGTACCCGTGAATTTGAACAGATGGAGCTTGAATTCTTCTGTCAGCCGGGTACTGATTTGGAATGGTATGAATTTTATAAAAATGCCTGCATGAGTTTCTTGACAAATTTAGGCATTAAAGCTGAAAACCTGCGTTTCCGTGATCATGACGCGAAAGAACTGGCTTTCTATTCCAAAGGTACATGTGATATCGAATATAATTTTGGCTCACAGATTGGCTGGGGTGAAATCTGGGGTATTGCTGACCGTACGGATTATGACCTCCGTCAGCATCAAGAGACTAGTAAGAAGAGTCTTGAATATCTTGATCCAGCTACGAATGAAAAATATCTCGCATATTGTATCGAACCGTCAGTTGGCTGTGAACGCCTGATGCTTGCATTCCTTTGTGACGCATATGATGAAGAGGTGCTGAGTGAAAAGGATACGCGTATCGTTTTACGTCTGCATCCGGCATTAGCGCCGTTTAAGGCTTGTGTTATGCCGCTGTCAAAGCAGTTAAGCAAGGAAGCCGAGGCAGTGTTCGCACAGCTTGCTGGTGATTATAATTGCGAATATGATGAAGCCGGCAGCATCGGTAAACGGTATCGCCGTCAGGATGCAATTGGTACACCGTTCTGCATTACAGTTGACTTTGATACCAAGGATGACGGCTGTGTTACGATTCGTGAACGTGATACGATGGAACAGAGCCGGGTTGCTATCAGTGACTTAAATCGTTGGATCGCCGAGAAAATAAAGTTCTAATTGAGGTGATAAATTGGCCAGACTCAGTGAGGAAAAAATTAATGAAATTCGCTCACGCGCCGATATTGCCGATGTAATATCGCGTTATGTGCCATTGACAAGGAAAGCCCGCGGCTTTGTCTGCACTTGTCCTTTTCATGATGATCACAATCCGTCAATGTCTATTTCTACGGATAAGCAGATTTATAAATGCTTTGTCTGCAATGCCGGCGGCAATGTCTTTACTTTTGTTCAAAACTTTGAACACATCTCTTTTGTCGAAGCGGTGCTGAAGGTTGCTGATTATGCTGGTGTAGAAGTTGAAGAAGCTGATCGGATGCTGGTCAATGAAACACTCGATCCGAATATCGCGTCGATCCATAAGGTCTGCCGATCCGTGATCGAATATACAAATTATACCTTGGCAACGCCCCAGGCTGCTGAAGTGAAGGCTTATTTGCTTCAGCGCGGCATCAATGAAGAATGTATCCGAAAATTTGAAATTGGTTATAATCCTAAGGGAGATGCGCTTTACGCGTATATGAATGCCAAAAAATTTACGGATGCACAGCTTGTTGAAAGCAATGTGGTGCGGATAAGTCCAAGTGGAATGCATGATGTATTTGCCAATCGTATTTTAATTCCGATTCATGACCGTAATGGGAATCCGGTTGGGTTTACCGCCCGCCGCGTCGATGAAAATGATGAAGCAAAATATATCAATACATCAGAAACGCCGGCTTTTAAAAAGGGATCGCTCATCTTTAACTATCACCGTGCCAAGGTTGAGGCAAAGTCAACGGGCCGCATATTGATCGTTGAGGGGGCAATGGATGTTATCGCTTTTGAGAAAGTAGGTATTCATGATTGTGTCGCTACGCTGGGAACAGCCTGTACCCGCGAACAGCTGATGCTGCTTAAAAATCTGCATGCTAAGTGCGTGATCTGCTATGACGGTGATCGGGCCGGTATTAATGCCACTTATAAATTTGGCAAGCTGGCACGGGAAATCGGACTTCATTTTGAAGTTGTTGATAATCAGCTGGGTCTTGATCCGGATGAGATTATTGATGGATATGGCAGGGATGAGCTGATCCATATGGCAGAGAAAACGATATCGTGGATCGATTTTTTGTTCCGTTATCTGCAGCAAAAGTACAATCTTGAAAATTATTCGCAGCGAAAAGAGTTCGCGGTTGAATTAGGCCGTGAAATCAATGCCTGCACCGAGCGTTTTGAACGTAAGAATTATCTTGCGAAATTGTTTGAGCTTACCCAGTTTGATATGAGTGAAGCTGAGGTGAAGGAGAAAAAGAATGTTTTAGTTACTCCTTCTATTGGTTTGCGGCAGCCGAAGAATGGCAGTCTGCGGGCCGAGTATGAGATTCTCTCACAGATGCTGGTAAGTCTGCAGGCAAATAATGCATTCAAAGATAAGCTGGGATTTTTAATTGATGAAAATTGCAACAAGCTTGCAATCTATATTATTGATTACTATCGGACACATGATGAAATTGAAATCGCTGATTTTTATAACAGTATTAAAGAAGAGGCTGTCAAGTCTTTACTGATTGAATTGAGCGAATGGGAACTGGCTTTGCCGGATTATAATGAAGATGTATTCTTACACTCATGTTTAAAGATCCAGGCGGCATGCTTAGAAGATAAGATGAAAAAGCTGAGTGAACAGTCACTTAAAATCAGTGATCCGCTTGAAAAGGCTAAAATAGGTGATGAAATCATACAGTTAAAAAGACAGCGCAGTGAATTGCTTAAACAACGATAGTAAAACAGGAGGCGCAATACCATGGCTAAAAAACAAACTGCCGCAGAAGTTAAATCGCTTGAAGAATTAAAAACTTTAGATGATATTAAGCAGGAACTTCTGGAATCTTATAAAATAAATAAAATCCTGTATCAGAAAGATGTTGCGGATGCCATCGAGCATTTGGATCTGAGTGATCAGGACAGTGATGAATTATTTGACTGGTTTAATCAGAATAAAATCGTCATTACAGATGATGAGGATTTGAATATTACTGACGCTGACCTTGCATTAGATGATGACAGCATGGATTTTGATGCTGATGATGAAGTTGATGATTTTACTGATGAAGAAAATCTGGCAAGTGATATTGAGTCTCTGGAACAGTCTTTCGCTAACTCTTCACATACGAAGATTAATGATCCGGTTAAGATGTATTTAAAGGAAATCGGCCGTGTTGAACTGCTGAATCCTGAGGATGAGCCGGAGATTGCCCGCCGGATTCAAAATGGTGATGAGGAAGCAAAACGTATTTTGATTGCTGCCAATCTGCGCTTGGTCGTATCCATCGCAAAGAAATATGTTGGCCGCGGTATGCTTTTCTTGGATCTGATTCAGGAAGGCAACATGGGTCTTGTTAAGGCTGTCGAAAAGTTTGACTATACCAAGGGATTTAAGTTTTCTACATATGCAACTTGGTGGATTCGTCAGGCCATCACCCGTGCAATCGCTGATCAGGCCAGAACGATTCGTATTCCGGTTCATATGGTTGAAACGATCAATAAGCTGACCCGTATTCAGCGTCAATTGGTTCAGGATTTAGGGCGTGATCCTACGGCTGAAGAAATTGCTGAAAAGATGGAAGGTATTTCACCGGAAAAGGTTCGTGAGATTCAAAAAATCGCGCTTGAACCCGTTTCTCTTGAAACACCGATCGGTGAAGAAGATGATTCGCATCTGGGTGATTTCATCGAAGATAAAGAAGCGATGTCACCGGATGAATATGCAAACAATCAGCTGCTTAAGGATGAAATCAATATGGTTCTGCAGGGCCTGACGGAGCGTGAGGAAAAAGTGCTGCGTCTGCGCTTTGGATTATATGATGGCCGTACCCGTACGCTTGAAGAAGTGGGTAAGGAGTTTAATGTTACCCGTGAGCGTATCCGTCAGATTGAAGCGAAGGCTTTGCGTAAGCTGAAGCATCCGACCCGCAGCAAACGGCTGAAGGACTTTGTTGATAAGCCATAATGAAGTTAAGCAAACGTCTGGCTGCCATTAAGCAGTTTGTATTAAAAGACAGTATATTAGCCGATATTGGCTGTGATCATGCTTATCTGCCTTGTGCATGTGTGCTTGACGGCACATGTGTCAGGGCATATGCATGTGATATTAATGAAGGGCCGCTTCAGCGAGCCATGGCTACGATTAAAGAAACCGATACATTGGATCGGGTTTTTCCTTTGCTTTGTGCGGGCTTGAGTGATTGTCCTGAAGAAGTTGATTGTGTGATTATCTCCGGCATGGGCTATGAAACAATTAAAATGATTTTGGAGAATGATTTTGAGCGATTGCCGCAGTTTAAACGTTTGATTTTACAGTCTAACAGTGATGTAGACCTGCTGCGCCAATGGCTCAGTGATCATAGCTTTGCCATTGTTGATGAAGATTTGGTTCATGAAGGTCATTATTATCAGATCGTTGTCGCAGAACCATTTGGCGGCAGGAAACTGAGTGATGATGAGATTTTGTTCGGTCCTTTAATGCCGCAGAAGGAATTGTTTCAGGAATATTGGGAATACCGGCGGCATAAGCTTTCACTGATTCTTGATCAGCTGGCTGAGGATCATGATAAATATGCTGAATTAACCGAATTGTTTCAGCGCATCGATAAGCAATTAAAAACGAGTTCCTGATGAACCCGTTTTTGTTTTATAGCAGCCGTGTTAAGTCAAGCGGCTTCATTGGCTCTCCATTAAGCTTATCGATTACCTGAGCGGTAAGCTGAGAAGGGGTGGAAGCACCGCTGGTAACTGCCACAACGTCATCGTCATGAAAGGCTGTCAAGTCAAGCTGAGCAGCATCATCAATCAGTAAGACATGCGGAATGCCGTGATTGCGGCCGATTTCCGCAAGCCTTGTGGAATTGTTGCTTTGTTTATCGCCAACAACGATTAAGACATCTACATCCTGCAGCTCATGCACCGCCTGCTGGCGGATGCGGGTGGCATTACAGATTTCTTCACCGATCTCTGCCTGCGGATAAGCCTGCTTGATTTCTTGAAAAACAGCAAGTACGTCACTGGTACTCATCGTTGTCTGACAAGTGACAAAAAGCGGCGTTGCTAATGGCGGCAGGGGCTGATGCAGTTCAATCAGCTGAATGGTAGGGCTGATGCTTAATACCGCTTCTGCTTCTGGATGCCCTTTTTTGCCGATATATGCTACATGCTTGCCGTCAGCCAGCGCGTTTTTAATTATGGCCTGTGTTGAAAGCACATCCGGACAGCTGGCATCTACACAGATCAACCCTTTCGCAGCAGCTTTTTCTTTTACTTGCGAAGCAATGCCGTGAGCTGTAAAGAGGACAATGCCCTCGTCAATCTGATCCAGCAATTCAAGACGGCTTTTTGTTTTATCTTCGATTGTATCGATATTCAGGCATTTCAGCGCATCGACCACATATTGATTATGAACAAGCATGCCGAGTACGGTTATTTTTTTGTCAGGATGCTCAAGCCGGGTTTGTTTAGCAATTTGTATAGCCCGAACAACACCTTTGCAATAACCGCGCGGCTGTACTTTAATGATTTTCATGATTTCACCTCAGTACAATTCTACCATATTCTGTATCGGCCGTGAAATTATTTGAATTGATGTGGAGAAAAATTAAAAAATTGCCGATAAACAGCGGTTATGTTATAATTTTAAGGAAGTTTGGCAATTATTTTTGAATCAGCGGCAAGCTGTGATTCAGAAATGGTTATAATAAATAGAGAGGATGATTTTATGAGTAAATTCAGCGATTATAATTTCAGCGCCGCAACTCAGCGCTTTTTAGAAATAAATCAGTTTACAGAACCAACGCCGATTCAGCAGCAGGTAATTCCATTAGTCATGAAGAATAAGGATGTTATTGGTATTTCAGATACAGGTACCGGTAAGACCCATGCATTTTTAATTCCTATATTAGAAAGAATCAATCCTGATTTGAATGAGGTACAGGCAGTGATTACCGCGCCAACCCGTGAGTTGGCAATGCAGCTGTATGTGCGTGCCCAGCAGATCAGCGAGGCATGTCCAAAGATTAACGTAAAGCTGATTTCCGGCGGTCTTGAGAAATCAAGAATGAGTGAACAGCTTAAGGTTCAGCCGCAGATCGTTATCGGTACACCAGGCAGAATCCGCGATTTGTTTTTGAATGAGCAGACGCTGCGGATTGAAAAGGCTTCAATTCTGGTTATTGATGAAGCGGATATGACACTTGAATTTGGCTTTTTAGAGGATATTGATGCGATTGCGGGCAGAATGCGCAAGGATTTACAGATGCTGAGCTTTTCAGCTACAATTCCACAGGGCTTAAGACCTTTTTTAAAAAAATATATGACGAATCCAGTCACCGTTCAAATTGAAGATGAGCATAAGAGCTCACCAAAAATCGAACAGATTTTGATTCCATGCAAGCATTTAAGCTATGAGCAGAAACTGCTTGAAATCTTGCCGGGCTTTACGCCTTATGTTTGTTTGATTTTTGCTAACACACGCTCACAGGCAGCCAGCTGCGCGGCTTTAATGCGTGAGAACGGTTATGATTTAATTGAACTGCATGGTGATTTGCAGCCGCGTGAACGCCGCTCAGCGATGAAAAATTTGATGAACCTTGATAAAACATATGTAGTGGCTACGGATATTGCGGCACGGGGTATCGATGTTGAAGGAGTATCCCATGTTATCTCCTTAGGCTTTCCAAAGGAATTAGATTTCTTCATTCATCGCTCAGGCAGGACTGGCCGTGCGGGCCGTGACGGCACTTGCTTCTCTTTATATAAAAAAGAGGATGAGCCTCTCATCAAGCAGCTTCAGGTTAAGGGAATCGGTTTCAAAACTAAGAATTATAAAAATGGTGAATGGGTTGAATTAAAAACCTTTAATGCACCAAAGGTAAAAAAAGACAATCCGCTGGATAAAGAAATTGCGAAAGTAGTAAGCCGTAAAAAGGCAGCGGTGAAGCCTGGTTATAAGAAGAAACGCAAGGCGGAGGTAGAAAAGCTGAAACGCCGTGCCCATCGTGAGATGATCCAACAGGACATCAAGCGTCAGCAAAAGGAGCGAGCTAAGAAGAAGCAGAAGGAGAGGAATGAAGAATGATCATCGGATCACATGTTTCGATGTCCGCGCCGGACTATATGCTTCAGGCCATTAAGGATACCATCAGCTATGATGCCAACGCCTGTATGATTTATACCGGTGCGCCCTCTAATTCACGGCGGGTAGAACTGTCCAAGTTTAAAATTGATGAAGCGAGGGAATTGATGGCAGAGCATGGCATTATGCCGGAGAACATCATCATACACGCGCCATATTTAATTAATCTGGCCAATACATTTAAACCGGAAACTTTTATGGGCGGTGTTGAATTCTTAGTTCGTGAAATTGAAAGAACACAAGCGATTGGCGCAAAAATTTTAGTGCTGCACCCCGGCAGTCATGTCAATGCCGGCACTGAGGCAGGAATAAAGAAAATTTGTGAGGGTCTTGATCAAGCAATGGAAAACATCGGTGATACGATGATTGCTTTGGAAACGATGGCCGGTAAGGGAAGTGAATGCGGCTGTGACTTTCATCAGTTAAAAGCAATTATTGATGGCTGCCGTTATAAGGATCATCTGGCTGTTTGCTTTGATACATGCCATGTTCATGATTCGGGCCGTGATCTCTCTAAATTTGACGAATTACTTGATGAATTTGATGAAATCATCGGGCTGGACCGGCTGCGGGTAATTCATTTGAATGACTCTAAAAACAGCTGCGGAGCCCGCAAGGATCGTCATGAAAATATCGGTTATGGGAAGATCGGCTTTGATATTCTGAATATGATTGCTCACCACCCACGGCTTGAGCAGATACCTAAAATTTTAGAGACTCCTTATGTAGATGATCAGCCGCCTTATAAAGAAGAAATTAAAATGCTGAAACAAGGCGTATTTGACAGCCGCCTTTTAAATAAGCAGCAAGGATAAACAGAATCACTGACTGATAAGCAGTGATTTTTTTTATCTATTTGATTTGAAATTTATATTGATTTAAACTTTACAAAAGAGAACATCAAAAGTGAGGAATATAATTATTCATTCGTTTAAGATAGGCATAGGAGGTAAGGTATGGAGTGGTTACAAAATCTAAACAAAGCCATTGATTATATAGAAAATAATTTGGATAAAGAAATATCTTATGATGAAGCCGCCCGCATCGCCTGCTGTTCAACCACTTATTTTCAGCGGATGTTTACATATGCAGCAGGAATTTCATTATCCGAATATATCCGTCGGCGCAAAATGACACAAGCCGCCTTTGACTTACAGACAACTAAATGTAAAGTGCTGGATATCGCTCTTAAGTATGGATATGCTTCACCCACTTCATTTAATAGGGCATTTCAGGCTGTGCATGGTGTTTCACCGGTTTCGCTCAGAAGAACAGGCAAGCCCTTAACCGCCTATTTACCGATTCGTTTTACGGTAACAGTCAGCGGCAAACAGCCTATGTCTTATCGTATTGAGGAAAAAAAGGCAATGCGGTTTGTCGGCATCCGCTTCCCATTGACGCAAAACATGGAAGAAAATCAGAACATGGTGCCATTCTTTTGGGACAAATTATTAAAAAATGGTCAGATTAATAGCTTATATGATTTAACAGACGAACCATTTGGCATAGCGGGTATCACCCATACTCTAAATGATCAGTTTTATTATAGTGTTGCAGCAGCCAGCAGCAAAGCTGTACCTATAGGAATGAATGTATTGGAAATTCCTGCCGCAGTATGGGTTGTCTTTGAATGTGACGGTCTTTTTAAAGAAGCAAGCCAAGCAATTTTCAGACGTTTTCTGACTGAATGGCTGCCATTTTCCGGCTATGCTTATGCGGAACTGCCGGATATTGAAATATATCCAATCAATCATGATATGTCTGAATCAGGTCATTTTGAAATATGGATAGCAATTAAAAAAGTAAAAAATTAAGACATGATGGAGGCAAACTGATGGCAATTATTGAAACATATGATTTAGTTCAACGTTATAAAAATGGCAAACAGGCATTAAACGGTTTTAATATGATGGTGGCAGAAGGAGAAATATTTTCTTTATTGGGGCCTAATGGAGCGGGTAAATCAACATTGATCAACATTCTAACCACTTATTTGAAACCGACTTCTGGGAAGATTTTAATACAAGGCATGGATCTTAACTGTCATGCAGATGAAGTTCGGTGCATAATTGCCTGTGTTGCTCAGCAGCTTTCAATTGATACGCATTTATCTTTAACTGATAATATGCTCTTCCAAAGCCAGCTTTATAAGATTCCTAAGCAAGCGGCCATAAAGCGAATGAATGAGCTTATCAACGCTTTTGATTTAGCACCGTTTAAAGAATATGCAGTGTCCTCTTATTCCGGCGGTGTGAAACGCAGATTAGATGTTGCACTGAATATGATGTCAAATCCTAAAATTTTATTTTTAGATGAACCTACGGTGGGAATGGATGTCTGTTCACGAAGACAAATGTGGCAGATGATGAGAAAAATTAGAGATGAATTTAAAACTACGATTTTCCTTACCACCCATTATTTAGAAGAAGCTGAAAATTTAAGTGATACAATCTGCATCATGAAAGAAGGGAAAGCATTAATTCAGGATAGCCCACAGGCACTGCGCGCAGTTATTCATCAGGAATATCTGCAGATTCAATTTGATACCAAACAGACGGCCAATAAATATTTAAAACCCTTTAAGCAATGTTTCACAAATCAACAAGCCATGTTAAATGATGCGGCAGTGATGCTTCATACCCAAAACAGCCATTTTGATATGGAAAAGGCACTCAGTTTGATACTGACACAAAAAATACCCTGTTTGGGTATTCAAATCGTACAGCCCAGTTTAGAAGATGTGTTTGTGCGTTTAACGGCTGAACAGGAGGCAGGGAAATGAGGGTATTCACTTTATTATACCGAAATGTTAAATGGCGGTTTCATAATGCTTTTACAATTATCATCACCCTGCTTCAGCCCTTGCTTTGGCTGATTCTTTACAGCAGTGCCGCAAAGCAGACGATGCAAAATACGGGCATTGATAATTATACGGCGTTTATTTTACCGGGTATCTTGATCTTGGTCAGCTTTGGCACTTGCAGCAGCAGCGGGATGATGAATTACTTGATGAAAAAGGACGGCAGTTTTTATCGGATATTAATTGCTCCGATGCATCGTGGAATCATAATATTAGGCCAGCTCTTGGAAGCGGTGTTATGTTCTTACCTTGAAGCGGCTGTCTTGTGTGTCACTGCCTTATGCTTATCCGTTAAGCTACCGCTAAACTTGACAGTAATTGCTTGGGTACTTATTTTAATTGCTCTGACAGTCTTTTTTATGGCTGGCTTATGCTATGGGATCAGTATGATATTGCCTAATGAGGTAGTGTATGAGACGGTTATGAACGCGATTGTACTGCCGATATTCTTTCTCAGTTCCGCTTTATTTCCAGCAGCAGGAATGAACAATGCATTAGCTATTGCACTTAGCTGCAATCCCTTTACCTATGTGATTGATGCACTGCGCGCTTTAATCTTAAATGGCTCGATTGATCCGCATCAATTAGCAGCGGTTATTATCATGCTCATCTTGTTAAGCGGCATCAGTTTTAGTTTTGCTTATATGCAATTAAAAAAGGAAACAAATTAAAAGACCTGGTTAGGTCTTTTATTATTCTTCAATCATTTTCATTATTTCTTCTTTCAATCGCTGTACCATCATTGCGGTTGGCACTCGGTCAATAATTTCACCTTTTTTAATCAGCAAGCCTTCATCTTTACCGCCTGCAATGGCAATATCTGCATGCTTTGCTTCACCGGGACCATTAACAGCACAGCCCATGATTGCGACTGTAATATCTTTGTTTAAGCCTAGGACAAAGGGTTCCATTTCATTCACTACAGATTGGATATCATAGCTTGTGCGGCCGCATGTCGGACACGCAATCAGGTTTGGAACAGCATCGATTAAATGAAGACTGCGAAGTAATTGCCGGCAAACAACGATTTCATCGACGGGATCACCGTTAATGCTGATTCGGATTGTATCACCGATGCCTTCATGGAGCAGAATACCTAAGGCAGCACTTGATTTAATGGAGCTGGTGAGTTTAGTACCCGCTTCTGTAACGCCTAGATGCAGCGGGTAGGGAAAGACCTCAGAGGCCTTTTCATAGACTTCTACACACAGGCTTACATCACTTGATTTAAAGGATAGACAGATATCATAGAAGCCAAGATCTTCAAGAATTTTGACATGGCGTCGCGCACTTTCAATCATCCCTTCGGCAGTTGGACGGCCGTATTTTTCATGAATATCTTTTTCTAATGAACCGCTGTTGATACCAATGCGGATTGGTACATTATATTCATGGCAGACATTAACAACCTCAACAACATTTTCCCGCTTGCCGATGTTGCCGGGGTTTAAGCGGATTTTATCTATGCCAGCCTTTACAGCGGCAATAGCGATCCGATAGTCAAAATGAATATCGGCGACTAAAGGGATATGCACCTGTTTTTTTATTTCCGTGATTGCCGCGGCGTCTTCCTCATCGATGACCGCCATGCGCACAAGCTCACAGCCAGCTCTTTCTAAAGCAAGAATCTGTTTGACTGTGGCATCTATATCTTTAGTCCTTGTTGAACACATGGACTGAATGATTACTTTTTGCTGACCGCCAATCTGCAGGTTGCCTACATGGATCGGGCGGGTTTCTGTTCTTTTCATGTTTTTCACCTCGCTGATATTATAGCATGAAAGATGTTCAGAATGGCAAAATTGTATTATAATAGATAACGGAGGACGTTTATGTTAAAAAATCCTTTTAGAGAAATTGATAACAAAAATCGTAAAAACAGCAGTGATTTATTAAAGAAAACGGCTGATTTCAATAAGATTGTCAATCAGCGGATGAAAGTCATGATCATTGTTGTATTATGTTTTTTTATTGCCATCGGCGTTAAGCTGTTTAATGTGCAGATACTGGAAAATGAAGATTATATTGTTAAGTTGGAGGCCTTTACCCGCAAACAGCAGGTAGTGACACCGCCGCGCGGTGAAATGGTAGACCGCAACGGCAATGTGCTTGTCAGCAATAAGGAATCATTGAATATTACATATTATCCGCCTTCTAATGTTTCTTCTTATTCAGAATCAAAATGGGCCTTAGCAAAACAATTCGCCCAAGTATTTCAGATTAAGGAAGATACGATTACGGAACGCGACTGGAAAGATTTTTATTTAGTTGCTGCCGATAATTATGGTAATGATTTGCTGACCGAGGAAGAATTGGATAAGGCACTGCGTGGTGAATTAACGACCAATGAGGTGTATCGCATCAAAATCAATCGGGTAACGCAGGCGGATATTGACCGCATCTGTTTAGAAGAATTAACCGAGGCTCAAAAGAATGCCGGTTATCTCAGTAATGCGGATAAGCGTATTGCATGGCCGGTGATGATTTTAATGGAAAAAGCGACCAGTCAGGACAGCTCGGTAATTGTTGAGAATGCTTCTAAAGAAGATGTCGCTTATCTGGTTGAACATAAGGAAGAATTTCCGGGCTTTGATGTGACTGCCGACTGGATTCGCAATTACGAATATGGTTCTACTTTGCGTGATGTTTTAGGCAGTGTATCGACCCGCGGCCTTGATGAAATCAGTAAGGATTACTATTTGGCCCAGGGTTATGCGTTGAATGAGCGGGTTGGCAGCAGTGGCCTTGAACTGCAGTATGAGGACTATCTGCGCGGTACAAGAACGGTACAGAATATCAGTTATGATGAAGAAAGCGGTATTGCTATTTTTTCACCGTCAACAGTTGGCCGCAAGGGCTATAATCTGAAGCTGACCGTTGATATCGAGCTTCAGCAAAAGGTTGATGAAATCCTTCAGCGTGTCTTAGAGCGTGAAAAGGATAATGAATATCGTAAGAACTTTAAAAAAGCGTTTGTGATATTAATGAATCCGCAAAATGGTGAAATCATTACAATGAATGGTCAGCAGCGTAATGAGGATGGCACCTTTACCCCTTATGCCAGCGGTAATTATCTCGAAGCTCAGCCATCTGGTTCGGTGGTCAAGTTAGCGACATTGTATATGGGTTTGAATGAAGGCGTTGTTCAGCCTAATGAAATAATCGTCGATGCGCCGATGGTATTTGGCAGCGGCGCGTCAAGACTGGTGAAGCAGTCAGCCGAGAATAAGGGAGCAATCAACGATATCACAGCGATTGCGAAATCTAGTAACGTTTATATGTTCCATATCGCGATTCGTTTGGCCGGTGGTGTTTATGTGCCGAATGCACCGCTTTATCTGCCGGATATGACGGCATATGATATTTTCAGAAAGTATTATCAGATGTTTGGTTTAGGTTTAGAGACGGGCATTGATGTTCCAAAAGAAGAAATTGGTTTTATATCGACTGCTCGTGAACAGGGAACGCTATTAGACTTTGCGATTGGCCAATATGATTCTTATACACCGCTGCAGCTGATTCAATATGTCGCAACAGTCGGCAACGGCGGCTATCGAGTTCAGCCGCATTTCTTAAAAGAGGTTTATGAGATTAATTCTGATGAATCTGTGATTTATCAGTATGATACCAATGTGCTGAATACGGTGAGCGGTAACCTTGATTATCTTGAACGTGTAAAACAGGGAATGCGTGAGTGCGTCAGTACGACCTTCTGCGGCAGCGGGTTTAAAAATTTGAATAAGGATATTGCGGCTAAAACCGGAACCGCTGAACTCAATACTGAAGTAATAAGAACAAATTCAGCTGTTGTTGGTTTCGCACCAAGTAATAACCCGACAATTTCATTTGTTTGTATGGCACCGGATTCAAATAATGACCGTTCACAGATCAATATCTGTTTGGAAATCATGAATGATGTGCTTACTGAATACTATAAAACGTATGAATAGGGGAAAAAGTTTAAATTTCTCTAGACAAAATAAGGTATAGCATTTACAATATTTTTATGTTATAATTTTATAGCCATTATCAAGGAGGGAAACCATGAGAGACAGAATTACATTCAAATGTTCAGAATGTGGTGAAGAGAACTACATCGGAACACGTAATAAACGTAAAAATCCTGAACGTATGACAATCAGCAAATATTGTCCGCGTTGCAACAAGAAAACTGCACATAAGGAGAAAAAATAAGAGAAGCCCGTTTGCGGCTTTTTTTATTCGTGAAGAAGATGAAAAAGATAGAACGTTTTGTAGTAAGTGCTTATCAAACAAATTGTTATGTCCTCTATCAAGATCAGGAAGCACTGATTGTTGATCCAGGCGCGCGGGCTGAACGAATGATTGCTTCGATTGACGAAAAGCAGGCTTCTGTCAGCGGGATTGTGCTGACTCATGGACATCTGGACCATATCGGCGCGGTTGATGATTTAGCGGCGCATTATGGCTGTCCTGTCTATATCAGTGAGGCAGACATGCCTTTGCTTACCAATCCCAGATTGAATGAATCTGCCGGCGGCCGGGAAATCATAATTAAAACCAAGCCAAGAGCGATTCCTTATGGAAAGGCAAGCATCGGCAGTTTTAATGTTGAGTTTATTGATGCGCCAGGCCATACTGCTGGCTGTGTGATGATGCTTTGGGATGAAAATCTTTTTGCCGGTGATGTGCTTTTTAAAGGCAGTATCGGCCGCACAGATTTGGCAACCGGTTCAAATTCACAGATGGTCAATACTTTGAATGAAATAAAGAAAATGAGCGTTGATTATCAAGTGTTTCCAGGTCATGGAGATGCGACGACACTTTTTGAAGAATTTGCTCATAATCCATATTTAAATTAAATCGATGAACCAGTAATGGAGTCAACTTAGCAGCATCTAAGTTGGCTCCATTTTGTTATAAGAAAATAAAAATAACTTAGTGTTTTTATATTTCAATGCATATATACAAGGTGAGGTGAGAGGATGAAGGAGAGGCTTGAAAATCTGATTCGTGAAGCACAAAAGCATAGTGCTACCGATATCCATTTCACGATCCGCGATCAGCAGGTTAAAATTGCCATGCGTTCAATCCGCGGTTTTATCGACATTGAAGGCGATGGTTATGATCTGGCTTTATTTAACTTTATTAAATATCAGGCAAATCTTGATTTGGGGAATCTCAGTGTGCCGCAGTCCGGTAATTTTGAAATGATGATCAATGGCAAACGGCTGTATTTTCGTTTCTCAATGCTGGCGACCTTGCAGGTGCAGACCGCTGTTCTGCGGCTTTTGAATAATCATGAGGTAATTACTATTGATGATTTAAGCATTCGCAAAGAGCAGACGCGGACGTTTTATAACTGGACACATTTGAGAAGCGGAATGATTCTAGTCACTGGACCCACTGGCAGCGGCAAGACGACAACGTTAAATGCGATTCTTGAAGAAATTGCGCTGAATAAGCAGTTAAAGGTAATAACGCTTGAAGATCCAATTGAGATTGTTTCTCCTAATTATCTGCAGCTGCAAATTAACGAGCGGCTGAATCTGACTTATGAGGAGGGCATCAAGCAGCTTTTGAGACATGATCCTGATGTTGTGATGATTGGTGAAATCCGCGACAGTGAGACGGCTAAAATGGCTTTTCGCTGCGCGTTAAGCGGTCATTTAGTTTTTTCTACGATGCACTGCAAATGTGCGAGTGAAGCCATAAAACGATTGTGTGAGTTTGGTTTAGAGAAGCATGAGCTGCTTGATACATTAAGCGCTATTACGAATCAGCGGCTGTTTGTAAGCAAGAAAAGAAAGGGTAGGATCTGTCTTTATGAAATATTGGAAAAACAGCCGCTGCGAAGATGGATCGAGGAGGATCAGCCAAGCCGCGAGCATATCGATATTTTTAAAGAAATCAAGAGAGCTGCTGAGGAAGGAATTATCTATAAAAAAGACGCTAAAGCCGACCTCTACGATTTCGATGAATCAGTTTGTCCAGTTAGCCAGCCTGCTTGAGAAGGGATATCCATTGGCCCATTCGTTATTGATTGTTGATGAAAATCTGCAGCCGATCGTCGATCAGCTGGAACAGGGCATCAGCTTTTACGATTGTGTACTGGCAAAGGGAAAGGGTGCTTTTTATCAGCACTGCAGATTTTTTCTTGAGCTGTCAACACTGCCTAAGGCAATTATGAATGCCGCATCACTGGTTGAGAAACAGCAGGCGATAAAAAGGCTTTGGCTTAAGGAAACCAGTTATCCGCTGTTTATTCTTTGTTTTGCGCTGATCACCTTGTTTGTTTTCACAACCGCAGTATTTCCACAGCTGACCCTGACTTTTTCGGAAGCTGAAAATCTCAATCAATTAAGGCTTATGATTACTTTTATGAAGGGGCTGACCTATGGGCTGCTGATGCTGCTGATTATTGTACCGCTATTATGTATCGTTTGTTATCTAAAGCCTGATTACCGTTCACTCCTCTGCCGCTTGCCGCTCTTTCTTGAACTTATATCCTATGTCATTGCTTCTGATATGCTTTCTTTGATTCACTGCGGCTGTTCCACCAAGGAGATGTTTACTTATCTGCATCATTTGCGCAAACAAGGTCTCAGCGCTGATGCGAGCAATGCGTTATTTAACGCTTTGCAGGCGGGTGAGTCCTTTGAAGATACCGTTACTTCCTCTATGTATTTGTCAGCGCGGTTTAAATATTTTTTTAAATGTGGCTTGCACACTCAGCAGCTGTCATCATGTTTGGATGATTATCTGCTTTTTCAGCAGCAGCGGTGGATCAGACAAATCAAGCTAGTATGTATCGGGATTCAGTGCTTTTCATATGGTTTTATTGCTTTAATTGTTGTGTTGATTTACCAAATCATGCTGCTGCCGCTGGAAATGATTGGCAGCTTTTAAAGGAGGCGTTATGAAAAAGGACGGTTTTACGGTATTAGAAATGATTTTAGTATTATCTGTTATCTCATTGATCTTTCTCATTACCTTACCTAATATTCAGCAAAAGGAGCAGATCATTCGCAAAAAGGGCTGTGAAGCATTGGTTGAGGTTGTTAATTCACAGATTTTGCTTTATGAGATTGATACATTGGAGACACCTGTCAGCATCCAGCAGTTAATTGACGGCAAATATTTAAAAGAGAGTCAGCGCCGCTGTCCCGATGGCAAAATGATTGAAATCAGTGAAGGAGAGGCATATGTTCAATAAAGGCTATACTTTACTTGAAGTATTATTTGTGGTTTCAACATTTGCTATGCTGCTTCTGCTTTTCCCTTTTGTCAGACCGCCGGCCTCGCTGACTTCTGATACCCGCAGATTTATGGCTAAGCTGGAAGCTGCCCAGCTGGATGCGATTTTGAATCAGCATTCTAACAGTATTACCCTAAGTACGCATCAGCTCTGTTTTAATGAGGTGTGTGAAGCTTTGCCGGCATCGCGAAGTGCTGATGAGGGTAAAATTGAATTTAATGCTGCAGGTAATGTAAATCACGCCGGAACTTACTGCTTTCATGAAGGGAATCAATGCCGATGTATCGTTATTCAGCTAGGCAGCGGGCGGATGGCGCTTGAATAAGAAAGGCTTTATGCTGGCGGAAAGTCTGCTGCTGTTTGCCGGGGCAGTGCTGCTTTGTGTGATGATTCTTTCATCCCTTGCCGCTGAGCATCATTTCCAGCAATTAAAGAATCAATTTGATTTCAAAAGTGAGGATGAACGTCTTGAAGCCTTATATGAATAAAGGATTTACCAGTATTGAGGTACTGCTGAGCCTATGGATCATATCCTTTTCAATGATGCTCTTGGCTGCGGTTATGCCGATGCTGCAAAGCTTGATTCAGAAAGATGATTTTATTCAGGATCAAATCGGACTGCGTCAGCTTCGGCATATCCTTTTGCTAAGTGAGGCTGTCAGTGCGGTTGACGATACTCTAAGCGGCATGATGTACAATGAGGAATACACATTGATCTTTGACCGTCAGCGCTTAGTTAAGACACCGGGCTATGAAATCATGCTTATGGATCTTTCAGCAATGAATTTTATCACTAAAGGAGAGTGCATCTATCTACAATATCAAAAGAATAATGAATCTAAAATCAATGAACGCTGGCTCACCTGTGAACAGCCGGGGATGGATTTCACTTTATTCCCTGATGATGCTGCAGCTGATGATCTCATTAATCCTGCTGATGAGTACCAGAATCAAGACAGCGATGCTGTTGTTTCAGAGTGATTCGTTAAGCGAGCGGCTGGAAACCGTTGTGATTATGAAGGTTAAAAGTGATTATCTGAACTATGCTCAATCTGATATTGATTTTGAATATGAGGGAATTCCCATATCCATTGTCTATGATAAAATGCAGGCGAGAGTCAGTGTTTACTATCCCAACCAAACGCTTAGGTATTTGATAACCTTTAACGATCTTGATGAATGTATCATGAATTTTGAATATCTTAATTAAAAACAGCAAAACTAACTATGGGGTGAATTATGCGAAATGCCATTGTCAGTTTTGCTTTTTATATGATTATGATTCTGCTTTGTATCGTTTTTCAGTTTGTCGATCAAAATGCTTGGATCTTTGCCTTTTTCTTTGCCGCTTACACATTCCTGCTTTCACCAAGCTATCAGGCCAGCTGTAAGCCGATCGAATGGAAAGACTTTCTTTTTGCCTTGCTTTTTACTGCTTTCTGCGCCGCGTTTTGGTGGTTTAATAAAGTTGAATTCAATTTGGATAATCTATGGGTAATTTATACCGTTAATTTTATTGCATCAGTGAATCTGGGCTGTTCACACCGATATAAAATATTGATTTAACACCTATCCTTAAGCCATCTGAAAAATAAGATATTTAAGGCTAAACACTAAAAAAAAGCCCTATTTATCGAATATAATTGACAAATCTATAAATTTATATAAAATATAAGGGTGAACTATTGAAAGGCGGTCGTAGAATGATTATTGTTAATGATTTAAAACCAGGTATTACTATCGAATACGAAAATAATATTTATGTTGTGTTGGACATCTCTCACAACAAAACTGCAATGCGTCAAATGATTGTAAAGGCTAAAGCTAAAAACTTAAGAACAGGAACAATTATTGATTTATCTTTTACTGGCGGTGACAAGGTAGAGCAGGCTCGTATTGACAAGCGTGAAATGCAGTATCTGTATGATGATGGAACTAACTGCATCTTTATGGATAATGAAACTTATGAACAATTAGAAATTCCAATGGAAAAACTGACTTGGGAATTAAATTTCATTAAGCCGAATTCAAATGTAAATATTTCAATGTATGAAGGTGAAGTATTAGGTGTTATTCTTCCGGATAAGGTTGAATTACAGATTGTAGAAGCTGAACCAGCCGTTAAGGGTGATACAGCAACTTCAGCAACTAAGAATGCGAAACTGGAAACTGGTTTGGAAATTCGTGTACCGCTTTTCATCAACAATGAAGAAATGATCGTTGTTAATACTGCGGACGGCAAATATTCAGGCAGAGCGTAAGTAAAGGGCAGATAGAACTGATGTTTTATCTGCTTTTCTTATGATTTGACAAGATTTATAAGTAGTGTTATGCTATATACAGCAAAAACTTCAGGGTAGGGTGCAAGTCCCAACCGGCGGTATACCCCGCGAGCCTTTGGGCATGAATCGGTGCAATTCCGATGGCGACAGTAAAGTCTGGATGAAAGAAGTTGATTAAGCTTTTAATCGGTTCCCTAAAGGTTTTGTTGGAACCTTTTTTTATTGTAAAAAAGGTATGACGAGGAGGAAAAGATATGTCATCAACAGAATCAGGTTTAAAAAAGAATTATCTTAATATTAATATGATCGCTAAGATTGCCGTCATGGGGGCGCTGGCCGGAGCGTTAATGTTTTTTGAATTTCCGCTGCCTTTTCTGCCGCCTTTCTACAAGATTGATTTCTCAGAGGTAGCGGTGCTGATCAGCGGTTTTGCACTAGGACCGCTGGCAGCGGTGCTGGTAGAATTTATCAAAATTGTGGTACATCTGCTGATTAAAGGAACGACTACGCTTTTTGTCGGTGAGTTTGCCAATTTTTTGATCGGCTGTTCCTTTGTTGTGCCGGCTGCCTTGATTTATAAATATCATAAAAATAAGCGTTCAGCGCTTTATGGCATGGTAATCGGTACACTATCAATGATGCTGTTTGGTGCTTTAGTCAATGCCTTCATACTGCTGCCTGTCTATGCTTGGGCTTATCAGATGCCGATGGACGCACTGATTGCGATGGGATCAGAATTAAACGCCAACATCACGGGTATCTTTACCTTTGTGATCTTTGCGACAACACCGCTGAACCTGATTAAAGGGGCTGCCTGTACCGTAATTGTTTCATTGATCTATAAACGTGTCTCTCCGTTATTAAAAAAATAAGCGGTTTTGCTAAATTAGATGAAAAGTGCTCCTGTTTTTGGTATAATATTAAAAGTCAGGAGGCTTTTTTTATGGAAAAATTATCTCGGGTAAAAAAATATGAACAATTACGAAAAGAAATCGAGACTGAACCTGCAGAAGAAATTAAAAGTGACCAACTTTCACAATATGCAAATCGTCTGAATGAATTTGATCCTGTCTTATTCAAAAAGATGGAAGTTAAAGAGGAAGTTCATGTGCCGGTAAGAGAAAAGAAGGAAACGCTGGCGGATACATCGACGGATCTTTTTAATACAGATTCATTTAAGAATGAATATATGGATGATATTATCAGAGATGTTAAAGAATACAATCTTAAGCGCGGTTTAATGGAAAGTGATAATACGCAGATTGATATCCTTCACCAGCTGAATCGGCCGGCGGTAAGACGCAGAGAAGATTACATAAAAGAACTGAATGATGATCCAATCAGCCAGCCGCAGCCAGTTGTTGAATCAGAAACGGCATCTCAGTCAAAGCAGGAGATTGCTAAACAGATTCAGGAATTGCTGCATGAAAGCGAGACGCTGCCAGTTCAAGGGATGAGTGTGAAACGAGTTGAAATTGAGAAGCAGGAAACCACACCGGCGATGATTCAGCAGGACGCTACCCATGAATATACGATGATGAACCGCATGAATGAAGATTTTCAGCGCAAAATAACTGAAGAGACGCAGCAGATTCGGGTGCAGCTGGACGAATATGAAGAAGAAATTACAGGACTGAATAAGGGTATCAATAAAACACATAAGCTGTTGAATATGATTATGCTGCTGCTGGTGCTGGCATTTGTAATCATCGTCGGCATCAGTGTGTTCTGGGTACTGCAGTCAATGGGGAAAATCTAATGAAAAGAAATATTGCTATTGATGGGCCGAGTGCGGCTGGTAAAAGCACAATTGCGCGCTTATGCGCCAAAGAGCTTGGTTATAAACATTTAGATACCGGGGCAATGTATCGCTGTGTCGGCTATTTATCTAAATTAAAAGGTATTGCCGTTGATGATGAATTGGCTTTAGCCGATATGATGGATCAAATGAAATTGGATGTTGATTCAGCGGGTCATATTTATCTCAACAATCAAGAGGTCTCATCAGAAATCAGAACCAATGAAATGTCGATGCGGGCTTCTGATGTATCTAAATTGAAAATGGTGCGGGAACGGTTAGTTACCCTGCAGCAGCAAATTGCATCCGCAGGCGGTTATGTGCTTGATGGGCGCGATATCGGAACGGTGGTATTGCCGGATGCGATGCTTAAGATTTTTTTAGTAGCATCGGTCAAAGCGCGTGCGCAGCGCCGCATTAAAGAATATATAGAAAAAAACATTCCATTTGATGAACAGGAAGTAATCCGTGATATTGAGGTGCGTGATTATCAGGATACACATCGTGAAAATTCACCTTTAAAGAAAGCGGCAGATGCCATTGAAATTGATACTTCAGACATGAGTATTGAAGAGGTGATTGATGAAATCAGAGGCTTACTGAAAACCAAATCGAATGAGGAGGGTTAAACATGATCTATGGAATAACAGCAATTGTCGGACGTCCTAATGTTGGTAAGTCGACAGTATTTAACCGAATTATCGGCGAGCGGAAATCAATTGTCGAGGATACACCGGGGGTAACCCGTGACCGTATCTATGGCAAGGCAGAATGGCTCACAAAAGAATTCAGAGTTATTGATACCGGCGGTATTCAGATTGAAAATCAGCCGTTCAAAGAAGAAATTGAAATGCAGGTTGAAATCGCGATTGAGGAAGCGGATTCAATTGTTTTTGTTGTAAATGGCCGAGATGGTCTGACGAAAGATGATGAATATATTGCCAAGATGCTTCGTAAATCACAGAAGCCGGTGATTCTTGTTGTCAATAAGATTGATGATCTGCAATTTATGGATGCAATCTATGAATTCTATGCTTTGGGACTTGGTGATCCAATCGCATTGTCAGGTACGCATGGCATCGGTATTGGTGATATGCTTGATAAAATTGTCGAGTCTTTCCCTAAGAATATCCGCAATGAATATGAAGGCATGACGCGCTTCTGTCTGATTGGCCGTCCTAATGTCGGTAAATCATCATTGGTTAATGCGATTTTGAATCAGGATCGAGTTATCGTTTCAAATGTTGAAGGTACAACTCGAGATGCCATCGATACACCTTTTAAGCGGGAAGGCAAGGAATATGTCGTTGTTGATACAGCGGGTATCCGCAAACGCGGCAAGGTTTATGAAAATGTAGAAAAATACTCTGTGATGCGGGCCATGAGTGCCATTGAGCGCTGTGATGTTGTATTGGTAGTCATTGACGGCGAGAGCGGTATCCGCGATCAGGATAAGCATGTGGCTGGCTATGCGCATGAAGCCGGTAAGGGTGTAATACTTATCTATAATAAGTGGGATACGGTTGATAAGGATGAAAACTCAACTGTCAGTATCGAAAAGAAACTGCGCAATGAGTTTGTCTATCTGAGTTATGCGCCGATTCTGTTTGTATCAGCACTCACTAAACAGCGGATTCATCAAATTCTGCCGCTGATTGATATGGTACATGATTATTCATTGCTGAGAATTCAGACGAATGTGTTAAATGAAGTCATCTTAGATGCTCAGTTAATGACGCCGCCGCCAACACACAACGGTAAGCGTCTGCGTATCTATTATTGTTCACAGGTTGCGGTAGCACCGCCGACCTTTGTACTCTTTGTTAATGATCCTGAGCTTCTGCATTTCAGCTATAAACGCTTTTTAGAAAATAAGCTGCGTGAGGCATTTGATTTCACTGGTACGACATTAAGAATCATCGCCAGAGAAAAAACGCAATAGGAGAAGATAAAATGAAAACTGTTGTAATTGGCAGCGGCAGCTGGGGAACCGCTCTGGCTCAGGTGCTCGTTGATAATGGACAAGATTGTATCATTTGGGGTAAAAATCATGAGGAAGTCAATGAGATTCAAAATGAACATACAATAAAGAAATTCTTTCCTGATGTGCAGTTGAATCCACAGCTTCAGGCGACGGCTGATCTCAGCGTAGTTAAAGATGCGGATGTTGTGCTTTTATCAGTACCTTCGATTGCGATTGAGGAAGTATGCCAAAGTATTCTGCCTTATTTAACTAAGAAAATCATTGTTGTCAATACCGCCAAAGGTTTTCATCCGGGCAACAACGATCGTATGTCAAATGTTATTCGTGACTGTATTCCATCAGATAAGCTGAGTAGTGTAGTTTCACTGATTGGCCCAAGTCATGCGGAGGAGGTTGTACTGCGAATGCTGACAACGATCTGCGCGGTTTCATTAAATGAAGCTGACGCTATGACGATTCAGCACCTGTTCTCAAACAATTACTTCCGGGTTTACCGCGGTAATGATGAGCTTGGCTCGGAGCTTGGTGTAGCGGTTAAAAATGCGATTGCTTTAGCGAGCGGTGTATTGGCAGGTCTTGGTTATGGCGATAATACGAAGGCAGCGCTGATCACCCGCGGCTTAGCTGAAATGATTCGCTTTGGTACTGCAATGGGCGGCCGTCAGGAAACGTTTATGGGATTGACCGGCATCGGTGATTTAGTTGTTACTTGTACAAGCGTACATTCCCGTAATTTTCAAGCGGGTTATCAGATAGGCAAGGCGGATGATGCGCAAGTCTTCTGGCAGAACAATACGAAAACGGTTGAAGGGGTGCGCACCGCTAAGGTTTTGTATGAACTGAAGGAGCAGCATCAGATTGATATGCCAATCGTTGATGAGATTTATAAAGTGTTGTATGAAGGTAAAAAGCCATCGGTTTCAGCCCGTGATTTAATGCTGCGTGAATTAAAAGCAGAAC
Source organism: Dielma fastidiosa (assembly GCF_000313565.1). Taxonomy (GTDB): domain Bacteria; phylum Bacillota_I; class Bacilli_A; order Erysipelotrichales; family Erysipelotrichaceae; genus Dielma; species Dielma fastidiosa. Next base: position 31,560 of record NZ_HE578933.1, on the reverse strand, counting down.
TTTAAAAATTAAAAAATACGCGTCATGCGTATTTTTTATTTTACCTATTTGGTATATGATTTAAAATCATTGATAAATTCATCAATGACATGATTTGGACAAGCCCAGGATGTTACAAAGCGCAGCGCTGTGGTTTCATCATTTATTTTTTCCTGAACCTGAAATGCGTATTTCTCACTGATCTTATCGGCGAGTGAATTCGGCAGAATCGGGAATAGCTGATTCGTCGGGGAATCGGCATAAAATTCAAAACCGGCATCCTTGATGACTTTGACCATTCGCTGTGCGCATTCGTTTGCTTGCTTGGCTAATGAATAAAACAAATCATTTTCAAAAAGCGTTTTAAATTGAAGACCTAAAAGGAAGCCTTTAGCCAACATACCGCCGCGCTGTTTGATATTATAGCGAAATTCCTTTTTAATTTGTTCATGATTGATCACCACAGCTTCACCGAACAGCGCGCCGTTCTTTGTGCCGCCAATATAGAATACATCACAAAGCCTTGCGATATCAGCAAGCGTCAGATCGTTGCCTTCGGCTGTTAAAGCACTGCCCAGCCGCGCCCCATCCATAAACAGATATAAATCCAGTTCCTTGCAGATTTGATGAAGGGCAGTTAATTCTTCCTTATAATATATGGTTCCCAGCTCGGTCGCATTAGAAATATAAACCATTTTAGGTTTGACCATATGCTCATCCGCATGAAAATCAACAATCTTCTGTATCATGGCCGGTGTTAATTTGCCGTCCTTTGCATAAGCTGTACATACCTTATGTCCGCATGCCTCAATAGATCCTGTTTCATGAACGTTGATATGTCCGCTCTCACAGGCAATCACCGCTTCATAGGGCCGCAGGGCAGCGGCTATCACGGTAAGATTGGCTTGCGTACCGCCGACTAGGAAATGCACATCAGCCTGCTGGGCATCGCATTCCTTGCGGATTAAAGCACGTGCCTGCTCACATATTTCATCCATTCCATAACCGATTTTCTGATTTAAATTCTCATCGTTCATCGCTTTTAATATCGAGGGATGCGCCCCTTCACTGTAATCATTTCTAAAACTGTACATCATATCTACCTCCGTCATTTTAACTATTATAATCCTCTTTTCTTATTTCATCAATATTGAAGATTTGCACTTAACAGAAAAAAAAGGTAAACTATAACTTGGAGGAATAGCTATGAAAAATAACACTGAAGAATTATATCAATGGGGAGAGGACATGCTGACTTTTCATTTACCGCGCTGGCATGAGCTGCCCTCTATTGATTTATATATGGATCAACTGATTTCTCTGATTGAACGTTATCTGGCACCCTTAAGCATTCCCGATGAGAAGATCATCACCCCAGCCATGGTAAATAATTATGTAAAGATGAAACTGATTCCTTCACCGCAGAAAAAACGATACAACCGTGTCCATCTCGCTTATCTGATCGTTATTTCTACGTTTAAACAAGTATTTTCACTTTCTGATATCAAAACAGCAATTACGATGCAAACCGTTGTGATGAGTGAAAAGGATTCCTATAATTTGTTCTGTGAAGAGCAGGAACAAGCCTTGCAGATGATGCTTTCCCTGATTCTGAAGGGCGGCGCGCTGAATAGTATTGATCCAGTAGTTATGAGTGCGATACCGATGAAGTTTGCGGCTTTAGCTTTTGCGAATAAAGTGCTGGTACAAAAAGTAATTCACATTCAGCCGGAAAATGAAATAAAATAAAGATTAACCCCTTATTCTATGCATATCTGTGCATTCTGACACATACAGTTTAATGAATAAGGGAGGAACCTAATGAATACCACAGAGATTTTAAAAAATATCGCACAACGTACGGGCGGAGACATATATCTGGGAATAGTCGGACCAGTCCGTGTCGGCAAATCAACATTTATTAAAAAGTTTATGGAAAAGGCTGTTATTCCTTACATCAGTGATGAGTATGAAAAAGCGCGGATGACAGATGAGCTTCCGCAATCCGGTGAAGGTAAGACAATCATGACCACCGAACCGAAATTTGTACCGAATAATGCAGCGACCATTGAATTTGAGGACGGCTTTAACGTTAAAGTAAGACTTGTTGACTGTGTCGGTTATGTTATTCCTGAAGCTAAGGGCTACAAGGATGAGAATGGCATGCGGATGGTGCGTACACCATGGTATGATCAAGCCATACCGTTTAATGAGGCAGCTAAAACAGGCACTCAGAAGGTAATTCAGGATCATTCGACAATTGGTATTGTTGTAACGAGTGACGGCAGCATCACCGATCTGCCGCGGGAAGCTTATGTAGAGGCTGAGCAGGAGGTCATTGATGAGCTGATCGCAATCGGCAAGCCATTCATCGTGATTGTTAATACGACTGATCCTACCAGTGCAGCAGCCAGCGGTGTTGTTGAGAAATTGAAAGAAAAATATGATGTACCGATTCTGGCTATCTCTGTAGAATCAATGAATGAAGTTGATATTCATACAATTTTAAGAGAAGCGCTTTATGAATTCCCGGTATCGGAGATCAACATTCAGCTGCCTCAGTGGGTGGCGGTACTCAGCGATGATCATTGGCTGAAGAAAAATATCAATGCTTCTATTGAGGCGAGCATGTCATCCGTCGACAAGCTGCGTGAGGTTGAAAAAATTACCGATGTGCTCAATGAGAATGAATACATTGACAGCAGCAACCTTTCAACAATTGATCCCGGCAATGGCAACGTGTTTGTCGATATTGTGATTAAGCCAGGATTATACAATGATATTCTTCGAGAAATCATGGGTGTTGAAATCAAGGATAAGGCTGAGTTAATGTCATTGATGCAGGATTTCTCTAAAGCCAAAAAAGAATATGATGCAATCAGTTCCGCATTAAAGATGGTGAAACAAACCGGATATGGCTTTGCCTCGGCGAGTCTGAGTGATATCGAATTATCGACACCGGAAATCATTAAGCAGGGCAATCGCTACGGTGTCAGACTGAAAGCAATCGCGCCGAGCATTCACATGATTAAGGTTGATGTAGAGAGCTCCTTTGAACCAATTATCGGCTCAAAAGAGCAGAGTGAGGAATTAATTAACTATCTGTTAAGAGATCAGGGCAAGGATGATCAGAGTATTTGGGATTCTGATATCTTTGGCCGTAAACTCTCTGATCTGATTCGTGACGGGCTTAATGCCAAGCTTTCCATGATCCCTGAGGCTGCACGGGTGCGCTTACAGGATATTTTAACTAAACTGGTTAATAAAGGAAAGGGAAATGTCATTGCGATAGTCCTATAATTAAGCCTTTATTGAAAATTTATTTATTCGATAAAAGTGTTGAAATAGTAACTGTTTGATGATATTATATATTCATGTTTGGAGGTAATTAACATGAGTGAAGTTTTAAACAAAAAAGGTTTAGTCGAAGTTTTGGCTAATAAACTAGAAATTACAAAAAAGGATGCAACAGTTGCAGTTGATACAGTATTTGAATCTATTACTGCTGCATTAGTTGACGGATCAAAAGTTGACATCAGCGGTTTCGGTAAATTTGAAGTTAAGGAACGTGCGGCACGTACAGGTATTAACCCTGCTACAAAAGAACCACTTCCTATTCCTGCTACAAAAGCTCCTGCATTTAAGGCAGCTAAAGCATTAAAGGATGCTGTTAAATAGAAGCTTCGGCTTCTATTTTTCTTTCTAAGGAGGGACTAGCGTGAACGATATCTATTATCTGCAGTATTTGCTGTATATTGCTGCTTTCGCAGTGATTATGATCGCCAATGCTAGAATGCAGAGCGCCTATCACCGTTATCGTAAAATTGATACTGAAAAAGGATATACCGGCGCGCAGACAGCCCGGATGATCTTGGATGCGAATGGTCTTCAGGATGTAGCTGTTCAGTTAAGTAACGGCGGTTCACTTTCTGATCATTACAATCCAATGGATCATACAGTCAATCTGTCACCGGATATTTATTATAAAACATCGATTGCATCAGTTTCGGTTGCGGCTCATGAAGTGGGTCATGCCATCCAGCATAAGGAAGGCTATGGCGCTATTGAATTGAGAAACCGTATTCTGCCATTGGCAAACATAGCCAGTCAGTTGGGCTGGGGTGTGCTGTTTCTGGGCTTGATATTCAGTATTCGGCCCTTGCTGATGCTGGGAATCGCAGCATTATGTATTGTTGCTGTTTTCCAAATCATTACTTTGCCAATTGAATTTAATGCGTCAAAACGCGCCTTAATGCAGCTTGAGAGTTTAGCTATCGTTGATGAAGCGGAACAGGCAGACGCTCAGAGTATGCTTAAAGCAGCGGCATTGACCTATGTGGCGGCATTAATCAATACTGTCTTCCAGATTCTGCGTATGCTGTTGATTTCAGGAAGAAGAAATAACGATTAAAACGGACTTCGGTTCGTTTTTTTTTAAACAATTAAGTTTTTAATGCTTATATATAACTATAACGGAGGTGGTAGGGTGAGAATTTTGAAATGGCTTCTGACAATTTGTTTACTGCTGGCTGTTCATTCACTGAAAATAGAAAGTTATAGTGCGACGGATAAAGAAAGGCTGCCTTATGAAATCCAATCGATTGAAATCAGTGAGGAAGGCTTTGTAATTCATGGCTGGGGGATGCTCAGCAGTGTTCAGCATTTCCGTGATGGCAGCGATCATCAATTTGAATTGAAGCTGACAAGTGATCAGGGAGAAGTTTTAGTGCTGCCGGGGACGATTCTGGCTAATGATCAGACTGAGGTTATGCGGACGATGAATGTCAGAAAATGCGGGGATGGTGAATTTAATCGGGATGGGGAAGTCTGCTACTATGATTACCGCAATGTCGGCTTTCAATTTGTCATTCCTTTTGAATTGCTGCAGACAGATACCGCATATTATGCCTCGCTGATCGTTCATGGCCTAAGCAGCGGCATCAGCCGGGAAACATTGATTTATTATCCGACCCTTGTACCGCTTCAGACACAGCGAGACACGGTGATTTATCAGGCATTTTCTGATCTGATCGATACTCAGCTGCGAGTTGCCTATCAGTCGGTATTTGAACGCAGTGAACCGGTAAAAGAAAACGCAAACCGAACAGCGGATACTTTCTGTTCACCAACCTATGGGTATTTTGTCTTTTATGAACCCGGCACGGTTTTTACACATGTTTATGATCGGATTCAAAAAGGCGGCGTGACTTATTACAAGGTTCATACAAGCAAGACGATTGAATGTGTGAACGGCCGTAATGTCTCCCATGAAGGCGAGGATCATGAAAGCTGGATTGCCGGTAATTTTGTTGACTATATCGGTGAACCATTACTCATCAGCGCCTATGAAATCAATAATCCGCCCGAGATTACAATTTTAGCTCATCCGATCATTTATACCGGTGAGGTCATTCATCCGCTTGATTATGCAATTGCTTATGATATTGAGGATGGCGATCTTACGGATCAGCTGCAGATTATTGATGGCGAGGTCATGGATGCGCCCGGCAATTATCTGATAACCTTTTATGTTGAGGACAGTAAGGGGCTGTATGATATTAAACAGATGCTTGTTACAGTGATTGAACCGGACAATTATCCGCCGCTGATTGATGCCAGTGATCATACGATTTATCAATACGATGACTTTGATTACATGAAGGATGTCTCTGCTTATGATTATGAAGATGGCTGGCTGAATGATGTGATCAGTTATACGGGTTATGTAGATACATGGGTTTTGGGTGAATACCCTGTGACTTACTATGTCATGGACAGTGAAGGATTGATTGATACAAAGACGATTATCGTTAAAGTGATCCGCAACCCTCGGGAGAAAATCCGTTATATTGATCAGGATAAACCCTTTTATGAAGAGCCAATTCCCAAAAATTGGACACGCAAATACACATATCTGTTCGATATGCTGAAAAATCCTAAGCTGCTCGCTGAGACAAAATTTATCAAATAGACAGGAGAGACAATATGCTCCTGTTTTGTTATTTTTGGCAGAATAATCGTTTGAATATGAGATAAAATGAGATATTACTTGATTTTATGTGAAATAATATGAGATATTAAGTTGACATAATGAAATAAAATGATATACTTTGAGTATAAAGAAAGGGGTACCAAGATGAAAAGAAAAGTGATACTCGCAACACACGGCAGCTTAGCGCAGGCGTTGCTGGAGACCACGCAGATGATTATCGGTCCGCATGAGGACATGCTTGCGGTTGGCTTGCAGGCAGGAATGGCACCGGAAGCGTATAAAGAAACGCTTGAAGAGGTTTTCCTGCAATATCCTGATCATGAATTTCTTGTGCTGATTGATATTTTAGGAGGAACACCCTTCAACAGCATTATCGGCAGACTTCAAAAGCCGAATGTGCAGGTTGTAGTAGGTGTCAATCTTGGCATGATGCTGGAGGTTATGCTGAATCAGGAACATTATGCACTGGATGAATTAGCAGAATTTGCTAAGAACATGGGAATGAAGAGTTTAATGACTAAAAATGAATTATTAAACAGCTTTGCAAAGGAGTGAGTGAAAAATGAGTATTAAGTTTATACGCATCGATGACCGCTTGATTCATGGCCAGGTCGTAACCGCTTGGATCAAGAATTATCAGGCTAAAAAGATTTTAATTATCGATGATCAGGTAGCTGCTGACAGCTTTTTGATCAATGTGCTGAAGATGGTTGCACCTTCCGGTATTGAATTAAGAATTGAGGGAACCGACAATTTGACACAGTTGATTGCGGAATATGAAGCGGATGATAAAAATACAGTGCTGCTGATGAAAACACCGCAGACGGCTCAAAAAGTATTTGACAGCGGTGCTATGCTGAGAGCTTTGAATGTCGGCGGTATGGGCGCTAGTAAAACACGTAAAAATCTTTATAAAAATGTATCTGCCAGTGATGATGAAGTTGCTGTATTAAAAGCAATGGAAGATGCGGGAATCCGTGTTTATTTTCAAGCGACACCAAATGATAAGCAAATTGATTTGAAAAATTTAAAATAAAAAGGGAGGAATATTATGTTCACACAAGCAATCCTGGTTGCACTTTGTACTTGGCTATGTGCATCGGGAATCGAATTTACATGCTGGTCCATTCAGCTTTGTTCACCTATTATCTTCGGCCCGATTATCGGTGCAATCATGGGCGATATGCAGGCGGGACTGATTATCGGATCAATGACTCAGCTAGTATATATGGGAAATATCATGGTTGGCGGCATCAGCTCTGTCGATTATCCAATGGCCGGCTGCGTTGCGACCGCCTTAGCAATTGCAACCCATTCAGGCTATGAAATGGGGGTTACGATTGCGGTATCGTTTGGTTTATTTGGCATGGTCGTAGAAACATCAAAGATGACGCTCAGTTCATTCTTTGTTCACCGCGCGGATACGTGTGCTGAAAATGCAAATACGCAGGGGATCTTTTTCTATAATGTAATCTGTCCGCAGATTTTGAATTTCTTTCTCTATTTTATACCAGCCTTCTTATGTGTATACTATGGTGCTGAATATCTGAATGAATTCTTAAACATGCTGCCGGAGGTATTATTAAGCGGTCTTGAAGCGGTTGGTATGCTGCTGCCGGCACTGGGAATCGCGATGCTGCTGAAAGCTTTATTCAGCTTCCGCTTTATTCCATATTTTATTATCGGTTATGTAGTATCTGTCTATTTAGGATTGGGAATCATCCCTGTTTCACTGCTTGGCGGTGCGTTTGCAATTCTTTATTGGTTCAGTTACCGAGATGAACAGGAGGCTTAATCATGGAACAAACAATGGAAAATAACACCGAAAAGAAAATTGAACTGCGCCGTTCAGATTTGATGAAAAGTTTTATGATTTGGGAATTGACATCAGAAATGTGTTTGAGCTATGAGCGTCTGATGTCTTTGGGCTTCTGTCATGCCATGGTCCCGATTCTAAAAAGATTATATCCTGATAAAGAAGATTTAGCTGCCGGTCTAACAAGACATATGGCATTCTTTAATACTGAAAATCAATGGGGTGCCTTAATTCCAGGCATGATTGCTTCAATCGAGGAAGAACGGGCTAACGGCATGGATTATTCAGATGAAGTAATCAACGGCTTAAAGATTGGTTTAATGGGACCTTTAGCCGGAGTTGGTGATACGATTACACAGGGGCTTGTCAAAACGATCTTGTTGGCCATTGCTGTTGAAATGGGACTTGCCGGCAATGTATTTGGACCGATTATGTTCTTCTTTGTTTATACTGCCTATATCCTAGGCGTCGGCTATATGATGTATTTTACCGGCTATAAGATGGGCCGCAATGCTTTCAGTAAAATCAACGATGCGGCAATCATCCGCAAACTGACAGACTGCATGGGCATCCTCGGTTTGACGGTAGCCGGCTGCATGGTCGCAAATTATGTGGCAATCTCGACAACGGCAGTCTTTACTTTCGGCGAAACAGTTGTTGAAATTCAGCCGCTGCTTGATGAAATTATGCCGGGATTATTAAGTGTAGGAACTGTTCTGGGCTTGTACGCATTGATCAGAAAGAATGTATCAGTTATTAAAATTATGCTGATTCTTGTGGTGATCGGTATTGCCGGTGCATTCCTTGGTGTGTTCTAAGCTAAAAGGAGAGCGTTAAAATGGATAAAAACTGGATTGAAGAAACATTTAAAACAAAAAAAGCGATTATTGGACTGGTGCATATGCAGCCGCTGCCCGGTGATCCTTATTATGATCAAGAAGGCGGTATGCAGAAGGTGATCGATATGGCACGGGCTGATGTTTTAGCCTTGCAGGAAGGCGGGGTAGACGGCTTATTATTTACCAATGAATTCAGTACACCTTATATGGCCAAGGTAGAATTTGAAACAGTGGCGGCGATGGCCTACGTCATGGGAGCTTTAAGAGCGGAAATTAAGCTGCCTTACGGCAATGACTGCATCAGTGATGATATGGCGAGCATTTCGCTTGCGGCAGCCAGCGGTGCTTTATTTACCCGCGGTGTTTATCATGGCACTTGGGCAACCAGCAGTGGTTTTTGTGACAGCAATGGCGGCGGTGCCGTTCGTTTGAAGCATAATTTAGGGATTGACGATTTTAAATTAATTCATTATTTAATTCCTGAATCAGCTGCTGATGTAGGCGGCCGTGATCCCATCGCCATCATGAAGCCGACATATTTTCTAAATCAGCCTGACGGTATTGCTGTTGCTGGTATGGTAGCAGGCCAGAAAGTAGATGTCTCAACATTAAAAACATGCCGGGAAGCGTATCCTGATGCGGTGCTGTTTGCGGCCACTGGTGTTAAAATTGATAACGTACAGGATTACTTGGCTGTTGTTGACGGCGCATTTGTCGGAACAAGCTTCAAAAAAGAAGGTAAATTCAGAAATCAGATCGATGGTGAGCGCGTAAAAGCCTTTATGGATAAGGTAAAGGAATTGCGGAAGATTTATGATTAAGGCTGTCCTATTTGACATGGATGGTGTGCTTTTGGATAGTGAATGGATCTATCTGCATAGCCTGAAAAGCTTATTGGCGAGATTGAATGTTTATGCGGAAATCGATGAATTAGCTGTGGTTGTCGGCATGAAGATGGATGCTATTTCTAATTATTTGATTGCTCATTATCCGCTTCCCTATAAGGCAGAAGAGTTGTCGGCGCTGCAGGATGAAGCCTTTGACTGTGAAGTCGCAAAAAGCGTTCTTGAACCGATGCCTGGCCTGCTGTCTTTTCTTGAATTTTTAAAGCGTAAAAACATCAGAATCGCACTAGCTTCATCATCTGAACAAGGATGGATCAATCAGGTGCTGACTGCATTGCATATTGAAGCAGCCTTTGATTTAGTGGTAAGCGGTGAAATGGTAAGCCATTCCAAGCCGCATCCGGAAATCTTTCAAAAAGCGGCAGAACAGCTGGGTGTAGAGACAGATGAATGCCTGGTTATTGAAGATTCTGTCAATGGCATCAATGCCGGCAAAGCAGCAGGCATGCGGGTAATTGGTTATAAGGGTTCTAAAATTATTCAGGATACCTCCAAGGCTGATCTTGAGGTTCACAGCTTTCAGGAACTGATGAATCTGTGATGTTTCCAACAGATAGTGCATTGTCGTTTAATGTGTGAAATGATATAATTCTATTTAAGGGAATCTCTACAGAGAGGGGAATATAAGTGAAATATCAAAGACAAATCGACCTGCTGCAATATATCAATAATAAAGGGACTGTATCCATTGCGGAATTACTGGAGCATTTTCATATTTCAAAAGCTACCTTAAACCGTGATTTAACTGATTTAGAAAAAGAAGAAAGTATCCGCAAGGTACATGGCGGGGTAGTCAGCAACTTACCGATGCAGACCTTTGAATTGCCAATCAATAAAAAAGAGCTCTATAACAAGGCTTATAAAGAAGCCATCGCCACTCAGGCGGTTTCGCTGATTCAAAGCAATCAGTCAATCATACTGGATTCCGGCAGTACGATTTGGTATCTGGCAAAAGAATTAGTTAAACGCCGTGATATTGAAAATTTAACCGTTATAACCTGTGATTTAAAGGTTGCTTATACACTTGCTGAAGCTGAAAACGATAATCTTTCATTGTTTGTATTAGGCGGCATGAAGCATAAGGAATCCTTTGACCTTTATGGCCCTACGATCGTAGAAATCTTGAAATCATTGAATGTGGATCTCTATTTTATGGGTGTAGCCGCTTTTGATAATAAAACAGGCATCACGCATACCTACCTTGATGATGTGAGTACAAAAAAAGCCATGCTTCAATGTGCGAAAAAGGTAGTTCTATGTGCCGATAGTTCAAAATATGGCTTGGTAAAGCGCTGGAGTATCTGCAATGTTGAAGATGTCGATATGATTATTACTGATAATCATTTAAGTGATGAATCACTTGCCGAAATTAAAGAAAAATGTTCAGAAATAAAATTGGTCAATGAATAGAAGAAAGCCGCATTAATCAGCGGCTTTTTCTGTGTCTGTCATTTCTCTTAGCTTCAGCATAAACCTTTCGGCAGCCTTAGTAAAAATGCTGTATCGTTTCCAGATAATATTTATTTCCGCATGCAAGGAAGGCTGCAGCGGCTTAAAGCAAAGATTGGTATTAGCTGTATTGATGATTTTATCAAAAGCCAATGCATATCCCAAGCCTTCATCAACCATCAGCGAACCATTATACAGCAGGTTATAAGTTGCGACAATATTTAATTTCGTTTTATCCTGTTTAAACCACGCGGGCAGGCTGACATTCTCAATGGAATTTCTGGATACAATCAATGGCTGATCCCATAAATCTTCAGGGGTTACGGCTGACAGATTTGCCAAAAGTGAATCTCGGCGCATTAAGACACCCCATGTATCACAGCTTGGCATTCGCAGTGATTCATATTTGGCAGTATCGACATTGTCAAAAACTAAACCAAAGTCAATCAAGCCTTTATCTAATTTTTCCATTACATCACAGCCGTCACCGCTGTGAATATGCAGATGAATGTCTGGATATTGAACACGCAGACTTTGAGCTGCCTCAATTAAAAAACGCACACCTTCAGTTTCACCGGCACCAATAAAAATATCACCGGCAATTGTTTCATCGGGCAGGGTAATTTCATTCTCGGTTTTCTGCACCAATTCTAATATTTCTTCAGCCCGCTTGCGCAAAATCATTCCTTCTTCAGTTAAAGTAATGCGGCGATTACCACGGATCAGCAGCTGCTTGCCTAATTCCTCTTCCATATCCTTCAGCTGTCTTGAAAGGGTAGGCTGCGAAAGATGCAGCGACTCGGCAGCCGCGGATATACTTTGTTCTCTTGTAACAGCGAGAAAATACTGCAATACACGTAATTCCATAAATCTTCCTCCTTGATAGAATCATTATAACACCATATCCATAACTTACAAGCATAGCAATATATTCAATATAAGTATTTGCTATTCATAAAATTAATCATTAAAATTAGGGTATAGATGATCCACAGCTTTTATGGATCAAAAAGGAGGGATTGAATGGCAGATGAACATTTATTAGCGATTATTGTTGATTCATTTTGGAAGATTTTGCTGCCTGGTTTAACAATGACGATACCTTTAACGATTATTTCATTCACCTTGGCATTACTGCTGGCTGTTATTGCAGCTCTTGTCCAATTTGCTGATCTTAAGGGATTGAAGCAGTTAGCGCGGTTTTATATTTGGGTTTTCCGCGGCACACCACTGTTGGTTCAGTTATTTGTTGTTTTTTATGGCTTGCCTAATATCGGCATTTTGATTGATCCTTTTCCTGCCGCGGTACTAGTGTTTTCATTCAATGAAGGAGCTTATTGTGCGGAAACGATTCGCTCAGCTTTAGAATCAGTCCCCAAGGGTCAATTTGAAGCAGGTCTTTGTGTCGGCATGTCCTATATGCAGATTATGCGGCGCATCATTCTTCCACAGGCACTTAGAACCGCGTTTCCGCCATTATCCAATTCATTAATCGCGATGGTTAAGGATACGTCGCTGGCGGCCAATATTACGGTATCAGAAATGTTTATGGCCACACAGCGGATCGTTGCAAGAACATATGAACCTTTACTGCTGTATATTGAGGTTGGTTTGATTTATTTATTATTTTCATCTGTACTGACCTTTTTACAGCGGCTGGGTGAGAAAAAGCTAAGTACATATGGAAATCAGGAGGGCTGACAAATGTTAGAGATAAAAGATCTGCATAAATCATTCGGCAGTCATGAAGTCTTGAAAGGATTAGATTTATCTGTCCAACAGGGGGATGTCGTTGCTGTTCTTGGTCCCAGCGGTTCCGGCAAAACAACGCTTCTGCGCTGTCTCAATTTTCTTGAAACCGCACAAAGCGGGACGATGAATTTTGATGGTGACTTATTTAATCTGAAATATATCACTAAAAAAGAAATTGCCAGTGTAAGAAAAAAAACAGCTTTTGTTTTTCAAAATTATAATTTGTTTCGTAATAAGACAGCACTACAAAATGTAACTGAGGGATTGATTATCGCTCGGAAGCTTTCTAAAAAAGAAGCACTTGAAAAAGGGATGTATGCTTTAGATAAGGTAGGCTTGTCTGCGAAATATGATGCATATCCGCATCAGCTTTCAGGCGGCCAGCAGCAGCGGGTAGCCATTGCCCGCGCACTGGCCAGTGACCCCGAAATCATATATTTTGATGAACCTACTTCGGCGTTAGATCCCACGCTGATTGGAGAAGTATTGTCAGTGATGCGTAAACTGGCGGAAGAAGGAATGACAATGTTAGTCGTCACTCATGAAATGAATTTTGCCAGAAATGTTTCAAATAAGGTTATATTTATGATGGATGGAGAAATCATTGAAACTAAAACAGCTAAGGATTTTTTTAATAATCCTGAGCAGGCATGTATAAAAACATTTTTGCGAACTTATTTAAACAGTGATGAAGGTTCGCAATCCTATGAATTAAGACGAGTAAACGAGGAGGTATAAAATGAAAAATAAAATATTTAAAATGCTTGTTTTAGCTTTATTTATAATGGGCAGCTTGAATTTGACCAGCTGTTCAAAGGGGAATGATTTATCCTCAAATCCAGAAAGCAGTGACTTATTAGCTCAAATACAAGAGAGAGGTTCAATCATAATCGCAATGGAAGGCACTTGGGCGCCATGGACATATCATGATGAAAACGATCAGTTAGTCGGATATGATGTTGAGGTTGCACAATTAATCGCCGATAAGTTGAGCGTAGAAGCAGAATTTGTGGAAGGTGAGTGGGATGGTTTACTTGCTGGTCTTGATGCGGGACGCTATGACATTATGGTAAACGGTGTTGAAATTACGGATGACCGTGCTGAAAAATATGATTTCAGTAAACCTTATGCGTACAACCGCACAGCTGTAATTACTTTAATTAATAATAATGAAATACAGGCAATGAGTGATCTTGAAGGCAAACAGACGGCCAATACTATCTCTAGTACATATGCTGATTTAGCCGAGGCTTATGGTGCTGAAGTAACTGGTGTCGACGATTTGAACCAAACCTTTGAATTACTGCTCAGCGGCCGAATTGATGCAACTTTAAATGCTGAAGTAACTTATTATGATTATATGAAAGCTCATCCTGATGCGCAAATCAAAATTGCTGTCTTAACAAAGGAAGCAAGTAAGACAGCGATTCCTATGCGAAAGGGAGATGCATCAGCATCACTGCTGCAGGCAGTTAATACCGCACTGACGGACTTAGAAGAAAATGGTGAACTGACAAGACTTTCTGAGAAATATTTTGGTACGGATATATCGAAAGAATGATAAGCGGGATGATGGCGGGAAAGCATTCAGTAAAGAGGGAAGTCAGCGGATCCTCTTAATAAACTGTATAAATATAAATTAATAAACATTATAGAAAACAAGGGTGTGCCATGATTAAACAAATAAATTCATATTATCAGACGAATGAAGAAATTATACAGAATTTAAAAGATGCAGGATGTAACAAACAAACCATTGAATGTTTCATGAATCAATTAAATAATGACCGGCTGTCAGAAGGCATATGTTTACTAAATAAGCATCGATGTTGTTTGCTTACTAATCTTCATCAGGAGCAAAAACGAATCGATTGCCTTGATTATCTGATCTATATGCTGCAGCGTAAGCCGCTGAAGTGAGGAAAAGAAAATGAAAAAATATATACTGATCATAGCGGTAATGAGTATGATTTTAAACGCTTGTGCCGCTAACGAAGAGAACGAGACTGTGATACCTAATTCAGGAAATGTGATCAATCATCTACCATCAGGTGAGGAAAAGCAGTCTGAGCTGCCATTAATGGATTATACTGATAATGAAAATGTGAATGAAACAGAGAAAACTGAGAATGTATCTGATTATAGCCAACCAATTAGTGAATCGAATAACGATGTTGATAATAATGTTGAATCAAATGAATTGGACGGCTCTTGGCGGGAAGAAAAGCAAATAGATGAATCAATGACTGAAGAACAGCCAGCTGTAACGATAGAACCAGAGGTTAATAAAAATGATGTAATAATACCTACTGATGAAGGAGAAAATTTAATCGAGGGAGATAATGAAATGAAACACCTAGTTATTACCATTGGAAGTAAAAAGTTTACGGTCACTCTCTATGAAAACGAGACAGCAAAAGCACTGCTGAATCAGCTCCCGTTAACTATAACGATGGGGGAGTTAAATGGTAATGAAAAATATTATTATCTGGATGAAAATTTGCCTGTTAATGCTATAAGGCCTAATCAAATACAAACTGGAGACTTAATGCTTTTTGGCTCAGATTGCTTGGTTCTCTTTTATAAAGATTTTATATCCTCATACAGTTATACAAAGCTTGGTTATGCAGCCAATGCTGATGAATTAGCAGAAGCATTAGGTACAGGCAGCATACAAGTTGTATTTGATTTTGAATAGAACGAAAAGAAGGCTCAGTCTTTAGCGCCTTCTTTTAACTAATTGCTTTGATAGGCATGTATGATCATGTTTATATATATATATGAAAGAGAATATATATTTAATTATCCATTACTTCGCATAATATATATTATGTTATATTAATATACTTATAATATAAAAGAATAAAGAAAGAATAAGCCCGATATCTTAATCATTGGCTTATTCTTAGACAGTTATTCGTTTTTTATAAATTCAATATGATTGGCAGCCATCTGTTTAATGCGTGCTAAACTATAAACATCGTAGCCTTCAGCGGTCAGCCGCTCACGTCCTGGCTGAAATGATTTCTCAATAATAATAGCAATACCGCTAATTTCTGCGTTAGCCTGCTTCACAATATTAATTGCACCAAGGGCTGCTTCACCATTAGCGAGAAAATCATCGACAAATAATAATTTTTCACCTTCATGAATATAGTTCTTACTGGCGGTCAGTGTATAATCCTTATTTTTAGTAAAAGAATGCACCTGACACTGATATAGCTCCTCGTTTAAGATGCTTGAAGTTGCTTTTTTAAAGAATACGAGTGGAACATTCAGCTGGTAAGCGACCATGAGTGCAGGGGCAATACCGCTTGCTTCTATTGTGATAATTTTATCAATCTTTTTATCTTTAAAATGCTCAAGTATATCTGCTGCCATTAAGTACATTAAATTTGGATCTATTTGATGATTCAAAAATGTATCAACCTTTAATACCTGCTCATTGATAGCACTGCCATATTTTAAAATAGCTTCTTCTAATTGCTTCATAATTATTACCTCCAAGCTTGATTTGACTCTTAAACTCCCCTGCCCGATTTCATGATCATCACATTTAACCTTTGATTGAACAGATTTGCTGGTTATCAATGATAACACAGCCATTATTATCCATAATCCGATGTCTGTAAAGAAAGCGATAAGCTCGTCTTATATCATTTAAGTATTCATCCAACACAGGTGCTAATTCATCTGCCTCATTCTTTAATTCTAATGCTATGATCATTGGTATGAAAGCAGCAGGCGCCAATGGTCCGGATGCAAGCCATAAGCCAATGATGCCGGCCGTCTGTGATTTTATGACTGCATTCTGCATATCTTCATATACAGCTTCAGCACTATTTACTGCCTGAATAAAATCATTGGCGTAAACGGATGTCATATTGGCTGTAAGATCCACAAGAATAGATTTATATTCATAATCAGTTTCAGCTGTTGTGAAGGCAACGATATCACCTGAATTATAGACACGATAGCTGTAACCAAGAATACCGCTGCTTATCATCGCCGGGTCATCTTCTGACTGTTCAGCGGCATAAACAGACTGCCAAGCAAAGTTTACTATCCTGCCTGGAAGCAAGAGTGTGATAATGGTTAAACACATGATTAAACCCCATGATACTATTTTTTTCAGCATAATCAGCTCCTTAGCTCAATCAGTAAGCTTTTATATAAAACATTCAGCTTTCAATAAGATTATATTTCACCTTGAATTGATTTGTCAATTTAATACAAAAAAAACGCTCAAATCATGATCTATACCTTATGAACAACTATGGCATATCACAAAAAGAGCGTTTTAATTAGATTCTAAAAATTAAGTCACCGTATTCAAAACATAGCAAGGCTGCTCCAATCAAATACATTGCTAAGAACTGACTCTTTAATATATTTTTAGAAGCGATGAGCTGAATAGCTTTAGCTATGCAGAAGATTAAAAATACAATCAGACGATAATAAAATGAAGGCATAGCAAACCAAATAATGATTGGTAAAAGAAACACAAACATAGATTCTTTTGTTTTATAATATTCATAAATAGATACTAGAATTATGAATAAGATACTATAACTATGGTTCATAGCTGCTACCTCTTTATTTATAAGTAAAAATAATCTGTCTTGCTGAACACTAATATTAATTTAAAACATGTACCAATTTTGTAACAATTGGCATAATCAAATCCTGAATCAGCTTTTGATCGTCTGCTGACAGTTCCTCATCCAGACGGATATTGGAAATAGCAGGAACCATCGGCAATTCGCCCAATAATTCAATATCATTATCCGCAATAAATTTCTCAGTATCATTTTCACTGTAAATGTTAATTTTCTTACCGCAGTCAGGACAATTGATATAGGCCATATTTTCAATTACACCCAATACAGGAATGTCCATCTGCTTCAGCATTTTAATCGCTTTAGTAACAATCATCGATACCATTGGCTGCGGTGTAGAAACCATAATAACACCGTTTACCGGCAGACTTTGCATGATTGTCAGTGCTACATCACCAGTTCCCGGCGGCATATCAATGAACAGCACATCAAGCTCACCCCAGACAACATCTGTCCAAAATTGCTTCACTGCGTTGCCGACGATCGGCCCGCGCCAGATTACCGGTGTATCCTCGCTGTCAATCAGATAATTGATCGACATTGTCTTGATGCCGTCTTTATCAATTACCGGCAGAATTTCCTGCTCAGCATTGCCAAATGCCTTTTCCTTCTCCAATGCCATCAGCCGAGGGATACTAGGACCAGTAATATCCGCGTCCATAATGCCAACTGTGAAGCCCATTGAGGCATAAGCCTTAGCCATCAGCACAGTCATCGATGACTTGCCGACACCACCCTTGCCGCTCATGACAGCGACTACCTTTTTTATATGATTATGCGGATTATTTACAATGCCGCATGAACTCTCATCCTTACCGCAACTGCCCTTACTTGGACATGTATTGCAATTTGCCATATTAATCAACTCACTTTCTCATGTATTGTAAATGGAAGCACCTATTTTGTCAACTTATCTACACCAGATCATTAAGATAAGAATGTCCCAGCGAAGGCAGTGCTACCTCAAAATTATCAGCAATTGTCGCTCCCAAGGAAGCAAAAGTTTCTGAATAAGGTAATAAGCCAAAGCCCTTCATTGAAGGTGAATAAGCGACAAACGGTACCATCTCTCTTGTATGGTCGGTTCCCTTATAAGTAGGATCATTGCCATGATCAGCTGTGATGAGTAATAAATCATCTTCCTTCATTTTATCAAGCACAGTACCTAAAGCCTGGTCAAATTTCTCAATTTCCTGAGCATAACCTGCCGGATTGCGGCGATGTCCCCAAAGCGCGTCAAAATCAACAAGATTCACAAAGCATAAGCCAGTAAAATCCTTATCCATTAGCTCAATCGTCTGTTCCATGCCATGTACGCTGCTCTTAGATTTATATGCTTCAGTAATACCTTCAGTATCAAAGATGTCATTAATCTTACCTACGCTGATTACATCATATTGATGATCCTTTAACTCATTCAGTACGGTTCTGCCAAATGGCTTCAGCGCATAGTCATGACGGTTGCTGGTACGGGTAAAGTGCCCCTTAGAATCACCGATATATGGACGGGCAATTACTCGGCCAACCTTGTATTCATCACGCAGTGTTAATTCACGGGCAATCGCGCAGCAGCGATATAATTCATCAAGCCCGAAAGTTTCTTCATGCCCGCAGATCTGCAGCACTGAATCGGCAGACGTATAGACGATCATATCGCCGGTTTTCATCTGGTGTTCACCCAGCTCATCAAGAATTTCGGTGCCGCTGGCTGATTTGTTGCCGACAATCTTATGACCGCAGCGCTCACTTAATTCATCAAGCAGGCTTTGCGGAAAGCCCGTTTCAGTGAATGTTTTAAATGGTGTTGTAATTTTTAATCCCATTAATTCCCAATGCCCCGTCATCGTATCCTTACCGCAGCTGGCCTCCGCCATTTTGGTATAATAGCCTACTGGGTGGTCAATAGGATCTACATGAGCGATTGAGTGCAGATTCGCAAAACCAAGCTTTTGCATATTAGGAATATGAAAAGCGTCTACCGCTTTAGAAAGATGCCCTAAAGTGTCGGTATTGGCATCATCATATTCAGCAGCGTCTGGGGCTGCGCCAACGCCCATAGAATCGATAACAATCGTAAAAATGCGTTTATATTTTTTCATAAAGTTCTCCTTTTACTTCTTATTCCTCGGATGGAACTGCCGATAGGCCTGTTTCAGCCTTTCATCCTGGATATGCGTATAAATCTGAGTAGTAGCAATGTCGGAATGGCCCAGCAGTTCCTGTACAACACGCAGATCAGCACCGCCGTCAAGCAGATGGGATGCAAATGAATGCCGCAGTGAATGCGGTGAGATCCGCTCATCAAGCCCCAATGACGCACAGCGCTTTTTCAGCATTGTGAAAATATATTGACGGCTGATTTGATTCCCTCTTGAATTAATCAAAAGATACATCGAGCGATGGCTGTCCCACTTTCTGCGGACACTGCCATAATACTCCTTAATGAGTTTAATCTCATTTTCATTCATCGGCACATAACGCTCCTTATCACGCTTACCGCGGCAGCGCAGCAATGCCTGTTCCAGATTTACCTGATTGATTTTTAAGTCACAGCATTCACTCACCCGCAAACCGCAGCCATAAATCAATTCCAGAATCGTTACATCCAACAGCTCACGCTCACTCTCATTCCGCCTTGTCAGCAGCAGCGTCACATCTTCCTTATTTAAATAATTAGGCAGATGCTGACCATGGCGTTTACTTTTGAGATATACTGCCGGATTGCTGCAGTTAAGCATGGTGGATGCGTATTCATGAAACAGCCTGAGACATGTGATGCGATGATTCAATGAATTATCCGACAAAGTCTTTGCGGAGGCATCAATAAACTGCTGAATGGCTTGATAAGTGATGGCTTCCATATCTTCAATACCCTGCTCATTCAAGGCTTTATGATAATGGGCACATTCATTCTTGTAGCTCTCCACCGTCTTCATACTTTTCTGATCGACAGCGGTTATGTAATGAAAGTAATCGGCCATTGCTTCTGAGATTTTCATGCATATCACCTGCTAATATTATAGCACACTATATCAAATTAAAGAGTTCAATTAGCTTAAGAATCAACGTAGATTTTAAATAAGAGCCAATCAGTACAAAGACAAAAGCCAGCAATAAATGCGTGAGTCCGCGGTTGACATAATCCTTAGCATTCATTTTCATCGGATTCAGCGTACAATAAAGCAGATGCGTTGAACATTCAATCGAAAATACAGCCACGATAACGATCGCTGCGATATCTAAAAGCACTTGCGGAAGCAAGGCAAGTAAAATCCCCAAAATCCCTTTTAGCTGATAAGTGGCAACAAACAATACGCATGAAAAACCAATCTGCACGCCGCGGGTAAATAATACAAAAGCAATGGCTGGAATACCGATGACTGAAGTACCTAAAAAGAAAATAAATAAGATAAAAATAATACCAATCACAAATTGCGAAACAAAGTATGCATAAGTATCACTGTTTTGATTAACCGTCGTTAATAAAGAGTCTAGTGCTGTAACACTGCTTAAATCAACGATTCTGGAAATAATCAAGCCACAGAGAAAACCCGCGATCATTAATAAATAGATAAATGTCAGCGAAAATGATTCTTTCTTTTTCATAAACCACCTCAGTTTAATTTATGAAAGAAAAAAGCAGTTTAGCTCATTTATATTTCGACAATTACTTCTTTTGAAGCAATGTTGAAGCATAAACCAGTGAACCGCTTTTTAGATTTTTGTTTAATTCGTTCAGTATATCCTGCTGACTGAGTGTTTCCGGCTGAGCGAATAGATCAATTTGTTCTACTGAACTTGTACTTGAATAGAGAGAGCCAAGGGCAATACCCAAATGCCGGATCGGCAGACTGGATTCATTGTTTTTATCAAACAGCAAATATGCATTTTCTAAAATTACATCTGCATCATTGGTATAGTTGTTTAAAGAACATGAGCGTACAATCGTAGAAAAATCATTGTATCGGATTGATACCGATAAATGCTTCCCTTTTATGTTTTCATGGCGGGCGCGCTGTGAAAGTGAAGCCGCCAGTCTGCGAAATACATTCTTTACCTCATCATAATCATTGATATCCTTATCCAATGTCGTAGACTGTGAGATTGATTGATAAGAGGTATCAAAACATAGCTTATTGGAATCCTGACCACGGGCGTTTAAAATCTTGGTATAGGCATTTTTACCTAACAGCTGCATGATTTTGCGCTCATTTGCCGGATCAGCAAAATCACCAATCGTATGAATACCGTTTTCAATCAGCAGCGGCGCTGTTTTCTTACCGATTCCCTGCATCTCACGAATATCTAACGGCCATAGCTTTTTAGGTACTTCCTGGATGCGCAGGACAGAAATACCCATCGGTTTACGCATATCACTTGCCATCTTAGCTAAAAATCGATTTGGCGCAACACCGATGCTGCAGGGCAGTCCGATTTCATTTAATAAGCGCTGCTGAATCAGCCATGCAAGATCAAGCGGCCGTTCAAACTTTTTGATGGTCTCACTCATATCGGCATAGCATTCATCAATACTTGCCGGTTCTACAAAGGGCGTAAATTGCCGGATAAATTGAAAAAAACGCTGCGAACATGCTTCATACCAGTTAAAATCACAGGGCAATACGATTAAATCCGGACAAAGCTGATATGCCTGCTGCAAAGGCATGGCAGAGCGCACTCCGTATTCCCTCGCTTTATATGAAGCCGTACATACCACGCCGCGCCGACTAATACCCGATACCGCTATCGGCTGATCAGCCAACGCTGAATTACGCAATATTTCAGCATTCGCATAGAATGCATTTAAATCAATATGAAATAATACTTTTCCCATTTATTTTTCTCCTTAACTGCCATTATAGCAAATTCAAGAAGAAGAATAAACCTTAACGGTAACAACTCATTGAATCATTGCGATTTTTCTTCTTATGATCAAGATGCAGCTTATCAGCAATCATCGCGATAAATTCAGAATTCGTCGGTTTCGCTTTAGAAGCATTGATTGTATAACCAAAAATTTCATTGATAATATCAATATTGCCGCGGCTCCAAGCTACTTCGATAGCATGGCGAATCGCTCTTTCTACCCTTGATGCAGTAGTAGAATATTTTCTGGCTATTTCAGGATACAGCACTTTCGTGATTTGACCTAAAAAGTCCATGTTAAGATATGTTTCAAGAATAGCTGTCCGCAGATACATATATCCCTTAATATGTGCTGGGATGCCAATCTCATGAAGGATATTTGTGATATCGCTTTCAAGCTCCAGTTTTTGAAGCTTATCACGTTCACTGTTATCAACAACGGGTACGGGTCGGCTCGGTATGGTCTGTTTGGTTTGATATTTGGATATCATATCAAGCTTCTGTACAAAATCAGAAAAATTAATGGGCTTTTGTAATAAATAATCAATCTGATAATTGTTTAATTCCTGCATCATCATATCATTGATAAAACATGTCATGCACAGGATATGCTTGGCACTCATATGATGATCCTTCATTTCTCTTAATACCTGCAAACCGTCTTTCACAGGCATAATTAAATCAAGAACCAGTAAATCAACGCTGCGATTACTCATTTCTTTCAAGCATTGTTCCCCATTGACAGCACTGCCGACAACCACATAGGACGATGATTTTCTGATCTCATCTTTAATCCGATTGCTGAACTCTGAGTTGTTGTCAACAATGTAAACACTTAGCTTTTCACTCATAACTATTCCCTCCGCTTTTTTAGCTCATAGATATTATTATAGAACTTAAACGTAAATTTTTGATAATATTTTGTCGAAAGGGGCTCAGAATTCATACATATTCTCATATTTTTGCTGTTTTTGTACAAAAAAAGGAATGAAATTGACATAATTCGTCATTAATTGTCGACGTTTGTCGTCTCATTCTCACTCTCCATCAACAGCCACTCAATAAAGATGCCGTAACCCTTCTGCGGCTTGCTTGTCGCCACATGAGTTACAGCCCCAACAAGCAGATCATCTTGGACAATGGGTGAACCGCTCATGCCTTGAACGATACCGTTGCTGACATTGATACAGTGGTCATCGATAACGTCAAATTCAATGCCCTTTATATCTTGGTTGTCCTGTTGATTGATTTTGGTAATGTTGATTTTTATCTCTTCAATAACATCATCATGTAAAACGGTAAAGATGCTTGCTTCGCCTAGATGAATATCCTGCTGGGTTCCGGTCTGAATCAAGGGCTGTGAGCTGCTGCCAACGATTTCACCAAACACGCCGTAACGATTTACTTTGGTGATGATACCCAGCGGCTGTTCAAAATCGATTTTTGCGTTTTTCTCGCCGGCCTGCGCGTTTTTAGCCTTGCGTATGGACTGAACCTGTGATTCATAGATGGTTCCCGAATCAGCCTGAATGCTCTCTTTGGTATCTGCATCAATGATTTCATGACCCAATGAGGCAAAGGTCTGTGTCTGTTCATCGATATAAGTCAGGGTACCGATGCCGAGCGT
The DNA here is from genome assembly GCF_000313565.1 of Dielma fastidiosa. Classification (GTDB taxonomy): domain Bacteria; phylum Bacillota_I; class Bacilli_A; order Erysipelotrichales; family Erysipelotrichaceae; genus Dielma; species Dielma fastidiosa. Next base: position 7,716 of record NZ_HE578933.1, on the reverse strand, counting down.
TTCATCTTTAATTAATAAACCGGTTCGGATCTGTGAATTAATCATTTGAATGAGCAGTTTGCGCTTAATTGTTTCTCCGTCTCTGAGAATGGTTAATTCAGCTTCCTTATGTTCTGCGGCTAAGCCAAGCTGACGGCTTAATTCTTTGATTGTGGTGACCGTTTCACCATTTACGGCCTGAATCAAGTCTTTAGGCCTGATATCCTGATCGGCAGGATTATAGTTCATGCCATCAATTTCAAGCGTATAAGTACCGGTAATCATGACGCCGTCATAGGTGATTTGGATACCGATCGTATCGCCGCCGAGCTGGACTTCTTTTGCAGAAAGCTGAAGCGTGGTGCATAGATATAAAGATAAGCTTAATGCCAGTAATTTTTTCATTAAAATCAGCCTCCCTTGTTAGTGTGGAGGCTGATTGCTGGGTTATATTTTCTTTAACAAACCATTTTATGACTGTGCCTTATGAAGCAGTTCGCGCGCGGCTGAAAGGGCGGGTTCACTATCGCTGTTGCTGGCGATCATCGCTAAAACACGAATCCGTTCTTCATCATCCAGCGCATGGATTGATGTCTTCGTAAAGGCTTTTTGCTGATTTTTCTCAACGAGATACTGCGTTGCTGCACAGGCGGCTACCGAAGCAAGATGAGTAACACAGAACACTTGGGTATGCTTCGCCAGTTCAGCCATTTTACGGCCGATCGCAAAGGCTACCTTGCCGGATACACCCGTATCAATTTCATCAAAAATTACGGTTTCAATGCCCTGCAGTCTGGTGAAAATGATCTTCATGCCAAGCATCAGACGTGATAACTCACCGCCGCTGGCAACACTGGCGAGCGGTTTCATATCTTCACCAGGGTTCATTGAAATCATAAATTCAATCTTATCAATGCCATTGATTGAAGGCGCCTGTTCTTTAAAGCTAACCGAGAAACGCGCATGCTCAAGATATAGATCGACACATTCCTTGCAAATCTCTTTCTCAAGCGTTTTAGCCGCTTTCTGACGCTTTTTAGAATAAGCAAGGGCAACAGCACTATAACGATCAAGCGCTTGCTTTAAAAGCGCTTCCTGCTGTTCAATAAACTCCTGACGATGAGTAATCATTTCAATCTTGCGATTCAATTCATCACGTTTTTCAAGAATCAGGGCGATAGTGGAACCATATTTACGTTTTAGATTATTTATGACAAATAATCGCTCCTGAATCTCATTGTTGCGTTCTTCATCATATTCAAGCTGATTATAAATCTGCTTCAGACTATCCAGCGCGTCATTTAACGAATAATAAAGATCATTCAAGACTTCATGCTGCCCTTTAATGTCGTTAAACTCCTCTAAATAAGATAATTCATGAACCGCCTCATACAAGGATTCACTGGCGCGGTTTGAACCGTCAAGCGCATCAATTGCGTTTGCTAATCGCTGACTCAGCTTTTCAAAAGCCATCATCTTCTTCTGCTCATCGATCAGCTGTTCCTCCTCATCAGCACTGATTGCGGCTTCATCAATTTCACGCACCTGATAAAGCAAGAATTCAAGATCATCTTCATTATAAGTCTGATTCATTGCCATTTCATAATCATGCTTCAGATCCGCATATTCGCGGTAAGCTGTCTGTACCTGCTGCAAAGCTTCAAAATCATTGAGATATTGATCTAACAATGTCGTATGATACTTGCTGTTTAATAAATACTGCGTATCATGCTGAGAATGTATATCAATGATATTCTCCATAATTTCCTTCAGCATTGATACCGGTACCGTGCGATGGTTAATACGCGCTGTACTCTTGCCTTCACTGTTAATTTCACGGGTAACAATAAATGTATTATCATCACTTTCAAAGCCATACTCATTCAATAAGCTTAATGAATGATGATCGGCAGCCAATTCAAAAACAGCTTCAACCAAAGCTTTCTCAGCCCCCTTTTTAACCATCGATGCATTACACCGGCCGCCTTTAAGCAGTGCGATCGCATCAATCAGCAAGCTTTTGCCGGCACCGGTTTCACCCGTAAACGCACTCATTGAATTGGTAAACTGCAAAGCGGCAGTATCAATCAGGATAAAGTCTTTTACATAAATTTCTTTAAGCATAGCTTCTCCTTTCAATTCTCTTAATATGTGTTATTGTACCATTATTTATCAATAAATGGCACAGTTTTACACATATTTTTATATTGAATTTCTCATTGATAAAGTTTCAGAAAAAAAGAGTGATTGCTCACTCTGCGTTATCATTAACAATCAGCTCTTAACGATTTTTTGATAATCAAAAACCTTATGTGAAGGTGTTGAGGAACAGTAAACAACATACTCCTGATTGCCGTCACGGCCGCATACTTTAGATTTCGCCAGCTTCTGAGGATAGATTTTCAGCTGAAGGAGGCCGTCAATCGTCTGCATGAGCACCCGCTGATGCACCTTTAAATCTTTAACGATACCATTTTTACCGATATCCTTTTTCCCCGCTTCAAACTGCGGCTTAATCAGCAAGACCATTTCATATTTCGGCTTCAGGCATGATAAGACTGCCGGCATGATTGATAAGATTGAGATAAAAGAAACGTCCATGCACACAAAATCAGGCAACGGATCAAACATTTTCACTTCAAGATAGCGGCAGTTGATGTTCTCCATGTTGCTGACCCGCGGATCTTGACGCAGCTTATCGATCAATTGGCCGCTGCCGACATCACAGGCATAAACATGAGCTGCCCCCTGAGACAGACAGACATCAGTAAAGCCGCCGGTCGAAGCCCCTACATCAAGGACGATGCGATCCTTAACACTCAGTTCAAAATCCATTAATGCGTGATAAAGCTTAAGACCGGCTCTGGAAGCAAACGCTAATTCAGCCGCACTCACTTCAATATCGGCGTTTTCATCAAAATCCTGTGAACATTTAATAATCGTTTTACCGTTAACCTTTACCCGTTCAGCCTTGACAGCATCTTGGGCTTGAGCACGGCTGGCACATAATTTACGAGCGACTAACAGCTGATCAATCCGCATGATGTATCAACTCCGTAATTTTATTAAATAAAGTCGTTAAATCAATTTTCTCAACTTTGCGCAGCTGCGGCAGTGAGCCGTGTTCCACAAAGTGATCCTTTATCCCAATGCGGACAAGCGGCATATTGATACCCAGATCATTGCATATTTCAAGAATGGCTGAGGATAAACCGCCGCTTAAGATATCAGTCTCATAGACGATAACAGGCAGCTTAGTCTGCGCGCATTCCTTCAGCATCTCAATATCCAAAGGTTTAAAGAAACGCGCATTGATAACCGTAATTGGAATTTCATTAATACTTGCCTTAGAAATCACCCGATCCACATCACAGCCATAGGTAATTACAATTGCCTTGCTTTCTTGATTAAAGCGCCAGCGCGTCCATGATCCGATAGGAATACTTTGATATTCACTGACCTTTTGATAGACATTGCTGCCGCGCGGATATCGAATCGCAAAGGGATGCTGCTGATTAAACCCTGTATATAGCAGCTGCTGAGCCTCTTCGCCGTCTTTTGGTTCGCAGAGGATAAAATTAGGCAGGGCTCGAAGCAGCTGAATGTCAAAGATACCATGATGGGTTGCGCCATCCTCGCCGACTAAACCGCAGCGGTCAATCCCGATGACCACCGGCAGATCCATGCGCGCCATCTCATGATTCAGCTGATCATAGGCCCGCTGCATAAAGGAGGAGTAAATGGCTAAAAAAGGCCGCTGTCCGGCATTGGCCAGAGAAGCCGCAAATACCGCCGCGTGTTCTTCGGCAATTCCGCAGTCAAAGGCACGTTCGGGATAAAGTGAAAAGAACTTCTCAAGCTTGCTTCCGGATATCATCGCCGGTGTTAAGGTCACAATATGATCGTTGGTTTTAGCCAGATCACAAACTGTATTGGCAATGATTTCACTCCAGCTGCAATGATTTTCCGGCAGCCGATTCAGCACTTCACCGGTTTCAATATTAAACTGGGAAACACCGTGCCATTTACCGCTTGTATCATTTTCGGCGAAGGAATATCCCTTCCCTTTTTTGGTGATCACATGAACTACGATCGGTCCGCGGTGCTTTTTTGCTATTTTTAAAGTCTTAATCAGACTTTTAATATCATGACCGTCAACGGGGCCGATATAATCAAGATTCAATTCCGTAAAAAATGAATTCGTCGAAATGTTTTTCTTTACCGTATTCTTAACATTGCGCATGACATTCAGCACCGACTCGCCAGCCTTAGAAGTCGATAATGCACCGCTGATATCCTGTTTCAAATCATTATATGGCTTGGAAGTCCGCAGCCGCGTAAAGGTTTCGTTTAAAGCGCCGACATTCTGCGATATCGACATATTATTATCGTTAAATATAATGACCATATTCCGCTGTTCCGAGCCAATTTCATTTAAGGCCTCAATGGACAAACCGCCAACCATCGCCGCATCACCAACGACGGGTACGACGCAGTAATCCTCATGATTCAGATCACGGCTTACCGCCATTCCCAGCGCTGCCGACAAAGCGGTGCTGGAATGCCCGGCTTCCCATGGATCATGAATGCTTTCCGCACGTTTCTGAAAGCCTGAAAGACCTTTAAACTGCCGCAGCGTCTTAAAAGCAGGCGCCCGGCCGGTTAGGATTTTATGCACATAGCTTTGATGACCAACATCAAAGATTATTTTATCACGCGGAGAATCAAATACATAATGCAGGGCAACCGTCAGCTCAACGACCCCCAAGTTGCTGGAAAGATGACCGCCCGTCTTCGCAATACTGGCAATCAAAAACTTTCTTATATCTGAAGAAAGTGCTTCAAGTTCTTTGACAGACATCGTTTTTATGTCTTCCGGACCTTTGATTTCTTCAATATTCATCAGCATTCACACTCCTTTTTATCGTCTTCGATGATGCAGTGTTAAAAGAATGGCACGAATCGGTTCAGGCTGTGATAGCTTATCACATAGCTGATTTAATTCTTCATAACATGCTTCGGCCAATTTTTTAGCTTCATCAATCCCTAAACAAGTTGCCATGGTCTGCTTATGATTATGAAGATCACTGGTACTTTTACCAAGCTCTTCACTGCTGACACTTAAATCGAGGATATCATCTTGAATCTGAAAATAATAACCAAGCTTAGCGCCAAATGTCTGCCATGCTTCAATATCTTCATCACGATCAGCAATAATTGCGGCACAAATCAAAGGCAGAGTCAGCAATTCGCCGGTTTTCGCCTGGTGAATAACAGCAAGCTCAGACAGAGCGCAGGCAGTCTTTTTTTCCGCCTCAAGATCCAGCGCCTGACCCAAAATCATGCCGTTGGCACCGGCTGCTTTAGCCATCGCACAGACAATTCTGACATTCTTCGCCGGATCAGCAGTAGCTGTTGCGCCATAATAAAAAGCTTCGGTAAGTAAGCCGTCACCTGCCAGAATAGCGGTTGCTTCATCAAACTGCTTATGACAGGTAGGCTTGCCGCGCCTTAAATCATCATTATCCATTGCCGGCAGATCATCATGAATCAATGAATACGTATGAATCATCTCAATGGCCGCCGCCAAGCGCAGGCCGCTCTCAGCACAAATGCCATAGCTTTCCAGCGCCGCAAACAGCAGCTTAGGCCGCAGCCGTTTACCACCGGCAGAGAAGGAATAGAGCATCGCATCTTTAACGGCAGAAGGCTTGATTTGTTCTAAAAAGGCTGTACACAGCTCATCAAAATTATTCATTGTTATTATCCTTTTGGTATGTGTCCATCAATACCGTTACTTTTTCTTCAAAATTCTTTAATTGCTGATCACACTGATTCACAAGCTTCAAACCTTCTTCAAAATATTGAATCGCTGTTTCTAATTCAATTTCATTCTTTTCAAGCAGCGATACAATTTCTTCAAGCCGCTGCATGGACTGTTTAAAAGGCATTTCATTACTCATTGATAATCTCCTTTCCTTCAACCCGAGCCAGAATGCTGCCATCACTGACACGGATCTTTAATAAATCATCGTTTTTTACATCATTGATTGAACTAATCAGATGTTGATTTTCATCATAAGTGAGTGAATAACCGCGGGCTACAACCTTTAATGGACTAAAAGCATCCAGCAAAGCAGCACTGCGTTTTAATTCCAATTTCCGCGCTTCACTAACCGCATCGACGCTGTGCCGCAATTGAATGCTGATCTGAGAAAGCAGATGCCGGTTTCCAAGGCAAAGCTGACGCCCGCTGCTGCTCATCGCCTCAAAAAGCTGATTGAGCTTATAGCGTTCACGCTCTCCCATACTTACGACCTTCTCCAGTCTTTGTACATCCATCGCCAGCCGCATCGCATCATTTTGAATATAGTTTAAGGGCTCACTTAATAGTTTATTAGCCTTGATACGATTGTATGCCTGTGTGCATTGCTGAAGCTGCGAAGCAACTGAGCGCTGAAGCCTTTGCCGATAAACGTTAACCCGTTCGCTTACATCACGGCGGTCGGGAGTGATCAATTCAGCGGCCGCGGTAGGTGTTGGAGCCCGGCGGTCAGCTACATAATCAATCAGCGTCGTATCCGTTTCATGTCCGACACCGCTTACGATCACTGTTTGACACTGATAAACACAGCGCGCTAACGCTTCTGAGTTAAAGCACCATAAATCTTCGATAGAACCGCCGCCGCGGACAACCAAAATACAATCATGATGATTGCTGTCAGCTGATTTCAGTGTTTTAATCAAATCAGCTTCCGCCTCTTTGCCCTGCACCAGACAAGGATAAAAAAAGACAGAGGCAAGCGGCCACCGTCTTTTGATCGTTGTAAAGACATCTTGGGTAGCGGCTCCGGTACGTGCTGAAATAACGCCAATATTCATCGGATATTCAGGAAGCATCTTTTTATGTGTCTCACTGAAAAGTCCTTCCGCATTCAGCCGCCGTTTGATTTCCTCAAGCTGCATATACAAATCACCGATACCATCCAGCTGTACCTGCAGCACATAAAGCTGACAATTACCCTGCGGTTCATACATTGAAACATTCGCACTTACCAATACCTTCATGCCATCCTTAATTTGCAGCGGACAGCGGCGGGCATTAGATGCAAACATCACACAGCTGATGCGGGAACTGTTATCTTTTAATGTAAAATAATAATGACCGCTGCGGTGATGGGTAAAATTGGAAACTTCCCCTTTAATCAAAATTGACTGAAGATTCATATCGCGATCTAATGAAGCTTTAATATAACGTACTAATGAGGAAATACTCCAGATTGCCTGACTCATAGCTGATCCAATACACCGTTAATCAATTTATAAGCATCTTCGTCACAATATTTTTTAGTAAGGGTAACGGCCTCATCAATCACAATCGGTTTTTGAGCTGTTTCAAAATCAAGCTCGCTGGCAGCCATCAATAAGATTGCTTTTTCAACGCAGCCCAAACGGTCAAATTCCCAATCATCACTCAAAGTTTCATTAATTCTTTTAATATAAAAGTCTTTATTCGCTACTGCATCAATAGTAACCGTGTATAAAAACGGATCAATAGCATTTGATTCACTATTTTCAAAAACGATCTGCTTGATATCCTTATTCAACAGGAAGTATTGATAAAGACATGTCATCGCACTTTCGCGTAGCTGATGTCTGTTATTCATAAGATTCCTCCATTCATCTTATCTATTTTATCATAAATAGACTTTTTTGTATCATTAATTAGTAAAGAAA
>NZ_HE578932.1:58515-136227 GCF_000313565.1 Dielma fastidiosa | reverse complement strand
CATTAACATTGTTTAACCTCCTATTCATCCAAAGTTTTTCAGTTCTTCGATAAGCTTCTGACGTTCTTCTTCGCTCATGACCGTTTCTTCTTCGGCTTCCTTGCCTGTATACCAGTCTGGCAAAGGTACCTCAGCCGTTCGCTTCGCTTTTTTCTTTGGTTTTTTAGCAGTTTCAAATTCAGCAATTTGACGTAAGGCATCGGCATGTGTCTTAACTCCTGCTTGCCGCCAATTATTTAAAATAGCCTCTATGTAGCGGAAATTCCTCGCATTGCTCTTAACCGCTTCCGTCAATGACAGCTCCAAGACGTCACTTGGAAACTCCTGCAGCCATTCGGAGAGCAGTTCACACTCTTTTTGTGTAATGGGGCGTTGCATTTCTGTTTCAAACAAATCAAACAATACGCACGCGCGCGGTTCTTCTTCTTTAATACTTTCTTTATCTAAATCTAATTCTAATTCTAGTGACCGATTGTCGTTTGACACTCGTACGACACTCGTACGATTTTCTAAAGATATTTTTTTAGCTTCTCTAACTTTCTTTTGATATTCTCGATCATAAGCCTTTTTAGCTTCAAGTTTATCTAGCGATTGGTGCTTATCCCAATTAGATATAAAGTATCTGTTTTCAACGATCTCAACCATATCCAACATTTGAAAGGTATTCAGTGCAAATTGAATCATCTTAATATCTTTCCGGAAAATGCTAGACAGCATCTCGTCTGTATAGGCTAATTTATCAGTTAACATAATATAGCCGCCAGAATTACATTTGCCTGCCAAGCACAGCAGCTTGAACCAGATAATAATGAGTGTATCTCCGTTAGGCATCGTTTCGATAAATTTTATTTTTTCATCGTCAAATACGTTAACGGTGAGTTTGATCCACTTAACATCATTCATTCAATAAGCCTCCCAAACCGAATAAAGTGGATTGTTCAAATTTTATACCGCTTGGGGTGTCGATAATAATTTTTTTATTTTCAGCATCTTTGTTGCTTAGATAAATTTTCTTGCATTCATCACACAACAATTTGCCTTTATAACCAAAACAAATTTTATATTTACCACAGCATTCGCACTGATCTTTAAATTTATTCATGGTAACCTCCTGAAAAATCGAAAAGCTGTTGCGTTTTCCATTTCTTCATTTCTTTTTCAGCTGCCACTCTTTTTTTCTTTTCAGCGCGTTCACGACTTAGACAAAGGTTTCTGTATTCTTCTAGTTCTTCGTATGTTGAGGCAAAGTAATAACCTTTGCTTTTTGGTAATGATGCAATAACAAGACCGTTTTCTGTTCTTAACTTTTCAATGTAATTTCTCACTGTTCTGTCAGCACAGTGCGTTGCGCTGACTAGACCCATGCGGCTTATTGCATTCTGCTTACCATACCCCAACACACTAATAATCGCGCTTTCAGTTTTTGAGTAGCGTACTTTCTTTTTAACCATAATTACTCATAGACAAATACCTCTATCTGTTGTCTACCAAACTGTAAGGCTTCCTCGTGACTATCCATAAAAATATCTATGTGTCTGCCTTGCATCGCGCCGCCGGTATCCTCTGCAATGTATGTATGTCCATTAATGACAACCTCGGTACCATAGGGCAATATCTCAGGATCAACCCCAATTGTTCGCCCTGCTATTGGATAAGTTCCTGACGCTGTTAATTGCCCCTCTCTGCCACAGCAAATCGCACAGTGGCAATAAGCGGTAACCTCAAACATGCCTAGCGACACGAGCTGTTTTTGTGGCTCTGAAAAGGCAGGGTGATCAGCGGGTGTGATTATCGTATCTTTATGCTTTAGCTGATCAAGTTCATGTGCTAATTGCATATTTTCATCGTGTAAAAATCGTATCTGTGCCGTTTGTTGCTCGATTGTGTGATTACAAGCAACCACTTGACAGCTAGCGGCTAGTGCATATGCAACCAGTCCTGTAATGATTACGTTTTTCCAGTTGATTAACGGTTGCTCAAATTTAATCATTTTTGAGTCTCCATTTTTTGCCACATAATTTCATCAATTAAATCTATATGCTCCCTTAACGGAGCAATAAATCCTTGATATACCAATTCTGTTTCTTCTATGGCTAGCGCTTCTCTTTGCCTATTGATAAGGCAAAGAGCATCTCTAAGCACAATACTAATTCTTCTTAACTCTTTAATAGATAGCAGTTTTGCTGCATCTGATAAACTCGGTGTTTGTTTATTCATAAATCCTCCTTGCCTTTTTAGGCTTAGTTGTTGTAATGACTAAATAAGTCTATAAAGTCACATAATAGTTTTTTTGTTTGCTCTGCTTTATTTTGAAAAATTTCATTCTTTACTAACACAGGCAGTAACGATCCGTTTTGACAATCGGCGTTTAATGTAGCGAACGCTTTTGCAATTGTTGCTATTGTTTCTTCCGTTATGATCTGATTGAATCTATAATCTGTTCTGTTTTCCATGTAATTACTCCACATTTCGAAGTAAATTTATAACAATCAAAAAAAGAATCCCAATAGTTACTGCATAATATGGAAACCACGCTTTGATTTGCGGTGTGAATTTATTTGCAAAAGCTATGCCTAAACCTACTATTAAAAAGGTGATGATCGACAGTATTAACATTTTTCCTCCTTGCCATATCAGGCTAATGTGTTAAAATTCATTTGAGGTGATTCTTTTGGATACAAATATGCTCGTTTCGTTTGTTTCTCTTTTCATTGCTGTTGTTTCTGTTTTAATTTCCGCTATTTCTCTTTTATTGTCGAATCGCCCTTATATCGATGTGACAATCATGCTAATAAACGGAAGACGCTATATGCGTTTGAAAAATTATGGAAATCAAACTGCTTTAGTTAAAAGTGTTGTATACAACACAGATTTAACTGAACAATATTTTTCACGTGAATCTTCGCTTCCTCTTCCTTTTGTTGGTGATGAATTTACAGTCGCACCATCTCAATCGCATTTTGCACACCTTACAAACTCATTTATAGATATTGAATACGAAATAAGGTATACAAACAGATTACTAACTTTTAAGAAAAAAGGTAAATTATCAGGATTGAAAGGTATAAACTTCATTGCAACTGAAGATAGAGAATTTATCAATACATTACTTTAAATTATTTTATTCTTTTCTTTACCGTTTATCATTTAAGCAATGAATGATACTATCGATAATATTAAACCGACAATTACGATTAGAAACGCCCACGCATACCCTTTTAGCACAACCAACAAACATCCTATGATAGAACATGTAATTGAAATTAATGCAATTATTCCTTGTAGATTCATTTGCTTCTCCTTGCCTTTTTAAAGGCTTATGCTATAATTAAGTTGATAATTTTGGTGAATTATCAATGTGAGATACTGTGCTTTCCACGGCGGCGGTATCTCTTTTTTTTAGTTCTCTCGCTAAATCAAGAATAAACCTTAGAAATGGTTCAATATCTCTTGATTCAGTGCCGATTTTATAAATCGGTTTCCTTTGGTTTTTCATATTTCCACTCCTTTCCATTTTCTTTTACCCAACTCCACAGAATTTGAAGAATTATTGCGTTGTTAGAAACACCTTTCTTTTCAGCTTCGTGTTTTAATACATTTAATAATTCATTTGGAATCCGGAACGTAAAACGCTCAATCTCTTTTTGCACCAAAATGACACCACCTTTCTAATTCGATTATAGCATGTCATCTTTTTGGTGTCAACATGATGTCTTGAATTTGTTTTTCATTGACATTATAATGGTGTCAGGAGGACATGTTATGAAAAACAACGATCCATATACATCACCAGAATGTACGCGTTTTACTATGCGTATAAACACTACTTTATTTGATAAAATTAAAGCTGTTGCTGAACAAGAAAAACGTTCCGCAGCTAAACAAATTGAATTTATTCTTGAACAGTGGGTTTCTGAAAATTATCCCAAAGAATAAACAAAATTAAATCATTAACCGTATATCCCTTTTCGTCAGCTTCTTCTTGAAGAAGCTTTTTTAATTCACTTGGAATACGTATTGTTGTTCGTTCTTTTTCAAGACTTTTCCTTTGATTTTTCATGCCTCCTCCTTTCTTATTTAACAAAATAATCAATTGAAACGTTGAAATAATCAGCTAAAATTTTTAACTTATCAATTTTTGGATTACTTTTTCCTAGCTTCCAATCACTAAATGTTGATTGAGTAATTCCGGTATCTTTTGATACTTGATACGCCGTTTTGCCATTAGCTTCTAACAAAACTTTAAACTTGTTATACAAACTTTCACCTCCAATCTTGAAATACTACGGAAATGTGATATACTTAGATTGTCAGAAGTAAATATATCGACTAGTATAGCTATAAAACCGCTTTTACTATTAATAACCTTAGTACATTGATAGTATATATCGGTTTTTGATATTAGTCAATATAAAACGCTAATGTTTTTAATATTATTTGAAAGGACTGATATATATGTATAAAAGATATGAACAGCTTTTACAAGAAAAGGGGTTAACTTCTTATCGTGTTTCAAAAGACACAGGCATAACACAATCATCTTTGAGTGATTGGAAAATTGGTAAATGTACACCTAAATTCGACAAGTTAAAAATTTTAGCCGACTACTTTAATGTGGATTTGGAATATTTAACAGGAACTTCTGATGTAAAAAATGCAGCTAATGCTGCTGTTAAGGAAGCTATTATAAAAAAAGCGTTTAAAGTACCTGTTGTTGGCGCTGTTCCCGCTGGTATACCTTTAGAAGCTATCGAAGAAATTTTAGATTATGAAGAGATCAGTGAGGAAACAGCAAAGAAAGGTGAATACTTCGGACTAAAAATCAAAGGTGATTCGATGTATCCTTTCATCATGGAAGGTGATGTTGTAATAGTGAGAAAACAAGATACTATTGAATCCGGTCAAGTAGCCATAGTAATGGTTAACGGAGATGAAGCCACTTGCAAGAAAGTAGTCATTAAAAACGGTGGTATTGTGTTAGTGGGACATAATCCTGAATTTACTCCACTTTATTATTCTGCTGAAGAAGTCGAGACAATGCCTGTGCGAATCATAGGCAAAGTGATTGAAATTAGACGTGCTATATAAATGAAAAAAAGAGAAGCATTAGCGCTTCTCAATTAAAGTATAGCCTGGCAGTCTACTTTGCACATATCTTTTAAACTCATTGTTAATTACTTTATCAGTAAATACAACAACTTTATGAGCTTCGAGATATATAATTACTTGATTCTTGCAAGATTCAACATACTCTACTTCTAGTTCCATAATATCCTCCCGTATATGGCGGCTATTATGTGATTATGTTGGGTGTTGTGATCACACCCATATTATATGGTAAATTTTGTAAATATTAAACTGGTATTAATTTCCAATAGGAGGTTATCATATGAAAACTGCTTTCGGATATGGTCGATTCAGCACCGACAGACAACGAGAAGAATCAATCGAAGCACAAGAAATAGCAATTCGTGATTTTTGCAAAAGAAACAAAATTAAGCTGCTTGAATTTTATGCAGATAGAGGATTGTCTGGTACTAATGATAATCGTGAACAGTTTCAAAATATGCTTGACGAAGCAGATAAAGGCAAAGTTGATTTTGTTGTGGTACATAAGCTGGACCGTTTCGCCCGTAATCGTTATGATAGTGCAGTCGTAAGAAAACGGTTAGCTGATCATGGAGTAAAATTATTATCTGTGCTAGAGAACGTCAATGATGATTCACCTGAAGATGTTATATTAATGTCTGTACTAGAAGGCATGGCAGAATACTATTCAAAAAATTTATCAAGAGAAGTTAAAAAAGGTATGTACAGAAACGTTGAGAAAGGTATATACAACGGTGGTTTTCTTCCCTATGGGTATAAAGTAAACAACGAAACACGCATGATTGAGATAGATGATTATGAAGCTTCTATTGTTAAAGAAATTTATAATTTATATTTAGATAATAATGGTTATGTTACTATCGCTAACAAACTTAACGAAAGAGGTCTCAAAACAAAACGCGGTAATGACTGGACGGCCGACACAATAGGAAAGCTGCTAAAAAACGAAAAATATAAAGGCACTTATTTTCACGGAAAAAGTAAAGTAATAAGAAATGGCAGAAAACAGAAAGTTATTAAAAACACAGAATGGAAACAAGAAGAAACTTACCCTATAATAATTGAAGCTGAAATTTGGGAAACAGCTAGGAGGAAAAGAACAATGAATAAACCAAAAGGCGGTAAGAAACATAATTATTTACTTGTTGGATATGTTAAATGTAAAAAATGTGGAGCTAATTATATTGGATCATCCTCAGCACCATATGAAAATCATGTATACCGATTTTACACATGCTCAAAGCACAATCGCAAAAAATGTGATGCAAAGATTATAAATGCAGATATGCTCGAAGCCACAGTAATTGATTTCATTAAAGAGACATTTTTCAATAAAGAATCTTTAAATGAATACATAAATGAAGGTCTTGAACTACTTAACGATAAATCAGATAATGAAGAAAGAATAAATTCTTTAAAAAAAGAGATACAAGCATGTGATAAAAAGTTAGATAATATTCTTGATGTATACTTAGATGAAGAAATGTCTAAAGAAAAATATTTAGCTAGGAAAAACAAGATTGAAGATAAAATGCAGTATTTACAATCTGAGCTTGAATACCTAACTACTACCGCTGAAGTTCTTACTAAAAAAGATGTAAAAAAAGCAATCAATTATTTATTAAAAAACGTTGATGATAGCTATGAATACAAAAAAATGATGGTTGACACGTTCCTTGATCATGTAATCGTAGACGATGAAACATTCGAAATAACCCTAATTTATAACCTTTTTAGAAAGTCATGTAATTTTCTTTGCAATGATGATAGCACTAATCCATATTCCTCGAAAAAGGCCTTCACAGCTTCACCCCCTCTCCAAATAAATTGATAATAATTTCAAACATGATTGCCATAAACAGCACTGTCACGCCAAGCAGCGGCAGCATTCCCCACCATTGAAAAAACATCAGCTTACTCTCGGCACGGCTGCTGCGCTCACTTCTCAGCCACTTTGTGGTTGTTTGAATCATGCGGTTAAACTGAACGTAAGCATCTTCCTTGCCCACCGTATTATAGCGGTATAAAAGCTTCATCGCCCGCTCAATCTCAGATAATCGGTAGGCCTTTAAAAAATTCATATACGGCGTCAGATGAATTGCGTCTTCCTCAATTTCCGCAATCAGAATTGATAAATCCTCCTGAATCAGCTGAGGGGCTGTCTGCGTACTGAGAATCAATGAGGTCACCACGGTATTGGTCTGAATCAGAATCTGAAGCTGCCGCAGCCAGATTGGAAACTGAAACTTCAGCTGATTCACCCGCTGCTTCTTCACCCGCTTTAACGCCAGATACGCTTGTTTATAAACAAGCATAAACAAGCCGCCGACACCGCCAAGCCAAAAAATACTGTAACCAAACTGCGGCCATAAAGTAATTAGCAGCAAAACCGGTTTAGCCTTTTTCAGCCGCTTAGCCGCCAGCTTGAAAGGATCTTCATGAACCAGCTCATGCAAATCGCCTTCGATCAGCAAATCAAGCAAAAAACCATCAATACTTTTATTCAGCACGACTAGCAGCAGACAGGCAGCAAAACAAATCAAGCTCTCGTAGATATGCATTCTTCTTTTTCCACCCACCCTTCACTGATTGTCTTATGTGCCATTAACAAGGTAATCAGCACTGTTGTGAAAAAAAATAAAATCGCTGACTGATAGACAATTGAAGTCGTATTAAATTGAATCTCCTTCAGCATATTTTTCGCAAACATCGCAATTAACGCTGATAAGCCGCATAAGCCAATCATTCGATTTTTAGCCTGAAGCTGCAGCCGCTTAAACATATAAGTATCTTCAATCCAATCATCAATATCATCCTGAATCAAGTCCAAGCCATCAAGAAACTGATCGCCGCCATGCATTTCAATAGTCATTACCAAAGAAGCCAGATTATACACGATGAAGTGGGGCTGATAATCAATCAGCAGCTGAAAGCAAGCCTTCACATCACCACCCTCAGAAAGCCGCTCAATCATTGAACTGACAACCTGCTTCATCTCACCCTCACAGATTTTTTCACATTCGCATAAGATTCGATAGGTTTTTGGATTGAGCTTAAACAGGGCGATAAAATTCTGAAGAAACATTGTGAAATCATTAAATAAATGCTCCTGGTAAGAATTATAAGCCAGCCATATATAAATCGTCGGCAGCACCATGGAAGAAATAAACACCAGCAGGATCATCGATTCAACTCGCACCTCAAACTGTACGCCGATAAAAAGAATGCCCGCCGCCATCAGACTCAGCAAGACCATATGCTGTTTAAATGAATAATTATAGCCATAAGACAAAATCGTCTGCTTCAGCGCCGCATACCCGTTTCTGCGAAACATACAAAACGTAAACAGTTCCTTGCCTTTGCGGGTATTCACTAAAAGCAGCAGCAATACTGCCATTAAGATCAGCACGCTCATTTGGCTATCCTCCTTTTCCGCACCGGCTGCGGCTTGAGACTCTTAAACTTACGAATCAGTTTAGGGGGATAAAGCGTTTCATCCGCAAGCTCACCGCCCACATGATACAGCTCCGTTGTCATTGCCTGATTATTGATGCTGTCAAAGGCCACAATCTGCTTCAGAGTTCTGACAACACCCTGCTCAGAAATTCGCGATTCAATATAGATGCCAAGATCCAGCGCTTCATGAATACTGTTCAGCAGTACCTCGTTATAAATTTCTACATTGGGAAACATATGTAAAATACGCTTAGGGATTTTTGCCGCGTCATCTGCATGAATCGTTGAAATTAAATTAGTGCCTGTCGATATACTCTCTAATAAATGAACAACCTCATGACTTCTCACCTCAGAAACTAAAATCCAATTAGGCCGCTGCCGCAGACTTGCCTTAATCGCATCGACATAAGTAAAGCCGGCATTGATTTTAAAGGCCACACAATCCTTATTGGGATGGATGTCATGATAGCGCAGCTCAAGGGTATCCTCAATCGTAATCACCCGCTCCCAAGCCGGAATGAATGAAGTCAGATACTTAACCAATTCAGTTTTGCCGACACCGGGCAGTCCGGCAATCATAATATTGCAATGTGCTTTGATTGCCCGCTCTAAAAACGCCAAAACACTAGCTGTCGTATACTTTTCCTTAAGCATCTGCTTTTCACTCAGCCGCATAATTGCCGGTGTCTTACGTATCGATATGCTGTGGCCGCTGCGGGCGATTGAGTCATGAACAATACTGATACGCAGATCACACGTTTCAGCTTCTACCAGCGGTGATGAGAAATTAAAAGAACAATTCACATAGTTGGCAATCTTGTAACAGAACTGCTGAATGAACTCTTCTTCATCAAAAGGCTCGCAATAGCGTCCCTTATGCAGATGATCGATCCACAGCTGATGACCGTTATAGTTAATATCAGTAATGTTTTCATCCTCTACATAAGGTGTCAGCGGCCCAAAGTTAAACTCACTCATCACTTGCCTCCACTAATAAATCTAATACCTTTGATTCCTCGTTGAACACGCATTCCTCACTCTCCCGATCATCAGCAACCGCATACAGATCAATTGTACCTACCTTGCTGGCAATCTTCAGCAGCTCCACATATTCATTTGCTACCGCCAGATTAATCACATAAGGTACATTGCTGCTGTTCTTGCTGCCCATCAGATTCCCCTTGCGGTCCTTTACGCTCA
Organism: Dielma fastidiosa; assembly: GCF_000313565.1. Lineage (GTDB taxonomy): Bacteria > Bacillota_I > Bacilli_A > Erysipelotrichales > Erysipelotrichaceae > Dielma > Dielma fastidiosa. The sequence continues at coordinate 126,462 of NZ_HE578932.1, read as the reverse complement.
AAATACGAATTGATGAGATCAGCAGATCAGTTACCGGCTTTTCTTTTTTCATTTCGATAGTCACATACAAATCAACCTTTTGATTGGCAGTCAATGAATTACCTGAGCTTTTTAATAAATCAGTGCCTAATGAAAATGAGCTTTGCCCCGCCTTCAGCTTCAAGGACGGATAATCCGGCAGTTCCGTCTCATCAAAAAGCATCTGCTTATAAAACAAGGAACCCTTTGGTATCTTCCCTTCAATTTCCGTTATTTTATCAAGAATCTCCTCCTCACTCATCGCACATGAATCATCAGTAAAAATACTGGGTATTTCCTTATAAGCAATCATCTCCTTATTAATCTGAGTGCGCGGTTCAATGGTTACAGCCGCGACCGGAACTTTCTTTAAATCAATCGTCTTATCCAAAATCACTTTAAATAAAAGACCATTCACAAGCAGCAGGCTGATTCCTCCTGCCGCGGCAAGATTTTTACGATTTTTCATTCTTTCAGCTCCTCAATCATGGCTTCCTGCACATGAATCATCAATCCTCTCAGCTTACTCTTATTAACCGCCAGAATTTCCACCTGCATAAAAAGCGGTTCTTTAATGAAGCCGGTCAAGGCAATCTGATACTCGAGATCCCGCAGTGCCAGATCCTTGAAATCAGCCTCAAAGTGCTGAAGGACATCATAGATTTCAAAATCCCATTCATCGACATAGGCTGCCATTGTTGACATCAAAGCCCGCTTAGCAGCCATTTCAATCGTATTCTGGGTATGATCATACTCCACATACCAGCTCATTCCCAGCACAAGCGTGAAAGTCATGAAGATTATCATGAACGTCCAGTACCATGATTTCATCTTATCCCTCCTACTCCTATATACGCAAAAAAAAGCGGGTTTCCTAAAAAACCCGCAGAATCCTTATACTTAATCAGAAAGCAAATCAGTCCCATTAAAGATTGAAGACGCTGATTTAAGCAGCAATAAGGCAAAAACTAGATTAAATACAAAAGGCAGTACCGTAATCAACACCAGATTAAAGTCAAATGCAAAGGCGGCAATACCGGCAAGAATACCGCTTGGAATCAACATCATCAGCAGCAAAAGCATTCTCAGCATTTGTTCCACCGCCGCGTTATTGCGGCTTTTCATGATGCGGTAAGAAATCATTGTGCCGGAAATCATCGTGAGACTGACACCCAAAAGATTTAGAGCTACCGGCATGATCTCAAGCAGCTTCATTTTAAAGCCAAACAGACAAAACAGCATAATCAAAAGGATAATCATTAATGCTTTAACTAAATAAGGCAAGGCACAGGCAATCCCCTTTTTAAAGCTTGAATCAGGAATCAGATAAATCTGATAATTTTTAATCTCCGCTTCCAATGAGAAATCATTCATGATAAAGAATACACACATAAATGACATCGACAGAAAATAAGCAGAACCCATTCCCATAAACAAGGACATGACAAAGAAAATCAGCACCATGATCACCGACTGAAGCGGGAATAAATTCTTTGACCGCTTCATGATCAGCAGATTCTTTGAGAGAATCGCAAAAGCGCCTGGCCGGAAATGAGCAGGCTGATCATCATTGATCTTAACCTTATCGACAATTCGCTCGCCCCTTTTCAGACGCGCGTAGTTCTGTGTGAAATTCACCGCTTCATCATATGCCTTCTCACAGAAATCATCCTTGATATTAATAAAATAAATAAAGGCGATCAGCATACATGCCAGAGTCAGCAAGAATGCCAGCAAAACAAAGGTCATATTGCCGGTTAAAAAGGAAGTTAATGCTAATTTCATCCAGCCAAACAGCGGTACAAAATGAATCAGCGGATTGCGGATAAAGGTTGTCATCGCTCTGCCGAAATCAAAGCCGACCTCAAAAAGATTAACCAAATATAAAAGAACCAGAAAAGCTATGAAGGCTATCAGAATGAATTTTCGAATCCATTTATTCTTTGCGCTGCGAATTTCTAAAATATGTAATATATCAACCAAAAGCATAAAAAACATAAAGAATACAAAACAATACAGATATGTAAACAACAAAAACGGCAGGGTTGTATTCATGATAAAAGCAACTAAGAAATACATCGGATAAAGTGCCAGCATCAATGACTGAAGAAGGGTTGTCATGGCAATAAAACTCATGATCTGACGTTTTGTGAAGGGACCGGTAAACATCATATAAGCATCGGTTTCCTTCATCAGCAGCTGCCGTTTGCTGGCTAGCTGACTGATGATGAGAAAGGCAGACATTCCCACCACAATCATCGCGGAAACATTAGGATCTGCAGGCTGAGCATTAGTTTTTAAGCTCACTGACATATAAATTAATAAAATATAAAAAGATGAAAGCAAAATCGTCAGAATTGCTGAACTGGGCTTAGAAAACAGATGGCGGATCGTTGCCTTCAGCTTGATCCACTGAAGCTTACAGATGATGCTCATGCTGTTCACCCGTACAGGCAAAGAATATCTCTTTCAAAGATTCCTCATGCAGATCATCACGGCGCACTGTCCGCACGATCTTTCCTTTATTCATGATATAAGCCTTGTCCCAGATTTCATCGATTACATCAATGATATGCGTACTGATCAGCACCGCAACACCCTTGTTTTTCAATTCAACCAGCAGCTTTAATACCTCTTCAATGCTTGCCGGATCAAGTCCGACCATCGGTTCATCAACCAGCAGTACCTTCGGTGACAGTACCAAAGCCAGCAGCATTGATACCTTTTGCTTCATTCCCTTTGACAGATTCTTGACAATCGTTTTCTTCTTCTCGCTTAAATCAAAAAGCTCATAATATTTCTCCGCCAGCAGCCGATAGTCCTTAATCTGATAAGCTGCTGCAATAAATTCCACATGCTCATCCACACTCAGCATATCATAAAGCACCGGCGCTTCCGGTATATAACCAAAGCTGCGCTTGGCATTTTCCGTTTTATTGGCATAACCGCAGATTTTAATTTTCCCCTCAAACTGCAGCAGGCCGACAATACTTTTAATCGTTGTCGATTTACCTGCCCCATTAGGCCCCAGCAATACGGTAATCTCCCCGCTTGCCGCTTCAAGATCAATATTATCAACGGCTTTAAAAGAACCGTATTCCTTTGTCAAATCATGGCATTCAATCATAATAGTACCTCCGATTCCCTTAGATTATATCATAGATCATGAAATCTAAGCTTACACTATTGTAATACATCGATAAAACAAGAAAAAAGCGGTACCGCTTAGTGTACCGCATCCTTCAAATTTTATAAAGCTACATCCAGAGTTGAACCATCAGGTCCTGGTGTTTCTTTTAAATAATCAACAATTTTCTGCTTAGCATCCGGTTTGCTAGGTTTGCAAAGACTTACTGTCTTCACTTCCCCATTCACCAATGCTTCCGCCAGACCTGAACAGCCGGCAAAACCGCAGCCGCCGCAATTATAACCAGGCAGCATTGAAGTTACCGTTTCCTGACGAGCATCAACTTCAACCTTTAAAAACTTATCAGCAACACCCAGTCCAAGACCAAGGAGTGCGCCAAGAATCAGCATTGTTAATACAGCTTGTAACATAATGTTTTTCCTTTCTTAACTTTCGTGAACTGGATTATTCCCGCAGGAAACATCCTTACAGCCCTTGCAGCTGACTTTCAAATCCTCGCAGCCCTTTGGAACCGGTGTCTTATGGTTCAAATAATAGAGCAGCGCATAGATTGCGCCTAAAGCCGCAAAAAGCAAAACCGCACTTAACATCTTAAACCAGACCCGCTAATCCGCTGAATGCCAGCGCCATTAAACCAGCAACGATCAAGGCAATCGGATTACCGACAAACGGTGCCGGTGTCTTTGCACTTTCAAGACGTTCACGAATTGTTGAGAAGATGAAAATTACCAAAGTGAAGCCAATAGGAACACCTAATGAATAAACAATCATCTGTGAGAAGGTAAAACCATTTGAAATATTCTCTAAAGCTACACCTAATACTGCACAGTTAGTAGTAATCAACGGCAGATAAATACCTAATGATTTATACAGTGTCGGTGAATATTTCTTGATCACCATTTCAACTAACTGCACGAAAGCGGCAATTACCAGAATGAAAGTGATCAAATCCATATATTCAATACTGAATTTCACCAGAACTAAATGATAAATCGCATAAGTAAAGATCGAAGATGCAAAGATAACGAAGGTTACAGCTGCACCCATTCCAAGCGCACTGCTGGTTTTCTTGGAAACACCCATGAAAGGACAGATACCCAGGAATTTGTTTAAAATAATGTTATTGATCAATACTGAACCAATAAATAATGTAAATAATTCTCCCATATTGATCTCCTTTCTACTTTCCTAGTGATTCAAGCACAGTTTTAACTGCTTTAGTTACTGAATCACTGGAGAATGTTGCGCCGCTTTGTACATCAACTTCAAAATCAGAAGAAGCTAAACCTTCAAACTGATTAAAGAATTCTACATTGTTGATTGCATCGCCGATACCCGGAGTATCTGCGAAGGTATCAATTTCAACGCTCTTAACTGAGCCTGAAGCTTCATCAACAACGATCTTGAAAGTATTTTCAGCACCGCCGGTTGTAGCAGTAAAGCCAGGTGCAGATACGATATAGGTCGTTTCGCCGTTTTCACTGCTTTCTGACAGGATGCCTGTAGCTGTTTCACCGCCGTTAACCGGTTCAGAATTATCTGGTTCAACCGGTGTTTCAGCTTCCACAGCCGTATTGACATTGAATTCACCGCGTACTGCGATTACTGCAACTAACGCTAAAACAACAACACCTAAACCAATACCCCAATTCTTTTTATTCTTGCTGGCTTTGTAAGCATTTAAAGCAGCTGCCAGACACGCAAAGGTAATAAATGCGCCGATTGGATCTTTGAATAAAGAGATTGTATATTCTGCCGGGAAGAATTCTGCCTGGAAGAAAATTTGTGTCGGATTAAATGGATTTGCGAATGACAGCATACCTGTAGCCAGCAGCTGACGGATCGTAGACATTGCCAATAAACCAAAAGTATAGCCAAGTCCCATGCCCAGACCATCTAAAGCTGAATCAAGCAAACCATTCTTGCTGGCAAACGCTTCAGCACGGCCTAAGATGATGCAGTTAACAACGATCAGCGGCAGGAAGATGCCTAATGCTGTATACAGATCTGTCGCATAAGCCTGTACCAGCATTTGAATAATTTTAACTAAGGTTGCGATAACGACAATATAAACCGGAATACGGATTTCATCCGGAGTGATCTTGCGGATCGCGGAAATGATTACATTTGACATAATGGTTACCAGAATAACGGCAACCCCCATACCAATGGCATTGTTCAGGGTAGTAGAAATAGCCAGTGCCGAACAACAGCCGAGATATAAACCGAAGATTGGGTTTTCACGAATGAAACCCGCTTTAAAATTCTCTAAACGTTCCATTGTTTTGCCCCCTATTTCGTAGCGTTGTAGTATTCTACAACTTCTTTAAGACCATTAACTGTTGCCGTAGAAGAAACCGTAGCACCAGACAATGTATCGATCTTAGTATCAATTGGCTTGCCGACAAACTGATCATAGAATTCAGCATCAGAAACACGGCTGCCAAAACCGCTAGTATCGTTATTTTGCAATACTTTGTAACCATCAAAGTTACCATTTTCACCGATAGCGACAAGATAGATCAAGCTATCCTTGAAGCCGGTAACAGATACTTTATAAATCATGCCTTTGCCAGCTGCTTCATAAGCACCGATAATGCTGCCAGTATCACCGCTTAATTCAACTGCTTTGAAATCAGCACCCGGATAAATCAATTCAAGATTTGCCTTTTCACTGGCAATCGCACTTTCCTCAATAATCGGTGCTGTAACCGCGTTAACAGCTGCCAAAGCACCGCCGGCGATTGCTGAAATCAATGCTAGGAATACGGTTAAATGAAGAATTTTTTTCATATGATTCCCTCCTATTCAGCAAGCGCTGTAAGTACAGCCTTGATTACTGATTTTGAAGTATAAGTAGCTCCGGATACGACATCACTAACCATTGTGTCAGCGGTTGCTCCTGCAAACTTACCTAAATAATCAGCCGTAGTTGCCTGATCGCCGATGGATGCCGTATCAACAAACTTACTGCATTCAACACTGACAACCGCTTTATTTGCATCAACCACAACCGTGAACTCATTGAGATCACTGCCGCCGTTGATTGCCGCGAAGCCCTGAGCATCTACGGTATAAGTCGTTGTACCGTCGCCATTATCCTTGCTATCTTTCACACTTGCTTCAATCTTTTTCACTAATTCGTCATCGGCGATACTCACTTCCTGTTTAGCGCTGAAACCGGCATCCATGCCATGAGCTTCCATAGCCGCTAAAACCGCGCGCACCGCTGACTTTGATGAATAAGTCGCACCTGACACTGCATCCACTGTAAAATCTGCCGCATTAACGCCTGCAAATTGTGCGAAGAACGCATCATCATTAATCTTATCACCGATTGTCGGTGTATCATTTACTTCAACAGCCTCAACCTTTACAACCTCATTGCTGTCATTCAAGGTAACCTTGAAGATATTGGCCTTTTCGCCGCCATTCATAATGGCAAAGCCATCAGCCTGAACAGTATAAGTAGTTTCGCTGCCATTAGTCTGAGTATCAGTTACTTCAGCCATTAAGGTTGCGACATATGGATCAGAAATACCATTGATCTTAACTGCCGCTTCAGGTGCACTTGGAACATTTGTATCCGCTGATGCACTGGCCGGTTCAACAACGCTGATTGCCAGCAGACAAGCTGCCAGACCAACGACTGCCGTAGAGGCAAACATTTTAATCGCTTTTTTCATTGTCTTGCGCTGTTCGCCGTCTAATGCACGTTCAATCATCGGTGACAATGAGTTCATAATCAGAATTGAATATAAAACGCCTTCAGGAAGATTCGCTTTTACACGGATCAGCACCGTCAGGATACCGCAGCCTAACGCGAAGATACAGCGTCCAGCCGCTGAAGTCGGTGATGTTACCGGATCAGTTGCCATAAATACAGCACCGAAGAATAAACCGCCGCTTAAAATATGATAGAACGGATACCAGATACCAGCACCAGTAAATAATGCGATGCAGGCTGTCAGTACAAACACCGTTGAGATATAAACTGTTGGTACACGCCAATCGATAACCTTGCGGTATGCTAATACGATACCGACAAGACCAATCAGCAACGCGCTTGTTTCACCAAGAGCCCCTGGGTACATACCGATAAACAGATTGCCCAAACCGCCTACTGAATCAAGCAGCTGATTTGCTAATGAAGCATCGGTCACTAACCAGTGATACTGACCTGCCATCAGCGTAGTCGGTGTCACAGAAGTAACGATGTCCGTTGTAGAAGCAGTGAAAGCAGCAAAGATAATTGCGCGTCCAACGGCTGCCGGATTAAAGATATTCTGACCAAAACCGCCGAATACCAGTTTACCAAATAAAATTGCCATCGCACTTGAAATAGCAACTGCATATAATGATGTACTGATTGGCAGCATCAAAGCAAAAATCATTGCTGTGATGAATGGGAAAGATGTTTTAATAAAATTCAATACATTCTGCTTTGTAGCTAAAGCCCAAAGCACTTCAACGGCACATGCCGAAACTAAAGATACAAGCATGATCAGCAGTGCCTGCGTCACATATGCGCCGCCATACTGAGTTCCATAATAGAACAGTGAGAACGCATAGACAACCAGCAGACCGATGGCCAGTTCACGCATGATTTGCTGAGTTGAAAGCTTGCATTTATAGTTAGGTGCCGGATTAAAAGTAAATTTCATAATTGACTCCTCCTACTTCTTGCTAAATGCCATATAGGCACGCTTAGCTCTGCGCATTGTTTCTGTAACAGCAATCTTAGAAGGGCATACATACGTACACATACCGCATTCAATGCATGATGTGATCTGCAGCAAGCCGATTCTTTCCATGTCTTTAGATTTCATCGCCTGAGAAATCCGCACTGGCTGCAAGCCTGACGGACAATGATCCGAACAGCGTCCGCAGCGCAGACAGGCAATTTCCTGAGCAGGCTTATTAAGCTGTACAGTTAATGCGTTGTTCTGACGTTCAACCGAAACCGCATCCGTAGTCATGGTAGCACCCATCATTGGGCCGCCCACCGACAGCAGAATATCTTCACCAGCATAACCGCCGGCTGCCTGTTCAACAACTTCGTGCATGGATGTACCCATACGAACTAACGCATTCGTCGGTTTCTTAACGCCGTCACCGGAAATCGTCATCACCCGGGATACGATTGGTTCACCCTTAACCATGGCTTTACCAAACATATAAGCCGTTGTCGCATTATTGACAACCGCGCCTACCTCACCTGGCAGACGATCATAATCTTTACCGGTAATCTCGCGCACTAAAGTACGTTCCCATCCCATTGGATAAACATCAGGAACTTCACGTACCGCAACGCCTTCAACACCCTTTAATTTAGACTGAACAAAAGAAATCAGCTCTGGATGTGATTTCTTGATAGCAATTGCAACATCCTTCGCTTCAGCCATCTTTTTCATCGCTAAAATACCTGTCAGCATTAAATCAAATTCATGCTCTGTCAAGTAATAGTCAGAAGTGATGAACGGTTCACATTCAACCGCATTAATAATCAAAATCTGAACATCCTTGGCAAATTTATATTTGATATAAGCTGGGAAACCAGCGCCGCCGCAGCCAATAATACCAGCATTCATCATAAAGTCGATAAGCTCTTCTCTTGATGCGCTCTGCCAGTCAATCGTACCAAACGGCTGACATTCCGTATACAAACCATCATTCTCGATTACGATGTGATCAATTTGCTTTAAACTCTGGTGCATCTTTTTCTCGATGCCCTTTACTGTGCCGCTGACACTTGAAAAAATAGGAACGACATTGCGTTCATCAAAGACAGCGATCTTTGTTCCGACAGCTACTTTATCCCCCTCGGCAACCAGCACTTTCGGGTTTTGTGCGGCCCCGGCAAACAAAGGAATACTCACTGTTTTACCTGGATCGACAACAAACAGTTCTGATGCTTCTGTTAAATCTTTGTGACCATTGATATGCTCGCGCATTGGCCCCTTAAACAAAGACATATTTTCACCTTTCCTCTCATTTTTACTATGTGAATTTTTTAAAAATTCGCACCCTTAATATTATAACACAAATTAAATTCATGAAAATGGAAAATTAATAAATTCTCAACTGTTTCTAAAAAAACTCATTAAAAAAACATTTCAATAATGGGATATTTTACAATTTTCATCGAGTTCAGCGCTTACAATCATGAATGACTTGATGAATCAAAATCAGAAAAACAATTTAGTAATTTTTTCACAAATGAATCGGTACAAAGACACCCTTGTTTTGATGCAACTATTTTGTGTTGTCAGCCGCAATTATGATATAATAAACAACGGTGATAAAAAATGAAAAAAAGTTTAATCCTGCTGATGAGCCTGCTGCTTATCGGCTGTAGTGCTGAACAAGAACCGGTTAAGGAACAGAGCCGTTATAACAATCAGACATTGGATGCCGGATTTGATACTGTAATTTCATTAATTGCTTATGCGGATGATGAAACACAGTTTAATGAATATTTTGATCTGGTGCGTTCTGAGTTTAAACGCTACAATGCCCTGTTTGATAAGTACAATGATTATGAAGGTGTAAATAACATCAAAACAATCAATGACAACGCGGGTATTCAGCCGGTAAAGGTTGATGATGATATTCTAGAAATGCTTGAATTATCAAAACAGTTCTCTGAATTATCCAATAACAAGTTTGATATTACGATGGGCCCTGTGCTTGAAATTTGGCATGAATACCGTGAGGCAGGCATCAGCCTTAATACTGAGGGACAGGATGCGCCGGTTCCGTCAATGGAAGAATTACAGCAGGCCAAAGCTTGTGTCGGCTGGAATAACGTTGAAATTAACGAAGCGGAAAGCACCGTTTATCTGAATCAAGCATGCGCAAGCCTTGATGTCGGTTCAGTAGCCAAGGGCTTCACGGCTGAAAAGGTTGCCCAAGAGCTTGAAGCGAGAGGTTTAACCAGCGGCATCCTTAACGCCGGCGGCAATGTGCGGGTGATTGGCAGCAAACCTGACGGCAGCGCATGGAATGCTGGCATTCAAGTTCCGGATCTCAATGGCATCAACGGTACCTTAGGCGTACTGCCGCTTTCCGGCAAACAATCATTAGTTACTTCCGGTGACTATCAGCGCTATTATTTATCAAATGGTGAATTGATGCATCACATCATTGATCCTGATACACTTTTCCCTGCCCGTCATTCACGCGCTTTAAGTGTAGTCACGGATAATTCAGGAGTTGCCGATATTTGTTCGACATTGCTTTATACGATGGATTATCAAGAAGCCAATGAAATGATAGAGAAAATCCGTGATTTAGGTTATTCATTAAGTGTAGTTTGGGTTTATAACAGCGATGATGAAATCCCTGAAGGCAAAAAAGAATTTAAGTATCTTGATTACATCATAGTAACAAGTGATGATATTGAAGACATCTTCACGGTTTCCAAATAAATGTCCGGTCAAATTTGACCGGCTTTTTTATATAGAAAAGGAACCTACACATGGTAAGCTCCTGATCATTGCTTTAAGTAAATTAATTCCTGCTCATCAATCAAAATCGGTATCACATCGCCGACCTGATGGCTGTATTTTCCCTTATTGAATTCAAGACGCAGCGTCGTATATTCATTTTCATGATGCACATGAATCGGATGAACCAGATAAATCCTTGAAAAAACATCATCGATGACTGCTTCAATACGGCATGGAATTGAATGCTCAGCCTCCCTGATGCGGATCGTATGCGCTCTGACCCCGATATAAGCACATGGCTGTTTCATGGTAAAAGGCAGCTGCCAGTCCACAGCAACTCCCGCCTCCACTCTTGATATATTCTTACAGCCTGTCAGCAGACATGCCGAAAGCGTTTTGGGATCTTTAAATAATTCATCCTTAGTATTCATTGATTCTACATCGCCCTGATTCATGACAACAATTGAATTACAGAGCCGATAAATCTCTGAACGATTATGTGAAACTAAAAGCACATCTCTTTTAAAAACCTTAAAAAGCCTCATCAGTTCCTGTTCACACTGCCATTTCAAATATTCATCTAATGCGGAAAAGGGCTCATCCAGTAAGATAATTTCCGGATCGCTGATCAGCATGCGGGCCAAGGCTGCGCGCTGCTGCTGACCGCCTGAACACTGATGGGGATAGTGATCAGCTAATGCACGGATATAGAAGCTGTCAAGCAAGGCCTCAATCCGAGACTGAGCGGCTTCCTTTGGGCCATGATATGCCATTTTCAGATTTTCATATATTGTCATATTCGGAAACAGCGCATAATTTTGGAAAAGATAACCGACACGGCGCGCCTGCGGTTTTAAATTGATTCTACGTTCTGAATCAAACAGTACACGGTCATTAAGAATAATTTTACCGCGGTCAGGCTTAATAATGCCCGCAATACATTTCAAAGTCATCGTTTTCCCGCAGCCGCTGGCTCCCAGCAGACCCAAAATATGATCCTGATCATGAAATTTAACCTTTAAAGTAAAATTCCCGACTTGTTTTTCAATATCAACCCACAAACTCATTGCAGATTCCCCGCTTTCTTCCGGCTCAGCCAGCTGTTCCATGCATTGACAGATAAAATGGCGGTAAATGAGAGGGCAACAATGACAAGAACCCATTTAAAAGCCAGTTCCCGATTGCCGCTTTGAGTTGCTGAATAAACCGCCAGCGCCATCGTTTGAGTACGGCCCGGAATATTGCCGGCAACCATGATCGTTGCACCGAATTCGCCCATTGCTCTGGCAAATGACAAAATCGTTCCAGCAACGATACCCGGCAGACTATTAGGTAAAAGAATTTTCATAAATATGGCGGTTTCACTGATGCCTAGCGTCCGCGCCGCCGCAAATAGATTCTCATCCACCTGTTCAAAAGCACCTAATGCGGTACGATACATCAAGGGGAAAGCCACAACCGTTGACGCAATGACAGTTCCTCCCCATGAAAAAATCACGGAGAGATTCATCGTTTCAAGCAGCTGACCAATCCATGAATTCTTACCAAAAGCCAGCAGCAGAAAGAAGCCTACTACAGTGGGCGGCAAGACCATCGGCAGCGTAAAAACAGCGTCGGCTAAGCTTTTAAAGCGCTGACGTTTTAAGACGAAATAAGCCGCCAAAATGCCCATTACAAAAGCGAAGGCCGTTGCGAACAGCGCTGTTTTAATCGATATAAATAACGGTGATAAATCCATTATTTTGCCAGGGCAAAGCCATATTTAGTAAATATTGCTGCCGCTTCTTCACTGAAACAATAATCGATAAAGGCTTTAGCGGCCTCTGGCTGCTTGCTGTCCTTGATCATCGCTATCGGATAAACAACTTCCTTGTGAGATTCAGCCGGCGCCACAGCTGCAACATCAACCGCATCAGAAATAGCCGCATCGGTCGCATAAACCACACCGCAGTCGGCTTCACCATTTTCAATCCATGTCAATACGGTGCGCACATCACTGCCATACACCGCTTTAGCACTTACCGCGTCCATGATTTCATAATGCTTGAAGATTTCTTCTGAATACTGGCCTACCGGTACTGAACCCAATTCACCTAAAGCAATCTTGGCAACCTCATCCTTAGTAACATCAGTAAACGAACTTAAGCCAAGCGGATTACCTTTAGGCGTAATTAATACAACTTCATTCACTAATAAATCTTTTCTTGTATCCTTATCGATCAAATCCTTTTCATCGAGGGCATTCATCTGTTTCTGCGCGGCGCTGATAAACACATCGGCAGGCGCTCCCTCTTCAATTTGACTCTGCAGAGAGCCGCTTGAACCAAAGGTAAACGTCAAGGTTACATTGGGTGCCGCAGCCTTATATAATTCCGCCAATTCAGTTAAACAATCCGTCATGCTGGCAGCCGCTGAAATCAACAGCTCTGTGGGTTTTGCAGCATTGTTTTCATCCTCATTAGGTGCCGGGTTGGCCGTGCAGGCACTCAAGCATAACATACCAGCTAATAAACCCATCCATAGCTTCTTCATCAGTTAGTCCTTTCTCGCGCAGTTAACCGCGTCGCCTTTAAGAATTTCAAGACCATGCTTTAATTCCGGCAGAATGACCTCAAGACACTCCCGCACCGCTTTAGGACTGCCGGGCAGATTAACGATCAGCGTCGACTGACGAATACCTGCCGCCGAACGGCTCAGCATAGCTCTTTTGGTGATTTGCATACTAAACGCGCGCATCGCTTCCGGAATTCCCGGCACTTCCCGTTCAATTACATCACGGGTTGCCTCCGGCATGCAGTCACGCATCGAAAAACCAGTACCGCCGGTAGTTAAAATCAAATCAGCCTGATGCTCATCACAGATTTTTTTCATTGTATCGGCCAGCATCTGACGCTCATCTGGAAGCAGCAGCATTGTTTTAACCTCATACCCCGCCGCTTTCAGCATCTCGCTGATTACCGGTCCGCTTAAATCCTCACGCTCGCCGCGATAGCCGGAATCGGAGGAAGTGATTATTGCGGCAGATAGCATGTCATTTCATCCCCCTCTTTGATTACCCCGCCATGCAGAACACGGGTAAAGACACCCTCTCTTGGCATGATACAGTCACCCATCTTCTTAAAAATCTCACAATGTGAATGGCACTCCTTACCGATCTGAGTCAATTCAAGAATCACATCGTTGCAGCGAAACAGCGTACCGATCGGCAATGATTTAAAATCATAACCCTCAACAACGATATTTTCACCAAAAGCACCATCCTTAACATCGGCTCCCTTGGCGTTAAATTCCTTGATTCGGTCATAAGATAACAAGCTTACCTGGCGGTGCCAATTGCCGCCGTGGGCATCGGCTTCAATACCAAAGCCCTCCACCAGCTTAGCCTCATGAATGTTGTGTTTTTGTATACCTCGTACATCACTTGTACAAACTGCAATTACTTTTCCCATTTTATCCCTTTCTAGCCGCCAATCTGCGACATCATACGCGTTTCTTTTTTACTGTCCTTCGCACTGCTTTCAAAATGATGACTCAGCGGTTTTTGAAGAATGGTCTGGCGAATCGCCGCAAGCATTTCCTCATCGCTGCAGCCGGCATCAAGCATCGCTTTCAGATTGCAGCCGGCATCATATTGCAGACATGTCTTAAGCATGCCGTCAGCTGTCAGCCGCACACGGTTGCACTGTGAACAGAATTTATGTGACAAAGCGGCAATAAAGCCGATTTTGCCCTTAAAGCCAGCCAATGTATAATACACACACGGCCCATTGCCCAATTGCTTATCATAAGGTGTCAAAGAACCATACTTAGCTTCTATACGCGCTGTCAGCGCCGCCTGAGAGAGACCCTTTAACGATTGTCCCAACCCGATTGGCATCAGCTCAATAAAGCGCACATGAATATTTTTATCCTTGGCCAGCTCAATCAATGAATAAAAGTCTTCATCACTGCTGCCGGCCAGCGGCACCGCATTGATTTTCACATTTAATGAAGTATCCGCCGCTTTGCGCAGCGCCTCTATCACTTGATCCGCACCTTGAAAACGCGTGATTTTTTTATAAGCTTCTTCATTGGTCGTATCTAATGACACATTGACAGAACTGATACCGGCATCAATCAGCTCATCCAGCTTCTCACTCAGCAATAAGCCATTGGTGGTCAGCGTGATGTTATCGATACCTTCAATCTGATTAATGGCTTTAATCAATGCCGTGCAGTCACGGCGCACTAACGGTTCACCGCCGGTTATCTTGATTTTATGTACACCCAATTGGGCAAATAATTTACAAAGATGCAGAATCTGTTCATAGCTTAAAATCTCATCATGTGACAGCTGGCAGACTCCCTCTTCCGGCATGCAGTAGATGCAGCGCAGATTACAGCGGTCAGTAATTGAAATCCGCAGATAATCAATGGTTCTTGAATATTCATCAAGCATCTTCATCACCCAACAGTGCCGTATTGATGAAATGACCGCTCTTGCCGCCGGTTTTTTCAACCAGACAGATTTCAGACAGCTTCATCGTTTTATCAATGGCTTTAGTCATATCATAGATTGTTAAAAGGGCTACGCTCACACCGGTCAGCGCCTCCATCTCAACCCCTGTCTTGCCGGCCAGCTGGGCGGTGCAGACAGCCTTGATATAGCCGGCTTCCTGATTGATTTCAAAATCAATCCCGCATTTAGTAATCGCTAACGGATGACACATTGGAATCAGCTCAGAAGTCTTTTTGACAGCCATGATTCCTGCCACTCTGGCAACCCCCAGCACATCACCCTTAGCGGCGCTGCCCTCAACAACGGCCTGCATCACCGCTTCATTGACATAAATCAACCCTTGCGCAACCGCGCAGCGCTGTGTGATATTCTTTTCTGTCACATCGACCATGACGGCATTGCCGGCACCGTCAAAGTGCGTTAATTTTTCATTCATAATTTTCCTCCAGCATGACGATCTTCACGGTTTCCCCCGCTTTTAAGCCTTCGCTGCCTGCCGCAATATCAATCAAACAGTTACAGCCAAGCATACTCGCCAGCATGCCTGACGAATGTTTATCACTGTTTATCATGACCTCACCCTTAACCGCTTGAGCGCGGATAAACCGCCGATTGCCGCTGCGCTTTTGAAACGGCTGTTTTAAAATTGCCGTTTGACGTTTAGGTACAAGCGCTTCATTGCCGCTCATGACTGCCAGCAATTCACGGCCCATCAGATCAAAGGTAACTAAAGCCGCAAACGGATTGCCGGACAGTGATAACAAAGGGCAGCCCTCAACCATCGAAAACATCGCCGGGGTGCCAGGTTTTAGCTTAACCCGCCAAAATAGCTGTTCAGCATCAAGCAGCTGTACCACTTTGTGAAAGATATCCTTATCACCTACGGAAACACCGCCGGTTGTAATGATACAGTCACACTCCTTCATCATCGCTTTGATTTTCGCGCTGACCGCTTCAGCCTCATCACAGACAAAATCCGCAAGCACCGGTTTCATCCCCAGTGAGGCAAGCACACTTGTCAGCAATGTCAGATTCGTATCATAAATTTTACCCGGTCCAAGCGCACTGCCCGGCTGAACAATTTCACTGCCGCTCACCAAAAGTCCTACCCGAACAGCATCATATACCATGATTTGATCAATACCCATCGAGGCGATGATGCCTAAATGTACCGGTCCCAACCGCTCACCCTTATGAATCATTACCGTTTGGGCCGTATAATCTTCACCCTTAAAACAAAAATTTTCATAAGCTTTCATCGCTTTAGGAAGCATTATCTCCTGGTCATCCCATGTACAATCCTCAAGCCGGATTACACAGTCACAGCCCTCAGGAATCGGCGCACCGGTCATGATGCGAACCGCTTCCCCTTCCTTAACATATCCCTCAAACGCTTCACCGGCATAGACACAGCCGATGATTTTCAATTTTTTGCCCGCTTCACTGCCAGCGTGGTTAAAGGTAAAGCCATCAAGCGGTGAACGGTTAAAGGGCGGATTGTCAATGGGCGCAATAAGATCTTCCGCAAGCCGATAATTAAGTGCTTCTGTGATCGGCAAGCGTTTGATTCTTGACACTGGCTTTGCATGTTTGCGAATCAATTCAACAGCGTGTTCTAATTCAATATTCTTTTCCATCTTATTTACCAAAGCCGCAGTTAGGGTATGTACATACCGGACAATTCAGACACAGGCCGCCCTCGCCATAAGCTACAAAATCCATTTTATTCAGCTTCACACCAGCAGCAATTCTTGGCAGAACTAAATCAAAAATCGTTGCCTTGGCATACATGACACAGCCCGGCAGACCCATGATTGGTTTATCATCATCAAAATAACCTAAAGCAAACATCGCACCCGGCAACACCGGCGCACCATAGGTAACCATCGCCGCACCGCTTGCCTTGATAGCACCGGGTGTCTGATCATCCGGGTCCACACTCATACCGCCCGTACAGCAGATCAGATCCACCTTAGGGCGCATGCCCGCAATCGCCTTTACAATTGCTTCCTTATCATCATCGACGATACAATGCTCACTGACTTCAATACCATACGCTTTTAGCTTTTCAATAATTACCGGCGTAAAAGTATCCTTAATTCTGCCCTTAAACACCTCACTGCCGGTAGTAATAATACCAGCCTTGAGCGGCTTAAAAGGTACTAAAGATAAAAGCGGCTCAGCACCGGCGGCATTTTCCGCGTCCGCCATCTGACTTTGGGCAATGACTAAAGGAATCACCCGCGTACCCGCCAGTTTATCACCCTTTTTCACCGCTGTATTGCCATGCCGTGCAGCAATCATTACCTCATCCACGCTATTCACTGCCATTAAACGCTTAGAATCAACCTGAAACAAACCGTCACAGGCAGCAATGATTTCAATTTTGCCTTCTCTTACTTCACTGCGTTCCATATGCTCATTGATGCAGAGCTTACAAAGAATCTCTGCCGCCTCATTTTCATGAAGCATACCAGCTTCCTTTTCCCAGACATAAAGATGTTCCTTACCAATTGAAAGAAGTACGGGGATATCTTCTTCCGTAACGATGTGCCCTTTTCTAAAAGCCGCACCCTTTTCTACATCCTTAACGATTCGGGTAATATCATGGCATAAAACATGACCAGCCGCCTCACTCGTTTTGATTAATTTCATATTTTCTTCTCCTATAAAGTTCACAGCTGTCAGCACTGTGATTTCATCAATTATATTTAAAAAAAGGCTGTTTTACGCATTTTGAGCGCAAAGCAGCCTTAAGCATCATCTGATTACCAGACGTCTTTAAAATGACTGCTCCTTTTCAAAGATGGAAGGTTTTGCTGTTTCCAGCAAAGCCCTTAAGCTGATGCTTAGGCCAGACATCCGTGGGGGTCTTTAGGATTGAATGGCTCGGAGATCAATTATTAAATTTTAAAACTAGCGGCGATAGCCATATTCACCATATTCAGCACCTTCCGCAAGTGCCTTGGCATATTTTTCAGACATAATGTCTTTGGAATACAGGTAAGTAATGTTATTTCCGGTAACAACCGTTGCCATATCCGCATATTCCTCATGCTTTTCAAACTGCTCAACCGCACGTTTGATCTGCGGCATCGTATAGAAATACGGATGCAGCGTAAAGTAATCCAGCGGTGTCGGTGACGGATATGTCTTACAGCTGAAACGCACCATCTCGGCAATCGTTTTCGGCAGATTCTTTTCCTCTACGAGCATCGCTATACGGGCATAGTTATCACTCATATTGGCATTGGAATAATAATACACATCTTTATCACCTTTAATGGATACAATATCCGCACATGATTCTGTTTCACGCATTTCCTGAAGCAGCGTCTCAAGCGCCTCTTCCTCGGCAGCCAAAGCCGCATATGCGGTCAGCATCGCGCCGGCAGAACGTTCACGGATAAAATCAGCAAGTAATTCAGCCTTCGTTTTTTCCTTCATCTCAGGCTGCGGCATAGCAGCGGCGGCCGCCATCGCTTCCGCGTATGGATCTTCCACCTCCGGCAATGATTCAAGATATTCCATCAGATCTGGTTTCTCTTCAGCCTCTGCCTGCTGTTTTGCGATCATGCGATCTTCATTGTATTCAGAAACTAACTCTGGATTTTCCTCTTCTTTAACAAATCCAGGTTTACGACGACCAAATAACATAACTACCCAACCTTTCTATTCAGCCTATGCAGGAAGCAGACCGCGAGCCGCCAGATCATCAGCCATATAGCCAAGACCTACACGTTCAAGGGTTGCTCTGGTTGGAATACCAGTCTTGACATCCCATCCCATTTCCTCATAGAACATATCCTTCGCAAGTTCCATATCAGCGCGGTCCAGTTTGACCGTACCTTCTTCAAATGCCTTAAATTCAGGCTCTTTATCAAATACCCAGTTACAGATCGTATCATGATCTTCACGCAGATTCGTACTGCCTTCATTAATATTAAATGAAATGGCAGTCATAACACGCAGCATATTAGAAATACGCTCACTTGCTAAATCAACGTCTGCACGTGTCCACTTTTCACCGGTAACCGCACTCATGAATTTCGCATCCAAATCATGGTCACCCTTATAATTACGAGACTTGGCAGGTGATTGTGTCATCGGCCACATCCAGTTGCAGACAGTTGCTGAATCATGCCATTGCTTACCGATAAACGCCCATTTCGCAAGTCTTGCTTTTGAACGGTTCATCGGCGTATATTTCTTAGGCATATCGACACAGCCTTCACCGAATTCATCTTCTAATGTCTTTTTATAAACTTCATAAGGACAGCCGGAACCAACGATATTGATCATATGATGGATCATGCAGTCACGGTTATACATGATGCTGTAAAGCACACCAACCTGGTATACATCTTCAGAACCATGGTGACGAGGATAACCATTGTAAGAAATCGTCTGCATATAGTTGTCATCCCAGAATTCCTGACCGAGATTCCATCTTTCCGCAAGCAGGTAAGTTCCATCACCTAAGTGAGAGATTTCACCTTTCTTAGTAGCGATCTGTTCAATGATCCACCACATCCACTTCGGATTGCCTTCCTTCATTAAATCCCAAGGTACAGCATCATATTCTTCCTTCGGCAATACTCTTTCAAATACGCCGTGCTTATAGCACCAGTTGAATTCACGAAGCAGGTTGCCATAGTTTTCCCAAACACCAAAGTTATCTAACGCGCGCTCACCGGCACCGTTGATGATGATGGAAGCATCGCCTTCATCGACGAAATCTTTGACACCCTCAGGATACCATGTAGTGTTGTAGATGATTGGCATACATGTATTGGATACACGTGTCGGCAGTTCATATTCAGCCAACGGCGCCATTTCATATTCAGCATAGCAGCGTACCGGACATGAAGAACAGCCGCCAACCTTAACCATGTATTTCTGGGCGATATCACCAAAGTCAAACTGACCCTTCATACAGCGGTATGCAATCTTATTGATATCATCATAAGGCTGCTCACCCATATCGATCGGGCCGCCTTCAGCTAATCCCCAAACACGGCCAGGCGCACCAGCCCAGCGGTTATTGCCGCTTGGTGCAGAATATTCTGCCCAGCTTTGCGGAACTGCCGGTACATTGTGGTTATTGTTGCCGCCGATCAGCTCGCGCAGCATGTAATCACATAATTCTTTAAATTCAGCAGGATTAGCAATCTTCACATTGCCAGTACCTCTGACTACCACTGACTTAACATTCTTACTGCCTAATACAGCGGCTGTACCAGCACCCGCAGAATCACAGGAAGAAGTCAGCATACAAGAGTAATTGACTAGATTTTCACCAGCCTGACCAATCGATACAACATCGAAATCAGAACCATTTTCTTCAATCATGATTCTGTTAGTATCAAAGGTTCCCATACCCCATGTATGTTCAGCTGATTCAATGGTTACTTTATCATCATCGATCTTGATATAGACATGGCCGGCAGCCTTACCTTCAATGACCAATGCATCATAACCGGCATACTTGAAGTTATGCGCGATATGACCGCCCATATGACCATCAAGAATTGAATAGCCCTTAGTCCATGCAGATAGCGTCGTAACATTCATACGTCCTGAGCATGGCACACCGGAAGCCGTTAACGGTCCGACGCCAAAAATAATTTTATTGGCTTCATCATAAGCCTTTGTAGTTAATGGTACTTCATCATACATGATCTTGTATGCAAGTCCCATACCACCGATATAATCTTGATATTTTGCTGTATCCTCCGTAGTGATCGAACCCGTTGTCAGGTTGACACGCAGGATTTTTCCAGCCCATCCATAGTTTGCAGACATGAATTAATCCTCCCTTTCTATTTGTGTACTTCCTGAGCAGCAGCTGTTACCTCATCCCAAGGAATGATTGACAGCGCACCGGCAGGACAGCCTTGTACACATGCACCGCAGGCAATACACTTGCTTGACTTGTGCGTTTCAGGATTCACAGTCGGCATATGCCATGGACATGCCTGAACACATGCACCGCAGCCAATACATTTTTCCTGATCTACAACACGGATACCGTTGTCATTGGCATAAATAGCCCCCTGCGGACAAGCATTTCCGCAAGCTGGGTCCTTACACTGACGGCAAGTATCAGGGAAATAAACCCAGTCTTTATTGCCGTAAAGACCATGTTCACCGTTCAATGTAATATTGCGCTGAACCTTAACACGAGAAATATACGTAGAAGCCACACCATCATTTACCAGCGTACAGTTGATTTCACAACGCTGACAGCCTACACACTTGGCAGCATTGACAACCAGCAGTCCCTGCGGCATAGCCCATGTAGCAACTTCACCGTTATCGATCTGTTGCTGAGTGCACCCGAACAAAGAAAGCAATGAAGCGGAAACAGTTAAACCCATTAACCCTTTTCCTGAAATCTTCATGAACTGTCTTCTTGTCATTTCGGTGTCGAGTGCTTTGGAGATTTTCTCCTCAATCTGTTCTGACATTTTTTCTGACATTTTTTCAACCCCGTTCATTTGTCAAAAGTCACTGTGCGATATTTTCACAATAAAAAAGCAGCAGTAACCGCTGTTTGTAAGAAGGCTTAACAAGTTTGTGAAAGTTTTCCCGTATAACCCCACATGCCCTAAAAAGCTCCCCTTAAAACTAATTGTATTATAACCCTTAATGCAATTCACTTCAATAATTTTTTCACATACTTCTCGCTGAATAATCTATTGAGAAAGTTTTCACAGATTGTTCAATTCACTTCCCTGCACCTTGCAATTTCTAATAGGATAAACTATAATTCATGTGTGTGGATATGAAAAACTATCCTTTAAAGGGGTGAAATTATGTTTGGAAGAATTGGTGCCGGAGAATTAATAATCATTTTGATCATCGTTCTGGTTATTTTTGGTCCCAGCAAATTGCCGCAGATTGGAAAATCAATGGGTGAAGCTATTAAAGAATTCAGAAAAGGAACCCAATCCGTAGAAAAAGAAATCAAGGATCTGACTGATCCAGCAAGTGACGAAAAATAGTTACAAGTAGAAAGGATGTACAGCCGTGAGTTCTAACTCGAAGCAGGGTACATTTGTCGAGCATCTTGATGAACTCCGTAAACGTCTGACTCTGGTAATCGTTATCAATTTGATTGCCATGTTTATCTGTTATCAGTACATCGATATTCTGATTCAATATCTGCTGAATCTGAATCCGGGCATGGAACTGATCTATGTCGGACCGTCAGAACTGTTCATGGTGTACATCAAAGTATCGCTGCTGTGTGCCATCGTCTTATGTTCACCGATTACCCTTTATCAGATATGGGCCTTTGTTTCTAAAGGGCTTTACAGCAATGAAAAAGTATATATGCTGATTTCGCTGACACTGGGACTCGCTTTTTTTATCATCGGTGTTATTTTCTGTTATTTTGTTGTCTTACCAATTACCTTAAGCTATTTTGTCAGAATATCCATCAGTGATATTGCCGCAATGATTTCCATTGAACAATTTATGTCTTTCTGCAATCAGATGCTGCTGTGCTTTGGAATCGTATTCGAAATGCCGATTCTTTCTTTTTTGTTAAGTAAGCTTGGTATCTTAAAACCAGCGTTCTTTAATGAAAAGCGTGGTTTCCTTTATGTTTTGATCTTCATTGTTGCCGCAATCATCACACCGCCGGATATTATGTCGCAGATGCTTTTAGGCATACCGATGTGCCTGCTGCTTGAAATAAGCATGTGGATCTGTCGGACGGTTGATAAATTTAATACTAAAAAAATGAATGCTGTCAAAGCGTTATAATCAAGTGCCGATGAAAAGCGGTGCTTTTTTTATGCATTTTTAACCGGTTTATACGACTATTTATGATAGAAAAAAGCGGCATCCGCCGCTTAAGCATTTATTTACTGAATTTCACAAGCCCCATAATCAGCCAGCCGATACCAATACACGTAATTCCTATGGACATTCCTTCTGAAACACCAAAGATGAATTGGGTAGCTTCTGAGGCAGCATCCTGCAGCTGGACAAGCGGCAGGCAGCGCCCCACCAAAAGCAGCAGCAGACCAATGCAGATATGTTTCATCGCTGACAGATCAGCATTGCTTCTCAATACCTCTTTTAAGCTCTGCTCGCTGACTTTTTTCAAGTCTGTCTCTTCAATATCTTTTCCTGCCATCAGCTCATTAACAGAGATATGCAAAATTTCACAAAGTGCCTCATAATGAGATAGATCAGGCAGACATTTGCCGTTTTCCCATTTAGATACCGCTTTATTTGTCACGCCTAAAAGCTGTGCCAGCGCTTCCTGCGTTAAGCCCTCCGCTTTTCGTTTAGCGGCTATATATTTACCAATTTGCTGCAGTTCCATAAAGCACCTCCATGGAATTATTTTACCTTAGAAGTGTGAAAATAGCCATCCACTTATGGTAGACAATAGGTAGAATCAGACTTTCAGCTATCAATACGCCAAACTTTATCAGCCTAGGAAAAAGTATGGGTCTTACTATGCATAGTATATACGTCAATCTGAAACGATGAGCCGGAAATGTCATGATTCTATTTTATTAGATTTACACCCAAAAATATCTAAATAAAAAGCCTGCAGCTGCAGGCCTAATATGTGATTAACCGCGATAGTTGATTCTTTCAACTAATGAACCGTCATTAGCATAGATTTCAGCCATATCATTGACCTGATCCAGCCAGATAACCGCTTTGATTGCATCATCGCCAAAATTGTTGGCATCATAGTCAGATTTAGCAAATACATACATATTATATGTTCCTTCAAGATTTGCCAATACTGATTCAGTATACAGATAATCAGCTAAAGAACGAATCATTTCCGCATCAATGCTGTCACTGTCAAGTACATAATCATAAACTGTATCGTCTTCCTCAAAATAATAGATTTCCATCGGAACATTGAATGCAGCTTCTTCTGTACGTTCATACAGATCACCATCATATTCAAAATCAGCATCCGCGTCAAAAGCCGGACAAACGATGGTTGCGAAATCACCGCTCATTGGAGGCAATGCCTTAACATTGATACTCTTTTCACATTCAGGGAAATCCACATGACCAGTGAAATAATAATCGGACAGATTCACTACCTGAATTCTATACTCATCATTAACCGGATCATCATAATAAACCTCGATGGTCGTATTCGGATCACTGAATACCTTCTGTGCTTCAGTCTTGGCAATTGGCTTTGACTGTAATACTTCTGACATTACTTTATCATGATTTGGATTTAGATAAACGATATCTACACTTTCAAACTTACTGCCAGAGGAACAAGCGCAGAGCAATGCTGCCATGCTTAATACACCTAATGCTTTAAATTTCATATTACCCTATCTCTCCTTGTATATATTGACAAATCTATTTTATCACAAAAAAATTGAAACGTGTCATAAATTACAATAAAAAGCTGACAAACGTCAGCTTTCGGAACTTAATTCTTGCCTAACAGGCGGAACATATTCTTTTTATATACTTCTACACCTGGCTGATCAAATGGATTTTCATCAATCAGATAAGTTGTCATCGCAATCGCTCTGAAGAAGAAATAAGCCATATAACCAAAGCTTTCAACACTCATATCAGGAATTGTGATTTCGATATTAGGAACATGACCTGTTTCAACATGTGCCTCCAAAGTACCCTGACAAGCCATCTTATTTACCCAATCCACAGATTTACCGGCAAGATAATTCATACCGTCTAAATTTTCTTCATCGGCTGGGAAAGTAAGATCCAGAGTTGGTTTTTCAACCTTAATCAATGTTTCAAACAATACTTTATTGCCATCTTGAATGAATTGACCCATAGAATGCAGATCCGTAGAGAAATTAACTGAGCAAGGCAGAATTCCCTTGCCGTTTTTACCTTCTGATTCACCAAACAGCTGTTTCCACCATTCAGCAACCATACTCATCTGAGTTTCATATGAAACAAGCATTTCCGCATTCTTGCCTTGATTTTGCAGCATACGGCGTGCAACAGCATAACGATAAGCTGGATTCTTATCCAGATCAGCAGTATCCAGATCCTTATAAGCCTTGCGGCAGCCTTCAAGCAGCGCGTTGATATCAATGCCGGCAACCGCAATCGGCAATAGACCTACAGCCGTAATAACAGAGAAACGGCCGCCGATATCATCAGGAATCGCAAATTCTTCATAACCAGCCTTATCAGCTAATGATTTCAGTGTGCCGCGGTTGCGGTCAGTTGTCGCAAAGATACGTTTAGCAGCTTCTTCAACACCATACTTAGCTTCTAACGCCTGTTTAAACAGACGGAAAGCCAACGCTGTCTCCGTAGTTGTGCCAGACTTAGAAATAACATTCAGGCATACTTCCTTATTCTTGATATAATCTAAAACCTGAGCGATATACGTTGATGAGAAGGTATTGCCGATAAAGATAATTTCAGGTTTTTTCTGAGCATACAGTCCATTCACCATTTCAATGACCGCGCGTGCCCCTAAATATGAACCGCCGATACCGCATACCAAGAATACATCACAGTTATTGCGGATTCGCTCAGCCGCATCTAAAATACGGGCAAACTCCTCTTTATCATAGTCAAAAGGCCATTCTACCCAACCGGTATAGTCGTTCCCTTTGCCTTTTTTGGTCATCAGCAGCTCATGACAATGCGTTACGCTGTCTTGATAATCTGCGAAATTCTCATTTAAAAATGCGTTTTTAGTTTCTAACTTGATCATCATTTTTCCTCCCGCTTGATCTGATTTTCAATCCATTCATCCAAATGATCAGCCAATACCTGAAAGCCGATCACCATTTTCGGCACCTTTTGTACACGGTGTACTTTCTGCTTCTGACGAGCCATATTGCGGTTCACTGCCTTCAGCGACAGTTTACACTGATTTGTTGACGTATCAATATCAATGACTTTAACCCGGACTTTTTCGCCCACCGTCAGAAATTTCGTCACATCCTTAACATATCCCCTCGATATTTCTGAGATATGAATCAGGCCTTTATGATCTGAGTCCAGATAAACAAAAGCACCATAGGGCTGGATGCCGGTGATAACACCTTCTACAACCTGTCCAACTAAATAATGCATCTATCCACCTCATTTCCCAAACAATTATATCACAAAACAAACTTTCTGTACCTTTATTTAAGGGTAACTTGATCAAAAATTTCATCACTCATCGTATAGATCGTAAAGACATCATTTTCCAAAACCGCATAGGTGGCGGGATTGCCGCCTTTAGGCAGCGTAATGGAGCCAGGATTTAAAAGCATGATGCCATTATCCCTTTTAATGGTTGGAATATGAATATGACCGAACAGAAAGCAGTCACCCGCTTTTAATGCCGGCAGATGATCTGGTGAATAAACATGCCCGTGACTGGCAAAAATGCGATACCCATCCATTAAAAGCACGTTATAATCAGCGGTTATAGGAAAAGCCAGCACCATCTGATCAACTTCACCGTCACAATTTCCTCTGACTGCGATGATTTTATCTTTATATGCATTCAGCAGCTGAGCAGTTAATTTGGGATCATAACCATCAGGCAGTTCATTGCGCGGGCCATGATAAAGCATATCACCCAGCAAAAGCAGCTGATCTGCCTGCAGTTCTTCAAAGCGCTCCAGCAGATGCTGACACGTCTTAGCGCTGCCATGAATATCTGATGCAATTAATAATCTCATAATGAATCCTCCATTTTCTTTACCATTATATCAGACAGCCGCTTCACTGTCATTGAAAAGACCATTCAAAAAGATGTCTTTTCATCCTTAAGATGGTATAATTAAGGTAATGAAAAAGGAGGATATTTTCATGAAACATAAAATCGGACTATTGATAGAAGATATGATACTCTATGAAAGAGAAAGTCAGCGGCGGATCAACCACGCAATGAAAGTATACAGCTTTGCACTGGCGATTGCAGAAAATGAAAACATCAATGCAGAAACGCTTCAAATCATTGAAGCAGCAGCCGTTCTTCACGATATCGGTGTTAAGGAAAGTATCAACAAATATAATAGTACAGCGGGTACCTTTCAGGAAATCGAAGGTCCGGCAATCGCCCGGAAAATCTTAAAGAACCGTGGCTATGAGGCTGATTTTATCGACCGTGTCTGCTACCTGATCGCTCATCATCATACATATGACCGCATCAATGACATCGACCTGCAAATTCTTGTCGAAGCGGATCTGCTTGTCAACATGTTTGAAAAGAGCTATTCCTATGAGACAATCGTCGATCATCGTGAACGTTATTTCAAGACCAAGACCGGATTAAAATATTTGGATAATCTGTTTTTAAGAAATTATTAATCGATCCCTGCACTCAATTGCAGGGATTTTATTTAAAAAGGCTAACAGTGCTGAAACTGTTAACCCATGGTTTAATTTAATAAATCAATGACTTGAGAAAGGCTGTCAATCTCATAGTCCGGCTGATATTCACTCAGATTCTTTAGGTGATCAGGATTGTACCAGACCGTTGTCCAGCCGGCCATCACACCGCCCTTAATATCCGCGCTCAAGGAATCACCAACAAATAAAATTCGTTTAGGATCATGAATTTCTAAAACCTCTTCAACACGCTTAAAGAATTTAGGGTCCGGCTTTTCGGCCTGCAGCTCCTCTGAGATAAATAAATGTTTAAAATAAGGTTCAATTCCCGATTTCGCAAACCGGCGGCGCTGTACATAACCAATACCGTTGCTGGCAATTGAGCATTCAATCTTTTGGGAAACCGTTTGAATCACCGCCATCGCGTCATCAAATAAGATGCCCATTTCAGCCAGATTATTTGTATATTCCATACTGATCTGTTCAGCATCCATCAGCTGATGAGTTGCGGCGGCATATGACGCAAAGCGTTCAACCCTTAATTCAGCCTTCCCGATTTCTTTACGTTCCAGCCGTTTCCACATATCATCATTAATTTTAGAATAAAGCTCATAGCTGCCCAAAGAACAATCAAAGCCATGATTTTCCATAGTCAGCATAAAAGCCTGCTTTTCAGCCGCCTTAAAATCATAAAGCGTCGCATCAGCGTCAAATAATAATTTATCGTAATTCATAGATTCTCCTATTGATATTTCTGCATCAGACATTGTCTGACATAAGGGGTAACAAAATTGCTGAGTTCACCATGAAACATCGCAATCTCCTTAACCGTGGTAGAGGATACAAAAGAATACTCCGGCCGGCTCATTAAAAAGACTGTTTCTACCTTAGGATCAAGCATCATATTCGCAGTCGCAATCTGTAATTCATATTCATAATCGCTGGTTGCGCGGATGCCGCGGATCATCACTTCAGCCCCTAAAGCCGAAGCTGTATGAACCGTCAGTCCCTGACCGATATGAACCTTTACATTGTTTAAATGCGTAGTTTCTCTTTCGATCATTTCCTTGCGTTCAAGCTCGGTAAATGTACATTTCTTAACTCCATTATACATAATCAGTACAATGACTTCATCATACATTGCGCTGGCTCTTTCAATAATATTCAAATGGCCGCGCGTCATGGGATCAAATGTTCCCGGATAAACTGCTTTTCGATTCATTTTATTGTTTCCCTTCGATAATAGCTTATTTTAGTTATGCCATAATATGCCATTTTTTCAAGCTGCATGTCACTGATCTGCTCTGCAAATTCATCTTCCTTACGGCTTTCAATAATGATTAAACCATCAGGTTTAATTAATGATAAAGCACATATCTGACTGATCAGCGCTTCATTCTGCTGTTTAGCATAAGGCGGATCAAGATAGATCAGATCAAACTGTTTATTAGCCTGCGCGCATGCCTTCAGCAGCGCCTCTGCCGACAGCTGAGTGATCTTCGTCTGTTCTTCAATTTTTAAATTCACAACATTGCGCTTAATCGTTTTAGCTGCCGCCGGACTCATATCATTCAGCCAAGCATGATCCATCCCGCGGGAGATAGCTTCAATTCCGATATTACCGCTGCCGCTGTAAACATCAAGCATTTCACCGCCCTGGAAATATGGCCCAATCCGTGAAAATACAGCTTCTTTCACTTTATCAGCCGTTGGCCGGGTATCCATTCCCTCCACCGCCTCTATTTTTCTTGAACGCAGTGTTCCTGCAACTACACGCATAAATACTCCCCTCCCAGCATAAATTATACTATCTCACTTTCCTTCTTATCCGTCAGCATGAATGCGCAGCAACTTAATTGCCATTGCGCATTTTTGCTATGACGGCCTGTGAAATACCCACCGCACAGCAGATTGAAAGCAGACTGCTTGAACCTGACGAAATAAAGAGCAGCGGAACACCCGTTAATGGCAGCAGACCGGTAACGCCGCCGACATTAAACAGGAAATGCACAAACATATAAATTGCCGTACCGACAAGCAAAATTTTATAGCCTTCGCTTTTAGCTTTAAATGCATAATAAAATAAACGATACATGATAATTACATAAAAGAATAAAATATACAGGAAACCGCCGATGCCTAATTCTTCAACGGTGATAGCCAGAATATAATCTGTTTTTGCTTCCGGCAGATACAGCATCTTCTGAATTGACTGACCCAAACCAAGACCTGTCCATTTACCTGTCGCGAAAGCATAGAGTGAATTGATCAGCTGATAACCATCCACAAATGGATCACTGAATGGATTGTCCGCGATGATAAAACGGCTCAGCTGATGTTCCTGCAGAAAAGGCAATTTAGATACAACCTTTAAGCCTGCTGGGGTCAGCAAAAACAAGGATGCGATACCGCCGATTAAAATCAGCACCATCAGGATATGCTGAAGCTTACGCAGACTTTTGTGCGTCGGTATCAAGAAACAGACGCCGCAGATTACCGCCAGTACCATGATTGAACCGGCATCATTCTGCAAGCCGATAAAAAATACACCTAAGAGCATAAAAATTACCGGTACTTTAATAATTGTCCAGCAAGAATAATTTTCCTTACGCCGTGTTGTTTCCACGGTCACTGCCATTAAAACAATCATGAATACTTTAAAGAATTCTGAAGGCTGCAGCGTAACCTCACCGATCATCGGCAATGACAGACGCAGCCACGCTCTTGAACCGCCGCTGGGATCAAACATCAAACAAGCAAGCAGCATCCCAAGCAATAAAACTCCAATTGTCTGTGACCACCACTTTGCTCTTGACATCGTAAAATTATTTGCCATAAAAACCATGGCAAGATAGCTTAAAATCACAAATCCCAACTGTTTGATAAAGGTTTTGATAACGACTGTATCATTATTATATGTTTCACCGACACTGGTTGATGTAATCATCAGCGTGCCTATTACGATTAAGGCGATAACACTGATATGAATGAAAAGATCATATTTTTTAGGCATCTTAAAGGTAAGACGCATTCTCATAAAATTCACGCAATCGCCTCCGTATCCATTTTACACAATTTAAGCCTATAAAGCAACCAAGCAAAAAGCATCATAAATTATAGGATAAGAAGCATAAAAACCATGATCAGGCTGAATAAATCCGATTATACAAGCGGTAATACTTGCGTCATTTTTAATTATAACGTAAAATATTATGGAAGAAAGCAGGGATAAAATGAGATTAGAAGCAAAAGACATTGTGAAGGATACAGATCCTTCAGTCAGACAAAAAAGTGAAAAAGTACAGCTGCCGCTGAGCGATGAAGATCGTGAACTGGCACTGGCGCTTGTTGAATATGTAAAACGGTCCCAGGACCCTGAAATCAGTGAAAAAGAAGGACTGCGGCCGGCTGTTGGTATTGCCGCTGTTCAAGTAGGTGTGCATAAACGAATACTAGGTATCGTCATTCCCTATGAAGAAGATGAGGATGAGGTTTTCTGCCTTGTCAATCCGAGAATTGTTTCTCATTCCGTACAGGATTCTTATTTAAAAGGCGGTGAAGGCTGTCTTTCAGTAGAAGAAGTTCATGAAGGCTATGTACCGCGTCATGCCCGCATCAAGGTTCGTGCCTATGATGTTTTACAGGATCAGGAGATTGAATTAAGAGCCAGCGGCTACGCGGCAATCGTGCTTCAGCATGAAATGGATCATTTTGAAGGTGTTCTCTTCTATGATCGAATCAATCAGGAAAATCCTTGGCAGGAAATTGAAGACGCAGAAGTAATTGAATAGAATATTTAGGACTGCTTATGAAGTTAAGCAGTCTTTTTTGGTTAATTGAGTTTTATTTTCATGAATCTATGTTATAATAATAAAAGCAAAGAGTGTCTTTTTGTTTTGAAAGGAGTTTAACTATAATGGATAAGAAGCAAACAAAGACACCTCGAAGAGTACCAGAAAAACAATCAACACCATATAATAAACTGGCCCCGAAAAAAAATGACACCTTAGTGTATGCGCTAGGTGGCTTGGGCGAAGTCGGCAAAAATATGTATTGTATTGAACACGAGGATGACATCGTGATTATCGATGCGGGTGTTCGTTTTCCTGAGGAAAATCTTCTGGGTGTAGATTATGTAATCCCTGATTATAATTATTTAGTCAGAAATAAGCAAAAGAAAAAAACGTTAATTATTACACACGGACATGAGGATCATATCGGCGGTATTCCGTTCTTGCTGAAATCAGTAGATATCGATTGTATTTATGCAAGCCGTTTTGCCGTATCATTGATCAACCGTAAGCTTGAAGAAAGAAAAATGCTGAAGCAGGTAAAGATTCGTGAAATCAATGAGGACAGCTCAGTGGTGACGAAGCATTTCCGTTGCGGTTTCTTTAATACGACTCACTCAATTCCTGATTCATTGGGAGTTGTAATTAATACGCCAAATGGACGTATCGTAACCACCGGTGACTTTAAGTTTGACTTAACACCGGTAGGTACTAACGCCGATTATCAGAAAATGGCTTATCTGGGAGCAAGTAATGTTACCCTGCTGATGAGTGATTCAACCAACTCTGGCGTTGAGGATTTCTCTATTTCAGAAAAGGTCGTTTCAAAGGCTATTTTAGAAATTACCCGTAAAACTCAGGGACGTTTGATTGTTGCTACATTTGCGAGCAACGTTCATCGTGTTCAGCAGATTCTTGAATCCGCTGTAGCCTGCGGACGTAAGGTCTGTATCTTTGGCCGTTCTATGGAGAATATTGTAACCATCGGACGCAAGCTTGGTACGATCAATATTTCAGAGAGCAGCTTTTTAAATCCGGAGCAATTAAATCGGATGCCGGCAGATAAGGTATGTATCGTATGTACCGGCAGTCAGGGTGAGCCATTGGCTGCCTTGAGCCGCATTGCGCAAGGAACTCATCGTTATATTAAGTTGATTCCCGGTGATACGGTTGTTTTCTCATCAAGTCCGATTCCCGGCAATGGTGCCAGTGTAAATCAGGTTGTTAATAAGCTCTTCAGAGCCGGTGCAAATGTACTGACAAATTCGATTTTAAATAACCTACATACGACTGGGCATGCCTCACAGGAGGAGCAGAAGCTGATGCTTCAGCTGATTAAGCCAAAATTCTTCATGCCGGTGCATGGTGAATATAAAATGCTGAAACAGCACATGGATACAGCGATTGAAACTGGAATTCCAAAAGAAAATATCTTTACTTGTGCCAACGGTGATGTTTTACTGCTTAGAAATGAGCAGGTATATCAATCAAGCATTCGTATTCAGGCTGATGACATCTATGTTGACGGCAATGATATTTCAGGCGTATCAACAGCGGTATTGAAGGATCGTAAAATCTTAGCGGATAATGGATTGGTTTCAGTCATTGTCTGCATTGATTCAAGAGTGAATAAGATTATGTGCCGTCCTGTCATTGTATCAAGAGGTTTTGTCTTCATTAAGGATTCGCAGACTTTATTAAAAGAAGCGGAGAATGTTGTATATACGGCACTGCGTGAACGCATGGCAACTAAAACAACCTTTGGTGAAATTAAAAATACGATTCGCTCATCGTTAGAGCCATTCCTCTATAACAAGACGCACCGCAATCCAATTGTTATTCCGGTTATCCTGAATTCAAAGGAAGCGATGGCGCAAATGGCCCAGATGCGTACCGCTAAGGCTCAGCATCAGCCAATTAAAAAAGTTAAACATACAGAAAGTCAGCCGCAGAAATAGGCTGGCTTTTTTAAAGAAAAACGATGGCTTTCATTAACCATCGTTTTATTTTAATTAAACATTTAATTAATCATTTTCTGGTGTATATATCGGACTCCAATAAATACCATATTCATCAATCCAGCAGCCATCAATCCATTGATTTCTGACCATTCTTCCCTCGCTGTCTAAATAATACCAACGGCCTTCCGAGGTTGGCTGCCAGCGATTTGTTACATAAGTATAATGTTCAAACAAATACCAATCATTCCAATGTGCCTGCCAATATTGATATCGGGCAGAATAATCTTCTAAGAAATAAAACCATACACCGTTAACTTCCAGCCATGACTGTACTAACTGACCATCTTCACGGGCCGCATAAAGCTTGTATTCCTCACCATATGCATCTTTAAATTCATTAAGCGGCATCGTATCGACAAAATTACCATTTTGATCTAATACCACCCATTCATTTTTAGCTATCGTGCGATCCTCTTTAATGTAATAAACGGCATCAGCTGTAGTTGGCTTTTGGATGAATTGATCAGGACTTAACGCCTGCACCAGCTGCTGATCCTTATCCAAGAGAATAAAGCCATTATCAGCAGGTTTGCCATTAATATAATAGTAAGTTTTACCGCTGTTCTCTACAAAGCCTTCTTTTTTTGTTGATGGTGCATAACTGCCGCCGCCTGATGAAGGGGTACTGCTCTTTTCTTTCAATGTAAAGGTTACTTCTTTGATATCATCACGGCCTGTATTGCTCCAATTACTTCCATCATAGCGCTGTTCAGTAAAGGTAATTGAAAGCTTATGTGCGCCGGTTGATAAATTGGTAGTGTTAATCGTACCTGAATAAGCAGAATCTAAATTTATTTCTGTTGTATCGATAAGACATTTTGAAGGCAGCCAGCGTTTATTATTCAAAGACGGTGTGTTATTTTCCATACCATTGCCCAAGGCTGTAAAAGCTAAAGTATCTCCTTTGAAATATTCTTTTCCCTCAGTTATACCGCTGATTGAATTTACTGGAATTTCTGCTTCAACAAGCTTCCATGTATGTGTATTCCCACTTTCTTCTTTATTTAAATTCAAACTGTCACTTGTGTAATTAAATATTTCACTGCCGCCGTTGGCAACGGTAACATATACTTGATCTTTGGCAGGACTACCTTGAATTTCCAATTGAGTTGTACCAGCAGCAGTACCACCGATGCTTAATGATTTACCGGCTTCTAATACCAGCGTACCGTTACCGATATATTCATTAGAGATAGCTTCCTGCATTATTGTACTGCTGCTGTTTACAAGAGAAAGTTTACCGCCCTCTTGAATTGTCAGGTTTTTTACATCCCAGAATAAATGATTGGTGTTTACAGCTTCAGAAGATAATGGTTCATCAGCCAAGCTCAAAGTTGCATTCTTCGCAATATTAACCTTATCAGCTCCAGAAATATAGTAGCTTTCTAACTGCATACTATTTGTGCCATCACCTATATTAACCTCAATCCCATTCGTAATAGTACAATTGTTTTTTATACCTAAAATTTGAATGGGTGAATTTTGATTGCCAGTAATATTGAATAATGCTTTATTAACTGTGCTGAACGCATATCCACCACTATTGATTGCACCTGTTATTTGATTACCACCTTGCAAATTTATGATTGAACTGCCTTTTACATTTACCTGATGAGAAGCATCCATTCCCCAACTGCCACCAATATATTTTCCTTCTGTTACTACATCCTTAAATATTTTAATTTCATCTCCATCAATATCGACATTTGCATCAGCACTATATAAAACAGCTCCATAGTTAAAGTTATTAATAGTTAGATTATTATATTCGACCTGTAATGATCCACTTATCTTGCTTTGTCCTCTAGTTTTCGCAACGCCGCCGCTATATATACTCGTTGTTAAAGGAGCTGTGAAATCTTTAAAAACTACATTTAAATTACCATCGATGTTCGACTCACCAGTTATACTATACCCTCCGCCAACTACTGTTTTCGTGGGTATTGAGCCATTGAATACCAAATTCACAGTACCATTTATATTGGCAGAATTTGAGATTGAAGAATAACCGCTACAGTACATTAAACTTGATCCTGTCGAAATACTGCTTGCGCCATTGCCGTTAAAATACGTACTGATTACATTAGAGTTACCCTTTGTTCCGACTTCTGCCGAAGCAGACTCTCCTGTTGCATAGCCTTTTCCGATAAAATAATTAGTTACTGTGACATTCCCATTAAATGTATTTGTAAAATTTCCCTTTATATTAGCCTGCGCGTTAATCGTGCCACTCCCTGTATAACCGCCGCCAACAAACCACCTGCCAAACTTGCTATTATTGCCAAATACAGCCGTGACATTGCCTAACACATCAGCAATTGCTTCTGGTTCATCTTGAGGTAGCAAGTTTTTATCTACATTATAGTAAACATATCCGCCGCCAATGAAATTTCCCATACCAATTTCTTCCTCGTAATTAGGAGCTACAACTTTACAATTATCACCCAATACAACATCAACTGAACCTGTCACAGTAGCATCGCCGCGCAAATTTACTGCACCGCCGCCAATTAGTCCGCTAACTAGTTTTACGTTATCTTCAATAGTAATTTTAACATTCCCCAGTACCTTAGCTATTACCGGACACTTATCATATGCTGAATCAACAAATTCAAAATAATCGGGATCATAGTTATCAGCCTTACCAACACTTCCGTCAGCAAAGCCACCACCTAATACACTGATACCTGGATTTGAATTTCCGCTTTCCATTACGGCACCAGTTTTTATTGTTATTTCTGTACCGCCTACATTGGCTTGACTAATTTTGAAAGTATTTCCAAAATTTTCTGGATCATAACTACTTTCAGCATGTCCGCCGCCAAAGACACCATTTGCATTTTCATAATAATACTGCCCATTAATTTTTTGTATCGTAATATGCGTCGTACCCTTTACATCAGCAGTACCACTTTTTACTGCATAGCCACCGCCGTAAACACCACTAACTCCTTCGAAAACAGGTCTTGCAGTAGTAATTATTGTATTACCATTAACAGTCACATCAGAACCTAACCCTGAAGCATATCCACCCCCATATAGGCAGCGGAAAGCTCGTGCATAATCTTGCTCATCGTATTCCTCATAATCGCCTGCCATACTATCCTCTGCTGCAATTATTGTCACATTCTGATAAACTTTGGCACTTGCGCTCACATTACGGTTATTTAAATTATTATTACCCGCTGCACTCTCTGCGTATCCGCCGCCATATACCCCAAATGGGTCCCATTCACTTCGTGCATTACTTTTAAAAGTAAGATTAACATTCCCACTAATATCAGCATTTAGCTCTGCTTCATAATTAAACTGAGGATTGCATTTAACATAGCCGCCAGCAATTACAGAAAATAAATCGTCACAAACTTGTCCATCTATTGTGACAGTTACATTACCACCAACTTTAGCATTCATTATTACTTTATAATTGCTTGTTAGATTTAAATCAGCAAAACCACCGCCACGAACATACGCCGCATATGAATCTTCATTGGTATTAACCACTGTCGAGCCAGACACATCGGCATTTATTGTTATATTGGAAGTTATATTATTATCAGCATGTGCATATCCACCACCAGCAACAATACCATAAACTTCACCACTTATAGTTACCTTCGTATTACCATCTACATTACTGTTAAATCCACCGCCAAAAATATTACCTTGTTTAAGAACACCATTAAATTCAATATTAGTATTACCTGTTACATCTTCCTTGTAACCGCCGCCATAAATCGACGCATTATTATATTTCCATTCATTAACTGGTGAACCAAAAACTATATCCTTACCAATAATTAATGAGCAGCCATTCGCATATAATGAATTCATTTCCTCAATACTAAATTCATTTTTTTCATTAATATTAAACGCTCTTTGTGTGCCGCTGCTATCAGATTGTATTGTCAAACTGGTAAACCTTTTAGGAATGATTAACGGTGTAGCAGTTTTAGTCTCATTAATATCACTCGTCAGTGAAACAACCACATCTCCTTGGATAGAGGGTTCATCAAACAGCGCACTAAAATTAGCATAAGTTCCTCCTGTCCCTAAAGTGATCACATTACTATATGTATTATTAATTGTGTTTGTCAAATTCTCTTCGATCCCCTGTGTTATCTGCACTTCAATAAATGGGGACATATCATTCTCAAATGCCAACTCATATTCACTCGTATCCCATACAGGTGTAAAAATGTATGTATCATACGTTGAGTTTGCATAGTCTTCGGCAGTCTGCCAGCTCACAGCAAATGTTTCAGGTTCTGTTTTTCCTGCTAGGTTTACTGTGAGTGTCTGTGGAAATGCAATTTCAGCTTCTGCGATTTTTTCTTTTAATCTAATAATCTGATAAGGCTGACCTGCATCTGCTTCATAACCTACAAAACTAATTGTTTCTTTTACTGCCATAGACTCTTCAAATCCTTTTTCTGCGCTGACAATGCATGTTGAACCTACAAGTGCCGCGCATAAAAATGAAGAACATATAATTCTCCTAATTCTTTTCATTTTTTGAACTCTCCTTATTATGTTTTAGAATTAAATGCTCCCAAGTCTGTACCTATTGTAACATAGAAAATTATTCATTACTATATAGGTTTTAAATTTGATTTCTTTTAAATATATGAAGATATTGTTTCATTTATGGAATCATGATTCGTTTACTTTATGAAGCGAAGGAAAGATAAAGCATCCATTGCATTATATTTTTACTTATTATATAATTTATTTACGGTAACTTTAAAGGAGTTGGTTTTGTCCGGCGCATTTGATGTTGCATAATCAGTAACATAAGTGAAACGTGGAAAAAATAATTTAATCAAAATTGCATAGAACTAAAATATCTGTCACTTATACAGATGTTATTGTTATGCTTAACTGATTATTTTAAATTTCCATGTTAATATATTTTATTTTAACTGTGGAAATCCCACAGTTTTTTTTAATTTAAGCAGTTACAGTCATTTATAATGAAAGGACAAAACACATGAAAAAAATATTTGAAGTATTAGAAAATAAACCTAGATTATTTGAAGCAAGTCCACAAAATATTTGGAACACCCCCTATATATCTAAAAATATGCTTAATGCTCATTTAGATGAAAACCTTGATTCAGCAACACGAAAATTAAGTTTTGTAGAAAAATCAGTTAATTGGATTTGTGAAATTACTCCACCTAATAAATATCCTGCCCTGTTAGACTTAGGCTGCGGGCCGGGTATCTATGCAGAACTGTTTTGTGAAAAAGGATATAACGTAACCGGTATTGATTTATCTGAGCTTTCAATCACATATGCTAGAAACTCTGCTCATATGAAACACCTTAAAATCAATTATATTCAAGGCGATTACACTAAGCTTAACATTAATAATAAATATCACCTAATCACTATGATATTTTGCGATTTTGGAGTTTTATCCAATGAAGCAAGAAAGAAGCTTACCGTTGATGTGTATAATTCACTTCTTCCTGGCGGAATCTTTTTATTTGATGTTTTTACTCCATTAAAATATGCCAAAGAAAAAGAAAGAAAAGATTGGGAAATATGTAAGAATGGATTCTGGCATCAAGATTTATATTTATTATTACATGCTTTTTATCGTTATGAAGAAGATAATACATTTTTAAATCAATATATAGTTGCTACAAAAAATGAATTTTCCTATTATAATATCTGGGAACATACTTTTACACTGAATGAATTGAATGATAATCTAAAAAGTATTGGGTTTAGAAATATTAATTTTTTCAGCAGTGTGGCTGGAGATAGTTATAATGATAATTGTGATACAATTTGTGTATTAGCAAAAAAATAAAACTAAAAAAACCTCGTCTTAATTCTAAAACGAAGTTTCATTGAACCTTTAATCACAGCTTAAACAGACGCTGCTATAAGGCTTCAAGTTTTAAATATTCTGATTTTACCCAACCGAGCTTAATCGTAATTTCATGAATGATCAGCGTCAGAATCGCCGGCAGGATGAAATGCATCAGCACGACTTGAATCAACAAAGTTGCACCGCCATCAGGCACTGCCGCAAAGGCTGAAAATTGGCCGACTAACCCACTGGTACCCATTCCTGCGCCCACCGCTGTATTACTCATTTTCAAAACCGCTGTAGATATCGGGCCAAGAATAGCTGATGCCAAGGTTGGCGCAATCCAAATTTGCGGATGACGAATTATATTGGCAAATTGAAGCATACTGGTTCCGATGCCTACGGAAATAAATCCGCCGAAGCCGTTTTCCTTATAGCTCATCACCGCGAAGCCAATCATTTGCGCGCTGCAGCCAACCACTGCCGCACCGGCTGCCAAGCCATCAAGGCCTAACATAATACATAAAGCAGCGGAGGATATCGGTGCTGTCAAAACCATCCCAACCACGACCGCAATCAATATTCCCATTGGAATCGGTGACATCAGCGTTGCATTATTAATAATCGTTCCTAATGAAGCCATTAATGCCGATACCGCTGGGCCAATCAGCTGACCAGCCAGACAGCCAGATACAATGCTGACAATCGGTGTAACAATAATATCGACGCTGGTTTTGCCCGCCGCAAGCATACCGATCTCACTGCCGATGACCGCCGCTACATATGCCCCTACCGGCCCGCCTGCCGTATAACCAAAAGCACCGGCTATACACATTGAAAATAAAACCAGCGGCTTTACTTTCAGCCCATAGGCAATCGCGACACCAATCGCTGAACCGATGACTGGTGAAGAAGCATTCGCAACATCCGCGAACGGCTGCAGAAAGCTTAAGAAGTTAATTTTCGCAAGCTGTGACAAGATCAAGCCAATAATCAATGAACTAAATAAACCAAGCGCCATTGAAGACATTGCCTGAATCAGATATCGATCAATATATTTCCTCATTTGTTTCATATAGATCCCCTTTTCAAAAAAAAGTCACATCAATGTGTCTTGACACATGACATGACTAATATTATACACTTCCAAAAATGAAAGTCAATGTTCTTTTCTTACTAAATATCCCTGTTCAGCAAGTGCCGCTTCAATTCTTTCAAAGCATGCCGCATCCTCAGCTTCAACAGTATGAAGATGAATTCCGCCTGTCAGCTGTGACAGAATACTTGCATTCGCTTCCCTTACCTTCTGCATGAATTGATCAACATCATAACGTGAAGCAAGTCTCAGCGAACCTATTATCTGCCCATAAATCGGATGTTCCACAATCACATCTACCACATAACCGCCATTATCAACGATGCAGTACAGCTCCTCTGCCATATCATCAATCTCATGCACACAGGCAAAACAGCGGCGGGGCCTTTCAGCGATAGCTTCCATTCGATAACCTCTAGGTGTTGCTTCAATCTTGATTCCCTCAGCTCGAAGCAGTGCAATATCTCCGACAATGATCTGACGGCTGACATCAAGCTGACTGGCAAGAGAAGACGCGCTGACAGCCTGACGGCTTTGTTTCAGGCATTCAATTATTTTCTGACGGCGTTCATTCGCATTCATAAAAATCCCTCTTTTCGCATCTACTAGTGTAGCATACTCACACCTTGATTTACAACTTTTAATATCCATGCGGTTATGTTAAAATAGACAGGAATGAGGATGATCAACTTGAAAAAAATTATAAAAATTTTATCTGTTATGCTGATTGCGGCTTGTATCTTTGCCGGAATGATCTTCTACGGTACATTTGTTTCCGTGAAGCGTGTGAATATCGTCAATCAGACAGTAATTTCCAATAAAATACCTGATGAATGCAACAATCTTAAAATCGCGCTGATTTCAGACATTCATTATAATTCCTTCATGGATAAAGAACGGCTGAGTGCCATGATTGAAAAAATCAATCAAGCCAGTCCTGACATCATTTTATTTGCCGGTGATCTATTCGATAAACCCGATCAGATACCCGTAAATGATGCCGTTCGTGAAGAATTGATTCAGCTGCTTAAAACGCTGGAAGCGCCTTATGGTAAATTTGCGGTGCTAGGTGAAAGCGATCATGCTTCAAGGCAATTAGAGGAAGGTATGCAGAATATCTTCTATTATGCTGATTTTGAATTATTAAATAATACCAGTGTGCTGTTACATAAAGATTCCACACATTCAATCAACCTGATTGGCATTGATTCACAGATCGGCGGCAAACCCGACATCAATAAGGCAATGGAAAACATTGATACAAATAACTTTACGATTGTACTGACCCACGCGCCCGACCTTGCGGGCAGTCTGCCGTTAAACAACATTGATCTGGTGGTTGCCGGACACTCTCACGGCGGTCAGATAGCTTTGCCGATGTTTGGGCCGCTGTTCCGCAAGGATGGCGCCAGAAAATATACGCATGGTACTACAACCGTGAATAATACAGTCATCATTGTCGGCAATGGTTTGGGGACAACTGATTTTGATATTCGTTTATTTGCCCCGCCGCAGTGTATCATGATCAGACTGACAAATAAATAAAGCAAAAGCGAGAACCTTCATCACATGATGATAAAGCATTCTCGCTTTTATTTTAAGCTACAATATTAACAACTTTGCCCTTGATTACAATAATTTTTCTGACTTCCTTACCCTCAATCTGAGCAAGCACCGGTTTTAATTTCAATGCTTCCTCTTTGATATACGCTTCATCAGCATCAGCCGGGCAGCTGAATTTACCACGCATTTTACCATTAACCTGAACGACGATTTCAATCACATCTTCAATCAGCTTGCTTTCATCATAGACTGGCCAAGCCACATAAGCAATGGTTCCTTCATGTCCTAAATACTGCCATAATTCTTCACCAAGATGCGGTGCAAAGCAGGCAAGCATTTTCACAAAGCCTTCAGCATATTCACGGTAAATCGTTTCTGCTTTATAACATTCATTGATAAAGATCATCATCTGAGAGATAGCTGTATTCAGATTCAATGTTTCAATATCATTCGTTACCTTCTTAAC
Organism: Dielma fastidiosa; assembly: GCF_000313565.1. Taxonomy (GTDB): domain Bacteria; phylum Bacillota_I; class Bacilli_A; order Erysipelotrichales; family Erysipelotrichaceae; genus Dielma; species Dielma fastidiosa. Next base: position 84,259 of record NZ_HE578932.1, on the reverse strand, counting down.
GGTCGCATGATAAACCTTGTCAAGACTGCCGTCATTCGTATCCACAATCTTATTTGATTCAGTATAAAGACGATAAACACGATCCAGCCATTTACGCGCACCGTCAAGTCCCTTTGTACTCCAAGGCAGCGCCGCTTCCAAAGGTCCCATAAACATTTCATAAACACGCAGTGAATCGGCTCCCAATGCTTCGACAATTTCATCAGGATTGATAACATTGCCTCTTGATTTAGACATTTTCTCATTGTTTTCACCAAGAATCATGCCCTGATGGAACAGTTTCTGGAATGGTTCCTTAGTAGGCACTACACCGCAGTCATAAAGCACCTTGTGCCAGAAACGGGCATAAAGCAGATGCAGAACCGCATGCTCAGCACCGCCGACATACAAATCTACCGGCAGCCAATGCTCCAGCAGCTTCGGATCAGCCAAAGCGTCATTATTCTTCGGATCGATATAACGCAGATAGTACCAGCAGCTGCCAGCCCACTGCGGCATCGTATTTGTTTCACGTTTGCCTTTTACACCGTCAATTTCAACATTCAGCCAATCTTCGCAGTGACTTAATGGTGACTCACCGCTTTCATTTGGTTTAAAGTTTGTCGTTTCCGGCAGTTCCAGCGGCAGCTCACTGATATCAACCGTGCGCTTTGTACCGTCTTCCATTAAGATGATTGGAATTGGTTCACCCCAATAACGCTGACGTGAAAACAGCCAGTCACGTAATTTATAGGTCGTCTTGGCATTGCCGCAATGATGCTCCTCAAGCCATTTCAGCATTGTATTAATCGCATCTTCCTTATTCATGCCATTTAAGAATTCAGAATTGATATGCAGGCCGTCTTCTGTCCATGCCGCTTCCTCAATATTGCCGCCCTCTAGCACCGGAATGATATCCAAGCCAAATTTCTTGGCAAATTCATAGTCACGCGTATCATGAGCCGGAACTGCCATGATAGCTCCTGTTCCATAGCTTGCCAATACATAATCCGAAATCCAGATTGGCACTTCCTTGCCATTAACCGGATTGATCGCATAAGCACCGGTAAATACACCGGTTTTTTCTTTATTTAACTCTGTACGCTCTAAATCTGATTTCGTGGCGCAGGCTTTTTTATAAGCGTCAATTTCCGCTTTTTGCTTGGCACTGGTAATTTCATCGACATAAGGATGCTCAGGTGAAAGCACACAGTAAGTAGCTCCAAATAAAGTATCACAGCGAGTTGTAAAGACGGTAAATTCTTTATCGGTATCTTTGATTTTAAAGATTACATTCGCACCGGTTGATTTACCGATCCAATTGATCTGCATCTCCTTGGTTGACTGCGGCCAATCACAAAGATCCAGATCCTCAAGCAGACGTTCTGCATATTCCGTAATCTTTAATACCCATTGACGCATCGGCCGGCGATATACCGGGAAGCCGCCGCGTTCACTCTTGCCATCGATTACCTCTTCATTAGCCAGCACCGTTCCTAATTCTGGGCACCAGTTTACAGGAATTTCATCAACATAAGCTAAGCCTTTTTCATATAGCTTAGTAAAAATCCACTGTGTCCATTTGTAGTAATCAGGATCCGTCGTTGAAATTTCACGATCCCAGTCATAAGAAAAACCGAGGCTTTGAATCTGTTCACGGAAATGATCAATATTCTTCTTCGTGAAAGCTGCCGGATGATGACCGGTATTGATGGCAAACTGTTCAGCCGGCAGACCAAAAGCATCCCATCCCATTGGGTGCAGAACATTGTAACCCTGCATTCGTTTCATACGGGCAATGATATCGGTAGCTGTATAGCCCTCCGGATGTCCGACATGCAGACCATTGCCGCTTGGATATGGAAACATATCCAGCACATAGTATTTCGGCTTGCTGAAATCATATGTATCACAGGCAAAAGTCTTATTTTCAAGCCAATACTTCTGCCACTTCTTTTCAATTTCCTTGTGGTTAAATCCCATTTTATTTTCCTTCCTTTCCAATAAAAAAACGTCCTGTTCTAAGGACGTTAAATTACGCGGTACCACCTTAGTTCATGCCTAAAGGCATGCCCTCATTTATCCGATAACGCCGGATCAGCCAAGGCTCCTTAGCGAGTTCACAGATTTCGCATACTGATTCACACCTGCCATCAGCTCTCTTTAATGCTGTCTTCCATTACTACTCTAATTCATCGCCATTCCTTAACTATAATAGCAGTTTTAAGCCTTTAAGTCAACGGATTAAGGACAATTTAAGGATAATCATCCATGTTTGATAATCATGCTTAAAGCAGCCCGTTGACCATCAGAATTAAACCAAGCGATAAGCCTGCCATCAGCAGAAAAACAGCTTTATGCCACTGATAGACCCGCTTGCCGCCATAGGATTCAAAGGGATATACCGCTATTATCCGATATAGCAGGAAAACACTTCCTAAAGATGCTGTCAGCTTAAAAATTGAAGCTTGGTTTGCCATCAGAAAAGCCAGCAGGGTAATAGCCAGATAGAAACACCATTCACACAGCGCTGTGATGCCCATAGCTTTTCTGAAAGCCGGTGTATTTTCATATTGTTTTGGGTACCAGCTGCCTATCATCGGATATAAACCGCCGACAAAATTAATGAAAGCAACAAGCACTGCGCCGCCGCTGTTGAGACGGAAATACCATTCTCTTTTTGTCAGACAGCTGCCCAGCCAGCCAAACAGCACACCGCCGGCCAGTAAAAGCAGATAGACGCATAAGAACAGATTAAAGGGCTGATGATTGAAATAAGCAGCCAGCATCAAAACCGCATTAAGACTTAAATAAGCGATAATCTGCGGCAGAGAATGTACCTTCTTTGCATCAAGCGGGGCTGTTTTCACATTCAGATATAATTCCATGCCGTTGCAGGCAAATAAGGGAGTGACAAAATATTGCTTAAGCATTCCATCCATGCCTAAATGATGTGCAGCCTCCTTTAAGCTTACCCTTTTATAACCGCTGTCCAGAAAAGACTGCCATGAGCCGACATTATCATCCTTTACAATCCCGCTGAGCACTTGACAGCCCTGCTGTAAGAGATAATCGCTGGCGGCGGCTACAAGCTGCCGGCCAATGCCCTGTCCCTGGCAGGCCGGATCAACAAAAACAGTATCAAGATAGCCAAGACTGCCGTTTTGAATCGAAATCTGTTTCACAAAAACACCGCCGACGATCTGATTATCAATCAATGCCACGATTCCCGTTTTGGGCTTGCTGATAAATAAACACTCAATACCGGCAAACGCTTTTCTTGCTAACTTTAAAGCTGGCTTTACTTCATCGTCTGCCATCATTCTGATTGTAATCAAAATTATACCTCCCATCGGATTGCTTTATTCCGTTTTTTCCAGCTGCCAGATATACCGGTCATGACGGAAAATCAAACAGGTAACAATGCCTAAAATAGCTATCATCAAAAACAAAAGTGCCGCGCCGCTGCCCTTGCCGCTGCCAAACAGCTGAACCAAAAGCCCCTCTGACTGAGCCGCCATAAATGGTTCAAATACCCAATCTACCAGATAACCGCCCAGAAAATAACCTAACGGTATCGTAAAGAACTGAAGCGTATTGCGGGCTGAATAAACTCGGCCTTGTATCGCGGCGGGAATGGATGAGCGCAGAACAACATCGAGATTGGTGTTCATGATTGGAATGCAGATCCAGCCTAAGATTGCTCCCAAACACCACATCCACGGTTCAGTTCCCAGCGCCAAAATCAGATTTTCACTCATCATTGAAAACAGCAATGTATTGCAGATGACAGCAATCCGGCTTTTCGGCGGTTTACTAAATAACAGATATACACTGCCTGCCAGATTCGCCAAGCCGCAGCAAGCATTCACCAAACCCAAAACAGTTTCACCGCCGCCCTTTCTTGACAGCAGCAAAGCAGGCAGCGCCGCTTGATACATCGATGCAGCCAGATTGATCATTGCCAGAAATAAAATCAAATCTAAGATACCCCGATGCGTTTTCAGAAAAAGCAGACCCTGCTTCGTACTCTGCCAGAAAGTTTCAGCCGCTTCATTCTTCGTTGATTCTAAGGCTGGTATTTGGATCAAAAAGAGCCGTCATAAAGGTAATCAGATCGAAAGCAATCACTGCCCGCAATCCTAAAAACGCATAAAGACTTGAGGCGATTACCGGCACCAGAACCGTAATCAACGAATCAGAAAAGCTGCGCAGACTGCTTACTTGCTGATACAATTCACGCGGTGTCAGCAAGGTAATTGTCACATCACTGGCTGGCTGCTGCAGCGCATTCATGATGCCATTGACGGAATTGACAACATACAGATGCCACAGCTGTAACTGATGGGTATTTAATAAGTATAAGACAACAATTGTTGTTAATGCTGCCATTCCATCACATAAAAGCATGGTAACCTTTTTATTCCATTTATCGCTTAATGTACCGGCAAAAATACTAAGCAGCACATAGGGCGCGTAAGTACAGATTGATAAGAAAGAAGTCAGCAAGGCACTGCCATGCTGTTCATATGACCATAAAATAAGCGCAAATCCAGTCATTGAACTGCCTAATGATGAAAATGACTGCGTACTCCACAATAAAAGAAATGTGTGTAATTGTTTTATAATTTGTTTAAAGTTTTTCATTTGACTTTGCTCCTTTTTAATAATGATTAAAGTGCAAAGCCCCTAGCGGATACTTAATTTATACTCTCCATGCATTGATATCCGCATTTAGGCGATGCACGGAGCAGCTGCAATAGTTAGTTTCATAAAATGATCCTTTCCTCAAATTATATGATAGCTTTATTATACAGGCAGTATGTTAGTAAGTAAACAAAATAAAAGCATGCGAAACGCACACCTTGTTTTTGATTTAGTCCGCTGCTTGAAACCAATGCTTTGTATCTGATGCATGATAATGAACAGCTAATTCAGTAATTGAATAAGTAAGCACATCATTTATATAAAAGGGTTCCTGATGGTAAAATGTCTGAACCGCTTGTAATGTTTCAGCTTTCACTACGGTTACTGAAGCGCTCATATCACTCTTTAAAGAAGAAAAAAGAACTTGCCCTGCTTTCATTAATGTTTCCGTATAAGCTTGATGTGCCTGCATCAGCGAATCCGTCATTTTTTCTGGATGCGTTACGATTCCTTCTACCAAGAAATATTTCATTTTCATTCCTCCGGCTTCTATCATGATGCTCTCATTTTATCACAGAACCATATGTCAAGCCACTAAAGCGCCCAAAAGAAAAGCGCGATAACGCGCTTTTACCCTTTCATTGCCAGCTTATTGGTTATTAATGTTTTAAGTCCAAGACTTTCACCTTTAAGCGCTTTTTTAACACTCTCGGCAGCTGCCTTTGCGCGGGCTTCAACATCATCCCATAACGATCCTTCAATCAATGTATCATTGATGAAATTGCGGACAGCCTGACTGTCTTCCCCGCTGATCAAATAAATATTTACACCATTTTCACGGCCGGCCGCTGAAATCGCGTCAGCAGCACCTAAAGCCAATGCTTCACTTTCAGCAAAAACCACATCTAAGCCATCACCATAACGCTTCAATAAACGGGCAGCGGCTTCCTTGCCTTTTTCACGATCGTTTTCACTCACCGCAGCTTCAAGGATTTCGGCCCGCACCCCTTTAGCAGCCACCGCACTCAGCAGGGCATTTTGATTCTCAATGCTTAATTCACTGACTGAAAGAATGGCCGCTGAAACCTGATCATCACCGTTGATGTTGCCGGTATTAGGCAGCGATGCGACGATCTCACCCTGCAGCACATAGTTTTTCTGAATATCCGGGCCGATATACGTTGATTTATCCGCATAGGCGTTGAGTATTTCATCACCCGGATCGTTTTCAATATAAATTAACGGCAAGCCAGCCGCCTGAATCTTTTCCATAATCGGCTGCGCGGCAGCAAGATCAACAAGCTCAATGATAACCGCAGCACAGCTCTCTTTCAGCATCGTATCAACCGCCGTATTCTGAGCCGCCTGATCCTTGCTGACATTATAGAAGCTCAATTCCGTTGGCAAAGTGTCAGCCAATTCAGCAAACGCAGCTTTCAGTTCAATCTCAACCAAGGTTTCTGCCTTAGCATCCTCACGATTGATTGAAGCGCATACCTTAGTTTTATTCTTCACTGTTTCTTGACTTGGCGCTTCCTTCTTGGTACAGCCGCCCATGCCGGCCAGCAGCAGCAAGGCCAACAGTGCTTTTTCTAACTTTTTCATGATGTCCTCCTCTTAATGACTCGCATCAGCATGACTATTATACCATTTTCTTGAGTCATTGGGACATGAGGATCAATTAGCTTTAATCAAGTACCTGACAGCCGCCGATATTTCTTACCTTTAAGATATAGCAGCTGCCTTCACCAAACAGATGCTCCATCGCATTATAATAGGTCTCTACATCTTCATTCTTAACAAAGGCCTGAATCGTACCGGCAAAACCGCCGCCGTGAACACGCCATGCGCCCTTACCCTCAAGCAGATGATCAGAAACCGCAAGCGCCACGGATACCGGCTGATTATTAGCCTCAAAATTCGCATAAATATTCTGCAGATACATCGCTGAGCTGCGGCCGCTTGCCTTAATCAAATCAATAAAGGCATTAATATCACCCGCATGCAGTGCCTTTTTCAGTTCATCAACCCGTTTATTTTCCGCAAACAGGTGAATCGCTCTCAGAATTGGCCGGTCGCCAAGCTGCTTCCGCAATTCAGGCAGGGCCGCATAAAATTCATCTTCAGAACACTGACTTAACACTTCCTGACCCATCGCTTTTGCCACAGCCTTCATTTCCGCCGGCACAGCCGCATATTCATCGGTCAGATTCGCATGATCACCGCGCGTATCGGTAATACACAAATTATAACCCGTCTTAGAAAAATCAAAATCCAGTTTTTCTACGATCGGATGCTGATTATCAAAGAAATCAATGGCGATAAAACCACCGACTGAACATGCACACTGATCCATCAAACCACATGGTTTCATAAAATAATTATTCTCCGCATACTGCGCAGTCTGAGCAATCAATACTGGATCAATAGCTCCCTCATTATATAAATAGGAGAGAATGGTTCCCATCAATACCTCAAATGCCGCTGAAGAGGATAAACCTGAACCGCTTAAAACATTGGAAGTCATGACTGCATTAAAACCGCCGATTTGATAGTTCAACGCTTTTAAACGAGCTGCCACGCCGCGGATCAAGCTTTCTGATCGGCCAGCCTCATTTGGCTGTACCGCCAGTACCTTAAGATCCACCGGAGCAATCTCAAAGCCTGATGAATGAACTTGAATCACATCATCATCGCGCTTTGACACAACCGCGATCGCATCCAGATTAATAGAAGCCGCCAGCACTTTGCCAAACTGATGATCCGTATGATTGCCGCTGACCTCACTTCTGCCCGGTGCTGAATAGATAGCCGCTTCTTCATCGCCATATAAAGTCTCATAACGATCAAGCAGCTGCACATAACGCTGCTTTTGATCAGCGAGTCCCGCTTCATCACAAAGATAAATTTCTCTTAAACGTTCATCATGCATTCCATTTAAAATTTCATTTTTTAATACGCTGATTTTTTTCATTTATTTCACCTCAAATGTACATGTTGTTTCCTGATAATATTCTTCATTCGCTCTTAACAATGAAGGCTGACCCTCACGATTGATTGCATCCGGCATCTGCTGGCATTCAATAGCCACACCGCCGCGGTAATTATAAATTGAATCGCCCTTGCCGTGTTCTTCATTAAACCAGTTAGCTGTATAAATCTGCGCACCGTTCTGGGTTGAAGAAAAAGTGATTTGCCGGCCGGAATGCTCTTCCCGAAGCAAGACCTGATCGTGATCATCATTAAATATGAAGTGATGGTCATAGCCGCAGCCATTTTTCAGCTGAATATCCTCATCATAGATCCGCTCCCCGATTGGATGCGGCATTCTGAAATCAAAGGGGGTCCCGCTGACATCAAGGATTTCACCGCCCAAGCCATCACTGTCACAGCCTACAAAGCGGTCTGCCTTAATCTGCAGCAGATGGGCGCCGATATCGCCGCTGCCCTCACCGCACAGATTATAATAAGTGTGATTAGTGATGTTGCAAACCGTATCCTTATCACTGATTGCGCGGTATACGATTTTCAGCTGACTGCCGCTTAATGTATAGATTACCTTCAGCGTCAGATTGCCTGGATATCCCTCTTCCATATCTTTGGAAACATAGGTCAAACACAGACTGTCATTTTCAATCGCGGCATCAAAAAACTTCGATGAAAAATTATCAATACCGCCATGCAGATGATTAGGCCCGTTATTAATGGCTGTCTGATAATCGACGCCGTTGATTGTAAACTTACCTTTTGCTATGCGGTTTGCACAGCGGCCAACGGTTGCACCGTAATAAATATTGCCCTTGTCCTTCAGATAACCATCCAGATCATCAAAACCTAAAACGATATCATCAACCTTCCCCTGGCGATCCTTCATTAAGATCGCCGTAATAGCAGCGCCGTAGTTGGTGATTTTGACACACAACTCATCATTTTTCAGAATAAACAGCTTCGCTTCATGCTGGGGCGAACTAAAATCTTCAATCTTTATTTCGCTCATAAACACCTCCGTCTAAAACACTATTAAAGCGTTTTCATATAGTACAAGTATACCATTACAGCCCCTGCTTTTAAAGAGAGCCAATTATCAAAAATCTTTGATAACCATAGAATTTCCATATAATAAATAAAGATAATCTATATTTTGAATAGATTATCCATATTTTTAATTAAATTTATGATGTTGATGAGATTTTATATCAAAACTAAACAATTATTCAGACAAACAGTAAATCTGATAGCAGTCCTCTTCATAGAGCTTCATGAATTCACCCTCATGATCGCGGTTAACCATGATTTTCTGAGCCATTTCTCTAAATCTTGAATGATCGATATGCAGCTGTGAACAGCGGATCGGCAAGCCTAATTCAGTAAAGAAGCGCTCAAGACGATGAATGCCTTCAAGAATGATTCTTTCCTCCTGTTCCGCTGAAAATTCTACATCCCATACCCGCTGCGCAAATTGCACAAAGCGTTTTGGATTCTGTTTATAAACATATTTCATCCATGCCGGGAAAGTAATCGCTAATCCCTCACCATGATAGATGTCATAAATGGCACCTAATTCATGTTCCAGATCATGACTTGCCCAATCACCAAGGCGGCCGGTATTTAATAAGCCATTATGGGCGATGGTTCCCACCCACGCTATTTCAGCCCGGATATTATAATCAGTTGGATACTTGATAGCCAGCGGCGCGTAGTTGATCACGGTTTTCATGCTTGCCTCCAGCATCCGATCAGTGAAATCAACATTTTCAGTGGGTGTGAAATAACGTTCCATCAGATGAGCCAGAATATCAGCACAGCCGCAGGCAATCTGATAAGGCGGCAGTGAATAATGCGTCTTTGGATTGATGATTGAAAACTTGGGAATCATGCAGTCAGCAGCCATGGAACGCTTAAAATGAGTGGCTTCATTAGTTACTACCGAGCTGCGCGAGCTTTCTGAACCGGTAGCCGGAATTGTTAATACCGTACCTAGCGGCAGCGCTTTTTCAGGGCCGCGTTTAAACATATAATAATCTTCCCATAAATCTTCATCTTCATTTAGCAATACACCTGCCGCAATGCCTTTCGCCGAATCGATGACACTGCCGCCGCCGACAGCTAAAATAAAATCGACACCTTCACGTTTGCATAATGCGATGCCTTCCTGAATCAGAGAATAACGCGGATTCGGCACCACACCGCTAAGCTCAACAAAAGGCAGATCATTCGCTTTTAAAGAAGCGATAATCGTATCATAGACACCGTTTTTCTTAATTGAACCGCCGCCGTAATGCAGCAATACCTTATGTCCATCATATTTTCTGATCCATTCGCCTGCTGTTTTTTCCTGATCCTTGCCAAAAATGATTTTAGCTGGGTTATAGAATACAAAATTATCCATAAATTGCCTCCTTTGCTTACAGAAACAGTATACCCCGAGAAATATCCCGGGGCAAACTTATTTACCTAATTTCTTTAATACTTCAAAAATCGTATCCAACTCGCCTTTATTTTTCAAAGGCCGCGGATCAATCGCGATTGAACCGATATTAGCCTGATAATCGCGGGTATAGATTGCCGGATCATGAGCCTGCAGCTGTTTCACCAGCGCTTTGGCATTCATGCCGTATTCAGCCTCGCTGACATTGATCTTACTGCGATAAATAGCGCGTCCTGCTTCATCTTGAATAATCGAAGCTGTGATTCCCTTAATGGTATTGCAGCTTTCCGTGAATGCTTTTAAATCTTCATAAGTAACCGTTGGCACATAACCGTGATTGCGCTGATAGATTTCAATCGCCTTCACCAAGCCCATCGTATTTTCCTTGCCGATTTTCATAACCCGGCCAATGCCCTTGTATTGAAGCCGCATATTCGCCGCATCTTTACTGTGCGCGCAGGCGACAAAGCCGCTGGTCGGTCCGGATAATGCTTTAGCACCTGAATAGCAGACAAAATCAGCGCCCATCTGTACATACTTAGACAGATCCTCTTCTGCCGCCGCGTCGACAATACATGGAATATTAAGCCGATTGGCAGCTTTAATAACCGTCTGCACATCAACCATATCCTTTTGAACACAGTGATGACTCTTCACAAAGAAGATCGCACACGTATTCTCATTAACGGCATGCGTAATATCTTCAATTTTCGAACCATTGGCATAACCGACTTCCACAACCTTGCCGCCGCCGATTTCAATCATAGAATCAATTGGCGCGCCAAAATCAACATTATGTCCCTTTAATAAGATAACCTCACGCTTTTTTGTATTCAACACCGTTTCACTGAAACGATGCACCTTCTGCAGATCATCACCGCAGATCAGCGAGGCCACACTCAAAGCAATGCCGCTGGAGGCACTGGAAGTAACACAGGCATCTTCACAGCCGATCAGCTCGCCGATGCGTTTGCCAGCCCATTCAAGCAATTCATCAATGACTACATAATTGCCAGCCGCCTCAACCAATGTTTTGCCGACCTCTTCACTGACAGTTGAAACACCTAGCTTAGTCATTCTGCCAGAAGCATTGATAACGCCATGTAAACCATTCTCTGTATAGATATTCATTCGTTTCCCTCATTTCTAAAGTAAGAAAGAGGCAGAATTGCCTCTTTGATTTATTTAAGCAAGTTCTTTCACAATGCTCATTAAAGTTTTTACATCTTCGATCCGGGTGCAGCCGCTTTCCTTATCAATAATTGATGTATAAACATGCGGAATGGTCTGTTTTACACCAGCATCTAAAATGATTTGAAGGATTTCCTTAAAGTTATCCAAATCGATACCGCCGGTTGGCTCAAGAATGAAGTCAGCCTGTGCACAAGCCTTTGCTACCGCAATCAGCTCATCTTTACACTTTAAACCGCCCATTGGGAAGAATTTCACGGAATTGCCGCCCATTTCCTTAATCATCGCAATAGCTGTAGCAACCGGTACCAATGCCGGCTCAGCGTCTTTGCTTAACGGCCCGGTAGAAATTTTGACTAAACCCGGTGTGCCGGTAGGTGATACCAGCGCATTGATATGTGAGCCGTCGTCACCGACGTTCGCCCGTGTCCAGCCTACGGCTGAGAAAACCTGATTAAAATGATTAGCCTTGATTTCCTTAGCAATTTCAGCAACGGCCCGCCACTGATTCGGGTTGCCACCGCCAAGCCCTACAGAAAGATTGCCTTCCAGAGCTTCATTGTATTTCTTCATATCCTCGACAGCACTTGGCACATCAGGATAATTCGCTGACAGCACACCGACAACTACATGCTTTTCGGCAGCCGCATAGATTTCCTTCGCGTTTTCCAAATTACCTGCCAGTACATTCAGACATACACGATCGTTATAATAATTGATATTTGACATATTAACCCTCCACAATTTCTTTTAGACGCGCAGCGATGATTTCCTTATCACCCTTACCCAAAGGCCGGGTATCAAAGGATAAGATTCCCATACTCAGCAAATGCTTGCGGCAGTGAATCGCCGGATTCCCTGAACGCAGCTCAGCATCGATGGTTAAAGCTGACTTATGAGTCAGTGATTCATCAACACTGACCTGAGAACGATAAATCTCACGGCCGGCCTCATCCTGAACCTGTATAGCCGTTAAGCCTTTGATCTGATTGATCTGCTCATTCAGATAAGCAACACTTTCAAGATTCAGCTTAACCTCGGCAGCATGATCTTTATTAAAATAAAGCTCCATTGCCTTTAACAGTCCCATGATGCCTTCCTTACCGATTTTCATCGGTCTGGCAATACCATTATACTGCTTTCTGGCATAATTTATATACTGCTTTTTGCCGGTTACAAAACCGGAAGTCGGCGCTTCAAGTGCTTTAGCACCGCTGTAAATAACAAGATCAGCACCCATTGCAACATATTTGCACATATCCTCTTCGGCTGCCGCGTCAACAATCAGCGGCAGATTATGAGCATGCGCAATTTCAATCATTTTCTCAAGACTGAGCATTCCCTTCTGAATACAGTGATGACTTTTGACATAAAGCAATGCCGCTGTTTTATCGCTGATTGCCTCAATCATATCGGTTTCACTGACATCATTAGCCATGCCAACCTCAACAGGCTGACCGCCGCCCAGGCGGATCAGTGAGGTAATCGGCGCGCCGAACTGAACGACATGCCCCTTCATCAGCAAAATCTCATTCGCCAAGCCGCCCGCATCCGGAAGCCGTTCAATAATTGATTTCTTGCCTTTAGAAATAACACCGGCCACACTCATGCAGATTCCCGCTGAAGCACTGGATGTTACCAGACTGGCTTCTGCTTTTGTATAGGCAGCGATAATTTCGCCGGCTTTATCCATTAATTCATCGATAACCACATAAGACTGACCGCCTTCGACAACCGCCCTGGCAACCTCATCACTGAGAGTAGAAACACCAAGTGCTGTCATTCGGCCGGCCGCATTAATCACTCTTGGCAGTCCGATCGTTGAATAAATGCTCATAGCAATTGATCCTATAGGAAGAATGCGCCGAGAATCATAGCGCCAAGGATCGCGCCGCCGGTCATTTCTTTACCTAATTTGTAGAAAATCGCACCGCCGATAATTGAACCGATACCAGCCCAAACATTATACTGACAAGCAGCTACAATAATCATTGGGCCCAAATAACGGCCGGTCGCATTACCAGCACCCATCATGATACTAGTACCGCCAACCGCAACACCATCCGGAACCAGCTTACGAATACCGATGATTACCGCACCTAAGACAAGGCCGATCACGGCGCCGGTTACTAATGCGAACAGAATATTGTCAAATGGCATTGTAACACCCATCGATAATAATAATGCCGGAATACCGATACCAACACCTGTCATCAAAGAACCGCCGATATCAAGAATACCTACTAATGGTCCTTCCAGTACACGGGCAATCAAGAAGCCTGCCGCAAAGCCTGCCGCTGCCGCGAAATCACCGCCGTCAAGACCATCTCTGAGCATTTGTACAATCGCGATATCATTAAATGCACCCGTGCCGAATTTAATATACATAAAGGTACCTGCGAAGATTGCCGCCGCAGCTCCCATAATCAATAAAATAAACGTTTCATCTTTCATTAAAAAGGCATCAACCTTTTGTGCAAATGTTTTCTTTTCCATTGATTGTTCCTCCTACAGACCAAGCTTAGCAAAGAAGCCTCTGAAGTATGCGATGGCAATGAACATTACCACAACAATTGCAATCAGAACCTTAACGATGCCGCTCTTATAACCATTTTCTTCAGCTGATTTACCAATCAGGATACCTAATACGATACCTGGCACCGCATTGCCTGATACTAATGCGGAAATACCGCCTAAAATCGTACCCCACATACCTGTGTAACGGCCGGCGTCAATCGCTGCCAGCCAGAAAATAGCAGGCATGACCGGATTCAGCATCCAACCGGTAGCTGGTGTCAATACGTTATTCGCAATCAAAGAAAGCTTTTCTGGAATAATTGTCGCCATCGTATTAAGGAAGGTAACGATTAAGGCGCCGATTACTGAACCAGCCATCATCATTTTGCGCGGATTCTGGATTGTTTCTTCAACATTACGGTTTTTAACCAACAATGATGCAGCCGCCCAGTTTGGTACAATACGATGGAATACATCCCCTGATAAAGCACCGGCACCTAACGCAGAAGCCGCTGCTGAGAAGAAGAACCCTAACCCGAATGAGAAATGGGCAACCGGGTCACCGTTACATGCGTTAAATTCTCCCAATGTTCTGAATGCGCCCATCGCCTGAATCTCAGGTGCATGGAACATTCTGGCAGCACCGGCCGCGATACAGCCGCCGCCGATAACACCAATAATTACTGAATAAAGTATAACCTCGACATTCATTTACTTATCCTCCTCTTGGACATCTAAATATTTAACCTTTAATACAATGCGGGCAGTTACCGTGTAATAACGGCGTACTCTTGGCATGAAGATAAACAGGAAAGCTTCCTTCTTTTCTGTGACATCCACCTTGTCAAAATAGACTTCCTGAGTATCCATCTGGATGATCGGCTTGTTGATATCCTGGAATACTTGCTTGCGCATCATATTAAAAATCTTCCCCACCGTATCAACCATACCGTCACCGCTCATTGTCACCGTAACAGTATGATCCATCTCCTTCAGCAGCTGCTCGCTCATGACTACTCTCCGTGTACTTTACGGTATGTTTCCACAAGTCTTTGACCTAAGTCTTCCACATCCATGAAGCCCAGTCCAACTACCTTACAGCCATCTTCAACAGCTGTACAGGCTGCTTCAATTGAACGCAGCTCAGATTTAGCCTTATAGCCATATTTATTTTGAGCTGTCAATGCGCCGGCACCGCCGCTGCCGCAGAAGCTGATCCCTAAATCGGCATTATTTTCATGCATCACATCGCCTAATTTCATATCCGCTGCCATGCCTGGAATAACGATTGCCTTACCGCCTGCCTTTTCAACACCTCTGGCTACCGCCTGACCTTTACCCATACGATGACCGATTACTACTAAAATTTCCTTACTCATTGTTTTTCCCATCCTTTCTGTTTTCGAGATATAATTGAATATGAGTAGCTACTAAAAATAACTCTGATTTATTTACTTCACAGCCATGGCTTTCAAACAAATCCTTTACCAATTCTTCTGAAAGCTGCATCGCCTGTAAAGAAACTCCTTCCATCAGTGAATCATCAAGATCCGGAATAAATTCCTTACTCAAAATACGTTTCGTAAGTGCTACTAAATGATTCGTAAACACCATTTCCGCATTCTCATCACTGAATTCAATCTTTAACTGCTTAAGCTTCTCATCGACCTGCTTCATGCAGCGTACGATTTCTTCGCTTACTTCCGCACTGACATCACTATTGTTCAGTATCGTGTCTAAATACTTCAATTTCATCCCCCCTGCTATAAATCGTATTGACTAAAGTCAGCCGCTGCTTCAGCGTTAATGAATCACCAATCGAATCCACAACCGCTTCATCACAGTCACTCAGCTTCATCACGGATAGATCACCGATAAAGCCTTCTTTCAATTCTCCCAGTCCCTTCAGCTGATAATGTCTAGCCGGAACACTGGTTGCCTTACTGATAACATCTTCAAGCGATTCACCGCAATTCAGCAGTTTTGAAAGTACCGCCGCCAGATTGTATACCGGGCCTTGATAATTCTCCACATGCAGATCGGTTGAAATCAAATCACAGTCAAAGTCCTGCGTCATCGCCTGTTTAAAGGTTTTAAAGCTGAAGCTTGCCACCCCATGTCCAATATCGAAGAGAACCCCGCGTTTGCGCGCGTTCAGCGCTTCCTCAATAATAGTACCGTCAGCATTTAAGATACCGCCCTTTTTGCCATGATAAGCATGAGTCACGATATCACCGGCTTCAAGTACATTCAGCACATCTTTTAAAGCCGGCGGGTAATTGCCGACATGAACCATCAGCGGCAGCTTAACCTCATGAGCGATTTCAGCTGCCAGACGAATCGGTTCAAACCCCATGGCGCCAACCACACTGGCACTGGCTCTGGCCTTCAAACCCACAATGTTATCCGGATACTTAGCAACCGCCGCCTTCAGCGCTTGCCGATCAATTTTATTCAGATCATCAAGCTCATGCGGTTCTGCCAGCCCCAGCTTAGAGACATTCAGTAAGGTGAAGACCTTTGTTTTGCTTTGGTCAATATACTCACTGCGGAAAGTCTCATAATTCAAAGCGCCGCTGCTGCCGGCATCAAAGATCGTCGTTGCCCCGCGTTTGATACCCAATACATCCGGTTCAATCCCCAGTGAACATTGCGGGAAACAATGCACATGAATATCAATCAGACCCGGTGTTACTAAACAGCCGGAAGCATCAATCACCTCTGCGTTTGCCGCTTCAATGTGCGGTGCGATTTTTTCAATCCGGCCATTTTTCAGCAGGATATCCATCACTTCCTGATGATAACCATTGACCGGACTCAGCAGACTGCCATTCTTAATAAGTAGTTCCAACATGTGTCAAACCTCCTTGTTGAATATATAGAGGAAAAACGCGTACCGCTCATGAATCGGAATTGTAATCAATAAGCTTTCCTCAACAAGAGCGAAGAATTTTTCCATTAAATCAAACACATTACTCTGTTCATCGCGGTATTTATAATAAGCCTCAATAATTTCTTCCTCATCTTCTTCATTCTGCTGAGAAAACCAGCGAGGCACTGCCATACTCATATGAATCAGCATACCGAGTACCGCGTCCTGACCCATTGAAACCTCAGGCGGCAGCTTGCTGATATATTCAAGCAAGGTCAGCTGCAGCTTACTGTATAAGGTTGAAGCCGCTGCCAAATCAGTCTTGCTGGGATCTAGCTCATCCTTGTATAAATCAAAGGGATCATTCTTAGCATTAAAGGAAGCTGAATTACTGTGATCCATCGGAATAGAATCAATGAATTTCCCATAATGCAGAAATTCCTGTATCCGCTGAATATCTTCCATCGATAAGATTCGGGAAATCTTAATGACCGGATAAGCTGAATGCGCGATTGGAATCGTTGATATCACAAAATCGATATCCTTCCACAAATTGATGTTGTCAAGCTGATAAGGCGATACCGAACCGACAATTGTCAGATTCTGGAACACATTGCGGATACGCGTTGTCAGCAGATTGCTTAAACCCTTGCCGGTCGCACAGACAACCAAAACCTTTTTGTTGCTTGCTGTCTGATTGATCAGATTCTTATAAAGATAAATTGCCAGATAGCTGATTTCATTCTCAGAGAGCTTCATCAGAAAATGCTTTTCAAAGATGTCTGCAAAATCATTAGCTAATAAATAAAAATCTGCGTAATTTTCTTTCAATTCATCAATTAAAGGATTCTCATCATTTTCAAGATGCAGATATTCTTTATTGATCGTATGCTGAAGATGCTCATACAGATCATCATATAAGGTAATCGTATCAAAGACATAAGGCAGATGATGCTTATCTGCTTTCAGCAGCTCAAGCATCTCATCAAGCGCGTGATCCAATTCATTCAGATCCAAACAGCTTTGATTTACAAAGATACCGTTAGAATTTAAAATCGTATTCATCCATTGAACTTCCAGCGTATTGATACCGCGGTTGCCAAGCTCCTGAAGCAGCGCCATTGTATAATCACTGCCCGCTGCCTTTTGGTTATTTTGTGTAAAACCCTTGCGCAGCCGCAGATCGCGGATCAGACAATAGCTCAGCAGATTGATAAAAGCCGTATTGGAGAGCCAGACATTATAATGTGTGTTCACCTTTTTGATTGCCTGTGAGACATCGCTGATGGTCAGCATTGAAATCTCTTCCTTAAGGATACGCGGCAGCAGCAAATACCAATCTTCCGGTGTATAGCTGCCTTTAAATGCGCTTACCAATAGCTGTGTCACAATCTTGCGCAGCATGAATTCCTCGGCCTCTAACTGATAGCCATAGGCCTTTTGTGAATTGACGCGGATACCGCTGAAAGCCGCTTCTAAGTTATTCAGAATACGGATTGCAGTTGAACGTGAGATATAGAAGGTATCGGCAATCTCATCAGCGCTGATCGGCTTGCTTTGCAGCATCAGATAAAGCAGCATTGAATTATTCCTTGTTTCATCGGAATCATCCAGCAATGACGGCTCCTCCTGCTGACCATTCTCAGCAATGACACGGCTGGCCTTGGGCTTTTGTTCAGCGGGGATATAAAACCCCTTTTTAGCCTTCGTCCGTACATCAATCCCCTGCTTTTCAAGTGCTTCACGAATCTCATTCAAATCATAGCGAATCGTTCGCTCACTTTTGCCAAAGCGATTCATCAATACCGTTATATCCATCGGTGTGCCAGCAGCAATCAGATTTTTTAATATTTCGATCTGGCGGTTATTTAATTGAAGCTTCACGTCAGTCATCCCTTCTTTCAATTGCTCCTGTTACATTTTCATTTTAACAGGGATTTATTTTGTTTTAATTCTAACAAATTGCAAAAACATGTAAAGTAACTGCAATTTTGAATTGTTTAAAATTGCAGAAATAATCTGATGAAAGAAAAAATCCGACAGTGAGATGTCGGATCATCATTGATCGTTGCAATTTATAGATTTAATGCATAGCTTTTCAATGATCTTTCATTTACTTGCACGGCGTCTTTTTACCATAACCATCGTGACACATAACCCTACCGCGATGTAGACAAACCAAAAAAGCGGATATGCGATCAATGGCTGTACAAGTTGCGGATACGGGGCGGCATAGCCAACCAAGAGTATATTATAGATAAATGAAAATGGAATCAGCGTCAGCAGCCAGATATTGATCATCCAGAAATTGCAGCTGGCACCAGCCTTCGTAGCTTCTGAAGCGGTAAACATGCCAATTCCATAAACCATACAGCCAACCGCCATAATAACTAAACCAATGACAATTGAGGTCGCAAGCTGTTCTTCATACCAAACCGCCGCCGACATAATCAAGCCGATAAAATTAAAAACTGTGGCTGTGATCACAAAGATATTGGCATTGGGCAGCTGCTTACCATTGTCAGCTTCCTCGATACCCTTGAGTAGATAATCTGTCGTAACTCCAAAATATTCACTCAGCAGGATAATCTTATCTAAATCGGGAATGCTCTGTTCACTTTCCCATTTTGATACTGCCTGCCTTGAAACGCCGAGCTGATCCGCCAAGCCCTCCTGTGAGATGCCCCGCTGCTTTCTTAACTGCTGAATTCGATCTGATAGATTCATAATAAAACTCCTTTCCTGACAAGCTCATCTTATCAAGAATGCTGCTGTCATGAACACCAACCGCGTCTTGAAAGTTGTCAACCAGTGGTTGCGAATGCCTGCCAAAAGCCTTATTTCGTTAAAATCAGCTATTTAAAAGCAGTATTTTTCAATAGCTGCCGCTACACCATCCTCATCATTGCTTAAGGTCAGATCATACGCCCGCTCTTTAACATAAGCTTCCGCGTTACCCATGGCTACTGAATATTTTACTTTAGAAAACATATCGATATCATTTTCACCATCACCTATTACCAGCACTTCATCAACACCGATGTTTTCATCCTTCATCAGTTTTTCAAGACAGCTGCCTTTCGTAATTCCCTTTGGTGAAAATTCGATGGCTCTGGGAACCGGGCGCACTAATTCACAATCCGCAAAGCGCTTACTCAGCTCTGCCATGATAGAAGTGACATATTCTGGCTCACGCATAAAAGTTATTTTATTTAATTCCCTTGGCAGCTGGGCTGCTGAATAAACCCAATGAATATATGGATAACCGTTACGGGTATCGCCTAGCCAGCCCCAGGCGCCGCCCGTCCATGGATAATCATCCGGCAGCTGCAGTTCTTTCCGTTCCTTCTGCTTTTGCGCAAAGACCCAAGGCGTCATTGCCATATAGATCGTATCATCAAGATAACACTGAATCTCACCGCCATATTTTTTCAGTTCATTAAAAACAGCAACGATCTGTTCATGATTTAATCGCTTAAATAAAACCCGTTCATTGCTTTGCAGATGACGGTATGCCATCCCGTTGACCTCAATAAAATAGCCATCATATTTTTTCATATCCAAAGCTTGCGCATAAGGATAAAGCCGGTACTGACTGCGGCCGCTGGCCAGAATCAGCTTGATTCCCTGCTGCTGACATTTCATTAATACCGCTTTATTGCGGCTGCTGATTTGATCCTGACTGTTCAGTAAGGTTCCATCCATATCGGTTACGATCCATTTAATCATTTAATCACGCCCTTCAGTCCTTATTGTATCAGCAAAGTAAAGGGACATGCAAATAATTTATCCAGATCAGGAAGTATGCTGAAGCAATTTAGGATAAGTTAAATCAATCATAAAGGCGCCTAAAGGAGCTGTAATCAGAATCGATAATACCGCGATAGTCAGAATCAGCTCTCCGCATGGCAAACCCATCGCCAGCGGAATTGAGCCAATCGCTGCCTGAACAGTAGCTTTTGGCGTGTAGGCAATCATACAGAAAAGACGCTCACGGCCGCTTAGATCACTCTTAAACAGACAGCAGGCCACGCCCAGCATGCGAATTGCCAGCACACAGAATATCAGGAAGACGGCAGGTAAGCCAGCCGCTGCCGCATAATTGATATTTACAGCAGCACCGACTAAGACAAACAGCATGATTTCTCCGCCTTTCCATAATGTTGAGAAGATGGGCCGCAGTGTTTTGGCATGAATCGGCGAGCATTTTTGAAGAGTGATTCCCATACTCATCACCGCTAATAAGCCCGAAAGCGCCACCCGGCCTTTTAAGCTATTTTCCAATCCACACAGCAGCAATGCCGCGCTCAGGACAAGCAAGACTTGATAGGGCTCAGACTTCACCCATTTTAAAAGCCGCTGCAGCAGCCAGCCGCTCAGACAGCCGATCAGCGCGCCTAAAAGAATAGAGACGGGAATATCGGCAAAGCTGAGCAGCGTCACGGTACCGCCAGCCGCTAAGGATGTGAAAATGGAAAACAATACGATCACAAACACATCATCAACCGAAGCACCAGCCAAAATCAGCTGCGGAATACTCTTCTCACTGCCATAACCGCTTTCCATAAGCTTCAGCATTTTAGGCACAATGACAGCGGGTGAAACAGCGCCGATAACACTGCCCAGCAAGGCTGCTTCAATGACCGTAATATTGAAGATACGCGGCGCGATCAGCACCATGGCGGCAATTTCAAAGCAGGCAGGCAGAAAACACATCAGAAACGCCGGCCGGCCCACCCTTTTTAAATCATTAATATCTAATGACAGACCCGCTCTCAGCAAAATGATTACCAATGCGAGCTGTCTTAAATCAGCAGAGATGGACAGCAGTGAATCACTGAGCAGACGCAGGCCAAAGGGCCCCAACAAAATTCCTGCCAGCAGCATGCCAAATAACGGAGGCAGATGCAGCTTTTCAGCTGCTGAGCCTGCAAATAATCCCACAATAAATAGTAAGGCTAAGCTTGTTAACATAATTAATCCCCTTTCAAAAAAAAGCTGATGATCCACAACAAAAAAGTTGCAGAAGTCATCAGCTTTACGCGGTTTCGGTTTATTCCGAGGGAGAACTTCATTCCCTGTTATTATCATAGCATAAGCAGCTAAATCAAGCAAGCCTTATCAGCAGTTACAGCCCAGCACACTATCAACCGGCAGCGCAAACAAACAGCCGCCGGCCTCACTCTTCAAGCCGCAGGTCTGATTGACTGCTTCCATAATAGCCTGCTTCTTATCCGCCGTACTCAGAATCAAAATCACATCCTTTTCCGCTTGAACCGTCAGTCCCATGAATGACTGACTGGCTTCACTGTCTAATGAGCGAGCATGCAGCAAGGTGCCGCCCTTAGCCCCGGCCTTTCTAGCTTCTGCCATTACTAACTCCTGACAGCCCTTGTTTACAACTGCACAAATTAAAGCATATTTACCTTCTTCCATAGACACTGTCTCCTCGCCATGATTAAGCATGATATTTTTTAAAAATAAACTGCTGATACTGCTCAGCGGCATGGTAAAAATAATCCCGCTGTTTGGTTTTTCAATATGAATTGCCGCCGCGATTGCCTTTTGAAGTGATGCAAGAACATGAGCAGGCGCAAAAGTAAATACCAGCTCTTTTTCCGTTTCTCCCAGACCGAGATAATTCAAATACTCACTGCTGGCGGTGCCTGATGCCATACACGCATAAGAGAAGTACAGCTGATGCTGATGGCAGATACTGCCGATTCGATTGCCCTGATCACGATTAACGATCAGTACCATACATTTTACTGTCGCTTTGCTCATAGTTCAGCCTCCTCAAAATTAATAATCTGATCATCACCCTCTAAATCAAGCTTAAGCTCACGCTGTTTCAGCTTCATAATCAATCCCAAAAGCTGAATCGTCAGCAGCGGTGTCATCGCTACAAGGGCAACGATACCAAACGCATCGGTTAAAACATTACCGCCAATCGCTTCACAGGCTCCCATCGCAAAAGGCAGCAAAAATGTCGCCGTCATTGGACCGCTGGCAACACCGCCGCTGTCAAAAGCAATAGCCGTAAAAATTTCCGGTACATAAAAACTCAAAAGCAAAGACAGCGCATAGCCGGGGAGCAGAAAAAACATGATATTGATCCCGCTTAAAATTCTCAGCATCGCAATGCCTAAGGATAAAGCTACGCCAATTGACAGAGAAAGCTCCATCGCCCGTGCCGAGATCGTTCCCGCTGAAATTTCAGCCACCTGTTCCTTGAGCACATGAACCGCCGGTTCAGCCTTTACGATAAAATAGCCGATGATCATACCAATCGGTATTAAAATCCATGCATAAGGCAGCGTGACAATTTGGGCACCCAGATAACTGCCCGCCGGCATAAAACCGACATTTACGCCGCATAGAAATAAAACAAGACCAATAAATGTATAAATTGTACCAATGATAATTTTTATTAACTGACGTTTTAAGAAACAGCGGGTCACGCACTGAAACAGGCAGAAGAAGATTAAAATCGGCCCCAGCGCTTTACCTACCTCAAAAATTGTATGCGGTATTTCTGCCATAAAGGTTTTAAAGACATCCTGTGTCGTCTCAACATGAACCATCTCAAAGGGCGTATAGCTGACCCCCTCAGGATGATAAAGAATGCCTAATATCAGCACCGCCAAAATAGGACCGATGGAACACAGCGCGACTAAACCAAAGCTTTCTTCCTGTGAATGGGCTTCATCATTGAAGCGAGCCAGACCGATACCCAACGCCATGATAAAGGGTACGGTAATTGGGCCGGTAGTCACACCGCCGCTGTCAAAAGCAACAGCTAAAAAGCTGTCAGGCGTAAAATAAGCCAAAATGAAGACTGCCGCATATAAAATCAGCAGCATATATTTCAGTTTGAGCTTAAAGATGGTTCTCAGCAATGCCAAAATGAGAAAAATGCCTACACCTGCGGCCACAGTCCAAATCAAAATACGATCCGGAACGGCCGGCACTTGATGCGCTAATACCGTTAAGTCTGGTTCCGCCGCCGTAATAATCACACCCATCGCAAAGGTTACTAGAATCATGATCGGCAAGCGCCGGCTTTTTACCAGTTCACTGCCTGCCCCTTCACCAATCGGCATCATTGACAGCTCTGCGCCCAGCGCAAAGAAGCCCATGCCGGCAACCAGCAGCAAAGCCCCTGCCAAAAACATCAGCATCATGCCAAGCGGCAGCGGTGCGATGGTAATACTTAATATAAAAACAATCAGGGTAATCGGAATTACCGAAGCCAATGCTTCATTAATTTTCTGTTTTAACTTTCTCATTCGTCACCTCTTTCCATACTATGTTAGTTTAAGTTAATTATAACATATTTTTCATTTCTTTCTGTAAATAATGATTAAAAATGTCATTCTTAATGATAAAGTAAGCAACAAATATTGACAGGCAAATCTGCTTCATGTAAACTTATCTGCATGAAGGTTTTTAGAATAAATCTTACTTGTTCAGGGTGAACATGTACTCATAGTTTTATGGGTACATTTTATATTTTTAGGAGGGATGTTTATGAAAAATACCGTTAATGGGATTACGGAAGGGGTCATTTGGAAACAGCTGCTGATTTTCTTTTTTCCTATCGTCTTAGGTACCTTTTTCCAACAGCTTTACAATACGGTCGATGCGATTATCGTCGGTAACTTTGTCGGCAAGGAAGCCCTTGCGTCTGTGGGCGGTACGACCGGTACACTGATTAACCTAACGGTTGGCTTTTTCGTTGGTCTCTCCTCGGGTGCCGGTGTTGTTTTAGCGCAATACTTCGGCGCTCAGGATCGTGAAAACATTCATCGCTCTGTTCATACTTCTATCGCGTTGGGAATATTGGGCGGTGCTATATTGATGGTTATCGGCATCTTCGGGGCGGAAAGTGCCATGCGGATGATGCAGACGCCTGAGGAAATCATGGCTTATTCCTTAACCTATCTGCGGATATATTTTATCGGTGTCATTCCGCAGATGATCTATAATATGGGTTCCGGGCTTTTACGGGCTGTCGGTGATGCCAAACGGCCGTTGTATTATCTGATTGCTGCCTGCGGTGTCAATATCGTTCTGGATTTATTATTCGTTGTAATCTTTCGCTGGGAAGTCATGGGGGTTGCCGTCGCGACCATTCTTTCTCAGCTGGTGAGCGCAATCCTTGTCTCCTATACGCTGATCCGTTCCGATACGCTTTATCAGCTGCATCCGCGCGAAATCCGCTTAAACCCAACCATTTTAAAAGAAATTATCATTATCGGTCTGCCGGCAGGTCTGCAGTCGGTCATGTACGCGATTTCCAATGTTATTATACAGTCAAGCATTAATGCTTATGGTACAAATTCGATTGCCGCTTGGACCGCTTATGGCAAAATTGACGGCTTATTCTGGATGGTAATGGGTGCTTTTGGCGTAGCTATCACTACCTTTGTCGGTCAAAACTTTGGCGCCCGCAAGCTTGATCGTGTGCATAAGAGTGTAAAAATATCGATACTTATGGCCTCGATAACCGCCATCGCGATTTCATGCCTCTTCTTAAGTACCGGTCAATTCATCTATCGCCTCTTTACCAATGATGCTCAGGTCATTGAAATCGGTATGCAGATACTATGGATTTTAGGCCCCTTCTATGTCTGTTATGTATGCATTGAGCTGCTTTCAGGCGCCATGCGCGGCTGCGGTGAATCCTTTGTACCGATGGTGATGACTGCCTTGGGTATCTGCGGCTTAAGAATTGCTTGGATAGCATATTATATGCCGCAAAACGTATTACTGGATAAGATTCTGCAATGTTATCCTATAACCTGGATCGTGACTTCTATTTTCTTTATCCTCTATTATCTGCAGGGCGGCTGGCTGAAACGCCGTAAATTAAAAGCTGGTATCATTGAATAAGCAAAGGACCCATCAAGGGTCCTTCTTTTACTATTGTCCAATCTTTAAATCAATCGCATGTTTATTTTCCAAGCTCTTGCGGATCGCTTTTAAGATATCGCCATGACCATCCTGCAGACTCATTGTCGCAGAAGATGTCACATCGGCAAGCATATCCTTTTCTTCCTGACTTAACGCTTCATATTTCTTTACGTCTTCATCCTTGGAAGCGTTAG
>NZ_HE578932.1:56361-57485 GCF_000313565.1 Dielma fastidiosa | reverse complement strand
GTGATTTTCATCAATATTATAGCCGGTCTGGCCTGGATAACCGCTGAAATGCGGCATCGTTTCACCGTCATAATTCGGTGTCGCCACTTCCAGCTGATCAATATGCAATTCTAAGATTTTTCCTTCTTTGTCAAAAATCGCACTTGCATAGACCTGATTAAAGCTGTAAACCTGTACTTCCTGATCATCCTTGCCCGGACCTACACGGCCTGAGCTGGCAACACCAAAGCCCATATCGGCATCAGAAGCCACAACCTCATTGACATCCTTCTTACTCTCTTCAATCGGCCATGGATATGCCTCAGGATCTAACGCGTTATTTACCGCATAAAGGATTCCCTTACTGGAAACGGTCGCACCTGCGATGGTATCTACATCTGTATTACCTGCCTCAACGATCTTCGCCGGCAGCTGTTCAATCGCATTTGATCCAATCCCCTGCGTCTCTTTTTCACCGACCACTTCTACTTTGGTGATTTTTCCATCCTCAGTTGTTACCGTTACGGTAATTTCACCGCCAAAGCCCTTGCCGGTACCTGTCAGCGTTTTAACTTCCTTCTTTGGCGAACAGGCAGCCGCACTTACGGCCAGCACACCACACAGCAATAATCCTACCACTTTTTTCATAACTTTCTCCTTTTCATCTCTTTGTGTTATGTAAGCGTTTAACCTTGTCTTTATTTTCCACTATATAGCTAATATACAGTCAAGAAAATTTTCACAAACAAGCAGAAACTATAATCTACCAAGAAAATGATTTCCTTCAATCCTTCAGGAAATCATGCCATTAAAGATGACACCCAGCTGCCTTTCTCGCGACGCTGTTCCTTCCTGTATTTCAATGTCTCTCTCCTTCTATCTATCGGTATTGGAGTCATACCCGAGCAAATCCATACAAGAACTCTTTTTATCAGTTCAATGATTTCCATCAAGTAAACAGCCTTTTCTTCTAGTTTGGGTCTATTTACTTTGATTCATTGAACTGATTTTTATGTTATCTGAATAACGCTAATATGGCAGTAAACTGACATTCTTTAATACTCGCTTTTCCTACCTTCTCAGCAATCGCTGCCCACTTCTCTGTTTGCGTTTGCTTTTCTTTTACGAACACTCGATATTCTCTC
>NZ_HE578932.1:23642-55036 GCF_000313565.1 Dielma fastidiosa | reverse complement strand
ATTTGAATACGATAAACACTTCATTGATGTTCCCCTCCCCTTGAACAAAAAAGCATCCACTGAGATTCGATTGATACAAAGGAAACTAGGTGATGCTTAGGTTGAATTTAATGATTAAATATATGTTTTTTATTACTTATAGTATACCATATTCACACGATGATTTCATCTGTTTTTATTATTTTTTAGATACCTTTTCATGATGAGATATTAAACCTTTGATGCTTGAAAATGAAATTTCCTATAATATAAAAAACGAACCGTTAAGTTCGCTTTTTTATCTCATTATTTTCTTTGAACTGGAATTTGCAGACTGCAGAAATCAACATCCTTTTGCCCCTGATATTTCACATGATCAAGCAAGCAGATATCCAACGCATCATTGGCTGCCGCATAGCCTTTTTCATCAATATAAGCCAGCAGTGAACGCAGCTGATTTTGATGATGACTCGGCCGGCCATAATAATACATGCAGCAGCATTCAGCGGCCGGCAATGTATGAACCAAGGGTGAGTGCTTGATGATCGGCGAACCTTCCGGTACAAATACAAAGACCGAAGAGGCTTTTAAATCAGTTTGCAGCGCCTGTTTGGGGATGATGACACCAAAACCCAAAGAAGGCACAAGATCATAACTGCCCACTTCATCAACAGCCGCCATAAACCTGACCTGAAGCTCATCCTCATTGCCGCAAATATCCTCTTCAAAAGGCAGTGCTAAGAATGAGCGTTCGTCTACATGGCGAAAATACGGCTCATCAACAGGCTGATTAAAATCAATCGTATCATACAGCAGCAGTCTTTCATCAACATATTTGCGGGTTCGAATCAATTTTTCAATTTCAGCATCGATGATTTTACGCTGATCCTTTAAAATTCCGACAGCCTCCTGAGGGTCTTGATCCTTAACAATTTTACTGATTACCTCTAAAGGCAGATTCAGCTTCTTCAAAAATAAGATTTCTTTTAAAACATTAACCTGCAGATAGCTGTAATAACGATAACCCTTATCATCCGTTATCTGCGGCCGAAACAAGCCGATATGATCATAATAAATCAGTGTCTGACGTGAGATGTGGTGCAGCTTAGCCATTTGACTGACTGTAAGATACTCTCCTTTATCCATCGTGCTTTCTCCCTTAGTTCAATTTGTTTCACTGCGGTTTATTATTTAAACATTTCCGCAAAGGTTTGTTTTTCATTTACCGCGTTCAATAAGACAGTCATTTTTGAAACATCCCCCAGCAGGATAAAACCGCACAGTTCATTATTCTTAAAATACAGTGATTCAAGCGTATGATGCTCATCATCGCGCATCAGTACCGAACGATAAGTCTGATCCTTTTGTTTGCCGTTGTCGCCATAAGCATACAGCGCTGTATTCATTCCCTGGAACGATAAGCCAGGAGAAATCAGCGAATAGCTCACTGCCTCACCAGCCGCATTGGCACCGGCGGTTTTACCCATTGACAGTGCCTGTTCCCAGTTGCCGTAATTGATGCCCTTAAACTCCGCGCAATCTCCTGCCGCATAGATATCTGCCGCTGATGTAGAGCAATGCTCATCAACCTTAATGGCCCTGCCGCATTCAATACCGGCCTCGATAGCCAGTGATGTATTTGCTTTGATACCGCAGGAAATCAAGACCAGCTCTGCCGGATAGAAAGTGCCGTCCGCTAAGCGTACGCCACTTACCTGACCCTGATTGCCTTCAATCGCCTGAATAGAAACATTTGTCTGTGTATTGATACCGGCCAACCGTATGCTTTCCTCAAGCATCGAACTAGCCGCAACATCCAACTGACGGCCCATCAGCTGCGGCGCCAGCTCCAGCACCGTCACAGAAGCATGACGGCTTAATTCCCAAGCCGCTTCAAGACCCAATACACCGCCGCCGATCACTACTGCCTGTTTTACCTTCGGCAGCCTTTGATTCAGCTTATGCACATCTTCAATCCGGCGCAGCGCCAATACGCCCTCCTGATCAGCGCCCGCAATCGGCGGAATGAAGCATTCAGCACCAGTTGCCAGAATTAATTTATCATAACGCAAATGATCACCATTGCTTAATACGACTTCCTTTTCATCAATCAGCAGCTTTGCCGCATGCAGATCAGTCAGGTTCAGAATATTCTTTTCCTGATACCATGCCTCATCATGAATCAACAGCTGTGACGGTTCAAAATCCGCCAGCAGTGTCTTCGTCAGCATCGGCCGGTTATACGGCAATGATTTTTCATCACCCAATAAAACAACCGATGCGCTTTGATTGCGTTCTCTGATTGCGGCTGCCGCATTTAAGCCTGCCGCGCCATTACCGATGATTAAGAATAACTCATTGCTGTCTTTATGAAATTCACTGGCCGTATCTTCATAAGGCACAAAATTCTCCTTGCCGACACCGCAGACCGGACAGATTTCAGTTCCCTCTTCAAAAACCTCACCGCAGATCAGACATTTCACCAATTTAGGTTTTGATGCCGGCTTTACCTTTGGCTTATCCAGCAGCAGACAGCCAAAATCATGACCATATGCCACAGCCCCCTCAAGCTCAGCCGCGCTTGGCCGCAGCTTCACACGATAACCATCAACAACCTTCATCTTAAGCTGTTTCAGCCGCTCAGTCAGATTATTGACTGCCTCACCGCTCCATGCATAGCTGCCAAATGCGCTCGCTAATTTACCGCCGTGCGTCGGCGCATGAATCGCCGTTGTTAAATCCCAGATTGGTTTTAATGCGTCCTGAAGAATTGTCGGCGAACCAAAAAGCAAACCGTCTGCCTTTTCAATCTCTTTTAATACCTCGTCGGCATCAGCCTCTACCATATCATACAGCAGCACATTAATATCACCGGCAGTTCGCAGCCCCTCAGCGATTGCTTCAGCCACCAAACCGGTATATCCATAAGCGCTCACATAAGGCATGACTACCGTTTTTTTCGCATTTGGTTCACAGCCTTCAGACCACTCGCGATACTGTTTCATCAATTCATCAATACCGCAGTCGATCACCGGTCCGTGTCCTGTACAAATCAGCTCCACCTCAAGATCCTGAATGCGGTTTAAGGCCTTAACCATAAAAGGCTTAAACGGACCGAGAATATTGTCAAAATAATATTTCAAAGCCCGCTGATATCCTGCCTGATCCGCTAAACGGCTAAGCAGAATCCCATCAAAAGCATAATGCGCGCCAAAAGAATCACACGTTACCAGTGTCTTATCTTCTACGATATAAGTATACATTGTATCCGGCCAATGCAGATTCGGCAAAGGCATAAAACGAAGTGTCTTATCGCCAATTTTTATTTCATCATTTTCCTTAACCGCCTGCTTATTAAAATCACGATTAATGATTTCCTTTAGAAAATTCAGCGCGCAGGCAGTACCGACAATCTTAATATTTGGATTTAACTCAAGCAGACGACCGACGCTGCCCGCATGATCAGGCTCCGTATGATTGACAACAATTGTATCAATATCCTCAATATCGGTAATCTGCTTCAATTCTGCCAAATACTCATCAAAAAATTTTTCCTTAGCTGTTTCAAACAGCACAGTTTTATCTGATGTTTTTAGGATATAGGAATTATATGAAGTACCAAACTCCGTTTCCATAATGATATCAAATACTTTTAACTCTTTATCCAAAATACCCGTCCAGGTAAAACCCTTTTTCAGTTCTAAAGTTTTCATCGTGTACCTCTCTTAACATCGGTATTAAAATATCATACTCAGGCTTAGTATGCACATGATTTGCCCATATATTAACAACAATCAAAACAGCGCCTTAATACCTAGGCATACTAAAATCAAACCGCCGAAAATCTGCGCCCGGCTGCCCAGCATGGAACCAAAGCGGCGGCCGAGAAATAAAGCCGCATAGCTTAAGATTGTCGTGGTTATACCAATGATACAAACCGCTGACAAGATATCAACGCCTGCACCGACAAAGCTGACACCTACCGCAAAGGCATCGATGCTGGTTGCGATACTTTGCATAACTAATGTCTTATATGTAAAGATCGTACAGCTCTCTACCTCTGGATCACGCATTTCCTTGATGCCGTCAGCCATCATTTTGCCGCCGATAAAGCCAAGAATAATCAAAATAACAATTCCTGAATAGCGGTCAATTACCTCCGCAAACAAATTACCGGCAAAAAAGCCAAACAACGGCATCACTGCCTGAAACACACCAAAAAACAGCGGCATTATTTTCAGCTTCTGATTCGCGCTGATTGGACATACCAGTCCGTTGCTTAAAGATACCGCAAAGGCGTCCATGCTTAAACCAATACCAATCATCAGTATTTCTATAATTCCCATAATCAATTTCCTCCCGATAAAAACAAAAAACTCACGCACAGTCTAAAAAAACTGTACATGAGTCTCATTCATTAAGACAAGCCAGACACCTTGTGTCATTATGTTGACATGTCACACATCACTGTGCAAATTACTCCCTCATGAAGTATGAGTTAATCTTAACGTAAACCTTATGGCTTGTCAATATTAAAATACATTCATGCGCATCATTGAGTAAAACGCAGAATTATATCTCTGAAATCCTCAAAAGCCGCGGCCTCTTTCAGCAGCGTCATAATATTATCCTGCGTACAGAAGTTAATCAGCGCTTCATATAGCTCTTTAAATAAATATGATTCCTTTTCGTTAATCGCAATCAGCAGGACAATATGAACTAAATGCTGATCCCATTTTATACCCGTCCGTGATACCGCCACCGCAATTCTTGTATGATTGGCATTCATTTTCATTGAATGCGGAATGGCAATCTTGCCAAAAGCCGTCGTTGCCGCTTCATCACGGCGGATTACATCATGATAGAAATCCGCGTTGACATGACCCTGATTCAACAGTTTTTGATGCAGAATATGAATAACTTTAAATTTATCACTCTCTTCATTTTCCTCATGATAGAAAAGCTGCGGTGAAAAGAAATGGTCAAATTCCTGATGCAGCACCGCTAACTTACGCTTTTCGATGATTTCTTCAATGCGGTTAAAGACATCACGGATATCAATGCTGTTGGTAAAGGGGGAAAGCTGAATGATCGGATGGCTGTCTTGAATCGGTATGGTAGTAAATAACAGATCATAAGTCTGATCATTAATTTCATGAAGAAAGGAGACACACTGCACGATGCTGATCTGCGAATCAAAATGAATCAGCAGATAGTTATAAATAAATGATTGATTTTGCTGATAATCAGGACAAAGCAGCACACATTTTAATTTATGAACGTCCTGATCCTGCCGCTCTACATCCGCACCGATATGCATCGCCAGATAGGCAACCTCATCCTTAGAAATCTGGATATGACAATGCTGATAAAGAAAATCAGCGGCATAGAGCGCGCAGTCAAACAAAATCGGGCAGGCGCTTTGAATCGTATCCAGCAGCGGATTATGTAGCGTAGTATTTTGATTGACGCGGGCCAGCAGATTTTTCAGATGCAGCGCCAGCGGCAGCAGCAGCGTCTGTTCCTGAATCCGCAGATGATATTGCTGATTCAAGGCGGCAATCAATTCTTTGCTTAGCTGATAAACGGCATCACCGACACTCTTTTGAATCTCCTTGGGTGAGTTAATCTGACACATATGTATATTCATCATAATCATTGAAGCCATTTCCTCAATTTCATTATTTTGAAAAACAACATGAAAATGCTGCTGAAGCTGGTGAATAATCGTTGCTGCCAAAGGATTTTCAAGCTTTTTATCGGCGCTTGAACTAACCGTCTTAGACTGATTTAAAATACTATTCAGCATCACGGTAATATGCAGATTCAGATTCATATAACCAAAATCATTGATGTAACAGTTTTCCTTTTTAAAACAAGTATGCAGCAGCTCATTGATATACATCACATCAATAGCGGGAAACATTTCTTTAAGCACTGAGATATCCACCAAATTACCTGTGGCTTCTTTATAGATAATGCTGGTTAAGAACCGGCGCTTATCGCGTTCACTGCCGGTAACATAAAGCTGATCATTGCGGCATTGGAAACGAATCTTGTTTGGTTCATATTCCTTATTCATTTTCTGTAAGAGACTTTTAATCGAAGAATAACTAAGATACAGAATATCACATAACTCATAAAGATCTAGCTGAGTGCGGTGATGAACAAAGAATTCTTTTATGATATAAGAAGAACGTTCAGCATAAGTCTGCGGCACCAAATCCTTGCCGGCGGTGAAAGCCGCCTGCGAATTAAACGTATACCCCTGTTTGCATGCCAAAATCGTATTCGGATGCTCCGCGTTGATCTCATTGACATAATTTTTAACTGAACGTGATGATACAGACAGAAGTTCAGCCAGTTTTGTGGAAGATATGGGTTTATTCTGCTTTCTTAAAACATTCAGCAGCAGCTCATGATTTTTTTTCATTCTATCCTTCCTTTTCCCTATGCTATATTCATTGTAACGAAACCGCTGATAATTATCAAACACACAATTTCACTAAGCCGGTGAAAAAACAAGCATTTTCACCATGAATGGTAAGAATATCAGTTGAAGCATTAATGAAAACTTGTCATAATGACAGCGTAGAAATCGATTTCACAAAAATTCCAACCGAGGAGGATTTACATATGGAAAAAATGAACATACTGCTTTGCTGCGGTGCCGGGATGTCCAGCGGCTTTTTAGCCCAACAGACAAGAATTGCTGCCAAGAAACAAGGGATCATGGCACGGGTTGAAGCTAAAAGTCAAAATAATATTGAAGATGATTTGCCAAATATTGATATTTTATTGATTGGGCCGCATCTGGCTTATGCCTATGATGATTTAAAAAAGAGCTGTGACCGCTATAATGTACCCGTAACGATTATTCCTAAAGATATGTATGCGGGACTTGACGGTGAAGGCCTGCTTCAATTATGCATTGAGACACTAAAAGAAAAGGAGACGCAAAATGGATAAATTTATTAACTGGCTGGGAACCAGCTTTGCCCCTAAGGTTGCGAAAGCGATGGATAAGAAAATCATTCGTACCTTATCCGGTGCCTTAATGGCCAATGTACCAATTCTATTATTAGGCTCATTAATCTCTATTTATAATTTGTTTGCCGGTTATGTTTCGTTTCTGCCAGATCTGTCACCGGTTTATAATTTCAGCTTTGGCATTCTGTCACTGACCCTTGTCTTCTTAGTCGGTTATCATGGTGCTAAGGAATATGGCTTTAAGGAATATGGCGTATCCACTGGCTTAATTGCCTTGATGATGTTCTTTATGGTTATTAAGCCAACGATTGAAAACTTCCAATTTACGGTAAGCTTTGGACGATTTGGCGGTTCAGGCATGATTTCAGCGTTTTTCTCTGGCATTGTCACAATTGTGATCAGCAATCTATATTTTAAACTGCATTTATTTGAAGATTCAGAAACCTTGCCGGATTTCCTTGTACGCTGGCTGAATCAAGTAATTCCAGGCATTATCGTTTTGGTCTTAACAACAATTTTAATTTACTGGTGCAACATTGATTTATTTGCCCTGATTACTGCTTTATTCTCGCCGCTGATTGAAATTGGTCAAACATATCCGGGCTTTATTCTCTGTATTTTTATTCCGGTTTTCTTCTATTCTTTCGGCATCAACAGCTGGTTTATGAATCCTATCACCTCACCGATTGGCTTAGCCGGTATTACTGCCAACGCTTTAGCTTTTGAAGCCGGTCTGGCACCAACTAATATTTATACGGCTAATGTTACGTTCTCGGTAATCTTTATCGGCGGTATGGGTATGACCTTGGCGCTCAATATCATGATGCTGCGCTCAAAGAGCAAACGGATTCGTAAATTCGGTCAGATTTCCATGATACCATCTTTATTTAATATCAATGAGCCATTAGTATACGGCGCGCCGATTGCCTTAAACCCAATCCTGATGATTCCAATGTGGATCAATGGACTGGTAATTCCAACCATCGCTTGGATTGCTTTCAGCAGTGGCTGGGTAACAATACCGCATGCGGTGATGAATGTTAATCAGCTGCCTTTCCCGCTTTGCTCATTCTTAGCGACACATGGTGATTTCCGTGTTATTCTGTTAGTAGCTGTATTATTTATTGTTTCATGGCTGATCTGGTGGCCTTTCTTTAAAGCCCATGAAACGAAGACATTAAAAGAAGAAATGGGGGAATAGGTATGGATGAAATAACGAATTCAACGCTGATCAGCGCCGCAATGGGGATATTAACTTATGCCGGTGACGCGCGGATTCATGCGAAGAAAGCATTGCAGGCAATTCAAAGCTTTGATTTTACACTGGCTCAATCAGAGCTTGCACAGGCAAGTCAAAATATTACGGAAGCACATAAGGCACAGACGGAAATTATTCAAAATGAAGCCCGCGGCACGAAATATGAATACTGCATGCTGTTTAATCATGCTCAAGATACCCTGATGACAATCAACAGTGAGGTTGAGCTGATCAAAGAGCTGATTAAAACATTTAAGATTTTTGCCGAAGCGATTCACGCGGAGGTGAAATAATGGGTTTTCCAAAGAATTTTTTATGGGGCGGCGCTACCGCTGCCGTACAGTGTGAAGGGGCTTATGATGAGGCTGGCAAGGGGCTGAATGTCGCTGATATTCAAATCTGTTACACCCGTGAAACAAAGCAGGGCAATACAAATTATACAAGAGCGCTTTTGAAGGAGCGGATTGAGGATGTGACCCAAGCCGAAACAAAAAATTATTACCCGAAGCATGAGGCGGTTGATTTCTATCATCGTTATAAAGAATATATTCAATGGATGAAGGAGGCTGGTTTCAAAGCCTTCCGCATGAGTATCAATTGGTCGCGTATCTTCCCTACTGGCTTAGAAAGTGAACCTAATGAAGCAGGTCTGCAATTTTATGATGAGCTATTTGATGAATTATTAAGCAATGGCATCGAACCGATTGTTACGCTGACGCATTATGATATGCCGCTGGGCATTGTCACCCAGTGTCAAGGCTGGTATGGCCGGGCAACGATTGATCATTATGTACGCTTCGCGACGGTCTGCCTGAAACGTTATGCCAGTAAAGTAAACTATTGGATCGTGATTAATCAGATCAATCTGATTTTTGGTGAATCCTTCAGTTCACTGGGAATGGTGATGGATGAATATGAAGATTTTACAGCTGCTAAATATCAGGCTGTGCATAATGAGTTTATCGCCAGTGCCTTAATTAAGCAGGCGGCTAAGCAAATAAAGCCAACGCTGCAGATTGGCATGATGCTGGCTGATCAGATGACCTATGCCAAAACATGCGATCCGCAAAATGTGGCTGTTGCTATTGAGAAAAATCGGATGAAGGATTATTTCTTTGCGGATGTTGAGCTGCGCGGTGCGTATCCGGGATATGCGAAAGATTACTTTAAACGCAATAACATTCAGATTGTGATGGCTGAGGGTGATGAAGAATTACTGAAACAGAATACGATGGATTTTCTGGCGGTAGCCTACTATTATTCACATTGTGTTGATGAAAACGGCGCCCGCTGTGAGAATCCGTATACTAAAGCGAGTCAATGGGGCTGGACGATTGATCCGATCGGTATTTACAATGCGATGAGTCAATATTGGGATCGTTATCAAGTGCCGATGATGATTGCGGAAAATGGCATCGGTGTCGAAGAAGTGCCGGATGCTCAGGGTAAGATTCATGATGATTACCGCATCGATTATCAGCGCCGGCATATTGAACAGCTGAAACGGCTGATGGATGAAGAAGTGAATCTCTTTGCCTATACGATGTGGTCACCGTTTGATATTGTCAGCGGCAACAGCTGTGAAATGGAAAAGCGCTATGGCTTGCTATATGTCGATAAGGATAACCAAGGTCAGGGCAGCGGCAAGATTCTGCCAAAGGATTCCTATTATTGGTATCGCGATGTAATTGCCAGCAATGGTGAAAAACTATAAAAATAATAAACACCAGATTGAATATCAGTCTGGTGTTTTAGTTATATCTACGTTCAGCAGTTTAATCCCTTTAGATTTTGCATAGGCTGCCGCTAATTCAAGCAGCTTCTCAGTGTCAGCCTTTGTTTGCCAAACCTGCATCTGAATCGTTATGCCTTGATTTTGCTTTCGGCTTGTCCAAGAGCCGATGATTTCGCCATGATATACAATAGCACCAGGATTTGATATCAGCTGCCAGATTTTCGCATGATGACGTTTGTCAGGTAAAAGCGTCAGTCGGTCGCGCTGGTCAAGATATGGATCATGACCGCCTAATAGCAGATATTCCCGCTCCGGCTGGCATGGCTTCATCAGATCATTCAAATCCTCTGCAAGCATAAAAGCTTGTCTGCCATTTGCCATGACCTTTACCCTTTCCTCAGCAAGCAAATCCCATAAGCGGCTTCCCTGCTTCGGAGAACAGCCCAGCCATTGAATCAATTCTTTACGCGTTGCGGGACCGTAACAATGCAGGAATTTACGCATCAGCTGTTTGTTGGCATCCGGTCTTTCTTTAAGCGGATGGCCAAGCCAGTTTCGGTAAGAGGTAAAGGTGGGTGTTTGATTATGACGCTCCCCGAAAACGACCAAGCCCTTGGCAGCACACGGTCTCAGCATGAATGACACGACCGCACCGCCAATCGTTTGCTTGTCTGGACTGCCGTATATTGAAGGCTGTTGCCAGATGGTTTGCTTTGCCTTGGGCAATAGCGGCAGCAGCCAGCCGGCGATGGTTTCGTCCAGTACAGCCTTGCTGGTGATGATTTGATGATCAAGCTGCGGCATTACCTGAAGCAGTAAGGCCAGCACTTCATCAAAATCCATTTCAAGCAGTTTTAAGGCAAGAGAAATACCCTTGGTATAAATCCATAGTTCATCTTCAGCAGCACTCAAAGCCGATAAGAAAATATCGCTTTCCTCACTTGGAAACACCAGCGGCAGACCGCGCAGGCTCCATGCTTGAAGCAGATGTTTGTCGGCAAGCAGCTGATTGGCAGCAGCTTTTGAATAAGCGGGAATACGGTTAAACAATGCCGTTTCCCATGCTCCCGGCGGCGTATTTTGTAAACCGCATGCACCAGTCACACTCATCAAATCCGCTGGCTCATAAAAACGGTCCAAATGATGAGCATGCAGCCGATAATAACGGATCTGTTCCATGGTTAATTCTATCATAGATTCACCTCAGAAATAATTTTCTAAACCCATCTTAGCAAATCCTGAAGCAAGAAGCAAATCCATAAAGCATGAAAAAGCAGCATTATTAAAACAAATGCTGCACGTAGATGCTATTTCCTTCAGAAAAATTAAAAAGCCGGTGTAAGAGATATTCAGTTTCATACCATTGATTTTGAAACTAAGCATTCTGCCAGCTGTCTTAAATAACCATTAAGGTTATTCTTTTATATGATAATACCAATGCCCGTCAATAAGCTCACGCGACAAGATTCCTAAATGATAAAAACGTTCAAGGTGCGCCAATAGTTCCATGCATGCAAACCACTGCTGCGGACAGCTTAATCGATCAAAACGGTTAAGCTGACGCCCCCATTGCATCCGCATCGCAAAGTCATAGGCGGTCCCGCTTCCCTGTTTGGCAACATCAAGCAGATATTTACCTTTTTTCATATGATGATCTAAGGTTTGCATACAGCGTTCCTTAATATCAGAAATCGGGCCGTAATGGGCGGGATATACTATTTCACAGTCAAAATCACAGATACGTTTTAATGTATCAAAGTTATCCTGCATGCTTGAAAATTCTTCCATCCAGAAATTAATCGTAGGATAAATCTGATTCAGCACACTGTCTGCCGCAAACATAAAATGCTCGTTGATTTCATACAGACCGATTTGCTGGGGTGAGTGACCCGCCAAATCAATTACCTCAAACGTATAATCTCCCACGTTTAACCGCTCATGCGCATGAATCAGCGTGAAGGCAAAAACACCGTCCCCGCCTTCAAAAATTTCACTTTCTGACTTCAATTTAACACATACACTGCGCGGTATCCCAGCCAGCAGACGATTTTTGCGGATATAATGAGCAGTTGTCTTATTAAGCTTATGAGTGATCATACAGCCGTCCCATTCGCTGGCCAGAATTTCTTTTAAGCAGGGAGCGAAGTGCTGGGCATTGCCGCAGTGATCAACATGCAGATGCGTTAAAAATAAACGAACATCCTTCAGTTCAACGTTCAGCTGCTTTAGGGCAGTACATAATTCATCAGCGGCAGAAGCAGAATGAAAACCAATATCAATTAAAAGATGCTCATCCCTGCCTTTAATCAAATAAACCTGTATCTCCTTGGTAATTTTACTGGCTGAATGCAGGGTGATGGCATAAATATCGCGGCGCAGAAGCTTCATATCAAAAGCATTCCTCGGCGATCCAGCCAACCAGCCCGTTATGCTTGGCATATACAAAACCATCATGCTTCGTGATTACCTTTACGGTATCGCCCGGCAACACATTTAATCGATAATCCGTATAATCATAACAGCAAAGCTTTCCCTCATCCTCATACAGATAGGCAGCACTCAGCCATAGCTTACGTTTTGAGGCAGGATGTTCACAATAGCACTGATCAGCCTGTCTTTGAAGTAATAAAACCTCTCTTTTTGCCCATGAAATAAAAATTGGATCAGGATTAGCAGCCTGTGCTTTACAAATCCGTGCAGCCGGCAGAGAATCCACCCATACGCTGTATGCCTTGCCTTGATCCAGAATTAAGGCATTCAGCTGGCCCTCATCCTTGACTCCATTGCCGCCGTCAATGCCGGTCACATTCATCGCCGCATTCGTATAAGGACGGCAATCCGCAATATCCATATGATAATTCAACGTAGGCCAATGCCCGCAGTACACGTGCTTTTTAAAAGCCGTGTGACCTTCCATAAACGCCGGTAAAGTAAGAAAATCCTCCCAAGTATTCCGTGAAATCTCCTCATAGCGCAAGCCGGCATGCACAAACAGCATCGACTCACTTTCTAAAATCAGAGGCATATTATCAATAAAGTCCAGCTCCTTGGCAAAGCGCTTGGCAATTGCCTGACGGCATGCTTTGGCATTCGTTTCATCTATCGCAGCATAGCCGCACGCGTGAGCCATTTCATTCAGCAAGGAGGCTTCTCTGAATTGTGTATAGCCAATAAAATCTGCCAGTTCCTGCTTCATCAAAGAAGGTACTAAGCAATCACAATTTCCCTGTACAACATAGGTATTGCCCGCCGCGCATAATTCCATCACATCATGAAGTACCCCCAATGAATCAGGCCCTTTCTCACCTAAATCACCTAAAAGTATCAAAACATCCTGATCATTAAACTGGCACTTTGCAAGCAATTCATGAAATAAGCTTCGGCAGCCATGGATATCACTGATCAAAATTATCCGCTGATTTTCATCAAGCTGAAGCATCTGATGATAAACCCTCTTTTCACCAGCATTGCCCCGTTCAATTTTATCAGCTGACCAGCAGACGCTTGGTTTATTCTGCCCCATCCTCATAAACGACCTTTCCCGCCAACACTGTCATTTTTACCTTTCCGTTTAATTCCCAGCCAATAAACGGCGAATTATTTGCTTTTGAAGCAAAATCAGCAACCTGCCATTTTTCATTTTCATCGAACAGCACCAGATCGGCTGCCGCGCCAACACTCAATGTACCGCCTGGCAGCTTATACACGCGGGCTGGATTGACACTCATTTTTTCAATCAGCTGACTCATGGTAAGAATCTTTTTATGCACTAATTCACTGATACCTAAAGCCAATGAAGTTTCAAGGCCGATGATGCCGCTTGGCGCCTTGACAAACTCCCGATTCTTTTCCTCAGCGCTGTGCGGAGCATGATCGGTTGCGATAATTTCAATTGTATCATCCTGCAAACCAGCCAAAATCGCCTGCCGGTCCGCTTCCTCACGCAGCGGCGGATTCATTTTAGCCAAGGTTCCAGCTTTTTGGACAGCCGTTTCATTTAATGTGAAATGATGCGGTGTCACCTCCGCGACAATCTTTGGATTCAGCTGTTTCGCAAAC
This sequence comes from Dielma fastidiosa, assembly GCF_000313565.1. Classification (GTDB taxonomy): domain Bacteria; phylum Bacillota_I; class Bacilli_A; order Erysipelotrichales; family Erysipelotrichaceae; genus Dielma; species Dielma fastidiosa. The sequence continues at coordinate 41,015 of NZ_HE578932.1, read as the reverse complement.
CGCACCATGGCTACAGCCTCCTTGCTTGAAATATGCTGGATTGATACACTGGCACCGGTTGCAGCAGCCAGCATACAGTCACGGGCTACCATCACATTTTCAGCATCACGCATAGCTCCCATTAAGCCCATCGCTTCACTAACCGCGCCTTCATTGATGCCGCTGCCATGAACAAAGGCAGGATCTTCCTCATGAAAGCTCAAGACACAATCCAATGACGCTGCCTGTACCATTGCTTCCCTGACTAAGCCGGCATTCATCAGCGGCAGACCATCATCTGTAAAACATGGCACACCCATTTCCTTCAGCTGCTTCATATCTGTCAGTTCCTTACCCTTAAAGCCCTTGGAAATAGCCGCTGCCTGATAAAGATGCACAGGACAATCCTTGCTTCTTTCTTGAATATCTTTAATGACAGCCGCATTATCCGCAATCGGTAAAGTATTTGCCATACACAAAACGGAAGTAAAACCGCCTCTGGCAGCCGCTCGTGAACCGCTCATTAAATCCTCTTTATATGTAAAACCCGGATCACGGAAATGCACATGAACATCAATCAATCCCGGTGCCGCAATAAACCCTGAAGCATCGATGATACGATCATAGGGCTGATTTTCATCCACTTGCCCCACCGCTTCAATCACTCCGTCCTTGATTGCGATATCACCAATCTGATCCAACTGATTCGCCGGGTCAATAATCCGGCAGTTTTTAATTAGCAACATAAAATTCCTCCTATTAAACTAGTATAATTGGAAAACCATTCTGCGTAAACAGAATGGCTATTTTTATTTTATTAATTTGTCCTGTAAAGAAAACAGATTTGTTACATAATGACCGCTGAAGCATGAAGTACAAAGATTTTTTGTCTTAAACGCTTCCTCAAGCTGCTGAATCGTTAAGAATTTTAAAGAATCAGCACCGATAAAGGCACACAGCTCATCAACATTCAGCCGTGATGAAATCAATTCATCATAGGTTGATGTATCTACACCATAGAAACAAGGATGGGTAATAGCCGGTGATCCGATACGCACATGCACCTCTTTTGCCCCAGCTTCCTTTAACAGCTGCACAATCCGTTTGCTGGTTGTACCGCGTACAATTGAATCATCAATCATAAAGACACGCTTGCCGGAAACAATGCTCTTTACCGCTGACAGCTTCATGCGCACACCGCGTTCACGCTGCTTTTGCGTCGGCTGAATAAAAGTACGGCCGACATAACGATTCTTAATCAAACCAATTTCATAAGGCAGACCGCTGGCCTCTGAATAACCGATTGCCGCTGACAGGGATGAATCAGGAACACCGATAACAATATCCCCCTCATGATCCTCAAGCTTTGCCAGCACCTGTCCGGAAATACGCCGTGCCGTATGAACGTTAATGCCGTCAATATTACTGTCAGGACGGGCAAAATAAATATATTCCATCGCACACATCTTATTTTGGGTATATTCTGTATATTTAAAGAAGCTCAGACCTTCCTTGGAAATCTTCACTACCTCACCCGGTTCAACATCTCGGATAAATTTAGCGTTAACAATCTCAAACGCACATGTTTCCGAGGATAAGCAATAGCCTTCATCTAATTTAGCTATGGAAAGCGGTCTCAAACCATTCTTATCACGGATCGCATACAGACAATCCTTCGTCAGAATAATAAATGCGAAAGCGCCCTCAAGCTTGTTGCAGGCCTTCTTAATTTTTTCACTGAAAGAACCGACTTCCTTCTGAATCAAATGAATCAGTACCTCAGAATCACTGCTGCCCTGAAAGATACTTCCCTCATTCTCCATCTGCATTTTTAATTCATGAGCATTAACTACCTGCCCGTTATGAACCACGGCAAAATGACCGGTATGCGCTCTGACCATCAAAGGCTGCACATTTTCGATTTCATTACCGCCCTCGGTTGAATAGCGAACATGACCGATTGCATTGTTGCCGGTCAGCGTATCGATGATCTGAGGATTAAATACTTCTGTAATTAAGCCTTTACCCTTATAGCATCGTACCTTTTCACCATCACTGCTGGCAATGCCTGCCGCTTCCTGACCGCGGTGCTGAAGCGCGTGTAATCCAAAATAAGTCAGTGAAGCTGCGTCACTGGCATTGTAAATTCCGAAAACACCGCATTCCTCATTGATTTTACCGTTTAAAAAATACGTTTTTTCAAGTTCCATTTGAGTCTCCCTTACCGTTATTGTTCATAAAAAAGTCCAATTAAACAATACCATTCTTTACCGCTGTTTTCAATCTTTTTTACAATTTCTGCAATTAAAAATGCTGTTCATGACTAAAAACAGCATTTTAAAAGGCAAATTCTTAAAAAAAACTGCACCAAACGGTTCAAATCTTCACTTTTTATTACAAATTAACAAAAGCTTTTTGCTCTTTACACAAACGCTTCAATTTGGTACTGTTTAAGCATAGGAGAACTCATTATGAAACTCAATAACAAACGTACAATTTTAGTAGGTCTTGCATTCATGTCGATCTGTGCCTTTTGGCAGCTTTACGATAATATTATTCCGCTTATTCTATTAAATACCTTTCATTTAAAAGATACGGTATCCGGTTTTATCATGTCGCTGGATAATATCCTTGCATTATTTATGCTGCCGTTATTTGGTGCCTTTTCAGACCGGGTCAATACGCGGATGGGAAAACGGATGCCCTTTATCGTCTTTGGCACAATTTTGGCGGCATTTGCTATGCTTCTGCTGCCGATTGCCGATCTCATGCAGTCAATGCTGTTATTCTTTACAGCTTTAGGACTGACGCTTTTTGCGATGGCGACTTACCGCTCACCAGCGGTTGCGCTGATGCCTGATATTACACCCAAACCGCTGCGTTCCAAAGCCAATGCGATCATCAACCTGATGGGGGCCGTCGGCGGCATTATCACTTTGATTCTGATTACATTATTAGTACCCAAAACTGCCAACCCTAATTATTTTCCGTTATTTTTAAGCATTGCATCGATCATGCTGCTCTGTGTAGCGATTTTGTTTATGACGATTAAAGAAAAACAGCTGCGTATCGCTGATGATGAAGCGGAGAGTGAGGAAGCTTCCACAGCCCAGCATAGCAAAATGGAACCGGCGGTAAAACGTTCCTTAATGTTCATCCTGTTTTCCGTAGCTTTCTGGTTTATGGGTTATAATGCCGTCACCACTGCTTTTTCCAAATACGCGAATGTTGTTTGGGGAATGAGCGGCGGTGAGTTTGCGAAGCCGATGATGGTCGCAACCGTTGCGGCAATCATCAGCTACATACCGGTCGGTTCTCTGTCAAGCCGGTTTGGCCGTAAGAAAATGATTCTTGCCGGTGTAGTTTTATTGGCATGCAGCTACCTTTCGGGAATGTTTTTCACAACCTTTTCACCGCTGCTGAATATCGTATTCGGCATGGTCGGCATCGCATGGGCAATGATTAATGTCAATTCTTATCCGATGGTTGTGGAAATGAGCCAAGGCAGTGATGTCGGCAAATATACGGGTACCTACTATACCTTTTCAATGGCTGCCCAAGTGCTGACACCCATCTTGTCCGGCTTCCTCTTAGAATATGTCGGATATTGGACCTTATTTCCATATGCCGCCCTTTGTGTACTGATTGCCCTGCTTCTATTTACACAGGTAAAACACGGTGACAACCGGCCTGAGAAACGCAGTCTGTTAGAAGCCTTTGATGTGGAGGATTAATATGAAGGAGCTGTTTTTATTACTGATACTTTTGCTGATTTTAGGCTTGTGCTTTTTGATCTTCTTTATGATGCCCCGGTTCTCAAAACGAAAAGCATTGCTGCCTTTTGCTAAATGGAACTATGCGCACCGCGGTTATCATGATCTTGCAAAGGGGTTCCCTGAAAATTCCCTGCCGGCATTTGAACGTGCATGCACTCATGGTTACGGCATGGAGCTTGATGTTCAGCTGACTAAAGATCAAAAGCTGGTCGTCCTGCATGATTTCTCTTTATTAAGAGCATGCGGCATTGACGCTCAGGTGGATGAGCTGACTTTAGATGAAATTAAAAAACTAAGATTATTTAATACTGAATGTACGATTCCTACTTTCGAAGAGGTGCTTGAATTGGTCGACGGCCGTACCCCGCTGATTGTGGAAATCAAACAGAAGGGTGCTGACAGTGAGACATGCCGTCAAAGCGCAAAGCTTCTGGATCATTATCAGGGCAGCTATTGCGTGGAATCATTTAATCCAATGGCGGTCGGCTGGTTTAAAAATCACCGGCCAAATTATGTCCGCGGGCAGCTCTCCGGTGAATTAAACATGAAACAGCCGGCTAAATTTATCCTTGAAAACCTGCTGGCGAATTTCATTTCAAGGCCTGATTTCATCGCTTACGATGTTGAACACCGAAACCGTACAGCCTTAAAACTATGCAAAGCATTATTTAAAGCCCCGATTGTTTATTGGACGGTGAAGGATCGTGCAGACTATGACGCGCTTAAGTCTTCAATCATAATTTTTGAGGGATTTGAAGCCGTATGTAAATAATAATTAAATAAGCTGTGATAATCTCATAAAGTCACAGTTTTTTTATGCTCACTTCATGTTTTAAACATAACATTTCAATTTAGTAAATGGTTAGATTCTCAATCATTAAATTAAATTTATCATTTTTTATTATTAAAAAACAGCTTTGAAATTCAATGATAATCACACATTTTACATTCAAGGTATGTTACAATAATTTAAAGGAGAGTGAAATAAATGGAGATAATAATTTCTGCTTTTTTTATAATTCTAAATTTGATTTCTAAAATTGAAACAATTATTATTCACCTTTTATCGATTTTCTGTCTAGTACAATTTATAAAGTTTTCACATAAGTTCATTAAAAATCAACAATCATCTCATGATCATACACAAAATAATATATAAAGGAAAGGATACTCAGAACAAGAGTATTACAAGGGGCTAACTATTATGTCAGAGCTATTAGCTATATATCTTGTATTATTTAAAGGATTGATTATATATGCTTTATTACAGCTTATAAAAATATTAAACATAATGAATCATAATTAATATCTTTAATGTATTTAGAATCAATAAAAAAGGATGTGCTGAATTTAATTGCACTTCCTTTTTATTGCAGTAATAATTTTAGTAACACGCAATGTTGCTGTCGGTTCTTGACTCAGTGCCGCCCACCAACACACCGTTTTCCAAACGCACGATCATCTGACCGCGGCCAAAGGAAACACGGGATAATTCAGGGACGATTTCATGTCCCAGCGACTGCAGCTGCAAAGCAACAGCATTAGGAAATTCTGGTTCGATTGTAAACTTCTTGCCTTTAACCCACTGCCAGCGCGGCGCGTCTAATGCCATCTGCGGATTCAAATGAAAGTCAATTAGATTCATGGCTACCTGCACATGCCCCTGCGGCTGCATATAACCGCCCATGACCCCAAAAGGCCCCACCGCTTTGTCATCCTTAGTGATAAAACCCGGAATAATTGTATGATAGGTTCGTTTGCGCGGTTTCAGCACATTATAATGATTTTCATCCAGTGAGAAATCATGGCCGCGGTTCTGCAGTGTTATTCCGTAGCCTTCAACCACAATGCCGGAGCCAAAGCCCATATAATTACTCTGAATATAAGAGACCATATTTCCTTCACCATCCGCGGTACACAGATATACTGTTCCGCTTTTCGGCGGTTCAGCGATTTTTGGCTCTTTAGCAATTTTGCCAATTTCAGCGGCCCGCGCCTTCCCGTATTCAGGCTTTAGCAAATCATGATAATCAATGGCCATGCAATCCGGATCAGTGACATAATGCATACCATCCGCAAATGCCATTTTAATAGCCTCAAACTGCTTATGATAGGTATCCGTACAGTCCTTTTCCTTAAAATCAAATTCCTTTAAGATATTGAGCGCCATCAAGGCAACGATACCCTGACCATTCGGCGGTATCTCCCATACATCATAACCATGATAATTTACACGGATCGGTTCAACCCACGATGCTTTATAATCTTTCAAATCATCAAGCGAAAAGTAACCGCCGTCACGCTTTGATTGTTTCACCAGCTGTTGGGCTATTTCCCCTTCATAAAAGGCTTTCGCGTTTGTTTCACCAATCAGCCTAAGCGTTTTCGCATGATCAGGCAGTTTGACAATTTCTCCGCAGTGATAGCTTTCACCCTGCTTAGTAAATACCTTAAACCATTCGTCAAATTCATGTTTGCCGGCAAATTCTTTCGCAAAGCGCTCACTCGCCCGCTCCCACATTTTGGCTAACATCGGTGAAAGCGGATAGCCTTCTTCTGCATAGCGGATAGCCGGCTGCAGTACCTCAATCAAGGGCAGCTTACCAAAGCGTTTGGATAATTCCGCCCACGCCATCGGAGCGCCCGGCACAGTAACCGGTGTCCAGCCAAAGGTTGGCATCTGTTCATGCCCTTTAGCCAGCACTTTTTCACGGCTGATATCAGCAGGGGCATAGCCTGATGAATTTAAACCATAAAGCTTATCCTTCATCCATACAATCGCAAACGCATCAGAGCCTAAACCATTGGCTGTTGGTTCAACAACGGTTAATGCTGCCGCGGTTGCGATGGCAGCATCCACAGCATTGCCGCCGCGGCGCAATATTTCAAGCCCGGCTGCCGAAGCCTGAGCTGAACCGGTCGCAACCATTCCGTTATTCGCAATTATCGGATAACGGTTGGAAGCATACGGCTGATAAAGCGGATCAAAGTTCATTTTCTTTTACCTCATCATATAAATGACATGCGACAAAGTGATTAGGCTCTGCCTCCATGTATCTTGGTTTTTCTTGTTTACAGATTTCCATACATTTCGGACATCGGGTATGAAATGGACAGCCCTTCGGCGGATTGATAGCACTAGGTACCTCACCCTCAAGAATCTGTTCATTGCCGCGCTCAGCCCCAATGGTAAGCCGCGGCACCGATGCCAGCAAAGACTGCGTGTATGGGTGCAGCGGTTTCTTAAACAGCTTCTTACTCTCACTTAATTCACAGACATTTCCCAAATACATAACCAAAATGCGGTCACAGAAATGCTTTACAACACCTAAATCATGAGTAATGAAGAAATAAGTCAGATGATTTTCTTCACTCAATTGATTCAGCAGCTGAAGAATCTGTGCCTGTACCGAAACATCCAATGCTGATACCGCTTCATCCAGCACGACAAAACGTGTATCCAAAGCAATCGCCCGGGCAATGCCGACACGCTGCTTCTGACCGCCGCTTAACGCATGCGGATATGAATAATAATGCTCACGCTTGAGACCTACCTTTTCAAGCAGCTCCATCGCTTTCTCACGGCGCACATTCGAGCCGAATTTGGTGTTGATCTTATAAACCTCTTCAATGGCACTGCCAATTGATTGACGCGGATCAAGCGAAGCCGCCGGATCTTGGAAAATCATCTGCATATCCCGGCGCAGCTCACGCATTTCCTTCTTATCCAGCTTAGAAAGATTAATGCCTTCCTCATAGTTGCCATCAAGCTTTTTCTGATATTCTGGATCAAGGCAGCGTTCAGTAATCGGCAGGATATCCTTGCCGCGGTACTCAAAGGCCGCTTCCTTGTACTTCATCGCCTGCATTCGATGTTCTTCACTGGTATTATATAAATCAATCATCTTCCCCTTTAAATCCAAATTCTCTTCCACCATTGCCTTGACATTCACCTTGCTGTTCTCAGATCGAATTGCTTTAAGATCTGACAAGGCCAGCACTTCTTCTTCACTCAATTCAGGCAATGCATTCAAACGATCAATTTCTTCACTCGTCGTACGAATCTGATACATGATCGTATTATTCTTTTCATATTTAGCTTCCAGCTCATGATATTTAGAAAGATATTCATGCGCCTGATCAACTTCCTTCTGCGCTTTCGCAAACAGCTCGGCAATCTTAGGCAGATCCTTGCATAAGATCAAAGAACCCACGGTTCTTGAACCCTCACGCAGCTGCCGGGAAGCATTCTTTTTTAACTCTTTTGATTCAAATTCAAGCTTACCGATTTTCAATGAAAGATTATCATATTTCTTGATATCACTTTTTGAGCCATCAACATCATAAGCGTCACGCTGAGCGTAACAAGCCTCAATCTTTTTATCAACCTCAAGTGCCTGTTTATAATATTTATCCGCTTCCTGCTGATACTTCACAAGCTTGGCAATTTCTTTCGCGATATATTTAGGATTAACTTCCTCAATTGTTTTGCCGTAATAGACACAAGAACCGCTGGTCTGCTTGTATAGCTGAAGAATGACTCTTCCCAGAGTTGATTTACCGCAGCCAGATTCACCAACCACGCCGAACTTTTCACCTTCATAAATCTTGAAGGTTACATCCTCAACCGCTTTTAGATTCACATTCTTTTTCAGAGGAAAATATTTTTTCAGCTTTCTCAGCTCAAGAATAACTTTATCCTGACTCATTGCATCTCCTCCTCAGCTTTATAACATGAAACAAAATGACCCGGTTCTACTTCAATCGTACAAGGCACCTCTTCAAAGCAGCGGCTATGGGCATATTTACAGCGCGGATTGAAACGGCAGCCTTTAATTTCTTCTGTCAGATTAGGGAAAGTACCAGGAATTGGCTGAATCTCAAATTCATCCAGATCAACATTAGGAACCGCGTTCATCAAGCCAATCGTATACGGATGCTTAGGATTTTTAAAAATCTGCGCGACACTCCCTTCTTCAACCTTACGGCCCGAATAAAGGACAATGACCCGATCAGCAATTTCCGCAACGACACCCAAATCATGGGTAATAAACAAGATGCCCGCACTCATTTCTTTTTTCAAATCATTAAGCAGCGTTAATACTTGCTTTTGAATCGTTACGTCAAGCGCCGTTGTTGGTTCATCTGCAATCAGCAAATCCGGCTGAGCGGATAATACCATCGCGATCAGCACCCGCTGACGCAGACCGCCGCTTAACTGAAACGGATACTGCTTCAGGCGGCTTTCCGCCTGAGCAATACCAACTTTTTCAAGATATTCAACCGCTAATTTCTTAGCTTCTTTTTTATCCAGTCCCCGATGCAGCATAATATTCTCACAAAGCTGATACCCAATCGTCAGCAAAGGATTTAACGCTGTCATCGGTTCCTGAAAGATCATCCCCATCTTTTTACCGCGGTAGCTGTTGCGCTCCTTTTTAGAAAGCTTGGTCAGATCGGTGCCATTCAGTGAAATACTGCCGGAAACAACTCTGCCATTATTAGGAAGCAGATCCATGATGCATAAAGTCGTTACACTCTTACCACAGCCTGATTCACCCACTACACACAGTGTTTCATTTTTATTGATTGAAAATGAAATATCCCGAAGTACTTCATACTCTTTCTTATTGATTGTAAAGGTAGCCACCAGGTTATTTACTTCAAGAACTTTTTCCATCGCCAGACCTACTTTCTTTCATATCCTTGTTTCTTATTTTAATTTGAAATTCTGAACATAGAAGACACCGCCGGCATCCATTTCTACATTCGTATAAGCAGCGTTAAACGCATAAGCCTGATACTGATTGTATAAGGTTGCGGCAACCGCGTCATCTAAAATCATCTTATTTGCTGCACTGATTGCGGCTGTACGTTCAGCACTGTCAAGCGTCTGCTTACTTGCATCAACTAATGCGTCAAATTCCGCATTATCATAACGAACACGTTTTGAGCTGTTTACTGAATGGAAGTTAGGATCTAACATTTCCGTACCGTCACCCGTTACATTTGACCATGTCAGCACGGTAATATCATAACGGTTATCCTGCTGTGTTTCTGATAAATAAGCCGCCCATTCCAATGATTCAATCGTTACATTATTTAAACCGGCTGCTTTCAGATTCGATTGAATGTATTCAGCTAAAGCAATTGTTTCCGGACGGTTGTTAATCAGGAATACGATTGGTTCATCTGCATAACCGCCTTCTTCTACAAGTTTCTTAGCCGCTTCAAGATCATAGCCGTAACCATAAGTTTCCGCATCACTTGTGTAACCAAATAAAGTTGGACCTACAATACTTCTTGAATAAGAGGCATAGCCGTCAACTGAAGCGATATAGCCATCTGGATCATATGCCATGACGATTGCCTTACGCAGATTCAAATCAGCCATCTTAGGATTTACTGAAGAATTATTGCGCAGTGCCAAATAAGTGATCGCGCTGCTGCTTTCAGCAACACTTTCAACATTTGCGATATTCTTAACACGATTCATTTGATTAACCGGTACTCTTGGCAGGAAGTCTGCTTCACCGGTTTCTAAACGAGAAATAGCCGTTGATGTTTCAGCAATGACGGTCATCGTTACATCTTTAATTTCTGGTTTTTCTCCCCAATATCCATCATAGCGGGTCAGTTTTACCTCAGAGCCGGAAATTGCGCTGACAAATTGGTAAGGCCCGGTGCCGACTGGCTGCGTCATTAAATCCTGTGCCTGATCAGCGGTTGGTGAAATGATTGCGGAATTGGCATGCGCCAGCTTAGCGATCAATACACCGTCAGGATAGCTTGTTTTTAATTCTACATGCGTATCATCAAGTACGTTTACTTCTTCAATTGAAGAGGCGATGGATGCACGGGCTGCACCGTAATTCGGATCTTTGATACGCTCAATTGTATATTTTACAGCTTCCGCATTAAATGGTGTGCCATCATGGAAAGTAACACCTGACTGCAGTTCAATCGTACATGTCGTACCGGCTTCATCACAATCTGGTTCTGATTTAGCCAGCAATGGTTCATAGCTTGAGCCATCCATACTGCGGCGGTAAAGCGTCTCATAAATCTGCGCATTGACATAAGTAGACGGTGCGTCATTGGTTGTCAATGGCGAAAAGCCAACTGGTGCAGTAGTCAGCACAACATTAAATGGCTTATCCGCCGTTGTTGTACTCGGATCAGTATTTCCATCATTAGAGCCGGAAGATGAACAGCCAGCCAGTGCAAGTACCGTTGTGAAAACGGCAGCCCTCTTTAATAAATTTTTCATGTTTCTTTTTTCCTTTCGAATTTAATCTTTTAAACTTGGATCTAAGATGTCCCTCAGCTTGTCACCAAGAATATTAAAGCAAATTACAGTAATCATAACGACCACACCCGGAATGATAATCAAGCTTGGACGATCCCACATATAATCCTTCGCAATTGATATCATGCCGCCCCATTCAGGTGTCGGCGGCGGTGATCCCAAACCGAGATAACTCAGTGTCGCTATAGACATAATCGAACTGGCCATACGCATCGTCGCGATTACGATAATTACCGGCAGTGCATTAACCAGCACATGACACAGCAGAATCCGCGTATCTCTGGCCCCCAAAGAGCGGATGGCCATAATATAATCTTCTTCTTTGATCTGAAGCACTTTGCCGCGGGTCATACGAGCAAAGTTAGGGATTGACCAGACACTGATGGCAATCGTCGCATTTACCGTGCTTACTCCCAGCATCGCAACAATCAGCATCGCCAGCAAGATGCCCGGAAAGGTAAACAAGAGATCCATAAAACGCATGATGATATTATCAAGCTTTTTATAGAAACCAGCCAGCAGACCAAATAATACACCGAAGAATAAACCAGTCATCGTTGATACAAAACCTACGGTCAAGGTAATGCGGCCGCCCCATAACAAACGGGAGAAAATATCACGGCCCAGGTTATCGGTTCCCAGCCAATGCCCTGGCGCGTAAGGTACGCCGGTTGTATTGTTCATCCCCCAAAAGCCCGGTGCCAGTTTCACATAGACATCCTGTGCTTCCGGATCATAGGGTGCGATCAGCGGTGCCAGCACCACAAGCAGAATTTCTATCAGCAGGATGATGAAACATGCCGTCGCCAATTTATTCTTTAATAATTTTCTAAATGCCCCTTTAAGAGGATTTTCACGTTTAAGCTCCATGGTCTCCTCCTATTCATAACTGATTCTTGGATCGATCAGAACATAGACAAGATCGACGATCAAGTTAACGATAATAAACATGGCTGCAATCACCAGAACGGTACTCTGCACAACTGGATAATTGCGCTGATTAATTGCATTAATCAAATAAGTACCGACACCATTGATAACGAATACTTGTTCAGTGATGATCGCGCCGCCCAGCAAGCCGCCGAAGCTGGTTCCAAATTGCGTGATGATTGGAATCATCGCATTGCGCAGCGCATGAATCAATATCACTTTGTATCCTTTGATTCCCTTTGATTTAGCGGTACGGATGTAATCCGACTGCAATACATCAAGCATTGCCGAACGGCCGATTCTCGTAAAGCCGGCAGCTACCGCAAGCCCTAATGAAATCGATGGCAGAATTGCCTGTTTAAAGCCAACGGTTGTCCAGAATGGCTCATTCATGCCGCCTGTCGGCAGCCAGCGAAGCGTTACTGAAAATAAAAGTATCAGCATTGAACCAAGCCAGAAATTAGGAATCGATATCCCTGCCAGTGAAGTTGTCGTCAGCAGATTATCGATAAATGTATCTTTTTTAATTGCAGCGATAATACCTGTCGGAATACCGATCACCAAGGCCACGATCATACTTGAACAAGCAAGATTCAATGTATGCGGCAGGCGAACGATAATTTCCTGAAGAATCGGCTGACGGGTGGTCAGCGACGTTCCTAAATTACCGGTAAGGAGGTTTTTCAAATAAACTCCATACTGCACAAGAAAGGGCTGATCGAGTCCCAGATAGGCTCTTACTCTGATGATATCCTCGGGCGTCGCATTAGCACCGGCTACCAGCTCTGCAGGATCACCAGGCGCGATGTACAGACTCGCAAAAACTAAAAAAGACATCCCCAAAAGCAACAAAAACATCAGTAAGATTCTTTTTGTCACATATTTTCTCATGTCCTACCTCCTTTATTCCTTTTATATCTTAAGAGTTTACATTTATTTCACGCTTTCGTCAATACATTTTCACAAATTTACAGATTTTGTTTACATTTTATTACATCATTATCATTAGAAATCACATTTTATCCCATCAAACCTTGCATATTTAATAAAGAAATGATACCTTTATGTGGTAACAATTTAGAAAAGAGGGGTTTTATGAAAGAATTAGCTGATCTATTCGTTACTTTTGCGAAAATGGGTCTCTTCACATTCGGCGGCGGCTATGCCATGCTTCCCTTATTAGAACGTGAAGTTGTCGATAACAAAAAATGGGCAACCAAGGAAGAAATTATGGATTACTACGCTGTCGGTCAATGTACACCTGGTATTATTGCCGTTAATGTATCAACCTTTGTCGGTTATTATCAGAAAGGCATTGCCGGCGGTATTATCGCAACCTTAGGTGTTGTCTTTCCATCGATTGTCATCATCCTGCTGATTGCTTCTTTGATTCAGGGGTTTTCTCATATCGCGGTTGTACAATACGCGCTTTCCGGTATCCGCGTTGCGGTATGTGCATTAATCTTTAATGCGATCGTATCCTTATCAAAATCAGGGGTTAAGGATGTTTATGGTATCCTGCTGTTTCTGTTTGCCTTTGTGATGGTTGGCATTTTAAAATTATCGCCGGTTTATGTCGTTGTTGTTTCAGCGCTGTGCGGCCTGCTGATCAAAAAAATTCAAGGAGGTAAAAAATAATGTCGATCCTATTAACACTCTATTATGAATTCTTCAAAATCGGTTTGTTTGCGGTAGGCGGCGGTATGGCTACGATTCCCTTCCTGAATGCCTTAATTGATAAATTCCATTGGTTTGATGCCGCCATGCTGGCCGACATGATCGCCATTTCAGAATCAACTCCGGGTCCGATCGGCATCAACATGGCTACCTTTACCGGTTATACCGTAGCGAGCTTTGCCGGCGGTGTAATTGCCACTTTAGGTTTGATCACACCAAGCATCATTGTAATTATTATCATTGCTCAGGTATTAAAGAAGTTTAAAGAAAGCGCGGCGGTACAGGCTATGTTTTATGGCTTGCGGCCAGCGGTTGCCGGTCTCATCGCGGCTGCCGGCTTAAGTATCTTTGCGGTTACCTTGGTAGATACGGCTGCTTATCAGACAAGCGGCAATCTGATGGATCTGTTTCAATGGCTGCCGATTCTCTTATTCTTGATTCTGTTATACTGCACAAATAAATACAAGAAGCATCCAATTTTCTATATTTCAATCTGCGCGGTAATCGGAATTCTGCTTAAATTATAAGATTTATTGAAGCATCTCAGCATTATGGGATGCTTTTTCTATTTTTTCATGAATTGTGCCTTTTGATTTTGATTTAAAAATATTATAATAAAGACAGATAAAACTGGGGTGGAAGTATGTGTAATATAAATAGGAAAAAATCAGGCTTTACATTGATTGAATTGATTGTAGTAATTGCAATCCTGGGAATCTTAGCACTTTTTCTTGTGCCTAGTTTTCTTGGTTATGCGAAGGATGCGAAAGAGGCAGTCTGCCGCGCTAATATGACAAACATCGTCAGAGAATATGAAGCTTCAGCGGCTCATAATTCACCAGCATCTATGCAAGATGCTAATAAGCTGCTGGCGGCCATCTATGCTTCGCACAAGGCAGAAAATAAAGACGGCAGTACCTTTTACACGGGCGGTTCCTACTCAGGCATCTGTTCTGAGGATGGCATATATGGCAATATGATCAGTGATGATTTTGCGGTTTTAACGATTCGATGTACAATCCACGGTGATGGAATCATCGATATTAAAGAATTAAAAGAACGCTTAGAGGCGATTAATTTTGATGATATAAAACAAGCAAATGCGAATTTCCGTTATAAAGATTTAAATGAGTATTTTCAACAACCTCAAAACAGAAGTCTTGATAGTGAAGCCATCAGTACTGATCCTAAAGCATATGGTGACTATGGTTCACTTGCAAATGCTGTCACTGCTAAGTTAAAAGCACAAGGTATTGATACAACCGGGCGCAGTTGGCGGATGTACAGAGCTAAAGATGATAGTGAGTATAATTTATTCTTAACGGACACAAAAATCACTTTGGAGGATGCTAATTCAAACACTTGGATTACTTGTACAAAATATGAAGTCAATGAAAAAAAAGTAATCTATGGTAAGGTACAGGTAAGTATCTCATCTGTTGGTGACAAAAAATATCCAGTAATTAATGGTGGATCATTCAAAGCTGATAATAATTAAAGATTATACCAGGAGCCCTTAATTGACAAACAGTATAAAAGGCAGAAATCGTCTGCCTTTTATTTTGATGAAATTAAAGCTCTAACTGCAGCTTGTCTATTTTGAACAGCTGCTTTTCTTTTACTTGATAAATGGTTGTGCAAACCTCTTGTATATAACGCCGATCATGCGATACCGATAGGATGCATCCCTTAAAATCACACAGGCATTCACGCAATGCCGGATTGCTCATTGGAGACAAATTACGGGTTGGCTCATCAAGCAGCAGCACATTGCATTGCTCCATAATAAACCTTAATAAGAACAGCTTGGCTTTCTGCCCTTCGCTCAATGAATGAATCGGTGCAGCCATTTCATCACGGGTAAATTTCATACGTCCTAACATTTCTCTGGCTCTAGTCACCGTATCCTTATCATGATCAGGTGCTAAAAAATCAACTGCGGCCATTTCATAAGGCATTTGTTCCTGATAATTCTGCGGCATAATACCCAGCTTCAGATCGCTGCGGTTTTTCAGCAGCTCAATAATCTGCTTCATCAAGGTAGTTTTTCCACAGCCATTAGGACCGATAAAGACCACTTTTTCAAATCCTCTCACATGCAGTTCAAAAGGTTCAATCAATCGCTGATCCGCTACCTCAACGCAAAAATCCGCATCTAAAATAACCTTGCTTGGGTTCCAGTCAAAGTCATCAAACATCACATCGATGGCTTCTTCAACAGTATCCAGCTTTGTATAGCTTTCCTTTTCGAATCGCTTCTCCATACTTTTTACTGAATGCATTTTCTTTTTTAAAAGCCGAGCCGTATGCGGATCTTGACGGCTGCAGCTATTTTGCGCATCATGCACAGCATTCAAAATCTTCAACAGCTTCTCACGCTTCTTTTCATAGATTTCTTTTTCTTTATTTGCCAGCTGCTCCGCTTTAATGGCAGATGCCTGATGCTCCTGAACAAACTGATCATAACCGATATTGTAAATTGAATGTCTTACTTTAGTTTTCTTATTGACTTGTTCCAGCAAAATAATTCGGGTGGCAGTTCTTGAAAGCAGCGTTTCATCATGACTGACATATAATAAAGCACCCTCATATTCATTCATAAAGCGTTCCAGCCACATTAAGGTATCCAAATCTAAATCATTGGTTGGTTCATCCAAAAGCAAAACATCATAATGCCTGCTCATTAATTTCAGCAATTGCAGTTTAACCTTTTCACCACCGCTTAACGTCTTAATTAATTGCTGCGATGACAGCATTAAAGGATCCAATCTTAATTGGACGCACAGCTTTTCCAAATTCATTAATTCATTGTATCTTTCATATGCAATCTCTTCATCCACGGTTTCTTTTAAACAATAATCACAGATCGCCGAATCAAACCAAGCTGAATCAAGCTTTTGACTCAGCATCCCAATCCGACAGTTATTTTTTTGTATCACACCGCTCACGCTGGCATATTCATCAATCAATGACTGATCATAGACAGCTTTCAGCAGCGTGCTTTTTCCATTGCCTTCTTCACCGATGATTGCGGCCTTATCATGACTGCTTAAAGTCAGACTGAAATCATCAAGAAGAATTGATCCTTTAGCATTTTTTATTGTAAGATTTTTTATTATAAGCATAATTTCCGCACCTCCCAGTGCGGATGATGAGATATAAATAAGAGACACAACGATTAAAACAGCAGTATTATGCGCTTGTTCCTTTAATTGCTGGATCGTTTCTTATTTATTTTCTCATCTTCTCACTTCCAATCATTTCACTCATTCTATCATAAAGTTAAATGCGATTCAAGCCTATTATGAACGACATAAAACAAAAAAACGCCCGTTAAGGCGTATCGAATGTTTTTGGAGCGGATGATGAGAATCGAACTCACGTAGTCAGCTTGGAAGGCTGAAGTTCTACCATTGAACTACATCCGCAAATGGTGACTCGTTGGAGATTCGAACTCCAGACCCTTTGATTAAAAGTCAAATGCTCTACCATCTGAGCTAACGAGTCAGTCATAAAAAATTGGCTGGGGTAACTGGATTCGAACCAGTGAAATGCTAGAGTCAAAGTCTAGTGCCTTACCGCTTGGCTATACCCCAATAAAAAAATGGTGGGAGGGGGCAGATTCGAACTGCCGAACCGTTAAGGAACTGAGTTACAGTCAGCCGCGTTTAGCCACTTCGCTACCCTCCCAGATTTTTTAAA
>NZ_HE578932.1:5191-23332 GCF_000313565.1 Dielma fastidiosa | reverse complement strand
ATCGTATTAGCCATGGGCAATTCGCCCTTGACGCCTTAATATAATACCATTCGCTTTCTGCTATGTCAACAACTTTTTTTAAAATTTTTACAATTTCTTTTTCATCGCAACAGCGGGTTTAGATCAGCGGCTTATACTCACTTCCTCAGATAGTTTATCCTGATAAATCATCCTTATACATTATTAAATGTTTCTTACAGTAAGCCTAAATAAGCGCCTTCCTGTTTGTAAATTCGCCTGAATATGCTATACTAGTAAAAGTTAGGAGGAATACTATGATTCAAATATTCAATACCCAGGCACTCACCTCTCAGCAGCGCTTCACACGGGCAATTATCGCCGGAAGCATCAGCGCAATCGTGATTGCTGTTGTCTATGGCGCATTGATGCAGTACATACATATTGAATCTTCTTTATTATTAATAGTCGTCGGTTATGGTATTGCCATGGCTGTCCAGAAAGCGGGCCGCGGTGTTCAGCAGCGTTTCTCGATACTTGGAGCAGTCTTATGTGTCATTGCCATTCTGATTGCGGATCTGATTACTTATTTTGGCTTTTCCGCATTGTTGAATCCAGCTGCATGGCCGGCCTTCTTTACAGCCTTGCTGCGGATGTATTTGAATGCCAGCATTCAAAGCTTATTAGCCATCGTCTTCAGAGCTGCCGCTGTCGCTGTTGCTTATCAATATTCAAGAATTGTATAATCTGCATAGAATAGAACGAGGTGAATGACATGTTCTATCGTGATACCTGGGCAGAGATCAATCTTGATGCCCTGCGGCATAATTGCCGTGAAATACAGAAACTGACAAACAAAAAAATGATTGCTGTTTTAAAAGCCAACGCATATGGTCATTGTGATTACTGGGTTGCGAAAACAGCCATGGAAGAAGGCGCTGCCATGGTGGCGGTGGCCTATTTGGATGAAGCACTTTCACTTCGTAAACAAGGTTTTACCTCAGATATCCTCGTATTAGGTCATATTCGTGCTGCCGATATTCCACTGGCACAGACTCATCGGATTACGTTAACCGTTCTGAGTTTGGATTGGCTGAATGAATGTCTGGCATGCCATGATGATTTATCCCATTTAAAGTTTCATTTGAAGGTTGATTCAGGCATGAACCGCATCGGCATGAAAACTTCTGATGAAATGAATAATGCCATCGCATTAATTATGCAGCATAATGGCATCGTTGAAGGCATTTATACGCATTACGCTTGTGCGGATGAAGATGATCTGAACTATTGTGAAATGCAGTATCATACCTTTAAGACTCTCGTTGACAGGCTCTCAATCAAGCCTAAATGGATTCACTGTGAAAACAGTGCTGCCATCCTTCAGTTTCCTGATGAGCTTACCAATGCGGTAAGAGCCGGACTAATCCTTTACGGTGTCTCCCCTATCTCTACATCCGTTGATTTTCAGCCAGTGCTTTCACTTTTCAGCAAGATTACCTGTGTCAAACAGATTCATGCCGGTGAATGTGTCGGTTATGGGGCAACTTATACAGCTAAGGGTGATGAATGGATTGCCACGCTGCCTATTGGCTATGCGGATGGTTTTATTCGAGCCAATCAGGGACGCTCAATGATTGTGGATGGTGAAGAAGTCGAAATCGTCGGCAGGATCTGTATGGATCAATGCATGATTCGGCTGAACAGCAGCAAGCCATTGGGGACACCCGTTGAAATTATATCTAAACAGATGCCGGTAACGCGCGTCGCTGAGGAATTGAATACTATTTCTTATGAAATTCTCTGCTTATTATCAGACCGTATCCCTCGTGTAATCATGGAAAAAGGTAAACAAAAAGCTATTGTAAACCTACGTCTGCACGAAACTTATTAACCGTGTTTAAAAATGAATCACCGGCTCATACTATGAGTGTTAATAAAAATTTGAATTTTTTTCAAAATATATTATAATATAGTTATGACTTGGGAATTAGGAGAAAGAAAATGAAGAATCATAAAAAGAAGAAAGTTAGAAACAAACCAGTAAATAGAGGCATTCGTGTTTCTGAACAGACATCTGAGGAGCAGTTAGAGAAAATCGGCCTGGAAGCTGAAAAGATTTATCAGATGTTTATTGACAATATGAGTAAAGACCTTGACAGTCCGGATGTTTATAACTGTGTTATAGCATGGCAGGAGTATCTGACAAAGTATTATTATAAATGTACAGATATGATTCTTGCCCGCCTCGCTAATTTATATGTAACTGACAAGCGCTTCACAGAAAGTATGGATCAGTTCCAAATTGGTCTTGCCGGCTTTATGAGTCAGGCCATTAAAGCTTATCTGAGAAGAGATCTTCCTAAGCTTCCTAAAGCTGAAAAGCCAGCGCCTGCGGCTAAGGAAGAGAAGGCCGAAGAAGTAAAGGCTCCAGCTAAGAAAAAAGCGGTTAAGAAAACAGCCGCTGATGATGAAGCTGCGCCAAAGAAAGCGGCTCCTAAAAAGACGGCTGCGAAAAAAACAGCTGCTAAGACTGAGGCACAAGCTGAAGAACCAGCTGAAAAGCCTAAGGCTGCCAGAAAACCAGCAGCTAAGAAAACGGCTGAAAAGTCAGCTGAGAAGAAGGCACCAGCAAAAAAAGCAGCTGCTAAGAAAACAGCTGAAAAATAAGTATTTGATGATCCCGCTAAACAGCGGGATTTTATTTTTAATCTTTCTCGCACACCTGCTTGACCTTGGCTTCACTGAATGCCTTATAAAAGGTTGAGACAACCATAATGCCTAAAGCGATGATACCGGCACTGGCTAATGTGGTAAGTCCAGAGCTGCCTGCCGCTGCCATATCGCCATTGACTAAATAAAGCATGGTCATATACATTCCCTTGCCGGGAACCAGGGGAATCAAACCGCTGATGGCAAAGGTTGTAACTGTCGTTTTTAGAATACGCGCCATGATTTCCGAATAGATTGAAAAACAAAGCGTCGCTGAAAAGAGAGTCAGCATGAGATTTACATTGAAAGCGATTCCCAGTTCATAAACAAAAGCCGTCAGACCGCCGCCTAATGCTGAAAAGCATAATTGCCTGCCGCGGATATTAAATAAGAAGCCAAAGAAATAAACTGCGATGGTCGCTGATAAGACATGAACAATCATAACAATCCCCCTACATTCATCCAGAATGTGATTGTAATACCAGCTCCCAACGCCAGCGCGACAGCTATCAGGCAAGCCTCAATTCCGCGTGTCACGCCTGAAAGCAGATCGCCGGAGATAGAGTCACGGATCGCGTTGGTAATGGATAAGCCGGGAACCAGAAGCATCAGTGAGCCAATGATAACCGCATCCTTACTCACGCATAATGGAATTGCTTCAAAAATCAGCGCCAGCAATGCTATGATTGATGATTCAATGGTGATTGTCACAAATGCGTTAATCTTTTTACACTCTAAAAAATTAGCGGCTGCCCGTACTGCCAAGCCAACCGCAAAAGCGCAGAGAGCATCCTTAAGCGTTCCATTAAAATATAAAGTAAAACAAAATGCGATCATCGCCGATGCCAGATAACGCAGCGGCATGGCATACAAGGGTTCTTTTTCAATCTGCGCTAATTCATGACCGACAGCTTCAATGCTTAAATGCTGAGAGCAGCAGCGGCGTGATAAATCATTGATCCGGTTAATGCGTTCAAGATTTAAGGAACTGCCCTTTACCCGCACTACCTTAGAATAATTGCTGCCATCAAGCACAAAGGATACAAAAATACCGCTGGGTGTCACAAAGCTGCTGGCTTCCTCAACCTGATAATGTTCCATGATGCGGCTGATTGTTTCTTCCACCCGATATATTTCAGCGCCGCTCTCAAGCAGCAGACGACCGGCTTTAGCGGATATATTAAGGATCATTTCTGGATTCACAGGCTCACCTCCAATGTCGAGTCTACACCAAATCCCATGCCTTGACAAGTATAAAAGATAAAGACTGCTCAATGATTTTTTTTAACTTTTTTATCAAAAGCAATTGAAATTTATCTTTTTATACGTTATAATATCTAAGCACTTGCCCGAGTGGTGAAACTGGTAGACGCAGTGGACTCAAAATCCACCGGTAGCGATACTGTGCCGGTTCGAGTCCGGCCTCGGGCACCATATGCAGAATACTCTCAAGTTAGCTTGAGAGTTTTTTTATGCAAGAAAAAAACAGCAAGTGCTGTTTAAATTAATTAACGAATCTTACGGCCAATCTTAAGCTGCTGGCGCCACTGCGGTGCTTCCCCATCGTCGCCCCAATATTCATCCAGTTTACAGATTTGATCACCTTCAAAGATAAAGAAAGAACATACATGAAATGACTGATCAGCACTCCAGACATGACTGATGGTTAAAATATAATCTTCATTGATCTCAATGCGTTCAACATTGCCATGCCACTCACCTGGATAATCACAATTAGCCTTGATGAATTCTTCTCTGGTAAATTCTTCATTCGTGTTATGCCAGCGAATGAAGGCATCCTCAGTGAACATTTCAGCTAAACCCAAACGATCCTGAACTGCAATTTTATGCCAGTAATCTTTAATAAATGCCTGAATATCCATACTTCCTCCTAGTTTTCAATCATCATCTGAATGATTTCTTCATCCGTATCTTTCATGCCGCGGCTGGCGAGCCGTCCGACATTGGCAATCGTCGCTTCAACATTCTGACAGACAATACCTTCACCGCTGTGAAAACTCTTGCCGCGGATTACCATCTGTGCGCCCATAATGCCGGCATCCACCGCTGTCGCAATCTTAGCCGCGCAGGACGGCTTAGCACCATCGCATATCATCCCGGAAGGGATTGCCAGCGCATTGGTAAATACCGCGCAGATCTGCTCATAGGTACAGCCCAGCAAATAAGCGATGCCAGCACCTGCCCCAGCCCCGGCGGCAACCACACCGCAATAAGCTGACAGCCTGCCGATTCTCAGCTTTTGATGTACTGTCATTAAATTGGAAATCAATAATGCCCGATAAAGATTCTCACGGCTGATATTCAGCTCCTGCGCATATACGATAACGGGTATTGAAGCAGTCATGCCCTGATTGCCGCTGCCGGATAAGATAATAACCGGCAGTTCACAGCCGCTCATCCGCGCATCAGAACCCGCCGCTGCCATCGCCTTTGCTCTAGTTTGAAGATTATTGCCATAGGTTGACAGCAGAATCGATGAAATACTGGCACCATAGCTCTGACGCAGCCCTTCCTGTGCAATTGCTATATTACAGCTGATTTGACGATCCAGCACCGCCTTAACATCCTCAATATCCGCATGCACGGCAAAATCATAAATTCCCCGCATGGAAAGCACGTCATAGCAATCTTCCTGACTGCTCATAACGGCATCATCCCCCTGATACAGACATTGACCGTCACGTTCCCTAAGCACTACATTGCAATGCTCCCTCACGATGCGCACCCGTGCCGTATGCAAGTCACTGGCAGCGATGATGCTTATATCCAATGAACTGTCACTGTCAACATGTTCAATATCGATAGGCACACGTTTTAAAAACGCGTCAATCTGACACAGCTGTTCTTCACTCACATTGGCAATTACCTCAAGGCTTGCTTTGGCATCACCAGCGACGATACCCGCTGCCGCTGCTGCCGCAATCCCTTTACGGCCGCCGGTATTCGGCACTACTACACTCTTTACATTCTTAATTATATTGCCGCTGGCCTGAACCGTAACCTTTTTTACTTCATCAGCCAGCACATCACGGGCAATCGCCGCCGCATAGGCAATCGCAATCGGCTCCGTACAACCCATCGCGGGTACTAATTCCTTCTTTAAAATATTAAGATAAGCCTGATAACATCTGTCCTTTTTATCCATTGCTAACCCCTCTTGACTTCTAGTTAATTTTATTATAGCATGAACTCATAATATTAATTTTTTAATATTTTTATAAGATTATTAAAAATAATTTATAGGAGCTATTATGGAACTTAGAACACTCATCACCTTTTTAAGGATTGCGGAACTGCAAAGCTTCTCTAAAGCTGCCGCTGAATTAAATTATTCACAGGCAGCGGTTACGATTCAGATTCATGAACTGGAAAAAGAATTAAATACCCGCCTTTTTGACCGCATCGGCAAACGTATCGCATTAACCCAGCAGGGTGAATGCTTCCTTCAGCATGCCCGGCGGATCATTGAAGAAGTCAATCACGCCAAGCAAGCGGTGAGTGAAGATTCAGCACTCAACGGCAGTCTGCGGATTGGTACGGTAGAATCACTGTGCGCGACCCGTTTTCCTGAACTTCTTACTACTTTTCATCAGCTATACCCACAAGTATCACTCTGCATTAAAACAGCCGCTCCGGATCAGCTCTTAACGATGATGGATCGCAATGAGCTTGATCTTGTCTATCTGCTTGACAGCAAAAGAAATCATAAAAATTGGATCAAGGTATTTGAAGCTCCGGAAGAAATCGTTTTTGCCGCATCGAGTCAGCATCGCTTAGCCGCAAGCAAGCAATTAAGACTCAATGATCTTTTAGATGAGAACTTCATCCTTACTGAAAATAATGTCAGTTACCGCCATGCCTTAGATCAGCAGTTATATGCACAGCAGAAAACTATTGATCCTTACTTGGAAATCGGCAACACAGATTTTATTATTGGCTTGATTGCCGCTGACATGGGAATCTCTTTGCTGCCTAAATTTACGATTGAGGAAGCCGTAGCCAAGCAAAGCATCTCAATCCTGCCAGTCAGTGATTTTCAGCTGATCAGCTGGCGGCAGATCTTTTATCACAAAAACAAATGGCTGACCAGAGAAATGGAAGCCTTTCTTAAAATCGCGCTGGAATTATAATTAAATAAACTAATTGCCGCAAACTAGAAGAGAATGGAGGAAGTTAATGATTCAATTAATTAAAAATACACTCTCAATTCATAAACAAAATTGGCCAACCTTGCTTTATTTTGAAATCATACACCGTACAGTCAGTTCATTTCTGATTTATACTTTTTACCAGGAAATCATGTCATTGATTCTAAAAAACACCGGTTTAAGTATATTGACTCAAGAAAACATACGTCTGATGCTGATTCATCCCCTATCAATCCTGCTATTAATCAGCTTCTTCTTATTAATCGCAGCACTGCTGTTTTTTGAAATCACCGCACTGTTAATCTATGGTCAATATGGCTGGCAGCAGCAAAGCCTCAGTTTGCTTGAACTTTACCGTCAGTCAGTGAAAACATCACTGAATTATCTGCGCCTAAAAAACATGCCCCTGCTGATCCTTTTAGCCTTGCTGATCATCCTATCGAGTTTTCCATTTACCGCTTCCTTCTTAAGGTTTTCGATTCCTGAATTCATTAAAGACGCAATGCTTGCCGATGTTAAGCTGGCGCTGCTTTATTGGTTGCTTTTGATTGCGCTTAATACCATCGTATTCACCTTTTTATTTGGTTTCATCTTCATTCAGCAGTCACCGAATTTCTCAGAAGCATGGAAAAAAAGCATGAAACTGATTGCCAAACAACCCTTCCGTTTATTTGGGAATCTGATAATATTTATGTTATTGCTGCAGCTGGGCCTGATGCTGATTGCTTTGATTATTATCTTACTGCTCGCAGCAAATACCATACTCGCCGGCGAAGGGGCTGATGCCTTTCGCTTTGGCTTGACTAAGTTTTCTGATTTTTTCAGACTTGCCAATGATATTATTACAACCTCAGCGATGATTTCCTTTATTGTTATAGAAAGTCATCGTTTAAATGATGAGCCGCGGCAGCCAACAGCAAAAAAGCAGCTCTCCCTAACAAAGCGGTTAGGCCGAACCCTTATTGGTGCCTTTGCCATCGCGCTGATGCTGATTTTCAGTGAGGGTGAGATTGGCGGCGCTCTTTATACCAACAATCAGAAGGATACGCAGATCATCGCCCACCGAGCGGGTGCCGCCTTTGCCCCTGAAAACACCTTAGCCGCTTTAGAAGCCGCTATCTCTGCCGGCGCTGACAGTGCTGAAATCGATGTCCAGCAAACTCAGGATGGAACGCTGATCATCATGCATGATACTAATTTCAAAAGAACCACCGGTTATGACAGTCAGGTTTGGGATACTCCTTATGATATCGTTCAGACCTTAGACGCTGGTTCTTTCTTTGCTCCTGAATTTGCCAATGAGCCGATACCTACATTAGAAATGATGCTGGCAGCGGCTAAAAACCGTATTCATTTAATGATTGAGCTTAAATCATCGGGCCATGAGCGGCAGCTTGTGGAAACGACACTTGCATTAATTCAAAAATATGGCATGGAGGATCAATGCAGCATTGCTAGCATGGATTCTGCCATTCTTCAGCAGACAAAGGCTATCAATCCAAGCATTGAGACAGTTTTAATCACTGCTGTTTTCTATGCACCGCTGCTTGATTATGATACGATCGATGGTTACAGTATTGAAACAACCTTTGTCAATTATGAAATTGCGTCGCTGACTGATTTCAGCCGCAAAAAGCTCTATGTGTGGACCGCTAATGAGGATGCTAACATCAACAAGGTGCTGCGCTTAGGTGTTGATGGTATCGTCACCGATAATCCGCTGCTTGCCAGCTATTACAAGGATATGCTGATGAGAAATCTATGGATGGATTCATTAACTGAATTCTTCTTTCCTGCTGAGACTGTAAACCAATAGGTATTTCCTTTCAGTATGACAAAGCTGTAACCTATGATAAAACCATTTTCTGCTATAATAAGCACAAGGAAGTGAGTTCATGCTTGAATTAAATAATATTAGCTTTACATATACTGATGAGCCCTTTATTGAAAATCTATCATTAATGCTTGATACCAATGCTCCCTGTATTCTGCTTTCAGGGAAAAACGGGAGTGGTAAAACCACACTGCTCAATTTAATGTGTGAGCTGCTGCCGGCATATGATGGCAGTATAGAACGGCATGGTATGTCAATTGGTTATCTTCCATATCAGGATTGTCTGATTAAAGATGTGAGTGTGCTTGATAATTTCCGTTTCTACAACCGTATTTTTAACGATCAAGACCTTGAACTTAATGATTCATTCTATAATCAGCTCTTACAGATTTTCAGCATTGATTATCAACATAAAAAGGTGAAACAATGCTCCTCGGGTGAACAGAAAAAATGTGCTATTGTCTGCTTGCTTTTATCTAAAGCTGATCTGCTAATCTTTGATGAGCCATTTAATGCCCTTGATTTTCAAAGTGTATTAGGCTTTCTAAGGCTCATCAAAGAAATGAAACAGGAACATCTATTTCTGATTACCACTCATACGATGGATGTTATTGGTAAGATTGCTGATCGCCTGTTAATTATGGAGCATGGCAGTCTTAAAGCGGATATTTTAGGCAGAAAAGAAATCGAGGCTTATCTCAATGATCAATACTATGCTGAAATCAAAACCATTTAGGTATATTCTTGCACTGTTAGGATCTGCAGCCGGTTTGTGTCTGCTTACACTGATTTATCCAACTTTGCAAAGACCTGCTTATAATGGCTTCAATATTCTGCTGCCGCGTGAGCAATTTATAGCCTATGAAGCGTTCATCCTGCTGTTCTTTCAGCTTGCCGTTTATCGTCTTTTAAAAGACAAGCGTACTACTTGGTATCCATTGCTGGCTTATCCCAAATCTATGCGCAAAACCTTTATCAAAAAGGGTCTGACAGCCCTGATTGCTACACTGCCAATCATAATTTTCGCAAGCTTTTTGCATTGCATGACAGTGACAAGCCAAGACCTTACCTATCTTTGGATGCTGTATGCAATTCATTTTATTTTCTTTTTATTAGAGAATTATGGAATTGCCGATGGTTATCTAGATACAAGAATTGTTAACATTATCCATGTTCTAACCCTTCCCTTTTTCTACTTTGCGATCGTTAACCAGCATGACTGGCTGCCGATTCTGGTAAATCTAAGGCTGCCCATTACTATACTGCTGGTGATGATTTATGCAGTATTATTCATTTTTATTGACACAAACTGCCGCCGCATCCTCTTTCATGAGATTTTTCTGAGAGATTATTTTAAAAATAATGCAAATGGGCCAATCGTTCTGGTCAATGCTAAAATTGTCAAATGCGGAAAGTATTTAAATCTTTATCATCGTTTAAATCCGAATCATAATGGATATTGGCGCTTCATCGCTTATTTCGATATTCTGCTCAAGAAGAATAAGACTTTGCTATTAGTTATGCTTGCTTTCTTTTTGCTTAAATTCTACTGGTTATTTTTATGCGTACTGCTATTCTTGATACTTAGATTGTTCATAGATGCCTTCAAGCTAAATAAGTTAAAGTATCGTGTTCAAGGTTCAATTAAGTAATGGAAAAAATAATGCAGGAACCGTTCTGATACGGCGCCTGCATTTTTTACTTAAAAAAATCAGGACCGCAGTCCTGATTAATGAGTTTCTCCAGCTCTTGCCTGAATATCCTTTTCATTTGATACAATTGCCTCAATTGCGGCAGTTAAGCCTTTGACAATCAAATCCAGATTCATGCTTGGTGTATTTGCCTTATCAAGTACCTGTTCCGGAAGGAAAGGAATATGTATAAAACCTGAACGCATTGCTGGAAATTCTTTTTCCGCAAGGTAGCGAACCCCATAGAGCACATGATTGCAGACAAAGGTACCTGCTGTATAAGAAATCGCTGCCGGTACATTAGCCGCCTTCATAGCAGCTGTCATTGCCTTGACAGGCAGCGTGGTGAAATACGCATTCTCGCCATCCTCGTAAATCTTCTCACCGGAAGGCTGATACCCTTCATTATCCTTAATGCGGGCCTCATTCAAATTAATACCGACATATTCCACGCTGATTGCACTGCGGCCGCCAGCCTGACCAATCGACAGTACCACATCCGGCTGATGCTCTCTGACAGCCTTTTCAATCACCGCCAGCGATTTATTAAATACTGTTGGAATTTCCAGCTTAATGATTTCAGCACCGCCGATTGCATCAGCCAATAGCTTCACTGATTCAATAGCCGGATTAATCTTTTCACCGCCAAATGGATCAAAGCCAGTTACTAATAGTTTCATAAATGACCTCCTTTAAAAACCTAATACAAGCATTAAAATCACATGGACAACAATCATTGCCAATGCCATTGGCAGCTGTGCCTTGATCACCGCGTATTTACTCTTTGTTTCAAGTACAGCGCTTGGCACAATATTGAAATTCGCCGCCATCGGTGTCATTAGTGTACCGCAGAAACCAGCCGTTAAACCTAAAGCGCCGATCATTGCCGGATCACCGCCCTGCTGAATTACAAACGGAATTCCGATGCCCACGGTAATTACTGAAAAGGCCGCGAAGCCATTGCCCATAATCATCGTGAAAACCACCATGCCGACGACATAAATAATAACACCAATTAAAATATTACCCTCAGGTATAATACCGCCGATTGCATTCGCAATAACAGTACCGACACCTGCCGATGTAAACACCGCACCTAACGCGGCTAATAGCTGCGGCAGCAATGAACTTCCGCCCACCTGCATCAAAAGCCGGGTTGAATCCTCTGCGGTTTCCTTATTCTTCGGATGAAGCAGCAGCATACCGCTGACTAATGCCGCAATACTTGCAACACCGATAGCAACCGCACTTGGAATAGCGAAGCTCTCGCCCTGCCAAGGTATTTTTATCGTTGACAGCAGCATTGCCACAACGCCGATCATCAAGGCAGGCAGGAAAATCAAATTGCCGACTTTTTCACTCGACATTTTCTTAAACTGCGGATCAGCCTCAGTGAATTTGCCCATGCGTACTTGTTTTGTCGCTGAGAGCACACCCATCGCCAATAGCAGCGCGCCGACTAACTCGGATGGCAAAATCTTACCCAAAATGAAAATCAAACCGAGAATCAGCCAAAACAGAAAAGTCCCTATACGCGCCTGTTCATTCTTTAAACCGCGAAACGCCGTCGCAACGGAAACAAGCCCGCATAATACAAAGACGATTTCGGTCGCAATATTTAAAAATTCATTCATTACATCATCCCATCCCTTCTGATTTTCTTATCCGCAAAATGGAACTGAATCAAAGCCAGAACAAACATGATCACCGCTACCGGAATGGAATTCAGCGCGATTGACTGAAGGGTAACCTCATAACCCGCTTCAATTAAAACACCCTGAATCAGCAAAACGCCGCTGGCGCCATAGAAGCAATTCTGACCAAAGAAATTACCATAGTTTTCAGCTGCCGCCGCCAAGCCCTTCACAAAATCTGTTTCCTTTTCGGTAAACAGTGAACCCTTGCATTTCTCACCGGCTGCTTCTGCCATCGGATAGATCAAAGGTCTGACAAATTGCACATGGCCGCCTAAACGAACTGAAAAGGCCGCCGCAATCGTACGAATCAGCAAATAAATCGCCAATACCTTGCCAGCGGTCGCCTTCTTGATCTGTCCGATCAGATAGGCGGCTCGCTCCTTCAAGCCGTATCGCTCTAAAACAGCGATGATTGGGAAGCTGATTAAAAAGATTGACATCAGGCGATTGCTGACAAAAGAATCACCGATAATTCTCAATATTTCAACAAAAGACATCCCTGAAACTAATCCGGTTACAAGTCCGGAAATCAATACGACAGCCAATACATCAAGCTTTAATGCAAAGCCTGCCACAATGATAACAATACCTATTAATTTAATTGCATCACCCATAATTAAACCTCCTGTTGCTTTAGTATAACATAAAGAAACACTTTTTGAAAAGTGTTTCCCTTAGTGTAATATTTTACAGCTTATAATAATGAAATTTCATTCTTTGCCTCTTCACTATAACGGCTGATCCGTATTTTATGAGAAGCATAAAGCATCAGCATGATTGATACGATCAGAATCAGTGCACAGCAAACAATGATACTTGTCTTTTCTAAATGGAAATGCATGCCCATCGGTTTAAACATAAACGTATAAAGCAGACCATTTACAATCAGACTTAAAAGAATGGATGACATTAGAATCTTTAAGCCATAGAAGATCAATTCACTGAAAATCATCCTGCGGACAGAACGCATTCGAAGACCCAGCATGCGATACAGCACAAATTCACGCCGGCGGTACTCAAAGTTAACACTTGAGATATTAAATACTGCTACCATACCCATTAATGCAATCAGAATAATATAGCCATACATCATGATTTCAAGCAATGCCTTGATCGTCTTTGTTTCCAGCTGGCGGGCGACTGCGTTAATGACCTCAAAGGTATCTACTCCCTCACCCTGCGGCAGCATATTCAGCATTCCCTCAAGCGCGTTAGGATTGCTGCTCTTAAAGAAGACTGTGAAATGTTCCTCATAAGAGCCGACACTTTTCAATTCAGCAATTACCTGCTGCATCATCGCGTCAGAGATAATCATCTGCGGCGTATCCTGCATGGTAAGCCCCGGCAGCTGAGCATGGGTAGAAATAACCTCAAGCTTATCAAAGAGCTTTACATCTGATGGATACAGGCTATAGATATTATTGATGCGGTCAGCATCCGCTATTTCAACGATTTTACGATTATCCGCGTCATATGCCTGATTATACAGGATACCTACCGGCCGATCCAAATTCTTGATAATTTCAAGATTTCTTGCCAGACTATTGCGTTTGATATAGTAATCAAGCACATCATCACTATATGAAATCAGCGTAAAAGTCACGGTCTCATCAATATTATATAATGCCTTAAACTCATCGCTGAACGCGCTTAGATCATTACTTGTCACGTTAACCATTTCCGCTACCAGCATTCTTGAGTATCCATCGCTAAGCTTTAAGCGGGTAATCAGTCTAGTTGGATATTTATCATTCATAATGACTGCCTTAACATCATAACCGGCATCATCGATATTAAGAAACACGCCCTGACGCATATAATCAAATACGGTCTGTGTTGTAATAAACAATGCCATGACACTGCTCAGCAGAAAGATGATTTTACGATAAGGCTTATGATTCTGTTTCAGATGCTTCAGTGTTAATTTATTATCGATGCTTAAAAATCTATTTTGAAGATCAAGATACGGCTTACGTTCTTCATCAACCTCATCGTTGGATAATAGCGTGGATCGAATCGATTTGCGGCTTGTTTTTTTGGCCGCTAAACGCATTGAACAGAAGGAGAAGAACAAGGCAGCCCCACCGCTTAGCAGCATCAGCTGCCATGTATAATGAAAATTAAGCTGGACGGCACTCACAACGATCCGCTTCAGCAGCTGATTCACCACATAAAAGGTGCCGCTTGTGAAACCATAGCCGGCTAAAAGCCCTATCGGCAAAGCCAGACCAAGAATCACAATACCCTCATAGACGATCATCATGCGAATCTGATGACCGGTAGCACCAATACTCTTAAAGATTGCCAGATGCTTTTCACGATTCAGATACGCATTCGCAAAGCTGCTGAAAATCAATTCACCGGCAATAATTAAAAAGAACAGCAGGAAGAAAACAATCAGCACCAGCATTTGAAATGAAATCAAACGCTCATTAAACACATTATTATATTTAAGTAATGTATCATTATAGCTGAAAGCCGTATATTCCCCCTTAAACAGCTGACTCAGTGATCCAGTTACCTGATAAGTATCTTTAATATCCTTATAAAGCAGATAAATATCCATCGGCAGATCCGCATTCTCATCATAAGCGGTGATGACTGAATAGAAGGGATTATCATAATCAAAATTAGGGGTTTCAAATACACCGACTACCTCATAGCTGCCGCTGTGCAGCGGTAAAAACTGTTCATTATCCTCAATCGGCGCCGCTTCATCAAGCTTATTGCCCGCTTCACTAACTCGCTCACCAAGGTTTAAAACCACCTGTAAGCCCGGTACCATTTTAATCTTTCCCTCATACTGCAAAGACTGTGAAACAATGATTTCATTGCTGTTTCTAGGCAGCCGGCCCTCAACCAGATCAATATCCAGGTTCTGCATCGCCGAGGATGAAAAACCAAGCAGACGCAGATAAGCCTTCTGTTTATTCATTGAATCGCTGAGATAGGAAACACCATAATGCTGAACCTTCATTTCCTCCTCAATTTTCATATTCATATCAAGATAAGAGGCAAAGTTCTGATTCACATCGGTAAAAACAGCATGATAATTCCCCGTTGAACGGACAAGGCTTTCATTTATACTCACATAGATGGAAGTCATAATCGCCGACATTGAAAAAATCATCGCGGCAGCCAGTGCGATACTGGCAATCGATAAGGCTGTACGATGCTGGTTTTCCTTTAGATACTTCTTTATATAAACGTTCAGAATATTCATGAAGCCTACTTGTCCTCTTTAATCTCACCGGCATTCATTTCAAAAATCCGGTCAGCCTGCATCGCAATATTCATATCATGCGTAATTAAAAGAATCGTCGTATTGGTTCGTTTATTAGCCAGTTTCAGCAAATCGACGATCTCTCTTGAATTCATGCTGTCCAAGTTTCCAGTCGGCTCATCAGCCAATACCAAAGTCGGATGATGAATCAATGAACGCGCAATGGCAACCCGCTGCTGCTGGCCGCCGGAAAGCTGTGAGGGATAGTATTCCATGATTTTATCGATATTTAATGATGTGATGATCTGATTTAAATAACTCTGTTCAACCTCTTTATTATCCAGCAATAAAGGCAGCAGGATATTTTCACGGATGTTTAATGTCGGCACTAGATTATAAAACTGATAGATCATCCCGATTTGGCGGCGTCGGAAAATAGTCAGCTGATCCTCACTCAGATTATACAGACTTGTCCGATCAATCGAAACCGAGCCGGAAGTCGGCGGCTCCAGACCGCCAAGAATATGCAGCAGCGTTGATTTGCCTGAACCGGAAGGTCCGACAATCGCCACAAATTCTCCCTTCTTAACAGTAAAGCTAATATCTTTCAGGACTACCGAAGGCTGTTTATTACCGAATACTTTTGAAATATGCGATACTTTTAATATTTCCATTACGTCACCTACTTCTTATAAAAACGAATTGAGAATGAAGTCCCCTGATTCAATACGGACTGTACACTGATCGTACCATCCTGACCGGTTATGATTGAATAAGCCATGGCTAAACCGATGCCGACACTTTCCTTGCTGACTGTCGAACAGCGGTAGAAACGATCAAAGATAAAGGGCAGATCCTTAGCATCAATACCGACACCATTATCCGATAAAACAAACTCTGTATACATTACCGTATCAAAAACCTCAGCCTTCAGAATACCGCCCTGCGGTGTATGTTCACTGCAGTTCTTCAAGATATTAACAAAAGCCTCACAGGTCCAGTTGACATCCGTTTCAATCAGCGGATTGTCGCCGCTGACCAAATATTGCTGATCCTTCGTTTCAATCATCATATAAACCGGTTCAATCGCCTTACGCAATAAATCATGGGCATGAATCTGATCCTTCTTAAACTCAATCGTCTTCGCATCCAGCTTAGACAGCTTCAGCAGCGAGGATACTAACCATTCAATCCGCTTCAGCTGTGATTTGATCACCCGTAAAAATTCCTTGCGTTCTTCCTTAGTCAATTCATCACTGTCTAATAGATCTGACATTAAAAGCATTGAAGTAAGCGGCGTTTTAAGCTGATGGGATATATCCGCCAGATTATTCGCCAGCAGCATTTTATCCTGCTTCAGCAATTCATTCTGCTCCTTCATCATCACGGTAACCTTATAAATATCATTTTTAAGCGAGCTTAAAGTACCCTCATCATTATCAATGATATCTAAAGCATAATCTTTATTTAATAATCGATTGATATATTCTGAGATATTAATTAATGAATTATCCATTCGTTTCAGATAAAAGTAAAAGATAAAAAAGACCGCGAAGCAGAAAAGCGCAATTAAAACCAGAAAAATCGATACGATATAAAGCTGCGCTTCACGATAATTGCCGACAATATTACCGCTTGCGAAATCCATTCCGTATTTCTGAAAGATTTCTTCTCCCAATTCACTGGTAGACAGATGTTCACTTTGAAACAGCTTAATAACTTCACTCTGAGCATCTGGATATTTCTCAGCGATCAAGCCGATAATCTCCGCATTTCTGCGGATCTGCTGGCGTTCGATGAAATTGACAGACTTCGATGCCAGAAAAAAAACCATACCTACCGTAACCGTCAAGGCCAGCACAAGCAGAATCAAGGTCTGGCGCAGGCGGCGGTCTTTCATTTTATTCACGGCTGATACCACGATATCCGATACCGCGGATTGTTTCAATCAGCTTCGGGTTCTGCGGGTCATCTTCAATCTTTTCACGCAGCCGCTTGATATAAACGGTCAGTGTATTGTCATTGATAAAATCACCGCCGATATCCCAAATGCTGTCCAGCAACTCTTCACGTTTCAGGATTTCATTCTTACGGGTAGCTAACGTCATCAATAGACGATATTCCATGGCCGATAGAAAAACCTCCTGATTCTTCTTATAAACCTTGCCCTTTAATGAATAAATTTTTAAATCACCTAATGAAATAATTTTTTCCTGATCCGGATTTTGGTTCTTGCGGCGCAAAACAGCCTTCACTCTGGACATCAGTTCTTTAAGGCCAAACGGCTTCGTGATGTAGTCATCACCGCCCATATCCAAACCAAATACAATATCATTTTCATCATCTCTGGCAGTCAGAAAAATAACCGCTGGTGAACCAACCGATTTGGCATATTCACAGACCTCAAAGCCGTTGCCGTCAGGCAGGCCCAGATCAAGAATCAGACAGTCATAGCTGTTTCTTGAAAGCAGCTCCTTAGCCTGTGCGCAGTTTTTCGCTACCATGACTTCAAAGCCTTCCTTTTTAAAAGAATACTCACAGCCTAAAGCGATGGTTTCATCATCTTCGACAATTAATAATTTACTCATAGATATCCCTCATTTCTCATCTCTATGTGTCATTATAACATAAATAAAACATGAATAAATGACTGGTTTGTAACAAGAAAATGATTTCCTTCAATCCTTAAGGAAATCATGCCATCAATGATGACACCCAGCTGCCTTTCTCGCGGCGCTGTTCCTTCCTGTATTTCAATGTCTCTCTCCTTCTACCTATCGGTATTGGAGTCGCACTCGAGCAAATCCATACAGGAACTCTTTTGATCAGTTCAATGATTTCCATCAAGTAAACAGCC
>NZ_HE578932.1:0-4369 GCF_000313565.1 Dielma fastidiosa | reverse complement strand
GAATTGGTAAATGAACTTCTTTCTCTGTGCCTCGATAAACCATGATCCCTGATTCAAGATGATATTTGAAGAGATTGTTACTGTATTTTCCCTGCCGTCTGCCAGGTATCAGCATTCGTTTTCTTCTTTCATATCGATAGGCTTCAAGATCATGATGAAGCTTCTTCCTAGAACCAAAGCAAGCGGCTCTCACGCCTAAGTTCAAATGATTCAGCTTATCCGTTTCTCGGTTTAATTTAAAGGTCAGCAACCCGACTCTATGTTTTAACTGTTTGATATTCGGATTAACGATCTGTACCTCATACAAATAGTCTGCTTCACTAGTTTCATGTTCCTTGCTTTTTTGAATCAATTGTGATTTCTGCTTCTGCCAGTTCTGTAAAGACTTGTTTTCCTTACAAATCTTCTCTTTGATTCTTTCAATCCGTTTAGTACATTCTTTCTTCAATCGCTGATTGATTTCGATATTACTTTTAAGCAAGGCTCTGGCTTCATGTATTGCAGATGAAGGAAAATAATCATTCGTACCATATTTTGCTTTTAGTTGTTTTTGTAAAGAGACTGCATCCTTGACACCATGAAAACAAGTTAAATAGAGTTTCTTATAAGCTGTATGAAGCATAGCGTTATACAGGATCAAATCCTTCTTAATACAACTCGCATATTCTTCGGATAACACTTTATAATAGAAACGATTTGAATACGATAAACACTTCATTGATGTTCCCCTCCCCTTGAACAAAAAAGCATCCACTGAGATTCGATTGATACAAAGGAAACTAGGTGATGCTTAGGTTGAATTTAATGATTAAATATATGTTTTTTATTACTCATAGTATACCATATTCACACGATAATTTCATCAAGTTTTATCATTTTTTAGATCACTTTTCATAATGAGATATTGGTGATTTGATGCTTGAAAATGAAATTTCCTATATAATAAAAAAGACACTGAATGATTCAGTGCCTGTATTTTAGAATTGATAAACCTTTTCCCCGTTGATGAATGTATAATTTACATTCGTCAAGGTATTAAATATATTGCCGTCACTGACTACGATATCAGCATCCTTCCCAGCAGTTAATGAACCGACACGATCCGCAATACCTAAAATCTCTGCTGGATTGATCGTGATGGCTTTTAAAGCTTCCATTTCAGCCAAGCCCTTCTTGCAGGCCAGTCCGGCACACAGCGGCAGATATTCCTGAGGAATTACCGGTGCGTCAGTAATTAAAGCAATTTTAACACCGGCTTTATTTAAGATACCGGCAGTCGCGAAAGTAAGATTTTTTAATTCAAACTTTGACTTATCAGTTAATGACGGTCCAACAAAAGCCGGGAAGCCGCTTGCTTTTACCTCATCGACAATCAGATGACCCTCTGTGCAATGATCCAACGTCATCAGCACATCAAATTCACGGGCAATCCGCAGGGCGGTGAGAATATCATCAGCACGGTGAGCATGCGTCTTTAAAGGGATCTTCTTTTCAAGAACCGGAATCATCGCCTCCAGTTTCATATCATAAGCCGGCTGCTTGCTTATATCATCACCAGCCAATGCTTTTTTAGCCATATATTCCTTTGTCTTCATTAATGTTTCACGCAGATAAGCGGCGGTCTGCATTCTTGTCTTAATTTTATTATCACTATATACACGCTTAGGATTTTCACCAAAAGCGCATTTCATCGCCGCCATTGGGTTGATTACCATTTTATCAATCACATGTCCATTCGTTTTCCAGATGGCAAAGGTTCCGCCGATCACATTTGCGCTGCCCGGCCCGGAACATACCGTCGTAACACCGCCGCAAGCCGCGTTATGAATTGTCTCATCCATCGGATTCAGCGCGTCGATAGCCCGTACATGCGGAGTCAGAGGATCACTCATTTCATTTACATCGTCACCTTCAAAACGAATGCTTGATTCCTGCATTCCCAAATGCGAGTGACCGTCAATAAAACCCGGATAAATATTCTTGCCAGTACAGTCGATAACCTCACAGCCATCCGTTGACAAATCTTTGCCGACGGCGACAATTTTGCCTTGGTCAAACTTTACATCACCGACAAACACACCGGCTTCATCCATTGTATAAACGGTTCCGTTTTTAAGTAAAATCATACTGCTACCTCCTCAGCCATATCAGGCATTCTGTCAATAATTTCTACTTTTACTTTACGATACATGACTATATTATAAATCGTCGCGATCAATTCCGCAATCGGGAATGCGAGCCAGCCGACATAGGCGCCAAACAGCTTAAAGAGCAGCCATGATAAAGGCAGCAGCAAGCCCAGCTGACGCAGGATGGAAGTAATCATCGTAATTGAAGCTCGTTCCAATGACTGAAAGACTGGTGAAAGCGAAATGCTGATTGCCGCGATTGGGAAAGCAAGACTTAAAATCCGCAGGGATACAATACCCAGCGCCATAATTTCTCCCTCAGCGGAGAAGATTGCCATCAGCTGTTCAGGAAAGAGCTGGAATACAGCTAAAGCAATCAATGTATAGCCAAGTGCCAGATTGGTTGCGAAGCGCCGTGCCTGCATAAAGCGGCTTTTGATCTGAGCACCGTAATTGAAGCTCAGGATCGGCAATACCCCCTGATTCATACCAAACAAAGGCATAAACGCAAAGCTTTGCAGCTTGAAATAGATACCC
Organism: Dielma fastidiosa; assembly: GCF_000313565.1. GTDB lineage: Bacteria > Bacillota_I > Bacilli_A > Erysipelotrichales > Erysipelotrichaceae > Dielma > Dielma fastidiosa. The sequence goes on along the minus strand of NZ_HE578932.1, from coordinate 1,703 downwards.
ATAACCGTGATTGCCGCGTCACCAAACTGTGATAAAATCAAGTTCATGCCGGTAACCATAACTGAACCTACCGCCTGCATAACCGCGGAAGGCAAGCCGATGCGGATAATATTGGTCAAAATAGAAGGTCTGAATTTAAAGGTGCGCAATGAAATCGGCAGTTTATCCCTTTTGCGGTACAGCAGAAATAATGCCAACAGCAATGACAGAAATTGGCCGATGACCGTCGCATAAGCAGCTCCCGCTACATGCAGTGCAGGACAGCCAAACAAACCAAAGATCATAATTGGGTCTAAGATACAGTTAGCAATCGCCCCTGTCAGCTGCACATACATTGATGAAACCATGTCCCCGGTTCCCTGAAGGATTGAAATAATGCTTTGCGCAAGCATCTGTGAGAATGAGAAAATCAATACGATCTTCGTATAAGCAATGCCAGATGTAATGACAGCTGGATCGCTGGTGAACAGCGGTATGTATAAATCAACGGCAAACAACCCCAGCAGCAATAAAATCAGATACAGACACATAGTCAGCACCAATCCGTGTTCTGCGGTATTAATCGCGTCTTCCTCATTGTGAGCGCCAAGATTTCTTGATACGCATGAGTTGATACCTACCCCGATACCAACCGATAATGCGACAATAATCATTTGGATTGGGAAAGCGAGTGAAACAGCTGTCAAGCCGCTTAATGTATCCTTCGCTACAAAGTATGAATCGACAATGTTATATAAAGCCTGCACCGTCATTGCCAGGATTGCAGGCAGTGACATATTTAAAACTAATTTAGGTATAGGCATGGTAGCCATTTTATTACTTTTTGTATTCATTAAATTCCTCCCTTTTGAAAACGTAAGCGATATGAACAATGCTGACAAAGCTCACGTTTAATTGTACCACTTTTCAGCTCATCAAGCATAGCCGCATTTGCTTTATTTGTTACAATATCCGAAAAAGATGTTTGAAAAACATTTCCCATTGATTCAATGCCTTGACTATCAAGACAGCAGGGCACTACTGTGCCATCACATAAAATGCCGCACATCTGACGCCAGCCTAGACAGCGGCCGGTATCGGAAACATAGGGATTGGCAAGATCAGGCCATTGAAATACCTCATCAAATTGAAGAAACACCTGCTTCATCAGTTTTATTGACTGACGGCGCTCACCGGCATTGATGGCTGTCTGAAATTCATTTTCAAAAAATTGCATCGCTAGCTTTGTTTCGGCAGACGGTTCATCACCGCGCATATTCCATAAGCGCAAAGAAACGTATTTATCAGCATCACTGAGCCTACGTGCGGCATCACTGATACTTTTCAGGTAAGCCAGCTGCTCTGATTCACTATGCTGTGCAAAGCTATGAACGGAGATATTAATCTGCCGCAGATTGTGTGCTTCACATAAACCGTTCAGGCACCTGTCAATCAAGGTAGCATTGGTTGTCAGCTGCACAAATAAGCCGGCAGCCTCTGCCAGCCTTATAAAGTCAAACAGCTGGGGGTGAAGCAGCGGCTCACCTAGAACATGCAGATAGATCATGTTTGTATAAGGCTTGATTTCATTAATGACATGACTGAATTCATCGATGGTCATAAAATGCTGAGGCCGTTTATTTTGGATACAGAATGAGCAATGCATATTGCAGACATTAGTAATTTCCACATAAATCTTTTTAAACCGCATACTGCCCTCCTCC
>NZ_HE578931.1:91664-143563 GCF_000313565.1 Dielma fastidiosa | reverse complement strand
CATCAACATTGTTCAACCTCTGAGTAAGTCTAAAGAGCTTTAAACTTTTATGCATGTCTACTTTGTACTGCTCAATGCCATAAATCAGCTTTAGCTGTGCAAGCATGATTTCAACATCCGCAATCTCCTCAACGATATTGTCAGTGTTATCCTTACCTCTAAAGCTTTTACAGATGGCTTGTGTTAACTCTGCCATTTCTTCAATCGCCATCTTTAGCTGTGCATCTTTGCCATAAGTTTCTATGGCTTGCTTGTATATTTCATTGATTTCCATTATCTTCACGCTCCTCGTACATTTCAGCCGTCATGCCATTGCGCTGCCATTCATATAAAATCTGACCGATGTAATTAAAGTTCCATTTCTTGTTGATTGAAGCCTCACGCAAAGCATACACAACTAACTGCTCATCATGCTCTTGTTGCCAATCAAATAACCTTTTGATTTCGATTTGGGTTAATGGCCGTTTAAATTCATCTTCAAACAATTCAAAAAGTGTCGGCTTTTCTTGATTGTTTATTTGTTTATTTATTTCTTTTAAAGAAGTATTATTATCTTCTTTTAATTCTTTTAATTCTTTTATTTCTTTATTTGTGGGGATTTGATTGGCATTTGATTGGCATTCGTTGGGGTAATTGTTTGGCATTGATTGGTTATCTTGTTGGGTGTTTTGCTGGGTATCATCATTACTTGAAATTTGATAATCGCCGTATTTTACAATGTTTATGATTGTGTATTTGTTGGTGCTTTCTTTGGTAATCTCGTTGGTGGAAATCAGCTTATTTAGACTGGTCTTAATTTGATCTTCCGTTAAACCAGTCTCTTTTGCTAATCTTGACCGTGAAGTGAGCTTGGAACCACGTTTAATTATGATTCCATGCCACTCAGCATCTTTCCAATTTGCAGTTAATAATAGGTGCAAAAAAAGCCTTGATGTGTTTATATCGTCATACCATTCCCATGTTACAAACTTGCGAAATAACTTGATATATCCTTCTGCCATATCAACCCACCTCAACCAATTCAACTTCAATCCGTGGATTCTTGGTATCAGTAAAAACACAATCTACGATCTGCTTTACATAACGTCTGCTGTCGTCTTTTAAGATGCCAGTATCAACTAAACTATCCATAATGAATTTCTTGGCTGCCGTGATATTGTCTACATCTCTTCTGTTGTCTTTTTCAAACCAATCAATGTAAACTACTACCGGTTTATGTATCGGCGTGAGATGAGCGCTTCTGATTGCCGTAGTGACTATTTGTTGTTCCCTGTGCTTTACTCTATTACCCTTGCGAGGGTTAGAGCGGTTGCTTTCTGTATATTCATTAAGTCCAGCTAAACGACCTTTAATCACAAACTTTACCATAAACTTTCTCTCTCTAAATCAACACGCAAATTATAATTCTCATCAATCGCTTTCATACCTTTAGCACGCTTTCTAAGCTGATTGAATGGCCGCTTTCCGTAATCGTCTAACGACTTTTTGATAAGGTTTATATCTTGGGTAACAATGTAGCCTTTAGACGTACTGTGAGCTATATACGTTGACTGCTGATGCTCATAAAAGCCTTCATTGTACTTTTCTACATGCAGTCTAAATTCACGGGCATCATCTGATACTTTAACGCCTTTTTCACGCAGTTCTTTCACGATTTCATGCTTCTTTTTCCATTGTCTGAGGTCAATCGGTAAACCTATATCGTATATATTGTCATACCATTCCATTAAAGCACCTCCCTATAAAATGCAGTTGGTACACCTACTTGTTCTGCGTAATCAAGGGTTACGTCTATAAGTGATGCCATTTCAGTAGTGTTAAATTTCGATTGCCCATCCCATACTTTAACCATTACCGTATCTTTTCCGTTAACAATACGGTGTTCAATGATTTTGTATGTTCTGAAATTGTTAGTTACTATTTCAAGAGCTTCCTCTAACACCTGCAGATATGTTGATTTCACATCTGCCATTTCTAGTAGCTGAATGTATAAATTCATTTTATTTTTTCTATGACCATTGATTTTAATATCTATTTCATCAACTAATTTCCAAAAATAACGATTTTGCAAACCTGTACGTTTGGACTTCAATTCATTTATTTCAAGCGTGTACTTCTTTTCCTTTTCCAATTCTTCACAATCACGCTTAGAATCGTAACCTTGAAAAGAGAAAGTAACCTCAAGGTTGTTATCCTCATCAGTTACTTTTCTCTTATATACTCCTACTAGCTTCATAAATAGTTCTTTCCGAATTCTTTCATGAACTTCTCATGCCCATAGATAGCTTCAAATCTACGCTGTGCTTCTTGCTTTAGATGTACAGCTAATTCACCTGTTGGATCAGCGTGTACAGAATAAGACGCTCCATTATGCCAGTCGTTTCGCAGCCATACCCAAAGTCCATATTTTTCTGATTTATTTCTGTGACTACCTGCAAAGATGTGATGCTTATGTAGATTTATCGTTGATTGTGTTCTATAGCATACTTTTTCATCTTGAAGTAGAGAGTTAAATATCTCATGCCTTTTTTTGCGCTTGCTTTTCATGATCTTTAGCCTTCTTTTCGGCGTGTAATCTTGCGTATAGATTTATCATGTCAATGATCTGCTCATTATTAAGCTTCGTTAAGTCCATTGTGGTAATGCCGGTTCTTGTATTCTTTTTACACCACTCAACCACCTTTGATGATAAGTAATCAATACCAACTTTTTTTAATTCATCACGATAAGCCATGCAAGCTTTGATGTTGTCTTGCTTGTTTGTTTCTGTCTGCTCAGGTTTGACTTCTGGCTTTTCGTTTCCTTGTTTCACTTCTTTAGATTTCTCTTTGTTTTGTATGATACCAAGATAAACGTTAAGCAGCCTATCAGTCTCATCAACCGTCAGTTTGTCTAAATCTTGACTTTTAACCTTCGCATTTTTAAGTATGTAGTTTACTGTTTCTTCATCTTCTCTAAAATCAACCTTCAAGTCAGTTAACTTTGACCGATATTCACTCCATCTAAGCATCTGTTCTTCTTGACGTTTTGCAATCTCTTTGCCTTTATCTACTTCTGGCAAATCTTCACCTGCATAGATATAAAGTCCTAATCCATGTCTTGCTAACGCTTTGGTTAAGGATCGCTGGATAGCTTTATTTACATCAAAAGACGTCACTTTATCTGCTGGTATTGATTTATTCTTGTAATCCATGACAGGCAAGTATTCGATATGTTCTAAACCATTGATCGTTACTCCTGTTTTAACCCAGCATGTCAGATTGTCTGTGTGGTAACACCAACCTGCTGCATTCTCATAAATTGTATAAGTGGCATCAGGATAAATCTTTTTAGCTTCGCCCCATGCCCACGCCCAAGATAAGTAAGATAAACCATTCTTTTCTTCTTTCTTATCATTCACATTGATTGCGTTTAACACTGCGAACACATTATTATAATCAGTCAGTGTGTTAGCTTCTGCACTGATTTCTTTTAATGTTTTATCACTCATTTTCTTTCCTTTCTGCACATTTCAATGCACTCAGGGCAAACAATATCAACTGTTTTTCCTGCATCTATTTCATACCAATCTTCTGTGATTGCTTCACCGCACCAGTCACAGGTCGGAAAATTGTCGCAATCAACTAAACTGTCATGATAGTCCTGTAATTCCCTTTCTGCTCTTAGCGACTCTTTCGAAATCACTGATTGTGTCTTAAAAAAGTCGCTAACTAGATTTGTTAGGTCCATGTATTTCCTCCATGATCTGTACGATCATTTCTGCATCTTCGCTCTCACTCCACTTTTCACGCACGCTTGCTACCGTATTTCTGCCTAGCTCATTGACGTAATATCGCATGAGATTAAACATAGCCTGTAAGCCTTGTTTTTGGCTGTCATACGAGCAATAAACATCACCGCAAGTAATGCCTGCTGGGTTATTACTATTGAGCCATAACTCGCTTGTGCCCCATCCCGTTTCCCACGCCCAGGTGGCAAGTGCAAACGATGCATCTATTCCATAATCAGTAGCCATCTCATAAAATTCTAATCCCGAGAGAGGAGTGAGACGGCTGCTGATTGCATCTAATGGTGTGTGATTCTCGTCTATACGAGTTTCAGCACTACTCATAGGTGTTCAGTAATCTTCTTCAATTACTGGTGTGATAATCTCACCTAGCACCTGCAGCTCTGCTTTTTCGCTTTGCAGCTGCGCTATCTTTTCGGTTTGTTCCTCGGCTAAACGGTTGCAATTATAAATTTGCACTGTAACCGCCACCGAATAAATCACAAGTCCTAAAATAACCCAGTTCTTCCAGATTGGTTTTCTTATGTATTTGATCATTGGTTTCTCCTTGCCTTTTTAGGTATTAATGCTAGATTGTTTCTTGTTTAATTCCTCAATGATTTTCCTTTGTCCTACCACCATTTCAATCATTTTCATCGCTTCGATAAGGTAATGGAATTTTGTGAATCTTTTAAACCTTTTACAATCGAATGGCAGCAGGTCAAACAAATATGGTTTATCAGGAAATCTTTCATCCCAATAACCACAATGATAAGGTGCTAGATTGAAATTGTTCCACATGTCTATCAACGTTGTTGTAGGCAATGTCTCCAACTTAAAACGGGTTTTAATTTTGTCCATTTTTCCTCCACTTTAGGAAAATAAAGCAATAAATGTAAAAACTATTAGAGCAATGTTTACTAGTGCTGATAATAATAGACACCTTTTTAGAATAACGTTTTCTTTAGATAATAATTCTGTAATAATACTAACCGCACTCATTTTGTTCAATCGTTCTAGTTCTTTCTGTACTTTATCAATTTCCATTAGTTCACCTTGCCTTTTCTTTTCCTTGTGCTACAATCTTTTTGAGGTGATTGTATGATTTACTTATTTAATCATTACCGAGTGCTTAAATGTGTCTTATTCATGCATTCTAAAATAGGTTTTTATCCAACTTCTTCAATAGAGATTCCATTATCAGAGATAAAGCTTATATGTTTATCTGCAAAATCCCTTATTAAACATCTAGCTATTTTAACTAAGATGGGATATTTAAAAGGTTCAGATGATTACAAGAATCAATCCTTTATTGGGACTGACGAAGGTTGGAAATACTATCATGAATTAAGACTTAAGTTAACCAATATCATTTTTCAATGTATGTGGGCAATAGTTCTCATACTAATTGGATATGTAATAGGATCAAACAGCCTGTGATGATTAGTAGCAGTAAATTCATAAGCAAACTTATATGTAAGATTGCCTTTAAAATTTCTGATCTATCTTCAATTTGCTTGTAGAGTAAATTGAATAATTCTTTATCTTCCATATCGGATCACCAGTGCAACCATCATGATTGACATAAGGATATTCAAGATAATTAAGTAACGGTTAATTTTTAAAGCAATTAGTAATTCATTTACAAATCGCCAGTACATTTCTTCAGGATTCATGTTTCCTCCTTTCCTTTTGTGTGCTATAATTTAGTTGATAATTTACTACAGTTATCAACTTTGAGACGTTTCACTTCGCACTGTGGGAACGTCTCTTTTTTGATTTTCTTTTTCAAACAATATTTTTCTCTCAATGGCAGCATTACGGAAAATATCCTTCTCTTTGATTCCTAGTACTTTAAGGACATTGGAAACCTGCACATACTTTGAATCAACATAAGTGTCATTTTCTTCATTCATTTTATTTGCTAAATTGAATATTTCTATTGCGCTGTCATGATTACTGCTATTACGCAATTTTTTTATATCCTCCTTTGTAATAAAACACTTTAGGATGATTTGCTCTTTTTCAATATTGCTAGTAGAGTAATCATTTTTCTTACACATGTATTCACCTCCTTTCTAATCTTCTGATTTGATTACAATATCATTAGGTCTCTTTAATAAATCATTAGCACTAACTTCTAATGCTTCCGCAATAGGTAAAACATCGTCCGCAGTAATGAGTTTTCTGCCATTCAACATATCACTGAATTTTTTTGGATTATAACCAGCTTTTTCTGCAACCCTTTTTTGTTTTAACCCCTTGCTTTGAATTAATCTCTTCGTATTCAAAGCAATATAACTCATATACAAATTAATCAACTCCTTTCTGTACACTTTTTCTGTACACCGATATATTAGCACATTATTTATTGTCTGTAAAGACTTTCAGAACACTTTTTCTGTATTTTTTTCTTGACATACACAGTTTTTTTACCTAATATATAGTTATAGAAAGGATGGATAAAATGAGCATTGGAAAAAGAATACGCGAACTGCGCGAATCAAAAGGATTAACTCAAAGCCAACTTGCAGAATTACTCGGAATCACAAAATCTGCTGTCGGAAACTATGAATTAGACTTAAGTGGTCCTAAAGAATCCGTGTTATATAAACTAATAGATGTATTAGAATGCGATGCGAATTATCTATTTCAAGATGGAGTAAGTAAGAAACAAAACGAATTTAAGGTAACACCTTATGAACAAGAACATATAAAAAAATACCGCACCCTTGATAGGCACGGAAAAAAAGCAATAGATCAACTACTTGATGTCGAATATACGCGCATAGTAGAACAATCTTTACAATTAGATGAAGTACCAGCACCTTATCTTTATACCAAGACGGAATATCTTACAGGTCTATCAGCAGGCACAGGTTTGTTTGTATTTGATGATATTCCTACTCAGGTCATTAATGTTCCTGAAGAATACAAGGAGGCTGATTTTGTTATTGGTGTGTCTGGTGACAGTATGCAGCCTACATATTATAATGGAGATAAAGTCGCCGTTAAAAAAAGCCCCTGCATTAGCAGAGGTGAAATCGGTGTATTCATGATAGATGGTAGCGGTTATATTAAAGAGTTAGGTGATGGAGTACTTATCAGTCATAACAAATCTTTTAACGATATTAATTTAACTGAAAGTACTATTTGCATTGGTAGAGTACTAGGGAAAATTTAGGGAGATATATTTATGGAATATGTGGATAAAAGATGCCCGTATTGTAAATATAAATACTTGGTTAGAATACCTAAGAATCAAAAAATATATGGCTGTCCTGTTATCACATGCAAATCTTGTGGTCAACAGTTTTTTGATAAGGATTATATAGAACCCGGACTTCGTATTGTAGGCGCTAATTATCCAGATAAAACATTTTCTTGGAATTGGACATTATTTATATTTGATGGATTATTTGTTGCTTATGATTATAATATGCCGTATCTTCACCCATTAGAATATTTAATAGGCTCTATACTCATAATTCTAACAATTCATTCAGTAATTAATACACTTGATCAAAGAAACACTTATAAAATCAACTTAGCAAAAGCTAAAACAGATTATCAAGAATCACTTAATAGATTAAGTAACAAAGAGTATCTGCTACTTTTACAAAAGAATGGAGTAGAAATACCCAACAAATTTCTTCAATAAAAAATCTCCCGCTGGTAACAGGAGATAATAAGCAATACTAGTAATATTGCTTTGGTACAATAAAATAGTGTTTTGGCGAACATTCCTTTTATTGTACCCAAATTGTACTACATATCAAAAATTAAGACAAGGAGGGTTTCAAATGATCAAACAATATTATAAAGAAATAGTAAATCCCGCAACCGGAAGAAAAAGAAAAACTAAATTCTGGTACGCTAAAGGGAAAATCACTATTGATGGAAAACGTATAGATTATTATAAGGCTGGTTTCACCAGTGATGAAGCTGCCAGAAGTTATGAAAATAACCTTATAATAAAAGCTAGAGCTGATATAAACAACGAAATAACTTATGAAGATTTATTTAATTTATATCTTGAAGATTATCAAAAAGATGGAAAATTAAGAACTTATCAAGATTTTCAACAATTATATGATAATAGAATTAAAGAGTATTTTGGAAATATGAAAATATCAGCTATTACAAATGCAAAAATAAGGATATGGCAGCAATCACTATTAGAGACAACTAAAAAAGATGGCACTCATTTTTCTAATTCATATCTTGATAAAATACAATCGTTATTTAAAATGCCTTTAAATTATGGTTTAAAACATGGTTTCATAGATAAAAACATTAATTTTGAAAAGATTAAATTCAGATCAGAAAAAAAGAAAGAAATGAAATTTTATTCACCTGAAGAATTTAATTCATTTATAGATGCAGCCGACACATTGAAATATAAAGCTTTCTTTCTTACTTTATACTTTTGTGGTTTACGAAAAGGTGAAGCCTTAGCTCTAACATGGAATGATATTGATTTCAAAAATAAATGTATTAAAATAGAAAAAACATATGACTCTCGAAACCGTATCGTTACTACTCCAAAAACAAATAATAGTTATCGAACTGTGCTTATACCTGAAAGATGCTTAGAGGCTTTGAAAGAACTAAAATATTACTATAAAATAAAAAGCAAAGACATGGATCGCTTTGTTTTTGGCTACTTCGCTCCTTTTGGTTTAACTCCTCTTGAACTAGCCAATAAAAATTATGCTCAAAAAGCTAACTTAAAGAAAATACGCATACATGATTTCAGACATTCACATGTTACTTATCTGCTAAGTCAAGGAATAAGTGCATTTGCAATAGCAAAGCAAATAGGTGATACCCCTGAGATGGTTAATAATACTTATGGCCATTTACTAAAAGAAAGTAAAGAGCTTATAGTATCAGCGTTTAATAATATTTAATTACTGATACTCCTACAAAATTCCTACAAAAAATATCATTCAGTAAAATTTTGCGCTAAAAATGGTATATATTCGCATCCAATAATGCTTAAATATAGCTTATTATGATACTTTGTAAGAATAATCGTTCGTCCCTTCTTCTGCACCAATGAAACATAAAGCCTTATTTTAAGGCTTTTTTTGTTACTTTTTTTAATCGGTGCATATTCTCGTGCATATTTTTTAAAGAAAGGAAACAAATATGGCTATTTATAATAGTATACGAAATTAAACAAGATATTGCCAGTTGCAATGATTGCTGCCCTTCAGCACCTGCAAAATAAAATAATTAAAAATCGTACTAAAAAGGAGGTCTGCATTTAACTGCAGATCTCCTCATTTTGTTATTTCCTTGCTGCCTTAGCCGCTGCAATGAATTCCTTTGCCCGCTCTGGGTCCATTTCATTATACAGATATTGATCACGCTTCGTTGTTGTGCCAACAATCAAACCATCACAATAAGGCATTAAATCAGCAATATTGTCTTTATTTGCACCGCTTCCTAGAATCAATGGAATCTCTGGGAATGCTTTTTTTACATTTGCAAATGCACTTGTTTCCGGCGGTAATCCAGCCCGCGGCCCGCCAACGAGAATACCAGAAATCGGCAGCGCAGCTAAGCCACTGGAAATTTGAGCTTCAATTGGGCGTGTATCCAAGCATACTCCAGCGTGTGCATCAAAATAAGTATAAACATGTACATCATCAGCATCAATCTGATGACGGTATCTGAATACTTCAGCCGGACAGAATTCTTGATGACCAAACGTACCCTCATAACTATTTGTTACATAAGTACGAATAAATTTAGCGCCAATTGCTTTCGCAATCGCAAGCGTAGCAATCGGATCAATAAGACATCCGCAGCCATATGGTACATGAATCATCGGTAATACCTCAGTAACTACACGCACATAGGCAGCGATGACTTCCGGGCCGACTGATGTCAGATAAGGACGGTCACCCTCATTCGCAAAGACTACCGCATCCACGCCATTTTCCATTAGAATCGCCGCATCATGCTTTAAACGTTCGATATTCTTTTCGATTGTTGTTTCCTCATTATAATAAGGGGTGCCAGGTAAAGGCAGCAGATGCAGACAGCCAATAATTGGTTTATCACATCCGAATATTTTCTTGTGTTCTTCTAAATAGTTCATAGATTGAATCCTTTCTTATGCTAAGATACCAAAGAAGCCAAGCACAACCGACGCGAGCATTAAAGAAATCATGATTTTAGTCGGTTTCCAGCCTTTTCTCAGCATATAGACCACAACACCAAAAGTTGCAACTGATAATAAATTAGGCAGAATTGAATCAAGCATGCCCTGAACTTCTGTTGACATTCCCTGCAAAGAATAGGTTAAAGCGGTTTTTACTGGAATATTATTCGCAATCAAGCCACCGAGGATCATCATACCCAGAGCGCCTAATGCCTCTGTCATATCCTTAATCATGCCATTGCCAAGAATCTTCATAATTGCTGTCTTACCAAATTTATAACCCTGGAAATATACAAAGTGGCTGACACCCAACGCATACGCTGAGAAGCCTAAAACGAAAATCAGAACGCCAACAATTGAACCTTGCACAGCCATATCGATAGCAATTGAAAGCAGAATAACCTTAACTAAGCTTTGCGTGATTGAATCACCTAAGCCTGCCAGCGGTCCCATTAAACCTGTTTTCAAATTATCGATTGTTTCATCATCAATATCCTGACCGTTAGCTCTTCCTTCTTCAAGAGAAGCTACGATGCCTGGAATCACCGCACCCCATGTATTTTCAGTATTATAGAACGTCAGATGCCGCGTCATACCTTCCGCGAGCTTTTCTTTATCGTCACCATATAATCCCTTTAATACGGGAATCATTGACTGACAGAAACCAAGTCCCATCATACGCTCATAGTTATAACAGATTTGACCCCAGCATACCCAATACCACCAAGATTTATTCAAATCCTTTTTCGATAAAGTAATCTGATTTTCAGTTTTAACTGTTTCTTCCATATTAAGCCGCCTCCTCTTTCTTCTTGAAGTACAGATGCAGCAAGCCGCCTGCTACACCTAAGATTGCTAATGACATTGTATTAGCGCCAAAATATGAAGCAAATACAAAACCGATCAGCAAATAAGGCAGAATTGATTTCTTATAAATAGAATTAAACAACATACCTAAACCTAAGGCTGGAATCATATGACCCATTAAAGAAAGAATCGTTAATAATTTCGCAGGTATATTATTCATTAATGTTTCCAATACCGGCGCACCAAAATAGACGCATAAGAATACTGGAATAAAATAAGTCAGGAATGGAAATACTTGTGAACCTACGCGATTCATTAAAATAACACCGCGGGTATCGCCTTTTGCCGCATACTTATCCGCAATATGCACCCAGATTGGATTTAATGACATTTTGGCTGTTGAACATAATGATCCTAAAACACCAAGCGGCACAGCTATTGCCAAGCCAACTGATGCGTCAGCACCTGAAAGCATTGTCATTAATACACCAAGATAGCCTGCTAAAGCGAGATCACTTGGAATACTGCCGCCTATAGCTACTAAACCAAGATATGCCATCATAATTGTGGCACCTACTTCTAAACCATAACCTAAATCCCCCAGAACAAGTCCCCAGAATGCACCTGCAATGATTGGAGCACCAAAATACAATGACCATCTTGACCACATTGGCGCACCAGATGAAATAATCCAGCACAACAACCCTGCAATAACTGCATAAACCAGCAACATAAACTCTACCACCTTTCTATATCATATTTTTGATATCTACTTTAGAATCTGTATAAAGCATCTGGAGATAAACGGTCAGGCCTTTTTCCATTAATTCTTTAACCATTTCAATTTCAGCGGGATTTAAGTTTACATTCTTTGAAATTGATTTACGGCCAGCTAATGAACCTAAATTACCCAGATTCACTTCCTTGATGTCAAGCCCCTGTTTCACAGCATCTAAAACATACTGAATGCGCTTAAACAATAATAATACTTTAGCGGATGAATCTTTTTCCTGTTCAGCTTTATCAACGGCCTGCTGAACACTGTAAATCTCAATCTTAATGCCGGAAGGTGCAGACAGCTGCAGCACCTGTTTCATAAAATCATCCTTGCAGATCTGATCATCAACGATCCATATCGTTGATACACCTAAATACTTTGTCCAGGATGTAATGATCTGACCATGTGCCAGTCTTTCATCAACTCTTGCTAATGTGAAATTCATGTTATTTCACCTCCTTGTTAATTTCAAAAGATTTTATTGATCCTGCTCCTACGGACAGTGCAAGCTCTTTTAATTCATGCACATTTTTATAGGCTCTCTGACTGATGCACTCAATTACTATTGCGAGATTTGTACCCGTGACCACCTCAATTGTTTTTCTTTCAAACATATCATAGTAACATCTTGAAGCCTGAATAAAAGGACTTCCGCCAGCTAAATCAGTGAGTATCAGCAAACCATCAGACGCCTGCTCACATTCCTTTTTAATCTTTTCGTAAAATGTTTCAATGTGATCATCAGCCTGAAGCCCAAGTACATGAACACCTTCAAAATCCCCCATAATCATTCTGGCTGTCGCCGTCATCTCCTTAGCCAGGTTGCCATGACTGACAATTAATAAGTTTGCCATTCTTCCACTTCCTTTGACACCATTATATGAGCATAATACATCCATGTCAAAAATACAAAACAAGCAATACAGATTTAAAGTGTATTATTGATATTTTAGGCTTATGAGCGATATTATAATGATAAACCTTGAAATAAATACATATTTTTATCAATTTTTTATCAATTTTGATACATAAGATAAAATATTTTTAAATATTATCAAACTTGTGTATTATTCATGATTAAAGTTTGATACAATTTTATTTAGAAAGGCTGTGATGTATATGGATACTAAGAGTTCAAGAAAAGAAAGAGTCTATCAGGTAGTACAGGATCTGACCAAAAAAGCAATAGCCGCTAAGAATTACAGTAATATCGGTATGGATGCTTATGTCATTTCCATCATATTAAAAATCGAGCGTTCCAATGCTTCCAAAGAGCTGAATGACTTATGGCGTGAAGGCCGATTAATTAAAATACAAGGCAGACCGATTCTTTATCTGTCATTAGAGGATTTTGTAAATGCATATCCTATTAAATATATACCTACCTTTATTCCTAAGGGTAAGCAGCTTTCTGATTATCTGGAAGCTGGTGATGAACCAACTAAAACAAAACATCAGGCTTCCTCATTCGATATGCAAGTAGGCGCCCGCGGATCACTGGTTGAACAAATTCTGTCAGCAAAAGCAGCTATTAATTACCCGCCTTATGGATTGCCTACCTTATTGTGCGGAAATCTTGGCATAGGTAAAATGCAGTTTGCCCATGACATGTACGACTACGCGATGGAAACCGGTAAGTTTTCTCATAATGCTAATTTTGTGATTATTAACTGTATGGACTATGCAAACAATGCTCAGCGGCTGCGGCTGCGCTTATTTGGCAGCTTAGAAAAACGGACTAAAAATTTAATTGAACAAGCTAATGGCGGTATTTTATTCTTTGATGAAGTACAGAAGCTTGACAGCAAAGGAAAAGAACTGCTGATTGATCTGATTCATAAAGGTACATATACTAAACCGGGCGAGTCACATCTTCGTGATGTTAACGCGATGATATTAGCCTCAACAACTGAAGAAGCTGATTCAGATAATATTATTTCTGTTTCTAAATACTTCCCAGTCATAATCAGTCTGCCGGATATTGATCAGCGTGATATTAAAGAAAAGATTGAATTAATATTAAGCTATTTCAGTAAAGAAGCTAAAAATATTAAATTACCGATTCGGTTCTCTAAAGATGTTTTATTCTGTTTTGTTCAAGCGCGTTACAAGACAAATATTACTCAGCTGCGCAGTGAGATCAAACTCGCATGCTCACGGGCTTATCTGGATATTCTAAAAAGCCATTCTAGGATCTTAACAATTTCTTTCCAGCATCTATCAAACGATCTGCTTAACCGCACTTATAATGGTGACAGCAAAAAGAAAATTTCGCTGATTCTGAATCAGTTTCCTAATGAAAATATCTTCTTTGATGAAAATGGTAGTTGCAGTGATACACAGTATTTATATCATGATGAGAATAACGTACAATTATTAGAGGATAACGAGGACAATATCGGTTTGTCTGAATATACAGCCCAGCGTTTATCCCTTTTAAAAGTCATGCCGAAGCGTCAGCAGATCGCTATTAAAGCAATGCTTACACCCATCGCTGTTGATACAATCTATGAAATAATCACCCGGGAAATGATTTTTACCAATTTAAGCCTGAACTCTAATTTATTTATTGGGTTAATCTTACAGGTAGCCAATGCTATCAAGCGTACTAAAAATAATATACCGGCACCTTTCACCCCAGAAGTAAATGAACATACTCAGCCATTATTCACTGAATTAAGCAATGATATCGTACAGAGCATGAATGCTATCTATAATATTAAGATCAGTCAAATTGAAAAAGAAGGTATCTGTGATTTCTTATCAGCCATCTATCAGGTCTTATATCAAAAACCGATCGGTGTTTTAGTAATCAGTCATGGCAGCTGCATTGCGAAAGAAATGGTGCGTTTTATCAATCCAACGGAAAAGGATAAATTCAGAATTGAAGCGCTTGATTATGGCTATGAAGAATCATTAAAAGCATTCTTGCTTAAGATTTATGATCGGGCACACTTTGTCAATCAAGGCTCTGGGGTACTGATTCTTACGGATATGATGCCCTTCACTTCTTTACAAAGCGCAGTATATGAAGCAACGGGGATAAAAACCGCAGTCATGACCGGCTTAAATCTGCCAATGCTGATAAAAATTGTTGATGAATTACGCAGCAGTGATGCTAATTATACGATTTCACTTGATGCTTTTGAGAATTTTGAAAACACGGCCATCGAAAATGAGGCCAGCAACTCTCAATTTATTCAAAGGCTGACAGATGATTTTCTTGGCGAAATATTAACCTTTATCAATCCGCAGAAGGCAGTGGATACTTTATTGGTTTCATTAAACGGTATCCTTGATGAACTGCATATTCAATCGGATGAATCAATTCTAGTAAAGTTTATCACTCATACAACCAGCATGCTGGAAAGGGTAATCCGCAAAGAACCGCTTGATTATCAGAAATTAAAACGCTTCACTAAGGAACACAGCAAGCTGATTCAGTTGATTGAAAATCACCTGCGTTATGTGAATGAAACCTTTGGCATTCAAATTCCGCCTTCGGAATTAGCATATATTACTGAAATTTTTATTCCATTGATTAAGGAACAGACATTATAATGAAATTCATGATGTTTAAAATCAGTGAATTTTCAAAACTGACTCAGGTTTTTGTACGCATGCTTCGTTATTATGATGAGGTTTGTTTAATGGTGTCAGAAGTGGCCGAAAAGCTATGAGGCATCCGCTGAATTTGATTGGGCCAGTGTATTCAACTTTTAATAGCCTGCAGTATAGAAAAAAGAGTGATGGAACTTGGGAAAAAAACATCACTCTTTTTAACGGCGGAGATAATACTCATTGAAGATGATTATCTCCATATATAAACTTATGGGTAAGATCATCAAGTTAATGCCAGTCAGCAAAGTATAAATCTTATAAAGTATACTTTGTAAGACAGTGCTTTTTAGACCATTTTCAGTACAAAAATGTCCAAATTCAGTTTACAAATGATATAATTCAGCCTATAATAGAGATAAATCAAGTGTCTCATAAAGTATACTTTTTGACACAGTTCACATTCTGAGCCATTATAAACAAAAAAAGCTATCTTATTGAAATCCCTTTGAACTTCAATAATGATAGCTTTTAATTCATAACTTTTGCAGGCTTCAGCAAACAAGTCGCTTGTTCAATCGTCAATGGATGATAAAAATAATAACCTTGCGCATAATGATAATCCAGCTGTTTTAAAAGATTTACCTGTTCCTGCGTCTCTACACCTTCTACGATGATAGTCTGCCCTAAATCTCTTGCCATTTGTTTAATTGCTTTTAAAATTGCCATTGTCCGCAAAAGGTTTTTTCTGTTGAATTGAATGAACTTAATATCCAATTTTAACACTGAAACCTCAATATCCTTCAGCATATTCAGTGAAGAATAGGCACTTCCAAAGTCATCAATTGATATCCTGAAACCCGCTTTGCTTAATTGATCAATTGTATCCGTAACAATTTTATAATCCTCAATATAGGCGCTTTCGGTTACTTCCAGCTCTATTAAGTCAGCCGACAGATCATATTTAGTTAATAATCCTTTAAAGATAGACAGCAAATCCAAAGAATAAAAATCAATTCGTGATACATTGACCGAAACAGGCACTACGTGAAGACCTTCTTTGATCCACTCATGAAGCTGACTGCAAACTAGATCCCATACGAATAGATCAAGCTGATGAACTGTTCGATTACGTTCCAAAATGGGAATAAACACATCGGGTCCTACAATTCCATCATTAGGATGACGCCAGCGAACCAATGCCTCTAAGCCGATCACTTCACCTGTATCAATCTGACATTTAGGCTGCATATAACAAGTGAATTCCTTCTTTTTTAATGCCTGTCTTATTTCCTGCGTTAAAAACTGTTCACTCATCAGTTTTCTTTTCATGTCGCAGTCATACTTAACAACCCGTTGGTCATGAATTCCTTCAATTGACTTTAACGCCAGCTGCGCACAGTCATAAGCTTCAGCCGGACTCATAGAATGATTAATTTCACAGATTCCAACCTTCAGCAAAAACTCTCTGATAGCATCTGTGTATTTAGCAAATTCCTCAATTTGTTTAGCCAACCATTTTTCTAAATCGTCGGTCACCGGATATAACAGTGCAAAATCATCATTACCAAAATGACCGGCAATAGTTCCGGCACTTTCAGCTGCTTTTTTAATATCCCCTGCCAGCAAATTTAAGAGTCGGTCACCTGCTTTACGGCCATACCAATCATTATAAATCTTAAAATGCTCAATATCTAAACTGATAATACACATGGGGTACTTATCGTTTTTTTCGATGATTTCTGCCGCTTTTTTAAAAAAGGCATCAAAATTATATAACCCCGTTAATGGATGATACTCATTGATAACTGGAAGACTTCCTTTTTTCATATTTACCCTTTCCCGCTCATCGACCTGTCGGTATTTGTCCTAATCGACGATAAAAAAATTAGTTCCCAGTTTTTTCCTTTTTTTATTATATTACCTGTCAGCAGATTTTACAAGCTAACTGGCATGATACTCTTTATAAATCTGATTTTTTGATACACCGCGTTCTTTCGCAACCTTTTTAATCGCTTCATTGGTGCTGTATCCCTGTGAAATATATGAATTAATATGCTCATAAAGCGGCGGGAAGATTTCCGGCTGAATCGCTGTTTCCTTGCTGCCTTCCATAACAATAACCATTTCACCTTTTAAATCATCAACAATTTCAATAATTTCGGATATTCTGCCGCGGATAAATTCTTCATGTTTTTTAGTCAGCTCTCTAGCCAGACATATAAAACGATCCCCAAAAACATCCAGACATGTTTCCAGCATTTTCTTAATACGATGCGGTGCTTCATAAAATATTAAAGTTTGTCTGATACCCTTTAATTCAAGACACTCTTTACGCCGCTCATTTTCACTTGCCTTCAAAAAGCCGACAAACATATATGGCTGTGCGCAGATACCAGACGCGACTAACGCGTTTAAACCGGCACTGGCCCCTGAAATCGGCACAACATTGTAACCTGCTTCAATAACCAGCTGTACAATCACCTGGCCAGGATCAGAAACCAGCGGATAACCGGCATCTGACACAACTGCGATATTTTTACCTTCATCAAGAAGATTAAGCAACCCCTTTGCACTCTCATGTTCATTATGTGAATGATGAGCGATGCAGCGGGTTTTAATATCAAAATGCGACAATAGCTTCATTGTATTACGAGTATCCTCTGCAGCAATAATATCTACTTCATTTAGGATTCTGATTGCTCTTGGTGTTAATTCTTCAAGATTGCCAATAGGCGTAGCTACTAAATATAAAGTCGCTTTGCCATTCTCAAAGCTTTTCTGCCTTTTCATCGTTTTGACCAATCAATTTCAGGCCATAGCTCAGAGAAGTCAAGGAATTGAACATCTTCTTTATTTTCAATTTTTACTTGCTTCAATAAGACATTTAAGCTTGTGATCCGATATCGATTTCCTTTATATTCAATCTGCGAATTCATTTTCGGCAATCCTTCACGCATTTGCTTATATTGCGAATCCTCAAACTTTAAACAGCACATTAATTTACCGCATTGACCGGACAGCTTCTGCACATTTAATGCTAAAAGCTGATTCTTAGCCATGTTAATTGATACTACATCAAAGTCATTCATAAACCGTGAACAGCAGGTTTCCATTCCGCATGCGCCTAAACCGCCGACAATCTTTGCCTTATTACGAGGTCCAATCTGTCTTAATTCAATACGGCATTTAAACTGTGTCGCAAGATCTTTAAGCAGGTCACGGAAATCAACACGATCATCCGCCACATAAACGAAAATGATTTTACTGCGATCCAGTGTATATTCCGCATCAATCAAACGCATATCTAAATTCAAACGATTAATTGCTGCCTCACAGACCTTCAAAGCCTCCTTAGCCGCTTTCACATTATTCTCAATATCTTTTAAATCCTTTGGTGTAGCCTTACGCAGAATTGGCTTGATTTCCAAATCCGTCGGCACTTCACAGAAAGCACGGCTTTCTTTCACTATTTCGCCAACCTCAAGACCGCGAACCGTTTCTACGACTACAGAATCATTCACCTTAAGACTGCCGTCATTCGTACCAAAAGTATAAATCTTTTTAGACTCTTTAAAACATACAAATGCGATATAGTCATAATGAATTGTCTTACCAGCTGGTTTATTTTCTCTAGGCCGGTTCTCCTGCTGATGAACTTCCTTTTTCACAGCTTCCTTTTTAACCGGTTCAGAATTCGTTTCATTCTTATGGCTTGTCTTTTTCGTATCTTGTGTATTCTTAGGCTGTTCAGTCTTGATACTTTCATTAACAGCTTCTTCATTCTTCTTTTTATTTTCTTTATTTTGACGATGTCGGTTGTGATTTGGACGTTTCTTATTCTCCGTCACTTTCTTTTCATTCTCTTCACTCATTGTTTCAACTCCTTCATTTTCGCAATCAGCTGATCGCACAATAAACTTAAATTAACC
This sequence comes from Dielma fastidiosa, assembly GCF_000313565.1. Taxonomy (GTDB): domain Bacteria; phylum Bacillota_I; class Bacilli_A; order Erysipelotrichales; family Erysipelotrichaceae; genus Dielma; species Dielma fastidiosa. The sequence goes on along the minus strand of NZ_HE578931.1, from coordinate 124,547 downwards.
GAACGGCCGCATTTATCTTTTGCTTCCATACAGGCGCTTAGATAAGCAATACAATCCTTTGCATCATATGACTTCATAGCATTTAACCATGATTGACTGGTACATATTGTTTTACCCTTGATACAATCTTTAAAGAAGATGCTTAATATATCTAAAAACATCATAAACTGCAGCTTATCAGAACCTTTTTTATCTTTAAACCCTTCACGCTGCAAATGAACTAACGCCTGATCCGGACTTATATGTAATTTCTGTATCGTATCCATTGCCATGATTCGTGCCTGCTGATAATTTTCATCCTCAAGCTTTAATACAATCTCTTCCCAGCATCCTGATAAATGCGAAAGCAAATAGGCATCTAATGGATCAATATTCTCTTTCATACAATATTCATAGCAAGTGCTGACATTCGCTTTGCGCAGCGGTATATTCTGACATCTTGACTGAATCGTCGGCAGCAAGCGGTCAAGCTGCTCCACAGTGAGAATCGCGAAGACATCCTGCACAGGTTCCTCAAGAAATTTCAATAAGCTGTTTAACGCATCTAAGGTTGCATTTTCAGCATAATGCAAAACATAAATTTTTTTACCTTTAGCTTCCACTGAGGTTTTATTAAACTCTTCTTGTATTCCCAATATATCCTGCTTCTTAATTGAGGTTTTCTCACCATCCACAAAGATAAAATCCGCATAATTATGTTCAGCAATTCGCTGACATGTGTTGCAGACTTCACAGGCGAAGCCTTTTTCATCACACAGCAGACTTTGTGCCAATAAAATCGCCGTTTCTTTTTTAGGTGTACCTTTTTCACCAACTAACAAGTAGGCATGGGCATAATGTTCTGAAATAAGTGCATTTTCTAATATTTTATAAGCAATTGGCTGTTCTTTACACAGACGTTCTTTAAACATTTTTAATCAGCTCCAGCACATAGTTCATGGAATCATTTAATACATGTTCAATATCTTGACTGGCATCAACAATTTTCATGCGGTGCTTATATTTCTTAAGAACTTCTTCATAGCCCTTAGAAACCAGCTTATGAAAATTAGTTGTTTCAAGATCAAGACGATCTTTAAATGCTCTTGTTTCAATCCGTTTAAGTCCTTCCTCATAGGCAAGATTCAAATAAACGGTTGCATCTGGAAAATGTCCTTCAATCGCAAATTCGTTGATGCGGAACACTTCTTCAATGCCTAAGCCTCTAGCATATCCCTGATACGCTAATGAACTATCTATAAATCGGTCACAAATCACGATCTGCCCTTTTTCAAGAGCCGGCAATACTTTCTCAATTAAATGCTGACGGCGGCTTGCGGCATAAAGCAAAGCTTCTGTTTTAGCGTCCATATTAACATTTTTTGGATCAAGGATTACACGCCGTATCTGCTCAGCGATATCAATACCGCCTGGCTCTCTTGTATAGATGGCATCATAACCTGCCGCTGTTAATCGCTTTTGTACCTCTGTACTTATTGTTGTTTTTCCGCTGCCATCCGGTCCCTCGAATGTGATAAAGTATCCCTTCATGAATCAGTATCCTCTCTTTGTTCTAAAACTTCAAAATAAGCGTTAGAGCCTATTCTGACTTATAAATTATACCACAAGTGACCTGATATAAAAAGTTAAGGTTCTTGGAATTATCAGCCGGTAATAACTTAATCAGAACAGATCGGTCATAGACATAAAAATTCAGGAATATTGACACAAGGACACATTCCTGAATTTTCAGATTATTTATTAGTTTTTCTTCTTTTCTTTATATACAGAATCGTGCCAGCAACAATTACCGCTGCTGCCGCTGATAACATCAGCAGCATTGAATCGTTCTGTTTTGGTGCCGGTTGATTTTCTGTTGGTTTAATTTCTGATGGTTCCTCAGTTTTTACATCAGCTTCCTTTTCCCAGCCCGGATATAATTTCAAATCTTCTTCGAAATCATCTTCAGGCTTCCAAGGAATCGTACAATCTTCATCAACAAACCAGCCTTTAAAAATATAACCTTCTTTTACCGGTTCCTCAGGCAGCTCTTTTTTATCTGTTTCTGCCTCTAAATGAACCGATGATTGTTCATTCGGCTTATAGTCTGTGAATGGATATTCCTCAGTATTTACTTGCCAACCGGCAAACAACGTTAAATCGCTGTAAACGCGATTGTCGAAATCCCATGGAATCGTACAATCCTGGTCAACATACCAGCCAGTAAAGGTATAGCCCTCTTTAAATGGCTTAGCCGGCATCGCGGTGATATTTCCTTCTGATACTGATTCTGAATGATACTCGTTATCAATTAGATAATTAAAAATTACGACATAGTTCTTTTGGCTTGGTTCAATTTTCTCCCAGCCCGCATAAAGAATCAGATTCTCTTTTACAGTATCCTTTGCGAAATCCCACGGCTGGGTACACTCTTTATCTAAATACCAACCGGTAAACGTATAGCCGGACTTTGTAGGTTTCATTGGTTCATTGATTTTCCCGCCTGCTCGTATATCGCTGATATAGCCAATAATTTTGCCATTTTCTGATACAAATCGGACAGCATAAGATGTTGAATGCGAACCAGAGCCTCCCGGCATACTTGCCGGTTTCTTGACATCCTTATAAGCAATTACATATATTGAAAACTTATCGCTGCTGACCACTATAATATCACTACTTGCGGCCTCATTAGGTAATACATCTGCCTGAGTCTGTCCGTTTGAAGTGTGCAGTCTTACAATATAGAACTCCCTGACAAAGCCAGCTTCAACACTTGGAAGATCTGACGGCACTTCAAAAACTAACTGAATCGGTTCTTTCAAATCTGTGAGTGGAATTTCTTTATTAACATTATCACCACTTAATTTTTTTACAACACTTATATCAAAACTTTCATTGATAACAGCATCCTGTAATACTGTATTTAAAATTTGACTTACATCATCATCTATAGCCTTATCTGTAACCTTAACATCAACTGTAAATTTTATATTATCATCCTTAAGTGCCTTGGCATCTTCGGCTTCCATATTCTCTAATAGGTAAAGCCGATTCGCAACAGCTACCTTATCTGAAGGAACATTTATTTCAACCTGATCTAATTTGGAAATTGCATCATACAGCTTTTCCTTTGAATCATTTTTTATTTCACTGCCTACTTCATCATAGTTCAGCTTTGCATCTAAGATGTTGTTTTTATCCTCTTGACTTATAACTTCCTTATCGCTGATATCCGGCAGCTTATCAATGGCTGATTCAACATCAGCAGCATTCATAAGTGTAAATTCAATCACAAGCTGATGGTCTGCCTGCATATCTTTAATTACATATTTATTATTGGTTATATCATTTGTTATATCGTATCCATCTAAGACTGCAGAATATAATTTATATCCATTATCAGGGATGAAAGTTATTGACAAGTCATCACCTTGTACTGCACCATAAGGCTTATCTAAAATAACACTGCCATGAACAGGTGTACCGAAATCCACACTATATCCCTTTTCTATACCGGTCAACTTAACACTGCCTGTCACCGTCTTGTAATTATATGAATTTTCTGCATTCTCTACAGGCATATAAGTCCATGTATACTCATGCTCACCCGTTTTTAATGTCTGACCAGCATCCCACGCAATAGTGCCGGGTGTATCACCTTCAGAAAGCTGAATCTCTGGTAAACCATTGGCAATGATTTGCGGACGAGTGTCATAGAGTGGATGAATAACTGGGTCTGCCTGGCGAATAAAAACGCTAAAATCATGGGTTTCGCTATTGATTACGATTGGCTTACCATCCTTTAATACACAGGTCTGTACTCTAACTGCACACGAAATTTCATATTTTGGCTCTCTCACATCACTAAACTCATAGATATTTTCATCATATCCTGATAATACTGCAGGCGAAAAATTAATTGTACTCCAACTCCATGTATAATAAAACACAACATCCCCATCTTTTGCTGATCCGATTGGTTTAGCTGACGGATGACTGGCTTCAACTTTCAACAGTATCGGCTGCCCATCATATACTTTATCAATATTCGCACTGAATTTATAAGTAGCTTTCTCATATGCCTTAATCGCATAGATTACATCAGAAGTAACAGCACTTGTTTCTTTTAAAGGAGATATTGATGTTTTTGAAACTCCCCAATTCTTACCTTCTAATTGAGGAAATTTATAGTTTGTCGTTAACCATTGGCCATCATCTTGCTTTTCCATATTGAAGGCATGGTTGTATAGTCTAAGGATTGGATCAAAACTCTCAGGGCCGTCGGTTATAAAATTTACTTTCATCTCATAACCAACATAATGACTTTGACTACTGCCGAGCATTTTTATTATATCAGTATAATCTTCCTTGTCACAAATGATAGCTTGTAAATTAATTGATTTCAATGAAGTACTGGTTATGAATTTATCATTTGTTGAATCTTTACGTTTAGGTAAATACACAGTAATTTTTCCTGTATCTCCAAATGTATTTTTACCTATTGTTTGTACAGAATCTGGAATTATAATTGTGCCATTCAAGCCACTACAATATCTAAAAACTGAATCTGGTAAAGCAGTTATATTATTACCTTCAAAAATAACCGATGTGATTCCTTGTTGGCCGGAAAAAGCAACAGTTTCTATGCTTTTAACGCTTTCTGGAATGACAAGTTTCCCAGTAAAGCTTGCTGAAGGATCTATTTTAAATGCATTGTTACCTATTTTCTCAAGTTTAGAAGGTAGTTTTAATTGCCCAGTGAATCTGCAATAAAAAAAAGCATACGATTCTATTGACAACAAATCATCTGGTAAAACTAATTTACCGTTTAAGCCTGTGCATTCTCTGAAAGCATTATTGCCAATTATAGTTACTGAATCAGGAATTATAAGATCACCTGTGATATTCTTTGCATAATAAAAAGCATCATTGCCAATACGGGTTAAATTCGTTGCATTAGACAAATCAAGACTAACAAAATCACAGCCAGAATACTTGTTATTATACCAAAGACTAAAAGCTTTATCACCAATAGCTGTTACTGCTGTGCCCTTAACACTATCTGGAATAACTAAATTAATATTCTTTTTTTGCTCAGCACTCAATCCATTTAAATAAGTGATAGATAACCCCGTCAATGTCCCATCAGTATTAATGGTATAATCATCTTCCGTAGGTGTTACCATGACTGATTCAGATAGATTAACCGGCTCTGATGCAATCCATTCAATTTCATTATCAACACTTTGAATAACCACCGTTATTTCAGGTACATCACCTGCTATATCCGCAGACAATTCGTACACTTCTTCATCCCATAGCGGTGTAAAAACATACTCATCTTCATCAGTATCATTATAACTATCACACTGCCAGCTTACATTGATACTTTCACTGATGTCGCTTTTTTCCAGATAAACACCCAATTGATCGGGAAAACCTATTTCATCAATTGGCAGCTTTTCATTCAATATAAAATAATCCTTATCTAATACATCAAAACCTGTAATCAAAGCTAGGTTTGACTTTAAGGAGTCTTCTTCCTCAGATTCATCAGTTATTTGATCTGCATTTATCTCCTCTTCAGTCTCTTGTGCATAAACAGTGTAACCTGTGAGATTCAAAGTTAAAGCACAAGCCATAATACCAATCGCCCAGTTTTTTAAATGCCTATTCATTATGATTTCCTCCGTAAATTCATTGTGAATATTAGTTAAGTCCATTGTACCTCTTATATAGAAAATGTAAATCATATTTAACGTTAATTCACTTAATTTACGAATTTGTTGATTGATTATTTCAAATAAAGCACAAATAGATAAATACGGCTCGCGTATCAGCAAGACATCCTTATCAATGTGCAGCCTTTCAGGCTTTTGATAGATTGAAAATTACTCGATGATTCCTAATTCCTTTGCTTTTAGTATCGCATCCATTGCATTATTCACTTCTAATTTTTTATATGCCAGAGAAGTATGTGATTTAATAGTAGGAATGCTTAAACCTGTCATTTCAGCAATTTCGGCATTCTTATAACCCTGAGAAAGAAGTTCCAGCATGTAAGTCTGCTGCTTTGACAACTTAACTGGTTTATCCTGCTTTTTATCTGACTGATTTATATATCCCACATGTTTATTACCAAAGCTATATGCCGCTAACAGAATATCATTTACATAGGCTCGAGTAAGCGGGCCTGTATACTCCTTCTCAGCAATTCTTAACAAAATTCTTTTCAAAACAGGAACAATGGCTTTACCTTCATCGGCAACCACTCGAATAAATCCATAAGGCTGCAAAATCTCAAGTGTTTCAATTAGTTCGACTTCTGCTTCTTTTTTTCGATTCATCATCCAGTAAAGCGCTGAAAGGATTGCGCCTGCCTCACATCTGTCCAAGGGGCGATTCAGATTGCTTCCAAATGAACGAAGCAGATGCAGATAATGCAAAGCCTTTTCCATATTGCCTAAAGCTGCATAGGCTCGTGCCGTGGTGAAATGTTGGAAAGAACGGAAAAATTCAATATGATCAATATCCGTTACATAGTAACAATCAATCCATTCACGCGCTGCGGATTTGTCACCATTAAACAGTGCCCATTTTGTATGATAGGCATTCAAGTTAGGTCTAAAATATTGAGCAGACTCATTAATATATGAAGATAAGCTTTCCATTGCTTTTCCAGCTTCACTGTATAAACCTAATTGCCAGAGAATACTATGCTGAAGCACCATTACACAGATGCGGCCATCTGGCTTATTTTCTGCTTTAATCATATTCAAAACCTCAGTATTCTGTTTCAACGCGGTTTCAAGCTGATTCTTCTCATAAGTGAAAGATGCCAGAATACCTGGACGCAGATATTCCCATTCCTTCCCTAATAACGGTGCATAAGTTGTATCAATTTTATCCAGTATTTTTGGATTTAAAGCAATTTCAGAGTAGTCTCGATTACTGCGGTGCATATATGGAAGATTATGAGTAAAAGAAGCAATGCTTGTAGCAAGCCCTGCCTGCGTATAGTTTTTCAGCACACCGCGAAACAGATAAAATAAAGTAACCTGAGTTTTCAATGATCTCCGATAATCCACATGAAAAGCCAACATTGCAAATTCTACAAATTCATTCCCTGCCTTAGCAATGCGGGGTAAGTTCAAAAGTATAGCATCCATATGCTTAGCATATTCTTCATAACGGCTTGTCAAATAGTAATACCATGCATATAAGACATGCAGAACTGGTGCTTCTTTAGCGGCTCTTTCGGGCAGCGGGTTAGCAAAAAAGCTATGCAGAAAATCAGCATAATCAGCAACGCCATTTTTATTTCCCCGAAACAGAAAAAGAAATAGAAAATTATCTGTTCCTTTGTAGTCACCGCTCATCAGCCAGAAACGCAGAGCCTTTGAATAGTCTTCATGATCTTTGTAGTAACGAGCTGCGGTTTTATATAGTGATGCAATATCAGCGCCTGATTCATTCAGCTGTTTTTGAAGAAATTCCTGAAACAGATGATGATAACGATAAACATCTCCATGAAGCCTGCTTAAAAAGGAATTAGAACGGCTTAAATCTTCCATTACTTCAGCAGCATCGCATCTGCCAGATAAAGCCGCGGCCAATTCAGCATTAAATTCACTGGCAATTGATGTACGCATACAAAAATCTCGCAGCTTACTATCCCAAGCATTCCATGCTAAGTCCTTAAAAAAATGAGCAAAATCATCCCCGCTGCCATCAGCAATCTTTCCGGAAAGCGCGATGGCATTAACACCTATGGCCCAGCCATCGGTTGCCATATAAATGAATTTAGTTTCATCGGGAGTGAGAAAGTGACCCAGTTTATTCAGATATTGGCGAATTTCTGTCTCTGTAAACCTAAGTGATTCGCGGCGTATAACATTCCTCTTTTTATCTTTGATGAAAGGCTCAAATTCAACTGGAACATCGCCTCTCGATAAGATAAAGACAGTGAAGGTATGAGGCAGCCGACGTAAAATGATTGGCAGCGATTTTATAATTTCATTATTCGTAATCAAATGAAAATCATCAAGTACAATGACATATCTTTCCGTTTCTGGACGTAATTCGCTGAGCAATTCCACAGTATGTTCAACCGGTGTCGCAGAAAAAGCAATATCTGTGAGAATACGTCCCATATTTTCATTATCAGGCTGAAGAGAATATAAACCTGTAGCCAGCAATTTATAAAATACAGAGGGTGAATTATCATAACGATCCAGTCCTATCCATACAGGGATTCGCTTGTTTTTGTTCAGCCATAATAATGTAGTCACAGTCTTGCCGCTGCCGCCTTGGGCAGAAACAAAAACAAAACCATCCATTGCTGCTTCATCAAAACATGTTAATAGACTTTTACGTGGAGCACAAATTTCAGGAAGCTGAGCAGGAACAAATTTATCACTTAAAAAAATGGGTTTCTCTTTCATATGATCATCGCCTCACTTAAATATTAAACATTCTTTATCGTTTCATTATAACATAATTTAAAATAATGCTGCTAAAACCTCATACCGTATGATTTTATTTTTTATAGCCCTGTGCTATGCTTTGGTCATAGAGGTGGTGAGGTTATGGCAATTGAGGACAGGATGTATGATTTTTCCGTAAGGATTGCTGAAATTGTCCGCTATTTAAAGGAAAATGACAGTGGTTTTCCGCTTTGTGATAAGCTGCTGGACTGTGTTATCAGTGCTGGTATCTTTATCCGAAAAGATAATTATCAAGAAGCGGCTGATAATTTACAACAGATAAGCTACATTCTGGAAATGGCAGTAAAATCTGGATATCTCACTGAACGGCAGAGCCAGCCTATTCTAAGTGATTGCCATGAACTTCTGACGGCAGTCACCGATGCAAAACAGTAATAATTTAAAAGTAAAAAAGGAGGAAACAATATGAAACGAAAAAGAATAAGGGCATTGCTTTTATCAACAGCACTTGTGATTACACAGCTGCCAATGGTGATAATGGCAGATGATTTTAAGACAGAGAACACCCTTGTCAAATCCATCACTGATTGGACGTTTATAAATGATGAACAACTGAATAATGGTAATCTTAATCTTGATAACATAAGCAAAGAAAATCAGTTCAGCTTCGATGAGGTAGTTGCTATGCTGCCCACCGCAATCAATGCTTATCTTGAGGGCGAAATATCCCCAAGCATGATCGGCATCGTTGGCTGGAGCTGTGATTCATTCATTCAGGATGCAGAGGACAACTGGCCATTAATCGGTGATTATACCTTTGTGGCGGAACTGGCAAGCGGATATACACTCGCTTCAGAAGCGGCAGCAATTAAAGTCAAGGTACTGCTTAGTGGTACGAATACTTATACGGTTAACAATTACATCGAACAGGACGGAATAAAAATCATTTTTGACAACGGCGGCGAGGTGACATATACAAAGGACAGCGGCTTCACTCTGACTAAGGATGGCAGCTACATCATTTCTGGTACATGGAGCGGTAGTCTGAGTGCGAATGAAAAAAAAGCCGTCATTACCGTACCGTCTGGCGTGAATGCTAGCATAACGTTTGACAGTGTAACCATTGACGTGAGCAGCACGAAAGGATTCTGTGCCTTTTACATTGAACCTGGTGGTACGGCCAACATAATGCTGGCAGACAACTCAAATAACACCCTAATAAGCGGCTCTTATCGTGCTGGTCTAGAAGTGATCTGCATCGGCGAAAGTAAAGGTACACTGACCATAGGAGGCTCTGGAAGGCTAGAGGTTAAAGGTGACCAAGCCGGTATCGGTGGCGGTAGTGGAGTTGGCGATGAAGGCTATGGAGGTAAAATAACCATCAATAAAGGCTCTGTCATAGCTACAGGTAGAGACGGCGCGGGTATTGGAGGTGGAGGCTACAATGGCGACGGTGGAGAGATTACCATTAATGGCGGAGAAATTACAGCAATAAGTGATAATGGTGCAGGCATTGGTGGTGGATATAGTAGTCAGGGTGGTGATGGGGGAAAGATTATCATCAACGGCGGCGTAGTCATAGCAAAAAGCAACAATGGCGGCGCTGGTATTGGCGGCAGCTTTAGTGGCATTTACTTTGACCCCGGTGATGGCGGAGAGATCACCATCACTGGTGGCTCAGTCACCGCAACGGGAATTGCCATAGGTATCGGTAGTGGCAACAGTGGCAATGGAGGTGAAGTTAAAATTTCTGGACCGCATACTACTGTTACAGCGTATAGCAGCGCTCGTGGTGGTACCGATATAGGAGGTGGCAGAAGTAGCGGCAGTTTGTCAGTCACGGGCGGAGCCACGCTGGTAATGAAAAATAACGGCACCAATGTCTCTAACCCAATCTACCAAAATTGTATCATTATTGACAAAAACGGAAACCGTACAGAATATGACAGCAAAGGTAGTATAATTTTACCAACTTCTTCAAGTAGTTCATATACACCTTCGATACCTAAGGACAGCTATAAAATTTCTGGAAACAGCATCAATCAGTCAATCACTCGTACTAACCTTAGAAGGCTTGCGAATGCTGGTAAGAGCTTGACGCTTGAATCCGACATGGTTGTTATGAGCTTTGATCCGGCTGCGCTGAAAGCCATTCTGGCAAATACAACAGGCAGCAAGGTGACATTTACAGCCATGCCTGCAGATTTAAGTAAATCCCCTGAGACAAAGACAATCATCGATTCACATCCTGCTTATGATTTTTCTATCACATATAAAAACAATAAGGGCGTTAATGTACCGGTAAATGCTGAGTTCCCGGCTGGCTCGGCCGCGATTCAGCTTAACTATACGCCTTTAGAAAATGAATCACTTGGCAGCCTATTTATTGTTTATATAGACGATAAGAGTATCGAATGGCTGAATCATTCCAGTTATCATAATGGTTTCATGGTCGCAGGTGTCGATCACTTCTCAACCTATGGCATAGCTTATAAAATATCAACACCAACCTATACAGATATCACTGATCATTGGGCAAAGAATGATATTGAATTCGTAGCTGCAAGAGATTTGTTTATAGTAAGCAAAACCAATGAATTTTCCCCAAACGCCAATCTGACATATGCCGAATTAATAACCGCATTGGGTAAACTTGCCGGTATTCAGCTTGAAGCATCTATGACAGATATCAAAGCTGATGCTGCTTATGCGCCTTACATTGATTGGGCTATACAAGAAAACATCATTCCAAACAGATACGAATTATTTAATCTCAACGCGCCAATCACACGTGAACAAATGGCTGATGTGATGATGAATTACGCAAAACAGATAGGCTATACAATTCCTGATACACTTGTTTCAATGCCATTCATAGACAAGAATCTAATCAGCAAAGAATCGGAAAAAGATGTAACGGCATTGTATCAAGCAGGTATTATCAAGGGCAAAGACGGCAATCGATTCGATCCATTAGCTTATGTTAATCGTGCAGAGGGTTCAGCAATGCTGCATCGCTTTGTGGAAATAATGATAGATCCTGATACAGCAAACGGCTGGGTAAGAAATGATTCAGGTCATTGGCTTTATTACCAAGCAGGCAATATTCTTACAGGATGGCAGTCTATTGATAATCTGACCTATTATTTTAACGATTATGGTGAGATGCATGAAGGCTGGAAACTAGATTCAGAAAATGAAAAATGGTATTACTGGACAAATGACGGGGCTGTAATTGGTTGGAAGTTTATTTATGGTAAGTGGTATTTCTTCTATGAGGATGGCAGTATGGCAGCTAATACAATCATTGAAGGTTATCAGCTAGGCAGTGAAGGCTCATTATAACTAATAGTAAAAAGCAAGGTAATCGTGCATATCACACAATACCTTGCTTTCTTTAGATTTATTTTATTTAAGAATCCGCATTGAGTTAAGAATCGCAAGCACTGCCACTCCAACATCCGCAAAGACACCCATCCACATATCAGCATAACCAAATGCACCTAGAATTAAGATTATAAACTTAACTGCCAATACGAAGGCAATATTCTGATTCATAATCTTCTGTGTTTTCTTTGCTACTCGGATAGCATCACCAATCGCATCAATATTATCTTTCATTAATACGATATCAGCTGCTTCAATCGCGGCTTCACTGCCAATGCCGCCCATTGCGATACCTAAATCACAGCGAGCCAGTACCGGTGCATCATTGATGCCGTCACCGACAAAAGCAACCTTGCCATTTTTGCCGTTTGATAATATTTTTTCGATTTCATTAACTTTGTCTGTTGGCAGCAGCTGCGCATGAACCTCGTCGATGCCTACCTGTTCAGCAACATGAGAAGCTGTTTTCTCACGGTCACCCGTCAGCATGACCGTCTTTTTAATTCCTAAATGTTTAAGTTCAGCTAATGCATTCTTGGTAGATGGCTTGATTGTATCAGCAATTACCAAATAACCAAGATATTGATTATCCTTTGCTACATAAACTAAAGTACCGTCAGCATCCACCGTTGGAGCCTGAATATTAAACTTATTCATCAGCTTTATATTACCGGCATAGATACGCTCGCCATTCACAACTACACTGACACCATGTCCGGCAATTTCCTCTACATCACTGATTTCAGCTTTATCAATCGCTTTTCCATAACGTTTCACGATTGACTGCGCGATAGGATGCGTAGAATAGCTTTCCGCATAAGCGGCATAGCGCAGCAGAGCATCTTCATCATTGCCATTAATTTCAGTCACTGAGAATGTACCGGTTGTTAATGTACCGGTCTTATCAAATACGATTGTATCTAAATCTTTTAATACTTCCAGATAATTGCCGCCTTTAATCAGCACACCTTTTTTGCTGGCAGCACCGATACCCGCGAAATAACCAAGAGGTACAGATAATACAAGAGCACATGGGCATGAGATGACTAAGAAAGTACATGCACGGCTGATCCATTCAGTCCATTCATAGCCAGTATTAAAGAATTGAGGAATAATCGCGATAGCCAATGCCAAGCCGCAGACAATCGGTGTATAAATCCGCGCAAAGCTTGTGATTTTTTGTTCAGTAACAGCTTTTTTACTTGAGGCATTTTCCACAAGCTCAAGGATTCTTGATACCGTTGATTCACCATAAGGCTTACTTACTTTAATCTGAAGAACACTGTTTAGATTTACACAGCCAGCCATAACTTCATTACCTTCTTCAACCTCAGCCGGCATACTTTCACCAGTCAGCGCTGATGTATCCACTGAACCGCTGCCATTCACAATAATGCCGTCAAGCGGGATTCTTTCACCTGGTTTCACAAGAATCAAATCATTAACTTTTACTGTATCAGGATGCACATCTATTTCTTTGCCATCTTTAATGCAGTGGGCAATCTCACTTTTAATATTCATCAGATTAGCAATTGATTCCCTTGATTTGCCTACTGAGAAGCTTTGGAACATTTCACCAACCTCATAGAAAATCAAAACTGCAATAGCTTCTTTATAGTCCCCGATTGCTAATGCACCGATAGTCGCAATACCCATCAGGAAATTTTCATCAAAAATCTCTCCGCGCCGAATATTTTTAATTGCTTTCTTTAAAACTTTCCAGCCGGTAATCAGATACGCTGTCAAATAGAATACAAGTGACAGTACATTATTCTCTCTGAAAACAATACCTAGAATCAGCAGGATGGCACCGATTACAATTGGAACCAGCTGCTGCTTTACACCATCACTGGCTTTCTTAACTGACTTTGTTTCAGTTTCTTCAATGACCACTTCATCTTCCATCGATAATATGGTTTTCTTCATGAGTTCCTTAACTTGCTTTTCATCATAGCCTTCCTGAATATCAAACAGCAAGGCGCCGGTTGTGAAATTCAATGAAGCTTGTTTAATACCATCAAGAGTATTAAGTTTATCCTCAATCTTTAATGCACAATTAGCACAGTCAAGACCGCTGATATTCCATTTGTGCTTACCGCTTTGAACACGTTCTGACACTGCTTCATGATCATGGCCGCAGCTGCATTCATGATCGTGATGATGGTGACTATCCTTTTTGATAACTTCAACCTCATCCTCAAGCTCAGTAATCGTATCGATAACATGTTTTTCTGCCGCTTCAGAAAATTCCTTGTATTTAACCACACATTTTAATGTAGCAAAATCTACCGCCGCCGTTTCAACTTCAGACAGCTTGTTCAATTGGCTTTCAATCTTCATTGCACAGTTCGCGCAATCAAGACCTTTTAATAAATAATGTGCTTCATGCTGCTTTTCATGATGATGCTCATGACCGCAATTACAGCCATCCTCATGATGATGATGTTCCTCATGGTCATGGTGATCATGATGGTGTTCCTTATGATCATGACCGCAGCTGCATTCACCTTCATGATGATGCTCCTCATGCTTATGCGAAGCATTCTTTTTTATTACCGTTACCTCATCTTCGGTATCAATAATGCATTGAATAACCTTTTGCTCAATCTCCTCTGAATAAGTCTTATAATTAATAACACACTTCAGGGTAGCAAAATCTACAACCGCTGTTTCAATTTCTGGTAATTTATTAAGCTGCTTCTCAATCTTCATCGCACAGTTTGCACAATCAAGACCTTGAAGTAAATATTTAACCTCATTCATTTCACTAAACCTCCTATTCTTCAATTACGTGCTTATAACCAGCATCGAATATATTCTTAATATGATCATCATCCAACGAATAATAGATGACCTTACCATCTCTGCGGAATTTTACTAAACGCGCCTGTTTCAGCGTTCTAAGCTGATGGGAAATCGCTGATTGAGAAACATTCAGCAGCACTGATAAATCTCCGACACATAATTCCTTTTCAAATAATGCACAAATAATTTTAATTCTTGTTGAATCTCCGAAAACCTTAAATAATTCAGCTAGATCATATAAAATCTCATCTGCAGGAAGTTCTGCTTTTACCTTATCAATAATATCCTGATGGATCACACCAGATCCTTGTTCTAATTCATCTGTCATAGTTTCACCTCAATATATGAACATCTGTTCATATGACAATATAATAATAGAATAGGTTATAGGTATTGTCAATACCAAAAATGAAAAAATGCTGCTATTACAGCAACATTAATTGAATTTATAATGAATAATTAGCTTTATAACCTCGATAAATAAAACCGCCCATGGCATCATCCATCCACAGGCGGTTATTTAAGCATTTTAATTCAGCAATAACTACTGATTCAGTTTTACATTTCCAACAAATGACTAAGCTCCTGAACTTTTTCATATTCTTTTTCAATTTCACTCAGCATCGCGTTATAATCTGCATCCTCACGTTTAGCCCGCAGTGGTTCTACAATGACACAAACTGCATTATACATCGGTGTCAGCCCCATATTGGCTACAACACCCTTTAATGTATGGGCAGCCTCAAAAGCCTTTTCTAAATCACCGCTTTGTATAGCATCATTTAACTTTTTTAAATTATCATCTTTAAAAAGCATATTTAAAAATTTCCGATACATCGATTCATTATTCATGAAACGAGGCATTGTTGAATTATAATCACCGCCATAATTTTCGAATATTTCCTTAAAATCTTCCATCAGCTTAAGCCTCCTTGCCGAAAATGAAATCATAAAGTGTTTGATATAAGCGTTCAGGCTCAATTGGCTTCGCAAGATGAGCATTCATCCCCGCCGCTTTGCTTTTCTCAATATCATCATCAAATGCATTTGCCGTCATGGCAATGATTGGTATTGAAGATGCGTCCTGATTACTTAAATGACGAATATTCATTGATGCACTTAAACCATCCATCAACGGCATACGAATATCCATCAGAATTGCATCATAATATCCAGCTTCTGATTTACTGAATTTCTCCATCGCCCGCAGCCCATTTTCAGCTGTTTCAACCATAAATCCCTTATCTTCAAGCAGCATAACAGCTACCTCAGTATTAATTACATTATCCTCTACAAGCAGCACCCGCTTGCCTGTGAAATCATAATCCTGAGTGGCTGACGATGTTTCTTTTTCTTCTTTTTCACCTAATACTCTTGAGAAAGCTGAAATTAATGAAGATTTAAACATCGGCTTACTCATTAATAGATTTACGCCTGCCAGCTTCGCTTCATGCTCAATAGCAATCCAATCATAAGCTGTCATAATAATAATCGTTACGTCTGGGCCAACGATTTCACGTATTCTTCTGGCAGTTTCAATACCATCCATTTCCGGCATTTTCCAGTCGATAAGAATCATTTCATAATATTTACTGCTGCCCCAAAGATGCTTTACCCGATCAATTGCTTTCCGGCCGCTGTCTACCCATTCAGCCTTGATGCCAATTTCTTCTAGTGTCATTACTGCACTTTCACAAACCGCCACATCATCATCTACGACTAATGTTTTCAAATGTGAGAAATTGTAATGAATCTTCTTTTGATTATGACGAAGCTTCTCTTCTTCAGTAATTCCTAATTTCACATCTACGGTGAATTCTGAACCAATACCTCTGATTGAACGGGCAGTAATTTTACCATCCATCATATCAACGATATTCTTAGAAATTGCAAGACCAAGACCAGTACCGCCGTAAAGTGCGGTTGTACCGGTGCTTTCCTGAGCAAATGGTTCAAAAATATGCGGCAGGAAGCTTTCATCCATACCCACACCGGTATCATTCACAATGAATCGCAGCACGGCATCATTCTTCGTTTTACGATGCTGAGCAGCTGAGAAGGTAACCTTGCCTCCCTCATTGGTAAACTTAATCGCATTACTTAAAATATTGATTAAAACCTGCTGAAGCTTCATTGCATCACCCATGTAATAATCATCAAGCGTTGGATCAACGATGCATTCATAGTCAACACCCTTAGCTGCTGCCTGTGCATAACAAATTGAATTGATACCATTTAAGAATTCTTCTGTTGGTATCTTTTCATTTTTAAGCAGCATCTTTCCGCTTTCGATACGGCTCATATCTAAAATATCATTAATCAGTGATAATAAGAAGCGGGAAGAAATACCAATTTTAGAGATACAGTCCTGAACCTGCTCATCATCACCAATTGAACGAGCCGCGATGGTGCTCATGCCAATGATTGCATTCATCGGTGTTCTAATTTCATGAGACATGCGTGAAAGGAAGTCCGTCTTAGCAGCATTAGCCTGTTCAGCCGCTACCAATGCAGCTGCTAATTCAGCTTTCTGCTTCTGTTCCTTACGCACCACATCCGTAACATCCGTTCTTGCCATGCAGACACGGCCAAGCTCTTTATTAATATAAAACACTTGGAAACGTTTCACTAAAGGGATATTTTCTTTATTGTTCATTTCAACAACGAAGGTATAGACATCCTGCTTTTCCAGCTGAGTTTTCATATACTCAAAATCAAGCTTTTCAAGATATTCCTGACTTGCTTTCTCATTCATGCAGCGCTTGGCTAAATCATGAATATTTTTTTGAAAATCACCCTCAGGCTGCAGCATATTTTCAGGCTTATTGGTGAATGAAACCATCTGATAAGTCCCCTGAATAATATCAATATCCACAATCACATCATAATCTAAATCTGCAATCCGCTTAAGCAGCTGCTCCTGAAGCTTTTGTTTCGTTGTATCAAACGTATAGAAGAATATAATCAAATCATCAGTTTCCGGATTCAGATAAGTCCTTAAATTGGTACTGACCCAAAAAGTTGATCCATCATTGCGCCGGCGCAGATATTCAAGCCGGTAATTCACTTTGCCATTTTGATAATCCGCGAGAACCTTCTGACGATTTAATGTCTTTCGAATATGATCACCGGCAATCATATCAACAGCAGAAGCCGCCAGACTCTCAATCGTTTGATCATACGTATCCCCAACATGCGCCACGGTAACTTCAGACGCGCCAAGATAATTTTCAATAATATTTTTAGTTACATTCATTCGTCCCTGAAGCGTTCCGCCTACCGAAGACAGCTCAGTAAAATAAGCCAGCTCTTCTTCATAAAGATCTCTTACTCTGGACTGTACTTTCTTTTCATCGGTAATGTCGACAAATACACAATAGAAACATGGTTCATCTCCCTCAATAAAAAGCTGGGCTTTAATTGAAATCCATTTAATTGAACCATCTTTACAAATCAGACGATTTTCATTATGTATCGTATTCCCTTGGGTAAGCTGTTCATTTAATATATTCTTCATCACTTTATAATCATCAGGATAGATAACTGCCGACATTTTATTGCCCATCGCTTTAAATTCTTCACGGGTATAGCCAAGAAAGTCAAAAAGACCGTCATTGGCATCAATTACGGAATAATCATCATCAAAGCGGCAGCGAAAAACAGCTCCCGGTATATTATTATAAAGATTTAAAATCTCTGCCTGTGCTCTTTTCTGTTCACTGATATCGATGCACACGGATACGATTGCATCTTTGCCATTTTCGGCTTTCATTTTACGGCCGGTATCATGAACCCAAATATATGAGCCATCTTTTTTACGCATCCGATACTCTACTATATATTCATCTTTATAAGCTAATTGTTCACTTACTTCCTGATCCACTCGCTGCTGATCATCCGGATGCATACAATTAATAATTAAGCCCTTAATATCCTCTACAAACTCGGCTTCATTCGCATAACCTAAATAGTTCAGCATCCATTGATTAACAAAATAATATGGAAAATCAGGCTCAATATAGCCGCCCATCATCCCGCCGGCAATTGCATCATTAAGCAGCTCCTGCCGTTGTTTCATCACATTCTCAATAACGATGGTATTCGGATAATGTTCATCCTGCTGCTGGGTTACACTTGGTTCTGAGAAATGAAGATTACAGATCAGCCATTCCTCTTTATCTTTACGCATCACAAAAAAGCCATTCAAATGCCACGCATAAACTGAATTTTTAAGAGTAAACTGTGCAGAAAGTGTATAAACCGTATCACTTAACTGCCGATCATAAATAAATTCCAGCTTTACATGAAATGGCTCACTGATTTCCTTAATATCCTCAATGATATAATTCATCATTTCGTCTTTGCCATTTGCGAATTCTTTCTCACTTGTACCGATAAACTGTACATCTTCACATAAATAATTAGCTGCCTGCTTTAGATCGCGCTCCTGAAACCAGGCGATACAAAAATTTACAGCTGTTTGCTTGGCATCGACATTTCTCATTCCATTCATCCTTCTTTCCAAAAACAACAGCTGCCTCTGTTTTCCTTTTTAGCCTGAAGCAGTGCCTGATCAGCTTTTTCCAAAACATCACTAAAAATATCCAGCTCTTCCATAACGGCAGCTCCCGCTGAACATGACCATGTATATTCATTTTTAATACACTTGTTATTACTTGCGGTACAGATTTCATGACCCAGCTTTTCAATACCCTCAGCGGATGTCTGAGTAGCCACGATGACAAATTCATCGCCGCCGATTCTCGCCAGTAAATCCTTTTCGCTTGTGCAGGCACGAAGAATCATACTGAACTGAGTCAATTCCTGATCACCCGCGCGGTGTCCGCATTCGTCATTATGATTATTAAGATCATCAAGATCAAAAATAAATACCGCTGCTGGCAGATCTTTTTTATTTAAGCTGCGGACTGCATTTTCAAGACCGTGACGATTTAACAGACCTGTAAGATGATCCTTATAGGCGGTTTCCTGCAGCTCACGGATTTTGCGCTGTGCCGCCGCGTCACGAACAGACCGCTGTACGCGTTTTAATAAGCTGTCCATATTATGCGGTTTAGCAATATAATCATCAGCCCCGCTGTCCAGCGCCCGGCTTTCCAAATCAGCATTAGCTGCTGAAGACGCAATGACCGGAAGATTCCAATACTGCTTCTCACTCTGTATAAAATTGATAATTTTAAAACCATCATCATGCGGCAAAGTTAACGACACTACAAGGCCTGCCGTATTCGGATGATCTTCAAGATAACCGAAGGTCTCTGTACTATTATTTGTATCAACAATCTGATAAGAACCCCGCAGTGCTTTGCGGATATTCTCGCAATAAGTTTTATCTTCATCAGCAATCAGCAGTACCGGCAGCTCCGTCAATATTTCACAGACATCGTCCAGTTCGCTTTCAGCATCTTTGCGGCTATCCGCAGATAAAAGCTTTTCAAATTCAAGTTTTGGTAAAGGCCGCGCGAAATAATAGCCCTGCACATAGTCACAGCCTATTTCACTCAAGCGGCTCAGCTGATCCTTTGTTTCAACACCCTCAGCAACAACACTGACATGCATCCAACGAGCCAGATCAATAATAAATTGCAGAATCCCCTGACTGTTTGGTTTTGCCGTTTCATTCTGGATAAATTTCATATCCAGCTTTAAAATATCGATCGGCATTTCATTCAGCATATTCAAAGATGAATAACCGCTGCCAAAATCATCCATTTCGATAATAAAACCTAACTCACGCAAATGGGTTACAGTATCAATAATTTGTTTAGGATTTTCCGTATAGGCGCTTTCAGTAATTTCTAAATGCAGCCGTGAAGGCGCTAAACCATACTTATTAATAATTTTAATTAAAATATCTGCCAAATCAGCATTATAAATATCCGCTCTTGATACATTGACGGATACTGAAATCGGAGTAAAACCACGATCATCCCATTCCTTAATCAAAGCGCATGTTTTATCCCATACATATTGATCCAGTTTCGTAATAAAACCATTTTTTTCAAATAAAGGGATAAATTTATCAGGCGGCTGAAAACCAAGCTCAGGATGAATCCAGCGAACTAACGCTTCCGCACCCACTAAATTTTCATCCTTGATACGATACTTTGGCTGTAAATAAACCAAAAACTGTTCCTTAGCCAAAGCATCTTCCATACTGTCAGTAATAGCCTGATCCTTTAATAATTCATTACGAAGCTTATCATCATATACAGCAAAATATTTACCATACTGACCTTTAATGCTGTGAGCAGCCAATAGCGCGCGGTCACACATCTGTTCAACCGAAACACTGATGTCTTCAATATAATAAATACCCCACTTCATCACAATATTGCGTACTTCTAAAAAATTATTTACCTCAGTGCTGATTTCACTGAATAATTCATTGGTATAAATATTGTTATGTTCTAAAAGACACGCAAAACGATCGGAATTAAGCCGTCCGCAGATGCCGATATTATTCACTCTTGTTTTATACATATCAGCGATACCGCGCAATAAGCGGTCACCGGCCGGGATACCAAATACATCATTAATTAATTTAAAATTTTCAACATCCGAACAGATAATATCATATTTACGATCCGGGTTACGCAGCAGAATTTCTTTTACACGCTGATAAAAGAATGCCTTGCTGTAAAGCCCTGTCAGCTGATCATACTGAATCTGATTGATCATTGCAGCTGTTTCTCTAAGATTGATGATACTCGCTACACGATGCAGAATAATCTGTGGTTTATATGGCTTCGCTACAAAATCCGTAGCGCCATGAGATAAAGCGGCAACCTCATCAGATTCGCCGTCATTTTGTGTTGTAACAATAACAGGAATAAAAGAATAAGAAGGATCAGCTTTCATGATAGAAAGAAAAGTATAGCCATCCATGACTGGCATTACAATATCTAAAAGGATCAGTGAAATTCCTTCACCGTATTGTTTAAGCTTCTTTAATGCTTCTTCGCCATTTTCTGCTTCCAATACATCATAATTGGAATCAAGTATCTGACAAAGCAAGCTTCGATTCAGCTCATTATCTTCAACAACCAAGACCTTCCTTCTTGAAAACATGCAATGTCCCCCTTTGTTCCTTGAATTATACAGGATACTAGTACAAACGGATTTGAAGAAAAAAAAGTTAACTTATCCATGTCCATCAACTGTCAATTTTCATGGTTCTGTATTAAATTCAGCGACATTCTTATATGGTCTAATTCTATCATAGAGCTGATAAAAAGGCAATTCCTTTCAAAGCATAAGCCCTTGACTATCAGCTATTTACAAGCTTTTTAAAAGATTGTCATGTATTTTTAAATGATTCCGTAAGAAAAAAGAGATGAAATAAATCACCTCTTATAAGTTAATAAAAATTCTGTAATTTTACTGATAAAATCTGCATTACACTATTTTTATTTCTGCCTTTTTCATAAGCTCCCGCACCACATAACTGCCGGCACTTAAACCAGCCGCTGCCGGTACAAAGGATGTACTTGCCGGCGGCATTTTCTCTTTTCGTGTCTTACCTTCTTCATTGATCACCCGTGTTTGGGTAATCGGCAGTTCTTTTGAAAAGATTACCGGTATTTTACCTTTAATGCGGCGTTTGCGGACGATATTGCGCATGACCTTAGCCAGCGGATCATTTGCGGTTTTCATTAAATCACAGATTTCAATCTTAGTCGGATCGAACCGGTTGGCCATACCCATACTTGAAATAAAAGGTATATTTCTTGCTTTGCATGCTTCAATTAAATCCGCTTTGCTGGTGATTGTATCGATACAGTCAATAACAAAATCAATCGGCTGATCAAAGATTTCATCATTGACTGCCGCTGAGTAGAATAAGGGTTTTTCAATTACCTTACAGTCCCGGTTAAAAGAATGAATCCGTTCTGCCATCACCTGTGTTTTGGCTTTTCCGATCGTTGTATATACAGCATGAATCTGGCGATTCAAATTACTTTCCGCGACGGTATCCGCATCAACCAAAATCAATGTGCCGATGCCTGAACGCGCCAGACTTTCCGCGGCAAATGAGCCGACACCGCCAACACCGGCGATTAATACACAAGCATCATTTAACGTTTTGACACCTGCTTCGCCGATCAGCAGTTCAACCCGCTGCAAAGCCTCATTCATTTAACGGTTTCCTTTCTTCTTTAAATTGGCTAAAAGCCATGCTAACGCATTCAATAATCGTGTGCTATTGTTCATCTTCAGTCCTCCAATATATAACATGTTTCGGCGATTTCTGCCTTGGCATCTAAAATATGCTTCCATTGATAGTTATATCCAAGCGATACATTAACAATACGGATACCTTCAATTTCTTTTGACATCCGCATATGTGAATGCGCGCAGATATTCATCTCTACATCATATTTCTTAAACAATTCTAAAAAGCGGCTGCTGCCTAAATAATTGGCTGCAGTATTAAAATACGGGAGCCTCCATTTTTTAATACATTGCGGAGTTGGCAGCATATGTGTAACAACCATAATTTTCTTATTGGTTTTTTTGGCAGCGGCCAGCAGTTTTTCCAAACGGTCAAGACTTTCCTGAGTGCGTGCCACATCTAGTTTTTCATCAACGATATTGCCGTCGATAAATTTACGGTCAGGCCAGCGGATAAGCGAAACCTTTTTCTTGCTGAGCTTTTGATAATCTAAGTTTGGATAGCTTGGATCAAAGGAAAAATCATACCAGCCGCATTCACCAAGAATGATCCAATTCTTTGTTTCAATCGGATGCGCTGCAAGACTTGTCTCATCCTGCATCAGCCGTTCAAAATAATGCTGTGATTCTTCCATGGTCTGAATACGCTCACCGGCCAGATTCTTTTTCAGTTCACAATAGAGTTCATGATTGCCGGGAATCTGCATTACCTTCGCGCGGCATGATTTCTGCAGCTGACGATAAAAATACAAAGTCTTCACTGCCCCGGTAGATGTATCACCGGCAAAGATCAGGATATCAATCTTATTATCCTCGCAAAATTCCGAAAAGCACTTAACAAAATCATGATGATGATTATAATCTTCATGTACATCCGCAATAAATGCAATCCGCATGCAATCACTTCCTTTGCAATATAATATACCACAAATCAACAAAATGGTCGAATTATGACACTTTTGATAGGATGATCAAAAAGAAAAAAGGGCTGTCATCCCTATGTTTATGATGCTAACCCTTATTCGCAAGCCATTCTTTAACTCTGGCAAACAGCTTCTCATGCCAATCTTCATCGCCAATGTCAAACCATTCCACATGCATCTGATTGTTGAACCATGTATACTGCCGCTTGGCAAATTGTCTGGAGTTCTTTTTGATTAATTCCGCCGTTTCTTCCACTGTCTGATTTCCCAGGAAATACTGCTTCCATTCTTTATAGCCAATCCCCTGCATACTTTGTAAATCCCAAACTGATTCATCACGAGGCTCAATCAGCTTACGAATTTCCTCTTCAAGTCCATCAGCAATCATTTTATCTACACGCAGATTAATCCGGCGATATAATTCATCACGGTCACAGGTTAAACCAAGTACCAGCGCATCATAGATTGGTTTATGCTGCTGCTGTTGCTCGGCATCGCTTTTTCGCTGACCAAGATGGGCACGCATTAATGCTCGTTCCACCCGTTTGCGATTGTTTTTATGAATCGTGTCGCATGCTTTTGGATCTACAATCAAAAGCATATGATAAACCTCATCATTACTGCGTTCTTTTAAGAATGCACTGAATTCTTCATCAATTTCTTCTTCATGAAATTCATAGTCATAATAGAGTGATTTCAAATATAAGCCCGTACCGCCGACAATGATTGGCAGCTTGCTGCGCTGAGTCATTGAATGAATTGCCTTACGTGCTTCACTTTGAAAAATCATCACGTTATATTCTTCATCAAAATCGTAACAATCAACCAATTCATGAACGATGCCGTCAGCTTCTTCTTCACTGACCTTAGCGGTACCGATACTCATGCCGCGATAAACCTGCATCGAGTCACCGCTGATAATTTCACCATCAAAATGTTTTGCTAATTCAATGCTGCACTTTGTTTTGCCGACACCAGTCGGACCAGCTAATATTAATATTTTTTCCATCATTTATCCTACCCGGTAAAAGTCCTTTTCCAACTGAGCGTCGGTGATGCAGATCATTGTAGGACGGCCATGCGGACAGTGGAACGGCTGCTCACATTTTTTTAAATCCTCAATGACCTGACGCATTTCATCCATGGTTAAAGCCCGGTTGAATCGAATACTTGAATGACATGCCAAGGAAGCTAACGCGGATTTACGCAGCTTCGCTTCTGATATTTCATTATTTTTTAAAAACAAATCAACTAGGTCATGAACAAAATAATTCAAATTTGTATTCTTAAGCCATAGCGGTATTTCACGGAGAATCACACTGTCTTCACCAAATAATTCCAACTCAATATGCATCGGTGAAAGCATCGCGTTAATATCCTCAAGCTGGACAATAGCCGCTGGTGTTAATTTAATCGTTTCAGGTATTAAAAGCTGCTGCATCATGACATCCTTTGCGAAAATATTCTTTTTTAACTGTTCATAATGATATTTCTCCTGCGCCGCATGCTGATCAATAACATACAAGCCCTTTTCTCCCGATGCCAGAATATAACAATTATGGAATTGTCCGATAACCGTTAATTCAGGAAATGATTCATTAACCTTATCAACCTGTTTAACAAGATCCTCCTGACTTGGAATACAAGCGTCTTTTTCTGGTTCAGGCAAAGGTTTTGAAGCTGGTTCGATTTGTACAGGCTCTGCCTTTTTCGCAAACTGCTGAAGCGGCACAAAAATGGAGGCTGATTCTTTTAACATTGGCTGAACCGGCTTTGGCGCTGAATCCTTTGGTACCATCGGCTTACTCTGTGCTTCATTTTTAGTGAAATCAGCGGTATAGATTGGATATGCCTCAGCCTCATTCATTTCAAAGCTATTCGCTAGCTCTTTATTTAATTGTACGGATTGTTCCTTTTTCTCATCAAAATCAAATTTAGGCATTTCCGCAATGACTTTCTCTTTTACGGTTTTAACCTCACTGACCTGAAGCGCCTTTTTTAACCCTTCACTTAACGATAAATAAATCAGATTTTCACACTGTTTTTCTTTTGATAAACGAATTTCCCATTTTGAAGGATGCACATTGACGTCAACAAGCTGTGCGTCCATTTCAATATTCAGCACAACAATCGGGAAACGATCACTGGGCAGATAAGGCGCATACGCATCTTGAATCGCTTTTTGCAGGCGCATTGAACGCACCATTCGTTTATTGATATAAATCAGCATGTAATACTTCGTTGCCCGGTTGAAATTAGGCTGTGCCGCATAACCGCTGATAGTATAGTCGGCATCGCTGTTTTCAATGCGGATGGCACTTTTAGCGAGATCACGGCCATAAATCTGCATTAATACTTCCTGCAGATTGCCGCTGCCATTGGTTCTGAATGTCTCAACATCATTATGTACCAATCGAAAAGCAATATCCGGATTCGCAAAGGCAAATTTCTGAATGACATCAGAAATAAGTGAAAATTCATATTGCGGTGACTTCAAATGCTTAAATCTAGCCGGTGTTCTTTGAAAGAGATCACGAATATCAATCTGTGTACCCTTTGGTGCCGCAAAACGTTCATGCATCAGCTGTTTGCCATAGTGTACCTGAACCTTTGTCGATGAAGTTCCGTCACTTGTTAAAAGGTCAACCGCTGCCACAGATGCGATCGAGGGCAGTGCCTCTCCGCGAAAGCCTAAGGTATGGATATTCCACAGATCCTCATCTTTTTGAATCTTACTTGTCGCGTGACGTTCAAAGGCCATGCGGGCATCTTCAAAATCCATACCGATGCCATCATCAATAATTGTAATGCAGTCTAAACCGCCGTTGATGATTCTGACTTCAATCGATGAAGCCTTCGCGTCAATCGAATTTTCAACACATTCCTTAACAATACCCATCGGTCTTTCTACTACCTCACCGGCGGCAATCATATTCGTTAAATGCTCATTCATCGTATGAATTCTTGCCACGTGAAACACCTCCTCAGCGTTTTAATTTTGCTTTTATTTCATATAAATATGCCAATGCGTCACGCGCTGACATAGCATCTAAATCAACTGCTGCCAGCTGATCGCAGACATCACGCTCGATAATATATTCCTCTTTAGGAAATTGGAATTCGCTGGCCGCTTCAAGATCAAGCGACTGCTGAGATTCCAAACCTGCCAATATCTGTTTTGCTCTTTCAAGCACTGATTCCGGAAGCTTCGCCAAACGAGCTACATTAATACCATAACTCTTATCAGCTCTGCCTTCATTCACTTTATACAAGAAGGTTACATGATCATTTTCTTCGTGTACTTCGACATGCAGATTCCGGATAGAAGGATATTTTTCTTCTAATGCGGTCAATTCATGATAGTGCGTAGAGAATAATGTTTTAGCGCCGATTTTCTGATCAATGTACTCCAGAATAGCATGGGCTAATGACATACCGTCATAAGTGGAAGTTCCGCGCCCAATTTCATCAAATAAAATCAGTGAATCTTTTGTTGCATATTTCAGCGCATTATTTGCCTCTGTCATCTCAACCATGAAGGTAGACTGGCCGCTCATGATATCATCACTGGCGCCGATGCGTGTAAAGATTTTATCAAAAATAGGCAGATGCGCTTTTTTAGCTGGTACAAAACAGCCAACCTGGGCCATGATGACAATGCATGCAAGCTGACGCATATAGGTTGATTTACCGCCCATATTAGGACCGGTAATCAGTACAATATCATTTGTTTCACTCATTTTTAAATCATTGGCGATATAACGGTTATTTTTTAATACTTTCTCAAGAATTGGATGTCTTGCATCAACCAGGTCAATTTCATGAGTCTTATGGAACACAGGCCGAACATAACCGTTTTCATTTGATACAATAGCTAATGAATACAAAGCATCAATCATCGCCACTGCCGATGCCAGTTCATGAAGCTTTGGCAGATATGTTTTAATTTGTGAAATCAGCTGATTAAACAATTCGATTTCCATCCGGATACTTTTTTCCTGAGCATGCAGGATCGCATCTTCTTTTTCTTTTAATTCACTAGTTACATAACGTTCCGCATTCGTCAGTGTTTGTTTACGGATATAACCATATTCATCTTTTACTAAAGGAACATTCCCCTTGCTGACTTCAATATAATAACCAAACACACGATTATAACCAATCTTGAGATTCTTGATCTGTGTCCGTTCACGTTCCTTAGCTTCAAGCTCTAAAATCCAATCCTGTCCGGATTTACTGATACGCTTCAGTTCATCTAATTCAGCATTGTATCCTTCCACAAAGATATTACCGTCTTTGATACTGATCGGTGGATTTTCAACAAACGCACCGTCAAGCATCGTCTTTAATTCAGTACATGGATCAAGATTTTGGAGGTAGCTGTAAGGCGCGCAGTCAGCAAATGATCTTAAAACAGCCGGAATAGCCGTCAATGAATCAAAGAGTCTGACACAGTCTTTGGGATTAGCACTGCCGTAAGCAATACGGGCGCATAAGCGTTCAAGATCATATACATTAGATAATTCTTCCCGAAGCTCGTCCTTCAGAATGAAATTGCTGTTCAAATAATCGATAGCATCCTCACGCTGTTCAATCTTCGCCTGATCAACAAGCGGATACTCAATCCAGCGGCGCAGCATTCTTGATCCCATAGCCGTTTGACAGTGATCCATAAAACTCCAAAGCGTTTCTGATTTACTTGAGGTTCTTAATGTCTGCGTTAATTCCAGATTCTGACGGGTAGAAAAATCCATCTGCAAGCTGTCTTCCTCATCAAGCAGTACAACTGGTGTCAGATGCTCCATCTTTTGTTTCTGTGTTTCATCCAAATAATTCGTAAGCAAACCAACCGCATGCTGAACGTGCGGGTTATCAATCGCTTCCATCAGTGACCGATATTCATCCTTAAGCTGAATATCATTAAACATAGATATTGTCACAGTTTCAAAATCCTCAATCAGCTTGATATATTTCTTATCAAAATTATTAGGCAGAATTACTTCACGAACATTACAGCTTAAACAGATCTTCTGAATACCCGCTGCATTGCGATCAAATAATTGCGCATGCATATCACCGGTAGTCATCTCACAATAAACAGCAGCGATGCCATATTGATAATCAATCAATGAAGCCAGATAAACACTTTCCTTCTCATTGCCATTTTCATCCATCACCGTACCTGGTGTAATAATTCTGATACAGCCGCGCTGTACGATACCTTTAGCCGTTGCGGGATCTTCCAGCTGTTCCACAACCGCAACCTTATATCCCTTCTGAGTCAGACGCAGGATATAACCATTCGCGGCATGATAAGGAATACCGCACATTGGCACACGTTCCTCAGCACCGGCATTTCTGCCTGTTAATACTAAATCCAACTCTCTTGATGCTGTTTTCGCATCATCGAAAAACATCTCATAGAAATCACCGAGCCGATAGAAAACAATGCAGTCCTGATACTTCTTTTTTTCTTCAAGATAATGCATCATCATCGGTGTATATTTTACTTCTTCTGACATTCTTACACCCTCATTTCACTTTCTCTATTATAACAAAATTACCTATTCAATGAAAGAAAAAAGGCCTTGGAATCAAGCCTCCTCAGCCTTATTACGTTTCCGTACGCGCAGCTTTTTGCGCTGATTTAATTCAGCCACCGATTTACTTCGGTGCAATATTTCATTACGGATAATCGTTGACATATTTCCCAAACGAATCAGATAACCGCCCTTCGCTTCCAAAATCAAATAAGCCCCATAACTCTGCAGAACAGCATAATCGATCAATTCGCGGTTTTTCAGTTCCACCGTTAATTTATCCGGTGTTGATTGGGCATCAATAATATTATCGATACCGCCCAAAGCATTAATAATCTCATTTGTTGTCTTTTCTTTATCAACAAATTGGAAGAGGCCGAAAGCATATTTACTAAAATAAGCTCTGGTCAGGAAAACAAATAAAATCGCGGCACCTAAACCGATAATCAACATTTTCATTAAGCTTGGCAAAACATAGGCACTGCGGAAATACTGAATAAGATCTAAACCAGCACCCGGATTGGCAAATAAAAGTGCATCGCTGAAATTATAACCAATAATTACATTAAAGATATGCAGGAACGCATATAACAAACCAACGATTACAATATAGAAACCATATAACATCGGTGAGAGCAGCAGGATCAAAAATTCCGCCGGCAGCGGATTCCCGCAGAATACCGATATTAAGATGGCCAGTAAAAAGAACAGCCAATAACGCCCGCGGTCTTTGCGGCTCGTACACAAACTATAATACGCGATATAAAAAGCCGGAATAATAAATAGGTTAATCACATAATATGGTGTAATAAAACCACCGGTAGTCGTCGCCTGAACACCTTGTGCCTTTTGGGCTGTCCAGATAGCGACATCGCCAAAGAAATTTAACCCTACTTCATTCATCCATGTTCCGCCAGAACTTGTAAACCAGAAAATATTTCTTGGGATATCGACCAGTCCTAAAATAGCGCTTATTCTTTCAAACATGCCATACAGCATTAAGTTAATCGGATTCGTAATATCCTTGGCAATTAAGTCAAAGAATAGGTTTAACCCCTGGATTATATAAGGCCATATAAATGCCAGTGCGACACCGCTGACCACACTTAATATCAGAATTGTGATTACTGCCCAAGCATCATGATCAATGAAGGAAAAGATACCATATACTGAATGATGGCGTGAATGCTGATAGCATTTCATCGTAATAAAATAACTGATAACTAATGAAAAAATACCCATATTATATGGATCTACAATCCCTGAACCGCTGATTGGCAAAACATCAAAGTTGATTGAAATACCTAAGACTTCCTTATAGAAATATGATGGAAATGTTGTATCCAAAAAGAAAGTCATGGATATATTAATCAACAGATAGGCAATGACACCTACAATAACCGGCACACTGTCTTCAAATTTCTTTGATAAAACTTTTAAATATACCAGCACAGGAAAAATATTAATCAGGAAAGCACCTATATATCGAAACATTTCACTGGCACGAATGATGTTTTGATTCGTAACTGACCATAAAAATGCTACATTAGGATTGATTATTGCGCTGCCGACCCCTAACAAAACGGTTGCTAAAAAGAGGATTTTTAACGGAAATTGCATAAATTCTAATAAAGAATGCCATTTTGACATACCATCACCTCTTCATATATGATACCATTATTATAGTTTCTTATCAAACAGAAAGGAGTTGTTTTATGAATCTGAAAATTGCCGAAAACCAATCTGATTTCTTTTCATGCATGCTCATTCGATCCCGGGTATTCATGATTGAACAGAATGTTGATATCAGTCTTGAGCTTGATGAAGAAGACAAGACATGTACTCATTATTGTCTCTATGATGATGAAGGAAAAGCTGTTGGAACATGCCGTGTTCTGAAGCATGGTGACGTTGCACATCTTGGCCGAGTTGCTGTTTTAAAGGAAGCTCGAGGCCATGGCTATGGAGCTTATATGCTTAAAGAAGTAGAAAAGCATTGCCGAAAGCTAGGTTATAAAAAAATCGAGCTTGGCGCGCAGCTTCACGCACTGCCATTTTATGAGAAACAAGGTTATCATGCTTATGGAGATATTTTTCTCGATGCGGATATCCAGCACCGAATGATGGTGAAGGAACTATGAAGCAGGAATTATCCAGAGTAAAGGAACCCAAACGTTTTGATTTCATATTAGCTAGTATTATCGTTGTCATGATTCTGACCAGTTTGCTTTCTATTTATTCTTCTTTAAAGCTGGTGCCGGCATCTTATGGCGGATATGGGTTAATCTTGAAACAGCTCATGTGGGCGGTCGTAGGTTTAGTTGCCATTATCGTAATTATGTACTTTGGCAATGATGCGCTTTATGATTTTATTAAAATCGTTTATTGGATTTTGCTTGTCATGCTGGTGGTTCTGTTCTTGGACATGATGTTTTGGAAAATTACCGGACGTCACTTCCCCGGCGGGTTGATTGAAGATATCAACGGTGCTGTATCCTGGTATCAGATACCGGGTATTGGAACCTTTCAGCCATCTGAATTTATGAAAATTGTATTGATTGTGAAAACTGCGCTCATCATAGATGAACATAACAAGGATAAAACAGATGATACATACGAAAGCGATTTAAATTTATTTTATAAAATCATTAAAACATGTCTGGTTCCTGTATTATTAATTCTTTTACAGCCGGATACCGGTATTTGTATCATTATTTTTATCAGCATCGCAATCATGACTTTATGTTCAGGTGTACGCAAGGAATGGTTCACAATAGGATTGATTTTGGTACTGATTGTCTGCGCGCTGTTTTTCTATCTCTATTTATTTCAGCGCCCGTTCCTTGAACAATTCATTGCTTCCTATAAGCTGAAACGATTTGACGGTTGGATCTATCCGGAAAAGAATTACATCGATGAAGGTCATCAGCTGTATACTGCTTTGTTGGCTTTAGGATCAGCGGGTTTGACAGGCATCGGTCTGCAGCCGGACACGATTTTCATCGCTGAAGCGCATACTGACTTAATCTTTGTTGTTTTTGGTCAAAGCTTTGGACTCATCGGCGCATTATTTATTTTGATTTTATGTTTTGCGCTCGATTTTAAATTGTATACGATTACGATACAATCTAAAAATCCAATTGAGAAATACATGATCTGCGGATTCCTTGCCATGATGGTATATCAGCAGATTCAAAATATGGGAATGGTCGTTGGTTTACTGCCAATTACCGGCATAACGCTCCCCTTTATTTCTTACGGTGGTTCTTCACTGCTCTCTTACTTCATCGTTATCGGTTTAGTGATGAATGCCAGTGCTAAAGCAAAGAAATTATCTGATTACGTTTATTCCGATTAAAAAAGATCTGTCATGGAATGATATGATCCCACTAAAGTAGACACACGAAAAAAACAAACGTGTAACTATGGAGGTGGGATTTTTGTATGGGAAGAAGACATAAATTATCAGAAAAAGAAAAAGTAACTATATGTGAACAATATTTAAGCGGAAAGAAAAGTAAGATACAACTTGCAAGTGAAAATGAAATCACTGTAGAAACTGTAAGAAGATGGGTTAATCAATATCAAGAATTGGGTTCCAGT
>NZ_HE578931.1:0-90340 GCF_000313565.1 Dielma fastidiosa | reverse complement strand
TGATCAGAAATAGCTTCTGAAACTGTTTCACATGCAGATCTTTTTATTTGCTAATATAAATTTCTCAGTCTTTTTAAATAGCTGTTCTGGCGGTAATGCACAAATAGAATCTTCTTTTTACACATTGAAATCTTAAGTTCAAGCACATCATCTATTTCCATATGTTCATGATCGTAACACAGAATAGCTGATTTAAAATTTTTGCTTTTCATTGAAATGACACGCCGGTTATTAAGTATCAGAGGTACACCTAATGAATGATAAAGGCTGTGATGGATACCGGTAATTTCATGGAGCTGAAGCAGATTCAGCCCTTCATCAATTACCGCACCTTTTAAAGAACGATTGTAAGCTGTCGAGCCTGCTTGCGTACATACACACATACCAGTACCCCGATAATTTTCAAAAAACTCATCGTCTATCATCACTTCTAAGTCCAAGGTTTGAATTACATTTTCAATCCGCATTTCATTGATTGCATAGACACTTTGCGTACCATTTTCTTTGATAACATCTACTCTTAATAATGGTACACCATGTGTTTCCCCTTGCTGATTGATAATATCCTGAATACAAATATCTAATTCATCCTTTGTATAATCGGTGAAAAAGCCCAAGGTACCAGTATGAATGCCAACAAAGGCGGCATGTTCCAGATGCATATATTTATGTGCCGCATAAAGGAAGGTGCCGTCACCGCCTACAAAGAGTATCAGTTCAGGTTTTTCTCTGTCTTCCTGCCAACCAGCTTCAGTTAAGCGATTTATTATAATTTCTTCGATTTGCTTTGAGCAATCATCTTTTTTAGCTACTACTGAAAATTTATTCACGCTGCCACTTCCTTTTTCTATTTACCTATTGTATCATACCTTTTGAGGTGATTCTATGATTAATCATTTAGAAACAGAATATAAGCTATTAGTCACAAAAGAACAATTTGAGTGCTTATCGGCATTATACCCTAATAAAACATTCATTCCGCAATGCAATACATACTACGATACTAAAGATATGCAGCTGCGGCAATTAAAATGTGCAATGCGTATCCGTGAGAAAGAAAATAAATTCTTATTCACTTTAAAGACACCTGATCCTGACGGACATTTGGAGCATGAATGTTTTGTGAATGAGAATTCTATCAAGGTTTTTGATGAACCATCAATCAAAAAGCTTTTGAATGAATTGGGTATTCATGATGAAATCGTTATGATAACTAATTTAAGAACTACTCGAGCTGTAATTGATACAGGCATTGCGGAATTATGTTTTGATATTAATGAATATAATGGCATTACTGATTATGAAATAGAATATGAATTAACTGCTGATCATAATGGGATTGAGACATTTAATAACATTCTTGCGGCTGCCGGACTGCATTACGAAGAGAACTGTCCGTCAAAGATTGCGCGGGCAATGAGTCAATTATGAAAATATTTTTAATTTATTGTTTGTTGATTAATATAGCAGCCTTCTTTGTCATGGGATGGGATAAACGATGTGCTATACAACATACACAGCGAATTCCTGAGAAAACCTTATTTATTCTTGCCATTATCGGCGGCAGTTTAGGTTCAATATTGGCCATGATTGTCTTCCATCATAAAAATAGAAAGCCTAAGTTTTTGATAGGCTTTCCAGTGATATTTGTTTTACAAGTTGTATTGCTTTACCAGCTGCTGTCCTAATCGGACAGTTTTTTATATTCGATATTAAGAGAAGTAAGCTGTGTTTCGATATCCGGCTGAATATTCTGCGTTAAGACTCTGAAAATAATTTTTTCATATTCCGGATTGATATCTGTCAGCATCTTTCTGAATAACGTAATATGGCCAATTATAGTCTGTATTTTATTAAAATCATTAACCAGCATTGGTACATTAATAATTGTATCTTTGCCCCATTCAAGAGAATCAGCTTGGCTGCCGTTAATAAATTCGCCAGTTTTAGCTTCGTTGTACTTTCTCATTAATTGTTTGAGCATTTTCGTCTCATTCAACTTAATTTTCTGATAAATAAAACCACATGACTGACGAATCGCATCTTGATATAATTTAATTTTAAATTCTTCTTCATTCAATTTACTTGTCCATAAATCAACACCGAAGCTCATCGCTTTCATAATTATTTTTTCAGACAAGCATTGGTTTCCCTTATCTATATAAGTATAGCTTTCAAGCTTGTTAGAAAGCTTAGCATTGAATTCACTCAGATATATCGGACTGTTGAAGAATGCGACTTCTTCCAATAAGATACATGTCATTTTTTCAGGCATTTTTTTATCTTTATTCACTTTGATGATTGCTTCCGCACAGCTTTTTTTATTAAGATAGCCATTCAAGGTACCAAATTTTCTCCACATGGTATTGAAGCTGCATGAAGTGATTTGCCGGCATTTTCCATATCCAATGATGCCTTTTTCTCTTTTGCGCTCACTTCCCTTTGCGAGAAAGAAAAGTGTATCACCGACTTTGAAATCAGTGAATTTCATTTTAGATCCAGCGCGCCAAAAATTGAATGAATCATTGCCATTCAGACGATGAAATTCTATCATATCTTTATCAGTTACATGAACGATTGACGCCATACTTTCACCTACTTACTTTATTTCTAACCAATAATATGAACCCGGTGTTCCCGGAACTTGTGTATCTCCTGTATTTTGTCTATTAATATAATATTTACCATCATAATAGATTTTCTGACCTTCTTTTATATTAGTTCCCAAAGTTTTTTCTATAGCTTCTTTCCCAATACCATCAATAACAACCGCCTTTTCATTTGTTAATTCTAATAATCCGTATATTGAACCATTCATATTATCAATCCAAGTTGGATTCTTGACAATATAATAACTTATAACTTTGCCATCTCTATCTTTCATTTCTACGATAGTTCCTGGTTGAAGTGTTTTTTTTATTTCTTCCCCTTTCA
Source organism: Dielma fastidiosa (assembly GCF_000313565.1). GTDB lineage: Bacteria > Bacillota_I > Bacilli_A > Erysipelotrichales > Erysipelotrichaceae > Dielma > Dielma fastidiosa. The sequence goes on along the minus strand of NZ_HE578931.1, from coordinate 87,406 downwards.
CAACTGATATTACGTTTTCATAATTAACATCTAACTCAGTTCCAGGAATTTTAGGAGTTGTTGATTCTTCCGGGTCTGAATCTTCGGACTTATCACCATCGCCAGATTCTTCACCCGTTTCCTCGTTTTTATCTTCATCTTCTCCATGAATGCTGCATATTACTTTGCCGTTAGCATCATCATATGTATAAACACCGCCTGCTGGACATTTACTGCCCTGATATTCTTTTCCGTCATCACTTTCAATATATTCACTCAATTTTATCTCCTCAGCACTCTTTGCTTTATAGAAAGTATAGGAGCGTTCTATAATATGTCTATTGGCTTCACAAGTTGCTTTTTGTGCATCTTTAGTATAACCTAAAAACGATGGCACTAAGAATAATGCTAATATACCTAAAATTGCTATTACAACAATTAGTTCAATTAATGTAAAACCTTTTTTATTTTTCACTCGCCTCACCTACAATAATTATATAAGAATTATAGTCAAAAAGAAAGGACAGTTTTACTGTCCAATTTGTTTTCTTCCTTCAATAGCCTTTATTAATGTGAGTTCATCTGCATAATCAAGATGGCCGCCCATAGGCAATCCATGCGCAATTCGAGTTACAGTTACAGCTTTCTTTTCTAATAATTTCGATAGATAAAGTGCTGTTGTTTCACCCTCTACGGTAGGATTGGTGGCAATAATAATTTCTTTTGTATCCTCATTAATACGCTCAATGAGTGAATTTATATTCAGATCATCCGGCATTATGCCCTTTGATGTAGAAATCACACCATTCAGTACATGATAGACACCATGATATTCCTGCGTTTTTTCCATTGCGACTACATCCTTAATGGTCTCTACAACACAAATAATTGTTTGATCGCGCTGTCCATCAGAGCAGATATCACATTTATCATGTTCAGCCAAATTACCGCATACCACACAGGGTCTCAGCTGATTCTTAGCATTAGTTATATTTTTAATAAAATCATCAGTATCTTCTTGATTCCATTTTAAACATTCAAACGCATATCTTTCTGCTGTTTTCAATCCAACACCTGGCAGTTTTCTGAAGTTATTAACTAAGGCTTCAAATATTGCTGGATACATTAGAATGCTCCCGGTAATTTAACTCCGCCTGTTAATTGGTTCATTACTTCTTCTCTTTCAGATACAGCTTTCTTAACTGCTTCATTAACACCCATAAGAATCATATCTTCAAGAAGTTCTTTATTCTCAGCAGTCAGCAATGTTTCATCAATTTCAACCTTTGTTACTTCATATGCCCCATTGCATTCTACTTGTACAACACCATTATTAACTAATGCGCAGTATTTTCTTTCTTTAAGTGCTTTTTCAGCTTTTCCGATTTCAGCCTGCATTTTTTGTGCTTGTTTCAATAAACTTTGAATATTCATTTGATTAGTCCTCCTTAATAATTAAATTTTCTTCACCAAATAAATCTGTTACGATCTCTCGATCACTCTTTTCAGTTTTTTTTCTTCTTCTATCTCAAAACTCATTGGTTCTGGTAAAGTACCGTTTTTTTGACGTCTGACAAATTCTTTGATTACTTCACTCTGATGAGTAGCTGTTATGGCAAATACCTTTTTAGATTTTGATAAAACCAAGTTCATGAAACTTAAGAATTTATTATCACTATCTAATTCATTAATCTGATTAGCAATTGCCTGATTGTCCACAGAGAGTATTACATACTGCTCCCCACTGGCCACAATTTTACTGCCGCGAAGCAGATTTGCTTCTTTAGCCCAAGCTGGATCATGATAATAATCATCAAGAGCTTTCATTTTATCTGAATCTGCCTGTTTAAAAGCTTTATTTGCGCCGACCAGTAAACGAAGAATCATTTCATCTTTTAATGGCTTTGCACTTTTAGCTTCTCGAACGACCATTGGTTTTGCTTTTCTTTCAACCACAATTTCCTGCGGCATGTCCATAAATTCTGGTTCAGGCATATAGAACGCTTCAGGCTCTGGAATTGTTTGAACAGGTTTTGATGTTTCACGTGAAACATTTTTTCTCTCCTCTGATTTTATTGGCGTCTGAACAGTAGTTTGTACTTCTGGTTCAATCATATTCAGCAAGCATACCTCAAAGTAAGATCCTACATTGGCAGCGAAACGGTATTTATCATACGCGTCCATAAGATATTCTATCATTTTCAATCGTTCTTTTGTAGACTTATTTATCTTAGCACTATGAATTTCATCATCTGCCAGTATTTTCAGCATACTGCTGTCCTGAGTATAGTCATGAATTACAGTTTCTTTCAGAATATCAATCAAATCCATTGTACAGCGTTTAATATCAATCCCCTTTTCAATAAGAGCTGATACTTTATTCATCAAATTCAACGCATCCTTATCACCAACCATTTGCAGAAGTTCTATTTTTTCTTTAACGGTCATGATTCCATAAATTTCATTGACATGATGTACCTGTACCTCATCTTGAGCATAGGCAATAACCTGATCTAAGATACTAAATGCATCTCTTACCCCGCCGTCAGCTAATTGGCAGATAAGACGAATGGCTTCATCATCGTATTTTATATTTTCATAATTCAGCACTGTAATCAATCGCTGCTTCATATCATTTATCGATACTTTAGTAAAATCATATCTTTGGCATCGAGAAATAATTGTTGGCAGCACCTTCTGCGGCTCAGTAGTAGCAAATATAAAGATTACATGCTCAGGCGGTTCCTCAATTGTTTTCAGCAGCGCATTAAAAGCACCTGCTGACATCATATGTACCTCATCTATGATATAAACTTTATATTTACCCTTTAAAGGCGCATATTTAACTTTCTCTATTAATTCACGTACTTCATCAACACCATTATTACTGGCAGCGTCGATTTCAATAACATCGGGATGACTGCCGTCTTGAACAGCAAGACAGTTACTGCATTTTAAACAAGGCTTGTTATCATCAGCTTCACAATTGATAGCTTTAGCGAATATCTTAGCTATTGTTGTTTTACCCGTACCTCTTGGGCCGCAAAACAAATAAGCATGTGCTATTTTATTCTGTCTAACAGCATTTTGCAGCGTTTTAACGATATGCTGCTGACCAGCAACTTCATCAAAGTTAGTGGGCCGATATGTACGATATAATGCTTTATATGCCATAAAACACCTGCTTTCCTGCCTTTTTATTATATCAAAAATAAGCGCTTATTAATAGCAGAATATCGCTAGAAAATGATTTCCATCGCACTGAGAAATAACATACCAAATAAAAAAGAAACATTTAATTGTTTCTCTGTTTTTTCTCTTCTCTTTTGCATTTAAAGAATTTTTTTAATAATTCAGAACATTCTTCTTTTAATATACCGTTCGTTACTTCTGGATAATGATTAAAACCTTTGATTTCATACATCTGCATGCAGCTTTCAATACATCCGCCCTTTGGATCAGCAGCACCATAAACAACACGCTTGATTCTTGATTGCAGAATAGCACCCGAACACATAGGACATGGTTCTAAGGTTACATATAAAGTGCAATTTTCAAGCCGCCATGTACCAAGCTTCTTGCAGGCCTTCTGTATAGCTAATATTTCCGCATGGGCTAATGAATCCTGTTTAGTTTCTCTTAGATTATGTGCACGGGCAATGATTTTGTCTTCCAGTACGATAACAGCTCCGATAGGTACTTCATCGATACTTTCTGCCTTCATTGCTTCCTTGATAGCAGCCTTCATATACTTTTCGTCCATATCATCCCTCGATTCGGATATAATAAAAGCTACCACACATGAAAGAGCTCCCTTATGGCTGCTTCGTTCCCGACCTGACCAGGTTCAGTAGATTCCATTGTGATAGCTATATTATTATACTAAACAATTGTGATTCTTTCAAGTGCTTCATGATTATTTTAGTCAAATTCCATGAAATAGTATACGGCAGACAGTTCATAAGAGCTTTTCTTCATAATTCAGTATTATACGAATGGCAATCAATATAATAATATCATCAACTTATAACGTCCAATTGAATTAATTATGCAAAAGAAAAGGAGTGAATCAAACCACTCCCATATGTTTCACGTGAAACATTATTTTTTCTTTTCTATCTTCTTCATACCACCCATATAAGGTTGTAAAGCTTCAGGAATGTTCACTGATCCATCAGCGTTTAAGTTATTCTCAAGGAATGCAATCAGCATACGCGGAGGTGCAACTACCGTATTATTTAATGTATGAGCAAAATATTTGCCATTATCACCGCTAACACGAATTTGCAGACGACGAGCCTGTGCGTCACCTAAATTGGAACAGCTGCCTACCTCGAAATACTTCTTCTGGCGTGGTGACCATGCTTCTACATCCACTGATTTAACTTTTAAATCAGCTAAATCACCAGAACAGCATTCCAATGTGCGCACTGGGATATCTAATGATCTGAACAGATCAACGGTATTCTGCCATAATTTATCATACCACATAGCACTTTCTTCAGGCTTACATACAACAATCATTTCCTGCTTTTCAAATTGATGAATTCTGTATACGCCGCGTTCTTCAAGACCATGCGCCCCTTTTTCCTTACGGAAGCAAGGTGAATAGCTCGTTAAAGTCTTTGGCAGCTCTTTTTCTTCAAGAATTGTATCGATGAATTTACCAATCATTGAATGCTCACTTGTACCGATCAGATACAAATCCTCGCCTTCAATTTTATACATCATTGCATCCATTTCCGCAAAGCTCATTACGCCAGTCACAACATTACTTCTAATCATAAACGGCGGCACGCAATATGTGAAACCACGGTTTATCATAAAATCACGGGCATAAGAGATAACTGCTGAGTGAAGACGCGCAATATCGCCCATTAAATAGTAGAAACCATTACCGGCTACTTTTCTAGCACTGTCCAAATCAATACCATCAAAAGCTTCCATAATTTCTGTGTGATAAGGAATCTCAAAATCAGGAACAACTGGTTCACCATATCTTTGAACTTCCACATTTTCACTGTCATCCTTACCAATAGGAACACTAGGATCAATGATATTAGGAATCGTCATCATGATCTTCTTAACTTTTTCACCAAGTTCAGCTTCTTTTTCTTCCAACTCTTTCAGACGGTCTGCTTGTTCGCTGACCTTCTTCTTCATTGCTTCAGCTTCTTCTTTTTTACCTTGAGCCATTAAAGCACCAATAGACTTTGACACCTTATTCTTTTCGGCTCTTAAAGCTTCAGCTTCCTTTTTAGTATTACGGTTCTCAATATCCAATGCGATAACTTCATCTACTAAAGGAAGTTTTGAATCCTGAAATTTCTTACGGATATTTTCTCTTACTAAATCAGGATTTTCTCTTATCAATTTAATATCAATCATTTTAATGTCCTCCTTGTTAATAAAAAAGAGGTATCGTTTAAAGGGACGATACCTCGTGTTGCCACCCTTCTTGACAAAAGTAAACTTCCCTTTTGTCATCTCTAAGCTATAACGGTGCTGCCGTAATCGGATACTAATTTCACCGATTCACTCATGAGCTGATTTCAATGCCTGCCACTGATAACTCACACCAACCGTTATCTCTCTGAAAGCTTAAGACATTTACTTCTCTCAATCATCGCTTTCTAATTCTTAATAATTTAATCATGCTTCGTTATCATTGTCAATTATTTCAGCTGTATTTTCAACGATATTCTCAGCATTTTCCTCTGTTTCTGTAATTTCTTCAGCTTCTTCTTTCTCAACGATAGTTACTTTAGAAACCACTGCATCACTGTCGGATAAATTGATTAATCTAACGCCCTTAGTATTTCTGCCATAAGATGCGACATTCTCTAAGCTTAAACGAATAATAATACCTTCATTTGTGACAATCATCGCGTCTTCATCACCATTTACAGTATGAATACAAATCAAATTACCGGTTGCTTCTGAAACATTGATTGTCAGAACACCCTTAGCGCCTCGCTTAGACATACGATAATCGGCGATTGGTGTTTTCTTGCCGTATCCCTTTTCAGTGACAGAAAGAATATGTGATCCTTCTTTAGATGTTGCCAAACCTACAACATAACCACCATCAACATTCATACCCTTAACACCGATTGATTTACGGCCCATTGGTCGAATGTCTGATTCATGGAAACGTGCAACCTTACCATTTGATGCAGCAATCAGAATTTCATCATCACCAGTAGTTTCTTTCACACCGATTAATTCATCATTTTCATTCAGAACAATAGCGATCTTACCTTTCTTCATGATATTTGTGAATTCTGAAGTTGCTGTTTTCTTAACTAAGCCATTCTTCGTAGCAAAAACATAATTAGCAGAACCACTGTCTTTCTTAACTGCAATCATTGCTTTAATCTTTTCTTCTTTTTCAAGTTCAAGCAGGTTAACGATAGGCATTCCCTTAGAAGTACGGCTTGATAAAGGAACCTGATAGCCCTTAATGCGATAAACCTTACCAAGATTAGAGAACAGCAGTAAATTGTCATGAGTTGACATTGTCAGCAGGAAGTCTACTACATCATCTTCATTAACTGCCATGCCCTTCACACCCTTACCGCCACGATTCTGTGTACGATATGTATCGATAGGCAGACGCTTGATATAACCATTGGTTGTCATCGTAATAACAATATCTTCAACAGGTATTAAATCCTCATCCTGCATATCAAAATCAGCATCACTGATTTCAGTACGGCGGTCATCACCATACTTATCCCGAACTTCTGTCAATTCATTTCTGATGATTTCAAGTACACGGGAATGATTTGCAAGAATATCCTTTAAATCAGTGATTACTTTCATCAATGAGTCATATTCACTTTCAATCTTATCTCTTTCCAAACCAGTTAATCTTCTTAACTGCATTTCCAGAATTGCTTTAGCCTGAATTTCACTGAGATTAAATTGACTCATCAAACCATTCAATGCTTCCGCATTATCTCTTGATCCGCGGATCAACGCTATAATCGCATCAATATGATCCAAAGCAATTTTTAAACCTTCTAAAATATGTGCGCGGTCTTCGGCTTTTCTTAATTCAAAACGAGTTCTGCGCTCAGTAACATCGATCTGATGTTCCACGTAACACTGAAGTGCTTCTTTAACACCCAAAAGCTTTGGCGCACCATCAACTAATGCCAATAAATTAACACCAAATGATGTCTGCAGTGAAGTCATTCGATATAACTGATTCAGCAGCACATCAGCCTGAACATCTTTTCTTAATTCAATAACGATACGGATACCTTCACGATTTGATTCATCGCGTAAATCGGTAATTCCCTCGATAATTTTCTCTCTGACTAATGATGCAATCTTTTCAACAAGATTAGCCTTATTAACCTGATATGGAATTTCAGTAACGATTAATCGTTTCTTGCCATTATCCATTTCTTCAACATTGACACGTGATCGAGTTACGATGCTGCCGCGGCCTGTTTCAAAAGCCTGTTTAATACCTGAACGGCCTAAAATAATACCACCGGTAGGAAAATCAGGTCCGTAGATATAATTTTCCATTAGCTCCATCGTTGTAATATCCGGATTGTCCATAATTGCTAATGTCGCGTTGATAGCTTCACGCAGATTATGCGGCGGGATATTGGTAGCCATACCAACCGCAATACCCACAGCTCCATTTACAATCAGATTAGGAAAACGAGCTGGCAGAACAACTGGTTCTTTTTCCTCACCATCATAGTTATCCATGAAATCAACGGTATCTTTTTGAATATCCTTCAGCAATTCCATTGAAATCTTAGACATACGGGCTTCTGTATAACGCATCGCCGCCGCGCCGTCACCATCAATCGAACCAAAGTTACCATGCCCTTGAACTAATTCATAACGATATGAGAAATCCTGACTCATACGTACCATTGCGTCATATACTGCGGTATCGCCATGCGGATGATACTTACCGATAACGTCACCGACGATTCTCGCTGATTTCTTATAAGGTTTATCCGCCACAATTCCTAATTCATTCATTGAATGCAGGATACGGCGGTGTACAGGCTTCAAACCATCTCGTACATCTGGTAATGCACGGGCAACAATAACAGACATCGCGTAATCTAAGAAAGAAGTACGCATTTCATCCGATATTTCTCTATAAATGAGTTTATCATTATTTATATCCATGTGTATCCCTCCTAGATATCAAGATTCTTAACATAAATTGCGTTGTCAGTAATGAAATTACGACGCGGCTCAACTTCATCACCCATCAGCATTTCAAATACCTGATCGGCTTCCATTGCATCTTCTATTTTAACCTGAATCAATGTGCGGTTTGCCGGGTCCATTGTCGTTTCCCACAACTGTTCCGGATTCATTTCACCTAAACCTTTGTAACGCTGGATATTGAATTTATCTCCCATATCCGCTTTAATTTTTTCCATTTGATCATCAGAATAAGCATATTCGATGCGATTGCCCTTCTGCAGCTTATACAGCGGCGGCTGAGCAATATATACATATCCGCCTTCAATAATAGGTCTTAAATAACGATAGAAGAAAGTCAGCATCAAAGCACGGATATGTGCGCCATCGACATCGGCATCGGTCATGATCATAATTTTATGATAACGAAGCTTGCTGACATCCATTTCTTCACCAATACCGCAGCCGAAAGCCGTAATCATTGAACGTATTTCATTATTTTCAAAAATACGCTGCAGACGAGCCTTTTCAACGTTTAATATCTTACCTCGCAGTGGTAAAATAGCCTGATATTTACTATTTCTTCCCTGCTTAGCACTGCCGCCGGCTGAATCACCCTCGACAATATAGATTTCGCATTCACTTGCGTCTTTGCTTGAGCAGTCAGCCAGCTTGCCAGGCAGACTTGAAATTTCCAATGCGCTCTTACGGCGTGTCAATTCACGGGCTTTCTTCGCAGCTAAACGTGCCTTGCTTGCTAAAATACATTTATCAAGAATCATCTTTGCTACGTTTGGATTTTCAAGGAAGAAACGCTCAAGCTGATCACCAAATACACTTGAAACAATTTTTCTAACTTCTGAATTACCAAGCTTTGTCTTTGTCTGTCCTTCATACTGTGGATCTGGATGCTTCACTGAAATAATCGCAGTCAGACCTTCACGAACATCATCACCAGACAATGTTTCATCTTTTTTTATTAAGTTATTATCACGGCCATAGTTATTAATAACACGGGTTAAAGCCAGACGGAAACCTTCTTCATGAGTACCGCCCTCAATCGTATTGATATTATTACAGAACGAATAAATATTTGGCACATAACCGTCATTGTACTGCATCGCAACTTCCGCAATAACGCCATCTTCAGCGCCTTCCACATAAACGATTTCATCATGCACAACTTCTTTATTCTTGTTCAAATAAGCCACATATTCTTTTATACCGCCGGAATATAAATACTCTACATATTTATCCAGCTCATCATATTTGAAAGTCAGCTTAATATTCTTATTCAGGAAAGCCAGCTGACGGATACGTTTATTTAAGACTTCAAAATCATAATGGGTGGTTTCCGTAAAAATCTCTGGATCAGCCGCAAAACGAACCAAGGTTCCATGCTTATCAGGATCACAGTCACCGATGCATGTTAACTCACCGACAGCTTTTCCGCCATCTTCAAAGCGCAGAAAATATACTTTGCTGTCCTGATAAACCGTAACTTCCAGCCATTTACTTAAAGCGTTAACAACACTGGCACCTACACCATGCAGACCGCCTGAAACTTTATACGCGCCGCCGCCGAATTTACCGCCGGCATGCAGGATTGTAAAGATTGTTTCAACCGCTGAAAAACCGCTCTTAGTATTAATACCCACCGGCATACCACGGCCATTATCTTCGACTTCAACAATATCATCCTTCGTAACACGCACATGGATATCAGTAGCATAACCAGCCAGTGCTTCATCAATTGAGTTATCAACGATTTCCCATACCAGATGATGCAAACCCTTTTCAGAGGTTGAACCAATATACATACCCGGTCTTTTACGAACAGCTTCCAAGCCCTCAAGAACCTGAATATCATCAGCGGTATAAGAATGCTCTACCTTATCTTCTAAATCAAAATGCTCATGCTTTTCTTCCATGCTAGTTCCTCCTTGCCTAGTTCTTCAGTTTCCCATTTTCGATCGTATAGAAATTAACCATTCGATCATTCAGCGAATTCATCAGATCCGTAGCGGAAATAAAAATCTGAATTTCTTTGGGTAATAAATCCAACAGCTTGCTGCGCCGGTACTGATCCAATTCACTGAATACATCATCCAGCAGCAAGATCGGCGTATCATTTTTAATCGTGTTGATCATCAGCACAATCCCAACCTTCATTGCCAGCAGAATCGTTCTTTTCTGTCCCTGCGAAGCATAATCAGCAGCATCCTTGCCATTAATCAAAATCGTAAAATCATCTTTATGTATGCCATAAGCAGTCGTTTTCATAAAACGGTCACGTTCATAAGCTTCCTGGTATTTCGCCATGAATCCCTGCCGCATTTCATCCTCACTTAACGCAGGATCAACACAGCTCATATATTTCAATTCAAGCTGTGTTTCATCACCTGAAAGCTCATGATAAAAGCCTTCGCTGATTTTAAGCAGATCACTCATAAACTTCACACGCTGACGCAGTATGATAACCTGCAGCTCGGCCATGCGTTCATTTAAAACGCTCATATACTCTTCACTGAATTGCTCTCTTTTTAAGACAGCATTACGTTCTTTCAAAAGTTTTGAATAATCGTTTAGCTTAGACATATAACTTTTTGAAAGCTTACCTAGCTCAATATCCATAAATCTTCTTCTAATTTTTGGCTGAGCATTAAATAAAATCATATCATCCGGGCAAAACATCACCGCATTGCATTCACCGATAAAATCTGAAACACGATGAACCGGATTACGGTAAATATAAAGATTTTTACCAGAAGCTGAAACACTCACGCGCAATTCTTCTTTCTGCTCTTTCTTCTCAAGTACCGCATCGATCCCGAAATAATCAGCATCTTTTCTGATTAAATCACTGTCATCACTGCTGCGATGAGAACGTGTAGTTGAAAGATAATATATACTTTCCAGCAGATTTGTTTTCCCCTGTGCATTCTTCCCTAAAATACAGTTAATTCCTTTTTGGAAATGAAAAATACAGTCATCATAATTTCTGAAATTTCTTAAACGCAGCTTGGTCAGAATCATCAAACAATCGTATAATGCTCACCGTTGACAATCACTCTGTCACCTGGATAGAGCTTTCTGCCGCGGCGATTTTCTAACTCATCATTTACTTTGATATCCAGTTCCTTAACAGCATATTTAGCTTCACCGCCGGACTGTACGATATCTGCCATTTTAAGCATTTGAGCTAAGGTTATAAATTCTGTATTTATTTTAATTTCCATAGAAAAAACCTCTTTCACCTATCTTAAACATTATACCACATTTTCATGTGTTTTTGGGGATTTTCTCAACTCTTTTTAACCTAAAAAAGCAAAAGAAGGATAAAAAATCCCTCTTAATTTTTTTATAAATTTTACTAAATATTTTAAGCGTATGTTCTGACTGGCAATACCAGCTGAAGGATTGAATCATCTTCGATCGGCTGAATTACAAATGGCTTCATTTCTCCGCAGAAGCTAAAACGAATCTTGCCTTGACGAATTGCTTTTAAAGCTTCAAATACATAACGGCCATTGAATGAAATATCTAAATGCTCACCTTTAAATACCGCATTGCTGAGATTTTCCGTTGATGATCCTACCTCTTGAGAACGTGAAGAAAGGATACAAGCTTTTTCATCTAATGACAGTTTAATTACTGAAACACCATCACTCTTGATGAAAGACGCACGGTCAATCGCGCCTAATATCTCAGCTGTGTCAATTTCCAGTTCATAATCAAAAGCAAGCGGAATCAATCTGGAAATATCCGGGAATACCCCGTCAATCAGACGCGTTTGAATAACCGTATTTTTTAAGATAAACTGAGCTTTCTTATCGGAAATAGCAACAGTGATTTCTTCATCTGCTTCTAACGTTTTAGATACCTCATTCAGATTGCGTGATGGAATCGTGATGTTAAAAGTTAACTCCTTTTCAATCTCCACAACCTTCTTAGCAAGTCGATAACTGTCAGTTCCAACACAGCGCATCGTATGACCTTCACAGAAAAAATTAACACCGGTTAAAGCGGGTCTTGTTTCACTGGTACTGGTTGCGAAAGATGTTTGTGAAATAATTTCTTTTAAAATATCTGAATTGATTGTGAAATTGTTTGCGGGTCTGATAAAGTCAATCATTGGATAATCCATGGAATTCATACCGTTGATTTTAAACTCTGCCGTTTTGCCGCTAATCTTAGTTTGAGTACCGTCTAAGATTTCAAGTTCTAATTCATCAGAATCAATCTTGCGGACAATTTCCAAAATATATTTAGCTTCAATAACAATTGAGCCAGTATCGTTGATTTGTAATGTTTCTTCGTTATCACTGTGGATTGTTGTTTGGATAGAAATATCTGAATCACTGCCAGTAAGCACAAGATGATCCAGCTTAGCTTCAATCTTAATTCCTGAGAAAGCCGGCAGCGGTGAAAAAGAAGAGATGGCTCTTGATACTGTTGACAGCGCGTTATAGAAAACTGATTTTGACACTTTGAAATACATGATGATTCCTCCTTTGAAACAGTTGTTTATTTTCTTTTTTTTAATACTATTACTACTACTATTAGGATGTGGAAAAGTGGAAAACCCTAAAATATCCTAATGAATGGTTATATTTTATCAAATTTTGATGTGGAATGATAGTTTATAATCGTGGAAAAAGTTAAGAAATACCAAGCTTGCTTTCAATCTTGCCTACCGCCTGAGCCGTCATATCATTCTGTTTGATCGATTTTGTCATCTTATCATAGGAAGACATGATTGTAGAATGATCTCGGCCGCCGAATTCAGCACCGATTTTAGAGAATGGCAGATCCATATGCTTGCGGCATAAATAAATAGCAATATGACGGGCGTTGGATATACTCTTGGTTCTTGATTTTGATTCGATTTGTTGGCGGGTAAGTCCATAAAATTCACAAACAGCCTTTTTAATCCTCATCACCGACAATGTATCATCCTGATTTACAACTGCTGGATTTTCTTTAAATACTTCCACCGCAAATTTTAAATCGATAATTTCAGGATTAAAGAGGATGGCTTTAAAAATAAGGTTATTTAAAGCTCCTTCAAGACTTCTTACATCAGCAGAAAAACGATTGGCTATGTATTCAAGCACTTCTCTTTGTACCAGCACCTCTTCCTGCCTGCCCTCCAGCTTCTTTTCAAGAATAGCATAGGCAGTTTCAAATTCCGGTGAGTCAATGCCTACCGATAAACCAGAAGAAAAGCGTGAAATTAAGCGTGTTTCAATTCCTTTAAGCTCAGATGGATGAATATCACTGGTGATAATTACCTGTTTATCATTACTGATCAGTTTATTGTAAAGATTAAAGAATATTTCCTGACTGCGGCCCCATTGCGCAAGCCGCTGAATATCATCAATTAACAGATAATCCACATTACAGATTGCTTCTTTTACTTCTTCAATCGTTTTATCTTTGATAGAGTTAACGACCAGCGTTATAAAATCTTCACTGTAAATATATAATACTTTTTTATCCGGCTGATTTTGTTTTACATAATTGCCGATCGCATGCAGCAGATGTGTTTTACCTAGACCGGAATTACCGAATATAAATAATGGATTGAAAAATTTTCCAGGTGTCATGGCGCATGATAAAGCGGCAGCATGACTTTCCCGGTTGCTTTGACCAACAATGAAGTTATCAAAGGTATATTTATCAAGCAGCTTATCCTCAAGAATGACCTCTTTTTTAGGTGCCGGCTGATTCGCGTTAGCAGCATCGATATCTTTTTTTAATCTTACTTCGCACTGCATGGTTTGATCCATGACTTCGCTTAGTTTTTGCTGAACAAATGACAAACATTCAACACTTTCAAAAACTTTTTTATTGATGACTGATGGGACTAAAATAATCGCTAAATCATCAATTATATCATAGAGTGTGGAATTAACAATAAACGCGTTAAAAGTAGCTGAATCAAAATAATCGCTTTCTTCGATGAGTGTTAATGTTTGGTTCCATATTGAATTTAAGTTGTTCTTAACATACGTAGACATTAGCATAACCCCTTTATTTATAGACAATTTTACTATAATTCAACTCAAAATACTATTGTTAAATCGGGCCGAAAAAAGTTTTCCACAGGAAAAACTTCAAATAGCTGTTAAGCATTGGCATTTATTAAGTTTTCCACAACTTTATGATGTGGAAAAGCTGTTGATAAACTTTTGTGGATAAAGTAAATTGTGGAAAACGTGGATAACTTTATGCCTTCAGATTTCTTTTCCATAAGTTATCAACATAAAAAAAGCCCATTATATAAGTGTTTAGTGTGGATATCAACGTTTTCCACATACGGTTGAAAACATGGTGAATTTGATTGCGGATAAGCATGTGTAAAACTATTGATAAAGGTTTTCCACAGTTGTGTAAAAATACTTTATCCCCTTTTAACGTGTCATTTTAAGTAAGATTGTGGAAACTTTGCGCAAAAGGTGGAAAACATGCATAAATTTGATCAAAAAAAGACAGAAAATCGCAGTATTTATCAGAGAATTGATTCATGTTATGTGGAATTGTTCATGCAGCCAGTCAAATAACAGCATAATATCGCGGTAGCTGTCCTTCATTGTTTCATTCAAAAAAATGACAGCAACACTGCCGCTCATCTACTATCTAATTATTTTCCTGTTATTTTTAATTTATATTCAGCGCTGCTTGAAGGACGGTGGAAAAGTTGATGCCAGCTTTTTCTGCTTCAAATTTAAGCAATGAAAGGGTCATGCAATACTTCCTTACATTAAAGATAGCTCATGCATTTTCTGTGATAATATTGCTAAATCCTATCAAAACTGCTATTGACATTGATGTAAGCGTTTGCTAGAATGAAAAAGTAATAAAGGATTGTCACTCTTCGGGAGGCATCACCATCAAGAAACAAATATCTTGGGTGAAGTACAGCTTGAAGAGTTTTTATTTGTTTCTGAAAAAAATTTTATGATAAAATTAAGAAAGAAGGGATGAACATAGAAATTCTGTTGATGGAACTTCAGAAAAAGGGAAGGTGATGTCCGATGAAGGTTATGAAGAAAATAAATAACAATATCGCATTATGTGTTGATGATCATCATCGGGAGTTAATCGCGGTAGGTACCGGTATAGGATTTAAACAGTGTCCTTATGAAATTGAAAATCTCGATACTATTCAGCGAACATTTTATGATGTCGATCCGATGTATTATAATTTGCTGAATGAAATATCCGTTGAGGTTTTGGAGGTAGCTGCCAGAATTGTTGATATTGCCCGTCTTAAGATTGAATCAGAATTAAGTCCTAATGTGGTTTTTACACTTGCTGATCATATCAATTTTGCAATTGAACGAATTAAAAAGAATATTCATATTCAAACACCTTTGTATAATGATATTCAGCACTTATATGAAACGGAATTTAATTTAGGAGAGACAGCGGTAAAAATGATCCAGCAGTCAATGAAAGTTAAATTACCTAAAGGTGAAGCCTGTAATATCGCAATGCATTTTGTTAATGCAGAAACAATTTCATCTATTTCACGTCAAATGCCAAACAGCGATGAAGTAATTGAGGAAATTATTGAAATGATTGGCGCATATTTTCAAATTCATATTGATAGAAATAGTTTCAATTATTCAAGATTTGTTTCTCATTTATTGTATTTATTGAAACGACAGGATAAAGCGGACAGTATATCCAGTGAAAACAGAACAATGTTTGTATATGTTAAAGAGCAATATCCTAAAACCTATGAATGTGTTCTGAATATTAGGGATTATTTAATGAATGAAATGAATTGGACGTTAAATGATGAAGAATTATTATATTTAATGTTACATATTAATCGATTATGTGCAAGAGCGGATTGTCACCGATAGAGCATCACCCTTAGCGCAGAAATTACATGAAAATCATGTGGTTTTTGAGTTAAGGGTATTTTTATGAAAAAGGAGCAAATTATGAAAAAATATGAACAAATAGCCAGTGAAATATTGAATGAGATTGGCGGTAAAGAAAATGTTACTTTTGTAGCGCATTGTATGACTAGACTGCGTTTTAATTTAAAGGATCAAAGTAAGGTGAATCAAGAGAATATTAAAAAGATTGAAGGTGTGCTGGGGTGTCAATTTTCCAGTGGTCAGTTTCAGGTAATTATCGGGCAGACCGTTGAACATGTATATAAAGAAGTCTGTGAACTTGGACATTTTGAAATGAATAAGGTTATTGATGATGAACCAAAAGTAAAACAAAAATTGACTTTAAAAGGTGTTGGCAGCAATATAATGGAGGCTTTGGCTGGCTGTATTGTGCCGTTGATTCCTTTGATGATGGCAGCCTCAATGTTTAAAATGTTAGTTGCTGTCCTTGGTCCGACAATGCTGAATATTCTCAGGGAGACAGATGATTTATATACTTTGTTCACTTTTGTCGGCGATGCTGGTTTTTATTTCTTTCCGATAGTATTAGGTTATACAGCTTCTAAGAAATTTAATGTTACACCGGTAATCGGCATGTTCTTAGGTTGTATCATGATGCATCCAACCTTCACCTCCATGGCGGTGGCCGGTACTTCATTTACTATATTTGGAATTACCTGCAATGTACAAAACTATGCCTCAACACTGCTGCCAATTATTTTATCTATTTGGGTGATGAGCTATGTTGAAGCGTTCTTTAAAAGCATACTTCCACAGTCACTTAAAACCATTTTTGTACCATTTTTAAGTATTATTGTTATGCTGCCAATCAGCTTATGTGTGTTAGGTCCTATTGGATCTATCGCAGGTAATTATATTTGTGATTTCCTTTTAGGCTTAGATAAGATTCCATATGTGGGATTCCTTGCGGTTGCTTTGATTGCCGCATTCTGGGAATTCTTAGTAATGAGCGGTATGCATGTCGTTTTCATTACTTCTCTGGTTATGGTATTTGCACAGGCGGGTCAAGAAAGTTTAGTTTCAGTAGGTGGCTGCATCGCGTCAATTGCGGTTGCTGGAATGCTGATTGGTTCCTTCTTTAGAATTAAAGACAAGGATGAGAAATCATTAACGCTTGGTTATTTTATTGCCTCAATCATCGGTGGTGTTACTGAACCTGGCTTATATGGCAATGGTATAAAGTTTAAACGGCCATTCATTGGTTTGATAGCCGGTGGCTTTGCGGGTGGTTTATATGCCGGTATTATGCATGTTACATGTTATGCAATGGTACCGGTAGCTAGTTTTATTGGTCTGACAGCCTTTGCCGGTGGACCAACGATCAATATGGTACATGGTGTTATTAGCTGTGCAATTGCATTTTTGACAGCGGCTGTTGTAACATATTTTGTAGGCTATGATAAAAATAATCCGGTAGTTAATGAATAGTAATATGCATGATAAAATATCAAGTATATAAATTTAAGAAATACTGCAAGCGATTGTCTGATCAATGTATAAGATTTGATAGGGTAAACCAACTATCAAAAGTTAGAGAATGACATTTATAGGGGAGACAGGATAAAAAATGAAAAAGATATTAATAAGAGCTGATGATCTCGGATACAGTGAAGGCATTAATTATGGCATTGCGAAAAGTGTACGCGAAGGAATTATTAAGTCAGTGGGAATAATGACGAATATGCCGGCAGCTGAACAAGGTCTAAAGCTGTTAGCGGATATTGATGTATGTTATGGTCAGCATACCAATATCTGCATCGGCAAGCCGCTGAGTGATCCTAAATTGATACCGAGTATTACAAATGAAAATGGTGAATTTAAATCATCAAGAGAATATCGCAGCGCCAAGGAGGATTTTGTTAATCTTGATGAAGTAATCATAGAAATAGAAGCTCAATATCATCAATTTATAAAGCTGACAGGAAGAAAACCACAATATTTTGAAGGTCATGCGGTATCCAGTGATAATTTTATAAAGGGACTTAAAATAGTTGCTGCTAAGTATGATTTAAAATATTCAGGGATGCCATCAGAAGCTGAACCGCATTTAGTGGGCTGCCATAAGGTTTATATGTGGATGGAAAGTATGCTGCCTGAGTATGATCCTATAAAAACATTAAAAAAGATGGTATTGAATGCTCATGAAGATGCCTGTGATGTACTTATTTGTCATCCTGGTTATTTAGATGCGTATATTCTTAAAACCTCATCCTTAACCATACCTAGAACCTTAGAGGTAGAAATGGCATGTGATCCTGAAGTAAAAGCATGGCTGGCAAAGCAGAATATTGAAATGGTGACTTATAGTGATTTATAAAAAATTATGATATTGAGTTATCTTTATGGACATCAAATATGAAAATTTATGGAAATTTTTATAACTTATGGTGTGTTTTTACCTCATAAACACCTTGCTTTTAAAGAATTAAGTTGACGGAATTTATATGGTAGTGTATAATCAAATAGCAATGTTCTATTTGTAAAAATTAAATAAAGAAGTGGAGGTGGCTCTATGAAAAGAACATATCAACCGAGCAAAAGAAAACACCAAAAAACCCACGGTTTCAGAGCCCGTATGGCAACGGTAGGAGGGCGTAACGTATTAGCTCGCCGTCGTAGCAAAGGCAGAAAAGTGTTATCGGCATAAAAAATCACCGTCCGGTGATTTTTTTGTGTTAGTGGAGGTTATCGATGAAGAAAGAGTTTAGAATCAGAAAAAATGAAGAATTCCAAAAGATACTGCAATTTAAACGTTTCTATGCTTCTCCCTCTTTAACTCTTTATGTGAAGCCTAAAAATGAAACCCATGCCCGTGTTGGCATATCCGTAGGGAAAAAAATTGGTGGTGCAGTCCAGCGCAATAAAGTCAAGCGGCAATTGCGTATGATGCTTCAGGAATGTTTTGATTTTGACGGCAGTTTTGATGCAATAGTGCTTGTTAGACCCCATTTTAACGAAGAAAGTTACAATACTAATAAAAACTACTTGGAAACGCTGCTTAAAAAAGTTAAAATATAAGAAAGACTAATGCGAGGAGAAAATTAAATGAAAAGATTTTTTAAGGACAAAAAGAAACTAATACTGCTAAGTGTGTTTTTGGTAGTATTATTAGCAGGCTGTTCAAATTACATTGATAAAGAGACAGGCCGTGTAGCAGTAGATAAGATTATATCTTTAAGCACTACATGGAAGGCATCTTTTGATGAGGGATGGTTCACAGGTATCTTTGTATGGCCAGTTGCACAGCTTATCAACTTAATTGGTGATAAAACCGATGCGGGTATCGCAATTATCGTAGTTACATTCTTAATTAATATTGTTATTGCGGCGTTCTCAATCAAGAGTCAGGTTGCGACACAGCGTATGCAGATGATTCAGCCAGAGTTGAATAAGATTCAAAAGAAATATGAAGGCAAGACAGATGAGCGCTCTAAGATGATGATGGCTCAGGAAATGCAGGCATTATATTCTAAGTATCAAATTAATCCATTCAGTTCGATTTTAGTTATGCTTGTACAGCTGCCAGTTATTCTTGCAGTTTATCAGGCAGTTATGAGAGCTGAAGCAGTTATTAACGGAAGCTTTATGGGAATTGATTTAACACAGACACCATTAACTGGTATGAAAGCTGGACAGATTTCTTATTTTGTTATCTTTGCATTAATGGTTGTAATGCAGTTCTTGAGTATGAAATTCCCAATGTGGCTGGCAGAATGGAAGAAAAAGAAATCAGGTAAGAAGATTAAGGCTTATGCGAATGAACAGCCTGCCGGCGGTATGGCTGGTTCAATGAATATGATGACTTATGTATCTGTTGGTATGATCGCGTTTATCTCATTGTCATGGCCATTGGGTATGTCATTCTACTGGTTAGTTTCATCAGTAGCGAGAATTATTCAAAATATCGTAATTAATACGTTCTTTATTAAGGACTAGGAGTAAAAAACATGGATACTTATACAGGAAAGAATCTAGAGGAAGCTTTAAAAATCGCGGCTGATAAAAAGGGCTGTACGGTTGATGAACTTACTTATACAGTGGTTGAAGAAAAAGCGGGTATTTTCGGTATAGGCAGCAAGGTAACGGTTAGTGCATACTGCGACAATGATATTCGTCAGTTCATCATTAATTATCTTGATAACTATTTCAAGGGTATTCATATGGAAGTTGAAGTAGAATGCGTTAAGGATGATTATCAGTATAAGGTACAGTTAAATGCTGAAAACAATGCAATTCTGATTGGTAAAAATGGTCAGACACTGCAGGATATCAATACCGTTGTGAAGGCTGCGGCATCTAGTGAATTTAAAAAGAAGGTTATGGTATTAACAGATATTAATGGCTATAAGGAAAATAAATATGTCAAGGAATGTTCCGCTGCATTGCGAATTGCCAAGACAGTGCAGAAAACAAAGGTTGATGCAGTTTTAGATCCAATGCCAAATGATGAGCGTAAAGCAATTCATACATATCTGGCTAATATGCCAAGAATCAGAACAATCAGTGAAGGGGAAGGCAAGGACCGCCGCTTAAAGATTGTTTATGATGCTAATAAAAGATAAGTATTAAAATTTTAAAGTAAAACAGTGATTCAACAGATTTTATTCTGTATAGGATCACTTTTTTTTATGAAAAGCGATAAGAAAATCAGAAATTATAAATTTCAGTAAGCTTCCTGTAAAAGGAAAAAATTACCTGAAACCCATCATCTTATAATAGATTATGATTAGGATGACCTTAGAAAGGAGTATTTTATGATTACTAAACGTCAAATTGAATTGTTAATGAAGCTTAGTGAAAAAGATGATGGATATCAGACTGCTGATGAGCTTGCTGATTATTTTCATGTGAGTTTAAGAACAATTTATCAGGATATATCATATTTAAAAACTGAATTAGACAATCATTATGCAACAATAAAAGCAATAAGTTCTAAAGGGTATTGTTTACAGATAATAAATAAAGAAAAATTTCAAATTTATATGAATAATTTATTTAACAATTACTATCAAAAATTTCATTTTGATGATCCATTATCAAGAAATCACTATATAATTATGCGCTTATTCACAACAAAAAAGAGTTTTCTTACACAGACACAACTGCAGAATGAATTATATATATCTAAATCAGCACTATCAGCTGATCTAAAGAATGTTAAACAATTACTAAAGGAATATCATCTTGAGCTATTCTATAATCCACATTCAGGATTACAAATAAGAGGCAGCGAACTTAATAAGCGAATTCTAATCCTGAAGGAAAATATCCAGTTTCAATCAATGAATCAAATAACACAACAAAATTTCAATAAAGAAATTACAATCATCGTAGAAGAAGTCTTAAATTCACATAGGTATATAGTATCAGATGTAATTTTTCAAAGTTTGATTATTCATGTTGAACTTTCAGTACAACGGATGATTCAAGGCAGTTTTGTAAATGATGAAGAAATAGAAGAGATAAAAGAGGATGGAACAGAATATTTGATAGCACTGGATATATTGACACGACTATCTAAAAAATTTGGTTTTCCACTTAAAAAATCTGAAATTTACTTATTGTCAATTAATCTACTAGGTAAAAAAAATTATGATGAAGATGATGTAATATCTCAGGAACTGAATGATTTTATTTTAGAAGAACTAATAAAAATAAATCACGAATATAATCTAGATTTCACATGTGATTTGAATTTTAGAATCGCTTTAGCTTTACATATAGCTCCTATGCTTAAAAGGATGCAGTATCACATGCAGTTGACAAATTCAATTACTTTAAATGTAAAGCAGAACTATCCGCTTGCTTATGATATCGCTGCAAGCATCATGATGGGAATCTATGAATCATATGGGTATAAAGCACTTGATGATGAAACTGCTTATTTGGCAATTCATATTAATTTGTGTATGGAACAAGATAAGAAAATGGCAGAACCAAAGCGTGTGTTATTAATTTGCCCGAATCGCAAAAGTGAAACATTGCTATTAACTCAACAGATTTACCGTCGTTTTCGCCAACAGATTCAGGATTTATCAATTACGCCTTCCTATCGATTTTCTGATATTAATTTAACAGATTATGATGTTATTTTTACTACTGAAGAGCAAGTAGTAAACGATACTATACAAGCAATTCATATCAACTACTTCCTTGATGAAAAAGATTATTTACGTATTGAGCTTGCTTTGAATGGTATCAATGATGTTAGTCAGTTAAAAAATTATTTCGATGATGAATTGATGTATTTTGGCAATGCAGAAGATAAAACAGAAATCATACAATTATTATGCCTAAAAGCGGAAAGAAAATATGCATTGAAGAATTTAAATGAACAGGTAATGAGAAGGGAAGAAATTGGGGGAACTTATTATGGAAATTTTGTTGCTATACCTCATCCTGAGCAAATGATCAGCAATGATACTTTTATTGCTTTAGCTATCTTAAAGAAACCAATTGTATGGCAAGATAATCATAATGTTAGAATGATCCTTTTGGTTTGTATTGAAAAGAATAATGCAAGAGCATTACAGCTATGGTATTATCTGTCAAATTTAATTAGTGATGAAAATTTAGTTAAAAAGATGATAAAAGCCAGAAATAGTAATGAATTTAGAATTGTATTAGATGAATTGCAGAAGATGCAGTAAGCTTACTGCAAATGGTTGGAATTTGCTATGAAGAAACGATGATATAACTATATCAGATAAACATGAAGTAATCTCGATTAACGAGTAGAAAGGTTGGCGTATGCATGGTTAAGTATGTAATTATTACACATGGACCATTGGCTGAAGCATTTAAAGAAACTTTGAGAATGTTTTTCGGCAATGATGTAGAAAATATTTTTACGATAGGTTTGTATCCAAATGAAGCTATTGATTCACTTAAAAATAGCATCGCTTCACTAATAAAAAAGCAATATACAAAGGACGGATTATTAATTTTTCTGGATATTTATGGTGGCTCACCATTTAATATGACAGCGTGTGTACTTAATGAATTAAGTGATGATTATTCTTGTATTGAATGTTTTAGCGGTGTTAATTTAGCAATTCTAATGGAAGTTATTGCTAACAGTAATAGCCTGTCTTTAAAAGAAATGTGCGAGTTAATAGAGCATAAAGGTCCTGCTTCAATCATTAATGTGAGAAAAGCATTGGAATTGTAATTAATTAGGAAATTTCATTTCTAAGGGGCGCAAATAGAAATGATAATTTAAAAGAAAGGAGGTTTATAAATGAGGAATATTGTATTAACACGAATTGATGAAAGATTAATTCATGGTCAGGTAATGACATCATGGCTGAAAGTAAGCAGTGCTAATGTAGTGCTGATTATTGATGATGCCTCAGCTTCTAACACTTTCTTAAAACGTGTTTTACTGGCAGCCGCACCTAAAGAGTTAAAAGTTTATGTAATGACACATACTGATGCAGCCGTATATTTGAAGGAAGCATCTGAACCTGGTGAAAAAATTTTTATTATTACAAAGGTACCGAAACCATTGCTTCAGATTATTAAAGAGGGTGTGATTTTACATGAAATTATATTAGGTAATATGGGCGGAGCAGAAGGAAGAAAGATGTTCAGCAGAAATATTTCAGCAAGTCCTGAAGAAATTCAGGATATGAGAGAAATTATTAATTGCGGGGTGTCTATTTATTGTCAAATGATACCTGCCGATTTAAAAGAAAATATTAAGGGGCTTCTATAATCGATAGATTAGAAAGGAGATTAGTATGGAAGTAAGTATTATACAGATTTGTTTGATTGCTCTATATTATTGTTTAGCTGAAACTGCATGGCCTTTTGGTTCAATGGGAACATGGGCAACTATTAATCGTCCAATGGTATCCGGTCTTATTATTGGTATGATTTTGGGAAATCCAGTACAGGGTACAATCATTGGCGCAACGATTAATATTATGTATTTAGGAATTATTTCTGCGGGTGGTTCACTGCCTGCTGATTCAGGAATGGCTGGTATACTTGGAACTTCCTTTGCATTAATTGGCGGCTTGGATATCAATGCTGCCTTGGCGTTAGCTGTTCCTTTAGGTTTGTTTGGTTCAGTTTTGAATGTTCTTACGATGACTGGACAATGCTTTTTTGTAACATTAGCTGATAAATGGATCAGTGAGGGTAAATCTAATCATTTAATGTTTGTCAATGTATATATTCCTTATGCAATTAAATGGATTATTCGATTTGTTGCAATCTACGTGATTCTATATTTTGGTTCAAGTGCAGTAGTTTCTATTTCTGAATCATTAAGCGGACCAGTGCTTGATGCTTTAAGTGTTATGGGTGGTTTATTACCTGCTGTTGGTATAGGACTGATGTTGTTGACAATTTTTGAAGGCAGAGCAAAGTGGTTTCTGTTCTTAGGCTTTTTAGCAACTAGCTTTTTAGGCTTAAATACAATTGCTGTATCACTTATTTTTGGTATCGTTGCAATCGTGGTAGTAGGCTTTACAGCCACAGATTTTGCTGCTTTTAAAGAGGTGAGCGATACTAATGAAAATACATATAAAATTATTAATAAGAAAGAGTTAGTTCATGCTTGGCTGCGTTGGCAATATTATAATGAGTCTTGCTATAACTATGAACGTATGCAGGGGATCGGTTTCTGTACTGCAATGGTACCAGTATTAAATAAAATTTATAAGAATGATAAGGCTGGTTTGATAGCAGCTATGAAACGTCATTCAATGTTTTTTAACACAGATCATGATTTCGGCGGCATGATTCTTGGTATATGTACATCGATGGAGGAACAAAAGAAATTAGGAGCAGATATTCCTGATGAAGCTTTTGTTTCATTAAAATCAGGTTTAATGGGACCATGTGCAGGTATAGGAGATACATTATCACAGGTAGTATTAATTCCTGTATTAGCTGTTATCTTTATAAATTTAGCAACACAGGGGGCTGTTTGGGCACCAATCGCATATACAATAATTTTCTTATCTATATTTTATGGTGTTGGTTATTGGATGCTGTTTATTGGTTATAAAAGCGGTGGTGAAACTGTTTTAAGGCTCATGGAGAGCGGTTTATTTAATAAGGTTATAGAAATAGCTGGTATTCTTGGCTGCGCGGTAGCAGGTGCATTAATCTGTAATTATGTTTCATTCAATTGGAATATTGTCATGGTCCAAAATGAAGTGGAAATATTTAATCTGCAGACTGGCGTATTCGACGCAATTGTACCTAACCTTATGCCTTTGCTGCTGACACTTGGAGTATATTTTGCAGCTAAAAAAGGTGTTAAAAGTTCGACAATTACATTTGCGACCATGGGTTTAGGTTTTGTTTTGGGAATTCTTGGTCTGATAGCATAAGTAAAAAAATTAATATAGTTAGGAGCTAGTGATATGAAAATCAGTAACGTGGGTATGTATGTAAATGATTTAGAGGGAGCAAAGGAATTCTTTATGACCACTTTCGATGCTCAAATACATGATATTTATGAAGAGGACAATGGATTTAAATCCTATATTTTAAAATTCGATGAAGGACCTAAATTAGAGTTAATGAATAAACCAGAGATTGTAGATATAAAAAAAGATCGAAATCAGGCAGGATTAATTCATATTTGTTTGAAAGTAGATAGTTTAGAGAAGCTGAATGAGGTAATCACTAAATTCAAGGCTTCAGGTTATGAAATACTTTATGAGCCAGCAACAGTAGGTGGTAAAGAAGTTCGTGCTATCACTTTCGAGGATAATATATTGGAAGTAAGTGCCTGATGAATGATTCAGAAAGAAGGTGTTGATCAATTATGAGTGTATATCATAAAGTGTTTGGTAATGAAAAGCCAATTATTGGCATGATTCATTTAAAACCGCTGCCTGGCTCTCCGCTTTATATGGGGGATATGAAAAATATCTATGAAGCAGCTTGTGAAGATTTAAATGCTTTAATTCAAGGTGGTGCTAATGCTGTGCTTATTGAAAATTTCGGCGATATTCCTTATCCAACACAAAATGAATTATTAACTACAATTGCTTTTTCAGCTATTGCTGTCAAATTGCGGGAACAATGTAAATTACCAATGGGTATAAATGTACAATTCAATGATTTTGAAGCTGAATGGGCAATTGCATATAGTGGTGATTTCGATTTTATAAGAGTTGAAGTGTTTGCAGAAAACCGTATGGGGCCTAATGGTGTATGTAATGCCTGTGGTCCGCAGTTAATGCGTTTAAAAGGAAGGTTTCCAAAGGAGATCGCATTACTTGCTGATGTCCATGTTAAGCATACATTTCCAATAGTAGATCAACCTTTAGACTTTACTGTAGAGTCAATAATTGAAGGCGGTGCAGATGCATTGATCTGTACAGGTATAACTACTGGTAAAAGTCCAGACTTAGATGATGTAAAGGCAATGAAACGTTTAGCTGGTTCAGTTCCTGTTTTAATTGGTAGCGGCGTAAATGAAAATACAATTCAAACTTTTATGAGTGAAGCAGATGGAGCAATCATAGGCAGCAGTTTTAAAAAAGAGGGAAAAGTTCTAAATCCAATTGATTTTTTGAGAGTAAAGAATTTAATGTCTAAGCTCAAACTGATGGATAAAAATGAGGCTGTCAATTATGAGTGAAAAATATTGTATTATCACAGGTGCCTCAGGAGGAATAGGCTCGCAAATAGCTAAAAAGTTCTATGATCAGAATTATTATATTATCCTGTTAGACATCAATAAGGAAAAGCTTGAGAATGTGATGAAGGCAATGGATTTTAAATTGGATCGTGCAGCTTATTATCCTTTGGATATAACTGATGAAAATGATGTTAAAAATATTCTTAGACACATTTATCAGCAATATCAGCGCATTGATGTTTTGATTAATGCGGCAGGTATATGTGGTGAATATGCAAAAGCAATTGATACATCAATTTCCAATTTCAAAAAAATATATGATGTAAATGTATTTGGTACATTTCTAATGATGCAGAATGTATTGCCAATTATGATTGATCAGCGAGCAGGAGTTATCGTTAATTTTGGTTCTGTCTCAGGGTTGAGAGGCTACACTTATGAAATTGCATATGGTTCAAGTAAATGGGCTGTAATCGGTATGACTAAAAATATAGCAAATGAATATGGCAGCTGTGGTATTCGGGCTAATTCTGTATCACCTGGTTGGGTAGATACAGATATGATGAAAAAAACATTAATCAATTATAAGCAGCTGGGATTGTCAGAGACAGTTAATATTGGTCCAATTAATAGGCCAGCGGACCCAATCGAGATTGCAGAAGCTGTTTATTTTTTAAGCAGTGGTGCAGCAAGCTATATCAATGGTGCGAATCTCGTTGTTGATGGCGGAAAGTTATGTGATTAATAAAACTAGGAGGATAGTAAAATGCGTAATGAATTTTTTAAAAAGAAAATGATTATTGGAATGGTTCATTTATTGCCATTGCCTGGTAATGCAGCATATCAGAATAATAAGGATGAGATTGAGTTAAGAGCTATTGAAGATGCTAAAACTTTAATTAAGGGAGGTGTCGATGCAATTGCATTAGAAAATTTCAGTGATTGGCCGCAGTACAGTACGGAAATTCCGTTAGAAGCTTATTCTCTAATGCTTAATATTGCAACAAAAATTAAAGCTTTCTGTAATCTTCCGTTTGGCATCAATATCGAAATGAATGCATATCGTCAGGAATGGGCTATGGCTTATGCTGTAGGTGCTGATTTTATAAGATTGGAGGCATTCGTAGATAATCGTGCAGGTTCTTTTGGTTATCTTGAAGCGTGTTCAACACCAATTGCTAAAATAATGAAGGATTATCCTTCAAATACATTGTTATTTACCGATGTACATACGGCAGAGACTTATGGTATGCCAAATATACCGATTAATGAAGCGGCACAAAATGCTAAAAATCATGATTCAGCAGCAGTAATTATTACTGAAAATGATTTCAATCAACGGGTCAGTATTGATGAAGTAAAGGCTATGCGTGAAGCAGTAGGAGATTTCCCTATTATAATTGGTGCTGGAGTTAAATGCGAAAATGTTCTTAATTATTTGGAATATGCTGATGCTGTTATTGTTGGCCGTGGTTTCAAGAAAGGAGAACATGTGGATTTGACATTAGTTGAAAATTTTATGAAGGTAGTAAGATCAAAATATGATTAAAATTATTAGCAGCTGATTATATGTCAGCTGCTTTATTCTTGAAATAAAGAAAGTCAATGATTGAGCATTGACTTGTTTAAATTTCAATAATTTCCTGACTGTGAAACAGCACAACTTTCTTAAAATGATTATGTTTGATTAATTCTTTAACCATAGTCAAATTAGGGTGTATTGGATATATGAGCGTATGAACATGCTGCTGGCGGCTGATTTGTTCAGCATAACTGTCTTTATAACAAGTGCCGCTTAAGATGATCGTACCGTTTTTTAAATACCATTCAGCCAATTGACGGCTTTTATCTAGCTGAATCTGCGGGTCGCCGATCAGATGTACAGATCGAATGCTATCTGAAGATTTGAGGTTATAAGGCTTCAGCCACAGCTTATTTTGTTCAAGCTGAGTGTATTGTTTAAATAATGATTCATCAAGGATTAATTTTAAATCGGGTTTTTGATTAAGTATTAAAGCAGCTAACTCAAGACCACGGCCATTTTTAGGCACCGGCATCAGCAGATTATGATTGGATCTTTCAAGCAGTTTGTTGAACTGATACAGCCAATCCGCCGCTGTAAATGTTTGTGTTGCATAAGCACAGTCAATAATAGCCAGATCAGCATCTGTCTGATCAATACTATCACAGTAGTATAATTGAGAGTCAGGATAATAATCGCCTGAATAAAGCAATTTTGATTGTGAAGTTGCTAATGTCAGCCAAATAGAACCGATACAATGTCCGCTGCGTCCCCATTTTATTTCAAGACCTGGAAAACAAAGAGATGTTTTCATCCTTGGAAAAGTCTCATCAATAAATATCGTATTATCGTAATCAAGATGTAACAATTCATATGTAGCCCGTGTACATAGCAAAGGTTTTTGAAAACCTTGCTGTCTCAGCCATTGAAAAGCACCGGCATGATCACTGTGACAATGGCTGATAATCAAAAAGTCAGCTTGATTTATTTCTGTTGAATCAAGATGGGGGTAAGGATCAAACGTCTCTTGTGAAAGTCCGCAGTCAAGAATATAGGTAAACGGTGACTGTCTGATTAAGAAACAATTGCGTCCATGTTCACCGATACCACCAGCAACCGATAACTTTATCATTTTGTCTTCCTTTCAAAGATTTTCAGAATCAGCAGTGATATAGTTGTCAATAGCACACATAACACTGCCATAGCCATACCGCTGGATACTGATCCCTGCTCAAATTCACGAACAATAAAGGTTGAAATTGTCAAAACACTAGGCGGTGCTATCATGCTGGCTGCCACTAATTCACGCAGTGAAATAATAAAGGTCATGATCCAGCCGCTGAGGATTCCCTTAAAAATTAAAGGTAATGTGATTCTTTTAAAAATCATCAGCGGTGATCCGCCAAAGGTTTTGCCAGCCTGCATCAGTGAATCGCTGATTTGTGTCATTGCTGAAGTAACATATTGAATCGTATAAGGCAGATAGAGAATTACATAAGCGATGATCATCATTCCCAAAGTATTATAAATGGGCACCCAAGTATAAATCTGATTATAAAATAACATAATGCCGATGACTAAGACAATGCTGGGCAGCATTTCAGGCAGCAAGCTGACAGCTTCTAAAACTTTGCTTAAGCGATTCTTTTTCCTGATGATTAAAACCGCGGCAGTGCCAAACAATGATGCAATCATTGCTGAACTAAATGCAAGCATAAAGGTTGTCTGAATTGCTTTCAAGGCTTTTGTATTCTCGGTAAACAAGGAGAGATAATGACTGAAAGTAAAATTATCTAAGGCTAAACCATAACCACGCAATTTAATGAATGATGTGGAAATTACAGAAAAATAAGGAATGCCAAGTGCCAGTAATAAAATAAAACCAATAAACAGCCATGCGCTGATTTTTTGTTTACCTTTAAGAGTTATCATGGCCGTTCGGCTGCCCTTGCCAGAAACGAGCCGGTATGTTTTCTTTTCTGTTATCTTATTCTGTGAACGCCATAGCAGCAGACAAATCAGAATTAAGATTACAGAAAGTGAGGCGGAACGTCCAAAATCAATTGGAGAGGTTGTTGAATAACGGTGGATATCAGTAGTAAACACAGTGAACCCGATTCGCTGACCCAAGGTAGCGGGTGTTCCATATTCAGAGAGCGTTTTTACAAAAACAAGCAGCGCACCAATCGCGAAATTACCGGAAACTAAGGGCAGCAGAACCTTACGAATTCGATCCATAAAGCCTAAGCCAAAGAGAGCGGCTGCTTCATCTAAAGATGCCGGTACATTCAGCATGGCATTTTTTAATAATGACAGCATAAATGGGAAAACATGCAGGCTCATAACCAACACTAAACCGCCGAAACTGAAAAATGCGTCAGTCAGCCATGAAAGGGAAGGCAGAAGCTGCTGAAGCAAACCATTTTTCTGCATAAATAAAATCCAGCCCATTGAACTGATATAAGGAGGTGTCATAAAGGGAATCATTAGTATTAGATCCAGCCAATGATGCCGTCCAAGATCTGTTTTAGAAAGTAAAAAAGCCAGCGGCAGGGAAATCAAAGATGAAACAATGACAACCCAGAAAGCCAGTGAAAGTGAGTTGAAGACAGTTTGAATATTCTCATTTTTAAAGATGATTTCAAATGCATAGGTAAAGTCAAAGCGGCCATTGACAAAGACCGCTTTGGTAAAAATCATCAATAAAGGACAAAGAATGAGAATAGTCAAAGCTATCAGCAGCAAAAGCTGCAGCTTAGATTCTCTGATAAAGCTTTTCATTACTTACTGCAGAGATCAATTAATTGCTGGGCGATATCTTCAGAGTTGTCCATCATCCATTCCCAGTCAAGATCAAATACCGGTATTTCTGAAACATTTGTCCGTTTATCCGTAGTGATATCTTCTCGGCCTGGCAGCAGATAAGCATCTACTACCAATTGCTGACCTTCATCAGA
Source organism: Dielma fastidiosa (assembly GCF_000313565.1). Classification (GTDB taxonomy): domain Bacteria; phylum Bacillota_I; class Bacilli_A; order Erysipelotrichales; family Erysipelotrichaceae; genus Dielma; species Dielma fastidiosa. The sequence goes on along the minus strand of NZ_HE578931.1, from coordinate 56,215 downwards.
TAACAGGAAATCCATAAAAGCTTTCGCATTGTCTACATTTTTACTTGATTTAAGAATCATCGCCGGACGGGGATTGATGACTGTACCGCTTGCTGGATAATAAATGTTTAATGGTTCACCTTTAGCCATAGAGCTATATGCATTATAATCTACCCCAGCAACTAAGATGCCTTTCTCACCGGTTGTTACGGCTTCTAAAGCAGCTTTATTTGCACCTGGAATCATCATGCCGTTATCAGCCATACCCTCAAGGTTCTGCCATGCTTCATCACCATATTTATAAACATAACCAGATAAGAAATCTTTTACCGAGCCTGATTTTACTGGATCAGGAATTGCTAATTCATTTTTATATTCAGAGTTTTGAGCTAATTCATGCCAATCTGCATTTAATTCAGAAACAATGGTAGTATTATAAATTACCCCAACTGCAGAGGCGCTGGTTCCATAAAGCATCGCATCCTCATCAATCCAATTCTGAACCATTTTATCAGCATTTGCAGGTGTGTAACTAAGCAGCAATTCATCTTTTTTCATGCTTAAGCCGTCAGCCCATGAAGCCATGATTACTACATCAGCAATCGGATTTGCTTGTTCAGCTTCTAAACGAGCCAAAATTTCGCCGGTTGTACCCTGAAACATTTCAACATCAACACCTGTTTTAGCGGTAAAGGCTTCCGCAATCTTATCTGCCATGCCAGCTGGACTAGGACAGTACACAACAACTTTTCCCTCTAATTTTTGTGGTTCTTCCTGCTGATTGATTGGGTCTTGCAATGCCGTTTCTTCATTTGGCTTACTGCAGGCAGTTAAGCTTGCTGCCATTAAAAAGGCAGCTGCAATTCGTGTGATTTTTTTCATTGTTCTTCTCCTCTAAGTTGAATAATAGCATTTTCATTTAAGTTCAGCCGAATCATCTCATTAATGTTCATTTTATAATCAGACAGTAAGATCCAAGGCTGATCACCATGTTCAAGCAGAACCTCATAGCTGCTGCCCATGAACTGACAGGCAGCAACCTTCATTTCAAGCCTTCCCCCCGCATCAATACTCAGTTTTTCAGGCCGTATCATGTCCGTATTACTAAGCCAATTTGATTTCCCAATGAAATTGGCAACAAAGTGATTCTGAGGATGATTGTAAAGATTTTCCGGTGTATCCTGCTGTGCAATTTCACCGTCATTCATAACAATAATTTCATCGCTCATACTCATGGCTTCCAACTGATCATGAGTTACAAAAATTGATGTAATCTTACGCTCACTGACAATTCTGCGGATTTCAAACCGCATGCTTTCACGTAACAGAGCATCTAAAGCACTCAGCGGTTCATCAAAAAGAATGCAGTCAGGATTGATAACCATTGCTCTTGCAAAGGCTACACGCTGTTGCTGACCGCCGGATAATTCATGTGGATAACGTTGCTCATAGCCTTCCAGCTGCACGGTTTTTAAAGCTGATAAAACATCTTCAGAAAGGTTTTGCGTCTTATGCTGTGCTCTTAAACCGAAGGCAACATTCTCAAAAACACTCATATGCGGCCATAATGCAAAATCCTGAAAGACAAATCCCAAATGCCTTTTTTCAGCTGGTACCCAAAGCTTGCGGATCGAAGAATAAACACACTGTTCATCGAAATAAATTTCACCGGCATCAGGCTTTTCAAGTCCGGCAAGAATTCTCAGCAAGGTGGTTTTACCGCATCCGGAAGGACCGAGAATAGTTGTGAACTGCTGATCCTTGATCGTAAGTGACAAATTCTTCAGCACCTGTTTACTGCCAAAGCTTTTAGATAGATTACTGATTCTGATTTCCATGGGTGTTCCTCCATTACAAAAGCATTATAATACTGAGTCTTTTTCTTTCTGTTAATGGTTCGTTAAAAGATTGTTAATAAAAATAAATTCATTATTCAAATCCATAGATAAAATCTATAATGCTGTTAATGCTTGAAATTTACAGAATATTAACAGATAATTCATGAATTATTCAATTGATTAAACTATACTGAAAGAAAAAATCAATAAGCGGGAGAACATTAATGAATGAGAAACAAGCTGAAATATTAATTTCTATCAATGAAACAAAAAATATTACAGAGACAGCCAGAATACTCAAACTGACTCAGCCGACGATTTCTTTTCATATGAAAAATATGGAAAAAGAATATGGCATGAAATTATTTATCCATGCCAGCGGTAAAATCATATTGAGTGAGAATGGTGAAATATTACTTCATTATGCAAAACGAATTATAAGGCTATCCCAAGATGCAAGAAATGTACTGGAAAGCTATAATTTCAAAAGCCGGCCTTTGAAAATCGGGGCTTCCTTGATTCCAGGTAAATATTATTTATCAGAAATCATCGGTGAATTAGTTCATGAATATCCGCAGAATCCATTAAGTGTGTCAATTCATCCGGCTGCAACTATTTTAACAATGCTAGAACAGCTAGAAATTGATTTAGGCTTTGTTTCCATGAACCATGAACCTGACAATGAGCATCTGCAGTCAATTGCGCTGCGTCAGGATCTGATGGTATTGGCAGGCAGTCAGGAATGTTTGAAGCAGATTAATGCACAATGTTTTTTCATGCATGATCAGCAATCCAGTACCTATGAATTTACTAGATCATGGCTGAAATCCAGCGGCTTTGAGCCATATAAAATTATTGAAGTAAACAGCAGTGAGGTAATTAAAACCTTAGTAAAGAAGGGATTAGGCATCGCTGTATTGCCTAAAATAACGATTCTAAATGAAATCCAAACAGGCAGTCTGTACTTTAAAGAATTAGATGAAGTTAAACAGCGAAGTATCTATTTAGTTTATAACAAAGAACGCTATATGCTGCCAATTATCAAAACATTAATCAGACAGATCACGCAAAATGAAATTTCTATCTGTTAGGCGGCTGTCAGTTGTGCTAAAATAAGAAAGTACAAAGGGGGTAACCTGATGAATAATGAAATTAATCGACTCTTGAATTTTGCGCTTCAGCAAGGTTTGATTCATGAAGAAGATAAAGTATATGCCGCTAATCAATTATTAGGGGTTCTGGGTCTAAGTGAATTTGAGTATGTAGCTATTGAAGAAGCATTGCCTACCGCAACACCGATTTTAGAGAGCTTGCTTGATGATGCCGTATCCCGTGGATTGATAGAGAATACGGTTACTGAGCGTGACTTGCTTGATACTAAAATAATGAACTGTCTGATGCCGCGGCCAAGTGAAGTGATTCAGACTTATAATAATTATTATGAGAACAGTCCAAAGCAGGCAACGGATTATTTTTATCAATTAAGTATTGCCAGTAATTATATCCGCAAGGATCGCACAGATAAGAATATATGCTGGAAAACAGCCACTGAATATGGTAATTTGGATATTACAATCAATCTCAGTAAGCCGGAAAAAGATCCTAAGGAAATTGCGAAGGCTAAGCTGGTTAAGTCTACGGCTTATCCTAAATGTTTATTATGCCGTGAAAATGAAGGCTTTTATGGTAATATGAACCATCCGGCAAGAAATACACATCGTTTAATACCAATGAGCTTTTCGGGTGAAAATTGGTTCCTTCAGTATTCTCCTTATACTTATTATAATGAACATTGCATTGTATTAAATGCTAATCATACACCAATGTCAATCCGCAAGAAAACCTTTGAGAATCTGCTGGGATTCATCGAGGTACTGCCGCATTATTTTGTCGGCAGCAATGCCGATCTGCCGATTGTCGGCGGTTCAATCTTAAGTCACGATCATTATCAGGGCGGCCGTTATCAGTTTGCGATGGAGACCGCGGAAGTGTTGGAGAATTATACGCTGGCTGGTTATGAAGATGTGGTTATCAGCCGTTTGAAATGGCCTTTATCGGTATTGCGTCTAAAAACTCGCAATAAAGAAAAAATTATAGAATGTGCGAACCATATACTTGAAGTATGGCGCGGTTATAGTGATGAAAGTGCAGATATACTTGCGGAAACAAATGGTGAGCCGCATAATACGATTACTCCGATTGCCAGATTTAATAAAAATTATTATGAACTGGATTTGGTACTGCGCAATAATCGTACCTCAGAGGAACATCCATTAGGTATTTTCCATCCGCATGCCGATGTTCACAATATTAAAAAGGAAAATATCGGCTTGATAGAAGTCATGGGATTAGCTGTGCTGCCGGCACGTTTAAAGGATGAGATGAATGCATTGAAGCCTTATCTGCTGCGCCGTGATTCTGAATTAAAAGAAGAGGCTTTGCAGAAACACAGTGAATTTGTAAAGCAGATATTAGAAAATGAAGCTGATATCAATGAGGAAAATGTTGAAGCTGTCATTCAAAATGCGGTAGGCCAAGTATTCAAGCGGGTACTTCAGGATGCTGGTGTATTTAAAGAAGATAAACAAGGTGTTGAGGCCTTTAATCGATTTATAGGAAGCTGCTAGTCAGCTTTTTTATTTTGTTTAGCTGAATAGAAAAGCCAAATGAGCTGCAAGTTGATAAGCGGCAAATTATACAAATGTGTGATAAAACTATCAGTACAAAAAAATGTTGTATTTATTTGTTCATATAGGATTGATTTTGTGAATTGATTATCATATAATGTTATGGACAATTCATTTCAGTATTTAAGACAAAGGGTAATGTCTGTATAATATTATGTTTTATAAATGAATTGTTGTCTTGGACAGTTTTTGAGGAACAGTTGTAGCTGTCCAAATAAAGACATGACAACTGCTGCAAGGAGAAAATAGTATGAAAAAATTGATTTGTTTATTGTGTGTTGGAGCCATGGTATTGACTGGCTGCACAACAAAAAACGAACCGACTGATGGGGGCAAAACAGAACAAGAATTAGCCACCTACACAGGTAAAGGCAGCGGCTATGGCGGAGAGCTTACGGTTGAAGTTGATATGCTTGGCAGTGAAATCAAGGATATCCGTGTTATTGACCATAAGGAATCATCACCGGTATTCAGCCGTGCATTACCAGTTATCAAAGAACGCATTTTAGAAGCACAGTCACCAATTGTAGACAGTGTCAGTGCAGCAACCTTCTCATCTTATGCGGTTAAGGCTGCAGTAGCAGAAGCTGCTAAGCAGGGCGGTGTTGATTTTGGTGAAATCACTTTCACTACAAAGGGTGAAGAGAAACCAGCTAAAGAATTAGAAGCAGTTCAAACTCAGCTAGTTATTGTCGGCGGCGGTCCGGCTGGTTTATCTGCGGCAATCTCTGCGAAAGAAGCTGGCTTGGAAAATGTCATTCTGATTGAAAAACTGGATATCCTGAGTGGTAACGGTAAATTTGATATGAACTTCTTTGACCTGATTAATTCAGAGGCACAGAAAAAAGCAGGTATTGAATATACAAAGGAACAATTTATAGAAGATAAGAAAACATCAACGGATTCACCTGAACGTATTGAAGCATGGGCTGAAGGCGAGTATACACTGGATGCTTGGCTGCGTGGCATGGGCATTGAATTAAACCAAAGCAATGGCGGTACAAACCACATGGCAGAGGCTGACGCTTACGCGGGTGAACATATTCAGGAAGGCTTAGAAAAACGCGCTAAAGAACTGAATGTAGATATCCGCACTGGTACTAAGGGTTATGACTTAATCATGGAAGACGGCAAGGCTGTCGGTGTAAAGGTTACTAATAATCAGAATGAAAGCTATGATATTATGGCTGAAGCAGTTATCGTTTCAACTGGCGGTTTCTCATTCAATAAAGAATTATTAGCTAAATATGCACCTGGTTCAGAAGATGTTAATACTTCTAATCAGATGGGAGCTACAGGTGATTTTGTACCGGTATTTGAAAAATATGATCTGAAAATGGATAACATGGATACTTTAAGTATCTTTAAGATGATCATTGCCAATCGCCGTGACCTGACAGGTGCTGGTGATGGTTTCATGCTTGTTAATAAAGATGGCAACCGCTTCATTGATGAAAGCAAATCAGGCTTGGAAATGGCTCACACTATTCTTGCTCAGCCTGATGGTAAAGCTTATTATATTTATGATCAAAGATTATATGATACTTCATATCGCTTAGAGAAGCATAATAACTTAGGCTATCATGTGAAAGCAGATACGTTAGAAGAATTAGCTGAAAAACTGGGAATTCCTGCAGAAAATCTTGTAGCTGCTAAAGATGCCTATAACAAAGGCGTAAGCGGTGAAGCTGCTGATCCATTCAGAGAAAAACCATTTACTGAAGCATTCAGTGAAACTGGCCCATATTATGGTGTACAGGTTGAATCAGCAATTCATATGACAAAGGGCGGCGTTGTCGCAAATGAAAATGCCCAGGTATTAAATAACGATGACACTCCGGTTGAAGGCTTATATGCAGCTGGTGAAGTTACCGCAACTACCGGTGCTTACAGTTCATCTGTTGTATTTGGCAGAATTTCTGGTGAAAAAGCCGCAGAATATATTTTAAATAAATAAGAAACATTAGGATACAGTTACGTACAGCTGTATCCTTGTTTTTACTTATAATCTTTCATTTGTTCATCACATTCTGACACGCTGAAAATGATATAATAGGCCAATCAGATGAAGGAGAACATATGAACAAAGGAAAATTATCAGGAATTACGATCTTTATGTATGGCTTATCCATACTTCTATTACTCTTTACCATTTATCGGCTCTATGGCGCAATGACTTATATCTCGTCATTAGTTACTGAACAAAGCTTTGTTATCAGTGAAAACATGCGGGATGTCATTTCATATTATTATGAACAATGCGCAAGTCCGTTTTTATTTTCAGTCATAATCTATGTGTTAGGTGAAATGAATGAAAAATTAAAGCATTTATTATTAAAAAAGGAGCAGTTAAATCCTGAATCAGAATTAAACAATGAACAAAGCAGCCTGAAATAGTCAGCCTGCTTTTTTAATTATATAGGAAATTTCATTTTATGTTGTAATTAAATAAAAAATATACAAAATGAGAATATTTAAAATAGCACAATTAAAAAATAGATAATCGAAACATTACTTGTGTTCCTTTACGGATTGATAATATTTCATCGTTACCATTGTATCTTTATTGCAGCGAGAACAGCCATCTACAAAGTGATCATCAAGATTACATTCTTTGTTAATATCATTAATTTCATCAATCAACCATGAGGGAACTTCCTGCTCATAACCACAATTCAAGCATTTACATAAAGTAAATTCATCTTTAGCTATCAGATCCATCTCATCAAATTTTTGCTTCTGTTTCTTAACCATTTTAAACACTCCCTTCTAGACCCGTATCTGGCAGAAACAAATCAACAAATTCCATGACCGTTCCGCAAGTGCACATCAATATTTTGTGTTCTTACGTTCAAGCTGTATTTTGTAGTGTTCCAGTTCGTCTTTTATGGCTTTTACCGCAACGGCATGACCGAGTTCATCTTTTAACTGGAAGTGGATAGTTTGCAGCAAACACGCTGCTTTAATTCGTTTCATTATATTTTCCTCCTGTATTTGCAGATATGGTTACTTGCTGATAATAATTATAACAAAATTAGATATAATTTTTCAAAAGCGATTTTCTCTAAAAATTAAAAACATTCCTTTTGTGCAAAATGACAAATACAGTGCAGCTATACGATTGTCATTTTCTTAGAACTTTATTTTTGGAGTTGACTTTTGAGGATTTTATCTGATAAAATAATTTAGCCAAGCAGCGAGCAGCGTAGAATCTTTGGTGGATTCTACGCTGCTTTTTTTGCCCCTCATAGGCATTTTCAAGGTGTGCCTATTGTTGCTTGTGCGTAGTTTTTAGGTAGCTTTTCTCTGATAAAGACTCCAATAAAATCACATTAAATGGAGGTTACCCAAATGCAATCCAATCAACAAATTAACTATCTGGGGGAGGAAAAAATACCTAAGCTCATGCTTAAATTTTCAATCCCCTGTATCTTATCTCTGCTGGTCAGCGCACTCTACAACATCGTAGACCAGATATTTATTGGCAATAGTGAATTAAGTGCATTAGGCAATGCCGCAACCGGCGTTGTATTTCCAATTTTCATTATTGCACAGGCTTTTGCGTGGTGCTTCGGAGATGGTTGTGCTGCATACTTGAATATCTGTCAGGGTAAAAATGACACGAAAAATGCTCCCGTTTGTATCGGAAGCGGCATTACAATTACCCTGTTGACAAGTATTGTTCTTGTAGCAATTTTCTTTCCGTTCAAAACACAGATTTTGACGTTGTTCGGAGCGTCTGAAAACAGTATCGGTATGGCGATTGAATATTTTAATATCATTCTGCTGTTCTTTCCGATTTTCATGCTGATGAACATGATGAACGCTGTTATTCGTGCAGACGGCAGTCCGGCAAGTTCTATGGCGTCTATGCTCACAGGTGCGATTGTGAACATTATTCTTGACCCTGTATTTATCTTTGGGCTTCACTGGGGAATGAAAGGTGCGGCCCTTGCAACTGTAATCGGTCAAACAGTGTCTTTTGTGATTAGTGTTATTTATTTCTTTCACACAAAGACATTCCGCTTAACATGGAAGCATTTTATCCCTAATTTTGGCGTGTTCTCTACGGCACTGAAACTGGGCGTATCTTCTTTTATTACCCAGATGACAATAGTGATTATTTCATTGGTCTGCAACATGATGTTGGCAAAATACGGCGCACTTTCTCAGTACGGCATTGATATTCCCATTGCGATTATCGGTATTGAGAGCAAGGTGTTTACCGTAGTCATCAACATTGTTGTCGGTATTATTTTGGGCTGTCAGCCGATTATCAGCTATAACTATGGTGCAAAAAATTATGAGCGTGTCAAATTGACCTATCGCTATGCTTTAACTGCAACAATAGTGATTGGGCTTGTGTCTACTTTGTTGTTTGAATTTGCACCTAATTTGATTGTCGGTATGTTCGGACAGCCTACAAATATTCCAAATCCGGCAGACTATTGGCATTTTGCAGAACTCACATTCCGCATTTTCCTGTCATTAGTAACCTTTACCTGCACGATTAAAATGACTTCGATTTTCTTTCAGGCGGTAGGAAAGCCGGTTCATGCAGTCATTTCGTCTGTCACCAGAGATATTATTTGCTTTGTACCTTTGGTGCTGATCCTGCCCCGGTTTTTTGGTGTTGAGGGTGTTCTGTTTGCTGCCCCCGCAGCGGATTTTATCGCTATGATTGTTGCCGTTTCTATGACGGTAAGTTTTATGCGTTCACTGGGAAAAGAAACTGAAATTGTCGAACCTACAAACTTGGCGCTGAAACCCTCTAAAAAGGGTGTACTTATCACGATTGCGAGAGAACATGGCTCTGCTGGAAAACAGGTTGGCAAAGCGGTTGCAGAGAAATTGAATATCCCGTTTTACTACAAGGAAGTGGCAGCATTAGCAGCCGAGGAAAGCGGTCTGCATAGGGAATTTATTTCAGACATCAACGCAAACTCCCCTCAACTTTTACATGACTTGTACCTAAGTACAAGTGTTGTTCAACAGGCGATTACCGCACAGGAGCAGATTATACGCAAAATCGCAGATCAAGGCTCTTGTGTAATTGTGGGGCGTGCCGCTGATTACGTTCTGCGTGAATATGAAAATGTAATAAGAATTTTCATCTATGCGCCAGAAGAATATCGTGTTGGCAAGGTTATGGAAGTGTACGGAGATACCAAAGCGGAAGCCATCAAAAATATTCGCCGTTCAGATGAAGCAAGAGCCGCTTACTATCATAGCATTTCAGATATGCGTTGGGGAGAAGCCCACAATTATGATTTGCTGATTGACAGTTCAATCGGTGTTGAACAGTGTGCAGCAGCAATTTGCAGTTTCCTTAACTGTTTTCATAATAAGCGCAAATAGCAAAGCCAGGCGAGCCAGTCAACGGTAAAATAAACGGGCTGCGCCCGCCGTTGACAGCCTCGCCTGTTCTTGCTGGTGGGTAATCAAGGGGCGACAGCAAGGAGTGCTGCCGCCCCTCATTATTATCAAAGAAAGGGGGATTTTCCATGACCGACAACGAATACAAAGAGCATATCCAATACACTCACAACGCCTATTGCCGGATAGTTATTCGTCACGCTTCCATAGACGCTGCCCGTATGCTGTTTGCCAAGTGGAAACGGGAAATCTCCCTTGAATATCTGTCCGAGGAAAAGTTTATGCCATTCAGCACCACAGATGAATACTTTACACAGCCGCCAATGGACAAGGACTATCCCTTTACAACTTGCGGGCAGAGTATATTATTAAGTGACCCAACCCTTGTCGCTGCCCTGTCCATGTTGCCACCACAGAAACAGGAAGAAATTTTCCTTTACTATTTCCAGAATTGTACACAAAGGGAAATCGGCAAACAATACGAGCAGACACGCAATACCGCAGGGCGGCATATCCGACTTGCCTTACAGCAGCTCCGGCATGAATTGGAGGTGATTACCCATGAACAGGCTGCTTCCCTACGAAACAATCATGAAGATGTGTACTTTGTGCACATCTTTTTTATAAAAATTAAGAATTGTTCTTAATTAGGTGTTGACAAATTCAAACTTAAGAATTATACTAAGAATAGTTCTTAAGAAAGGAGTGAGACAATGCAATATAAAAGTTCAAAACAGCGGGATCTTGTTCTTAGTTACATGAAAAACATCCAGGGTCATGTAAGTGCTGAGCAAATTTATCAGGACCTAAATGAAATCCATCCAATTTCTTTGGCGACTGTGTATCGTAACTTAAATATATTGGCGGATATGAATGAAATCCGAAAAATTGCGCACCCTTCTTATGGCTATGTATACGATAAAACGTGCAAGAAGCATTACCACTTCTTCTGCCGCAAGTGCAATCAATTAATCGATTTGCCGGTCGGATATATGGAAGAAGTGAATCAGATCGCAGATAACTGCGGCTTTGATGCGGAAGCACATGACATTACTTTTACGGGTATATGTCAAAACTGTAAAATTAAAAACTGAAAAGGAGAACAAAATCATGGAATTAAAAGGATCAAAAACTGAACAAAATTTAATGGCTGCATTCGCAGGTGAATCACAGGCAAGAAACAAGTATACTTACTATGCTGAAAAAGCAAAAGAACAAGGCTTTAATCAAATTGCTGAATTATTCTTAGAAACTGCTCGCAATGAACAGGAACATGCTAAATTATGGTTCAAAGCATTACATGAAGATAAGATTGCTGATACTGATGTAAATCTGAAGGATGCAGCTGCTGGTGAAAACTATGAGTGGACTGACATGTATGCAACTTTCGCTAAAGAAGCAAAAGAAGAAGGCTTCCAGAAATTAGCATTCTTATTTGAAGCTGTTGGAAAGATTGAAAAACATCATGAAGAAAGATACCTTGCTTTATTATCTAATGTTGAAAACGACAAAGTATTCAAGAAAGAAGATAAAGTTGTATGGGTATGCGGTATCTGTGGTTACCGTCATGAAGGTACTGATGCACCTGGTGTTTGCCCAGTTTGCGGAAACCCTAAAGCTGTATTTGCTGAAGAAGCTCACAACTACTAGGATTAATTTGAGGCTGAAAAAGCCTCTTTTTTTTGGTTGGTTGTCTGAAAGCTTAGGATCATTGTTTTCTTTTTGTAGTAAATTGTTGTTTTTTCGATAATTAGTTGAAGAAGTATGGAATGAAGTTTATTATATAAATAATAGTCACAGAGGGGGACATATGAGGAAATTCATCATTGGGGTATTGATTGTCCTTATGGCTGCGGGGTGCTCAACTGAAAATAAGCAATGGTCAGATGATTTTAATATGTATTTATCACAGTTCAACAACGATCATGAGGGGTTGAATAAGCCTACGGTAGACTTTCAGCAATACCAAACATTCGATAGAGGCGAGTATGTAAGCTACGATGAATATTTATCGTATTTTTATAATGGTGAAATTCCCAGGACAGCGATAACAATGGAGGCTGCCCGAGAGGATATAGAGTTTTACTTTCAGATGCTGCGACAGTTCTATGGCGGATATCTGCACTTTGGCGGTGATGAGCGGTTTGAACAGGCAAAGGCAGAGTGTCTGTCTTATTTGAATGAAACTGGCTTGATTGAAATAAATAAGCTTGTATTGATCATGCTGACAGCAACTAACTTTGTAAAGGATAATCATTTTACGATCGGCAACAAACGTTCCAATGCGGCCAGTAAGTATTTCTCAAATGAGGAGCTGTCATTTTATAAAAAAGATAATAAAATCTATGATGCGAAGGGCAGGCAGGTTACAGCGGTTGATCAGGATCAGGCGGCAGAGAATTATTTCTATCTGTCTTTGGATGATGAAGGACAGGTATGCTGGCATTTTGGTTTATTGCTGAAGCAATATCCGCAGCCCTCTTATGTATTGACGTATGATACTGGTGAACAAGAGCCAATTTCGGTTGATTATGTTTATCTGAAAAATACACCGGCATATACAGAGAGTGTTCTGGAAGGTGTTCCGATTGTCCAGATTGGAGAAATGTTTACTGAATATGGTGAGAATAGGAAATTGGCGGATCAGTTCCTTAACAGCGCTGAACTGTTAAGCAAGAGCGACGCGGCAATTTTAGACATAAGAAATAATAATGGCGGCAATGGCTTATTGCCATTAAAATGGATTGAAAGATACGTTGGTCAGCGGGTTGGTTTGAATAGCTCCGGCATTATGATTTATGATGGTGACTTAGAGATAAATGATCATCTATTGGCTGATGATTCGCAGAAAATGAGTGAGATCATTGATTATTTTAATGCTACCCCAATTGGTAAGGGTATTTATCAGAAGAATAATTGTCATAATGAGACGGTTGCCAATGATCGGGTACTGTTTGTATTAATGAATGGCTATTCGGCATCCGCGGCAGAGTATATGATTGATGCCCTGCATAATGTAGAAAATGTAATCTTTGTCGGTACATCGTCTGCCGGATGTCTGCAGTCTGATAATGGCAATGTACTGGTACTGCCTAACTCTAAAATCAAGGTTGCTTTTGGAAATTCATGGAGTGAGTATGATCCTGAGTATTATCAGGAATTTGAAGGCTTTCAGCCTGATTTATGGATTAACAGCATTCATTTGGAAGAAATTATATTGAAGTTTATTAAGAACAACCAGCAGACGGATTAAGTAATGATGAAAATTTTTCATAATCAATTGATTTTTGTAGATTTTTGTGGTAATCTAACTAAAATATTAAGACTCAGGAAAGTCTTGCGAAAGAAAGAGAGGGAATGCTATGGCTAAGATTATTCAGGAACCATCAAGAACTTTTGGTGAATATTTGTTGATTCCAAATTTGACTACAAAGGATTGTATTGTTGCGAATGTTGATTTGAAAACGCCGCTGGTACGCTTTAAGAAAGGTGAGGAACCAGCAATTTCATTGAATATTCCAATGATTTCTGCAATTATGCAGTCTGTATCTGATGATAAAATGGCAGTGGCGCTGGCTAAAAACGGTGGTATGTCATTTATTTATGGTTCTCAAACGATTGAGGAACAGGCTGAAATGGTACGTAAGGTAAAGAAATATAAAGCTGGATTTGTTATCAGTGATTCAAATTTAACACCTGACAACACACTGGAAGATGTTCTGAATTTATTGAATCGTACAGGTCACTCTACGATGGCGGTTACGGCTGACGGTACGCCGAATGGAAAACTATTAGGTATCGTTACAGCAAGAGATTACCGTACATCCCGTGATGAATTAACTAAAAAAGTAGCTGAATTCATGACACCTTACGAAAGACTGATCGTTGGCAAAGAGGGTACGACACTCAAGGCTGCGAATGATATAATCTGGGAGCATAAGCTGAACAGTTTACCAATCATTGATAAGGAAGGCAACCTGCAGTATCTGGTATTCAGAAAAGACTATGCTGAGGATAAAGAGAATTCTCGTGCTTTATTAGATAGTGAAAAGCGTTATATGGTAGGTGCTGGTATTAATTCACGTGACTATGCTGAGCGTGTACCGGCATTAGTAGAGGCAGGCGTTGATGCGGTTTGTATCGATTCAAGTGAAGGTTTCTCTGAATGGCAGTATGACACAATTAAATGGGTTCGTGATACATATGGTGATTCAGTGAAGATTGGCGCCGGCAATGTTGTCGATCGTGAAGGTTTCCGTTATCTTGCTAATGCGGGTGCTGATTTTATTAAAGTTGGTATCGGCGGCGGTTCAATTTGTATCACTCGTGAAGCAAAAGGTATCGGCCGCGGTCAGGCAAGCGCGGTACTTGATGTGGCTGCTGCCCGTGATGAATATTTTGAAGAGACAGGCATCTATGTGCCAATCTGTTCAGACGGCGGTATCGTACATGATTATCATATTACTTTAGCGTTGGCAATGGGCGCCGACTTCGTAATGCTGGGCCGTTACTTTGCACGTTTCGATGAATCACCTACGGCAAAGGTTAAGACCAGCAAAGGTTATATGAAAGAATACTGGGGCGAAGGCAGTAACCGTGCAAGAAACTGGGCACGTTATGACCTTGGCGGCAAGAAGGAGTTAACATTTGAGGAAGGTGTTGATTCTTATGTGCCATATGCCGGCAGTCTGGAAGATGGTGTTGGCATCACTTTACATAAAATTAAGTCAACCATGTGCAACTGCGGTTCGACAACTATCAAGCATTTCTATGAAAATGCAAGATTAACACTCGTATCAGCAACTTCTATTCAGGAAGGCTCAGCACACGACGTTGTATTAAAAGACAATCAATAATTACTATCCCCTATAACATAATATAGGGGTTTTTTATTTTCTGATTATTGGCATAAGATAATAAGGATATGTTAAACTAAAGGTGGTGATAACAATGTGCGGACGTTTTTTTATGAGTTTTGATGATTCAGATGAATCACAGGCAATCCAAAAGAAGCTGTATGATAAAAATCTCTTTGAATTTGCGCAGGGAGAAGTTTTCCCAAGTCAGAATGTTGTTGTTCTGAAAGCTGAGCATGGCAGGATGGACGTTGATGTGATGAAATGGGGATTTAACACGAAATATAAAAGCATCAATGCCCGCAGTGAAGGAATTGAAAATAAGTGGACATTTAAACCTTATTTAAACAATCGTTGTATTGTCCTAGCCAATGGTTTCTATGAATGGGTCAAGGAAGGCAAGCAAAAGCATAAAATTTATATTCAAAAGGAAGCTGAGCCTTGGATCTATATGGCGGGTATTTATAATGATCAGCATGAATTTGTCATTGTAACCGGTGAATCACAGGATAAAATGAAATTCATTCATGATCGCACCCCGATTCTAATTCAACATGATGAAGTAAGGAATTTTCTAAATCATCGGGTTGATTTCAATGTCGATAATAAAAACCTGGTATTTAATGCAGTGAATTAAGCATATTGGCAGATGTGATAAGAATTTTTTTAGATATTCGAATAAATTTTAATACTGATTGCATAAAATTTATTTTTTATGAGGTAAATTATTAAAAAAATTGCTGAATTTTAGTAAAAAGTCGTTTTTTATATTGAAATAAACAGTTAACTCTTGTAGAATGATACTGTAATTCGAATAGATCTTGTATAACCGTCAGAATTTGGCTGACAAGTCTCTACCTGCTGACCTAATCAGCAGACTACAAGTGAAAATAGCGATGCTGTTTTTTACTTGTGGAAAAACAGTTTTTTTATTTTAAAACACTAGGAGGATCAATGATGGTCATCAATTCGAGAAATCCTATTCATATACTTATGGATATCCAGACATATTGTTTTTAGTGCAACCAATATGTCTTTTTCTTTTGAAGGAGGAACAGGGAATGGTAAAAGTTAGTGTGATTATGGGTTCACGTTCAGATCTTGCGACGATGCAGGAAGCAATGAACATGCTGAAGGAGTTTGGCATTGGGTATGAAGCAAGAGTGGTTTCCGCGCATCGTACACCGCATGCTATGGTGCAGTTCGCAGATGAAGCAGAGGCAAGAGGAATTCAGGTAATTATTGCCGGTGCAGGAGGTGCGGCGCATCTGCCGGGTATGGTAGCGGCGATGACGACAATTCCGGTAATCGGTGTACCCGTTCAGTCAAGGGCGTTAAGCGGATTAGATTCTTTGCTTTCCATTGTTCAAATGCCGGGCGGCATTCCGGTGGCGACAACGGCAATCGGTACATCAGGCGCAAAGAACGCTGGTATTCTTGCCGCTGAAATTTTGGCGCTGCAAGACTTAAACGTTCGTGAAAAACTGAAAGCTTATAAACAAAAACAAACGCAGACTGTGCTTGATGATGCGCAGATTGAAATATGCGAGTAGGTATTATCGGCGGCGGTCAGCTGGGTATGTATCTGGTTGATGCTGCACATATGGCTCATCATTCGACGATTGTCCTTGATCCATCAGATCCGGTATCGGCTTCCCGCAACAGCGACCGCATGATAGTTGGCCCGTATGAAGATCCTGCCTGTCTGAAGGAAATGGCTGAAAACAGTGATGTGATTACATATGAATTTGAAAACATCAAGGCGGAAGCAGTGGAACTTGTGAAAAGCTATGGCGGTAATGTTCCGCAGGGATATGATCCATTGCATATTTCACAGAATCGGCTGCGTGAAAAAGATGCCATCCGTAAAACCGGTGCTAAAACAGCACCCTATGAAGAATTAAGTGAAACGATTTCAATTCCTATGCCTTATATTATAAAAACATGTGAAGGCGGCTATGACGGCAAAGGTCAATGGCTGATCAGGACTGATGCGGATTTAGAAAAGTTTATGCAGGAAAAGGGCAATGTGCAATATATCGTTGAAGGCCTTGTTGATTTTGCGTGTGAGGTATCGGTCATAGTTGTACGCAGTATGAATGGCTCTATGGCCGTATTTGAACCGATTGAGAATATTCATGAAAATGGTATCCTGCACTTATCAATTTCACCAGCCAGAGTGAGTGAGGAAATTAAATGCAGGGCAAAGGATACAGCATTGCAGGTAATGTCAGGCTTTGGCTTTACAGGCATTCTCGTACTTGAAATGTTTGTTGGTAAAGATGGTGAAATCTATATCAATGAGATTGCACCGCGTCCGCATAACAGCGGTCACTTAACAATGGATGCTTATGATAAAAGCCAGTATGATCTGGCAATCGCGGCTCTTTTCAATGAAACACTGCCGCAGCCAAAAATCAAAAGTCCGGCGGTGATGGTTAATATCTTGGGACAGCATGTATCAGCGGCAGCCAGCAAGCAGTGTCCACCTTATGCGAAGGTCTATATGTATGGTAAAAAGGAAGTTAAAAATAACCGTAAAATGGGGCATGTCACATTCTGCGGTGATGATTTAGAAGCATTGGTAAAAGAAGCGGAAGCCTTTATCAGGTAGAAAGAGGGAACTATGAACTATCGAGTGTTTGTCAACAAAAAACAGCAGTTTCAGATTGAATCAGAATCACTGTATCGTGAATTAAAAACTAACTTATCATTAACTGGTCTGACAGGGATTGAATATTACAATATCTATGATGTATTCAATGCTGATGAAGAGGATTTAAAGCTTTTGAAAACAAAGGTATTGTCAGAAACCGTAACCGATGAAGTAAGAGATACGCTTGATTTAGAGAAAAAACAAATTGTTGCTTATGAATGTCTGCCAGGACAGTATGATCAGCGTGCGGATTCTGCCGAGCAATGCTTGATGCTGCTGAATAATAAACAGGATGTCGTTGTGAAAAGCGGCCGCTTGATTGTACTTAATGGTAATGTAAGTGAAGATGAAATCGATGCGGTAAAGCATTATCTGATCAATCCGGTAGAAATGCGGGAAAAAGATTTATCCGTATTGGCCTATGAAGAAGATGTGGAAATTGAGCCGGTGTTAACCATTGTTGGCTTTACGAAATATAACGATGAGCAGATTGCTGCTTTTAGAGAGAGTGAAGGTCTGGCAATGAGTGAAGCTGATCTTGCATTTATCCGCGATTATTTCCGTGATGAAGAAAAGCGTGATCCAAGTGAAACGGAAATTAAAGTATTAGATACATATTGGTCAGATCACTGCCGTCATACAACCTTTGAAACATGTCTTGAAAATGTAAAGATCGATGCTGGTCATTATCAGGAACAGATCCAGCAGGCTTATGATACATACTGCGCGCTGCGTGAAAAGGTTCATGGCAACCGCAAACCGATGACGTTGATGGATATGGCTACGGTTGCCGGTAAAGCGCTGCGTAAGGCTGGCAAGCTGGAAGACTTGGAAATCAGTGATGAAATTAATGCTTGTTCCATTGAAATTCCAGTTGATGTCAATGGCAAGGAAGAAACATGGCTGCTGATGTTTAAGAATGAAACCCACAATCACCCAACTGAAATTGAACCTTTCGGCGGTGCCAGTACATGTATCGGCGGTGCCATCCGTGACCCATTGTCAGGCAGAAGCTATGTGTATCAGGCGATGCGGGTTACCGGAGCCGGTGATATTACAGCGGATTTAAAAGACGCATTGCCAAATAAACTTCCGCAGTCCAGAATTTCTAAAGGTGCTGCCCAAGGTTATTCAAGCTATGGCAATCAGATTGGTTTGGCTACAACTTATGTAAAAGAAATCTATCACGATGGTTATACCGCTAAACGAATGGAAGTAGGCGCTGTTGTCGGGGCGGCTCCAAAATCATGGGTTAAGCGTGAGAAGCCAGCTGCCGGTGATGTCATTTTATTGATTGGCGGCGCGACTGGCCGTGATGGTGTCGGCGGTGCGACTGGTTCCAGTAAGGAGCATAATGATACTTCATTGACTAAATGTTCCAGTGAGGTACAAAAGGGGAATGCACCGATTGAACGCAAACTGCAGCGATTATTCAGAAATCCTGAAGTAACACGTTTGATTAAAAAAGCCAATGACTTCGGTGCCGGCGGTGTCAGCGTAGCGGTTGGTGAAATTGCCGATGGTTTAAAAATCGATCTGGATAAGGTTGAAGTTAAATATGCAGGCTTAAGCGGCACAGAGCTGGCTATTTCTGAATCACAGGAAAGAATGGCAGTGCTGGTTGAGCCAAAAGATGTAGAAAGATTTAAGGAGCTTGCTTATCAGGAAAACCTGAAAGCATATGAGGTAGCGGAAGTCACTGAAGAACCTCGGCTGGTAATGAGCTTTCAAGGTGAAGTCATTGTCGATATTGCCCGTGCTTTCCTTGATACAAATGGTGTCCGTCAACATCAATCCGTTGTAATTAAAGCGGGTGATGAAAATAAAGATCCATTCCATCAGGCAGCGTACGGCGATTTAAAGGACGCTATTTTAAATAATTTGAAACAGCCTAATGTCGCAAGTCAAAAAGGTTTAGTTGAAATGTTTGACTCAACGATTGGCAAATCAACGGTACTGATGCCTTATGGCGGTAAGTATCAATTAGGAGAAACCGAAGGCTCTGTACAAAAATTACCGGTACTTGGCTTTACCAATACAGTATCGATGATGACCTATGGCTTTAATTCAGAATTGGCGGACTATTCCCCATATCTTACTGGCAGTTACAGCGTAGTAGAGGCATTAGCAAAGCTTACCGCATTGGGCGGTGATTATCGCAAGGCCCGCTTATCTTGTCAGGAATATTTTGAAAGATTAAATCAAGTACCTGAAAAATGGGGTAAACCGATGCAGGCTTTACTTGGCTTAATCGAAGCCCAGATGGCCTTTGAAACACCAGCTATCGGCGGTAAAGATTCTATGAGCGGAACCTTTAATCAAATTCATGTTCCGCCGACTTTAATCACTTTTGCGGTAGCTGCTGAAAAAGCGGATCATATCGTTTCTACTGAATTTAAACAGGCTGGCAGCAAGATTTATTTTGTTAAGCATCCAATGAATGAAAACGGCAGTGCCAATTATGAAGCCTTGAAGAAGAACTTCACAAAAGTTTATGATCTGATCAGTGAACATCAAGTATCCGCTGCATGTACAATCAAGGTTGGCGGTATCGCGGAAGCTTTATGCAAAATGAGCTTCGGCAACAAGCTGGGCATCTGTGTTAAGAGTGATGAAGCCTTGTTTGACTTAAATATCGGCGGCATGCTGATTGAAACATCGGCTGAAATTCATGAAGAAAATTTCATTTATTTAGGTACAGTAACAGAACAGCCAACGCTGCAGATCAACGAAGCGTCATTGACGATTGAAGAAGCAATCGAAGCATGGGAAAGCCGTTATAAAAAATTATATCCAATTATTGTTGATGAAGATAAAACAAGGTTTAATACGCCAGTCTATGAAGCAAAGGAAATCAAAAAATGTGCGAATCCAACGGATCATGTCAAAGTCATTATTCCGGTATTCCCTGGATCAAATTGTGAATATGATACGAAACAAGCCTTTGAAAGAGCTGGCGCTGAAGTAGAAATCGTAGTATTTAAGAATATGAATGTACAGGCAATTGAAGAAAGCTTAAATGAATTAAGCGATAAACTATCAAACGCACAGATTCTTGCCCTTGGCGGCGGTTTCTCAAGCGGTGATGAACCAGATGGCTCCGGTAAGTTTATTGCCAATGTATTAAGTAATGAAAAAATCAGAAAAGCAATCGATGATTTGCTTGCGCGTGATGGCTTAATTTTAGGTATCTGCAATGGTTTCCAGGCATTGATTAAATCCGGTTATCTGCCTTATGGTGATATAACGAAGCTGAATGTTGCTTCACCGACATTGTTCAGAAATAATATTAACCGACATGTCTCAAAAATCGCCTGCACAAAGGTTACATCCAATCAATCACCATGGCTGTCAAGCTTTAAGGTAAATGAACTGCATTCCATTGCCTTCTCTCATGGCGAAGGGAAATTTGTAGTCAGTGATGAATTAGCAGAAGAATTATTTGCCAATGGTCAAGTCGCAACGCAATACACTGATCTTGATGGACAGACAACGATGAATGGATTGTATAACATCAATGGCTCAAGCTTTGCTATTGAGGGAATTACCAGTGCTGATGGTAAAATCTTCGGCAAGATGGGACACAGTGAGCGTTATGAGGAAGGCTTGTTCCAGAATATCAGCGGTAATAAACATCAGGATATATTTACAAATGGTGTAAACTATTTCAAGAAATAAGGGAGAAAAACATGAAACTATTATATGAAGGCAAGGCTAAACAGATTTATGAAACAGAGAATCCTAATGAAATTCTCATGCATTACAAGGATGATGCCACAGCATTTAATGGCCTGAAAAAAGATCAGATTCATAACAAAGGAATTTTAAATAATAAAATTTCTACTATGATTTTTGGTTACTTAAAAGATAACGGTATTGAAACACATTTAATTAAAACGCTGAATGAACGTGATCAGCTGTGCAGGAAGGTTGAAATCTTACCTTTGGAAGTTATTGTCCGCAATGTCTTTGCAGGCTCGGCTTCTAAGCGGTTAGGGATTGAAGAAGGTGTGCCATGTAAGGAACCTATCTTTGAAATCTGTTATAAATGTGATGAATTAAATGATCCTTTGATTAACGATACACATGCAATTGCTATGGGTATTGCGACACGTGAAGAATTAAATCGGGTTTGGGAGCTTACCGCTCAGATTAATCAGCTGTTGATCAAGCTGTTTGACAGTGTGGGAGTTCGTTTGATTGATTTCAAGATTGAATTTGGTAAAGATGCGGATGGCAATATCATGCTGGCAGATGAAATTTCACCGGACAGCTGCCGCTTATGGGATAAGGATACGAATGAAAAGCTTGATAAAGACCGTTTCAGACGGGAAATGGGTAATGTAGAAGAGGCTTATATTGAAATCTGCAAACGTTTAACGAAAGAGGAAGCATAAATGAGCAAGCACTATGAAGAAGCTGGCGTGAATCTTGAAGCCGGTTATGAGTCAGTAAGAAGAATTAAAAGTCATGTAGCGAGAACAAAGGTTAAGGGTGCGATTGATTCTATCGGCGCTTTTGGCGGTATGTTTGATTTAAGCATGCTGAATATGAAAGAACCAGTGCTGGTATCAGGAACAGATGGTGTCGGTACGAAGCTGATGGTGGCTTTTGAAATGGATAAGCATGATACGATTGGTATCGATGCTGTGGCAATGTGTGTCAATGATGTATTGGTGCAGGGGGCATCACCGATTTTCTTCCTTGATTATTTAGCGGTAGGTAAAAACTATCCGGAGAAAATTGAACAGCTGGTCAAGGGGGTTGCTGACGGCTGCGTATTATCTGAATGTGCTTTAATTGGCGGGGAAACAGCTGAAATGCCGGATATGTATGATGAGCATCATTATGATATTGCCGGCTTCTGTGTCGGTGCCGTTGATAAGGCGAATTTGATTGATGGTTCAAAGGTTAAGGTCGGTGATGTTTTAGTGGGTCTGCCATCCAGCGGCTGCCATTCAAATGGTTTCTCATTGATTCGTAAGATTCTGTTTAAGGATCATCAATTAAAATTAGATGAATATATGCCTGAATTAGGTAAAACATTAGGTGAAGAAATCCTGACACCGACTAAAATCTATGTGAAGGCCATCAAGCATTTATTTGGCAAGGTAGATCTGCACGGCATGAGTCATGTAACTGGCGGCGGCTTCTATGAAAATCTGCCGCGGATGCTGCATGACGGACAGGGTATTGAGATTGATGTGAATGCTTTCCCTAAAAAACCAATCTTTGAATTGCTGCAGAAGCTGGGCAATATCGATAAAGAAGAAATGTATAATGTATTCAATATGGGAATTGGTTTTGTCTGCGCGGTTGATGCTGATGATGCTGCGAAGCTTCAGCAGCTGTTAAGTGAAATCGGTGAAGAAAGCTATGTTATCGGTAAGATTACCGACAGCGGCGAGGTTAAGCTAAAATGGTAAAACTGGCAGTCTTTGCTTCCGGTTCCGGTACAAATTTCGAGAACATCGTAAATCGTATCAATGACGGCACAATCAAGAATGCTGCTGTAGCATTGCTGGTAGTGGATAAGGAACACGCAAAGGCCATCGAGAGAGCAAAGCGTTTAGAGATTCCATGGGTCTATGTAAATCCAAAGGCATTCCCTTCCAAAGCGGAGTATGAAGAGGAAATTCTTCAATATTTGCGTAAGAGAGAGGTTGAACTGATTGCGCTTGCTGGTTATATGCGCATAGTGTCGCCGGTATTGCTTGCCGCGTATCCAAAGCGTATCGTCAATCTGCACCCGGCGTATCTGCCATATTTCCCGGGAAAACAAAGTATCCTTGATGCTTACAATGCAAAGGTGAGTGAAACTGGCGTTACACTGCATTATTTGGATGAGGGCATCGATACAGGGCCGATTATTCATCAGGAAAAGATCAGTATTGATCCTGAATGGACACTTGAGATTTTAGAGGAGCATGTGCATGCTCTTGAGTATAAGATGTATCCTGAAGTATTGAATCAGTTATGTGAAAAAATAGAAAAAGGAGAGTGTTAACATGAAACGAGCTTTAGTAAGTGTTTCAGATAAAACAAACCTGGTACCTTTTGTACAGGGACTTGTTGAATTGGGTTATGAGATCATCTCTACTGGCGGTACAGCCAAGACTTTAGAAGCTGAAGGCATCAAGACAATTAATATTTCTGAAATTACCGGTTTCCCAGAAATCATGGATGGCCGTGTAAAGACTTTGCATCCTAATGTGCATGGTGCACTGTTGTGTGTAAGAGACAATCCAAGTCATGTAGCACAGCTGAAGGAGCATCAGATTGAATACATCGATCTTGTTTGTGTTAATCTTTATCCTTTTAAACAAACATTAAAAAAAGCCGGTGTTACTCATGATGAAATTATCGAGAATATTGATATCGGCGGTCCGAGTATGCTGCGTTCAGCATCAAAAAACTATCGTTATTTAACCGTTGTTTGTGATCCTAAGGATTATGAGCTGGTGCTTGATGAATTAAAGAATAACGGCGATACTGAACTGGCAACCAGAGAAAAACTGGCGGCTAAGGTATTCCGTCATACAGCAGCCTATGATACGATTATTGCTCAATATCTAACTGAAAAGACAGGTGAAAAATTCCCTGAGAATTTCACGATGACTTATGAGAAAGTACAGGATCTGCGCTATGGTGAAAACCCTCATCAGGAAGCGGCTTTCTATAAGAGTGCTGATCCGAAGTATTCACTGGCAAATGCGAAGCAGCTGCATGGTAAGGAACTGTCCTACAATAATATTCAGGACGGCAATGCGGCTATTGAAATTCTGAAAGATTTCGCTGGTCAGCCTTGCGTTGTAGGTTTAAAGCATATGAATCCATGCGGTATCGGTGTTGGCAAGAATCTTGAAGAAGCATGGGATAAGGCATATGAAGCTGATTCTACAAGTATTTTCGGCGGTATTGTAGCAACCAATCAGGTTGTGGATACACCAACAGCTGAAAAGCTAAGTAAGATTTTCCTTGAAATCATTATTGCGCCGGGCTTCACGGATGAGGCATTTGCGATTCTGTCACAGAAGAAGAACATTCGTTTAATGACATTGGATACTGATCTTGATGTTAATGCGAAGCTGAAAGTAACCAATGTAAATGATGGATTGTTGGTTCAGGATGCTGATTTGAAGCTGGTTACAGTCAATGACTTAACATGCGTTACTGAACGTAAACCAACTGCTCAGGAATTGGAACAGCTGATGTTTGCATGGAAGACAGTAAAGCATGTGAAATCAAATGCGATTGTTTTAGTTAAGGATAATATGACAGTTGGTGTTGGCGCGGGTCAGATGAATCGTGTCGGCGCGGCTAAAATCGCCATTGAGCAAGCCGGTGAAAAGGCTAAGGGTTCAGTAATGGGTTCAGATGCTTACTTCCCGATGCCGGATACCGTTGAAGAAGCGGCTAAAGCTGGGATAACGGCTATTATTCAGCCGGGCGGTTCAATTAAGGATCAGCTGTCAGTGGATGAATGCAATAAGCATGGCATCGCGATGGTTTATACCGGTATCAGACATTTTAAACATTAGTGAGATTGAGGCAGAGTGAACTCTGCCTTTTTTAGTGCTCATTTATATTCAGTTAACTTCAAAATATTGTATTAATTAGAAAAAATATTAGTTATAAGAGCATTTAATTCATATATATTATTTAGCAGGTACAAGAACTGCAGATTATCTAAACACCTTTTGGAAGTGATTTCTAGAGATGACATTCTTATAATGAATATGTTTTTTTTGAGTTTATGATAGGATATTGACAAAAAGCTATCATACAGTATAATGATGATGAATAAAATGTAAAAAGTGATCATTGCTTGACGGGAGGATATACAAATATTGAATATCACAAAAGCAGATATTTGCATTTACTTAGCTGAAGTAAAAGAAGCGATTCTAAATAACAAGTATAGAATTGAACGTAATTCCAATAAGCAGAATAACATCAATTTATTTTTGGACTATATTATAGACGAAGCAAAGGCGAAAGATATATTACTTGATTTGACTGCGAATGATTTTTCAGAAGTGCTGCAAAATGAGCACATAGGATATGAGCATGAGATGCTGTATGTTTTCGGTAAGGATGTAATACTTTTGGAAAGAATGGGCAGTATCAGCAAAACAGTTTCTTTATATATAAAATTTAACAAGATGAATAACTGCTATGTAATTATCGTTTCACTGCATGAACAGCAATATCCGATTAAATACTATTTTCAAAAGACTGAGGAGGAATCATGATGGTAAAAAAAGAAAGAACTGACTTTTGTACAATGTGCCGCAAAAATACTGAATATATTTTACAGAAACGTAATATCAAAAAAAGCATAAAAGGTAAAGAATACAATTTTAGCATCACAGTTGCTATATGTAATGAATGTGGAGAAGAAATAAGCATTCCGGGATTAATTGATAAAAACATTCATGAGGTAGATGCACAGTACAGAGCTTATGAAGGACTTGTATCTATAGATGATATTGAGAAGCTCATGAAAATTTATAAAATTGGCAAAGGCCCCTTATCACTTGCCCTTGGCTTTGGGGAAGTGACGATAACAAGGTATCTTTCTGGCCAGATACCATCGAAAGAATATTCAGATATTATAAGAATGGCTCTGTCTTCTCCAACCTATATGAGAGAGAAGCTTCAGGAGAATAAGAGTAAAATAGCATCAGCAGCATATAGTAAGTCAATGGAGGCAGCGGCACAGCTTGAGAATCTATTTTCAGTATCGAATAAAATGCTGCGGGTTATATCATATTTGTTTGTAAGACTAGAAGAAGTTACACCGCTAATGCTGCAGAAAATGCTTTATTTTGTTCAGGGTGTTTCTTATGCAGTAATTGAAAGACCTATGTTTTATGAAAATTGTCAGGCATGGATACATGGGCCAGTATATCCAGAAGTATATGAAATGTTCAGAGATTTCAAATATAATCCTATTGAAGATGCGAGATTTGCAATATTAAATGGTGCCGAAGAGGAGCTTACTGAAAATGAGCGAAGAGTCATAGATTTGGTTGTTAATACATTTGGTGAATATAGTGGAAAGGTGTTAGAGAGAATCACACATAGTGAAATGCCTTGGCAGCTTGCTAGAATGGGTTATGCAGACAATATTCCGTCTAACGAGCTTATTTCTATAGAGAGTATACGGACATACTATATTGAAAAGAATGCAAACTATGATTTTTCATGTGAAGCTGGCTTAAGAAGATATATTTTAGATGTTCTTTCATAAGTATGAATTTAATCTAAATTATTGATGATTATATAAACATAATTTCTAATTGTAAAAAGCAGGGAGAACAAGAATTGTTCTTCCTTTTTCATATTTATTGTAAATTTATCTTGCATATAATCTTCTACATATGTAGAATATAAGTATAAAGTTCTACATGTGTAGAAGAAAGAGGTGATATTATGACTACAATTAAACGCCTACCATCAGCAGAATTGAATATTATGTTGGTGTTATGGAAGACTGACAAACCGGTTACAGCTGCCTATGTGATGAATCAATTAAAAGAAAGCCAGCAGAAGCAGTTGGCTATCACATCAGTATTGACCTTGCTGACAAGATTAAGCGAAAAAGGCTTTGTTGAAATTGATAAATCAGCGAAAGCCAACCTTTATTCGGTTCTGATTAGCGAAGCAGAATACTCAAGTCTTGAAAGTAAGTCAGTGCTTGAAAAGTTTTATGGAAATTCACTGACATCTCTAGTTTCATCTTTGGTTAATGATGAAGCGATTAGTAAACAGGATATTAATGACCTCAGGGACTATTTAAACAATCTTCACGAGGAGGATTGATTATGGAGACTCTATTTCTTAGAATTATCGAAATAAGCATATCCACATCGCTTGTTATCATGTTGGTGCTGTTGCTATCTCGTTTCTTTAACAATGTTTTCATTGCAAAGTGGAAAGTATGGGTCTGGCTGATCCTGGCAGTAAGATTGATACTTCCTATCAATTTTGAACTTGTACAGCCCATCGTACAAATAAGTGCTCCTGATATGAATGCCGCAATGATAAAGACGGGTGATATTCAAATCATGACCTCGAACGAAATCCCCATTGGTAATTCATACAATTCAGCGCCAGCATCCATTAAAAAAGAAAATGATTATGTACCAGTAAAGCAGGAAAATGTAAAGCGATTCAATTTAAACCATAGCATCGCTATTGTATGGTTTATAGGATTTATTCTGTTACTCTTCAAACAGTTGCTTACTTATATCTGTTTCAGAATACAATTGAAACGTTGGGCCACAGTGGTAAATAGTTCTATCCTATCGATTGCGAATGAAGAAGGTCATCGGTTGGGTATTAAAAATAGGGTTTATGTTTATCAATCGAAATACGTTACCGTACCGATGATGACAGGCTTGATAAAACCAATACTCATTTTCCCAGATTGTAATTACACTTTAGAAGAGTATCATTTCATTTGCCGTCATGAATGTATTCATTATCGTAACAAAGATATCTGGATCAAAATGATTGGTATGCTGGCAGCAGCTATGCATTGGCTTAATCCCATGGTTCATTGGTTAAACCACGCATTAGCACAGGATCTTGAACTTGCCTGCGATGCGGATGTAGTTAAGAATCATAATTTTGAATATCGTAAATCGTATAATAAAACAATCTTAAATGCGATTGATAAACGATTTACAGCGAAGCCGCTTACGACAGCATTTTCATCAAAAAAGCATATTAAACAGAGATTTGTAAACAACCTTGATATGCGTGATAAGAAAAAGGGCAAGCTGTCATTATGCCTGTTTGTGATTTTTGCTATGACAATTGGCAGCTTGGTTGCCTGCAATAAAGAAATGCCTGAAGCTAAAGCACAAGAGTTTGATATGAATAAATTGGGTACACATGTGAATAAACCATTTCGCTCTTTAGAAGATTATCAAGACATAGATTATGATGAATTTATAAAAATTATTCAAAATCAAGAATACCAAGAAGCTGTGCTATTCGTTCAGAGAATTGATGAGGATATATATTTTAAAGACGATGCAGAGAAATGGCTTAAATTGATTATGGATTTAAAACTGAGTGGAGAGAATCATCAGGCAATCAAAGGCTTGCCTAACCCAGTTACTGTAGAAATTTTGCTAGATGATCAACGGATTGTTTTTGACTTAACAGATACCCCATGTGTAAAAGTCAACGAGCAAGTTATGTATATCCAAAATCCATTGGCGATTGATGAAATTCTAAAGAATGATAAGTATGAAATACTCACTGCGCAGCATTTTCAATTAAAAGATGTACTGCCATTTAAAGTTACGGATATTGACTATATCGACATTACACATAAAGATAATCAGACAAATCTTACGGCAGCTCTTCATAATCAAGAGAGTATTCAAAAATACATGCATCAGATTATGAGTATTTATCTTTATGATCAGACAGATGATAATAATTATATCCATTCAGAGAATCAGGAGTATATTGAGGCTAGAATTAATCTGAAGAATGGCAGTCAAGCAATCTATATCCCTGACAATTATGCTAAATATACAATGCTTTTTGATGGGCAAGAGTACGCATATAATTATGCTTCTGCTATATCATGCATTGAATATGTTGTAGAAACTTATTGGCGGCCTTCTAGTTCAGAATTTAAAAATGGCATCAATGGCCCAAGTATCAAGATAAATGGACAGGACCTTTACATAAAAACATTTAGTTATCACGTTGGTGAAGATAATATGGTCGATGAAACAGGCGGCAGACAAGCTGTGGAATTGATGGAAAGTACAGTTTTTAATCAGGAAACGCTGTATGCTGATATACAAATTGATGCAGATTTAAAGCTGTATGTACAAAAAAGTGATGAAAAGCTGCGTACCGAAATCCCTTTGACAATCTATCAAAAGAAGGCAGAGCCAAACGAACCTGAACATGTTATATTCATGAATAAAGGGTTTGCGAAAAATTATCAGGCAGAATTGCCAAACGAACCTGGCAAGTATTTTGTTGAGATGGAGTTGAATTGGGATAATGGCGATTCGGCTTCCTATGTGTCAGTATACATAGTAGAATAAACAAAGATGGATGCAGCCAATCACGCCGCATCCATTTATTTTGTTTTTTCCATAATATAGTTCTTTAACTTGCAGTTCTCCCGCTGCACATATTGTTCACAAATTACCCTATATCCTCTTTTTTCATAAAAGGGCTTTGCGGTTATCGACGCATGGGTACGGATATTAACACCGCCCTGCTGCCAGATCCATGCTTCAAGTTCATCACATAGCGCTTTTCCGATATGCTGATGCTGATAATCCTTATGTACATAGAGCCGATCTAAAAATCCATCATTGGTCATGTCCGCAAAACCAACGATTTTATTATCTTCTAAAGCGACTAATGTCCTATGTTCAAGGAAAGCATTATTCCAGCCATCGACATCCTCACTGCTGCGAATCCATGCCTGAAGCTGCTCAGGACTATAATCCTGACAGTTAACATTTAAAACAGTGTCTTTAAACAGCTCAATGATTTCTAAGCAATCCCAAGCTTGATATTTTCTAATAATCATTTTAATCTCCCAATTGTTTTTTAAAATTAATCTGCTGCTTGCCCCCATCATAACCACAAGCACGGTAAAATTGATGCGCTTCAGTTCTTCCAGCCCCGGAAACAAGACGGACGCAATCAGCACCGGTTTCTTTGGCCCATGCTTCAACAGCATTCATCAGCATCGTGCCGACCCCCATTCGCTGGCATTTTTTTGCTGTGGCTAGACCAAGCACATCCTTGCAGTGTCCTGCGTAAAGTACATCATAATCCTGAGCATGTACATAGCCAATTACTTCATTCTTATAAACTGCCACATATACTCTCATTCGTTCGTTTTCTAACGCGGCTCTTAACTTTGTCAATGTAGATTCCAAAGGATATTCATAATGCAAAGAATCAGCGTTTAATTTTTGTATAGCTAAAGCGTCTTCAATGACTGCCTGGCGTACTGTTATTTCCATAATTGTCCCTCTTTTTCATTATTATATCAGTTTTTCTAATGGTACAGTATGAATTTCTGATGATGAGCATAAAATGAATGATAATAATTAAGAGGTGCGACAATGTTAAATAAATTAAAAAAGCAATTACATCAGATACCAGTCAGCGGCATACGGGCATTTAATGAAGAAGCTGCCGCTGTACCGGATTGTATTTCACTAACCTTGGGAGAACCGGCATTTGATACACCTAAGGATATCAAAAAGGCTTTAAAACAGGCATTGGATCACAATCATACACATTATGCTGCGGCGATGGGTGATTTAGATCTGCGCAGAAAAATAGCGGTCTATGAATGGAAAAACCATCATCTCTTATATGATGCTGATGAAATCATGGTATGCGCGGGTGCCGCTGATGCGCTTTCTACCGCTTTGGCGGCATTGATTGATCCGGGTGATGAAATTATTGTTCCGACCCCGGCTTATCCGCAGTATGAAGCGATAATTAAGCTGGAAGGCGGACGCTTTATCCCTTTAAATACTCAAGACCATGAATTTCAGATATCCCGTGAAGAATTAGAGCGTGTGTTCAGTGATAAAACAAAAGCAATCCTTTTAAATTCACCAAATAATCCCAGTGGCTGCATCTATGATCAAGCATCCTTAACGCTGATTCATGACTTTGTGAAGGATAAACAGATCTTTGTCTTATGCGATGATGTGTATGATCGACTTGTTTATGATGACAGCTATAACAGTTTTATGCAGTTTCAGGATCTTCGCTCCCAGCTTTTGGCCGTTAAAAGTTTCTCCAAGCCCTACGCAATGACCGGCTGGCGCTTAGGATACTTGCTGGCAGATAAAAAAATACTGGCTGAAATTATGAAAATCCACCAGTATCGTTTTTCCTGTGTTAATACCTTTGTTCAGAAAGCCGGCATAAAAGCATTGGAGATTGACCCGACAGAGATGCTGACAGTATACAAAAAGCATCGTGATCTAGCTGTTGGGCGGCTGAGGGAGATGGGGCTTCCTATAAACCAGCCGGCAGGCGCTTTTTATGTCTTTCCCAATATAGAAGAATTCGGCATGGACTCTGTTTCATTCTGTAAGCAGATGCTTCATGAAGCACGGGTAGCCTGTGTGCCGGGCAGTTATTTTCATGCGGAAGGATATATCCGCATTTCTACATGCGGCAGCACCCGGCAGCTGATTGAAGGGTTGAACCGCATTGAAGCCTTCATTTATGAATTGAGAAAAAATGACAGACAATTATAGCTGTAGCTTCTTCTCACGCATAATCAGTATTAAACCGATAATGGCAAGTATAAATTGCGCCGTTACCGCTGAAAGCCATACACCCTGCAGCTTCAAAAGATTAGGCAGAACAGCAGTCAGCAAGATTGCCAGCAGAATTGGTTCACCATAAACCATGATATATGCGGAAGTGTTTTTCTGGGTGGCATAGAAATAAGACGTCGTTACCCGGCAGAAAGCAACAAACAAAAATCCGGAAACAAAGATCGGCAGGCTGTTTTCAGTCATTGCTGCGACTGCTTCAGAGGCTCCAAATAATACAGGAATGAAATGACTCAGCAATAAGATACCGGCCCCAGTCAGCAAGGCGATAATTAATGAAAACACATAAGCGAGCTTTCTTATCTGAAGCGCTTCCTCAATATTACCGCTGCCAAGACACAGGCTGATCAGCGGCTGACTGCCGTCACTGACACCTTGCAGTAAAAGGAAAATAATTGATGTCACATATGAAATAACCGCATAAGCCGCGACTGCAGTTTCACCGCCGTAAAGAACAGCCCATTTATTAATCAGAATCATCACTAAATAGGGCGACATCGTAAGACCAAACGGTGATAAACCAATGCGGATTATATTCTTTACAACATTTTTGCTTAGCTTAAAGCCAGCGATTGATATGCTGCGGCAGCGCTTAAATAAAAAGCCAAGACAAGGAATCACCGTCATAATCTGTCCGATGATTGTTGCCCATGCCGCACCGCCGACACCCCATTTAAGAACACTGACAAATAACCAGTCAAGAATGATATTCGTAACAAAGCCGCAAATCATGGCCGCCATCGCAAGAATTGATTGGTCATAATTACGCAGCAGCGGTGTGAAGCCGCAGGCAAATAGCTGAAAGATGGAACCTAAAGCAATAACGCTCAGATATTTTGAGGCAGTGATCAATACTTTCCCTTCAGCACCTAACAGCACAAGAATATGATAATTCAGCACATAAACGAACAGACTCATAATCACTGCCGCTAATAAAAGCAGAGTTAAGGTATTGCCGAAGGTCTTATCTTCTAAATCTTTTGAACCACGTCCTTTATTCACGGAAATCTGAATGGCTCCGCCCATGCCGATACCGCAGCCCACAGCCTGAATCAATGCGACAATAGGAAAGGCAATGTTTATGCCTGCCAAACCAACATCACCAATATTTTGGCCGACAAAGAAACCATCGACAATTGTATATAAGCCAGTAAATGCAAAGGCAAGCATGGCTGGCAGTACATAACTAAAAAATCTTTTTTGCATAGTAAACTCCTCCCAAATAGCGTACAATAAGAGCATAAAGCTTAAAGTAACTTTAATGTCAAGAAGATTTGATTGGAGATCCTATGAATGAACAACAAACACTAAAAAAATTAGCTGACTTATTTCATGTCGCCCCTTCTGCGCTGCGCTATTGGGATAATGAAGGCTTAATCCGCTTTGAACGCAGTACGGATAATAATTATCGTATGCCTACATGGAAAACAATGCTGGATATTTGTGATGTAATATTAAACCGCAGTTTATCAATACCCGTAAAGTCAATCCGTGAACTGCCTAAAATGAATGCGGATCAGCAGCTGAAGCTATTAGCTGACAGTGAAGCAAAGCTATTGAATCAAATTAAAGAGATAGAGGAAACGCTGAGTGCAATTCAGCATAAAAAAGCCTTGCTTGAAAATGTGAAACAATTAGAAGCGATGAAAGATTTTATGCTTGTTGAAGCAAAAATACCGTCCATTCGTTCATTCTCATTTGAAAGCAGGGAGGATATGGAGCTGTTTATTTATGATCCATCCCGTTCAGCTATTCTATTACTGCCGCAGGGAGCTTGTTTGTATGGCATGTTTACGGATAATGAACAGGATGAATTATTTAGAGCTGGTGATAAAGCGCTGAAGCGTTATCTGAAAGGATTATTAAAATTAAATTCTGATGATGCCTCAATCAACACTGCCTCTGTTTTTTATGAAGCAGCCACGGCGCGTAATTTGAAAACAGGTATGATTATTGGTAAATATATGGGTACCGCTTTTGATCAGGATCGCACGGATTATTATGAGGCATGGCTGGAAATCATTGATTAGCAGATAAAGAAACAGACCGCACTGTTTCTTTTTTAACATTCTATTCCTGCTGACATATACTGATTCTGGAGGGATGAAATGCTGGCATTTTCTAAATATCATGGCTGCGGCAATGATTTTATTATTATCGAGGAATGGCATCAGGACTTATCAAGGCTTGCCCGAAAGCTATGTCATCGAACAACAGGCATTGGGGCGGATGGTTTGCTGGCAGTAACCCGCAAGCCATGTACGATGCGTATATTTAATAGTGATGGCAGCGAAGCGGCAATGTGCGGTAATGGTCTGCGCTGTTTTGTTAAATATTGTATTGATCAGGGAATGGCAGAAAGTGAAATCAGCAGTATCGAAACAAAGGCAGGTAAAATGAAGGTTATGGATATTAGCCATGATCCCTTTTCATGCACGATTGATCTGGGAAAACCAGACTGTAAAGCTTCATCGATGGCTATCGATACAACGGAGTCTACTTTTATGCATCAGAAGCTTTTTGTATCAGATCGGCTGCTGTCTCTCAGTTCAGTATTCATCGGTGCTGTCCACACCGTTTTATATATGGATGACATAGGTATTGCATCAATGGACAGTTTAGGTGCCCAGCTTTGCAGTCATCCGATTTTTAAAGATCGGACAAATGTTGATTTTGTGAGGGTGATGGACGAGCATACGATTGAACTAATTACTTATGAGCGGGGAGTCGGCATTACCGCGGCCTGCGGAACTGGGGCCTGTGCTTCAGCTTATATAGCGGTAAGAGATGGTAAATGCGTAAGTCCGGTTGCTGTCCTTTTACCCTATGGGAAACTGATTGTTGATGTGGGTGATACAATTCGGCTTAAGGGGCCGGCAGTAAAAATTGCACAAGGATACTGGCAGGAATATTAATGCTGATCTCTGACATAAACTGTATAGAGATGAGGTGTAGGCATATGCGGTTAGGAATTGTGGGTACTGGCAAGATGGGTAGTCTGCTGAAGCAGACATTGGAAAAACAAAATAATGAAAGTATCGCCGCGGTTCATCGTGGTTATGAGCTGCAAACGCTTAGTGAGCCGCCGGAACTGATCTTCGATTTTTCACATCCGGATAATCTGCAGGCATTACTTGAATATGCATTAAACCACCATGTCAAACTCGTATTAGGTACAACCAATTATACGCAGAAGCAGCAATTATCCATTCATGCCGCGGCTATGCAGATACCCATTATCCAGGAAGCGAATTTCTCATTGGGGATTGCAGTCTTGAAACAGGCCCTGAAGCAGATAACACCGATTCTGAATGAGGATTTTGATATAGAAATTATTGAAAAGCATCATAACCAAAAGGTTGACGCGCCTAGCGGTACAGCAAAACAGCTGGCGCAGATAATGAATCACATGCACCAATATAATGAACTATACGGACGGCGCGGTGAATGCGGTCAGCGCGGTAAAGAGATTGGAATCCATGCGATCCGCGGCGGTAACCTAGCTGGTGAACATACCATCTTGTATCTAGGTGAGGATGAAAGTCTGGAAATTACTCATAAAGCTGTAACTAAACAGATCTTTATTCATGGCGCCATCAAGGCGGCGGCTTTTTTATCGGATAAAGAAAAAGGATATTATACAATGGAGGATGTATTAAGCATGTGGGAGGAAGTTAATGGAACGAGCGGAAATCATCGATACGATTAGTAAAGGTAAGAAAACTACACCAGTAAAGGTCTATCTTAAATGTCGGACACAGCTGCCCTTTAAGCATTGTCATGTGTTTGGCAGTCAGGATCAGATTCTATTTGGTGATTATGAAGATATTAAACCAGTTTTAGACGCCTATCAGTCAGAAATTGAAGAGCTGGTTATTGAACCGTCAGCCCGCAATAGTGCTGTTGGATTATTGGATATCAAACATTTGGATGCGAGAATTGAACCGGGAGCCATTGTGCGTGAACATGTGACAATAGGGTCAAAGGCTGTCATCATGATGGGCGCGATTCTTAATATCGGTGCAACTGTCGGAGAAGCAACGATGATTGATATGGGGGCAATCATCGGCGGCTGTGTACAGATTGGCAAACGCTGTCATATTGGTGCCGGCGCGGTACTGGCCGGGGTGATTGAACCGCCTAATGCTGCCCCAGTAATTATTGAAGATGATGTACTGATTGGTGCCAACGCGGTAATTCTGGAAGGCATCCGCATCAAAAAGGGCGCTGTTGTGGGCGCCGGTGCTATTGTCACAAAAGATGTAGAAGCAAACTGTGTTGTAGTCGGCAATCCGGCCAGAGTGATTAAAATGAAATGTGAAGTAGAGGCCGATAAAACCAAAATCATCGACGCGCTGAGATAGTTTAGATTTGATAAAAGCAGCATAGCTGGCAACCCTAATAACGGAGGGATTTTATGCTGCTTAATCTTATGACTTATGTATTAATTCCAGCTTATACACTGCTTTTCATCAAAGGCAGTCATTTATTTGATTCAAATTTTTCTGTCCATGGAAATCTGCCAAGCAATCAGCTGGCATTTTTACTATGGGGAGTATTGGTAGGCATTTACTTCTATGTATTAATCAATCGTATTCTGATGCGTTTTCAAGAGGCCAGACTGGAAAGCATCTTGTTGAAAATTGCTATATTGCTGCTGTTTATGGCTGTCACAACCCCTTATCTGCCTGAACAATTTCCATTTCAATCAAAACTGCATATCGTTTTCGCTTTTCTGGCGTCACTCTTACTGCTTTTAATCCTATATCGCATTGTAGGAAGGGCATATCGGCAGCATCGAAGCGATTATAGAATCTATCTTTATAGTCTGCACTTTATTACGGCAATGTCATGCTTGTTTTTCCTTTTAGTCGGCATTGTCAGCACCGCCCTTGAGGTCTTTTTCTCACTCTCCTGTGTCGTATTAACGTGCAACCTGTATAAACAAATTAAAGAGCATAACGAAATTTACTAATTGATACTGATCCTGTGTTATAATCGACTTAGTATCCATGTGAATAACCGGTGAAAGGTAAAATCCTTATGAATGTCGAAAAAGTCTTCAAAAGCAAACATAAAAATGAAATTAAACAGCTCTATGAAGCTGCTTTTCCAAAGACAGAACGGATGCCGTTTCCATTGATGCTGATCATGTCTTGCCTGTGGCATACTGAATTTCTTGCTTACTATGATGAAGATGTACTATGCGGTATAGCCTACATGGCATCCCTGCGAAAACAAACATTTATCATGTTTTTGGCAGTTGATGAAAAGCTGCGGTCAAAAGGATACGGCAGCCAGATACTGAAAGAAATACAAGAGCGGGCAGCAGCCAATAAAGTCCTTGTCTCTATTGAACCTTGTGATGAATTAGCGGTTAATCGTGTGCAAAGAGAAAAACGCAAACAATTCTACTTACGCAATGGCTATGCGGAAACCGGTTATATGATGAAGCTATCAGGACAGATACAGGAAATTTTAATACAAAGCGGTGAGTTTAATAAACGTCAATTCATATTATTTTTTATGCTATACAGCTGCGGTACGGTCATACCAAAGATTTGGCAAAAAGAAAAAGGGTCGGTATAGTTTGATACCGATCCTTATTCACGTTCTTGAATCACTACATGCACAACATCACCAGCTTGTTTATTGATTTTAGCCCGAATATCTTTTCTTAAGCCAATAATGTGTCCTGGTGTTTTCATGCGGACAAGACTGCCAAGATACAGTTCACCATCAAAGGCTGCTTTTACCTTAACACGGCCTTTACCGAACTCTTCCTTTACATCATATGGGAACTCTATATAAGCGCCGTCAATACCGTCAACCTTGCGGATCACTGCGTCAAACTCATAGATATTTGGATTCATCATCAGTACCTCCTGATTACTATTTTAACCCAATAAACCAATTCTTGCACAGATCCGCACACAAAGATGATGAAAAGACTTAAATGTGAAAACTGAAAAATGCTGATTTTTGATCAAAGATCATTTTTTATTCAGGATATTTGGATAAAAAAAGCTGTTTCAAACTAAAAAATCGATTTTAAATTGCAAATTTGCCAAAAATTATTTACATAACGCTGATAATAAGCATTGTAAAAAAGTATTAAATACAGTAAAATAAATGTGGTAACCTGCTTTAAACAGGCTGTTTTTTTGGAAACAGTCATTTGTTTTTTTAAGCAGTGGAAGGAGACATTATGAAGGTACTGGTACTTGGTAAAGGCGGACGTGAACATGCTTTAGTTTATGCCTGCTCAAAAAGCAGACTGGTAGATAAGATTTATGCGGCGCCGGGGAATGTCGGCATGGAACCGCTGGCTGAACTCGTTGAACTTCGTGATGATGATGTAAAGGGTTTAACTGAATTCGCTAAAGAAAAACAGATTGATCTGACTATCGTTGGCCCTGAAAGCAGCTTATCGCTGGGTGTTGTAGATGCTTTTCAGGCTGAAGGACTTAAGATTTTCGGTCCGAGCAAGGATGCGGCACAGGTGGAAACAAGTAAGGATTTCGCTAAACGAATCATGAAAAAATATCATATTCCGACAGCTGCCTATCAGACCTTTGATAATTATGAAGATGCGCTGGCTTATGTTGAAGAAAAGGGCGCGCCGATTGTAATCAAGGAAGACGGCCTGAAAGCCGGTAAGGGTGTAACCGTTGCGGAAAGCTTAGAAGAGGCTGTTGAGGCATTAAAGATTGCGTTTGCGATTGAACATAACCGTGTGGTAATTGAAGAATGTCTGCGTGGCTTTGAATTCTCACTAATGAGCTTTGTATGCAATGATATCGTAATTCCAATGGAAATCGCTCAGGATCACAAATGTGCCTATGACGGCGACAAAGGCCCGAATACCGGCGGTATGGGTGTTTATTCACCAGTGAAAAAGATTACTCCTGATATTGTTGAGGAAGCGATGGAAAAAGTCATGAAACCTATGGCTAAAGCGATGGTTGAGGAAGGCCATCCATTCACTGGTTTCTTATATGGCGGCTTGATGCTGACTGATGATGGCGTCAAAACAATAGAATTTAATGCACGCTTTGGTGATCCGGAGGCGGAAGTCATCCTGCCAAGATTGGAAAGTGACTTTGTGGAAGTCATATTGAATGTTATGGCTGGTAAAACAATGACGCTTAAGTGGTCAGATAAGGTTCGCCTTGGTGTAGTGCTTGCCAGTACCAATTATCCGGCATCATCAACGCAAGATGCACTGATTGAAGGTGTTGAGGATGTTGATGGCCTAGTATTCCATATGGGTACTAAGATGAAGGATGGTAAATTGCTGACAGCTGGCGGCCGGGTGCTGCTGCTTACTGAGGAAGGGGCAACCCTTGAGGAAGCATATGATAAGGCTTATACTGAAATTAAGAAAATAAAGAGTGATAGCTTGTTCTATCGAAGTGATATTGGAAAGAAAGATATGGTGGACTAAATGATCGAACGTTATTCAAGAAAAAACATGCGTGATATTTGGAGTGAAGAAAGCAAATTCGCGGCATGGCTGAAGGTTGAAATTCTGGCATGTGAAGCATGGTCTGAGCTAGGTGAGATCCCTAAAGCGGATGTTGAGAAGCTGTGGGCAAATGCGAAGTTTGATATTGATCGGATCTATGAAATTGAACAGGAAACAAAGCATGATGTAGTAGCCTTTACCCGTTGTGTTTCAGAGTCATTGGGTGATGAGAAAAAATGGGTTCATTACGGCTTAACAAGCACCGATGTTGTTGATACAGCCTATGGATATTTATATAAACAGGCAAATGCAATCTTGCGTGAGGATTTAGAACGTTATATCAGTATTTTAAAGAAACAGGCATACCGTTATAAGGATACGGTGATGATTGGCCGTACCCATGGTGTTCATGCGGAGATTACGACTTTTGGTTTAGTTTTCGCGTTATGGTATGATGAGATGCAAAGAAATATGAAACGCTTTGAGGATGCGGCAGCAGGTGTCGAAGCCGGCAAAATCAGCGGCGCGGTTGGTACTTTCGCAAATACTCCACCTTTCGTGCAGGATTATGTATGTGATAAGCTGGGTATTCATTCAGCTAATATTTCAACACAGGTTTTACAGCGTGACCGTCATGCGGAATACTTTGCAACCTTGGCTTTAATAGCTGGTTCAATTGAAAAGATGGCGACTGAGATCCGTCACCTTCAGCGTACAGAAGTGCGTGAGGCTGAGGAACATTTCAATAAAGGACAGAAAGGTTCAAGTGCGATGCCGCATAAACGCAATCCTATCGGTTCTGAAAATATGTGCGGCTGTTCACGCGTCATGCGCGGTTATATGATGGCAGCTTATGAGGATGTGCCATTATGGCATGAACGTGATATTTCACATTCATCAGCGGAAAGAATTATCGCTCCTGATGCGACAGAACTGTTAGATTATATGCTGAACCGATTTGGTTCAATCCTTGAGAACTTGACGGTGTTTGAAGAGAATATGCGTGAGAATATCAATAAGACTTATGGCGTGATTTATTCACAGCGCTTTATGCTTAAGATGATTGAAAAAGGTTTCTCCAGGGAACAGGCTTATGATTTGGTGCAGCCAAACGCGATGAAGGCATGGGAAGAAAAGGTAAACTTTAAAGAATTGATGGAAAACAATGAACAGGTTACAGCAGTGCTGAGTCAGGAAGAAATCGATGACTGCTTCAATCCGGCTCATCATGTGAAGAATGTAGATGTTATCTTTAAACGTGTAGGTCTTTTATAATAGAGAGAAAAAGAGGCGAAACTATGTACAAGACAGATTTGGAAATTGCTCAGGAAGCAAAGCTGCTGAAGATTGATAAGGTTGCAGAGAAGATTGGTATTGAGGAAGATGATCTGGAGTATTATGGTAAATATAAAGCAAAGTTAAATCTTGATTTATTAAAAAAGAATCAGGATAAAAAAGACGGAAAGCTGATTTTGGTAACGGCAATTAATCCGACAAAGGCTGGCGAAGGTAAGTCAACGACAACGGTAGGCTTGGGTGATGGCTTGAATCGGTTAGGTAAGAAAACAGTAATTGCTCTTCGTGAACCTTCTTTGGGACCCGTGTTTGGTTTAAAGGGCGGTGCGGCCGGCGGCGGTTATGCTCAGGTAGTGCCAATGGAGGATTTGAATCTTCATTTTACCGGCGATATGCATGCAATCACAACGGCGAATAATCTGATCAGTGCATGTATTGATAATCATATCCATCAAGGGAATGAGCTGAATCTGGATATTGAGCGGATTACATGGAAACGCTGTCTGGATATGAATGATCGTACGCTGCGTCAAATCGAGGTAGGCTTGGGACCAAAGGCCAACGGTGTTGAGCGCAAAGATGGTTTCAATATTACGGTTGCTTCAGAAGTAATGGCGGTTTTATGTCTGTCTACTTCTTTAATGGATTTAAAAGAGCGGCTGTCTAATATGCTGATTGGATATAATTTAGAAGGGAAACCGGTTTTTGTAAAGGATCTGAAGATTGAGGGCGCACTGGCAATGATTATGAAGGATGCCATCAAGCCTAATCTGGTGCAGACGCTGGAAAACAATCCGGCGATTGTCCATGGCGGTCCTTTTGCGAATATTGCTCATGGCTGCAATTCGATCTTAGCGACAAAGCTGGCATTAAAGCTGGGTGATTATGTTGTGACAGAGGCAGGATTCGGTGCTGATTTAGGGGCCGAGAAGTTCTTGGATATCAAATGCAGGTTTGGTAATCTGAAACCAAGCGCGGTTGTTATTGTCGCAACGATTCGTGCATTGAAGCAGCATGGCGGTATTGAATTTGAGAATTTGAAAGAAGAAAATGTACAGGCGATGCTTGATGGCTGTGCGAATCTAGCGAAGCATATTGATACAGTGAAACAGTTTAAGCTTCCGTATATTGTTGCGATCAATGAATTTGCGACAGATACACAGGCAGAAGTTGAGGCACTGCAGGCATGGTGCCGCGAACAGGGGCATCCTATGTCATTATCTCAAGTTTGGGCTAAAGGCGGCGAGGGTGCACTGGATCTGGCGCAACAGCTTGTGGGCATCTGTGAACAAGAAAATGAATTTGCACCGCTGTATGATGTAAATGAATCCATTGAGGCGAAGATTGAACGCATTGCAAAGTGTGTTTATGGTGCTGATGGTGTTGATTTTACTGAAGAGGCGGCTGAACAGATTAAAATTTATAATGAGCTGGGTTGGAATAAAACACCAATTTGTATGGCTAAATGTCAGACATCGCTGACTGATAACGCGAAGATTTACGGAGCGCCTAAGGGCTTTAGAATCACGGTTCGCGAGCTGCGTCCATCAATTGGAGCGGGCTTCATTGTCGCTTTAACCGGTAATGTGATGACGATGCCGGGTCTGCCAAAACATCCAGCGGCATTGGATATGGATATTGATGAGGATGGCCATATTGTTGGCTTGTTCTAATTCATAGAAGGATACAAAAATTGAGACTATCTTTAGTTGTCGTAATCAGACAATGAGAGATAGTCTTTTTTTATTGTGTTTGGTTAAATTTTCATCATTCTTAATTAAATAGATACACCATTTATTTTTTATAAATGCATGTTCGATCATGCAAACATTGGAACAATATGAGAACTGTCTCATAAAGTATACTTTATGAGACAGTGCGTTTATGCTCATTATAGGTCGTTTTTTGTCATTTGTAAACATATTTTTGCGTTTTATCATCTTTTTTACTCATTTTATGGTCGTTTTCTGGCTGTCTTATAAAGTATACATTTTGAGACGGTGAGAATTAAGGGGTGTAAAATGAAATCTATTTATATCGAAACCTTTGGTCGTTTCGCTGTTTTTATCGACGGTCAGCCTTTGCTTTTTAAGAACCTTAAAGCAAAAGAACTCTTGGCCTATCTCATCGATAATGAAGGAGACTTTGTAAGCAACAAGGACATCATCACTACATTATGGAAGAACCGTATCAATGATGTGAGTCTTAAACGATCCTTCAGGTATACGCTGCGTCTGTTAAGAGACGCTTTTAACGCAGAAGGAATTGATGATCTATTTGATGTAGGTTATGGGGTAGTGAAGATCAATCGCAATCGCATAACCTGTGATTATTATGAATTTATAAAAGGAAACACAGAAGCCTATCCATACAAAGATGATTATATGTATGGCTATGAATGGGCAGAGTCAACCCGCAGAAGGATTGAGGAAAGACAAAGCCGAAGTAATAAGTAAAAATAGCTGAACATTAGACGGTTCAGATTTTTTGTGAGGAAAGAGGAAGGGAAATATGGCACAAAAGAAACAAGAAAGAAAAAGGCGAGAAAGGAGAAGAGAGAGATGTTAAAGGGAATGATGAAAGCGCTTAAATATGGAATGGCTCTATGTATGGCAGTGAGCTTATCAGCTTATATACCAGAAATAGGCATACAGGAAGTAAAGGCAACGGAAGTAACAGCCAGCGCAGAAGAGAAGTGGAGCGGAACCATAAGTGCAACACCGCCAAAAAATGATGGAAATACATATCATATTTATACTGGCGAGGAGCTTGCATGGGTTGCTCAACAGACACGTGAGGGTATCAGTTTCGAAGGCAAAACGATATTGCTGGAAGATGATATAAATTTAAATGGGCAGGAATGGATGCCCATAGGAACTGCAGATATCCCTTTTAAAGGTATATTTGATGGTGCAGGTAAGAACATCCATGGTTTAATGTCCAGTGGAAAAAAGGCCAATACACAATTAGCCTCATTATTTGGATACATTGATTCAGCAATTATAAAGGATTTCAAAATTATTGAGCCAGAGATATTCATTGATAAAAAAGTAAGTGATGATGCTGTATCTGCTGCAGTTATAGCAGCATATTCAAAAAATAGCCGCATTGAAAACCTTTGTGTTAAAAATGCATCAGTAACAAATAAAGCAATAAGCAGCTCAGCTAATTCAACA
This sequence comes from Dielma fastidiosa, assembly GCF_000313565.1. Lineage (GTDB taxonomy): Bacteria > Bacillota_I > Bacilli_A > Erysipelotrichales > Erysipelotrichaceae > Dielma > Dielma fastidiosa. Next base: position 12,517 of record NZ_HE578931.1, on the reverse strand, counting down.
ACAGCTGGTTTAATTGCACAAGCTGATAATACAATTGTTTCTAGTATTTCAGTATCAGGAACAATTTCTGGTTATGATCAGATTGGCGGTATATTTGGTCGAGTTGCAGATTCAACAATCCTTAATAGTTTTGTGAGTGGTGCAGTTATTGTATTGAATAATGGCTTGGCAACTGAATACGCTGATTCAGCAGCGGGTGGTTTAACTGGTTCCATTTATAATTCAAAAATTTTGAATTGCTATAGTCAAACAAATATACAAAGCAATGAAGAAAATTTTACATATAATTTAGGGTTATTAATTGGTCGAGCAGTTAAATTGCCCAATGATACTTATTTGCCTTCTTCAACCTTGGATAACGTATATGCAATTGGTGACATAGCAGCTGCATCTAAGTCTAATTTAGGCGGCTTGATTGGGCAAATAGATTCTGATTCATCGATTACTATTGGTTCAAGATTAAGTGTTTTTTGGCAGCGCAGCGATAATGGGTGGGTTAATGGCGATGCTACGATCTCAATTGAAAACCAAAAAGCTATAGGTCTTGGTGATAAAAGTAATGTGAATATTGATATACCAGGTAGTAATACGAGTGACTTGCAATCTACAATGATGGTAAATAATCTAAATGAAAATCGTAAGAAGTATCCTGATTACATCTTGAAAGATTGGCAATATCATATATCAGCTTTTGCTGATTTTGCGATTGATCCGGTTACAGGAATAGATTTATATCCTGTATATAAGGCAGAAGATGGAAGTTATGTATATTATTTGCATAGCAGTAAAGAAAACGAAATTAAGACATCGCTGTTCCCATATGATGCGTTTCGAACAGACAGCATCTCATGGGTTATTAAAAATGATGATGGCAGTGATAATACTACAGGAATTACAGTAAATAATGGTATTATAAATGGCAATCATGCAGCAGTTGGAACGACAGCTCAGTTAATTGTTACATGCGGTTCAATTAGTGAAACAGTAAAGCTTATAGTTATTAGTGATGATTCAGCAGATAAAATAAAAATCAATTACCCAGGAGAATTGCTAACAGGTAATTCAAAACTTTTAACTGTTACTGCGCATCCAACTTATGCTGATCGATCCAATATAAGATGGTATATAGATAATAATCCTGATGGCAAAGAAGAGCTTGTCAGTGAAAATCAAATAGCTGAAATTAATGAGATGACCGGCCTGCTTCTAGCCAAGGGACATGGCAAAGTTAAAGTTGTAGCTATTGCTGAAGGTACTTTGATCCGTGATGATTATTTGATTAATATTGAAGATACAGTATGGGATGGAATCTCCAGCAAACAGCCAGAATTAATATCTGGCGTGTATCATATTAGAACAGCTAGTGAATTGAAATGGATAGCTGATAGTACAAACAAAGGCAATACCTTTGAGAATCAATCAATTGTTTTAGATAAAAATATTGATTTAAATGGCAACAATAACATAAGCTGGATACCGATAGGCTCGCAGCCGGGTACTTATTTCGCAGGAAACTTCGATGGTCAAGGAAATACAATTAGTAATCTTTACATTGATGGCTCCAAGTATAGTGATCATGATAGTACACTATATGGTTTGTTTGGCTGGCTGAATAATGCATCCATCAGCAATCTAACATTAAATAATTCAGTAATCATCAATGGTACTTCTGATAGTTTTGCTGGAGCATTGGCAGGTCAAGCACAGGATTCTATTATTACCAATACTAGTTCAAAAAATGCTGCCATAGTATCTGAAGGACTAACTGGCGGGTTAATTGGCTATGCTCAATACAATACCATTATTGCTAATAGTACGACGCAAAATTTATCAGCCAAGGCTTCAACTGCAGGCGGATTAATCGGTAAAGCTATTGCATATAATGGCATGATAATTAACTCATACACGGAGGGAACAGTAACATTAATCAATAATGCTTCAACTGTAAATTTAGGAGGACTTGTCGGTATTATAGTGGGATCAGATAATGCTTCACTTCCTTCTACAGCAGAAACTGCATTTAAAATTTATAATTCTTATTCATCAATGAGAATTGAAAATAAAGAAATTACAAATCCGTCTAAACCAATATATGTAGGTGGTTTGATAGGATCTATCAATTCTTATATTGCTTTGAATAATGTATATGCAGATAATTCACTAACTAATGTATTTAATAGTAATCCACCAGGTGCAATTGGAGGTTATGCTTCCACTTCTTCGGTGTTTTATACAGAAATAACGAATGTATATTGGCATCTCGATGCTGTTTTCAATGATGCAAACGGCAGAATCAGTAAAGAAAACATGCGTGCGTTTGGAAGCGGACAAGATACTGTAATCAATGATACAACGCTGGGTAACAAGACAACAAAATTAAACAGTGAATTATTTAGAGCGGACTGCAGCATTGAAAATGCATTGGTTAATCAACTGAATTTAGGTAAACCATCAGTATCTAATTATCCAGCATTATCATGGAGCAATCAGGAAGGCAGTTCTCCTTATTTTTCTGACAGTGATACATATAAAGTAGTGTTGAAAGATACTTATCTTCAGCTTCATAAGAATGAAACAGCACAGCTTGAAACCCAGTTAATACCTTTTATAGCTGGTAAAAACATCGATATAAAGTTTTCTAAAATCAGTGGCAGCGATTCAATCAGTGTTAATGATAACGGTTTAGTGTCAATCAGTGGAAATGCAATTGCCCATCAAGGTGCCGTTATTGAAATGCAGGCATTTGAAAATAATCAGATGATTTCAAGTGATCAGGCTGAAATTATTGTACTTCCTGATGAAACTGCTGCAGAATCAATTATTATCCAGGATTCTGGGTTGATAAAAGCAGGCGATACAGTTCAGCTGAAAGCTGTAGTATTACCAACATCAGCAGAGCAAAATGTAAGATGGAGTGTTAAAACTGTGAGTGAGATTGCTTCAGTAAGCTCTTCAGGTCTGCTTACTGCCTATAAGGCAGGAGCAATTACTGTTCGTGCAGAAGCAGGTGGCATCATTGTAGAAAAGCTGATTACTATTCATTCAGGAAACATATGGGATGGCAGTATTGAAGAACCAGATAATGATGGAGTAAGGTATTATATTACAAAGCCGAGCGAATTAGCTTGGGTTGCTGATCAAACAAATGCTGGTTTATATCAAGGCTTTAAAAATAAAGAAATCCTATTGATGAATGATATAAATCTTGGCGGCCACAATTGGATACCAATTGGTAATCAATACAATCCATTTAGAGGCACATTTAATGGTAATGGAAAAACAATAAGTAATATGCTGATTAATGACAAAATATTTGCACAGCAAGATTTAGGTTTATTTGGTAATGCGTTTGGATCGGCTGATAATCCAGTTGTGATAAAAAACTTTAAATTTATCAATCCTGTAATTGATATTCAGCTTACTTTAAATTCAGCTACATACATGGGCTTATTATGTGGATCAATCGATACTTTTTCAGTCAGTGATGTCGTTATTAGTAATGGTAAGTTAATGATTGATGATTATCGAGAAGGAAATAGTACTGCAGCATTCCTTTTTGGACATGCTGGCTATGGTTTTACACTAATAAATATAGATGCTAAAAATATTGATCTTAAATATGTAACAAACAATCGGGGAATAAAACAAATCTCTGGTATTTCTCCGCATATTGTAATGCCAGACGGTATTACATATAATGTTGCATTAACCGGAAAAATCACTATTGATAACAGCAAAGGTTCAGCTTCTTTTATTACAGGTGGTTTTTACTCTAATACTAATATGGGTTCAACACTAGTAGAAATAAGTAATTCGTATTTCGATATTGATACTGATTTTTCGGAACCATTAACTTTTGATCCGATTGTAAGAAATACATCAAGAGTAACGTGTGATAATGTTTATATTCATAGTGAACATTTTGGTAAGCTAACCCCAGTTGAAGATTTAACGGGTGCAATAGAAATAGCTGATGATAAAATAATTGCTTCAGATAAGATAACAGATTCGCTTGTTAATTTGTTAAATGGACATATCATTAAGATGGATAATAAATACAACTATAATTCATGGTATACCTCAGGTAATGAACCTCCAGGTTTTGCTAGTCCTAATATCACAAGTATTACTGTGAATCCAACCTCTAAAGTGGTTGTACCAGGTGAAACATTGCAATTAGAAAAAGTGATTGTACCTTTTACAGCTCAGGATGTCAAAGTTACATACACGAGCAGTCACCCTGATGTCACGGTTGATAATAACGGGTTAGTAAAAGTTAAGGACACTGCGGTGCCTACATTTGCCGCCGTGATAACAATGACACCATCAGATAATCGATATCCTAAATCTACCTGCCTTTTGATGGTAACACCTAAACCTTTAGATATTAGTGAGATTCAGCTTGAAGCTTTGGATACTGTTTATGTGAACAGTATAGAAAAAGTAAATGCTTATCTAAAACCGGGTGATGCTGATGCTTCATTACTGAATTGGAGTTTAATTAATGATGAAAATACAAATGCTTCAATATCTTCTAAAGGTACTTTATTAACAGGAGATAACAGCGGTACTGTCACAGTCAGAGCATCATCATCAATTAATCCAGAAATTTATGATGAAGTAATTATTCAAATAAAGGATAAAAATATCTCAGACGCATGGGATGGCTCAGTAGAAATGGTAACACCTGTTGAAAATGTAATTCATATCCAAAGACCATCTCAGCTTGCTTATATTGCTAATCAGGTTAATGCAAATTTAAATCACTATGATGGTATTGAAGTTATTTTAGATAATGATTTAGATTTTGGCGGTCGAAATTGGACACCTATCGCTTATGATTCTGATTATTATTTTGGCGGTAATTTCAATGGTAATGGAAAAACGATCAATAACTTTTTGATTTCAAATCTTGAATATAGATTAGTTGGATTATTTGGTAGAATGAAAAATTCTGTAATTCATGATTTAACCTTTGAATCCCCAATAATTAGAGGAAGCACGACAAAAGCGAATAATATTGCAATAGTAACAGGAGTAGGTGAGGCGGTTGAGTTCCGCAACATTAGTATAAATAATCCATTATTAGATATCGACGATTCAGTAGCCGTTAATAATCAAACTGCAGTATTAATTGCAGGATGTGGAATGAATGAAGGATCAACGATTATTAATGTAGACGTCAATAATATGATAATTAACTATCGCACTCATTCCAGCGGAGTAAAGCAAATTTCAGGTTTAGCTTCAAATGTACCAGATGCTTTACGACTTATTGTAAATTCATCGGTAACTGGCAAAATCAATGTAGTGAATGCAGGTGGTTCCGCAACAGCAATGATTAGTGGATTAATTGCTAATGAAAGTTTCCATTCTACATCACAAAATTTATTTAACTGTTATACAGATATCACCATACAAACTAATATTTCGGCATATATTGGTTCAATAATCGGACGAATTGCTACTAGCCGCAGTGACTATATTCTCAATAAAAATGTATTTGCACACTTTGATTATACTTATCCAACCTATGGAAGTTATTGGACTGTGGTTGAACACACTTCTCCAGGTGTTTTCAGACAAGAAAATGTATTTTTTAATGGAACTATAAATGGGGCAGAGGTAGAGTCAACAGATAGAAAGGATGAAATTCATGCAGACTTTGCACAAGCAACAGCTCCAATATCTGATCCTTCATCAGTTGTACGGCAATTAAATGAAGGTATAAAAGAACTCCCCGAACTTGATGGTATTACTTATCGCACATGGCGTCTAAATGGTCTTTATCCTGAGTTAGGTGATCCGTCAACAGTGACGCTGAATCAAAATTCAATAACTATGAAGAGCGGAGAAACGACATCGTTATCTGCAAGAGTGAATCCAATAAGTATGGGTACTGATTTATATTGGGAATCAGAAAATACAACTATCGCAGCAGTCGATCAATCAGGGAAAATTACGGGTAAAACACCAGGCACTACTATCATAAAAGCTATGTCCAAAGACGGTCAGATTGCTGTGTGCAAGGTTAAGGTAGAAGCAGTAACTACAAGCATCATTTTAATGATTGAAGGTGAAGACAAGGATACTGAATTATGCGTTAATGACAATCGTACAATAACTGCAGAAATGCAGCCTATTGATGAACAGCTAACGTGGATTAGCAGCAATCCTGAAGTCTTGAGTATTATTGAGGATTCAGAAAATAACAAACATATTGAAATTTATGCATTAAGGCATGGACAGGCAACAATTACTGCTGAGTCTGAATCTAAAGTTGTAGCAAGTATCGATTTCATAGTTAATAATCCGGTTACCGAACTAAAGATAATAGGCAGCCATGTTATGGATCTAAGTCATACTGAGCAAATACTAGAAGCTAAGATGAATGACGATGCGACAATTAAGGATATAAGGTGGTCAATTCAGAAAAAAGTGAATGATGAATTAGTTGAAACAAATGGAGCCCTTATTGATCAAAATGGTAAGGTAACAATTGTAGATACAGCATTTGATGTTTATTATGTTGTAACAGCAGAGGCATTAGATGGCAGCGGAATTAAAACACAATTTGAAATTCATGTCATAGAAGCCACAATTGATAATCTGCAAATCATATTACCTGAAGGTAAAACTTTCTTAAGCGGTGAGATCGGTAAATCTGTTGAACTTCATACAAAAATAGAACCGGCTTCAGTTAGTGAAGAAGAAGCTGAACTTATTTATACTAGTTCTATGCCATCTATATTTATAATCGATAAGGATTTGGATAATAAGCCAATTGTTAAGATAAGTCAACAGGCTAAATTAGGTGATACAGCACAAATTACAGTTACTTCACCATTAGGCAATGAAATAATGGATACCGTTTGGATCATGATTGAATGGACAAAAGTTGAGAGTTTAGAAATTATTGATCGTGATACAGGAAAACCATTACCAATAGATAATTTTTATTCACTTGGCAAGGGTACAACATTAAAACTAAAGGCAGAACCAACACCATTATCTGCTGCGAATCCTAGCGTAGTTTGGTCGGTTCAAAATCTGGATACTGTATCAGATCCATTAGCGGTTATAGATGAAAACGGTTATTTAACAGCACTTAAACCAGGTAAAGTTAAGGTAACTGCAACTAGTAAAGAAGATGGTTCAATTAAAGCAGAGGCAGATATCGATATTATCGAAATATATCCAGAAAAGATATACGCTAATGAAGGAAATCAAATTAGCGTTAATGTTGGAATGTCTAGTCTTCAATTGAATATTGGATTTGAACCAGAATCAACAACGAATCGTGGTTTGCACTTCACTTCTAGTGATGAAAGTATAGCAACAGTTGATTCATCAGGCAAACTGACATTTAAGGGGAAAATTGGTGAAACAATTATTACTGTAACACCCGAAATAAATGAACTAAGCGGCTATCAAGCAGATCCTTTAATCATTGAAGTACAGGTTACAGATAAAAAGATTTATGTTACAGAAATAAATGGTATCCGTACAGCAGCTGGCGCAATCCTTAAGGGTATAAAAGAAGATGGCAGTGCCATTGAAGGTATGGCTGTCACCGCTAAAGATCAGCTGCAATTATCAGCAATATATGAACCGGGAAATGCTACGGTTTCAGCTAGCGAATTTCTATGGTCGTTAAATAATGCTGATGCTGAAGATGAAGATGTACATGCAGAAATTACAGCCACGGGAAGCTTCAAAGCACTTAGTTCAGGTGATGTTATTCTCACAGTTAAAATTAAAGGTGAAAATAATAAAGATATTGAATATAAGCAAAAAATTCATATCGAAGAGCCAACAGCTCAAAGTATATCTTTTAGTAAATCAGCACTTATTTTAAAACCAGGAACGGATAATGCACAAATTAAGGCGATTGTAGACCCTTCAGACAGAGTTTCACAAAAGGTTAAATGGTCAAGTAATGATACAAGCGTAACTTTCCTAAATGCTTCAGGACAGACAATAAGCAATGATGAGTATATTGAAGGAATGGTATACATTAAGGTAGGAAATGAAGCTACAGCAGGAAAACAAATTATTATAACCGCAGAATCTATGGCTGTTAATGCGCAAGGTATTCATTGTACTGCCCAGCTTTCAGGAACAATAGCCTACATTGAGCCGAAATTGATTAGTTTAGCAGAAACATCATCTTTAATAGCGGGCCAAAGTAAAGAACTGAGTGCAGTCGTCTGGGGAGAAACAATTAATGGGGTCCGTTTAAAAGCTACTGATCAGCGTATAAAGTGGGAAAGCAGTGATCCATCTATCATAGCAATTAATGAAGCAGGTTTAATGACTGCTTTAAAGGCAGGAACAGCAGTTATAACAGCAATCAGTACTGCTGATGAAAGAATTAAGAAAACATGTACCGTTACCTCTACATCAGCAGATTTGACACAAATAATATTAGATCAAAGTGAAGTATTATTGGTGAAGGGTGAACAGATAGAGGTAACAGCAAGCGGAAATGCAGGCAGTCAGCTTGAGAATCCAACTTGGACGCTTAGTAATTCTTCAATTTTATCAATAGAAGAAAATGGTAATCAAGTCACATTAACAGCTTTAAAAAGCGGTAGCACAATATTAAAAGCAGAGAAAAACGGTGTTTATGCTGAATGTGTTATCAGGGTAGTCCTGGATGAAGTACTAGTAGAAAGCATTTTATTACATGGTCCAGAAACTTCATTGGAACCTGGCAACGAAGCATTGATAACTGCAGAAGTGATTGGGGTTGATGGAAAAGATGCTAGTAATAAAATCTTACGTTGGACTAGTTCAGACCCAGATAGTGTCAGAATCATGGAAGAAGAAGCTTCCATCGGCAGAATCAAAGTTATAAAAAAAGGCGGAAATGTCAAAATAACAGCTGCTGCATGTGATGGTTCCGATGTAGTTTCAGAAATTATTATATCGACTAAGGATGCCAGCGCTCAGAACATAACACTTGATAAAAAAGTAATAACTTTAGGTTCTAAAGACACGACAGGTGTTGAATTAAATGCCAGTATTCTACCAAGCGATCTTCAGAATAAAGAAGTTCAGTGGAAGCTTAGCAAAACAGGAATTGTGACTTATGAAACTATTGGCGGCGATTTGACAAAAATCAGAATTAAGCCAGTATCAGGTGTTGTGCCAGGTGAAAGTGTGATTGTTACAGCATCTATTAATGGTAAAGAAGCACAATGTGTAATTTTAATTTCAGAAATTAAAATTGAATCAGTACAAATTGCACAATCCTCCATAGAATTAATAGAAGGATACAGTGCATTATTACCAGTAAAGGTTCTTCCTGATAATACTTCAAACACAGAATTGATCTGGGAAATATATGATCAGTCTTTAACAAAATTTAAGGAATTAAGTGAGAGTGATGGTGTCGAGATTGTTAAAACAAGTTCAGGATATACCTTACAAGCAAAAAAATTGCTAAACGGTAATTCTGAAACTTACCGTTTGAGGGCAAAGGCAAAGGCAGATAGTTCAATTATAAGTAATGAATTAAATGTAACTGTGAAGAAAGGGACATTAACTTCACTTAAGATTGTAGGCGGGAAAGTTTTAGTAAAAAACAGCAGTACAACTAGCAGCATACAATTAAGCGTAATGCCTACTCCTTTAGATGCAATGACGGGTAAACTTACTTGGCAGGTGATCAGAGAGTTTGATTCAAATAATCAAGAAATTATCAGTACAACTGACGGTGATGGCAATGAAATTATCCGTGATAATATTATAAAGATAGATGATACAGGCAAAATTACAGCTGTAGCTGTAGGTACAGCAGAAGTTCAAGTAATAGCAGCCAATGGTATTAGTGATACAATAACAATTTCTGTGCTAGAGACAATACAAGAAGTTCCTGAGCCAGTGGCAGTAACTGAAATTGAAGTAATCAACATTCCAGAGACTCTTACTATGGGTGAGATAGCTTTGGGTAAGGTTAAGTTTTATGATACTTCTCATAATGAAATTACTCCATTAAATACAGAAATAAGATGGCAAAGTGATAATGAAGCAGTTTTAAAGGTAGATCAAGTAACGGGTATAGTTACTGCAGTATCAGCTGGCACTGCAAATTTACATGCGATCAGCAATCATACAATTATTATTCATGATGATGAATTAGATCAAGATATAGCTTCAGCCGTAAAAGCAACGTTTGCAGTTACAGTAAAGGAACCAAATGGTCTTGTTAAATCATTAGAAATTTCACCATCTTCCACAGAACTAAGCTTTAGAAAAAGTCAGGTACTGAATGCTACAGCTGTTTATACTGGCGATATAAATGATTTAACCTTTACTTGGTCAAGCACTGATGAAACAATTGCGACTGTTACTCAAAATCAAAATGATCCATTAAAAGCGGTAGTCAATACATTTGATAAAGCAGGTACAGCTCTGATAATTCTTAACATTAATGGTGTGAATGCTTTTGTTAATATTAAGGTGAGTGCAGAAGCAAAAACACCCGTCACTGATATTACAGTCAGAGATGAAGAGGGTAATGATATAGGATCAAGACTCGAGTTATATGCTGGCTCAGCTAAGAAAATAGTTGCAGCAGCAGATTCAGCAGCATCTAATCCAACTTTAAGCTTGATAAGTGATAATGAAGCAGTGGCTACTATTGATGAAGATGGAATAATAAGCGCATTAGCACAGGGCTTAGCGGTTATCACTATAAGACCTGTAGATTCTTCAAGTTCTGTTACTAAAACAATTGTAGTTAATGTTTTAAATATTCCGGAATATGAACTTAATTTAAGCCAAGAAAACATACAATTGGAAAGCGGCATGAGTGGAAACTTGCAAGTTCAGCTGCATCCATTGATTACAGAAGGACAAAATGTGCAATATACATGGTCTTTGTATGATTCAAAGGGTAATAGTTATGATGGAGATAAATTAAGGTTTACAACTGATACTGTGGATCAGTCAAAAATACAACTGAAAGCGGGTGTTATTGATAGCGATGAAGATTTTACGTTAAAAGTAAAAGCTGACATCAGCGGAGATGGCATAGATGGTATAAAAACGATTGAAAGCATTTGTCTTGTAAAAGTATTAAAAGCTGTCCAAGAAGTTACAGCAATTAATATTAAGGGTGATTCAGTACTTGTTGATGAAGATAATAATAAATCAATAATACTTTATCTAATAGAAGGTAAAGATCAAGCAACTTTAAATACTGAACTTGAAGTAAACGGACTCGGTAATCCATATCTAAACTGGACAAGCGTACCATCCGATCTGCTTACAATACAACAGCATGAAGCAGGTGTTGTATTGACTGCAAAACGCAGTGGCAATGCAGCAATAAATGTAAAAGCAGTAAAAGGTATTGGTGAAGACAGCATTCATGTTGAAATCCGCAATGTTTCTGTTATTACTTTGGATGCAGAAATTGTAAAGAGCAATATTGAAATTGGTGAAGAAACACAAATTAACTGTACGCTTGAAACAGACCCGTTGGATCAATCAGCAATAGAGGCTGATAAACTGAGGTTTACTTCAAGCAATGAGAAAGTTGCAGTTGTTGACAATACTGGTAAAGTCAGCGGCATAAGTGAAGGAATCGCAATGATTACTGTTATGTCAGAAACAGATCCAAGTAAATATAAAGTCTTTATGGTCAATGTCAGCAAGCAAATTCCTACACCAATATTAATGGAAAAGTTTATACTCACAGATAAAAATAATAATACTTATATAGGAAATATTGATAATGATAATCATACGATAACTGTTTTACTGCCAACTTTTGTTAGCAAAGCATCACTGATAGCTGAATTCAGTTTAAGTCAGAAAGGAACTGAAGTAAACGATGCGGAAGTGAGAGTCGGAGATGTTATTCAAATAAGTAAGGAAACGGTTAATAACTTTACAAACTCACTTACATACAGCATTATTGATTCAAAAAATGTTGAAAATGTTACAACTTATACAGTTTGGGCATTAAATGAAAGTGTTCCTGAAGAAGATGCCAGAATTACTGAGTTTAAAATTATAGATGGTGATAATGATTATCTTGGCATCATTAATGATGAATCATATGAAATTTCAATTATGTTGCCTGAGACAGTGAATTTAACAAAGATAACGCCTATTTTCACAGTTAGTAATGAAATAGCAGTAACTGCACAGAATCAGGTACAGATAAGTGGGAAGACGCAAGTTGATTTTAGTACAGGTCAGGTTGTGTATATGCTTTCCGGTAAAAATGGTCATATTGTAAGCTACACGGTGAAGGTAGATACCGGCCCTGAGCTGACAAGCATCAAACTGAAACAGGGAGAAAACAGTCTGGAAGGACAATGGGATATCGAACGGGAATGCTATGTGTTTACCGTTCCAGCCCTTGTTCAGATCGATTATGATCAGCCATTCATTCTGGAATGGACTCCGGATACTCTGACTCACAGCGGTTCATTGAAGCTGAACCTGAATGAAATGCAGAGCGTTCAGTTCATCTATGCGGATCAGTTCACACGGACGG
>NZ_HE578930.1 GCF_000313565.1 Dielma fastidiosa | reverse complement strand
GAAGATATAAAAGAAATCGACAGTGAACCACATTATTTGGTTGCTTATTTTGATTGGGGTGCAAAAAAGCCACAGAGCAGATGGCTGCCTGAACATTTGGTTACAAGCTATGTATCTGCTGAAGATTTTGAAAAAGTAAAGATGGTGGTAAAAGAATGAGAATCAAAGAAGGCGACTATATCAACGGATACAAGGTTGAGAGAGTATTAAGAAGAAGTAAACCTATAAGTTACTTAGTCACATACTTTTGCCCGTTTTATCAAAAGCCACAAAGCAAGCAGCTGACAGATGATGATGTGGTTACATACATGAGTAAAGGCGATTTTAACAAGATGTGTAAATACATAGAGAGAGCGAGGCTTAAATGAATTGGAAATCAGAAAAGGATCTCTTGATTGATGAAGAGGACGACTTAAGAAGATATGTCAGAGGCGAGCTGATGAATTACTATCTTTATCTGCATAAATGGCATGTGTTAGAAAGCAAGCGTCAATCACTCAAATGTTCTTCTGGTGGCAGTGTTATACAGATGCCTGATGGTGCATCAGACGGCAAAAGTCCGCAGCAGCGGATGATGGATAAGGACTTCGAGTTGCAGGAGCTTCAAGAACCGTTTGAAAAGCGTATGAGAGCTATTGATCGCTGGGTAAGTGTACTCACAAAGCCTTACTATAACGTGATTAAGGAATACGTGATGAAAAACAGATGCCGAAATCCTAGAGAGGTTGGATTTAGTTTGAAACTGAGCGAAGAGGCAGTCAGAAAGCAAGCTGAAAGGGCAATTTGCCAGATTTGTTCAAGAAATAAGAAAATTTTGTGAAAGTGTCACGGTGTGACGGGTTTGGACGTGTTATAATGATAGTGTGGAATTAGCGGGGATACATTCCCCACCCATTAAGTTCCTGCTAATTCAGGCAAAAGGCATCTATGGTAATCATAGGTGCTTTTATTTTAATCAACAGGAGGTGAATGACATGGCAAAATACGATTACTGGTTAACTGATGATGGCTTGCAGCTGCTTGCAGGATGGGCACGATCAGGATTAACTGATGAGCAGATAGCCCACAACATGGGTATTGCTGTGTCAACTCTCTATGAATGGAAGAAACGTTATTCGGAGATTTCGGAGGTCTTAAAAAACAACAAGGAAATTGCTGACATAGCTGTTGAGAACGCATTGTATAAGCGTGCAATAGGATACTCATATACCGAAACAACCAAAGAGGATGGCAAGGTTATTAAAACAGTTGAAAAGGAAGTAGTGCCAGATACAACGGCACAGATATTTTGGCTGAAGAATAGGCAGCCAGAACGTTGGCGGGATAAGCAGGAAATACAGAACAGCGGCAACATGGACTTCAATGTAACAATCAAGGTGGTTGAGTAATGAATATAGAGATCACCAAGAAGCAGCAATTATTTATAGAATCACAGGCATTTGAGACATTGTACGGAGGTGCGGCAGGCGGCGGTAAATCCTACGGACAATTAATTGATGCCTTTTTATATGCGCTGAAATATCCGACAAGTAAGCAGTTAGTGTTAAGGCGGACTTTCCCGGAGCTTGAAAAGTCACTGATCCGTGTATCGTTAGGTATGTATCCTGCCGAGGTTGCTAAGTACAATTCAGGGAATCATGTGTGGACATTTAAAAATGGTTCATTAATCGATTTTGCTTATTGTGACAACGAGAATGATGTTTACAAGTATCAATCCGCAGAATATGATGTGATTCGTTTTGATGAGCTGACACACTTCACCGAAACCATGTACACCTATTTATTAAGCCGTATTCGTGGTGCTAACAGCTTTCCTAAGTTCTGCAAGAGTTCTACAAACCCCGGTGGTATCGGTCATACATGGGTCAAGGCAAGATTCATTGATATTGGACCGCCTATGCAGCTTCATGACTTCAAAGGAGGATCACGGAAGTTTATTCCTTCTTTAGTCACCGAGAATAAATTTCTCATGGAATCAGATCCGGGTTATCTTGAACGCTTAGAAAACCTAAGTGAATCAGAGAAACAAAAGCTGCGGTATGGTAACTGGGATATCTTCGAGGGACAGTATTTTGATGAGTTCAGACGTGACATTCATGTATGCAGACCTTTTGATATACCGTCACACTGGAAACGTTATTTTACTATGGACTATGGCTTAGATATGCTTGCGGGATATTGGATTGCTGTGGATACTCAAAACCACGCTTATGTGTATAAAGAGGTGTATGAGAGTAATCTTATCATCAGTGCGGCGGCAGAACGCATAAAAGCATGCAATGGTGAAGATAAGATATATAGTTACTTAGCGCCGCCCGACTTGTTCAATCGACGTCAGGAGAGCGGAAAAAGCGTTGCTGACATATTCAGTGAGCATGGTATTGCGCTATCTAAAACATCTAACAAGCGTGTGAATGGATGGCTGGCAGTGAAAGAGTGGATCAAGCCTTATAAAGACGAAACAGAGACATTAACAAGTGCTTTAAAGATATTTCCAAGCTGTGTGAATCTGATTCGAACGTTGCCGGCAGTGCTGCGTGATACTAAGAATTATGATGATGTAGCAAATGATCCACATGAACTGACACACGCACCTGATGCATTGAGAGGCTTTTGTGTTAGCCATACATCACCAACAAGAACGATTCAACAACCACCAAAATTTAATTTTGACTTTGAAAAATCTAAGAAGAAACCGGGAGGGCAAGGCACGAAATCACGTGCGATATAAACATGGAAATCTTAACTATACTAACAACGGTAGCTGTAGGAGCTGCCTTTTTATTTGCGTACCGTAAAGGGCTAAGAGATGGTTTAGCACTTAACAAGAGCGAGGTCAAGACAGCACTTGAACCCTTGTTTAAACCGCCTAAGTTGAAACGAGAGACGAAAGAGCAGCAGCGTGCTAAGTTGATTGCTCAGAATATAGAAAATTATAAAGGGACAGCAGAGGGGCAGGTGAAAGTCAAATGAATGATGAGTTAGCACAGAAAATATGGGAGCTATATCAAAAAGGTGTAGATCATCATAACAAGATGGCTTTATACTCCAAGACCACACAAGCTTATGACTTTTATGAGGATAGGCAATGGGTAGGCGTAGAGGCAGGCGGTGAGACATTGCCCTTTTACAACTTTATCAAGCCCATAGTGAAATATAAAACAGCCTCAATCGCTATGAATGAAATGGCTATTGTTTATACTCCGCTAGAATCCGATGAGGTTTTTCAGCAGGCATGTGAGACACTCAATAGATATGCTGAAAAGCAATGGGAAAAACTGAAAATGGCTACATTGGCATGGAATCTTGTTAAAGCAGGCAATATTGCCGGGGATAGTTACATTTATTTTTATGATGGTGGCAACAAGGCACAAATCATTGACAACACCAATATCTATTTGGGAGATGAACAGCTGGCAGATATACAAAAGCAACCGTATATCTTGATCAGCGAGCGATTAAGAGTTGAAGATGTGAAAAAGATTGCTGAAACTAACGGAATTGATCCTGATGAGATCACCAGTGATGAACAAGAGCATCAAACGAACAAACCAATCGAAGTCAAGGACGAGAACGGCAAGTGTACATCAGTTTTAAAGTTATGGAAAGAAAATGGCGTTGTACATTTTTGCCGAGCTACTAAAAATGTTGTGTATGAGCCGGATACAGCGATTGCCGGTTTAAGCTATTATCCGGTGGCAAGTTTTATCGTTGAGCAGCTGCATAACTCCGCAAGAGGTAACGGCGAGGTAAGACCATTGATCCCTAATCAGATCGAGGTTAACAAGACGTTATACAGACGATCAAGTGCTGTAAAAACTGCTGCTTTTCCTCAAGTTGTTTATGATACTGAGCGTATTGATAACCCTGAAATGATTGGTGAAGCAGGAACTGCCTTAGAAGTACATGGAAGCGTGTCAGCCGTAAAAGACATGATCTCATACTTACAGCCTAACGGCATCAGCAACGATGCGAAGGTGTTGGGCGATGAGATGCTACAAACAACCAAAGACCTTGCCGGTGCTGGTGATGCAGCACTCGGGCAGATCAACCCGGAACAGGCATCGGGTAATGCCATTATTGCAGTACGTGACCAAGCGGCTATACCGCTGAATGAATCCATCAGCAACTACAAACAGTGCATTGAGGATATAGCTAACATCTGGTACAGCATGTGGGTTGCCTACAATGTAGAAGGTATGCAAGTGACGATCACTGATGAAAACGGTCAGGAGCAGCAGGCGGTAATAGATGCAGAAACATTGCAACAACTGCAGGTCAATGTACGAGTAGATGTATCACAGGCAAATCCATACAGTAGGTACGCGCAAGAAAAATCCTTAGAAAACTTATTTATGAACCAGCAACTGAGTTTTGAAGAATACATCAATGCTCTTGATGATAGCTCATCAGTGCCAAAAAATAAGATGCTGGCTGTTATCGAAAAGCGAAAACAGCAGCAAGATAATGAGCTGATGATGCAGAATCAACAACTGCAGGCACAGAACCAGCAGTTAAATGAGTACGTCAATCAAGTAGCTCAGCAATTAGGTTATCAAGATCAAGGAGGACGGCAAAATGTCATGCAGCAAATGCCAATGTGAAATGAGGATCATTAAAGCAGAAAACGTGATCCGCAACGGTAAATTATTTGTTGATCATCATGTCAAGTGCATCAATCCACAGTGTGCGGATTATGACAAGGTGCAGATCATCAGCAATGAGCAGCCGGTAACAATCAGTAATTAAGCGCTAAGGCGCTTTTTATATCGCATTGAATAGCGTAAAAATCAAGGAGGAAGCATGGAAGAATTAGAAACAAGCGTAGAAATGCAGGAGGTCGCTGAACCTGAAACACAAGTCGAAGAGACACAGACGGAACCGGTAGTAGAACAGGCGGAAACGGAGGAAGTCGCCAAACCTCAACAGACACCGGAAGAAAATGCAGCCTTTGCACGTATGCGCAGAGAGCAAGAACAAGCAAGACGTGAAGCAGAAATCTACCGCAAGCAAGCGGAGCGCATGGCACAAGCTGCCAGCAAATTCGGCTATCAAGGTAATCCGGATGAGGTTGCTGATCAGATCGAGGCTGCCGCAACCGGTAAACCGTTAGAACAGGTACGTTCAGAGCGTTTACAGCGAGAACAATCAATGCTTCAAGCCCAGCAGGCGGCTGCGGAAAGAGATCTATACAAAAACCAGCTGATCGAGTTTCAAGTTAAATCCGCAATGGAAAGAGACTTGGCAGCGATCCGCAAGATTGATAAAACAGTGAAAAAACTGGATGATCTTGGCCCTGAGTTTGCGAGTTTGGTAAACAGCGGAGTTGATGCACAGACTGCTTACTTTGCAGTAAAGGCAAAAGAGCAAGCCAACACCAAGCCAAAACCTAAAGATATAGGCGCGATTGGTGCGGGTAACAAAGAGAAAGATTATTATACGCCTGATGAAGTGGATCGTTTAACCGACGAAGAAATGAATGATCCAAAAATCAGAGCGAAGGTAAGAAAGTCAATGACTAAATGGAAATAGGAGGAATAAAACAATGAGTTATGCAAATTTTAAGCCTACATTCTGGGCAAAGGAAATTCAGGTAGCATTAGAAGCAAAATGCAAAATCGTGAATGACTGCTGGACAGCATTCGAAGGCGAGTGTAAGAAAGGGGAAAAGGTTAAAATCATTGGTTTGGGTGAAGTGACGATTGGTGATTACAACGGTCTGCTGCCTGATCCTGAGACACTGGCTGACAGTTCCGTTTATATGGAAATCGACCAGGCCAAATACTTCAACTTCAAGATTGACGATATTGACAAGGCACAGACACGTGAAGGATTAATGGAAATGTATTTGGATGAAGTTACCGATAAGATGGCACGTGTTCGTGACCGTCATGCAGCTTCAATCGCTTTACAGGCTGGAGGCATGTCAGCTTCTACTAAATTGACAACACCGAAAGACGCGAAAGCGTTGATTGATGCCGGTTTACTGTATCTGAGAGAGAATAATGTGGAGATTGAGGATAAGGTTTTCATTGAAATTCCTTATTTCATGTATCAGTTATTTAAGGACAATTTGGTAGAGCTTAAAACCAACAATGACGAGCTGATTAAAAAAGGTATTGTCGGTATGTACGACAACTGCGTTGTTAAGTATTCAAACAATCTATACAATGATGGCACAGACACATACGCAATGATACGTACCAAGAAAGGTATTGCATTTGCTTCGGGCATCGACCAGACAGAAGCATACCGTCCTGAAAAATCATTCAGTGATGCAATTAAAGGTCTAAACACATTTGGCGCCAAATCAGTACGTCCAAAAGAATTATATGCAATTAAGGTACATAAATAGGAGGATATAAAAAATGGCAAAGACAGAAGTAGTAAACACAAAATTAAAATTTAATGAACCAAAAGAAGTCGGTGCAGCCGTAACTTTAACGGCAGAGGGTGCAGTGGTTGATTATACAGGCAGCTCTGATGAATTGATCCTGTTACTGATCGGTGGTGCAGCTGCAACCATCAAAGCCGGTGATGGTATCCAAGCTACCAGTGATCTAGCAGTGCCATTTGTTACTGGAAAGCAGAAAGCCGTTGTCGTGGAATCGGGTAAATACTTATTCCACACCGGAGAAAACAAAGGGAAGATCGTTATTGAAGGAACTGGTGCAACCGTTCAAGTGATTCAATTACCATAGGGGGCTTACAAGCCCCTTCTTTTTGTAAAAGGAGGGTAGACATGGACTGGAAAACTATCAAATTACTAAGTTTGCAGAAGATGTTTTTAATCACAGGCAACAGCATAGTAGAAGATGAAACCACACTAGAATATCTCAATAAGATGTGGGGAGCTGCCAACGAGGCAATGATTCGGCTTGCGACTATCGGTAAGACGATCATGCGACAGAAAACGATTGATCTAAGTGATGAGCGCATTATATCTGCGGATAAAATGTATATCAATTTGCTTGATTTCTGCACTGACTTATTCAATGTCAATACTGCGGGTGTAAGGCTAAACGAAGAACCGTTCAGCCGTTTTGAACTTTACGGTCACACAATGGTGCTAGAACCCCAAGAAGGAATGCTGTCTGTCTTGTATTACGCTTATCCAGCACTTTTAAAGCCGGATAGTCCCGATGATACAGAGATACCACTTGATATAGATGCTGCTGTATTAATACCACTCTATATTGCCAGTGAGCTGTATAAAGATGATGATAACTCACTGGCTACCATGTATCGAAATCAGTTTGAGACAGGGCTTGAAAGTCTAGTGCCTAAACAACAAACAAATAAAGCGAGGTTTGTGCGTCATGGCGCAGTTTAAAGTACCGGCAAGTCCTAAGCTGTACACCGTCAATATTGAGCAATTCAAGGGCGTTGATTTTAGCAATAACCCTACTCAAGTAGCAAATGGTCGCAGTCCCGATGCCGTCAACATGATTAGTAATCAGGCAGGGTTTCCTATTAAAACACAAGGCTACGAGTTAGTCTATGATTTTGGTTCAAGAATCAACGGTATCTATCGCTTGTATGACGGTCAGGAGCATTTGCTTATCCATGCTGGCACGAAGCTGTATGAGGGCTTTACAGAGCCGACATTGCTTAGTGATAACATGGCAGATCAAAGATCAATGGGATTTCAGATGTCGGAGAAATTATGGCTGCTTGACGGTGCATCGTTTAAAGTATACGGAAAATTTGATGATACTTACGCTGTTAAAGATGTCACGGAGATTGCTTATGTGCCGACTACCTCTATTGCTAGGGGGGCAGCTTCCGGAGGGACAAGCTTTGAGAACGTCAATCTATTGCAGCCAAAGAGAAAAAATAGTTTCCTTGCGAAAAAAGACGAAACAACATTTCAGCTTGATGCGTCAGAGATTACCGAGGTGCTGGAAGTTAAGGTGTTGGATAAGTCGGGTGAGTGGGTTGTAAAAACAGTGGATACGGATTATACCGTTGATTTAGCGCTGGGGCAAATCAAGTTTACGACTGCACCTGGTGAAAGCCCTGTACTTGGTCGTGATAACGTGGAAGTCTTGTTTAGTAAGCAAGTAAGCGGATATACAGACAGGATCAATAAATGTACTACTTACGGTATTTATGGTGTCGGCGGTACGGATAACCGTGTTTTCTTGACTGGTAATCCTGATATGGCTAATTTTGACTGGTTCAGTGCAGTTGATGATCCATCTTATATTGGTGATCTTAATTACTCCCGCATTGGGCAATCCTCGGCAATCATGGGATACCGTAAGATCGGTGAGTATATGTCAATCCATAAAGAGGACAACGAACAGGACCCGACAGTGTATTTACGCAGCGGTTACTTGGACAACAACAATAATCCGGTATTTAGCGTTAAGCAGGGTGTTGTTGGTGTCGGTGCGGTGAGTAAATACGCATTTGCTAATTTGCGTGACGATCCATTATTTTTATCAAGACAAGGTGTCAATGCGGTAGTGACTAACTCGATCACTGGCACACGATTTGCACAGGATCGCAGCTATTACATTAATGCCAGATTAACGCAGGAGCCGAACATGGAAGATGCAACAGCTATTGAGCATAACGGCTTTTACTATCTCAGCATGAACGGTCATGTATATGTAGCGGACAGCCGGCAGAAAACCTACGAAAAGAACGCCGTATCAGAAAGTTATCAGTATGAATGGTACTACTTAGATAACCGGGATGCCCGGTGTTGGTTCGCAAACGATGAAAGCTTTTATTTTGGCAGGACAGATGGTAAGCTGTGTAAATTTAATGATTTAATGTTTGACCTTGACGAGCCAACGAAAGCCTATTGGACGACGCCGTTATTTACTTTTGGTGAGCTGATCCATTATAAGACACTCAAACAGTTTATCCTGATGCTGAACCCTTACTTAAAGAGTTCAGTTGATATTTATTATCGGGTGAAGTCGGTGGAGAAGCTAGTTAAAAGCCAACAGTCGGACATTTTTGACTTTAACAATATAGATTTTGAACGTTTTACTTTTAATACAGATGATGGGCCAAGACTTATGGCCACAAATAGAAAAGCAAAAAAATTCATGATGATCCAGTTCTTATTTAAGAATGAACAACCTGAAAGCTTCGGCTTTTTACAGCTTGCGTTGAATTACATCATCTTGAATGCAAGATATAAAGGAGGCAGCTAATGTCACTCAATGATTATAAAATAAACACATTTAGTAAGCCTGTTTCCGCATTGGCAGACAGGCCAAGAATCACCGCTGCCGAGCTTAAAGCATGGTTTGACAGCAACAGTACCAATGAGATTAAAACGAGCATCAACAGTCTTATTGACGCTCTTGTTGCATTGACAGGAGCTGATCAGATCGGTGTAAGTGTAGAGGGTATCGCACAGCAGACCGTATTCGGTGTGCTGACAGCTCTTAAAGTCTTGATCGATGATCGCTATACGATTGCTCAAACAGACAGTCGATTATTATTAAAATTTGATGATGCGAATGCACAGGATTTAGTTAAGACAGTCAATATTGATAGACAGACCGGTGTATTTACTGTTACTAAGTATGATGGCACTGTTGAGACTTGGGACACGGCCATAGAAAAGGTAGCAATTGATGCCAAGCTAGACGGTACAGATTTTGTATTAACGCTGGTTGATGGCACTGAGCAAAGAGTGTCTTTATCAGCCTTTGTAGATACATATAACTTTATTACCAGTGATACGATACAGGTAATAGAGACAGTCGGTAATAGCTCAAAAAGTTACACGTTTAATATAAGACCAGGATCAATCAAAACTGAAATGATGGACCCTCAGTTATTAACGACGATCACAGGTTATGTTGAGAGTGCTTCAGCTTCCGCAGCCAGAGCGGCAAGGAGCGCCGAATCAGCCCTTACATCAAAACAAGATGCAGTAAGTTCTGCGGCAGCTGCTTTAACAAGTGAGCATAACGCAGCGCAGAGTGAGGCTAATGCTTTACTGTATAAAACTGCAGCCGAGGAATCAGCAGCAAGCGCCGAAACATCAGCAACCGAAGCTGCAGAAAGCGCAAAGTCAGCGTTAGCAAGTAAAACCGCAGCAGCTAATTCAGCGACAGCGGCATTATCAAGCGAAACAAAGGCAAAAGCCAGTGAGACAGCCGCAGCAACAGCAAAAGTGTCAGCAGAAGCATCTCAAACTGCCGCATCTACATCAGCGGTTGAAGCGGCGAACAGTGCAGCATCAGCCTTAGCGAGCAAGAATGCAGCTGCCACATCCGCGACAAATGCCTCAGCAAGTGAGACAAAAGCGAAAGCCAGTGAGACAGCAGCGTTAACCTCTCAAACCTCGGCAGCATCATCAGCGGATCGCGCTGAGGAAGCAGCAAAACGAGCTGAAAATATCGCCGGCCTTGAAGTAGTCGTAAAATCAGATATTATCAATAATCTAACATCAGGAGGTGTAGAAAAGGTTCTATCTGCTGAACAAGGTAAAATCTTGCAAACCAATAAAGTAGATAAAGTATCAGGTAAGGCATTATCAACTAATGATTATACGAATGCAGAAAAATCAAAGCTTGCCGGATTGTCTAATTATAATGATACCCAAGTTAAAAGTGATATTACTGCTGCTAACACTGCTATCGGTCAGCTACAAACAAGAGTTGAGAGTGTTGATAACAGTAAAGTAGATAAGGTCAGCGGCAAAGGATTGTCAGAGAACGATTACACGACTGCTGAGAAAAATAAGTTAGCAGGATTGTCTAATTATGATGATACTGAGCTAAGATCAGATGTCGAAAAGTTAAAACAATATCCGATCAACGAAGCATTAACTTTATTAGCCGCTAATTGGTCTAGTTCAACTCCAGCAACTTATACAGTAACAGACAATCGTTATACTGCTGCTGTATCTGATTGGGATATACGTCCCGGTGTAAATATGACAGAGGCAGAGACTGATGTATTAAGTGCAGCTGACATTGATATAGACGGCAGCCATGATGGTTATTTTGTGCTAACTGCAAATGGTGATAAGCCGACAATAGACTTACCAATTTTGATAAAGATATGGAGGTTGTAGAATGATTGATAATCGATTAGTAAAGGCTGGAGGCTCCAGTAATTTACTGTATGTGTTAGAAACTATAAGTGAGAATACGACATGGATCTGTCCGGAAAATATCGCGTCAAAAGTCTGTGTGAGATTGTTTGGCGGAGGTGGTGGTGGCGGTTGTGGAAATTTTAGATATACAAATGGTCCTTTGAATGGGGGCGGTGGAGGCGGAGGCGGACACATGGCTTATGGAGAAATAGATTTAGCTGGTGGAACTTCGGTAAATATAACTATTGGAAGCGGAGGAAGTATTGGATCGAATGCTGGTTCAACAACTAATCTTACTAATGGAGGCAACGGTGGAGCAACATCTTTTGGATCCTATGTATCTGCTCAAGGCGGCGGGGGTGGAAAATCTGCAGGGTCTTATAGTGGAGGCTTAGGAGGCGCTGGCGGTTCAGGTGGCGGTGCTGGCGGTGCTGGCGGTGCTAGTGATAGCTCTGGTGATATATCTGAAGTAGCTGGAGGATCCGCTACTTATGGAGGCATAGGAGGTGCTGGAGGAATCAGGGTTAATCGTACATCTTATGATGGGAAACCGGGTGGTGATGGAATAAATATAACTTTATTAAATAACCCTATGTTAATAAAAGGCATCGCTAAAGGAGGAACTGGTTCTATTGGAGGTTATACAGGAGTTGGAGGATTTAGTAGCTGTTCAGGCGGCGGAGGTGGCGGAGGTGGCTATGGATCACCAGGAACTAACGCCGTGAAAGTTTCTTACAGTGGAGGCTGTGGTGGAGGCGGCGGTGGATATGGAGGCTCATACGGTTATGCTTGCGGAGGCACCGGAGGAGTATATGAAAATACTTCACCAACTAAAGGAACAAAAGGCGTCGTGTTAATTTCATATTTGGTAAAACAAAAGAAGGATGAGTTGTTACCCATTTAATGGAGGAAATATAAATGAGAATAGCAGAAATCAATTACAATCAAGTCGTCAATATCCGAACTGATATTGAGAGTATAGAAGTTGCATATAGAGACTACTATGCCTCTAATATTTTATTAAAAGAAGCCCATGACGAAGTTCTTGTGGGTTGGGGATATGACGAAGAAAATAATCAATATATCCAGCCGAGTGCAGAAGGTATGACATATTATGCAGAGGGTGAATATTGGATGTTGCTGCCGGATGGTTTAACACAGGAACAGATTGTTGCAGATATTCGGGACTCAAGAATCAAGCAGAATCAAGATATTGTGGATTACTCAATTGACAAATACACAATGGAATTGATTGCGGAAGGAGTAATATCATGAGAACTTATGTAGAAAGTTTGAAACGTTGTTTTGATAAGGGGGAAATCACCTCAGTAAAGATACAAATGATGATCACCTTAACGGATGAAGAAAAGGAATACATTCTCACTGAAAAAGACAAGGAGGCAATATCACAAAATGATAAATAATAATATAAAAATCTCGGGGGGGGGGGTATAATAGTACATCATTAATTAGTGATTTTGTATCCCCGTGGTATCTATTGGCACAAGCTGGCAATCTGCGTCCATTTAAAGATCTGGAAAACGAGAATATTGTTGAACCATATTTCACAGGTTTATATACTTGTGTCTATACAAAAAATTATTTTGTATTTTTACAGCAAGCAAGTGACGATGTATATATTTACATCGAAATATATAAGCTTGAAACATGGGAAACCGTATTAAAAAGGAAAATGTTTACTGAATACTCAAACAAATCGGTATTAGGAAGTTGCGTTGCCTTAAACATGACGTATGAGGATGATATTTATTTGATTGCTAGTGATTTTTCGTCGATCTTGAATATAAGGATTGATGAGACTCAAGCAAACAAATATGTATTTAATCTGATTACGCTGCCAAGAAAAATGACTGATTATGTGTCGATTTGTACGCTTGGTAATACTGCGTATATGTTTGGATTCAGGACAGACGGGGGTACATCATCAAGCGCAAACACTACCTACACAAGTGTTATTAAATTTGATGCTCAGTCAAAAGCTGTTACAGTATTAGGCGTAAATACAAGCGACATGGGTTTCAATGTAGGTGACCAAAATTCAAGTAACGCGCAAAGATCGTCCGGGGTTTACGGATGTTTCCCTTATAGTGATAATGAAATCATGATTTTTGGTAAGCACGCAGACACCGAATTAAAGACGACGCGCATGGTCTTATATAACACCATAACAGGTGAAAACAAAAATGTTACTGACGATCCTGAATATACTTATCTAAAAAAATTAAACACATTCAGCACTTTATTCGGTAGTTCGACAAGCAATATTAAAAGCGCAAGAAATCCTGTATCTGCAAATGGTTTGATTTTATATTCAACTTCAAACTCTATAACAATACCAACAGGTGGCGGTAATTCAAACAATAACAACTGGTATTTGGATAATAAAAATTCCGCCCATATTACCTTGCGATTACATATTGTCGTTGATACTAAAGATAAAAAATTGTTTAGTACATGGATCCCGGATATGACACCGTCTTCTGTGTACATAAGTGGCTCTTACAGCAGCGGCAGATATGGACTTTCTTACAAATGGTTAAGTGCTGATGGATCATTTAGACAGGTGCCTTCAGGAGCTAATACAACCGGTATTGATATTCGGCGAGCGCTTGTATATGACTTAAATCGTAAATCAATCAAGGCGTTTTCGATGGATACAACCGATACAAAGCTGAGGGCTGTTGGTGCAATGATGATAGACTTTGTGGTGGTTGTAAAAAAAGGGGTACAGGTTAAACCTTTTTCCGAGATACCATCACCAATGCAAGTGCGCTTCGTGCGGCCGTCAAATCTTAGCATCATAAATGTCGAACCAGATGGAGAAGGTTATTACGAGGCGCCCGAAGAATGTTATTTATACATGGCGATTGAAAACGATAGGGTCATTAAGCCGTCAACATATCCTTTAGATGGGTATCCATACATCAACGAGCAGCCATTTAAAATTTTGGTAAGGTAGGGGGTGTATAATATGCTAAATAGATTAGATGGCTATGATGTAATAGAGGCTGAATTGCAAGAATATCTTGCTGGATTGACAGCGCCGGTATTTGATGTAGAGGTAATAAAAAAAGAAAATATATACGAAGTGTACTGCAACAGTACACTTTTGTATTTTTCGGAGGTGGAAGTGAAAGCCGATGAAGAAAAGAAACGTCTTGAAGATTGCTGGCAGCTGGAACAGGCGCAAAAGCACTTTGCAGACAGAAAGATTATGCCGATGCCTGAGCCTGAACCTGTGCCAGTATTGACCGACAGGGAATTAATAGAACGGATATTAGACATACAAATCGAACAGGCGTTAAACGTTGAATATCTTGCTTGCTTAAAAGAATTAGAAATTTAAAGAAAGGAGTTTTGCAATGACAACTTATGAAATGCTCGAAAAGCATATCAACAGTAAAAAAAGAGATGGTGTATTTGATGATTTAATGAAGGACACACTTAAACACAAACTTGATATTTTCTTGCTGTTTAATCGCATCAGTGAAAGTCAGTATAATATACTAATGAAACAAATGGAGTAAGCAGATGTTCGGTTATGAAATAGTAAAAAAGAAAAAGAAGCGTGATCCAATCCGCTTTTCTAAAAAGATTATGATTATTTCAATGGTATTTATAACAGTCTACATTGTGGGCTGTTTTATTTTGTCTTGGCACGTTGGCACACCAATAGATAGTACACTGCATACATGTGTATTTGCGTATTTTTCGGTAGAAGGTATGGCTAATGCTTGGATAAAAATCACAAAAATAAAGGAGGAAAAGAAAGATGGAATTGAATGAAACGATTAAATTGATGAATAGCAAAGATTATAAGGATAGGTTTAGAGCTGAGTATTATCAGCTTAAAATCAGATATGAAAAATTACATAAAATGGTAGTCAAATATGAAGCTGAAAAGCTAAAATTTACACCTTCATGTACTCTTGAACTTTTGAAGGAACAGAAATCACATATGGGAAGATACTTGTACTGTTTAGAAGTAAGAGCAGAAATTGAAGAAATAGAACTTTAGGAGGAAATCAAATGAAATGGTTAATTGAAAATTGGTATTTAGTAGTAGCTGGTGTCGTGTGCTGTGTAGGCGTTGTTTATGGGTGTAGAGTGTTCATGAACAAGCCGACTAACGAACAGGTGGCAAACATCAAAGAGTGGCTCAGATGGGCTGTTATGGAAGCTGAGAGGGAATTGCAAGGTGGGACAGGGCAAGCGAAGTTGCGTAAAGTCTATGATATGGCTATTGCAAAATTCCCGTGGTTATCGTTTATCGCATTCGATAAGTTCAGTATTTGGGTTGATGATGCGCTTGTTTGGATGAAAGAACAATTAAAAGTAAATGAAAACATCAAGGCGTATGTAGAAGGGAAATAGAGAATGAAAGAATTTTTAATGACAACTTACACGATAGTTTTACCAATCCTTATGGGATACATCGTGTGGCTATTAAAAGAACAGAAGAAAACAAGAGATGCCAACAGTGCGGGTACTCTTTGTCTGTTAAGGGATAAATTGATGTTCTATCATGATAAATACACTGATAAAGGCATGATACCTCCATATGCGCTAGAAAACTGGGAAAAGATGTATAAGGCTTATCGTGAACTTGGTGGTAATGGGATGATCTTAGGTATGGACGCAGAAGTAAGAAAACTGCCATTGGAGCATTAACGTATGGAAAAGTTACAGTTTCCGATGAAATGCATAAATATCACTCAAGGCGTAAACGGCCAGTTATCTCATCAAGGCACTTATGCGATAGATAACGCCGGCAAAGACACAGGTATTGATGATGTCTATGCACCTTGTACTATGATTATAAAATATAAGGATAGCAGCACAAACGGTCATGCTGTATTTGCACAATCTACTGATAAAGTCCAGTTTGCAGACGGTAGCATTAATTATGCAACAATGATGTTTATACATGACAATGACATATCAGATTTAAAGGTTGGTCAAGTAATTAATCAAGGCGAAGTCTTTTATCAAGAGGGAGTGGCTGGAAAAGCAACCGGCAACCATTGCCACATTGAGGTGGCTAAAGGAAAATACACTAAACCTTATGAGTTCAATGTTTATAAAGTTTATATGTTACCAAACTCTGTCCATCCTGCATCAGCATTTTATATTGACAACTGTAAAATTATCAACGGTGCTAACTATCAATGGAAAAAGACCACAGACAAGCTGACTTGCTGGGTAAGCTGTGGCAATGCTAAATGGCAGTATCGCAAAGACGGCCGTTTAATCAAAAATGACATGACATGGGATGCTGAATACGGTGCGTGGTATGCATTTGATAAAGATGGCTTCATGATCCGCAGCTCATTGTTTCAGTTTCAGGATAAGTTCGTATGGCTTCAGGAAAGCGGGAAGATGCTGAAGAATGCAGAGCTGCACTTAAAGGCAGATAACAGCGGTTATCTGAAGGAGGTATAACATGGCTAGAAAAAAATCATCATATGAAGAATACTACAATCAAGCCAAAGCTGATTATGACAAATATAGCTCAGGCGGAAGTGGTAAAGGTTATTGGACAGCTATCGATGATAAAAATTGGAAATACACCGATCAGTACGGAAACTCTACAACAGATGTTAAAAATCCTGACGGTTCTTATAAATATGGATCAACATGGGATTCTAGCGCCGGTAAATGGGTAGGTACTGACAGTTTAGTTGATGCTGATGCTAAAAAGCAATATGCAGAAAACGCTATGGGGTATTTCGGTAGCATGATGGAAGCAGAGCGAGAAGCAGCTCGTCGTGAAGCAGAACGTCGATCAGCTATTGAGGAAGCTTATGCAGCTCAACGCCGTGCAGAACTGGAACGCCAGCAAGCACAGATAGGCCAGATCAATAACTTACGTCCGGAATACAATCAACAAGCTGAAATGACAGCCCAGCAGGCTTATATCAATAAGATGTTAGCCGAGAAAGGATTGAACGAGAAACTGGCAGCTAACGGATTATCAGGAACAGGTGTCAGCGAATCAGCTAAAATCTCAAACGAAAATAACTATGGCAACTCACTCAATCAAACCTTGCAGGCTCGTGATGATGCATTAAGAGGACTGGACAATCAGATACAGGCAGTACAGTCAGGCGGTAATGCAAATTTATCAGCGATCGAAGCTGCCTATCAGCAACAGGTTTTAAATGCCTTAGAGCAGCAGCGTCAAGAAGAATGGCAGATGAAACAGTATCAAGATGCAATGGCTCAGCAGCAGTGGCAGAATCAGTTTGCTCAAAATCAATTTAACACAGCTAACAGTCAATGGCAGCAGCAGTTCGATTATCAGAAGCAGCAAGATGCATTAGCAGCCCAGCAGGCATTGCAGGCAGCTGCGGCAAGATCTTATTCTGGCGGTGGTAGTGGTTCCACAAAATCAAGTGGTTCCAGTATGAAGATCAGTGAAGTTGATAAAATCATTCAAGAAAATTTAAAGAATGGTTATTTACCATCACAAGACATGATGGATGCATACAGTAATTACTATGGTCATGATTTAACCTTACCGTATAACAGCGATAATGTCAGCCAATTAATTGATAAAATCAAAGAGGGGCAAAGATACAACACATTCAAAGCAGCAGATAAAGGGACTGAAGCTAAATTGATTACAGATTACCTTAAAGCTGTTGCTCAAAGTAATCCTCAGTATACGGATATTGATATAGCACAAGTATTAAGGCAGTTAGGCTATTAGGAGGTGTGACTTATGTCTAAACCGTTATCATATTATGTTGATTTAGTAAGAAACGCAAATACAGAGAATTTACCTGCAAGGCTAGAACGGTATCGGGCAGCGTATGAAAACAGCAATAAACCAGCAGAAACAAATCAAGGGGGTACTCAATCGAGTACTCCTTTATTGCCTATAAGACAGCAAGTATCTCTTCCTGGTCCTACTAACAATCAATTATCGAATGCTATCCTGATGCCAAATAACGTGCAAGTTAAAGCGAATCAAGCAATGATACAGCAAGGGTTACAGCCGGCTTATTTGGGGCAAGCTCCAACAATAACACAGCCGCAGCCATTACCTGATCCATCTACTCTGCAACGAATAGGCTCGGGTGCTACCGGTGTAGTAAAGAGTATGTCGGCCACTATACCAATGTTTGTTGATACTGCAGCTCAGACACTCGAAAACAGAAACAAAGACAGTCAAAATCACTTTTATACTGATGCTTATAAAGAATACCAAAATCTGTATAATCAAATTGAAACATATAAAAAACAGCATCCGGATAGCGTGAGAATAATTACTAAACCTGATCCTACTGATCCAAGAGGTGTTAGAAAAATAACTGTTACCGAATATTCTCCTGAATTGCAGGTGTTAATGAATGCAATGAAAGAAAAAGAGGATTTTATGAATTTGCAGAGGGATACCACGCCTGTATCTAGTGATTCTTTAGGCATGGAAATGTATAGAGATGCAAATAAAGATAAAGAATATGCTTTACAAGGCTTAGATGCAACTGGTCGTTTTCTAGGTTCAACATTGATGAGCATTGGACAGAATGCATTAACATTACCATTTGCTACTGTAAATCCTGCTTTATCTCTTGGTATGATGAGCGCAAATGCGGCCAGTGATAGAATGGGTGAATTAAACGAGCAAAGAGTATCTGCCGGTGAAGCATTGGGTAGAGGTCTGTTATCAGGAGGTATAGAAGCATTTACAGAAAAGGTTTCAATTGAAAGTCTTTTAGATATTGCAAAGAAAGCACCTGAGACTTTAAGACAAGCAATTAAAACAACCTTGCAGCAAGCTGGAACAGAAGCATCAGAAGAGGCTGTTTCCTATACTTTAAATGCTTTAGCAGATTATGCTGCTGCTGATCCAGAAGCTGAATTTAATATAAGAGGTTTATTAGAAAGTGCTGCTGGCGGTGCTTTAAGTGGTGGATTAATGGGCGGTGGAGCGAATTTAGTTGGCTATGCAAAAGGTAGCAATAATGTATCTTTTGAAGATTCAAAACAAGCTGTAACATTGCCTTTAGGTCAGCAGTTAGTAAATAACGATATAAATCAGAATTCTCAGATAGATACTATAAAGCCTCAATTGAATCAGGAAAATTTATCAAATGAGCAGATTGACACACACAAACCGCAGCCATTACCGACAGCCAAGAAGCCTATGTACAAAACCATTCCATTAGCTCCGGATTATGCAGCTCAGCTTGTCGGACAAGATACCTATAACACGTTGCAGCAGATTGCTAAGAAAGCTAATACAATGGTATCTATTGTTCAAGGTACAGGTTATGATGGTTACTATCAAGATGGCAGAATTTATATTAATGTGAATAGCGATAAGCCTGTCTTAACAACCATGAAACATGAATTAACGCATCACATTGAAACTTCTGATTCTTACAGTGAATTACAGCAAATGATGATGAATGAATATTCAAGATCATCAAAGCAAGGGGTAGAAAGAGCAATCAAGAACATTCAGAATGATTATGCTGATCGGGGCATTGTGCTAAACTATGAAGATGCAAGACATGAGTTTGCTGCTAAGTATGTAGAAGAAAAGCTGTTCACCGATGAAGCATCTATCAAAAAGCTTTATCAGGAACAGCCTAATTTATTTAAACGTATCTACGAATGGATCAAGGACAGCATTAAATATGTGCGTTCTAGTAATGAACAGCGTGCCTTGATGAAAATGGAAAAAATGTATACTAAAGCAATGGATGAAACTGTTAAAAAATATGTGAGCGATACGAACGGCAATAAGATTGCCTATTCAATCAATAAACCATTTTCTGAACAAGTGGATGATGTGCTGAATGGAACTTTTGATAAAACAAATATGTTATTTGTTACAAATTCAAACGCAATTATGCAAAAAGTGTTAGGAAATGATTATCCAGTTTTAATGACACCATACCATATTGAATCTACTTATTTTTCTGATGGGAATAAAAAAGGTATCAATTATCATGGCTATGGAGAATTAATTAAGCAAATTCCGGAAGCATTACAAAAACCTATTATGATAATTCAAAGTTCATCAAAATTATTAAATAATGCAATTTTCATTACTGAAATAAAAGATAAGAATGGGCATAATATGATCGCTCCAATTGATGTTGATACAAGTGGTATGTATAATAATATACAAATAGATGCCAATGTATTGGACACATTTTATGCAAAAGATGATTCGAAAGGTTTCCTTGAAAAAATAACAGGAGATGACATATTATACTTAGATAATAAAAAAAGCCAACAACTTTTTAACGCGCAAGGGCTCCAATTGCCCAACCGGGTAAAAAAACTTGATGGCTTCATACATAGTGTACGCAAAAGCGATCAAAAAGTCAACTATCAAATGAACGGAAATTACAAGACAGATATGCAAATTGCATTAGAAAAAGCAGGATTGTTAAACTCAGATCAAAAACCATCAATGGGAAAATCATTATCTGACTATGATCAAATGCTGAAAGATTATGGCGCAATCAAAACAGGTGTAGACCCTGCACGTATTGATCCAGTTCCTAAGCAGACATCAGATAAAGATGTAACTAGCTTATATGCCAGAACTTTAATGGAATCAGAAGTTACACCGAATGATGTTGTGAATGATTTGAAAACAGAGATTGCAAATGGAAAGATGAGCCATGAGGTTATATCAGA
The DNA here is from genome assembly GCF_000313565.1 of Dielma fastidiosa. Classification (GTDB taxonomy): domain Bacteria; phylum Bacillota_I; class Bacilli_A; order Erysipelotrichales; family Erysipelotrichaceae; genus Dielma; species Dielma fastidiosa. The sequence continues at coordinate 187,417 of NZ_HE578930.1, read as the reverse complement.
TAAACAATCTTTAAAGTATGCGGAAGATATGCTGAATAATTACGGTTATCAAGCGTCTAAGGCTGTCTGGAACGATATTGTAAATGGACACACCCCTGCCGATAAAAACTCTATTGCTCTAGGGCAGCAGTTATATAATCAAGCGATTAACAGCGGCAATACTGCAGAGGCTATGAAGATCGCTTCTGAGTTAAGTGTTCAAGCTACTAAGGCCGGTCAGAATGTTCAGGCTTTCAGCTTGCTAAAGAAAATGACACCTGACGGGCAGTTATATTCACTGCAAACGATTGAAAATCAGTTGAATCAAGAATTGTCTAAGAAATATGGCAATAAAGCACAACCGGTTAAAATCAAGGAGGGCATGGCTAACGATCTGCTTAATTCTACAAGCCATGAGGAAATGCTGAATCGAGTAGATAACATCAAGCAAGATTTAGCGGATCAGATGCCGGCTAACTGGATGGAAAAATGGAATGCTTGGCGTTATCTATCAATGCTTGGCAATCCTAGAACTCACGTCAGAAACATTGTTGGAAATGCTTTGTTCATGCCAATGAAGCAGATGAAAGATATTATTGGGTATGGTTTAGAAAATGCGTATAAAAATACTTTGGGTACTGATGATTTCAAAATGAGCAAATCTTTGTTGAGCAAAGCGGATCAGCAGCTTGTTCAATGGGCTAAGTCCGATTATGAGCAGTATAAAGATGCGGTTATGGGTGAGAATGGCAAGTATCAGGATAAGATAGGTATTGAAAGACAAAAACGCGTCTTTAAAAGTAATGTGCTTGAATGGCTGAAAAACTTCAATTTCACTGCACTTGAAAAAGAAGATGCGTGGTTTTCTAAATATCATTATGCAAACAGTTTAGCGCAATATCTGAAAGCAAACCAAATTGACCCTAACACCGCTTCAATAACTGTTCTGGATGAAGCTAGAAATTATGCCGTTCAGGAAGCTCAGAAAGCTACATACCGAGATAACAGTTATTTCGCACAGTGTATCAACAACATGAAAAACAAGAATAAGCTGTCTCAGGTCATTGGTGAAGGCTTTATGCCATTTACAAAGACCCCTATGAACATCTTACAACGAGGAATGGAATATTCACCTGCAGGAGTTGTTAAGGGTGTGTATGACATGCTTACGAATGTGCAAGACGGCAAAATGACACCGAATCAGGCCATTGACGAGATAGCTTCAGGTTTAACAGGTACAGGTTTATTCTTATTAGGCTCATGGCTTTCGTATATGGGCATATTGACGTCGACAGGAGACGATGATGATAAGAAAAAAGACAAGTTCGATCAGGCTATGGGCGCACAGGATTATGCTATAAAAATTGGTGATGTATCTTATACAGTAGATTGGGCAGCTCCTTCATCAATGCCAATCTTTATGGGAGCTTCCTTATTTGAGGATATGCAGAATCAAAAAGGTTTCTCTGTTACGAATTTCATTGACAGTGCAGCAAGGATCGCTGAACCAATCATAGACATGTCGATGTTGCAGGGAATTAGTTCCACGATTAAAACCGCAGGCTATAGTGACAGTCCTTTAACTGACATACTGATTAATATGTCAACAAGTTACTTATCGCAAGGAGTGCCAACGTTGCTTGGACAAATCACAAACATTGCAGACGGTACACGACGTGATCCGTATTATGTAGATAAGAACTCACCAATCCCTCAAATACTGCAAATACCTATTAATCGAGCGTTAACAAAGATTCCATTTGCGAATCAATTAGTACAGCCTAAACTAGATGTATGGGGCAATGAACAAAAAGACAGCTTACCGGAGCGTATCTTTGAAAATACATTATCCCCTGGTTATATATCCACAGATAAACGAACCGATCTTGAAAAAGAATTAGAACGTCTGTACAAAATCAATTCAGACTACAACACGCTGCCATCCTATCCAAGCAAGTATTACACAGTCAACGGTGAGACTAAGAACCTGACCGCAGCTGAATACGATCAGTATTCAAAAGAAGTAGGGCAGACATCACATGAATTATTAGAGGATACCATTTATTCAGCCTATTATAAAAAAGCCAGTGATGAACTGAAAGCCAATCTGATCAATGATGTATATGAATATGCGAAGCAATCAGCAAAACTGGAACTTACACCGGGGTATAAAGCTGACAAGTGGGTAACTAGCGCAATGGAAGCTGATAAAGTAGGCATTGAGGTAGATGATTTCATCTATTACAACAACATCAAGGGTAACAATTCAGAAGATATTCAGAAGATGCTGAATGATTCCGGTTTATCAAGAATACAGAAAGCCTATATGTATAGAGTGTTAACGTCTTCTAAAAAGAATCCTTATGAATAGAAAAAAGGTGTAGGCTCTTACGGCTTGCACCTAATTTTTTTATTTAACAAACTTTTTGTAATCAGCATATACCTCTTGATACCATTCTGTTTGATTCTTTATAAATTCTGCTGTATTCTCACTATTTGTATTAAAATCGCCTAGAAAATAATCAACTGTTGTGAGCATTTGGTTTAATATATCAATGTTAAATTCAGGGAAGTATTTTGGTAACTTTTTAGTTTCTACAAATTCATCAAACCAAGTTTTAATTTCAACGACATATAGACGATCATCATTATATTCCTCTTTGAAACATGTACTATCTGCATAACTCAAACTTTCAAATTGATTATACATATCATCAATTTGTTCATATACATACTCGATATATTTTTCTTTCTTTATATTTCGTGCTGTCTCTTTTAAATCATCATGAAAGAAAGTGGTTAGTTGATCAATGTATCCATTTAAATTGTATGCTTCATCGATAGCTGTATCAAAATTGCAAATTAAATCATATTTTTCTGTTTTTATTAAACTACCATCATTTGCAAATGTATATAAATTATCTAAAAGTCGAATTTTACCTACAACCATATCACCAGAATCGGTAAAAAAATATTTTTTTTCGTTGATTGTTTGCCATCCAGTTTGCATTATACCGTTGAAGGGATTCAACCAATACCACTTGTTTCCATCAGCTGCCCAACCTGTTTTCATTGCTCCGGTTTTATAGTCCAGATAATACCAGCAATTCATACTGTCTTTGATCCATCCGGTTTTCTTTTGACCGTTTTCATAAAAATAATAAATTCCATCTTCTTTAATCCAGCCTGCACTTTCTTCAGCTTTTATAGGTGCAGATGTAAACAACATCAACAATGCCAATACTAATGCGGATATTTTTTTCATATTTCCACCCTCCAAAGTTATACTCATTATAACAAAAAAACGAATGATTAATAGCAATTATAAAACAAAATATAAAATATACTAGATAATTGTAGGAGTTTTGTAGGAGCTTTAAGTATTTAAAAATAAAAAAACGCCGATATTTCAGCGTTTTATTAATATCATGGTGCAGAAGAAGGGATTTGAACCCTCACGCACGTGTGTGCACTGCCACCTGAAGACAGCGTGTCTGCCGTTTCACCACTTCTGCATCTGCTTGATAATTTTAACCTATTTTAACTAAATTATCAAGACTAAAAGTGATTTCTTTTGAAAAATAACCGATTTTCTGGCAGATTGTCTTAAGTTGAAGTTAGAATATGATATTATAATAAATTTCAAGATGGATATGCTATCCGAACAAATGATATAGCTTCCCCTTAATCATCTGTTTATTTTTTAAACATTACAGTAAAAACAGTGCCTCTATTTGGCTGGCTGTCTACATCAATTTCAGCATCATGTTTTTTTATTATATCATTCACCAACGATAAACCTAACCCTGATCCGCCCATTAACCGTGAACGGGACTGATCTGCACGATAAAATGGTTCGAATATATGCTGCATATCTTCTTCATTAATACCGATGCCGCTGTCACTGACAGATACCTTGATTTTAGCTTCCTCTTCGATAGCCGTTATCAAAATAGTGCCATTTTCAATATTATACTTAATCGCGTTTTCCACAAGATTAAACAAGGCGCGGTAAAGCATCACAGCATTTCCTTTAAGCTTTATATCATCAGAAATCTGCATTATAACCTGTAAATGCCGGCTGTCGATTTGTGCTGCAAGCTCATCAACTATGCGTGTGAAAACATCTTGTATGTCTATGATATCATTCATATCACATTCTTTATCTGAAGATAACGTAAATAAATTTTCTACTAATTCAATCATTCGCTCAGTATTTGCTTTTGTAACTGTTAATGCCCATTCCATTTGTTCCTGTGTAGGCTTTTCATCAAGCTCTAAGACATCAAGACCAACCTGTATCGTTGCCAGCGGTGTTTTTAACTCATGAGCCGCGTTTGCGCTGAATCTTTTCTGCCGTTCAAAGGAACTATTGACTTTATCCATCATTGTATTAAATGATTTGCCTAACTGACTTATCTCATCCTCGCGCTCAGTAGTTTCTACATGCAGCGATAAATCATTGTTACTGACCTTTTCAATCGCTGAAGATAACTCTCTGACAGGCTTCAATGCCTTGCCAGCCATCAGCCAGGCTGCCGCACCGCCAAGCAGAGTGATTAAACATAAGCCGGCGATTCCCCATAAGTTAAATTGGCGTGTGGCTTGTGTTAAAGTAACCACTATATCAATATTGTTATAGGAAGGATCGGTCTCTGACTCTTGATCCAATGTTTTAGAGTCAACAAGAGCAGCCGAAGGTTCAGCTGCCTTAAATGTTAATGCGACATCTGAATCAGGAGCGGTAAAAATGATTGGCAGATCCTTCACAAAAATTCGGTCTGCGTTAAACATAAAGAAACATGTCAGAAGAACAGCCATACTAGTAGTCAGCAGTGTGGATAACAATGTTAATCTAGCCCGCAGTGATAATTTTTTCAGCATTCAGCATCCTCCTTATTAATTACATAACCAGCCCCTCTTATATTTTTAATAATATTCTCATCACTGAAGGCTGCCAGCTTTCGCCGAATGGTACTGATGTATACCTTGATTTGATTGGAAAAAGGATCTGCTTCACTGTCACAGACATGTTCAAGCAATTCCTCAGCACTGACTGGCCGTCCCATATTCATCATTAAATATTCTAGAATTGAAAACTCACGCATCGATAGTTCAATAGGCATACCCTTAAAGCTGGCCTGCTTTTTATTTGTATCCAGATAAAGACCGCCCCGTGAAAGGGCAGCCTCATTCTGAATAAAGGTACGCCGAAGCAGGACACGTACACGAGCCTCTAGTTCCTTAAAATGAAAGGGCTTGGTCATATAATCGCTGGCCCCTCCATCTAATCCTTCAATCTTATCACTGATATCACAGCGTGCGGACAGAATCAGCACTTTAGCTGGCAGATTCTTATCACGAATATGTTTAAGTACATTTAAACCATCCATGCCGGGTAGATTAAGATCAAGGATCACTAAATCATAATCATTGTATTCACAAAGCTCGACAGCATCTTGACCGTTATCGGCAGCATCTACAGCATAACCGCTTTTGCGCATACCATAGCATAATGCCTGCTGCATATCTTTTTCATCTTCTACAATCAAAATCTTCATCTGCCTCACATCCTTATCTGTTTATTTAAACAATCACAATATTAAACTTTATTTTGCTTTTTTGAAAGTAATAGTCACATTACTGTCATCAAGAGTACCGGTTGTTGTGGTAATATAAACCTTTTCCCCGTTATCCATGATGAAGGTATCACCTTTTTCATCATTGCCTAATTCTAAATTCTGAATTTCACCTTCAGTATCACCGCCGTCAATGACTATAGAGTTTTCTTCAACTGTAACACTAGGTGTAATTTCTGCCGCAATCTCTGTTTCACCAGCTGCGAATGCCGGCAATGCGGTAAGCATAGTAAGCGCTGAAGCGCTAAGTAAACCAAATGCAATTTTTTTAATCATGTTATGATCCTCCTTTAGTATTCATCAGATGTGAGTACTTGTGATTGCATGGTTACTATACCAAAACGATGGTTAAAGAAAAGTTAGAGGATCAAGGAATTTTAAAATGTCTGTTATCACAAACAATTAATATAATAAATATAACGCATCTTGTCGGTCATAGCAAAATTAAACGATGCTTTATTTACGGCACGATGAATAAAAAAGCTTATATTTGCATTATTTTACGAAATAGCTTGACTATTGGGCTGATAACGCTTATGATGAACAAGTAATTCAAAGCAATATCTATGATTCACTTATTCACATTCGAGAGTTGTATTTATGTCTTAGGTACAAGGAAGAATGTGTTTTTTTATACCTATCGACTTCAGCTTGTTTACAGAACAAAATGGAGGTACTAAAATGAGTACAGGAACAGTTAAATTTTTTAATGCAGAAAAGGGCTATGGTTTTATTACTGAAGAAAGCGGAAAAGAAATTTTCATTCATTATTCAGCAATTCAAATCGATGGCTATAAGACTTTAAATGAAGGTCAGCGTGTAAGATTTGCCATTGTTGAAGGAAACCGCGGCGAACAGGCTGCTGATGTTACTTTAATTGCTTAATTAAAAACATGAAAAGTGTTGAAATTCGTTATGAGTTTCAGCACTTTTTTCTATTTAACAGCCATGTGCTTTAAGCCTTACTGTAAGATAAATGAAGATTTGGCAGGATATATCAGCTAAGGATGACTTTTATTTCCGACAATGATACAATTCTTATATCATGTAAGATTTATTTAAGAAAAGCGTTCTGCTTTTTGTAAGAACCGTGTTCTATTATATAGACAGGCCAAGGAGGGGTTAAGATGAATGAATGTGTGCTTGTAGTTGATGATGATCATGAGATTGTGAAAGCCATTGCAATCCTGTTAGAAAAGGAAGGCTATCATGTTTTAAAAGCCTATGATGGTGTACAGGCACTTGAGCTGATTGCTCAGCATTCCATTCAATTGATTCTGATTGATGTCATGATGCCTAAGTTAGACGGCTTGTCTGCCATCATGAAGATACGCGAAAGACGTAATTTACCGATTATTGTGTTAAGTGCCAAGAGTGAAGACACGGATAAGGTTTTAGGGCTGTCCATGGGAGCTGATGATTATATCACCAAACCTTATAACTCACAGGAATTAGTTGCCAGAGTCAGAAGTCATTTAAGACGCTATACGCGGCTTGGCGATATCAACAGTGTTAATTCAGTCAATATTATTAATAATGGAAGACTGCGTTATCATGTGGATGAGCGTTCGCTGTTTGCGGATGATGAGCCAGTAAAGCTGACAGCGATAGAAACTAAAATCATTGACCTGCTGATGCGCAATTTAGGCAGAGTGTTTCCAGCTGAAGAAATATACCGCCGTGTCTGGGATGAAGAAGCTTATTCCTGTGAAAATACAGTAATGGTACATATACGCAGAATTCGTGAGAAAATCGAACTTAACTCTAAAGAGCCAGAGTACTTAAAGGTGGTGTGGGGCATTGGATACAAAATTGAAAAAATGGAAAAAAACATTTAGCTTTATCGCATTTTTCCTCGGTATAAGTATATTGCTTGGCAATCTGTCATCACTGTTTGTACGTTACAGCAGTGTAGACGTTTTAAAAAAAGATGTAAGCAGTGCTTTTTCCGGTGATTATCAGACAACAGATGAATTTAGATACTATGTGTCAGATTATCTGGAACGTTTTCTTGTAATGGCATCCGGCGGCAATATCAGCAGCTGGTATAATTACTATAATGGGTATACAAATGAAATCTATGAGAGCGATATTTATTCATCCTATGCTACAACTTATACTTTTAATAATTTAGTGCCGGATGATGAAGATGATGGTACTGTCAGCCGAAGTCTTATCGATAAGCTGCATGACAGACTTAAAGATGATAAAAATGTCCTCTATCAGATTTATCATGAAGGCAAGCTGTTATATTCTAATAATGATGATTTGAAATTAGATAAGAATGGCACGCTGCCGGAAGGCTATAATTTTTTCCTTCACTTTGATGGTAAACAAGTCACTATGATTAAAGACGGGGAAGAGCTTGACGTATATGGTGACGGTTATTATCGCGATGAGAGTGATTGGTATGTGCCTGGATATAAGAATTTCACATTGGATGAGAAATCAGCAAAATCAGAGATTGTCATAGCCTTTGCGAAAGAACCTAAGATTTACATGTTTGGAAATTATTCTGAGAGCGGCAGTGTTCAGCGTGATAATTCATTATATTGGCTGAAGGTAAACTTTGACAACAGCAAATCAGAGTATATCTCACAGGGCTTGTCAATCATTTTAGGTTTAATTTTAATCGTTATCTATATTATTCTGCGCAAAGATAAAAAAGCAGCGGATAAGAAGATTGCGGAATTGACGGGTCATGTGTGGTTTGAGATAAAATTATTGATTTTAATTCTGCCGTTTTTATTGCTGCTTCTGTCTTTTAAAGAATATCTATATTATTATCTGAATGAGCTTTTCTATGGCTATGAATATATTGAATGGGATTATCTCTATTATGGTCTGCAGCGGATATTGGAAGGCAGAACTTATATCCTTCTTGTATGCTTCTGGCTGATTTATCTTGTAATTAATGATATGCGTTATAATCGAGGTCGTTGGTGGCATGGAATCTGCAGCTATGTTTATAACATATTTAAGACTAGTGAATTGAGACTGCCTTTTCAAAAACGTATTACGAATCGCTATCTGCCTGTATTTATTGCTGAGGTGGTTTTGGCAGCCGCTTCTCTCAGTGCGATTATTGTGGCATGGCGCAGCTATTATGAACCTATCAGTATTACGACTTATGCATTATTCTTCCTGCTGGTTGCCGGTCTGCTGATTTTCTTCCAGCTAGCCTATGCGAAGAATAACAAGACGATCAGTCAGGATGTCGGCGCGCTGATTAATCAAATCGAAGCGGTGCATAACGGCGATTTGACGAATACTCTGCGAAGACCTGAAGACGCTGATCTTGCGAAAGCGGTTAATGAATTAAATGATATTCAACAGGGTATGTTTACGGCGATGAATGAACAGATAAAGAGTGAGCGCATGAAAGTAGAGCTTATTTCTAATGTATCACACGACATAAAAACGCCGCTGACTTCTATCATCAGCTATATTGAATTATTGAAACAGGAAGAAGAGCTGCCTGATCATGTTCGTGAATATGTTGCGATTCTGGATTCTAAATCTCAGCGTTTAAAAGAGATGGTAAAAGATGTGTTTGAGATCAGCAAGGCGGCCAGCGGTCAGCTGCCGGTCAATATTGAAGAGCTTGATTTAGGTAAATTACTGCGTCAGACTTTAGCGGATATGCAGGAGAAGATTGATGAGAGTGATATTATTCTGAGAACTGAAATCATGGCTGATCCGGTTATGATTTTAGCAGATGGTCAGCGTCTCTATCGGGTGTTCCAAAATTTAATTGGTAACGCGCTGCTATATTCGCTGCCTGGTTCAAGAGTCTATGTAACCCTGAATCTTTCAGGTGAAATGGCGATTGCCTGTGTTAAAAATACATCTAGGACAGAAATACCGACAGATCTTGATTTCACAGAGCGTTTTGTACGCGGTGATGAAAGCCGCACAGATGGCGGCAGCGGTCTTGGCTTATCTATCGCGCGCAGCTTTACTGAAGCTTGTAACGGTGAATTCAAAGTCGAAACAAATGCGGATCTATTTACTGTCACGGTTAGTTTTAAGCGAGTTAAAGAGTAATTACTAGAAAGCGGGGTGTCCTCCGCTTTTTGTTTTGGTTAATTTCAAAAGGTTTCTGAAAACTAAGAAAGCGTTTACAACAAAGATTGCTTGTGCTAGAATCAAAATGTCATGAATTTAACGTTAAATGTTGAGGAGAAGAATTATGGAGGCGAACATGCGGGTGATAAAAAAACAGGCAATTATCATGTATTCATTATTGAATGCAAATGAACCAATCAGCGGTTTAGTGCTTGCCAAGCAGAGCGGTTTAAGTTTAAAAACTGTTAAAAAAGAGATCGATACATTAAATGATTATCTAAATACTGTCGGTTTTCAAATTGTAAGCCGTTATGGAGTGGGTTATGAATGTGAAATTTTAGATGAAAAGAAATTCAGCCATTTTGCGGAAAGTTTTAAATCTTTCTATCACAATCATCACTATTTTGAAAATAATCAACGTGAAAGAGTGCATTTTATCATTCGCCGTCTGCTGACCAATACAGGTAATTTATTTATCTCTGATCTTGCTGATGATTGCTGCTGTTCACCTTCCATTATAAATCGTGATATGATTGAAGCTAAGGCGCTTCTGTCAACCTTTCGTTTGCAGGTAAAAAATAAAACCAACAATGGTTTGATTGTAGTGGGCAATGAATGGGATATACGCTTAGCTCTGATTTATGAGCATAAGATTTATAAACGATTCCCATCGGAAATAGACTATGATGAATATGATTTCTCAAGGTTTTTCCTTTCTGGTTTAGGCATCTATAAGCAATTAAAATCCTTGGTACTGGAGAAACTGAAGCAAAATAATCTGCATATGTCAGGTTTAGTCATGGGCAAGGTAGCTTATACGATCATATTGTCAATAACCCGAAAAGCATACAGTGATAATTTGGAACTGCCTGAATTTACATATACTCACGCATCACTGCTGCCATCCTATCAAGCAGCCAAGGAAATTTGGGAATCATTAGCTGCCACGGATGATGTCACTTATACGGAAATAGATATTCTCACTTTAGCGGGGGTCATCAGCGCTTATCAGACTTATCTTCCCTCAGATTTGAATTTTCTTGAATATCCTGAGGATTTTTATAAGCTGGCAGATGAATTTCTAGATTACTTTGACAGCTTTTACAATATTAAATATTTTGATATGATTTCATTTCGAGAAGATCTTGCCTGTAACTTTGCATCCTTATTTTTTAAAACGATTTATCATATATCTGTAGATCATGATATAGTCAGCAATCTGTACAGCGATGGGTTGTCTACACTGGACTACTGTATGATTCTTTATAAATTTATTAAAGAGAAAACAAGTCTGGAAGCTTCAATTTATGATATCGCCAGCTTTTATTATATTTTCAATGAGTTTGTTACAGCGATGAACAAGCAGATTAAAAGAAGGGTATTAGTAACCCTGCGTTCAGGTTATTATAAAGCAAAGAATCTGTGTTCAAATTTAAGTACGATTAAAACACCGTATGATATAGAGTTCATACCTGCAGAATTCAGTGATTTATTTCGGTATAATCCCAATGATTTTGATTTTCTGGCAACCAATATAGAAGCTAAGGATTTAGATGATTCATTAAAGAGTAAGGTGCTGCCAGTCTTTTATTTCCGTAAAAACATCGACTTTGTGCGTTTCATTAATCAGGTGAATAAGCCTAAGTATTTCCGTACACATGAAATGGTTGCGATTGAAGATATCTATTACCCAAAAGATATAAAAAATGGTAAGGATTTGTATGATTATATTGCGGCTGAAGTATTAAAATCATGCGAGAATCTTGAAGCCTTCTTTCAGGAGGTTGATGAAAGAAATGCGATCTTATCACCGGAAAGGAAGAATCAGCTTGCTGTATTGCGTTCGTTTAAAGATATCCTGCATCAAACCTTCCTCAAGATAATTATTTGTGATAAGCCATTTCGCTTTAAGGATGAAATGATTCAGACAATTATTGTCTATAATTCTCGTGATAATAATGTCGAGCATCTTCAGTTTATGAGCCGTTTTATTGCTCGTTTAATGCATAGTGATGAATTAATCTTTACTTTTGAGCGCATGACTGATTATGAAATTGTACGGCGTGTGCTGGAAGAAAGTGAATAAAGTTGGTCTTAGGGCCAATTTTTATTTTACGCCTTTAGTTAAAGGTAAATTTATAAATTAAGTTATTGCTCCTTTTATTTTAAACTATGACTGACAAGCTGGTAGTACAGCTTAAAATGAGGAGAGTGATTGAATGGAGGCAGTTTTAAAAAAAGATAAAGTAGGCATTAATCTTACTGAAGGGAAAATTTTAAAAACGCTTCTTATCTTTGCCATTCCTATTATCTTAACTAATTTGATTCAGCAATTTTATTCAATGGTTGACTTGATGATTATTGGTAAGTATATGGGCAGTGAAGGTACAGTAGGGGTATCCACCGGCGGAGAATTGGCCGATATGCTGATGCCGATTGCCAACGCGTTCGCAATGGCGGGGCAGATTTATATTGCTCAGCTAGTTGGCGCTAAGGATGAAAAAAGGGTAAAGGAAACAATTGGCACATTGCTGACATTGATGATGCTGGTGGCTATTGTTTGTGCGGTATTCGGTGTTTTTTTCCATACGGATATTCTGCGCTTACTGAATTGTCCATCTGAAGCATGGGAACAGGCAGCTTCATATATGATTATAACCGCTTTGGGAGTTCCTTTTATTTTTGGTTATAACGCTGTCTGCGGAGTGTTGAGAGGTATGGGTGAATCAAAGCGGCCATTGTATTTTATTATGATTGCTGCCACGGTAAATATCGTGATGGATATTTTATTGGTTGCGGTCTTTAGAATGGAGGCTGCCGGTACGGCAATCGCTACAATCCTTTCACAATTTGGTTCATTTGCAGCTGCATTTTATTATCTTTACAAGCATAAAGAGCAATTTGATTTTGAATTAAAGCTTTCTTATTTCAAAATGAAATGGGAGCCATTAAAGCTGATATTAATTTTGGGTATTCCGCAAATGGTAAGATCAAGCTTTGTTCGCTTCTCTATGCTTTGGGTTAATTCTAATGTTAATTCATATGGATTGGTAATTTCCGCAACCAATGCGGTAGGCAATAAGATCAATAAATTCCTTGAGGTGTTTGTTTCAGGCGTTAATACAGCTTCAGGTGCTGCGATCGGACAGAATCTTGGTGCCAAAAAGATTGATCGGGCCAGCAAAATCACATGGGTTACTCTGGCATGCTGTCTGGTACTGGCAAGTGTTTGCGCGGGTATCGCGTTATTTGCTCCAAAGGCACTGTTTGCCATCTTTACACCGGATCAGGCGGTTATTGATGAAGGTGTAATTTACATGAAGATTATGATTATGCATTTCTTTATGTCGGCAATCACAGGGACATTCCAGGCAATGGTTACAGGCTGCGGTTTCGTTTCGCTTGGCTTCTTAATTGGTATTCTGGATGGTGTTGTCTGCCGTATCGGCTTCAGTCTGCTGTTTGTTAATGTATTTAATCAAGGTGCTTATGGTTATTGGTGGGGTACCGCATTTGCCCGCACCTTACCAGGACTGCTGTGCTTTGCTTACTTTATGAGCGGCAAATGGAAAACGCGTAAATTGCTTAGTGATAAATAGGAGGTTAATGATATGAAAGGATATCGAGAAATAGAATCACAATTAAAATCAAAACGTATTGTATTCAGAGAAAGTGAAAGTCCGCTTAAGTGGCCGTTTATGAAAATTCTTCGTGAACAGTCAAAGACTAAAATGACGTTTGCATGTAATCCCTATGCGGAAGTATATAAATTCAGAGATAATGTATACGGTATTTTTACGGAAAGTCTTGATGGTATGGGTGATCCGTGGATGTATCTTATTGAGGGGCCTAAAAAAGCGCTGCTTGTTGATACTGGTTTTGGCTGCGGTGATTTAAAGGGTCTGATTCGTGAAATTATTCATGATAAAGAATTAATTGTTGTTAATACTCATTCACATTATGATCATGCTTATGGTAATGCTCAATTTGATAAAATATATTGTCATGAAAATGAAGTATTCAGGATGAAACGAACACAGAATCCACATATCTGGGATTATTTGTTTGATAAAGACGGCAAATGTATCTGGACAGAATTTGACCGTAACGATTTAGTTTCTTATAAAGACTATGAAATTATTCCTATACCGGATAATTATATCTTTGATTTAGGTGATGGCTATGAAGTTGAGGCAATGCTGATTCCTGGCCATACACCGGGCCAATGCGGTTATCTTGATAAGCATAATCATATTTTATTCTCAGGTGATACATCCCACTTTGGGCAGCAGATTGCTGAAGAACCAAATACTCATTTCTGTTCTGTGAATGAATATGTGAAAGCGTTAAGGAAAATTGTAGCGAGAATTGATGAGATTGAAGGAGTATTCCCCGGTCATGGCGCTGTGGATCAAACAAATACAGTGCTTACTAACTGGCTTGAGGCGGCAGAGGCAGTATTAGCAGATCCGCAAAGTTACGATTATAAACGTGAAGTGGAAAGAAATGGTGAACGTTTTATACAATATGGTAAGAAGATTTATCAGGGCAGTCAGCTTACTTATACGATGCAGCATATCTTAAAGGAGGCAAGTGAATGAAGGGATTGGTAATTGTCAGTCATGGTTTGCTGGCGGCAGGGATGCTTGATTCCGCAAAGCTGTTTCTAGGCAGCGAGCTGCCGCAGGTTAAGGCTTGCTGTTTAAAAGCGGATGATTCACCGGAAGCTTTTGGAGATCAAATTCAGCAGGCGATTGATGAAGTGAATACAGGCGAGGGAGCTATTGTCTTTGCCGATTTATTTGGCGGTACACCATTTAATCAGACTTTGCCGCTGCTCAGCGATCAAATTGACTGTATCGCCGGTATCAATTTCGCGATGCTGTTGGAATATCTGTCTAAAAGAACTTTTGAAGAGGTGGATCTGCCTTCAATCGTACAGGGCGGCCAGCAGAATATCATTGAAGCAAAGGGCTACTTGTCAACGCTGACTTTAGACGATGATGATTAAAGCGGTGCTCTTTGATTTTGACGGTGTAATCGCACAAACAGAAACGTATAAGCTAAAACAGCTGATGCTCATGCTGGATCATTTTCAGGTAGCCTATACCAAGGAACAAATCTTTTCCATGGCAGGTACCATTGGCAGTGAGGTTTTGAAAAAAATGCAGAAGTTATTTTATCAGGATGCCGCATTTATTGCTCATCAGGATGAAATTCTTGCTTTTAAGACAACCCGGCCTGATTTAAAAGCATTAAAAACGAAAAATTTAGATGAATTGCTGACGGTTTTAAAAAAACGGTATCTCAAGCTGGCAGTGGCTTCTAACTCATCCGCGGCAAGACTGCAGACGGCTCTTGATTCACTTTCCATTGCTTCGGCATTTGATTTAATTGCCAGCGCAACTGATTTAGGCAGGCTTAAGCCTGATCCGTATGTTTATCAATATGCGATGGCAGTCTTTAATGTCAGACCTGAGGAAACATTAATTATTGAAGATTCTCAGTTAGGGATTGCGGCAGGTAAAAAAGCAGGCGCGTATGTAGCAGCCTTAAAAGACGAATTAGGAGCTATTGATCAGCGAGGCGCAGATATAATCTTGGAGGATATCGGCAAGGTTGTTGAATTTATCGATTTTATAAATTTACCATGAGTAGAGGGAAATTTTCTGAATTGAGTTAAGCGCTTCCATTCGATAGAATGAACATGGAGATGGTAATATGAAAGCAAGCAGTGTAAGAATATGTCTGACACCTGAAAAAGAGTTTTATTTAATTGGCTATGGTAATCGCTATGAAAGCCGCCGTCAGCCTGCCAAGGGTGTACATGATGATATTTATGCAATATGCAGTTTAATTGAAGTAGATAATCAGCAGCTTTATATATTTAATGCTGATTATATTGAATTTGAAGAAGCTTCCTGTAATGAGATCAAGGCCATGCTGGCACAGAAGTATCAATTGAATCCTGATTTGATTTTCTTCAGTGCTACACATGATCATCATTCTGTTATGTCTTATCATAAGCATTGGTCAACAGGTATCTTTGATCAGCAGTATTATGATTCCTTTGTCGAAAAGGTGGAGGCAGGCTATTTGCAATGTGTTAAAGAGCTGCAGGAGAGTGAGGCTTATTATGGCAGCGGTCAATGTTTAGGTTATTATGGCAGCCGCATCTATTATGGTGAGGAAGCCGATAATGAGGTGATTCTGGTAGAATTTAGAAATGCTGAACAAAAAACAGTAGCTGCCTTATGTAACTGGGCAACGCATTCAACGGTTCTTGATCCGGAAAATGATTTGCTGACTGCTGATTTAGCCGGTGCTGTCAGGAATAAACTGGCGGCTGGCATCGGTGTTTATCCCGCGATGATCGTAGGAGCTGCCGGTGACTGCAGTAACCGTGCTTATCGGCAGGGTACAGATTATGACGAATTAGAACGCTGTGCGCAAGGCTGTGCCCAGCAGATTCTGAAGATTGAGGTTAATCAAAAGCTTGACCTTCACTTTGAATCATGTTCTACTGTAACGTATCATGTCCAATATAAAATTAATGATGAACGTGAATACTTAAATGCTTATCGTGAGAAATACAGTTTACAGCTTGCAGCAGCTCAAGATGCTCAGGCCCGCAAGCTGGCATTAGATAACATTGCTCAGATTGACCGTAAGCTGCAGATGCAGGATGTCGATCTGACGTTATATTCAACGATAGTTAAATGCAAGGATTTAGAAATTGTCTCTTCTCCCGGTGAGTTAGGCAGCGAGCTTGGCATCAGCATCAAGCGTCAAAGTCCAGCTAAGTGCTGCCTGATCTTCGGATATACAAACGGTTATTATTCATATATCTTACAGCCCAGATTATATCAGGACTCCGCAAGGGCAATCGGCAGCAAATACCGCAAGGAAGATGTCTTGGGATATATGAATGTTATTGAAGCGAATTTGTAGAATTAAGGATATAACATTGTATATGAATTAACCGTGCGCGCAGTTAATTTTTAAACCAATGAATATCATATATCAATAGCTATAAAGGGGGTAAATTACTTATGTTTACAGCTATGCAGATCATTCTTATTCTGTTATGGTTCACAGGCTATGACGTATACTCTAAATTATTTGGAGGCTTTACAGCCGGTGGATGTGTATTACATGGCGTTGTTGTCGGCACGATCATGGGAAACATGGAGGTTGGCTTATTTATCGGCGGTACTTATGAGCTGATGAATATCGGTTTAAATCCATTAGGCGGATCAACGGTACCTGATTACAATATGGGAACCGTTATCGGTACAGCCTTTGGCGCAATATCTGGTGTAGAAACAGGTATGGCAGTCGGTATTGTAGTAGCTACACTTTCCACAACACTTGATGTTTTTGGTAAAACAGCAGGATCATTCTTCCTACATAGAGCACAAGCTTGTTTTGAAGCTCATGACTTTAAAAAAGGATACAACTGGATTCATATTGGCTTAGCACCGCTGACTTTATTAAAAGTTACAATTCCAACAATTATCGTTTTGGTAGCCGGCAGTGCCTTAGTTGCTGGTATTACTGAAGCCATTCCGGTATGGCTGCTTCAGGGCTTTAAAAATGCCGGTAATATTCTGCCATGTTTAGGTTTTGCCATCCTGCTTCGTCAGTTACAGGTAAAGGGCAATTTCCAATACTTACTGATTGGCTTCTTCTGTTTCGCTTACTTGGGTGTTAATGCCCTGGGTACAGCATTAGTTGGTTTAGCATTAGCGTTATTAGCATTTAACCAGCAGAATAAATTTGCGGTTTTAGAAAAAGCATTAGGAGGTGACGATGATGAGTAAGCTTACTAAAAAGGATGTTCAAAAGGTACAGCTGCGCAGCTGGATGTATCAGTGGCAGTCCTTCTCTTATGAAGCGATGCAGGCAACCGGTTTTACACAGGCAATCGGACCAGCTATCGAAAAGATTTATGAGGGCAATGATGATGTGATAGCAGATAAGCTTCAAAAATATTTGGCATTTTATAACACAGAAAATACTATGTCACAAATCATCATGGGTGCTTGCTTAGCTATTGAAGAAACGGAATCCGATGCCGCTACGGATATTGCAATCGGTATCCGTACAGGTCTTATGGGACCCTTTGCCGGCTTAGGTGATTCATTATTCAAAATCAGTACGAAGGTAATTTTAAGTTCATTAGTTGGTTATATGGCATTAGATGGTTCAGCTTTTGGCTTAGTATTGGCATTCTTAGTGAACATTGTTGCTTTTTACTGCATAAAGTATTATTTCTTCTGGCTTGGCTATCGTGAAGGAACAGCCTTCATTACAACCAAACAGGATCAAATTAAAGCGCTGACAAATGCGGCAACCGTATTAGGTTTAACTGTGGTAGGCTGTATGATTCCTTCTACCGTTAAGCTGCAGGTTATCTTTGAATATGTCAATGGTGACGCTGCTCAGTCGATTCAGGCAATCCTCGATTCAATTTTCCCATTCTTATTGCCAATATGCGCTACGGTTCTGGTATACTTAGGATTAGGTATGAAGAAAATGACGACTGTAAAAATGGTATGGACGATAATTATCGTTGCCGTTTTACTTACCTTCTTCCATATCATTTAGGAGGACATTATGCAAACTATAGTTGCTGTACGTATTGACGAACGTTTAATTCATGGCCAGGTTGCCACAATGTGGGCTGGCGCATGGCGATGCACCCGCATCATTGTTATTGATGATAAATCGGCATCCGATGATGTATTAAAGGCAGTGTTAAAGATTTCCTGCCCAAATGGTATCCGTCTTTCAGTATTAACTGTTGATAAAGCTGCCACTAATCTGAAAAATAATAAATATGACACTGATCGGATCACAATTGTCTGCAAGAACCCAAGAGTGCTTTGGGAACTGCATGAAAAAGGTTTCGACGTCGAAAATATTACAGTAGGCAATATGAGTAAAGCCTCAGATAAAATAGCTGTATGTAAATCAGTAGCTGTTTTACCTGAAGACGCAGAGGCATTTCATAAGCTGGATGAACTAGGTGTTAAGCTGGAATATCAGCTTGTACCTTCAGAAGCCGCTACTGATTTTATGCCTATGCTGAATGCAGCTTTGAAATAAGGATCATGGGAGATAACCGTTTTGGCTATCTCTCATTTTTAATAAAAAGGAGATAATTAAATGAAACTAGTTATGAGAGCTGATGATTTTGGTTATACAAAAGCATATAATGACGGCATGATTAAGGCGGTTAGAGAAGGTGTTGTAACCTATGTGGATCTAATGCTTGACTGTCCTGGAACGGAGGATGCCATTGAACAAATCAAAGCCTATCCATGGGTTTCAGTAGGCTGGCATGGCGGTCATTTCTGGGGACGGCCAGTTGCTGATCCAAAGCTGATTCCATCCTTGCTGAATGAAGCGGGACAGTTTAAATTCAGAGTTGACCAGGCGCTTAAAAATGATGTTGTTTATGAGGAAGCATTGATTGAATGCCGGGCGCAGATTGAACGCTGTATCCGTCTGTTAGGTCATGCCCCAATCTGTACGACCATAAATCATGATTTATTATTTGAAAAAGCACGGGCGCAAGTATGCGATGAATATGGCATTGCTTATGATTTCATGCGCAAAGTTGACCGCAAAACCAGAAAAGAAGCGGTACCGGCGGATCGATGGAAGCATTTGAATATATTTATGCCGTGCCAGCATGATTCATGTTATAAGATTCTCTATTCTGATTATGCTGAAGAAAGAGAAAAGTATGATCCTGTCGCTTATTATCTGAATGATGAGGATCAGCTGTTAAAAGAGGATATCGTCATAACAGCTTGGCATCCAGGTTATCTTGATGATTATATATACTTTGATTCATCGAAACATTTTAATTTAGCTCGGGTGATTGACATAAAGGCAATGTGTGATCCAAAGCTGAAACAATGGATCATCGAGAATAAAGTTGAATTAGTGAATATTAAAGATGCCCTGTATGGCAGTCAGGATTATCAGAACTATCTGCACAGTATTCACAGCCGCTTGTATATGGGAGAATGATTGTTAAATTAAAGAAAGATTCAATTGTGAATCTTTTTTTCTTCATCATGCGAAGTTATCAGTTTTCAGCATTCAGCACCCACTTATCAAAGTATCATAACTGTGTTAAAATAGTGCTGACAGATTAATCGCTGAGGTGAAACAATGGAACGTAGCAGTTTTGGTATTCGATTAAAGGAATTAAGGGAAGAAGCAAACTATTCCCAAAAGGAATTAGCGCCGCTGCTTAATGTTTCAGTAAATACGATATCCTCTTATGAACGGGGTTTGATTCATCCCAGTGACCAGACTAAAATAAAAATTATGGAAGTATTTAATGTAACTATGGACTATCTGTTAGGTGTTTCTGACTTAAAAAGCTGTACATCTGAGAATGATGTAATTTATCTGCCTAGCGGTTTAAGCCGCCGCGCGCAAAGAGATATTCGTTTTGTGATTGAATTTATACTTGATAAAGAACGTAAAGGCTTCTACAAGTGAGGTGATCGTGATGGCTGAATTGAATCCATGTGTAACCTTTGCCAAAATTATTAAAAAAGACCGGCAGGCATGCATGAAAAGCGTTGCTGAATATTCATTAGCGCCAAATGAAATTGATGTATTATTATACCTTTCCAATAATCCTTCATTTAATACGGCTAAGGATATATGCAAATACCGCGGTATTTCAAAATCATTAGTCTGCCATTCAGTAGATTCTCTATGCAGCCGCGGTTTTCTGACTATCAAGGAAGATCCCAAGGACAGAAGAATTTTGCGGTTAACGCTGAGTGAGAGCTCGGCACCCGTGCTTGCCAAACTAAAAAAGGCGAGACAGCAGTTTCAGGCTTCATTGTATCAGGGATTGAGTAAGGAAGAGATCAAGGCTTTTCAAAGTGTATTGGAAAGTATGATTAAGAATGCGCTAAGTGAGTAAACTGTTCTATTAGAATAGCAGGGGGAATAAGATGATAAAATATGATTCCTATGATAAATCAGTCAAAGTGCCGATTGGACTGAATTTTATTGATGTACTCTATCTGGAAGGCCTGCGTGAGAACGGTATTCAGATCTTTATATCATGCTTTCTGCCGACTATTGCCTATCTGGCGCTGATCGTTACGATGAATCTTAAATTCGAAATGTTTGTCTTTCTGCCGATAGCGGTCATCAGCGTCTTGCTTTATCTGGTCATTCATACACGCGGTCTGCAGGCTGAAAGCAAAATATTAAAGGGGTATGAATATATTCAGCAGCAGCATTTTAAAACTGATAAAGTAAGGATTTTCCCGCTGAATGATGGGGATAAATATAAAGATTATGTGAGTCAGTATGGGTTTGCGACCAAAGATAATTTTGAGATTTGGTTTTATGGACAAACTTTAAATGATTTATTGAAGGCCAAGAAATTTAAACCGCGTTTTGAATATGAAGAGGAACGTTGGGTTGAGGAATACCGCAAGACCTTCTTTGGCTATCTCGATGAGGATTATGATGTTGATATCATCTTTGATACGGATTCAGTAAATGCTTATTTAAAAACGATTATGAGTAAGATGACAAAGCTGGAAATCTTTTCGATGCTGTTTAATAATGCGAAAATAATCATCCGCAAAGAGGTACCCTCGGTTTTCACAAACAGTGAGGCAGAGCTAGCCGCGATGGAGGTAGAGAAGCTGATCATTAATAAGCTTTATGCGAATATGACGGTTGATATCTTTATTTGCGGGGGTCTTCAGACTTTTGAGTTTATACGCTATTTTGTTTTAAAGAAATAAGGAGACATTTATGAGATTACTCGCTGAAATTCTGCTTGCAGCCTTTTTTATCTCGTATTTCATCGATAAACGAACAGTTTTAAATGGCAAGCTGTTATGCGGCAGTATGCTCTGTTTTATGATTTATCTGCTGCAGTCTATGCAAAATAGTCCGCATTTGATTATTTCAGCTATGGGCTTTTTCCTGTTATGGGCAATCATGACGGTACTGCCGCTGCTGTTTTTTTCAGTGGGTGCGGCGATGATTTTTAACGGCTTTTTATTAATCAAATTTGAAGGAAAACGGTTGTGCAATCTGCTGTCTTTTGCCGTAGGCTTAGGCATGTTCACAATCTTCCTTTTTATTTTTTATCTGCCTATTTATGCCTCTAATCATGCCCTCTATCTGCCGATGCCGATCTATTACGGAATCGTTGGTTTAGTGGGTTATTTTACGTTTTTATTTGTCAGCTTTCTGGTCAGTTCAATGCTTTTTAATTTGAATAAGCCTAAGCTGGATCAGGATTTTATTATCATTCTTGGCTGTGGTTTGCTTTATGATAAACCTTCACCTTTATTGATGCAGCGTATTGATGCCGGGTATAATTTTTATAAAAAGCAGCAGCATTATAATGACAGCACACCAATTTTTATCGTATCGGGCGGTCAGGGTGCTGATGAAAAGCTTGCGGAAGCGGTGGTAATGAAAATGGAGCTGCTGGCAAGAGGGATACCGGATGAGAAAATTTTAGTGGAGGATCATTCACGGACAACCTATGAGAATCTTATTTACTCTAAGGAAATGATGGATGCGGTTAAGCCAAAATATCGCTGTGTGATAGCGACGCATAATTATCATCTGTTTCGTGCAGGCATCTATGCTCGTAAAGCCGGCTTGAAAAGAGCTGAAGGAATTGGCGCACCAACGGTTTCTTATTATCTGCCGATGGCCTTTCTGCGTGAATTTATCGCCTATCTGAATATGAATAAAGCGATAAATCTCTATATTATCTTATTTGTTCTATTCGTTTCAGTGTTCTTTACCATCCGATCTGTGCTATAATCTAACGTGCCTTTAAGGAGGGATTGCATGATTGATGTAATAATTGACGCATTAGTGGATACAGTTAAACTGCTTCCGCTCTTATATTTATCTTATTTACTGATTGATTTTATCGATAAACGCAGTTCAGCTTACCGTTTAAATTATCTATTTATTAAAAATCTGGGTCCCTTATTCGGAGCCTTGCTTGGTTTAGTGCCGCAGTGTGGTTTCTCAGTTATTGCCGCCTCACTCTTTGCGCAGCAGGGGATCAGTGCCGGTACCTTGGTTGCCTGCTTTATGGCTACCAGTGACGAAGCGCTGCCGATGCTGCTGGCTTATCCTTCAGAATATAAAAGTCTGGGACTGCTGTTAATATTAAAGCTGGTAATCGCCATTCTGTCGGGTTATCTTCTTGATTTTGTACTTTATAAAAAAACACTGAATGAAGAGGATGATTTTGAGATCGAACTCTCTGATCCGGGCTGCAGCTGCGGTTCAAATAGTTTTATGAACGCGCTGAACCGTACTTTGAAAACTACAATGTTTATTTTAGGTATTAATTTGGTAATCGGCTTTGTCCTGTTTGGTATCGGTGAAGATGCCCTGTCCTCATTGCTGAATGTACATCCAATGCTTCAGCCGTTTGCGGCGGCACTGATTGGCTTTATTCCTAATTGCGCGGCTTCTATTCTGCTGGTACAGCTTTATGTGCTGGGCGGCTTGTCTTTTGGTTCAATGGTGGCTGGCTTATGTACGGGAGCGGGCATCGGCATGGCTGTTTTATGGAAGCAAAACAAGAATAAACGCGAGAATAGTCTGCTTTTGTTGTATATGTTTTTATTCTCATCAGCAGCGGGTCTGCTTCTGCAAATAATGCTTTAATTTTAAATTTTAGTACGCTATAATGATTGATACGCGAGGTGATTAGATGAAATTGATCGTAGGACTTGGCAATCCAGGCAGAGATTATGAAAAAACGCGTCATAACACGGGTTTCATGACACTTGATGAGGTTGCTTCAAGGTTGAACACAGATGTAAATACAAAAAAATTTAAAGCGCTGATCGGTAATGTCAAGGTCAAGGGTGAAACGGTGATCCTGATGAAACCGCAGACTTATATGAACCTTTCCGGAGAAGCGGTAGGTGAATGCGCGCGTTTTTATAATATACCAGTAAGCGATATTTTGGTGCTTGTCGATGATTTAGATCTGCCGGTGGGTAAGATTCGTTTAAGAGAAAAGGGCTCAAGCGGCGGCCAGAATGGCTTGAAGAACATCATCGCTCATTTAGGTACGCAGGATTTTAAACGAATACGCATTGGCATCGGCAAAGATCCGCTGATGCTGACGGCTGATTATGTACTTGGTAAATTTCCAAAGGCCGACCGGGCTTTGTTTGAAGCGGCCAGAGATAAAGCAGCCAGTGCGGCTATTGAATTCATCGACCGTCCTTTTGCGGATGTGATGAATAAATACAATCAGAAGGACGCTTAGTTATGAATTGTTTATTAAATGAACTGGTGAAGAATCCAGCGGTCGAGAGTCTGCTGCGCAAAGAAAGCTCATTAGGGAATTTATCATTAACTGAAGAAGCACTGCTTTATGCGGCATTATACAGACAAAGCCGGCAGTCATTACTGATAGTGAAGAATAATGTTTATACAGCACAGAAGCTGATCGAGCGGCTGACCCCCCTCGTTGATGTTGAGGTGCTGCCTTTTGTCGTGGAGGAATCGCTGAGAGTTGAGGCCATTGCCGCCTCTCCGGAGAGTAAAGCGGTACAGCTGGAAACCATGAATGCGATGCTTGAAGGCAAGGCTAAAATTGTTGTGGCTCATACCGGCGCGCTGATGCGTTTTATGCCCTCACCGGAATTATTCAAGGCTGTAAGCATGGAACTGAAGGTTGATGATGAAATCAGCATGGATACATTAAAAATGAAGCTGTTTATGGCAGGTTATGAGCACGTGTCAAGAGTTGACCAGCCGTTATGCTTTGCATCAAGGGGCGGTATTATCGATGTTTATTCAATGAATGAGGATTATCCGATCCGTATTGAATTCTTTGATACTGTTATCGAGAGTATCCGCTGTTTTGATCCGGCAACTCAGCGAACGATTGAAAAACGTGACCATGTGAAAATCATACCGGCTACGGATTTGCTGTTTACCGATGAAGATATCAGCACGATCATCGAAAAGGGCAATGTGCTGAAAAAGAAAGCACAGCGTCAGGCAGAAGCAGCTATACAGCGTCAGTTTGATATTTTTATTGAGAATGATTTTGATGCTTTAAGCAACCATCAAAGAGAAAATCACCTATACCGTTATTATGCTTTGCTGGATCAGCATAGTTCATTGCTGGATTATGCCCAAGACGCATGTATCATTCTTTCTACTGATGAGGAAATTCATGAAGTTGAGAAAAAAGTCAATGAAGAAACTATTGATTACATTCAGGAGCTGAATGCCACAGGTCAGGGGTTGCCTGTCTATACACAGTTTAATTCAATCGATAAGCTGACTGCCGGCCGTGACTGTATTCATGTTAATTTGTTTGTGAACATAGAACAGCCAATCGTCAGCGGTTTTCTGCAGCTGCCGCGCCCTGAGCTTTCTTTAGATAAATGCTTGGACATGGCTGTAAAGGAAAGCAAGAAAAAAAGCGTGCTGTTCTGTTTAGATCATTCAGAAATCGGTATTGTGAAAAAGTATTTTAATGATCATGAGATCCGATATCAAATGATTGATGAAAATGATAAAATTCCAGAGGGTATTTCACTCTGTGTCAAAAAGCTGGCAGAAGGGTTTGAACTAACCGAAGAAAAGATCGTTGTTTATTCATCTAAAGAAATCTTTCATGAACAGAAAAAGCTTGGCCGTTATACGAATAAATTTAAACAAGGTGAAGTTCTTGATGATTATCTTCAGCTTGAAAAAGGTGATTATGTCGTACATAACCAGCATGGTGTGGGTATGTATAACGGGATTGTTACCAAGGAGATTGAGGGTCATCACAAAGACTTCCTGCAGGTAATTTATAAAGATAATGATGTTTTATTCATTCCTTTGGAGCAATTCCGTCTGATTCGAAAATTTGTTTCTAAGGAGGGTGCTTCACCGAAACTGAATAAGTTAGGTTCTAGCGAATGGGAGAAGACCAAGAAGCGCATCAGTCAAAATGTCGCCGAGCTTGCGCAGCGGTTGGTTGCTCTTTATTCATTGCGCAGTGAAGATATCGGCTTCGCTTTTTCTAAGGATACACCTTACCAGCTTCAGTTTGAGGATGATTTTGATTATGATTTAACACCGGATCAGAAAAAAGCGGTGGATGAAATTAAACAAGATATGGAATCAGCGAAGCCAATGGACAGACTGCTTTGCGGTGATGTTGGCTTTGGTAAGACAGAGGTCGCAATCCGTGCGGCTTTCAAGGCTGTGGTTGACAATAAGCAGGTAGCTTATCTGTGTCCAACCACCATTCTTTCGCAGCAGCATTTTAAGACCTTCAAGAAACGTTTTAGAAACTATCCGGTGCGTATCGAAGTATTAAATCGTTTTGTACCGCCGCAGGAACAGAAGAAAATTCTTCAGGATCTGAAGGATGGCAATGTTGATATATTGATCGGCACCCATCGTTTATTGTCCAAGGATGTCGTTTTTAAGGATCTTGGCTTTTTGATTATCGATGAGGAGCAGCGTTTTGGTGTTCAGCACAAAGAGAAAATCAAGGAATTAAGAACCGGTATCGATGTTCTGTCACTTAGTGCGACACCGATTCCGCGTACTTTGCAGATGTCATTAATTGGTGTGCGCTCACTCTCTCAGCTAGATACGCCGCCGATGAACCGTATGCCGGTGCAGACCTATGTTGTTGAGAAGAATTTTAATTTAATTAAAGAAATTATTCAGCGCGAGGTTGCCCGTGACGGACAGGTGTTCTATTTATATAACAATGTTAAGAATATTTATGCGACGGCAACGAAGCTGCGCAATGAATTGGATATGGAAATCGGAATCGCTCATGGCCAGATGGACAGAGAAGAAATCGAAGATGTCATGATGCGTTTTACCAACAATGAATATCAGGTATTAGTCTGCACCACAATCATTGAAACCGGTATCGATATCCCTAATGCCAATACCATTATTATCGAGGATGCGGATAAGTTTGGGTTAAGTCAGCTCTATCAGATTAAGGGCAGAGTCGGCCGTTCAGACCGCTTAGCATACGCATATCTGCTTTATTCACCGCAGAAGCAGCTTTCGGAAATCGCGACGAAGCGTTTAAAATCAATTAAAGAGTTTACGCAGCTTGGCTCTGGTTATAAGATTGCCATGCGTGACTTAACGATCCGCGGCGCCGGTGATATGCTTGGCCCGCAGCAGGCTGGCTTTATTGATACGATCGGTATTGATATGTATATTGAAATGCTGCATGACGCGATTAATGAACAAAAGGGAATTAAAAAAGTCGTGCCAAAGGAAATCAAACGTGCCAATGTCAATGTCGACGCCTATATCCCAAGTACCTTTACCGATCAGGATTATGAAAAGATTACGCTTTATCAGCAAATCGATAAAGTTGAGACTAAGGAAGAACTGCTGGCAATGATGGATATGATTGAGGATAACTATGGTTCACTGCCTAAATCTGTGCAGCTGCTGTTTGAAAAGAAGCGTCTTGATATACTGATTAATGAGGCAAATGTAGAAAATTTCAAAGAAAATGCCAAGGATGCCGAGCTTACCTTTACAGAGCAGTGGTCGAAGCATGCTGACGGTGTGAAGCTATTTGAACAAATCACAGCTTTATCCCGTGATATTGTACTGCGTTATACACAAAATAAGATTAAAATCCGCTTTCCTAAAAACAAGAACTGGCTGAAACAGGTCATTGAGGTTCTGGAAATGAGCGGAACTGTTGTCAGAGAGTAAAAATTTGCATTAATCGGTTATAAAAGCTCATTCTTTGCCAATACTAAACGTGCAAGGAGTGTGAATGAATGAAGGCAACAGGTATCATTCGCCGTTTAGATGATCTTGGACGTTTAGTTATACCCAAGGAGATCAGAAAACAATATCGATTAAAAGAAGGCGATTCCATCGAGTTTTATATTGAAAATGATAAAATTATTCTGCAGAAATATGAGCTGCTTGATAAACATATGCGTGAAATTCAGGATATGTGTGAAACATTGCAGAGTGTATTAAACAAGAAAGTGCTGTTTATTAAGGATGAGGTAACGGGAACCCAGCAGCCCTGCGCGAAATCATTGTTCTCACATGCGGTTGTTTACCGGGATACTCCCTTTACCAAGGAAAAGATTTTTGAGAATGACGCGTCACTTTATGATGGCTGTTTCTTTCCCGTTGTGGTTGAAAGCTACTGGCAGGGCAGTTTTGTTTTATTGAGCAATGAGCCTGTAGATGTGAAGGAGAATCGCTGTGTCGCGGCGTTTGCGCAACTTTTATCTCGCAAATATGAGGTTTAAATGTTAAAATAGTTGCGAGGTGATGGCATGCGTTTAGATAAGTACCTAAAAGTAGCCAGAATTCTGAAGCGGCGAACCGTTTCAAAAGAACTGGCGGATAATGAACGTGTACTGATCAATGGCAGGATAGCAAAACCGAGCAGTGAGGTCAAGGTTGGAGATATCATAACGATTGTCTTCGGATACCGTGAACTGACAGTCAGAGTTTTGATGCTTTCTAAGCAGGTTTCTAAGTCTGATGCGGCTTTAATGTTTGAAATTATTGAAGAAAAAACCGAAAATCATGATTTTTCGACGCAAAATGAATAAATCTTATAAATTTTTGATTTTCATGGTTACATTTATGAAATTATGTTGTATAATGATGTTGACAAAGTTAATAGCTGATTATTAATTTGTTAGATATAACAATAGATTCACAGAAAAACCATTTTTCTCTTCCCCTTAATTATAAACATCTAGCGTTATATTATTAACTAAAGAATCAATCGAAAGATTGATTTTTTTGTTTTTTGTGAATCAGCGTGCAAAAACTTAGAAATGAATGTCAGCACAGAAGCTAAATAATATTCTTTAGCGAAATATCATTTCCTCTATGACTGAATATCATTGATATTTCATTAAAATGGATACAATTTCCTAATGCTAGGAAATTGTAGTTAAGCGTTTTCAGCTTGCTTCGTTTATAATAGAAGCATAAGCTGGAGGATGTACTATGGCAAAGAAAAAAATGGTTGTAACAAATAATTCAAGCCGCGGCGGTTATTTTATAAGAAGAGTGTTGGCATTTGGTATTGATTGGTATTTATCCGGGGTACTGGCTAATATCGCGATTTCACTGTGCTATGGCTTTTTCAATCAGGGACAGATTGAGGTACAGTATAATCTTAACGGGATGACAAGCTCTCAGGCGTGGATATTGATGGCTGTCCTGTTTCTTATTTTCTTATTCTATTACGTCTGGGTGCCATGCCGGATCTGGATTGGTCAGACACCTGCTCAGCGAATGCTTCAGATCAAGGTGTTCCATGATGATCACAGTGAAGTCACTTTTAAAACCATGCTGATTCGTTTTGTGCTTGGCTGTCTTGTATTAGAAGGCACCTTCTATTTCTTCACATCGACATTCAAAACCTTGCTGATTACAAAATATCTGCCATTTGATACAGGCATGATGGACATGCTGCTGAGCGGTCCGGTAGCAGTCATCTGTGTGTTATCCTTATTGCTCGCGTTAAGAGATAAGGATCAAAGCCGTATGATTCATGACAGGATTTCACACACGCACGTGGAAGATATTTATGTTCCCGGCAAAGTTCAGAAAGCATTATAGATAATTATCGAAGCTGACAAATTGATGAAGTCAGCTTTTTTATTTGAAAAGGAAAAAAGTAAGGAAACCGATTTCCGCAGTCAGCTTTACCATTTCCTAATGCACGGAAACAGAATTGATGATAACGCTTCCTTTGCTGAGATATACTTGAATCAGCCAAAGGAGGATATGAATTATGCGTAGAGTTTATTTATTCTGTAATGCAGGGATGTCTACTTCATTGTTAGCAAGCAAGATGCAAAAAGTAGCTGAAGAACACAATTTACCAATTGAAGTAAAAGCATTCCCTGACTCTAAGATGGACAACATTATCGCAGAATTTAATCCGGACTGCATTCTGTTAGGTCCGCAGGTTAAATATCTGTATGAAAAGGTTGTCGAAAGATATGGGCATTTGGGGCACCCAATTTTTGTCATTGACAGTACAGACTATGGTTCAATGAATGGGGAACGGGTACTGAAAGCCGCTATCAAAAAAATGAAAGAGAGCGAGGCGAAATAAATGTTTGATAAATTAGAAAAATACTTATCACCAGTTGCTGACGCTTTATCTAAAAACAAAATATTAAGCGCGATTCGTGATGGTTTCTTGATTACAGTACCAATTGTAATCGTAGGTTCAATATTCTTATTAATTTCCAATTTCCCGATTACTGGCTGGTCAGAAATGGTTGCCAGTGTATTTGGTGAAGGCTGGGAAGTTTATCTTGACGCGCTTACTTCATCTACCTTTGATGTTGTAGCGCTGACAGGTGTCTTATCAATCGGTTATTGCTATGCCCGTGAAAAGGGTGTCGATAAGATTGCCGGCGGTGTAGTAGCACTGACTTGCTTCCTGATCATCACACCAAAGACACATATCGCTTATGTAAATGAAGCCGGTAAAGCATTCAGCGGTTTCTCTTTCGGTAATCTTGGTACATCAGGTATGTTCTTATCAATGATTACAGCGATTCTTTCGGTATCAATCTTTGCTTGGGCAATGCGTAAGAAACTAGTTATCAAGCTGCCTGACGGTGTTCCGCCAGCGGTAATGGATTCCTTTGCTGCATTAATTCCAGCTGCTTTCGCAATGGTTACCTTCTTTATTGTAAATATTATTTTCACGAATACTGCTTACGGAAGTGCTCATGCGTTCATCTATGAAGTCTTGCAGGCACCATTAGTAGGTCTAGGACGTTCTAATCTATTTGAAGTTATTTATCAGTTCTTATCAACTTTATTCTGGTTCTTTGGTATTAATGGACCAGCGGTTACAAATACCATTTTCGCGCCGATCCATAAAGTGCTGACGCAAGAAAACTATGAAGCAGCTAAAGCAGGTATCGCAATGACAAATGTCTTTACTTCTGCTTTCTCTGATTTCTTCTGTAACTATGGCGGCGGCGGTTCTACCTTAGGCTTAGTTATTCTGATGGCCTTTACCGGTAAATCAAACCGTATTAAAACATTGGGCAGACTTTCTCTGCCGGCAGCAATTTTCGGTATTAATGAACCGATCATCTTCGGTCTGCCGATTGTATTAAATCCATTGATGGCGGTGCCGTTTATCTTCGTACCAGTGTTAAATACAATCACGGCGACGATTGCGACATCAATTGGTATTCTGCCGATTACTGCCGGTGTGCAGCTGCCATGGACAACACCAATCTTATTCTCAGGCTGGCTGGTTACCGGAAGCTTTATAGCCTCACTGTTCCAGCTTGCACAGCTAGCGATGGATATGGCAATCTACTTCCCATTCCTGAAAATGCTTGACCGCAAGTATCTGGAAGAAGAAGCAAATACAGCGAATGAATCAGATGAACTTGATGATCTTTCATTTGATGATCTCGTTTTAGAGTAATATGAAAGTCCTATTGATATTTGACTCAGGTCTGGCGGGTGCCGGCGGTAAGAGTAATCCGAATGTTGAGCTTACAGCTAAAAAGGGTATCATCGGTACCGGTGAGATGATGGAGCCATATTTCAAAAAGATCGGGGCTGAGGTTATCGCAACCTTATATTGCGGCGTTGGCTATTTCAAAGATCATCAGGAAGAAGTAGTGAAGAAAATGACCGCAATGGCTAAGAAGCTAAACCCTGATTATGTTGTATGCGGACCTGGCTTTAATTTTGAAGAGTATTCACTTATGTGTGCGATGTGTTCTAAATCGATACTGGAAAATACCGCAATCAAGTCATGCGCGATGATGTCAGTGGAAAACTCGACAACCGTTGATCAGTACGCGTCACTGATTCCAATTGTGAAAATGCCTAAAAAGGGTGGTATTGGTTTAAAGGATTCACTTGAAAATTTATGTGAATTAATCGATGCAGAAGTGAATCATCCGGAAAATGTTGAAGAAATAAAAACTAGAAATTGTTACTAAAATGAAAACCAGTCGAGCATCGGCTGGTTTTTGTAAAGAAAGGACACTAATGGAAAAACAGAATATTGAACGGCTTAAGGCTTTAGTAAATGCGATGGGTGTGAGCGGTGAGGAACAGGATGTCAGAGCCTTATTGAAAAAGGATATGATTGCGGATGAGTGGGTGAGTGATCGTCTGGGTTCACTATTTGCACTAAAGCGCAGTAAGAATCCAAAGGCAAAAACACTGATGCTGGCAGCTAGTCTTGATGAAGAAGGTTTAATGGTCAGTGAGATTCTGCCTGATGGAAAATTAAAATTTGTGACGCTTGAAGCATTGTCACCGGCCAGTCTTTTACATCAGCAGGTTTGTGTATATACAAGAGAGCATCAATGCTTTACCGGTATCATTGGCTGCGATAAGATTAAATTCATGGAAACCGCAGTGAATCAGATAAAGATGGAAGACTTGAGCTTGGATATGGGAATGAGCTATGAAGAAGCATGCGATACATTTACAATTGGCGATTTAGCATTAATCAAGGGTGATTTTACGATGCTGAATGAACACTGCGCGATGGGGAAGGCATTAAATAACCGTTTAATGCTTGAAGTGATGATTGAATTATCACAAGTGCTGCAGGAGAGTGAGCTTGATTATCATTT
The DNA here is from genome assembly GCF_000313565.1 of Dielma fastidiosa. Classification (GTDB taxonomy): domain Bacteria; phylum Bacillota_I; class Bacilli_A; order Erysipelotrichales; family Erysipelotrichaceae; genus Dielma; species Dielma fastidiosa. The sequence continues at coordinate 155,061 of NZ_HE578930.1, read as the reverse complement.
AGCAATGGGCGGCATTGCTCAGTCGGTAATCGGCTGGCGGGGCAGCAAGACTGCGACCTATGTGATTCAGCCCGACGCGGCGCTGGTATTGACTGGTTTTGATACCGCCAACTCACAGCCGGCTGCCAAACGCGGTAAAGGTGTCACGGTGGGCATTTATGATAAGCAGATGCTGCCAGGCAAACGTCTGCTTCATGATTTCATGGATAAGATTCAGCCTTGTCAGGAATATCTTGGCATTTATGGCAATGATGGTTCATTTATTCATAAAACTTTAAAGGGAACACCAACACTGTCACTTGGTATTGCTATGAGTCATCTTGGCAGCAATCATATTTTAGCTGACCTAAATGACGCGGAATGCTTAAAAAAGGAATTAGTAAAATATTTGTCAGGCTTAAGCAGTGAGGATATCGAAAGCTTTGGTTATGGGGTGTGCTATGATTGATCTGGAGATATTAAAAACATTAAGTGAGGCAGCCGGTATTTCCTCTTGTGAGGAAGCGGTATGTTCACAGCTTGAAACATATATGCAGCCCTATGTGGATTGTGTGATTCATGATGGTTTGGGATCGGTGATTGGGATCAAGGGGGATGATGAAACTGGTCCTAAAACGATGCTGGCTACGCATGCGGATGAGGTTGGTTTTTTTGTGAAAGAAATAGAGGCAAGTGGAACCCTTCGATTGATGCCGGTGGGGAGCTGGTGGACGCATATGCTGCTGGGGCATGATTTTAATGTAATTACTCAAGACGGCCGAAAGATTAAAGGCTTTATCGGCAGTCCGGCAACCCATGGCATGCCTTCAGAACAGCGGGCGAAGACCTTGGCAATGGAAGCAATCTATCTTGATTTAGGTGTTGCTGACAAGAAAGAAGCAGAAGCTCTGGGCATCAGAATTGGCGATATGGTGGTACCCGATACGAATTTCAGAGTGATGAATAATCCTAATTATCTGGCAGGCAAGGCTTTTGACAACCGTGCAAGCTGCGCGGTGGGCCTTTATGTGTTGGAACGATTAAAGGGGAAGAAGCATGTACCACTGAGTTTTGCCTGTACGGTGCAGGAAGAACCAGGACTGCGCGGTGCCCGTACAAGTACAGATCTGATGCATCCAGAGCTTGCCTTCGCGATTGATACAACGCTGGCAGGCGATACACCGGCCAATGCAAACAGCTGTAAACTGGGCGGCGGAGTCGTTATTTCAATGCTGGATTCCAATACTGTTTATCATCGCGGCTTAATCCGTTATGTGGAAAAGGTATGCAAGGAACAGGGGATTCCTTATCAATATGCGGTTTTTAACGGCGGCGGTACAGATTCCGGCAATATTCATAAAAGCTTTGAAGGTATCGTTAATATGACATTATCAATTCCGATTCGTTATATGCATACGAATCAGTCGATCATTCATAAGCAGGATCTTGAAGCTTGTGTAGATTTATTGACTTATATCTTATGTACGATGGATCAGCAGACCTTTGATATGATCTGCGCTTAGTGAGGAACCTATGGAAAAAGAACAATTGTTTGCGATGATTGATGAATTAAAGGATCAGATGATTGAGGATATCTGTGCAATGGTACAGATTGATTCACAGCGCAGTGAGGCAAAGCCGGGCATGCCGTTTGGCGCGGGTGTCAATGAGGCACTATTAAAGGCTTTATCGATTGCGAAACGGGAAGGGCTGATTACTAAAAATGTCGATGGCTACATGGGTTATGGACAGTACGGTGAAGGTGAAAACTATATCGGCGTTATGGGACATCTTGATGTCGTGGAGATAGGTGATGGCTGGCGCTATCCGGCCTTTTCTGCAACGATTGCTGAGAACCGTATCTGGGGACGCGGCGCATTGGATAATAAAGGTCCGTTATTTGCGGCTTTCTATGGCATGCTGGCATTAAAGAAGCTAGGCATTAAACCAAACATACCGATTCGTGTGATTTTTGGTACAAATGAAGAAACCGGTATGGCGGACTGCCGTTATTATTTGGAACATGAAAAAGCCCCTTTGATGGGATTTACCCCGGATAATAAATTTCCGGCGATCTATGGTGAACGCGGCCGCGCAGTCGTGCGGGTTATGGGCAGCAAAGAGCTGGCGGTTCCTTTTATCAATGAATATTTCATGAATGCCAAAGCAAACGGTGATCGGCTTGGCATTAATGTCAGTGATCAGCATTTTGGCGAAATGATAATCCGCGGCAAGAATCTGATTCTTGACAACGATCAGCTTGGGATTCAATTTGCACTCAGCTATCCAACTTGTGATATGAATGACATTATTGATCAGATCCGCACCAAAGCAGCCGGCATGAAGGTTGAACTAATCAGCGACAGCGGTGTTGTCCTCCATGATCCAAACTGCTGGCTGGTGCAGACCCTGAGTGAAGCTTATGCGCAGGTTATGGGCAGCAGCGTGAAGCCAACGACAACGACCGGCGGCACTTATGCTCATGTTTGCCAGACCATCATCCCTTATGGGCCTAGCTTCCCAGGACAAGTGGGCATCGCTCACCAGCCGAATGAATGGGTTGATATCGATGATTTACTAACATGTGCCAAAGTATATGCCTGGTCATTGTATAAACTGTCGCAGATGGATAAAAATATTAAACCTTGGTAATTATCAACAAACTGAATCGTCTGATTCAGTTTTTAAATGCTTATAAAGAAGCATGTCTTATGACAGCCATTGGCAGCTCAACGGAATCGTGATACACTGAATTTATAAGATAATGCCTATAAATACAGCATTGTCAGGGAGGTAAAGGTGGATATTAAATTAATCTGTTTTGATTTAGATGATACATTGATCAGAGGCTGTCATTCAGTCATGCTGCCCTGTATTTTGAATGGCAAAGCGAAGGAGCATGCACTCATTCAGCAAAAGGAAGAGTCTGGTGAACTTGATTATATCAGCGCGGATATCCTTAGAGCTGAATTGTTTAAAGGTTTAAATGAAAAGGAAATTCAGAATCATTTTCTGGAAATAGCCAAGCCGTTAGAGAATATCGCAAAGACGGTAACGCTTCTGCATCAGCGAGATATAAAATGCATCGTAATTACTGTTGGGCCGCTTCAAGTTGCTGAGGCAGTTGCGTCGATCTATAACTTTGATGGCTGTTACGGCAGCGATTATGAAGTGATTGACGGTATTTTCACAGGCCGCATTGTTGATTATATCAAAGCTGAAAACAAGGTCAGCTGTCTGCATGATTTTTGTGAAAGGAATCAGATCAAGCCTTCTGAATGCATTGCTATTGGTGACGGCGCGACAGATATTCCCATCTTTGATATATGCGCTCACTCAATCGCGCTTAATGCCTTAAACAACGTAAAGGAAAAAGCTCAGTATGCTGTTGATACGGATGATCTTTTAGATCTTCTTCCCATTATTGATGAAGTCAGAAAATAAGTACAAGCACATCATATGCTTTTTTTGTAAACAAAAAGCCAGTGCCTAGACACTGACTAATCAAAATATTTAATAAATTCATTATAATTGCTGCATTCCATCAAACTGGTCATCTTATAGACATCATTAGAGAGGTTAATCATCCACTCAAAGAACAGCTTCATAGCTACACTTTCTGTATTGCCTGCCGCCAGCAGGAATACAATTTTCACATCATAAGGTCCCCAGCGAATTGGTTTGCGTAAAATTACAACCGAGATATTAGCCTGATAAACTGTGGAATCTAGGGCATGCGGTATCGCAAACTGATGGATAAACGAGGTTGAGGACATACTCTCTCTGGCCATAACTGAATCAAAGAATTGCTCAGAGACAGCATTTGAACGAACTAAATCATCACACATAAAGCGAATCGCTTCTTCTGAGGTTTTAAATTCCATATCGGTAAAGAAATGCTCCGGTCTGAACATCTGATTCAGACAATCAGCATAAGCTTCTTTTAAATGCTTTTGTTCCAACGCATTTAATGCTGATAAGATATAAGCCTCGTCTTCTCTGGAAAAGAAAATTGAAATCTGAACGGTAGGAATCTCTAATGAATGCTTCAGCGGTACCGAACAAATAATTAAATCAGGCTTTAATTCAAGAATCTTCGTTTCTTCAAAATAGTTAAAGATGCCGATGATATCCATATATTCAGAAAAGATCCGCTGCATGCGAAGAATCGGCGCGTTGGAAATTGCCTGTGTGGTAGGAAAAATCACAATCGCTTTGTATTTGCGCTTTGCATTCTGCCGTTCATATGCCATGCCTAAATGCAGAGCGATGAAGCCGATTTCTTCTTCGGATACTTCCAGATCAAGCCGTCTGGATAAATAATTGGCACAGGATACTCCTAATTCAAAAATCAATGGATATTTACGTTTAATTTCCTGTAAATAAAGATTATTCGCTACCAAATTCTTGGCGGCTCTTTCGATCAGGGACTGCAGGTGAAGGGTTAAGCCGACAATCAGCCCCTCATCATCAGTAAAATTGATGCCGAAGTTCGTGAGGATGTTTTCAAGCATCTCTTGAGCCAGCATGTTGCAAGTGACATTTTCCGGCAAAAATTCCTTTAAGGATTCTGATGAGAAATTCGTGCCTTTTTTACCCATCAGCAAAAATGCCAGCATGACAATTTCACTTTCGACAATCTCTGTCTGATACAGCGCGGAAATCCGTTCATAGAATTCCTTGGCAATCCGATATTCAATCGATGTCATAATTTCATCCGTGTTACGCATTGATTCCACATAGCGAAAGTTGAAAATGCGGTCAATCGATATTCCCACATGGACAATCAGACTAGGAAATGAGACATCATGAACTTCATAGCTGTATTTTTTAAGGATCTTCTCTAACTCCTGTTTACATTTTAATAAATCGAAGTTTTTATAAATTGAAGCTATTTCATCAATATTTAAGAAGTTTTTCTGAGTCTCTTCAAGCAGCATCTGTTTATATAATTCACGAATGGAATGTTCAGGCCCTTCCAGATAAAGGTGGTTGCGGCTTTTGGTAATCTTCAATCCCTCAAAGGTATCAATAAATTCCTTGATATTCTTCAGATCATTATCTAAAGCATATTCAGAAATAAAGATTTCATCAAGTAAATCAATGATTGACAGCTTTTGATTCGTCAGGAGTAATTTTTTTAAGATGAATGTAGAACGCTCCTTAGGTGTCTGCGGAATCAGGGCATCAACTGGCTTTTGGCTCTGATGAACATTTTCTATGATCAGCCGGTAGCCTTTGCGGATATTTGATTCAATCAGCGGTAAATCATATTCATGATTCATAGCGTCAATATCGCTGCGTATTGTACGATCAGATACCTTAAGTATCTGGGAGAGTTCTTTGCCGGTGATCCATGTATTTTGTGATTCAAGTAAACGGAGCAGCTTTTCTTGTCTATCTGTCATTCTATCTTCCCCTTCAATGAAAATCTTACGTTATCATTATTATATAATAATTAAAACCATTTTTATAATGTCTTTTCCTATTATTAGGAAAAGCGGTGATGTTTCTTGAATTTCCTAACAAGAGGAAATGGATTTCCCCATGTGATTTTCAAATGAGATTATAATACAGGTGAATCAGGGGGTTATGCTCATGTCAGAGAAAATTAAGGTTCTGAAAAAAAATTTCGCGGCACGCTGTATCTATACATTGATCATGGTGCTTGCCAGTGCGCTTCTGCAGACGTATGTTATTCAGGTTTTCATTAATGCCAGTAATCTGCTGTCAAGCGGTTTTACCGGACTGGCTATTTTGATTAACCGTATCAGCGGTTTATTCGGAATGCAGTTTGATGTATCGTTAATGATTATATTATTAAATGTGCCGGTAGCGCTCTTATGTCTGAAAAGTATTTCTACAAAGTTTACGATTTTTTCGAGTATTCAATTTTTCTGTGTATCCATCTTTTTAAAGCTTTTCCATTTTACACCGCTGATCGATGATGTCATGCTGAACTGCATGCTGGGCGGTGTATTGTATGGCTTTGCAATCCTGCTTTCATTAAAGGGGAATGCGAGTACCGGCGGCACCGATTTTATCGCTTTATATGTATCCAATAAGATCGGCAAGTCAATTTGGACACAGGTGTTTATATTTAATTGCATCATGCTGTGTATTTTTGGCGCTTTGTTTGGTTGGCAGAATGCGGGTTATTCTATTTTATTTCAATATGTTTCGACTCAGACGGTCAATGCCTTCTATCATCGTTATGAACGGGTTACGATGCAGATTACGACATCAAATGCGGAAGCGGTGGTCGATGTGTATGTCGATCATTACCGGCATGGTATCACGGTTACGCCAAGCTACGGCGGTTTCTCTAAGAAGCGCTACTACTTGCTGCATACGGTTGTATCAGCTTATGAGGTTAAGGATATTGTTTATCTGATGAAGCAGGCCGATCCGCAGCTGCTGGTGAATGTGTATAAATCAGAGAATTTCTTTGGCGGTTTCTATCAGCAGCCCTTGGATTAATGAGGGTTTCCTAATCTTAGGAAAGAGAAAAACGGTTTGTAAGGCTTGATCAGCCTATAATAAAATCAGAAGTAAAACATAAAGGAGGATTTGTTATGTGGGCGATGATTGCGACGTGGCGTATGGCGCTTGAGGGAATTACAGCCGGCGGTGAGATGCTTGAACAAGGAGCGGCTGCCGGGGAGGCATTGGAAAAGGCAATATGTGATATTGAAGATTTTCCATATTATAAATCAGTAGGTTATGGCGGTCTGCCGAATGAAGAAATGGAAGTGGAGCTTGACGCAGCTTATATGGACGGCGATACATTTGATATCGGCGCGGTTGCGGCAATTAAGGATTTTGCGAATCCTATCAAAGTGGCAAAGCGTTTATCCGCTGAATCAGTGAACTGTATGCTGGTTAGTGAAGGCGCGGAGAAGTTTGCGCATAAGGAAGGCTTTGAACGTAAGAATATGCTGACGGATCGGGCTAAGATCCATTATCGCAAGCGGGTAAAGGAAACGGCTCAGGAGCTGCGCCCGTATATCGGTCATGATACAGTAGGTGTCGTAGCCTTGGATCAGCACGGTAAGATGGTTGTCGGTACTTCTACCTCAGGTTTATTCATGAAGAAAAAAGGCAGAGTTGGTGATTCACCCATCAGCGGCAGCGGCTTTTATGCTGATTCAACAGTTGGCGGCGCAAGTGCGACCGGACTTGGCGAGGATTTGATGAAGGGCTGTATTTCTTATGAAATCGTTCGTTTGATGAAGGAAGGTCATCATCCGCAGGCAGCCTGTGAAATCGCGGTCAGCAATTTAGATGCTGAATTGAAAAAACGCCGCGGCAAGGCTGGTGATCTGAGTGTTGTGGCAATGAATAATAAAGGTGAATACGGTGTGGCAACAAATATTGAAGGCTTCTCCTTTGCGGTATGCAGAGAGGGAGAAACACCGGCAGTATATCTAGTTAAGAATGTTGACGGCAAATGTATTCATGAATTAGCGAGTGAGGAATGGCTGAATAATTATATGCAGACACGCATGGCGCCGCTGAGTGAATAGTATGAAAACATTAGTTGAAATCTGCTGCGGAAGCTATCATGATGCACTGATGGCACAAAACGGCAAGGCGGATCGGATTGAACTTAATTCTGCTTTATTTATGGGCGGGTTAACTCCCAGCATCGGAACTTTGAAGCTGGTTAAGCGTGATGTAAGCCTGCCGGTAATCTGCATGGTACGGCCAAGAGGGGCTGGCTTTTGTTATAACGATGCTGAAATTGAATGTATATTTGAAGATGCCAAGGCGCTGTTAGAGGCTGGCAGCGATGGCTTGGCGTTTGGCTTTTTAAAGGCAGATGCCACGATTGATCTGAATCTGACAAAACGGATGATTGCACTGATTAAATCATATGGTACAGAGCGTGAAGCGGTATTCCATCGCGCCTTTGATTGTGTTAAGGATGCGAAACAAGCAATGAGTCAGTTGATTGAATGCGGAATTGACCGTGTATTAACAAGCGGTTTAGCGCCTACTGCCATAGCGGGTAAGGAATTAATTCATGAGCTGCAGAGTGTCTATGGAGATCAGATTGAAATTCTCGCCGGCAGCGGCATTAAGGCGCATAACGCTGTGGAATTTATTAAAACAAGCGGTGTCAGCCAAGTGCATTCAAGTGCTAAAGCGTGGGTTGATGATCCGACAACCGATAACGGTATGGTCAGCTATGCGTATCATCATGAGCTGGATTATGATGTGGTGTCTGAAACAGCCGTTAAGGAGCTGGTGAATATAATCAGGGAAGCGGAGGATCACGCATGCATCGGTTAGGCATATCCATTTATCCTCAGCATTCTACGAAGGAAAAAGATGACGCTTATATGCGTCTGGCGGCCAGCTATGGCTTTACACGGCTGTTTACCTGTATGCTTTCATCAGCGGATGATACCGAAGCGATGATTCAGATGTTCAGCGATCTATGTACAAGGGCTCATCAATTGGGCATGATTGTTTCCGTTGACACGAACCCGCAGATATTTAAAAAGCTTGGTGCTGATCCGCTTAACTTAAAGGTTTTTAAAGATATGGGTGTTGACATTATTCGGATGGATGGTCATTTCAGTGATTTAGAGGATATCGCGTTAACATTGAATCCCTATGGCATACAGATTGAATTTAACGGTTCACAATATCTGAATCTTGACCGCATGATTGAAAAAGGCGCCAATCCGCATAATATGACGATTTGTCATAATTTCTATCCGATGCGTTACAGCGGTTTAAGTGAAGAAAGATTTCATTTCTTCAATAGTAAGACAAAAACATTAAACTTAACGAATGCTGCTTTTGTCAGCTCAAATGAAGAAAACACCTTTGGCCCTTGGCCGGTTTATGAAGGGTTGCCGACGCTTGAGCTGTGCCGGGATAAAGCAATCAGCTGGCAGACGCGGTATTTATACGCAACCCGTGAAATCGATGATGTTTTGATCGGCAATGCTTTCGCGAGTGAGGCAGAACTAAAAGCGATGGCGGATGCTGATCCGAATAAAGTGACAGTTAAGATTGATTTAGATGATACAATCACTGAAATCGAAAAAAAGATTGTATTTGATTGTCTGCATAACCGCCGGTCAGACAGCAGTGATTTATTGATTCGCACCGTTGATTCGCGAATGAAATATCATCATGCTTCAATACCGCAAAGAGTCTGCGATAAAGCAATGTTTACGGTGGGTGATGTGGTTATTGTGAATGATGCACTGAATCATTACCGCGCTGAATTGCAGATTATTCTGAAACCGATTCCTAATACTGGTGACCGGAATCTGGCCGGGCATTTAAATGAGGATGAAATGAAATTAGTAAGCATGATTGCTTATGAAAATATCTTTGGGTTTATTCAATAAAGGAGGCAAGAACCATGGAAGGTTTAGAAATGATTTGTTTTAAAATAATTGCTGGTGTTGGTGCCGCAAGAAGCTGTTTTATCGAGGCGATGCAGATTGCCCGCAAGGGTGATTATGAAAAGGCTGAACAGCTGATTCAGGATGGCGAAAAGGAATTTGTGAATGCCCATCAGGCGCATGCTGAACTGATTACAAATGAAGCAAATGGCAATAAGACGGATGTAACCTTACTTCTGCTGCATGCCGAGGATCAGATTATGAGTGCTGAAACAATTAAAATTATGGCGCTTGAAATGATTGAAATGTGCCGTCAGTTTAATAAATAAAGCTTAAGACTCCTTATGACTTAAATAAGGAGTTTTTTTCTGCCTTTACGAAGATAAAAAGGCGATGAAATGGCATTACTGCTCTTTAAAAGCGGTTACAAGTATATGGTTTCTATGTTATAATGATTAAACCTAAAAAGCTGCTGATATGAGGAAAGGAAGAAATGTATGAGTGAAAATAATGAACCAGACTTTTGTTCATCCGGCTGGGATGCGATTAGTGAGGCATTTGAAAAATTGTATCCAGAGCAGAGAGAACCTTACCATTTTGGAACTTTAATTTCGTGGCAGCTGGGCGGCAATGATCCGCTGGATGGCATCAGTGTTTATGACGGCGGTGATTTTTATCATTTTGTAACTTATGGGCTTTCTGAGCTTTATGAGAAGGAAAGTGAAAATCAGGAATACAGCGGCTATGGTTTTGAACTGACGGTAAAGCTAAAAAAAGCTGGCTTGCGTGATTCAGAGGCTGAGATTCGCTGCATGGCAGGCATCCTGCAGTCAATTGCCCGTATTACTTTTCAAAATAATGAAATTTTTCAGCCGTATGAATATCTGTATACCGGGCAGACAACGGGAATGGATGCGGCCGGAACATCAAGGATCACTGGTTTTATCACCAAGCTCGATGATGCCGGTGAAATTCAGACACCCAATGGCAAGGTAATGTTTGTGGAATTGATCGGCATGCAGGATGATGAGCTGAAGCTGCTTGTTGAGAAGAAGATTCAGGTCAGGGATATTTTGCGTCTGGCACCCAATTTAATGTGTGATTATACAAGAGAAAGTCTGGCTGATAAGCTGTCAGCGGAAAGTGAGGTTCATGTATGAGTGAGAGGCAAGATGCGGTTATAACTTTATATAGTGTGATTAAAAATGATGATTTAATCCTTGAAGCATTTAAAAAAGCATTTGCGGATTTTACAATTGATGTGCTGTATGCGGATCATGCCATGAAGCTGATTCTTCAGGATAACAGTGAGATTGAACTGCATATTATTGATGATGAGAAGGAAATGCGCGGACAGACTGACGGTATGATGAACTTTTTTGCGCAGGCGCCTTTAAATAATGAGGAATTAATGGCTAGTGTCATGCAGCAAATTCAATTATTTAATCATATAACCGGCGTGAATTTTCAGCTGGATGCTCAGGAAGCGCGGACGAATGCGATTATGGAATGTTTATTCGCGGCGGCCCGCAGCACTTCTTCAATCGTATTATATCCGTCAATGTCTTTGTTTACCCCGGATGCGAAGCTCTTGCTGTCAATTGAGGGGGCCAGTGATTTAGAAACATGGCGTCCGATTGCTCATCAAAGTATTTTAGATGAAGAAAGAGTTTATGATGCCGAAGATAAACAGAATTTTATTGATGTGACAGATGAAATAAAAAAACGCGGTTATCCGGCGATTGCTTCGATGCTGCCGATTCAGCTTTCATTAGATACGGTTGAATTGCCAAGTGTTGAGACAATTGCGAAACGTCTGCTTTGTATCTTTGCGACATCCGTGATGGCAGAGTGTGAATTGATGGAGGATGGCAGTTATGCGTTTGGGGTGCAGGAATTTTCAAGACTTAAAGATCAGTTTGCATTTGTTGACGCTTTAAGTGAGCGGGAAAAGGCATTTGTGATGGAGGCGGCTGAGGAGCAGGAGGCAATCCAGTTTTCATGGCGCTATGAATGCGCGGCGGTACTGCTTTGGGCGCTGGGCCTGTATGGCTTGGACGCCACTTATGAGAGTGTATGCAATGTCAGTGAAATGTCAAAGATTATCCGCTCTTATTCATCTTTTGATGAATTATGCAAGGCGGCAAAGCTTAGAAGTAAGCGTGAAATCTTAAATATGCATACCCGGGCTTTATATTATGATTGGACATGTGTGGAAGCCCGCATAAAACATATTGAATTAGAAAATCTTGAATCAGGTGTTGTGCAGGAGCATCATTATGCTTTGAACTGGCTGTGTAATGCCAATCACACCCGCGACTGGGATCAGATTTCATGTAATACATAATCATAGAGCTTGTTAATAATAAAACTAACTTATAGTTAAAAAAGATTCAAGAATGAGTTAAAATATACTTACATATTGAAGATAGGAGATCTTATGGATTTTGAAGCATATTATCGGAAAACATATGCGGCTTGGCTCGGCAAGATCATCGGTATCCGTTTAGGGGCGCCGGTGGAAAACTGGACGCATAAGCAGATTATGGAAACATATGGAAAGCTGGATCATTACCCGGTCGATTATGGTGTTTTTGCCGCTGATGATGATTCCAACGGGCCTTTGTTTTTCGTCAGGTCTTTGGATTATAATCCAAACAAATCGATTTCCAGTGAGGAAATGGGAAACTATGTATTAAATATCCTCAGCGAAGGTCATGGCTTCTTTTGGTGGGGCGGCGATGGTATCGCGACGGAGCATACGGCTTATCTGCGATTAAAAGAAGGCATGAAGGCTCCTTTGAGCGGTGCTTGGCAGACGAATGGCAAAGTAATGGCTGAACAGATCGGCGGTCAGATTTTCAGTGACTGCTGGGGTTATGTCAGCATGGGTGACGCGCAGCTGGCAGCGGATCTTGCTGAGAAAATGGCAAGTGTAACTCATGACTTAGACGGTATCGAAGGCGGCCGCTTTGTTGCGGCATGCATCGCGCTGGCTTATACACATGATACGTGTGAACAGATCATTGAAGAAGCCCTGCGTTTCATTAAACCGGACAGTCATTATGCTAAGCTGGTGCGTGAAATTACGGCTATCTATAAAGCCGGCAAAACGGCTGATGAATGCCTGAAATATATTCAGGAAGTACATGGTTATGATCAATACGAAGGTGTCTGTCATATTCTGCCTAATACGGCAATAATGATTATGGCGATGCTTTACGGCGAAAATGATTTTTCTAAAACAATGACAATGCTGTGTACTGCAGGCTGGGATACCGACTGCACATGCGGCAACGTTGGCTCGATCATGGGAGCACTGGCGGGCATTGAGGGAATTGACGCCAAATGGATCACGCCAATCAATGATTTAATCTTATCAAGCAGCTTGCTTGGTTCTGAAAATATCGATACTATTTCGCATACCGCTTTGCGTTTTGCCGCTTATGGGGCAAAGCTGCATCAAATAGAAATACCGGAAAAATATCAGGCAGAGCTGGATTCTTCCAGACAGCTGTTTAGGTTTTATCTGCCTTATGGAACCCATGCCTTTAAGAGTGAAAGCACCCGATATTTTGAAAGTCAATGTATCGTTGACGGGTCAGCTTTAAAATGTGTGCTGAATAACGCCTTTCCTAATACGGTTGGCAAAGTCTTGCAGAAAAGCTATTACCGCAGCTGTGATATTTATGACGCAAGGTATCAGCCAAGCTTTTCACCAAAGGTTTATCCGGGTGAAACGATTCGCTTCACACTGTCCAATCCACAGGAATTACCCTTGTCAGTTTCCGTTTACGCGCTGGGCAGAAAGCAAAAAACACAGTCAGCGTTCGTTCCTCTTGTGAAAGAACGTAAAGATTACACATTCAGGATTGAACCTTCCGATGACCTGATTTTAGAGTATGGTTTGGAACTGAGGGTGAAAGAACGCATCCTTCACAGCAGTTTTCTGATTCATGAAGCAGCGGTTGACCGCAATTTTGATGTGCTTATTGATTTTAAAAATGAGGTCAATGAAGACTATGGCCTGGACTATGGCGAACTGCGTTTTATTGAGGTAAGTCAGTGTACAACGCTGAGAAATAGGGCTAAAATCGACAATGGCAGCCTTGTGGTAGCCGATGATTTTGTACTCTTTGGCGATGCTCTGGGATCAATTGGCAAAATGGAATTAGAATTAGAACTACACGGAACTGTTCAAATCTGTTATGATGTACAGGGCTGGATGCATTATCAGGCAATCGAACTGAAAGCGGATACAATGAATTTGATTGAAAAGGATAATGTAGAAAAGACAGTCAGCGCAAAAAAACTAAAAAAAGATACAAATGATTGCAAATTTTTATTGAAGCTCGATAGAAATAATGGTTTAATTATAGTAGACGGGGAGTCTCATAGGGTGGCAATGAAAGCAGTTACAGGGTCAGGCTGTGCAGGGTTATATGTACCGGCCGGTTCCAGCTGCATTATACATAGTTGTCAATTAGTATCTACTAATTCTCAATAAATTTTCATTTAGGAGGACAAAAGGAATGAAAAAATTTTTGAAGTATTGCTTAGTTGCTGTTATGACGCTAGGCCTGGCAGCATGCTCATCAAGTAATGGCGGTGAAGTTGACACACCAAAAGATAACGGTGATACGCCATCTGGTGACGAAAAGCTGAAAGTTGCATTAGTATTGCCTTATATCGGTGACCAGTCATATTTCGACATCACGAATAATGGTTTGAAACTTGTTGCGGAACAATACGGCGATAAGGTTGAAACAAAACTGGTAGAAATGGGTACTGATGAAGCTGGTTGGGCTTCTGCTTATCTGCAGACTGCACAGGATGGCTATGATGTTATCATTTCAGGTAACTTCCAGTATGAATCATATATGCTAGAAGTTGCGGAACAATTCCCAGACATCAAATTCTTCAACTTTGACTATTCTGATCCAGAATTAAACAATCTGCCTAACGTTTACGGTGTTGCTTATGCTTCACAGGATATCGGTTATCTGGCTGGCGTAGTTGCTGCTGTTAAATCACAAAGCGGTGTTGTAGGCTGTGTCGGCGGTATGGAAATCGGCGGTATCAAACAATTCTTAGGCGGCTTCTATCAGGGTGCCAGAGATGTTAATCCAGATATTAAAGTATTAAGCGGTTTCGTAGGTGATTTCCAGGATACTGCAAAGGCTAAAGAAATTGCATTAAATATGAATTCACAAGGCGCAGACGTAATCTTCCATGCTGCCGGCGGTGCTGGTAATGGTATGATCGAAGCTGCTGCACAAGCTGACTTCTGGGCAATCGGTGTTGATGCTGACCAGCATGTTACATTAGCTAATCAGCCGGATCTTGCTGACCACGTATTAACTTCAGGTCTGAAGAACTGTGACCAAGCTATCCTTAGAGCAGTAGGACAAATCCTTGACGGTACAGCTCCATTTGGTACACTTGAAGTATTAGGTTATGCTGAAGATGGTGTTGGTGTTGCTGAGAATGATTTCTTCAAAGCGAATATGACTGATGAAGAAATGGCTACATTCAAAGAATTTGCTGACAAATTAAAAGCTGGCGAAGTTGATGTTGTTGACTGTCAGGCTGATGAAGCTGCATGGGCTGAATTAACTTCTAAATAATTAATTATTCAAACTGAATGCAAGAATGCTCTAATAATGAAGTTAGAGCATTCTTTGTATAAAAAGAAGGTGAACAGATGAATGAGACAATCTTAAAATTAGAGAATATTACGAAGATCTATTCGAATGGTGTTGTTGCGAATAGGGATATCAATATTGAATTCAGAAAAGGTGAAATTCATTCCATTGTTGGTGAGAATGGCGCCGGTAAATCAACATTGATGAAGATTATATTTGCCATTGAAAAGCAGACGAACGGTAAAATTTACTACAAAGGGAATGAAGTGCATTTTAACGATTCAATGGAAGCGATTAAGAATGGTATCGGTATGGTTCATCAGCATTTTATGCTGATTCCTTCCTTCACGGTTGCGCAGAATATCGTATTGGGCAGTGAACCTAAAAAAGGTGTGTTTATTGACATGAAGTCAGCAATTGCACAGACGCAGGAACTGGCTAAGAAATATAATTTTGATGTTGATGTTACACAGAAGGTCAGCTCGCTGACGGTTAGTGCCAAACAGAAGGTTGAAATCTTGAAAACGCTGTACCGCAATGCGGAGCTGATTATTCTTGATGAACCGACGGCTGTATTAACACCGCAGGAGACTGAGGCATTGTTTGAACAGCTGAAATATTTTAAAGAAACAGGTCATACGATCGTCTTTATTTCTCATAAGCTGAATGAAGTTAAACAGATTTCAGACCGTATTACGGTTATCCGTAACGGTGAAACTAAGGGAACGCATGACGCGAAGGATGTTACAATTGATCAGCTGACAGAACTGATTATCGGCAGAAAGCTTGAAAATTCATATGATGAGTTTAAAAAGCCGGTTGAGGACGCTAAGGTGATTCTTGATGTTGCTGGTCTGAATTATGCTGAAAAAGGTGTTAAGAAGCTGCAGGATATTAATTTCTCAATCAAGCAGGGAGAAATCCTCGGTATTGCTGGTGTTCAGGGTAATGGACAAGAGGAATTGATTCAAATTATCACCGGTCTGCGCAATAAGCAGGAGGGTGTAATTAAGATTGATGGTGTTGATGTCGGCGGCATGAGTATTTATCAGAAACGTGAAAGCGGTCTTTCTTATATTCCTGAGGATCGTATGCGTGATGGTATCGCGGCTGAAGCTAGTATTGCTGATAATATGATTTCTACATATTACGAACGTAGTGATTTAAGTGGTAAAGTCTTTTTAAAAACCAAGAATATCCATAATGAGGCTAAGCGCCTGATTGAGAAGTTCTCCGTTAAGACGAAGTCTGAGAATGATAAAATCGATTCATTATCCGGTGGTAATATTCAGAAAGTTGTAGTAGCCCGTGAGTGGAATACTAATCCGCATTTGATGGTAGCTGAACAGCCGACACGCGGTATTGATATCGGCAGTGCCAACTATATTCATCATCAGCTGATTGATATGCGTAACAATGGTTCTGCGTTGCTTTTAGTCAGTGCTGACTTAAATGAAGTTATGGCGCTGAGCGATCGCTTGCTGGTCATGTATGAAGGTGAGATCGTAGCTTACTTTGATAGTCTGAAAGGCATTACGGAAAGTCAGCTAGGTCTTTATATGCTTGGTGTTGAACACCAGAGTGAAGAAGAGATCAGGGGGGCTGTATATGAGTAATCCACTGAAGAATGGTGTAGCGAAAAAGAAAATTAAGTGGACGGATGATCTGCCTTTTGAAATTATCCGTATGCTGCTTTCTATTGTTATCGCTTTATTTGTAACTTTTATTGTTTTGTGTTTTGTATCAAAGACACCGGTTGATGATTTTATTCAGCTGCTTACTTATCCGCTGCAGGGTAAATTCTATTTCGGTTATGTATTGATTAAGATGGTACCGCTGACGTTTGCCGGTTTGGCTACCTTGCTGTATTTCAGAACGGGTTTGTTTAACCTGAGTACAGAAGGTATCTTCTATATCTGCGGTGTTGTATGTACCTATTTTGCGGTTGGTTCGATTCCTTTGACAGGAAATGGTTTCATCGATTCAGGGATTTGTATTCTTGCCTCTGGTATCGTGGGAGCGATTATTGCCTTGCTGCCAGGTTATCTGAAAGCTAAATATAATGCGAATGAAATGGTTATTTCATTGATGATGAACAGTATTCTGTTTGGTATCGGTTTCTATCTGATTAAAACTTATCTGGCTGTTGAAGGTGTTTCAGGCAATGCATCAGCACCATTTGCAAGTTCTGCCAAATTAGCGATTATCATGGATGGAACGCAGGTGCACAGCGGTTTGATTTTAATGCTAATTGCTGTGGCAGCAATTTATATTCTGTTATTTAAGACAAAACTAGGCTATACGATTCGTATGACTGGTTTAAATGATCGTTTCGCGAAGTATTCAGGAATGAGTTCATTCGCGTTATTCATGGCTGTGCATCTGATTGCCGGTTTCTTAGGCGGTGCTGGTTCAGCCATTGAATTATTGGGTACTTATAAACGCTTCAGCTGGACACAATTGCCAGGCTTAGGCTTTACCGGTGCGTTGATGGCAATGCTTGGAAAGAACCATCCGATCGGTGTATTGATTGCGGCTTTTGGTATCAGTTATCTGCGTGCCAGCGCGCAATTATTAGCTAACTCAAGTCCGGTTATCGACGTTAAGCTGGTATCCATTGTTGAGGTTATTCTATGTCTGCTGATTTCTTCACAGTACTTCCTGAAGAAGTGGCGTGAAAAACAGCTGCTTAAAAATGAAAAGGAGGAAATGAAAGATGAATAATATTGATATTGTTTCAACCTTCTTTACTCCAGCGTTTATTTTCGTTGTTATCCGTGTAGGTGTGCCTTTGATGTTTGCATCAATGAGTGCCTATGTCGCTTCAATTTCCGGTATTCCAAATATCGCGGTTGAAGGTATTATGATCATGGCTGCCTTGTTCGGCGTGTATTTCAGTGCAATGACAGCGAGTGCATGGCTTGGTTTATTAGGCGCTATTGGTATCGGTATTATCATGGCTTTGGTAATGGCCTTCTTTACGATGAAGATGAAGGCGAATCCAATCATGATTGGTATTGCCCTGAACTTGTTTGCGGCTGACTTCAGCGTATGGCTGCTGTTAGTATGGACGGGTTCCAAGGGCACAACGGCTGCATTGCCTTCAAAGGTACTGCCAACGATTGACATACCAGTGATTAAGGATATACCGATTCTCGGTGAGATTATATCAGGACATTATTTCTTAACTTATGTTTGCATCGCACTTGCGATTTTGATTTGGATTCTTGTTTATAAGACACCATTTGGTCTGCGTATGAAGGCCTGCGGCCTTGATGAGCATACCGCTGAATCAGTAGGTGTTAAGGTTCAGAAAGTGCGTTTAATCGCGATTATCCTTTCAGGTATTCTGGCGGCAATGGCTGGTGCTTATCTGTCAATGGGTTATCTGTCCATGTTCTCAAGCAACATGACGGCATCCAGAGGCTGGATCGGTATCGCTGCTGAGGCGGTTGGTCAAGGCAACTTCCTGATTGTTGTGCTTACAACCATTGTCTTCGCGATTGCTCAGGGTGTAGTAAACCAGCTGATTCTGACAAATCTGCCAGCCGAGCTGGTAAATATCATTCCTTATGTCTGCGTATTGATTGGTCTGGTTATGCTGTCTGTCCGTGAATATCAGAAAGCTAAAAAGTAGGTAATTCATGACACGTAAAGTAATTATTGACTGTGATCCCGGACACGATGATATCATGGCTATTCTGTCATGCCTCGCACATCCGCAAGAAATTGAAATTCTCGGTTATACGACGGTATGCGGCAATAACTTAACGGATCAGGTTACTAAAAATCTATGTTCCGTACTTACTTATTTGGGTATTGACGGCAAAGTGGCAAGGGGTTATCAGGAGCCGATCCTGCTGAAGCCAGAGCCGCAAAGCGCTCATGGTCAAAGCGGTTTAGACGGTCCTGTACTGCCTGAGCCAACGGTTATGCCGATTCAGGAGCACGCGCTTGAATTCATGCGCCAATGTCTTGAGGAATGTGAGGATCAGGTTACGATCATCGCTTTAGCACCGCTGACGAATGTAGCGATGCTGCTTAAGACTTATCCGCATCTGAAAGAAAAAATAGAATGTATTACGATTATGGGTGGCAGCCTGTATTCGGGGAATATTATTGAACGAGCTGAATTTAATCTGTATGCCGATCCGCATGCAGCTAAAATCGTATTTGAAGCTGGCGTACCGCTGGTGCTGAGCGCTATTGAAATCTGTAATGAGGTAGCGATTAAGCACAGTGAGATCGATGCTTTAAAGGGTCAGGGCTATGTCAGTGATCTGGTTCATGACCTGCTTCAGTTCTTCTCTGAATGGGGCCGCAAAAGGAATTACACAACATCGCCGATTTTCGATTTAGTACCTGTGATGCACCTGCTGCATCCAGAACTGTTTCAGGCGAAGCTGTGTCCTGTACATATCGTGACGCATGGCAGCTATACACGCGGCATGAGTGTTGTAAATGAACAGGAAACCAATCCGGATAAATGCAATACATTAGTATTAATGCATGGTGATCGGGATAAGTTCATTGAGTATTTTTTAGAAGATATTAAATACTTAGATAAAAATTATTAAACAAACCCGGATCATTCCGGGTTTACTTATTTTGAAAGGAGCTTTATGAAAAAACAATGTATCGAGTTGATTGACAGTCAGTCAAATGAAATTCTTGAATTAAGCAAAAGATTGTTTGAAACACCGGAATTAGGCTTTAAGGAGCATAAGACTAAAGCGTTGATTCAAGACTTTTTGAAAAAAGAAGGCTTCACCGTCAGCAAAGAATATTTTGAGACAGGGTTTGAAATTACTATTGGTTCCGGCAAACCGCATATCGGTTTGATATGTGAATTAGATGCAATTCCTACTCAGGGACACCGCTGTGCTGATCCTGTTGATCACGCGGCTCACAGCTGCGGTCATTCAACACAGGTAGGTATCATGCTGAGCGCGATTACTGCTCTAAAGAAACTGGATGCGGTGAAGAACGGCGGTACGATTACGCTGTTTTTTACCCCGGCAGAAGAATTCTGTGATTTGGCTTACCGCAAAGAACTGCAGAAAGCCGGTAAAATAAAAACCTTATCAGGCAAGACCAATATGCTGCTTGCCGGCTGTTTTGATGATATTGATTTATGTATTCATATGCATGGCATGGGCGAGTATCGCGGTTATAAATTTTCTGTTGATTCCACATTGGCCGGCTTCCTGTATAAGGAATATAATTTCATCGGCAAGGCTTCACATGCCGCTGTCTGTCCGGACCAAGGTGTGAATGCGTTAAATGCTTTCGCATTATTCCAAAGTGCTGTCGGCATGCTTCGTGAAACCTTTGTGGATGAAGACAAAAACCGTATTCACGGCATGATTACTAAGGGCGGGGATACGGTTAACTCCATTCCATCACATGTTGTTTATGAGGGATATGTACGCTCCTTCAATACTTTGAAGCTGCAGTCAATCAGCGATCAGCTGACGCATACCGCCAAACACTGCGCGCAGGCTTTAAATGGCGAATGTGAAGTACATGATATGCCGGGCTATCTGCCATTCCATCAGAATCATGATTTAAGCATGATTATTTATAAAAATATGCTTGAATTCACTACCGAAGATCAGATTTTAACTGATGAAAAGAGTGTCGCGGCGGGTGATATCGGTGACCTTGGCTGCTTCATCCCAACCATTCAGTTCGGCTACACCGGCTTTAAGGGAACGATGCATGGTAAGGATTTAGAAGTCATCAGCGAACAGGAAGTTTACATTGAGCCGGCAAAGATTGTGGCAATGAGTGTGCTTGATCTGCTTCAAGATCCGTCTTTGGTTGATAACATTAAGAAGAATTTCAAACCGGAAATGACGATGGAGGAATATAAACAATATGTCGGTATTACAGACTGAACAATTTAAGCCTACAAAGGAATCGGTGATGAGTCATCAGGTGCCTGAATGGTACAATGACTGCAAGCTGGGCATTTTTATTCATTTTGGACTCTATTCAGTACCAGCCTACGCGCCGCTTGGCAAGCAGTTGGGTGAGGTTGAGCTTGATGAGCGATGGTATGCTTATAATCCCTATGCGGAATGGTATCTCAATTCATTGCGAATTGGTTATGGCCCTACTTATGAGCATCATGTAAAGACCTATGGCAAGGATTTTGATTACAACCAGTTTACAGAAGGCTTGACCTGTGAGCATTTCAATCCTAAGGCATGGGCTGATTTATTCAAAGAAGCAGGTGCCGGTTATGTGGTACTGACGACGAAGCATCATGAGGGTTATTGTTTGTGGGACAGTCAGTATACGGATTTTAATTCAGTGAAGACAGGCCCTAAACGTGATATCCTTAAGGAATTAAATCAAGAACTGAAAGCCAATGATTTACGCTTAGGTGTCTATTACTCAGGAATCATTGACTGGCAGTATTCGAAGCAGCCAATGATGAGTCAGTATCAGGTTGATCATCCGGATAATGATACTCAGGAATATGCTGATTATGCCTTTAATCAGGTAAAGGAACTGATTGATGAATATAAACCAAGTCTGATCTGGAATGATATTCTATGGCCCTATGCCGGGATGCAGCGGCTTCCTGAACTGCTGGCCCATTACTATAACACGGTCGCTGAGGGTGTCATTGATGACCGCTGGGGTGAGGGCTATCACGATTATACGACAAAGGAATATAAGATGGGGGAACGTTCACTGAGTGAAAAATGGGAAATGACGCGCGGAATCGGGCATTCCTTTGGCTACAATGAGCTTGAGGGCGAGGATGAATTAATTTCATCCAGAGAACTGATTGAACTCTTGATTGATACTGTTGCTTATAACGGCAATCTGCTGATCAATATTGGGCCTAAAAAAGACGGCAGCATCTGTCCGCTGCAGGCACAGCGTTTAAAAGAATTAGGCGCTTGGCTTAAAATACACGGAGAAGCAATCTATAAAACACGGCCTTACAAGCTGCAGCATGAAACAATTGACGGTGGTGAGATTTATTATACATGTACTGATGAAGCCGTTTATGCGTTATGCACGAAACTGACAAGCAGACATCTGGAATTACTGCCGCAGGGCAGTCACGCTGAACTGATCACACCCATTCATGCGAGCTTGCAGATGGACGATAAACTGATCATTGATATCGAGGATGCAATTGAAGATCTGAGCGCGTTAGTGATTAAATTTAAAAGGTAAAAACCGACATTGAGGTAACTATGGAAACACCGATTCTGAGAACAAAGAGACTTTTGTTGAGACCTTTTTGTGAAGATGATACTGAGAATGTATTTAATGGCTGAAAGAGTGATCCAAAGGTCGCTAAATATATGTTTTGGTGCAGTCATAACGATCTTGAGAAAACTAAAAAATGGATACCTTTTGAAATAAATCAGTTACCCTCTAATTATTGGTATCGCTGGGCCGTGATTTTAGCGGAAAGCTGTGAATTAATTGGCACGGGACTTATTTATTATGAAGAGGAATATAATTTGTTTGAGGTCAGTTATAACTTTAACCGTCAATATTGGGGCTATGGATATGCCACAGAAACAATGAAGGCAATTCTTGACTTTGCGAAAAATACTCTTGAACTAAAGGTTATTGTCGCAAGATATGGAAAGGCAAACAAAGCCTCAGAGAAAGTCTTGACAAAATTGGGTTTCAGCTTTGTCAAAGAGATTGTTTTTGAAGCAAATGAAGGACGCGTATCCTATGAAGGTGTTGAATGTCAGCTTAAATTTGAATAACCAGCTTAATCAAACCATTAGAAAAAGCAATCAGTGGTATTCCTGATTGCTTTTTTGCTATAATTGATGAAAAATTGGCTGCATATTTTGATAAGTGCAGAAGGTTTCAAAACCAAGATTTTTTAATATTCGTTTTGCTTCATCAAAGCCGGCACCTAAATGCTCTGGCTTATGGCTGTCACTGCCAATCGTGATAATCTTACCGCCCAGCTCATGATACAGCTTTAAAATATCAATAGAAGGCGTTGTATCTTTCAAACCATAACGGCCATAGGAGGTATTAAATTCAATACCTTTGCCATTCTGGATAACAATACTCAGAATTTTCTCAATCAATGGCTTAATTTTCTCAAAAGGATAAATACCGGCCTCATCATATCTGGTAATCAGATCCATATGAGCAAGTACACAATAGTTCTGATAGTTTTCCACAAGGTGAAGCATCTCCTCATAATAACGTTCATTATATTGCTGCTGACTTCTGCCGCGCTGAAAATCCTGTGTCCAGAATTCTTTATCCTCTACCTGATGAACCGATAATAAGATAAAATCAAATGGATAGCGTTGAAAAAGCTGCTCAAATTGATCAATCGTGTGCATTTGAATACCAAATTCAAGACCGGTTTTAATCGTTATTTTATCCCCATATTTTGCCTGCATATCTTTAATTGCCCGCATATATTTAGGATAATCAACATTTGCCAGCGGATCGTTGTGCCGGTAGACAATTTCTTTGCCGCTGTCCCAGTCAACCTTAATACCATAATCAACATGATCAGTGATACAAATCTCATCCATTTTCATCGCGATGGCGTCTTTAATTACATCCTCTAATGGATAACGGGAATCATCACTGAAATCCGTATGTACATGATAATCTGCAAACATAGCCTGCCTCCTTGTAATGTTTTACTTTATTGTTATAATTATACTGTGCAATTCAATAGTATCATATCGTTTTTATATCAAATTCAATAACAATCCTGTGAGGTGAAGTATATGACAATTGAACTAAAGGATGATCGATCAGAAAAGGTACACTATGATTCACTGAATTATCCAATCTATATCCGCAGGGCAATGCTTTCTCAGTGTCTGAACTATACAGCTCCGAGTCACTGGCATGATGATATTGAACTTATCTATATAATAAGCGGCTTCATGGATTACAATGTGAATGGCAATATAATCCGACTGCATGAGAGAGAAGGAATATTTGTCAATTCAAGACAGGTACATTATGGTTTTTCAAATGAGCAAAAGGACTGTGACTATATCTGTATTTTATTTCATCCGCTGCTGCTATGTACAACATTAGCATATGAACAGGAATTTGTTTCACCCTTAATCAATAATGACGCACTGCCTTATGTCAAATTGAATAAGCATACTGACTGGCAGTCTGAAATCCTCAAACAGATTGTTGCTATCTATGAAAACAGACATAAAAACGCATCCCCTTTGTATTGTCAGGCTGCTTTTTCTGCCATTTGGTTTTATCTTTGCGATAATCTGCCTGTTGAAACAGTGCTGAAAAAACAGTCAGGCAATCTGACAATCATCCGCAACATGGTTGGTTATATTCAGAAAAATTATGCGGAAACGATAACTTTAAAAGAAATAGCAGCGGCGGGTTCAGTTGGGGAGAGTAAATGCTGTCAGTTATTTAAAAAGTTTTTCACACAGACACCGATTGCTTACCTAAACCAATATCGATTGAATAAGAGTCTTGACTATCTGCGGGATACTGATTTTACGGTGAGTGAAATTGCTTTAATTACAGGCTTTGGCAGTGCCAGCTATTATGCAGAGACATTTCGTAAATATTACAAACAGAGTCCTTCTGATTTTCGCAAGCAGCAAATCAATCAGACAAAATTAAACGCATAAGAAAGTGAATAATTTCATAGGATATAGCAGGAGGGATATCTATGAATGATACAGCAAATGGCTTCCACTTTGAAACCAATCCTTACCATAACCTGTCGCTTAAAGACAGAAAAGTATTAGAACTTTCAGGTGTAAAATTAATTGACAGCTTTGACGCGAATGAATTTTTAATGGATACATCACAGGGCTGGATGGTCGTGCATGGTAAAGATTTAACCCTTGCCAAGATGGATACTGATCATGGCGATGTAATCATAAAGGGTGTTATTGATTCAATTGAATACATCACCAATAAGAAAGGAAACGGCAAGGAATCACTGATCAGCAGGCTTTTTAAATAATGCTTTTGCCGCAGCAGCTGCAGTCATTGATTGCGCATTTTCTCGGCGGTGTTATGTTTGCTATGATTTTCAGCCTATATTCATTGATCAGCGCTCGTTTCTCAAGGCTTGCCCGCTGTTTTTGGACGACACTGTTAACCTTGTCTGCAACGTGTGTTTTTTATTATTGTCTCTATCAAATTAATGGCGGTGAAACCCAGATTTACTGTATAGCGCTCTTTGCGATTGGCTTCTACTGCTTCTATAAATGGATTTATTTACTATTTTTGCCCTTTTATATTAGATTTATATCACTTTTTAAACCAATTGTTCACTCTGTCAGGCTTGTCAAAAAGAAAATGTATGCTATAATAACAAGTAGGGTAGGCTTAAAAAAGGGAGGACAAGAAATGGATAATGCGAAAGCATCCGGCAACAAGAAGCGTAGCAAATTACTGTCTCACGCAAAGAACGTTGTTCTTATTGCCTTTTCATGTATCTTTATTTACAATGTCTTCAATGAAGTCATGACAACTAGAGAGTTACAGCAAAACCTTGCGGAAGCACAGGTTGTGGCGAGTGAAATAGAGGCTGAGCGTGCTGATCTTGAAGAAGAAAAAGAGAAGCTGCAGAATCCTGACTATGTGAAGCGTTATGCGCGTGGAAAACTGCTGGTTTCACAAGATGGTGAACAGGTATTTTCACTTGAACCATCAGACGGAAAGTAAATTAAAGAAAGACCCTGTGAGGTCTTTTTATTTTTGCTTTCTAAAGTAGTTTTTCTTGTGATATTTGAAAAATTTAACCCGGCTCTGAGTGCAGTAGCGTTCCTTTAACCGAATAGCTGTGTTAATACCATACGCTTTAAAATGCGGATCATTTAATAATTCTGAACAGATGATCAGCTGACCGTTTTCTTCAAAGCTGATATATCCCTGATCAAACAAATAATCATGATTGCGGCACAGCAGCAGGCCGTTGTTGTTATCCATCGCTTCATAAACATGGGCACAGTCACGGAATGGTTTAATATGACTGGCAATCAGCATCTGCGGCAGATGGATACCGCAGATCGCGCAGCAATGGTTAAACTCATTGAACAGGCAGTCCTTGAAAAAAGTCTGCAGCTCTTTCGATTCATCACGATCAACAGGAATCCCCATCGCAGGCAGGATATCCAAAATTACATCACAGCTGTCATAAGCAATCATTTTATAATCAGTGTTGCGCATTTCCAGCTTTTTCTTAGCGCGGTAAATGTCACGCGTGTATAAAGCACGGACACAGCTTGAAATAATCGGCCGTTTATTTTCATAATCTTCAAGAACCCATTCAATATATTGTTTCAGGTTAGGATTAAAACGGCACAGGGCTTCGTCTACTTCAATAAATAAGATACTGTTCTGCATCAAATAGACAAGATCCTCACAGCCAAGATCAGCCATCAGATCAATCGGATGAAAAGTAAGATCCAGATAGGATAAAAGGACTTGACGATATTTCATTTCACGGATGCAGCATTCAAACAAGGCAGCGGCTTCACATTCAGATTTCTCATAGCTTTTCGCATAAACAGTTGCCGGCTGTGACAGATCGATGCCGTCCTCCAGCGTTTTAAGGTTGCCGGTGGCCTGAAGAATTCTGATCACTTCTTCAATACTGTCCCGGCTGGTTTCACAAAACTGTAATTTTAACTCTTTTTCCAGTTGTGAGATCAGGGAACGAATTGAAGTTTTATTAATTTCCAGCGTGTCAATCAGATTTAAAATACGCTTTATGATATTCTTGTTCATGAAAATCACCTCTTTTACCTATTATACATCAAATTTTGATATTCTTTTTCATATCAGTGACACTATGTGCGTGATTTCGACAAAACCAAAGCGCTACAATAGTAGCAATTGAAGGAGGATTTCGAAATGAAAGGTCCAGGTATTAAAGATTACTTAGAAATTTTAGAAAAGAAAAAACAAGATGCAGCCAAGGCGGGGTTAAAAACGATCGAAATTTCTTCCAAAGGGCTGCATGCGGAGGTGTCACCAAATCACGCGACGATGCCGACATGCTGTCAGGCGATGTATAAGCTGGCATTGACGGGGGATGAAATTCTGAGAAGACCAAAAGGGCAGACAGGATTTGGTTCACATTTGGTAATTCTATATCGTACAGATGAATTAGACAGCCGGGAACGTTTATTCCCAAGTAAGAAGCGCGGAAGACCAAGCAAGTCACCGGAAGAAAAGGCATTGGCTAAAAAGCAGAAAATGAAACGCAGTACGGAGGATTTGAGTAAATTGATCCGTTCATGGCTGGATGAGCATGGTTGGGATTATACAGAAATTAAAAATGAAATATTAGCTCAGCATGAGAATGAACGCTGGGTGATCAATGTTCAGGGAATTAAAAGGGGAAGAAAGCAGACACTGCCTAGTAAAGTCACCGAATTAATTACAAAAATTCAGGACCCTTCAATTCATTATAGTCTGGCATTTAATGATTCACCAATGACCCGCAGACAGTGGAACGAGATTTCTCCAGTGGTGAAAAAACAGCTGAAGCTCAGTGTATTATTAGCTGATAAACAAGGAAATATACAGGAATTATAAAAAGCAAGTCAGACTTCGGTCTGGCTTTTATATTCACACAACGCTGTCTTAGCTATAAACTAGGTTGAGGTGAGTTATGATTGAATGGTTATTTCTCGTCATGGCCTTGAGCTTTGATGCGTTTCTGGTAAGTATCACCTATGGGTTGGATAACATGAAGGTGAACCGTTCTGCCTCAGTGATTATCGCTTTTATTGGTACGCTTTTTTTATTCTTGTCTTTAAGCTTCGCAGCGTTGATTCAAAGCTTATTAAATGAACAGCTGGCATTGGCGTTAAGCGCGGGTCTGCTGATGCTTTTAGGCTGCTGTTCCTTGTTTAAGAGTCTTTGGAAAAGCTGGCTGGGAAGATTAAAACGACAGCCGATGTGTGTGAAATTTAAGAATATCGTATTGCTGCTGGAGATTGCGGAAGATGAAAAGAAAGCAGATGTGGATAATTCCAATACGCTTTCAGTAAAAGAGGCGATTATGCTTGCTACAGCCTTATCCATGGATTCCTTAGCCAGCGGTTTTGCCTATGGTTTATCGATCACACCCTCGATCAGTCTTTATCTGGTGAATTTTATTGTCTGTGTATTGTTTGTACAGCTGGGATTGCTGATTGGCAAGGTGATGAAAGGACGTCTGCGCTGGGATCTGTCATGGCTGAGCGGAGCCTTTCTGATTCTGCTGGCCTTTTCCAGACTGTTATAATCAAGCCGGCAGCGCATGCTTTCTTGTTTTAATTTGCGCTGACTAGCTGAGCTTTTTGATCGGCAATGATCCAAGTGCCTTTGCGGTAGAAGAAAAGTGATAAGGCTGTGGCAATTGTCCAGCCGATCGGCCATGCGAACCAGATGCCGGCTGTCGCAAAGAACCGTGAAAGCACAGCGGCTAAAATTACACGCAGCAGTAAATCGGTAAATGTCGCTGTCATGAATTGTGACATCATACCGGCTCCGCGCAGAATGCCGTCGGCAACCAGTTTAGCGGATACGATGAAGTAGAAGGGGGATAGGATACTTAGAAATTGAACGCCCGTATCTATCGCCAGACCGGTTGAATGATCCATAAAGATATAAATCAGCCAGCGGCCGGCACACAGATACAGCAGCACGAGCGGCACACAAATCAGCCAAACCATTTTGATGCCGGCATGAAAGCCTTCTTTGATTCGCTGCGGCTTATCAGCACCGAGGTTTTGCGCTGTATAATTAGAGATTCCGTTGCCCAAGGTAGTAAATGAGGTAATGACCATGTTATTCAGTTTAACCGCGGCTGAATACCCGGCGATCACACTGGCACCGAAGCTGTTGATGACGCTTTGAATGAGTATGTTGCCCACAGAGATAAAGCTTTGCTGGAGGATGCTTGGGACGGCAATCCGCGCGATTCTGCCAAACATTTCCCATGAATAAAGCTGCGCATGGCCTTCCGTTTTAATTGCGGCAAGCCGTTTTAATACGACGGTAAGCGCGAGGATACAGCTGATCCCCTGACAGAGAAAGGTTGCCCATGCGACACCGGCCACCCCCATCTGGAATGCTTTAACGAAAAGGATATCGACGGCAATATTGGATAATGAGGAAACCGCCAGAAAAATAAAGGGT
Source organism: Dielma fastidiosa (assembly GCF_000313565.1). Classification (GTDB taxonomy): domain Bacteria; phylum Bacillota_I; class Bacilli_A; order Erysipelotrichales; family Erysipelotrichaceae; genus Dielma; species Dielma fastidiosa. The sequence continues at coordinate 125,912 of NZ_HE578930.1, read as the reverse complement.
GTCCGTGAATCACCCAATGCTGAGAAGATACCGGTTGAAACATTATAGAAAAACATAAAAGGAAGTCCTAAGATATAGATATCCAGATATAATTTTGAAGCTGCGATTATTTCTGAGGGTGTATGGATCAGCTCTAACAGCAGAGTACAAAGGGTCAGGCCGCCCAGCATTAATAAGCCGCATAAAACAGCACTGGCAATTAATGTTGTGGTGACCGCGGTTTTCATATCACGATAGTTTTTAGCACCGAATAGCTGTGATACAACGACCGAACAGCCAATGTTGCAGCCAAATGCAAAGGCTATAAAGATCAAGGTTACTTCATAGCTGTTGCCGACCGCAGCCAATGCCTGTTCACCGATGAATTTGCCCGCCACAAAACTGTCAGCGATATTATACAGCTGCTGAAAGAGAATACTGCCAAACAGCGGCAAGCAGAATCTCCACAAGACACTTGACGGCTTTCCTACGGTTAAATCGTTATTCATACCCATCATCCCTTCGTTATTTTGTATAAAAGATTGAACCCTAACCAGCTTCGTATTATACTCTATATAGTATCAGATGAATAATATATAGTTGATATAGCTGATATCATAAATAGTTATATCCGGGAGGTTGCTGATGGCTGTTAATTTTGAATATTACCGTATCTTTTACTATGTCGCAAAATATCGCAGCATGACACAGGCAGCGGCTGCATTAATGAGCAGTCAGCCCAATGTAACCCGGGTGATCAATAATCTTGAAAATGAATTAGGCTGCCGGCTGATTATCAGAAATAACCGCGGCATCACGTTAACGGCTGAAGGGGAGCAGCTTTATAAACATGCTGCCATCGCCTTTGAACAGCTGCAGAGAGGTGAGGCTGAGCTGTCGCAAAATGCTGGTCTGCAAAGCGGCATTCTCTATATCGGTGCCAGTGAAACAGCGCTGCATGGTTTATTGCTGCCCATCCTGCGTCAATTTCATGAGGCTTATCCGGCTGTGCGTTTGAAAATCTTCAATTATACGACCCCGCAGGCCATCAATGCGTTAAAAAGCGGTCAAATTGATTTTGCGGTGGTGACATCACCTACTAAAGTCAGCGGTTCACTCCAAGAAATTAAACTTAAAACAATTCATGAAATATTGATAGCTTCATCATCTTTCACATCATTAGCCAATAAAAAGCTGCATCTAAAAGAACTGACGCAATATCCGCTGATCAGCTTGGCTCAGAATACCCGTACCTATGAGCTTTATAATAAATTCTATCTGGATCATGGCTTGGAATGGGAACCTGATATTGAAGTTGCGACCTCTGATTTAATTCTGCCAATGGTAAAAAACAGTCTGGGTTTAGGTTTTATTCCGGCTGAATTTGCTCAGGAAGCGTTAAGTAAAGGTGAAATCATTGAAATACAATTAGTTGAAAAAACATTAGACCGCACGATTTGTCTGATCCAGGATACCCACCATGGCTTAAGCATCGCGGCCAGAGCAATGCGTGATCTGCTTGTTGAAAAGGTAAAATAAAAGCTGTGTTTCAGAATTTTAGAACACAGCTTGTTTTCTATTTACAATATCGATCAAACCAATGAGTCAGCTCTTTTAATCGTCTCAGCCGATGCTTTGGTTTACCGCTTCTTGATAACTCATGATTTTCACCCTTAAATAAACACATTCTCGTCTCTACATGATGAAGCTTTAAGGCATGAAACATCTGCATGGCATCACACATCCAGCATCTATAATCCTCATCAGATTGAATAAATAAGGTAGGGGTGACACATTGATCCGCATATTTTAAAGGTGAAAAGTCCCACATCTTTGAAACGTCTTGCCAAGGTGTCGCGGCCATTTGAGTCATGTTATGATAATAGCCAATATCAGTCGTTAATGATTTACTGATCCAGTTAGCTATTGAACGCTGACTGCCCGCGCAGCAGAAACGATTTGTATGGCCGATGATCCAATTCGTCATGAAACCGCCGTAGCTGCCGCCGGTTACCGCGATATGCTGATGATCAATCGCTGGATATTGTTTTAATACCTCATCAGTAAAGGTCATTAAATCATTATAATCAATGGTACCATAGCGGTTTACCATATGCATGAATCGATTCCCGCGGCCGTCACTGCCATGCGGATTGGCAAAGAATACAAAATAACCCTGTGATGCCCACGCCTGCATCTCATGAAAGAAGGTTTCGCCATAGACCACCTTAGGTCCGCCGTGAATGTCCAGAATCGCCGGATATTTCTTATCCGGATCATAATTATAAGGCTTCAGCACCCAGCCGTCTACCCGTTCCTGATCCTCATTGATAAAGGAAAGCTTCTCAGGCTTGGCTACATAAGTATCCGCTAAGGCAGCCGTATTGATATCACTCAGTCTTATTTCCTGATTTTGCTTCAGCTGATAGACTTCCTGAAGCAGCATATTACGCATACCGATAAATACTACTGTTTCATCAACTATATCAAAGCATTCAACACTGCCTTCCTGCTGAGTCAGCGCCTTGCATTCACCATCTAATGTTAATTCATACAGATTAGACGCATTATCCACCGTAGCGATAAAGTATAGCTTATCGTTGACATATTTAAAACTGATGCCGCCATAGAGCTTCGCGTCAGAACCAACGCTTGAGCCGATGCCCCAGTCAGGATCAAAGAAACATGTCAGCTCTTTAGTATGCAGATCACAGGCAAAGAATTTATCATTTTCATTTGTACCCCATGTTTTTAAATCTGTGCCGGTAAAGATTAAACAATCCTTACTTAATGCGATATGACTGACATTATATTGATTATCTGCCAATAATGGTTCCGTTTCCTTAGTATCAAGATTAACTTTAAGAATGACTGAATAAGGCTGGCGGATATCCTGATACTCACTGCCGCATAGGATCAATGTCTTCTTATCCTCACTGAGTGCCATTTCATTGACATTCATTAAGGTTGGTGAGAGCAGGCTGTGTTCGCCGGTTTGCAGATTGACCAGAAAAGCCTGTTTGCGGTGCTTGTTGATAAAGCCCTGATTATTGAACCAGTAAGGCAGCTCATCAAGTACCTCATAATCCTTTTCTTCATTCAGTGCCTGAATCGTCTGTTTTAATTCGTCACCGCTTAAAGCAGAAAGATCAGGTTTATTCAGATCCACATTGGCAATCGCAACCGCATATTGTTCATCGATGAGTTTTAAAGAGGTAACGGCAAGCGGTAAGGTAAAGGCTAAAACCGCTTCACCGCCGTTTAAATTTAAACGGTAATAGGCACTGCACTCCTGATGCTCTGCGTTCGCTTTCTTAACAAGCCCGTCACGGTCAGCAGGAAATAAAATAGTGTCTGCGGATTCTAGGATTATACCGCGTTCCTTGCCGCCGCCGCTGCATTGCATAACCTTGTTGTTGATTAAGTCAGCCATCCAGATGTGATGCTGATAGCTGTTGTGATCCAAATCAGCCTGACTGACAACAAACAGGCAGCGCTTCCCATCTTCAGTAAGTTTAATTTCTGATAAATATTGATAATTAGAAAAATCTTCAAGTTCTATTTTTTTCATAAAGCCTCCATTTGTTTTTCATTTTACATCAAATCATGTCGAAAGTGAATGATTTTAAGCTGAACAGAAGCATTCAGTGAGTAAATGCAGAATCAGCAATCGAAGTTCAGCGGCTTAAATGCTATAATACACTTAAAGTAAAAATACTGGAAAGTGAGTGCGGAAAATGGATATCAATGAATGTATCGTCTTTATGAATATTGCAGAAAAGTTAAAGTGCAACACAAGACATAGCTGGACAAGCAGCGGCCGTCATGAAAGTGTGGCAGAGCATAGCTGGCGGATGGGCCTAATGGCAATGGCTGTGGCTGATGAATTCAGCGAGCTGGATATGAATAAGGTCATCAAGATGTGTCTGATTCATGATCTTGGCGAGGCAATTACCGGAGATATTCCGACCTTTTATAAAACCGCAACGGATGAAGTGGTTGAGCTGGATGCGATCGATCAGCTGTTAAGCACAGTCAGCGGTTCTTTTAAGGATACTTTAAAAGCCTTGTTTGAGGAGATGGATGAACTGAAAACACCGGAAGCGAGATTATATAAATGTATCGATAAGTGTGAGGTAGTGCTCCAGCATAATGAGGCGGCGCTGGATACATGGATTGAGCTGGAATATGAATTAAATCAAACACACGGTCAAAAGGAATGCGAAGAGTTTGCCTATATGAAAAGGCTGCGTGAAAAGCTGAAGCTGGATACTTTAGCCAAGCTGAATGAGCTGTCTGCGCAATGAGCATCAAGATTTCAGAATTACTGCAGCAGCCTGCGTTTTCCGCTTTTCGTATCGCCGCCGGTATCAATGGTCTCAATCGTTCTGTCAGCAAGGTAAACATCCTTGATTTTGAATATGACGCACTTAGTGATTCAGAACCCTTCGGCCTTTTTGAGAAGGAAGCCTTTGTATTAACGAGTCTGCTGTTTGCGAAGCATCACCCGGAAATGATTTTAAAATCCATTAAGCTCTTGATTCAGGATGGCGCGTCTGCCTTGGCAATCAAGGAGATTTATTATCATGAGCTGCCGAATGAGGTTATTGAGTACGCGAATTAGCAAGCATTTCCAATCTTGATGTTTAAACGTGAAGGCGGTTATTTTGAGACTTTAATCACTGAGCTGAGCGCATTGATTGAAGCGCGGGGAAATGAAGAATTAAACGAACAAAAACTAAAGCTGCTGATGAATGAAAAATTATCCGCCGGCAGTCAGCGGGTCTTGGCTGAAGAGCTATTCCCTAATCTATCGGTTCCTTTTAGTGCCGCTTATGTGAAAAAGAAGATGCCGCCAGCCTATCTCAGAGCCAGTGATTGCTTCTGTTATGCATATGAAGAAGGCAGCTTTTTAGTGGGCAATCTGCATCCGGAGAGCATCCGGGAAAAAACACAGCCAATCGGTTTTGGCAAGCGCCATGACAATTTAGATGAAATAGATCTGGCTCTCAAGGAAAGCCTGTTTGCCTATGAATATGCAGACAAGTTTAAGCTGCCTCACGTATCCTTTACGGATATCGGCATCTTTCAGCTGATTTATCCATTAAGAGATAATTTATGGGTGCGCAATTATTGTGCTGATATGAAATCAATGATTGAAAAAGAAAGCAGTCATGAGGATCTTATGCAGACCGCGCAGGCATATGTTATGGCTCAGGGTGATGTTGTAAAGGCGGCAAAGCTGCTTCATGTACATAAGAACACAGTGCGTTATCGTCTGGGGCGGATCAAAGAAGCACTTACAGCTGATCATGAACCTGATTACTTTGAATCACAGCTGATGTGGTTTGTGTTAATGAATGAAAATACTAAAGATTAGTTTTGTATTTTAACCAAAAAATGTTGATTAATTTTTTATTTTGACCATTGAGGAATTCCTTTCAATTGTTTATGATAATGTTGCGAGGTGGAAATATATGAAAATTAAACCATTTAAAGTAGAGGAATGGATGAATGAATATGAGGATGATGCGGTTTATAATATTGCGGAAACATGTGTTGATTCAATTTCGCTTGATGAATTATTAGCGTTGACTGGCATTAATCGCAATGCTTTTTTAGATGATCTGGCTTCACAGCGGCTCACCTATGGCGCAATTCAGGGCGCGGCGCCTTTTAAAGCGGGAATCTGCGGCAGATATCGTAATATCCAGCCTGAAAATGTACTGTCAACACATGGTGCAGCGGGCGCGAATCATTTAGTCTTTTATTCGCTGATTGAGCCAGGGGACCGGGTTATTTCTGTATTGCCGACGTATCAGCAGCTCTATTCAATCCCAGAGGCTTTTCATGCGGATGTGCAGCTTTTACATTTAAAGAAAGAAAATGATTATCTGCCAGATGTGAAAGAGCTGCGTCAATTGGTGAATGAAAAAACTAAAATGATTTGTCTGAATAATCCAAACAATCCTACTGGTGCGCTGATTCCTTTAGATATTTTAAAGGAAATTGTAGCGATTGCCCGTTCAGTTGATGCCTATATTCTCTGTGATGAGGTATACCGCGGTCTGAATCAGGATGGCAGCTATACCGAAAGCATTGTAGATTTATATGAAAAGGGAATCAGTGTAAGCAGTATGTCGAAGATTTTCTCATTGGCCGGTGTCCGTCTTGGCTGGGTTGCTTCAAAGGATAAGGCGGTAATTGAGGCATGTTTATCACATCGTGATTATAATATGATCAGTTGTGGGATGCTGGATGAAATGATTGCGGCAGCCGCATTAAAGCATGCCGATAAGCTGTTGGAACGCAATATTCAGCTGATTCAAAACAATTTGGCAATCCTTGATCAATGGATTGCTGAAAATCCGCATTTTTCTTATGTAAAACCTAAGGCTGGCACAACATCGCTGATTTATTATGATTTTGATCTTGATTCCTATACTTTCTGTAAACAGATGTATGCCAAGACCGGTGCCTTTGTAACACCGGGTGACTGCTTTGAACAGCCGCATAGCTTCCGTATCGGTTATGCCTGTGAGGAACAGGTATTAAAGGATGGTTTGGCAGCCATCACCCGTTTTGCGAATCAGCTATAATAATAAAAAGGAAGGGATTCAATCATAATGCAATGTGCATAATGAAGAAACCTTCCTTCTTTTATTTACGTTTACTTTTGATGAAGCCATAAATTCCCAGCAGCAGAATTACTGCCGAAGCCGCTTCAACAATAAGCTTGATCGTATCATAGAGACTCATTCCTTCATTCGCTGACTGAGCTTTAACATCTAATTCAAGCGGATCGTTTTCAATCGGTTTTTTCAGTGACGCGTCTTTTTCTAACAGCGGTTTGATGCCATCAAGGCCAAGCACCTTATAACCTGCGTCATTATATGCCTGATAAGCGGCTTTCTGCAGATCAGATCGCAGGGCAGTAAAGTCATAAAAGCGGTCATCGGCTTCACCGCGCAGTCCTGTGTTAAATTCATCTGCGGTGATGACAACATTTGCTTTCACAAAAGTATCCAGTATCTCTAGGATTTGATCAAAGCCCTGATTCAGTATTTGGATTTCTTCTTCAGAAAAATCATTTTCAATAATTACCTGCCGGGCGGCTTCAATGAAGCTCTTCGGCATTTTCGGATATTCCGTGGCATCACAGCTGCCTAGCTTAAAGACTGATGTTTCATAGCGTTCAATCAATGCTGTTTCATCTTCCCGCAGGGCTTCTTCAGCATGCACTGGAAGCATAAAACAACTAAGCAGTGACAGGCTCAATAGTATTTTTCTAAACATGAAATCACCTCACCTTAAGTTTACTTAAAGGTGACAGTCAGCGCAAGTGAAATCACTCACTAATTTTAATATGATACTTTTTAAGCCAATAATTGATTTGGAGGAAATAAGCAATTGTCTGTGGTGTCGTCATCAGCTGACCATACCATGGCTGAGCGGTTTCATCGGTTAACAGCTTTCTTGCCGCTTCCGGTTTAACAATCTGCCACAGCGGGGCATTGCACTCATTTAATAAGTCATCGAGCATTTCCCGCAGTTTTTGTAAATAAGCGGGATGATGAGTTTTAGGATAAGGACTCTTTTTGCGCCATAGAATTTCATCAGGCAGATAATCCTTCATCGCAACCCTCAGCAGTCCTTTTTCCCGGCCTTCATAATCTTTTAGTGACCATGGCACTGTGTAGAGATATTCAAGAATACGTGTATCACAGAAAGGTACCCTGACCTCTAGGCCGTTTGCCATGCTCATGCGGTCTTTGCGGTCAAGCAGCGTCTGCATGAACCAATTAACATTCAGGTTCATCATTTCTTTCATGCGGGCTTCTAAAGGGGAAGTACCGGGCAATTTATCTGTCTCATCACATGTCTGCTGATAACGCGAATGCACATAATCATTGGCAGTTAAGCCGTTCAGCCATTTATCCTGCATAAAGGAAGCACGGTATAAGGTACTCTGTGACCATGGGAAGCCGTCAGCTTCACGGATATCCTTGTCTCGATACCATGGATAACCACCAAAGATTTCATCCGCGCATTCACCGGATAAGGCCACCGTTACTTGCTTTTTGATTTCTTTCGCAAAAAGCAGCAGTGAACCATCAACATCGGCCATACCCGGCAGATCTCTGGCATCAACAGCTAAGAACAGGCTCTCAATCAAATCGTCGGTGCCAAGGGTGATCGTGGTGTGGTCGCTGTCCAGATATTTAACCATCTTGCCAATGAAATCAGCATCACTGTTCGGCTGAAAATGACTGGCCTTAAAATATTTAGCGTTATCTACATAATCAACGGAGAAGGTCTTTAACCTTTTGCCGCGCTCTTTCATATAACGGGATGCGACTGAGGAAATCAGACTTGAATCAAGACCGCCGGACAGGAAGGTACCAATGGGTACATCTGACACTAGCTGACGCTGGATGGCATCCACTACCAGTTCACGGACTTTTCTGATTGTCTGTGCTTCATTGTCCGTATGCGGCTTATCCTTTAGGGTAAAATAACGATGCTTATCGATTTCACAGCCCTTTACAAAAGCATACTCACCAGGTTTAAGCTCTTCTACATGCTTAAATACACCATAACCCGGTGTTCTTCCCGGTCCAATCAGCATAATTTCGGCAATACTGTGCACGTCAATTTCAGCGTCAAGCAGCGGATGAGCCAGCAATGCCTTAATCTCAGAGCCAAATAGGAATGTATCTTGAACAACGGCATAAAACAGCGGTTTTACACCCACCCGATCACGGGCCAAGAATAAACGCTCCTGCGCGTCATCCCATACCGCAAAAGCAAAGATGCCGTTAAAATGGTCTACACATTTCTCTTTCCATGCGACATAGGCTCTTAGAACCACCTCTGTATCACTGTGTGATTTAAATTCATAACCAAGCTCAATCAATTCCTTGCGTACCTGATTTGTATTGTATAATTCTCCGTTATAAACGATGACGTAACGCTTTTTATCTTCCGTAAAAAACATTGGCTGCTGGCCATTTTCCGGATCGACAACAGCCAGCCGTGTATGAATCAGCGCCACATGCCGATTTGTATATACACCCTCATCATTAGGCCCACGGTTCTTTAATGTATTCATCATTTCACGGAAAATCGGCTTTTGATTCGTAATATCATGCCGGCTGTCCAAGACACCTGCAATACCACACATAAATTCACACTCCTTCTGACGATATTATATTCGCCGCTATTGCAGTATATGCGCGAATCAGCTTACTGAGTGCCGATTATGCAAATTAATTCACGAATTTAGATAGTTTATAATGCCATTTATCTGAAAAAATGGTATATTTATTAGGTAAAGAAGGAGGAAACTCAAATGAGTAAAAGACCGGTAGTATTAGTAGTAATGGATGGTGTCGGTATTAGCGATAAAGATTATGGCAATGCGGTTAATAACGCATATACGCCTACACTTCATGAATTAAAGGCAACATCTCCAAATACAGCAATTAAAGCCCATGGCTTAGCAGTTGGTTTGCCAAGCGATGGCGATATGGGAAATTCAGAGGTTGGTCATAACGCATTAGGCTGCGGACAAATTTACAGCCAAGGCGCAAAATTAGTAAATGAATCCATTGAATCCAAGGATATCTTTAAAACAGATACATGGAAGGCATTGGTTGATAAATGTAAAGATCATGGCAAGATGCATTTCATCGGCTTATTATCTGATGGTAATGTTCATTCACATATTAATCATTTAATGGCATTAATTGAACAGGCGAAGGCTGATGGTATCAAAGAAGTTCGTGTTCACGCGTTATTAGACGGACGTGATGTACCGGAAACCAGCGCATTGATTTATTTAGATCAGATTGAAGCATTCTTTAACACTGTCAATGATGATCATTTCCATGCCTGCATCGCATCAGGCGGCGGCCGTATGAAGATTACGATGGACCGTTATCAAGCAAACTGGCCAATGGTTGAAGCTGGCTGGCATACGCATGTATTAGGTGAAGGCAGACAATTTGCCAGCGCTAAAGAAGCCGTAGAGACTTACCGCAGTGAAACTGGTGTGATCGATCAGGATCTGCCAGCATTCGTTATCGCCAAGGACGGCAAACCAGTCGGCACTATCGAAGACGGCGACAGCGTTGTATTATTTAACTTCCGCGGCGACCGCGCTCAGGAAATTTCACTGGCCTTTGACAGTGAAGTATTCACCGAATTTGACCGTGTCCGCAAACCGGATGTAATGTATGCCGGTATGCTGCAATATGACGGCGATTTAAAGATTCCTAATAATTTCTTAGTTTATCCGCCAAAGATCAAACATACATTATCTGAATATCTTGTAAAGAACAACATTCGTTCTTACGCAATTTCAGAAACACAGAAATATGGACATGTAACGTATTTCTGGAACGGCAACAACTCACAGAAATTCTCAGAAGAACTTGAAGACTGGGTAGAAATCAAATCTGATGTTGTACCATTTGAACAGCGCCCTTGGATGAAGTCTGCGGAAATTACGGATACTTTAGTTGAAGCGATTGAATCAGGCAAATATGATTTCCTGAGAACGAATTTCCCTAATGGTGATATGGTTGGTCATACAGGTAACTATGAAGCTACAATTATCGGTGTTGAAGCCGTAGACTTATGTCTGGAAAGAATCATGAAGGCTGTGAAGAAGGTTAATGGTATCCTGATCGTAACAGCTGACCATGGCAACGCTGATGAAATGTATGAAAAACCTAAGAAGGAAGGCGATAAGCCAAAGGCTAAGACTTCTCATACACTAAATAAGGTTCCATTTATTATTTATAATAAGGATGTTGAAATTGCTGAGGGTGACTTTGGTCTTGCCAATGTAGCTTCAACAGTTGCGAAGCTGCTTGAGCTTGAACCAGATTCTCACTGGCTGCCTGCAATCATTAAATAACGAATAAGTCATATCGAAAGATATGGCTTTTCTTTTGCTTTATGCATAAGTGTAAAAATTAGACTTTAAAAATCCCGATGATAAGAGTATACTAATAAATTATTCAGGGGTGATGTGCAGCATGGAACGAAAAAATAGCGGAATGATGAGCGAGGGTGTCATTTGGAAACAGCTTTTAATATTTACAATCCCGCTGCTGATTGGTAATCTTTTTCAGCAGCTTTATAATACGGTAGATTCAGTAGTGGTCGGTAACTATGTGGGACCGCAGGCTTTGGCTGCCGTTGGCGCAAGCAATCCAATCATTAATTTACTGGTTGGTTTTTTTATGGGACTGTCAACGGGGGCCGGTGTTATCGTCTCTCAATACTACGGTGCTAAGAATAAAGAAGGACTGCATGATTCAGTGCATACATCAATAGCGCTGGCTTTCTGCAGCGGCTTGATTTTAATGGCAATCGGTTATTTGCTGTCACCGTGGATGCTCTCAGCGACCGGTACGCCGGCAGATGTGCTGGACAGTTCAATTCTTTATCTGCGGATATACTTTTTAGGAATCGTACCGGTCATGCTTTACAATATGTGCGCCGGTATCCAGCGGGCAATCGGTGACTCACGGCGGCCATTGATTTATTTGTTCGTCAGCTGCGGCATCAACATTGTGCTTGATTTAGTCTTTGTTATTTATTTTAAAATGGGGGTAGCCGGCGTCGCGTGGGCAACCTTAATTGCTCAGAGTGCTTCCTGCCTGCTAGGCTTGTTTCATTTAATTACCGTAAAAGATGATTATCGAATTAAACTGAAAGAAATTCGTTTTGAAAAACATGTCCTGCTGAGAGTTGTGAAAATCGGGCTGCCGTCTGGTCTTCAGCAGTCAATCATTTCCTTTTCTAACCTGCTTGTGCAGTCGCAGATCAATTCATTTGGTTCATTTGCGATGGCTGGCTGTTCCAGCTATAACAAGATTGATGCCTTTGCCAATCTGCCGATACAAAGCTTCAATCTGGCAATTACAACCTTTGTCGGTCAAAACATGGGAGCTAGGGAATATGAGCGGGTTAAAAAGGGTATCCGTATTTGTATGAGCATGACACTATGTGCTACGATTCTTCTTTCTTTGGGTATTTTTACACAGGCTGACCGTCTGCTTTCAATCTTTTCAAGTGAATCACAGGTTTTGTATTACGGGCATTATATGATGAGCATCTTAGTACCTGGTTATATCTTTCTCGCGGTTTCCAATATCTTATGCGGAGCCCTGCGCGGTGCCGGCGATGCGATTACACCGATGCTGATTCTTACCTTCAGCTATTGTGTAGCCCGTCAAATCTGGATTTTCTTTGCGATGCCGTATTTTCAGAATATAGCGGTAGTATTCTGGGGTTATACATTAACTTGGATTTTGGCGATGGTTTTATGTACCGTGCATTACTTCAAGAGCGGCTGGATGAAGAAATACGCATAAACACGTTCGCAGTGATTTTTGATTGGTAAAAATTTATAATCAGCTTTTTACGTTAATCTATGATAAGATAAAGGGTGAAAGAGGGTTAAATATGAAAATCACAAAAGGCCGCCATTTATCCATATTATTTGCAATCATGAATCATGATGGTGTAGTGACTTCTGATGATCTGGCAGATTTTTCCCTGTCATCAGCAAGAACGGTTAAATCAGATATTGCGGAATTAAATGATGAATTATCGAAAGAGGAAATCGCTCATATCATATCTACACGTTCCAAGGGTTATTATCTTGAGCCCATCGATACAGCTAAATATTTAGCGTTTAAAGAAATGGTGTTAAAGGAATATGGCTTCTTCCGAAATGAGGATATGGAGAAAATAGCCAGAAGAATCATGATGGCGCAGAATCTGCTTTATCATGAATATACGCTGGTCGATGATTTAGCGGATCAGCTTTTCCTTACAAAGTCCGCTATTAAAAATGATCTTGCCTGGGTTACGTCTTTCTTTGCCAGTTATGATGTTGAGTTGGTTTCAACACCTGGGAAGGGATTAAGTCCTAAGGGCAGTGAAGAAAATATCCGTTATTTGATGGTTGAGGTATTCTGCAGTCAGTATCATGATATTTCATTACAGTATGATGTGAAGGAATTTGAACATATGTTCTATGATGACCATCAGTATTATGCTGATCTTCGTCATGCCTTATTGAAAATACTCAGAGAGAGCTGTATGTCTGTGCTGGATGTCAATACTAAGAAAATGGCTACATATCTTTGCCTGATGCAGAATCGGTTAATGAGCGGGCATGGTGTTAAAATTGATTCCAAGACAGCCGCACATATTAAAACTTTATATGAATATAAGATTGCGGAACAAGTGTTTAATACTGAATATATCGTCAATTATAATGAGGATGAAAAATTACAATTTGCGAAGATGCTGATGTGTTATCGGGATATTGATTTGTCCAATAAGGATGATCTGGCGACTATTCCTGTTGATCATATCTCACAGACAAGTGATTACCTGGATAAATTGATTGCATGCATGAAAAATGAATTGGGCGGCAATTTATTTGAATTGGAATTATTTGATGTGTTCCGCACGAGTTTTGAATCACTGCTGATGCCGATTTATCTGCGTTCTTATTATGATTCGAATAAGAAAATGCGTCTGGTTACATATTGTGATGAGCTAGCGGAGGCGGATAAATCACCGCTGGCAATGCAGATGGCGCGTGTCATGCTTACTATTTCCCAGGAAATTCTGAATGATGAAATTGATGCCAGTGTGTTTACACCCATATCGTTATTAATTGATTATATGCTGAAACGGATTAATTATCAGTATACGAAACGCCGTCTGGCGGTGATCTCACAGGCTGGCCGGGCTGTCGCACATGCCCGAGCGGATATGCTGCGCAAATCCTGCGGCAATATGATTGATACCCTGCATATCTACAATCAATATGAAATGCGGCGGATCAATTTCAGCGATTATGACTGCGCTTTAATTGAAACACCTTCAACCTATAATTATTACCCGATTCCTTTTGTCACATTTACTGGTCTGGGAATCGAGGATGAAACGATGAATTTATTTAATGAGGTATTTATTAAGGGTTATTCTACAGAAGTTGTTAAACATATGAGTAATATAACCTCTACTTATCCTAAATTTGACTGTGATGTTTATGTAACATTTATGAAGCTGATGTGCTATAAGCATGCGGTAAATGGCAAGGCAGAGGAAATGTTTGATTCCTTATTCAGCTGCGGTCAAAATCTCAGCTATTATAATAAGTCTTCACAGGTGGCGATGATTTTCTGCCAATATAAGCATACGCAAAAGGAATTTATTGAAATTTATCAGCCGGCTACTAAAATGATTTGGGATAAGCCATATGAAGTTAAATATATTATTGTGGTAAGTCTCAAGCATGATATTAAGATTACTGATTTAAAGCTGGTAAATAAGATTCTTTTCTATTTATATTATCGTGTGAAATACATTCAGATGGCTTTTGAAAGTGTTGATGATGCTTACCGCAGCTGTTTCATTGAAGCTGTTACGAATAAATTCTTATCTAATTAATAAATCGAAAATAGTGCTTGAATGATATAAAGAGTTATTTTTTGAATAAAATTGATCTATAAACCGTGCCTCATTGTGATATGAGGCTTTTCTTTTGCACTAATGAGAGTGAAAAGGGAGGCAGTTTCACTAATGTTCAGCAAAATGTAAACGTTAACATTTTTATAAGTCAATGGTATTCTTTACTCAGCAAATGGAAAACGAAAGGAGCGGGCGCTGTGCTGAAGCTATTCTTATCATCGCATGGTCATCTGGCCAGCGGTATGAAAACCTCATTGGATATCCTGTTAGGAAACAGTGATCAGGTGAGTGTGTTTGATGCTTATGTTGATGAATGTTCGGTTCAGGAAAAACTGGACGCGTTCTATGCATCAGTGAGTGAGAATGATGAAGTTATTTTATTATCGGATATGTATGGGGGCAGTGTTAATCAGGTAATGTTTACTTATCTGCATAAACCCAATACCCGTTTAGTGGCGGGTGTAAATCTGGCTTGTGTCCTTGAGCTTTCTATTCAGGAAAGTGTCAGTGATGAACAGCTTGAAGAAATTGTGGAAAGATCACGGGAAATGCTTCGGGTTGTCAAGGATGACAGTGTAGAAACTACGGAAGAAGATTTCTTTTAAAAGGAGGAAATGAAATGATTAAACTAATTCGTTTAGATGAACGTATGATTCATGGACAGGTAGCGATTAAATGGTCAAGACATACCGGTGTGGATCGTATTATTGTCGCTAATGATGCCGCCGCATCAAATCCTATCGTGCAGAAGTCATTGATGATGGCAGCGCCGCCTACCGCTAAGGTTGCGATTAAGTCGGTTGCTGATGCTATAAAATTACTTTCTGATCCGAAAGCAGCCAATCACTCAATTTTATTGATTGTGGCTTCACCGGAGGATCTGCTGGCAATGGTTAAGAATGTGAAAGATATTCCGTTGATCAATGTCGGCAATTATGGAAGAATCGCGCCAAAGCAGGGTGATGAACAGCGCAAGACTTATGGAAGTAATTTATATGCGTATCCGTCAGAAGTTGAGCTTTTCAAACAGATTCTGGATATGGGAATTGAAACAGTCTATCAGACAACACCAGAAGATATTCCTGAAAAGCTGAATAAAGTTTTAGGGATTTAATGAACTATAAGGAGGAACTATCATGGTCTCATCAGCATTGCAAATATGCCTAGTCTATTATATTGTCTCACTCTTGGACCCATACATTCTCTCATGGCAATGTATTAACCGTCCAATCGTTGTTGCCCCGCTTGCCGGTCTTGTTTTAGGTGATTTCCATACCGGTATTGTTATGGGAGCCGCGCTTGAATCGATCTTCATGGGTATTTCCGCAATCGGCGGTTCAATTCCTGCCGATGCTACAACAGCAAGTATTATTGCAGTTGCTTATACTATTTTAACAGGTTCTACGGCAGAAGCCGGTCTTGCTATCGCATTGCCAATCGGTACCGTAATGGCTTCAATTGCCAATATGTTTACACCTTTATGGGCTTCATTAGCCGCTTATTGGGAAAAGCTTGCCGCAGAATGCAATCCTAAGAAATTTATGATACAGACAATGGCGGTGAATATGATTACCCCATTAATCAATACTGTTATCTTATTCTTTGCGGTAGCATATGGTGTTGAAGGCCTTCAATCATTCCTTGTATCACTTCCGGCATGGGTTATGACTGGCTTAGGTGCTTCTACAAGTATGATGCTGGCGGTTGGATTTGCTATCTTAACATCAATGATCTGGAACAAAGAGGTTGGCTGTTTCTTCTTCTTTGGTTATGTATTAGTTGCTTATCTTGGTATGGGAACATTGCCAATCGCTATTATCGGCGGTGTTATCGCTATTACGATGTTCTTCAGTGAAAAGCGAGTTATTGATTTGAAAAATAGTTTGGCGGCGAATCCAAACACAGTAAGTAATGATGAGGAGGACTTCTTCTAATGGAAAAGAAACAATTATCTCAAGATGAAAAGAAAGTATTAAAATCAATGTTCTTCCGTTCTCATCTTGTATTCTCAACCTTTAATATGGCTAAGATGGAGGCTAATGGTTTCACATGTACTATGGCACCAGCCATTGAATCAATCTATAAAGATGATCCTGAGGGTAAAAAAGAAGCTTACATCCGTCATCAGAACTTCTTCAATACACATGCGGTTCCTTTCTCATTTATCGCAGGCTTAAGCTATGCGATGGAGAAGGAGCATAAAGAAAAGAATTCAATTGATGGTCAGACAATCGAAAGTATCAAGGCTGCCTTGATGGGGCCAACAGCCGGTATGTTTGACAGCTTATTCTTTAACTGTCTGCGT
The DNA here is from genome assembly GCF_000313565.1 of Dielma fastidiosa. Classification (GTDB taxonomy): domain Bacteria; phylum Bacillota_I; class Bacilli_A; order Erysipelotrichales; family Erysipelotrichaceae; genus Dielma; species Dielma fastidiosa. The sequence continues at coordinate 109,120 of NZ_HE578930.1, read as the reverse complement.
ATTATTGCGGCTGGTATCGCTATTGGTCTTTGTTCAGAGGGAAGTATCCTCGGTACTTTGATTTTCATTCTGATTTATGGTGTTTCACAATCAGTCGTTAAATATTTCTTTGTTAACTGGGGCTATGTATTTGGTACATCCTTCATCGATATGGTTTTCTCATCTGGCTTAATGGGTGCTTTATCTAAATCAGCTTCTGTATTAGGTCTTACAATGGTTGGCGCAATGACGGCTTCAATGGTGAATGTACCGCTGAATCTGACATTGAATATCGGTGAAACTTCACTGGTTGTCAATGATGTATTCCAATCAATCTTCCCTGGTTTATTAGGTGTAATCTTATTGTTTGGCTTAGTTACATTAATCAAAAAGGGTGCGCGTCCTACACAGCTGATTCTGGGCATTCTTGCATTTGGTATGATTGGTGCATTTATCGGTATTTTCTAGGATATAAAAATTGAGCTGTGGATAAAAATTCCCAGCTCTTTGCTATTTAAAGTGAGGTGAGGAAAATGAAATTATTATTTCAGGCTGATGATTTCGGCCTATGTGAATCAACGGCCTGCGGTATCCTCAAGGGGATTCGTGAAGGGGTAATCCGAAATACCGGATTGTTTGTGAACATGCCGGCCAGTGAATATTCCGCAAAGCTGATTAAGGATGTAAAGAATGTCTGCCTCGGCATCGATTTCAATCTGGTAGCCGGCAAGCCGGTCAGCGATCCGGCGTTGGTTCCTTCCTTAGTTGACGCGAAGGGTGACTTTATACCGTCTGGTGTACGGATGAAGAAGATGAAATCATTAAGCGATACGATGCGGGCTGATTTTGAGACTGATCCCTATCCGTATGATGAAACGGTGTTGGAGATTGAGAATCAGCTGAAGCGTTTTATTGAATTGGTTGGCCGCAAGCCGGGCTATCTGCATGGGCATTCTTTGATTACAAATAATATTGTCAAAGCAATCCAAGCGATGAGTGAAAAGTATGAGATTCCAGTATCCTTCAACGTCTGGAAGGAAAAGGAACTTTATATGCTGCCTTGTGAGTGGACACCTAAACCCTTTCCGATTGAACAGCAGCTGGCAACAAATGTAGAAGCAAATCTGATGTCTGTACTCCCGCAGGTTTTGGATCATGAGCTGAATGTGTTTGTCTGTCATGCTGGTTTTGCGGAAGAAGAGCTGTTTAAGTATTCTTCCTATACGATAATACGATTGAAAGATCTGGCAGCTGCGACCTCGCCGGATGTGAAGAAGTTTATTGAAATGAATCAGATTGAATTAATTACTTATGATGATTTAAAGGAGAACTAAAATGATTATCAAATGTAAAAGAATTGTGACTGAAGATGGAATTGTTGACGGTTATCTTGAAATTGAAGGTAAGAAAATCAAGCGGATTACCCAGCGTGAGATCGGTCCGGTAGATGTAGATGCTTCACAATATCGGATCATTCCGGGTATTTTTGATACACATAATCATGGTACGATGGGTTATGCGATGATGAGTGCGGTCAGTGATGATGAGGCTAATGTGCGCGGCTATTTAAAAGGCTTAGCGTCACAAGGTGTTACGGCGATTTTGCCGACTGCTGAATTTGAATTATTCCCTGTTATCGCGAAGGTTTCAAAAGAAGATAATGACGGCGCGAAAATCATCGGTATTCATTCAGAAGGCCCTTATCTGAATCGTGTCGGTGAAAAGGCGATTGATACCGGTCATCCAGATATCAGTTTAGATCATCTTCAGGCGATGATTGATGCGGCTGAGGGAACCTTAAAGCTGGTAGGCTTAGCACCTGAGCTTGAAAACGCGGATAAGGCAATTGAGTTTTTGACTGAACGCGGTATCCGGGTAGCATTTACGCACAGCAACTGCGGCTATGATGAAGCGATTGCCGCGTTCCGCAAGGGAATTACCGTGACAACACATACCGCAAATGTAATGAGCGGCATTCATCACCGCCGGATGGGCGGTCTGGGTGCTTGTCTGCTTGATCCTTATGTAAATAATGAGATTATCTGTGATCTGCTTCATGTATCTAAGGAAATGCTGCAGATTATGTTTAAATGCAAGCCGTATGATAAATTTATGATGATTTCTGATAATGTGCCGATGGCCGGGGCGCCGATTGGCCGATATATGATCGATAAAGATCTGGCAGTTAACATTGATGAAAAGGGCTATTGTTTGACAGATACCGGGCGCTTATGCGGTTCAACAAAGCCGGTATTATTCGGCATCCGCAATCTTGTAGAGGAATTAGAGCTGCCGCTGGAAACAGTCAGCAAAATGGCATCACTGAATCCATGCCGGGTATACGGTGTCGGTGATACAAAGGGTTCACTGCGTGTAGGCAAGGATGCTGATTTTGTAATTATCAGTGATGATTATCAGGCTTTACAGACATACAGTGAAGGACGTAAGGTCTATGATCATGAAATTGATACCCATATCTTTAATCAGGCATTTCTTGATGTCATGAGCGCAAAATGAAACTGTTAGCTTCTGATTGGGATGGCACACTGCGCCGTAATTTAAAGGTTGATGCTTGTGATTTAGATGCAATCAAGTTATTTCGTGAACAGCAGCATCGCTTTGGAATCGTGACAGGCCGCAGTGTCGGCATGCTTAAGAATGAACTGGCTCATTATCATGTGTCTTGTGATTTTATGATCGGCACGAACGGCGGGGTAATTACCGACGCTGATTTTTCAATCATCTGGCGTCATGATATTGATTTTGATGCCGCAATGGAGCTGATTGAACTATTGAAAAGCAAACCAACGGTCATGTTTGGCATCAGTGACGGTGATGATTTCGGCAATCTTCAGTCACCGGAGGACGAGGGTGAATCAACGCTGATTGATGTTCAGCCAATTGATCCGCAGCAAATCATTAGCAGAAAGCAGATTAATTCCTTCTATCTGCGTGATGAAACGAAATCAAAAACCGGTATATTGTATAAGGAGCTGAGTGAACGTTTTAAAGGACGGATGGCTTTTCATTACAATGCCGGAACGATTGATGTTTCAGCTGCAGGTGTCAGCAAGCGCACCGGTATCATTGAGCTGATGAAGCTGTTTGGCAGTCATGAGGTTTATGTTATCGGTGATGGTCATAATGATATTGAAATGATTGAAGCATTTCAAGGCTTTAGCGTTGAAGGGGCACCGGATGAAGTAAAGCGCAAGGCAGTTCATTGTTATCATGGACTGGCTGACTGTATTGAAGATCTATTAAAATAAAAACGGCAAGCCTTAGAGGGGCTTGCTGCTTTTGTATAGAATTGGACCTTCTGCTTCAAAATAGATCAGAAGGTAATGTCCGTATGCATCGGTAATTTTCAAAGCTTCCTTATTTTCATTGTCATTAATAATGCTCACCCGTTCAGCCTTGGCACTTGCTGAATCAATTTCAGAGGCAGCCAGTGCTTCATGAATGAACTCAATGTTAGCCTGATAATCATAACGGTAAGCGGTTTGTACCGCTTCAATCTTGGCAAGACTGTCCGCTTCTTTGGCTAGTATGACATAACCAAATTGGTCATCATCAGCAATATAGGTACACATATAATAATTATCAAATTCTTCGTTAACGCTTAAATCACTATTTAATATCGTATATTTTGTGAAGTCTCCATAGATCCAAATGGGGTTTTTAACCGTATCTGCTGTCCAGCCGTTAAGCAGCTCTTTAAAGATTGCTTTCTTCAGCATTTTAAATGCTGAATCATTTTGGGCTGAATAATAAGTCTCAATGAAAGGATCCTGCCTGCTTTGGATTTGAGTAACAACAGTTTTTGATCTCTGACAGCCGCATAAAGCAGTAATGCAGCATATAATAATTATTAGCTTTTTCATATTTTAGCCTTTTGCCGATTAAAATCCATAAAGGATTTTTGCTAAGCCTAATTCATTATAGAGAAAGAATCTGCCGGCAAACATCGCCAGTATGTAAAATAAAGGTTCTAGTCTGGAAAGATTCTGCAGCTTGCCCTTAAGCAGTCTTTCAAGGATCAGCTTGTAAAGCAGATAACCAATCAGAGCGCCTAATGTATTCATAATCAAATCATCCACATCACTGCTGCGTTTATTTAACAATTGACTGCACTCGATCATTAATGAAAACAAAGTACCGGATAGGGTACAAAGTAAGAAATTAGGGCGCTTAAAAAACAGCGGCAGCAGCATTCCAAAGGGAATAAACAAGAGTATATTCTGCAGATAGCCAACCCAATCAATAGTCATCGAGAAGGGTTCAAAATTGATAATATCAGCGGTATGAGACATTTTATAAACTAATAAATCATAAAGTGTGCCGGTATTTGTAAGATGGTAGACAGCAAAAATATAGCACGCGAAAATGAAAGCCATGATAAAATGCTCAAGCTTTTTAGGCTTTTTGCTGAGGAGTGCATAGACGATGAAAAAGGGAAGCATCACGGCTGCTAATTCATATAGATCGATTAATAAATTTTTCATAGTGTCACCTGCCTGTTATGTCTGTAAGTGTACACTATAATTCTGAAAAATTTATGACAAATTCATTTAATATAAATTACATTTCTTGTAAATAAGCTTTAATTTTAGCATAGCTCTGCTCAGAAAGGGCAGGGCCTTTGGTGCTGACTGTTTCAGCCGCTGTATAATTAGCAAAACGAATAGCTTCTGAATCATTCATTCCTAGCTTTTTAGCGCAGATCCATGCTCCGATATGTGAATCACCGGCACCAATCGTATCGATGACATCAGTTTTAAATCCTGCAATCAGTTTTTCATCATCATTATTTTTCAAATAGGCGCCGTCACTTCCGCAAGTTATAATAACGGTATTATGCGTAAGCTGATACAGCTTATCCGCAGCTTCATTTACGGTTTTTGAGCTGGTATAGGCAAGCGCCTCGTCATCGTTGAGATGCAGGATTGGCCGCAGCTGAAACATCGCCTGCAGCCGTTCGGGCTGAATCTTGTCAATGCGGGCACCAGGGGCAAAGATAATTTCAGCATGTGCTGATTCATTCAGATATTGAATTAATGCTTCTCCGGTTTTTTCCTCGATTTCAAGTCCGCAGACATAGATCATATCCCAATCCTCATGCAGATCTTTAAGCCATTCAATGTCAAAGAGATATTCAGCACCGTGATGGGAAATAAATGTGCGTTCTCCCTGTTCATCAACTAAACAGAGGCAGCAGCCATTATCTAAGTCTGGGATGCACACAAAGGGCCGGCGGTTTTGCGCAGCCAGCAGCTGTTTTATGCAGTCCGCAAAAAAGCCTTCACCGCATGGTGAACAATGAATATATGGCAAAGATAAATGATGGGCAATACTTGAAGCATTATAGGAACAGCCGCCTAAGGCAGCATTCATTGCAGATGTGTTAATATCTTCTTTTAAGCTTGGCAGATGGGGAAGTTCAACAACCATATCCAGTACCGTTGAACCGATAAATAATGTTTTTTTCATAACGTTCCCGCCTTTCACAGCTATCATTTTAACACAGATGATAAGTATTAGCGCTCATCTAATCAATAATTGATGAAATCACTGATTTGGCAGGCAAAAAATACCGCCTGCTGATGTGAAATCAGCAAAGCGGTATTACGTCTACAAATTATCTCACTGTCTTATAAAGTGAAGCAGCAATGCTATTGATTCATTGCTTCCCATTCTTCCCTTAAGATACCATAGCTCACTGAATCATAATAGGTCCCAGCGACAATACGTGCTTTTCTGTATCTTGCCTCAAGCTTTAGTCCCAGCTTTTCCGCGAGTTTTACCATCGCTTTATTGCCCGACCAAGTTGTAAGACCGATTCTTACAATTTCATCATGCTCAGCAAATAGTCTGTCTATCCACATTTTAAGGGCTGTAAATCCAATTCCTTGATGCCAGTAATCTTCATTAAAAATAACGATGCCAATTTCCATCCAATTGGTTTCTTTTGACTTCCAGTGCCAAGTAACTTGTCCAATTAGTTCATTAGTATCTGCATTGGCAATCATTAAATTATGGCTTTTATAGGTGCCGGCTGTCAGGTCATTTCTTAATACTTCAATCCTTTGCAGAAGCTCTTCTTCAGTTTCGTGTTCGAAGTAAGGCCCATTAAATTCATGAAATTTTCGTGATGGTTTATTAAGGTCATAATAACTTTCTAAGTCTGATAATATTAAAGGTCTAAGTATAATTTTTGTCATTGTTTCTCCTCTATTTAGTGAGGGTCAAAGTGTGATATCCCTCCAAGTCTGATTATTAGTTATAGCTGCTGTTTTTTTCATTTTGATCATTCCTTTCTTAATATATTTATTATAATGCTAAAGGTCAGAGATTCAATCAATATGAAAATACTTACTTTTGTGTTTATGCCTTTTTATGGCCAATCTTTTTGACAAGGCTTTAAAGATTGGGTACAATCTATATATTACACGAATTAGAAAGAGGATTTTATGGAACATACAAGAGAAAAATTGTCCTCCCGGTTAGGCTTTATCTTCCTTTCAGCGGGATGTGCAATCGGCTTAGGAAACATTTGGCGGTTTCCTTACATAACAGGCAGATATGGCGGCGGCGCTTTTGTGCTGATTTATCTGTTCTTCTTAGTTGTATTAGGTATTCCGGTTGTGGTAATGGAATATTCAATCGGCCGCAGGTCGCAGCTCAGTATCGCGAGAGCTTTTGATGTATTAGAGAAAAAAGGCCAGAAATGGCATTTGTTCAGCTATGCGGCAATGGCGGGGAACTATTTATTAGTCATGTTTTATACGACTATCTCCGGATGGATGCTGGCATATTTTCTTAAAATGGTCAGCGGTTCATTTGCAGGCTTGGATCAGGCGGGTGTGGCAGATACATTCTCAGCGCTTCAGCAGGACCCAATTCAAAGTGTCTTATTTATGGCGGCGATTATTTTAATTGGTATCGTAATTTGTTCATTAGGCTTACAGAATGGCGTAGAAAGAATTACGAAAATTATGATGACCTGTCTTTTAGCTGTAATGCTGCTTTTAGTTGTGCGTTCAGTGACCTTGCCTAATGCATTAGAAGGGCTTAAGTTTTACTTGATTCCTGATTTTGATAAGCTGCGGGAAGCCGGTATTTACAATGCAATCTATGCAGCTATGGGACAGGCGTGTTTTACCTTAAGCGCGGGAATGGGCGGCATGATGATTTTTGGCAGCTATCTTGATAAAAAACGTACTTTAGGCGGAGAAGCGTTAAATGTCATGCTGCTGGATACCTTTGTAGCTATTACCGCAGGTTTAATTATTTTCCCTGCTTGCTTTGCCTATGGTGTACCGGCAGATCAGGGGCCGGGTCTGGTTTTTGTAACCTTGCCTAATATTTTTAATGCAATGCCATTTGGTACCCTGTGGGGCAGTTTATTCTTTATCTTTATGAACTTTGCGGCAATCACAACGATTGTAGCTGTATTTGAAAATATCATGGCTTTCAGTATGGACTTATTTCATTGGACAAGAAAGCGCGCCTGTATCGTTAATTTTGTACTGATTACCCTCTTGTCCATTCCATGCGCGTTAGGCTTTTCAATATTGAGCGGCATTCAGCCATTCGGGGCTGGTTCGGCAATCCTTGATTTGGAAGATTTCCTCGTCAGCAATGTCATCATGCCTTTAGGTGCCGTCTTGATTATCTTGTTCTGTACGACAAAACGCGGCTGGGGCTGGCAGCACTTCATTGAAGAAGCGAATACTGGCAAAGGGTTTCATTTCCCGCAGTGGACAAGATTTTATATCAGTTATATACTGCCATGTGCGGTATTGTTTATCTTCATCATGGGAATCATTGATAAATTTGCATAAAATAACAGCTGACCTACCAAGCGTAAGTCAGCTGTTTTAATCGGCGATCATTAATTCGTAACAAGTAAACTCAGGAAATGCCTTGTCTGTGATTACCTTGAGTGAAGCTGTATCGGCATCCTGAAGGGCAAACATGGATTTTTTGCCGAATTTAGAATTATCTGCTAATACATAGGTTTCTTTCGTACAGCCGAGGATGGCTGTTTTTAATTCGCACTCATTATCATCAGGAGCTAATATGCCAAGCTTTAAATCAATCGCGTTGGCGCCGAGAAAGGCTTTGTCATAGCGAAAGCTTTTTAATAAACGCACGGTTTCTTTACCCATCACCGCGTTAGATCGCATCGACATAAAGCCGCACAGCAGGAAACAATTAATATTCTTTTCTTTAAACTTCTGGGCCTGCAGGATTCCATTGGTAATAACCGTAATTGAGTTATCGGTAATGAAATCAATCATTGACAAGGTGGTTGACCCGCTGTCGATAAAAATCAGTTCATTAGGCTGAATCAGAGAGGCCGCTTTCTGAGCGATCCGTCTTTTTTCTGACAGATTGACATTATGCCGCTCCTTGATTGGGGTTTCTGCAGTAACGGTATCAATGCTGCGGATACCGCCATGGTAGCGCTGAATCAGCTGATTGCTTTCCATGCGTTCAAGATCTCTTCGCAAAGTCGCGGGCGATGCATCAACCGCTGTTTCTATTTCCTGAAAGGATAATTTTTCTTTTCCTTCTAATAAATGAAGGATAATGTCTCTTCGTTGTTGATATTTCATAATTATTCCCCTTTTCATAAGCATTATATCATATAAATAACCAAAGTAAATGATTATTTGATTATGAGAATGCTTAAATAATCAAAAATAGTGTTAATTTAATCATGTAAGCCCTTGTATATGATGTTTTCTGTACTATAATGAAGATGTAACCAGCGAAGCTATGAAGTGCACATTCATAATTCGCATCTGATTACATCAAGAAACCAAACGTTTGGATAAGGAGAAAGAATATGGAAATTGTAATGGCTCGCATTGATAATCGCTTACTTCATGGTATTACCGCTTCACAATGGGCACCGCGCTCACAGGCTCAGCGGCTGATGGTCATCGATGATGAAACAGCTGGCAATGAAATGATGAAAGCCAGTATGAAATTAGCGCGTCCGGCTGGTATGGCATTATCAATTATTGCTTTGGATACAGCAATCACAAATATTAAAAATGGTAAATATGGCAATGAAACGATTTATATAATCACCAAAAAGCTTCAAACCTATCAGCGTTTAATACAGGAAACAGGTGTAAGGATCAAGGCGATCAATATCGGAGCTACCGCTCAAGTAAGCGCTGAAGCGATGAAGGAGAGGACTGTTTTATCTAAATTTGCATCCTTTGATTCAGAGGAAATGCGTATTGCCCAATCACTTTGTGAGCAGGGAGTACATTTATATGTTCAATATTTGGCGGCGGATACACCGCATGATTTCTCTGAATATCTTAAGTAATCAATTAATTAACAGGAGGAACAGGGATTATGGTTTTATCACTATGGCAGAATCTTGCCTTAATCATTCTCGCTTTTATGGTACCGGTCGATAAATATGGCTTTACATTTGGGCTTCGCTGGCCGGTTATTACAGCAATGATTGCCGGTGCTATTGTCGGCGATATGAATACAGCATTAATCATCGGCGGTACTTTGCAGCTGATGTCATTAGGTGTCGCGTCGATCGGTGGATCAAGTGTGCCGGAATATGGTGTAGGCGCTGTCATCGGCGTAGCTATTGGGGTATCTTCAGGCAGTGTTGAAAGCGGTCTGGCAATCGGTATTCCGGTTGCGATGCTGATGGTTCAATTTGATGTGATCGCTAAGATCTCTCAATCCGTAATCGTGCGTCTGTCTCAGGATTTCTGTAATAAGAAAAAGTTTAAAGAAATGAATCTCATTTTAATGTGCGGGCCATTTATTATGGGACTTACTGCCGCGGTGCCGGTAGGAATTGCCTTATTGATTGGCGCTGATGTTGTAAATGCGGTTTTAGCAGCGATGCCGCAGTGGTTTACCGGCGGTTTAAGTATCGCATCTAAAATGCTGCCGGTAGTTGGTGTTGCGCTGCTGCTGAATTACATGCCAGCTAAAAAGTATCTGCCGGCAATCTTGCTTGGCTATTTCTTAGTGGCATTCATGAATATATCAATGCTTGGTGTAGCTATCGTCAGCGCGATTATCGCCATGGTATTTTATGCATATAAGAATGAAAGCAGCAATGCAGTTGTGAATGGAGGACTTGAAGATGAGTAATCAGACACCAGTTTTAACAAAGAAGGATATCCGCAAGGCAGCGATGCGCTGGATTCCGATGGCGGTCAATACATATACTTATCAATATCAGCAGGCTGGCTCAATCGTGTATTCACTTTCACCGGCACTGCGTAAAATATATGCGGATAATGATGATCATTATGTGGCTTCATTAAACAATCATTATAATTATTTTAATACGCATCCTTGGCTTGCGACTTTGATCTTAGGAGCCGCTTTAGGTATTGAGGATAACGGCGGTGTTGATTCATTGGAGGCTGTGCAAAGTTTTAAGGTAGGTATGATGGGGCCGGTAGCTGGCATCGGCGATACATTGATCTGGGTGCTTTATCCGACAATTATTGGTTCAATTGCCGGTTACATGGCGTTAGAGGGCAGTGCAATTGGTGCCATAGCATGGCTGATTCTCAATATTCTCTGTATCTTCTTAAGAGTAAAAATGTTTGAATGGGGATATGAATCAGGTTCCAAGCTGATTACTACATTAGGGGCTAAGCTTTCTCAATTTACAGAGGCAATGTCAGTAATGGGTTTGATTGTTGCCGGTGCTTTGATTCCATCTGTCGTGAAGGTAAGCACGCCGCTGACCTTTACAGCCGGGGAAGTTACCAAGGAAATTCAAGGTGTCTTTGATGCTATTCTGCCGTTTATGCTGCCTGTTTTATGCACCTTTATCGCTTATAAGCTGATCCGTTCAGGAAAGGTCAAGGTTACAGCGCTTATTTTAATCATTGTGGTATTCTCAATGGTCTGCGCAGCCTTTGGATTGTTGGCCTAATATGCGAAGAATTGTATTAGCGTCACATCATCAAATGGCAGATGGACTGAAGGATACTTTACAGTTTCTAAGCGCCATGGAAAATGTATCTGCGATCAGTGCTTATATCGATGAGACATTGATTGAAGATCAGATTGATAAGCTGTTTAATGAATTTGATGAAGAAGATGAAATCTTTATTTTAACGGATATGCTGGGCGGCAGTGTGAATCAGAAATTCTTTGGCAGAATGAATGATCATGTACATGTTATCTGCGGCATGAATCTGCCGTTGGCTTTAACCTTGGCGCTGCAGCCGGAAGGCAGACTGACCGCGGCACAGGTGGCAGATATTGTGGCAGAAGCACGGAATCAGTTAATTTATATGAATACTTATCAGCAGTCAGAAAATGATGACGATGAGTAAAAGGGGGAAATTATGCGTACAATTATGATTCTGCATGATACATTAAGAAGAGATATGCTGTCATGCTACAATCCGGATACGGATGTAAAAACGCCCAATATGGATGCGCTGGCTGCCGATTCAATTGTTTTCAATAAGCATTTTACCGGTTCTATGCCATGTATGCCGGCACGGCGTGATATAATGTGCGGCCGTTTAAATTTCCTTGACCGCAGCTGGGGGCCGATTGAGATATTCGATGAAACATTGCCTAAAACTTTAAGTAATAAAGGTATACGTTCGCATATGATTACTGATCATGCCCACTACTTCAGAATCGGCGGTGAGAACTACTGTCAGCAATTTTCAACGTATGAGTTCTTCCGCGGTCAGGAGAGCGATCCATGGGTTTCCCTGATTGACGATCCTAAGATGCCGAAGGATTTCTTCGGTGAGGTTAAACGTCAGTATGAATGCAACCGCACGAAGCTGAAAGGCGAAGCCGATTATCCAAGTGTGAAATGCTTTAAGGCTGCGATGGATTGGGTAGATGCCAACCAGGACAGTGATGATTTCTTCCTGATGGTAGAAACCTTTGATCCGCATGAGCCTTTTGACGTACCAAGGGAATATCTTGATTTATACCATGATGATTATGATGGTCCGCATTTTGATTTGCCTAAGTATCATAAAATCGATGAAGAAACAGAAGAGGCTATGGAGCATCTGAAACATCGATATAAGGCACTGATTACCATGACGGATAAAAATCTGGGATTATTTATTGATAAGCTCAAAGCGGCAGGTATGTATGAGGATACCATGATTATCTTGACAACTGACCATGGCTATTGTCTTGGTGAGCGTGAATTTATCGGTAAGAATTATATGCCGTACTATAATGAATTATCCAATATACCCTTAATTATTCATTTGCCTAAGCATGAGCATGCGGGTGAACACCGTAATGAAATCACGCAGAATATTGATTTAATGCCAACCATTTTAGAATATCATAAAGTTGATATTCCAGAACGGGTAACAGGTAAATCATTATGGCCGCTGATTAACGAAAAAAGGCCGGTTAAAGAGTATGCACTCTACGGCTGTCATGGATTAAGTGTCAATCTGTTTGATGGCAGATATACTTATTTCAGAGCACCAAGACGTGATGACTGCTGTTTTGAATATACGACTTCACTGACCACGATACGCAATTGGCTGGGAAAAGAGATTGCGGAAAAGATTGAATGCGGACACTTCATGAAAGATGTAGATCTGCCGGTGTATAAAGTTCCGGCAGTCAAGAATGCAATTGTCAGCGATAACCAATATCTGAAACAGGATGCCTTATATGATATTGAAAGTGATCCGCAGCAGCTTCATTCAATTTCTGACGGAATGCTTATTAAAGATATGGAACAGAAATTAAGCAAAGCGATGAGCGAACATTTCGCACCCAATGAACAATGGCTGCGTTTAGGTCTGGATAAATAATATAAACCTCCCGGTTTTGATCTGGGAGGTTTTATTTTGGCTTAGCATCAGATACGTGCCAGCTGCCGTTTTTAGTGGCTCCAACGCGTTGGATTTTGCCTTCAGCTTTTAAACGGGCAAGCAGCCGTTCAATTTGCCGTTTTGTTAGAGCCAGCTGTTCAGCAAGACGGTCAGCTGTTAATTTAGGATTATGCCTCAACAATAGAAGAATTTTTTCTTCATTTGTTCCGACATTTACACCGACATCTTCCTCTGTTTTAAATTCAATAAGCGCGGCTCATATTGTTCAGACATTGCAGTACCTCCATTTAATTATCTGTATAAATTAATTAACATTAAGTATTAGAAATTTTGAAGCAGGCATGCTTAAAAGCGAACTAAGCGGTTCTCTTCTTGAATAGATTTTCAAAAGTGAGTGTTATTATTTCTCTTTGTTATGTTTATAAAAACAGTATAAAGAAAGCAGAAACAAGACGATTGCCATTAATCCTCCGTAATTTAAAGGAAGGCTGTTACTATACATGGTTCCGCCCGTAAGACCATTAGGGGATAAAGATGCAAGGCAAATAACTAAAGCAGCACCTACTAAAGCTATAACTCCACTTAAAAAATACATCATAATCAACTCCTTTTGATGACAAACCTTAAATTAACAATAAGCATAATAACTAATCAATAATACAGTGATGATTTCTAACTTAATTCTCACTTAAATATGTCATTCCGTCAATATATAAATGTCCTATCTCTAAATATTTCGTAAAATAATATTATATGATAATTGCTGAACAGCAAATATTTCGTAAAATAATATTATATGATAATTGCTGAACAGCTAAATGCAAACAATGATGCGGAATAGATTAATAAGATGGCATGTAAGTTCAGTAAGGCATCAGATGAGAATTTTGCCGCCGCTGAACAGTAGACTAGGTTAGGCTTAGAGCAATAAATACGAACCCATTGTTAGAGTTATTACGCAAAAAAAGCGAACTAAGCCGCTTTCTTCTTGAATAAATTTTCAAATATACCTTCCGAGACGAATACCGAAGTCAGCATCAGGCAGCCGCCGATGACAATACGGATGGTCAGCGGTTGGCCAAGTATGACAACACCAGCCAAAGTGCCGACGGTTGATTCCTGTGACAGCAAAATCGTAGCCGTTGATGCCGGTACATGCTGCTGACCCTTCATCTGCAGGAGAACAGCCAATGCACTGCTGAAGATAGCGACAAACAAGACTGAGAACCAGCCGACATGAGGAATTTCGGTCTGTGCAGTGATCGGCATAAAAATAATAGAACAGATTGCCATCATAAATAATTGGATGGCAGTAATGGCAACCGGATCACCAAACTGGGCTGCACGATTAGCAAATATGATTTGAAGAGCAAAGAAAACAGCTCCCAGAATCAGTAATAAATCACCAGGCATGATTGTTAATGCAGAAGTAAGAGAAAGTACGGCAGTACCTACTAATGCAAAGCAGCAACCGATAAAAACCCTGCGTTCAACTTTTTGTTTAAAAATGATAAAAAGCAGTAAAGGAACAAAAATTACATTTAAAGCAGTTAAAAATGCTGAATTGGCAACTGTTGAGCTTTGCTGGCCCAGAGTTTGAAACGCAAAGCCTAAAAAATACATTAAACCCGTAACAGCACCGCTTAATAATAAATCTTTATTCTTCCACCATTTATTTTTTATTGAAAAAGGAAATAAAACCAGACCGCCGATCAAGCCGCGCATAAACAGCAAGGGGAAAGCCTGCCAGCCAGCATCAAGCGCACCTTGGACACCGACAAAGCCCAGTCCCCAGATTACAGCGGTTGATAATAGACAAAGTTTCGCTTTTGTTTGTGTATTCATTATGATCCTCCCAAAACTGTTCCTATTTTCTCATAAATAGCGGTTAATGGAAAGTAAAAAATAAAATTAAATTTAAAGAGAAGAGCTTACAGCGCGTATATAGAACTAGGAGGCGTTGTATGGAGGAGAGTAAGCTTTGGCAGTTTAAACATCAGATTAAAGAAGAGGTTAAAGATTTATTGAATGATGATGAATGCTGGGAAATGATGGCAATGCTTTATTTAATCATGCAGGAGGAATTATTTGTTACCTTATTAAAATACAGCAATTACCAAGGCTCATCCAATGACCTTTTAAGCTTGATTGAACAGGAGGATGAAATGAAGTTAATTATTAAGACAGCGATAATTGAATTTATTAATGATGCCGCCGCTCGTTCATCCATCTGCAAGGCATTGGTACTGCTAAAAGATCAGCTGACACACATACAGGTATTGATTGATGAGAATGAAAAAGATCAGCAAGGCTGAAACACTGCGTTTGGATCATGTCAGTAAGCTTTATGGCGAGAAAAGGGGTGTATGCGATTTATCCTTTACCGCCAAGGCCGGGCATATTATCGGTATTTTGGGTACAAATGGTTCAGGCAAGACTACAACGTTTCGCATGCTGCTTGGCTTGATTGAAAAAAACAGCGGGCATATTTATTATGGCAAACAAGAGCTGGATCATCAGGATAAACGATTATTTGGTTATCTGCCGGAGGAGCGCAGTATGCTTAGAGATTTGAGCGTAAAGGATCAGATTGCCTATCTCGCTCGATTGAAACGGATGGAGCGTTTAGAAATTGAAATGGCTTTGGATCAATGGCTGGCAGAATTGAAAATTGAACAATATCGTTCACAGCGAATCATTGAATTATCAAAGGGCAATCAGCAAAAGGTACAGGTTATTTGTTCGCTGATTCATGATCCGAAGATTTTGATATTTGATGAACCGTTAAACGGACTTGATCTGGATAATGTGATTCTGTTTAAAAATCTGTGTCTGAAATTAAAGCAGCAGGGTAAAACGATTCTGATCTCATCCCATCAGTACAATAACATTGAAGATCTATGCGATGATGTTGTTTATTTATCACAGGGTGATTGTTTATTTAAAGGCAATCTTCAGCAATTAAAACAGCGAAGCGCATTCCGCATCTTTTCACTGTGCAATGACTGTGCAGGCGATTTTATTGATGAGGCAGGTGTCATCAGTGTCAGCAGAGAGGGTAATTGGACAACGCTTAAAGTTGAAAGCCAGCAGGCCGCAGACCGCTTGACACGCAAGTGTCTGCGTAATAAGATTACTGATTTTCGCTGTGAAACAGTGGCTTTGCAGGATTTAATCAGGGAGGCATTAGATGGGCGAGCTGGTTAAATTCTCATTGAAACGCCGGTTTGTGAATACGGCAACGATCTTATTGAATGTGATGCTTTGTCTGGTATTGGGTGCCGCCTTTTTCGCTGATAAGCTGGTTGATTTGATTAATCCTCAGCTTTTTGAGGAACGAGTGATCTATTTATGCAATCTTGATGAGCGGATTGTTGACAGCTTGTTTGAAAGTGAACAGAGCGGTTTGAAATTTATTGTCAGTGAGGAAGATCCTAAGCACTTGATCACAGAAGATAACCGGGCGATGGTGCTGGAGTATCAGCAGGGATACATCCTGCATACACTTTATAAGGCTGACAGTCTGCTGGTTCATTCACTGTCAGCATTGCTTTCACAGACGCATCAGACGCTGGCCTTATTGTCTTTAGTTACAAGCAGTGAAGAATTTGAGAGTATTATGTCACCGATTCTGATTGAGAATCAAGTGCAGAATGAGGGGATTGAAGTTTCAGAAGACCGTCAGAACTTGATTTTTATGGTTATTACTTCAATTTATTTCACAATGCTGAGCTTTTCCACAACGGTTGCGAATGAAGTTATCTATGAAAAATCGACGAAAACATTAGAGCTGATTCTTACATCAGTCAGTGCCAAAGCGCATTTTTTATCGAAGATGGTTGTTGGCTGGCTGGCGATTTTTATCCAGATGCTGTTGGTATGCGGATATCTGCTGCTTTGGTTTATCATCCGCAATAGTTTCGATCAGGGGAATCAGCTGCTGCTGTTCATTGAAAAGGCGGGTCTTTTGAATAACGGCTGTAAAACCTTTGCGGAATTGTTGGGACAGATTCATTTAGAGCCCTCTTTCATTTTAAAGCTGCTCTTTATTCTGGCTTTCTTATATACAGGGATTTTGTTTATTCAAATGATTTTAGTGATTCTGTCCAGCTTTATAGCCAATGTAGAAGAAGCCGGCAACATTCAGGCGCCCTTTTATCTGATTCTGATGGGTGTGTATTATTTTGCTTTATCGGTGAATACTCCTTATCAGATGAGTGAAGGCATTGGCTTTATTTTATCCTTCCTGCCTTTTTTCTCAATGTTATTTATGCCCTGCCGGCTGCTGATTCAAAATGTATCAATGTTTGAGTTAATGCTGTCTTATATGATATCGTTTAGTGCCATATTCTTCGTTGTGAAAAAGGGCAGTGCTGTGTATCAGCGCGGTGTTCTTGATTATTCAAGCAAGGGGGCGCTGGGTGTTATTAAAGGGATCCTTGATCATCCCGGAAAGGAGAAATCATGAATCGAAAAGGAATGAAAACACTGGAATTAGTAAGTTTGATTCTGCTTAGTCTATTGATATTGATGCTGCTTACTGGCTGGCAGTCGATGCCGGATACCGTCGCTTTATTAAAAGATCAGCGGGGACATACAATTTTAAGCGGCAGCCGCTACTTGCTGTTATTTTTCCTAGCTGTTACGCTTTTGATATATGGTTTTACGCAATGGCTGAAAGCCAGTAAATACATTGACCGGCGGCTGGAAGCTTATCCTATGGATTCCTTGACCCGCTACTATAAAAAGGAGCGTATTCTTTATGGTTTGATGACCCTGCGGTGTGAGCTTTTGGTATTGATCGCATTGATTGAATTAAATATTATCGCCCGTGTCAATGTGACACCTTCAGTTCTTTTCATGACTGTTATGCTGGCTGCGACTTTGTTATATGAAAAGTTTAGTTTAAAGAATCTGGTAAAATAAAGGCTAAACATGATAGAATGATAGATAGCTGGAGGGATATTATGAACAAACGTCTGGGCTATCTGATCTATGTTGCGGTTATTTTAGGACTGAATGTTTTTGCTTATGTCACTAAGATTGATTTAAGTATGTTTTGGCTTGGCGGTGTTTTGGTTCTGCTGCTTGTGACTTTACGCAGTGACAGTCAGCGGCCTAAATATAAATTAAATAAATTTCAGGATGAGCTAAGCGATAAAATGGAAGCAAAGGCTCTTGATGAAGTTAAAAATAAGGAACAAAGCAAAAAGCTGAAGCTGACAGGCAAACAATGTCTGTATCTGATTTGGCCGTTGCTGGTCAATTGCGTAGTTGTTTATTTTTGGTTTTAACCATTAAAAAAGCCCGTCGTTTGATGGGCTTTGATTATATAATTTGATTTTTGCATTCACCGGCTTGAAAATCAAGGCAGTTCTGCAAGGCTGTACGGGCCAGTGCTTCTTTAGCATGTACCGTTAAACCAGCAATATGCGGGGTTATGATTACTTTTGGAAACAAGGCGATTAGACGCTTGATTCTTGGATCATCAATTTCAGCGGCTTGTTTACCAAAAAGGTTTTTTTCGTTCTCGATTACATCGCAGGCATAACCGCCAAGCTGGCCGCTTTCAATCGCGTCGGCAATCGCGTCAATGTCAGCTAATTCACCGCGGGCGGTATTGATTAAAATACTGCCCTTTTTCATTTGCTTTAAACGCTCGGCATTGATAAAGTGATAGTTTTGATCCGGAAAATAGGGCAGATGCAGGCATAAAATATCACTGCGGGCAATGACCACATCTAATGAAACATTATTCAGATCAGCTCTTGGATATTTGTCATAAACAATTACATCAGCACCTAAGCCCATAAAGGCTTTGGCAGTTTCAGCACCAATTGCACCGGTGCCGATAACTCCGACTACACTGTCACGGATCTCTGTAAATAAGGTTGGCCGTTTAGGAAAATAGCCGCCTTTGCCTAGATCAGCAATTTCAAATAAATTTCGATTCATTGCCAAGGCTAAGGCTACGGTTAATTCACTGATAGCGTTGGGTGAATAGGCTCGTACATTTGCGACATGAACACCGTATTGTTTAGCTAAATCTATCTGAATGTGATCATAACCGGTTGATTTAGTGATCAGATAATGCACGTTATATTGCTGCATCAAGGAAAAGAATTCATGTCCGCATGGGCGTACCCCTAAATTGTTGGTAATGATGGCAAAAACATCAGTAAGTAGCCCCGCATTTTCTTCATTCAAGTCTTCATGAAGAATAGTTAAATCGAAATGAAATTCCTGATCATTCAGCTTTGTCAGATATTTAATATCACGATCACTTGCATTAATAGATAAAATTTTCATCAATCATTACCTCCTAAAAGTGTTTCTAAACCTTTTAAAATCAGCTGATGATCTTCCTCAGGCTTCAAACCGGAAACAGCGACAGCGCCGATGCAGCCTACCTTTTTCACAAGGATGGGGAAAGCACCAGGAGTTAAGGTCATATCCTGCAGCGAACACCCATATTTACTGGCCAGCAGATTCTCATCTCCCTTACATTTAGTATACATGAATTGGGTTGAATGCGCGAAGTGTAAGACCGTATTCCGCTTACGGCGCAGCCAATTATCCTTATCAGCAGTACAATGATCAGTGCTGAAATGAAAGAGCGTTCTGCCGTTGGCATAAATATCAGCACATAGATCAATTTGATGTGCTTTCGCATACTTATAGAAAAAAGTACCCAGCGCAAAAGCCATGTCAGCTGTAAAGCAGTCAAAAACTGCATTCTCTTCATTTAAACAGCTCTTATCCATTAGTAATTCCTCCTTCAGAAGTATTTTTAGTCATAAATGAAACAATCGTAATAATGATCAGCAATGAACCGCCTGATAAGATTGAAGTCATCAGGTTCTTTGTGAGCAAGCCGCTGAATAGAATGATTGAGCCGTCAATACAGAACATAATCACTCTTAAAGGCACACCTTTCAGTACCTTTTGAATCAATAGACTCAATGTATCGGTGCCGCCGGTTGCGGCTCCTACTTGAAGGCAGTTGCCGATGGCTGTACCGACACAGCATGCCCCTAATACCGCACATACATAAATGTTATCCGTAATATAAGGGATACTTAGATGCGGTACCTGACTGATTAAAAAGGGGGACATTAAGGCAGCAAATAATACTTTAATTCCAAATCCGCGGCCTAAGAAGATCGCGGAACAGATTAAAAGCGGTCCGGTAATCGAAAGCGTAACTAATGAAGTTGGCAGCTGTAGAAAGTTGGAAATAATAATCGCCAGGCCGGTCAGTCCGCCGGGTGCCAGTGAATGCTGGGAGAAAAAGATGTTAACAGCAATGGCAATCAGCAGGGAAGAGGCCGCGATGCGGATAAATTCAATAAGCACTCGTTTCATATCAGTTCAAGATTGACGCTATCAATCGCTGCTCTCTTTCATTCATTTCAAAGCGTGTTTGATTTTCGTAATCATGGCGAATATTTTCTAATGCTTCCGCATCCAGCGAATAATCTTTTAATGAGGTAGGCAGTTTGATTGACGCGAGAAATTGAATCATGATTTCATAAGCATCTTCGCCGTTTTCATTTGCGAAACCGCTGGGTTTCACACAATCAATGATTGTTTTCATCCGTTCGTTATAAGCAATTTTTGCGAAATGCGGGAAAGTAATAGCCAGTGAACAGCCATGATTTACCTTGTAAGCTCGGGAAGAAATAATTTCACCATAGAAATGCGGAGCGTTGCCGCCGCCGTTAGACAGACAGATACCGGCATATAGATCCGCTAAAGCCATTTGTTCACGATATTCAATCTTGTTTTCACTCATTAATTTAGGCAGAACTTCACCGATAATTTTCAGTCCAGTTAATGCCATTTGTTCACACAGCGGTGAAAACTGTCCGTTATAATATGATTCAGCGAGGTGACAGAAGGCATCAAAGCCTGTGGAAGCGGTCAGTGAAGCTGGCAGGCTTAGCGTAAGCTTAGGATCAATAATCGTTTCTTTCGCAAAGAATTCCTGACGGAATACCGTTGTTTTCTTATTGTTCATATCACTAATAACGGCTGCCTGGGTTACGTTGGAGCCTGTTCCGGCGGTAGTAGGTATTGTGATTAAAGGTACAACATTAGATTTGAATGATGGCTGACTCTTAAACTTATAGTTTGAATCGTAAAAGGCTTGCCAGTCAGCATTGCCATCTATTGCGTAATAAGCTATTACTTTAGCGCTGTCAATTACACTGCCGCCGCCTATCGCGGCTATGCAGTCAGGATTAAATTCATGGGCAAGTTGGATGCCTTTTAAAATATCCATTTCCGTAGGATTGGGCCGAACTTGATCAAAGATCTGTACGGTAAAGCCTTGTTTTTTTAATTGTTCCTGTGTATTGTTTGCCAGCTTTTCAAAAGTTGGATTATCTGTCTGCATTACCAGCAAACAGCGTTTTCCATATTGTCCAGCTAATTCACCTAGTTTTTCGAATTCATCGACACCAAAATGAATTTTGGTTGGTTGATTATGTGTAAATTTCATTGTATAACCTCCATTTTTAAGTAAGAAGCTGTCTCAATGAGACAGCTTTATTCAATCCAATTCAAACGTTTAACCGCCTTATAGAAGCCATCATCAGTGATCGATTCAGCGATGAAATCAGCTTTAGCTTTTACACTGTCCTCACTGTTACCCATCGCGATACCGTATACGGCTTCAAACATGGGAATGTCACTAGCGCCGTCACCCACCGCGGCAGCCTGGGATAAATCGATTTCTAATAATTCACAGGCCTTGCGCAGTGCCGCCCCTTTATCACAGCCTTTTGGGGTGATCTCACAAACCTTTGGCAGCTTTACATATGATAAATCAGGGGCTATTTCATTCAGCTCATTGCCTTGCTTTGGATCATCCAGAAAGACTAACAGCTGAATCAAGGCTTCCTGCTCATAAGCCTTGATATCGGGTACCCAGTTATAATTGCGAATAAAGCCCCGTTTAATCGTTTCATCATCATGAGTCAAATAATCGTGTTCATCCGCGTCAACAAAGCGATAGCTTAATTGTTTTTCATTAATATAAGCGAGTAATTGCTTTAATGCTGATGGTTCAATTAATGTAATTTGCCTTTTTCCGCATAAATCGATAATTGAACCAGACAAAAGCAGCAGGCCATTTGCTGACGCAATCAGAGAAGCGGGCAGACAGGCTGCTTCCTGAACTGAACGGGCTGTATTCAAAATAATCTGTACACCATTGTTTTTTAGCTCATGAATTGCGTACATCGTAAGATCAGAAATACTGTGACTCTGTTTGTTGTAAAGTGTGCCGTCGATATCAAGAAACAAAGCTCGCGGTCTATTCAAGGTTAAACTGGCAGGCCGCTTCATCGATGGCCTTGCGCACCTTTTTAACAGCGGCAGCAATACCGTCAGGGTCTTGATATAACGCGGTTGAGAAAATCAATACATCTGGATTACATTCTACAATCGGCGCCAGATTATTGACACGGATACCGCCGTCAACGGCTAATTCACAGGCAGGATTGCATTCATCAATCATTTTGCGTGCATTCTTCACAAGATTTAACGCACTGCGCCGCCATGCCCAAGTCTTTTCACCCGCTGGCGGCTGACCGGCACCATGAATCACAATATGCAGGCGGTCAATATCATAAATAGCTTCATCAACAAAGCATAAGGGTGTATAACAGCCAATCGTCAGACCGATTTTCATATTAAATTCATGACACCAATTAATAATGTAAGCCAAAGGCGCACCAATAAAATTCTCTACCGGCAGGATCAGCATTGTAGCACCGGCTGCCGCGATTTTTTCAATAAATAAGCGATCGCATTCTTGGGCATATAAGTGACATTCTATTTCTTTATCAGTAATACTGCGGACGGCCTTAATAATTAAGTGTCCGCCCACGAGCTGCAAATTTCTTAAATCAAGCATATCAGCCGCATCTGAATGACAAATATCAGCGCCTGCGTCTAATGCTTCTTTCATATTTAAGCATACATTTCCATAATCGAAGCTGCCGGCCATACCGGCGGCAATTTTAATATGTTTCATTGTTCATCCCTTCTATTTCTGCTGCTGAGCATATACTTCTTCAGCCTTATCCATCAATGCCGGAATATTGCGGATTGCCTTATCAATCGGTACTTTAATAATTGGCTTGCCATTAAAACGGTCAGCATTGGCAACCGCAATGGCATGCGCGAAAATGACAACGTCAGCCGCTTGACATACATCTTTAGATAAACGGTCGGTCATATTATAACCTCCCTGCATTTCAGTAAAGCATTCATGGCCGCGCGCCTCAGCTTCTTTCTTTAGTGCGGCAGCTACCATTTTACTATGAGCAACACCTGCCAGACAGGCAGTGACAACAACTAATTTCATAACGTTCCTCCTTATAGAACAGACATCATTTCATCTTCGGCATCTGGATCAAAGTCTTTGCGTTTCCAGAAAGTCTTCAATAGGATGATTAATACACAAGTAACTGTCGTACCAGCAACAATCGAGAGAATATAGGCTGGAATATTGCCGACAAAGAACCAAGACGGCAGACCCATCGCCGGTACAGATAATGTTTGGCCAAAGAAACCGCCGATCGTTGAAGCTGTTACAACACCACAGAAGCTGGCAATGGTACAGCGGATAATATCGTTTAATACAATTGGCAATGCTAATTCAGTATAACCGCCGATAAAAGTCAGCAGGATTCCTGATTTTGAATATTCACGTTCACTCTTTGTAAATAAGCGAGGCTTGATCATACTGGCAATCATCAGACCTAAAGGCGGCACCATGATCGCGGAAATGCGGGCACCATAGAAAGTCGTAATTCCTTCAGAGAAGGCAGCACCGGCAATAGTAGAAGCAATTTTAGATATCGGGCCGCCGTAATCAATACCATCAAGCACACCCATGATAGCACCCAATACAGCACCCTGTGAAGAATCAAGATTAGACAGACCTGCGGCAGCCCATGAAGTAAATGCTGAAATCGGGCCAGTCAATACAGCCAGCAGGAATACACCAACAATCAGACAGGCAATTACCGGCGCAAACATTGACCAAATCTGTTGGAACATTTTACTTGGACGAATTGCTTTCACAAGGAATAAGGTCAGATAACCAACCATAAAGCCAGAAATCAATGCGCCTAAATAACCGGAACCATTTGAATTTGCAATGTAGGAGCAGACAAAGCCAGGCGCCAGACCCGGTTTATCGGCAATCGAGTAGGCAATATAAGCACCAAAGAATGGTACGAAGAAATTCATACCCACACTTCCTAAGGTTGTACACATATTGAAGAACTCAACATCAGGGAAGACCCGAATCAAAATACCAAGAGCTTTGAGAATACCACCCAACATGATAAAGGGCAGCATGTAGGAAATACCGGTTCTCATATGTGAGAACGGATCTTTAAACATATCTTTCAGACTTTCTTTTTGGGTTTCATTAGAACCGCCGACTTCAACTTCAAAATCCAGGTCTAAATCATTATTATTTACAGCCATTTTTAATTCTCCTTTTCTATCCCGTTTAATAGATTAATAAATTCATCGGCAGATTTCAGATCAGCCAGCGCTGCTCGGAAATCATCCTCAATGGTAAGTGTCGCAATCTTTGAAAGAATTGCCATATGCTCATTATTTTCACCCGTGTGATTATCACCGCTGACTGCAATCAGGAAAAGATAACGCACAGGTGTTTCACCATCACCGTCCCAGTCAAAACACTGCTTATTTTTTAAGAAGCATAATGAAGAAGAAAGTACGGTGCTGGTAATACCGTGCGGGATGGCAATTTCCATGGTACAATAAGTAGAACATAAATCCTCACGTTCACGGACTGCCTGTTTAAAATCATCAATATTTTTAATTTTGCCTGCCTGTGCCAAACGCTCACACAATGCATCGATACATTCCTCCTTGGAATTAAACTCCGTATCGATCATGACAAGCTTTTCATTAGTTACATCAGTTAATTTCATAATTTACTCCAATCCATAACGCTTAACGGCATCATCAATCGCTACTCGGCACTTTCTTACGCCGGCGCTGATTCCTTCAGGATCTTCATAAAGCGCCGTTGAGAAGATTAATACATCTGGGTTACAGGCCACAATCGGATCAAGATTATGCGGCCGGATACCGCCATCAACCGCTAATTCACAAGCGGGGTTGCATTCATCGATCATTTTGCGAGCCTTTTTCACAAGCTGCAGAGCACTGCGGCGCCAAGCCCAAGTAGTTTCACCCGCAGGCGGAGTTCCAGCTCCGTGAATCACGATATGCAGACGATCAATATCATAGATGGCTTCATCCACAAAACACAGCGGTGTATAACAGCCAATGGTTAACCCAACCTTCATATTGAATTCATGACACCAGTTAATAATATAGGCAAGCGGTGCTCCAAGAAAATTCTCCGCCGGTATAATCAGCATCGTACAGCCGGCATTGGCAATTTTTTCAATAAAGAGCCGGTCACATTCCTTTGCATATAAATGACATTCTATTTCTTTATCGGTAATACTGCGAACTGCTTTGATAATCAGATGTCCCCCAATCAGCTGTTGATTTTTTAAATCAATCATGTCAGCGGCATCCGCGTGACAGATATCGGCTCCGGCATCTAATGCTTCTTTCATATTGCGGTTAACGTAACCAAAATCGAAAGAGTCAGCCATTCCGGCTGCAATTTTAATGTGTTTCATACCAACCCTCCATTTGTAATAGCGCTATCTACATTTTTAATTTACAATGACTGAAAACGCTTTACAAGGAAATATATGTACAAAACCTTGCACTAGCTCAAGTGAAATTGTAGACTTAAAGAAAGAGAGGGATCTTATGGAACAGCTGTTAACGTTAAAAATATTTAAAATCTTATGTGAAAGCAATGAATATATTACATCTCAAGCCCTTGCGGATAAGTTAATGATATCGAGCCGCAGTGTTAAAACTTATATGGGGCAAGTAAAACGCATTTGTGAAGAAAAGCAGTGCGAGCTTTTATGTGTTCGGGGTAAGGGATATTTTATTAATGAAGTAGCTGAGAAAAAACTATCGATTGGATCAATGATTATCTATGAAGAAAAAGAAGAGCCTTCCAAGGATGAAAAGCTCTATTTTCTGTTATATTTGCTGATGGTCAAACAAAGTGAACTGTATATTTCTGATTTAGAAGTTTACTTTCATATTTCCCGTTCTTCGATTAAACCAATTATTGAAGCTGCGAAAGCTTGGCTGAATGTATATCACATCGATCTGTTAGTATCACGCAAAAACGGACTGAAGATTTATTATGGGGAGAAACGGCTCCGGCTGGCAATTGCGCATCTGATTGCGGAGTCAATGAATGCTGCGGATGATCAATGTCCGCTGGATCTTACCCAAATCCTTAAAGCGTATACTGATCGTATCCCTTTTGATGATGTGAAACAATTCATCACGCAAATTGTTAAGCAATATGATTTATTTATATCTAAGTATGATCGGAATTTCTTGAGAATCTTCATTTTAGTGGCAATTGTGCGGATCAGTGAAAGTCATTTTGTAACGATGACTGAGAATAAACTGAAATTAATTAATACAGCTGAAATGAAGCCATATCTTAATTATATGAACACGCTGGCTGAGGATTTATTCAAAATCACATTGCCGCAGGATGAGCGAATCTATCTTTTTGTTCTTCTGCTATCGGTAGCAACTACAAATCATGAACATGTTGATAAAATTACCGTGCCATTATTAAAGATGCCTGAATCTTGCATCGATGAAGTGACGCACTGTCTGAAACAGCACTTTGCTTTAAATGAAAGTTCTCTAAATGAATTCAAGAATGATTATAATTCATTGATCATGCGGGAAGCAATCTACAATGTCCGTGATAATAACCCGACACGCGATGATTATTACGCCCTCTCACATTTGAACTTTTATGTCATTAAAGAAGTTGCCAAGGAAATTTTAGCTGTTTCAATGAATTACTATAAGATTACTTATACAAACCGTTTTATCCATAATCTGACTTATATCATTGATTACTGTATTGAAAAGAACAAAGTCAGTCTGCGTACAGTCGTAATTCATGACTGCAATAGTTTTGAATATAAAACGCTATTTTCTATCTTGCTGAAAAAGATACCCTGCATCAGTATCTTGAAAATCATTCCTTATCAAGTTGAGGGCAATGATGATTTGCGTGATTATGATTTGATTCTCACGACGGTGCCGATGCAAACAACCAGTGATCATTTGCTGACAATCTCCAAGCTACCAAGGGAAAAGGAACTGGCGTTTATCAATGGCAGGATTTTAGAAATTTATGAACGGGAGAATTTCAAACGGATCGTCAAAGATTTTAAGAAATATACAGGCAAGCCATTTAACTTTGAAAGCTGATTCTGTAATTGATTGATAAATTCTTTTATTTATAGAGCGAAAGACTAGGCTTTTTCAGTTACAATGAAGGTAGAAGGAGGGATCAATGATGGAGAAGCTGAACGAACGTTTACTCTATTTGCGTAAAAATGCCAACCTGACTCAGCAGCAGCTGGCGGATAAGCTGCATATTTCAAATAAAACAATCAGTCAATGGGAAACTGGTGTTTCCCAAACAAAAAGATATTAAGAAACAGCCCATGTTTACCTGCTTGCAAACAAAAGAATATTGCTACTAGACTAAGAGATACTACATAAGTGTGTTGGTATCTCTTTTTTGTTGCCGTGAAACAGCAGACTATTTCATTTCTGCTTGATTACCTTAAAACTTATTAGTCTATGGTTTGTCAAGGGCTTGTTGCGTGAGAAATGCTGAATATCACCCTTTACAAAACATAGGCTGATAAGTAACTTTTCAAAAGCAGAAAAGAAATGGCAATGCTTATAACAATATGATATAATGCAGATGAAGACAAAAAAGGAATTTGTCGAGCTGGTTAGTTCGAGATAATTTTGAGTTTGTTAAGATGTGGTGCACTTGATGGAATCACAGGTACGACATCATATTATGGAGGATGAAATAGATGATAGGTTTGATTGTTGCGAGGTCAAAGAATAATGTTATAGGCAAGAATGGTAATATACCATGGAAAATAAAGGGAGAACAAAAGCAATTTAGAGAGTTAACAACGGGTAATGTGGTTATTATGGGGCGAAAGTCTTATGAAGAAATCGGTCATCCGTTGCCTAATAGAATGAATATTGTTGTTTCCACCACAACAGAGTATCAAGGAGATAATTTAGTTTCAGTTAAATCATTAGAAGATGCATTATTATTGGCTAAAGGACGAGATGTATACATATCTGGTGGATATGGACTATTTAAGGAAGCTTTGCAAATAGTAGATAAAATGTATATCACAGAAGTAGATTTAAATATTGAAGATGGAGATACATTCTTTCCAGAATTTGATATCAATGATTTTGAAGTTTTGATAGGGGAAACACTTGGTGAGGAAGTGAAATATACGAGAACATTTTATGTAAGGAAAAAATGAATTGAGTAAATTTTGGATTTAGGGTGTTTTCATAAATATATTGCTTTTTATGCATATATAAATTGTTGTAAGACAAATTCCAGTTGAACCAAATCGCTGCGCGATGGCCTGCCAAGGCTGTGGCGCAGCGATTTGGTTCAATTGGTAAAAATCGGTGTGCAGTCCAGAGGAATGGGCAGATACATTCTAAATGTAGTCTGCTTTTTCCTCTGTCCTGACGCCGATTGTTTACGAAATAATTTGTATGGGGCGATAAAATCAGAATTTGAGAGAGTATTGAATATGAATAAGGAATGGTCTGAACTTAATAAAACAATGCAGGCACAAATAAAAAAGAAAGATACTTATAAGAGGGGTATTGATACTTTACTTACTTTACGAAGTCAGTTAATACAAACCTTAGTATCTTTCAAAGAAGAATTATGCTGAGAAGATTTTAACTCAATCCCCTTCATAAACGCTGATGGTTATCATAGTAAGACGATTGCTTATTCTATTTGGCATATTTTCCGCATTGAAGATATAGTTGTGCATACAGTGATAAATGAAGATGAACAAGTATTTTTTGCAGGCAATTATCAAGAGCGTATCAATTCACCTATCATTACAACAGGAAATGAACTCATGAAACAGCAGATTGCAGACTTTTCAAAACAGCTTAATCTGGAAGAATTATATTTATATATTTTCGAAGTATGGGAAAGCACTGAGAAAATGCTTGAACGGTTATCTTATGATGAATTGAAAAGAAAAATACCGAAAGAAAGAAAAGGATACTTAGAATCGTTGAATGTAGTAAACGACAATGAAAAAGCAATTTGGCTGATTGATTATTGGTGTAATAAAGATATTTGTGGACTAATTCAAATGCCGTTTTCAAGACATTGGATTATGCACACAGAAGCCTGTTTGCGTATAAAGAACAAGATACATTCATAGGCAAAAATTTCAGTTTGTAGAACTAAGGAAATTGGAATTTAAGGAGGAATAAAGTATGGTTAGTGATTTTATAAGAGCAGCATTTCCATGGATTTTAATGGGTTTATTTGTAGCAATCAGTTGTTCCCTTATGAGTAAAAAAGAGAAATAAATTCCTGTTTGTATTTATAAAAGAGAAAAAATGAGAAAAGTAGTTTTATTTATTGCCATGAGCCTTGACGGATATATTGCGGACGGTAATGGTGGAGTAGCTTGGCTAAATGGTCATGGAAATGACAATGAAAACATCGACACTTATACAGAATTTACCAAAGATATAGATACTGTCTTAATGGGGTGGAATACTTCTCATCAGGTTGTTACTGAACTTTCTCCGCAAGAATGGGTATATAATAAATTTACAACTTATGTATTAACACATAAAGAGTGCAATTCTTCCCAACAAATTCATTTTACAAGTGAAAATCCTGTTTTATTATTGGAACGGCTAAAACAAGAAGCAGGAAAGGATATTTGGATTTGTGGCGGAGCAAATCTTGTTCAGCAGTTGGTAAGCAAAAATATGATTGATAAATATTACATTTCTGTTATTCCTACTCTGTTAGGAAATGGGGTTCGTCTTTTGGGCAACATAGACAGGGAAATAAAGTTAAGGCTTTGTAAAACACAGACTTATAACGGAATAACCGATTTGATTTATATGCGTAGATAACTAGAGAGAAACAGAAAAGCTGTTAAACCGACGGAGCGATCCGACCACGTTGGCGGGAAAATCCTTAAGATTTTTCCGCCATGCTTGCAAGGGGGCGGTTCGCTTCGGCGGTTCGGCGAGCTTGCGAGCCGTTCAAAGCCCCCGTTATCTAACAAGGGGGGCACAAAAAACAAGAAACACTATACACTAACAAGCGGAAAACGCTGTATTTATAAGGCAAAACCCCATTTTTACAGTAGTGATATAAATTGTACCTATATCACTATGAAAATTGAATAGTAAATATGAGAAAGACAGTTGATTTCAAAAAATAAGAAATTGATTGTCGTTTTCTTTTGCAGAAATTTAAGTGCAGGCAATTATGGTAGTTGTCGTAATTGCTGTCAGCTCAGTGTTTATCACTGATGGTGTGAAAGATTTACGGTTGGAGATGTTCAATAAGATTATTGGTGCTTAATTATTTTTATTGTAGTGCTGATATGAGAATGTTATAATTGGGGTATAAAACATACAAATAAATTTGCTGAAAAATGAGGTATCAAAATATGGAAAATGAATTACTGGAAAACTTAGGAAGACTTCACACAACTGAACTTGGCGTTATTAGAATTAAAAAGAACTTATCTTTGAATGTAGAAAATGTAATTGAATGGTGCAAAGAAAAAATTAGCCTTTCTAATGCGGAAATCACAAGAAAAGGAAAAAACTGGTATATAACGATTGATAATTGTATTATAACGGTAAATGCGTACAGTTATACCGTTATCACTTCTCACAAGGTAAAATGATAAATTTTTCTATAAAGGAATTAAACGCATTTGCAGTTATTGGGCAGGAAGTAGAACTGACTAATTATCAAAAAAAGAATATTCAGATTAGTACACAGTTTTGGAGAAAGTTTAACAGTAGTTTGAAAAAAGCGTATCTTTCACAATCAGGAAATTGGGTAAAATATGCTTTTATGGAAAGAAGAAATGGAAAACTTTATTATTTCTGTTCTATTCCCCAAAGAACCATTACCCCAGAGGGCTTTCTGTATAAAGAAATACCGTCTTATAAATATTTGGTTGTGGAGCATATTGGTGCTATGGATAAAATATATGAAACTTATGGCAAGATTTATGAAGAAATTATTCCTAGTACATCGTATATTCCTATAAAAGATATTATCCTACACTTTGAAAAATACGATTATCGTTTTCATTGGAATAGTGATAATTCAGTTATTGAAATTTGGATACCTATTCAAGATTAGAAGCAATTTTATATCCATACACACAAAGCAGTTAGTCTTAGGATTGACTGCTTTTTCTATACAGATTTTTAATGACAGGCAATTATCAATTATGGTAGTTGCCTTTTTTGATTGGAGGAATTGAAGAATGAATGATAAAAACTTTATTGAAGAACTAAGACAAAAGCGTGAGGAATACGGAGTAACACAAACAAGGCTTGCTGTTGCCTGTGGTATCAGCCGTGAATATTACAACCGCATTGAAAAAGGAAAACAGCCATTGAATGACGAATTAAGAGAAATCATAGAAAAACAGATTGAGCGTTTCAATCCGCAAGAACCACTATTCTTATTGATTGATTACTTTCGTGTCCGCTTTCCTACTACGGACGCATTGGCGATTATCCGTGATGTATTACAACTGAAATCTAATTACATGCTTTATGAAGATTATGGAAAATACGGATATGAAAGCAAATATGTACTTGGCGACATCAATATCATGTGTTCCATGCAGGAGCATTTAGGTGTTTTATTGGAACTGAAAGGCAAAGGCTGTCGGCAAATGGAATGTTATCTACTGGCACAGGAACGCTCATGGTATGACTTCATGCTGGATTGTATGACGGCTGGTGGTGTGATGAAACGGCTTGATTTGGCTATCAATGATAAAGCAGGAATATTGGATATTCCAAAGTTAAAGGAAAAATACAAGGCTGGCGAATGTATCTCCTACTTCCGTATGCAGAAAGATTACAGCGGTACAGAAAAATGCGGTAGCGATTTACCAAAGAATACAGGAGAAACCTTATATCTCGGTTCAACAAGTAGCGAATTATATATGTGTGCTTATCAGAAAAATTATGAGCAGTATGTCAAGAATGGCACAGAAATTGAAGATACGGAGATTAAGAACCGTTTTGAAATACGCATGAAGAACGAACGAGCCTATTATGCGGTTGTAGATTTACTGACCTATCGGGACGCTGAACGCACCGCTTTTTCTATCATCAATCATTATGTCCGCTTTGTTGACAGAGAGGACGACAAGCCAAAAAGTCAATGGATAACAAATGATGATTGGGCATGGTTTGTAGGGGAAAACAGAGAGCCGATACGCTTAACCACAAAGCCAGAGCCTTACACTTTACAAAAAGCGTTGCATTGGCTACAAAGACAAGTCGCACCAACCATAAAAATGGTACAGGCATTAGACAGAGAAAATCGTACAACGATACTGAAAGATATGATTGAGCAGGCAGAACTAAAAGACAAGCATAAACATTTATTACAATTAGAGAAATCAACCATAGAAGAACGTATAGATACCGCTGTTCCACAAGAGAATGACGGTATTTTTTAATGTAATTGAAAAATTTCAGATTTAGTCAGCAAAGAGCTGTTTTCATTCCCTATGTGAAGTGAAAGAAGAAAAATAAATTTTTTATTAAATCTGCAACAAAATGGCTACTTGCGTACAGATATGGTGCGAGAAAAGGAAATCTAAACTTTTTTTGAAAATAGGTCATTAAATCGGGGCTTGCTGTCCCTATATGAAGTGAAAGAAGAAAAAAGTTTTGAAAAAATGACGGAAATTCGTGATTAGTGGACAGTCTTCTGTGAAAAGAGGAAAAACATCATCATTTTGTATTCAAACAGGCATTAGCAGTTGAGTGTTGATGTGAAAAGATGAAAATACTTTGTTCTCAACTTAACAATTTAAGGTTTCCGTTCCCTATATGGTGCAAAGAAAATATTTCATTCTATTGTTGGCAGTAACGGTATGGTTTGGGTAGTTAGGGTGTGAAAAGGAAAATATTCTTTTTTCATCATCAACTTAGCAAAATGACATTTTCTATCCCTATATGGTGCATGAAAAGAAGTTAAAATTTTTCCATTTAAACTTAGCAAATGGACGTTTGCTGTACAGATAGTAGTGAAAAAGGAGAAAATCAACCGTTGATTGCCAAAATGAACCGTTCCATTTGTACTAATAATGGAAAAAGTTTTGGATTTTGGTTACGTTTCTCCTCTTTTCCAACGCGATATATAGGAAAGACGATTTTTTTCTTTCAATCGTTCTTTGACAACTGAATAAAGTAATTCAATACGTTTGACAGACAGCTAGCCGTTGAAACAAATACGCCACGACCTTTCCCCTGCAAGAGCGAGCGAAAACCTATTTGTGTTCTTGTAAAAGATTTGTCCTCTTTTATCGCCATGACCTGTACTGTCAGATAATGATACTCCCGTACAGCCACAGCTTGAGCATTAAGAGCGTCGCACGCAATGGGTACGGCTACATAAGAACTATGCAGAGGTGGAACTCCTGTGGGCTATGACAAAAGCCGTTGAATTGCTTAGAAAGATTTTACAGAAAGGGGGTATGTGTTATTGATAATGCTGTAAAAACAATTCAAAAGAAAAATGGCAAGTGTGGCATTGGCAACAGAGGAAAGACAAAGATTGTAGTAAAAGAGCATTTTTCCGAAAAGGGCAAAACAATGGAAGAACTTCTAACTGATGTCATGCTGGAAAAAGCAAAGCAGACAATCGCATAAAATCGGTGCAGTTGTAAGAAATAGATTGAATGACAAAAAGTACCCGTGTTATACTTTACTTGCAAGCAGGTATTGTAAACACGGGTTAGTTATAAAGGAGGATAACTGACAATGAAACAACAGATTTACAATACTGCACTTTATCTTAGGTTAAGCCGAGATGATGAATTACAGGGCGAAAGTTCCAGCATTACCACACAGAGAAGTATGTTGCGTTTATATGCAAAAGAACATCATTTGAATGTCATTGATGAATATATTGATGACGGCTGGTCGGGAACAAATTTTGACAGACCGAGTTTTCAAAGAATGATTGAGGATATAGAGGCAGGAAAAATCAACTGTGTTGTAACGAAAGACCTTTCCCGTCTTGGCAGAAATTATATTATGACAGGACAATATACAGAATTGTATTTCCCTAGTCATAATGTCCGCTACATAGCGATTGATGACGGTGTAGACAGCGAAAAAGGCGAAAGTGAGATTGCACCATTTAAGAACATCATCAATGAATGGGTGGCAAGAGATACAAGCCGTAAAGTCAAATCAGCATTTAAGACAAAGTTTGCGGAGGGGGCTCATTACGGTGCTTATGCTCCGTTAGGATATAAGAAACACCCTGACATCAAAGGAAAACTGTTGGTTGATGATGAAACAAAATGGATTATTGAAAAAATCTTTTCCCTAGCCTATCAAGGTTACGGAAGTGCAAAAATCACAAAGCAGTTAAGAGCAGAAAAAGTTCCGACAGCGTCATGGCTAAATTTTACAAGATACGGTACTTTTGCACATATCTTTGAGGGAAAACCCGAAAGTAAGCGTTATGAGTGGACGATTGCTCATGTCAAGGCGATATTGAAAAGTGAGGTTTATATCGGAAACAGTGTTCACAATATGCAGTCTACGGTATCGTTCAAGAGCAAAAAGAAAGTGCGTAAGCCCGAAAGTGAATGGTTTCGAGTAGAAAACACTCACGAGCCGATTATTGACAAGGAAGTGTTCTATCGTGTGCAGGAGCAGATAAAATCAAGACGCAGACAGACAAAGGAAAAGGCAACGCCGATTTTTGCAGGGCTTGTCAAGTGTGCGGATTGTGGTTGGTCTATGAGATTTGGAACGAATAAGACAAATAAAACGCCTTACAGTTATTATGCTTGCAGTTACTACGGGCAGTTTGGCAAAGGTAATTGTTCTATGCACTACATTCGTTATGATGTGCTGTATCAAGCCGTATTGGAACGCTTGCAGTATTGGGCTAAGGCAGTACAGCAGGACGAAGAAAAGGTATTGAACAAGATACAGAAAGCTGGCAATGCAGAGAGAATACGGGAAAAGAAGAAAAAGGCAAGTACATTGAAGAAAGCCGAGAACAGACAAAATGAGATTGACCGTTTATTTGCGAAAATGTATGAAGATAGAGCCTGTGAGAAGATAACAGAGCGAAATTTTGTGATGTTGTCCAGCAAGTACCAAAAAGAACAGATAGAACTGGAACAGCAGATAACAAGCCTAAGAGAAGAACTAAGTAAAATGGAACAGGATATGATAGGTGCTGAAAAGTGGATTGAGTTAATCAAGGAATATTCCGTACCAAAGGAACTGACAGCACCATTATTAAATGCCATGATAGAAAAAATCCTCATACATGAAGCAACAACGAATGAGGATAACGAAAGAATACAGGAAATTGAGATATATTACCGATTTATTGGAAAAGTTGAGTAATCAACAAGAGTAATATTTTTAACTAAGGGAAACCGGCAGAACATTGCCGGATATTGTAATGCTGGTAAGACTTGCTGAAATATATGATATGAAGCTTGATGAACTGCTGAATCAAAAGAATCAAAACGCAATCCCAAATGAAATAATGACGAAGACGCTATTAATGGGAAATTATAAGGATTACTTGCTGTTTGCTTATTGTCTGCTTATTGGCGGAACACTGCTGTTTTATGGCATTTATTTCTATCTTCATCATTTCTCCATACCCTATGCGATAAAATTAATTTTCGATTTATTTGCCTTGGTTATAGCTCTGCGGATTTATCAGCGCTCACAAGCCTATCAGATCAGCCGTAAACAGGCATCAACTGGTTTATTTAATGTATGTTCTCTATGGGTGATAACACAGCTGTTAGTCATGCCGTGCGCCAATTTACTGCTTCAAAAGCTGACAGCTCATGACACGGTTTCCTATGTATATCTAACATTCAGCGATTATATACGATGGCTGCCGATTCTAGTTACGATCAGTATGTTTGTTTTACTGTTAATGAATACTGTGCAAATCAGTATAAGCAAACAAACGATCAAGCATTCGATGACCCAACTGCTTATCATCTTTACAGTAATACTTGGCGGCAGTTTTGGACTGTATCGGGCAGCAGTTAATCACGTAGATACGATTACATTTGACACTCAGCAAAGCTATGATACTTTTAAAGATCAATATCAATGGCTGCTTTATGTCTATGATTTAGATATTGCCTATTCAAATGATTTAAAGGTCATTGACCCAACCGGTTTAGATAAGGCAATTGAATCAATCGATCGTTTGATTGAATACCGCGGCATAATTGGCTTTAATGATGAAGCGCGAAGCGTGTATAAAAAAGATCCGGTGACTAAAAGCCAACAGGGACAGCCTCTGATTTCGACAATATTGCTGCTGCTTGACGGCTTGAGTATCGTTTGGTTTTATAAAATCAAACGCAGGGATTCTGAATTGGAAAGTGAACAGGCTATAGGCGTAAAGTAAAAAGATGGCTGTACTGTGCCATCTTTATTTTTTCTTTAATAGATCCAGCCGATTCGAACGCGGCTGCTTTTTCAGCTTTTCATAATTATTTGCCAGTGTTTGTTCATAGGTACCAGATAACTGTGGATGATAAAACTGCATACCGGCAATTTTATCCGGCAGATATTGTATTCTATTCCAAAGATCTGGCCGATCATAAGGATATTTTTTATCAGCTGCCAAATTTACCGGTGTGAATTTCAGGTAATCAGGGACTGGCAATGGCTGCCGCTCTAATTCAGACATTACCTGATCGATAGCGGCTTCTGCCGATTTAGATTTTGGTGATAAGCATAAATCGATAATAGCGACACTCAACGGTATCCTTCCTTCAGGGAAACCCACTCGCTTAGCGGCATCAATGGCGTTAATCACTCTTGCTACCGCCGCGGGATTGCCTAATCCGATATCCTCATAAGCAATCACCAATAACCGCCGCTCAATCGAATCCATGTCACCAGCCATAATTAACCGGCCAAGATAATAGAGAGCAGCATCAACATCACTGCCGCGGATCGCCTTTTGAAAGGCGCTGACAGCATCGTAATGGCCATCGTCTCCCTTATCGAAACCCATGTTGGGGAATTGGCTGTATTGTCCAACTAAAGCTTCATTAATCTCGCCGGTTTCACACGCCAGCGCGCAGATTTCAAGAATATTCAGCGCATAGCGGATATCGCCATTGGCATGACGGGCAATAATTGTTAATGCCGGATCAGTGATAGTAACGGAGTCATTAAGCCCTTTAGGTGAATGAATGGCATTCATCAAAGCGGCGCTGATATCCTCTGCGGTATTTGATTTTATCTCAAAAAGATGGGTGCGTGAGCGGATTGCCGGATTGATTGCAAATAATGGATTGGAAGTCGTAGCGCCAATCAGCGTGATCAATCCATTTTCAACATGCGGCAGCAGCAGATCCTGTTTATCTTTGTTTAAGCGATGAACCTCATCGATAATAACAACCAGACCCGGTGAGAATTTAGCTTCATTGAAAATAATTTCCAGCTCTTTCTTATTACCGGTAACGGCATTAAATAATCGATAAGGCAGCTGTAATTCATTGGCGAGCACCATCGCCAGCGTTGTTTTGCCGCAGCCCGGCGGCCCATAAAAAATCATTGAAAAAAGACGCTTCTGTTCAATGCAGCGTCGAATTACTCCATTTTTACCTAAAAGATGCTGCTGACCGACAATTTCATCAATGGTTGTTGGCCGCATGCGAAAAGCTAAAGGTTCGTTCATTAGGATCACCTGAACTTATTTTACCCCAAACTGCTGATTTGGTCGATAATAATTTTTATACCGATAAAAATCAGCAATAAACCGCCAAACATCGTTGCCTTATTCTTTAAGATTTTATTCAATTTCTTCCCTAATATAGCACCTGCGAAGCAGAGGCAGAAGGTAACGGCCATTATATAGAGGATAGCAATGATAATGTCAACTTCTAAAAAGGCAAGACTTAAACCGGCAGCCATCGCGTCAAGACTGGTGGCAACGGCAAGCACAAGAATATTTTTAATATCCAGACAGTCATCGGGTTCCTCATGGCTGCGGATCATTTGGATGCCTAAAAAGGTTAAAATTAAGAATGAGAGCAAGTGGGATACAGCTGTCAGTCTTTCATCAAAAATACAGCCAAACATAAAGCCTAAAAAGGGCATCAAGCCTTGAAAGAATGCGAAAAAGAACGCAATTTTAAACGCGTTAGGCAATAAGTATCGCCGGATAACCATGCCCTTGGCAATTGATACCGCAAAGGCATCCATCGCTAAAGCCAGACCCAGTAATAATAAATCAAAAGAAGACATAGGTTCACCCTTTCAAACTGTTGGTTAAATCATGTATAATAGAACTGAACTTAAGGAGGACATAAGATGCGGGTACTTCTGCAGAGAGTTACGCATGCCAGCTGTACGGTTGATCATCAATGCAATGGTCAGATAGAAAAGGGTTATTTGGCATTAGTTGGCATAACTCATGAAGATAATATAGATATCATTGAGAAAATGGCTTTGAAAGTCATCAATTTACGGGTGTTCAGCGATGCGGATGATAAGATGAATTTATCTTTAAAGGATATAGGCGGCAGTGTGCTGTCTGTCTCACAGTTCACATTATATGCAGACTGCCGTAAGGGAAGACGTCCGGGATTTGAAAAAAGCGCCAAGCCGGATCAGGCACAGCCGCTTTATGAAGCATTTAATGAGGCGCTGCGGCATGAAGGAATTAATGTCGCAATTGGTATATTTGGTGCTGATATGAAAATTGAACTATTAAATGATGGTCCAGTTACCATTATGCTGGACAGTGATGAAGTTATCAGGTAGGAGGCAGCATGGAAGAAAAATTAATTTATGGCAAACCAATTGCCGATCGTACTAATATGGAAACTAAAGCTTTTATCGATGAAATGAAAAAGCAGGGAAAACGGTGTCCAAAGGTAAATGTTGTATTGGCCAATGATTCACCGGCTTCACTTTCCTATATTTCAGGGTTTGAAAAATTGTGCGCCAGTGTCGGTATGGCATATACCTTAACCGTTTTAAAGGAAAGTGTTTCGCAGCAGGAGCTGAATGATGTGCTGGATACGATCAGCCATGATGATGAAACCGATGGTATTTTATTACAGATGCCGCTGCCTAAGCAGATTAATGCCGATGAAGCGATTCTGCATATTGATCCTAACAAGGATTTGGATGGATTTCATCCGATGAATGTGGGTAAGCTATGGATGAATCAGCCGGCATTTGTACCATGTACCGCTGAAAGTGTAATGGCCTTTATTGAGGCGAGCGGCATTGATTTAAAGGGCAAGCATGTGGTTGTATTGGGCCGCAGCAATGTGGTTGGCAAACCAGTGGCAGAATTATGTCTGGCCGCGCATGCGACGGTAACGATCTGTCATTCCAGAACTGCGGATATTGAGAAAGAAGCCTCAAGGGCTGATGTGCTGATTGCGGCAATCGGCAAGGCGCGTTTAATCAAATCAGATTGGATCAAACCCGGTGCGGTAGTTATCGATGTAGGTGTCAATCGTGATGAAAATGGTAAATTATGCGGCGATGTTGATTTTGATGATGTAATTGATAAGGTAGGTAAAATCTCACCTGTACCGAAGGGTGTCGGTGTAGTAACCAATGCGATGCTGCTGCATAGTGCAATTACCGCTTATAAAATGAAAGAGATGGGGAAAAACATATGAAACTGATTTTAGATTTAGATACTGGCATTGATGATGCAATGGCAATAGCTTATGCCTGTGCGCATCCTGATGCGGAATTGATTGGGATAACGACAACCTTCGGGAATGTGAAAGTTGAGGATGCAACCCGCAATTCATTAACCATTCTTGATTATTTGGGTCATCCTGAGATTGAGGTGTTTGAAGGAGCGGCCGCGCCAATCGGTTCAGACAGCTATACACCAGAAGGCGGCAGTGTAGTTTTTCATGGTGTAAACGGTCTGGGTGAAGTAGATTTTAAGTTTTCTAAGCGGGTTAAGAGTGAAAAAACAGCGGTAGAATTCATCAGTGAGGCGATTGAAATATACGGTCAAGAGCTGACATTAGTGCCTACCGGTCCGCTGACAAATCTGGCGGAGCTGCTGAGCAAACGCAAAGATTTAATTGGCAAGTTTAGGGTTGTGCTGATGGGCGGCGCATTAACGGTACCCGGCAACACGAATCTATTTGCGGAAGCGAATATCTACGCAGACCCACAGGCAGCTAAGCAAGCTTTTGAAAGCTCACAGCCAATCACGATGGTCGGGCTTGATGTTACCTTGAAAACACTGCTGACTAAAGCTGATACCGCACAATTCAGAAAATTGAGCCAAGCAGGCAGCCTGTTTGCGGATATGATTGATTACTATATCGATGCCTATTTGAAATATGATAACCTGAACGGCTGTGCTCTGCATGATCCTTTGGCGGTCGGCATAGCGATTGAACCAACGCTGGCTAAGGTGCATCAAATGCATTTAACGGTTGAAACTGAAGGCCCATCAGCAGGCAGAACGATTGGCAATCATCAAAAAGTAAATGCTCCTGATCCAAATGTAAAGGTATGTTTGGATGTAGATGCGAAAGCATATATGATAACCTTTATGGAATTACTGTCATCGGCACTGACAAAAGGAGAGGACTCATGGAATACGATTTAAACGATATTGTTGAGATGAAAAAAGAACACCCGTGTCATAAAAGCAAGCAATGGAAGATTATCCGCATGGGTGCCGATATCCGAATTAAATGCTTAGGATGTGGGACTAGTATCCTTTTCCCACGCTCAGAATTTGAGAAAAAGCTGAAAAAAGTTGTCGAACATGCGAAAGACAGCGAATGATAGCTTGTATCTGCGCATAAAAAAATGTAAACTATAATGGTAATTGAGAGAGGATGATTTTATGCCGTTAACAGCGGGGATTGTTGGTCTTCCAAATGTCGGAAAATCAACATTGTTTAATGCGATTACTAAAAGTCAGGTAGAAGCGGCCAATTATCCGTTTGCGACAATCCAGCCAAATGTCGGTGTGGTTGAAGTACCGGATGCGAGAATTGATCGCTTAGTAGAATTATTTAAACCTAAAAAAACGATTTATACAACATTTGAATTCACGGATATTGCCGGTTTGGTAAAAGGCGCGAGCAAGGGTGAAGGACTAGGCAATCAGTTCCTGTCCAATATCCGTCTATGTGATGCGATCTGTCACGTTGTCCGCTGCTTTGAGGATGCTGACATCACTCATGTTGAGGGCAGCGTTGATCCAATCCGTGATATTGAAATCATTAATCTGGAATTGGTAATGGCCGATCTGCAGACGGTCGAAAACCGTATTGGCAAAATAGAACGTAAGGCGACAATGGCTAAAGAAAAAGATGCGATTGTAGAATATAATATCTTAAAAAAGATAAAAGAAGTCTTACTGGAAGGCAAGCCTGCCCGCAGTCTTGATCTGGATAAGGATGAAACATTGCTGGTTAAGAATTTCGCGTTGCTGACGTTGAAGCCGATGATCTATGTAGCTAATATGTCTGAAGAAGAAATCGGTGATCCTGAGAATAATGAAAATTATCAAAAGGTGAAAGCTTACGCGGAAGCTGAAAATAATTTGGTTATTCCTATCAGTGCCAAGATTGAGGAAGAATTATCTGAAATGGATAAGGAAGATAAGGATATGTTCCTTCAGGATCTGGGGATCAGTGAGAGCGGCTTGGATAAGGTTATCAAGGCGGCTTATAACATTCTTGGTTTATGCACCTTCCTGACGGCCGGTGAAGACGAATGCCGTGCGTGGACTTTCCATAAGGGAATGACTGCTCCGGAATGTGCCGGTGTGATCCATACGGATTTTCAGCGTGGTTTTATTAAGGCTGAAGTATACAGCTTTGAGGATATTGACAAGTATGGCAGTGAACAGGCTGTTAAAGAGGCTGGCAGGCTGCGTATTGAAGGTAAGGAATATATCGCTCAGGATGGCGATGTAATGCATTTCAGATTTAATGTATAAAAAAGTTAGAAAGCAAGCGTGTCTTGCTTTTTTTCGAGGAGACAGCTATGCGTAATTTTATCGAAGCATTAACGAGTGAAAGTAAAAACCCGGCACTGCCGGAAACATTGAATTATTTTGGCAAGCTGATCGGCAGCTGGCAAATTGATTATGTAGAATGTGATAA
This sequence comes from Dielma fastidiosa, assembly GCF_000313565.1. Taxonomy (GTDB): domain Bacteria; phylum Bacillota_I; class Bacilli_A; order Erysipelotrichales; family Erysipelotrichaceae; genus Dielma; species Dielma fastidiosa. Next base: position 66,870 of record NZ_HE578930.1, on the reverse strand, counting down.
TTCCCGTGCAATCAAGGGTGAATGGCATTTCACATGGGCACTTGAGGGCATGGCTGTACAGGATGTAATCATTCTGCCGGGTTATGAATACGGTACATCACTGCGGATTTATAATCCCAATACATGCGCTTGGGATGTTGCCTATGGCTACACTGGCAAAATATTCCGGCTTGAAGCAAAAAAACAAGAGGATATGATTGTACTCACCAATATTGATGATGAAAATAGAAAGTGGATTTTCACGGATATCGATGATCATCAATTTCACTGGCTGAATGTTACCGTAAAAGAAAATGAATGGCATATCAATGCGAAAATAGACGGACAGAGGGTTCGATAAGCAATCTTTAATTCCACTTCTGAAGTCTGCTGATGATGTTTCTTATAAATAAAATAAAACGATTAAATTTATGAGCAAATGAATTGTCAGCTTGATGATTATGGTGTTTAATATAGACATAAAGTTAAACAAGGTTAACTTTAACCATAGAGGAGGAACTAAATATATGGAAAACAAATTAAATAAATTATTAGCAGACTTAGTCGTTGAATATCATAAGCTACAGAATTTTCACTGGTATGTGAAAGGTAAAGATTTCTTTGCCGCTCATGCTAAGCTGGAAGAATTCTATGACTATATCAACGAGGCAGTTGATGAGGTTGCTGAAAATATTCTGATGGTTGGCGGCAGCCCTAAGGCAAGCCTGAAGGCTTACTTGGAACTCGCAGAAATCAAAGAGGCAGATGAAGATCACAAGAAGGTTAAAGATATTTATAAAGATGTGCTTGCTGATTTCAGTTATCTGCTGGCGAGTGTAAAGGATATTAAAGCCGCTGCCGATGAAGAAAGCAATTATCTGATTTCTTCATTGATGGATGAATACATCAAACAATTCAGTAAATCTATTTGGATGATTCGTCAAGTCGTTGAAGATTAAATAATAAAAAGCATTGTTCTTAGTTTGAACAATGCTTTTTATTTACGCCATGAGCTAGGTACGATCAGCAGCAGCAATGGGAATAATTCAAGCCTGCCTGCCAGCATATCAAAAATCATGACTAGCTTGGACAGGGCATTGAAATCGCCGAAATGGCCGGTAGGTCCTACTAACTGAAGACCGGGACCGACATTGTTTAAGGTAGCGGCTACGGCTGTAAAATTAGTGATTAAATCAAAATTATTCAGACAGATCAGAATCAGCGAGACGATAAAGATCAGCATGTAGGCCGCAAAATATGTATTGATTGAACGCAGGACACCGTGTTCGACGGGTTTGCCTTCAAAGCGTATAACTTTTATGCTGCGCGGATGAATGATTTGTTGGATTTCTTTTTTCATCGTTTTAAATAGGATGAGAAACCGCGACACTTTAATACCGCCGCCGGTACTTCCCGCACAGGCGCCAATAAACATCAAGGCTACCAGCAGCCCCTTGGAAAATTCAGGCCACTGGTCAAAATTAGTGGTGGAAAAACCGGTGGTTGTAATGATGGAGGCTACCTGAAAGGCAACATGTTTAAGTGCCTGTGCAAAGGTTTCAAACATCGGCCGCACATTCCAGACAATCAATGCGGTTACCGCGGCAATGATGCCTAAATAATAACGCGCCTCTTCGCTCTTTAACGCCTGTTTCGGCTTTTTAAAAAGCAATAGGAAATAGACATTAAAATTAATTCCAAATAAAATCATGAAAAGGGTTGTGATTACCTGCACATTGGATGAAAAGCTTGCCAAACTGTCTGCTTTATGACCAAAGCCGCCGGTACCGGCAGTGCCAAAGCTGATAATCAAGGAATCAAATAGCGGCAGTCCGTTAAGCATTAACAGGCAGATCTGCAGCAGTGTCAGAAAAATATAGATACCGTACAAAATTATTGCGGTTGACTGAATTTTAGGTACAAGCTTACTTACCGAAGGACCGGGACTCTCCGCCCGCATCAGATTCAGATTATAAGCGCCTGATAATGGCAGAATCGCGAGAATGAAGACTAACACACCCATGCCGCCGATCCAGTGTGTAAAGCTGCGCCAAAACAAGCTCGTCTGTGACAGCAGTTCGACATTCGGCAGAATACTGGCGCCGGTTGTAGTAAAACCAGACACGGTTTCAAATAAAGCGTCCACAAAATTGGAAATTTCACCGCTGATTATGAATGGTAAAGCTCCGAACAAACTAAGAACGATCCAGCTTAAGGCAACGGTAAGAAAGCCTTCACGCGTATAAAGCTTTAAGCTTTTTGGCTTTTTTAGAATCAATAAGCCGCCGCATAAAAAACAGATTAAAGAAACAATCAGATAAGCCAAACCAACTTGCTCATGATAAATGACACCGACAATACAAGGAAGTAATAAAAAGCAACCCTCAAAGCAGACGACACTGCCGAGTATGTAACGTATAATTTTATAATTCATAAAGAACCCTAACGCAGAATATCACAGATATCTTTTAAACCGCTGTTCGTCGTAACAACGATCACCTGATCGCCAACCATGATCATATCCTGACCGCGCGGAGTGATTGTTTTTCCCTTGCGGATGATTGAACAAATCAGCAGATTGCTTTTCAGTGATAATTTATCAAAGGTTTTGCCGATGATTGGGGAATCTTTCTTGATATTGAAAGCGAGGGCTTCCACCTTGTCATTGACAATTCGGTACAATGTTTCGATATTGCTGCCCATTGAATTCTGCATCGCTCTTACATACTGCAGGATATATTCAGCAGTGATATTTTTAGGACATATGATACTGCCGAGGTTTAGATGGGCAATGATTTCTGTAAAGGAAATTCGGTTGATCTTTGTCACGATTTTTGCTTTAGAGCATGAAGCAACATAAAGTGATAATAAAATGTTTTCCTCATCAACATCAGTTAATGAGACAAAACATTCCGCGTACTCGATGCCTTCTTCCTGCAGCAGTGTTTCATTCGTACCGTCACCTTGAATGATAACGGCATCAGGCAATAAGATACTCAGTTCTTCACAGCGTGCTCTGTCCCGCTCAACAATTTTCACATGCAGGCCAAGCCCTAATAGCTGTTTAGCTAAATGATAAGCGATTTTACCGCCGCCAACAATCATACAATGCTTAATGCTTGTCGTTTTAATGCCGATTTTCTTAAAAAAGTTATAGGTCTGTTTGGGTGAAGCGACAAAAGAAATCGTATCTAATTCCTGTAATACAAAATTACCATCGGGAATGATTACCGCATCCTCACGTTCAACCGCACAGATTAATACATCACAGCGCAGCTTTTCCACCAGCTCAAAAATATGCAGCTGATGCAGTACACTATCTTTAGGAATCTGTATTTTAAGCAATTCGACCCGGCCACGGGCAAAGGTGTCAATTTCAATTGCCGAAGGAAAAAGCACTAGTCTGCCGATTTCTCTGGCTGCCGCCATTTCAGGATTAATAATCATTGAAATGCCTAATTCATTACGCAAAAAGGCAGTTTCATTATCATAGATTGGATTGCGGACACGCGCAATTGTTTTACAGTTTCCAGCCTTTTTGGCGATCAGACAGGAAAGCAGATTGATTTCATCTGAATCAGTAACCGCGATAAATAAATCCGCGTCTTCAATGCCGGCTTCACTTTGTACACTATAACTGATGCCATTGCCGACAATACCGATCACATCATAGGAAGAAGATGCTTTTTCTAAAGCAGTACGGTTAACATCGATCAATGTAATATCATGGCCTTCTCGATTAAGCTGTTCAGCTAATGTGGAACCCACTTTTCCACAGCCTGCGATGATTGTTTTCATATCCTACCTCTTGTATGCATTTTATCTGATTGAACTATAACACAATTCAGGCTGAAACTTCAAGCCGGGCCAAGCTAATCCGGATGAAATAAAAACAAACCGGACATGCCCGGCTTGTTTAAAATTCTTTATGCTGGTAAATCTTGGCTGCCATCAGATAAGAGAGCAGCAGAGCAGCAATGCCCAGTATCGGCATGATCGTACAAAACAGCATGATCGTACTTTCTGATATGACAGGCATTGGAACATTACTTTGAGTGATAAGGGCTGTGAAAATACTAGGCAGAATAAAGATGAGAATCAAAGCGATTCTGGCCTTATCAGGGCCAAACTTATAATTCAATACCAGAATCAGTGAGATCAGAATCATGATAAGTCCAAAAAGCACACTGTATGAAGGTATGAGCAGATAGACTTCACTGAAATTCTGCATAATAACCGCTGTAAATAAATAGCTTAACAATGAGGCTGCGAAAAACAGTAATGATAAAATAATCGTTACAAAATAGCGGGCAATAACAATTTCACTGCGTTTCATCGGCATGGTACATGCATAACAATCCCAATTAGATAATTTATCATAGGAGAAAGTCACATAGGCTGCCATGATTGAAATTGGCATTACCATCATCGCACCGCTTAACGGTGATCCGCTGCTTAAACCTAAAAACAGAAATAAAGCAAAAATTAATAAGAGTGATTTACCATAGCTTTTTAAAGTTATGAGATCCTTCAGTATTAATCCCTTCATGCCAGCTCATCTCCTTTCACATAGAAAACCATTAAATCATCAATCGATATCGGATCACAAACCGCTTCCGGATATGCCTGATGAATTTCTTGACGATTATCAATCAGATATTCACAGCCAAAGGTATTCCGCATTAGACGCAGCTTATGAGCATCTTTTAAGATTTCTTCATTTTGGGTTTTTAATACACCATAATTATCCTTTAATTCATCCTTATCCTTTTCAAAAAGAATTTTTCCCTTATGGATAAAGATAATGCGGTCAGCAATCTTCTCAAGATCACTGGTAATGTGTGAAGAAAAGAATATTGAATGATCTTCATCTTGTATAAAATCAAGAAAAATATCGAGAATATCATTGCGGCTGATCGGATCAAGTCCACTGGTTGCCTCATCAAGAATCAAAAGCTTAGGGTGATGCGCAAGGGCGGCTGCGATGCTGACCTTCATCTTCATCCCCTTTGATAATTGCTTCATAGCTTGGTTGATCGGCAGCTCCCAATCGGTACAATATTGATAAAACAGCTGTGAATCCCAATGCTTATAAGTATTTTTTAGAATAAGATCGATATCTTTGGCACTTAAACCCTCATAAAAGAAGTTCTGATCAAAGACAACACCTATTTCTTCTTTTATTTCATTGCTGATGGGTTTGCCAAACAATTTAATTTCTCCCTGATTAATCATGATACAGTTTAAGATACTTTTAATCGTAGTCGTTTTGCCGGCACCATTTTCACCTATAAAGCCGACAATGCAGCCAGCTGGTACAGTAAAGCTGACATTGCTTAGCTGAAATTGTTCATATTTTTTATTTATATGATTTACTTCAATGTGGTTCATTATGAAACCTCCTCGTAGCATAAATCTAATATTTCAATTAATTCCTGTTTGCTGATATTGGCGGTTTGGGCAGTATTTACAGCCTTTTGCATCATTTCTTCAATTTGGCGGTATAGCTCTTCACGAACTATTTCTTTATTTTTGAGTGAAACAAAGCTGCCGCGGCCTGCCTGTGTTGTTATAAAACCGCTTTTTTCTAATTCTTCATAAGCTCTTTTTGTCGTTATGACACTGATTCTAAGTTCTTTCGCAAGAAAGCGAATGGAAGGTAATGCTTCACCTTCTTTTAATTCATTGTTTAAGATAGCCGTTTTGATCTGTGCACAAATCTGTTCATAAATCGGCTTCTCACTTGAATTGCTGATATATATTTGCATCGATTCAACCTCACTGTTCATATATGACATATACAGTATATACACGCATACACAGTTTTGTCAAGTTCTCTTAAGTGACAAATCATTCATTTGTATTTGAGATATGAACGTGTTAAAATAATCATAAGATAAAGAGTACTCAAAGAAGGAGGAAGAATCTATGAAATTAATTATTGCTATCATGTCAAATGATGACAGCCCAGCTGTTTCATCTGCATTAACCAAAGAGAATTATTCGGTAACTCGTTTAGCGACAACCGGCGGTTTCCTGCGCGCAGGCAATACAACGCTGTTGGTCGGCTGTGAAGATGACCGAGTGGATCACGCTATTGAAGTAATCGGTGAGTATAGCCGCCGCCGTACAGAAATCGTACCTTCTACCGCGTCTTATGATATCGGCCGTTATGCTTCTTTCCCTGTTGAAGTGCAGGTTGGCGGCGCTACGATCTTCGTCGTTGATGTAGAAAAATTTATTAAGTTATAGTATCAGAGAAGCCGGCATACGGCTTTTCTTTTGGAGGAAAATCATGTTAAGTGAAAATTGTTTAGCATTTATTGAGCAGCATGAAAATGACTTGCTGCAGCTGATTGAAACATTATGCGGCATCTGTGCCCCAAGCAATCAAGAGCATCAAAGAACCGTGTTTGTTGAGCAATGGCTTAAAAAGCAGGGCTGTGAACATGTAAAGGTGGATGAAGCGGGTAATGTTTTATACTTTTATCAATGTAAAGAACATGAACGCTGGATGCTTGGCGTGGCTCATATGGATACCGTGTTCCCTGACTTAGAACCAATGCCGTTTTCGATTGAAGGCAATCTGATGAAATGTCCGGGCGTTGGCGATGATACGGCTAATTTAGCGGTGCTGATGATGTGCGCGAAATATCTTGCTGAATATAAACCGGCAATGAAACAGGGACTGCTGCTGGCGGCTGATACCGGTGAAGAAGGGTTAGGGAATTTAAAGGGCTGCAAACAGATACTGAAGGATTATGGCAATCGGATCGATCAGGTATTGGCGCTTGACGGCACGTATGAAGAAGCGGTAAACAAAGCCGTTGGCTCACTGCGTTATAAGGTAAAGGTTAAAACCGAGGGCGGCCATTCGTATGGCTGTTTCGGCAACCGCAATGCCATTCATCAGCTCGCCTCTTTAATCAATGTTCTCTATGCTTATAAAGTGCCAACAACCAGCAAAACAACGTATAATGTCGGCAGTATCAGCGGCGGCACAAGTATCAATACAATCGCGCAAAGTGCGGAAATGCTGTTTGAAATTCGCTCAGACTGCCAAGCGGATATGGCGGCATGTGATGCATATTTTCATTGCGCTGTAAAAACACTGGCGGCCAACGGCGCTGAGATTAAGGTGCAGCTGCTGGGGGAAAGACCATGTATGGGTGATGTAGACAAGGAAAAGCAGCAGGCACTTGAAGCATGGGCAAAGACTTTAATACAAAGCTATACAAATAAAGAAATCAATTTTCAAAGCGGCTCCACCGACTGCAACATCCCATTTTCAATGGGCATACCTTCCATCTGCTTTGGCGCTTATTTGGGTGATGGTGCCCATACCCGTGAAGAAGCAATTGAAATCGACTCGTTGAAAATTGGCTTTAAGCTTGGTATGGAAGCCTTATTAAAGGAAATTAAGCAATAAATTATCATTTCAGCTGATCATTGTATGAAATTATGTGCAATTTTAACATACTTACTGAGAAATCACTTAAACGGCGTTGGAACTGTTTTATTTCTGGAGTATAATTAATGTTGCTATAAGGAGGAAAAAGCGCAATGATCGGTATTATTTACGCAATTGTAATTTTTATCGCAACCTTTTTGGGCGCCTGTGCCGGCCTGGGCGGCGGCGTTATTATAAAACCTGTATTGGATTTTATTGGTGCACATGATCTTGCTACAATATCATTTTTATCGGCATCCGCAGTCTTTACGATGTCGGTGTATTCAACCTTTAAACAAATCAGAAATAAAGTAAAATTTGATTTTATCATGATCCTGCTGATTTCCGTTGGTGCGATTGTCGGCGGCAATGTTGGTTCAACATTATTCAACAGCATGCTTTCCATTATGGATGAGGGACTGCTGAAAGCCATTCAGGCGATTTTGCTGGCTGGACTGCTAATCATTGTGCTGGTTAATATGAATGGTAATTTTAAGACGTATCATATTAAGAATAAGCTGGTCATGCTGATCATCGGCTTAGTCCTAGGAACACTTTCTTCTTTCCTCGGTATTGGCGGCGGCCCGATCAATGTTGCGGTTTTTGTCTTCTTCTTTTCAATTGAAATGAAAACGGCGACCGTCTATTCTATCGCGACGATCTTATTTTCACAGGCATCAAAATTATTTACGATTGCGACGACCAGCGGTTTCGCCATCTTTGATTTAAGTTTGTTATTCTACACTTTACCGGCAGCTGTATTGGGCGGTATCGTCGGAACCTTTGTCAATAAAAAATCGGATGAAAAAATCATCCGAAATATCTTTAATGTCACAGTTGCATTATTAGTTGTTTTAAATATCTACAATGCTGTTACGGCTCTGCTGTAACAGTTTTAATTTGCTGATTGATGGGGAGACAACCTCGGGATGACAGAATTTCTCAGCCGCTGTCCGCTGTCCGAAGCTGACACATTCATCAAAAGGCAGATCACTTAAATATGCACTCATGAAGCCAGCCGCAAAGGTATCGCCGCAGCCAAGGGAATATCCCGGCTGATCCGTACATGCCGGCTGTTTTTTTATGCCGGAATAATCATAGATTACACCGTCTTTATCACAGGTAATTATGACCCACGAAAAGCGCTTTTTTAACTGTAATATCGCGGTTTCTAAATCAGGGTTCAGCTTTGCGGCTTCCTCACGGTTAATGATTAAGCCATGCATGAAATTGTTACCAGAAGGGATTGAACCTGAGAAAATGACCTTGTTTGGCATCGGCAAGAGCTTTTCATTGTCGGTCAGCACATAGGGCTGAGGTATCTGCAGCGGTGACTGAAATAGAAAGGTTGGTGAAATAGTTGATAGCTTCATGTGCTGATGGCGGTCAGAAAGAAAGGCAAAGAGCGGTGAAGGGGCGTCGACGACTGTTTCATGTAATGTAATATACTTACTATTTAGTGTATTATGGATCAATTGGGCAAAATCATCATTACCGAGAATAGTATAAAAATGAACAGGAAAATCAAGCAGTGCGCAGTTTCTTGCTGTGTTGCACATGCTGCCGCCGACCGATACCGACATGCTTCCTTTGTTGCATTGGTTAAACTTCAGCGCTTCTTTAGCGGTAAATACTTGATCGATCATTGATGTGCCGATGATTGCTAATTCTTTCATTGGATGACCTCTTTTCTTATTTAAAGGATAACATATTTTATTGAAAATTGAATCGGGATTTTTTCATTTCTTACATTTCAGCTTGCCATTGTATTCATTGAAGCAACCCTTTATAATTGTACTACATGCGTTGCAGGGAGGATGAAATTATGATTACAAAAATAAAGAAACGTGACGGCCGAGAAGACCTTTTTTCTCCGGATCGGATTACCCGCGCAATCTTTTTGGCTGCCAGTACAGTAGCTAAAGAAGAGGGTACAGAGGCTGATTATAATACTGCTGAATATCTGACAGACCGGGTTGTAGGGCTGTTAAGCAAGGAATTTAAAGATGTTGTGCCAACCGTGGAACAAGTACAGGATGCGGTTGTTAAGGTGCTGATTGAAACCGGTCATGCGAAGACCAGTGAGAAATATATTCTGTATCGTGCGGAACGGACAAAAATCCGTAATATGAAAACCCGTCTGATGAAAACGATTGAAGAAATTACTTTCTCTGATTCTGATGAAAGTGATTTAAAGCGTGATAATGCCAATATTGACGGTAATACAGCTATGGGAACTATGCTGCAGTATGGCAGTGCGGTTTCTAAAGAATTCTGTATGAGTCAATTGATGAATCCTGAACATGCGGCGCTGCATGAGAATGGGGATATTCATATTCATGATATGGATTTCATGAACATGGGAACGCTGACTTGCTGTCAGATTGACTTAAATCAATTGTTTAAGGGCGGTTTTTCTACAGGTCATGGCTTTTTAAGAGAACCGCAGGATATTATGAGTTATGCGGCATTAGGTGCAATCGCGATTCAAAGTAATCAAAATGATCAGCATGGCGGACAGTCAGTGCCGGCTTTTGATTTCTATATGGCACCGGGAATTATTAAAACTTTCAGAAAGAGTTATATCGATAATGTGAAAAAGGCTGTTGAATTGATGGTTGATGCCAAGGCTGATCCAAGTGCAGATTTAAAAGCGCTGCAGGATCAGGAGGACTTATATCCGCGCTTAGAAATGAATCCTGAATATCTTGCGCGTCAAAAAGCAATCTTGACTGAGAAGTATGGTCTTGAACCTGAGGTTTTAAAGAAAATCGAGGATTTTGCTTACAGTGAAGCATATGCTGAAACGGATAAGAAAACTTATCAGGCGATGGAAGGCTTTATTCACAATCTGAATACAATGCATTCAAGAGCCGGTGCGCAGGTACCTTTCTCAAGTATTAATTTTGGTACTGATATTTCACCAGAAGGCAGAATGGTTTCCAAAAATCTTGTATTAGCTCAGGAGGCAGGTCTTGGTAACGGTGAAACGCCGATTTTCCCTATTCTGATCTTTAAGGTTAAAGAGGGTATCAACTATAATGAACAAGATCCTAACTATGATCTGTTCAAATTAAGCTGCCGTGTTTCCGCAAAGCGTCTGTTCCCGAATTTCTCATTCCTTGATGCACCGTTTAATAAACAATATTATATTCCGGGCCGTCCAGAATCAGAAGCTACCTACATGGGCTGCAGAACTCGTGTTGTCGGTAATGTATGCGGTGAAGAAACCGTAAATGGCCGCGGTAATATCTCCTTTACATCAATCAATTTGCCGCGTATCGGTATCAAGCATGGCGTTGTAACCCTCGGTCGTTTTGATGAGGCTGGTTTCTTTGCGGAGCTTGACAGTAAGATTGACGCCGTTTTTGCGCAGCTGTTGGAAAGAATGATTATTCAGGGACATAAGCGGGTTAAAAACTTCCCGTTCCTGATGGGACAGGGCGTATGGCGCGGTTCTGAAAATCTGGATTGGAATGATACGCTGGAAGAGGTTATCAAACAAGGTACTTTAACGGTGGGATTCATCGGTCTTGCGGAATGTTTAAAAGCAGCCATCGGTGTGCATCATGGTGAAAGTGAAGAAGCGCAGAAGCTGGGCTTAAAGATTGTTTCACATATGCGTGAGAGAGCGGATCAGGCTGCTCAGCAGTATAAATTGAATTTCTCATTGATCGCGACACCAGCTGAAGGACTGTCTGGCCGCTTTACCCGTATGGATAAAAAGCGCTATGGCATCATTGAAGGAGTTACTGATCGTGATTATTATACAAACAGCTTCCATGTGCCTGTTTATTATCACATTAATGCATTTGAGAAGATTAAAAAGGAAGCGCCTTATCATGAGATGACTAACGGCGGTCATATTACATATATTGAAATGGATGGCGATCCGCTGAATAACCTGGAAGCCTTTGAAGCAGTTGTACGCTGTATGAAGGAAAGCGGTGTAGGTTATGGAAGTGTCAATCACCCGGTTGACCGCGATCCAGTATGCGGCTATTCAGGTGTGATTGAAGGTCACTGCTGCCCAAAATGCGGCCGTGATGAACTAAAGAGTGAAGTTAAGTTTGAGAAAATCCGCCGTATTACCGGCTATCTGGTTGGTACTTTGGATCGTTTCAATGACGCGAAAGCTGCGGAAGAAAGAGATCGTGTCAAGCATGTCGTAAGCAGCTCACATGAGTAAGCTGCGGCTGGCAGCGCCCTGCAATATTGACAGCATTGTTGATGGACCGGGGCTGAGAATTGTTGTTTGGACACAGGGCTGTCCGCATCACTGCCCATTCTGTCACAACCCGCAGACGCAGTCATATGAAGATGGCTTTGAAGCTGACAGTGATGAGATTGTCAAATTCATTCAGGCTTCACATCTGCAGTCAGGCATTACGCTGTCAGGCGGTGAGCCGTTTGAACAGCCGCTTGCGCTAATGCCGATCGCGCAGGCCGCAATTGAGTTGGGTTTGAATGTCTGGGCATACAGCGGCTATACTTATGAAGAGATTATAGCGGATGAAAATAAATTTGCTTTATTAAAATTGGTCGATGTGTTAGTAGACGGCAGATTTGTCAATGATTTAAAGCATTATAAGCTGCGCTTTAAAGGCTCAAGCAATCAGCGCATCATTGATGTGAAAAAATCATTGGCTGAGCATCAAGTGATTTTAAGTACCTACGATGAAGTAAATCAGCAATTAGGCAGTTAGTATATAACAACTGCCTTTTTCTTTGCGAATAACGATTAAGGCTTTTAAACAAAGGTAAAAGTGGTATAATAGTAAAGCTAACGGCGAGGTGAAATCATGTTTAGAATAGGACAATCTACGGATATACACAGACTGGAAAAAGGGCGTAAGTTAATTCTTGGCGGTGTGGAAATTGAGCATGAGCTGGGACTGTTGGGGCACAGTGATGCTGACTGTCTGCTGCATGCAATCAGTGAAGCAATCTTAGGTGCATTGGCGTTAGGTGATTTGGGCAGTCATTTCCCGGATAATGATCCGCGTTATAAAGACGCTGATTCGCTGATGCTGCTTCATGAGGTAGTTCAAATGATGAAGGCAAGACAGTATGCAATTGGCAATATTGATGCCTTGATTCTAATTGAAAGACCTAAAATGGCACCGCATATCGAGAAGATGCGCGGCAATATCGCGGGGGTGTGTGAATGCTCAATAGATCAGGTCAGTGTTAAGGCAACCCGCGGTGAAAAATTGGGTTTTATTGGACATGAGGAAGGCGCAGCCGCACAGGCAATCGTCCTGTTAGAAAAAAAGGAAGGTTAAACGAATGGAAAAGCGAGTTAGAGTAAGATACGCACCAAGTCCTACGGGATTTTTACATATTGGCAATGCCAGAACAGCAATGTTTAATTATCTGTTTGCGAAGCATTATCATGGCGATTTTGTTTTGCGGATTGAAGATACCGATGTTGAGCGCAATGTTGAGGGCGGTGAAGAAAGTCAGCTGCATTATCTGCGCTGGTTGGGAATGGAACCTGATGAATCACCGTTGAAGCCAGGGAACTATGGCCCTTATCGGCAGATGGAAAGGCTGGATCTATACAAAGCAGTCATTGATGAATTATTAGATCGGGGGCTGGCTTACAAGTGCTTCTGTACCAGTGAGGAGCTGCAGGCAGAGAAGGAAGCTCAGGAAGCGGCTGGCATCGCACCGATGTATAACCGCAAATGCGCTTATTTAACCCCAGAAGAAATCGCCGAAAAAGAAGCGGCGGGACTGCCTTATGTGATTCGTCTGCGCGTGCCGGAGGGTAAGCATTATACGTGGAAGGATATGATTCGAGGTAAGATCAATGTTGAGTCTAAGGATATCGGCGATTGGGTTATTGTGAAATCTAATGGCATTCCAACTTATAATTTTGCGGTTGTCGTTGATGATCATTTAATGGAAATTACCCATGTATTCCGCGGTGAGGAGCATATTTCTAATACACCGAAACAGCTGATGGTTTATGAAATGATGGGATGGGAAGCTCCTGAATACGGTCATATGACCTTAATTGTGAATGAACAGCATAAGAAGCTGTCGAAACGTGATAACAGCATCATGCAGTATGTTTCCCAATATGATGAAGCCGGCTATCTGCCGGAAGCAATGTTTAACTTCATGGCTTTATTAGGCTGGTCACCTGAGGGTACGGAGGAAATATTCACTAAAGAGGAATTGATTGAACAATTCTCTGAAAAACGTTTATCTAAGGCACCTTCGATGTTTGATAAGCATAAACTGGCTTGGGTAAATAATCGTTATATTAAAAAATTGACACTGGAAGAATGCGCGGCCTTATGTATTCCTTATTTGAAAAAAGCTTATGACTGCAGCAATATCAGCGATGAATGGCTGAAGCAGTTAGTGGCACTGTATCAGGAACAGTTATCCTATGGACAGGAAATTGTAGAATTGACGGAAATTTTCTTTAAGCAGTCCATTACCTATAATGATGAAGCGAAAGAAGTTCTGGCATGGGAAACTGAAGCCGCGGTATTAAGTGAATTTAAGCGTCAGCTTGAGATGCTTGAGGAGTGGAGCGTTGATGGTTTGGCAGCGGCAATCAAACAGGTTCAGGTTAATACTGGCATTAAAGGAAAGCCGTTATTCATGGGTATCCGTGTCGCGGTTACAACGTCTCTGCATGGCCCGGATCTTAAAAACTCAATTCTGATGATTGGTAAAGAGGAAACATTAAAACGTGTAAACCAGTGTCTGAATGCCTAGGAGGATTTATGAATCAATCTTATTATGAAAGCGTAAGGAATCAGTTTGAACGCTTAAGAAAAGCACTTCAGGAAGACGGCCAGACAGTTAATATGTGCGAGTGTATGTTCCTTGGGTATGCATTGGATTGTATAAAGCTGGCTGATGAAGAATTTCAGTTTGAACTGGACGGCAGTGAAAGCAGCTTGCTTCAGTTTGATGAAATCCTGCATGCGGCACATTTAGCTTATCAGACAGGTGAGTTAAAGGAAGCGGATTTGGCTGAGTTTTCAAAGCTGTTTGCAGGGTATGCGGGTACTGTTTTGATTCAGCAGCTGGGCGGCGTTTGGACTTATGCTCAGGATGCGGCAGAACATGTAGGCCCGGCTATCGATTTTAATGGCAATCATTTATTTATGGTCGGAAAAATGGCCGATTGTATTATCAAGGATGAGCCTTATTCAAGATTTTATCAATGGATCAAGGAAAATCAATAAATAAGAAGCGTTGAATGAGACAGGCGGTAATTTATTGCCTGTTTTTATTGTGATGGGAAAGCATTAATAATGGTCTAATTAAATCATAGCTAAGGGGAGGACAGCTTGTGCCGAAGATTGTTTCAAAAGATTTATAATACTCAGTAAAATTCTCAGAATTGTGCCATAAAGTCAAAGAACCATTAAAAAAGGATATAACGATCATGAGTGTTAAATATTATGAGCTTTGTCAGAATCTATATAAAGAATTTGAAATGTCAGAACAAAAAATCAGAGAAGGTAAAACAAAGAACGCAAGAAATTCTCTTAGCATTATGAAGATAAGATATACTTAATGAAGAATTGAGGATATAACAAGAAAAAGCACTTTAACTAATGTTTAGGTGCTTTTTATATACGCAAATATGCTTGGAAATCAACATCTGAACTATATTATTATTTCAGGCAAATAGGTATATCCACATATCCTTTTTTTGCTTTAACGTACTCTTCTTTATAAAGTAAAGAGTAGCAGATGCATGAAATAAAAATGAATAGGCTGCCCCCAATGATACCGGTTAGATTTGGCCCAATAAAAGAATTAGCAGGCTGACTCATAAACAGCTTCACAGGAGTAATTTTATCAATGGCATTCAAGGCAGCATGGAATATGATAGAAGGCCAAAGATTACTAGTCTTGAAATAGAGCCAAGAGGACAAACCACTTACTACTATGCAAAACAAAATCATGGCTAACATACCAAGCACAGGGTGTTCAGTACCATAATTGAAACCAGTTAAGATGATTGGAGCATGCCAAATTCCCCAAATTGTACCACTTACTAAAACTCCTTTAAAACGTCCTATCTGTTCAGCCAGTGCTGGCAGCAGGAAACCACGCCATGCAAATTCTTCGCCTAGACATTGCAGTATTCCGCCGATTGGATTCATCAAGACGGCTAATGGCAGCATTACCATTAACTGACTAAAATAAGCTGAACTGCCTGTCAACTGCCACTGTTTGGCAATTTCAGAATGGAGTGGATCGAAATGATTAGGGAATAAGGTAAAATAAATAAAAGCACCACCGAAAGCGAGCAAAGGAGTAGCAAAATATACAATTAAAAAAATCTTTTTATTTTTAGATAAGTCTGGCTTCAGTTGCTTAAAATTAAGTGGCTGATGAGTAATTTGCTGAGTCAGAATACAGCTTATAGTTGGTGTGAGCATCAAAATTGTCAGCACTGATGGTTTCATAGATTGAATGTATATACCACTTAAAACGGCTAAAAATAATCCTGTAAATATTAAAAAGATTAAGATATTTTTTTGAATTTTCATAAATGTTCCTCTTTCTAAGGTGAGAGGAAATTATTTTTTTATGAATGAAAGGGTTAATAAAAGACAAGCTGCAAATAACAGTCCAACTGTCATTATTGCCATTAAATTGTCAGAGAGTTTAAATTCTAGCATCAGTGGAATGGCAAGAATAGCGATTGCAAACAAAATGACTGAGCTGATTCTTAACAGCTTTTTCATTGGATATGTCTTTGACGAAGATTGCATTTCTGATTTTGATTTTTCAATTTTCTTAACCTGAAGCAATTCATCTACTGATAAATTGAATAAATCACAAAGCGGAACAATCTTATCAAGATCGGGTGTACTTTCATTTCGTTCCCATTTAGAAATAGTCTGTCTTGATACATTAAGCTTATCACCTAATTCTTCCTGACTTAAATTTTGTTGTTTTCTAAGTTCATATATCTTTTCACCAAGATTCATTCCTTCACCTCCCCAATATTGTAATCAAACTGATGAAGTGCATCTACCAGATTTGGTTGTCACTTTGTCAACTGAATTTAACATTCTATGTTTAACATGATTTTAAACACTTTGCAAGTACCTATTATCAATTCAGCCAGAGCAGCTGATGAAAGTGAATATAAGTTTTCATTTTTAATAGTGCAATATAAAATCTATACTGATAGCGTTTACATGCTCAGTAAGCATTTTTTTCATTTTTGAATTGATGTATAATTATCAATTATATCGTTAATCAATCAAGATTATGAAAAGAGGCGCAGGGATGGATAGGAAATTATTTGATAATGCGGCATTGAAACGTTTGATTATTCCATTGGTAATTGAACAATTTCTGGCAGTATTTATGGGTATGATGGATATGATCATGGTATCCAGTTGTGGTGAAGCGGCTATTTCAGGGGTGAATTTGGCAGACAGCATCAATATTTTAATTATAAATGTACTTGCCGCTTTAGCTACCGGCGGGGCGGTGGTAGCGAGTCAGTATTTGGGTAAACAGGAGCCTGAAAATGCAAGTAAATCAGCAAAGCAGCTGATTTATTCAAGCTTGATTTTTGCATTAGCATTGGCAATAGGCTCCATGCTTTTCTGCAAGCCGCTTTTAGGTTTTGTCTTTGGCAGTGTTGATGCTGAGGTTATGGGTAATGCAACAACTTATTTCTTTATAACAGCAATATCTTATCCATTTCTTGCTTTGTATAATTCAGGGGCATCTCTGTTTAGAGCGATGGGTGATTCTAAAGTCAGCATGAAGGTCTCAATGATCACTAATGTTGAGAATATTGTCGGTAATTACATTATGATTTTCCCATTACAGATGGGAGTTGCCGGTGCGGCGATTTCAACGCTTGTTTCACGTTTGACAGGTGCCGTTATCATGCTCGTACTGCTGAAAAAAGAAGAGAACCCAATTCATATCAAGAAATACTTGCATTTTGAATGGAGTAATTCTTTAGTAAGTAAAATCCTGGCTGTCGGTTTGCCAAGCGGTATGGAGAATGGTATCTTTCAATTGGGCAAGATTTTAGTGCAAAGCTTGGTATCAACCTTTGGCTTAAGCGCAATTGCGGCTAATTCTGTTGGTTCTACAATGGCCTCTGTCTGTACGATTCCAGCGGCTGCGATTGGTTTAGCCTTAGTTACGGTGGTCGGACAATGCATGGGAGCCGGTAAACCAGAGGAAGCGGCTTATTACATGAAAAAACTGACAGGCATTGCTTATGTCTGCATCTTTGTTACAGCAGCCCTCACTTATCTGTCATTGCCGTTTATCTTCCGTCTTTATCAGCTATCACCAGAAACAATGACTATTGCCAGAGAGCTGGCGGTATCCTTCTGTATTGCATGTGTTATTTTCTGGCCAGCCAGCTTTACCTTCCCAAATGGTCTGCGCGCGGCAAACGATGCCCGTTATACGATGATTGTATCTGTATTATCCATGTGGATCTTCCGTGTTGGCAGCGCCTATGTTTTTGCCCAGTACATGAACATGGGAGTTATGGGCGTATGGTTTGCGATGTATCTGGATTGGATTGTACGGCTATTATTCTTTGTTTTACGCTTCAAAAGCGGCAAGTGGCAAAGACGCAAGCTTGTATAAGTTATACAGGGATTTCATTTTGATAGAAAATATAGATAAATATTCGAGATATAATATAGCCATTGAAAATAGATACTGAGAAAAGAGTAGGCTTATGAGTAAAAAAAAGAAAAATAACAATAACAGTGAATGCTTTGATGAGTTCGATTATATATATTATGAAGCATTGGACACTGCCGAACAGCAGAGAAATGATATAAAGAAACTTATTATTCTATTGATTGAATATGATATTCCAATTCCTGATGATATTATCAACAAATATCTTAAAAAGGATTCGTATATTGATAACATATCAGAAGAAGATTTGCCTTTTTAATGAAATACTATAACTGCACAGCCAAATGTTACTTGACTGTGCAGTTTTTAAATTTTAACTATTATTTATCAGCATCAAATACAATGCCAGCATCTTTTCTTGCGGCTTCCATCACTTCACAAACGCTCAGTGAATAATCAAGCAGCTTGTAACAAGCGTCATAATCTTTTGCTTCTACAATCTTTAAGAAATCCTTCATCTCATAATACAATGCAGTAATATCTTCCTGATCATTGATGATTTCAACTTCTTCACGATCATTCAAGTGAATTTCAACCTGCCGGCAGCGGCTTGTTTCACCTTCAATCAGCATATATCCCTTTTCGCCTTGGATCTGTGCCATATTATGACTCTTTGTATCCTTGCAGCCAACTGCTTCAGCATAGAACCCATCATATGTGAAAATCAATACGCCGGAAGTATCGATGCCATTGTGAGCTAGATTTGCGAAATAATTGATTTTCTTTGGTTTGCCAAACAAGCCCATAATAAAATTAGTATTATAGACATTAATATCCATCAAAGCGCCGCCAGAGAATTTAGTTGTGAATACATTCGGCGATTCGCCTGCTAAAAATTGATCATACTTTCTTGAATATTGTGAGAAATTACACTGAACCATTTTCAAAGGCCCCAGCTCACCGATTTTTTCTTTCAGACGTTTAAAATTCGGCAGATGAATCGTTGTGATAGCTTCAAAAAGGAATAAATGTTTTTCCTTTGCCAAGCGGATCAGTTCCTGACATTCTCTGACATTGCTGGTAAACGGTTTTTCACCAATGACATTCTTGCCAGCTTCTAGTGCTTTTAAAGCGTAACTGTAATGCAGACTGTTAGGTGAAGCAATATAGATAAAATCTATTTCCTCATCCTTCAGCATCTCTTCAAAATCGGTATATACTTTCTTAACATTAAACTTATCAGCCAGCGCGCGGCCTGTTTCTTCTTTTCTTGAAAAAACAGCCAGGCATTCGCAATTTTCATTATGCTCTACCGCGGTTAGAAACCATTCGACAATAAAACCAGTTCCAATCGTACCTATTTTCATTTGGATCACCTCTGTGTCTATTGTATCATGGTTGAATTGTTTAGTCAGCCTACACATTTGCATAATTACCATAAAGCTGGTTTGATGATTTAAAAAATGTTCGAAACATAAACCATTGTACATCAAAAGTGTTTCTTGTTATGTTTATATAAATGAAGCAGTTATCCGTGTGATTCTGTTTGCTTTTGTATACATTGTTTAAAAATCAGCAGTGAACATTGAGACTCATAGTTTATTATGTTTGATTGAAAATATTTACATGTTGACAATTGACCTTTTACTTGTTTTAATGAACGATGGGTTAAACCGTAAAAGGAGGCTTTTTTTCGTGAAAAATAAATATGATGTGGTAATAATCGGCGGTGGTATCGGCGGTATAATGACTGCTTATCGTCTGGTGGAGAATGATCCGTCTTTACAGGTGGCAATCTTTGAGAAGGGGAATGCTATTACTAAAAGACAATGTCCAATCGTAGCGAAGAAAGTAGAAAAATGTGTAAAATGTCCATCTTGTTCAATCATGGAGGGAATGGCAGGCGCGGGTGCATTCTCAGATGGCAAGTATGTAATATCAACCGAATATGGCGGCTGGCTGACTGATTTTTTAAAGCCGGAAACGGTTATTGATTATATTGAACAGGCAGATAAGGTCCTCGTTTCCTTTGGTGCTACTGAGGAACGCTATATGCCTAATAATGAATTAAAGAAGCTTTGTCTCCAGCATGATCTTCACATGTCACAGGCTCAGCTTAAACACTTGGGTACAGATTCTAATTTCGATACAATGCGTAAGCTGATCGAGTCTTTAGAAGGTAAGGTAGAAATTATTACCGGTGCTAATGTTGTGGATGTGGATAAGGATAGTCACATCGTTCGTGTTCAGCATGCCGGCGGCGAGCATTTTGTGGAGGCAGAGAAAATTGTATTCGCAGTAGGCCGTGTGGGCAGCCGTTTCTTCTCAAAATGGTGCCGTGAAAATGATATCAAGCTTGAGAATAATCAAGTGGATATTGGTGTGCGAGTAGAAGTTCCAAGCATGGTGTGGGAAGATTTTTCTAAAAAAATCTATGAACCTAAAATTTGGTATCGTTCACAGAAATACGGCGATGTTACTAGAATGTTCTGTTTTAATGAACGGGGTCAAGTAGTTACGGAGTTCACTGACGGAGTGCTGACTGTCAATGGCCACAGCTATCGTGATCAGTCACGCAAAACCGAGAACTCTAACTTTGCCTTGCTGTCAACGATTCGTTTTACTGAACCATTTAAGGAACCGATTACCTATGCGCGTCATGTTGCTTCGCTGGCTAATTTGATTTCTGGCGGCAGTGTGCTGGTACAGCGCTTGGGTGATTTGGAGGATGGCCGCCGAACTACGGAAAAACGTCTTCGTGAATCATCACTGCAGCCGACATTAAATGCGGTGCCGGGTGATTTAAGTCTCTGTCTGCCAAAACGCCAACTGGATAATATTGTAGAGACATTGCATGCGCTTGATGTAATAGCGCCGGGTACAGCGAATTATGATACACTGCTTTATGGTATTGAGTGCAAATATTATTCGGCTCGTCCTGAATGTGAGGATTTTGCAATTAAGGGCTGTGAGAATATTTATGCAATTGGTGACGGCGCTGGTTTTACCCGCTCCTTGTCACAGGCTGCCGCGAATGGCCTGTATGTTGCTGATAAATTAACTAAATAAAGAATACCGCAGGAAACTGCGGTATTTTTACAGTTTTCCCTATGGATAGGAAATCATTTATTTGCATTGATTATCCTTACAATTTCCACACACTTAGGAAATTAAATATTTGCGGTAAGAATAAGAGTCTTTTATACTGGAATCAACAATTAATAAGTGTCGACGAAGCGTAATTGTTTTGAAAAGGAGATAGGGAAACTATTATGAATACACTACAAAATGTGTTGATGAAATACCTAATGCCAATTGCAAATAAGGTAGAACAGCAAAAGCACCTTCAAGCTATTAAGGATGGAATGATTGCCGATATTCCTATTGTTATCATTGGATCAATTTGCTTACTGCCAATTGCATTTATGAATTTGCTTGGAAGTGGTCCTATTTATGAATTCCTAGCTAATAATATCAGTATTTTCACCTATGCCTCATTGTATACAAATGATATACTTTCTGTCTATGCGGCTTATTTCATTGCTTCCGCACTCGCAAAACGTTATGACATGAACGCATCAAGATCAGGTATTACTTCAATTGCAGTCCATTTGATTTTGTCCGGTGTTGCTATTGAAGGCGGTATCGGCATTGAGTATCTAGGTGCATCAGGCTTATTTACAAGTATTGTTTCAGCAATTTTATCAGTAGAAGTTTCAAGACTGCTGCTTAAACATCACGTATATATTAAACTGCCTGACAGCGTACCGGAAATGGTTGGTGAAAGCTTTAAAACATTAATTCCACTAGTTATTAATGTTATTGTTGCTGTAATAATTGCTAATCTGTCTTTGGCAATGAGCGGTAAAGTATTCCCAGCACTTGTTATGAGTCTGCTTGCACCAGCAATTAGTTCAATGGATTCATTACCTGCATTATTAACCGTTATCTTTTTTACTCAGCTGCTTTGGTTCTTTGGGTTACATGGACCTTCAATTACATCAGCTGTATGGGCACCGTTTGCTATAGCTTATGGAGCTGAAAATATTGCTAATTTTGCCGCTGGAGCTCCTGTAAGTCATATCTTTACATTTGGTTTATATTATAATATTCTTCAAGTAAGTGGATCAGGTCTGACATTAGGTCTAGTATTCCTTATGATGAAGTCAAAATCAAAAGCCTTTAGTTCAATGGGAAAAGTAGCATTAGTACCTTCATTATTTGGCATAAATGAACCTGTTATATTTGGTCTTCCAATCATTTTGAATCCATATATGCTGATTCCGTTTGTATTCGGACCGTTGGTTATCACTGCTATGACCTACTTCGTTATGAATACAGGCTTTATTGGAATGCCAATTGCTAATCCGCCAGGATTCTTGCCGCCAGGTGTCGGGGCCTTCTTAATGACTCTTGACTGGCGTTCAGTAATCTTCGTATTCGTATGTCTGATTCTTATGACCTTATTCTATCTGCCATTCTTCAAAACGATGGAAGCGGAAGAACTGAAACGGGAACAGGCAAGCGAAGCAGCTAATAATAACTAGAGACGGGAGAAATTACATGTTCACTGGGAGACAACTTAAAATCATCGAGCTGATATTCAACAATACTCAAGGTATTCACGGTTCTAAAATCGCCGAGCTTTTAAGTGTGTCTTCCAGAACAATCCGTCATGAAATAGGTGAAATTAATGATCGCTGGCAGAATGAATGCTGCATTAAATCATCGAAAAAGAGTGGTTATTATTTTCAAGCAGAAAATATCCAGTTTGTCCGAGATTTTTTATTCAAATATCGCAATCTCGAAAATGAAGATACAGATAGTGAAAAAAGACGTTATGCGATCCTTGGCTTACTGCTTTTTGATGAAGATATGGAACTTGATGAAATTGGTGAACGACTCTATGTTTCATCACAAACGGTGTATAAAGATATTCTTAAATTACAGCAGCAGCTGAAAAAGAAATATGGAATTGAACTTTTAAATATATCTGGATCGTATGTACGCATTATTGAGGATGAACATAAAATACGGGAATTAATGTTCAAAATCATTAAAGATGAAGTTTTAATTAAAGAATCCGCGGGTACACATTATCTTAAAGATTTACTGCCGGATGCCTATGATCAAAGTGAATATGAATATTTATTAGAACAAATCAAACATTATTTTAATGAACAAGGTGTAATGCTGACGGATGGTAATTTGATTATGGCCGCAAGTGCTATTTATATCGCGATTGTCAGAAACCAATACGATTATCGAGCCGCAGAGGTAGAAAATAGCGGTATAGATAGTAATGTGAAAAGGCTGATTGATGTACTCATACAAGCACAATGGTCGCTTTATCCTCAGGATATGTATTCTTTGAATCAATTTCTGCATACATTCAAATTAAATGATGAAAAGGATGAAAGTGATATCAGCAATTTCAGTATACATGTATTAGATGAATTCTGTCAGGAAGTATTGGATAAATACAATTTTGATTTGCGTACTTCAGAAGCACTTTATTTGAATATGCTGGCTCATTTTGAATATATGCTGCGCCGTCTTGAAAATGGGTTTCAGTTATTGAATCCAATTCTTGATGATGTAAAGAAAAAATATCCATATGCTTATGAAATTTCTATGTTAATTGTTCATATCGTGTATAAATATAAAAACACCTATGTTCAGGATGATGAAATTTCATACATTGCAATCTATTTAGAGCATTTTCTTGAGAATGTAAATCAAAAATTAAATGTGATCTTAATCAGTTCAGCACGGCTTAGTGTTTCCCATATTCTGTTGAATTGGCTGAAAAATAACTTCAGCAATCAGTTAAATGTTCAGACCGTACTGCCGATTCATTCTCTAGCTAGTTATGTGAATGAAAATGCGGTTGATTTGATATTATCGACTAATGATATGGCACTACATCCAATTATTCCAACTTATAAAATTAACAGCTTGCCAAGTTCACAAGATCAATTGCTTTTGAATGATATGATTCATACAATCAGAATCAGTCAAAGATTCAGAGAAGTTGTAAAAAAACATTTTAGTCCGGAAATGATTAAGATTTATGAAGATAAAACGACGTTTGAATCAATTATTACCGATATGGCTCAGAAGCTGGAAACGTACAATAAAATCAATGATGCAGAAGAATTTGCAAAGGACGTTTTACAAAGGGAAATTAATTATCCGACCTTTGTTAATGATCTTTTTATGATTCCTCATCCGCTTATGACATTTGCTAATAAGACAGCTGTTTCAGTTGCAATATTAAAGAAACCGTTGTTGAAAGATGGCCGTTCAGTACAGTTAATTTTCACTTTAGCAATTGAACGTAAGCAGAATGATGATGTTCGCGTGTTGTTTCAGATTTTTAAACAGATTGCCGCAAATAAGCAATCAATGAAAATGTTGATCGAGGCAACAGATAATAATAAGTTCTTATCTGCATTAATCAATTTATCTGGTTCGATTCAATAATTCTGCCATCAGACAGAGAGGGTTGAATATGAATAAAGTGTATTTAGCGCAGTATATAAAACGATTTTGTTTTTTGATACTAGGTGCATTTATCACAGGTGCTGCAATTGGTGTATGCAACCGCTCCGGTTGGGGAGCAGACTCAATCACTGTTTTCTATGACGGGCTTGCGAAGACAGCAAATATATCGGTGGGTGAAGCCAGCAAATGGACGGCGCTTACAATGGTTGGAGCGGCAGCACTGATTGATTGGCGGCAGCTTGGATTGGGAACCATTATTGCCCCCTTTTTTACGCAGTATGGTATTGATCTATCAATGTGGTTGCTTCAAGGCGCAGCTGGCGGTATGATTGGATTTCTCTATTTTGCGGTAGGAATTACATTCATTGCACTGGGAATTGCACTTATGGTTTCAATGAATCTAGGCAAAAGCTCATATGATGCACTGCTTTTAGGTTTAGTAAATCGCTGCGGATTTTCATATGCGCCAATTCGATGGGTGTTTGATACAGGTTTATTAGCTGTTGGATTTTTACTTGGCGGCAAGGTTACTGTGGGTACTTTTATCGCCATTTATTATCTAGGCAAAGCAATCCCATTCTTCCGATATCACATAGAGTTAAAAGTCACTGCAAGGGTTATTTAAAACGTTTCCTAAGCGGTAGGAAATTGAATATTTGTTTAAGGCAGACAGCTTTGATATAATCACGATGACAATAAAATCTAACATTCAATGTATCTCTTTATTGTTTCAAATAGAAAGAGAGGAAATAAATATGAAAAAGAAATCATCAGTTGTAATTGCAGGCGGAGGCAGCACTTATACGCCGGAAATCATTTTAATGTTATTAGATAATCTCGACAAGCTGCCGCTTCGCAAGATAAAATTATATGATAATGATGAAGAACGTCAGAACAAATTAGCAAAGGCTTGTGAGATTATTGTAAAGGAAAAAGATCCAAGTATTGAATTTTTGGCAACCACTGATCCGGAATTAGCATATACGGATGTTGACTTCTGTCTTGCTCATATCCGTGTAGGTCAGCTGCCAATGCGCGAGATGGATGAAAAAATCTCGCTGAAGCATGGCGTAGTCGGTCAAGAAACTTGCGGCCCAGGCGGCATTGCATATGGTATGCGTTCAATCGGCGGTGTGCTTGAGAATATTGAATACATGGAGAAATATTCACCCAATTGCTGGATGCTGAACTATTCCAATCCAGCTGCTATTGTTGCAGAAGCATGCCGGCGTTTGAAACCTAATTCAAGGGTGATTAATATTTGTGATATGCCAATTGGTATGGAAAATACAATGGCAGAAATTTTAGGAGTAGCATCAAGAAAAGAGCTTGATGTACGTTATTTTGGTCTTAATCATTTTGGCTGGTGGACATCAGTTAAAGATAAAGAAGGTAATGAGTTACTGCCGAAGCTGCTTGAACATCAGTTAAAATATGGCAATTGTATGACAGATGGCGGCGGCAATTTTACAGATGACAGCTGGCAGGAAACAGCAAGAAAAGTTAAGGATATTGTGGCGGTTGATCCGACATTAGTACCAAACTCTTATTTGAAATATTATTTATTTCCAGACTATGTTGTAGAACATTCAGATCCTAATTATACAAGAGCGAATCAGGTCATGGATACAAGGGAAAAGCGTGTGTTTGGTGAGTGTGCGCGAATTGAAAAAGCCGGTACAGCAGTTGGCACCTGTCTGGAAATTGGTATTCACGCATCATTTATTGTTGATTTAGCGACAGCACTTGCATTTAATACACATGAAAGAATGCTGCTGATTGTTCAAAACAATGGAGCTATTGAGAATTTCGACCCTGAAGCGATGGTTGAGATTCCGTGCATTGTAGGTAAAGATGGTTATGAACCTTTGTCAATTGGTAAGATTCCTACTTTCCAAAAAGGCTTGATGGAAGAACAGGTTGCGGTTGAAAAGCTGACAGTCGATGCTTGGCAGGAAGGCAGTTATCATAAATTATGGCAGGCTCTTACATTGTCTAAGACAGTGCCTAGTGCAACCGTAGCTAAAGCAATTCTTGATGATATGATTGAGGCAAACAAGGGTTACTGGCCTGAATTAAAGTAATTGTATCAGCCATCTATTAGGTATGAAAAAAGGAGAATTATATGAAAATATTATTATGCTGCAATGCAGGTATGTCCAGTTCAATATTGGTTAAGAAAATTCGTGAAGCCGCAAGTAAAAGAGGCATGGATTTAGAAATAACGGCTGTTGCTAATTCAGGAATTCGCGATGAAGTGGGGAAATGGGACGTATGTCTTGTAGGGCCTCAGTTGGTATATGCGGTTAGTACGATTCAGTCTCAGCTTAATATACCAGTAGCTAGTGTTGAACCACGTACTTATGCGATGGCTGACGGGGAGAAGGCATTGGATTTTGCTCTCAGCCTGCTGAATAAGTAAGCAGGAAATAATTATGGTAAATGTTGAGAAATTATCTGAAACGGCTATGCATATCATAACCTATGCCGGTTTGGCAAAATCATATTATATGCAAGGTTTGATGTATTATAAGGAAGGAAATACAGAAGCAGCATTAAAGTTAATTCAGGAAGGTGAAGATGAATTTATCCGGGCACATCATGCCCATGGAGAAACTTTGACAAATGAAATGTCTACATCTGATCCGCAGATTTCATTATTAATGGCACATGCTGAGGATCAGTTGATGAGTGCAGAAACAATCAAAATCATGGTTATGGAACTGATTGATGTATATAAGGAAAAGCGAGGAAATAAAGGTGAGTAATTATAATATTTGGGCAGATTCTAAAACACGGAATGGTTTCGCGGCTGATGAAATAATCTCCTGTCTGCAAAAGGCAATCCGCCGTTCAATGGTTGAAGAGGCGTGTCAGTATGCGTATGAATTATATACATCAGGACCTATTTTCTTAGATAAGGTATGGCGCCGGTTGCTGACAATTTCAGTTGAGGATATCGGTTTTGGCAATTTGGATGCGGCAGTGCAGATAAATGCTTTAGATCAAATGCGAAAAAGCTTTCCTTATGACGATGGTGACCAGCCGATGTATTTTATCCATGCGATACGAATTCTATGCATGAGTACAAAAGATCGGTCTAGTGACTTTTTGAAAAATATTATTATAAAGAGTGCTGCTATGGGCAGGAAGCCTGAAATCATGGATGTTGCACTTGATAAACATACTCGCCGCGGTCAATCAATGGGAAGAGGTTCAAAGCATTTCTTTGAAGAGGGCTGTTTAGTTTTTCCACAATTAGAAGTTGATAATGATTATAGGGAACGCTATGGCAAGATTCTTGAGGAATATGACCCCGAAAATGTTGTTGAGAATGCCTTTGTTTATAATACAGGTCAGTATTAAAGAGTTGTTTCGGCAACTCTTTTTTGAAAGGAGAGTTTATGAAGGCTTTTGAGAGCGTGCGGTTAACAAACATTGAATTAAAGAACCGTTTTATTCGATCAGCTACGTCAGAACGTCTTTGTTTGGATAATGGCCATTTGAGTGAAGCTTATTATCAGCATTATGAGAAACTGGCGCAAGGTGGCGCAGCCATGCTTATTACTGGCTATACATATCCTGATGAAGCTTTTAAAGTTAAATCACGAATGGCTGGGTTTTATGATGACAGCTTTATACCTGAGTATCAGCGGCTGACAGCTTTAGCTCACTGTTATGATACAAAACTTTTGCTTCAGCTTGTTCACGGCGGAAGTTCGTCCTCATTGGGCTGTATTGAAAGTGCTTCGGCTATACCTCATATATCATCAGGATTGGTTCCAGAAGCTATGAGCAAGGAAAGATTAAAGACAATCACTAATATTTTTGTAACTGCGGCTATACGTGCAGAGCGTTGTGGATTTGACGGTATACAAATCCATGCCGCACATGGGTATTTGTTTTCACAATTTTTAGATCCTCGAATGAATCAGCGAATGGATGAGTATGGTGGCCCAATCAGCAATCGAGCTCGCTTGCTTGTTGAAGTGATAAAAGCAATTGATAAGCAAGTTTCCAAGCATTTTCATATTAGTGTAAAAGTGCATTGTTCAGATTTTAATATTAATGGCATGTGCTTTGATGAAGCTTTAGAATTATGCGGCTTATTAACAAAAGCAGGCGTTGATTCAATTGAGATAAGCGGGGGTGATTATGCAGCACGCAAAGGGGAGCTGTTTTATCAATCAGAAGCGGCACTGATTGCTGAAAAAGTAAATATCCCAGTATTTTTAGTGGGGGGTGTACGCAGTCTGAAGGCTGTAGAAAAACTGTTATGCACGACATCAATCGCTGCAATTTCAATGAGCCGTGCTTTATTATGTGAGCCCAATCTCGTTAATGCTTATTATTATGGCAAGAAAGCATCACCGGATTGTCTGCAATGCCGTACATGCCAAGCTTGTATTCTGCCATCAAAACATGCACCCGCGCTGTTTGTTTCTGACGTAGACGGTACAATCTCAATGCATGGCGTTATTTCAAAAGCCGATGTGGCTGCTGTAAATCAATATGCTAAACATAATTATCTAGCTTTTATCAGCGGCAGATCATTGTCTAATTTAAAGTGCGATTTGGACAAACATAAGATTAATTATGATTTTCTCGGAGCATATAACGGTGCTTATTTAATTGATCGATGTGGCAAAGTTTTGATCGATCATCCGCTTGCTATTGAAATGGAGGAATTGTTTGAATTAATAAGTAAATTTCAGATTAAAGGATATGCTTTGACAGGTAAAGCAGGGATGTATTTTAATATTATGGATACTGATTCGATCATGAATAAAATGAAAACATCATCCTATGAACCACAGATTGAACAGCGAGAGGTAATGAAGCAGCTATATTCAGTGAATATAGAATTCAGAGATGATAGTACAGCAAGTTTGTTTATCGCACAGGCTGAAGCTTTAAAGTTGAATTGTCAGATATATCTGAATACGCATTTTGTTGATATTGTAGCGTATCGAACCGGTAAGCTTGAAGCAGTTAAATGTCTGCAGTCAGCACTTGGTCTTGAAAGAGAAGCAGTTACTGTTATTGGTGACAGCTTTAACGATTTGCCTATGATTGAAGCTTATAATAGCTTTGCAATTTCTTCTGGGGATTTGAAAGTCATTAAAGCGGCAGCTAATCAGGCTGACAGTGTTGAAGCGGCTATCCATCATATTATGGGTTAATAAATTAGAAACAGTCTATCGATAATGATAGACTTTTCGTCATGCAAAAAATGCACTTGATTACAAAAAAATGATATAATAGATAAAATAGCATGAATCGTGACGGAGGAAATTATGAAAAATATAAATATGTATAAACTTGTTCTTCGTGCGCTTTTTTTAATAGGCGGCGCTGCTTTAAATGGGTTCGCGATCGGCCTGTGCAATCAGTCAGGCTGGGGAGCCGACGCGATTACGGTCTTTTATGGCGGCTTATCATCAACCTTTAATATAACGGTTGGGGCAGCAAGTACCTGCACGGCGATCGGTATGCTGATACTGGCAGGCATCATTGACTGGCGTCAGCTTGGTTTAGGTACCTTGATCACACCTTTTTTTACCCAGTTTGGAATTGATTTCGCTATGGGCTTGATTCCTCACCAGCAAGGCTGGATCACATTTGTAATGTTCGCATGCGGTTTGCTTTTAATGGCAATCGGCATCGCGGCTATGATTGATGCAAATCTTGGTAAATTTTCATACGATGCTTTAATTTTAGGATTAGTTGATAAAATGAAAAAGCCGTTCCATATGATACGCTGGACATGTGATATTCTGCTTCTTGTTTCCGGTATGATCTTAGGCGGTTCGGTGACAATCGGCACTTTTGTAGCCATCTTTGCATTAGGTAAGCTAATTCCGTTCTTTACCAATCAATTCAATCTAAGATTTAAAATGCAAAATAAGGAACAATACTCATAATCTTACATAAATAATGTAAGATTAGAAGCTATAATACTGTCAAGGAGGATTTATTATGCAGAGAACAAGTGAAACAAAAGTATTAAGAGATCCGATTCATGGTTATATTCATGTAGACCTTCAGGTTATCTGGGATTGCATCAATGCCCGTGAATTTCAGCGGTTAAGAAGAATTCATCAGCTTGGCGGTAATTTTCAGGTTTATCATACGGCTGAACACAGCCGGTTTGCACATTCGTTAGGGGTTTATGAAATTGTGCGGCGAATGGTGTATGAGGTGCATGCGCTGAATGAGCAGCTGAGTGAATATGATAAGATGACAGTCATGCTGGCGGGCTTGCTGCATGATATCGGACATGGGCCTTTTTCCCATGCGTTTGAAGCCATTTCATCAGTAAAACATGAAGAATTCACAGTACGGATTATTCTTGAAGATACAGAAATTAATCATATCCTAAGAGCGGTGGATGCACGGCTCCCGCAGGCTGTGGCATCTATTATTACCTATGATCATCCCAATCCTTTACTGAATCAAATCGTAAGCGGACAGCTTGATGCGGATCGAATGGATTATCTGCTGCGTGATGCTTATTTTACCGGTACCAGTTATGGTGAATTCGATCTTGAACGCATCATCCGTACTATGCGTGTACGCAATGGCAAAATTGTTGTGAAAGAGAGCGGGATTCATACGGTTGAAGATTACATCATGGCTCGCTATCATATGTATTGGCAGGTTTATTATCATCCGATTGCCCGCAGTTATGAAACAATCCTGCATTTATTATTTAAACGAATGAAGACGGTTTATCGTGAACATCCTGAATGGCTGTCTGATTTGAAGATGTTTCTGCCGTTTCTGGCAAAGGCTCAGCCAGATGTGCATGATCATTTCATACTTGATGAATCAGCGGCTTTATATGGCTTTACTGTGCTGACAACAGGCAAAGATCCAATCCTTGCGGATTTGGCAGGCCGCTTGCTGAATCGCCGTTTGTTCGCCTATACCACGATTCATAATGACGAGGATATCGATGCAATCCGCACTGAAGTAGCACTGCGCGGTTATGATACAGAATATTATCTTGCTTGTGATCAGGCGTATCAGCGGCCTTATCAGCCTTATAAGGCGGGTGACGGACATAATATTTGGGTCATCTGCGAGGATGATTCTGTTAAGGAATTATCAGAAATATCTGATATTGTATCAGCAATCGTCCGCGGCAAGTCAAAGGAAGATAAAAAGGCTTTCTATCCTGAGGTTTAACCTATGTATCTTATCGATCTTGTTTGTTTTGATGATTTATCCGTGAAGCAATGCCGTATTGAAACAGAGGAAGCCAAGGATGAATTTCTTGTCCATTGTCTATTCGATGAAAGAGCTGTTATCGGCATTGGAGACAGTATGTTTACCGCGTTTCAAAAGCTGATGGATCAATTGTATTCGATGCATTATGGTATGAACTGTCAGGGTGCTAAACAAAATGCGATGCAGTCTGCCATGGCTTATGCGAGTGATAAAATTTATCTTCTCACACTTGGACAACAGGCTATGAAAAAAGATTTAGTCAGTATGTTTGAACCTGTTGAATTAACAATGTATTGCCGCAGCGATGAGCAATTGGAATATGCCCAGCAATGGCTGGCAAGTCTATGAGACAGCGGTATGAAGCTGAAAAGAATAATATATATCAATAATATTGAAGTAACAGACAGCTGGTTTTACCAGTTGTTTTTCTATTCCTTTTTAAACCAATAAATACTGCCCAAAAGAGAATCTTTGCCAGTAATGGGGTCAACACGGCGCTCCATAAGATTATTTGTAAGCTGATACCAGGCGGCTGTTTCTTCACCTTCATACAAAGAATTAAAGGTGGACTGAAAGATGCGTTTGGAAATGTTATAGTATTCTTTATCTAACGACCGGCTGTCATCAAAACCGCTCCATACGGCGATCGTATATTCAGGATTAAAACCAATCACTAAAGAATCAGCTTCACTGGTGCCTGATTTAGCGCCTACCTGAACTTTAGGTTCACTGCCGTACATTGTTGGAAAGTTTACGGTTTTATTCTTAATATCAAAGGTTGCCGTCAGCATTTGATTGATCATCAGCACTGAATCAAGATTCATCAAACGTTTTGTTTCCATATCACGTTCATAAACCACATTGTTGTAGCTGTTGGTAATCGCGGATATCATGGCCGGTTTGATGTATTGCCCGCAGGATGCAAACGTATTGTATATGGTTGACAGCTCCAGCAGCGACATATCTACCGTTCCCAGCGCCAAAGAAGGAACCGCCTGTGAATTTTCGATGCCAAAGGCTTTTAACGCATTATCTAATGTATCCATGCCAAGGAAGAGATGGGTTTTCACCGCATATATATTGTCAGACATGGCAATAGCATTAATCATTGAGATTTCACGGTTTGGATACAGCTCGTTATAATTGGTCGGAGCATATTCATTTTGCGCGTCTATCTGAAATGTAGTGGGTGTTGACATAAAGGTTGTCGAGGGTGTAAAGCCAGATTCTAAGGCCGTGTAATAAAGCAGCGGTTTGATTGTTGATGCAACTTGCCGATGGGCATAAATTGAACGGTTATACTGTGTAATCGTATAATCCTTACCGCCTTGTATCGCTAAAATATTGCCGGTAAAGGGCTGTGTAATGATGGCCGAGGTTTCCAGCTCATCGTTCAGATCTACATTATTTCTGAAGCTTTCAACCAGTTTTTTCTGTACGTCAGGATCATAATATGTATAAATATTGCCGCCTTCCTTTAATGATATTTCACCGCGGCTGATCATTGCGTTCACCTCATCAATGACTGCCTGAATATAATAGGAAGCATTGGTATTTTCTTGATGATCTTCATTATAAATCAAGGGTTCTTCGATGGCTGCCTGCATTTCCGCTTCACTGATTAAACCGGCATTGGCCATAACCTGTAAGATTACCGCCTGTCTTGAATGGGCATTTTCTTCATTAATCAGCGGTGAATATAGGCTTGGCCCATTAGGAATGCCGATCAGCATCGCAAGCTGCGCATTATCCAGTTCATTCAAGGGTAAACCAAAGAAAAAATCAGCAGCTTCTTTAATGCCGTAGACGCCATGACCATAATACAGGGTATTGAGATAACCCTCTAAAATAGCGTCCTTATCATACTGCATTTCCAATCGGGCCGCGTAAAATAATTCCTCCAGCTTACGGGTAAAAGTCTGTTCATTGCTTAGAAAGAGATTTTTAGCCATCTGCTGAGTGATCGTTGATCCACCCTCCACAATTCTGCCTTCCATTAAATTGCTGATCAGCGCCTTTGTGATGCGGATAACGTCAAAACCATGATGCTGATAAAAGCGTTTATCTTCAACAGCGACAACTGCCTGTTTCACATTTTCAGGAATTTCTTCAATCGGCGTCCAGGTCAGTTCCTTTTTAAAATTAGTTTCATATAAAATATTGTTATTGATATCATAAATGGTAAAACGTTCCTTCTTTGAATCTAATTCAAGAGGTGTAAAAGCTGCCGCGGTATAAAAAAGGAACAGGCAGATAAAGCCGAAGATTGTAAAAGCGAGAAAGAATTTCAATAATTTGCGCATCTTATCACCTCATGGCTAGTATGGGAAAGTAAGCTTGAATTTAAACAGACATAAGGATCAAGAAATATAAAAAATGAAAGTAAAAGTTATATTTGATGAAGAAGAGTCTAAAAAGTTGATTTAAGATACCGTATTATTAAACATATCTGCGCCCTTTTGCAATCCTTATTCACTGCTCAGCATGTATTTTTATGCCCGCTTGAATCCGCTGAAGAACGTATTTTATCTTAGCTCTCATTAAAGTGGAATTTAATATTTCACTTCAGGGAAATGAAAAAAATTCATTATCTACTTGCAGTATCTCATGTTTATGGTATAATGCGAAACGATGAGTGGTGAAGCTGATGAAACAACGGGTTCTTGTAAAGCAAAAGAATCAAATCACAAATGAAGAGTTTCTGATGGCCGATGGCATGTGTGAAATCAGAACTGATGAAAATAAACGAGAAGTTTTTTATCATGAACTTGATGCGGCTTCAACAAAAGTAGAAATGTTTATACATAAAGATCAGCTGACAATTATCCGGCATGGTGAAGTAGTCAGTACCCTGCATTTTAGAAACAATGAGAAAACTGTGGGTACTGTATTGAGTGAGTTTGGTGAGTTTCAGATTGAGCTTTTTACCCGCCGCTATCTATGCGCTAATGAGACAATTGCTGTCGAATATGATGTACTGAGCGGTGATGAAGTCAGTGATTCTTTTCGGATACTGTGGAAAATAAGGAGAGATGATGCATGAACGAAATTGAAAATAAATTAAAAGAATGTATCTGCGATGCCGTTAATAAAGGTTTTGATCTAACCATCGCAGCCGATGAGGTAACAATTGAAATACCTAAGGATAAGAGTCACGGAGATTATGCGACTAATATCGCTATGCAGCTGACACGTAAGCTGCATCAAAATCCTCGTCAGATTGCCGAGAAAATCATTGCCAATTTAGATAAAGCAGCCGGTAATCTTGAACAAGCGGAAATCGCAGGGCCGGGTTTTATCAATTTTAAAGTAAAGAGTTCAACCTTAGCCAGCGTCATTACTAAGATTCTTGCACAGGGTGATGCTTATGGTGAAAATGAAGTCGGCAATCATGAAAAAATCATGGTTGAATATGTATCTGCCAATCCTACCGGCGATTTACATTTAGGTCATGCCCGCGGCGCAGCTTGGGGTGATTCATTAACTCGGTGTATGAAAGCCAGCGGTTATGATGTATGCCGTGAATATTATGTGAATGATGCAGGTAATCAAATTAATAATCTTGCATATTCTTTAATAGCCAGATATCAGCAGAATTTCGGAATTGATGCGCAGATGCCGGAAGATGGCTACTATGGCAAGGATGTTGAAAACATCGCGAAGCAGATTGCCGAACGCGACGGTGAAAAATGGCTTAATGCTGATGAAGAGGAACGTTATCAATATTTCCGTAAGGAAGGAATCAAATTTGAATTGGATAAGCTGAAGGCTGACTTAGGCTTATTCAGAGTAGAATTTGATGTTTGGAGCAGTGAACAGTCACTGTATGATAACGGTGAAGTAGAGGCGGCTTTGAATAAGCTGATCGATTTAGGTCTGACTTATGAAAAAGATGGTGCAATCTGGTTTAAATCAAGTGAATACGGAGATGATAAAGATCGTGTTCTGCGTAAGTCAGATGGTTCCAACACCTATTTGCTGCCGGACATTGCCTATCATATCGGTAAGTTTAACCGCGGTTATACCAAGCTAGTCAATCTTTGGGGAGCTGATCATCACGGTTATATCCCGCGTATGAAAGCAGCGATGCAGGCATTGGGCAAAGATGCTGATGCTTTGGAAGTAGATATTATCCAAATGGTTCGTCTGGTTGAGGACGGCATGGAAGTGAAGATGTCAAAGCGTACTGGCAATGCGGTTACTGTGCGTGAGTTATGCGAGGAAGTCGGTGTTGATGCCGTGCGTTATAACTTTGTGCAGCGAGCTTTAGATACCCATCTTGACTTTGATTTAGGTCTGGCCCGCAAGCAGTCAAATGAGAATCCGGTTTACTACGCGCAGTATGCTCACGCGAGAATTTGTTCGATTCTGCGTCAGGCAGGCGATGCGGAAGTCCCTGAGTCATTTGATTTATTGACGCATGAAAAAGAAGTGAGCCTGATGAAATATCTGAATGAATTCCCTGGTGTCGTTGCGGATGTCGCTGTTCAGCGCGCACCGCATAAAATGTGCAACTATATTCAAAAATGCGCACAAAATTTCCACAGTTTCTATGGCGCATGCAAGGTCATTGACGCTGAAAATCCTGAATTGACCAAGGAACGTCTGGCCCTGTTAAAGGCATGCAAAGTAACGCTGAAAAATGCTTTAAACCTCATTGGTGTTGAAGCGATAGAAAAAATGTAGAAGGAGAATTGTTTGAATGAAGAAACCTATGGTTGACATCGCATTTGATTTGATGTCGAAGAAAAAGAAACCCGTATTATTTTTAAAGCTGTGGGAAGAAGTTGCCCAAATCGACGGTTTGACTCCCCAACAGGCAGATGATAATATAGCACAGTTCTATATGGATTTAGGCCTTGATAATCGCTTTGTTCATATGGGTGAAAACAAATGGGATTTAAGATCCCGTCATACCTTTAATGAGGTTGTAGTTGATACGGATGCATTGATCATTGATGAAAATGACGGTGAAGAGGATGAACTGGAGCTTCTTGATGAAGAAGAGGAAAAAGACGAAATCGTTGAAGATAAATATTAATCAACAGCCAGGGTAATACCTGGCTTTTATATTGAAAAAAACACCCGTGAGGGTGTTAATTAATTTTAAGCTTTACTTTCTCAATGCATTTATCCTTTACTTCAAGGATCTCAAAATATAAATTGTCGATCTTAATCGTATCTTTCGCATCATCATCAGGAATGATGCCTAATTGATCAATCAGATAACCGTTAAGTGTTTCATGATTCTCTGAGTGCAGCGACAGCTTTAACCCTTCGTTAAGATCATCAAGCGGGATTGATCCGGCAATAATATAACTGCCGTCAGCTGTTTTGATAATCGCTTCACTTGGTTCATCGTCCTCATCCGATATATCACCGACAATTTCTTCGACTAGGTCTTCCATGGTCACAATACCGGCAAAACCACCGTATTCATCAATCAGAATCGCCATGTATATTTTAGCTTTCTGCATTTTTTTGAATAATACATCAATTTTAATGCTTTCAGGTACAAAATAAGGCTTTTGAAGAATTGCCTTGAGATCAATCTTATCAAAGCCATGCTGCTTCGCTTCAATAATCAGATCTTTTAAATGCAGGATGCCGACAATCTCATCCTGATCATTTTGATAGACAGGAATTCTTGAATATCGCATAGCCAGCAGTTCATCTAAGTTCTGATTTAGATTTTCATCAAGATCAACCATATAAACATCGGGGCGCGGCGTCATAATTTCATAAGCCAGCTTGTCATCAAATTCAAAGATACTCTCCATGAATTCCTTACCTGTCTCATTAATTACACCGCTCTGCGTACCGGCAGCCAGCAATGCCTTGATTTCCTCCTCAGATACTGCGTCCTCAATATCATCTTGATTCATATGGAAAAGCTTTAATAACGCGGTAACGGATACCGAGAGAATCTTGACAAAGGGAGCTGCAATCTTAGATACAAATATGATAATATTCACGCTTGCCAATGATACCTGCTCACTCTTCTGCAGGGCGATACGTTTTGGAAACAGCTCGCCAAACACAAGGGTGAAGTATGACAGAATCACGGTTACAATGACTACGGCAATCGTTTCGCTGTAAGGCAGATTGAAATGATTGAAGAAGTCAGCAAGGTAAACCGAGATGCCGGTAGCGGCACTGGCACTGGCAAAGAAACCAGCCAGCGTAATAGCTACCTGAATCGTTGACAGAAAGCGGTTTGGCTCATCAATCAGCTCTAAAAGCTTTTGTGCCTTGCGGTTGCCTTCTTGGGCCAGCGTTGATATTTTTGTTTTATTGAGTGATACGACCGCCATTTCTGATGCGGCAAAAAAAGCGTTGATGCCAGTTAAGGCAATGAGTAATAAAATTTGTAAGAATAGATCGGGATCAATGTCCATTCGATCATCCACCTCCTAATAAATTGAAAAAATAATAACATAAGACAGACGAAAAAGCAAATGACGTCTTTGTCACACAAAAAAGCTATATTTTATGCAAAGGTTGCAGTTTTAGGCTTTCAATTTGATGTTAGTTTGAGTATAATACTTGTGTATAACCAATAAAAGGAGGAATTTATTTATGGCATTAGTATCAGCAAAAGAAATGCTTGAAAAAGCACATGCAGGTCATTATGCAGTTGGTCAATTCAATATCAATAACCTTGAATGGACAAAAATGATTTTATTAGCAGCTCAGGAAACAAATTCACCAGTTATCTTAGGTGTAAGTGAAGGCGCTGGAAAATACATGACAGGTTACAAAACAGTAGCTGACATGGTTAAAGCTATGATCGATGAAATGGGTATCACTGTACCTGTTGCATTGCATTTGGATCACGGTTCATATGAAGGTGCTAAAAAATGCATCGAAGCTGGTTTCTCTTCAGTAATGTTTGATGGTTCTCACTATCCATTCGAAGAAAACGTTGAAAAATCAAAAGAAATTATCGCTTTAGCTCATTCACAGGGCATTTCTGTTGAATGTGAAGTTGGTGCTATCGGCGGTGAAGAAGACGGCGTTATCGGCGGCGGTGAAGTTGCTGATCCTGAAGAATGCGCTAAGATCGCTGCATTAGGCGTAGATATGCTGGCTGCAGGTATTGGTAACATTCACGGTAAATATCCTGAAAACTGGAAAGGCTTGAACTTTGATGTACTTGCTGAAATCCAAGCTAAAACTAACGGTAAACCATTAGTTCTGCACGGCGGTTCAGGTATTCCTACTGACATGATCAAAAAAGCAATCTCTTTAGGTGTTTCTAAGATTAATGTTAACACTGAGTGTCAATTAGTATTTGCTGACGCAACTCGTAAATACATCGAAGCAGGCAAAGACTTAGAAGGCAAAGGCTTTGACCCACGTAAATTATTAGCTCCTGGCTGCAATGCAATCAAGGAACTGGTTATTGATAAAATCAAAGAATTCGGTTCTGACAATCAGGCTTAATTTAAGAAATAATGCTGGCTGTATGCCAGCTTTTTCTTTGTTCCTGTTGAGAAACAGGTGATTTGTGCTATACTTTAAGTAGTTATATACCATTAAAGGAGTGTGTACGACGATGGCTAAGAAGAACGATGTTTTGAAAAAGAAAATCGAAAAGAAAGCAGAAGCAGTCAAAGAGGTTGTAGGGGAAGAACCAGCTGTTGAACCTAAAAAGATTACAGCCGCTGAAGAACCTAAGAAAATTGCCGCAAAAGCAGCGCCGAAGAGAATTTCCGCAAAAGAAACTCCTAAAAAAATAACGGCTAAGGAAGAACCTAAAAAGATCGCCGCCAAGGCAGCGCCTAAGAAGCTTGAAAATAAGGCTGAGCCGGAAGAAAAAGAAGTGGCAGCTGCTGTGGAAGTGAAGAAGGCAGTCCGCAAAGCCAAGACGGAAACGCCTAAGGCTGAAGCAAAACCGAAAAAAACGGTGAAAGCTAAGACTGAGACAACTGAGGAAAAGGCTAAGCCAGCTCGTAAAGCTGTGAAGAAGGCTACTGAGGAAGTCAAAGAAGATAAAACGAAAAAAGCTGTAAAACGCCCTGCTAAGAAAGCTGAAGCAGAAGCGGTTGTTTTACCGTTTACCGTAGAAGAAGGCATTCAGAAGATGAATGCGATGAATATTTTCTATACTTTTGATGAATATCATCGCTTATTGATTGAAAATGAAACGATTACCAAAGCGATTGAAGCAATCATTGATGAATGCAAGCTGGTAGATTTTGACCGTTCAGTGCTTGAGGTGCTGTATGGTGATCTAGTACGCCGTGTCGATGTAAAGACCAGTGATTTCAAGGCGATGAAGAAAACGCTTGAAGAGATTATGAATCGCAAGACAACTAGCTTTGAGGAAGATTCACAGCTCTATCATGATGCCTTCTATTTTGCCGGCAAGCTGTTGGAGTACGGTGAACGTTTCAAATTATCAACAACTGATAAATTAAAGGCATGGACTGGTGTAGATATGGTTCAATACTATAATTTCTACATGGATATGGCATTAAAGGTATTGCCTGAATGGGCGGATAAAGATGTAGATATTTATGAAGATTTCATGAGTGAGGTATGCACGCAGTTTACGGATTTATGCGCTGAATTGGAATTCCGCTTCCAAATCGATCTGGCTGATATTCAGATTGCTCATGGTTTTTACAGCAAGGGCGATTCAACGTTTGAATATCTGCTGAGAGAAAATGAAATCAAGGATTATATTTATTATCGTTATGCGCATGCATATGTTGATATTAATTTAGATAAGGCTAAATGGATTGCTAACCGGGCATTTGCGGTTGTTGATAAACGTTATGTTTATTATCCATTGCTTGTTGAAATTGCAAATCGTTAAAGACTCAGGAGAAATCGCAAGGTTTCTCCTTTCTTTGATTTTATGGTTTTATTAAAAAAGCACACTTTCCAGTGGATAGTTATTCAGCTTTAGCGGTTTTTTTGATATAATATGACTTACTGGAGGAATATTGATGACAGCAAATTTTACACAGGAAACATTTTATGAGACGCTCAGGTGTCATGGCATCGAGTTAAGCGATAAGCAGAAGCAGCAATTTGATGTTTACGCGAAGATGCTTGTGGAATGGAATGAAAAAATGAATTTAACAGCGATTACGCAAATTGATGAAATTTATGAAAAGCATTTTCTTGATTCCATTTTACCAAGCTTTGTTTTTGATATCAGCGGTTCTTTGTGTGATGTTGGCGCGGGAGCCGGTTTCCCATCAATTCCTCTGAAAATCGTATATCCGCATTTATCGGTTACGATTATAGAAACCTTGGGGAAAAGAGTTACGTTCTTAAATGAATTAGTTAAAGCGCTGGCACTGGAGGATGTTCAATGTCTGCATGCGCGTGCGGAAGAGGCATGTGCGGATTTCAGAGAGAGCTTTGATCATGTAACAGCTAGAGCAGTGGCAAATCTGCCGATGCTTTCTGAGTTATGCATTCCTTTTATTCGGGTCGGCGGCAGTTTTATCGCCATGAAGGGTGCCAGCGGTCATGAAGAGGTTGCGGCAGCCAAGAAAGCGATTCGTGTTTTAGGCTGTGAGCTGAGAAACAGCAGTGATGTGTATTTGAGTGATGGATCTTTAAGGGTAAATGTTGAATTTGTGAAGGTTAAATCAACGCCGAAGCAATATCCGAGGGCGTTTGCTAAGATTAAGAAGAATCCGTTAAGAGGAGAATAGAAGATGAAAGAAACGAAGATTATACCGATTGAGCGGATCGTGCCCAATCCTTATCAGCCGCGGTTGGAATTTAATGAAGAATCGCTGTTTGATTTAGCTCAGTCGATCCGTGAGAATGGTCTGATTCAGCCAATTTCAGTTCGTGAGGCAAAGGGACATTTTGAAATTGTAGCCGGTGAACGCCGGTTCAGAGCGATGCAGCTGTTGGGTATGACAGAGGTTAGTGCCTATGTGATGGATGCTGATGAGATGCAGATGGCTGAACTAGCGCTTGTGGAGAATGTACAGCGTGAGAATTTAAGTGCGATTGAGGAAGCGAAGGCTTATCTTCAAATCATGAAAATAACTGGCTGCACACAAAGTCAGCTGGCGATGAAGATGGGTAAATCACAAAGCTCAATTGCGAACAAAATTCGTCTGTTGAATCTTGATGATAATATTCAAAATGCTGTTTCCAGTAAAATTATTACGGAACGTCACGCGCGGGCGCTGATCGGTGTGGAAAATGAGAAGCAGCAGGAATTTCTTGAAAAGATCGTTAAAAAGGGTCTGAATGTTGCTCAGACGGAGAAATTAGTTCAGGAGTCAATGAATCATGAGAAGAAAACGCGTGTTAAAGGGTTTGCCCGTGACATCCGAGTTGCGGTGAATACGGTCAAGCAGGCGTTCTCAATGATTTTGAAAACCGGTATCAATGCCGAATTAAATGAAGTTGAAACTGATGATGATTATCAAATGATCATCCGTTTCCCCAAGAGTTAAGAAGGAAGTGTACATATGGGTAAAATTATTGCAGTTTCAAATCAGAAGGGCGGCGTTGGCAAAACAACGACGAGTATTAATCTGGCTGCAGGTTTAGGTTATCTGGGCAAAAAGGTACTGCTGGTTGATTTTGATCCGCAGGGCAATGCTTCCCAGGGCGTCGGCGCGTCATTAAAGGGCAATCAGCTCAGCGTATATAATCTGATCATGGAAGATTATCATGTGAAGGATATCCGCAAGACTTTATCAACACCGCCGATTGATGTAGTGCCTTCCAATATTTCACTGGCTGGTGCTGATCTGCAGATGATTAAATTTGAAGTAGGCAAAGAAATGCTGCTGAAGAATAAACTGGATGAGGTAAAGGATGAATATGATTTCATTATCATTGACTGTCCGCCCTCATTGGGTCTGCTGAATACGAACGCTTTAACAGCGGCTGATGCAGTCATGATTCCAATTCAGTGTGAATATTACGCGTTAGAGGGTGTTACTCAGCTTCTGCTGACGATTCGTCTAGTGCAGCAGCTGTTTAATAAGAATCTGATTATTGAGGGTGTACTGCTGACAATGTTTGATGCTCGTACTAAATTGAGCGTTGAGGTTCAGCAGGAAGTGCGCAAGCATTTTAAAGAGCGGGTTTATAAGAACTATATTCCGCGCAACATTAAATTGTCGGAGGCGCCTTCCCATGGCCAGTCAATTTTTGAATATGATATTCGCTGTGACGGAGCTAAGGCTTATGCGGGCTTAGCCAGCGAAGTAGTTAAACAGAACAGTGAGGAGGCGGCATAATGGCAAAGAAAAAAGAAGAGCCGCGTATGGGGCAGGGACTGAACGCGATCTTTGGTGATGACATTGGCAGTCTGCTGGAGGATATTCAGCATGGCAATGCAGAGGGCAGCAGTCCTAAAATGGAACTGCCCATTGATGAAATTAAACCTAATCCGTATCAGCCAAGAAAACAGTTTGATGAAAAGAAACTGCAGGAACTCTCAGAAAGCATCGCAAGTCATGGTGTCTTCACACCCATTCTT
This sequence comes from Dielma fastidiosa, assembly GCF_000313565.1. Classification (GTDB taxonomy): domain Bacteria; phylum Bacillota_I; class Bacilli_A; order Erysipelotrichales; family Erysipelotrichaceae; genus Dielma; species Dielma fastidiosa. Next base: position 23,605 of record NZ_HE578930.1, on the reverse strand, counting down.
GTTAAGCAGGGAATTTCAGGCTACGAGCTAGTTGCCGGTGAACGCCGTCTGCGTGCTGCTAAGCTGGCAGGATTAAAGACAATTCCGGGTATTTTAGTGGAATTTGATGATCAGCAGATGATGGAAATCGCACTGCTTGAAAATATTCAGCGTGAAGATTTGAATGCCATTGAGGAAGCGGCCGGTTATCAAAAAATTATTGAACGTCTTGGTTATACTCAGGAACAATTGGCTAAGCGGGTCGGCAAATCCCGTGAGCATGTAACGAATATGCTGAGATTGCTGAAGCTGCCTAAGACTATTCAGAATTATGTCATTGACGGCAAACTGTCAATGGGACATGTGCGCGCGATGGCTAATGTAGAAGATCATGAAACGATGGAGCTGATTGCGAAACAGGCGATTAATGAAAAATTGAGTGTAAGAGCCGTTGAAGGTTTAGTGAAAAAACTTCATGAACCTAAGAAACCAGCCGTTGAAAAGAAAACGGATGCCCATCTTGCAGATCTGCAGGGCCGTCTTCAGGATAAATTTCAAACTAAGGTTTCACTTGACAATAAGCAATTAGTGATTCATTATCATGGATATGATGATCTGAATCGTATATTGGAGATTCTTGACTGTTTAGACGCAGAAGATTAGTATGAAAAAAGTAATTCGATGTGATCTGTGTGACACATGGATCGATTCCAAATTATTCAGCGGTATCACACATCTGCGCTGTCCTAAGTGTGGAATGCGTTATCAGCTGGAGCCGGCAAGTATCAAGCGGCATAGTATGCTGCCGATCGCACTCTGTCTGCTTGCCCTATTTATCAGCTATCGTTTTATTGACAGCAGCCAGCCAATGCTGAAAGTGATTTTTGTATTATGCTTCAGCGGCGGGGGAACACTAATCGTAAATCGATTGTTCCTGAAATATGGCTATTATCAATATGAAAGCGGGAAAGGTGACTCTTATCATGAAAAATAAACTGCTAACAAGTAAATGTCTTGCATTCCTATGCAATATCGTAATTATTCTTTTACCTATTCTGGTATGGGATATTATTGTATTATTTGTATTGGCGGGTATACTGCCGGCAGGAATGCTTGATGTGGTCGATCCATTTGTGGAAATTCTCATGATCGTATCATTGCTGCTGACCAATGTCTTTATCGCGGTATCTTACGGCCAGACATTTGGTGCGGTATCCTTTGATATCCGGGTTGTAGACTTAAGCAAGAAGAAAGCATCAAGACTGCAGTGCATGCTTCGTGAACTGATTGGTTTCAGTCTGCCTTTCTTCATTCTGTACTGGCTGTTTAATTATATCGGCATCGTCGCTTATCTGCTTGTCAATCTGTTAGTTATTCTGATTGATCCATATGGCCGTTCAATTGTTGATTATATTACACATACTAGAACGATTTCGGCATATGATGCGGGGGCGCCGGTGAAAAAGAAAATTGCTAAAAAAAACGAAGTTGAAGAAGTTAAAGAAGTGGTAAAACCGCAGCCTGCAGCGGCTCCTGCACCAGCGGTACAGGATGTGCGTGACGGTATTTATAAGGTTGATCTGCACATGCACTCCCGTTATAGTGATGACGGTGATTTCAGTGTTGAAGAGCTGTTCGCAATGGCAAAGCGCAATGGCATTCAGACAATTTCCATTGCTGATCACAATAGTATAAAGGCTAATTTTGAAGCGGCAATATTGGCTGACCGCTATCAAATCAATTATATCCCAGGTATTGAAATGGATTGTTCCTTCCATGGCACGAATCTGCATCTGTTAGGTTATGGTATTGATTATAAAGATGAACGTTATATTCAGCTCAGCAACTATCATTTGAAACAGGAGCGCAAGGCTTCAATTGAACGAGTGGATAAATTTGAAGCGGTAACCGGCTTAAAGCTTGATGTCGATTTACTTCTGTCAATGAACAACGCCGGGATTATTACCGGGGAAATGATTGGTGAACAGCTGCTGAACAACCCTGCTTACGCGGATGAGGAATTATTAAAGCCATATCGTGTCGGCGGAGAACGCAATGATAACCCATATGTAAACTTCTATTGGGACTTTTTCGCTCAAGGGAAACCAGCCTATGTTGATATAGCCTACCCAACGATGCAGGATATGGTTGAGTTAATTAAGGACACCGGCGGTATACCAATCCTTGCCCATCCAAAGAAACCATTCGGCTGTGACAGTGAAACATTAAAAGCTATCCTTGACTGCGGTGTACGCGGACTGGAAGTCTTCAGCAGTTATCATAGCCCTGAGGAAATTGCCTGCTACTTGCAGATCGTTAAAGAGACATCATGCTTAGTTACATGCGGCAGTGATTTCCATGGCAAGACAAAGCCAAGTATTGAAATGGGTGTCAGCGGGGCTGAACCTAAATATGATAAACTAATTTCCATCTTTACTAAGAAATTTATTGACGCATAAGGGATCTTCGGATTCCTTTTTTTGTATTCTAAAGCAATGAATCATATTTTAATTCACGGTATTTTTGCGGTGTCATTTTATAAATTGCTTCAAATTTCTTATAGAAAAAGCCTAAATTATCATAGCCTACTTTATTGGCAATTTCATAAATCGGCATTTCTGTATTTGATAAATAGAAACATGCCTGACACATCCTTTGCAGAATGATTAATTCTTTAAACGATTTGCCTGTGCCTTTTTTTATATATGAACTTAAGTATTGAGGCGTGAAACCAAAAACATCAGCGGTGTCTTGAAGCGAAGTAGTAAAACAATGATCTTCAATGTAATTTAAAATCGACATTAAATGATTTTTATTCTTCTTCTCATTCATCTGCTGATTTTTATATTTCCTTAATATTTCACAGAATAATAAAATCATATAAGCATCAATGACCTTGTCACTGCAGAATATAGGTTCATAATGCTCACATAAAATGTTTTGAATAATTGTATGAATTTGATTATCTTCTTGTTTTTTAAATAATAGATACTGGTCATGTTTGGCATTGGAAGAAAGTGAATTAAGTAAAAAACTATTGATGATGCCATTATCCCCTAAACGATTTAAAAATCCCTGTGTTAAATATTCCTTGCGGATTTCAATAGAAATGATAATATCTTCTTCATTTAGATAGGCGATGGAATGCGGTACATTGGTATCTAACATACATATATCCCCTTGTTCCATGAAAACCTTCTTCCCATCGATTGTCTGCGTACATTTTCCTGAATAAACATAAATAAATTCGATCACCGTATGAATATGCTCGGGAATAAAAGTGAAACGTGATTCTTTATTTACGATAACATATTTGTTTTCAAAGAGTGAATTGAAAGTAAACAAATACATTGAGCGGTCTTGATAGTTAATTTTTTGGATATTTTTATAGCGTTCTGACAGTGTCAAAGGATCATGGCCTTGATGATATTGTTCAGATTTTGTTAATTCAAATAAAGAAGCTTCTAGTTTTTTTATGTTCATAGGATCACCTGGCTTAAGTTTAAAATATTAAGTTTGGTCAGTCAATGCGTTTTATTTGGAAATTGTAAACGGATTCATTAACAGATATCATAATAGTGTAAGAACGGTTCTGACAAGTAAAATAGAAAGGATAAGCGATGGATATGAATAAAAAGCTTAAAATAGATGTATTATCGCCCGCAGCCGGACAATATGTTCCTTTGCGTGAAATCAAGGATGAGACATTCAACAGCGGTGTAATGGGGAGCGGCTTTGGCATTATGCCGACAAAGGGTGTAATTTATGCGCCGGTAAATGGAACTGTCTCAATGCTGTTTCCTACCGGTCACGCGATTGGTTTCACTGCCGAGAATGGTTTAGAAATTCTTGTTCATATCGGTATTGATACAGTGAATCTGAACGGCAAGGGGTTTGAAGTGCTGAAAAAAACTGGTGACACTGTGCATGCAAATGAAGCAGTGATTAAATTTGATATCGATGCGATTAAAGAAGCTGGCTTAGATCCGACAGTAATTGTTATTTATACAAATGAGAGTAAGTATACAATTGAGAATTATGAAGCAGTTCAATTGGCATTGGATACTAGAGTAGCCCAATCCTTCAGGAAGGAAGCGAATGTGATGAAAAAAGATTTAAGTAAGTATGAATATGGTGCCATGTGCTCAGAGATATTAGAAATTATCGGCGGTAAAGAAAATATCGCTAATGTATTCCACTGTATAACTCGATTAAGAATTGTGCCGGTTAACCGTGATTTAGTAGATATTGAAAAACTGAAAAATGTGAAAGGCATTTTAAAGGTTGTTGAATCTAGCGGACAAATTCAATGTGTAATTGGTACTACGGTACCTGAAGTATTTAATGAATTTGTTGAAATTTCTGGTGTGACTGCCGAATCCACAAGTACCGGCAATATCAAAGAAAAGAAGCCCAACCTGATTACCCGCGGTCTCAATACCTTGGCATCCTGTGTCAGTCCGGGGTTATACGCTATTGTTGCCGGCGGTATGATAAAAGGAATCGTTGCTTTAATAACTGCATTAGGTTTAGTAGATGCTTCATCACAAATCATTACCGTATTAAATGCTGTCGGTGATGCACCCTTCTATTTCATGCCGTTTACCGTTGGCTTTAATGCCGCTAAGCGATTTAAGGTAAAAGAAGTATTTGGTATCATGACAGCCGGTATTTTGATGTACTCGACATTTGCAGCACCGGCAGAGGGAATAACCGGCTATGCTTTTGGTTTTCTGACCATACCGGCCTATAATTATAAAGCATCAATCTTCCCAGTAATATTGTCAGTGTGGATTTTCTCGTTGATATTCCATTTCATTGATAAAAAAATGCCTAAAAATTTACGCATTGTCTTCTCAGGCGCGTTGTCATTCCTGATAGCTGCTCCTCTGTTTCTGGCCTTTGCCGCTCCAATCGGCAATGAGATCGCTAAGCTTATGACAGGCACGTTCGCATGGTTATTTACGAATGCAGGTCCGTTTGCCGGCGCATTGTTCTGCGGCATCATTCCTTTAACAATTATCTTTGGTATTAAAGGGTGGTCAGCCATTGAACTGCAGAATTTATCAACCTTAGGTTATGATTATATGCTGCCTAATTTCTTCTATTCAAATCTAGCCGTATCCGGTGCGATCCTCGCTTATTCGTTAAAACAAAAACCAAGCGATAACCGATCAGCAGCAATCTCTACCGGTTTGGTATGTATTTTAGGCATTACTGAACCTGCATTGTATGGTTATGCACTGCCGGAAAAGAAGCCTTTGTATGCAGCAATGCTGGGCGGTGCGATAGCCGGGGCGGTAGCGATGCTTTTAGGAGTTGTTACCTATGCATTCTCAATGCCTGGTATCACAAGTATCGCGACATATGTAGACAACGGCAACAATTTCCTGATGCTGCTGATTACGATGGCGGTAGCATGGGGAGCATCATTTGCGATTTCATATGCGATTACTAAGAAAGAACAATAGAGGTGGAGTATGAAAAAAGGATTTCCAGAAGGATTTTTATGGGGCGGCGCGATTGCGGCTTCACAGGCAGACGGCGCTTATAATCAAGGCGGTAAAGGTTTAGATACTCAGGATTTAAGATATTTTGATGCGGCTTGGACTAAGGAAGAGCGCGCAATGTATAAAAACCGCAGAATCAATGGTGAAAAATATAAAAAAGCATTAACCGATGATGATACTGTTCACTATCCATTCAGATGGGGAATTGATTTCTACAACCATTATAAAGAGGATGTGAAGCTGTTTGCGGAATTAGGCATCAAAGTATTGCGCACATCGATTAACTGGGCAAGAATTTATCCTAATGGCGATGATGAAATGCCCAATGAAGAGGGTATTCAGTTTTATATAGATTTGTTTGATGAATGTCATAAATATGGTATTAAAGTATTCGCAACCATTCTTCATTACAATATACCTGTGAATCTGGTAGAAAAATACGGCGGCTGGAAGAACCGGAAAACAATCGATTTTTATGTCAAATATGCGACAACATTATTTGAAAGACTCGGTAACAGAGTTGATTATTGGCTGCCCTTCAATGAATTTAATGCCGGCAGATTTAATCCTTATAACGGTGTATGTCTTGTGGAGGATCAGGAACCGGATTATGTTAATGCGATATTCCAATGTCTTCATCATCAATTCATCGCTAATGCATTGACAATAAAAGCGGGTCATGAGATTTTGCCGGGGTCAATGATTGGCGGTATGATTGCCAGATTCACAACATATCCAGCCACTTGTCATCCTGACGATGTGATGCAGATGATTTTAGATGATCAATATTCAAATTGGTTCTATCTGGATGTAATGGCTAGAGGAAAATATCCTGCCTATATTGAACGGTATTTTGATAAAGAAAACATTCAGATTAAAAAAGAAGCGGGCGATGATATGATTTTAAGTGAAAATACGATTGACTTCACAGCCTTCTCCTATTATTTTTCACAGGTTTCTACCACTAAACAAGGCTGGGAGAAGACAGCGGGTAATCTGATCATGGCTAATAAAAACCCATATTTAGAAACCAGTGAATGGGGATGGCAGAAAGATCCGGTTGGCCTGCGTATTACGTTGAATCAGATTTATGATCGTTATCAATTGCCGGTATTTGTTGCTGAAAATGGATTAGGTGCCAAAGATATCCTTGAAGCTGACGGCACTGTTCACGATCCATATAGAATTGATTATTTGAAAACCCATATCGCGCAAATGAAAGAGGCAGTCATTGATGGCGTTGATCTGTTGGGATATACGATGTGGGGCTTCATCGATATTGTCTCATGCGGGCCTATGGAAATGAGTAAACGCTATGGTGTAATCTATGTTGACCGAGATGATGAGGGAAAGGGAACCAATAAACGATACAAAAAAGATTCTTTTTACTGGTATAAAAAATGTATCGAATGCAACGGTGATATTGAATAATTAAAGGATGTAGTATAAAGCGGTATCTTTCATGTAGAGATACTGCTTTTGTTTATTCTGGCTGGGTGAGTGATTTTGTGCATTTATAAGCAGTCCTAAGCATAAAATGCCATGAGGTGATTGAATGTTTGACCGTCTGAACTGCATCATGGTCGATTTGCTGATCCAATTTTCGCCCTATGTACTTTGGGCCATTTGTTTTGTGTTTCTGCTCAGCAATGCCGTCAGTCTTGAATTTTATCATACATATGTAAGATTAACGCCATGGTTAACGCTTCTTACGATATTTAGATTTTGTAAGGCGACCAATGGCGAGGCGCTTTTTGACTGTCACCCATATGGCTGCGGCATCTATGTGATGCAGGGGCTGATACCTTGGCTTCTCATTCAGTTTTTCGGCTTTATAGGAATGGAACTGTCGTTATTCTTTATAATTGGTCTGCATACTTTCAGTGACCGTTATCTCATATTTATGACAGATAGACTGCCTTCAATGAAGATAAAATAATACTTTTTGATTGTTTAGTCATGGTTTAAATAAGGAAACATTGACTTTTACTTGATTAAAGAAAAATAATTGCATATAATAATCAAGTAAAGGTTAAGACGGAAAGAGTAGTACCTGATGAACTGACAGAGAGCGGATGGCTGGTGGAAATCCGCAGGGATAAGGGTATGAAGATGGCTCCTGAACTGTTTTTCTGAATCGTTAGGAAAAAACGTAACTGCGCGTTAAGCAGATGAGGTGTACGATGTACACAAATTAAGGTGGTACCACGAGATTTCGTCCTTTGGCGGAATCTTTTTTTATTAAAGCAGGAGGATGCGACATGAAAAATAAAGGTAAATATTATTTGACGACGGCGATTGCCTATACGTCAGGGAAACCGCATATCGGCAATACATACGAAATTATACTTTCAGATGCAATTGCCCGTTATCGCCGTTCACAGGGATATGATGTGTTCTTTCAGACAGGAACTGATGAGCATGGACAGAAAATTGAAGAAAAGGCAGTAGCTGCAGGAGTTACACCACAGGCATATGTTGATGGTGTGGCGGATGTGATTCGTGAGAATTATAAACTGATGAATATTTCTTACGATTATTTTGTGAGAACAACCGATGATTATCATGTAAAGCAGGTACAGAAAATCTTTAAAAAGCTTTACGAACAGGGTGATATTTACAAAGGTAAATATGAAGGCCTGTATTGTACGCCATGTGAGTCCTTCTGGACTGAAAGCCAGCTTGTCGATGGGAAATGTCCTGACTGCGGCCGGCCAGTTCAGAAAGCAACTGAGGAAGCGTATTTCTTCAATCTGCAGAAATATGCTCAGCGCTTGATTGATCATATTGAATCTCATCCTGAATTTATTCAGCCTGAATCAAGAAAAAATGAAATGCTGAATAATTTCATCAAACCGGGACTGCAGGATCTTTGCGTTTCCAGAACTTCTTTTAAATGGGGAATTCCGGTTGATTTTGATGATAAGCATGTGGTTTATGTATGGATTGACGCGTTATCAAACTATATTACAAGCTTAGGCTTTGATGCGGATGGCAACCATGGTGAAAACTATAAGAAATACTGGCCGGCCGATGTTCATGTCATTGGTAAAGATATTCTGAGATTCCACACAATTTATTGGCCGATCATGCTGATGGCGTTAGGGCAGCCGCTGCCTAAACAGGTATTTGGTCATCCTTGGCTGTTAGTCGGTGATGGCAAAATGAGTAAATCCAAAGGCAATGCGATTTATGCGGATGAGCTGGTGAAGTATTTCGGTGTCGATGCCGTGCGATATTTCTGTCTGAGTGAAATGCCTTATGCACAGGATGGCACAATTACATGGGAACTCATGATCGAACGAATCAATTCTGATTTGGCGAACGTACTCGGCAATCTGGTGAACCGCACCATTTCAATGACCAATAAATATTTTGTGGGCGAGGTTAGCAATCCTGAAGCTAATGAACCGCTGGATGAGGAATTGAAACAGGCGGCAATGAACGCGGTTAAGGGTGTTGAGAAGAAGATGGATGAGCTGCGCGTCGGTGATGCGATTGCGGAAATCTTTGTTCTGCTTAAACGCTGCAACAAATACATTGATGAGACAACACCTTGGACATTGGCGAAAGAAGGTAAAAATGATCGTCTGGCAACGGTGCTGTATAATCTGCTTGAAGGGATCCGCATCGCGGCTATTCTGCTTGAACCATTCCTGCCAGAAACGGCGGAAAAGATTTTCGCACAATTGAATACGGAAGTAACTGATTTAGATACTTGTGAAAGCTTCGGTCATTTGGAATGCGGTAAAAAAGTCATCGCAAAGCCGGAAATTCTATTTGCCCGCATTGATGCAAAGGAAATGCTGGATACTATCGAAAAGGATCATGAAAAAGCGGCTGAACCTCTAAAGGAAGCTGAAGAAGCGGAAAAGAAACCGGAAATTACTTTTGATGATTTCTCTAAAATAGAATTAAAGACAGGCACGATTCTGAAGTGTGAAAAACATCCTAAGGCGGATAAGCTTTTAGTTTCCCAAATTGATGTTGGCAATGGTGATGTGCGTCAGATTGTCAGCGGCATTGCGACCCATTTCACACCTGAAGATATGGTTGGCAGACAGGTTATCGTTGTGACTAACTTAAAACCGGCAAAACTGCGCGGTGTGGAAAGTCAGGGTATGATCTTAGTCGGTGAAACAGCCAATGATGAACAGTTGGCATTAGCTGCCTGTGATTTGCCGAATGGCTCAATCGTACGTTAATGAGTGAACTGATTGAATTCAAGCTCATTGATCTGAATTCAGTGGATTACCTTGTTGAGAAACAGCTTCGTGAGGATCTGCTCAGAAAACCGCTGGGCTTGATTCTCTCACATGAAGACCTGCGCTATGATCATCTGTTCACCCATGCCGGTGCTTATATTCAGGGGCATTTAGTTGGCTGTCTGATTTGGCGTAATGTTAGTGAGACATGTGTCCAGATCAAACAAGTATGCGTGCATCCTGCTTATCAAGGCAGACAGATCGGCTCAGCAATGATGAGATTCGCGCAGCAGGAAATTGCCAAAGCAGGAAATCAGGAAATCATGCTTCATGCAAGAATTAATGCCTGGTCATTCTATCAGCGATTGGGTTATGAATTCTGCAGTGATGAGTTTAAAGAGGTTGGCATCATTCATCGTGAAATGCGTAAAATATTATAGAAATAGGACGGAAATGGTTTTACTGTTTCCGTTTTTTTATAAATTCTATTAAACTACTTTATCTGTCGTAGTAGTTGTGCTATACTGAAGGTACTTCATCAGGTGGAGTAGTTAGGAGGCGCTATGATCAGCAGTGATGTATTGCGTGGTTATAACGATACGATCGTATTGGCTTGTCTGCTTGATAAAGATTCATACGGCTATGAAATCAATAAGCAGATCAGAGATCAGTCAAGAGGTTACTATCATATTAAAGAAACCACACTGTATTCAGTGTTTAACCGATTAGAGAAGCATGGCTTTATTACCTCCTATTTTGGTAATGAATCATTGGGGAAACGGCGGACTTATTATCATATAACACCAAAGGGGTATGAATATTATTGCAGTAAATGTCAGGAATGGAAGGAAACTCAAGAACTGATTGACGCATTTGTCAGAGAAACGATCGAGGAGAAATAATATGGAAAAAATTAGAGTATTTGTGGATAATGTATTTTCCGGTTTGCCTAAAACAAAAGAAGTAATCGACATGAAAAGAGATATTCTAAGTAATATGGAGGAACATTATCTTGAGTTAATTAAACAGGGGAAGGATGAGGATTCAGCATTTGGTATTGTCGTTTCTGAGTTTGGCAGTATTGAAGATATCCGCCGTGAGTTAAACCTTGATGAAATTTTATATAATGAAAGCAATTTGCCGATCGATGAGGATAATCCGATGATATCCTATTTTCAGCGTAAATTCAGAAATGGTATTATTGCGGGCGTTGTCTGTTGTATTATTGGGGTATTTGGTACAGCTGTTATTTATGAGATTTTTTATTATAACTATTTGGTAGAAGCGATGCAGATCGCATGGTTTAGTGTATTTGTCTGTATCGGTGTGATTTTATTTATCTACTGGGGAATGGAAAAGGATCGCTTTGAGAAAAGCTGCGGCAGTCTGAATGGGATGGAAGCCTTTCAGGAAGCACCGATGAAAAATAAAAAAATGAAGGGAATCATTAATGGTATATTATGGCAGTTAACTGTATTGATTTATTTGCTGATGGGTTTCTTTATGGGATTATGGCATCCAGGGTGGATTATCTTTATCATATCAGCGATTATCAGCAGTGTTATCAATGCCTTCCTTTAAGCAGCTGCGGCTGCTTTTTATGTTGTAGGCAGTCAATGTTTGTGATAATATATACAAAATACATTGAATGTGGAGGTAAGAGTATGAATGAAATTGAAAAATGGTATGATGAAGTTTATGATGAATGGACACGGCTTGATCGGCATCGTGTTGAGTTTGATATTACAAAACGGTATCTTGATCATTACCTTAAAGGGGATAAGTTAAAAATCTTTGATATCGGAGGCGGTCCGGGACGCTATTCGATCTATCTGGCGGAAAAAGGCCATCAGGTAACACTGCTTGATCTGTCTGGCAAAAATGTTGAGATGGCTAAAATTAAAGCGAAAGAAGCAGGTGTTGAGCTTGCGGGTGCGGTTAAAGGCAACGCCTTGGACTTAAGTGAATTTGAAGGTGAAGCGTATGATGTTGTTTTATTAATGGGACCGCTTTATCATTTGATTCATGAAGCAGACCGCCGCAAGTCGATAGAGAATGCAATGCGGCTGTTGAAAAAGGGAGGCTTGCTGGTTGCGGCTTTTATATCAAATTACGCGCCGATTCAAGATGCATTACTTTATTGCAATGCTGATTTTGATACTGAAGAATTACTGACTTATTTGGAAAATGGATTGAATGAAGCTGAACAGGGCTTTACTACGGCTTATTTTACAGGGGTAGAAGAAGCTAAGGCACTGATGAATAGTTTTGATTTAGAAGAGCTTGCTTTTGCGGGCATTGAAAATATCCTTGGCAGCAAGGAGAGTGAAATCATGGCTAGTCCGCAGTATGCGAAATGGATCGATATCGCCTATGCGCTAAGTCAGGATGCTAAGGTTTATGGTACAAGCCAACATTTTTTATACATCGGTAAGAAATAGAAGTTGCAAACTAGAATAAACATGTTTAAACTATGTTTATAGGAAGTGATACAATGTTTGAGAAAATATATGATTATTCAGTGAATGAAATAAAACGCGGATATGCTGAGGATGAGGAAGGCTTTGTATGTCTGTGCTGCCAGGAAAGGTTTTCAAAGGATGAGATTTATCTATTGGATAACCATTTCTATAAGGCAAACAAGGCAGTGATAGTGCATCTGAAACAAGCGCATCCTGATTATTTTGATTTATTGCTGGAACATACGAGCCATGGCTGCACAGAGCGGCAGATTGAAATTCTAAAGGCGATGAAGCAGGGATATAAGGATAATGAAATTGCAAGGCTTACCGGTGTGGCAGCGGCTACCATTCGGCATCAGCGGTTTATTTTAAAAGAAAAGGCCAGACAGGCTAAAAGCTATTTGGCAGTTGCTGAATCTGTATTTGACCCTGATGAAAATGACCCTTATGTAAAGATTCATGAGGGTGCCAGAATGGTTGATGAACGTTATTGTGTCACTGAAGATGAGGAAGCAAAGGCTATGGTGAGTCTGTTTCTTTCACTGGAACCTTTAAAGCTGAAGCAGTGGCCGGCAAAGGATAAGAAGAAGATTATCGCTTTGCGAAAGATCTGTGAATGCTTTGAGAGAAATCATGAGTATACGGAAAAAGAAGTTAATGTGATTTTAAAAAATATTTTTGATGATATCGCAAGCTTGCGCCGGGCATTGATTGAATATGGATTTATGGCTCGCAGTGAGGACTGCAGTAAATACTGGCGAACATAAATGAGTGTGGTTAATCCACACTTTTTATTTTTAGTTGACATATATCATAAACAATAATAGAATATGTTTATGATATATGTAAATAAGGAGATTGCTTATGAAAGAAAATGATGAATTGCGGATGTTTAAAAGCTTAATTCCGCTTAAATTGATTGCATTGCCTAAAAAGAAAGAACTGCGTCAAATTACGCTGCAGAGAATTGCTGAATGTTTTACGGCATCAAGGGAATATACAGAGCAGGAGGTTAATGAAATCCTGATGGGGGTTTATGAGGATTATGTTTATCTTCGCAGGGAATTGGTGGAACATCAATATTTGCAGAGGACAGCAGATGGCCGCCGATATTGGAAGTGATTTAAAGCGGGCACTGCTTGGCCGGGCGGTGTCAATGCTGGGGAATGGCATGCAGAGTATCGCGCTGCCATTGATGTTTCTGAAGCTGACGGATTCGCTGTCGGCGAGCGGCACACTGTTTGCGTTTATGCAATGTCCTGCGGTTCTGCTTGCTCCCTGGCTTGGCTTGAAGCTTGAAAGTCTAAACAAAAAGCATTGCATGATAGCTCTTGATATTGCACAGGCAGGACTGCATGGTTTACTTTTAATTCTTGTGCTGAATCATGCTGAGCTATGGCTGATGGTATCTCTGTTAGCAGTCAGTGCGGTTTTGTCACAAGCTTTCAATATCAGTACCAGTGTGCTGCTAAGTGAATTAAGCAATGAAGCAAACCGGCAGCGGATGAATGGATTAAAGGGTATTGTTGATAATGGTGTGGCTTTGACGGCACCTTTGCTTGGAACACTTGTCTACACGGGTTTAGGTTTTGAGGCTATTGTGCTGCTGAATATCGTTAGTTTTGGTTTGTCAGGATTAATGGAATGTTTCATTAAATTAGAAGAAAAGCCGGCTGACATTCAGCAAAGGGATAGGAATTATCGGGAATTAATCCCCTTTTTCAAGAAAAAGCCTTTTGTTCTTCGCTTATTTTTAATTGCTGGCTGTTTGAATCTGTTTTTTGCTCCGCATGAGGAAATCTTTTATCCGGCAGTGCTGATTAAAAATTATCACTATTCAGAGACGGTGTATGGACTAGCGAATCTGCTTTTTGTGGCAGGTATGCTGCTGACATCTTTTATTCTTTATCGCTTTAATAAAGGCTTATTCAGTCTTAAAACTAATCTGCTGCTGAACAGTGCGCTGCTTGGATGCCTTGGCTTCAGCTCATTGCTTGGTATCAGTCCAGCAATTTATTTTGTGATTTTTATGATGGTGATGATTATCAGCGGTTCCCTGACATCGATGATAAACATTCCTTTGATTTCTTATTTTCAAAATGAAGTAGATGCAGCTATCCAAAGCCGGTTTTTTGCTCTGCAAAGCTTTACATCTTCATGCTTAATTCCACTGGGTATTTTTCTGGCCGGGCAGTTAAGCGAGATCAGCTCCGGCGGTTTTGTTATGGGAATGTTTAATTGCTGCATCCTCATCCTTGTTTATTTACTTATGAGAGGGTACAATATAGAAAACAATCAGAGGTGATAGGAATGAGTACGTATGTAATCAGTGACCTGCATGGTCAGCTGGAGCTGTTTAATCAGATGCTGGATAAAATTGAATTTAAAGAAACTGACCATTTATATATGCTTGGGGATGCTGTGGATCGCGGTCCTGATGGTATTTTATTGTTGAAAAAGGTTATGGGAATGAAGAATTGCACTTTTATTTTGGGTAATCATGAAAAGATGCTTCTGGATCATTATACGGATACGGATGTGGATCATGAAACAGCCTTGAAGCGATGGCTGCGTAATGGCTGTGAACCAACAATGAGGGGCTATGAGGCATTAAACGATAAGGAAAGGGAAGCGGTAATCCATTTTCTTGAACAGGCACCGCTGCAGCTGATCCTGGATGTAAATGGCAAAACGTTTTGTTTAGTGCATGGCGCTCCATGCTATGAAAATCAAGAGGATTATGATCCGGCTGAGCATCTGGGTCATTCATGGCGTGATGTTTTTGTATGGACGCGGATCGGTGCTGATGAAACTTTTGAAGGCCCGCATGTAATTATCGGACATACACCAACGGCGGCTTATCAGATGGATAAACCCTGCAGGATTTGGCATGGCAAGAATGTGAGCGATATTGACTGCGGATGCGCGATGCTGGATATGGGCGGACAGCTGGGGTGTATGCGGCTGGAGGATATGGCGGAATTCTATGCAGCCCCTAAGAGAAACGATAATTAATGTTAAAAATGAAAGAAAATACAGTAAGTATCATCGTACCGGTATATAATCGTGAAAAAGTTATTGTCCGATGTCTGCAGTCTTTGCAGGCTCAAACCTATAGGTATTTAGAAATTATTGTTGTTGATGATGGCAGTCAGGATCAATCGGCTGAAATATGCATGACAATGGCTGCGAATGATTCACGCATTAAAGTAATTAAGCAGACAAATGGCGGGGTATCATCGGCGAGAAACAGAGGTATTAAAGAAGCTTCAGGTAAATATCTTATGTTTCTTGATTCAGATGATGTATATGAGGCTGATACAGTAGCCGCAATGATGGAATACGCGGCTGAAAATAGACTTTGCATCTGTGGAATACGGCGCATAGATCAACATGGCAAAAGCAAAGACTATGTTTATGATCAAACACCAGTAAGCTATTACGATTCAGATTATTATTTTGAAATAGATCGTCGGCGATTATTTTATTCTGTCTGCAATAAATTATATATTAAAGAGATAATAATAAAGAATGGTTTATTTTTTGATGAAAATATTCATTATACAGAAGATTTTATATTCAATTTACATTATTATCAGCATATAGATCGAGTGATCTTAATTAATAAGCCTTATTATCATTATATTGATTGTGATCAAAATTCATTGTCTAAGGATAATCAGCAGAACTTTTTAAAGGGGACGCTTGCGAATAATCAAACGGTTATCGAATATTTGAATGCCAATCCCCAAATCCCTGAAGTTTTAAAAGCACGTTGCTATCATAGCTTTTTAGTGAATATTCTATGCTATCTTGATCGCAGCAATTCGTTTTTTAAGGTTGACCGAAAGGCGGCATCCGCATTAATTTCAGACGCGATGAAGGATATGGAAAGGTGGCTGCCTTATGCGAATCATAAGACACGCATGGAATTTTTGCTGCTTAAACACAAACTGTTTCTAACTGACAGAATCATACGCGCAATCTATTTTAAATGGTTTGCTTAATCAATGCGGCAGCTCCCTTAGGTGTAAAATCTGAAAGTGAGCTGTTTTTGATTGAAATCATGGTAAATTTAATATAAATTGTACTATAATAGTAGGAAGTTGAGGAGTTGGTAAAATGGTTGATGTAATCGTACTGGGCGGCGGCCATGCTGGTGTTGAAGCGGCATTAGCGGCAGCCCGTTTAAATAAAGAAACAATCTTATTCACTATGCATATAGATATGATTGCCGCTATGCCGTGCAATCCAAGTGTCGGCGGTCCGGCAAAAGGTATCGTTGTACGGGAAATTGATGCTTTAGGCGGTGAAATGGGCAGAGCAGCTGATGCTACTGCTTTGCAGTTCAAAATGCTGAATACTACAAAGGGCCCCGGTGTTCAGTGTCTGCGGGTGCAAAGTGATAAAATCGCTTATAAAAAATACATGCAGAATGTGGTTTTGAGTACTAAAAATCTTAAGGTGCGGGAAGCTATTGTTGAGGAAGTATTAATTCAAGACGGCAAAGCAGTCGGCATAAGATTAAACACCGGTGAAATAGTTTCTTGCAGAGCGCTGATCATTACCAGCGGTACATTTATGAGCTCCTTAGTTATGGTTGGGCATACGGCAACACCAAGCGGACCGGATGATGAACCGACGACAGAAAAGCTATCGGAGAGTTTAAGAATGGCCGGTTTAAGAACATTCCGTTTAAAAACAGGTACGCCCGCCAGAGTTTATACTGACAGCATTGACTTTTCAAAGACCGAGCTGCAGCCGGGAACGGATGAGTTTGTCTGCTTTTCGGCTGATACTAAACGTGAGGACGTGCGACCTTTCGAGAAACAGCATGTCTGCTATTTAACCTATACGGCCCCGCAAACACATAAAATTATTAATGATAACTTGAAGGAATCGGCCATGTATTCTGGTTTGGTTAAAGGCGTGGGACCTAGATACTGCCCTTCAATCGAAGATAAATTGGTGCGTTTTGCTGATAAGGAAAGACATCAAATATTTTTAGAGCCTGAATCAGAATCATTGGACACTACTTATGTTCAGGGGTTCTCTACATCAATGCCGCATCATATTCAGGATCAAATGCTGCATTCACTGCCGGGTCTTGAAAACTGCCGGATTAAGAAATATGCCTATGCAATAGAATATGATGCTATAGATCCGCTGCAATTAAAGCCGACGCTGGAATTAATTGCTGTTGAAAATCTGTTTACGGCCGGTCAGATCAACGGTACCAGCGGCTATGAGGAAGCAGCGGCGCAGGGGTTGATGGCAGGAATCAATGCCAGCTTAAAGCTTGATGGCAAAGAAGGCTTGATCCTGCATCGTGACGAAGCTTATATCGGTGTAATGATTGACGATTTGGTTACGAAAGGTACACAGGAGCCTTATCGGCTATTGACATCAAGAGCTGAATATCGATTGCTGCTGCGCCATGATAACGCGGATATGCGGCTGACTGAAAAAGGCTATGAAATCGGCTTGATCTCACAGAATCGTTATGATCGTTTTAAAAAGAAGATAAGTGATATAGAAGCAGGTGCAAAGGCACTCTCAGCGATTCGTTTCACCTCTAAATCAGAGGTAGCTCTCTATCTTGAAAAACTTGACTTCGACCCGCTGACTGAAGGAATCAGCGCTTTAGAACTGCTGAAACGGCCGGGTGTGACAATTAATGAATTAAAACCATATACGCATTTGGAGATTTCTGAAGAAGCAGCCCGTCAGATAGAAATTGAAGTTAAATATGAAGGTTATATTCGCAAGGCGCGTAAAGAAGCAGATAAACTAAAAGCGATGGAGAATCTAAAACTGATTGGTATCAATTATGATGAGGTTGAAAATTTATCGCTTGAAGGCCGTCAGAAGCTAAAGGCAATTCAGCCGGCAAGCGTAGGTCAGGCTTCCCGAATATCGGGGGTTAATCCTGCGGATATAGCTGTTTTAGCAATTCATCTTGAACAGCGCAAACGCCAAAATCAGTAAAATCAGGTGTAATTGACATTCGTGTGTAAGAAGTATATGATGAAGCATATAGGAGAAGAGAACGATGCAAGCTTATTATCTAAAAAGTCTGGAAGGTGCCTATGATTAAAGCGGTGTTATTTGATATGGACGGTGTTCTGATTGACTCAGAGCCGGTTTATAGTCAGCGTAAAATTGATTTTTTCAGCCAATATGGCTATCATTTCACAAAAGAAAGAATGAATTCTTTTGCTGGACTCGATCTGGATGTCATCATGCAGAAGCTGTTCCCAGAGAAGTCAGACGCTGAATTGGAAAAAATCATCGATGTTTATAAACAATTTTCAGAAACTTACCATTTCCCCTATGATGAAATCTTGAACGCGGGGGTAAAAGAAACACTGCGTTCGTTAAAGCAGCAGCATATTAAAACTGCAATCGTCTCAACTTCTCCTAAAAAAAGTATTAATGAAATGATTCGTATCTGCGGTTTAGAAAATATGTTTGATCTGATAGTCAGCGGTGAAGATTATCCTAAATCAAAGCCGGATCCAGCTGTTTATAATGCAGCCAGAGATGCGCTTGGGTATGAAGCAGATGAATATCTAGTCATTGAAGATTCAGATACTGGTATAGCGGCGGCAAAAGGCAGCGGTTTATCAGTAGCTGCCATACGGGCTGCTCAGTATGGTTTTCATCAAGATCAAGCGGATATGCTGATTGATACGGTAGATCAAGTATTAGATATAATTAAAAAAATAAATAAGGAGTGATTCCATGAGTATGCTTAAGACAATTGGTACTGTATTTATTGGTATCGGGATGGCTGGTGTGGCAATCAGTGCAGTGTCCAAAATCGTGAAAATAAGTCAGGAAAAGAAAAACAAGGCTGAAACATCAGCGGTTAGTGAGCCAATCGTTTCGGCATCGATCGAAAAGGTTGCGATTGCAAGACCTAAACCTGCACAAATCCGTCACATGAATGAGCTTTTAAGACGGGTAGAGATTCATGATGATCGTTTGAAAAGATCAGCGGCAAAACGTTTATCTACAATCAGAAAAAGAACGCGGGTCATTATTCATAAATAATAAAAAAATGCATTATTTAGCTGTCCGGATAGCGGATGGTGATAATAATGCATTTTTATTAGTCGAAGCTGATATATTATGATATCAATAATTATAGAAACGATGCCAATACAAGTGAAAGTATCACAGTGATAATTCCGCAAAGGCCCAAAGCAATACCGCTCATTGCACCTTCAACCTCACCGATTTCCAATGCTTTTGATGTGCCGAGCGCATGCGAAGAGGTGCCGATGGCAATGCCGCGAACAACAGGATCTTTAATTTTAAAAACTTTAATTAGGGTTGGCGCTAAAACAGCCCCAATTATGCCGGTTATAATCACTGCGGCAATGGTGATCGGTACGATGCCGCCTAAAGAAGCACTGACGTCCATGGCAATGGGAGTGGTTACGGATTTGGGAATCAGCGAATAAGCCATAGCTTCATCAAGCTGAAATACATTGCAAAGCAGCATAACAGAAGTCATGGATACGATGGATCCTACTAAAGTGCCGGCTAGAATGGGAATTAGATTCTTTTTTAGTTTATCAGCCTGGCGGTAAATAGATAGGGCTAACATGCAGGTAGCAGGTGTGAGAAACATTGAGATAAAAGAAGCGCCCTGATTAAATTGATCAAGGGATATGCCGGCAGCACTCAGAAAAACAATCACAATCAGAATTGCAATCAGCAATGGGTTGGCAACTGCCAGTTTCGTCTTCTGCTGGATCAGCAATCCGATTTTATAAGCAATGATACATAGAAATATAGAGAATAAAGGAGAAGCAATAATTTCGTTCATACTAATTTCCCCTCCTTATCAATTTCTGAACTCCCTGCACTGTCAAAACAGTGGAAAAAAAAGTAAGTAAAGTAGTGAACAGACAAATCAGCAGCAAAATCAGCGCCTGACTTTTCAATAATTCAAAATATTCCATGATGCCAACACCGGCAGGAATGAAAAGAAAAGCCATATTTTTTAATAGATAATCACCAATATCAGCAATCTGATGTTCCTTGATAATTTTAGTACATAATAATATAAAAAGGATAGCCATGCTGATAATGCTGACAGGAAAATTAAACGGCAGACTCTCGGCAATAGCAATTGATCCAAGACAGACAGCGAATAATAAAGCGCATTGTTCCAGAAGTTTCATAAGATTCCCTCATTTTTTGATATAACGATTTTTATTATAGTCAGTTTTCATAGCATTTACAATGCATATACAATAAAAAAGTGATGAAAGGAATCATCACTTTTTCATAAATTCTTTGATTTTATTGATAGTTTCATCACAGACAACATGCTCAATCTTACAAGCATCATTCTCTGCGTTCTCTCTTGAAACATGCAGAACACCTTCTAAAAAATCACATAATATTTCATGTCGGTTATAGACATCACTGGCTTTTTGCCGTCCGGCTTCCGTCAGATGTACTTCACCATAAGTCTCCTGTGTTACAAAACCCATTTCTTTTAAAACATTCATCGCTTTATTAACACTTGGTTTTGATACATTTAAACTTTTAGCTATATCCACAGAACGAACTTTACCGTTTTTCTCCAATAAAAGTATTGTTTCAAGATACATTTCAGCACTTTCACCTAATCGATCACTATGATTCATGATTCATTTCCCTCGCTATTTCTTCATATGCGGATTCCTTAAAACCAACTAATACTTTTGTATCACTGACCAGCAGCGGACGTTTAATCAGCATGCCATTCTCGGACAGGGCTTTGATTTTCTCATCATAGCTCATGATTTTAAGCTTTTCCTTATAATTGTTATCGCGGTAAACCTTGCCGCTGGTATTGAAAAATTGTTCAACAGTAAGACCGCTGAGCGGTATCCACCGTTTTAATTCATCAGCGGTAGGCGTATCAACATGAATATGCCGATCGATGAATGTTACATTCTTTGCTTCAAGATATTTTCTTGCTTTGATGCAAGTGCTGCATTTAGGATACTCAATAAACTGCATCAAATCACCTCATGTCTATATTAACACAAAATAATAAATAAAGCGTCTATTTAGCCTGATGATCTTTTAAAAAGTTGACATAAGATAAAATATTGTTTTGTTCTTCAGCCGTAATTTCACGGTAACCGCTCAGCAGCTGGCTTTCTTGTTTAGTGAGGGTGTAAATCGTATCCTCTTCCATACCGCCTTGAACAACTGCGCGGAAGTCAAGTTTTAAAATATCGCAAAGCATCAGCAATGTTTCTGAATCAGGACGGCGTTTACCGTTGATGTAATTGCTTATTGTATTTTGAGATAAATGAGTAGCCGCAGCCACTTCTTTCTGTTTAAGGCCTTGCACTTCCATTGCATTTTTTAAAATCGTACCAATATCTCTAGTCATATAGTTACCTCCTTCAATCGATGGCAGAGCCATCTCTTCTACTATTATATAGTAAAGTTTAAAGAACTTCGATATTTTATTTAGAAAAATTCTCAAACTGTTGATTATTTTCTTGTGAAAATGTCAGTTTCAGCTTAAAATATCAGGGTGAGGTAGATGAAAATGTTATTTAAAAATTTTAATTTAAGTGATGAATTACTAAAAGCGGCAGCGCTTTTGGGATATGAAGAGGCTTTGCCGGTGCAGGAAAAAGTGATTCCTGCCTTGCTGGCGGACAGAGATGTTTTAGTACAGTCAAAGACTGGGAGTGGGAAAACTGCAAGCTATGCGATTCCCGAAATTGAAAAGATTGACTGGCTGGGAAATGAACCGCAGGTGCTGGTGCTGACGCCGACTCGAGAGCTTGCGAGACAGGTGCAGGTTGATTTTAAGTCTTTAGGAGCATATAAAAGGATTAATGCGGTTACGTTATTTGGCAAGCAGCCATTTAAAAGTCAAATCATGGATTTAAAGCAAAAGGTGCATGTGGTAGTTGGTACGGCGGGCCGGGTGCTTGATCATTTAGAGCGTGGTACGCTGAATCTGGATCATGTCCATACGTGTATTTTGGATGAAGCGGATGAAATGCTGAATCTGGGTTTTATAGAGGAGGTAACTAAAATATTAAGTTATCTGCCGGCTAAATGTACGATGGCTATGTTTTCTGCGACAATCAATGATTCGATTAAGGAAATTGCGGAAACATATTTGCATGATGCGGAAGTGATTAAAGTCGGTGAAGTTAAAAAGTACAATACGAATGTAGATTTGTTTTATGTGAAGGCGGATAAGGAATGCAAAGAGGAGCAATTGCTTAAAGTGTTATATAAAGAATTGCCGCAGCAGGCAATGATCTTCTGTAATTTCAGGGAGAGTGTGGAGCAGGTGTTTGATCTGCTTTGTGAAAAGCGGATCAGCTGTCTGATGATACACGGTGGTCTGATGCAGGAAGAACGGCTGGCTAATATGCGGGATTTTAAAAAAGGAAAGTACCGTGTCTTGGTAGCGACTGATGTAGCCGGCAGAGGCATTGATGTTGCGAATGTTACCCATGTTATCAATTATGAGTTTCCAACTACCACCGAGGATTTTATTCATCGGATCGGCCGATGCGGACGTGTTGATAAGAAAGGAAAAGCTATTTCGCTGGTGCTGCCAACGCAGATGAAGTATTTGAATATGGTGCAGGAAGAACTGGAAACGGAGCTGGCATGCATTGATGAGCAAGCGTTTGAAGGTGTGGTATATGATTCAATACTGAGCCGATCTGAAGAGATTAGACAGAAAGAGGAAGTGATTGATGAGGATAAATGCAAGCTTTATTTTAAAGGCGGGCGGAATAAGAAGCTGAGAGCTAAAGATCTGGTCGGGGCAATTATGGATGTGCCAGGTGTGGAATTTAATGATATAGGGATTATTGAGGTTTTGGAGACTACTAGTTATGCGGAGATTCTTAATGGTAAAGGAGAATTGGTGCTGCGGGGGCTGCAAGGAAAGAGTATAAAGAATAAGCAAATTACAGTGGAAAAGAAAAGATAAGCGGTTAGTGAATTAATGGAAGGTTATTTGACTTATCTTTTGATACTAAATAAAAGGCAGGCGTGAAGTGTTGTGAACGTCTGTCTTTTATTTGAATGATAGTGATGTAAAAAAGATGTAAAAAATTGTGCATTTTGTTCACTTTTTAAAAGTTTATGCTATAATATCAATGTATTGGAATTGTTGGCTTATGCTGGTCCAAAGTTGTGACAAGGCTAAGCCTGGATACAATGTAATCATTGATTTACCAGAAAAGGCTAAGATGTTTATATTACTGTTTGGTGATATAAAGGGAAAGCATTTTCAATCATTGCGTTTATTTGGATACTTTAATGGATTAGCTTTCCCACTTTTTCGTTAAATATTCGGATAAATACACTGTTTTCGGGGTGCTTTTTCGAAAAACTTTCAATTTTAGGTTGATTTCTGGTTCATGAATGATATAATAGTAGCAAGGATACGATT
>NZ_HE578929.1:214133-242904 GCF_000313565.1 Dielma fastidiosa | reverse complement strand
TTTTAAAACATCTTGATTTTATCGCTTTTTAAACGGTTTAAGGCTCTTAATTTAAGGGATTTGATATTAAATACATATAAACAATTCCCAAATTTTAAATTTCTATACATCTAATTAATAAAATATTCATAATAATCAATTGACTCAGCATTCCTAATTATTGGCTTGCAGCACTCCAATTTATAAAAAAACGAAATTTCACAAATTAAAAGTCACCTTGCGGTGACAATTGCTCTATAAAAGCTTAATCATCTATTTTGCCAAAAAAGGTAAGTGCAATCAAGCCGCTGATACCAACCAGACAGTAAACGATACGTGTGAATAAGGTTCCTTTGCCAAACAGCATAGTGACTAAGTTAAAATCAAAGAGCCCGATCAGACCCCAGTTCAAGGCACCGACAATCACCAGTATCAACGCAATAATCTTTAATGTTTTCATTATGCTTTACCTCCTGATGATTAGTATGACCCATTTATTAAAAAATATTATACCCTAGCTTCAAAATATCGAACCATTATAGATTACCAAATTTTTGATAGAAAAAAAACAGCCGTGCAATGCACAAAGCTGTTTCTATTTTTTAATGAATCGGTTTTGAATTAAAAAGCTTCAGCAATTCATCCCAGACTTCATCTACACCCTGTTTTGTCTCACTGGAAAAAGGAATCAGCACTTCTTCTTCACGAAGCAGCAACGTTTCTTTGATTACATTCAGATTCTTTTTAATTTCTGAACGTTTCAGCTTATCCATTTTGGTAGCGACCACAAAACATGGCAAATCATAGTATCTTGCGAAATCAATCATCAGCCGATCATCCTCAGTCGGTTTATGGCGGGCATCAACGATCAGCAGCAAACCGCGTTTCTGCGTGCGTTCAGCAAAATAATCCTCCATCATCTCGCCGAATTTCTTCAGCATCGTCTTAGAGGCATTCGCATAACCATATCCCGGCACATCCACCAGCATATATTGATCATTGAGATTAAAGAAATTCAAAAGCCGCGTTTTGCCGGGTGTATTGCCGACATAAGCCAATTTCTTGCGCTGGGTAATCGTATTGATTAAGCTTGATTTACCGACATTGCTTCGGCCTGCCAATACAACCTCAGGCAAATCAGATTCCGGCCATGAATGACGATCGGGAGCTGATATTACCAGCTCCGCTTTATGGATCGTAATCATCGTACTAATGCCAGATCAATGACCTGGGATACATTTTCAACCGGTATGATCTTCACACTGTCTTTTACAGTCTGCGGGAGATCATCAATGTCCTTCACGTTTCCTTTCGGAATAATAACCGTACTGATTCCACAGCGATGGGCAGCCATTGTTTTTTCCTTCAAACCGCCGATTGGCAGAACATTGCCGCGCAGCGTAACTTCACCAGTCATCGCCAAGTCCGCTTTAACCGGAACTTTCGCCAATGAAGAAACTAAGGCCGTCGTCAAAGTAACCCCAGCGCTTGGTCCATCCTTCGGCACCGCTCCCTCCGGCACATGAATATGAATATCTTCACTTTCAAATAATTTACTGTCAATCTTATACTTCTTCGCGTTAGCACGAACATAGTCATAAGCAATGCTGGCCGATTCTTTCATCACATCACCCAGCTGACCGGTAATCACAAATTTACCCTTGCCCTCAAAATGAGTCACCTCAATCTGTAAGACATCGCCGCCAAATGACGTATAAGCTAAACCAGTAACGGTTCCAACCTGATCACTTTTTTCACGTTTACCGTAATCAAAAATCTCATGACCAAGCCATTCGTTAATCAGCTTCTTAGTAATCTTAATCGATTTTTTGCCGTCCTTCAAAATCGCAAGCACAGCCTTTCTCGATAAAGTGCCAAGCAGACGTTCTAACTGACGAACACCGCTTTCTCTTGTATAGAATTTAATCAGATACAAAATCATCTCGTCGTCAATTTTGAGCTGTGAAGGCTTTAAGCCATTCATCTTCAGCTGTTTAGGTAGCAGATGACGTCTGGCAATGGCTGCTTTTTCCAGTTCTGTATACGACGAAATATTAATAATTTCCAAACGGTCACGCAAAGCCGCCGGAATATCTTCAAGATAATTTGCCGTTGCGATAAAGAGCACATTACTTAAATCATACGTTTCTTCTAAGTAGTGATCTGAAAACAGACTATTCTGTTCTGGATCAAGCACCTCAAGCATCGCACTTGCCGGATCGCCCTTATAATCCGATGCCATCTTATCGATTTCATCAATTAAGAAAACTGGATTAATCGTACCGGCTTTTTTCATACCCTGAATGATACGGCCTGGCATAGAACCCAGATACGTACGGCGATGACCTCTGATTTCAGCTTCATCCTTAACACCGCCCACAGACATTTTCACAAATTGACGGTCCAATGCCCGTGCTACCGATTTAGACAATGACGTTTTACCGACACCCGGCGGCCCAACCAGACATAAGATAGGCGCTTTTAAAGAATTGGTCATCTGCTTAACCGCTAAATACTCCAAAATTCTCTCTTTCACCTTTTCCAAGCCAAAATGATCCTCTTCCAGCCGCTGTTCTGCCAGCTTCAGATCCTGATTATCTTCAGACATCTGCCACCAAGGCAGTTTTATCAGCCAATCGATATAGCTCTTGATCACCCCTGCCTCACCGCTTGATGAAGGCATCATCTCATAGCGGGCAAGTTCTTCCATCACTTTATCCTTGATAGCCTGCGGATAAGGATTATTGTTGATTGTTTCACGGATAGAATCCGCATCCTCACTCTGTTCCGGCACATCGCCTAACTCTTCCTTAATCGCCCGCAGACGTTCACGCAGATAGTATTCTTTCTGACTTTCCTCAACGCGGGTGCGCACTTTCTGATTAATATCATTTTCGATCGCTGCATACTGCTTTTCTTCCTCAATGGATTTGATAATCGTCATCAAGCGTGTATTTACCTCAAGGGTTTCAAGCAGATACTGACGCTTATCAACCGTAAATGGGAAAATCTGAGCAATATGATCAGCCAAACGCGGTGCTGATACGCCATTCGCAAATTCCGCAATCACTTCCGGACGAATCAGATTTGCAAGCGCATCAAAGGTTTCCAGTTCTTTGCTGACCTTCCGCACCAACACTGTTTCTTCTTCCTGATTACCCAGCACATCATTCAGCACTTCCACATCAGCCATGATTGTCTGAGCCAGTGTCGTCATGCTCTTGATGCGGGCTCTGGCAATCCCTTTAAATACAATACGGGAAAAACCATCCTTTTTATGATTAGATACAACCTTACAAATCGTACCTACCGTATACAGATCCTCTTCACTTGGATCATCAATCATCGCATTTTTCTGACTTACCAGAAAAATTTCATTATTGAAGCTTTCCGCACAACGACGTACAGCATTTAAACTAATTGGGCGTCCTACCTCAATAGATACTTCTTCGTATGGAAATACAACCACATCGCGAGTACAAACGACAGGAAATTGATAAATTTTATTTTCTTCCAAATCAACCGCTCCTCTCTATAATAGGTTAAAAAAGACGCTCAGCGTCTTTCTTACTTACTTGTTGAATCTTGAATAAGTTTAACAGCATTACGCAAACGCAAATCGTATGAAATGTTGTCATTGTCAATCAATTCTTTAACTTTAGCAATATCCATCTGATACATGTCAGCAATACGCTGGTATTCTGCTTCAATTTCCTCTTCAGTTGGATTTAATGCTTCTTTAACAGCAATTGCATCAAGCACTAAACGCACTTTAACCTTAGACTCTGCATCCACAGCCATCTGTTCACGGATTGCTTCATCACTTTGACCAGTCATCTGCTTGAACTGATCAAGACTGAATCCCTGCTGAGCTAGACGCTGAGCAAAATCATTTACCAAATTGTCAGTTTCTGATTCGATCATCACAGCCGGAACTTCAACCTGTGCATTTTCAACAACCTTTGTTAATAATTCATTGGTGAATTTTTCATCCGCTTGCTTTTCTTTATAATCAAGCATATCTTTCTTGATAAATTCTTTAAAGGCTTCAACTGTCTCTACACCTTCAATGTTAGCTAATTTAATTAATTCATCATTAACCTCAGGCAGTGCCTTTGTCTTAATTTCATGAACGGTAACCTTAAATACACAAGGCTGTCCCGCTAAGCTTTCTTCCTGATAGCTTTCAGGGAAAGTAACATTGATTTCCTTTGATTCTTCACTCTTCATACCGATCAGCTGTTCTTCAAAGCCAGGAATGAATGCATTGCTGCCGATTTCCAACGGATAGTTTTCACCTTTACCGCCGTCAAATGCAATGCCATCCTTAAAGCCTTCAAAATCAATAACAGCTGTATCACCGTTTTCAACTGTACCGTCTTCTTTGATTTCAAGTTCAGCATAACGATCCTGAAGTGCCTTGATCTGATCTTCAATATCCGCTTCAGTTACTTCACATTCATCTTTTTTAACATCTAAGCCTTTATAATCACCTAAAGTTACTTCAGGTTTAACTGTAATCGTAAAAGTCAGTGTTACTTCATCCTCAGTAATTGCTTCAACCCCTAATTCAGGACGTGCAATCATCCATAATGAATGCTCTTCAACACCCTGCTGTAAAGCCTCACCAGCAACTTCATCAATTGCTTCCATTAAGATATTCTGCTGAGAAATATGCTTCTTAGCCATTGCTGCCGGTACTTTTCCTTCTCTGAAGCCAGGCAGTGCTAATTTCTTAGCTAATTTATTGAACGCTTTTTCCTGCGCACCTTTCCAAGCATCGCCTGAAACGGTCGTCTTTAACTCACCTTGTGATTTTTCTTTTAATTCCCATGTTGAACTCATTGTTCATACCTCCTGATTCATCATATTGAGCATTTTTTTCAAATGTCATGCTTATTTAATAATAATTCATAACTATATGTTTGTGCAAGTTCTTTTTCAGCAATAAAGCATTTAAATTCATCTTCAGCGCCGTTTGCCTGATAAACATAATGTACAACAGCCAGACATAGATCCAAACTATCCTCTTCATCCACCGCCATCGGCAGCATCAGATAACATTCCTTTGCCAGAATATCCAAACACAGATTTAAAAATGAAGGATTATCATTTTCATACCATTCACGCAGCAATTCAACCGCTTTAATAACCCCTTCGCTTTCCAAAGGATATTCCAAAGCAGCCGGTACAAATTCAATGTCTAAGCCATCTCTTGTTAAGTGAAAGCTTTCATTGATCTGCTGTTCAATCATCATACTGATCAAAAGACTTTCCATCGTCAGATCATGATGTGTGTCGAAGACCTGCTGAATCAGCTCTGTATAATTGCGAAGATTCGCTTTTTGAAGCTGGTTAAGCGCGGCAACCTGACGCTGCGGGTTATTTCCCAGCAGCCATGCTTCCACCTGTTCATCGCTGAGCTGAACTTTTCCGGATTCCGGTATGCCGACTTCATCCAGCAGCTCATTAAGCTTCGCTTCTACATCCTGTGGAATATAAGGCATGTTTAATTCTTCAAGGATTCGGCTGCGGGCCTGCTTGTCTTCTCCGGAGGTAATCAATGACTGGATTTCATTAACAATATCTTGATAAATACCCTTCATTTTACGCCTCCCTGCTCAATCCATTGGATAATATAACATAATCTGTAACTAATTTCAATTATTCAGCTTGATTATCAGGGCGAACACATAACTTCACACATTTAATATTATTCAAATCCTTAATGCTCTTTTCTTGCCTTTGATTAAGAGTTTAAGTGCTTCAAACAGCAATATCACTAAGTATTATCGAATGTTGTGAAAGCGTTATCATTATTCTTGATTTCCCATATCAAAAGCGCAATAATGATACTATAAGGAGGTGTTCATGAATGCCTAAGTATATGATTGGATCTGATGAACAGCAGGCTTATCTAAATGATTATAACTGGAACGTCAAGGGTTATAGCTTTTTCGAACCTGGTGTTGTCTCAACAGATCATAAATTTTATTCCGCTTTTAATGTCGCAAAATCATTTTATCAAATTTATCCGGAAGTTTTTAATCTTCCTTATATTGCAGCCGCTGTCGGTTTGAATCAGGAGGATGTAAAGGCACGGCTGAAAAAGATGTATGATAATCGGCAGATTATGCTGGTAAAGAATTCATGTGTCGGCGTTTTAGGTTTTGGGCTTTATTATTGGATTGTGAAGCTGAAGGAAGGTCTCGGTGAAGAACAAAGACAGGAATTTGTAGATTGGATGCAAAACAATGATCAGATATGTACTGGCTATGCCATGGATGCCGGCGGTGATTTTGATTTCTTTAATGGCAATCACATGCGCAATCTTGACAATTTACTTGGCGGTGTGTTAGACAAATTCCGTTTCCGTGATGAAGTGGCTTATGTACACATCTGCCCGGTACGCCGATTAGTTCGCGAATCACATGTCAATCAGTTTGATGCCAAGGAAAATTTCAGAAAATATTTCTGGAGTGCTGAGCAAAAGCAAAAGCTGCTTGCCTTGCAGACGGCAATGGACAGTTATGATCTGGCGATAATTGAAGCAATCAACAATACTGAAAGTGTTGCGGATATGTTTGACTATGATGTTTTAGCTAAGCTATCTGGTTTAGATGCCGAAGAGATGAAAAAGGATTTTGTATATCTTGTTGAACAAACAAAATTGGTAATTCCAATGGTTTACTTTAATTATCGCGCATTGGGACTGAAGATGCATTTTTATTTGGTTTCGATGTTCCAGAATACGCCAACCTGGCGCAGTGAGCAAATTTGTGATGAATTAAGTCTGATGCCGGAATTTGCAAATATATTTGATTTCGCTGATGCTCATCACAATTTGATGTTATCGTGCTATAAAGAAATCACGGATTTAGATAAAATTAAAGCCAAGCTGCAAAGTTATGGCGAAATCGGTGAAATTCTGGAAGCTTCTTCTTCACGCCAGCTGAGAAGATGGACATGCCGGCTTGATGATGAAAACGGTTTATGGGAAGAATGTGTGTTTACTGATGATGTTTTACAGGATCGAACAGTCAATACAGGTGTTATCTGCCCAGCTTGTAAGGAGGAAAAATAATATGCGTATCGATAAAGCACGTGATTATGTCGTTGATAATTTACAGTATGCTTTAAATCCTTCTTCAATTGCGGTAGTTGGTGCCAGCCGTTATCCAAGCAAGGTTGGCAATAAGGTTGTTGCAGAATTACTTGAATGGGGTTATACCGGCAAAATTTATCCGGTTAATCCACGGGCTGACAAAGTGCTTGGATTAAAATCATATCATACATTAAAAGATATTCATGATCGTGTTGATCTAGTGTTTGTGGCAGTCCCTGCCCACCTGGTCACTGCCATCGTTGAGGATGCGATTGAGATTAAGGCAAAAGTTTTAGTGATTGCGACCAGTGCCTTTAAAGAAATCGGCCGTGAAGATTTGCAGAATAAGATTACGCTGCGCCTGCGTGAAAATAAGATTCCTCTCATTGGCCCAAATTTGGTTGGCATGGGTTCACCTTATAATCATTTCAACTGTGGTTTCATTCCTTATCTGCCGGTACCTGGACCAATCGCTATGATTTCACAGTCGGGAGCAAACTTGCTGGCGGCGCTTGGTACAAGTCAGGAAGATCATTTTGGCATGTCATTCTTTGTCGGCCTCGGCAATAAAGCCGATGTCGATTTTTCTGAATTTATTGAATACGCGCAAAAAGATGAGCATACGAAGTGTTTAGCTATTTATATTGAAGGTCTTGATTCGCCGGAGGCTTTTGTCGCTGCCTGTAAGAAAGTAACGAAACCGATTGTAGTGATTAAGGTCGGCGGCAGTAAGATCGGTGTAAAAGCTGCCTTTGCTCATACTGCCAGTGAAAATCCTGAGCCAGATCAGTATTATGATGATTTAATCAAAGAGGCAGGCGCCATTCGTGCTGTCACTTGGCAGGAGTTTCTTGATATTTCGCTTGCCGTTGGTTATCAGCCGCCGCTTAAGGGTGATAATATCGTAATGATAACCAATGGCGGCGGTGCGGGTCTTTTAGCCTGTGATCATTTTGAGCGCTGTGGACTGCCGTTGCATGAGCTGAGTGAAATCTCACCATTGCTGGCAACGAGGATGCGGGCCTATATGCCGATGTTTGGTTCACCGCTGAATCCTGTTGATATCGCTGGTACCGCTAGTGCAATCCAATATAAAGGGGCATTTAAACAGGCGCTGCGCGATCCGGCGGTTGATGGCATTCTAGGGGCTATCTGTCCTACTGCCGTCACCGATGTCAGCGCGATTTGTGATGCGGCGATCGAGGTCTACGAGGCTAATAAGGAGTTGAATAAACCATTCATCATGATTTGTCAGGGCGGCAAAGAATGCCATGATGCAATCTTGAAATTCAGGGATCACGGTATTCCAGCTTACGCGAGTGCTGAACAGGCGGTTAATGCAATAGCTGCTTTGCGAAAGACAGCCGTTAAGTAAACATAAAAGAAAGGACATTGGGTAAAAATGTCCTTTTCTATTGCTTCTTCAAATGCTAAACCAGCTGATTGATGTTGCCTTCAGCAACTGCCAGCTCATCCAGGGCTTGTTCTTTGCTGATGCCTTTAAGCGCCATAAGCAAGGCGGCCTTCACATTATAATCGCACTGAACCAGTAATTCATGAGCTGTCACTAACGTACAGTTCGTTGCCTGATCCAGAATATATTCAAGCCGAGTCCGCATTTTATTGCTGACCGGCGGTACATTAATCATCAGATTTTCATAAACATTACCTAATTGGGCCATAGTGATTGTCGTAATCATATTCAAAATCATCTTCTGACAAGTACCTGCCTTCAGCCGCGTAGAACCGGTAATAACCTCAGCGCCGGCTACCGCTTCCATTACCAGATCACAATGCTCGGCAACAATTGAATGCTTGTTATTAACCAATCCCGCACAGCGGATACCCTTTTGCTGACACCAGCTTAAGGCGCCAATCACATAAGGGGTACGTCCTGATGAGCTGATACCGATCACAAAATCCTTAGCTGTGACATGGCGGTTTTGCAGATCGAGGCCGCCGTTTTCTTCAATGTCCTCAGCACTGCCGTCTGTTTTCATCATATCCGTAAAATTGCCGGCGACAATGGCGGTGAACTCATCCGTTGTACCAAATGTCGCATTGGCCTCATAAGCATCCAGCATTCCTAAATAACCGGAATGTGCCGCACCGGTAAAAATAACCCGGCCGCCGCTGCGTATCGTGTCAACACAGATTTCAATTACCTGATTAATTACTGGCAGAATTGCCTGCACTGCCTTAGTACATGCTTCATCCTCATGATTCATCATCGCGGTTGCTGCCTCGATGCTCATATGAGGCAGGTTCATCGAATTGGGATTGCGTTCCTCAGTTGTCAGTTTAAGCAGATTATCTTTCATTAAAAGATACCTATGATCGCCCCAACTGCGCCGATAATAATCAGCAGCAGCATGACACGGGTCGCCTTTACCTTTTTATTCTTAAGCAGATACAATACACCCAGCGTCAGCATTAACGGCAGCAAGCCGCGGAACAGCTTATCTAAAATATCCGTTTGCACGCTCATTGATGAACCTTGAATATTAATCATCAGCGGTGTTGACACACTGACAAAGCTAGCTGTCAAGGCACCCATAACGATGGCACCTAAAGCACTTGCGCCAGTAATGACCTTCTTAATCAGATTGCTTTCTAAGATTTTCTGCAAGCCTTCTTTTCCAAGCCGATAACCGGTCATCCAAACATAATATGCAATGCTCAGCATGATGCCCATCATCAAGACTGAATAAAGCAGCGGCCCTGACATACTGCCGGAAGCAGCCAATGAAATACCGATTGATAATAAAATGGGTGTTAATGTGCCCTGCCACAGCGTATCGCCGATACCGGCAAAAGGTCCCATTAAACCAGTCTTGATACCATTGATGGCTTCATCAGAAATCGGCGCGCCGTTGGCTCTTTCCTCCTCCATCGCAATTACCATGCCGTTGATTACACCGCCGAAATGCGGTTCCGTATTATAGAAAACCATATGACGCTGTACCGCTGCCTGATATTCTGCCGGATTATCCTTATACAGTTTTTCAATGATCGGCGCCATCGCATGACAGAAACCCGTGCCGCATAAACGCTCATAATTATAATTTGCATGTGAGAAAAAAGTCCAGCGCCAGAATGATTTCACAACATCCTTTTTAGTTAAAGTTTTTCTTGTTGAATTTTGTTCCATCTTCATACCTCCTACACATTTTCTTTCTGTGACTGTGTATAGAACCACGCAATAACAAAGCCCAATACAGAAATAACGATTGTGTCAAGTCCTAGATAAACACTTAAAATAAAGCCGAGAATATAGAATGCCATCGTATTTGGACGGCTGATTGAACGAAGATTCATCGCTACGCCTAAAGCCGGCAGGATACCGCCGATAACCTGTAAGATATGCAGTACATTATTGCTTAACTTAGAAACCAGATCAGCCATGAAATCAGCGCCGTAATAAGCACCCAGCATAACCGGTATAACACTGATCAGAAAAACTAGGATCTGCGGCGGCACTACATGCAGGAAGCAGATTCTTTTCAAGTCGCCCTTTTCCGCTGCCTGATCCGCCATATGAACAAAAGTTACGTCAATGGTCATATGCAGCACCCAAATCAAGGTTCCTAATAAACCAAATGGCAGCGCAATCGTGATCGCTGTTGCCGGATCAACATTACCGACAATCGCAAAGGCAGTTCCCAATACACCTGCCAATCCCGGATCTGATGGAATCGTACCGCCCGCTGATATAAAGGCAATATATGGCAGCTGAATGGCAGCCCCGATAATTACGCCTTCGGTTGGATGTCCGAGGATAATACCTACCAATGTACCGGCGACTAATGGCTTTTGAAAGAGACTTGCCGAGCCTAGAACGGTTGTCCACGGTGTACCGATAATTCCTAAATAATAGACAATACCTAGTAAAAATGCTTGAAATAATGAAATACTCATTTTCTTTTCACCCCTTTAGATGTATTTACTTACATCGATTGCCGGATCTTCAGCAACCATTTGTATTTCTACCGCAATCTTTTTGGCCAACAAAGCTTTAAGCTGACTGACTTCCTCTTCACTTGCAGAAATATTTTTGTAAATCGTCTTTCTGCCCGGTTTAATTCCCATACCGCCAATATTGACTTTATCAAGGCAGATGCCGGCTTCCGCCATCATAACATACGGCGCGGGTGTTTTTGCCAACATGATGACCTTATCACGCTCATCAAGCGCCTGTACCATTGCAATACATGCATCCTCCCTGACCACTTCAGTTTTGATATTGGCCGGCACCAGCGTCTTGATAATCATTGTCAAAAAAGAATCATTGGCTGTCACATCATCAATAACCACAATCTTAGTAGCGCCTGTATAATTCAGCCATGATGTCATCACCTGACCATGGATTAAACGATCATCAACGCGTGCTAACACGATACTCATATCTATCTCATACTCCTTTCTACATAAGCTTCATAATTGATTTACCAACATCAAATACGCCTTCTCTGCCGCTTTGAATCGCTGCCTCGGCAAGTTCTTCCACTGAGACCTCGGTTGTATTCAGCAGCGTCATCTGCAGCATCATCGGTAAATTCACACCGACAATCACCTTCAGCTGATGTTCTCTCAGCAAGCGGATCGTCTGATTGCAGGGCGTACCGCCATACAAATCAAGCACAACTGCGATTTCATCATAACCCTTCGTCTTCAAGCCATGAACTTTCGATAAAATCAATTCTTGGAAGCTCTCTGGGTCCTGGCTGGGCACTAATCCCAAGCTGTCTAAAAACTCATGCTTACCGGCAATCATTTCGATTGTCTCCATAAAGGCCTGCGCCAGGTTATGATGCGTAACAATCAGTATTCCCGTCATATTTTTCTCCTTTCTGTCACGGTGATAATGAACACCAGCTACCCTGTAACTGTATTCTATCATCCATATGGCAAGTAATAATTTAATCATTTACACGGACACTTCGTGCAAGCTTTAAAACTTATCCAGCAAGCTGGCCCGCAGCACCGCCATTAAATTTTCATAGCTGGTATCCGCCAGGACTTGACCGACTAATTCTTCACTGCAGACTAACGAAGACAGATAAGGCCAGATTTGAAACGCCTTAGGATTGTTCATCTCCGTTGAAACCAGCAGCACGATTTTTACCTGCCGTCCCTCATCCCATTCAATCCCTTCCTCAAGAATAGCAACCGCTATAAAGGTCTGCGGACTAAATGGATATAAAGGATGCGGCATCGCAACATGATTCGCAAAATAAGAACTGCTCAGCGCTTCTCTTTCCATAACCAATGCCTCAAACTTAGGCGGCAGATGATAATAGCCCGCTGCCATATCAATCAGCCGATGAACGATCTGTGAGCGGTCAGCAGCCTTACCCACATAAAATAATTCAGGCGAAAAACAATTTAATATCGCATCGATGCTGTCATACCCATTAATCGCTAAATTCATTTTCGCAAAATCCTTTTCGGTAGGAAATAAGTTAATATTCACAGCCGCGCCCTTAGTAAGCGTATCTCCCTTTTCCGTAGTAAATAATGCGTCATACTCACTGATGTTGATTCTTGATAAATCCGAAGGATTGATAAAATCAAGCTGGAGAATCTGTTTTTCAAACCATTGATATATTTTCTGACGCAGCAGTATCGTTTCACTTTGTTTAAGACTGCTGATAACCAGCAGCTTTTTACCTTCTGAATTCAGCACGATATTTTCCAAGCCATAATTGAAGTACAGCGTAAAATACGCCGCCTCATCCTCGCTGATGCGAATATGATATTTTTCATAAATCAATAAGCCAAAATATTGAGCAATATCAAAAGCAAAAGGAAATGATTGTTTAATCTCTGTCAGCAATAAATTCTTAAGCTGCATATCATGCTGCATCCTGGAAAGCAAGGGTACAAAATGCAGCGCTAAAACGACCTTCAGATCAATACTTCGAGTAAAGTCTACGCCAAATTCAGAATTAATCTGTTCCAAGGAAGCCGCTATAAAAGTGATAATTTCATCAGATACACTTTTATAATCAACATAATCTCTTTTTCCCCGCAGGTTGATTGCCAGATACGCTATTTCATATTTCAGATCGATATCCCGGCGATGAATAAACTTTTCAAATATATCCTGAGCAATCTGATATTCTTTGTCATCACATTTATCGCGCTCATAGCTGTCTTCAATCAGATAGCCTTTTTCAATCCGCTGCAATGTCAGCAATAAATGCATGATTAAGCTTTCAAACAAAACCTCACTGATTTTATATTGATTCTTTAAAAAGATTTCAACGAGCATTTCTTTAATATGATTAATTTTCTTCATATCAGCGTTAAATGACGCGCTTGAATCAAGTGATAAAGCATAGACATCTTCATAAGCCAAACAGGCTCGCTTATCTTTTTCTTTACCTAGGATGCAGTAACCGGAACCAGATTTATAAAGCATTTCTAAATGATAGCGGCTGATGATTTGCTTGACTTCTTTCAAATCTAAATAAAGTGTGGAATCTGAAACATTTAGTGCTGATTGAATTTTTTTCTTTTTCACATAGTGGGTGCTGTTCAGCAGCATCAAAATAATAAATTTAATGCGGATTGGCTGTTCATTCATTGAATGTTCGGAGTTAAGCTGCTGACGGCTTGCTTCAAGCATATCCGCAAAACTCTTGATATCGGTAATTTCCAATCGATAACCCTTTGACGGAATGGCAAGCAGCACCGCTTTTGAGCCTTCCTTTAAACTTTGTTTAATTACCTCGATTTCACTTTTGACTGTTCTTACGCTGATGCCGCATTCATCGGCAATCTGGGCAGCGGCAGTATAATGATCAGCGGCTGCTTCAAGAATTGACAGAATGGTCAGCTGTCTTTGGGTCAGCATGATAGCTCTGGCTGACGCATCAGCTCAATCAGTTCCTGACTGTTTGCCGCCAAAACAATTTCACTGTCAAAGCAAAAAGGTCTTCCCTTTTCATCGCTGATTACAGCGCCTGCCTCCAAAGCGATGAGGATGCCGGGTAGAATATCCCACGCATGACTGGCAATCAAGAAAGTACCGGAAGTTCTGCCGCTGGCAAGATAAGCAAAATCAACACTTGCCGCGCCGAACATTTTCTCTTTCATAATCTGATAGCGCAGCCGTTTCATGGTCTGGCTTTGCAGCTTAGAGGCTGCCTGCCGCTCTTCATTAAAATCACCGAAGCTAACAATGCTGTGATTTATTGAATCAGGTTTTACGGTTAGCTTTTTGCCATTAAGCGTACAGCCGCCATTTTGACTGGCTAGATAAAGTTCATTCAGACATGGCAGCATGATGCCGGCAGCTGCAATCGCTGATCCTACAGTCAATGCCAGCTGAATCCCAAACATTGGTATCGCATTGGCATAATTGCATGTGCCATCGATTGGGTCCAGTACCCAGGTGCGCTCTTGCAGCAATGTATCCTGATTCATTTCTTCACTAAGGATATGATCCGTTGGAAATTGTGACTGAATCATTGTGATAATGTATTGTTCAATAGCATAATCACTGCTGGTAACTAAGTCTCTGGACGTTTTATCATGAATACTTTGTATTTTCATGTGATTCAGCCGCTGTGCGGCTTCCTTCAGCACGGATTCGATAAAGCTAATTTCTTTCTCATAATTATCGGTTACCATAATTCACCTCCTGATTTCATCTTATCACATTGTACTTTTCTAATGTGAAAATGAGCCGATTCCGTTTTTCAGCATTTGCATGATACTTCGTGCAAAGCAAAAAAAGCCTTTATGACAAAGGCTTGCGGTGAGTGTAGATCACTATCACTATAATCAAATTATTTTATACATCAAATTTACATCAAATTACAAAAACATATAAAAAAAACGCCTGATTCAGACGTTTAATTTAAACATGGCGTCCACGGGGGGACTCGAACCCTCGACCGCACGCTTAGAAGGCGTGTGCTCTATCCAGCTGAGCTACGTAGACACTTTTCATGTGCTAAATTATAATAGCAAAATTAACCGCAAAGTGCAACCTTTTTTTGAATTAATTTCACACAGCTTCAACACATAAAAGAAAGGCCCTATACAGGCCTATAAGAAATTGAACTCAACATGAATACGTTCATCGGCTAAAGTCAGCATTGCATAAGATGGATTTCTACCATCTCTTGAATGCCACAAGCTGCCTGGATTCAGCAATGTTATACCGCTCACTTCATCTAATGACGCGACATGGGTATGACCATAACAAACAATATCACACGTATTTTCAAGTGCCTTCTTGGCAAGAAATTGCAGACGGTTGCCATAATATGACTGATTGCCATGAATTAACAGAATCCGATGCTGTTCAGCCTTAATAATCTTAGCTTCCGGATAATCATAATAATAATCATTATTGCCGCGTACAGTTATCAGCTGCGGATAAATATCCTCAGGCGTTTCGATATCACCGCAGTGCAGCATCAGATCAACATGATTTTGGTGCGCCTCGATCACCTTATCCATCACTTTATTTTTGCCATGTGAATCACTCATCACAAGTATTTTCATAAATATCACCGCTGATATCTTACCATTATTTTCAGCAATTTTAAAGCTTAATTCGATTAACTTCGATAGAACTTACCTGAATATGTTCTTCATTGCTGCCGGAAGCATTCACCGGTACGCCATCTACAAGAATTGAAATGTTGTCAAAGCCCAATACCTCATGAATAGAAAGAACCAGTGTATTTAAGGCTTCTTCCTTACCTATAGCTTCCTCGCTCAATATCGAATTATCCAAATGAATAACTAAAGTATCTACATCGATCTCCACTGGCTCACTCATTGTCACACGTTCTAATGCTAATGGCTGTGCTAACGTCGATGTAACACTGATATCGGAAAGAATTGTTTCAATGACATCATTAACATCCAGACTGCCGCCGTTGATCCGTCTGGATTTTGGCACATAATATTCAGTGCCGTTAATCTCCTTAACATAATAAATGTTCAGGTTATGTGAATCATGCAGAGTCGCTGTAGCACTTTCAAAATTATTGAACCCTAACCGACGGTCAAGATTTTCACTCAGCGGCGTTCCTTTTAAAGGCATCTGATTCAACGCATTGCCGTTGACACTGATGGATACCGTATCAATATCATCGAATTGAGTAGCCGCCCAAACCAGTGATTCTACAATCGCTAATTCATCCTTCGCGTCATAGGCCAGAAATCCCTCATTAAAATCAAGATTGACATGACGATCACTGATGACAGCCTCATTTAAAGCGGCACTGGCAGGCAGTACCGATTCAAACACACTATTATCTACATCGCTGCTCATAAGTTCAATCATTTTCTGCATTTTTTCAGGTTCACTCATCAAGCTGTTTAATTCAACATTTAACGGTATCAGAATCCCATCCTGATCTCTTTGAACAATCAGCAGCGAATCAACAGCTGCCGGTGCCATTACACTCTGTGTATCCGGATGCTGCGCAATCGGTATGGTTTTTACTGAAAGGTAGCTTAAGACAGCAAAAGCGCTGAATATATATGCGATTTGGAGCTTTCGGTTCATCATTTCACCTCAATCCATCCTATGCGGGAATAAAGTGAAATAGTATCTAATTTTATCTCAAAAGCATGGTTTTCATATCACTCATTGATTATAAGTGCTGGTTTCAACTAATTTGCCGTCTTTATCATAAAGCCAATAAGTTTTATTACTTATCTGCTTCAGCATTTGTTTGCCTCTGAAAACAGCATTTTTATATTCATAGTATTCCATGCCAAAATTCAAGTATGAGGTATCTCTGGCTACCATCACGATCCCATTCTCAATCACAATTTTATCTGAATGATAAGCAAAGGCTCCCTGAATCATACCGCTGATCAAGTTCACCAAAGCTAAGAAGAAACAAAGCAATAAAACTACAGAGTTGGCAAATTTACCCCGTATATGCATACTCATCTGCTGATAGAAATAAAAGATTAAAATCAAGATAGATATAATTAAAAACACAAACAAAAACAAAGACGGAAGATCTCTTAACACTAAACCGAACATTTGTTCAATCATCATGAGTATTAATTTTATGATTAGAAATGCGGTGATTGGAATCAGCCCCCATAAGCGTTTCAGTTTATTCATCGGCAATCCTCTCTTTTCTCTGGCTTTGTATCAATTTTTTATTTTATCATGATATCACGTTTAAAAGCTAATGGCAAAAAAAAGACTTAGTCTTCAAAATCAATCTTTTGAACAGCTAAGTCTTCATTTATAATCGCTTTGATCTGACGCTTCATCAAGGCTGCATCTTTCGTTGTGCAAACCACAACCTGACCTTTTGCTTCCCCCTTAGGCAATGTCAGCATATTGACTGCCGCTTGGTTGGAATCGTAGAGCTTTACATTTAACAGCCGCTTTACTTCATCAGCGATCAAAGGAAAGTGGGTACAGCCTAAAATCACGGCGTCAACCTTTCCCTTATAAGGTGTCACATAATCAGCCGCTGCCGCATATAATGCCGCCTGATCATCGCCGTTTTCAATCAGCGGAACTAAGGCCGGACAGGCAAGCTCATACACCTGACATGTCTCATCAAGCTGATGGATAGCTTTCTCAAAAGCATGCGCCGAGATAGTTTTAGCGGTTGCCATAACTAAGACCGCATGCACATCTTCACCTGCTAATTGATCAACAGTCGGCTGCAGCACACCCTTTAACTGCATCTTAGGAAAGGCCTGACACAAATCATCAAACACATTGGCACATAGCGTATTGCAGGCGATAACCACTTCCTCGATTCCCCGCTTTTGAAATTCATGAATCATTTTAGCGCCATATTTAAACAATTCGGCTTTAGATAAGGCGCCATAAGGTGCATGCAGCTGATCGCCGATAAACATAAAATCAACCTTAGGATTGGCATCCATCAATGCCTTCATTACCTGAATGCCCCCTAATCCCGAATCACAGATACCAATTTTTTTATTCATTATCCTATATCCTCTAGTCTTAGACCCTTCTCTGTCATTTCCTTTGCCTTTTCAACTCCGACATACCGCAGAACAAGATGTCCTTTTTCATTCACATCCTCGGGATAACGGAACACAAAACCATATTCAGCAATATGTTTCTTCAGCCAGGCAATTTGTTCATTTTCCTGCTTTTTATTTTCTGCCTCAGCATCATCGGCGGTCGCCTCTTTCGCCTCTGCTTTCTCAACCTCAACCTT
Organism: Dielma fastidiosa; assembly: GCF_000313565.1. GTDB lineage: Bacteria > Bacillota_I > Bacilli_A > Erysipelotrichales > Erysipelotrichaceae > Dielma > Dielma fastidiosa. The sequence goes on along the minus strand of NZ_HE578929.1, from coordinate 224,625 downwards.
TGCCAGCTGCAGTTCAACGGTATAGCCAAGCTGATTTTCAAAATGTCCAGGCTTAAAGATATGCTGATCAACCTCATCATAGCCATAATGAAGCAGCGCCTGTTCATAGAGCTCAACCTGCTCCTCATACGATACAAAACCGCCGACCAGAATCATATTGCCGCAAGTTTTGCCGTTCAGCTCAGTCGCCGCCGCACACAATGAGGATAGCGCTGATGCAGGCTCCTTACGCACCTGAATGGGTTCATTTTCACTATATGCGTTGACACTTGGGACATTCACAATATCAACCAAATCATCCGGCTGATAACGATAAAGCGTTTTCCCTTCAATGATTTTAGCCGTCAGGGCGCTTGGATCAATCAACAAACCCTCATTCTCGGCATAACGATCCCCATGTTCAAAGAAATCACTCATCAGCTCATAAGAATAATTTCTCACCAAAGGTTCAAGATTATCATGATTAAACGTCACATCAAGATATTTATTGACAAAATCAACGATCGTCTGTGCATCAGCAGGTCTGGCTGCCTTGGCTATATTATAATAAACCGTATAGCGGATATTAAAATCCGAAATCCCAAAATACGGCATAAATTCCTCAGGCAGCAGCTGACGGTCAATCAGATAATTAATATCCTCACTGCTTAAATAACTAATAATCAAATCCCGATTATCATTATCTGCATATTTATATCTCGCAAGCGGATCAAAATGCTTGTTCATTATACTGTAACAGCATATGAAAAGAACAATTAAACTACCTATAAAGATAGCTCTTTTGGTTTTCATAAAATCACCTCCACAGTATTATAGCACAACTAAAAGAAACTAAACAGAAAATCAGTCAGCCTTTGCGTAAATAAGGGCCTTATTGAAAAGGCCCATGTTTAACCGTCGATTTTTAATTGATTTAACCGTATCAATTCAAGCATTGCCTGAGTACGTGAAGACACATTTAACTTTAAGATCACATTGGATATGTGATTTCTTACGGTCTTATCACTGATTCCCATCAACGCGGCAATTTCCTTGGTGCTGTAGTTTTGAATCAGATAATTAAAAACTTCAGCCTCACGTTTCGTACAGACCATTTGCGTAAGTAACCCTCCTAGTTCCGACACTCTATCCTATGCATCAGATTCATTTTTGTCAGTGTTACTTGCATGAAGAACCTCAAAAACATTTTGAGCAACCTGCTGCGGCACTACCTCAGCAAGCTCTTCCACAGTGGCAGCTTTTAAATTCTTTAATGATTTGAAACGCTTCCAGATTTCTTTTTTCCGCACCTCACCGATGCCCTCCACATCATCAAGCACCGATTTTGTCATCGCCTTGCTGCGCAGCTTGCGATGATAGCTGATAGCAAAACGATGGACCTCATCCTGCATCTGAGTCAGCAGAAAGAAAAGCGCACTGTCTTTTTTAATATCGATGATATTGCCGTCACTGTCCATCAAATTGCTTGTGCGGTGACGATCATCCTTAACTAAGCCAGCTAAAGTGATATCAATTTCAAATTCCGAAAGAATTTCCTTAGCCGCCTCAATCTGCTGCCAGCCGCCATCGACAATCAGCAGGTCACTGCACGGACTTTTCTCTTTGAGGATTCGGAAATAGCGGCGGTAAATGACCTCTTTCATTGAATCAAGATCGCTGACATACGGTCCCAAACGATAGAGGCGGTAATCTTTCTTCGAGGGCTCGCCATCCTTAAACACAATAAAGCCGGAAACATTAAAAGCACCGGAGATATGTGAGTTATCGACCATCTCAATAGAAGTGATCCGTTTATGAAAGATAGAAGACAACGCATACATTGCTTCTTCCTTCTTATTTTCTTCACGGCTTGCCAATTCAAATTTCTGATGATGCGAATCACGGGCATTCGCGATAACCATATCCACCAGCTTCAGCTTATCACCTTTAATCGGCTGAACGATTTTGGTATCCAACGCCTGTTCCAGCAAAGTCACATCAAGAGCGGAAGGCAGCAAAATCTCTGCCGGCAATGGATTTTTTCCATAATACTGCATAATAAAGGAAGTAAACATCGCCTGCGGATCATCGACAATTGGATGAATAGCCAGCGCTCTTTCAAGGATTTTTCCTGAACGCAGAAAAAAGCCCTGAATACTGATATAGCCTTTATCCACATAATAACCAAAAACATCACGGTCTTTCTTATCTTTAAACTGTACCTGCTGCTTCGCCGTTACATGTTCAATGGAACGGATCAGCTCCAGCTTTTCCTGTGCCTTCTCAAACTGCAGCGCTTCACTGGCCTCATTCATTTCTTTTTTCAGCTGAGTAAGCAAATCATTGACATCACCGCGCAGAAATCGTTTGATGCCGTTGACCATCTCCTGATAGACATGTTCATCAATCTCATTGATACAAGGACCTAGACATTGATGAATATGATAATAAAGGCATTCTTTTTTAGGCATTTTCTTACATTTTCGCAAAGGGTAAAGCTGATTCAGCAGATTAATCGTATGATATGCCGCACCTGAATCAGGAAACGGCCCAAAATATTCCGCTTTTTTATCAGCCGTATTGCGAACTACCTTTAATGTCGGCAGCTTTTCCTTCGATAATTTGATGTAAGGATAACTCTTATCATCCATAAACATGATATTAAAACGCGGCGCGTATTTCTTAATCAAGTTAAATTCAAGCAGCAGCGCTTCCTTTTCAGAACCTGTTACAATATATTCAAAATCGACAATATTAGAGACCAGTTTCGTTGTCTTATAGTTATGAGCACCGACAAAATAGGATTTTACCCGGTTTTTCAGTTTAATCGCTTTACCTACATAGATGACTTCACCATTGATATCCTTCATTAAATAACAGCCTGGCTCAGCCGGCAGCAGCGCGAGTTTATTTTTAATCAATTCACTGGGCATGATTATTTCCCCTTGGTTTTCAGCGTTACCACGGTAGCGCCTAAACCGCCTTCACCCTGACCGCCCATGCGAAACTCCGCCACTCTTGGATTCTTTTTCAAATAGGCATGAATGGCATTCCGCAAAGCCCCGGTACCAACGCCATGAACAAGACGTACATTGGACACATTCGCTAACACCGCATTATCCAGATATTTATCAATGACTGCCAATGCCTCATCGACATACAGGCCAATCACATTGCATTCAAGTGAAATTGATGAACGCAGTGATTTCGCATAAGAAGACTTCGGCTTTTTCACCTTTTGTTTTTTAGCTGGCAATAATTCCTCCGGCTTCAGCTTCATTTTCAGTCCATTCGCCAATACATGAATGTATTTACCGCTGACCTCCTGAACTTCACCATAATAATTATATTTTTTGATCTGCACATAATCACCGACCGCATAGACATGATTTTCATCCTCTGCGATCGGTTCACTTTCAGGTACTACACTGTCAAGCTTTTTGCGGATCGCTAATAATTCATGAGGTTTAGCCGCTTTGCTGTCCTTCAGCTCCTGAATGATCGCTTCACTTTCCTCACGCGCTTCCTCCACAAGGAAGAAAGCTTTCTCTTTCGCATCTTCGATAATTTTCTCACGCTCAGCCTCAAACTTTTCTTTTGCCTTATCAAAGGCTTCTTGTTCAGCACGCAGCGTTTTCAGCTCCTCTTCAAGATGACTCTGAATCGACATATTCTGCTGAATCGTATCCTCCAACCGTTCCACACTGCGCTCCTGTTCAGTTTTGTTTGCTTCCTTGATTTGGGCGGCCTGGGTTAAAATTTTATTGTTTAAGCCAAAACGGCGGGCAATTTCAAAAGCATTTGACTTTCCGCTTAAACCCTCGATATAGCGATAGGTCGGCTGCATCTTTTCCATATCAAACTCAACACTGGATAAAAGCACTTCATCCCAGCGGGCGCCATAAGCCTTTAATTGTGAATAATGGGTCGTAGCAACTACCATGGCGTTTTTAGTCCGCAGATAATCAAGAATGGCGATTGCCAATGCTTCCCCTTCCTTTGGGTCTGTGCCGGAACCCAGCTCATCCAGCAGGATCAGCGAGCGATCCGTCGCATGGTCACAGATGGCAGCCAGCTTCGATAAATGCGCCGAAAAAGTGGATAAAGACTGTTCAATTGACTGTTCATCACCAATATCCACAAAAATACCATCATATAACGGCATAACCGCTTCCTCACAGGGAATTGGAAAACCGCACATGCTCATCAGCACAAATAAGCCTAATGTCTTCAGGGTTACTGTTTTACCGCCGGTATTAGAACCGGTAATCAACAGGATTCGTTTGGGCAAGACAATTTCATATGTATTTGCAATGACTTTTTTAGGATCAATCAATGGATGCCGTGCTTTTTTCAAATATAGACGCTGTGCTTTATCATCAATTTCAGCAACACAGGAATCATTCTCCTTCGCCCAGCGGGCTTTCGCAAAAATAGCATCTAATAAACCAAAGGTCTCACAATTGCTGATCAGTGCATCACTTTCCTTTTTCACAAGTGAAGAAAGCTGCTGCAAGATACGTTCAATCTCTTCCTGTTCAGCACTGCGTGCGCTCTGCAGCTTATTGTTTGCGTGAATCAGACTTTCCGGCTCAATATAAGCAGTCTGACCGGAAGCACTCTCACCGTGAATAAAACCCTTGACTGAATTCTTTTCACTGATCTTCACTAAGACGCAGATACGGTCATTGCGCGTTGTAGTAATCGTATCCATCAATTTAGCGCTATTGTTTTGAATAAAATTCTGTACCGCCGTATTGACATCCGCCTCACATGCTTTAATCGTTTTACGAATTGATTTCAGCTGGGCGCTCGCGCTGTCCATAACCTCATAGTTCACCGAAATACATTTTTCAATCGCCTCGGCCATTGATAATGGCAGATTTAAAGCATCACTCAGTTCCAGCAATGCCTCAACATCCTGATCAAAATTCTTCATATAATTTTGTGCCGCCTGCGCGCAGCGCACCTGATCCGCACACTGACGCAGCTGCTGAGCAGATAAGCTCAAGCCTTTTTTAGCGCCGTTCAGTGCCTCCCTTAGATCATGGACACCGCCAAGTGGCATCGTACCATATTGAATCGTACAGCGAATTGCTTCCCGGCTGCGTCTAAGCTCACGCTTGACATGCAGACTGTCAAAATACGGCTTCGCGTTCATGATTTCATGGACACCTAATGAAAACGCGCAATAACGGGAAATCTCCCGTTTAATATGTTCAAGCTCTAACGCTTCATAACTCTCTTTCATAATTCCTCCTAATTCACTGCTGATAAAATAAATTCAGCAAGATCACTGTCACTGATGCCTTTCGCCGCAAGCCAGACTTTAAATTCCTGGAGCGATTTAGTATCAGCATTCTCTCCCTTTTCAATCATTTGATAATCATTCAGCACATCGCCAGCCAATAAAACAACTTCATCATTGAATGGCTTCGCATAGCGAATCAAAGACGCGGAAATAAATTCCTTGCTGTTGCTGACTAAGGGAGTATTTAAAACAAAATAAACAATCAAAACGACCAGCATTCCCTGCACAAGTCCAAACGCCATGCCCAGCACCGCATTGATTGTTGAAATCACCGGCATCTTCTGAAACAGCTTGCTTAATGGCCGCAAAACCAAAAGCAAAAGCATAAAAGCGGCGGTCAATAAAACAAAAATCAGCGCCCGATTGGCATAACCATAGAAAAATGCCGCCAGATTGGTTTTGGCATACGGCGCTAATTCCTTTGGGAAAACCGCAAACACATCAGCGATCGCCGGGGTTATCCGCCAACAGATAAAAAGCACCAAAAAGAAAGAAAGACAGCTCAGTATCTTATAAAAAAACCTTTTCGATATCCATCTATGATCAGTATTCCCAAAACTGCAATCAGTATCAAATCAAAAAATATTGCATATTGACTATTTATAATCATTCCTTCACCTGCTTACCCTATAATAATAATGCATCTGTCTTTTTAATGCAAACAATGTTAAAATGGAGAGCGAGGTGAATTTATGAATACCGTTTCTTTAACATTAAACCAAAAACAGATTGACACCCTGTTTGAAACATATCGAAGCAAGGCTGTAAAGACGCCGGCCTACGCCCAATACCAGCTTAAACTCGACGGCTGTACGATAACCGCCTATGATTCAAAGAAGGTTGTATTTCAGGGCCGGGACGCGGAAGAAATGGCCGCCCTTTTTGAGCCTAAAACACTTTCTCAGCCACCTCTTCAACACGCCGCTGAGCTTAATGGTTATCCGCAGGCCGGCAGTGATGAGGTCGGCACCGGTGATTATTTTGGCCCGGTCTGTGTCTGCGCCGCCTATGTTGATGCCAGCCACGCTTCGCTCATGCAGTCATTAGGCATTCAAGACAGCAAACAGCTAAGTGATGAACAGATTTTAAAAATCGCGCCCAAGCTGATGGCCGAAATCCCCTATTCATTATTGATTCTTGATAATTACAAATACAATCAGGTACATCAGACGCAAAATTTAAACTGCATCAAAGCCAAACTGCATAATCAGGCTTATCTGCATCTGCGAAACAAGCTTGGCCAGCTCCCTGCTTTATCAGTGATTGACCAATTCACACCGGAAGCCAGCTATTACCGTTATTTAAAAAATGAACGTGAAATTGTACGCGGCATCACTTTTGAAACCAAGGCCGAAAATAAATATCCGGCAGTTGCCTGCGGCTCCATCATTGCCCGCTTCGCATTTTTAAAGGCGATGGATACCCTCAGTGAGCATTATTCCTTCAAGCTGCCAAAAGGCGCCGGGCCTGCCACTGAAGAGCCGATTCAGCAGTTTTATGAACTGCATGGCGAGCAAGGCTTGATGAATGCCGCTAAGCTTCACTTTAAGAATACCGATAAAATTAAACGTTAGAAAAGCAGGCCGCAACCTGCTTTTTTTAGTCATGATGAATGATTTCGACGTTCAGCCGCACATCGTGATCGAGCTGTTTCAATTCGACACCTGCCGATAAAAACATCCGCTTACTGGCTTTAACCGCATCGGTATCCGCGTATTTATCACACTCGTACACGACCCGTTTGATGCCGCTTTGAATAATTGCTTTCGCGCATTCATTGCATGGAAAGAGTGAGACATAGATTGTACAGCCGCGGCACAGCTGATTGCTGTTAAGAATCGCATTCAGCTCCGCGTGAACAACATAAGGATACTTTGTATCACCAAAATCACCCTCGCGCTCCCATGGATAAACATCATCATCACAGCCGCTTGGAAAGCCATTGTAGCCAATGCCAACGACCCGATGCTCTTCAGAAACAATCGCAGCGCCTACCTGTGTGGAAGGATCTTTTGACCGTTTAGCGGAGAGATGAGCCAATCCCATAAAATAGTCATCCCAAGATAAAACATCAGTTCTTTTCATGTTTAGCCTCCTGAAGCTGCTTCAAGGCAGCATTTAAGCTCGGTTCATAAGCTGATTCATTCTGACTTTCAGCCGTTTTGATGAAATTATGTTTCATCAACTCGGCATAACCATTAAGATTCAGTTTCTGGGCCGTAGTAATTAAAATCGCGTCCGTCATCGGATAGAACGGATCAATCCGCTGAACTCTCGGCACTAACAGACAGAGGCCAACTATCAGCAGGATAAAAGCATTTCGCGTATGCATGCGCAAGGTTTTCCAGCGCTTAACATCAATCATGATAAAGGCCAGAATACCGCCCACGATAAAGCCGCCAAGATGCGCCATTAAGGAAATATTCGGCAGCAATGAAATAAAGACATTCATCATGATCGTCGAGGTTAAATTCACCCGTACCATCCGATTCTTGATTGAACCATCGGCGCAAAGCGATACGATATAAGCACCCAAAAGACCAAACAAACCGCCGCTGATCCCCAGCCCGGCAATATTGGCATCACCGATAAAGACAAACAGATTGCCAGCCACGATTGATGCAAGCAAAATCAACAGGAACTGTTTCTTGGTATAACGTTTTTCACAATAAAACCCTAGATTAAACAAAGCCATCATATTCATTAATAAATGGAAAATATCCGCATGGACAAAGCCGGCACTCAGCAGCCGCCAATATTCAAAATTGGAGACAACAGACATCTTATAGTAAGCGCCAAGGAAAATCGCAGCACTAGTCAGTTCGCCATTCATCAAGGATAACAGATTTACTAAAATGAATACGGCGACACAGATACCGATAAGTACCATTGTCAGCTTCGGCAAGTCCTTTACCGGAATCTTACGCCGCTGACGGGCTTCATTCATCGCTTTCTTCTCAAGCCTTTTCGTACATTTTAAGAATTCTTCCTGATTATTTTCTACCTTATGACATACCGATTCAATACCCGGAAAGGCCTTTATCAGTATTTCATCCATTATTTGATCAGGCAATACGACATATTGCTTGGCATATTCATTTTCAGCAGCCGCAGATAATTCGTTGGTATTTAAAATTAAAAGCAGCCCTTGCGCACCAACTGCACTTAAAATAACCTGATGAACACTTTTTAGATAGGTATCCTGAGAATACAGCTCCGTGCTCACATCACCGCATAGACGAATCACTGGATATTCCTTATTCAGCGGATTTGCAAGCCAGAAATCATTGGACTGATTTTGTCTGAGGGTGACAATCTGATAATTATAGTGAGTGACTAAAAAAGTCAGCAGCTGCATGCAAGTAACGTCACTGTCACGATATTGCATTACATCTCCTCCTTTCGAATCGTATCTAAAATATTCTGAAAATCCGGCGGCAGCGGCGCATGAACCGTCACACTCTCACCGGTTGACGGGTGAACAAACGTGAGCGTATGGGCATGAAGCAGCTGACCGCCGCAATCCATCGTCTTACGATATGAATACTTCTGATCACCCACCACCGGATGCTTGATATATTGCATATGAACACGAATCTGATGAGTGCGTCCCGTTTCCAAGCGGCATTCCACCAGCGTATAGTTTTTAAACCGTTCAACAACCTTAAAGTGCGTCACAGCATGTTTTGAATTGACCGCGGTAACCGCCATCTTCTGACGATCCTTAACATCCCGGCCGATCGGCGCGTCAATCGTTCCGTAATCATGCTCCATTACGCCATGCACCAACGCGTAATAAAGACGATTCACCGTTTTATCTTTCAGCTGATCAGCAAGAGAAAGATGGGCTTTATCATTTTTTGCGACAATTAAAAGGCCCGTTGTATCCTTATCGATGCGGTGCACAATTCCCGGCCGCAAAACACCGTTGATTCCAGAAAGATCGGTGCAATGATAAAGCAGGCCGTTGACCAAAGTGCCATGCTGATTGCCAGCCGATGGATGAACCACCATCCCCCGCGGCTTATTGATCACAATAACATCGCTGTCTTCATAAACAATATCCAGATTCAGATTTTCCGCCGGAGCGTCTAATTCCGCATCATCAATAAAATCCAGCTCAATAAAATCATCGAGCTTTACCTTATAGTTATTTTTAACCGGTTTGCCATTGACCAGCAAAGATCCCTCATCAATCAATGTCTGAAGACGGCTGCGCGTCAGTTCCGCCTCATATTTCGCAGCAACCTTATCAATACGCTCATTCACATCTTCCGCGACCACACGCCATTCGCTATGTTTCATTTTTTTAATCCTCTACTTTCCAGAAAAACATCAAACAAAATCAATAAAACACCGATACATAAAACCGAATCGGCAACATTAAACACTGGGAAATCATAGCCAAAGATCACAAAATCCAAGAAATCAATTACATACTGATAAGCCAAGCGGTCAATAAAATTGCCGATTGTACCCGCCATCATCATTACTAACCCCAGCTTTGTCAGCTTCTCGGCATTGCTGGTTTTGAAATAAAAATAGCCAAGCACCAGCAGCGCTGCAATCGAAATCAGATAAAAGAACATCATTTTGCCTTCCAGCATACTCCATGCAGCCCCCGTATTATGGACATAAGTTAATTCAAAAAACTTACCCAGCACCGGGATGCTTTGACCATATTCCATCGTATTTGCCACAATCAGCTTGGTAATCTGATCCAGTGCGATCAGAGCCAATGCTAAAATTCCGTGTTTCTTATTCATTCAAGTCACTCCATTTCAAAACTTCTAGTTCTTATTTTAAACCATGCCTATCATTATAACAAGAAAATTATTTCCTTCATCAATAAATTCAGGAAATCATGCCATCAAAGATGACACCTAGCTGCCTTTCTCGCGGCGCTGTTCCTTCCTGTATTTCAATGTCTCTCTCTTTCTACCTAACGGTATTGGAGTCATACCCGAGCAAATCCATACAGGAACTCTTTTTATCAGTTCAATGATTTCCATCAAGTAAACAGCCTTTTCTTCTAGTTTGGGTCTATTTCCCTTGATTCATTGAATTTTATGTTATCTGAATAATGCTAATATGGCGGTTAGCTGACATTCTTTAATACTCGCTTTTCCTATCTTCTTACCAATCGCTGCCCATTGCTCTGTTTGCGTTTGCTTTTCTTTTACGAACACTCGATATTCTCTT
>NZ_HE578929.1:195982-213123 GCF_000313565.1 Dielma fastidiosa | reverse complement strand
GTTACTTATAGTATATCATATTTACACGATGATTTCCACTATTTTGTCATTTTTTAGACACCTCTTCATAATGAGATATCGGTACTTTGATGCTTGAAAATGCAATTTTCTATAATACAAAAAAAACGCCCGAATGGCGTATTTTTGATGATTTTACATAATTTCATGTTCATCAGGAAAGTTTTGCTACAAGGAGGTATGAACAAAGGCAATTGAAATTATGTAAAACTTAGTTAATTTCTTTAACTGGTTCTAGTATAACAGAGAAAGAAAATCTTTGCAACAACATTTTACATTTTATTTCAATTATTTTTATGTAAATTTTCATCACAATGTAAACACAGCAGCAAGCAAAAAAAAGACGCGCTTTGCGTCGATTAGTAATTGGTATCCTGACGATGATGATTCTCTTGGTTTTTCAGCAAGTAATGCTCGCGGATGTCCTCAGCGGTATAACCCAGGCGCTGAGCGATTCCCAGATAATAACCAAAGCACTGATGATAGTGCGCTAAATCAAAATGCTGATGAAAGTCTAAGCAAAGCTCATACATTTTTAGATAAGCATTTGTCAAATCCTCACTCGCTTCAATACTGGCAATATGATCCGAAGGATCTTTTAAATCAATGCCCAATGAGAGCAGGAAGTGAATTCCGTCAGCGTATTCCTCAAGAATTACGGGCGCCGGACTTGGCCCCTTAACGCTCCAAAATTTAAAGCAGCGGGTTTCATTCACACACTCGCCAAGCTCAACAAGCAAAGCTAAACGGCGGCGTATCGATGTCCCCTCACGAGTCAATGAAAATTTTTGATAGATTTCTTCGTCCAAGTCATTCTGCAGTTGATACAGATCATTAACCTTTAACTGCATGCTGCTGCTCCTTATATAATTTCAATGCGCAGGCAATTTGATCCGGACATGAAGTCTTTTTAAAACCGCACTGAATGCCTTCAAAGGCTTCAATCACTTCATCAATTGTCTTATTGCGTATTATGCTTGCAATCCCTTTAAGATTACCGTCACAGCCATTCATGACCTGTAAAGATTTTATAATGTCACCTTCAATTTCAAAGTCCATTCGGGTGGAACACACACCCTTTGTACGATATGAATATTTCTCCATAATTCCTCCTATTTTAATCGTTTCACAACCATCTGTGAAATAATACCCGTCACAATTCCGGTCGGCACACTCAGCAGCAGCAAAACCGGCAGATAGAATACCATCCGAATTTGGTTATACAAATAAACTGCCATTAAAATCTGACCGATGCAGTGAAAAGCACTGGCGCCGATACTGACACCGATCGGACTGAGCTTGACCTTATTATGCAGCAGAATCGCCATCGCTGTCGACAGTACCACGCCGCTTAATGAAAGCCAGAATACATGGCCGAGAATCGTACCCGTCAGTAAGCTGGAAATCATGACACGCATAAAATTAACAGTAATCATCGTTTTGCTGTCAAACTTGAATAAGGCGATCAGGCCGACGATATTCGCAAGGCCTAATTTAAAACCCGGTACGACAAATTCTGCCGGATTCCAAACCATGCCCTCAACGGTATGAAAAACAACGGATAAGGCAATCATCATTGCAACCATTGTCAATTTTTTAGTATTTCTCATGAACAACACTCCCGTTAATTAATTATACATGAGTTCAATTTAATTGCAATGAAAAAAGCAAGGCCGCTTCGCTTAAAGTGACCTTGCTTAACATTATTTCGCAGCTTTTACAGCTTGGTTAGCAGCTTCTACGATATCCTTGATACCGATTGTGCAGCCAGATAATACATCTTCAGAAACAGCTTTACCATTTTCATCCATTTCAATTTCAGTTGTATTATTTTCAACCATATAATTTTCTAAGAATTCAGCTTGTTCAAACCATTCCTTACCAATTGATGAAGCTTGCTTCATGTTATAAGCTTCCTTCAATTCCTTTTTGCTGTCAGAACCTTTATTCGCTTGGTCAATTGAAACCGCAGTCAACTTATCGCCCTCTAAAGTAACAGTAACTGTTGTCTTATCAGAATCTGTTTCAACTTCGCCTGTACCAGTTTTAGAAACCGGAGCAGTATTGCTGCTGCATCCAACTAATGCCAGCACCATTAATAATACGCTTAACTTTTTCATAAATAATACCTCCCGTAGGCTTTCAATATAGCACTCGGTATTATTCTGTGTCAATTGTATCGTTGCTATACACCTGAGCGATTTTTATTCACAATAAGTAATTCTTTCAGGCTTAAAAGTATCTTTCATTCCCTTTTGTTCCGCGGCATACCCCACCGCCACAACCGCTACCGGCAGCCATGCCTCAGGCAGATCGAACGCAGAGCGGAACGCGCTCATGCGGCTCTCATCGGGAGCAATCGCGCACCAGCATGTGCCAAGGTCAAGATCAACGGCACTCAGCAGTATATTCATGATGGCCGCCGAACAGTCACAATATATAAATGCATCTTTTTTAGTTATCGCTCTATCTCCGGATACGATGATTGCGCAGGGAGCTGTTTTCATCATATTCGTATATGGATGATAAGTCGGTATCTGCGTTAATTTTTCCCGGTTAGTTACCACTGTAAAATGCCAGGGCATCAAATTCATCGCACTTGGCGCCAGCATTGCGGCCTGCAGCAGTTCGTTGATTTTTTCCGGCTCTACCGGTTTGTTTTGATAACTGCGGATACTTCTTCTTTTTTTAATCGCTTCAATCATCAGAATTTCATGGCTGCTTCAATGGCACGATGCCAGCCTTCAAGCAGCTTACTCCTTTCTTCCTCATCAATTGTCGGCGTAAACTGACTGCCGCTCTTAAAATTATCGATAATCTCTTGTTTATCCTTCCAGAAGCCTACCGCCAGACCTGCCAGACAAGCAGCCCCTAAGGCGGTTGTCTCACTGATTAATGAACGGTGGACATCACAATTGGAAATATCGCTTTGAAACTGCATCAAGAAATCATTCTTACTGGCACCACCGTCAACCTTTAAAGCTGTCAGCTTCATGCCGGCATCCTTCTGCATCGCCTGCAGGACATCTTCAGTCTGATAGGCCAATGATTCCAAGGTAGCGCGGATGAGATGATCCTGACTTGTACCGCGGGTCAAGCCAAATATCGCACCCCGGCATGACGGCAGCCAATATGGCGCCCCAAGGCCCGTAAAGGCAGGCACCACATATACGCCATCGCTGCTTTTAACCGCCAGCGAACGGCGGTATGTCTCTGAAGAATCTTGAATGATTTTTAAGCCATCACGCAGCCACTGGATAGCTGCCCCGGCCACAAACACACTGCCCTCCAGCACATAGTTTATCTCGCTGCCGATTTTCCAGCCCGCGCAGGAAAGCAGGCCGTGCTTTGAATGAATAATCTGACTGCCTGTATTCATCAGCAGAAAACAGCCGGTACCATAAGTATTTTTAACACTGCCCGGCGCATAGCATGTCTGACCAAACAACGCTGCCTGCTGATCGCCGACCGCCGCTGCAATAGGAATCTGCACGCCAAACAAAGAAGCGTCACTCAAGCCATAGACACAGGAGGTATCCTTGATTTCAGGCAATAAACAGCGCGGAATATTCCATAGCTTAAGCAGTTCCTCATCATAATCAAGCGTATGCAGATTCATTAATAAAGTTCTTGACGCATTGCTGACATCCGTTACATGCACCTTGCCGCCCGTCAGCTTCCAAATCAGAAATGAATCCACTGTCCCAAAGCACAGCTCACCGCGCTCGGCTCTCGCCTGCGCCCCTTCCACATGATCCAAAATATAACGGATCTTGCTGGCGCTGAAATACGGATCTAAAACCAAGCCGGTTTTTTCAAAAAATAATGGCTCGTATCCCTTTTGCTTCATTTCCTGACAGTAGCAATCACTTTGCCGGCTCTGCCAGACAATTGCCATATAAATCGGCTGACCCGTTAATTTATCCCAAATGATCGTCGTTTCACGCTGATTGGTGATACCGATGGCCGCAACATCCTCCATTTTTAAATTAGCCGCAGCCACAGCTTCGCTGATGACCCCTACCGTTGAAGACCAAATCGTATTCGCATTCTGTTCGACCCAAGACGGCTGCGGATAAAAATTCTCACATTCCCGCTGAGCCGTTGCCTGCAGATTGCCATGCTTATCAAATAAAATCGCGCGGGTACTCGTTGTCCCCTGATCAATCGCTAAGATATATTTTTCCATGTTTACACCCTCTTGAATCAATTATAGCATAAAATCTTCTGTAACCGTTTACTGCATCCAAGAAAAAAATCCTGGGAATGATTACTCCCAGGATAATTTTTCTTCTTTTTTAACTTCCGGTTTAGCTTCTGCCTTCACTTCCGGCTCAGCGACAGCCTCTGTTTTTTCAGTTTCTTTTGGCGTCACTGCCGCTTTTACGGCCTCAACACTTTCCGGTGACAGCTTGATGCTGCGATTTACCTTCGCATCATAGGTCTGTCCTTTTAATACATCAGTAATATCAAAACCAGTCATTTCCTTTACTGATTCAATCGTCTGTGTCAAAACCTTAGTCACATTACTGGCTATGCCGGTCGTACCTTCACCGCTGCCGCCGTCCATTACAATAACCTTATCGATATTAGCCAACGGTTCAGCAATCGCAGCTGCCATCTGCGGCAATTGTTCAACAACCTTGCTGAGCATCGCAGCATTGTTAAACTGCTGATAAGCTTCGGCTTGTTTCTGCAGACTCTCCGCCTCCGCAATACCTTTTAAACGAATGGCTTCCGCCTCCGCGGCACCTGTCTGGCGAATAACCTCTGCCTCGGCAGCACCTTCCTTGCGTCTAGCTTCCGCCAGTGCTTCAGCCTTAGCGATTTCTTCATACTTATTAGCATCAGCCTCAAGCTGGCGCTGTGTCTTAGCCGCTTCCGCCGGCTTCAACACTGTCTCCTGCAATTCAATTTCCTTACGCAGTGCCTTCTGTTTAGCTAATTCAGTCGCCCTTTGCTGTTCCAGAATTTCCGCGTCTTTTTCTTTATCGATAACCATTTTACGGGTTGTTTCCTGCTGGATCTTATACGCTAAATCAGCTTCAGCGGTCTTTGTATCCTGCTCCTGCTTAAAGCTTGCAACCTGTACCGCCTGATTTTTGCGGGCTTCTTCAATCTTAACCTGCGCCTCGATCTTTGCCTGCTCACCAAGCCGTCTTGATTCAGCGGTTTTGATATCCGCTTCCTTCGCAGCCTCGGCCTCCGCAATCGTCGCATCCTTCTTCACTTCCGCGATTTTTTTAGCACCTAATGCCTTTAAGAAGCCGTTCTTATCATCAATATCCTTAATCGTTAAAACAACAATCTGCAGACCCATACGGCCTAATACATCTTCAGCTACATCTTCAACCTTGCTAGAGAACATATCACGATTCTTATAAATTTCTTCTACTGACATGGTAGCGATGATTTCACGCAGGTTACCTTCGATAACATCGGTAACCGTTGTACGGATATTGTCAACCGTTTTACTGATTGAAGCTGAGTCGAATTGTTCAACAGCCTTATAAATATTTTCCGGATTGTTGATAATTTTTACGACAGCCGTACCAGTAGTTGTAATTGGAACACCTTCACAGTCCATAACATCCTCAGTTGTAAATGTGATAGGAATGTTTTCCAATGATACAATATCAATTCTTTCAAAAAACGGAATGACTAATCCCGCTTTACCGGTAATGATTCTTTTTGTAAAGCCGGTGATGACGGCCGCTTTGTCCTGCGGTACTTTTCGCCAGCAAAGCGAAATCAGAATCAGCACAACAGCTATAACAAGAAGAATCGGCAATACTGACGCTAATGCTTCAAAAATTCTATTCATTCTCTTTACCCCTCTTTCTAAGTTGATATCATTATACAATATTCTTTTTTTGAAAATACTTTCTAAATTGTAATAATGACAAAAAGGTAATGAAATGATGAAAAGCGTTTATTTATGCAGCTGTCGGTCAATCCATATCATGATAACTTCGACGATATATGCCTGCTCTGCCTGACTTAATTCCTTATGCTTTGGGATACCATGCCATTTTTCAAGACAGCCGCGGCAGCACACAGCACACGCATGCTGAGCAATAAATACCGGATGACCCCGCATCGGCGTCTGTTTGCCATCATTGAGAGGTTCAGCGGCAGCTAACCGCTTGGCAACAAAATCCTCGGCATGGCGGCGAATGGTCGGCAAACCTTTTGCTTCAATATAAGCCAATTCTTTTGCCTTTAACTGAAAGCGGCTGCGAAACGCTGATCTCGATAAACGCGCAAATAATTCATCCATAGAACTTGGTGCTGACATAAACTCACTTCCTTTTTTTAAAAGAAAAACGGCATTGCGCCGCTTTCATTATTATTTAGTCATCCAGCTTTCGTCTTTTGGATCTTGTTTCCAAGCTTTCAGCTTTTCAAGATCCTCAGCCTTGATATAGTCAAGCTCTAATGCCGTTTCAATCAATGCGTCATAATTGCTTAATGTCACAAACGGGCAATCGATTGAGCCAAAGTTATTAACAGCATCCTGCAGCTGATAAGAGAAGATGGCTGCAACACCTAAGACAACCGCGCCAGCTTCACGCAGCGCTTCTACCACACCGATGCAGCTGCCGCCGGTTGAAATCAAATCTTCCACAACAACAACTTTCTGACCTGGCAGAACCCGGCCTTCAATCTTGTTTTCCTTACCGTGTGTCTTATTAGAAGAACGGACATAACCCATTGGGATACCCATAACATCAGCTGTCAAAGCTGCCATCGGGATACCTGCGGTCGCCGTTCCCATGATAACCTCAACTTCCGGATATGCCTTCTTGATTAAATCAACTAAACCATTTTTAACTAAATCTCTTTTTTCCGGAAAAGAGAGCACTAAACGATTGTCGCAATAAATTGGACTTTTGATGCCGCTTGCCCATGTGAAGGGTTCATTCGGTCTTAAAAAGACAGCCTTCACATCCAATAAGCTTTTCGCAATTTCCTTTTCAATCATCTTATTTCCCCTCCATTACCGCTTCAATCTGATGATAAGTAGCCAGCGGATCAGCACTCTTGGTAATTGAACGGCCGACAACGATTAGGTCACAGCCTTCTTCTTTCGCAACTTCTGGGGTTGCGACACGTTTTTGATCATCTTTAGAATCAGTTGCTAAACGAATACCCGGAGTCACAGTCAGGAAATCCTCACCGCATGCTTCATGAATTGCCTTAGCTTCTAATACTGAACATACGACACCGTCAAGACCGCTTTCCTTAGCCAGCTTCGCATACGCGATAACAACTTCTTTTAAATCACGTTCAATCAGCAATTCCTTTTCCATCGCTTCCTGAGAAGTAGAGGTCAGCTGAGTAACCCCGATACAAAGCGGACGTTTGCCATTTACTGCTCCCTCATGCAGTCCTTCGATAGCGGCTTTCATCATCGTGCTGCCGCCGGCACAGTGCAGATTTACAATATCGACATCCAGCTTCGCAAGATTTTTCATTGCCTGTTTTACCGTATTAGGGATATCGTGAAGTTTCAGATCAAGGAAAATCTTATGTCCCATGGCTTTAATTTCACGAACAATTTCAAAACCAAATGAATAAGTCAGCTCCATGCCGATCTTGACATAAATTGGTTCATTGAATTTTAATAAAAATTCATAAACTTCCTTTCTTGTTGAAAAGTCTAATGCTACGATTGTTTTACTCATTGTTGATGACTCCTTCCAGTTACTTCCTTTACGGAATTATATCCGTATTTTGCTAAAACACGAGGCAGATCCTCAATAATTTTGACACATGTCATCGGATCTTTGAAATTGGCAGCGCCAACTTCTACCGCACTCGCCCCTGCCACTAAGAATTCTACCACATCTTCCGCAGTTTCGATACCTCCAACACCAATAATCGGAATATTTACTGCCTGATATGTCTGATAAATCATGCGCAAAGCGACAGGCTTGATGGCCGGACCGCTTAAACCGCCGGTAAGATTAGCTAAAATCGGCTTGCCGGTGCGTTTATCAAAGCGCATGCCAAGCAATGTATTAATCATGACGATCCCATCAGCACCCGCTTCCTCAACCGCTTTGGCAATTGAGACGATATCGGTGACATTCGGTGACAGCTTCACATAGACAGGCTTCTTGCTGACTTCCTTAACTTTTCTAGTAAGCAGTGCCGCCGTATCCGGATCGGTGCCGAAAGCAGCCCCGCCGTGTTTTACATTCGGACAGGAAATGTTCAGTTCGATCACATTGACACAATCATGCTGTGAGATCCGTTTTGCCGTCTCTACATAATCTTCAACGCTGCTGCCCGCAACATTGGCCAATACCTCTACATCAAACTGCGCGAGCCATGGCAGCTCTTTCTCAATAATTACGTCAACCCCCGGATTTTGCAGACCGATGGCATTCAGCATACCGGCAGGTGTTTCGGCGATTCTTGGTGTCGGATTGCCAAACCGTCTCGCCAGCGTTGCTGATTTAATCGCAATCCCACCCAAACGGCTCAGATCATAAAGCTCATTGAGTTCATGGCCGAAGCCGCAGCAGCCTGAAGCTGGTATGATTGGATTCTTAAGATTTAAACCAGGCAGATTTACGGACAGATCCATTACAGCCCCACCTTTCCTATTTCAAATACCGGACCTTCTTTACAGATTCGGTAATAAATTGTTTCATCCTTTTTATCTTTGCAGACACAGCCCATGCAGGCGCCGATGCCGCATGCCATTCTCGCTTCAAAAGAAGTATAGCCTTTTGTATAACGGTTTTCAATGGCTTTCAGCATCGGCATCGGTCCGCATGAATATACAAAATCAAGATCGATTTTGGCCGCATCAACCGCATCTAAAACAGTTCCTTTAATACCTTTGCTGCCATCCATGGTAGCCAGCAGCACCTCACAGCCCAATGCCTTAAATTCTTCCTCATAGAAACAAGCCGCTGATGAATTGAAGCCTAAGGCCACAACCACTCGTTTATTCAAACGCCGATACTGCTTAGCTACCTCATACAGCGGCGGCACACCAACGCCGCCCCCCATAATCAATACCGCAGGTAATTCTTCATGAATCGGATAGCTGCTGCCCAGCGGACCAAAAACATTCAGTTCCATACCGCTTTTCATCGCCGACAGCAATTCAGTTCCTTCGCCTACGACTTTATAAATAATCGTATAACTTGTTTCATCAATGCTGCAGATGGAAATCGGCCGGCGGAGGAAGTGCTCCGCCACCTTGATATTCACAAACTGTCCAGGCTTCATTTCATGAGTCAGCGCTGATTCAATTACCATTTTATATGTATCTTCACTAATCAATTCATTGCTGATTATCTTCCCGCAATCTTCTCTCATTTTATCCCTCCAGATCATTCATGGATATTGTCGCAAAGCTGCGTGCTTCTATAATACTTGCAATCGCATTCGCTGTATCCAGTGATGTAAAGCATGGAATATTATTTTCCGCAGATACACGGCGGATCAGGAAGCCATCCTGCGCTACTGAGCGCTTGATGCTCATCGTATTAACCACATAGCTGACCTTCCCCTGACGGATTACATTCAATACGTTATTCTCATCCTCATCGCTGATTTTCGCTACGGTATGCACACAAAGACCATGCTCGCGCAGATAATTTCCGGTACCTTCAGTCGCAAAGATACCAAAGCCAAATTCATTAAAGCGTCTAGCCAGCGCCAGTCCCTCTTCTTTATCCTCATCGGCCACCGTCATCAGCACATTGCCATTCAGTGATACCTTGATGCCAGAGGCAATCAGCGCTTTATAAAGTGCCTTTTCTAATGTGGCGTCACTGCCCAGCGCTTCACCGGTTGATTTCATTTCCGGACCTAAGGTTGTATCAACAGAACGCAGCTTCGCAAAAGAGAATACCGGTGCTTTGACATAAGTCCGTTTGCTTTCTTTGCAGATGCCTTCCGTAAAGCCTAAGTCTTTCAATTTACAGCCCATAACTGCCTGTGTTGCCAGATGCGCCATCGGAATATTAGTAATCTTGCTTAAGAAAGGCACAGAACGGCTTGAACGCGGATTTACTTCCAGCACATAGACTGTTTCATCCTGATCGACGATGAACTGAATATTAAATAAGCCGATAAAGTTAAAGCCATGGCCGATGCGAATCGTATAATCAACGATCTGATCTTTAACCTTCTGACTCAGCGTTGGCGCCGGATAAACGGCAATCGAGTCACCGGAGTGAATGCCGGCCCGCTCAATATGCTCCATGATGCCTGGAATCACAACCGTTTCACCATCGCAGATGGCATCGATTTCACATTCCTTACCGATAATATACTTATCAACCAAAATCGGCGCGTCATGACTGATTTCTTTTACCGCCGTTGCCATGTATTCACGCAGATCACTTTCCACATGCACGATTTCCATCGCCCTGCCGCCTAATACATAAGAAGGCCGTACAAGCACCGGATAACCAATGCGCTGAGCAATCTCAACAGCAGCCTCTACTTCTGTGGCTGTTTCACCGCGCGGCTGACGAACCTTCAACTGCTGAAGCATCGCTTCAAATTCATGACGATCCTCAGCCCGGTCAATATCCTCTAAGGATGTACCAAGAATACGGATACCGCGTTCTACCAGTTTATCAGCCAGGTTAATTGCTGTCTGACCGCCAAACTGTACGATAACCCCCAGCGGCTGTTCTAAGTCAAGAACATTCATTACATCCTCAACCGTTAATGGTTCAAAATAAAGCTTGTCAGAAATTGAGAAATCCGTAGATACCGTCTCTGGATTATTATTGATAACAATTGCCTCATAGCCCATCTCTCGTAACGTCTGCACACAATGCACCGTCGCATAATCAAATTCAACACCCTGACCGATGCGGATCGGCCCGGAACCTAATACGACAACCTTTTCACGATCCGAGCGGAATGATTCATTCTCCTGCTCATAAGTCGCGTAGTAATAAGGCGTTGCGGAAACAAATTCTCCGGCGCATGTATCAACCATTTTAAATACCGGAATCAAGCCATGCTGTTTTCTGAACTCGGCTACCTTCAGCTCATCACAGTTCCAAAGCCGGGCAATCGTACTGTCAGCAAAACCGTTTCGCTTCGCATTTCTTAAAACCTCTTGATCCATGACATTTTCTTTTAACGCTGTCTCAATACTTAAGATATGAGCAATCTTATGCAGGAAGAAACGATCAATCTTAGTTAATGCAAACAAGGATTCAATATCCGCTCCCTTGCGCATCGCTTCAGCAATCGCCATCATCCGTTCATCATCATTAATCTTTATCTTTTCAATCAGCTCATCCATCGTACAATGCTTTAATTCCTTGTACTCTAAGTGATCCGTTTTCATTTCAAGTGAGCGCACTGCTTTTAATAAAGCTTCCTCGAAGTTGCGGCCAATTGACATAACCTCACCTGTTGCCTTCATCTGGGTACCTAAATGACGGTCAGCATGCGGGAATTTATCAAAAGGAAAGCGCGGGAATTTGCAGACGATATAGTCAATAGCCGGCTCCGTACATGCGTAGCTGCTCTTAGTAACCGGATTAATAATTTCATCTAATGTCAAGCCTACGGCAATTTTGGCAGCAATTTTGGCAATCGGATAACCAGTCGCTTTGCTGGCCAGCGCACTTGAACGTGATACGCGTGGATTTACTTCAATAACATAGTAGTTAAAGCTTTCCGGATCTAACGCCAGCTGAACGTTACAGCCGCCGCAGATTTTTAAAGCTCGGATTATTTTTAATGATGCGTTGCGCAGCATTCCTACTTCACGGTCAGTTAATGTCTGGGTCGGTGCCACAACGATTGAATCACCGGTATGAATGCCCACTGGATCAACATTTTCCATGTTGCAGACAACAATTGCATTATCATTGCTGTCACGCATTACTTCATATTCAATTTCTTTATATCCGGCAATACTCTTTTCAATCAGACATTGATGAACCGGTGATAATTTTAAACCATTCGTCGCGATATCTCTAAGCTCAGTCTCATCATCTGCGAAACCACCGCCGGTGCCGCCTAAGGTAAAGGCTGGCCGAACAACCACCGGATAACCGATCTGATTCGCATAATCAACCGCTTCCTCAACAGTATGTACAATGGTGCTGTCAGGAATTGGTTCACCGATTTCAAGCATCAGATTACGGAACTTTTCCCGATCCTCCGCCTTTTCGATTGCATCTAATTCAGTGCCTAGGATTTCTACATTATATTGGTCAAGCACACCTGCTTCACTTAATTCCACGACAAGATTCAAACCTGTCTGACCGCCTAAACTGCCAAGAATTGCATCCGGACGCTCTTTGCTGATAATTCGGCTTGCAAATTCAAGCGTCAATGGTTCAATGTATACTTGATCGGCAATAACGGTATCCGTCATAATCGTAGCCGGGTTGCTGTTGATTAATACTACCTCATACCCTTCCTCACGAAGTGATGTACATGCCTGAGTACCGGCATAATCAAACTCAGCCGCCTGACCGATAACGATCGGCCCGGAACCAATAACCAGAATCTTCTTTATATCTGTACGCTTAGGCATTTTTAATCCCTCTTTCTTTCAATAAGTCTAAGAATTCATCAAATAAATAGCTGCATTCGCTGTTACCCGGCGCTCCCTCCGGATTAAAGCATACACCAATCTGATGATTTCGCTTAAAGCCTTCAACACTGCCGTCATTCAATGCAGAATAAAGCAATTCACAGTCAGCCGGCATCGCTTTATCAATTTCATAGCCATGATTTTGTGATGTAAATTCAATGCGGTTATTACGATGATTGCGGACTGGAATACTGCTGCCATGATGACCGCTCTTCATCTTGCTGACCTTAATGCCTGCGGCCAATGCCATTACCTCAGCACCTAAACCGATACCCAGCATAGCCGTATTTTCACATGCCCTAATCATTTCAATCGCTTCTGTGCAGTCAGCCGGATCACCGGGACCGCTTGATAGTACAATGCCTTCTGGGCGGAATGCCATAATCTCATCGATGCTTGATGTGCATGGCACTACCAACACATCACAGTCACGTTCAGAGAGTTCACGGATCACCCCGTATTTGCAGCCAAAATCAACCAATACCAGCTTATGACCGCGGTTAGGGATTGGGAAAGGACGCGGAGTTGTTACCCGTGCGCTCAAGCATTTTTCTAACGTACTTTGTTTCAGTTCTGCCTTCATCGCTTCAAGCTGCTTTTCATCATCGCAGAAACTGGCTTTCATAACCCCCTCATCACGAATCTTTCTGACAATCGCGCGTGTATCCACGCCGGCAATGCCGGGAATCTTTTTCTGTTTCATAAACTCATTCAGGCTCTGATCACAGCGGAAATTACTGCCTTCATCACAGCATTCACTCACTACCAGTCCATAAAGCATCGGAATCATACTTTCAAAATCATCACGGTTGATCCCGACATTACCTATCATCGGAAAGGTACAAACGATAATTTGACCGCAATAAGCACTGTCAGTCAGCATTTCCTGATAGCCGGACATCGCGTTAGTGAAAATAAGTTCACCTGTTTTAAATTCATCACTGCCAATTGCTGTTCCCTCAAAGACACAGCCATCTTCCAACACTAAGTAACGTTTCATGCTTTCTCTCCTTCAAACGCAGCTTCAAAAGCTCGTTTTAATACCGCTTTTCTAACTAACACACCATTCTCCATCTGTTTAAAAATCCTTGATTTTTCAGCTTCTACCAAGTCGCTGTCAATTTCAACGCCGCGATTAACAGGCGCCGGATGCATCAAGATCGCGTTTTTTTTCATGCGGCCGTAACGCTCTTTTGTCAGACCGTATTTAGCCAGATATTCTTCTTTGCTTAACTGCATATGTTCAGCGTGGCGCTCATGCTGAATCCGCAGCAGCATTACGACATCGGCCCATTCCACTGCCTCGTCAATCGTTATCGTTGGTTTATCTTCAGGCAGCCAAACCTCATAGCCGCCAAAACGCACCTCAGCGCCCAGTCTTGTTAAGGCGTCATAATTGCTGGCAGCTACCCGCGAATGATTAATGTCACCGATAATTGCTACTTTAAGACCTTTAAAGGTGCCAAATTCTTCTAACATCGTATACAAATCAAGCAAACACTGAGTTGGATGATTCCCGCAGCCATCACCGGCATTAAGAATAGGGATATTTATACCTTCCAATTCCTTAAAATATTCATCCTGTGTGTGCCGAATCACTACAGCATCATATCCGATTGCTTCAAAGGTTTTAACTGTATCATATAAGCTCTCACCCTTGGCAACTGATGATGTTGACGCGTTGAAGTCGATTGTTTTGCATCCTAACTGCAGTTCAGCACTGGCAAATGAATAGTGGGTACGGGTACTTGGTTCAAAAAAAGATTAGCAACTAACTTAGGTTTAGAAAATTGCCAATCTCGATATTCTTTTGAGAACTTCAAAGCATCCGCCAAAATGGCGATAATTTCTTCTTCAGATAAACTACTCATCGTCAGCAGACTGTTTTTATTCATCGTATTTCCTCCTTACTATAAAGAAAAGGCCCATTGCGTATGCAAAAGGACCTCATTAGGAGTATCTTGCTCTTACCCTTCATAACCTCTCTGGATTATCTTAAAGGACCTTTTCTTTCTAACATAATAACAAATTCATCGATAAAATTCAACAGGTAATCGCAAAATTGCATGAGCAGTGTACTTTGGATCATTTGTGCAATTAATAGAAAAAAACGTGAACATCGCAAATAAATAATTTGCTTATCCCACGTTTTTCTATTAATTTATCACTTTTACTTTGTCTAATTATATAAATATTTTATACGCTAAGACTTTAAACGGATTAGCTTTCAAATCACTCAATTTTCGTAGGCATAGTAACTGTCACATAATTACCATTATTTAACTGAGTAATGTTGATTGTATAAGTATCTGTAACCTGGTCGTATTCACATTTATCTAATATTACCTTTGACTCCCAAGTTGTATGAACATTCAAGTCAAACACTTTACCTAACCAAGAAACTTTATTATCTACAAAATCTTCAGGTATTGCTCTATATATGTTTGTTCTTCTTGATTCTCCCTCATGGCATGTACATTTTGTGAAAATCTCTACTGTATTCGCTTTTGAAAGATCAACTGATGAATTTAATTCAACTTCTAATACTCCATTTTCAATAAACATGGCTGTGAAAGATGTCGAAACATTATCCACATTTGTTTTAAAAGAAATATTTAATGAACCTTTAGCTAATAAATCATCATTATTATTCAAAGCACGTATTTCTATGGTCAAAACATTTAATGACTGAATAGTTTCTATTGGGGGTATAGTTACTAATTCTTCTAATGTGACTTTGTCAATATCCTCAGTTCCTTCACTGTACATAGTAAGTAATTCGTATCCATAATTGTTCAATAAAACAAATTCATAATTTTCTGCTTCCTCATAAGGAGTGAATGTAATTGTATGTTCACCAGAACCATTAGGTTTTAACGAAATTTCACCTAAATCTTTCACATTATCTTCGCTAGTTGTTGAAATTGTCGGAGCTATAAAGCTGCCATCTGTGAATTTATCACTGATTGCTTTTATATGATTATCTTTATCTTCTTTAAGTGTACTTCCACTTAAATTCCAGGTCTTGCCATCACTGCTGAAATCTTTTTCCTTTACTATTTCAACAAGTCCAGCGATTGACTCTAACCCTTGAATATTTGTAGCTTTCAAATAGGTTAAATTTGCAAATCTCGCAGCAGATTCATTCCAAAATACATTAAAGTCAGTGATTGATGTTGAAGAAATATCCAATGTTGTTAAATTGGATAAACCTGCTATTGCACTTAATGCTGTAATACCCTTGTTATTTGATAAGTTTAACTCATTTAATGAGGTAAGATTGGCTAATGCGCCTAAACGATCATCATTTGTTTCTGTTGTTAATCTATTATTTGAAATATCAAGCTTTTCAAGATTTGTCAATCCTACTAATCCGCCTAATTCTGAAATTCCTGTTCCAGATAAATTCAGTTCCTTCAAACCGGTAAACATGGTTAAAGCACCAGTGCTGATGTCATACTGACTAGTATTTTCACCCGATAAATCTAGTTCTGTTATACTCTTATAGTAATTGTTCAATGTATCTAATGTGTCTGTCAAAGAACTATCTGTAACCGCAGCAGCGCTTAATTCACTCTGATAATAGGCAGCTGTAATTACAGTATCCCAATCCATATTTAAATTAGATTCCTGTATATTTTGCAATCTACCCTTTGCTTGTGTTGCTAAATCAACTAAACTGTTATACTTGATTGTAACTGTTTTTTCGATTCCGTTGGTACCCTTTTTCACCTTGATAGTACGGTTTGGTGTTACATCAGCTTTCATCCAGAAAACAAATTTACCTTCACCAGCACCTACTGTTGCTGCTTCCGCAACATCAGCTTCTGTAAATGCATACCAACCATTGCCAGTATCTACGCTGAGTCCAATAATCGATGATTCCCCGGTATCTAAAACAAAACCAATCCATTTACCTTCACCTTGTTCTGTATTTGATGAAGCATAGGATTCAAGCGTATTGTTTGAACGTACTTTATATACATTATCTTCAAATTTAACAGTGATCGCATTCTGATTCTTTACAGCTGCTTCAGGTGTTGATAATCCAGTGATTTTTTCAACAGTCAATTTATTTACAGTCGGTCTTGTCTCACTGCCGCCGCTTGAAGAACCACCAGTTGATCCACCAGTTGAAGGTTTATTTACCTCTGGTGCTTGCTCAACATCCTTGCCTGTTTCTACATTCTTGATAACCGTATCCTTGCCAGCTTCTACGCCGTCGACATTAGCTTCTACCTTGTTGACAGTTCCTTTTCCATCGATGCTTACTGGTGCGTCAGCTGTTAATGTTCCTACCGTACTGCCTTTTGATACTTCAATGGCTGTATCTTTTGCACTTTCGGTTACTACAACATTCTTAACATCAGCATTTACCTTGATTTGTGTATCAGTCTTTACTTCAAGGCTTTCTACCGGTGCCTGAATGTCGATACTTGCATATGTCCGTGTACTTACTTCCTGTGCTGGAACTTCAATCACGATTTCACCTTTGGTTGTTGATTGTACTTCAATTTTCTCT
>NZ_HE578929.1:69274-195441 GCF_000313565.1 Dielma fastidiosa | reverse complement strand
AATCCAGCCGGTACGCATTGCTCCGTTATCATCGAAAGCATACCAGCAGTTATTATCTTTGATCCAGCCCTTGGCTATACTGCCATCTTCCTTAACATAAGACCATGTGCCATTGTTATTGACCCATTGAGCCTCAGCCGCTCTGATTGGCATTGCTGCTGAACAGAGCATTGCAGCTACGACTAAAGCAGTCATCGCTGACTTTGTTTTGTTTGATTTCATTTTAATTACCTCCCCAGGTATTGAAAGAATGTCTTAAAAGGTATACTTTATACCACACTAAAGGAGATACAAAAAACAACTGTGAAAGTGCATAAAAAAGTCTGTGAACCTTTACAAACGACTCAAATATGCCTATAATGAAGGAGAAACACAGTGTCTCAAAAAGTATACTTTATAAGACACTTATCATTTTGTTATTACAGCACTGATATTAATAAGCATATCAAACTACCAAAAAAATAGAGATGATAACCCCATCAAGGTTATTACCTCTATTTTTCGTTTAGCTCGATATTATATTGCTCTTGTATAATGCTTCAGCATTGCTTTTTCACCCTCGTTTAAGAAAGGTGAAATTTTAGTATATACTTGGGCATGATAAGCATTTAAGAAATTCCGTTCCGAATCTGATAATTGATCCGCCAATACGGCATCTAAGTCAATCGGTGCCATTGTGATCGTTTCAAATGCTAAGAAGGTTCCGTATTCATTCGTCTCTGAACATTTGGTAATCAATTCATTTTCGATGCGGATACCATGACTGCCTTCAATGTAAACACCGGGTTCATTGGTGACAATCATGCCTGGTTCAAAAACAGCGCTGATTGTATTAGGTCTTGCGCGCCAGCGAATATCATGCGGTCCCTCATGCACATTAAGGATATGTCCAACTCCATGGCCCGTACCGCAGCGATAATCAATCCCCATCTCCCAAAGTGGTCCGCGGGCGAGAATATCAAGATTGATACCAATGCAGCCATGCAAAAATTTTGCCATTGATAACCGCAGCATGCCTTTCAGCACTGCCGTATAATGACGTTTGATTTCATCACTTACCGGGCCAAGAACAAAAGTACGGGTAATGTCTGTTGTACCATCAAGATACGTACCGCCGGAATCAACCAAAAGCATGCCCTCTGGTTTTAACTCTACATCACTGTCAGCCGTAGCACTGTAATGCATTAATGCCGCATGCTCTTTATAGCCTGCAATGGTTGTGAAGCTCAGCTCAAGAAAATCTTTTTGTTCCCGGCGCAGAGCTTCCAGCTTATCAGCCGCTGATATTTCAGTGATGGTTTCATGCTGTACAGCTTCCTTCAGCCAGATCATGAATTTGCTTACCGCGACACCATCCTTGATATGCGCATTGCGGGTATTGGTTAGTTCAGTTTCATTTTTAATGGCTTTCATCAATGTAGTTGGATTGTCAAGATCAATAATTTCATGACACAGCTGTACCAGTCTTGAATTTACACGTTTGCCATTCAGCATAATTTTTCCGCTGATCGTTTCAATTTTAGAATAAACCTCAAAATATGGCAGCAGCTTGACATGATTTTCCTTAAAGAATGCTTTTGCTGCCTCATCAAATTTAGTTTCATCGACAAACAGCATAACCTCATCCATGGAGATCAAAGCATAGGATAAAACCACCGGTGAATAACTCACATCATCACCGCGCATATTAAACAGCCATGCCAGATCATCAAGAGTAGTCAGCAAATGCCAGTCAGCCTGATGCTGCTTCATGCTTTCACGCACAGCGGCAAGCTTGTCAGTCATTGCTTTTCCGCTAAGCTCATCACTGAGTAAAAAAGCTTTTGCGCTTGGCAGTGCCGGCCGATCCGGCCATATCTGATCAAAAACATCTAAATCAGTTTTAATGACAACCTCAGGCATTAACTGCTGCCATTCTTTCATCGCTTCATAGCTGACGCATCGGCCATCAAAAGCCAGAACATCGTTTGCCTGCAGGTGCTGCTTCAAATATTCACTGACCGTTGGCACTCCCGGTTCCATCATTTTCATCAGTTGAATACTGGTGCCGGCCAATTGTTCCTCAGCCTGTATAAAATAGCGGCCGTCAGTCCATAAACAAGCTTCAGACAGTGTCACAACCATAACTCCCGCAGAACCGCTGAAGCCAGACAGCCAAGCCCGACCCTTAAAATAATCACCCACATACTCAGAATCGTGAAAATCTGAGGTAGGTATATAATAAGCGCTTATCTTCTCGGCTTGCATCAGCGAGCGAAGTTCATTTAATTTATCCAATATGTTCATAAAGTACCTCTCATTCTAAAAGCTATTTTACACCACATTGATTAATTATGAAAGACTATTCGATCTCACTGACCAGCGCAAAGCGATATCCCTGCCGCTGGGCTTCGGTAATGAAGTCCTCCATGGCCAGATAATTTCCCTTATTTGAGGGGTGAAGCAGATAAATCGCACCATTATGGAGATGCTCCACCAAGGTGTTATACGCTTCTTCTTTGCTTATATCCGGGCCGTAATCATAATAGGCATGGCTCCAGAAATAGGAACGGTAGCCTAGATCTGAAACGATTTTCATTGCCCGCTCACTGGTAGCTCCCTTTGGAAAACGGAACACTTTTACCGGTTTCGTGCCGGTTACCTGCTGAATAGCCTTCTCACAATCCAGCACCTCCAGAACAAACTGATCGATCTGCGCCTCATTCGCCAGTGTCGGCATATCATAATGATGGCGGGTATGATTGCCAATCAGATGGCCCTGATCAACTAATGAGCGCATGAATTCCTCATTATCTATTACGTAATTTCTCGTTAAAAAGAAGGTAGCTTTAATATTGTGGGCATTTAAAACATCGGCAATCTCATGGATGTAAGTAATGTCATTGCCGCCCTCATCAAAGGTCAGATAGATGACCTTGTCATCAGGTCCCAGATAATATGCCGCATATTTATCAAGAATCTCCTGCGCAATCGCACCCTCCATCCGCTGATGATTCTCTGATTTATTGAACCACCATTCAAAGGCTGTATTATCATAGACATCATAGGCATAATGCAGCTTTACCAAGGCGGGATCAGCTTCTACGATGATTTTTCTGCTTACTGAGGATGCATTGCCACTGGCATCGACTGCATTATAAATCAATTCATATTCCCCGCATGTCAGCATATCTACATTGCCTTCAATCTGCAGCAGCGACTGCCCGTCATCACAAGAGGCATCGATTATTTCAACACCTGGATCATTAAAGGTCTCCCGTTCAAACACATGCATTTCACTGTTGCCAAGCAGGGTGATCTGCGGCGGTGTTGTATCCTGTACCGTTACCTTCCGGGTTTTAGTTGTTCCTTTGATCTCATAGACAATCGTATATACACCTGTTTTAGTTGAATCTACATCGCCGCTGACCGTTACCTGATCACTGACATCATGAAACATGCTGCGGGCTTTAAAGCCTGGCTCTTCATAAGCTTCGTTCAATTCAAGGGTTATATTGCCGCCCTTCAGATTTACAGTCGGATGAAAGACACCGCCTAAGGTAAGCAGATAACCGCCGCTTAGGATAATGACTAGGACCACTGCCGCAAGAAAAGCAAATACTCCGATTTTACATTTTCTAGACATAAAAAACCTCCCCTACCAATGTATGAGGAGGTTTGCGACTTTAGGCCTCTTTCTTCTTTAATTCTTCAAGGATTTCCATCAAAAGCTGATCAGTAGAAGAAATTTTAGGAGTTGCCGGTTCCTGCGGCTTTTCAGCTTCGCGTTTCTTCGTCAGAATATTAATGGTTTTCACTAAAACAAATACTGAGAACGCGGTAATCAAAAAGCTGAAAATAGCCTGAATGAAATTACCAATCGTAATTTGTGTTTCACCAATCACCCAAACAATATCTGTAAATGTTGCCTTTCCCATCGGGATGGCAATCAGCGGCGTAATCACATCATTAACTAAAGATGTCACGATGCTGTTGAAGGCACCGCCGACAATCACGCCGACTGCCATATCCAGCACATTGCCGCGCATTGCAAACTGTTTAAATTCCTCTATAAATTTTTTCATTTTAATTCCTCCGGATCATATTTTTCAATAATTTTTTCAGCACATCGTAAGCCGTCAATCGCTGCTGATATAATGCCGCCCGCAAATCCTGCTCCTTCACCGCATGGATAAAGACCTTCTGTATTTAAGCTGACACAGCTGTCTTTATCTCGTAAAATCCTCAGTGGGGCTGAAGATCGGGTTTCAACCCCGGTCATAATCGCGTCATCCATCGCAAAGCCCTTCAGCTTGCGGTCAAATGCACAGATTCCCTCCGCTAATGATTCACAGATAAAGGCTGGCAGCAGGGTATGAAAATCAATCCCCTTTACACCGCATGGATAGCTGGGCTGAACGCTGCCGATTTTTTGGGTTGGCTGATGCTTGAGAAAATCTTCCACCCTCTGTACCGGTGCCTGATAATTGCTGCCGCCGGCAATGAAGGCATCCTTTTCAAGCTGCTCCTGAAATTTAATACCGGCATCAAGGGAATGCCCAAAATCATCAGGACTGACTTGAACAAGCAAAGCGCTGTTGGCGTTAACACCGTCGCGGGCATGGTAAGACATCCCATTGGTCACTACATGTTCAGCCAGTGAAGTTGATGCGACAACATTGCCGCCGGGACACATACAGAACGTATAAACGCCGCGTCCTTTACTGGTGGTCATGGCCAGCCGGTATTCTGCCGCTTTCAGCCGCGGATGATTCGCATACTGCTTGTATTGCGCCTGATTGATCAGCGCCTGCGGATGCTCAATACGCACCCCGACAGCAAATGCCTTGGCTTCCATCGCAATTTGTTTATCAATCAGCATCTGATATGTATCCCGGGCTGAATGACCGCATGCCAATAGTACCGTTTCACAGTCAATCAGCTCATCGCCGCAGCGAACCGCCTTTACAGCTCCCTTTGATACGATGATTTCATCGACCGTTGTATTAAACCGCACCTCGCCGCCCAATGAGCGGATTTCCTCACGCATTTGTTTAACGATGCCTCGCAGCAAATCCGTTCCAATGTGCGGATGTGCCTGATACAAAATTTCTTTCGGCGCGCCAAAACGCACAAATTCTTCAAGTACCTTATGTGAGCGCAGATCCTTAGATCTGGAAGTCAGCTTACCATCAGAAAAAGTACCGGCACCGCCTTCGCCAAACTGCACATTGCTGGCTTCGTTTAAAATGCCTGACTGCCAAAACTTTTCAACCGAGCGTACACGCTCATCAACCGCCTCACCACGCTCCAGAATCAACGGTTTAAAACCGGCCTGCGCCAGCAGCAGTCCCGCAAAAATGCCGGCCGGACCAAAGCCGATGATCACCGGCCGCTGCTTTAGATACAGATAGCCGTGGGCAGGAAGCTGATAAGCGTTTTTTACGCATAGCTGTATATCAGGATTCTTATGTTTAAGATAACGCTGTTCATCCTTTATTTCCACATCGGCCGTATAGCTGAAGATAAAATCATTCCCCCGCTGTCTTGCATCAATGCTCTCTTTATAGATCGTATAAGTAAAATCATCAGAATCACAATTCAGTTTTTTCCTGATAACTTCTCTCAATGCTTCTATTGGCTGATCAATCGTTAATTTTAATTGCGTTATTCTCAGCATTGAATCAACTCCCATCTGCATTTATAACGCTATGATTATATCAAAAACCATGCTTCATATAAAGTAAAAGAAAGCATTTCTGCTTTCTAGTTGCCTAATGACTCCAATTGTGCAAGATTCTCATACATCAAAGTCAGATAATCCTTATTATTTTGAATCGCATCGCCGCTGATTGATGATATATTATTCAGATTTATACGCGTCAGCCCTAACTCAGCAACCAGCTCATTATACAGTGCCTCAACATCCTCAGGAAGATTCTCTTCATGCGCGATGTATTTAACACCGTCATTCTTAATTCTGGCTTTAATCGCTGCCAGCTGTGATGCTGTCGGCAACGCCCCATAACGAGATAAAATTACCGGATACACCCTAAAGCCGTAAGATTTCTGCCATGTACCAAAATTAGGTGTCATCGTCACAAAAGCAATATCCCTTTTTTCATCCTTTAAATTCTGAAAAGAAGCATCAAGCTGCGCAAACTCAACTTCCAGCTTACTGTAATTATCTTCAAAAACCGCCGCATTTTCCGGATAAGTAGAAACAAAAGTATCACGGATCGTCATGGCCATACTCATCATCGCATTAGGGTCCATCCAAATAGCTAAATCCTTATCATAGGTATCGATATATTTAAATTCTTCACCCTCATAATAAGGTGATTCCACCGTAATTTCCTGTGTATCCACAACCATTGAAGTAGTGCGGGCAAACTTATAAATAGCGCTTGCCTTTGCCAAGTCTACCTTAGTAATCGACGATTTATTAAAATCATCCTGATAAACGCTGAAATAAGGCTCAAGACCGCTGATGTAAAACAGCAGATCCGCGTCATTGAGATCATCTAAAAAGGTGTCCGAGACTTGTGCCCGCTGAATCAGTTCATTTTTTGACAGATTGCAGGTTTCTATGTAACTGCCGCCAATTTTACTGATTAAATAATAAACAGGATAATTCGTCGCACAAGCAACCGGTGTTTCTACCTTGCATCCTGATAATGTCGCTAAAAACAAACAACAAATTAGAAATATCTTTTTCATAGCATACCTCACTTATGATTATTATACCATGAAACTGATTTTGTGAAACAGTTGGTTAAATATTTTAATGCTGATTAAAGATTTGATGCAGCCATTCACGCTCACTGATTAACTTGCCGCCTTTTTGAAATACAGAAATATAATTACGGTATAATTCTAAAGACTGATGCAGCTTAATCTCTCTTTCCTTGGGATACAGATAGCGGTACAGCATAAAATCATGATAATCCTTCTTTTTATCTAAACCGCAAAGCAGCAGCTGTATAAACAGAAAACTGAAAGCCATAAGGGCGCCGATATTGCGCATCTCAGCCACTGCCAACAGCAATACGCCCATAGATACGATCAGCGTCATTGTTCTGCCTTTTCGATAGGAGCCATAGGACTGCATGATACAATCCAATAAACGGCCGCCGTCAAGCGGATAGACAGGCAGCAGGTTAAACAGCATCACAGACGCGTTTAAATGTGTCAGATAATTCTGATAAGCGCTTGAAATCAGTCCAGCCCTATGCATCAAAGCAAAGCATGCCGGATAAAAAAGATGCATGCCGATGCCGCAGAGAATAATGATCACTTCCTCTAATGTAGAACCATGGTCAATATGTTCGATTTCCGCTCCGCAGCCAAATGGATAAATCGTCAGTTTCGAAATCTGATAGCCCAGTTTTTTAGCTGCCGCTATATGTCCTGCTTCATGAATCAGCAGCATGACAAAAAGCATCAGCCAAGTCTTGAGATTATCTGCCAGCATTGACAAGATAAAAAAGACATACCACCAGATAGAAACTTTGAAACTCATTGGATAGCCATGGCTTGCAGATAATCAATGGCTGCACCATTATAAAGAAAATCCATTTTTACTGATTCATTAAAGCTGCCTAAAGCGGCCCCCTGATTCACTCTCTCACCAGCTATAACATCAATGCTTTCAAGATTGCCATAAGTAGCCAGCACACCGTTATCATGCTGAACTAAAATATTCTTTTCATCATCATTAATACTTAAAACAACACCATTTAAAATACTGCTGCAGGTTGTAGAACCATTGACATAATAATTATCCGCCAGCTTTTGATAGTTAGCGGCACTGACTGATGTATCTTTCAGATTAAACCAGCTTTCAAATGGAAACCATGCGGTTAGATTTTTAACACTTAAACGAATTGCCTCCGGAATCTTGACAAATTGTTTAACCTCATTGATTCTGTAACCCAGTGTGAGTGCAACCAAAAGCATGATAATCATTGTCAGCTTAAAAAAGAAGCCGAAGCCCTTTGAATGGTCTTCATCAAAACGGCTTCCATAACGTGAATGCATACGACTTCGACTGCGATTTTCTCGAATCATAACTTCCCTCCTACCTCATATATATGAAAGCAGAACGGCAAACATGAAAAAAACATGCTGATTTAAGCATGTTCTTCTTGTTCTTCACTATAAACCTCAAAAACTGAACGAATACTCAAAGCAACCGGCACCGCCAGCGTAATACCCCAGACACCCGCTATAATTCCTCCGGCAAAAACCGCAAATAATGAAATCAACGGACCCAGCGCCGAACGTTTCTGATGAACAAGCGGCCCGATCACATAACCATCTACTGCGGATAATACCACGATGCCAAGGCACAGGCAGATAAAACGAATCGGTGAGAGCGTCAAACCGGTAAGGATGCCGATACAGTTCGCTACCGTTGAACCGAAATAAGGAATTATCAAGCCGATGGAAGTCAGCAAGGCGACAATCAGCCAGTCATTATGTCCAACCAAGAAATACAGCAGGCCATATTCAAAGAATTTAATAATCATCAAAATGACCAAGCTTTTTAAATATACCGTAAGGTTTAAATCAATTTCGGTTATGTATTTCTCCGAACGCGGCATCAGCATCAGCGCACCTTTGCGGATGCAGTTTTTAATGCGGTCAAAATCAAACAGCATATAGATACCGATAATCAATGAGAATGCGACGGTTGAGAAAACACTGAGCAGTGAATTAAAGACCGAAGGCAATGCATTTGTTATCTGCGGCAGCCAAGACTGCCATTGTTTAATGAAATTAGTAACATAATCCCCCACTGTATTTACAATCGAAAGCTCCTCAGTTTCAATGTTTGTCGTAATGAAATCAATGATCCATTGTACGGCATAGATCAATGAGTTGCCGAATTCAAGAATCTTATCATAAAGCAATGGAATCAGCACCAGCATCAGCAGGATGATCACTACAATAAAACCAAGCAGCACAAGCACTACAGCCAGACTGCCTTTTACTTTATGCTCTTTGAGAAAATCAATCAGAGGATGGAGTACATAGGCTACCACAAAACCGATTAAAAAGGGCTTGAGAATCGAGATCAGCGTTGTGACCCAGGTTCCCCAGACACGGTCTGTTTCCTGAAGCAGATACAAAATCAAAAGCAGAAGCATGATTTTCACAAGTAATTTCACATTGACTTTTTCATCTACTTTATCAATAAGCCGCCGTAACATTGAACCACCTCCTTTTGGAGATATTTTATCACTTTTGCCACCGCTTGACTATCTTTTTTCAGCGGCAGTGATAATTAATTAAACAGTTTTCTTAAGATATTCTTTTCACGATATTTAGGCAAGGCTACATTTTCTCCAAATAATCTTGCCCGTATATTTTCAAAACATTCACTGGTAAGACTTTTTTCATCCAGTACATGCGGATTGCCCCGATTATTGCCTCTGGCAATGTTTTCATCTTCATAAACAATCCCCAATAATTCTACTGAAAGCCAAGATAAGGCATCTTCCATGCGGACACTGATTCCCTTTTCAATAAAACGGGGATTAACACGATTCATAATTACCTGAATCGTTTCAATATTTTCCTTCATCAACAATCCGATGATTCGATCTGCATCCTGAATGGCCGTTATATCCAATGTGGTTACGAGAATTACCCGATCCGCGCAATGCAGTGAATGCATAAAGCCGCTTTCAATGCCGGCCGGTGAGTCTAAAAGCACATAATCAAAACTGCGTTTGAGTTCTTCAACGACCAGTTTAAGATCATTGCCATTAAAATCCTTTACATTGATGGATTTGCAGGCCGGCAGCAGATACAGATTTTCTTCCCGCTTATCACGCAGAATGGCTTTATTTAATGAACATTTTCCATTCATAGCATCATAAAGATCATAAAACACCCGATTTTCAAGCCCCATCATAACATCCAGATTTTTTAGTCCCAGATCAACATCAATCAAACAGACCCGATAGCCGGCTCTTGCTAAAACCATTCCCAATGATATACAGACTGTACTTTTCCCTACACCGCCCTTGCCGGATGTAATCGCGATACTAGTTCCCATAAAAACCCTCCTTAAGTTTACTAATTAATACTTGATGGTTTTTATAATACAGGCGAGAAGCAGTGAAAAATGTCAGATTTTGGAAGCTGCTATCAAAAATTCTGATTTTCGCATCATTGCTTGAGGAGCAGCAGCATTCACAATCCTCATGCATCAGATCAATGCAGCCCTCTAATTCACCCACCACATAAAGATTATGATGGGCGGTAATATAAGTATCATTAGGAATATCGCCTAAAATTAAGGTATCCTCCTCAAAGTCATAGGACTGCCCGGCATAGAGCGGCTGATCCCATATTTTCATTGAGCTCAGCATATTTCTTTCACCGATGCCCTGCACCACCACATGCTGCTTCCATACGGTGTCAAAAAAGCGGATCAGTTCTTCACCGCTTAATTCGCGGTTAAACAAAAAAAAGGCTTTAAACGGCGTATCGCTTTTCGCAGCACACAGTTTAAGCTTTTTTTCACATTCATCAATAAAAGCATCAAAATCCTCAATCGAGGCGATGCAAGTGTATTGTTGGTTTAATGCTTTGATAGTAAGTCCAGCCATGATATCGATTCCTCTTTCCGTATACGTTTTTCACGCAGCAGAATATAATCCTCGATAGTACGGCTTGCGAATATGATGACGACAACCAGAACGCCATTGATCAGCAAGGTCAAAAATAATCGATTCGTCAGCCATAAGGCAATTCTCATCTGCGTTACTTGACTCATTAACATATACAAGTATACGATAAGTTCTTTAACGAAAATTGTCGAAATAGCGAGAAGCAGGCATTCTAATACCGATTCCATCATATGATTCGACCAGATTCGCACGATAAAGCTCAGCAGTACGAAAATTAAGGCATAAATCAGATATTCCCGTGTAACAAAGAAATCATAAAACATACCAAACATCAGAAACATCAGCAGTGAGTCAGTTTTATCCATGTGGCGGCTGGCCAGCACAAGCGCTGACAAACCCAGACATGGCACAAAGGTCATCGCATAAGGGTCAAATGAATTGGGAAACAGAATCATGATCAAACCGTCCAGCAAGAAGCAGGCTAGAATAAAAAGACTATGAAAAAGCATCTCAGTCACCTGCCTTATTGATAACCGCTACATAATTGAACGCGTTGAAGTCAACAGCTGGTGTCACATAAACAATTTTACCAATCTCATTTTGAAGCTCTACGATTTCATTGACCTTGCCGACCAATACTCCCTTAGGAAAAACACCGCCGCTGCCGGAAGTAACTACATCCATATCGACACCGATTTCATCAGTTTCACTGAACAATCTGACAACATAGGAATTCTTCTCAAGGTTATATTCTTCTAAGATGGCTTCAACCGCTTTGTTTTCGTCAATGCTTATTTTAACTGATACTTTACTTAATTGATCCTGCGAAGTCAGCAAACGCACCTTGCTGGTCAATTGACCAACATCGATAACCTTGCCGATCAAGCCATTGCCGCTGATCACAGCCATATCTTTAAGAATGCCGTCCGTGGCTCCCACATCAACAGTAATAACATTATTCCATGTTTCTGGATTGCGGTTGATGACATTCGCATAAACTTTTTCAAAGTTCTGATAAACGTTAAGCTGTGTTTCCAGCTCATTCAATGCCCGCGTTTTTTCATCAAGCATGGCTGAATACTGTTCCTGCATTGATAATTCATAGCGCAGCCGATCATTTTCTTCTTTGACGCTCCATAAGGAGTTAAAATCCTTATACCAGTTGCTGATGGTTTCAATCGGTGCATCAATCAAACTGTATTTAAGCATGATTAAAGGATCATATACAAGATCTAATACAATATTAGACCTGCCGCTAGTAGCTATCGCAAATGCCAGACACACGGTAATCAGGGCCAGCATGATTTTTTGAAATCTTGTAAATCTAGACATAACATCACCTTTGATTATTATAACACAGAGGTTCTGTTTTCAATATCATTTTATGATTTTATTCAATTTGCGGCAGCAAACCTTGTTCCCTAAAGCTTAAATAAGCATTGTTGCCAACAATCAAATGATCAAGCAATGGGATACCGACCGTCCTCCCTGCCTCGCTGATTGCCTGCGTAGCCGTAATATCATTGGGGCTTGGCGTTACATCGCCGCTGGGATGATTATGTACGCAAATGATTTTACTGGCATTCAATTTAACCGCTTCTTTATAGATTTCCCGGGGATGGACGATTGTACGGTCAAGCGAGCCGATAAAAATTGTCTTATCCTTGAGAATCTGATTTTTAGTACCCAGAAAAACCACGATGAAATGCTCCTGATCCATGAAACCGATCTTTTTATTCAGCCAGTCGGTAAGACAGGCAGGATTGTCAATCCTAAATGTAGGTGCGACAGATTCGCAGGAGATTCTTTTAGATAATTCAAAGCATGCCAAAAGGCCAATCGCTTTCGCTTTTTTAATACCGCGGATCTGAATCAGCTCTTCGTAAGTCAATTGCGTAAGCATTGCCAGATTTTGCTGCATCGACAATACTTGATCAGCGAGTTCTAAAACTGACTGCCCCTTGACACCGCTGCGCAGAATGATGGCTAGTAAATCCCGATTGCTGCACTGTTCAATACCATAGCGAAGCACCTTCTCCCGGGGCCGCTCCCGCTCATTAATTTCCTTTACCTTGATTTTGCATCAACTCCATAACTTTTTCAAAATCCTGATTTTTTACTGCTTCTTTGAAGGCACTGTCCTTTGATTCAATCTCTTTGTATATGTATGCGTAACCGGCACCGGCCAAAATTGTCTGATCCGCTTTAGTCTTTACACCATCTTCTGACAATGAACAAACAACAATGGTTAGTGAATCCTGCTGATAGCTGTATGGTTTAAGATTCATCGCCGTCAGTGATTCCATGACTTTATTGGCATTGTCCTGATTCTGATAAATACCGATTTGATTCATCGACAGCCGGGTAATGGTACTTTGGGGAGTAATCATCATAAAGCCTATCACATAAATTGCGGAAAACAGACAGCTTAGCAACAGGGCGAAAAAAATAACTGAGCGTTTTTTATTCATAGCTTCACCTCAATAAAGCATATGAAATTACAAAATCAGGTAGACCTAATCACCCCATTGAATGTTGATGCCTGGGATGGATATTTTACCCCGTGATGATGTGATAATTTTAATTATTGCAGCAACACCGGCAGCTACCGCGACATAACCAAGCAAAGCCGTAGCAGTGACGAGACCTCCCTTCAACTGCTTCATTTCTTTTTCATTTAAAGGGATCATCGATTCACCTCCTCTACTTCTATATACGCTAAACAAATTAAAGTGATTAAAAAAAAGATGCAGCTTACTGCACCTTAACCTTAAAACGCTGAAGTAGTTCATGTTCCGATAATATAATAAAAGGATGATCGCTGAGTTCCATGGATCGCTGATAAGGCTTCTCCATACCACCCAATACAAGGATATCTGTATCCGTGCTCATTTTCTCATCAAGTACAGCATTAACCGCTGAAAGCTGAAGCACTAAATTTTTACTGTCAATCGCGCTTAGGGGACCGGCAATTACAATATGACAATTGGCAAGTGTTTCAAAATTCTTACAGCTCTGCAGCAAACGCTTCTTTTCTTTCAATTCATTCAGCTTGCGAAGCTCATCATAAACACCTTTCGTTGACATACAATCAGCCAGCGCTCGATGGGCACCGTTTGAAGTGACACGGAAATATTGAACCAGATCCTGAAGTCGGTGATGAGGCAGCTGCGGCAGCAGATGCCGGCTTAATTTCAATGTATCAACACTTGTATTATTCAATTCAATAATACCGAATTCACTGCATTTTTTTCTGAGAAAGGATAAATCAAAATTAATATTATGACCTAAGATTTTATCATCCTCCACAAAATCCAAAAACTGCGGCAGTATCATTTCGATTGATTCACACATTTCTACCATTTCATCATCAATACCTGTTAAGTTGGTAATAAATCTTGAAATAGGCCGCAGCGGATTGATCAATTCACTGAAAGTATTAACTATCTCATGATTTTTTACCTTAATTGCCGCGATTTCTATAATCGCATCATTGGCCGCATTTAAGCCTGTTGTTTCAATATCGACAACCGTATAATCAGATGGAAATTCTAAAATTGACTTACGCATGCCTACCACCTCCTTTTTCTGCTGTTTATCATTATACTATAAGTACACATAAATCTCATCAAATATATAAAAAATCGGGATATATTCTCTGTTCCCAGATGATATCCCGATATTTATTTAAATGGTGACCTGTCAGGGAATCGAACCCTGGACCCACTGATTAAGAGTCAGTTGCTCTGCCAGCTGAGCTAACAAGTCATCTTGCTTGATTATGATACGATAAATAATAATATTTGTCAACAACATTTTATAAAAAAAGATTTAATTTTCTTCTTTATCTGTATCAACATTTTTGAAGTCCCGATCATTCTTATTCAGACAAATGGAAACTGCTGGTCAGATAAGCCTAGCTTCATTTTACATTGAGCAGAAATAGACAAGCAGTATTCCTATAAATCAGTTAAAATGTAAGTATAGGAGGACTAATTATGGATTTAGAAAATATAATACGAAATAGGCGCAGCATCCGCCGCTATTTATCTGATGATATTGATGCTGAAACTATCGGCCGGCTGATTGAGTGCGGCAGGCTTTGTCAGTCAGCGAAAAATCGGCAGCCATGGAAAATCATGGTGCTTAAGGGAGAAACTAAAAATCAAATCGCGGATATCATGCTAACCTGCTATAAGCCATCATTTAATGATTGTGCGAACAGCGCCGCTGCTTCAGCTGCAGTTATAAAAAATGCCCCGCTTTTATTTTTGATTTTTCAGGAAGTTGATGAAGCATGGCAGACCAGCGATTTAGTATCAATCGGCGCTATGATCGAGCATATTTGTCTTGAGGCTGTCCATCTTGGTTTAGGTTCGCTTTGGATCAGAGATACGGTATATACAGAAGCTAAAATAGCTCAGGCTGTCGGTTATCCGGATTTAAGACTGATATCCGCCATTGCAATCGGCAAACCAGCAGAAACACCAGCACCAAGACCGCGCAAGACAACAGCGCAGATTCTTCTTAAAGAAAAAACTACATTCTTAACCACTCAGCGATGTCGACTCGCTCATGCCATGCCTGCTGATTTTGAAAATTTGATGCCGTTTTACACGGATTCACTGCTTAGAACTTTTTTGGGCGGCAGTCTCAGTGATAATCAGGCGCAGCAAAACATACGAGCTATTATTGCTGACACTCAAGGAATTCATCTTACGGTAAAACTAAATGACGGCACTTTAATAGGTTTAATTGAAATTACACCTCACCATAATATGATAGATAAAGAGATTTCTTATATTTTTTTAAAAGAATATTGGAGTCAGGGCTATGCTTTTGAATGTCTGCAGGCTGTACTCGAATATTGCCGTACTCAATTAAAACTGACACATATTCTTATTGAAACACAAAGCAAGAACATTGCTTCACGCAAATTGGCAGAAAAGCTAAACGGTGAATTAAAGCAGAAATTAATAAGATTTAACGAAGAACAATGTATTTATGTCATTAACCTGTAAGCTGCAGCTTTCCATTCATTGTGATTTTCACTAGCAAATTTTCGAAGTTTATTGACAAAAATCAAAAATCAGATAAAATAGAGAGCGGAGAGTTGGCCGAGCGGTTTAAGGCACCATCTTGGAAAGGTGGCGTAGTGCAAGCTACCGCGAGTTCGAATCTCGTGCTCTCCGCCAGATAAAAGATAAGCGCCTGATTATGGGCGCTTTTAATATATCATTAAATAATATGGTGTAAATTTGGTGTATGACAAATGCTTAAATGTATATGCTCTGTAACAATGTATGAAGTAAGCGCCCGTTGTTCAGGCGCTTTTCTTATCCATATAAAATTACCAATTAAACATTTTCTCCATAATGAACAGCGGCATAGAGTTCCATCATTCTTGCCAATTCAGCAATTACTTGTTTAGAATTTATGATATCTTTAGTAAACACGCCCAATAAAATGGGTTCCTCTGTATACAAGATTCCCATATCATGTTCGACATTACCATACAAACCATATTTATGAGCAATTTCAATATCATCAATCAGCTGTTTAAAATAGGCATCGGGTTCTGCCTCTTTCATATCCCGAATGATTTTTGCATAATCTTCTGCGTTTTGATAAAGCGAACGTATAACATTCAGCATTAATTCTGCAGTAATCAAATTCTCTGAATAAAAAGCAGCAGGATATCGTTTAGGATAAAAAGCGGCATAGTCCATGCGGAATAAATCTTTAGTAAACCGATTGTAATTTCTAAGCAGAATATTGGTCGCTGTATTATCTGAATTCATGATACTTTGCTGAAGCAGATAGTCAACGCTGAGTGCTGAATTAACCGCGTTGTCAAGGGCAGTTCGACCGCCGCCGGCTTCTATATCCTCTTCAATAAACTGCAGCACTGTCGTATAGCTGAGCTTGTCCGCATGAATCATATCGGTGTAAAGCATAGCCAGCGGTACTTTTATCGTACTTGCGCCAGTGAACAATTCACTGCCGTTATATAGATAGGCCGCACCGCTTACCGTATTCTGATAGAAAAAGCCAATACTATCGCTATCCAGATCATGATGATCCAGATATTGCTCCACAAGCTCATCCGGGGTATTATTCTGCAGATCATACATCATAAATTCATCATCCCTTATCAACGCATAGGTCTTGCACAGCGTACTGCTGTTTTGATATTCATCTTCTGCTTCAACACAAACCTCGATATGATTTTCGTCGGCTGATTCAGCCATGGTTTCCACCGTAAAGTTACTGATATCAGTCACAATAGCGAGCTTATTCAAGTCATACTGTCCTTCAACCAGATAGGGCTTTTCGACAAAAGTAATCACTGGCGCTGTCTGATCCATCGCAAAGATCTGAATCAGATTATTTTCACTGCTGCAGCCGCTCAGTAAAGCGGCCAGCAGCAGCAGTAAAGCTTTTTTCATTTTATCACCTTCAATTGTTAAGTGTTCAAAGCCTTTAACCAAACCTCAAACAGCTCATGCTCTTTGATTGTGCGGTTCGCATTGCTGGTTGAC
Source organism: Dielma fastidiosa (assembly GCF_000313565.1). Taxonomy (GTDB): domain Bacteria; phylum Bacillota_I; class Bacilli_A; order Erysipelotrichales; family Erysipelotrichaceae; genus Dielma; species Dielma fastidiosa. The sequence goes on along the minus strand of NZ_HE578929.1, from coordinate 178,277 downwards.
GGCAGATAGATGATTTCACAGTCAACCTGAGCTTTAAAATGGCGGTCAAAAAGCTCGGCGGCTTTTTTTCCATTACAGATGATTCTGCAAATGGCCGGCGCTTTTTCCAAAAGGCCTAAAATATCACTGCAGATCGGATTTTTAATCTTGCTGTCAAGACTTCCCTCACGTTCACAGCCTTGAATGACATCCCACAAAGCAAAATCATAATCAAGAATCATTTGCTTTTTGGCATCATAATCAGGAAACTGGCGGCCGCTGTATACACTCATTATTTTCCAGAAACGATTCAGATGAAAGCCATAGTATTCCTGCTTCTCTAATGATACCACCGATGGCATAGAACCTAGTATCAATGTTTTAGAATGATCGCTGTAAATCGGTTCAAAGCCTTTAAGCATAGACTTCTTCACCAATTAAATCATGGACGCGGGCTTCTGTGATTTTAACCTGCACAAAGCTGCCAAATTCAATCATGCGATCTGCTTTGAAAATGACCCAGCCGTCGATTTCATCCGGTGCACTGTTTTTTCCTCGGCCGCGGTAATTACCCACTAAGCCATCCTGTGCTTCAACAAGTACCTCCATCACTTCACCGATATGCTGCTGATTATTAGCCAAAGAGATTGCCTCTTGAGTTTCCATCAGTGCTGCAAGGCGGGCTTCTTTGATTTCCTCATCCACTGTTTCATCCATATCATAAGCAACGGTATCCTCTTCCGGTGAATAGGTAAAAGCCCCCATCCGATCCCAGCGTACTGCTTTAGTAAATGCCATTAAATCGTTAAATTCAGCTTCACCTTCATGAGGAAAACCGACAATATTAGTTGTCCTTAATGTTGGGCTTGGGAAAAGCTCACGAATCCGTTCTACCAGTTTTAAAGCATCTTCTACACTGCCCCGGCGATTCATCAGCTTTAGCATTTTATCATTGCCATGCTGCATCGGGATATCAAAATAAGGCAGAACCTTAGGCAGCTTCGTCATGCCAACCAGCAATTCATCGGTAATTTCATCCGGATACATATATAAAATGCGAATCCAATGAAAACCTTCAATTTCATGAAGCTGCTGAAGCAAAGTTAAAAGACTTAACTTGCCATAACGATCCAATCCATATTTAGTTGTATCCTGTGCAATCAGCACCAGTTCTTTTACTCCGTTTGCTGCCAGCTGTTTCGCTTCTGCCACGATGTCTTCCATCTTAAAGCTGACATTGCCGCCGCGAATCAGCGGAATAGCACAATAGGTACAATTATTGCTGCAGCCTTCAGCAATCTTCAGATAAGCTGTCCAAGGCTTGCTGGATACCAAACGCTCACTTTTCCCATAGGAAACCAGCGGCTCAATTTCCAAGACTTCCGATAAAATCTCATTCAATTTCGGATATTCTGAAATTGATACGACCCGATCAATTTCAGGAATCTCATCGATTAAATCTTGCTTATAGCGCTGAGCCAAACAGCCAAGCACAATCAGTTTCTTGCAATGACCATTTTTATACTCTGCCATTTCCAAAATTGTATTAATGCCTTCCTCTTTTGCCGGATTGATAAATCCACATGTATTAATTAATATGGCTTCTGCTTCCTTAGGATCGGCAACAAATTCGTGACCGCCCTGTCTCAGCATCCCCATGATTCTTTCACTATCGACTAAATTCTTACTGCATCCAAGTGATATAAATCCGATTTTCATGCTTTAACACCTCACACTTTCCTTAACTTCTGTACTAATATATCATGAAACATTTTTAATTGAAAGAGAAAGGATATGTTTTTCCATGAAAGTCAGATATTACCGGTTTATAGCGATTTTTTAAGCATTTTAATCAGCACAAACAAGAACGCGGATAAGCAAAGTACCAAGAGAGGCTCATTGACAGACTTGTCAGATGCCGCGGTGCCAGTTTCCGGATAGGTTTTCATTGTTTCACCAGGCTGATTAATGAATATCATCTCGAGATCATCATAAAGCTCTACTGTTTTTAACACATCATCAATAATGAAGCCTGCCGGTGCTTTCGTTTCTTTAAGATAATAAGTTCCTGCTTTAATTCCTGAAAATTCCGCATAGCCCAAATCATCGGTAACCGCCTTTGCATAGCTTTCAAACTGCGCATCATATAGGGTAAATTCCGCACCTTTCAGCGGCATATCATGATCATCAGTCTTGAATAGCTTTAATGTATGACGCTCTAAGCGGTTGACTACTGCCTCTCCTTCATTGATTACGATGACATCATTTCCCTTTTCACCAACTTGGAAATTAAAACTGCGTGTATCGACCAAATAGCCTTCGGCGGTCTTGATTTCTTTAACGGTATAACTTCCCGGCGCTAAGTTTCCCTGCCAAATACCGGCTCCGCTGGCATCCGTAGTAAAGGTATCTAGCCGTTTTCCGCCAGCCTCTACAATTTCAAATTCGGCGGATAATTCACGCTGTGGATGATTCAAATCAAGCTCAAATGCTTTGTATAAAATCAATTTTACCGCATGCTTCTTAGAGGCTGAGGAAGGTGTATCAGGCAGTGATTCAGCCACGTTTATCAGCGGCTGCGCAAACAAATTCAGCATTCCCTCATCATCAATTTTAACTTCAAATTCATAAGTGTGATATGCCTTAATATAGCCTGCCGGTGCTGATAATTCTTTCAGATAATATTTGCCCGGCGGCAGCTGCGACTCAATGATTCCCTTACCGTTGCTGATCTTTATCCTTTCAATCAGCGTGTGCTCAGGAATCTCTGTCACAAAGTCTTTTCCCAGTATTTCTTCATGCGGCGGTAAGGTGAATTCATCATCAAGTCCACCCTCATTATCATGGCTGTAGATTGTTATTGGCAGCAAACAGAAGCTTGGCAGGCTGCTTTCATCAAATTCATCCATTGTTTTTAATTCGCCATTATCATAAATAAATAATTGATTACGAAGAATTGCCGCGCTGGAAGCTTCGGCTTCAATAACCGCGAGATTGGGACTGTTATCAAAGCTATTCAGATGAATAATCATCGCTTCAGCCGCATTCTCTGAAGCTTTGAATTGAATACCTTTCAGATTCGGCAGATTTGCCAAGGCATTTTCACCAAAATATTGATAGCTGTCAGGGATTGACAAGCTTTCAATGCTGGCATTACCAAGGCTTAATATTCCATCAATGGCAACACCATCAATCATTTCCGGCAACAGGATTGAGGATGCACCACTGTCTACCCTGCTGATAACATTTAATTCGCTGCCCATCAGCGTCAGACTAGTCAGCTGAATCAAGGCAGGGTCAATGGCTTCATTAAAAACTAAGCTTTCAGACGCTGGTTCATAGGCAAAATCATCAAGCACATCATCGCTGGCATCATGCAGGCGTAAAGCAAAGCCTAGACAGCGGCCATCAAGCGGATCGAAAGAAGCCGTTAAACCAAAACCAATTTTGACTTGATCATAGGCTGGTAAATCATATACCTCCAATGTTTTCAATGGGTTATCCGCAAATACATCAGCGGCCTCAAAGGTTACGCTCATCGGCTGTAAAATCACCAATTCCAGCTGATTGTCCGCAAAGGCATGGCTGCCGATCATTTGCACATTACCGGGAATCAAAACTGACTCTAAATCACAGCCGCGGAATGCATCAGCGGCAATTTGAACGACCGCCTGCGCGTTAATTTCATTAGGGATTTCTATTCGCTTAGCATCACCGATATATGCATCAATTGTAATTCCCTGCTCATTTTCCGTATAGATCAAATCAGCCGCACTGATTGCACTCATCTCGTAAAGCGATGCTCTTTTAACCGGTTTACTTACTGATAATGATTCACCGGCATATAAACCAAATTCAACATCATTGGCAGGTATCCGTCCTGATGATGTCTGGAATAGCTTCTCAAAGCTGTATATTGCCCGCTGACGTTCATTTTCTACCGTAAAAAACTGCGGAAAAACCCGTTTAAGATAATGATCGGCATCAAGGGTTACCTCATAGCATGCCTGATCTGTCAGATAACCTTCTGCACTTGCGGTTTCACAAACCTGATAAGTACCTAAAGGCAGATCATGGGTAGAGGCATTTCCATATATATCACTTACAATGGTTTCAACCCAATCTCCCTTGGCATAAACCAACTGATTATTTACGATGACATCGTCAGCTGCACTGATTTCAAAGACTGCCCCATAAGGAAGTCTTGCAGTCTCCCATACCGGTTTAAACTGCTGATTTTCATTTTGAAAGCCAATCAGCTGACTGCCGGTTTTTTCAATTACAATTCTGCCTTTTTGAGGCTTATCTGCCATATCGATAAACAGATGAATGTTTTTAGGTACCGCTACCTGCACGATATTACCGATTGAATCTAATACCGGCTGTCCGTTTTCATCAAGCTTAGGTACCATGATGTAGCCTGGATCATCAGCATCAACAGCATGTTTTACCCCCTCAACCACAAAAGATAATGGCTGGTTATGCAGCTGATAGCCCTGCGGCGATTTGATTTCACACAGCATGTATTTACCAACCGCTAACGGCTGCGGCAGCTGTATAGAGCCATCAGATGTTTTATATTCCGCCAATATCTGCATGCCGGTAAGTGTCTGGTAACGCTGATAAATCCAATGTCCGCATGTCTCATCAAGCCATACTTGCTGATTGGAACCAGAAAGCAGCTGATCCTTTCTTTTGATAAGCCCAATATGCCATTCCTGCTCTTCATCATCCCACCAAGAGCGGATCTGATCATCACTGAAAAGCTCATCGTAATTCCACTGCCAAATTTTAAATACCGTATCATCGCTGACAATCAGACTGCCGGTTTCCGCGTCCCGTTTGCTTAAGGTGATTTTCTGCATCGACGGCTGGTTTTCTAAAAGCTGCCGCTTAGCTACTATGGCATACTTATTAATCGGATCTGCTGCCTGTTCGCCGCTGACCTTCGCTACTTCAAACTGAAAGCTAAGCGGTTTATAGCCTTCTGGTGTATTCAGTTCAATAACCGTATATTTTCCATACGGCAGCGGCAGCGGCTTGGTAATAGTTTCATCCTTCTGCATCGTACCATGGGTAGCCGCATAGACGATCGATTCCGGACGCTGTGTTGATGCTTCACCATTCACATCACTCTTGATAACCATATAGACATCACATAATGCCAATTCATGATCCTTTGCAATCTGTAAGGCTGTGCCTTTATTATTTTTATATGTGCCATCCAGCTGCTTCGCCATAAAGAAGGCATCATCAAGATCCGCCGTCAAATTATTGACTGCCTTACTGTTCAGATAAATACCAAAATAGATGTCAGCCGCCGGTTTTTTAGCCGCCGGCATACCGGCACTCTCATTTCCCACTTCACCCTCATAAAACTTCGTAATCATCAAATGCCCTTTTTGTACAGAATTCCGGTAAATCAGCGACTGCTGCGGATCATCACTGCTGAGTTCATGAATATCGACAGCTTCAAACGGACTCGTATCACCAAGCTCGTTTTTATCATAGGTATAAATCTGCAAGGAGTGTTCCTGACCAGTATAACGGATATCCACAGTGACACTCTGAGCTTCATCCGCATATTGATAATACCAATAACCCTCAGGCAGGCTTATTTCCTTCAGCGTGTAGCGCCCCAGCTCAAGCTCAGCGGATTCACCAACCCCAAACGCATCACAGCGGATTGTATCGACAAGATCACCGCGCTCATAAAGAATCGTGCCATCCAGCAAGGTAATATCCATATCTGCTCTTAACTCAAATACCGCATTGGCAAAACTCGCGTCTCCCTGCGGCAGCAGCTTATCATTATGATTCAGATACAAATCATCAGCATCCGCTTTATGCAAAATAAGCTTAGCTTTCTGACGGGTATTGACCGCTGTTATTTTGCGTTGATCCGCATTGGCATCAATGGTGAAGCTAATTCTTTTGCCATCATTGTAATAGCCGACATAACTCCCTGTTTGACCAAATGCCTGCTTTTCGCTTAAATAAAACTTACCGCCGTTAAAGCCCTCATAATCATCAGCAGGCGCGTAAGATTCATAACCGCCATTCGCTAAATCACGATCATAGGATTGATCCATTACACGTTGTTCAAACAAGCTGCCAATCAGACTTAAATCCAGCTGTCCCTGCTGATCGGTAACCATTTCAAGAAGCATCTCATTGGTTTTAAAAATCGTTTCCTGCTGATAAGTGATTCTTTCATCAGAACAGTTTGTCTCTCCCTCAGCATTTACACTGCAAGTCATTGTCCGCCGTTCAAAAGGTACCTTGATGCTTTGACTGCTGAAAAGCTGATAAAGGCTGCCTGGCAGCGGCATAATTTTATGTTCAGCATCTACCTTGACAAATTCCGGATATGTAATCGGTGACTGCCAATCTGCCGCAGATCCCTCACTGCCAATTAAAAATTCAATTCGTCCGCTGTTTTGCTTGCTGACATAAGGCTGAACCAGCTTTTGGCACGACAGATCATTTTTAGGTTTCAATAAATACGCATGACCGATAACCTGCGGATCTACCTTTGTATAACCTAACGCTGTTGTTTTAAAGCTGCTCAGTGCGGTAAAGCGAATGCCGTTTTTTCCCACTCTTTCAGTCTTAATACCGGCAGGTATGGTCGGCCAATCGGTATAATACTTTTCAAATACACCGTTAAGATCATCCAACACGATACTGTCGCCGGGTTTCAATGTAAATGAAGGCTTCTCACCCAGCTGCAGATTGATTTTAACTGCATCCTCTCTCTCATCATCCGCATAATTGTCCGGATTCAGCTGAATGCTCTTCACTTCCCACTGCGGTGTTTGTTGATGCGCGTTAAGATTTGCATCAATTTCATCACGAATGGTTTGATAATTGTCAAAGCCACGGATCAGCTCAGCATGCCAGCCATATAATTCCCAAATCATAAGCTGGGTAACAGCAACATAATCCATGTAATTAGCGTCATGAGCATGCTGCTGATTGCCGTAATACCAGATTAAACCCATCGCATCCGCAAGTTCATTTTCATAAGACTCTACTGAATAGCTGTCAGCCGGCGCATCACCAACACTGCCGCACGCGCCGGTAGTTGGATCAATGCAGTATACGCTGCCTTGAGCAGTGTTCAGATAAGCTATCCCCCGTAAGTGATTGCCTCCCATATCGACGCGTTGTTCACCATTATCCAAGGTAAACTCATACTGCATCTGCGCCTTTCCATAAATCGGCCCGCTCGGCACATCCTCAACACCAAACAGATTTTGATCAATGACACCGATGATACCGCCCTGCTCCATCGATTGGAGCGGCATCAGCTGCGTCAAGCACATAAACATAACCATTAAAGCTTTAACTACTTTTTTCATGATTCTCCCTCTCATTCCTCCACCGCAAATACCAAGACCCGCTCATTACTGTCTAACGTTAAGCAGGTACTCAGCAATAAAACTTGTTTTCCTTCAGCAGCCGAAAATGACTGACCGCTCAGCGCACCCAGATAACGCAGATAGGCTTTAAAATGATCCGCATTGACAAAATCTATCGTCCATGGATCAAACAAGTCATTAGCGGATGCGATACTGGTCTGCATGACCGCCTTTACCAACCAGCTTTTATCAAGAAAAGTGATTGAAATTTCATCTATCGGCTGATTGATCAAATCAACCAGCGGACTGAAACGCAGATTGGTTCCTATTACATGATGTCCATAAACAATCAGCAGCGGATCATTTAACCGATTGTCCGCGTCTAAAAACACACAGCCATATGCGTCAGGCTCACCCTTTGCGTCATGGCTTAAATAAAATTCATTATCCAACCCCCAAACAACCGGCTCATGGATTGCCAAGGCAGGGATTGACAATACGGATAAAATCATTTCATCCCTGACCAGCGGCTCTGCTGCCTCCTTTCCCATTTCTTTTACAGGCGCCTGCTGATGTATTGATGACTGCCAGTAAGCAATATGACGGCTGCCCTTCATCACTGATTGATCTAAACGGTAAACCATTAAACAACCTAAAACAATTAGTATTAACAAGAAGCTGACGCTGCGCATACTGATCCCCCCACTTACTATATAAGCAGCAATAATTAAAAAGCCTAAAAAAAATACTTTATTTTTCAAAAGTATTTTTTCGATAACAGCATCGTCCTTCTTTAATTGTTGCTAAAACTTCAATATCACGGATTTTCATCGGATCAACCTGTCTTGGATCTTGGCTTAAAATCACAAAATCCGCCAATTTGCCCATTTCAATCGAACCGCGTTCATTTTCTTCAAAATACTGATAAGCAGCATTAATTGTCACTGCCTTTAATGCATCTTCGATACTGATTGCTTCATCACTGCCAAGCCGGCGCCCGCTTTTCGTCACTCGATTCACCGCACACCACAATGTTTCCAGCATATCGGGCTGAATCACTGGTGTATCCTGATGGAATGTATAAACAACATTCTCAAGGATTGCTGAATGCACCGGTGAAATCTCAGAAGCTCTCGCAATACCAAAATTCTCACAATGAATATCGCCCCAATGATAAACGTGAGCAATAAAGAAACTCGCGATCATTTGCATCGCACTCATAGCATGCAGCTGATCCCGGTTTACCAATTGCGCATGAATCATGACTGGCCGCAGCATACTTTGTTTATCCCCTAAAACACTCTGATATGCATCAATCAGCTGCTGAGCCGCCGCATCGCCATTACAGTGAACTAACAGCTGCACTCCCTCAGACTGACTCTTTTTCACATACTCTTTCACCTGCTCATCATCATATACCGGATAGCCGCAATAATTATCACTGTGCAAATAAGGCTTAAGCATCCAAGCCGTTCTGCCCTGCGGCGAGCCATCGAGGAACAGCTTATAGCCCGCTATCCGCAATCGCTTCTGCGCATGCCGATACCGCTTCTCATCACTTAGAATATGAGCGCATTGCTTCACATCCACATAAGCTGCCACATCAACGATTAGCTGATTCTCCTCTGCCGCCCTTTTCAGCAGCCGCCATTCCTTCTCTCTGGCAATTCCCTCCTGAACAAAAGTAATACCATTTTTCAAATAAATATCCTGAGCCATCTTCAGCTGTTTCAGCAGTGCTTCAACAGCAGGCTGAGGAATCCCTGCACTTGCGTTAATAAATGCATTCTCCTCCATATAACCATTCAATTCACCGGCATCATCCCGGCCAAAACGGCCGCCTTTAGGATCAACAGTCTTTGCATCTAAGCCTAAAGCCTTCAATCCGACACTATTGGTAACCCCCATATGGCCGCTGGCATGAGTCAGCATGATAGGATTCTCAAGAGAAGGAAGATCAAGATCAAAACGACTCGGATGCCGTTTCTCACGCAGATAATTATGATCATAATTAAAACCGATGATCCAATCCGCTGCTTTCAGCTTTCTTGTCTGTTTAAAATTTATAAGCAGCGTCACGATCTCTTCAAAGCTTGCCGCATTAGATAAATCCACATAACCCAGTGCACTGGCCAAAGCCGTAATATGTGAATGGGCATCAATAAAAGCCGGCATCAGCGTACAGCCATGCAAATCAATCCATTCTGCCTCTTCATTATCAAATGCTTCAAAACCGATGATCCTGCCATGCTCACAAACAACCATCTCGGCGCATTGCCCGCTCATCGTTATGATCACACCATTAGTATATATTTTTTTCATTGTGCCATCTCCTCAGCATTATTATAAGCATCTATGCCAACCCTACTCACAAAGCTTGATTCTGATAATAAATCCCTGCGAAAGCATCAAGACTTACCGGTTTATAAAAATAATAACCCTGAACCATACTGCAGCCATTCACTTTCAAAAAATCAACCTGTTCCCGCTCCTCAATACCCTCCGCAACCGTTTTGATATTCAGCTCTTCAGCCATATGCAGGATATTTTTCACAATAATCTGACCGCGTTCAAGCCCAGCACTCTTTTTGAAAAACACAAGATCAAGCTTTACCTCATCAATCTGTAAATCCTTTAAAAGATTCAATGATGAATAACCGCTGCCAAAATCATCCAGTGAACAAATAAAACCAGCCGCCTTTAAATTCAATACATCCTTGGCAAATACATCATCATTATCAAGCACGATACTCTCAGTAAATTCTAAGATCAGCAGCTGATCCGGAATCTGATACTCAGCCTTCACACCTGTATAAAAAGCCAGAAAATCATCACATAACAAACTTAAACGTGATACATTAATTGAAATCATCAATGGCGGATTACCCGCATCCAGCCATTGTCTGAGCCAGCTGCAGACAGCTGTAAACATATACCGGTCAAGCTTGACAATAAAACCATTCTTCTCAAATAAAGGGATAAATAAATCCGGATTTGTCAATGAACCCAACGCTGCCTCCCATCTCACCAATGCCTCCGCAGAAATTATTTTCTCCTGATGCTGAATGTCCACCTTAGGCTGCAGATATACCTTAAATTGATGTTCCTTAAGGGCTGTATGCATATGGGCTTCCATCGCATTCTCAATCAATACCCGCTGATGGTCATCTTCTGAATAAAATGCATAATTCTCTCGGCCGCTCATACCTGATTTATGAGCCATATTGGCACGATTAATCAAGGTTTGTAAAGGCAGCTGACTGCCATCATTTGCAGGCATATAAAAGCCAGCCGTCAGGCGCATGAAATTGCCATGCCTTTCCATATGTTCAAGTTTATCAAACTGCCCGCAGAGATGGGCAAACCATAAGCTTACCGCAGGCTTATCCAGATCACACAGCAAACCGGCAAAATCATCAGCCCCAACACGGCAATATAAGCTGCATTGCGGATCCTTTGCGAAAAGATCTGATAATTTTTGAAGCAGTGCATCACCGGCATCATACCCATAGATATCATTATAATATTTGAATTTAGTGATATCGATATACCAGACAGTATAGTTATGATGTGATTCTTGAAGCAGCTTTTCACCGGTTTCAATGAATTTTGTCAGATTCGCGCAGCCCAGCAACGGATCCGTATAAGCCAAATACTTCAAATGATTCACATTTTGGCGGTTGATTCGATAAAGCTGATAACCAAAGAAGATAAAAATTAAAAGCGCTAATAAGACAATTCCGCAGATACCATATAGAATCCGATAATTATTTTCTGTCAGATTTACTGATGGGACAAAGCTTACCAGCATCCAGTCATTGATACCAATCGGTGTATACATTAAAAGCATCTCGCCCGCATCGTCATTATAGCTGTACAAGCCTGTGCCAAATGCCTTCAAATCAGCCATAAAAGCATCATATCCCTGATTCTTATACTTAATCTTCTCATCAATAGTAACCATTTCCTGATCAAGATAGTCAGTATTTGAGCGTATCAGATAGCGGCCGTCAGAGCGTATCAGATGTGAATATCCTGCCTCAAAGAATGACGCATCATCAATGATATCACGCAGAATCACACCATAATTAGTTGCTGTCAGCGCACCGATTACAGCCCCCTCCTGCATAATCGGTACCGCATAAATATAAATGATATGATCACTAAACCGATCTGCCATTGTATTTGAAACACCGCCAGTTCCCATAAGCGCCTCAGCAATCACCGGCTCATCAGCAAAATCATCATAATACACTGTACCGTCTACATCAGCAAGATACCCTGAGCCATCAGGCTGTATCAAGCCAAGGCGAATAAAACTATTGCGGCTGTTGACATCCTTGATCAGCGACATCAGCAGATCGACATTCGCTTCATCCATGGCACTGATAAATGTTGCCAAGGCATCTAATATTTCAAGATCACCTTTAATTTTCAAATTAACCGCATTCTTTGTCTGAAGCTGTGAAGATTGCATCGAGGCTATGCCCTGCTGCCGGCTCTCATTCAGCGTATCAGCAATCAGCCATGCGGAAAGCATAATAAAAAGCATACAGACGGCTAGTGCAGAAGTAATAAGAACTGAAACAGATTTTTTGTTTTTCGTCATAAAGATACCCTATAGTTTTTATTTATCATAGCATAGTTTTAATACTTAGGATAGTCCAGCCGTACTTATTAGCCAATAAATCCAGCTGCTGCTTCATTAAAAAAAGATCCTGTTTATTTTACTTGCCCACGAGCCAAGAAAAGGCTTACAATAAAAACAACAGGAGGTATATTTTATGATCTATAAATGTGGGATATGCGGATATCTTTATGATGAGGAAACAGAAGGTAAACGCTGGGATCAGCTTGATGAAGAATGGGTCTGTCCTTTCTGTACAGCAAGTAAAAGTATTTTTTCATGTGCTGATGAACCATCGGTGCCAGCTAATAATGATAATGCGTCAGCCCGGTTAAGAAGGAATGATGAAATTGAAACCGCGATGGATTTAATACATGAAATGGCGGCTGAGGGAAAAAGCAGAATTGATGCTATGAGGACGCAAAAACCAATTATTAATTTTGATGATGTTTTAATTATGGGCGGTCAGCTTGCCAATCCGCCGCTTTTAGATGATGAAGAGGTTTGTACACAAACAATCATCGGCAGTCATGCATTAAAACCGATGGTGCTTGATCATGCGGTGTATATTTCACATATGTCCTTTGGCGCCCTTTCCAAAGAAGCAAAAACAGCTTTAGCTATTGGCAGTTCAGCAGTGAAAACAGCAGAATGCGGCGGTGAAGGCGGTGTGCTTAAGGAAGAAAAAGCACATGCTTATCAATACATCTTTGAATACATTCCTAATAAATACAGTCTTACTGATGAAAATCTGCAGACCAGCGGCGCGATTGAAATAAAAATCGGTCAGGGCTGCAAGCCGGGCATGGGCGGTCATTTGCCGGCGGATAAGGTTACTGAAGAAATCGCGGCAGTACGCGGCAAACCAATGGGCATGGACATCCATTCCCCTTCCCGTTTCAGTGAAATCAATACAAAAGAGGATTTGAAGCATTTAGTTGATGAACTGCGTCAGCGCTCTTTAGGCAGACCGATCGGCATTAAAATCGCGGCAGGTCACATCAAAGAAGATCTTGAATGGATCAAAGCAGCCAATCCTGACTTTATTACCATTGACGGACGCGGCGGTGCTACCGGCGCTTCACCCAAATATCTGAAAGATAATACTTCTGTACCAACCCTCTTTGCATTAGCCAGAGCCCGTGCCTATATGGATGCACACGATATGCCTCAAGAGCTAATAATCACCGGCGGCTTTAGAACCAGCGGCGATATTGTCAAGGCCTTGGCGATGGGAGCTGATGCGGTAGCAATTGCGACAGCGGCAATGATGGCCTTAGGCTGTCAGCAATACCGAATCTGTCATAACGGCAAATGTCCGATGGGAATTGCCACCCAAGACGAACAGCTGCGGAAACGATTGGATGTTGACAAGAGTGCTAAACAAGTAGAAAACTTCCTTACCGCTTTGCGTGAAGAATTAAAATCCTTTGCCCGTATCTGCGGTCATCGCAGCATTCATGATTTTTCAATTAAAGATTTAGCTACAACCAATTCAGAAATATCAGCACATACAAAAATCAAACACGTATAAAATTAAAAAGCTTATGCCACATTCTCATAACATGGTATAAGCTTATTTTATTATTCCTCAGCAAGATCCTTAGTCTGTTTGCCGCTGATCGCTTCAATATCAATTTGAAGCATGGTGAGTCCATTCCAGAAGGCATCGATTTCCTTCTGACCTTCCGCAATTAAATCGGGGGCGTATTTTTCACAAAGCATGGAGATAGCATGGCGCTTTGCCGTTTCATCATCGATTATTGAAGCACGGCCAAACACAATCACGCTCTTATAAAATGTTGTAAACAGCTCTGGCTTCAAATCATCTTGACCAATTACACAGAAGGATACCTTTTCACATTGTCTGATTGCATCAAGCTTATGGCCGTTTTTTGCACAGTGAATATAAATTTTATTTCCTTCAAGACAATAATTAAGCGGCACCGCATACGGATATCCCTCATCCCCAAGCACAGCTAAAACGCCGGTAGTTGCTTGGCGCAGAATTTCTCGGCAGCTTTCTTCACTTAATGCCTGTGCCTTGCGCCGCAGAGCTCTAAATTCAGTCGGACAGCGCAGCGGCTCTGCATAAATCACATTAAACTCCTCGAAAATCACCGGCATATCCCAGCTGAATTCATATCCGCGCCGCTTGCCGTCAGCCGTAAAGTAATGCTCATGATTCTGCCGCCATGTTTCAAGACATGTATCTTCACCTTCAAGACTGCATAAAGCAAAATCAATTTCAGAAAAAGGTAGTGTCTGCAGGCGAGTTGTCTCAATAACACAGGCAGGATTGCCCAGCCAGTCAGTGACAATACTCAAACTGCCGACTTCAGGCAAATTATCCGCCAGCTCATAGTAACTGCTTGAGGTGGCTTTTTTCTTGCCCGTCAGCACTAATTCAAGCAATTCATCGGCACTTCTTTGGTTTAGATCAAAATGAAATGCCTCTAAATATCGAGTGTCCGCAGGCCGTTTGCTGTCCGCTAAAAACTGCTGCCAGTAGCGTTCAATCCGCGCTTCCCTATTCAGCGTATTTTCAAACCAATCGACACTCATCGCCATTAATTCATTAAAGGCGCTGTGATCACCGGTTAAAATATTAAAACAATGGTCAGCTCCTGATATTAGCTTCGATGTTGATAGTTCATGATGACTGACAGCCGCAATTTTTGACGCGCATTCAGGATCGACAACATCATCACGAGTACCGGCAATTGCCAGCACGCTTGCATCACTTTTCGCAAACACCGACAGCACATCACAATTCCGCGCGTCGTTCATCCATTCAAGACTCAGCCGCAAGGGGGCTCTGAATCCCAGCTCCAACATCGCATATCCTTGTTTCTGCGCAAGCGCATAATCGGCCTCATCATAAAGCTGCTGAACTTCACATGAGCCTGCCCAAGTAACAATTGATTTAAACCGCGGATTTTGACCAGCCGCCAGCATTGCCATTGTACCGCCCTGACTCCAGCCTAAAATACCTATAGCATGCTTGCTGATGGTTGGACAAGTATCAAGATAAGCCAGCACATCATTAATATCCCGCTGTGCTGATGTAAAGGTATATTCAATATAATCGACACGGCTCTCACCGGTTCCGATAAAATCAAAACGCAGAGAAGCAATACCTTTCGCCGCCAGCCGATTTGCCAAGTAAACATACCCATTGCCTGCCTCATCTTTATCACTGCCGGTACCGTGACAGAGAATCACAACCGGACAATCATGCTGCTGGGGAAGTGTCAAAACAGCTGGAATCTGATACTGATGCGTAGAACTTTCAATTTTTATTTTATTGATTGTAAATGACATAACCACTCCTAATCCATAATCGCATGGATAAATGCAAATAACTTATCATAATTATCTGCAGTTTCAAAAAGCATCGAGCCGTGAATCGCATCCGGAACAATCTCACAGATAACTCTTTCCTCACCGCACAGCTCATTAGCTTTTAAAGCAAAGTCAATGGATTGCTGCATCGGCACGATTTCATCACCGCTGCCATGCTGAATATAAATTCTCGGCATATCTGATTTAATATAATAAATCGGGCTGGCTTTACGGGTTAGTTCATTATCAACACAGCAATTTTCACCAAGCAGAATAGAGCCTGCTGAATCCAAAGAAGCATGATACGGGAACGCATTTTCTTCACTTTCCGGCATCGCGTTGACATAGCATTCATGCTGATCCTTAATTTCCTTGCGCAAATACTTATTAATCAAACTATTTGTTTGCAGCTGATGATCCAGAGTTGCAAATTCAGTAATTGGATACCAGGCGATAGCCCCATCGATTTTGAATTGCACATCCGCATTTTCATCATCCGGATTATCAAAATAGGCTTCATTATTAAACAAAGCTGCCATTAAAGTTAAATAACCGCCGGCACTGCCGCCCCATACCATCATTTTTTCCGTATCCAGCTGATATTCAGCACCATGTTTTTTTATAAAACGAATCGCCTGCTTGATATCTCTGATTGGTTCCGGAAATTTTACTTCCTGAGTCATGCGGTAATTCAAGCTCACGGCCGCAAAACCGCGCTTAATTGTTTCCTTAATTGCGTGTGCCATTTCACAGTCACGCTTATCCAGCGCCATAAAACCACCGCCATGAATAATAAAAATAAACGGTACCTTTTCCTGCTCAGTATCAGGCAGCCAAATATCAAGCTTCTGTAACTCTGAAGCATTGCCATAGGCAATATCAAATGAACCTCTTTTACCTTCAATCTCTAATTTGCCATCGGCTGCCGCCCACATTCTTTTTGTCATATGCTTTCCTCCTATTGTTTAATTATTGAACGCTGGTTAGCGCTGCTTATTTAAAATATTTCTCTTCAAAATCAGCGGCGGACATCGGCTTGCCGAAATAATAGCCTTGAATCAGTTCAATGCCGCTGTATTTAACAACATTATATTCCTCAGCCGACTCAACGCCTTCCAGACATACCGTCTTGCCAACCTCATGACACAGCTGAGTAATTGTACGAATAAATGTTGCATTAAACATATCCGTCGTAATTTCCTTCACAAAACCGCGGTCGATTTTCACAACATTGACCGGCATATTCTTTAATGAAAACAGCGATGAATAACCAGTGCCAAAATCATCCATTGCCAGCTGAATGCCAATACGCTTTAATTCGCTGATTGCTTCCTGTATTGAACCATCTTCCTGAGCTAAATAAGTCTCCGTCAACTCCATGATCACATTATCCGGACTGAGCTTCAGCTTCTTTAGCGTTTCTTTCATAAAAGGAAGAATATCTCCCTCAATCAGCTGCCGATAAGACAAATTAATACTGACTTTAAAATCCGGCTGATAGGCACACCACTTTTTACACTGCTGCGCTGCCTGATAAGCAATCCAATTACCAAACTGCACAATCAAACCACTTTGTTCCAACAAGGGGATAAACTCCACTGGTGATATATTGCCATATTTAGGACAGCTCCATCTAGCTAATGCCTCCGCGCCATGCAGCTTCTGATCCTTAGAGTTTACCTGCGGCTGATAAGCAACAGAAAAACCGACAAAACCTCGGTCAACACTTTCTCTAAGCATTTCCATCAGTTCCAGCTTTCGCTCCTTCTGTTTTAATATATCACTTGAAAAAAGGGTGAGACGATTTTTACCAATATGCTTTGAATGCTCCAGTGAATAATTGGCATACTTTAATAAATTCTGATAATTCTCTGCATCCTGCGGATAAAGCGCATAACCTGCCGACAATGTACAATAATATTTTCTGCCGTCATATTCCTGCTGACGATTGAAAACCGTCTGAATCTGCTGATAAAAAGATAAAACCTCATTCAGTCTTGGATTAAATAATACGACACCAAACTCATCGCCGTCCAATCGATACAGTTTAGCCTGCTCAGGCAATAGTGAATTCAGCTTGGAAGCGGTCAGACGCAAAATTTCATCACCAAAAGAACGATTGTATAAATCATTGATATTTTTAAATGAATCAATATTTAATACCATGATACCCAATTGTTTAACCTGATCCTTATTCATCAAGCTTTTCTTAACTAAGTCTTCAAACGCAAATTTATTATCCAAACCCGTCATCGGATCAATCTGGCGCTGTTTGCCAAGGTTTGAAATAATTCCCGCAAATAAATTCGGGCTGCCCTGTTCATCGCGAATCATATTGCCGCGGCAGCGCAGCCAGATCCACTCACCGCGAACATTTTTTGCCCGATACTCAATATTATGTGATTCAGCACGGCCATCGGCTATTTCTTGATTGCTTGCCAAAAAATCCTCAATATCTTCAGGATAAATCAGCTCAGACCAGAAAGCTGCAGCATTCTCGACAATCTGACCTGGCAGGCCAAATTCCTGTACCATTGTTTCCGGATATCTGAATACGCCGGTTTTCATATTGCCGACAAACAGATAATCATCACTGCTGGCAGCCAACGCCTCATACAAATGTTCCTTATCGTATTCAAAATCAACGGCGGTTGTGGCACCGGCATGCTTTAAATATTGATTTTTAGACTTCATGATATGATAAGCCCGCTGCTGTTGATACAGCCGCTCATCCGCTCTGGCAATGATATCCTCAGCACTGTAATGATCACTGGGATAAACCTCATACAAACCAAAGCTAAATGTAAATTCATAAGGTAATTGACCATTATCCTTATCAAAAGCCATCGTTTTTTGAATTTGCTGGACACGTTTCTCAGCACTTTGATAATTCTCACCATAGAACACAGCCATAAACTGATCGCTTTTCAGAGAAAAGAACAGCTCCTGTTCATGAAGCTGACGGCGAAAATAATCAGCAAAGGCACTAAGCAGACGATCACCCGCCGACCAGCCATATTGTTCATTAATCAGCTTCATATCATTAATATCACACATGACCACCGTCACACTTTTATTTTCATTTTTACCTAAGCGAATCAGCTGCATAAAAGAGCCGTCATTCGCGTTCAGATTAAAAGCAGCTGAATTAGTTTCACTAATTGACATTAAATCCGTAATATCGATTGAATTTTCAATAAAATACTGCTTCCCCTGCCATTCAAAAAGCTGATCATAATTTTTATACAAACGATGATTGATTGTATTTACTTCATTCCATACGCAGTCTTTCATTTGCCGGTTCGTCAGTAATTCACGCCGGTTACAAAAAGCACAGCGTTCGTTCATATCCTTTTGAAGCACCTTATAACATGGCTTTCCCTCAGGATCTACAAGCTGAAACCGCTGTTTCATCGTTTCGTTCATGTAAACGATCCGATCCGTATCAGCTTCTGTTATAAATACACCTGTGTCCAATTGATTCAAGACCACAGAATGAAATTCACTGCTCATGTCTTTTTCTGATTTCATAGCTGGCTCACCTTACTCACTCTATCACTTTTAATTGTAAACTTTTAACAGCATTGAAACAAGCGATATTTTAAATCATTTGTATTTATTCATTGAAAAACGATCACGTGTAAACACATAATGCTCATGATTTGAAAGGGTTGGCTGAAAATGATAGCCAAGCCGATCAAAGCCTTGTGCAGCTTCTGGCTCTTCAGCTTTTATTTCGGCCAGATAACGCACCATTTCACCACGAGCTTTTTTCACATAGACACCCTTCTCTTTATATCCATCATCACATTGTTCCATGAAATAGCATTTGATCATACGAACTTGGCTCTTTTTGTATCTTCTGATTATTTTACTGTATTGAACACTTGATAAATCAAGAATACACGATGATTCATCAAGACTTTCATAGAGCTTATTTCCCCAAAACGCATACAAGCTGTCCCATGGTCCATATTTAAAGCGATTGTTTAATTCCAGCCGATAAGGAAGCACACCGTCAAATGGCCGCAAAAGGCCATAAAAACCAGATAAGATACGCACATGTGCCTCACAATAAGCAAGCTGTTCATCGGTAAATACGTGCGGTGCCATTGATGTGTACTGAATCCCTTGATAGCTGAGCAGAGCCGCTGTTCCGCATTCATTCAAATCCATATGCTGATACTGTTTATATGCCTCATGAGCAATCACTTCATTACACTCAAGAATATATTGAAGCTGCGGCTGAGTGAATGAGCGAACGATTTCCAAAAGTCCGGCACTCTCCTTTAAGAAAAGCGGCTGATTCACTTCAAAATAATTATTATCACGATTCATCCGTTTAGCCGGAGAAATGATTATTTTCATACTATCACCAGCATTAAAATACCATAAATCAGCGGTTTTCTAAAGCCGAAAGCA
Source organism: Dielma fastidiosa (assembly GCF_000313565.1). Lineage (GTDB taxonomy): Bacteria > Bacillota_I > Bacilli_A > Erysipelotrichales > Erysipelotrichaceae > Dielma > Dielma fastidiosa. The sequence goes on along the minus strand of NZ_HE578929.1, from coordinate 158,540 downwards.
CTTATTTAACAAGATTTTAATGTAAGAACCAATTCGTAATAATTGATGCAATGCATTTAAAAAAAGATGCAAGTCAACATGGACGTACATCTTTTGTTAATAATTTAATATCATTGGGGGCAATGTCTTTCAATTCATGTCTGAATCAGAAAACACTTTTCATTATAGAATCGCCATCTCACTAACTACTTCAAGGATCTGTATTTCATAAAATCAGCACCCAATTTAATATTTATTAAAATTACTTTCTTACAAGCAGAGTAATAGATTCGACGTGCGCCGTATTTGGGAACATATCGACAGGCTGCACCACCTTTACCTCATAACGATCCAGCAGAATATCCAGATTTTTTCCCAACGTCGCCGGATTGCATGAAATATATACGATCTCCCTGATTTTACTTCGCAAGATTGTTTCCAGCATAGCATCATCAAGACCACTGCGCGGCGGATCGACCACGAGCAGATCAATCTCCCTTTTCTTTGATATATAAGTCAGCTTATCAGCGGCATCCGCACAAATAAAAGATACATTATCAGCATGATTCAACTTAGCATTCGCATTCGCGTTAACCACCGCATCCTTAATACTTTCAATACCGATAATTTCATCAGCTTTATCTTTTAAATATAATGAAATCCCGCCTACCCCGCTGTATGCTTCTACAATCAAGCCATAGTGCTCCTTAAGAAGTCCCTTGGCGGTTGAATAGAGCCGCTTAGCCTGCAAAGTATTCAGCTGAAAGAAAGAACGCGGCGAAAGCTGAAGCTTTAAATCATCCATACGGATATCCAAAGTACGCTCGCCTGCCAGAAGCACCATCTTAGGCCCGAATATTTCCGGTGTCTTTTTGATTGTATTCACACTCTGCCACAACGAAACTACACCCTTAATCTGCATGATAGCTTCAATCATTGACGCTGGCAGTTCCTCCTCACCCGTTACCAAGGTAATCTGTGAGCGGCCGTCAATCATACGAATAATTAAAGAACGGAAGCCCTTTTTCTGATGATAATCATAACTCCTGCACCGATAATCATTCAGTACCTTTAAAACAGCCTTGCGCGTCTGTTCCAGATCCTGATCATGAATTACACAATGATCGATCTCATTAAAATAATTTGAATTTGGCTGATACATCCCTGTCACTAATTCACGTTCCTCATTCATTGAAAACGGCAGTTTCAGCTGATTACGGTAATTAAACACGTTCTCTGAAGGAATAATCTTCTTAATCAGCCGCGGGTTTACATGAGCATACTTAATCAGCGCCTGCTTCAGATTAGCTTCTTTGACAGCACATTGATTCTCATAATCAGTAATCATCAGCGGACAAGCACCGCAGCGCCCCTGTATCTTACATTTCGGCTTAACGCGATGCTCGGAGGTCTTCACGATCTTCTTTACTTTCCCAACCGCATAAGTCTTATTGTTAGCAGTTATCTCAATATCTGCCTCTTCTTTAATCAATACCCCCTCAACAAACACCGGCTTGCGGTTGATATAACCAATCCCCTCACCGTTTATTCCCATTTTTTCTATTACTACACGCATACGCTTCTCCTATTTCTTCATGAATTTATTTTCTAAAAAGCCTTGTACGCCTTCATGAACTGACGTACAGAAATCAAATAAACCAGCAGCCTTCATTCTCGGATGCTCGGTTTTATCTTCAAAAACCACATTCAATAAATAACCAAAATAAATAATACTCGAAATCACATAAATCGACAACAGCAAGACGACTAACGATGCCAATGGCCCATAAACCAGTGAATAACTGGTAAAACGATTTACGATATAGAAAAACAAATAGCCGACACCACTGATACTGATTGTCGCGAATAAACCGCCGACTGCCCCATAAGACAATTCCTTTTTTTCAAAAGATATCGTTCGATAAAACAAAATAAAGGCAATCAGCAAGATCGCGCAGACCCCTGCCGGCATCAAATACGGCAGCCAGGTGCCAAGCAGAATCAACGCATAAATTGACGCAATCACATATCCGCATAATACCAACGACACAATTAATGATTTGATTCTGATCGACCATTTCGGATAGGTGATTTCTTCATGCTGAGCACTGACTAAAAGAAATGAATAAATACTTCTTGAAGCCAGCCACATAGAAATTGCCAGCGTTGTAATCAACGGCACTAATCCGCTGACTTCTTTGCTTAAGATAAAATCTACATAGGGGGTTATATAATCAGCTGGCAGAAATTTTGTACCAAACTCGATGATAATTTGAGGATCAAGGTAAAAAATGACAAAGAGCATGACAAAGATTGTCAGCGCCGGTGCCAGTGCCAACAAAAACGAAAAAGATAATGAATAACAAAACAGACTGCCTTCAAATGAAGTAAACTGTTCAATCAGCTTTCTAATTTTATTCACCTTTACCACCTTTACTATTATACCTTATTCTTTGCTTAAAAAGCAAAAAAGAGGAAAGTTCCTCTATTTTAAGAAAGTAAAATTCACATCACTCATGAAATTCTTGCCGCTGTACAGAATCAATACCCGATCAATTTCATGCTCATTGATATATTCAGAAATTGAATATTTGTAATAGCGTAGATCAAGCAGATCAATTTCACTAAAGGCCTGAAGCAGATACGGGGTAAATATATTAGCATATGAATCACGCAGAATCAGTAATTTTTCATGCCGATCAGCATTCGTTTTGATCTGTACCAGAGAATGATTGCCATTCAAATAATAAGTATATTTATCCTTAACATTCAAATTATCTTCAAGATATACATTATTATCTATCAATCCCGTATCCGGATAAGTCACAGTAATTTGTTCATCATTAACCAATTTGATAATAACATCGGGTTTAATGCCATAGGCACCTGACTGTGAAGCTAGTGTACCAAGAAAATCATCAGCCACAACCTCATACACATAGCTGTCGCTGATTGGCAGATCAAGGGTTTCTGCATAACATTGATAAGCCAAACCCGCGCCATAGATTGAATAATGATGATCAGTTCTAAAATATAAATCCTCATTTGCATGTGCCAGAAAAGTTTCATTCACATTAACAAAATTAATCCGTGAAGTTAATTTACTTTGAATATCATCAATCAATGCCAGCTGATCAATATCATCACTGATCCATGGCAGCTTGGCCTTTTGAATCGCGGCGGCACCTGGTATCAGCATCATATCAATCTTTACCTGCTGATCCAACGCGTCAGCGAATTGATTTACATAACGAATATTCTTATCAACAAGTGCTGCATCAACAGCAGACAGTTTTTCAATCAGCGTATCATCCTTACCGAAATAAACGCCATTATTTTCAACCTTGCCGAGCAGGCGCTCCATTGAAGTTTTTGCCGCAACCCATTGATCACGGCCGGCAAATTGATCAGTGATAAAGGTTTCATAATTACTTGTGAATTCATGATTCAGCAGCTTTTTCACTGAAAATTCCGGAAACTGAGCAAGTATGCGATTTTCATTCGGTGAGAAAGAGCGAACCGGACGCAGAATATTCATGATAAATAAACCGCTTAGAATAAATGCAAACATACCGATGGTGATACGGTCAATCATTTTTTTCATAATTCTGCCTCCTTCCTAAAACCGAAAATATAAAAATGGGTTATAGCTGGCATCGACAATATAAGCTGTACTTGCAAGCAGCAGGAACATCAATACAAGCGGAACCAGCACATAACCAGGCTGATTTTCAATAAATCGATGATACAGCTTTTTGCCAAGCGGCAATGATGCAATCGTCAGGATTACTAGCATGATTGCATAATTAGCTAATAAATAAATCGATGAGCTATCAAAAAGGCCATTGCCATTCAGGGCAAACATCGCCCGCAGATAAGTGAATATCGAAGGTCCGTCACTCAGGGCAAACAATACCCAAGAAATCAAAACCAATATCAGCGTATATAAATGCGTGATAACTGCCGGGCAAGCATCAAGCAGCCGCTTCAAAAAGAGTTTTTCAATGATCAGCAGAACACCAAAATAGCATCCCCACCAAAGGAAATTCCAGCTTGCGCCATGCCAAAAACCGGTCAGCATCCAAACCACTGCAAGATTCAATATCATTCTAAATGTTCCCTTGCGGTTGCCGCCAAGCGGAATATAGACATATTCTTTAAACCATACGGATAAAGAAATATGCCAGCGGCGCCAGAATTCAGTGATACTTTTAGAAATATAGGGATAATTAAAGTTTTCTAAGAAGGTAAAACCAAACATTTTACCAAGGCCAATAGCCATATCGCTGTATCCTGAAAAATCAAAGTATATCTGGAAAGCAAATGCGATAATTCCCAGCCAGGCTGCTAATACGCTCATGCTGCCAAAATCCATTTTCTGAACAGTTTCCCATAATAATCCAATGTTATTAGCCAGCAGCACTTTTTTAGCGAGACCTAATATAAAACGCTGCACACCATAAGCAAATTGATCTGCCGAAGATTCACGATGTTCCAATTGATCCGCCACATCATTATATCGAACGATGGGACCGGCAATCAGCTGCGGGAATAAGGTAACATAGGTGCCGAAATTGATAATGTTCTTCTGGGCATCCGCCTGATGACGGTAAATATCAATCGTATAGGACATTGTCTGAAAAGTATAAAACGAAATACCGATGGGCAATGCTAAACCTAACGGATGCAGTACCTGTGCGTTCAGCAGACTATTCAGACTGCCAGCCAGAAAATCATAATACTTAAAGAAACCAAGCAATGAAAGATTCATTACTACCGATATGATTACAAACCTTTTTGCTCTTTGCCGATCAATGTCCCGATACTTGGCGACATAATAACCATTGACATAATCAATGCCGATCGATAGGAACATCAAGAGTATATAGACCGGTTCACCCCAGCCATAGAATATCAAATTGACGATCAATAATAATAGATTACGATATTTTAAAGGTGTCAGCTGATAAATCAGCAGCACTAAAGGCAAATATATATAAAGGAATAATACACTGCTGAAAATCATATTTTCCCAACTTTCTATTTTAAATTCGTTTCAACAATTGATGCCACTTCATCCACATTTCTGGCAGCAATATACACAATTATATCACCGATTTCAATAATTTTTGAATTATTAAACATTTCTTGTTCCATTTCGTAAAAACTGCCTTCATTCTTACCATAAGTATCACGCGCATTGATACCGGCTTTCACCGCATCCATCTGATTAGCCTTTACTTTAAAGATGGCTGCTTCATCACCGCCCGGTGACATTAAATTCTTTAACACAATGGCTGTCTCATAATGATCCGTACCGATTCCGCCGTATAGATCAGCAATCTGCTGATTGTCCATCATCATACTCATAGAGAAAAGATCCGTTGCCTGAATGGCAGTTGCCAATGCGTCAAGATCCGCAGTTAAAGTTTCCTCAGGCTCATCTTTAGGCGCTTCCGGCTCTGAAGGTGCAGGAGCTGCCGGTTTAGAAGGTACAATCGGTTCCGCGTTTTCCTGATCATTTTGATCTAATACTTCATCCTTTTCTTCTTCATCATTGATTTCTTTATTTTCTTCCTTTTCATCCTCTTTATCAGAAGCAATGTCATTATTAGTTGCAGGTTCTACAACCTTATTCTGGTCATCTTTTGGTTCCTCATTCTTAGATGCACAGCCGGCTAATAAAATCAGCATGCAGCATAATAGTGTTTTTGTGTTTTTCATCTCTTATTCTCCTTCATAAAATGCTATCCTATTAAATCATGATTCAATAAAAGATACCAGTCATTTTCCATAAGTTGCGAAATTCTAAGGCAACCTGCATGATTCCATAAAACGTAAAAGAGCACCTAAGTGCTCTGATTGATTAATTCACTGACTGCATCAATTAATGTCTGATTCTCTTCCAATACGCTGTAAATGATCCAATCATTAATCCGTATGATCGATGCCTGATTGACATTCAAAGCGGACGGATACTGTGCCAGCAGAAAGGCTTGACGCTGAATCACTTTTTGATAGACCTGATCGCTCATTCCCGCTCTGGCTTTAAATACTGCTGCTTCATAAATACCCTGCTCTATAATTCGATTGCCACCTACAAATTCTTCTACCAAAAGCTCATTCACACCATAAATTTCATAGATTGAAATGGGTGTAAAATAATTCAGTTCATAAATTGCCGCGGCATCTTTAAAGCGAGCTACAATATCCAAAAATGAAACTTCTTTATTTACCGGTGCCTCTTCTTCTGGTTCAATTGGCAGTACAGGTCTTACAACCTGCTGAATAATAATTGGCGGTACAACCTCATTATTTTCCTTTTTTTCTTCATTGTTTTCTTGATTTACTTCATCATCTGATGGTGTCACTTCCTCTTTGACACCTTCCGAATTAACTGTAAAATGATAATGATTCACATTCACATTTACACAGCCGGTTAAAAATAAAAGCAATATACATACAATTTTCATTTCCTCACCCTTGGCTATTAAATCATATTTTATACAAAATTGTTAGCGGAAATAAATGGGACTTAAATTAAGAATGTCTGAAGTAAAAGGGTCATTTTCATCAATAATTCGATATTAAAATTAATTTTTCTCAAATTTACAGCCTTTTTCATATAAGCTGCTTGACAATTCATGGCAGTGTGATAGATTGACACTAATAAAAGAGGTGTTTGATATGAGTTCTTTATTACAATCAACAAGAAATACACGTGCGTTACCAACGGGCAGCCTGCGATTTATCAGAAGTGATCTTCCGGAAAAATTGAGTGATAAGGAAGTTCAATGGTTATTAGACAATAATATAACGACAATTATTGATTTGCGCTCAGACGAAGAATTAGCTGAAAAAAAATGTACTCTTAAAAATTGCGAGGGATTTACATATAGCCATCTGCCAGTTACAGGCGGCGGTGGTACCCCCAAGTCACTTGCCCATCTGTATACCATTTATCAACAGATGCTCGATGCGAAGATGGATACTATTATTGATACAATTCTGAATGCAGAATCCAATGTGCTGTATTTCTGTACGGCAGGCAAAGACCGTACTGGCGTAGTTTCAGCAATTATTTTAAAACGGCTTGGATTCAGTGATGAAGTAATTATTGAAGATTATATGAAATCTAAAGATAATTTGTTGGATATGCTTACAGCCCATGTAAGTGCTCATCCCGAGGTCGATATCGAAATTATTGTTCCGCATCCTGAAAACATAGCACAATTACTAAAATATCTGCCATAAAAATTACTCCATAGCATATCACGGAAATAAATAAAGATACATTTATTCTCTCCTGTAAACAGGAAATGATAGAGAATATATGTATCTTTTTACTTTAACTAATTATTTTGGTTATCATTGCTTTTCCTTATCACGAATAAACTCTTTCAGCTGATTTATTATGTATTCAGCATATTTTTCTCCTTCCCCTTTAGGAAATTTAGTCAGCATCGATTCAAAATTATCTCCATATTCATCTTCAGCCACTATATACCCAGCATTAGCATCAGTCAATCCCCATATCAATACTTTATGCTCAGGGAATGCTGCTTTGATTTGAATCGAAAATTGGGTAAACATCGCCGCACCAACCATTACCAGATAAAGATTACCAATACTCAAAAGCCGTGTACTGATGATTTCATAAGGTGCTTTCATTTGCCTTTGATTCATTTCTAAATAATTTAGTCCAAATTTCAAGGAAGCTTTTTCCTTTTCATCAGCGTTATTCATTAACTGAATGATTCGATCACGCTTCTTTGCTAATTCAATAAGACTTTTTTGATTATCAACCTTATAAGAAATATCTTTTACGCATATACCCGATTTTTCTATCAGTTTGAAATGAAGATCACTTAATTGCGAACAAATCCCTTCATTCATTCTTTGCAGCTCTTGTTCATCACGACTTTTCCGATATAAACGATTTGAAACATTGCCTTGAGCGCCATTCATCATAAATACCTCTACCTGATAAAGCTCCCGCATCGAATCTCGGATTGCGCCAAATAAATCGGCACTGATTTTTACGTTCTCTGAACCTAGTACAGTTGGATAACAGCCAATATTCACAATCATATAAATAGGCTTTTTCAAATAATCAAAACGGATGCAAGAGACATCTTTATCACAAGGCAGCTCCATACCATTACGATTCCCATAACAGCCGTCTATCTTTTGCACTGCATAGCTGACTTCAACTTCAACACCTTCACCGCAGCCAAGCCATGCCGCTTCCATTTGATTAACTAAAAATTCACGATAATCTGGTGAGGCGCCATGATTAGGATCATCAAATATACCATTTACCATTGTTTCAGGAGCACTATGAGTACAAGTTGTTGATATTAAAATGTGGTCATAGTTGACACCATGTTTTACGATACGCCTTTTCATTTGTTCCAAAAGCTCCGGATCAAGGCTCAGTAAATCAAGACTGTAAAGAACATAAACTTCATTCTTTTCAATTATTTTTAAACAGGATGCATAAAGATCATCAAGAACTTCGCTGCATAATTGATTCCTTCCTTCATAACCGCATAGATAAGCAGGCTGATTAGGCGTGATTTTAACTTTATGAAATGATATTTTCATCGCTTCTCTCCCTTAAATCACGCACCTAAAAGGCCAAGGAAATAACCGATAAAAGAAATAATCAAAATCAAGAAAACAGCTTTTGTACTTGTAAAGCCTTTTTTGCCAAGCAGCCAATAAACTAAGAAAACTAATAGAATCGGCAGTAAATTAGGCATAATCATATTTAAAGTATCCTGAATTGCAACCTCTACTCCGCCTTGACTTATAACTAAAGGCACATTTGCATGAACTGAACTGGCAATCAGCGCACCGATAACCATTAAACCCAGAATGGTTGCTGCGTGCGTAATGCTTTTTAATTGTTTAGATAATGTAGTAACAAACTTATTTCCTTGCTTATATCCCATAAACAAGAACCAATGGCGCAAAAACATACTTACAACCCAATAAGCAACCCCCAGCAAGATTCCTAACGCACTGCCTTCTAATGCCATATTGCCAGCCATAACGCCAAAAATTGTCATTGGCAGTAAAACTAAAACAGCATCACCGACACCGGCAAGCGGTCCCATAAGTCCAGTTTTAATTGAGGTTACCGCCGCTCTTGTTTCCTGAAAACCACTAATTTCATGTGATTCTTCAATGGCGATTACGGCCCCAATCAAAATATTGCCAATCCATGTATTAGTGTTAAAAAAAGCAAAATGAGAAGCAATCGCCTGTTTATATTCTTCATCATCAGGATAAATTTTACGCAAAACTGGTCCAAGTGTTACAACCACACCACCAGCCTGAGCAACTTCATAATTTCCTGACATTTGTGCGCCTATGGTCCATCTGGCAAACACTTTATTTAAATCCTTTTTAGTTACAACTTGCCGGAATTCTTGATTAGAGCTCATCTTCATCGCCTCCTACTTGTAATACTGCATGATCATTGTTCGTTTGATATGCCATTTTTTCATTTTCGCGTTTATATTCCAATAAACCGAGACCTACCCCAAAGATAGCGATACCGATCATTGGTACATTTAAAAAGCTGACTAAAGCAAAACCAAATAACAAATAGGCAAGGTCATTTTTAGCATTCATAAAGCGCATGAGAATTGCGATACCAACAACTGGCAGCAAACCGCCGGCAACCCTAAAACCACCGATCAGCCATTCCGGGATTGCATTAGTGAAAGCTGTCATTCGTTCTGGCCCAATTATAAATAAGGCAATGACCGGCAGCGCATATTTCAAAAATGATAATGTATACGCATTGCAAAGCCATGTATAGCACTTTTTCATCTGCAGCTTTTCAGCAGCTTTCTGTGCCTGTCGAACAAAGAAAATATTAGCTGTGCGAACCATGACATCTGCCTGTATTGCGATTAACGAAATTGGCAGGGCAACCATCAAACCGTATTCGGCTCCCTTTCCTGCCATAATGGCTACAATTGTACCTAAAATGGCACCTAGCGGATATTCTGGAACACTGGCGCCACCAAATGCGACAACCCCTAAAGACATCAATTCCAACGTGCCGCCTATCTGAAGGCCAACAAGAGGATCACCTAAAATCAGACCAACAGCATATCCGCAGATTACCTTTTGACAACATACGAAGATAGATGGATTAACATAATCCCAGATAAAAAAACAGGAAAATAATACGACTAGAATCATTTGAATAATTGAAACTTCCATTCTGCTTCCTCCTACTTAGTGGCTTGCTCCACTACTTTCATAAAATCCTCTCTTTGATTATTCGGTGTAAGCTGTAGCGATACTTCAACCCCTGCTGCTTTCAGCTTATAGAAATCTTTCACTTCTTCATCAGTTACCGAAACTTGATTTGAAATTTTAATCTTACCTTCTGTATGAGTCAGATTACCGACATTTACCTCTTTTATTTTTACCCCTAATTCAACAAGGCGAAGCAATGTATTGGGTGCCCTTACGATCATAAACACCCGCTGCCCTTCATAAGCGTTTGCGATGATGCGGCTGGCCGCCTTTTCAATTGGCAGTACCGAAAGCGCTACACCATAAGGCGTTGCCAGTTTTAATGAAGTCTTAACCATATCATCAAAAGCTGCTTTATCATCAACAACCATGATGCGTGTCGCTCCTAATTGGTTAGTCCACATACTTGCTACCTGACCGTGAATCAAACGATCATCAATTCGTGTATGAATGATTGCCATAACAATCTCTCCTTTCTATATCTTCACTATAACGCTGAGTAAATTTAACTTGAAGTTTTAAATTTACCGCATAATTAAGGTATTATTCATCAATATCATGAATATCAACCGTATAATCATTCATATAAACAATACCCTTCTTTGTCTTTTTAAGTGCTGCCTGAATCTCCTCTTTAGTTAGATAGCTACCCTCTTTAAAAATCAACTCTAAAATTATACTTAAAAATACGCCAGTAATTACATGCACATGTCTGCGGTTTAAATATGATAGCATCGCTTGATTGACACTGCCCCCTAAAAGATCAGTGAAAATCAGCACCTCATCTTCATCAGATACTTTTTCAAAGAAGGCATCCAATTTAGACTGCAGACTTTCTTCATCTACATAAGCACAAATAGCACTTACATCAATTTGATTGCCGGCAAAAAACTTCAATGTCTGTTTCATGCCTTCTGCCAATTCTGAATGACTCGCGATTAATATTTTTCTCATAGCTCATATCTCCTCTTCACAACTTTCATTTTAAAGCATTCAATATAAAACTAAAGCAGTGAAATTTCCGGTATATTCATGAAATTCAGCGATAGAAAACGCGCAGCATGGCGTAAAAAAAACTGTATGAACAGTTTTTTTACTTAACTTCTTTCTAAAACCAAATATTGATAAATGATTTTTTTAAGCTGATCCAATGATTTAATCTTCAATAATTCATGAATTGCAAAGATATTACTAGTTAATAAATGAATTAATGATGAGCTCATGAAAACATAATTTTCATTGCTGCCAATGGCAATGACAAATATCAGCTGGACCATTTCATTTTGCCAAAGGATCGGTTTTTTCAAGATTCCCACGGCAATTGTCGTCTGCTCACAAACCGGAAAGAGTGAATGCATGATTGCCACATTATTCCCGCGTTCACCTGATGAAATACTTTCCTCAGCAAGCACTGCCTGATACAAAGCATTGGAGACATGATGCTTCTCTGTAATTTGCTGGCATAAATATTTAATAACCTCTTCTTTCGTCGAAAAATTAAGTTCACATAGAACTAAATTATCATGAAAGCCCTGCATAAAGAGCGCATATTCATCTTCAAGATGCAGCAAAAAGCGTTTCACCTTCAGAATATCATCGCTGTTAAAATCATTTAAAACCTGATAAACAGGAATTGAGCAATTAAAATTTATACGCGGCATATCAGTAATGATTAAATCATATTCCTGATCGATTGCACGGGTAAGTTCATGAAATTCGCAAAATTTTATTGTCTCAATATATTCGCCTAGATTTTTACGTAGGCTGTGATCAATACTGTAACTTGATAATTTTCCATGATGAAATACTAAACAAACACGCTGTTTTGGATAAAATAAATTATCCTTAAAGATAGAATGCTGAAACAATAAGGTTAATTGGGCAATTTCTTGTTCAGATATTTTATAATTATACTTCTTATTTAAATAATCAGCCGCTAAAAGCGCATAATCAAAAATAGGACTCATTGCTTTCAATTCCATAACCGGCAGTCCGCGGTTTTCAATCTTATAATTGATCCGCAGCAATAAGCCTCTAAATTCACGCGACATCAGCAATCGTACATCTTCATCCAATAGAAAATTAATATCAGTATAAATAAACAAGAATTTCAATACTTCATCACATAAGAAGAATAAAGATTTATTCTCTTGCAATGAAAATTCATCATTAATCTCATATATTCTTCTGGAAGCAATGTATAAAGCTAAATAGGCTATCTCACTCTGCGTTGTATCAATATTTAATTCACTGTAAATCCATGAAGCAATTGAATATTCTTCCAAATTCATTAACTCTTCCAGCTGCAATTCATTAAACAAGACAAAATGATGATGTCGCCTGCGATATTCACTGACTGAAATTAAATCAGCTAATTCTCTTAAGGATTGATAACTTACATGAATCTTAGATTTCATTAACGTATACTGCATAACATCAAGACAGCCTTTGGTATCCAGTTTAAGAACCATCGGCATAAATTCTGCAGCAGCTAATTCTTCATCTAAAAACAAATAATTGATTAAAGCTATACGCAAATGCTGTTCCTCACCGGCAACTGCCAGACCATGATTAGGTTTTTGCTTTAAGGATAAATGATAATCGGCTAATATTCCCCTTACATACCGCAAATCTTGAGTCAAGGTTGTTCTGCTGATATAGAGATTATCTAAAAAAACTTCACTTTTAATATAATCTTCACTGACTAATAAATAATGCATGATATAGCGAATTCTTTCTTCATTATAAACCGGCGGTGAAGCACTGTGATTATATTTCTCATTGAATCGATCAAGAAAAATATTAAATTCATTTTTATCCACCACTTCAATCAGATAACCGCTGCCTGATTTAGAACTGACTTTAGCGCCTACACTGCTTAAAATCAAATCAATAGTTTCTATATCAGCACGGATGGTTTTGGATGTAGTGCCAAGAATTGAAGCAAGTATTTCTGAACTGATGGGCTGTGAGCTATTTAATAAGTATTTCATTATTGATATTATTCTGCGATTTAAATTAGACATCAGGTACCTCCGCTTTCTTAATATACTAACCAGAGATCCCCACCACCAGTATCTGTATCATACTAAATTGAAGATTAGATTTCAATAGAAGTAAGAAATTCGATGCTTGCTATCATTTTAAGCTTGCATATAATGCTTTAATTTCGGTGTTTAATTATATGATTCTATTAAAAGGAAATAATTGGTTTAGCGCATAATAAAAATCCCAATCAGAGAAATGAAATCAGATACTTTCATTTATCCATTGGGATTTTATATTTATGATTAGAAATTAGCTTTAATCAATTCTAATATTTTCTCTGCATCCTGACCAACAATAAAGAAATAGTAATTACCATTTTCATAGGTTACACTATTCTTTACTAGCTCATACTGATCTGGTAAATATTGACTCCATAATTCCTTTAAATTCTCCAGACGTTTTTCTACGCCTTTTTTTACTGTGTCAAGCTTGCCTTCCTTTGCTTCAAACATAGCAATCTCATTTGCCTGAACATTGATCAAAGCCATTCGCACATCATAGCTTTCTAAATCTTTAATATCTAAACCATATAAATCCATCATTGCTGAAGCATCAAGATTCTCACTCATCATACCCATTTCGATCTCGCCGCTCTCAACCTTTTCATAGACTGATTCTGATACCTTGCTTAAATCAACCTCGGTTGCTGATGGTTTTGATGAACAGCCAGCCACTACCATTAATAATGATGCGGCGCATAATAATTTTTTTAATTTCATGTTAACCCTCCTAATACAACTATATTATGCATCAAATTCGAAAAAAAAAGCAGAATCAATGATGACTTGCCGCTTTTTTATAATAAGTTGCTTAATCGTTGCTTGCCCATTCAGGCACTTCATCGCCGCGATGCAATAAAATAGATTTCTGGAATTCAGTTTGATTTAGAAAAACCAAAATTTCATGTTCTTCCTCTTCACTGCATCCCACCAGCAATTTTACGTCACAATCCTTCTTCAGGATATCGGCACTCACTACAATACCTTGTACCAAATTGCTCTTTTCACTGCCCTTAAAGACATCGACCGGCGCCTGATCTGTACCTGTTGTATCAACTAAATAACCATAATCAACAGGATAGACAAGATTAGAATATTTATAATGACAAGTATTCTTTGCACGATCAATAATCAGTTTACTTGACAGATACAAAGTATCGAGTTTCTGCCAGAAAAAAGCGTTGTTTTCATAAGCGTTCATTTCATCTTCTCCTTTATCTAAAATTCACTGTGACACAATCGCGGGTAATATCACGAATGGTCTTGCAGCCAGCCATTGCCATGGCCTCTTTTAATTCTAACTGAATCTTTTCAATATAAAGCTTTACGCCCTCATGGCCATCACCGATGACAGCATGTGAGAATGGACGGCCGATCAATACACCATCTGCCCCTAAAGCCAATGCTTTAAAGACATCATTGCCGCTTCTAAAGCCGCCATCCACAAAAACCTTCATTCTGCCGTCAACTGCTTTCACAATTGATTCAAGCACTTCAATGCCGGCCAGACATTCGTCTAAAACACGGCCGCCATGGTTTGATACAACAATGCCGGAAGCATTTGCTTCTAAAGCCTTCATTACCCCATCAACACTTAATATGCCTTTGACGATAAATGGTGACTGGCAGCAGGCAGATATCTGCTTCAAATCCTCTACACTCTTGTATTCAACCGGTGTTGTAGAATTTCTAAGACCGGTAAGTCCTGATGCATCAATATCACTGCAGACAGCTAATACTCCAGCATCATTGGCTTCTTCGATCCGCCATTTCATATTCTGCATATCCCAAGGTTTAACCGTTGGCACACCCAGACCATTTTTCGTTTTTAAATAAGCTACCGGATCAGAGAACATCGAAGGGTTCATGCCATCGCCGGTAAAAGCGAGTGTACCGCCAGCCAAGCAACCCTCTACAAGTTCTCTGGCATAGTCAGCCTCACTGATTTCAGCACCATAATTTACCTTAATGCCGCCAATCGGCGCCGCATACACCGGTAATGAAACAGGTGTACCAAAAAAATCTGAAGCTGTCGAAATTTCATCATTGCCTGCAATCGTATCAAGACGAATACAGATCTCACGCAGCTTATTGTAATTGCGCATAAATGAACTTCCGCTTCCCTTGCCGCCGCATCCCGGTGTTTCTCCCGCACACACGATACCGTTGCAATTTTTACAGGCTCTGCACAAACTCATTTTGCCCTTTGCGCTTGCCATCACTTCATTCCATGATTCCATTCTTTCACTCCACTTCCAATAACTATTATACGTTTAATGAAACATTTTTTCAAGCTTTTTCATATTTTTTCAGGTTTTTCTTGTTAATGATTTGGCGAACGAAATAAAAAGAAACAATTCAGCAAACACTTGCCTGTTGTTTCTTTCTTCAACACTAACCTTTTACTTCATCAAGGCGATACTTCTGAACATAATTATCGAATCGTTCTTCACTCATTTCACCGATCCAGATATCCTTAACCTCACCTTTTTCAATAAAATAGAATGTCGGTGTATAAGGCGCTTCCGCATCCATGTCCTCAGTCAGAAATTCTGATGGATTCGGATGTTCTTTAATAAATGCGAATACCGGGTCCATACTGTCCTGTTTATCAAACACAACATCAAAGACCTCAATTCCGTGATCAACTATATAACCAGCCAGCACATCTTCCTTAAACTTCTTGCAGTGTGAACAATTGGTTTGTGAGAATATCATCATAAATGTATCACCGTTAGCCATTTTCTCTTCCATTTCCGGAAGCTGAACAGCCTTTAATGATCCTGATTCAGTTGAACGTTCATAATTATTGCTGCACGCAGATGTAAGCAGTACAAAGAGACAGCTTATACTGATAAAGAATTTTTTCATAAGTTCCTCCATTAATACTCAGTTAGTATATCATCATTTATTAAAATGAGCAATTGTATTCACCAGGGCATAACTGGCAGCTACCAGCTTATCCGGGGCGTTCTCCAATGCCTGCTGGAAAGTCATGGCTCGATCAGCAATCGAAAAGATGCCTAAGAAACCACATTCATACAATTCATGCACACCTAAACCTATGGCGCCGCTGAGTACCACCACCGGTTTATCGTAACGCTTGGCTATATTTAGTATACCCATTGGTACTTTTCCAAAACGTGTCTGACGATCCGTCTGTCCCTCACCGGTTATTACCAAATCGCAGTCAGCGATTTTTTCTTCAATATCACAATATTGACAAATCAAATCAATGCCCGGCATCATCCGTGCATTCAGCAAACCGATAAACGCCGCACCGATGCCGCCAGCCGCACCGCCGCCGGCAAAGCTGTCTAAATCAAGACCGCACGCCTCAAGCATCCGGTCACGATAATTCTGCATGCCTTTTTCCAGCCGCTTGATCTGGTTGGGGAACAATCCCTTTTGCTTGCCAAACACATGCGTTGCCCCCTGCATTCCCAATAGATGATTTGCCACATCACAAGCCGCAATAAGCTCTACATCTTTAAAACGCTGGAGATGATCCAGATTAATTTTTGCTATTTTTTCTAAAGAAACCGCCTGAGCATTCAGCAGGTTGCCATTCACATCATAAAAACGAGCGCCCAGCGCCTGAAGCATTCCCATACCTCCGTCATTCGTACAGCTGCCGCCCAGCCCCAAGATTATGCGGTGAGCACCTCTTTGCAGGGCATTAAGCAATGCCGTACCGACACCATAACTGCTGGCAATCATCGGCATCCGCTTTTCACGAGGCGTCATCGTCAAACCGATGATGCTGGCAACCTCGATCATTGCTGTCTTACCATGATCACAGAGACAATACTTGATTTTACGCTTTTTAAAATAAGCATCAAAGACCGTTGTTTCTACAAGCAGGCCATTTGTTATTCGGACAAACGCATCAACGGTGCCTTCACCGCCGTCACCAATAGCATACTTATTCACAGCCATTGTCTCATCAACCATAGAAATACCTTTTTCTATGTACTGAGCAACTTCATATGAGCTTAAACAACCTTTATAAGAATCACAGGCAATGACAATTTTCATTTCATCACATCCTGACTATATAGTTTATTTTACCATTAGAAGTTTGGCACTGCCAGTATTTTATTGATTTTCGACAAGATCTTTTACAAGATGCAGGCCATAAAAGAAAACAAAAGCGAAAATCACACCGTAAAGCAGCGTAAATAACAGCCAGCTGAAAGGTTCTGTATTCAGCGCTGACCAAGGATTGGCGCAAGTTAAAATCTCACTGACATAAACCAAAGGCTGAAAGCTCAGTGATGTTTGAAACAGTGAATTGCTTAATGCCATATATAAACCCTCAAGCAGCGCAATGACACAGACAAGCCCTAAGCAGACTCGGATATGTTTGGCTAAAAGACAGGCTGAATGCCACATGATCTTGAATGGGTTTTGAACATCGATAAACTGAAACATGCATAACAGTGAATAAGGAATATAAAGAAGGATAAACAGCATGATTAAAAGACTCAGCAAGAATGATCCCTTTCCCATCAGCATGACAAAACCATAATAGCTTAACAGTGATGAACAGCTATAAAAAAGCAGAGAAAACAACAGGCTGTAAAGGATTGTCTGAATCATTTCCTGCATCCTTAATGTCCGATCCGCTCTTAAAGCTGAAACATATAGAGAAAGCATCATGAAGTAAAAGCAATAACCAAGATAACCGCCCAAAAGCATGACCCAAAGCTCACTGCTGTCTCTGCTCAGCATACCGGTCAGCTGAATCAAAATACCGGAAAGCACATTAACACAAAGCAATGCGAAAAGCAAAACGATTTTTTTATCTGATACATGAAATCGCTGATCTAATTCTTTCATTCAGTCTCCCTCCTTTAAAGAAAAAAAGCAATGCTTTGATTGCTTCTATTCATCGTCATCATCAAGGTCTACCTTAGCGATATTCGGCGCGTATTTTTTAAAATATTTTTCAATTTTTCTTCTTGAAAATACTGTAAAGCGTACCTTTTCGCCATCCTTCAGCTCAATAATCAGCTGATCCAGTCCCGTCTTCATCGGCATGATCTTCCATTCTTCTACATCATCCCAATAAAGATAGAAGCACTCCTCCCGGCTGCTTTCTTTATAGAATACCGCATGATCACTGCTTAATTCAGTCATAACGTGATTCTTTATAAAGACAACGCCCGCCAGAGCCATTAAAGTAATCAGTAAACCAAAAATCCACAGCTTACCGACACACATTAAGGAAATGCCAAATAAGACAAAGACAAGCAGACCGCCTGTCGGCTTGGAATTAATTTTAGTTTCAATCGTACGATCTTCAGGGAGATTATGACAGTACAAACGTTTGCTTCTTATTTCACTCACGAGACTCACCTCTCACGTATTAATTATAACTGAAAGCATTATATTTTCAATAGCTTCACACAATTCCACAAATTCCTTTTTATAATGATTTTTTAAGTCTTTTTGAGTATAATAAAGACAATGAAATGAGGAAGTACAATGCAGCAAATTTTAACGATGCTTAACAGCTTTTTTATGACAACTTTTATTGATGCTTTATTAACAATGCTTTTTTTGTTTTTATTGATTACCTTATTAAAAAAGCTATTGATTCATATTGTTTTAAAATATGAAAATGATAATCAGCAAATCATCATCAAGCTGATTAAAATAGGGCTGAATATCGTTTTGATACTAGGCATATGCTATCAATTCACAGCTTTAAAGGAAATCGTCAAAACATTGCTGACCGGCGGTGGCGTATTGGCTTTAGTATTAGGTCTTGCGGCTCAGGAAGCGGTTGGCAATTTAGTGAGCGGCATGATGATTCTCTTTTTCAAGCCCTTTAAGGTTGGTGATTTAATTAAAACCAATAATGGCTTAGTGGGTACTGTTTTGGATATCTCTTTGCGTCATACGGTAATTAAAACCTATGAAAATACTCAAATTATGATTCCCAACAGTGAAATTAATAAGGCTACGCTCGAAAATGTGACAGCGGCTGACTTTAAGGGTGATTTTCTTATTCTGCAGATATCCTATGAAAGTGATCTTGATCTTGCGATCAGCATCATTGCTGAGGAAATCATGAAGCACCCAGATTTTCTTGATCTGCGCAGTGCCGCCGAAAAGACGGATGGCATTCCAGCCGTAAAAGTGCGCTGCACAAATTTTTTAGACAGCGGTATTGAATTAAAAGCTGCCTTGCAAAGCCGTTCCAGCGCGGTAGGTTATGCAATGCTGTCCGATTTGCGCATCAGTATCAAAAAGCGTTTTGATGAAGCCGGCATTGTGATTCCTTATCCGCAGGTAGTCATTCATCAAAATTAAAAAGTGTTAAAATTGTTGTTTTCCGGCTGATTGGCTATAATAAAAACAGGAGGACAACAATATGAATTTAGAAAACAGAAAACTGGTACTGATTGGTACTGGCTTTGTCGGCATGAGCATGGCATATACCTTTTTAAATACAGGTGGTATCGATGAAATTGTATTAGTCGATATGAACACAGACAAAACCATAGGTGAAGCCATGGATTTAAGTCATGGTCTTCCTTATGCCAGCAGCCGCATTAAAATTAAAGCCGGCAGCTATGCTGACTGCAAAGATGCAGCGATTGTGGTAATTACTGCCGGTGCAGCTCAAAAACCAGGTCAGACACGGCTTGATCTGACAATGGTTAACGCAAAAATAATGAAATCGATTACGGAAAGTATTATGGCCAGCGGCTTTGACGGCATTTTAATCATTGCCAGCAATCCGGTGGATCTGATGGCCTATGTCGCGCAAAAAGTCAGCGGACTGCCAACCAGCCGGGTGCTGGGCTCGGGTACGATCTTAGATACTGCCCGTCTGCGTACCTTGATGGCTGATTATCTGAATGTATCACCAACCAACGTGCATGCCTATATGATGGGAGAACATGGTGATTCATCCTTTGTGCCTTGGACGCATGCCTATGTAGGCTGTAAAAAGATGCTGGAGCTTTTGGATGAACAGCATAAGGGGCTTGATGATTTGCATGAAATCTATCGTCAGGTACAGCAGGCTGCTTATGAAATTATCGAAAAGAAAAAAGCAACTTATTATGGTATCGGATTGTCTTTAAATCGTTTAGTCCGAGCTATCCTGGATGATGAAAACGCCATTCTGACAATCTCTGCCTATCAGCAGGATGAATATCATGAACGTGATTTATATATCGGCGTGCCGGCGGTCATTAACCGCAGCGGAGTTCGTGAAATCATTCGTCTGCCATTAAATGATGTTGATCAGCAAAAGTTCTTCAACAGCTGCAAGACATTGAAGGAAAATATCAAGCATATTGAACAAGAATTAAATTGGAATTAAATAGTCTGCCGTACTCGGCAGACTATTTTTTGCTTCTATTATTCATATATACAACCGTCGTTGCTGACAACTACTTCGTGGTATTGAATCGGCAAACCGCTTAATTGCACAGCTTCATCCACAAGCATTTTCAGACTCATGCAGCAATCGCTGTTCATGCGGACAATTTGAATCGAATGAAAATCAGCCTTTCTGAACATGTCAGCCAGTTTTTTTGCGTATGTGTGATTAGCGTCGTTTTTCGGACAGGCAATCAGTACGACTTTATCAATCATAAATTCTTTATGAAAATCCGCATAAGCATAAGCAGCACAATCAGCGGCTAAAAGTAAATCAGCATGCGGCAGATAGCGGTTATCACTGCTGATCATTGAAAGATGAACCGGCCAATTATATAGTTCAGAATCATTGCCGTCACAGCAATCCCCTTCACAGCACCAGCATTCTTTTTTTGTTAATTCTATTGCCGCGCAGGGACAGTGTGTCACACACTCATTACAGCCGCTGCAGCCATCCTTAATAGCTGCCGTATGACCATTAACCTCAATAAACATATGTTCCTGACAAATGCGCAGACATTGTCTGCAGTTCATGCATCGATCTGTATTAATAACAGCTTGAAATTTCATCTCATCACCTACTGAGAATCATTATAGCCGATAACATACAAGATTGCATTTAATATACACTCTGAAAATATGATAAACATATATTATCACTGATTTTCATTATTCACTTTTAATCTTATTGATAGATAATGCTGAGTCCATCTGGTTCAAGCTTCTCCATCGCTCTGGCGATACTCAGCAAATCACCTTCAGCATAGGCATCAGCATAATCAGTGATGAAAGCTTCCGTGATATCCTCTGTATCAGCAAACATATAGCCCCTGCCTGAAAAGATTGCCTCAATCACTTCACGCCGTTGATTAACACAATCGCTTGCCTGCTTCTGATTATACAAAAAGCTGCCTAATATTAAAAAACATAATACCGCCGCAAATAATTTTACCTTTTTCATTCAGCCACTCTCCTTTCGTAATTATCGATTGCGATGTTTATCCTCATACATCAGCTGATCCAATTCACCTAATGAAGCTTCAATGGGTGCTTTTAACTGACCGATGCCGATACTGAAGGAAAGCTTCGCATGCTGATGATAAAGTGACTCATACCGTGTTCGTGCCTGCTTCAGCGATTCTAAAATACCCTCCGCACTCTCACCGCTTTGGAAAACCGCAAGAAATTCATCACCGCCTAAACGAACCATGGCCAAAACACCAGGTACTTGTTCCCTGATAAAATTAACAAAATCGCGCAGAACCTTGTCTCCGATGAGATGCCCTTCAAGATCATTGACTGCCTTAAAATGATCTAAATCAAAGGCTGCCGCATAATGTCCATAAAATTTCTCTGAATTCATTATCAGATAGCGGCGATTCTGCGCGCCTGTCAAACTGTCCGTCAAAGCATTCTGCAGATTAACCATATCCTCCTGATAAAGCTCAGTTACATCATAGGCAACTGTAAAAATATATTTAGCACCATCAATTGTTACCCAATATTTCAGTGCATCAAAATACTGAGATGGTTCATCAGTACCCGCCGCCCCTTTAAATTCCAGCAGCTTCTTAACACCGGTTATGTTATCCTGATCCTTTTGCAGATCAAGACTGCCGTCATGACACTGCATAAACGTATCCGCCACATTCTCCGGAACAATGGCCGCCAAATCTATATTCGTTTTTCCCAATGGATCAACATCCGTATACTTAGCAATCCAGTTACGGAAATTTTGATTCAGATAGACAATCTGATGCTTTTCATTGCGAAGACTCAAGAAGCCGGGATATGTTTCAGCCAAAATCTCCTCAAACATTCGCTTGCTGCGTTTTTCCCAATTCGGCACCATAGAAATATCACTCTTGGTCATATGGCGATGCGGTAAAAGATTACGCTGTTCAAAATGCGGATATTTTTCATCAAACGCGCGGTGAGGAATCGGCTTGGTAAAATAATAGCCTTGCACAAAATCACAGCCAATTTCACGCAGGAAATCAACATGCTGCTGCGTCTCTGCTCCCTCACACACAATCTGAACCCCCATCGTATGTGCCAATTCCACTGCACAAATGATAATCCCCTTTACCCGCTCATTGCTATCTGCTTCCTGTAAGAAAACTTTATCCAGCTTAATAATCTGAAGCGGCAGGCTGCCTAATAAATTCATATTAGAATAACCAGAGCCAAAATCATCCATCGCGATAGGAAAACCCTCTTCATCAAGCTGATTCAGCATCTGAAGAACAATATCTGCAATGTCATTAAAGGCACTTTCTGTCACTTCAATTTCAATGCAGTCATGAGGAATGGCATATTCATCTACAATCGCATGAAAAGTCTCATAAAATGCTTCACGATAAAGCGTGACACGAGAAAAATTAACTGATATCGGGAACAATTCTACACCCTGTATCATACGCTCATGAAGATATCTGCAAACCTTTTTAAGCATATAAAAATCTAATTCAGCAATCGAACCATTTGCTTCAAAAATCGGAATGAATGAATCCGGATATAAAGTTCCGCTGCCGGGTAATTCCCATCGAACCAACGCTTCAGCTCCCACAATCTGCAGATTGGACAATTCAACCCGAGGCTGGAAATACAGCTCAAATTCCTCATTACTAAGGGCGCTTTGCAGATGCTCCTGCAATTTACGCTCCCGCATCATTTTTTCCAGCAAATGCTCATCATACCAAACAAGCGATTTATCAGCTGATGCCTTGGCAGCCTTATGAGCCAGCTTAGCCTTATCCATGATTGTCTTAATCGGCTCATCATTATTTTGCAGCTGATAGCAGCCATATGTAATTCCAACAGTACCAAAAGGTTTCAGAAAACTCTGTTCCTCTGCCGCAAGCTTTAGAACAGCCATTAACTCAGAAGCAAATGTATCACTCGCTTCACCAAGCAGGATGAAATCATCCGCATCAAGACGCGCGCATAGATAATTTGCATTTTTCCAATGTTTTAATGCTGAAGCGATAGCCCTCAGAAGCTGATCCCCTTGAACATAGCCAAAGGAATCATTAATAATCTTAAAATTATCTATATCAAAAGCTGCCACAGTATAGTTCCCTTTAGATTGCTGAAGCAAATTTTCAGCTGCTGCTTCAAATCCGGAACGATTCAAAAGCCCTGTCAGTTTATCAGTTGATACCGCCGTTTCTAATGTTTTCTCATTCCGCTTATTCACAACAAAAAACACAGCAATGGATAAAAGCAATATTAAAAAGTAAACTAAAATAAAATTTACAAGCTTATGATTTGAATCTTGTTCAGCCTGCAGTACGAGACGGTCTGCCATCTCAAAATGCTGCTGACTTAATGTATACAATTCAAGTTTTGAACGGCCAGAACGAACAGCGTATATCTCATCCTTAATACTGCTCCAAACCCCATTCAATTCAGACAGCTGTCTTTGAAATTCCTTATCATTATTTTTAGTAAGCCCAAAGTCACCCTTACCGGTCTGAAGATCATAAATGATACCATCAAGCTGCACAATCAGTTCATCATCCGGCTTGTCATTCATTTCTTCCTTCACCAAACGCTGTGTTGCACCGCGCACTAAACCACTGTAATTGATGATTCTAGCGTCGCCAACTGTCCTTATAAGCATCAATGCCAAAAGCAGGACGGCAAGCAGCCACATGCCGGTATATAGCTGAAATCCCCGTTTCGTTCTCATTGTTTGAATCTCCCGTCTTCCATTTAATTTAACGGCTGTGAATGACTGCCACAGTAATTAATTAAACCCCAAAAATTACGCTATTATTAATTTAATTGTACCCCATTATGCTTTTCAAAGCAACAAGGTTTTACGGTAGTTTTAATGATTGCAAGGCCATGAAGCAGGCAAAATAAAGCTGTTTCATTACTCGTCTCTATACTGCGGATGAAACCCTCACACTTCTTAATTTAAAAAAAACTGATCAAATTAATGACCAGTTCAAGGATTATTTAATCATCATACCGTGTCTTGCGGCGCGGCTTTTCATTCTTGCTCTTTGAGCTATTGCGGCGGGCATGTTCCGTCGTTTTTCTTGACTTATATGAATCTTCGCTCATCTTTTTAGGCTTATAGCTGCCCTCATTATTTTTCTTAACTGTCTTGCGCACTGGCGCACCGCCGTCAATCTTAACATTTACTTCGAATCCGCGGATCGTGCAGTTTGCCATATGTTCAAGCACCTTATCTACTGAATCATTGGCGATATCAACCAAGGTATATTTGGCTTTCAGATCAATTTTACCAATAACCGATGAAGGCAGACCTGTCTCTTCAGCAATGGCGCATACTAAATGATTAGCAGCAACTCCTTGATTACGGCCAATATTGAAATGCAGCGTTGTCGCGTCAGCATCATTGAACTTACGTTCCTTTTTCTTATTGAAAACCTCTTCCACAACCCCGGCATCTATTACCTCAGGCTTATAAAGCATTGAAATCAAAGCACTTAATACGTTCTCAATAGCAACTCCCTCACCGAGAATTTCATTTGCTATTTCAATACTTTCCTCATTGATATCCTCAGAGCATGCACTCATGACCTGAGCCACAAATGCGCGTTTGCTCTCTTCCAATAACTCTTCACTGCTTGGCAGCTGACGATGCGCGATGGCTGTCTTCGTATAACGCATGATATCACGAATGAACTGACGCTGACGCTTGCCGGCAATCAATGTAATCGCCTTGCCCTTTTTACCGGCACGGCCTGTACGGCCTACACGATGAATGTAATACTCATTATCCTGCGGTATATCATAATTGACTACCAGATCAATATTATCAACATCAATGCCTCTTGCAGCAACATCAGTAGCAATCAATATCGGATAATTACCAGTACGGAATTGATCCATGACACGAGTACGCGCCTGCTGCTTCATATCGCCATGCAGGCCAATAGCTTTAATGTCATATGAATTCAACTCATCGACAAGTTCATCCACCATCTTTTTTGTATTACAGAAAATCATTGTCAATTCTGGATCAAAAGCATTCAGCAGAATACGTAGCGCATTTGTTTTCTTGCCGCGGCCACACTCATAATAGCTTTGTTCCACAGTATCGATCGTACGCTGTGTACTCTTGATTTCAACACTGACTGGATCCTGCTGAAACTGTCTTGTAATTTCCATAATACTGTTTGGCATAGTTGCAGAGAACAAAGTCATCTGATATTGTTCCTTTGGCATGCCCTTTAAGATTTCTTCAATATCCTCTTTAAAGCCCATATTCAGCATTTCATCTGCTTCATCAAGAATTACCATCTTGATTTCATCAAGCTTTAAAGTACGGCGGCGTAAATGATCCATCACACGGCCCGGTGTCCCTACGACAATACCGCAGCCGCGCTTCAGCAGCTGAATCTGACTGTCAATTGGCTGACCGCCATAAATCGGAACGATTTTGACACCTTCTTTATATTTAGAAAACTTTCTTAATTCAGTCGCAATCTGAATATCCAATTCTCTGGTAGGACTTAGAATAAGAATTTGCGGCTTGCGATTTGTTGGATCTACCTTATCGATAGCTGGTAATCCAAAGGCTGCTGTTTTGCCTGTACCTGTATTAGAACGACCTAACACATCTCTCCCTTGTAAGATATATGGGATTGCCTGTGCCTGTATGTCGGTTGCATTTTCAAATCCCATCTCACTGACGGCTCTCAAAATTTCATTACTTAAACCTAATTCATTAAAATTTGTCATTTGTACCTTCTTTCTAATGATTCGAGTACAAACTAATGTACTCTAGCCTATATTAACAATAACTGATTAATCATATCATTTTTAAATATACCCGTCAATAAATATTTTATTCGGCAGATCATAAGCGATAAAATTAAACTTCTTATTTTAAACCTATTTTTCGACAAATTCCGCAGATTGCATTTGGTATAGTAAACGTGCAAGGAAACTTGCATACGAAAAACCATTCCCCTTTAATCCCTTTTTCGTATTAAAATTCTATCTCTTTAAGCAGGAAAAAACCTTCTTCCCCTGGAAGGTTTTTTCTGTTTACTTTACAAACTTTAAAATTCAACTTTATTTACTTTTAATTGGCGTTAGGCATCTTTTTAATTCAAAAGTAAAGTTTTTCATAACAATTAATGTTAATAGAGGTCTCCCTTTTAACCGATAGTATATAACTCATTCCGTGCAAATTCATGCTTATCTAAACAATGGCGTTCATCATAAATCAGCACCTGTTTCATCGCCCGCGCAAAATCCTTTCGCTTTAATTGCTGAATGCTTTCCCATTCTGTAAAGATGAAGCACGCATCGGCGGCTCTTAACCCTTCTTCTATGCTCTCACATCGTTTGATTAGCGGATAGCTTGCCTGTAGTTTGGCTGCCGCCTGTGGATCATAGACGACCACTTCTGCTCCTTCAGCAATCATTATCTTGATATTCAAAACCGCCGGTGAACACCGCAGATCATCCGTATTTGCTTTAAACGCTACTCCTAATATCGCAATCCTTTTCTGATCAAACCCCTGCATCTGAATTCTGGCTTGCTTTAATAATATTAGTTTCTGTTCCTCATTCACGGCATCCGCTGCCTTCACACTTTTTAGTTCATATCCTTGCTTCGCTGCCTGATAAATCAAGGAATGGGTATCCTTGGGCAGACAACTGCCGCCATACCCACACCCTGCCTTCATATAGCCGTGACCAATGCGATGATCCATACCGATGCCGGCCGCTACCTCTTTGATATCTGCGCCATAGTGCATACATAGTTTCGCAATTTCATTGATATACGATAACTTCACTGCCAAAAAACCATTGCTGCCATACTTTATCAGCTCTGCTCCCAAATTATCAGTAAACAGCATCGGCCGTGATAACGGTGCATAAAATGCACTCATTATGGCTGCAGCCTGTTTATCGACCGTTCCAATAATGATGCGATCAGCTTTTCGCATATCCATCAGGGCCGTTCCCTGTGATAAGAATTCCGGATTATTCACTACCATACTCTTATCCTTGGCATGCTCTTGCAGATAGGTGGCAGTCTGATTTCCGGTTCCAATCGGTACCGTACTTTTAATCAGCAGGATAAACTCTTGATTCGCTGCCTTGGCGGCCTCTTCAATCACCTGCCAATAACTGGTAAGATCCGTTTCACCGCTTTCAGTAGATGGTGTACCTACACATACCGCAATCATAGCTTTATTGCGATAGGTGTTCTGTTCATCCATGGCAGTCTTGATTCGACCCAATGCTAACAATTCATTCAATAATTCACTCATTCCAGGTTCATAAAGGGGCATGATTCCCTGTTTTAGACCTTCTAGCTTTTCTTTATCACAATCATAAAAGGTCACCTGATGTCCCATTTCACCAAAGATCAAGCCGACAGCCAACCCTACATACCCTACTCCTACTACTGCTATTTCCATATGCTTACCTCCTATGCAGGATCAATTTACATAAATACTCACCATAATGCAGGTAACAATCATGCCAAATGACCCCTTGCTTGATCGTTTCTTTTATTCTTTTACGCAGCCATTCCTCCACCTCTTGTTGATCCTCGAAAGCAAGCGTTGAAATCCTACACCATTGATACATCAAATGACGCAGCTTCAAGGTTCTTATCAATTTAGCCAAAGCACAGCCTTCATTCATTTGATCCATCCTTGATTGAACGATATCAAAACACTTCTCGATATCCATGATTCGTTTGCCATAGGAACAGCTGATACTGCCTGCCACATCACTGCGATGATAATAGACGATTTCATCGATAAAACAGAAGCTTTCGGCACAAAGTAATGCTTCTAAATAATATTGAAGATCCTGACTTAAACGAAGCGGTGCAAATTGAAGCTCATGGTTCAAAACAAAAGAGCGAAGATATAATTTTCCTCCTGGAATGGGTGAATCAAACCAGCCCGCTTCACGATGTTCCAACTTTCCAATTATTTTTTTATTTTGTCCTTAAAACTTTTAGGCTTATCCAAAGCCTCAATACCGGCTGAGACGATCTCTGCTTGATTCTTTTTTGCAGCGGCCAATAAGACTGCCAAACAATGCTCATCCAACACATCATCCGCATCACAGAAATACAAATATTGTCCCTTTGCCTGCCGAATCCCTTGATTTCGTGCCGCTGGTGCTCCTTGATTCGTCTGTTTCCACAATCTAAAGCGCGGATCACTTAAATAAGGCAGAATGATTGCTTCACTTTGATCCGTAGAACCATCGTTCACCAACAGACACTCAAAATCCTGAAAAGTCTGATGAAGGATCGACTGAAGTAAATCCGGCAAATAATCCTGAGCATTATATACCGGACAGATCACACTGATTGAAGGCTTCACCTCTTCATTCATTACTGTCCCTCACTACAGGTCATTCCCATTTCTCGATTACTGTTTATCGTTGCTTCGATGGAAATTGACGTCACTTCTTCTTTCATGTTCCGCACCAATCCAATATCTGCCAATTCAATTAATGATGCCTTGTCGAAATCTATGATCAATGTCTCATTAAAATATGTGTCATCGATTTCATAATAATATGTCACACCACTTAACGGCCGATAGATTTCACTGGCTATCATCGCCGTTGCTTCCAATTCCTCTTTGCTTATTTCGACCTTTTCCAATTCAATCTGATTATGATTGGTCTGCATGATCACATTTTTTCCATCATGTTCAAAGATCGTCTCTGCCTTCACGTCTTCATTTTCATACGTACAGATTGCCTGTTGATTCACGACACCTTCTTTTTGACATCCCGCTAGCAGGACTAGCATGCTTAAACTTATCAATTTCCTTTTCATTCTTTCTTCTCCTCATTCACCGGCCACGCTTACTGTTTAAATAGATATACAATATTCGTGTCGCTCTTTTAAATCCAATTACCCTGATCAGGTTCTGACAGCACCGTGCTTTTTTATCGGATGCAAAATCCATGATCCACCCTTCGGCCTCGACCTTTGCTCCCTCTGCTGGTTCCAAATAGGGAACAAACTCCAATAGTGATGCATATTGAAACGCTAGAAAAGAGGCTAGCTCCGGTTCTCTGTCAGGTTGACATTCTTTGATGCAGCGCAGCACAACATTCTTAAAATCCTCGGCGATCCCTTGATAATTCTTTGTGATCGATTTTGGGTGCTGACGATACACATGCACCACATGCGGACATAATGCCAGTTTGGGCTGCGCGCGCAGTAGCTTGACGTTCCATTCTATATCTTCACAATAGATACCTTCTTCAAACGTCAACTTATTCTTTTCTATCAATTCATGCCGGATGATGCGATTCCACGCACAGCCAAGCGGATAATTCAAACGAATCATGGTCTTTAACAGTCCCTCCTTTGCTACCTGCTCTTTCAGGATCTGTTTAAGCACCAACGGTGTTCGATTCAACATCGCATTGATACTCTTTCTCGATTCAAAAAAAATTACCTCATTCTCTTTATTCATATATTCTGCAAGCTGATCGAAGGCATCCTCCACCAGCCAGTCATCACTATCCAGAAACCAGACATACTCCCCTTTGGCATGGCGAAAGCCTACATTACGGGCAGCCGACAAACCTTTGTTTGTTTGATGAAGCACCTTGACCCCTGCACCCTCATAGCTGTCACACAGACTGCCACTGCCATCGGTCGAACCATCATCCACCAAAATGATTTCATACGCGAAGACCTTCTTTTGATTCAGTATGCTCTTTACACATTCCTCTAGATAATTACTGACATTGTAGACCGGTATGATGATACTCAACAGGGGCCGCTCATTCATGACTTCTCACTCTTGATTCATTCCACAGCTGACCTGCACCAAGTCCCAATAAGATCCAAAATAAATGTGCTGACAGAATCGCTGCAATGCCAAAGAACGCTTGGACGAGATAAGCAGTGATGCCAAAGAAGCAGGCAGCACTAACCATCGTCCCTTCTTTGCTCCAAAGCCGTTTGAAAACATCCTTAATCACCACTCCATAGATACTTAATAGACTGATCAGCATCGGTAATCCCATCGTTATCAAGACTTCCAGATATTCATTATGCGCTTTATCAAAATACTGACCATTATTCAACGGGAAAATCGAATGATACAACTTGCCAAAAGTATCCGGGCCACTCCCTAATAACAAATGATCAGGAATCAATGTGATTGCATTCTTCCAGACCATATAACGGCCGGACCCTGACTGTTCAGTGATCACACCACTTAGAAGAGGCATAATTGCATCCTCTAGCTCATGTTGAAAACGAAGCAGCCATGCATTCTGAGTTAAAACCATCAGGCACAAAATGATTACGAAAGCAATCATCAATGTAATCATCAACGGATAAGCATCAAAGTACCAGCGTTTCAGCTCATCACGATGAGTATAAACATAAATCGACGCCAAAAACAAAACCATCCCTAAGCCTAAGAGCCCTGCGGTAGATTTAGTCATGACGATCACGACGATTCCTATCAATAAACAGAACAGGGCGATTGCCTCCTGCCACCAATGCTTTGCCTTAACCAACAATCCCATCGCAATGCCACTGAAAGCAACCATATATGTGGCAAGGAATACTGCATTTCCGCACAAACCTGGTACTAGCTTATATTTGTAAAATAAGGTCGAGTAATGTGTCAGCCTTGGAAAGAGGTCCATATATTGAAGAAAGGTATAAAACCCATTCACACATCCCATGACCAAGATACCGAAACAGATCCATTGCCGATGCTTTTCCTCACTGATACACAAAGCACCAAACATCAAAGTGAAATAGCAGCACCAAGTCAGAAATCCTTCATTGCGATTGGATGAACCTCTAAAAGATAATGAAGGATTGATTGAAAAGACGGTTGACAAAACCAGCAGTAAGGAAGCCAATGACAATAAACCTAAAAGTAAACGCCGATCAAAAACGAATACATTTTGAGTCATTTTAAACACGGTGATAAATAAGATCAGTACACATAGTGAATATAAAACTGGTGGAAACAAAAAATCATGGCCTGAAAGCTGCTCAACGATCACACTTCCTAAAAGCAAGCAAATACAAGCGATAATTAAAACCGTACCGCTTAGTTCACAAAATTGATAAACAATGAATCTTTCATCTTTCTTCATTCCATTCCTCCTGTTCTATCAAAAGATCTGATTTCTCAGACCCTTTGATAGAACGGCAAGTTCCCTTGCCGTTTCATTCACTTACTGGATTGTTACATTTTGATTAGAATTCCCTACATAAGTGTTACTATCATAAACAACACTGCCCTCACTACCCGCAGCGATTTTTAATGAACCTACACCACTCAGTGTACCAGTGATCGTTACTTCTGCATTATCTTTGATTATCAGTGTTTTATCACTTGTAATTTCAACTGCATTGATTGTTGTGTCACTGCAAATCATATATGGATCAGTTGATTCAGAAGTCAAATGTGTATCAAGTGAACCTAAATAAGTTAGTGTATAATCTCCTGCTGTTAACACATCATTAGTACCATCAATGACATTTCCTGAGTTATCCTTCCAAATCAAACCGTTCTGTTTAAGCTTAGTGATGCCTTCCACACTTAATCCATTTACTGACAAGATATCCTGAACTTTAGTGCATTTTAGAATTAGACTTGGATCAATTACCAATTTAGCACCAGCAGAACCATTGCTTAAGGTCAACTTATGATTGTTAGCATCAAAAGCACCAAGTAAAGTGACTGCTTTACCATCAGCAACTGTAATACTCTTATCTGCGCCTAATTCCACTGCGCTAAGCTGGATGTCATCAGTTGCTGCATAAGAACTTGTAGTTGTATTATTCAGATAAGTGATTGCCTGACTTGATGCCTCACTAATACTTTCTGATGTGATTGTTACCGTCAAGCTACCAATCTTTGTGGAATTTGTATATTTTCCTTTAGGATCTCCACCTAATACAACATAGAATTCCTGAACATTATTCTCATTGACACCAATGGCCTGATATGCCCCTAAGACATATTGTGACTTACCTGTATAATCTTTTTCACTCGTATTTGTATTTGCACCTGCTTCTTTATAGATTTCAGTTGACAAACCCTTTTCAACTTTAAGTGCAAGATCTAACTTTGCATTGACTGAAGCATTCGACTGATTTGTTACAAGTATTTGGTTATTTACATTATCATGACCATTCCAGCCAAGTACATTGCCGTTTTCTGGTTTAAAGCTATTGGTGCCAGCATCCCAGCTTCCGCGATCATAGATAAATTCCATATTACCCCAATCAAGACGTACACGATAGCTTGATTCACCAAAGGTTTGTAAATAAATTGGAATTTCAATGTTATTTGTCATCTCGTTATCAGTAAATCTAGTCCAATTAGATGCAATAACGCCACCCACTGATGAAGTAAAAGTTTCTGTGTTTTTTTCAAGCTCTACCATTTCAATTGCTGTTGAAGTTAAAGCCACAGTTGCCTTCTCAGCACTTAAATTATTAGTTACATTGTCAGTATTAACATCACCATAATCCATGTCATTAAAATCAGTAATTTTAGTTAATAACCCATCTACTCCAGTGAATGACTCACCAGCAGCGATACTGATATCATATGAATTAGAATTAGCAATAGTTACTCTATAACGTGCTGCTGTTATGCCATGAACTAAATTTTTTCCACTCTCTGTAACTACTAGCTGAATTTCTTGGTTTGAATCAGCATACTCAAGCATTGGCAGTGTACTCTTGAATGCCTTTAGTTTATCAAAAGTAACCGAATCATAAGTAAGTTCATCTTCAGTCTGAACATTTATTCCATTTTCAAGTGTTTTAGGTATCTGATAGAAATTGTAATTTCCCTTAACCGTACAATCTTTAATGAAACTATTTCCATGCATCGATTTATGCCCTATATCGCCATCACCACTTACAGCTGCTATTCCACTCACTAAAGCAACCGTTGAATTCCACGTAATATTGAAGTAAGTGTTTCTATTGCTACTATCACCATTACCATCAGAATTACCTTCATATTTTAATCCATATAAGCCAATTCCTGTTGTATATGCATTTCCATTATTAATCATTCGATTAACATCTAATATCAGATCTACATTCACATCCATATTTGTTTTCTCAATAGTGCCGCGATTAATTGCTGAAAAGCCATAATAAGCAGGATTCGGAGCAAGTATCGATACATTTCCCTTTACATTTACATTGCTTACAGTTCCATGATTTTCCATAACCATCGCAAAACCAATAGCATCACTTGAAGCATTACCTGTTTGTTGATCAAGAATCACAACATTAATATTGTTGAAAGTAACGTCTTTGAATACTTCTTCAGAGCCTAAATTTAAAAGGAAATAACTAGCCATCCCATTGGACCAACCATTCCAATCAATGCGATTGTTATCTATTTTTGTATCTCCATCGCTACTACCACTAAAATTCCTTTGAATGGTAAGATTGCTGATTGTATGACCATTTCCTATAAATGATCCTTTAAAACTATACCAGTCTCCGGAAGCGTAACCTGTGGCGAAATAATATTCATTAGAAAAATCATCCAGATTTCTTCCTAGAGTCGCATAATAAAAGCTCTTATAATCATAAGTGGTTGCATCACTTACTTCTTTTAAGCCATCTAATCCAACCCAATTTTTTCCGCCTAAATTTAAGTTTTTCTCTAAATAAATATCAGCAGAATCAAAACCTGTATACAGGGTTGATTCACCTTGTGCTTGTGCATGAAACTGTGACATTGCATAAGCAAAAAAGCCAAGGCCGCGAGCTGTATTTACATGAAATTCTTTAACGCTATTGGAGCTTTCATGAGTAACTATGTAGTAGTCTATTCCCTCAACCGCATTCTTTCCATCCTCTGTCCATGTGTTCGCTGTTTCTGCAGCTTGAATCACTGATGGAAACATCGTGACTACCATCGTCATGGCTACAAAGAATGCTCCCAATTTCTTTAATAATTTTCCCATTAGTTGAAAATTCTCCTTTCATCTTTCGTTTTTTATCCCTACCCATTCACTTTAATGTTCATCACCCCCTTTTTGCTCCTTTCTTCATTTTGACCGCTTTGGTTCCAGTACAGCACACAGTGTCTTAGTCAATATCAATAGATCAAACATCATCGACTGCTGCTGGATATATACCAGATCAAAGCGCAGCTTATTCTCTGTCGATGTACTGTATTTCCCCATCACCTGTGCATATCCGGTCAGTCCTGCCTTCACCTTCGTTCGATACGCAAACTCCGGCAGTTCCTGTTTCCTTCTCTCGGCGATTTCCGGCCGTTCTGGCCGTGGTCCTACTAAGCTCATCTCCCCTTTCAACACATTGATCAGCTGTGGCAGTTCATCGATTCGGCATCGTCGGATAACCTTACCGATTTTTGTCAATCGCTGATCGTTCTCACTGCACAGTCTTGCAATTCCGTCTGCCTCCGCATCTTCGCGCATACTACGAAACTTCAGGATGCTGATGATTTTCTCATCGAGGCTGTATCGCTCTTGCTTATAGAACACTGCACCACCATCTTCTACTTTGATCAGGATGGCTGTGATGAGCAGGATTGGTGATGTGACGAAGAGCAGGATGAGTGAAACGCCGATATCGAAACAGCGTTTCATTCGGTCGTTCTTCGTTCCTTTTTGATGGTTCAGCATCAAATCGCCGACACACATCATTTCACCGTTCATCAGCATCAGTCCTTCTAAGGGCGGATGTTCATACCATGCCTTTCCTTGCACATAACACAGTCGATTCAATCGCCGCCGTTCACTTTCCTCTAGTTGCTCCGCCAGCACCCCATCGGCTTCCTTCAATCGGTTCGCATCGATTTCCTCTGCCTTGAAGCTTGAAATGATTTGATAGCGGCTGCTTCGCTGATTCAGTTCTTCCAGCACTTCTTCATTGGCTGCTCCCACATAAAACAGCTTCATACTCCCATGATGAGTACGAAAGTAATGATCCGCAAATCGGCTGAAGAGCAAGGCCCATATTAGCTGTGCACAAGCCAACACGATCAAGGGCTGTAGCTTTAAAATATGATAATCGATCAATGACAATTCCAGATAGATGAGTGGCAGACAGATCAGCGTGCTCAGACTATGAATAAAAAGGATCTCATCCTTTTCTTTTTCTGCGATCCGATATCCGCCGTTGATCAATTTGAAGGCCTCTATTTCGATCAGCATCATCACAATGACTACAACGTTTCCCCAAAAATAATAATAAATTTCTTCTGCATAGCCGAAACGCCAAAATAGCGTTAACAGCACTGTCTCTATCACCAGATCGATCAGTATCATCATTCGATCCTGATACCAACCGGCAGCTGGCTGTTCAACAACGCTTTTTCCTGACTCTCGGTATCATAGAAAGTCAGTTCGATGATGGCTTTATACGTACCCGGGGGTAATTCCGTTCCATCCTGTAATGTCTTCAGTTCCAGATACATCAACGAGCTGCCGGCCGGGATTCGTCCAGTCACCGCCAATTCCTGACGCATCAGCTTTGGATCATAATTGGCCAACAATTCCAATCGCTTCTGATCGAAAAGCGTACGGTGGGATTCGCCCAACTGATCAATCAATTCTTCGTCGGTGATCGTGAGTTTCACGACGATGTCCTGAGTTGAATTTCCGGGGTTATAGAAATTCAATTCACCGATGCCATCTTTGAATATAATCAATCGATTGAACTCGAAGGCCGCTGTATTCCCGCCGCCTGGCTTCAATCCATCATTCAGCCGCTGGACGTTACCATCGACCGGAATCGATGGATAAGGAATTCCCATCTTAAGCAGTAGATACAACAAGGGCAACAGCAGCAGCAACAAGAACCAAGGCCTGCCTTTTTCATGGATTGTGCCGACTGCATACGTCTTGACTAAGAATCCGTCTCGATTCTTTCCGACCAGACCTCCGGCATATTTGATAGCCTCAATCCGTATCGCACTGCCGCAGCAGCTGATGATTCCACCTTCCATCATCCCGGCAATTCCACCAGCATATTCGGCATTCTCGATGATACCGTCCACCGTCAAATTCATGATTTTCGCATCTCTCAGACAACCAAACAAGCCACCGTATTTCCGTTTCTTTCCTTTTATTTTGAAGTTCTCAATCAGATGGCCATTGCCATTGAAGATTCCCTTGAACGGCAGACTGTCATCCTCACCGATCGGTACGAGTTTCTTTCCCTTACAGTCAATGTCAGCAATCAAGCTATAGTTCGCATTCTGATATTCCCACTCGCCTTGATTGATGTGCTTAGTGATTTCAATCAGCTCTTCCAAAGTAGCAATCTCGATTACACTTTCATTTGATCCGCTTTGAACTTTGAAATATTCATTCCTGAACAAGGGGGGAAAAGTTTCCGCCTCCCAGCATGTCTCTTTGTTCCATGGAAGCTCTACTTCACTCTCTGCTTCTACTGCCAATTCTTCATCAATATATTTCTTCTTTTTTTTCTTCCTGTCATCAATATAAAAGACATGTTCCATAATCCCTTCGTTCTTTGCCGCAAAGCCTGCCATGATCTTTCCTTGCAAGGAGTAGGCCAATGTCCAACTATCATAAATCTCGCCATAATTACACCCTGCAAATCCCCCACTGCTTTGGCCTCCCTTCAGTTTGACCTTTGCATAACAATCCTTGATATAACTGTTATTCAAGCCGACAAGTCCGCCCAAGAGACATATCTTTTTCTTCATCTTAATCCTCCAATACTGCCTTCCATTCGGTTTTCACTCGAATCACGCCTGCGGAATAATGAGTGTTCTGTTCATAGGCCATGACCTCTAACTGAATCGCTTTGTCATTCAAACCTGTGATGTTGATTTTCCGTAACATCTCACCAGGATAAAGTAGGCCGCTCGACGCTCTTTCCTTCCCTTCACCATCACGAATCACTAAGCGGATATCGACATCATTCGTTTCACTATTGACTAGATTGACCGTCAACGCTCCATCCACATAGCTCGGTGACACACACAGATAGATTTCATAGCCTTCATCGACGATTAGTTTTTCTTGTTCTGCCGATTCAATCAGACTGATCACTTCTGCCGCTGCTTCATGCTTTGGCAAGATGAAGCCATTCCAGCCTGCAATCAAGGCGATCATGATCCCACAGACTATGATGACGTTCCCTATCGTCCATCGTACCTTTTTCTGATAAAGGTCATCACTGCGGCTTTTCTTCAATTGCTTCATTGTCTGAGGCTGCCTGTTCTTCATCCTCTTCTTCCTTTCGATAATAGATTGCCACTGCTGATTCACCATAGGACACGGTTCGTGCCTCACGATCGACGAACCGATAATGTTCGAGATCCATCCATGGTCCTGCGATGAGTTCACTGGTTTCATCTGCTTGGGCGATCAGAGCCCCATCCTGAGCATCGACCACTTCAAACTCATCAAAGATGGCCGTTCCACCGCCGCTAATCCGATAAACTGCACCTGCCAGACTCTGCGTTCCACGGATTGTTTGCTCTTCACCTACCGCAATGTACAGATCATATTCATCTTCACTCAATAAAAGATCGTCCGTTTCCATCGATATGACGCTCAATGTCAGTGAGCCGATCTGTTGACCACTGTGATATCGATTCAGATCAGGCTTGCCGGACAATACGATATATAGATCAAGGACGACCGGCAAATT
This sequence comes from Dielma fastidiosa, assembly GCF_000313565.1. Taxonomy (GTDB): domain Bacteria; phylum Bacillota_I; class Bacilli_A; order Erysipelotrichales; family Erysipelotrichaceae; genus Dielma; species Dielma fastidiosa. Next base: position 120,182 of record NZ_HE578929.1, on the reverse strand, counting down.
ACTGGCGCTGCCAAGCAACATTTCCTGACTTTTGGCTAATTCACTCGCATTGTAATCATAATTTCCGCTACTCTCAGCAATTCCCTGTTCCTTATACACTTGGCCATCGATGGCCTCATCGTTGATCGTTAATGACTGAGAGACATAAATCGGAAATTGGGAATAATTACTGATCTTCACATGATTCTTGACATTATCATTACCGATCCAGCCAACGCCCGTTCCACCTTCTTCATCCACGAATCCTACATCATAAACAAAATCCAAATCTCCCCATTCCATCTGTACTCGGTATTTATCCTCATCCTGAGCATAAAGAAAGGGGCTTTCCATCTGATAACGGTAGAGGATCTGATTTTCTAGAAATTCGGTATACATATTAAATCCCGCAAAATAGATCCAATCATTTTCACTCAGCACATTACCATCACGCTTGATCAATGTTGTTGCCGATCCTTTTCGGCACATCAGGCTCGTAGCCTGAATGTTCATCGTCGCTTCTTCACTCAAATCGATTATTGTATAGTTTTCCATCTTTGAATAAAATTGAATGCCTGCATTGGCCCCCGCCAGAAAGCCATATGAAGAGATCTCAATCAAGGGAGGCAGATTTGAACTATCACTACTGATGAAAAAGCCACCGGCGCGTTCCGTATCATTGATCAATTGAAGCAAGGAGCAGCGCAGAGGATCAAAGGTTTCACCTTCTTTGACATTAAAGCTTAAGACATGACCGTTCAGATCGATACTCAACACTTCTACATCGATCATCGGTAACTGTGAAGCTTCTAGTTCCAAATCGGCCTCCAATTTCAAATTAATTTCATTTCTATCACTCACACAGCTTTGAAAGCTTTCTGCATCGATGACCAAACAGACCGTATTCACTTCGTTCTGATGATTCTCATTGGGAGGTAAGACATCATCAGGTATGGCTTCATTAGGAATATCTTCATCAGGTATGACTTCTTCCTTTTCGATTTCCTTAAATTCATCCTCGGATCCTGTCGATTGTTCCTCATTCGCCTCTATCTTTGAATCTGATTTTAGACTTTCATCGTCTTTATCGTCATCGTTTTGGCTTGGTGATGATTCTTCCTCTTCATTCACAAAATCATCATTCTCTTCTGCTTCCTGTGTCTGCCACTTCTTGGCCTCTATACTCATCGATAGATGTTCTGGTGTTAATCCAAGTAACGCTGACATCCATAGCAGAATTATCCCCCTCCCTTTCCTTCTCTTCACTTACCTATCCTCGGCGTTGAGCATTGATCGAATTCATTAAATCTTCAATGTTCTCAACCGTTACAGAAGGTTCTTTGACTTTCAGCGTTTCCTGCATTCGTTCTGCTTCTTGATGGATAGGCACTGTATTCATCGTTTGTATGATTGTTTTGGGGTCAGTATGAAGCTTAGGACTTGTTTCCATTACCTGATACATCTGCATGATTTTTTCAATCGCTGCATCCACGTTTTCTTCACCGGGCAAGGCCGACAATACGCAGGCTGTACTGCGATCAAAGTTCTGCTGCGAATCAAGAACGATTTTTCTCAACTGTTTCGTCATTTCCAACAATTCCACAAAATCCTCACGCATTTCTGAGATGAGCTGATCCTTTGCCTGATTCGCAGACTGTTCCAGCTTTTGATGCTTGAGTTCCGCATCTCGGATGATGTCTTGAGCCTTACTTTCAGCTTCAGCGATGATTCGCTCACTTTGTTTCTGTGTTTGAAGCAACAGACGACTGACAGCCAATTGCTCATTTTTTATTTCATTTCGTAATTGATCGATGTATGTATCAACTTCCTCTTTACAATAGCCATTGAGAACTGATCTGAACTTCACGAGATTTTTCATGCTGGACCCTCCTATATCAATCTAACTGATGGAATCAGTTAGTCATACATAAAAAACAGGAATGATGAAACTTGGGGGAAAACATCATTCCTAGATTGGCGGAAGCTAAACTACGCTCCCATAAATATAAACCCCAGTTTTCAAAAAAACATCTTAAAATGTATACTTTATAAGACACTTTTAAAATGAAGGTCACTAACAAAAAAAGGTCACAAAATGAACAAATTCGTAAAATAATATTTACAAATGGCCAAAAAAAGGATACAATTTGAGTGTCTCAAAAAGTATACTTTATGAGACAGTTCCCATTTTGTTCTAATTATTCCAAATGTTTATTTCTGTTGTTTTAATCAATGCAGATTGCATTCAAACACTTACTTATCGTGTTATCCTTCCTGTATTTCAATGTCTTGCTTCCTCTACCTTTTGATAGTTGAACCGCATCCAAGCATTGACAAGCAGGATTTTTTTATGATATTCGCTTATTTTAGCGTAAAACAAAAGGTACTCACTTTAAAAGAGTACCTTGCATTATTGTAGTAAATTATAGTGTTATGTATAACCTTTTGTATAAGCCAGATATTTTCATTTATCTAATCTGACTTATAATCTTCATGCTAGCAGCTTTTCTTATATAACTATAATTTAATCATATGTAATATTGGCAGCATAAGCCTATTTTTTTGATACTTCAACCACATATTCTGTAAATCTTTACTAATTGATAACAATTTAATAATTGTATCTGCATCTTTAATTTTCTCATTACTCTCTCTATGCTTTGCAGTAGCTGACAATGCTTCTTTAAACAGTTTTATATCATAATTTTGAGTTGTGGCAAGAATATAAATATCATAATAATCTCTGGGTCTGGTATTGAATATTCCACGACTTAAAATAGTTTCAACTTTCTCTATCATTACTGTTTCAATATTATAACCCCAAAGCTTGTGCCATACTTCAGCATCAAAAAAATTCATATAGAACCGCAGATGATGTAATAAAATCACAAATTGATACATCAATCATACAATCTTACACAGAATCCACCATATAGGTTATCATGACGGATTGGTGCAATTGATATAGTTTCAAAAGTTACATTATCGTCAAGATTTATATCACATATATTCTTCACAGCTTTCACAACGTTTTCTTTCGTGAGTGGCTGACAATCTTGCTAGAAAACGTTCAAACATCTAATTCTAAAGAACTACTTGGACAGTTATTTTATTTTTCTTAGCATAATTTTTAATCTTAGCTTTTAAACTCATGGCTTTTGAACTCATAACAGCACCTCCAGATATTTCTTCAACTCTTTTGTAATCTTAAACTGTTCTGCATATACAGATAAGAGATTTGAGTCCTTATTGTCATATGCAGCATATTTTTTTATATCTCTAATGACTGTTTCTTCATCACAACGACTGCGGCATCTAATAAAATCACAAATTGTTCTTTCTATCTTATAACATTTTACACTATTTCCTAATGTTGTTCTTTTTTCTATAATACCAATATCATGCAGATTTGATTTTACATAAAAGCAGATACATTCTCCCTTTAACGAGTTTGGCAAAGCTATATTGCTTAATATCGTTACTGTATGTATAAAAGGTGTCCGTTCAGACAATCCATTTAAAAAAATGCTGGATCATGTGAAAATACAATTTGATCCGACCGCAACATCATAGTATACATATCATCATGTATCGTATTAGGCAGGATATAAATGCCATGTCTGCATCGTTCAAATAATCCTTCTTTTACATAAATTGTCAAAATCTGTTTTGAAAACCCTAAGGATAGTACCTGAGATGTTGTTATCATATTATTGTTCTTTATTATTTTCTCATTTATATTCATCTTTGCACTCTCCTTGTTTACTTTTGATTGGAATTATGCATCATTTCGATTCAAAAGTAAACTGCTTCATGATAATTAATACATTCAGTAATCTTCCTTTTACAGCATATTCATCCATGAAAATAGGCAAAGGTTCACTAACTTCCACAACAGATTTAATTTCTAGTCAAATCAAATTACAAGTTTTCTACACGCAACCATTTACCTTTAGACCTCACACTACACATTTATGAATACGAATTGTTAATACTATTGTAAATACTAATATTTATAACTAGACAAATTAATCATAAGTATCCTCCTTCACCTCTTTACCATTACTCTAACACTAAATATTACACTATCTTTGTACCATTTAACTTTAAGCAGGTTTACAAATCCAATATTCCTGTACTTGATACGCCCAGCTGCATAAGGCTTTAATCCATGCTTAACCACTTAAAAAGGCCCACCCGATGGGATGAGCCTTCATGTTAATTATTGAAATCTTTCCTTCTTTGAATAATGCGTATGCAGCAGTTCATGTGCAAGTTCACTGTTAGGTTCCTTTAAGAAATTCTTATACAGTTCCTGAATTTGCGTATTTTCATGAGACTTACGCACCTTGCACTCAGAATCTTCAGTATAGAGTGCTTCAGAACGTTTCTGTTTATAGTTAAGACCGCTGTTGCGAATCTGAGCGCTGACAATCGGCATACCGCCGCCATTGATACAGCCGCCAGGACAGCCCATGATTTCAATGAAATGATAAGGTGATTTTCCTGCTCTGATATCATCAAGCAATGGTTTCGCAATTGACATGCTGTGAGCTACCGCTACCTTAACTTCCAGGCCAGCAATGTTTAAGGTCGCTTCTTTCAAGCCCTCAACACCGCGGACTGCCGTATAATCAATATTTTTCAGCTCATGTTTAGCAAGCACTTCCGCAACGGTACGAAGCGCAGCTTCCATAACACCGCCGCTGGTACCGAAAATAACGCCGGCACCGCTGTATTCGCCAAACATATCCTGGTCAAACTCACTGTCAACCAGATCAACAAAATCAATACCGTACATTTTAATCAGACGGCCCAGCTCTCTGGTTGTCAATACAGCATCGACATCCTGCAGACCATTTGTCAGATTTTCACGGCGGCCTTTTTCACCTTTTTTCGCAACACAAGGCATGATTGACACAACATAAATATCCTTTGGATCAATTCCCTTCTGCTGAGCGTAATAAGATTTCAAGATAGCGCCAAACATCATATGCGGTGATTTACAGCTTGATAAATGATTCAGCAGATCCGGATATTCCTTTTCTGCATAATTGATCCAGCCTGGTGAACAAGAAGTAATCATCGGCAGAACACCGCCATGCTGAACACGATTCAGGAATTCATAGCCCTCTTCCATAATCGTCAAGTCAGCCGCGTAATTAGTATCATAAACACGGTCAAAGCCTAACAGTTTTAATGCGGTTACCATGCGGCCGGTTACTTTCGTACCGATTGGCAAACCAAACTCTTCACCCAAACCTGCACGGATTGCCGGTGCTGTCTGGACGATGACATGTTTAGTCGGATCATTCAGCGCATCGATAACTTCATGGATTTCTTCCTTTTCATGCAAAGCGCCTACTGGACATACATTAATGCACTGACCGCACTGCATGCAGTTTACTTCAGCCAATGATTTATTAAACACTGGCCCTACTGTTGTTTTGAAACCGCGGTTAATATAATTCAGACAGCCCAAGCCCTGAATCTTCTCACACGCAGCAACACAGCGGCCGCAAAGCACACATTTACTTGTATCACGGACAACCCCTGGTGATACTTCATCAAAATGCGGTGCTGTATGCTCGCCCTTGAAAGCTTCCTCACGGATGCCTACCTGCTGAGCAAGACGCTGCAATTCACAATTGTTATTGCGGATACACTGCAGACAGTTCTTTGAATGATTAGAAACAATCAATTCTACAACTGTACGGCGGGCATCCAAAGCCTTCTTAGAATTTGTATAAACTACCATACCCTCATTGATTGGGTAAACACAGGCTGCACATAAAGAACGAGCCCCTTTTACTTCAACGTTGCAGACACGGCATGCGCCAGTACCTGTCAAATCCTTTAAAAAACATAAAGTAGGAATCTGAATACCGTTTAAACGGGCAGCTTCAAGAATCGTAGAACCCTCAGGTGCTTCAACTTCACGATTATTAATTGTTAATTTTACCATGATGTACCTCCTATCCTAATGAAATCGCATTAAAGTGGCAGGCATTCATGCAGGCACCGCACTTGATGCATTTTTCAGTATCAATTTTATATGGCTCTTTGCCAGGCACACCAGTAATCGCGCCAACCGGACAACCCTTGGCACATAGTGAACATTTACGGCAAGTATCAGGATCAATCGTATATTCCAGCAATGCCTTGCAGACCTTAGCCGGACACTTCTTATCAACGACATGAGCAATATATTCATCCTTAAAGAAACGCAGTGTAGAAAGCACAGGATTTGGGGCCGTCTGACCTAAACCGCATAAAGCTGTATCCTTGATTGAATAGCTTAAGCGTTCAAGCTCATCAATGGTTTCAAGAGTACCGCGGCCTTCACAGATATCCGTCAGCAATTCAAGCAGACGTTTCGTACCAACACGGCATGGCGTACATTTGCCGCATGATTCATCAACGATGAAATCCATATAGAAACGGGCAATATCAACCATACAGTTATCCTCATCCATAACGATCATACCGCCGGAACCCATCATTGAGCCCTTCGCAATCAGTGTATCGAAATCGATTGGTGAATCAAGATCCGCTTCTGTCAGACAGCCGCCGCTTGGGCCGCCGGTCTGAACCGCTTTAAAGCGTTTATTGTTTGGACAGCCGCCGCCGATTTCATAAATTACCTCGCGCAGTGTTGTACCCATTGGAACTTCTACAAGACCGGTATTGACAACCTTGCCGCCCAATGCGAATACCTTGGTACCGCTTGACTTTTCAGTACCGATTGATTTAAACCAGGCAGCTCCTTTGTTGATGATCTGTGCCACATTGGCAAATGTCTCAACATTATTAATAATTGTCGGTTTGCCCCAAACACCCTTTACCGCAGGGAATGGCGGCTTCGGTGTCGGCATACCGCGCTTGCCTTCGATTGAAGCAATTAAAGCTGTTTCTTCACCGCAGACAAAGGCACCGGCACCCAGACGGATCTCCAATGTGAAATCAAAACCAGTTCCCAGAATATTCTTGCCAAGCAGACCATTTTCTTCAGCCTGTCGGATAGCAATCTTTAAACGGTCAACCGCAATTGGATATTCAGCACGGATATAAATATAACCATGATGTGATCCAATCGCATAACCAGCAATTGCCATAGCTTCAAGCACCGCATGCGGATCACCTTCCAAAATTGAACGATCCATAAACGCACCCGGGTCACCCTCATCAGCATTACAGATTACATATTTTTCATCATTTTTCTCATTCAGTGCAAACTGCCATTTACGGCCGGTTGGGAAACCGCCGCCGCCGCGTCCGCGCAAGCCGCTGGCCATGATTTCATCAACAACCTGCTGAGGAGTCATTTCCGTCAGCACCTTGCCCAATGCCATATAACCGTCACGGGCAATATATTCCATAATATCCTCAGGATTGATTACCCCGCAGTTACGCAGAGCGATACGCTGCTGCTTTGCGTAAAAACGGATCTTATCAATATTGAAAATCTTATCCTTTGTTTCTTCATCAATATCGTGCATTTCCAAACGTTCAACACGGCGGCCCTTATACAAATGCTCACTGACAATTTCATGAACATCTTCAGGCTTTACCTGACAATAGAAAACACGGTCAGGATGAATCGCTACGATCGGCCCTTTCTGACATAAACCAAAGCAGCCTGTTTTTACGATTTTAACTTCTTTTTCAAGACCAAACTGAGCGATCCAGCGTTCAAACTCAGCTTCAATTGCCGGTGAATTGCTGGAAGTACAGCCAGTACCAGCACAAATCAGTACATTAATTCGTTCCATGCGCTTCCTCCTTATGCCTTTTCCGTGCCAACCGTATATTTTTCAAGCACGACGCCATTTTTAATATGACTTTCCAGCATTTCTACGGCCTTTTCAGGCGTCATTAATACATAGGTGGTTTTTGAACCATTCTTATCAAATACTTCAACGATCGGTTCCAGTGTGCACATACCGATACAGCCGGTCTGTGTAACCACGCAGTTATAATTCTTATTCGCAGCTTCTTCTACAAGCGCATTCAGCACAGGTCTTGCCCCTGCCGCAATGCCGCAGGTAGCCATTCCCACAACGACGCGGTACTCCGCTTCGCCTTCACGTAAATCAAGACGTTTTTTAGCCTGTTCACGCAGCTTTTGTAAATCTGCTAATGATTTCATAAATCCTCCTCTTTTTTTCCGCACATTGCAATTCCCTGATTAATATAATCCTTACACCAAAGCATGATTTCAGCATCCGCGATACTCACCTCATCACCAAGAATCGCCTTAATTTCATCGGTATCAAAAACAAAGCATCCCGCGTCGTTTTGATAAGTAAAAATAAAATGGACACTGCAATCAGTTGTCGCCGCGATCATTACCGCGTCACCGATATCACCCATCGGCGGCGTATCCCAATGATCCCGCTGCATACTGGCAGAAATCTCAGTTCCTGCCCCTTCCTTTGATTTTAAACTAAACTCACCGCCGCACTGCTCACTCAATTCCTTAAAGAAAGGAACCCCCAAACCGATTTTTCTCGTCGTTCGGGAAGTGAAGAACGGATCTTGTACCTTCCGGCACATTTCCTCATTCATACCACAGCCATTATCGCTGACGGTAATCTTAATCTGATTGCGCAGCTCACTGTCCACTACCGCAACCGATACCTTCGTAGCTTTTGCTCTTACCGAATTAGCCGCGATATCCAACACATGCATTGACAGATTCTGCATCATAAATATTTCCTCCAAACAGCTTCCAGCACTTCAAGATCAACAGCATGCTCAGCCTCTGATATATCCACCAGCTGATGCGCATCACTGTCGCAGAGCCAGAAAACCTGACTGCTGATCCAAGGATGCATTGCCATCACCCGCTGATAATCAGTTGGGTGTTTGATTTCAATACCGTCAAACTGCAGCGTTTCCGGAATGAAACCCAGCTGCGTGGTAATTGAATTTGAACGATCCAGCACATGTGCCAGCACCGCTAGCCCATGATGCTCATGAATTGCCATCATCGTCTCATCAATATCCGCCATTACCGATTGAAGCAGCAGCACCTCTTCATTGCCGATCACTTGATCCTCAAGATCAAACAAATATTGATGACCAAAATACTGCACATCATTTTTAATTGGCAGCAGCCGCTGAGCCAGCCAGCTTTGGAACTGCTCCGCATCATTCAGCTGCTTAAAATAAGCAAGTACATGCACTTCTTCCAGCGTCTGCACCTCTACACCGTATACATAGGATAAACCATACTGCTTTGCGGCTGCCGCCATAACCCGCTGCTGTTTCAGCGAATTGTGATCAGTAACAGCAATCAGCTGTAATCCTTTCAGCATTGCCATACCGGCAATATTATTCGGACTCATATCATCATTGGCACAGGGTGACAAACCGGAATGAATATGCAGATCATAAAACATAACTATATGCCCAGCTTAAAGCACTCACAGCACACATCATAGGCACTCTTCGGCACTTGAAACAAAGCGATATTCTCTTCCAGCACCTTATCAAGCGTAGCCTGCGGCACTTCGGCTCCCTGAACAATAATCAGACAGCTGATTTCTTTTAAAGCCGCGACAGCTACAATATTCAGATGCGTCTGTACGGTAATCCAAGCCTGCCCCGGTTCACAGTTACCCATGACCCAGCTCAGCAGATCGCCGCAGAACACACCGCTTATTTCTTTTTCAAGCGATTCCTCACTGGCCGTTATCGGCCAGTTTGTTTCAGCAAGTACTTCCTTTACTTTCATACATCATCCCGCTTTCCCAAGATTTTGCAGTCATGCAGCGTTTTCCTGCCGTCAACGATTTCTTCAGCCATTGTTCGGCATGAAGGAAAACCGCACGCGCCGCAGTCAAAGCCCGGCAGAACCTCAAGCTGTTCATTTACCGATTTAAATTTTGCAAGCTGAGCAAAAATATTCGGCATTGATTCAATATTGCTGTTGGTTTCCTCACCATACAGATCTGCAATCTTAAATTTTTTCAGCATCGGCTCGGCTTCCTGCAGCAATCTTGTCATATTCACCTTGCCGTTAAACGGATTACCCCATATAAACTTGCCGCCGATACAGCCATTGCTGCACGCCGACAATGACAGATATTTGACCTCTTTCAGCAAACCAAACTCCGCCAGCTCCAATACCTTTTTAATCTTATCCAAGCCATCTACCGCCAGCATCTGATTATTCACCTGCATATTCAGACCGCTGACCACTGATTTAATCGCTTCCTCATACAGCACCATCGGCTTGCGTGTTTCATTGCGCACATGATTGATCTGCGGAAACAAATCAACGATGGACAGCGCATGATCAATCGCTGACTGCTTCCCATATGGATACTTGGCCAGCGTAAGCTTTGACGGACATTCACAGAATAGGAATATCCCTAGCTTATTCGGATCATCTGCCGCCGCCCGCACCGCTCTTGCCGCGATTTCAGCCGGATAATCAAAAGGCAGAATATTACTTAAAAGCATTGGATATTTCAATTCAATCAGCCGGTTAATCACCGGACAGAAAGAAGAAATCAATAATCTTGAATCATTATACTTCATATAATCACTGGTCGCAGCATAAACCGCTGCCTCATATTCGCCCAGTGACAAAACTTCATCAAATCCCAATTGATCTAATGCGGCATTCAGTGTTTCAACTTCTTCTAATGAGCTGCAGTCTGAATAAATTGAGGTTGGCACTAACAATACGCTCTTTTCATAATTATCCTTATCGATAATCGTAGAGCCCTTAGCCTGTAACCCCAAATTTGTACACGCATCCATGCACTGACCGCAGTTAATGCACTTCTTGGGAGATATAATTGCTCGTTCATTCTGAATCGTGATGGCTTCCGTAGGGCAGATACGAAGGCAATGCATGCATTTGGTACATTTATGCAAAGTATAGGAAATTACACTCATGGCTGAATCCTAAATCCAATCATAAGCCGTGTACCCTGCGGTGAAGTTTCAATTTCAAACTCATCACTCACCCGCTTGATATTCGGCAGCCCCATACCTGCACCAAAGCCAAACTCCCGCGCCTTTTCACTGGCCGTCGACCAGCCCGGCGACATTGCTTTCTCAAGATCGCTGATGCCTGGCCCGTGATCATTAAAATGAATGCTCAGCAAACCATCCTCAGCAATATTAAGTTCTATTTCTCCGCCTTCAGAATGGATGATCATATTGATCTCTGCCTCATAACAGGCAACCGCAATATTTCTCAGCACATTCGGATTCAATCCCATCTGTTTCAGCACACTCTTGATACTGCTTGACACACGGCCGGCATTGGCATAATCCTCACGCTGCACCTGATAATCCTGATGAAACAGACTCATGCTTTCTCCACTGGCTTCAAGCCGTGTCCATAAAGCAGACCGCAGGTTTCATACATTGTGCAGCGCGTTGCCAGAAGTGTCAGCCCCATGCTTTCAGCAAGCTGAAGATCCTCATCACTCACGTGTTTATCACGGACATAAAGCACGGTTCCGATATCAAGCATATCCGCCGTACGCAGACTTTGAGCATTACATAACCCCGTAACCAAAACCGTTTGATCGCTGTCCTTCTGCACTAAGGCTAAGACATCGCTCATCAGATCACTGGCAAATACATAATTAAATTCCTGATTTTCATCATAAGGTGTTAAAGCTGTCCCGTCTATCAGCTGCAGCAGCTGTTTCAGCTTCATAGGCTTACCCCCGTTCAGCTTCGATCATATCACGTAAAATAACTTTAATTTCCGTTGGATCAGCTAAATTACCATGCACCTTACCATCAATCGTCGCAACCGGTGCCAAACCGCAGGCTCCCAGACAGCGGGTAGCATCGATTGAGAAGAAACCATCTTCACTTGTTCCGTTTACCTTACAGCCGCAGATATCACAAATCGTCTCCAGCAGCTTCTGGGCGCCCTTTACATAACAAGCCGTACCCATGCAGACATTGATCACATGTTTTCCCTTTGGCTCAGTGGTAAACTGGGTATAGAATGTAACCACGCCATACACCTTTGCAACCGGTTCGTGACACGCATCAGCGATCTTCACCATAGCCTCAAAAGGAATGTATCCCAAATCGTGCTGAACATCATGAAGCATCAGCTTCACAGGACCTAGCTTATCCTTGTGACGTTCAACAATTGCATCAATCACAGCCAGTGACTGAGCATTCAGTTTTTCCATTTCATGCACCTCTTTCTTTATCTCATGAAGTAAATAAGGTAGTTCTATTTACTCTATAATAATACCATGTAAACGCTTCATTTAAAACATTTACCTCGTGTATATTTTCACAAAAATTAATAATTTCACAAGTTAAAAAATGGTCAAATTAAACAGCTAGAACATTTTTGTTAATATATTATCAATTTAAGATAAGCTGAATGTTTCCGTACTTTTCATGCATCAAATAAAAAAACATCGAGCTAACCCGATGCATCATATAAGCAATAATTTCACAACTTAAATTTCCCTTTTTTCCAGATATTTCATGATTTTTTTTGAAATAAACTCAGTAAATGCCAACAATAGGATAATCCACAGCGTCCAGGCAAACAAGCCTGACATGTCCATATTGATCCGGCAGATCTGCAGCTGACGGCCAATTCCCGGCGATACCGAACCGATAATTTCCGCCATGACACCCACCTTAAAAGCCAGCCCTGCCCCGGTGGATAATGCCGCTTTAAGATAAGGCAGAATCAGCGGCAGATAGACCCGAAACAAAATATTCGGCATTGACTCAGGATAGACTCTCGCGACATCAAGGAGATCCTGATCAATACTTTTGATTCCGCTTAGTACATTGGCATAAATCATCGGAAACAAAATCATAAAACAAATCAGCCGCACAGCAGTTTCATTATTAGTCCAGATCAGGGCAATTAAAATATATGAGATATTGGGAATACTTTTCAAAATCAGATAAATCGGGGCAAACAGCTCCGCCAGCCAGCGATAATAACCGCATAATAAACCCAGCAGCAAGGCACAGCTATAAGCGATCGCCAAACCGCTTAACGAACGGTAAAGGCTCATCACTATTGCCTGATAAAATGCCGGTGAAGTGAGCTGGAAAAGCATCTGTTTAAAAACATCAAAAGGGAGCGGAAGCATGAATTCATTGTTGATCTGTGCCGCCAGCACGATCCACAAAAGCAAAAGCACGATAATTACGGCTGCGCCTTTTTTCTTCATCACCTTCACTCCCTTCAATCGAATGGAATTATTTACTTAACATTTCACTTGTATAATCAATACCAAACAGCTTCAGCATCGTTGTAATATCAGCCTCGCATAAGCTCGCAGACGTATAGCGGATATTCTGCTTCGCCCAAGTAGCCGCCGCAATTTTACTGCTAGGCACACCTAAAACCTCTGGTGTCAGCTGATCGACTAAGCTGCTGACCTTGGAAGAATCACTGGCAGCCGCGCTTACAAAGCTTTCAATCTGCGCCAATGCCGCGCTGACCTTTTCCTCACTGCCCTGCTTTACAAAGATGGCCGCCTGCGGGAAGCCTGAAGATGCTGTGGACATCTTTTCCTGATAAGCGCTCTGCAGATCCAGAATCACCTTCAATTCAATGCCCTGCTCCTTTGCCTTCGCAATCGTAGCTGTCACTGCCGGTTCCGCCAGCAGGCCGCTTTCCGCCTTGCCGCTCAGCAAGATTCCCTGAACATCTTGAGCGCTTGAATAATAAGTAATCTCTGGAACAATGCCTGCCACATCAACTGCATTCTTAAATACGATATCCGGCACGCTGCCTTCACCGAAAGCCGCGAAATTGCCAGCCTCTTCAAGAGCTGTATCACTAGTGCCTACAAGATACAGATTCCCCCATGTAATTACCGCTTCAAGACGATAGTCAGTCTTATCCGCACTGATCAGCTTAGCGCCTAAATTAATCGGCGCTAAGATCATGTCATAATCTGAATCACTCTTGGCAAATTCAGCGCTTAACGCCTCACTGCCGGTAACAAAATCAACTGTATTCACACCATCCGCAGCCAGCTCCATCACGGATAATGCCGGTGCTCCCGTAGGCGCTAATACTTTAATCGGTTCTGCGGCCGGATTCTTTGGTTCCTCACCCTTTGGTTCATTAACATTACCAGCCGGTGCCGCGCAGCCTGTCAACAACAGTGCTGCTACTAATAAGCCTTTAAATAGTTTCATCTTTTCTCCTCAATTTCTAAGCGCAATGATTGGATGAATTCTTCAAATGGTACAGTCAGACTTTCTTTTTCACCTTGACGGCGGATAGATACAGTGCCTGCTTCTGCCTCACCATCACCTAACACAAGCTGTACTGGTACCTTCTTCATCTGTGCTTCTCTTATACGATACCCTAATTTTTCATTTCTTGCATCCAATTTGCTTCTGAAACCTAAAGCCTTTAACTGATCATTGATCTGCTTGGCATAATCATAATGCAGCTCATGATGTACTGGAATAACTTCTACTTGTACCGGTGCCAGCCACATTGGGAATTTACCTGCGTAATGTTCAATCAGAATACCGATAAAGCGTTCAATTGAACCGAAGATAACACGATGCAGCATTACCGGACGGACCTTTTCGCCATGCTCATCGATATAAGTCAAATCAAAACGTTCAGGCAGATTCATATCCAGCTGAATCGTACCGCATTGCCATACGCGGCCTAATGAATCCTTGATATGGAAGTCCAGCTTAGGGCCGTAGAAGGCACCGTCTCCCGGATTGATCTTATAAGTCTTGCCGGCATGCTCACAGGCTTTAGCCAGTGCATCTTCACTCTTATTCCAAATTTCAATATCACCGATATACTTCTCTTCCGGCCGTGTTGATAATTCAATGCTGTAAGTCAGATTAAAAATCTTATACACACGGTCGATGAAATTGATTAAGCTGATAACCTCGCTCTCAATCTGATCCGGACGCATAAAGATATGGGCATCATCCTGAGTAAATGTACGCACACGGAATAAACCGTTCAAGGCGCCGCTTGCTTCATGACGGTGTACCTGACCAAGCTCACCCATGCGTAAAGGCAGATCCTTATAGGAATGCAGGCTGTTCTTATAAACCAGCATAGAACCTGGACAGTTCATCGGTTTAATCGCAAATTCACGATCATCAACCATTGAAGTATACATATTTTCCTTATAGTTGAACCAGTGACCGCTGACTTCCCATAATTCCTTGCTCATCATGATCGGTGTCTTGATAAATTCATAATTCTCTTTAGTATGCTCATCATACCAGAAACGCTCTAATTCATTTCTTAAAATCATGCCATTTGGCAGAAAGAACGGCGCTCCCGGTGCATATTCACTCATCATAAATAAATCAAGCTCACGGCCTAATTTCTTATGATCGCGTTTTTTAGCTTCCTCAAGCAAATATAAATGCTCTTCCAGCGCTTCCGGTGTCTCAAAGCAGATACCATAGATACGCTGCAGCATCTTATTATTCGCATCGCCCTTCCAATAAGCGCCGGAATGCTTCAATAGCTTAAAGTTCTTCAATTGCTTCACAGTCTCAACATGCGGACCGCGGCACAAATCTGTAAAATCACCCTGACGGTAACAGCTGATTGTTCCATCCTCAAGATCCTTAATCAATTCAATCTTATAAGGATCATCTTTAAATTTCTCCAAGGCTTCTTCCTTGCTGATTTCTTCACGGACAATACGCTTGCCATCTTTAACCAGCTTTTTCATTTCCTTTTCAATCTTAGCCAGATCTTCTTCCTTGATGACTTCATCACCCAGATCAATATCATAATAGAAGCCCTCAGAAATAACCGGTCCTACCCAGAATTTAGCCTGTGGATACAGATGCTTCACTGCCTGAGCCATCAAGTGTGCGCAGGAATGATTCAATACACTTAATTTTTCATCTTGTTTAATATCAATCATTTTTATTTACCTCCTAACAAAATAAAAACAGACTCCATCTGAAGGACGAGAGTCTGTCGCGGTACCACCTTGCTTCGCATACATTGCTGCATGCCTCAACTCTTTAACGCAGATTAAACGGTACACCTTTTCAGGGACAGCTCACCGGGAGTAAGATCAATCTGCCGCAGGAAGTTTTCACCACCACTTCCCTCTCTGATTAGCTCAAAGGATCTCATATCCGGATCATTGCTTATGTATCTATTTAACAACCAAAGCCGCTTTTTGTCAACCGTAAAACTCGATGATACGCATTTTATATGTGATCCTTAGAAAATGATATCCGTCTAAATATTACAGCACAAAACGTCCATTCTCAAAAATCAGCGTTTCATTGCCGTCTTGATCAAGACCGCGGATACACATCGTTTCATCACCAAACATAAAATCTACATGCTTGATTGAATCGTTGACGCCCACCTCAGCCATCTTTTCGGGACTCATCTCACAGCCGCCCTCAACCGAAAGCGGATAAGCCGCTCCCAGTGCCAGATGACATGACGCATTTTCATCAAATAATGTATTATAGAACAGAATACCGCTTTGTGAGATCGGTGACTCATGTTCAACAAGAGCAACTTCACCAAGATAACAGCTGCCTTCATCGGCTTCTAAGATCCGTTTTAAAGCATCAGCTTCTTTTTCAGCGCAGAAATCGATGACCTTGCCGTCTTTAAATTCAAACCAGAAATTTTCAATCAGACTGCCGCTGTGATCCAATGGTTTAGTAGCCACTACCTTACCATTAACCTGCCATTTCATCGGTGCTGTAAAGATTTCCTCGGTCGGCATATTAGCATTAAAGAAAACACCCTTCTGTGACTTCTCACCGCCGCCTGACCAAATATGACCTTCCGGCAGTCCCACATAAAGATTCGTTCCTTTTTCATTTTTAAAATGCAGTGCCTTAAAAGCCTTCTGATTCAGCTTATCACAGCGCTCACTCAGCAAGCGGTCATGTTCATCCCAAGCCGCCATCGCATCATTTTCCTCATCGATATAAACAGCCTTAAGAATCGCATCCCAAAGCTTATCTTCCGCTTCCTTTTCATCCAGTTCAGGGAAAACTGCCTTAGCCCAGGCCGGATTACTGTCGGCAAACACACACCACTCATTTTGATCGCTGCGCGTCGCGTCATAAAAAGGTTTGAGCGCACGATCCAACACTTCATTTGCAAGATTCACCTTTTGGCTGTCCACACCCTTCAGATATTTAGGCGTCGGTGATGCGATACTCGCCACGGCCGCTCCCTCTTTGATTGGTTCAAGACGGGCATCGATAAACCATGAATGCGGTTTGCTTAAGCGTTCCTCACTTTGATATTCTAAATCATAACGCTTAATTAAATCATCCTTCCAGTTAATATAAACCTCACAGGCACCTGCCTCATACGCTTTTTTGCAAAGCTGGCGCACCAGCTCATAAGAAGTGACAGGCGCATTAACAATCAGCGGCTGATCAGGCTGAAGATTAACACCCTTTTTGATAATTAATTCCGCGTACTTATCTAAACATTTTTTCATGTCAAACTCCTATTTACCAAACGACATCGGCAGCATCGCCGCGCCAACCAAGCCCGGTTCATCAAGCATGGCTTCCGCGAAAATTACATCCTGCATGCCGATATGCACCATTGGTTTATAGTATTGAATCATTTTATCCCAGAATACATCCTTAGACTTCATGCAGCCGCCGCCGACAACAAAGATATGCGGATCAACTACATGCGCAATCGATGAAAACATCTGCGCCAAATCATAAGCCATGTCATCAACAATCTTTAAAGCCTTTTCATCGCCTTCACGCGCCATATCAAAGACCATGCCCGCATGCTTGATATGATCGCCGAATACCGCCTTTCCCTTGCGGGTAATAGCCGTACCGCTGGCTTCATTCTCAACAGCTCCGACATTCAGATAATTTACCTTTTCACGATTGCGGTCAATAATAATGTTGGCAATCTCACCGGCATAACCATTCTTACCGGATACAAGACGATTATTAAATGAGAAGGCACCGCCGATACCCGTTGAAATCGTCACATAGTAACAAAGCGGATAGCCCTTGCCGGCACCGTGAAAGCTCTCGGCAAGACATGCCACATTCACATCATTATCGGCAAAAACCGGAATATTGAAGTGCTTTCTGATTGTCTCAGCCATCGGATAGCCTTCAAAGCCCGGCAGATTAGTCGCCAGCATCATCACACCATTATCCGTATCAACCGGTCCCGGCACACCCATGCCGATGCCGCTGATTGTATCCAGCTCACCGATTTCCTCAATCATGCGGATAATCTTATCCAAAACATGTTCAACACCCTGCTCAATTTCTGTGGCTTCCTTGATTACCTTTACGATCTGACCTTGCTCGCTGACCCGTGCGACACGAACATTGGTACCCCCAAGATCTACGCCAATATAGTATTTCATGATACTTCCTCCTGTTTTCTTTTATTATATCAAGACTTAGGCTGCCTGAACAGCTTAAAAAAGTTCAATAAAATAAGAAGTGGTAAATCCCTCATGCGGTTTGAGATTCATCGTTCCCTCACGCTGATCAAAGCTGCAATTCACTTCTTCAAAATCGCCATGCCCATACCATGGTTCAATGCAGATAAACGGTGCATCCCGTTTAGCAGTCCAGAAAGCCAAGAAAGGATAACCCAAACAGCCGACACGCACTTTATGCTTAGGGCCCACCAGTTCTACATACGGACTCTTGATATCCTTATAAACCAAAGTCGCATACTCCTCAAACAATTCATAATTTAAGGCTATTTCTTTAAAGCTGCGGTCGATAATCTCATGCCGGCCATGAAACGCCAGCTGCTTAGGCTGTTCATCCTGCGGGAAAACAAGCTTGTAATCGCTGAATTTTTCACCTGGCAGCAGCGGACAGTTAAATCCTGGATGCAGACCGAAGCTGAAAGGCATCACATCCTCAGAATCATTTGTAATATGATAAACCACATCCAGACGCTTGCCGTTTAGACGATAATGAATCTGAAAAGTGAAATGAAATGGATACTGCTTTAAGGTATCCTCATTTTCATGCAGTTCCATCACAATCTCATCTGCTGTATGCTTCACACATTTTAAATCCGCATAACGCACAAGCCCGTGATTTTTCATCGCATAACGCTGACCCTGCCATTCATAATCTTTTGTCCATGTATTAGATACCATAGGAAACAGCGATGGATTCTTACCGCTCCAAAAAGCGGCATCTCCCTGCCACATATACTCAAGCTGATGAGTCAGATCATAAAAGCTCTGAATCTCACCGCCATGCTCAACAACCTCTAACCGAACCTTTTCATTTTCAATAATCATATCAGATCCTCCTTGATCAATCCAAAATGACGGCATGCTTTATATAAACCGTCCTTACCAATTTCATCCGCTACATAATCAGCCGCCGCCTTCGCTTCCTCACAGCCATTGCCCATCGCTACACCGATGCCTGAACGCTTCAGCATTTCCACATCATTATAGCCATCGCCAAAAGCGATCACCTCATGCATGGAATATCCCCAGCGTTTAATGATTTCCTCAATTGCGGTGGCTTTATTGACACCCTTTGCCGTTATTTCATAAAGTGCCTGATGATCAACAATATTACTTGCATTTAAAGTCTTTTTCAGCTGGTTCATCGTCTCATCATCGGCATAAAGCAGCATATTTGTCACACCTTCGCCATCATAGGGCTTTACCGTCGGCACCATCAGATAGAGCTGAAAATAAATATCGCTTAATTCAGTTGGAAAAGGACGGTTGAAATAATCCACCGCATAATTCGCATAACGCATATACAGCTGTTTCTCATTGCATACCTTAATGATTTTTTCCATATCTGAAGCATCAATGGTCTTCTCCATGACCACCTCATGATCGATTTCCATGACAGCACCGCCGTCATAAATAACGGCATCCCATGGAAAGCTTCTGAAAAATGAAGGTGTATGCTGCATCTCCTGCCGACAGCGGCTGGTGGCAATCACAATTCGATACCCATTTTCTTTCAAACGGTATAAAGCACTTTGCGTTGAATGCGGAAAATCATGCAGCCTATGCTCATAAATTGTTCCGTCGATATCAAAAAAACAAACCTTTATTTTATTTTCCATATGTTCTACCAAAAAAAGACAGCGTCGGCTGTCTTATTTCTGTTTAAGCCCTCTTGCGTAAGTTTGAACAACCTGATAAGCGTCATCCAGAACCACGATATCAGCATCATAACCGCTGCAAAGCTTACCCTTGCGGTTATCCAGCTTCAAAGCACGCGCCGGATTGATCGTACAAGAATTTAAAGCTGCATCAAACGGAACCATTGCTTCTTCCACAAGGATACGCAGACCTTCATTAACCCGTAATGTTGAACCGGCAAGACCCTTGGTCGAAGTTAAATGCGCGCTGCCGTCTGGATAGATTTCAATTTCATTGCCGCCGAATAAGAACTTAGAACCGATCGGACAGCCTTTTGCCATCAATGAGTCAGTGATCATGATTGTATAATCACGGCCTTTAGCAGCATATAAGTTATTTAATGAATTTACATTTGAATGACAGCCATCACAGATCACTTCACCAAATACATCACGGAAACGCATTGCCGCGCCTACTAAGCCCGGATTGCGGTGATGGAACGGTGTCATACCGTTAAAGATATGAGTCATGCTGTTAGCACCGTTAGCCACTGCCATCAATGCCTCTTCATAAGTAGCCGCTGAATGACCGATGCTTACTAATACGCCATTTTCAGATGCATAACGAGTTAAAGCAAAATCCTCATCCTTTTCACAAGCCATTGTAATGACCTTGATCAAGCCCTTGGCATGTTCCTGATAATGCTTAAATTCTTCTACAGTCGGTGCCAGTATGTACTGCTCCGGCTGAGCGCCTTTATAAACCATATCCAGATAAGGGCCCTCAAAATGAATACCTAAGATTTCCGCGCCTTCATAGCCTTCTTCGACAACCTTCGCAACATTTTCAACCGCTTTAGTTAAAACCTCCTTGCTTTGGGTAATCGTAGTTGGACAAATACCAGTAACACCCTCATGGGTAATATTCTTCATCCAATTGCGCAGACCCTCTGGGTTCGCATCATTGGTATCAAATTTATAAGCACCATGTGTATGAATATCAATGAAACCCGGCACAATGCGTTCATTGCCATAATCCTCGCACTCTGCTTTAGCTCCATAATTATGAATTGCCTTAATTTTACCTTCTTCAATTTCAATCTGAGCTGGGATAAACTGGCCGCTGATCCAAACTCGCTTACTTTGTAGTATCATAAGTAACCTCCTTGTATTGATGGTTTTATTATACTCCACCCCCCTGCTTTTTTAAACTCTAACGACTGTTTTTTTTAGAAAAAAGCAAGTAACTGATAGGTTTACGCAAGAATCCTAAAATCACTGGATAAATTTATGAAAAAGAGAAAACCATTCGCAAAAGAAAAACGGCATAAGCCGTTTATAAGTAAACATTAAATAAATTGCAACGCTGACATATGCCGCACTTAAAGAATTTAGATGAAACACGTATTACATTCCCTGCTTCAGATGCTTCTTCGTCTTGCGGTCTTGAGGTTTGACATGACGCTTGCCGCCATGGATCAAATCACTGCGGTATGGAATTAAGCATTTAGGAGTATTGCCGACCAGATCAAGCCGCCCCGCTGTTTTCAGCGCCTTGTAGACAAGCTGATAATTCTGCGGATAGGTAAACTGCATCAATGCCCGCTGCATTGCCTTTTCTTCATAGGTTCTGGCCACATAAACCGGCTGCATCGTCTGTGGATCAAGGCCGGTATAATACATACATGTTGCCCGGGTTCCCGGTGTCGGATAAAAATCCTGCACCTGCTGCGGGGTATAATGAATCTTTTTTAAATATTGCGCCAGTTCAATGGCGGCATTAAGATCACTGCCCGGATGCGAGCTCATCAGATAAGGAACCAAAAATTGACGCTTATTGTATTTCTTATTAATTTCATGATATTTATCGACAAATTTAAGATAGAGCTCCTTATGCGGCTTCCCCATCTTATCGAGTACCTTCGGTGAAATATGCTCCGGCGCAACCTTAAGCTGACCAGAAATATGATATTGCACCAATTCTTCAAAGAATGTATCATCCTTGTCATACATCAGATAATCATAACGGATACCGGAGCGGATAAAAACCTTTTTCACTTTCGGCAAGGCTCTTAAGCTGCGAAGAATATCAACATAATCACTATGATCAACCACTAGATTCGGACACTTTGGACTCAGACATTCACGATGCACACAGGCACCATATTTTAGCTGTTTGTCACAGGCGGTTCTTGAAAAGTTCGCGGTAGGGCCGCCGATATCATGGATATACCCCTTAAAATTCGGCATTTCAGTGATACTTTTCGCCTCCGCAAGCAAGCTCTCCTTACTGCGTGTTGATATTACCCGGCCTTGATGATGGGTAATCGCGCAGAAGGCACATGAACCAAAACAGCCGCGGTTGCTGACAAGTGAAAACTGCACCTCTTCAATAGCGGGGATATAGTGATATTTAGGATGAAACGTCCGCTCATAAGGCAGTGAATAGGTAAAATCCATTTCCTGCTGGGTTAATGGTAGCGGCGGTTTATTCTGTACTACATACCAGCCGTCATAGGGTTCAATCAATACATGAGCGGCAATCGCATCAATGTTCTCATGCTGAATCTGGAAGCTTTTCGCATACATGACCTTATCATTTTTAACTTCCTCAAAGGATGGCAGCACAATGGCATCAGGAATCAGAGAAATATCCTTTGTTTTATAGACACAGCCGCGTATAAAACAGCAATCTTCGGCTCTTAAGCCGCTGTTTAATGCTTCCGCAACCTCAATGATCGTATTTTCTCCCATGCCATACATCAATAGATCGGCTTGGGAATCAATTAAAATTGAACGGCGCACCTTGTCATCCCAATAATCATAATGAGCCAGCCGGCGCAACGAAGCTTCAATACCGCCTACTAAAACTGGGCTCTGGGGAAACAGCCGTTTCAAAATCTGCGTATAAACAATCGTTGGCCGATCCGGACGCCGTCCCATTACACCATCATCACTGTAGTTGTCTTTGTCACGCCGGCGCTTATTGACTGAATAATGATTCACCATCGAATCAATGTTGCCCGCTGAGACAAGAAAACCCAAACGCGGCGTACCAAACTGTAAAAATTCTTCATCATGATGCCAGTCAGGCTGAGCTAAAATAGCACAGCTGTAACCATAGGCCTGCAAAGTCCGGGTAATGATCGCGCAGCCAAATGAAGGATGATCTACATAAGCATCACCGCATACATAAACAAAATCTACTTGTTCAAAACCCTGTTCCAGCATTTCTTCACGATTCGTCGGCAAAAAAGTCATAATTTCACTTCTCCTTAATTCATTTAATTATTGTATCATAGAAACACCCTTGATTCATAGATTTGATTTTTGCTTCGTAAAATCATAGAAATAATCTCTTAATGACGCACCCTTGGCATGCAGTTCCTCCACGTAGAAATCATCTTTAATGACACCCTTATCTAAAATCAAACAGCGATCCAATACATTTTCAATTTCATCCAGATCATGAGTTGCAACCAAAACAATCTCATTTCCCTCTAAGCTGTTAATTAACATTTGAACGGCAATTCCCTTAGATACTACATCAAGATTCGTAAAAGGTTCATCCATTATGATCAGCTGTGCCCGCTGAGAAAGACCGGCGGCTATTTCAACCTTCAGCTGCTGACCGCGGCTCATGCGTTCAATTTTCTTATCCATTTCAAGATCAAATAAGCTGCACCGCTGCTGATAAGTGTCAAAATCAAAACACGGGTAATAATCAAGCAGATAGCAGCCATATTGATACGGTGTAAAATAAGGGATAAAGGAATATTCCTCACTGATATAGGCTACCTTTTCATAATGCTTAGCAACTTCCCATTCATCTAGATCCGCCGAGCCTTCATGCTGAATCAGATTCAGAATCGCTTTAATCAACGTCGTTTTTCCGGCACCGTTTAAGCCAAGGATACCGACGATTTCCCCGGCTTTCATGGTGATTTGATCACAGGATAAAAGCACTGCCGAGCGCCGTTTCACCTTCAATTCATTTAATTTCAGCATACCGTCACCTCCATTCACAATGCGCAAAAGTCATACCTTTATTATTAAAGGTCTGGCCTTCAATCACACCTTCATAAATCTTTTCATAACCATCATACACTTCAATTTGAATTGAATCCTGATTATTCCTTAACAGATAAACACAGCCATTTTTATAAGCAAAAAAATTATTCCAGTTTTCCTTTGCATAAGCGCCAAGTTCATAGGTATACAAGGTCTGAGTTGGCAGATCAAAGGATTGAACAGTCTGCAATTCATCAAACTGATTATAATAACTCAACAAAAGCTGGTTTTCCGTCCATTGTGTGACAACTGTATCCGTCAGCGCCTGATAAGCATAGCTATTGATTAAAGTACCCTGCACATCATATTCATCTATACGATCTTCACAAATCAGCAAGATTCGATCAGGAGTTGTTACTAAACTAAGCACTTGCTTCTCGCGATTATCCCAGGAGGCAAGAATCGTCGGCTGATCAAAACGGCCAACCGGTGATTGATAGAGATGATTTTCACCAGTCATTCCCTTTGTATTTGATAAGCTCCAGTAACGGGTTTGATTGATCGTGGCATGAATGATGCTGATATCATCCTGCAAAGTGTTTATGACACCGGCAAATTCAGGACTGACACTGCAATCTTCAAATGTTTCAGGGATTGCTTGTCCCGCTTTAATATCCGCAATACAAACAAATTGCTTTTCAGGAATCGGTACTGTCAGATCAATCGCGATCTCCTTAAAAAGCTGACCCTTTATGATTTTGGGATAAGCATAGATCCGCTGTGTATTGGCCGCCGCTTCATCCAGCCTGATTTTAAAATTCACACTCAGAACTTTGCTGGTTGTGAAATCTTCAAAACCGCTGATTGAATAAGGATGCACGATGTTGGAATAAGGGTAAAAAGGATTTTGTTTATAGAATGCTTCTTGTTGATTCATCGGCTTGCTGATTTTGAGTTCACCCGCCGTCACCTGCCAGGCAGTGCTTTCTAAATTGGCAAACTCCTGTGTAAAACTGAAATTCAGCTGGCTGCGGATTGCATCATTTGGCAGCACATCTTTCAGAATTAAATCAGTCTGTGGATTTACTGAATACAAGTTCAGAAAATAAAACAAGCCGCTGACAACAATCAGAACAAAGAGGCATAGTTTAAGTTTTTTCATATCAGACACCCGCCTTATTATGCATATATAAATCATAGGAGGAACGAAGCATAACGGTCGCTAATGCCAGATTCGGTACAAAAATATAAAACTTCTCATCAATAAAGTTTAAATAGATAAAACCCGTAGCAATGATTAAGACGATAGCTAAGCGCGGCAGCAGTGAAAATGATCGGCCGTCCCCGCACAGGATTAACAGAATAAAACCGGCAAGCTCTAAAAAGCTCAGATAAACAAAGAAGGTTGTAAAGCCATTGGCAAACAGCATCTGCATTAAAGCTGATTCATAAACACTCGCAAGCATTAAATTCATGGCTTGTGCGTCATAGAAATGCTTCAGTGCAATCAGCCAGAAAGCTCCCTGAATAACCGCAAGCGCTAAAAAAGTAAAGAATATTGTAAATAGTTCGGAAAAATAGAGTGCGGCTCTTGACTGCGGCAGAATCATTAAACGCCGCTGCAAGGGTCGATATAAATAATAGCGCTGCAGATACATTACATGAATCAGAATAATCGCGATAAAAGCGCCCAGAAAAACAAAATCTAAATGCTTAGCTGTAAACCAAGCGCCCATACCGGTAAACTCATTGGATTTTGTCTGAAAAATGCATTGTGCGTTAATAAGTGCCATTACAGCATAAACAATCAGACATGGCCCCAGTGTCGCATCAAAACGATAAGCCCATGTTTTTATAAAATTTTTCATTTTATACCCCCTCTCATCAAAGAATTATGAGTGCCAATGCTCATTCAGCATAGCAATCAGGGTTTCCCGATCAATACCTGTCTCAAGACATTGAATCACAAAATCATGAAGCATCTGATCCACCAACTCACGGCGGATTTTTTCAATCAGTGCGTCATTAACGATGATTACGCTCTTCACATTGGCAATTGTTTTCAGATAGCCCTCCTCTTCCATTATCCGATATGCTTTCTGAACAGTATTGGGGTTAATTGAAAGCTGGGCAGCTACTTCACGGCGGCTGGGCAGTTCTTGATAATTCGTGCATTCCCCCCTAAGTATCTTGCGTTTTATATGCAGACAGAGCTGCTGATAAACCGGCAGATCATGGTTCAATCGGATATCAATGAATGGATTCAAGCGATCATCTCCTCTAAGTGTATTATACCCTTAATACACTTTTGTGTAAAGCTAAAGCAGCATGGATTGCTGCTTCGTGTTTATTTATTACTGATACGGGTGACGGTACGCGAGGCAATCACATTGACACCGCTTTGACAGATATTTTTCACAAGGATGTCATTGACATGAACCGGCGCCTTCACCCGCAGGCGGTTCAGCACCTGCATCGCTTCCATTAGCTTGCCTTTAGGAATCGGGCCATCCGTAACTACCGGCAGCCTTGTCAGTTCAGCCCTTTCAAGCAGCACTGTTGTTGTCAGTGTCCGCTTAGGATTTGTCAGCTCCTCATGCGCGTATTTAATACCCCGCGGGCAATTATTGCCGCTGACGCTTAATTTTAATGTCGCATCATCAATATCCAGCTGCAGCTGACAGCCCATCGGACATACGATACAAGTCATTTCTTTTTTCATTCGCATTCCCTCATTTCAAAGCTCAGACTGGTTAATCCTTTCAGCTCCTTAGCACTGAGTCTGACGGTTTCCATTTCCGCCGGCAGCACGATTCGCTTGCGGATTCGCCGTAATTCCTCGCCATTCTTAACAATAACTAATTCACAATTTTTCATCGGCCGCCGTACCCGGAAAGTAAATTCAACTTCCTGATTAATATTTTCCACACGCAGACATTGCGGAACTAACGCAGTGATATTATTTAAAGCGATGCAATCCACCGCCGCGCCCTCATGCAGCTGATTTTTCAGATAACGAGCCACAAAACGTCCGCACTGTTCCGCTTCACGGCTGACAAAATCTACCAGATCATGCACATGCAAAGCGTTGCCGCAGACAAAGAAGCCGGGCAGATTTGTTTCATAGCTCTCATTAACACGTGCGCTCTTTGTAGCCGGATCTTGAATGATCGGCAAATCGTCGAATAAACGCAGTTCGGGAATAAGCCCGACTGACAGCAGCAGACAGTCACATTCAACTTCCCACTCACTGCCGGCAATCGGTTTCAGATTTTCATCTACCTTTGCCAGCACAATCTTTTCAAGCCGGTTCCGCCCAATCGTTTTAATGACTGTCGTACTCAGATACAATGGAATATTAAAGTCCTCTAGACATTGGACAATATTTCTTTTTAAGCCATTGGAATAAGGCATTATTTCCGCCACGCCATGGACAGCCGCCCCTTCTAAGGTCATACGCCGCGCCATGATCAGGCCAATATCGCCGCTGCCTAAAATAAATACATCTTTACCAGGCAGGTAGCCGTCAAGATTCAAATAATGCTGGGCAGTGCCGGCACTCATGATGCCGCAGCAGCGATCACCTGGAATAGAGATTGAACCGCGTGAGCGTTCTCGGCAGCCCGAAGCCATGACGACCGCTTTTGCCTGAAGCTTTATATACCCTTCTTTTTTACTTAAAATCATGGCGGTTTTTGTTTCATCCAAGGATAAAACCGTCGCCTGAGAATAAACAGTAATACTGATTCGCTTTAAAAGATCAATGTATCGCTGGGCATACTGCGGCCCGGTCAGTTCAGCTTTAAAAACCTGAAGTCCAAAACCGTTATGAATGCACTGATTCAATACACCGCCAAGCGTATTGTCACGCTCGACAATTACAACATCATGAATCCCCTGCTGATAAAGCGATAACGCACACGCCAGCGCCGCTGAGCCGCCGCCGACAATCAGACAATCACAAGTTTTCATCAGCGTTCCCCCTTTGTCATTTTATATAAGATATGTGAACCCTTTTGATTATAGTCAACCTCCTCCATCGGTATCTTTAATGTTTCCGACAGCAGTCTTACAACCAATGGTTCACAAAAGCCGCCCTGACAATCCCCCATGCCCGGACGAACCCGTTTCTTAACACCAACCACACTGCGGGCACCGCAGCTGCGTTTAATACAATCAATAATTTCCTGAGCTGATACTTGTTCACAGCGGCATATGATTTCACCATAACGCGGATTATGAGCAATGTACTGCTTCTTCTCTTCTTCACTGCATTCTGACAGCACGACATTTTTCTGACGATGCTTCAATATTGAACGCGGCTGTAAATCAAATGCCGGCAGCACAAACTCCTTCATCACCTTTTCTGCGATCGCCGGCGCACTCGCTAAGCCTGGTGAATCAATACCCGCCACATCAATAAAATGCGGACAGCTTTCTTCAATAATAAAATCATCCTCTGCCGTTGTCGGCCGATTGCCGCTGAAACTGTGAATGATTTCAGAGGCCGGCACCTCATCCAGCATCTCACTTATTTTTTCCAGCACCTCAGCCAAGCCCATCGAGGTAGTGGCAACATCATCACAATCATCATGTACCGCTGCGTTAGGACCTAACAGGACATTGCCGTGAACCGTCGGCACCGCCAGCACCCCCTTGCCTTTGGCCGTCGGCACCGGATAAAGCACATGCTTTATCAGCTCATGACAGCGTTTGCTTAAGACAAAATATTCACCCTTTTTAGGATTGATTTTAAAGTGTGCCTGCCCATTCACCATCGCACTGATACGATCTGCATACAAGCCGGCGCAGTTGATTACCATCCGTGTTTTAATTTTTTGTGTTGCTGACTCTACCTCATAGCCATCAGCAAGCTTGGTGATAGCTTTAACCTCTTCATTCAGCAATAACCGCGTTCCATTGCCCATCGCTGTTTCCATCGCCGCAATAGCAATCTTCCAAGGTGTGACAATCGCTGTTGATTCACAAAATAAGGCCTGAACGACCCGCTTTGACAAATGACTCTCCAACGCTCTTGCTTCATCCCCATCAATCAATGAAACAACGATGCCCCTTTGATCCGCACGCGCCTTTAATTCAGCCAATGCGGCGCATTGTTCATCATTCATTGCCACAACTAAACTGCCGACCTGTTTATAGTCAACCTTTAATTCCCTGCATAAAGTTGGATAAAGCTGCGCGCCCCGTAAATTCATCGCCGCTTTTAATGTATTATCACGCGGATCATAGCCGGCATGAATGATGGCGCTGTTAGCCATACTCGTACTGTTAGCCACATCATTTTCCTTCTCAATCAAGGTTACATTACAATTATATCTCGAACAGGCATAAGCAATCAGGGTTCCGATAACGCCGCCGCCAATAATGACAATATCTTCCATAAGTCCTCCATAACCGAAAAAGCACCGATAAGTGCTTTTATGCAAACAAGCTGCTCGTTTTTTCTATATATAATTATAGCATTGAAAGCGTTTGCATTCAACAAGCACAACCAAAAGATTTAGCCATGAAGCAATCTGAAAAACGTTCGCTTCATATCTGCTGCATCCAAATTTCAAGCTTTCTAAAGCCCTGCCTGATAAAAATAGATACTCACAGATTCCCATATATTTCCATAAGAAAAACGCACTTTCGATAAAGTGCGCTGATACTCTATTCAAATGCTTATTCACTTTGATTCATTGCCATCCGCTTTTTCAGATCACGATAGGTAACCATCTCAACATGATGTTCCTTGATCCAATCCTTCATCACCGGTGACATCATCATCTCAACATCCCGCAGCCGTTCAATTGAAACCGTTGAATCAGCAATCAATTCTGCATCCACATAACCAGGATGACCATCTAAGGCCGCATATTCATATTGAAGCAGCTCATCACGATTAGCAATGACTGTCCCTAATGTATCTTTATTCAGCTGTTTTTCAATATCAAATACTTTTTTAGGCCGCTTGCCCATCGGCGTCCATGTTTTATGCAGATCCGCAAAGCCAAAATGCTCCCGCATCTCTTTGGCCATACAGACACCATGCACTCTGCCAATATCTGATACGGCTTTGGCATAGCTTGGCACAGTTCTGCCAATCGAGTGTGTATGAACATATTCAGGCTGACTGCCCGCTAATTCAACATATTTTTGAAACTGGGCCTCCAGCTCAATCATCACTTCATCATAAGGCCATAAAACATCCCTGCCCTGATCAGCCATGAAGAGCGGATCGGCATACTTCACAGTTGAACGGATAAATTCACCGTCAGCATCAACTAAATGCGGAATTAATTGGGGATTGGCAACACATTTTCCGGATGTGATATTAAAATCAAGACCAAAACAAGTTTGCGGATGCGCAGCAATCTGTTTTGCCGCCCAAGCACTGCTTGGCATATTTACAAACAATCCGGTACAATTCAAGATACCATTTTCAATCGCATCCAAAATTCCATAAGTAACAGCCCTCGTAAAACCAAAATCATCACCCTGTACCAATAATTTCATCCATTCACCTCCAGATAGTTATTTTTTTAAATCATAATACGTTATCAATTCAATATTATGATCATCAATCCATTGCTTAATAATCGGTGACATACACATTTCAGCATCCCGTAAACGTTCTAAAGATAAGGTCGTCAAACTCAGCAAATCGGCATCAACATAACCCGGATGGCCGCCAATCGCAGCAATATCATAAGAAAGCAGCAGATCACTGTGATCAAGCACATTCTGTACTTTATCTTTCGCTAATTGACCGCCCGCGTCAAATTCCTTTTTAGGTACGCCATCACTGCTGCGCTGATAAGGAATACTGCCGACATTCATTTGCTTTCTGATCGTACGTGAATAGAAAATACCCGTCTCCTGCTCTAAACGCTGAATGGTTTCTAAATAGGGCTCCGGTCCAATGGAATGTGAATGAAGATACCCCGGTTTTTGACCGCTCATTTCGATAAAACGCTCATACTGCGCTTTCATCTCAATATAGCATTCTTCAATGGGGAACATTTCCCGGCGGCCTTCTTCACTTTTATAACGCGGATCTTTAACGCGGACACTGCTTCTGATAAAATTACCGTCATGATCTACTAAATGCGGAATCAGCAACGGATCGGCGCAGCATGGACCTGACACAATATTAAAATCGATGCCAAAACAAACATGGGGACGCGCCTTCATAAAGCTGACGGCTAATGCTGCCGAAGGCATATTAGCAAACAGCCCTGTATTTCTTAAGATGCCATGATCAATGGAATCAATAATGCCGTAGGTCACACCCCGCGTAAAGCCAAAATCATCACCTTGTACTAATAATTTCATATTACCTCCCGGTTTATCAACCGCTGTTAGAAAAACTGATCCTGCGAACTATTCACATCTAAAGAAACTCGCTGCGTCATTAATCGGCTGTTTTCGATAAGCTCATCCAGCTGGGATGCGGTGAAGTTTTGATGACACTGACACAATAACTCTAAAAGCAAGGTAAGTGTTATCCCCGTAATCACAAAAACATTCTCCAGATCTGAATATTTCATCAGTTCTTGATTTACACTGCCGCCCAGCATATCGGACACCAAAAGCTTAGTCTCTGAGGGTTCACACTGCGCCAGAAACTGTGCCGCCTGCTCGCCGACTGAAACTGTTACACCTGGCAGATACGCATCGAAAACAGTAAGTGCTTCACTGCTGCCCATTAATAAATCAATCGATGATTTCATACCGCTGGCCATACGGCCATGTGTTGCTAAAAATATTTTTGTCATAATACCCTCTCTAAATAGTGAAAATAATCACCTGATTGAATAAATACCATTGGTATTTCTTCCTGCAAAGCTTCCGGCAGCCATTGAAGCATATATTTCATACCTAATTCTTCACAATTAAAATGTCCCATTTCAAACAAAACCTTTGCCTGATTCAGATAAGCCGCGTCATGAACATACTGCGTTAATGTATAATCACAAATTTCAAAAGGGATGATTACATCTGCCTTTAAGCCGCTTTTGATTTTCTCACCGTCAGTCTTGCTGCCCATGACATGTTCCGCAAACCATACCGTAGATATATCCTGATCCAAGTTACCGACAATCCGCATCCCTTGAAGATTAAATTTAGCCATAATAAAATCAGCTAAATCAGCAGCCTTAATCTTAGGAATCTTATACCAAAGCGGCTTCAGCTTATCACCTACCACATAATCGTCCCAGCCCAGTTCCTTACATATTCCATAGAATATATAATCCGGATTCTTTCTTTCCGGATAGAAAGGCTTGCCATTGCCGTGAATATGATCATGATCACGCCAAATCACTAAATTATTTTCCTTAATATAATTAAGCTTTGCCTGATAAACGTCATTGTCAGCAAGCTCATCAGCATCAACACGACCGCCGAAAAAGATAGATTCATGAGTGATGATCAGGTTAATATTTTGTTCCTTGGCTTTTTTTAATACCTCAAAGGTAGCGCATACCGTTATCGCTATGCCGCTGCATTCCTGATCAGCATCACCACATAATATCTTATCACGGCCGCCTTCATGTTCAATAAAGGGCTGATGCCATTCGCACAGCCGCTC
Organism: Dielma fastidiosa; assembly: GCF_000313565.1. Classification (GTDB taxonomy): domain Bacteria; phylum Bacillota_I; class Bacilli_A; order Erysipelotrichales; family Erysipelotrichaceae; genus Dielma; species Dielma fastidiosa. The sequence goes on along the minus strand of NZ_HE578929.1, from coordinate 87,510 downwards.
AATTACTTCTTTTATCTTCATAAATTCTCCTTCAATTTACAGCTAAGCTGTCTTAATCAATAAATCGCCAATACGCTTTAACCGTTTAACATCAACGGTTTTATCCCGGCGGCTGCGAATATCCTTTACATAATACTCATTGCTTTGATCGCGTTCAGCAGCAGTCATAATCATCAGCTTTGAAGAGCTCTCAAAACAATGCAGCACACCCTCGTCTTCAATCTTTAAGCCCTCTGCCTCACATGCCTCAATGAATTGACTTTTATTCTTATCCAGCTCTTTATAGGCTGAAACCAAATGCTGACCATGTGCTAAATTATTAAAATAAATAACCGCATCAGCACGTTCGCACTGCTTTTTATATTTAACCAGAAACAGCTTCAAACTCAGATAATTCTGAGCACTGTGATCTAAAAACACATAAGCAATTTGTTCATCTTTCCTTCGATGTGCCGCAATATAAGTGAAAAGCGCGAGCGGCGCACTGCTGCTGAAATTAAAAATATTGCGCAGCGAATACAAATAGAGTAAAAAGCTTACGAAAGCACAAATACAGGAAAGCCAAAATTGCTTAAAAAGCAAATAGACAAGCCAACAGACAGCCGCTGTCAACAAAACGCCGATACTGCCATTAATCAATGCAGCCAGCATATGATTTCGATCACTTTTCTTTTCATTAAAAGGATAATAGCTGTACTGTTTATAATAAGATTTACGCGGTGTATCCAAAGGCGCAATCAAGATTTTATCAGCTTTATCCAAATTGCCGGCAATACATAAACCAATCTTGCTGATACCTACTGAAAGCTTATCAAACTTCACATCTAAACCAAATTCTTTCGCAAATTTACTTTCAATATACGAATAGCATCTTTGCTTATCTTTATTGGAATTTCTGATGCCATAATAATACGTATATTGAAGCAGCTGTTCCTCTAAACGATTCTCAATATCAGACATTTTTCAATATATTTGTCAACGGTGTTTTAGGCTGTGAAGGCGTCATCTGCATGAAAGCAGGGATATCAAAAGCAAGAACTTTTTTCAAGTTAACAGCTTCATCATCATCGAGGAACAAATGATCCGTATACCCTTTTCTCTCCTTACCGCTCGTTACCAGCCGGCCATAATTTGATACATTGATTTCTTTAACATCCTTGGCATTTTCAGCAATATTCAAAAGCGTGTCAATCGTTCTGACAACCACAAAAATATGCCGATCAGCACAGCGCGGATCATTTAATACTTTTAACGCTTCCTCATTAGTCATAACAAAAGTTTTAATATTTGCCGGCGAAGCCATATAAAGCGTTTTGGTCAGAAATGGGTCGGTAGCACTCGTATCATCAATAACCAGCAAGGTATCTACCGGCAGCGTTTTCACCCATGCCGCAGCAATTTGTCCATGTATTAATCTTTCATCTAAACGAAGTAAATCGATCATAATATTTTCCCTCTTTTCTTTCTATGAGCAGAATGAGTAAGCCATGGAATCACGGCTTACTCATGTGCTGATTAAACAATTCCTAAATAAGCGAAAATGATACAGACAACCATGATGCCATAAATCAATTTAGTTGGTGTGACCTTCTTATTTAACAAGCCAAAGCATGTAAACAATATTACCAATGGAAGTAAGCCTGGCAGCAATGCATCTAAGAAAGCAGTTTGGAAATCTGTTTCAACACCGCCAAAATTGATGACCCAGTTAAAATTAAATCTAATTGTTGTCGCAGTCAGACAGCCCATCATCATCAAACCGGCAATTGAAATAACCTCTTCCATGCGGTCAAACATATCCGTCTGCAGCAGCTCTGTAACAAATTCTTCACCCTTAACATAAGTGATTCTTAAGAACAGCCATTTACCGCCGGCAAACAGAATTAAGAATAAGCCTAAATATATAATCGGCGCCAGGAAATTTCCTTCCTGAGCCATACCCATGACCATGGCGGCAATAATGATACCGATAGAACCCTGGAAAAGTGTATCACCAATTGCGGCTAAAGGCCCCATCAAGGCAATCTTCATATTCTGAATTGATTCACCGCTTACCGCTGTCTTATTCAGACTGCGTTTTTTCTCCATAATATAAATCAATGCCCAAACAATCGCACCAGTATATGGATTTGTATTGTAATAGACACTATGACGATCAAAAGCAGCAACTTTTTCTGCTTCATCATCTTTGTAGAACTCTTCTAAATATGGCGCAACAGTAAATAAAACACCATGTCCGCCCATAACAACTGGATTGTTGGAACCCATAATCAGATTAGAACGCCAGAATAGGTTCCACATTACCTTTTTATCTTCTTTTGTTAAATTATTCTTAGCCATTAGAAAAAGTCACCTCCTCGATTCACACTGCCTGCCGATTGATTCAATTTAATCTTCTTATCAAGATCAGCTGAGATAAAGTACCAAATCGCACCGATTGCTACTGCAACGATCGCGCATTGGATCTGTGTTAAACCAATTACATAAGCTAAAATCCAGCCAAGGAAGAAGAAACCGGCAAATTTTGTCTGCCATGTCATCTTTAACGCGATAGCAATACCAACTGCAGTCATACAGTTAGAAGCAACACTTAAGCCCGTCATGAATTTTGCCGGCAGCAAATTAACTAAATTAGCTACAACTTCAGTACCGAAAGCAACACTGAAGAAAATGATAAGCGCTGACGGAAGCATACTGATTACTAAAAACCATACCCAGTGAGCCATGGAATAGCTTTTTGCATTTGCCTTTAAAGCCAAATTTTTCCACCATGGTTCAGAAGCAGCAAATATTGTATTAGCCAATTGATTAATACTATTACTGAGAACACCAATCGTATAAGCGATTGCTAAACCGGCTTCTAATTCCATACCGCCCAATAAGACGAAGGCACATGGAATAATTGAACCTAATTGTTTATTTGCCGGTGCTACACCGCCAATCGCCATTACACCTAAGAAAATTGCCTGCAGATAGCCGCCCATTACCAATCCCTCGGTTGGCTTGCCGACTAAGAGTCCCAACAGTGTACACAAGCAAATAGGAGAATAAGAAATATTTATTAAAAATACTTTCTGCAATACATTTGATATCCAAAAAACAAAAACGCAAATAAGCGCACCTTGCAACATTATCATCCACTCCTCTCTGTTTTTTAATGTTCAGGCTTAAACAAATCCCTAATTAATTCTCAACACATTCCTCCTTAACTTGTTGGCTATATTGTAACGGTTAAAAAAGCGCTTTCAATTGTTGAATTTTCACCAGCCGCAGTGCAACCGCTCAATTTATGACTGATACAGCAAGCTTCACTTCTCCTGATGAAATTATATAAATTCTGATCCCGGCAGCGATGTTAAAATATAAATAATACAAAAAAAGGATAAAAGATATGGAAAAAATAAAATTGATACTCTGTGATATTGACAATACACTGGTGCCTAAGCATCAAGATTTAAGTGAACGGGCTGTACAAGCCATTCACCAATTAAAAAAAAGCGAGATTTTATTTGGTCTCGCCTCCGGCAGGTCAATCAGTCAGCTGCATCGGCTTGAAACATCTTGGAATATCCGCTGTGATGTCATAATCGGCTTGAATGGTTCTGAACTATATGATGGTTTGGACGATTTCAGCGAACAGCTCTATTTTATGGAACCTGCATGGATTAAAGCCTGCTTTGAAATTATGGCACCCTTTGACTGCAATCCTACCCTGCGCAGAGACGGCATCAGCTATGTGCGCAATTATGATAAGAATGTTGCCGCCTCCTCTGCTTATATAAAAAATGACCATCAAGTACATATCGTTAAGGATGACGCTGAATTCTGGCAGGGACCCGCTTTTAAGGTTGGCTTTCGAGTTAAAGCAGAAGATATGCCCGCAATTGAAAAACGTGCCGCCAAATTTCCGTCACAAGCATTCAAGGGCTTTAAAACGGAAAATACAATGTTTGAATTCTGTAATGCGGAAGCTTCAAAAGGCAGCATGCTGAAGCGCTTCTGTTCAAGACATGATATTGATTTACAACAAGTCTGCTGTTTTGGTGATATGACCAATGATATCAGTATGCTGCAGGCTGCCGGTATAGGGGTTTGCATGCTGAATGGCTCTGAAGACGCAAAAGCAGCTGCCGACTTCATTTCTGAGAAAGCCGCTGATGAGGATGGCTGGGCTGACTATGTTGAAAAGCATATTTTAAATCGTTAATAGGCTTTTTGCCAATAACGCACAGCAGCTGGCCGCATTGACATCATATCAGCGCTTTGCTACAATTTGATTAGGAGGATCGATAGGATGCTAAATAAAACACAGGTTGATTTAATTGAATTACTTAACGATCAAAAAGTTTCATCATCTAATTATCTGGCCGACTGTCTTCAAGTATCCAAACGTTCGATCATCAGCTATGTAAAAAAAATTAACGAAACTTATCCAACCTTGATTCTATCAAACAATAAGGGATATTACATTAATAACGAGCTGTTGTCTCAAATCATCGATGACTTTCCAACCATCGTATCTGCGGAACCGTCAGAGCGAATCAGCTATATTATTCTGCAGCTGCTGACAGGCACCCGTGACAGCATCAATATTACCAACATCGGTTATGAGCTGTATTACAGCGAAACAACGATTCGTTCTGATTTATATAAGATAAAAGAAATGGTTGAAGCCTATGAGCTGACAATCAGCTTTAACTACAACACGGCAACGATCAGCGGTCCTGAACAAAAAAAGCGTGAATTCTTATTCTCAACTTTATTCAATGACGCCGATCAAAATGTCTATAATCTGGAAACCATTCAAGCCGCATTTCCTGGTTATGATTTTAATAAAATTCAGACTATTCTCTCAGAAATCATCGCTAAATATCATTATACGATGTCTGATTATGCTTTTCTTAATACGCTCTATCATATAGGCATAGCAATGAATCGTATTTCACATAATCATATTTTAGATAGAGAGCTATACTTAAAATTTGTCAGAAATCATAATTTTACGATTGCCAGAGAAATCTGCGCCAAATTATCCAAAGCCTTTCAGATCAGCTTCCCTGAAATTGAAATCATGCAGATTGCACTGCTTATGGCGGCGATTGTCGTCAATAATGACCGTTCAGAAATCACCATCGATAATCTAAAAGAAAATTTATGGGCCGGCTGTTACAATCTCGTGATTCAGGTAGCCGATAATATGAAGCATTTCTATAACATTGATCTTTATGACGATGCTGACAATTTTGTGAATTTCGCGCTTCATATCCGTTCACTGATACACCGGCTGACAGCCACAATCAGTATTAAGAACCCTTATCTGAAAGATATAAAATATCGGCATCCGGCAATTTATGACTGTGCCGTTTATATCGCAAACACAATTCAATATAATTATCCGATTATTGTAAGTGAAGACGAAATCGCTTATTTAGCATTATATATCGGCAGTATTTTTGAAAATAAAAAGAGTCACAACAGTAAATTGAAAGTGCTGTTTGTCTTACCAAATTATTACAATATCAATCAAGATCTCTATCAGTTTTACAGTGATCAGTTTGATAAATACATTACGTCTAACTGTATCTCTCATCTGGATTCTGAATTGGATCTTGAACCCTATGATTTAATTATTTCTACTTCTAAATTAAATCATTATGATTTAAAGATTCCCTTTCTATTAATCAGTCCAATCAAGAGTGATCAGGATCGAAAAATTATTTACCGCACAATTGATGACATACGCAAGGAGAAGCATAAATCTAAACTGAAGAATAACTGCATTCATTTAATGAAAGATGAATATTTTTATTTAGACCCAGCGGGAATACCTGATCGTGATGCAGCACTTGATTTAATGATTCAGCCGCTGATTAAAGACGGCAGTGTAAGCGATGATTTTAAACAGCAAGTTTTAAAGCGTGAGCAGCTTTCAGATACCGTCATCGGAATTGCCGCGGTGCCGCATTCAATGAATTCAAACGCAGCCGCTTCCTCGCTGAGTATCCTGATATCACAGGCACCTATTGCATGGGGGAACAACAGCGTGAAAGTAATATTGCTTTTTGCATCAGCCGCTGACGAATACCTCAGCACTTATGGCGACATTATCAGTTTTCTCTCTGAGAAGCTGCAGGAAAAAGCCTTTATCCGAAAATTAACACATTGCCGCTGCTGTCAGGATTTCGTTGATCTGCTAATATAAAAAGAGTGATCTTTAAATCACTCACACAAATCATTCTAAATCAGGAGCAGGATAACTGCTCCTTTATATAATAAACAGATCCTATGGGGGAGAAACAACTCAATAGTTATACTGATTTTTATGCCTTCATATTACCAATCCACAATGGTGAATTGATCGCTTTTAAATGTTCCTGATACTGATTAGTACCATAAAGAGCATCATGAGTATTAATCAGTTCAATTTTATTTTCGATGATCCACTGCTTAACTTTTGGATCACAATAGGCCTCAACATCTTTAACCCGCGGAATCGTACAGCTTGATTCAGCTAATACATAGTCATCGAGATAACCCGGGTGCTGTGACCGCATCCATATTACATCTTCATCAATCGGCATTTCCATGATTGCGCCAGCTGGATCATAATATGGAAAATCTGTAACTTTTAATGATTTATGGTGCTTGCCGCTTAAATCAATCCATTCTTTAATATTTAATGAGCGATATTTTTCAGCCGGTTGTTTTTCTTTGCCATCATAGCCGATGCCGCCCACGAAATCATAAACAATGCCATTTTCATCACAAACTTTTTTTATTGCATCACCAAGCGGACCGCGGGCGCCGCCGCATGTATCCGGCAGTCTTCCCAGCCAATCATAGCAACGCTGAAGCTGAGCCCGACATTCTTTTAATGCTTCTTCATAATCGACTTCCATCAATGCTTTTTTATCCTTCCGCCATTTGAATTTACCCTCGTCATCAACCATTGAAGGTACTTCACTTGGCTTAAGAACGGGTCTGCCCCAAAAATGCGTATGCCAGCCAATCGTAATCCAAGGACAATTACGCAAATATTTGCACGCTGATTCAAAGCCTGGTGTATCAAGCATTAAATCGCAGGCCGTAACAATACCTTTTTCAATTGCCTGCCAAGTACCTAAATTATGAACATCCGTATAACCGACATCATCTGCTCTAAATATTACTTTCATTTTTTCCCTCTTTTCTTTTATCTTTCAGACTCACCTATTTTATCTGATACTTAAATTCTATAAGATTTTTTCCGTTTATCAGCTTTACTTTTTCACCGGACTTGGTGTAATCCAATATAAAAGAATCAAGAAAATTCTGGTTAAGCAGAATTTTTTATTTTTTGAATAATTCAATCAGACGCTTCGCAGGCAATGACAGCGGCTTCTCTTTTAGACAGGCAAAGGCAACACTTCCCCTAACCGCCTCCAATAATGGCATGATAACCACATTGTTTAACGAAAAGGCTTCAATGTTTGACTCCATCAATAAGGAAATCCCCTCCCCCTCAGCAACAGAACTGATGATGCTTTCAGTCCGGCAATACCGTACCCGCTCCGGCACATAACCAGCCTTTTGACATACGCTCATAGCCCTTTTGGTAACTGCGGTATAAGCCGGCATCAAAATAAAGGCTTCCGGTTTGAGCTGGGTTAAAGAAATGGCACTGAAAGCGGCAAGCGGATGCTGTTTAGGCAGCAGGCAAACCATATGATCTAATGCAAAGGAGAAGTAGCTAAGTTTAGGATGAGGGAAATCAGAGCGCAGAATCGCCAAGTCCAAGGTTCCATCCAGCAGCTTGTCAAGCAGGGCAGCATCCTCTAACTCATAAATTTGAAAATCAAGCTTGGGGTATGCGGATCGGAATTGCTTTAATCTGCTGGCTATACGAAAGCTTGCCTGAATGGGCAGCAATCCTAATTTTAAAGTATTTTCATGACTGTCTTTAATCTGATTCAAATTACTGATCAATTGAGTGTATGCGGATAGAACATTTTTGGCATCATTATAAAATTGATGACCTGCCTCAGTTAATCTCGCACTGCGGCCGCTGCGGTCAAATAAAACAACATTTAATTCTCTTTCCATGCGCTGAATACTTTTTGATAGAGAGGACTGAGAAAGATGCAGCTCCTCAGCCGCGCCTAAAAAAGTTCCCGTTTCTACAATTACAACAAAATACTGCAACTGTTCCAATGTCATACGCTCACCTATTCCTTTATGGAATATATTATACCAAAAATCAAATTGATTCGTGCATGTTTTTTGATACGATTGAATCAGGAGGAATATATGAAATGGTTCAATGAAAAAAATGGTATAAAACTGGAATGTATTGCCGTTAAAATGGGAAAAGACCTTTCACTAATTTTAACCGGCGGTGAAGCTCATTTAGGCAGCACTGCATTAGCCATTCCCCGCTTGAGCCTAAACGGCGGCAAGCTGAGCGCTACTGCCAGCATACTCAATGTTACAGGTCATAAGGACGGTGTACTTGCAGAGCATTATGCCAGTACGGCAGCCGCACAATTGGGATGCCGCTGTGTCTGCAGCTGCGGCATTCATATCGAACAGGCGACCAGTCAGCAGCTGGAAGAAATCCAAAAGCTTGCTGATGAATTATTAAACCAAGTTTTGACAGACCTAAGTGTCAGCTAAAAAGGAGGAATTATGAATCAAATTAACGATCTGCGATCAGCTTTGGACTTATTAAAAACCATGGAAAATCAATTCATTGAGACTGATATAGAAATCGATCCAATGAATGAATTGGCTGGCTTATATCGGAAAATAGGTGCCGGCGGTACAGTCATGCGGCCAACTAAGGAAGGTCCGGCAGCTGTTTTTAATAGAATTAAAGGATACCCTGAGGCACGTATTGCAATAGGCCTTTTAGCAAGCCGGAAAAGAGTAGGCTATTTATTAAACTGTCAGCCCGAAAAGCTTGGCTTTTTATTAAAGAATGCCGTTGAAAGGCCGGTTAGACCGATTACTATTCCACAGGCGGAAGCCTTATGTCAAACACTTGTGTACCGAGCGGATGAACATGACTTTGATTTACGGAAACTGATTCCGGCATCCACCAACAGCATCGAAGATGCCGGGCCTTATATTACCCTCGGAATGGCTTATGCCTCTAATCCAATCACTGGTGAATCAGATGTTTCGATTCATCGTCTCTGTATTCAGTCAAAAGATGAAATGACCATTTTTCTGCAGCCGGGAGCACGGCATATCGGTGCTTTCCATGAGCTTGCTGAGGCAAAGGGGCAGCCGCTGCCGATATCAATCAGTATCGGTGTTGATCCAGCCATCGAAGTGACGGCATGCTTTGAACCGCCTACCACCCCTATTGGTTATGATGAGCTGCAGATTGCAGGCGCGATCCGCAATAAGCCTGTTGAATTAGTCCAATGTCTGACAATTAATGAAAAAGCAATTGCCAATGCTGAATATGTCATTGAAGGTGAAATTCTGCCCAAAGTTAGAATGCGTGAGGATATAAATAGCAACTCTGGTAAGGCAATGCCGGAATTCCCCGGTTATTGCGGTCCTGCCAATCCTTCATTGCCTGTTATTAAAGTAAAAGCGGTTACCACCCGTAAAAATCCCATTATGCAGACATGTATCGGGCCTAGCGAAGAACACGTTTCAATGGCCGGTATTCCAACCGAAGCCAGTATTCTGCAAATGGTTGATAAAGCCATGCCCGGCAAACTGAAAAATGTTTACTGCGCGTCCAGCGGCGGCGGAAAATATATTGCTGTTTTACAGTTCCAAAAGTCAGTCGCTTCTGACGAGGGCCGTCACAGACAAGCAGCCTTACTGGCATTCAGTGCATTCGCGGAATTAAAACATGTCTTCCTTGTTGATGAAGATGTTGACTGTTTTGATATGAATGATGTCCTATGGGCCATGACCACCCGCTTTCAGGCTGACCGTGATTTGATTCTTTTACCTGGCATTCAATGCCATCCGCTTGATCCTTCCAATGATCCTGTCTATAATCCATTGCTTAAAGAACACGGCAATGCATGCAAAGCCATTTTTGACTGCACCGTTCCATTTAATCAGAAGCAGCGCTTTGAAAGAGCAAAATTTCAAGATGTAGATCCGCGTCACTGGTTTAAGGAGGACGATCAATGAAACGCATCATAGTTGGCATCAGCGGTGCTAGCGGACTGCCGCTGGCAGTTCATCTGCTGGAAGCATTAAAAATGAATCCTGAGGTTGAAACAATTCTGACCGTCAGTGAAAGTGCCAAGCAAACATTGATGCTTGAAACATCAATCAGCTTTGAAAGCTTACTATCTAAGGCCGATCATTACGAAGATGTGAAAAACATAGGGGCAGCGATTGCCAGCGGTACCTATCCAAGTGCAGGCATGATTATTATCCCCTGCTCGATGAAAACCGCTGCCGGAATCGCCAATGGTTATTCAGATAATTTATTATTGCGCTGTGCCGATGTAATGATTAAAGAGCATCGGCAGCTTATCTTGGCTGTACGTGAAAATCCTCTCAGTGCGATTCATTTAGAAAATCTGCTTAAACTATCCAGATTCTCAAACATAACCATTATGCCGATGATACTGACGTATTATCAAAAACCCACAACAATCAAAGAAATGGAGGATCATCTGATCGGTAAGCTGCTGGCGCAATTTGAACTGTCCTATCAGCCTTTTAAGCCATGGCAGCCAAACTGCTGATAACTTTCATATATATATTAAAAAAACCGGAAACATTTGTCTCCGGTAATCATTAATCTGGTGGGCCTGAATGGACTCGAACCAACGACCTCACCCTTATCAGGGGTGCGCTCTAACCACCTGAGCTACAGGCCCACTTGTTAGTGCCCATATATAATACCATAAAGCATTTTAGCTTGCAAGATAAACATTACAAAAAATTGTTCTTAGCCGGCATTTTCTTTGCGGATGGTTTTTAAGCGTTGTCTTGGTTTAAACCTTTAAGTCATGGTATAATAGCTACCATAGGAGGTACATTATGTTACAAATCAATACAAAAGCACCTGATTTTGCACTCGCTGATCAGCATGGCAACATTGTTCATCTCAGTGATTTTCTAGGCAAAAAGGTCGTTCTCTATTTCTACCCTAAAGATAATACACCTGGCTGCACCAAGCAGGCCTGCGCGTTTAAAAGTATGTATGAGGCTTTCCGCAGCAAGGATATTGAAGTGATTGGAATCAGCAAAGATTCCGCTGCCTCACATAAGAAATTCATAGAGAAGTATGAGCTGCCCTTTACCCTTCTAAGTGATCCGCAGACAAATATACTTCAGGAATATGAGGTATGGAAAAAGAAGAAGCTAGCGGGTCATGAATATATGGGCATTGTCCGTTCTACTTACATCATCGATGAAGAAGGCAAGATTCTGCATGCGATGGAAAAGGTCAATCCAGAAAAAAATCCGCTTGAAGTTGCGGCGGTACTGAATGTATGAAAATAGAATTAACCGTATCCAGCTTTGCCCACTGTTATGAAGGCGCAGAATTAAAAGATACGCAAACTTGGCAGGCTGCCCTGATTGACGTCTTAAAAGAAAATGAAATCATGATTGACGGCTGGCAGGAAGATAGTTCAGCCTTTGCCGTCAAAGAAATCGATGAGGAATGTCTGGCTGCCCTCGCCCTTTGCGCCGCTTATACGGAAGCGAAGAAACCGCTGCCCGCTAAATTAAAGAGCGTATGGGATGAGGATAAGATTTATAGTAAGGCGGCCAACAGCAATGATTCAAAATATAAGCAGCTGCTGCGCAGTGTTGATATCTTCCTGCCCGGTAATTTCCCTTATAATTTTGAATTTGCTGATATGAATGAAGAAGTGATGCTTTTTGGCAGTCTTGATGAATTGATTGATCAATGCCTGCGTCTGAAACGCAGTGCATTTAAGGATGAAACAACCGTGAATCAAGTAAGTAAAATGGCCCTGGAGGCATTAAATCTTTACTTGGAAATGGCACAGCTGGCAAAAACCAGTCAACTGCCCCTATTTATTAATTAAAGCTGGCCGCCGCCAGCTTTTTCATATAAAAAACCGATCTGAGATCGGTTTATCCTAAATGTATAAAAGATATAAAAGAAGCGAGATACATTACAGCTGCTGACTTTCTTACAATCGATGAAGATTGATGAATGCATTCTAATGTCGCGCAATACTTATCCATGCCGGTAATTACCCAGCCCTCTTTATAGCGAGGCGCTTTTAAAGTCATCGGCCACATATGCTTAACGATGCAGTCAGCCATCAAAGGTGTTACATCAGCGATTTTACGCGCGTTTTCAAGCGCTACCCGCGGATGCAGAGCCGGATGCCAGCCTTCATGTGTCTTTTCACGCCAATCATAGTGAAACAGATCATGCAGCAAAGCCGCCCTTGTAGCCTCTTTCGTATGCCAGTTAAACTTACGGCAAATCAGAAACGTATAATAAGCAACATTCAAAGAATGCTGGAGTCGTGTTGTATTTAAATGCTGGGAAAACTCATCAAGCTGCTGTACTTCATTCATTGTAAGCAGGTCACTTAATATTTCATTAAACTCCCTGATTTTTGGATTTGTAATGTCATTCAAGTCTAATCTAGAATAAATCGCTTTTTCCAATCTCTTCACCTCTATTTACTAGAATAACATACTGAAAATAAAAGTCAATTGACTTTATCTGAAATCTTTGTGAAGTTTTTGCTTATCTCTTAATTAATGATTAAACAATGGTCAGTATGACACCTACAACCGCCAAGCCCAAACCGGCAAGATGCAGAGGCGGCATTGATTCACCATAAAATAGTAACCCGATACCGCAGACGGCTACAATAACTAGAATATTGGCCAGAGGCGGTAAAGTTGTCAAGCTGAAACCATGACGGTAAGCAAGCAGAAAGCCTAATTCATAAAAGCAGATCACAGCTCCAAGTAAAAAGCTGAAGCGATTTACTTTCTTTAACTCAGTACCGATCTGAGCCAAGCCACCGCTAGCCGCAGCAAGCAGTAAAGCACAGAGAAAAGCGACAGCATAAGTACACAATAAAGGGATGAACGGATTCACATCAGAAGGAATGGATTTTGAGCAGATCTGATACAGCACCCCGGAAACGAGAATAATCAGCAGGGCTATTAATTTCATTTTCAGCCAGCCTAAGAAATAGGAATCAGCATTGCTGATCCCTATGTTCTATCCAATCCTTTGACAATTTCCTGCCATACATTATCCGCCCGCATTAAACCAAAGTCAGACGCTGAAATCGTCAGCACAAGACGATCTGCCAGCTTCGCCTTAATGTCATCATAGGCATAACGCACCTGCGGCCCTAACAAATAAACATCATAATCACCGAAATCATTCTCAGCCTCCGCAAGCGCCGTAGCGACAACTTCAATATCCTCAACACCATACTTCTTTGCTTCTTCTTCCAGTCTGACTTTCATTAAGCCGGTACTTAACCCGCCGTAACACATTAATAATATTTTCATCGCTCGTTCTCCTTCTATTTGACGCTGGCCATTTCTTCTTCATACTTTTGTTTATCATACACTTTGATAAACGGAAAGTAAATAAGCGCATCTAATACAATCAATCCCACAATCAGCAGCATTGCCTTGATGTCCAGCGTTGAAAGCAGTCCCCCGATTGGACAGAACATATTCCATCCCGGCTGAGCAATCGTTCTGCCCACCAGACCAAAATACATCGCGCCATATGATATGACACAATTTACCAATACGGCGCCGACAAAAGGGATATACATCATTGGATTCAGCATTAACGGCACACCGAAAATAACCGGTTCATTAATATTGAAGAAAGCAGGCACAATACCGAGCTTGCCGACTGTTTTCAGCTGTTTTGATTTACAGGTCAGCAAGACGATGCACAAACCGAAGGTCGCCCCGGAACCGCCGATCATCAGGAACATAAACCAATATGGATCAGTCACAATATATGGAACTGCCGTAGTTGCCGCACCGCTGTTGAAAGCAGCGATATTCGCCGTCAGCGCGATGGTCCAAAAAGCTGTCATCGGACCGGTAATACAAGAATCATGAATACCAAACCACCAGAATGTCATAACTAAAAAGGCTAATAGGAAGACACCAGGCAGTGAATCTGTCGCGCTCAATACCGGTGAAAGCAGCACCGTCATCAAAGCCGGTAAAGTATCACCGGTAAGACTGACAATACCCCAATGCAGCAAGCCAATACCAATTAATGTAATGGCCGTAGGTATCAGTAAGGCAAAGGCCTGCGTTAATGCTTCCGGTACCCCCTGACCTTCTAATGAAATATAACCGACTTTACGTTTAAATAAGAAATGCAGGATTTCAATGGCTATAATGCTGCCGATAATTGCCGTAAACAAGCCGGTACCGCCAAAATAATCAAAGGTCTTGCTGCCATCAGCGCCCAAACCTGCCAAGATCAAAAAGGCAACTGTTGATAGAACAGGCGGCAGAAAGCCCTTCATTTTATATTCCTGTGCTAAGAAATAACCGATAGCCGCAGCCACAAAGATTGACATAAATTCCATACATATCGTATAGATAGACCCAATCGGCGTAGCTATCTGTTCAGCAAATACAGCCCATGCCTGAAAAAAGCTATACATAAAACCAGGCTCTAATGTTGTATAATCAACCGGCGGTGAAATTAACACCAGTGCTAAAGATCCGATGGTTAAAAAAGGAACAATGCTTAAAAATGAATTTGAGATTGCTCTTAAATGCCGCTGCTTAGAAAATTTATTTGCCATCGGCAATAATTTCTTTTCCAGCATTTCTGATAATTTCTTCATATTATCCTCCCTATAGATTCTCTTTTATCTTTTTTTGATACCAGCTGTAGCTCTTTTTCGGAATGCGCTGACAGTCATGCTCATAATCAACATAAACTAAGCCATACCGTTTTTCATAACCGTTGATCCAGCTGTATAAATCCATTGTCGACCAGATAAAATACCCTAAAACATTACAGCCCTCAGCTTTTGCCCGCAGCAAGCCATCTACCCAGCCTTCTAAAATTTCAATGCGGTAATCATCGTCAACTTTACCCTCTGCATTTAATTCATCATAAGTGCCGATGCCGCTTTCCGTTATATACACAGGGATATCACCATACATCTGCTTGATATCTTTAAGCATATCGTAAATGGTATCCGGATAGATTTCTGACCCCCATGGATTATACTTAGCCTTTGGATCAAAATCTGTCTCAAACCAACCCTTGATAATACTCGAAGCATGATTGGTTTTATTCTGTTTTCCCTTATTATTCATAAACATCGTCGATTCACCGGCAGTATAAGGCTTAACTAATACCCGATTATAGCTGTTGACACCTAAGAAATCGACGATACCAGCCTGAAATACGGCTTTATCCTCAGCTTTTACATAGTCTAAATTTAAGCCGCTTGCCTGCATCTTGGCAATGAGTTTTTCTGGAAACCAACCCTTAACGATGACATCGCTGACCGCGGTGTTGTAATAGAGTTCAGCATTCTCTGCCACCTGACGATAAGCTTCATTATCAACGCGGATCTGAACGGAGCTTGGCGTATAAACTAAACCAATTTGACCGTTATACTGTTTATCTCTGAAGATTTTGACGGCCATCGCGGAACCCAGCAGCATGTGATACAGCGCCTTGCTGCGGCGGCTTACATCATGAACATGCGGTGGATAATTGCCAACGATATATCCGCACATTGACTCATAATCCGGTTCATTGATTGTCGTCCAAAAATTAATTTTATCATGGAAGGCTTCAAAACATACCGCGGCATATTCAGCAAATGCCACAGCGGTTTCGCGATTCTCCCAGCCGCCCTTTTGATATAATGATTCAGGTAAATCGTAATGATAAATTGTTACAAACGGTTCCACATGATAACGACGGCATGTTTCGATGACCTTCAGATAGAAATCAATTCCCTTTTGATTCACGGCCCCTACACCGTCAGGAATAATTCTGGTCCATGACAATGAAAAACGAAACGCATTCTGACCGCTTTTTGCAAGCATACGGATATCCTCTTCATAACGATGATAGAAATCACTGGCAACATCACCGCTGATGCCGCCTTCATTACGCTCACTGTGACAATAAGTATCCCACATAGATAAGCCCTTGCCATCCTCATTCCAAGCTCCTTCACACTGATATGCAGCAGTAGCGCTGCCCCATAAAAATTCACTCATTCTTTCACTCCTTCCATTTTCTTGTAAAGCCGGATCAGATCAGCTGCACTCTGTTTATACGTCATCGCATGCATAAAATGATCCTGTGCGTGTACCATCAATATTCCGATGGGTATTTCTTCCCCCCGCATTTCCGCATTCAGCAGATCCGTCTGCGCACGGTGGGCATTCAGCAGATACTCATCACCGTTTTTCATCAGATTCTCAGCCGCCTCAAAAGCGCCCTTATCCGCTTCCTTGACCGCTGATATAAAACAATCATAAGCACTCCCTGCATTAGCGATAACACTGCAGGCTATCAGCTGACATTCTTCCTTATTCATGATTTGCTGCCACTTCCTTCCACGCCTTCATTCTACGATGCACTGCTTTGCGATACAAATTAACAATTGCGTACCCCCTTGCAAATGTTTGTTTGTTTAATTATGCTCTTATTAGTTAAAATAAATAAGAAGAAGGTGAGTGCATCATGAGCAATACATTAAGTGAACGGGAAAAAAAGATACTTCAATTACTAATGAAATGCCATGGCCGAGCCAGCGGCAAGCTGCTTGCGGAAAACATGAATATTTCATTAAGAACACTTACAAGTGAAATGGCAGAATTAAAAAGAATGGCCTTAGTTGATTCAGATAATGCCGGTTATAAAATCATTGATGATGAATCTTCACTGCAGCTGATGGCCTTAGAAGATACCGACCTGAGACAAAAAATCCTACGGCGGCTTCTCAATGCTAATCAGGCCATTGATGTTGATGAGCTCGCTGATGAATTTTATGTCAGCACCTCGTCGCTGCGCAATAAGCTGAAAGAAATTAATAAGCTCATTTGTGAAAATGATCTGCAATTAATTTACGCGCATAATACAGTAAGAATTGAAGGTACTGAATTGAATAAAAGATTAATGATCCGTAAAATGATCTATGCCGATTTCCCCAGTCGAATGATGAATATCGATAATCTGGCAGATTACTTTCATGATATGGATATCAGCAGTCTTTATACTATTGTATTAAGCAGTGTCGAAGCAAATGGTTATTATATCCAGGATGCCTATTCATCAAGTCTTTCATTAAATTTAATTATCGGCTTATACCGCATCAGTCAAGACATTCATACACCGAAGCTGAAAGATGTAGACACTGATTCAATCGAATATAAATTAGCTTCTGAAGTTTGTCATCGTTATACAAAGCATTTTAATAAAACAGTTACCGAAGGTGATATAGCTTATATTACCAGCCTATTCTGCGGACAAGTCGTTCACCCAAACCGTGAATCACCTTATGACAGTTATGATTTTGAATTTGAAACAAAGATCAGTTCAATTCTCGCAACTACCTTTGAGAAATATATGTTGGAGGTTGACTATGCCAGTATGGTTCACAACCTTTCACTGCATATCTTTGATCTGATTAAACGCAGTAATTCCAATAATTTTGTCAGCACTCAAATACACAGCACGATGAAACAGAAATGCCCCTTTATTTATGATGTGGCTGTCAGTCTTGCCAAACAGTTAGAGGAAGCCTTTCATATAACGATCCCTGATGATGAGATTGGCTTTTTAAGTGTTCATATTGGTTTTATCATTGAGAATTCTATGGATAATGATCAATATATTGATATCCTCTTGATTGCCAATCATTATCAGGGAATCGCCGAGCATATTCAAAACAAGCTTTTAGAGCGCCATAAAGATATTCTGCGCCTGCACGTGATGGACCCGGCAAGCAATGTCGTGCCAAAACAAAATATCGACTTTGTGATATCAACAGTGCCATTAGAAATTATCGGCAAGCAAATCATCAATATATCGCCTTTCTTTGATGTAGTGGAACGTGCGCAGGTCGATGAAGCGATCGCCAAGTATTTAAAAGAAAAAAAGCTGCGCCGCAACAATGTCTTTCTGACATCATGCTGATCTGGACCCTGTCAAGTAGACACATAAAATAAATAAAATTTTTATCCCAATTGGCACTCAGCTGATTGGGTTTTTAATTGCCTTAATGACTCTTTATATTTCT
>NZ_HE578929.1:38586-68080 GCF_000313565.1 Dielma fastidiosa | reverse complement strand
TGCTTCAACCCTGCCTTATTTTTTATTGATGAAACGATAACTACAAAACAGGAAGCCATCCAGTTTTTAGGGCAGAAAATGGTTGATTTCGGAATTGTCCAGCAAAGCTTTATCGATTCGGTATTTGAACGTGAAAAGCTCTCACCGACATGTTTCTTTGATGCCTTCGCAATACCCCACGCATTAACCATGGACGCAAAAAAAACGATCATCAGCGTACTGATCAACGAAAAAGGCATCCAATGGGATGACACGCAGATCAAACTATGCTTACTGATCGCTATTCAGAAGGAAAATATTCTTGAATTCTCTAATGTATACAATAATACGGTCTATGCACTGTGTGACTATGAACGTTTAAACCGTTTATTCAAATGCACTACTTCTGCTGAATTTGTCAATATCTTAAAACAATAGATAAAACAATTGTGCCTTAAAAAACATTAATATGTGTTTAAAATAATGTGAACTGTATCCTTAATAAATTACAACAAGTTAGTATAATATAAATCAATACTTTAGATAAGGCAAATGGAAAGCTATCGTGCGATTAATTATTAATACGTTAACCGTTAATGATAATAATTTCTGTTAATACAGAAACTCAGTAGATGACAGTCAAGTAAAGTGAAAGCCTCAGCTATATAAGGATGGCCAAGGCTTTTCTCTTACCCGAACATTGCTTGTACTCCAACTTCATCTCGCACTAGATTCAATCATTGAATACATTATTACAATGTATTTATCAATCCTATAAATTTTTATTAATTCTATAAACTGCATCTTTCAAGATACTAAAGTAATTTGATAAATCAGTTTGATTTTAATCTATAAATTTAAATGGGGTACTTAACTAAACTATTAAATCCTGGACCATTTGAACAAGTGTTTGCACAAGCCATTGTGCAGCCATTTGAACATCCAAAAGAACATACTGAGCAAGTATTACCACACCCATCTTTACATCCAGTTTCACAATCGTTTGCACATTTTTGTGTACATGTTGTATCACAAATAGAACCACAATTGGAAGTACATCCTCGACATGTTGCCATATATCTATTTCCTCCTAAATTTCAATAATTTCATTTGTTTTGAAATCTATTCTCATAATACTGTCAGGCCAATTATAATCCTTTTTCTTTGTATTCCACCAGTCATTAAATTGAATAGTAATTTCACCATAATCTTTTACTAATTTATCATATAGAACAGCATTTGTTGGATCAATAATATTCACCAAATTCTCTAATCCCGTTTTTCGTTCAAATAATTCTAATATTTCATTTTTTTCTTCTTCTGTGACTTGACCTACAACTTTCATTTCAGTTTTCCTCCTTGTATTTATAGTATCCGATTGATGTATTGTTTTCCTGAATCCAAATTTCGATAGGATCATCACTGTCAATCATCTTTATTTTTGGGTTAGCTTCAAAATTAAGTTGATTTAAGTAGGCAAGAGAAGCATTATATTCAGCTACACTTTTTTTACATTGAAAAGAAGGTGGAATATTCAGTTCATTTGTTTTTGTATAGTTTAAATATGAACACCTTCCACATTGACTACATTTACAGTTTTTACATAGTGGTAAGGAATTCAATTCATAAAGTGAACATTGTTTATCTTTAAACTCAGTAAATATTGTTCCACATTTTTTCTCTAAATTTTCTGAATACATTGCACAACATGTATAAATATCACCATCAGGAGATACAATAAAAGATTTTTCACCTGCATAACAACCATTTCTTAATGCATCTTCATCTAGATTCGTAATTAAATTCATTTTTTTCTTTTTCTCACTATTATGATTTAGTTCAACTATTTTATTAGTAATTACTGTTAACTGCTGTTTATAAATATCAAGACTGAATTTATTTGACATATCAGTAATATTAACTCTTAAATCATTTGTATAATTCAGTAATTCATCTACATACTCAGATAAACAATTAATGAAATCTTCGCTTATGTTGAAAACAATAGGAAATTCAGTGTTACATACAGATAAATATTTTTTTGATAAAGGTATATCTTCTATCTCAAAAACAAAAATAATATCTTTAAATTTATTGAAATCTATTAGATCATACATTTTTATTGAGAAATAATGCTTGATATGATAATTCTCATAAATATCAAGGTAGAGCGGAGGAGTGTTTTTAGAATGAATAAATACAGGTTCAAAAAAATTATATCTTGCAAAATTCAAAACCTGCTCAATATTGCTAGAAGACATTTTAAGCCCTGTTTCACTAACTATATTCTTATAATTACAATATGACACATAATCATTAGCTAATAATATGAATAATTGACGTCTGCAATGACCTTCTAATTCATCCTTATTAATTCCAAATTTATTATAAAGCTTGCTAAAATAATAATCATTTGCTCTTACACGAGCTTTATGCATCTTACATATGTATTTAGCTCTAGAATAAATTGTACCTTTAATGGAATCATCATAATTAAACCCTTGACAAAAAGCACATCCACTTGCAATAGGACATTTAATACATTCTTGATCACTTTGAAAATTTGTTGTTGCCAACACAAATGGTCTTACTTTTTCCATATCAATTTCAGTATCTACATGTCCTATTATCCATTCTTTCTGATTATTTAAAGAATAATCCTTATATCGTATACAAGGATATATATTACCATTAGGTCCAAGTGCTATCATTTTTCCAGCACCACAATATGTTTTTTTCAAATCATCATCATTATAATAATAACCAATAGTATCATCAAAAAATGTACAGTAATATTTATTATATAATTTATTTTCTATAACATAATCAGCAAGCTCATTTAATTGATTTTCTAAAATTATATCATCACCATCTTGCCATACATTTTCAAACACTACATTTGAAGCAACATCAGTAATCTTATTCTCCCACAATGATAAAATACTATCCTTTAAATATTTTAGATCTTGACTTGCAAAAGTAACCTTTGTTGCACCTGGGAATTGGCTCAACCAAAGTGGTACACTTTTCATAATCTTATCATATGATCCTTGATTATCAATAGTGACCCTTTGCATATCATGCTTAATCTTAACACCATCAATAGTTATAGCAAGTGACATTTTCTTTTGATTTTTCTTTATATATTTTTGTACCTCTTTTGATGAATAATTCACACCATTTGTACATATATTAATTCTATAATTCCAATACCAATCATGATTCATTTCATAAGCTTTAATTTTAAAATAATCAGTAATTTGATCGATTAAATCTATCTCTATTAAAGGTTCTCCGCCTATAAATTCAATAATTACAGCATCTTTTTTAATAATTTGACTTGAAAACAACATATCAATAAATTTTTTAGCTGTTTCCAAATTCATTTTTTTACCACTGCTTTTATGTGTAATATAGCAATACTTACAACGTAAATTACAGTCTTCAGTAACAACAAATGTAACTGTCTGAGCCTCTCCATCTTTCCATGATTCTATATTTTTACCCACTGTATATTTTATATCAGTCATTTTCATTTTTCCTCTTTTTATATGTATCCCCTAGCTTGCATGTTATACATTTCGTAGTAACTTTTTTTTAAATTCATTAAACTAGTATGTGTTCCAAACTCTTTGATAAATCCATCTTCTATAAAGTATATTTTATCTACATTTTGTATATTGGATAAATGATGTGTAACGAATACTACACTTTTTACTTCTTTATCTTTTAGAAGCATATCATATAGTTCTTTTTCCGCAAAAATATCTAATGAATTAGATGGTTCATCCAATATTAGTAATGATTTTCCTTTTGCATACATACGTGCAATTAATAATCTTTGTAACTCACCACCTGAAAAGATAGCTCCATCTTCTTCAAATTCTCTAGACATGACCGTTAACATACCCTTATCTAAACTCATTACTTTCTCATATAATCCAACTGCCTTTAAAGATGATATAACAATTTCTGCGTCATCATTTATGTTTTCAATTGGCCTCATTAGCACATTTTCTGCAATTGATATTGAAAATATTTGTTGATCTTGAAATACTATTCCTATTTTATCTCTAATTGATTCTAAATCATAATCGGTATAAGATAGACCGTTTATTTCCAAATTTCCATTAGTTGGATCATATAATCTGCAAAGCAATTTTATAATTGTACTTTTACCTGAACCATTTCTTCCTACTAATGCAATTTTTTCACCTTTTTTAATTTCAATACACATGTTCTTTATTGCATATTCAGAATTATTCAAATATTTAAACGAAACATTATTAAACTTAATTGTGTAATTATCTGGAAACAAAATAGCATTCATTTTATTTTTGATTTTTGGTTTATAATTTATAAATTGGTTAAAATTATCAATATATATGCTATGTTCATATAAATCAGGAAAAATTGAAACCATTTGCGTTATTCTAGCTATCAGCTGTGAAGCACCAGAAGATAATGCTATAAAATCTCCTAGTTTCAACTTACCTTTTATAACACCAAATGCCAATATTATGGTGATAGTTGCATTTACTGTTGTTGAAGATAAAGAACCAATTCCAATTTTTCTTATCATATTGTTGCTATATTTTTTTAACAAATCAATTGACTCTTGTATATTTATAATCAACTTTTCTTTCATTAAGTTCTTAAAATTCAAAAACATTCTTAATTCTTTTGCATAATACGGTAGATAAAAAACACGTTGAACATAACTGATCTTACGTAAATATTGAATCCGATTTTCATAATAATCATGCATTATTTTCGTGGTTTTGAAATTTATTAAAGTATTTATAAAAACATTTAAAAGAATAAATGCAAATATCAATTTGTTGAATGATCCAATTAAAACGAATAATGCTCCAATACTTAATAAATTACCTAAAATATTAGCAAAAGTTCCCAAAACAGCTAACGCCCTTGAATCAGATTGTTGAGTTGCAAGACTAAGCTTATCATAAAATTCTTTGTTTTCATAACACTCATAATCAAGTGATGTGATTTTTTCCATTAATTTTAATTGCATTCCTTTATTTATTTCTAATGTATTTTTAGGAATCAACCATTGATTAATAAACGCATTTATCAACATAAATCCTAAATTTAAACAAAGCATAATTAAAGCTATTGCAATTATAGTATTAATATCAGAAGAATTTTCTAGGCAATTAATTAAATATCTTAAGTATAAGAGATTTACAATAGAATTTGCACTACCTAATATAGATATAAATATAGTGACTATTATGTGCTTAGGACAAAAATAATATATATATTTTATCATTTGTAAATTATTTACTAATATTTTTTTCATGGCACTTTAATTGGACTAGTTTCAATCAGACTATTCTTTTTCAATTACCTTATTTAAATGGATCTAAACTACTTAATCCAGCTCCATTTGAACAATTACTTGCACAAGCCATTGTACATCCAGAAAGGCAATCACCTCTACACCCATTTAAGCAACCATCCTCACAAGACTGCTGACATCCTTTGCAAGTAAATAAGCACCCTCCTTCACATCCAAAACAGGTCATAACACATCCATAAACACAACCACTAGGCATAAAGTATTCCTCCTTTTCTTCAAACATTAAATCAAATCGATTTATGTTTGTTTTTCTTACTTATATTAATGCTCTTTTCTAAAGCGTTAATAAAGATTTTACGTAATAGAATACCCTAATTGGTCATGAAACATTGAAAATCATTAAAACTTGTATAAATAGTATGATCTGAAATGGTAAGATTAACTCTGAAAGAGTAAAAGCTAAGATCAAAACCAAAGTCTACAAATCTTTTTCGAGCTTGTTACCTTATTAGATGTGTCGGTAGACCAGATTTCTTTCCTGAATGCGGAAACAGACAAATCCGTAGCAAGGCTCTTTCTGCCCTACATCGTGATATGAGGACATAAAAAGCGACGTTTCTGTTTTCCAAAATAAGAATAGATAACGCCGCTAGTCTGATAGTATGTTGTGCTTCTCTATTTGATTGATGAAGTACCACTCCATTTTCAAGCAGCGGTATTGGGTCTATCTTTAAATACCTCTGCAAGTAGTAAATTAGTAGCAAAATCAACCTGCAATCCTTTGAAAACTTCTGTAAATAAAGAATTTTTCGAGATAATCAAGAAATATCAGCCAAATCAAATATATTTTTAAAAAAATAAATCTATACTATTAAATCTCATACTGTTAGCACAATTATTTACTCAATTCATTGTACAACCAAATTTGCAAGTAGGAGTACAACCAAAGCATGTAAATATATGCCATACACTACAACCATTAATACACAAATAATCCTAGTTCATACCATAACCAATATTATGTTCTATGTTTACTACCTTTTAATCTATTATTACTTCATTTAAGAGTATAAATAAATGGTTAATGTAATTGAATAACCTAATATGTCACAAAATTGTTTGATTTTATAATTATATACTTAAAAACTTTTTGCTCAATTATTTGAATTAGTTTTAACTCCAATATAAATTATATTCATCTTCAAATATCTTACCTAAATTATCTGTTAATTTAAATTTAGAACCATTTTTTAAAATGACATATTCATCAACATCAATGCACTCAATAGCGTGCATATTTAGCAACACGCCTCTTTTACACAAAAAGAAATTACTATTTGAAAGAATAGTACACCATTTTTTTAAAGAACGATTACATTCCCATACTTTTTTATTTTTGCAAACTAACGTATATCTTCCTTTTGAAATAATGGAAATAATATCATTCACATTTATTTTTATATTCATTCCATAAATATCTTTGAATGATATAATATTTTTATGCTGTTTCTTAGATAGTCTATCAAAACATATAAACAACCTTTTCTTGTCAATCGGTTTTGCAATAAACCCATCTCCAAACGCTTCATAAGAATCAGACGCAACTTCTATTTTATCAGAATAATATACTAAAAAAACCTTAGAAGATAAATCATTCAATATACATCCAATTTCAGTATTAGATTTAAATTCCAGTTTGTCACCCAGAATCACTATATCATATTTTGAAATATTAGCTATAATATTTTTTTCTTTAATATAAACATCAATTTCATAATCAATTTTCTGTACTATCATGTATTGGGAAATCATTATTTTAATGCTTTTTGCATCTTCTAATCCACCTTCATAGATTGCTATTTTCATAATTTTTCTCTTTTCTTTTATCAAATTATAAATATTATGCAATAGTACAATAAAAATAATACCCTATAAACCGCAAATATCGGTTTATAGGGTATTATTACTTAACAAATTATAATAAACCGATAAAGCTGCAGACAATACCCAATACGAGTGTACCAACAATCAATACAACCGGACTTACCTGTTTCTTTTTCAGCAGGTAGAACATTAATAGAGTATATGCCATAGGCAGTAAATTCGGGAAAATCGTATCTAGGAATGCTTCCTGAATGGGTACTTCGATACCACCGGCAACAGAGATAACCGGTGCCAATGTAATATTTACATAACTGGCAATCAAAGCACCGATAACAGTAATACCAAGGATTGTCGCTGAATTTGAAATCAAATCAGAATTATCCTTTAGAACATCTAACGCCTTAGTACCTAATGTATAACCCATCTTGGTCCAAACAATACGCAGACACCAAATGATAAAGTAAACACCAAAGAAAATAATTGGTCCAATAATCAGGCCTTCTGATGCGAAAGAACAAGAAATACCAGCAACAATAGGCAGTAATGTAAACCAGAAAATAGCATCACCGATACCGGCGATAGGTCCAAACAGCGCTAATTTCAAACCACGAATCAAACCGCGGTCGCCGCCGTTTTCTTCTAATGATACTAACAAGCCCATCAAGAACCCTACAAAATTTGGATGTGTATTGATGAATTCAAGGTTGTCATGCATCGCTGCTTTTAAGCCTTCAGGATCATCAGCATAGATTTTCTTTAAAGCAGGAAGCTGCGCCCATAGCCAGCCGCCAGCCTGCATTCTCTCATAGTTGAAAGAAGCCTGCAATAAGGAAGAACGGATACCCAATTGGGTAATATCTGAATTAGTTAAGATTTTTTTAGATTCCGACATGTTTATTTCCTCCTCCATTATTATTTACAGATAGATTAGCAACGGCTTCATCGATTTCTTCTTTTCTAGCTCTCGCAGTAAAGAAATCATATAACGCGAATGCTGCACCAAGTAAAGCAACCGGCAGCAGATTCGGCATAACGATAAAGTTCTGCATTAAAAAACCAGCAATTAAGAAAGGAATATATTTTGTCT
Organism: Dielma fastidiosa; assembly: GCF_000313565.1. GTDB lineage: Bacteria > Bacillota_I > Bacilli_A > Erysipelotrichales > Erysipelotrichaceae > Dielma > Dielma fastidiosa. Next base: position 59,807 of record NZ_HE578929.1, on the reverse strand, counting down.
TCATCATAACACGTAGCAGCATACCAAAACCGATAGCTGGCAACATATTTCCAGCAACTTCTAATCCATGAATCAATGTAACCGGCATTGCATTTACAAATGCACCCATGGCGTCCTGAGCGACATAAGTACACAGGAATACAATCACACCATAAGCCAGAGCAACAATAGCCATTGTCGTATAATTCAAACGGGCAAATGCGGCAGTATCTGCTTCATCTGCACATTGATCCGCTTTTCCCATAAAGAATGAGAATGCTGAATAGAAGAATAAAATAACATACTGCATCAAAATCGAGAATGGCAGACACAGTCCCAACGCTGCCTCTGCATTAACACCTGTTGTGTACGCGATGACTGTACACATAAAACCAGCCAGAACCGGATTTGGCGGCTGTGTACCGCCAGCCGGTGTTAAACCAGCAAAAGCCAATTCAGTCAATGCACCAGTAGTTAATCCTAGGGTTACATTGCCTAAGATAATACCAGTAACTGTGGAAACGATTAATGGTCTGAAGATAAAGAATGCTTCCAGCCAGTAGTCGATACCAATGATGATCGCCGCTAAAGCCAGCAGCAGACCTTGTATCAGAGTAATTTGCATTTTCTAATCCTCCCTTTCTATTGGATTGTTTCGATAGATTCCCCCGGCACGTCCTGACAATAAACGCGGACGCCCTTGGAAGCGATGTATTTCAGATCGTCCATATCTTTATCATCAACATAGACTTTCTTTGTCAATGCACGCTTGCCATTTGTGAAATGCATGTTGCCAACATTCACTTCCTTCAGCGGTACACCCTGATCAATCAGGCGGCGAACCTCTGCCGGAGTACGAACAACAATGAAAATCTTCTGCTCAGGAGCCGCGTTGGCAATGATCTGAGCCGTATAATCAACGGTAAAGAAACGAATGCCGGCACCTGCTGATTTAGCGGTCATCGCCATCAATGATTGCTGCAGCGAATCCTCGGCAGCAACATCATCAGCAACTACAATCAGGTTAGCTCCTAATGTTTTTGTCCAAGTCATCCCCACCTGTCCATGAACGAGACGATTATCAATGCGTGTCAGTAAAATGTTTGGTCCTTCCATGTTTTCACCTCCTTTACTTCCTTCACTTATATTGTAGCAAAAAGCGTGCCAACTTTCATTGTCGAAGTCAGACACGCTTTAAATCAGCTGTTTTGGATATAATTGTAAATATAAATAATTTCAGCAACCGGAATTTCGACACTATATCGTTCATTTACGACACTGAAGCTTTCTTTGACAATTTCAATAAATTCTTTGTGATTGGCAATAAACTCATCCGGACTTTCCAATAGCTGCACCTCATTTTTAGTTATTAAACGTTCAATCAGGCATGCAAGATGGACATACAGTCCGACCTTTTCAGCCGCCGGCAAAGAATATTGAAGCATTCTTTCAAGCTGGCGTACAACCTCCTGAACATCCTCAAGCACTTTCTGAGCATTTAATATTGTCAGATGGTTCACGATATTATCCAAAGAGAAATTTTTGATGATATTCTGAGCGAAAATTTGTACCTGAGCTTCCGTTAAAAAATTACGCATCAGCTCTCGCAGCCGGTTGAGATCATCATTCATCACCAGCTCTTCAAGACCGATAAACGGTATTCCCTCTACCTTGGGATTCATTGTACCGATGATAAACTCTACATTGTAACGATCAAAGATCCGATCATTCAAGCCATTTTCTACTAATGTCTGATAATCATAGGAAATGATTTCACCATCAATCGGCACCGGCAGACTGGTAGCCAGCAAATCGGAGATCTTCTCCGCCGCCCCGACACCCGTCGCGCAGACCGAGAGAATTACTTTATTTCTTTCCCGGTTATTAATATAATTATAGCTCGATATATTCTCCTGACTTGCCTTCTCCAATAGGCTTTCAATTGACTTCCCCTGCATGATGCCAGAGCCAATTTCTAAAGCCAGCTTCGTATTAACATTATTGATAATACCAATGTTGCAGCCAGTGTTATGTTTAATTCCCTTATAAATTTCTTCCAGTGATCCCATATCAACAAGCAAAACAAGTTCTTCAAACGCCTGTTTCTTTTTAAGATAATCATTGAGCTGATTAGTAATCTTATCAAAACTGACATCCAGCTGCATATCAATCGCGTCAAAGATATACTGACCTAAAAACTTATTCACCGCCTCCGCAATAGAAGAAGCTGTCGAATAACCATGGCAGAGAATCACACCGACCGTATTTTCAGATTCTTTCATCGGATCGGCGAAACCGCGTACCATTAATACCAATCTGAACTGCGTCATTTCATCAAACTCAATATCCAGATTCAGCTTGATATTCTCACTGATTTCATCGGCAATCGCACTTTCTCTCGGCATTTTCTGCTGAACCAGCTCCCGCAAAGACGCAATTAGTGGCGCGTGCTCCTTAATCCATGTACGGATATCATCCTTCACCTGTGAATATTCATAAACATAGCGTGAAATCAGCAGGATATCATTGTTGCTGACTTTTAATGAATAGCGATTCATGATGATGGAAAAAATCTTATCGACAATTTTACGGGTAAAGTCATAATTCGGATTGCTGATCAATCGTTTCTCAAACATCAGATAATCATTATATTTATTAATTGCATCTAAGGAACTGCTGATCAATTCCTGAAAGGAACAGCCATTTTTCATATATTTCTGATATTCATCAAGAATCTTCGCAAACGCGTCGATCAGCTTGGAGTCGGAAGGTTTGGCCTCATTCAGCCGGCTGATGAAGATCATCGTATCATCCTTTTGATCAATCAAGCGGACATTAATCGTCGGCAGCAGATTCAAAATCGTATCCGGCAGATCATATAAATGAATCTCCAGCACATTTTTATTCATCCGATGATTCAAAAACGCATTGGCGCATGCCGCTTGGATGCAGTTTTTTATACCGCCGACATTGCCGGGGATGCTGTTGTTCATCAATACCTGATAGGTCAGAGAACTGATAGCAATTTCACAGTTGATCTTTGTTGATTCCTTCTTAAAGATACTATATACCAGCGCTTTTTTCTCATTGATCGGCCTTTCATCAAGCGATGGAATCTTCACTATGATTGGAATCCGCCGCAGCAAGGTTTTAAGCAGTACATCTTCAGGACTCTCCGTTGTCGCAAAGACTAAACGGCATGATGAATGATACCAGTTTTCATTGTCACCGACCATGTGATACACACCGCGGTCCATGAATTGAAAGAGTTTTTCCTGACATTCGGCTTTTAAACAATGCACCTCATCAAGAAAGAGAATGCCGCCGTCCGCTAACTGAATCAACCCCTGATTGTCTTTTTCAGCACCGGTATAGGCACCTTTTTTATAACCGAACAGATTGGCAGTCAGCAATTCTGGATTATTCGCATATTCACTGCAGTTAACCGCAATAAACTTATCGCTTTTCTTCATCAGCCCCACACACACCGCATAATCAGCCATTAAAGAGGCAATCATGCTCTTGCCGGTGCCGGTCGGTCCATTTAATAAAATCGGCAGCCCATTGGGTGGATAGGTGATAGCTGCTTTACATTGTTCCACCACATGACGCAGTGAATCCTTATACCCAATCAATCGTTCAAAATCAATCATCATTGCGTCATTAAATTCTTTAAATGAAGCATAGACAAGCTTATCCAGCTGAGCATCGCATTTTGCGAATACCGCTGCCGCATCAAAAAAATATACCGGCCGGGTATTAACCTTGATGATTTCACCTTTTTCAACACCCTCATTCAAATACTGTGAAGCGGCATTGCGGCTCATCGCGCATTGTTCAGCGAGCCATGAAGCGGTAAATTCTTCACGCTGAGCAAATTCAAAACGTTCGCAGACTTCTTTAAGCAGCTGATATAATTGTTCTTTCATAGATTGACCTCACTTACTGATATTGTATTATTTAAAATGCTTTCTTTCAATCTTATTTCTAATTATGATAGAATGTAAGAAATAAGGATGGATGCTTTATGAAATTAGAAACCCACTTGACGCAGACATTAAAACAGACTCAGAAGCTTTCAATGAAGCAGCAGCTTTCATTAAAAGCGTTAAGCATGAATGCTCAGGAATTAGTCGAAATGATTCAGGAAGAAGTTAATACGAACCCTTTGCTTGAAATTGACGAATTCAGCGCTGATTCGAATACGCTTGATTATGATTTGGCAGCTGAAATGTCGAAAGCCAGTACCACATTAATAGATGAATTATTAATGCAGCTGCATACGTGCCGGCATGTCGAAAACCCACTGCTTTGTGAATTCATCATTTATTCACTGGATAATAACGGTTATCTGACGTTAAGTGTTGAGGAAATCGCCCAGCTTTGTGACTGTACGCCGGAGGTGGTGGAAGATGCCCTTTATCAGGTGCAAAGCTTTGAACCATGCGGTGTGGCAGCGCGTTCATTAAAAGAATGTCTGATTATCCAATGCGCTGAGATGGATACAGCTCTGAAGCCTTATCTGATGATGTGTGTGGATCAATATCTTGATTTAATCGCGGATAATAAATTACCTGAGATTGCCCAGCGATGTGATACTTCACTTGATACCATCAAAAGCTGCGTGACCTTAATCAAAACGTGCAATCCAACACCGGGTGCCGCCTATGCGCCTGCCGCTGCCCTATCAATTCCCGATATTTTTATATCCATTGATGAAACCGATACGCTGAATGTTACTGTAAAAAATTATACTCAGCAGCTGAAAATCAATCACGCATATGATCAAAGCAGCAATGAGGAATTAAAGATTTATGTAAAAGAATATACAAAACGGATTCAGGAATTGATTGCCATGCTTGATAAGCGGCAGAATACACTCTTTACTATTGTCAGTGCCATCGTCTCCATACAAGCCGGCTGGTTTCTGCATCAAGCTGACCTTTTGCCGATGACGCTCAATGATATCGCTGTCCTCTGCAATCTGCATGAATCTACAGTATCAAGAGCCGTGCAGGGAAAGCTTTTAGAATTCAACCAGCGCTATATTCCCTTGAAATTTTTCTTTAACGCCAAGCTTGAGAGCGGTCAAAGCAGTATGGCTATCCAGCAAAAGCTGAAAAAATTAATTGAGGGTGAAAACAAGCAGAAGCCATACAGTGATGCTGAATTGAGCGCATTAATGAAGCAGGAGGATATTCAGATATCCCGGCGCACGATTGCTAAATACCGCGATCAGCTCGCCATACCTTCCGCTTCTAAGCGTAAGATTTATTAACGAAGTACAAATTTAACCTCATCAAGACCGCTCAGCTTCTCACTGACAGAACCAGGTACATCCTGAATGAAGATGGAAACATTAAATGACTCGATGATTCTCAGTGCTTCAAGATCCGCTTCATCAACATATACCTTGCGGTTTAATGCCATTTTACCTTTCGCAAAATGCATATTGCCGACATTAACGCTTTGAATCGGAATCCCCGCTTTCAGCAAGTCTACAATCGGCAGCGGATCATGTACGATCAGATAAAGCCGTTGATTTTCACTGACATTTGGAAACACCTTCACAAACTCATCGACAGTAAAAAAACGAATATCCGCACCGCTGGAACGGGCAACCGTCCGCATCAGCTTCTGCTGAAGAACATCATGGGCTGCCGCCTCATCAATCACCACAATAACATTAGCACCCAGCGTCATTGTCCATGTAACGCCAACCTGACCGTGTACGAGCCGATTATCAATCCGGGTCATCAGGATATGATCTTTTAATTCCATACTGACACCTCACTTCTAGCTTGATTTTACCAAAAACTTCGGATGCTTGCAAAAGAATTAAAATTAACTTATAATAATGCAGTAAAACAAGAGGAAATTATGACAAAAGAAACATGCTATAAATTTATTAAAACGATCTTCACTTATGGTTCCTTGGTGTTTGTGATCGGGTTAGCCGCCTGGATCATCCGTGACTTCTGTATGATTGATGTTGTCATTCAGGGACAGGAAATGACGCCGACCATTGATGAAGGAACGACGGGTGTGACCTTTCTCTGGCATGAAGACTTTCAGCGCGGTGATCTGGTTTTGATTAAACAGCCGGGCGGTCAGGGATATGCGATTCGCCGCATTATTGCCTTGCCTAATGAAACCGTATCCTGTGTAGATGAGGTCATTTATGTGAATGGTGAACCGCTGGATGAAGATTATCTGGATGCTGACTATGTTAAAAAGATGCAGCGCCGTTACGGTTACTTTACCCGTGATTTTAATGAGGTCGAGCTGTGGACCAATGAGTATTTCCTGCTTGGTGACAATCGTATCGCCGCACAGGAAACTGATTCAAGAGCATTAGGTGCTTATACGGAGAATAGTTTAAAAGGTAAGAATTTAATCCTCTTATCGCCGAATTTTGAAGTTATCAAATAAAAGCTTCCCCCTTATGATATAATATCGTAAAGGGGGTTTTTTTATGGATAACGAACTGCCTGTCATTGATGAATCTGTCATTGAAAAACCCAGGGAGTTAACAAAAAAAGATTTAAAAAAAGAATTTAAGCATCTGGGCGGTGCTTTGCTGTTTAATTTGGTGCTGCAAGTATTTGTAGCTGGCCTGCTGTCAGTGGTGATCCTTGCGATTGCTAAAAGCTATGGTTTCTATCATGTAAATTATAACCTGATGCTGATGGTCACTTTGGTATTTACGCTGTTATGCGCGGATACGATTCCCTTCTTTATCTGTGCTCATCGGCTTAAAATCAAGCTGCGCACTTATCTTGTGAAACCAGCCATCAGCGGCGCTGAAATGGTAAGATGGTTTTTAATTATCATGGGCATTGTCGCTGTTTACAATCTGCTGTCTACCGCACTGATTAATACCTTTCCTAATATTGAATTTCAGCAGACAGGTCTTGAAGGCTTCAGCGCGACTGACTGGATCACCCTGCTGATGAGCTACATTGCGATTGCTGTCATAGCACCGATATTTGAAGAAATTGCATTTCGCGGCTTATGTCTGCATGTTTTTGGCAAATACGGAACTCGTTTTGCCATCATCGCGTCATCGATGCTCTTTGCTTTATTGCACGGCAATGTCATTCAAAGTCTGTTTGCTTTTGGTTTAGGAATCCTGCTTGCTTTGCTGACATTAAAAGCAAAATCAATACTGCCGGCAATTTTCGTTCATTTTGCTAATAACAGCATTGCTTTAATTCCTGTTGAATGGTTTGTCTTTCTATTATTCGGTATCTTTATTTTAGGTGGTTTATTCTGCTATTTCACCCATCGCGATATTTTCAAGCTTGATGAGACAGTACCAAATCATCGATTCTGCTGGGATGCGCTGATGGCAACGCCGTCGATCTTGATGGTTGTTATTATTTATACACTGATGATCATTTTCACAACGGTGATGTGGTTCATGTAGCTAATATAAAGTCAATCAAGTGATTGGCTTTTTTTAAAGAAAAAAATCATGCCGTTCTGACATGATTTCATATTTATAGGTATAGCTGAAATTCAAAACCTAGCTTAATCCTTTAACCGGCAAATCATAACTCAGCTTCCTGTTCAAGCATTTTCAATCAATTCCATTGCCTCAGACAGCACCTTGGCAATAGATTCATTAAAGATAAGATCGGCTCGGCTGTCATAAGCTGTCGCGTCCTTATTGATTAAAATCAGCTGGCTGCCATGAAAATAATCAAGCAAACCAGCCGCCGGATAGACGACTAAACTAGTGCCGCCGACAATCAGCACATCCGCGTTATTAATTGCCGAAATTGCCCTGCGCAGGATTTGCGCGTCCAAGCCTTCCTCATAAAGCACCACATCGGGTTTTATGATGCCGCCGCAGGCGCATCTAGGAATCTGTCCCTTTTGTTTCAGCATCTCATTCAGTGAATAATGAGCGCCGCATTGCTGACATGTATTGCGGTGCACGCTGCCATGCAGCTCATACACACGCTTAGAACCAGCCGCCTGATGCAGCCCATCGATATTTTGTGTGATGATAGCATCTAGATTACCCATTGCCTCAAGCTTTGCCAGCACCTCATGCGCGGCGTTAGGCATTGCATTGGGATAAATCATTTCATTAAAATAAAAATCATAAAAGGCCTTGGGATCATACTCATACATTGAATGTGACAGCATTCTTTCAGCCGGATATTTATATATTTTTTTCTGATACAACCCATCACTGCTCCTGAAATCAGGAATATTACTCTCGGTACTCACACCGGCACCGCCAAAAAATACGATATGTTTCTTCTTCAAGCTTTCCGCAAGCTCTTCAATCTTACTCATTCCGTTCTCCTACCGCATTGATGCAGTCAAGCATTTCAATTATTTTATTCTGATTCATGCGCAGCTGAATATCCAAATCATGCAGCGCATCAACGATTTGCTTCTTTATTTTCATAATCTGCTTCTTAAGCGTAATCACTTCATCTTCAAAGAAATAATCCATTAAAAAATTATCCACGATCTGATCAGCTACCGGCACAAAATCAATTTCCAGCACTGATTCATTCAGCTTAGGACAGCGGTCATAAGCAGCCTCAAATTGATCCAGTGTCCGTTTCAGCTGTGCAATCAGCTCCTGCATCGCATTGAGTCTTTCAAATTGCTTGCTGCCCTTAGTTAAAGAAGATTCAAACAGATGCTTTTGCGTCGATGAAAAGCAGCCGTCAAAAACCTCATGAATCAAAGCCAGCGCTTTTTCGCCCAAATGCTGAGCGTCATTGATCCGCTTATTTTCAAGACGGCATTTTTCAATTACCATTTCAAGCTGTTCCAACACTTCATTATCCTGATGTGTAGCCTGCAGCTTCTTCTCCTGCATCAGTTTAAAGTATTGCTTATCAAAGCTGCCCTGTGCCTTTAATTCCTCAACAACACGGTCATATTCAGCCTGCAGCACCGACAAATCGTTTTCCTTCTGCTTTAAATCAAGAATCTCTTTAATCGCCTGATCCTCTTTTTTCTTTCTGAAATTAGAAACCAGCGACGCGATACTCAACCGATAATTATGCTTGCTCTCTTCACTGGCATTAACCCTTGAGCGCATCTTTTCAATTTCCGCCAGCTTATTTTCTAATTGATTTTTGAGACTCTGCTTCTCCAGCTGCAAAAGCTTTGTCCTCTCCATTTGATGTTTTAATTCCACAATCTGCTTATTGATATGTGCCATGAGCATCCCCGCTTTCTAGTCCACACGCGTAAATCGTGCAACCTGCCTGCCATCTCTCTCAATCACTTCATCAAACATCTGCAACGGCCTTATCCAGACCCCGTGATCGCCGTAACATGCCCGATATACCACATATTCCTCTTCGGTTTCAGAATGTTTGGCAATCGTCAGCACCTCATATAAATTACCTTTAAAATGACGGTAAAATCCTGGTTTAATCATCCGTAGTATCTCCCTCAGTAGCCGGTTCAAAGTTTTCATCTTCCTCATCACTCGGCGGCAGCTCACTGTCCTCACGTTTGATATCAATGCTGATGCGATCTTCCGTACTGATCTGTACGACATCAAACAGCCATGTGATCCGCCAGCTTGCCAGTCCCTCAGGCAATGAAGCTGTTGGCAGGAAGTAAGTTGTCTGCATCGTTACATAATTATTAGTATGCGACAATTCAGTATTGGCAACAAACTCAACGGCACTATCCGCATCGCTGCTGTCTTTTACCGTAATAATCGGCGTACCGACCGGTGTTGACAGATTATATGTATAGCTCAGCGAGATCATAATCCCCTCACCCAAAAGCGGATCATTAACCCATTCACTGCTCTTTTGAAAATCAAAAATGTAATCTACGACAACACTCGTCTTTTCACTGATCGACACTTCATTCTTTAATGAACAGCGAAGCTCAAACTCGTTGACACCGGTAGCAAATTGATATACGGTTATCGGCATTTCATAGCTTTGCGTATTCGTCACATCAGCAATTAAATTATTCTGTGAATAAAGTTCAATTTTTTCTATCACTGAATCATTGCTGGCAATATCCCAGTAAAGAATTACCGAATTGCCGCCATCATCAAACTGTCCATAAAAATTACGGATCATTGCACGCTCATGAGTATCCTCAGGTTCCTCATCACTACCCTGCGGCGGCTGTTCATCGACCAGATTGGGCGGCAGTACAATATCGCTGGGTTTATTAATTGACAGCGCATAAACCGCAACGGCAGCCATAACGACAAATATAAATGTTAAAACTGCCACAAACATCTTATTTTTCTTAATGAATTCCATCATGCATATCACCTTTTTCATATTTATTATAACAGAATTCCAGCATTTGCCCACGTTTTATGCAAAGAAAAAGACCCGCAGGTCTTAATCAAATACAGGAATAACCAATGTACCAAAAGTATTTTCAATAAATGTCTTAGTATCAGCGCTCGTTAATGCCTTTTTCAGTGCTTCAATTTTCTCGTCATTCTCATGTCCTTCCTTTACAACAAGAACATTCGCATATTCCTGAGCACCCTCACTGTTCTTATCCTCACTCACACAAAGCTTATCAACGATATCTGCGCTTAATGCATAATTGCCGTTGATTACCGCATAATCAACATCCGGTAAAATCGCTGACAGGTTCTTTGCCTCAATCTCAACAATTTTTATATTCTTCGGATTTTCTTCAATATCCAGAACCGTTGCTGCCAAACCCACACCCGCTTTAATTTTAATCAAGCCATGAGCTTCAAGCAGCTGCAGCGCTCTTGCCTCATTTGTACCATCATTAGGAACCGCAATCTGTGCGCCATCCTTTATATCATCCAGCGTCAGTGTATCCTTAATTTCACTGCTGCCGCCGGCATAGACGCCAAGCGGTTCAAAATGAACCTTCAAAACAGATGCTAAATGGGTTCCGTAATCGTTATTAAAGCCATCAAGATAAGGCTGATGCTGGAAATAATTCGCATCTAGTTCATCATTCTCCAATGCTGTATTTGGGATGATATAATCATCAAATTCCTTGATCACAAGATCATATCCCTCAGCCTTTAATGTCTCTTTAACCGATTCAAGAATCTGCGCATGCGGGCTTGGACTTGCACCGACGATAATCGTTTCTAATTCGGCTGGATCACTTGCCGGCGGATTATTGTTACTGCTGCAGCCAGCTAATAATGCAACAACTAATAAACTTGATAATAATTTTTTCATTTTCCTGTTCTCCTTTTATTTTAATTCAACTCAATGGATGAAAAAAAACTTTCATCCTGAAAGGACGAAAGTTGACTTCGTGTTACCACCTTACTTCACTGATATCTCACAATACCAGCCTCTTCAAGTACGCCTGCATACAGGTTATACCCTATCGCTTTAACGGGCGAATCCGACATTGCCTAAGCAACCCTCAGCAATGCAACTCCAAGACCATTTTCAGCAGTTATTTCCTTTATCCTCTTGCACCCTGTGAGGACTCTCTGTGAAAGCTTTAATGCCTACTCTTCTCTTCATCGTTTTTGTATGGCACTATTATATCGGCTTGCTGAGCGCTTGTCAATATATTTTTCAGAAATATTTTATAATTTTTTTTCATATTATGAAAATAAAATCATTTCAGTTTCTTTCTTTGAAACATCGCACCAATTACAGAAGCCGCACCCAACACTAAGGTAATCACTGTAAACACAGCCGCAAAAGCGCTGATTTTATGCTTGTTCTTCATTTCCTTCCTCCCTCTCTGCCGCCTTTTCAAGCACGGCAAATTTTAATATCACCTTAAATAAATCACCGTCAACCAAAACCTTAATACTGCCGCCCTGCAATTCTGTAAAGCTCTTGGCGATTGCCAATCCCAAACCGCTGCCTTCAGAATTTCTGGAAGCATCATTGCGTACAAAACGCTCCGTCAGCTCATCAGGCGCATAAGTAATCTCAGTAGCCGAAACATTCTTGAAGGATACCACGGCAAAGCCATTTTCCTCTTTTAATTCAATGTAAACACGGGTATAAGGCATCGCATATTTGAAAATATTCATATAAAGATTATCAAAAATACGATAGGTCTTCGGTGAATCCAGCATACAGATGATTTTCTGCTCCGGATAAGAGGTCTTAAAAGTCAGATTGCTCGCTTCAATCTTATCACTCATTTCAAAATGAATCTGTTTAAGCAGATCACTTAAATTAACCTCTACTAAATTACACTGCACATTGCCGCTTTCAACCTTACTAATTTCAAATAAATCATCGATGCAGCGTTTCAGCCGCAGTGAGCTGTTATCTAAAATCTGAATGTAATGCTGACGTTCTTCATCAGTAATATTTTCTTTTTGCAGCAGATCAATATAACTGATTAAGGTAGTCAGCGGTGTCTTTAAATCGTGTGACACATTGGAAATCAGTTCAGTTTTCATTTTTGAAGAACGCACTTCCTCCTCAACCGCCTGCTTAAAGCCGGTCTTAATACCCAATAGATTATCTTTCACTTCACCAAAGACCGACAGATCATCTTCAACCTCAATATCCAGATTGCCTAATGAAAGCTCCTTGGTCACATTTTCAAGGACATGGAACTGCTGCTGCATGCCGCTGGCAATCCGTTTGATATACTGATAAGTAAAAATCGTATAAAGAATCAGCAGTAACGGCCCGAAAGCCCAGAAGATGCAGGCAATACAGCCAACCAGCAGATTCAGAATCAATGCTGTAGCAATTTTTTTATTCAGCTTATCCGAAAGATCCAAGCCTCTGAATACATCAAAGAAAGCACTGATTTTACGGCAGCACCAGCCAATGATCGTGTTATTCATAAAGAAATCAGAGAAGCCCTGAATAAAGATCAGCTTAATTTCATATACCGCAACGGTAACTAAGAACAAATAGATAAAACCGCTGAAAAACAAGATGCTGTTGGTTACGATAACCGCTTTATCCGTCGTTATATTCTGCAATATCTCGGTAATAAAATCAGTTGTCCCCATATTTACAAGCACTAAATATGTCCAGCCAAAGATTAATGAAATACCCAGACTGAGCACGCCAACCAATAATTCAAAAGGACATTTAAGTAGTGCATTGTAGGCAGATAACTCACGCACATGTCTTGTGGCAATAAAGCATGCCGCGGCAATCGCTGCGGTAGTGATTACCATAAAAACCAACATACCCGCATCCTCATTCATTGCTGAATAACCCGGCAGATAGCGTGAATAAATCGTGCCGTCAACCAGCATCTGATAACGCTCATTGCTGATTGCATAGATAAATGTCGCATTGGTAATCGGTTCTACATTGACCTTGCTGCTGTTTTCAGCTACACCATTTTGTACAATGGACTCAAAATTAAACGCTGAAGATTCCATCAGTGATCCTTTAAAAAACTTAGATGATACCGTCTTCAGCAAATCCTGAGACGCGTTGCTGATTGTAAGATTACCGGCATCATCATAATGCATAATGATATACCACTTAAAATATTTTGCTTTATCATTGCCAGAATTCTTTAAATCTGATAAATCGATTGAATAGCTGCGAGTATTGTTTGACTCGGCATAAAAATCAAGAATCAGATTTTTACGCTGAAGCGTGTAATATAAATCTTCAAAATCATCCGGATTTTCCACATTACTGTAACCGCTGATAAAATCATCAAATAATTCAGCCGTATCCGCATCCGGATTCTTAAGCAAAAGCTCGCTGTAAGAAATATTCTTGCCCGCTTCCAGTGATTTTAAATGCTTATACTGAACGATGTTATCAAGAAATAAATCATCTAAAAAATAATCATTGGTGTCAAGGCTTGTCAGATCAGGTTCATTTTTTTCTGCTGAAATCATCGGTTTGGCAATAACCATGCCCAATGATAACAAAGCAATGATTAAGATTAAAAGAAACCCAAAGAGTTTATTGCTCTTTTTTTCCATAATGTCCTCCTAAAGTTTCTCGATTTTATAACCTACACCCCATACCACCTTTAAATAGTGCGGATTCTTCGGATCGAGTTCAATTTTCTCACGAATGTTACGAATATGCACCATCACCGTTTCGGTATTAATCGCATCTTCATTCCATACATGTTCATATATTTCATCACTTGAAAAGACATGACCCGGGTGTTTGATCAGCATCTGAAGAATTTTAAATTCAATCGGTGTCAGACGTACAGGATTGCCGTCTACACTGACTTCCTTCGTATCAGCATTTAATTCAAGGCCACCCTGGACATAGATATTATCATTGCTTTTCTCCTGAGAGACCATTTTTAGATAGCGCTGATAACGGCGAAGCTGTGAATTGACACGCGCCAATAATTCCATGGGCACAAAAGGTTTCGTAACATAATCATCAGCACCGATATTTAAGCCCATGATCTTATCTAGATCCTCAGACTTTGCCGAGAGAATTAAAAATGGAAAATCATGATCCTCACGTGCTTTTTTAATCATCGTAATGCCATCCATGACCGGCATCATAACATCTACCAATGCCAGCTGAATATCATCATGCTCCTGAATCATTTTTAACCCTTCGGCGCCATTTTCGGCTTTAATTACATCATAACCCTGTGTTTTTAAATAAATTTCAATTGCCTCCGCAATCTCTTTTTCATCCTCCACAACTAATATCAACGTCTTATCCATAAATACCTCCGTCAGCTTTTTTTGTTTAATTTCACCATTTATTGTACCACATCTTTTCAACAACTAAATTATATCGATGAATTCTTTAATTATACTGCAGATAATTCTTAAGAATTTCTAAGGAATGTGTCAAAAAAAGACATTCACAAAATGAATGCCTTATTTTACTAACAATCCAGATTATAACGCAGCTTATACTGTTTCTCCGTATCGTCATCGTAATTCTCAAAATAGCGGAAGGTAACCTTCTTTGCTGATTCAGCAATAATGTATACCAGCTTGCCTTTAACCTCTTCATTGGGCTTTAAAGCAATCTCATCCTCAAATTGATAAGGCACACCGAAGTATTCCTCCGCCTCATACGGATCTTCCTTGTCATAACTGATCAGCAGATCATTTTTGGAAAAAGAAAGAATCTCATTGCTTAGATTATGCAGGGTGATGCTGGCAATCAGAAAGATGCCTCCCTCATCGACGACATAACCGCAGCATTCCTTTTCAACAATTTCCAGTTTATTAATTTTTAGTGTAAATGTATTCGTCTGAAATTCATTGCGCATTGCCTGATTCGGACAATGATCATTGATCAGATAGATAATCTGTTTTTCATTTGTTGTTTTAATTAGATCCATCTTTTTCACTCCCTTGGTTTAAGTTTAACGAAACAGAAGTGAAAAAAGTGTCGAATTTATTGTTTAATCAAACGAATGCACTCCGCAAATGACTGCTCCTTCATTTCAGCAGCGGCTGCTTTGAGTTCATCGATTGCTTTCAACGCTTTTTCAGCTTCTTCTTGATCTTCAAGTGTCTGAATATTAATAAATACATTTAGATAACTACTTGCTGCACACGCGTCACAGAGAATAACTGCAATGGCGCAGTCACTGACTGCTTTTTGATTGCCGTAAGGCATCATCTGTACTAAAAGCGACATTGCCTCAACCGCTGTCTGCATCGTTTTGAACGGTACATCAATCGCTTTATGAATCGCCTGCTGAATCAGCTGCGCATCCTTTTGCCGATAGGCATCAATCACTGACTGATAAGCCTCCATATCAGCTGCCGCCAATCCTTCTAAAACTTCACGCATATTGCTTAATTTTTCAAAAGACTGCATAAAATTCTGCTGAACCGCCTCATCCTGAGCCAGAAAAGCCTTGCGTTTAACGCTTAAATGGCCATACATCCGCCCAAGACAGAGACCAAGCTGTGCCACTAATGCTGCTACACAGCCGCCGCCGGGCGTTGGTGATGCACTGTCTACCTGATTTAAAAAGTTGTTTATCGTTTCGTTATTCATCTTGCACCTCAATCATTTTCTCTTACATAATACTAACACAAATCTATGCTATAATACAGAAAAGGATGTGAGAGAAATGTTTGAATGGATTAAAAAATTAATGAAAGAAGAAAAAACAGAAGAAATAAATCAGGACAACCGGCCGCTGCTTGTGACGATTCACGGTTTTGGCAAGCGCCGGCGGCATGAAATGGATCAGCTTCAGGAATTTCTTAACGATAAAAATATTGAATTGATCAGCTTTGATATGTATGATTTAACCGATGAGAAAGACTGCGATTGGCAGCAATGGGTCAAACGAGCTAAAGCTCAGCTTACTCAGGCTCAGCTCAGCAAACGGCCGATTTACCTGCTTGGCTTTTCCATGGGCGGCGTTATCGCTTCCTATCTTGCCACCTGTTATCCGGTTGTAAAGCTGATTCTGATTGCTCCTGCCTTTAACCACTTTCATTTAGAAAATTATACGAACATGGTAATTAAAGGAGCCAGCGGTTTAATCAGCAGTTCTAAAAATGACGGCAAAGAACCCTCATTGCCTAAATCATTCTATCCGGCATTTATGGAATGTGTAAAGCAGCTGAAAGCAAGTATTGCTAAGGTATCCTGTCCAGTGCTGCTGATTCACGGTGATGCCGATGAGGTCATCCCGCCAAGAAGCAGCGTGTGGGCTTTTGACATGATCACTCATGAACAAAAACAGCTCATTTTCCTGCATTTAGGAAAGCATCGAATACTAAATGATGAGCATGTGCGAGACGCTGCCTTCCTGTTGATTCAAGATTTTATTGAAGATCGGCTGATGCCTTTATAGGCACAGCTTTTTTTCATATCTTCTGTCTCTATTTTAGCACTGCTGTTAAAGATTTGTACTTACACATCTGTCACATCAAGAAAATGATCAAACATAAATCAAAAAAACGGCGTTTAGCCGTTTCTATGTGCAAGATTCAAATCATAAAACTTTTGCGGCAGACGGGTAAAGAAATTATCTTTGCCGCTGCGTTTAGCACTGATCAAAAAACCGGTTACTACTAAACCGCCCGCAACGCAGACCAGCATATCGGTAATGGTATCATGAACACCGCTGGTATAATGATTGATTGCATCATTATTAAAGAAAATAAGCATTGCATATTCATAAAACTCCCAATAAACAGCAATTGCTGTATTCACCGCATTAACAAAGACAAGAAATATATGCCATTCCTGAATACTGTCAAGCTTGGAAGATCGTTTAAGTATCATATACAGCAGATAAGCGATTTCGATGCCGCAGAAGCCAAAGCCAAAATGAACAACCTTATCAAAATAAGGGACACTGTAGCCGCCTAAGCATGAACCAATCAAAGAGGCAAAGTAACAAAATATAAGATTAATAATATAGATTTCACTGATTGGTTTCCATTTAAAGAGCTTAAACAACACCGGTACGATTAAAGGGCAAAGAATTGCCACAAAGGTCATATTAAAGCGGGTATTCATCGCGCGGTCAGGAAAATTGACCACAAAGGAATAGATCAGAGTAGCAGCATAGATCAATGCGGCAAGCGCTAAACTGCGTTTTTCTGTCTTGGACATATTAATGCTTCATCTCCTCAATTAAATCGAGCTTCATTTTTAATAATTCCTCAGTCAAGTCTACTTTATACACCTGAGGATACTCAAAACGGAAATATTCATCCCACAAATGAGATAGCTCCTGCTGACTGTATCTCCTGATTTCATTCAAATCAGGTACTTTATACACAAGCCGCCCATTTACAAAAATCGGCTCATAAAGATCACGGATCACAAACGTACCGCGCTTCAATGTTTTCTTTTTCCAGACATTATCCGGATGGCAGATCGTTAAATCCTCGTTTTCTGAAATTGGATGGCCGTGAATTGTCATCAGATCCGCCAATGCCTTATGATTTTCTTTGTCATAGATGCGATAAAGATCTTTGAACCCAGGATTGGTCATTTTTTCAACATTTTCACTCAATTTGATCTTAGGAATCATTTGATTGTCTTTAATCACTGAGCTCATCTTATAAACACCGCCGAAGACCGGTGATGATTTAGAAACAATCATATTCTCCCCGACCCCAAAGGAATCAATTTGAGCGCCCTGCTCAATCAATGATTTTATGATATATTCATCAAAAGAATTGCTGGCAACGATCTGGCAGTCTTCAAGTCCCGCTTCATCGAGCTGCTTGCGGATTTTCTTTGACAGATAGGCAATATCGCCGCTGTCGATGCGTACACCCTTTAAACGATGCCCCATAGGTTCAAGCACTTCTTTCGCAACTCGGATAGCATTCTTAACGCCGCTGTTGAGTGTATCATAGGTATCAAGCAGCACTGTGCAGCTGTCTGGATAAGTAAGCGCATAGGCCTTAAAAGCTTCATATTCAGAATCAAAAGACTGAATAAAGCTGTGCGCCATAGTACCGGCAACCGGAATATTGAACTTTTCCCCGGCATAGGTTGTCGCCGTCGCATCAACACCGCCGATATAAGCCGCCCTAGCACCATAATTAGCAGCATCAAAATTATGCGCGCGGCGCGCCCCAAACTCCATCACAATTCTGCCCTTGGCAGCACGGACAATACGGTTTGCTTTTGTCGCAATCAAGGTTTGATGATTAATTGCCAGCAAAAAAGCAGTCTCAAGCAGCTGAGCTTCAATAATTTTAGCTTTGACACGCACCAGCGGTTCATTAGGAAATACCGGTGTTCCCTCTGGCACCGCATATACATCGCCGGTAAAAATAAAATGACGCAAATAATCAAGGAATTCATCACTGAATTTATTCAGACTTTTTAAATAAGCAATATCTTCATCCTCAAAATGCAAATTCTGTATAAAGCCAATAATCTGTTCCAAACCGGCAAAAATAGCAAATCCGCCATTATCCGGATTACGCCGATAAAACAAATCAAAGGTAACGATCTTGTTGGCATCAGGTGCATTAAAATAGCACTGGCTCATTGTCAATTCATAAAAATCAGTGACTAAGCTTAGATTTCGTTTGTCACGAAAATCAAATTTTTCATCATAAGTTTCCATTTTCTAGCCTCTCTATGGTTATTTATGCAATGATAATTGCTTTACTATTATACCACTTTATAGTCAAAAAGCGTACAGAATGTTGCGATGTGTCAAGACACCTATAAAGATTGGCTGCTTATTTCAGCTATCATATCAAAATACTCGATTTTAAGTATCATATCACAGAATTGACGCCATTCAGATAATTTATGGTTTTTGCGGCTGTGATAAATATTAAGCAAAGTTTCAAAATTCATCGTACAGGTTCTTAACTGATTAAAGCTGCTTGGCAGCAGTTGAATCATCTGAATCCATAATTCAGGATCTTTATCAATTAAGTATTGCTGGCGCAGCTGTTCAATCTGATCAAGATAATTTTTAAATAACGCAAGTCGTTCAGCATCTAGCTTTTCACAGCTGAACAGTGATTCATTTATCTCTTTCTTATGAATCGTATGCATCGTACTTGTTGAATTGGCGACAGTTCCTACTTTATATGTATCAAATTCCTTCCACCAGTAAAGCGGAGCCGTTATATCTAAGGACACAAATATTTGTCTTAAAAATTTACGGTGATCACTGCCAGCCGCGCAAAGCTTGCGGGCTAATTTTAAATCATTAGGGCCAAGAATGAACTTGCCGTCTGTAGTTATACTATCACTTTTTTCCCAGCTATCCAAAGGATTACGCATACCGCGCAGCGCATTTTCAATATTACTTACTGTACAATTTTTAATTTCAATCATATTCTATCTCCTAACATTATTTTTAAATTATAACAAATAGTTTCACCAACTGAAAGCACAAGAAAATGATTTCCTTCAATCCTTCAGGAAATCATGCCATCAATGATGACACCCAGCTGCCTTTCTCGCGGCGCTGTTCCTTCCTGTATTTCAATGTCTCTCTCCTTCAACCTATCGGTATTGGAGTCGCACTCGAGCAAATCCATACAGGAACTCTTTTGATCAGTTCAATGATTTCTATCAAGTAAACAGCCTTTTCTTCTAGTTTGGGTCTATTCGCTTTGATTCATTGAACTGATTTTTATGTTATCTGAATAATGCTAATATGGCAGTAAACTGACATTCTTTAGTACTCGCTTTTCCTATCTTCTCAGCAACCGCTGCCCATTGCTCTGTTTGTGTTTGCTTTTCTTTTACGAATACTCGATATTCTCTTAAGATCTTCTCTTTGTATCCGATCCCTTTTCTTGCAATTACATAACTCGCTGCCTGATGCACACTCATTCCCTTATCCCGTACATACTTTAATTTTCCAATCAGTGACGTATACGCTGGATCTACTTTAATCACTTCTATTCCTTCATAGACTGCTTTTCGTTCAATAGCTTCTATGATTTGTGAATAAGCAAACTCACTTAGCATTCGATTCAGTCCTTTTGACTGATAGCGCTGCTTTCGCTTTTTATCACTAAAGTCCAAGGCTTCCATCACTAATGGTTTATGAGCATGTACACATTCATGAATGATCTTACTTGCTGTTTCCGCAATCTCATGCTTTCGCTGATTCCTTGTCTTTCCCTTTAGCTTCATGGGTAATATTAGTTGTTTGCACAGATTGCCTTGCCGATCGATGTGGGCAACCGCGATATGATCCACATTGATATCGATACCGATACTGCCTGCTTCCTTTTTGGTCACTATCATTTTGGGTTCCACCTCAATGATCGCTTTAATGATGAAATACTCACCATGGTCATAGAGTTCATAAGCTACGGCTTTACCGACGGTATTATGCGGTAATCTGACTGCTCTTTCTAATTTCTCTGCATGATGATAAAACCGGATCGGTAAATGAACTTCTTTCTCTGTGCCTCGATAAACCATGATCCCGGATTCAAGATGATATTTGAAGAGATTGTTGCTGTATTTTCCCTGCCGTCTGCCAGGTATCAGCATGCGTTTTCTTCGCTCATACCGATAAGCTTCGAGATCATGATGTAGCTTCTTCCTTGAACCAAAGCAAGCGGCTCTCACGCCTAAGTTCAAATGATTCAGCTTATCCGTTTCTCGGTTTAGTTTAAAGGTCAACGACCCGATTCTATGCTTTAACTGTTTGATATTCGGATTAACGATCTGTACCTCATACAAATAGTCTGCTTCATTAGTTTCATGTTCCTTGCTTTTTTGAATTAATTGTTCTTTCTGTTTCTGCCAGTTCTGTAAAGTTTTGTTTTCCTTACGAATCTTCTCTTTGATTCTTTCAATCCGTTTAGTACATTCTTTCTTCAATCGCTGATTGATTTCGATATTACTTTTAAGCAG
>NZ_HE578929.1:0-38251 GCF_000313565.1 Dielma fastidiosa | reverse complement strand
GGCTCTGGCTTCATGTATTGCAGATAAAGGAAAGTAATCATTCGTACCATATCTTGCTTTAAACTGTTTTTGTAGAGAGACTGCATCCTTGACACCATGAAAACAAGTTAAATAGAGTTTCTTATAAGCTGTATGCAGCATTGAGTTATACAGGATCAAATCCTTCTTAATACAATTCGCATCTTCTTCTGATAACTCATTATAATAGAAACGATTTGAATAAGATAAACACTTCATGGATGTTCCCCCCCCTTGAACAAAAAAGCATCCACTGAGATTCGATTGATACAAAGGAAACTAGGTGATGCTTATAAGAAATTTAATGATTAAATAGATTGTTTTTTATTACTTATAGTATACCATATTCACACGATGATTTCATCTGATTTTATCATTTTTTAGATACCTCTTCATAATGAGATATCAGTGCTTAGATGCTTGAAAATGAAATTTCCTATATAACAAAAAAAGCGATAACTCATAATGAGTACCGCTTGTTTCATTAAATGGGGCGACTGATGGGATTCGAACCCACGCATGACGGGACCACAACCCGCTGTGTTAACCGCTTCACCACAATCGCCAGATAGTTGCTTAGCGAGTATTATTATATCTAAAAGCAACTAATTTGTAAAGCCTTTTTTTGAAACTTTATAAACATTTTCGTGGATTCCATATAAGATCAAGAAAACGCTGAATTAATAACGATCGGCTAAGCCGCTGACAGCTTATATAATGAATAGAAAACCTGCTTACGATCAAGCAATTCATTAAAGGTGCCGCTCTCACACAGCGTTCCATGATGCATAACTAATATTTCATCAAACTGCGCAAGTGTTTCTGCCTGAAGCCGATGTGTCACACAGATACATGTCTGATTCTGGATTGATAAAATAGCTTCCTCAACCTTTTGCGCTGTTGCGTTATCTAAGGCTGAGGTTGCCTCATCAACAAACAGAATCGGCGTATTTCTCAGCAATGCACGGGCAATCGCTACCCGCTGACGTTCACCGCCGGACAAGTTTTTGCCGTTTTCACCGCATCGATATGCCATCCCCTTCTCTTTTGAAACTTCTGCTAAGCCGCTGATTGCAATCACTTTTTCCAATTCATCTTTATCAAAATCCTTATACATTGAAATATTAGCATGCAATGAATCATCGAAAATAAACACATTCTGCTGAATCAATGATAAACACGCAGATAACGAGGCTGAACTGATACGATTAAGCGGCTGATCATCATAATAAATATTGCCGCTGGCGGCGTCTATATAGCCCATTAAAAGATTCAGCAGAGTTGATTTGCCGCTGCCGCTGCTGCCGACAATGGCATAGCGTTTATTCTTCTTAAAAGTAAAATTAATACCTTTAAGTATCGGCTGATCCGTATAACCAAAGGTTAGATTTTCAACTCGAATTGCCTCATTAAAGGCCGTAAGCTCATCATGCTTAGTATCCTGCTCACAGGCCATCAAAGTCTGCAGCCGTTCAATCAGTGCCGCACCCGCTTGATAACCGCTGTATAAAATAGGCAGCTGCTGAAGCGGTGCGATAACATAATTAAGCAGCTGAATAAAAGCGATCACAGCCGCAGCTGAAATTTCACCCTGAATGGACAGATACGCGCCATAACCAAAAACAAGAAAATTAATGATTGATGAGGCAAGCATAGAAAGAACTTGGATAAAATAATTTAAACCGCGGCGTTGTTTTTTATCCATTTCAAGCGATTGATTTCGCTGATTGAATAATGTCTGAATTTCCTTTTCAGACTGAAAACTCTTAATAATGGAAAAACCGCCGAATAAATTTTTAACTAAAGAAGTAAAAGCGCTGTTGCCCTCAGAGACATTTTTTTCCTTTTCAGCAAGCTGACTGCCAAAAATTATAGAAATCAGAAAAGGCAGAAAACAAGCAAATAAAACACATAAGGCCAGTTTCCAGTTTAAATAAAGCATTGCCGCAATACCGCTGATCAATAAAGACAAATGAGTAAAAAAACTGATTCGGGCACTCAAATAATTCGTCTCAATAGAATTAATATCATTGGTCAGTGAGGAGATATAAGTACCCTCATCCGCTTGCTGAAAAGCTGTAATACTTTTCTTTAAATAGCGCTCAAAGCATGTTTCTTTAAACTGAATCAGCGCTTTTTGGATATATCGGTTAGTAAAACTATTAGCCAGTTGGGTTATCAGCAGATAGATAAGCAGATAAACGATACAGATTACCAAGAGTCTAACCAGCTCAGACAGCGTACCGCCGCCGGCAATTTCCATCAATGCCTTCAATATGAACGCTAACGCGATTGACAGAAAGGATTGGATGATTGCCAGGCATACCGCCGCTGTCAGATTTAACTTATTATGCTTATTAAATTGTTGTTTGATATTCATTGATTCATTCATTTTTTCTTCCTTTTCCAGAAAACAAGGGAAGATGACGATCATTCAGGTTCATATAGTAGAGATTCGTTTGACTGTCTATCAATGCCTTGGCAATAATTAAAAATGGCAGGATCTGATTATCGCCGCTCAGCTGATAAGAAATCAGCAGTTTGTCCTCAGTCTCTATTTCTGTGCGATAGAGCCAGCTGCGATCTGTCATTTCATCTAAAATCATCAGTACCGCCGCTTCTTCGATCTTCAGTCTTGAGACAATCAGTGAAGCCGTAAAGCTCTGCGCTTTATTCGCAAAAATGAACAGCAGAATCTTAACCGTATCAGGTTTCGCAAGGAAGCTGAATAATTCAGTATAGTCTGCGGCGTCAGCCAGCTCCTGATTAAAACCGCCTTTAGGTTCAGGGAACAGCATGAAATAATGAAATTCCTTTTTCAAAAGCATGTATGCCACTCCCTCATCCAAGCTGATCAGTGATTTCATAAACATTTCAGACTCCTTGGGCAGCTGCGGCAGGTTATCATAATAAATATTTTTCACAAGATCAATACCGACTAAACCGCGGATCATTGCCCAGCATATTTGAAAGGCATGTTCAAAACGTTCTTCTTTTGATTTATTAATTAAATCGATCAGTACATCGTCAAATATATTACGGGCAGCTGTCTCGCTGCGGCCATAAAGCGAATCGATACTGACATGAAAATAATCGGCAAGCAGCGGCAGCATTTCCGCATCCGGACTGCCGCCATGTTCCCATTTAGAAACCGCCTGCGTACTGACATTTACTGCCCGGCCCAATTCTTCCTGAGTAATTCCTCTTTGTTTTCTTAATTTATAAATTGTTTCACCTAAATTTGTTTTTTTCATCAGCGCGCTCCTGAATATATCAATTGATAATTTAATTATAGGTCTTCTATCAGTTGAATACAACCAACTATTTCGCCATAAAAATCAACCATTAGTTTAATAAATCAATCATCAAGAAAAAAAGACTCAAAATGAGTCTTCAAGCTAATATTTAAAACAGTTCAGTTCATGATCATCGATGATCCCAATCGCCCCTAAATAAGAGTAAACTGTAATGCTGCCCATGAATTTCATGCCGCGGCGGATCAGGTCTTTGGAAATCATATCAGAAAGCGGTGAGGTTACCGGTATTTGATCATCAGTATTTTTAATCACCTGACCCTTAGTAAAACTCCAGATATATGCGTCAAAGCTGCCATATTCCGCTTGAATCTGCAAGAACACCTGACTGTTGGCGATCATTGCGTTAAACTTGCGGCGATTGCGAATCAGCCGCGGATTACTCATCAGCTCATTCAGCTTTGTCTCATCATAGGCGGCAATCTTCGCGCAGTCAAAGCCATCTAACGCTTCTCTGAATGCCTCACGCTTTTTCAAAACGATAGCCCATGATAAACCAGCCTGAAAGGATTCCAGGATCAGCAGTTCATATAAATGCGCGTCATCATGTGATGGAACACCCCATTCATGATCGTGATAAGCACGCAGAATCCCTTCTTTATCATTTGCCCAGCGGCAGCGGCTGCATGGTTCACACATTATCATTCACCGTAAAACCGGCGTGATTGCCCCAACCAAATTCTCCGCAGCCAGCGCCAAGCTCAAAGTGATATTTTGCTATGCCGAGATCTACCTGTTCAATTTTACGTTTTTCAGGAATAGAAGCATATGCTGTTGATGCCTTCCATGTAAAGATGACAGGCTGGGCATTTAATGCAGAAGGTGCCAGCAAAGCCGCCTCAACACCATATTTGAACCACTCCGGCGGTGTGCCTTCCAGCTTTGTACACTGAGCATATGTTTTATGCCGGCGATGAATCACTGAAGTAATGACTTTCTCTTTCATTGATATTGTTTCTTCTCCATAACCAACGGCAATTACCGCCACCAGCTCCTCATGCGGCAGCAGCTGACACCGGCAGTCATTCTTAGAATAAGTACCGCCCACCCAACATGTGGCAAGATTGGAAGCCGTTGCTCTCAGCACCAGCATTTCACCATAATAACCCAGCTTCTCATAAAGATAAGGATCATCACTTGAACCCACTAGGGCGATGAGATGACGAACACCACGGAACATGCCATAGCTCTTCTTTAAAGAATCAAATGCCTCCGGATTATTTAAAAGCAGCTGAATATGCAGACCGGCCGTTTCATTAATCTGATCAATAGCACTCACCAGCATATCGGCTGGAATCATTTTATCCTGAAAGGATCTTCTTGAATGACGCATTTTTATCGCTCTTAACAGCTGTTTATTCTCCATCCTATTCACTCACTTTCAGCCATCATCAAAATCATGGTCTTGGTTTTAGTATATCACAGGTTTATTCCTGATGCGCATAAATCATCAGTATTCTTCATTGCATTAAGCTTGCTGCTGAGCCATTGACAGCCTGCCCATTAAGATATATTTGCCGGAAATTTCCGTTACATAACGCAGAACCAGATGCAGACAAAGCCGCTTGCCCTCGGCAGGCAGATAAGTATAATCAATCGCCTTACTGACTTTATCATGAATCGCATTTCTGAATAGCTCAATCATCGCCTCTTGATCCGATGCGGCCACTAGCTGAAGCATATCCGGTGCCTTTAATGCCTGATCCTCATAGCCAAGCAAATTATAATAACTCGCGTTAACCCGGATCAATTCTACTTTATCTTCCGCAAATTCATAAATAACCGCTGCCTCATTGCTTGAATTAAAGAGCTTTTTAATCTGTGGATCATTTAAAAACAGCTCATCATAAATATGCTTACTCTCACGATAACTGTCAAAGCTATGTATTTGATAATGTCCCTGCGGCAGATATTTAGTCTCATAATATTCAACAGGAATTGGTTTTTCATAATAATAGCCCTGCACATAGTCACAGCCTACACTGCGTAAAAACGCAACCTGTTCCATTGTCTCTACCCCTTCGGCAATAACTGGAATATTAAGCCATTTGGACATTCGAATCACCGAAGCGATAATATTTTCACCGCGGCCGGCAATTTTAGTTTTTGATAAGAAGCGCATATCGATTTTCAAAATATCAACATCCATATCCTTTAAAATATTCAGCGATGAATAGCCGCTGCCAAAATCATCCATCATGATCGTAAAGCCATGCTTTTGAAGACGCTCAATCGTCTCACTCAGCATGATCGGATTATCCGTATAGGCGCTCTCGGTCAATTCCAGATTCAGCAACTCAGGCACAATCTGATATTTACGAATTAATTCAAGAATCATATCGACCAGTTTCGGATTATATAAATCAACCCGTGAAATATTGACTGAAATCGGATATGGCTGATAACCATTATCCAGCCACTTTCTCAATAAGATGCAGACTTGTTCCCATATATAAAAATCAAGCTTGGTGATAAACCCGTTTTGTTCAAAGATGCCGATAAAATCATTGGGCGCCATAATACCGCGCTTAGGATGATTCCATCGAGTCAGCGCTTCAGCCCCGCATGGCTTGCCATTTTGAATATCAATCTTAGGCTGCAGATAAATGATAAATTGATGGTTTTCTAACGCTGTATTCATCTCATTGATGATTTCCTGTTCACGCGCTAAAGAGACACTTAAGCTTTCATTATAATAGGCAAAGCATTTAACATAGCTTCCTTTGCATTGCTTGGCAGCTAAAGCCGCCCGGTTATACATTGACTCAACCGATAAAGAACGATCCTGAATTAGATAGATGCCCATTGAAGGTACAATATCATAATCTGTATTATATTCATAAAGATAATTGCGGATCAGTTCAACAAGATTGGTTTTATTCAAATCAGCATAAGGCAAACAGATACAGAAGATATCAGATTCCATGCGGCCATAGGAGCAGGCGGCAAGCTGACTGGCAAATTCTTGAATTCTATTCGCGATATAACACAGCAGGCGGTCACCTTCATCAGTGCCGAAAAATGAATTAATTAATTGAAAGCGATCAATATCAAAGCGCACGAAAGCATACAGCTGCTCACTGTCTGCTTCAATCATCTGTTTAGTCACCTCAAAAAATTTAATTTTATTATAGATACCAGTAAGACTGTCATATTCCGCTAAATATCTTAATTGCCTGAATGCGGTCAGCTGAGATCGTTCGACGGCATTTTTAATGCGCAGCAGCAAAACTTGATTCTGATAAGGCTTGGCAATAAAATCCCATGCTCCCTGCCTTAGCGCGCAGACCTCATCTTCCAGCTGACTGCCAATTACAAGGATCGGCAGGCGCTGATCCGCTTCTTTTACTTTTAAATAATTAAACAGGCGCTTGGAGCGTTCGCACGAAAGATCAGCCATTAAAATGACTGAAACCGTGTCAGCATTGGCTTTCAGTAATGAAATAGCCTGCTGTTCATCAACCGCGCTGATCACCTGATATGCTTCATCAAGCAAAGCTGTCAAAGACTGAGACTGATCAGTCTGCGGCTCAATTAATAATAACGTTGCTTTAGATGCCATATAATGCCGCCTTCCTAAAGAAAGTGGAACTTAACCTTTTTAGCTTTATCATCCTTATGCCCGCTCTCTCTTTTCACTTCCCAGGTTTTATGAATTTTTATGTGGCTTCACTTTTAAATATGTTTGATAAAAGCAAAATAACACATACTAACATTAATATTGTAGCATATTAAAAGGCGGTGTCAATTTTAATTAATCATTAGTGATAATGTATTACCTATCAAGAAAGTGTAATATCAAAGATATAGGAGTTGATACTATGATCGCCGATCGAATCAAGGAATTGCGTGAGAAAAATGACATGACACAAAGTGACTTAGCCCGTAAACTAAGTCTGACAAGATCGGCCATCAATGCATGGGAAATGGGCATCAGCGTACCGTCAACTCAGTATATTGTCGAATTAGCTCTGCTGTTTAACACATCTACGGATTATATTTTAGATATGAGTGATGAATTGCTGATCAACATTACTAATCTTCAGGATGACGAAAAGGAATTAATCTTTAAGTTACTCAACTATTTCAGCAAGCCTTGATTCATCAGCATTTAAGCTTCGTACATTCAGACCCTCATAATATGACATGATCTGTTTCAATTTCGCAAGATCATCATTAAACGCTGTCGCACTGCCGCATGCCACCCCCATCCGCAGTGCTTTTTCATAGGATTGACTCTGCATATAGGCCGTTAAGAAGCCAGCAAGCATCGAATCACCGGCACCGACACTGTTTTTCACTTCTCCCGCCGGTGCGCTGCAGTAATACAGACGCTGCTGTTCATCTAGCAAAACCGCTCCGTCTTTGCCTAATGACACTAATACATTTTGAGCTTTCCGCTGACTGCAGAACATCATCGCGTCACGCAGCTCATTGAGGCTATGGATCGGCCTTTTCCAAAGCTCACACAGCTCACTGAGGTTGGGTTTAATAAGCCATGGTTCATATGCCAGACTGTTAAGCAGTGCTTCATTGCTCATGTCAACGATCAGACGAACCCCTTTTGATTTCAATAATGATAAAATCGAAGCAAATGTTGAACTGTCAATGCCCTGACAAAGACTGCCGCACAGCGCAGCCGTATCATCTTCATTCATCGTATCAAGAATTTGTTTCAAACGCT
This sequence comes from Dielma fastidiosa, assembly GCF_000313565.1. GTDB lineage: Bacteria > Bacillota_I > Bacilli_A > Erysipelotrichales > Erysipelotrichaceae > Dielma > Dielma fastidiosa. Next base: position 30,235 of record NZ_HE578929.1, on the reverse strand, counting down.
TGATAACCATCGCATCCGCCTTCGGACCGGCACCGTTGATTTCCGTCTCTTCACTGCCTTTCAATTTAATATTAATGCGTGAAAAACCTTCAGCCATAAATATTAATTCATGATCGATCCCTTTTTCATTCAGCAGGCGGTCAATTTCCAAACCGCTGAAACCAGCAGCTAATCCGATGGCTTTATTGGCGATACCAAATTCATTTAAAATTCTGGATACGTTAAAGCCCTTGCCGCCAGGATAAATCTTTTCTGCCTGTGAGCGGTTAGTTTCACCGTTTTTTAATTCATTAACCATCATTACATAATCTAAGGATGGATTTAAAGTTATCGTATAGATCATCAGTTGCCTCCTTTCACCACAGACGGGTGCTTTTCTTTAGTGTAACACAAAAGTCAGGCTCAGGCTGATACTTTATTCGACAGCGGTATCTTCATCAAAAAAAAGAGTACCCTTCCGCTCATCTAAAAGGGAAATGTACTCTTATGATAATTTAAAAATTAATTGCCTTTTTTTCTGCTTCTGCCGCCCGCTGATCTTTCTTGATATTTTCATCAAGACCTAACGCATAGGCACAGCCGGCAGATACTACAAATGAAATAGCCAGTCCGATCAGCATTACCGGGATTGATCCGGTATATGCCGGGAGGGAGATAATCGCCGGCATAGCATAAGTAATCGCTTTAGCCTGCATCATAGCAACAAAAGCACCGGATATTCCACCGCCGATGATACATGCCAGCAGCGGTTTTTTAAATCTGAAAGCAACGCCGTATAAAGCGGGCTCGGTAATACCGATAAAGGCGGAGATAAAAGCGGAGAAGGTTGATGATTTATTTTCAGCCTTTTTAGCTCTTAAAAATACGCCGAAGCACATACCGGCTGCTGCCATGGTTGCGACACAATCAACCGGTGCCAGCATATCATAACCCAATGTGCTTAGGTTGCCTAACTTGATAGGTGTCATAGCCATATGCATGCCCGTCAGAATAACGAAAGGTCGGGTAGCGCCATCAATTAAGCCGCCCAGCCACGGCGCTACATTAAAGAGCCATTTAAAGCATTCACCAACCCCAATACCGGCATAATAACCCAATGGTCCAAGAATCATCAGACTCAGCGGAGCCATAACCAGCAAGGTCACGATTGGAACGACTACGACTCTCAGAAAGGAGACCGTATGTGCATAGATAAATCGATACACATAACTCATGATCCATACAGACAGCAGAATCGGAATAACTGTCGATGAATATTTAACCAATGTCACATGAATGCCAAAGATTTCAACACTGCTGCCAGCCCCGGCTATAATTGTAGGATACATATAAATACCCGCCAGCACCACAGCCATCGTCATATCGGTTTTAAACTTTTTAGCCGCGGTTACTGCCAGCAAAAACGGAAGGAAATAGAAAGTCGCATCACTGGCTGCATTCAGCATCAGATAAAGACCCGTCTCATTTCCCATAATACCATATGTAGTAAGCAAGGTAAGCAGACCCTTTAAGATACCGGCACCGGCAAACGCAGGAATAATTGGATTAAAGCAGCTGGATAATACATCAAATAAAGCATTGATTGAAAATTTCTTTTTAGCTTTTAAATCATCTAATTTTTCATCAATTCCTTCATTCTTTTCCAGTCCGGCTAAAACGCATATTTCATCATACACCTCAGTTACAGTCTGACCGATAATAACCTGAAGCTGACCGCTGTTTACATTGGTTCCCCATACGCCGCTTAAGCTTTCAATTTCATCCTTATTTACTTTATCAAAGTCAATCAGATTAAACCGAAGCCTTGTAGCGCAATGCAGAAAATTTGATATATTCTCTTTCCCACCAACATTTTTTAATATTTGCTCTGCTAATTTTTTATTTGAACTCATGCTGAGTACCTCCTGATTCTATTCCAAATCCATGCCATTCGATGCAATACATTTTTGATACCAAGCAAAAGAATCTTTTTTATATCTAGCCAATGTGCCTTTTCCATAATCATCCTGATCCACATAAATCACGCCATATCGTTTGCTCATTTCATGGGTTCCAGATGAAATCAAATCAATAATGCCCCAGATATAATATCCCTTTACATCTACACCGTCTTTAACAGCTTCCAGCATTTGCTGAATATGCGATTTTAAATAATCAATGCGATAAGGATCGTGAATGGAATGGTCAGCTTCCAGTTTATCAACTGCTCCCAAACCATTTTCCAAAATAAAGATCGGCTTATGATAACGATCCCACATCTGATTCAGCGAATAACGCAGACCAATCGGATCTTTCTGCCAGCCCCATTCACTGGCTTCCAGATATGGATTTTTACCGGCAATGATCAGATTAGAATTTGTCTTTTCTAATTCATCTGTGTTGGCACTCGTTACCAATGACATATAATAGCTGTATGCAACCCAATCACTGGTATTTTCACTTAATATTTTTCTATCCTCATCAGATATTTTAATATTAAGATTATTTTCCTCATAAAAGCGATCCATATAAGCTGGAATCTTTCCTAGCAGCAAAGTATCTGTATAATAATAATTTTCATAATTCTCATCCAACACTGTCTGCATGACATCCTCTGGCTTACAAGTAGCAGGATAAGTGGTAAAGCGGGCAATCATACAGCCGATCTGCGCATTTGGATCGATTTCCTTGGCACATTTTTTAGCTATCGCATTAGCGACTAATTGATAATGAACACATTGATAACAGCTTTGTTTAAAGTTCTCCTTTTCAACATCCGGGAATAAGCCAGCCCCCATATAAGGGATAAAAATGGTTGCATTTATTTCATTAAATGGCAGCCAGTATTTTACTCTGCCCTTATATCTTTTTAAAATAGTGCGCACATAGCGTTCCCAATAAATCAAGATTTCCGGTGTTTTCCAGCCATCCTTATGTTCAATCAAATAAAGCGGTGTATCATAATGATTCATTGTTACCATTGGCTCAATGCCATATTTTTCTAATTCACTGAATACATCATCATAAAATTTCAAACCCTCTTCATTCGGCACTTCCTCAATACCCCGCGGGAAGATCCGCGGCCAAGAGATTGACATGCGGAAGCTTTTCAATCCAAGTTCAGCAAATAGTTTGATATCTTCCTTATAGCGATGATAGAAGTCAATGCCGTAACGTTTTGGGTATAGTCCGGTTCCCTTTTCCGCATGCGCTTCCCTTAGCATTTCCATACTTACCGTTCTTTGCTCATGCAGATCCGTTCGCTTTAAAAAAGGTCTGTAAGGCTTCATATCCCCTAATGTTAAGCCTTTCCCGCCTTCATTCCATGCTCCCTCACACTGACAGGCAGCCGTAGCACCGCCCCATAAAAAATCTTTTGGAAATTCCTTCATACAATACCTCCTAATGGTTTCTTGTTCCACGATTAAAGTATAAATGGTATAATTATTTCAGTCCATTCAATCCTTTTCCTCTTCTTGAGGCATAAAAGTTAATAGTCATTTATATTATATCGAGGTGTGCCAATGCAAATTAATCAGCGTCAAAAAAGCCTTATTCAGCTCTTGTTAAGTCATTCAAAACCGCTGCATGGTTCAGAGATTTCTCAGCGCATCAATACAACTACCAGAACTCTGCGGCAGGATATTGCAACGATCAATACATTTTTTCATCAAGAAAATTTACAGATTTACTCAAACCCAAGCAAGGGCTATTGGATTGAAGAGAATGATAAGACAGCATTTATTAATTATATTAAAGAATCAAAGAATGATTTGATTCCTGCCAATCAGAATCAAAGAGAAATTGCGATTTGTTTTTATCTTTTAGAGCATGATTATGAATATACGAGTATGGGTTTATTGGCTGATTTATTCTATGTTTCAAAGACGACCATTTCAAATACTATTAAGCATATAGAAGAAATTGTTATGGCATCAAAAGGGTTGCAGCTATCGATATCAGCAAAGAAAGGATTGCAGATTCTTGGTTCTGAATATGCTAAAAGAAACTTATATTCTTCAATCATTCTCCTTTTTTATGAATTGGAAGGCGCTTATATTAATCGGTATATTGTTGAGAATTATGATGAGCTGCATAATTTTGAAACGCTTTACCAGATTCTCATGTCCTATTTGACGCAAATAAAAATCATGCTGACCAATAAGAGCCTCATGATTATAACCAATGAATTATTGATCAGCGCATATCGAAACAGGATTCAGCAAAAAAACATTGAAGCAGCCGTGGATTCTTCAGCAAGCATCGATCTGCCTTTTGATGATATTGAAAGACTCTTAAAATTAAAATTTTCCGAATATGATAAGCAATATCTAAATCAACTGGTTGCTAAAAAAAGAAGATATAATGCAATAAACACAAACGAAGAAGCAATTGATGTGCTGACAAATAAAATTATCGATGAGTTTTATGAAGCCGCTCTTTTAAGCTTTGGTTTGCAGCTGCATCAGCAGCAGCCATTAACTGAGCATTTATCAGCGATGATTTATTATCATACAACGGTTACCCATTCTGAATTTAATGACTTGATTAATTTAAAATTAACCCATCCCTTTGCTTATCAGGTTGCTTCCTTGATGAATCCAATTATCAAAAAATACACTGACAAACTGCTTACAGAAAATGAATTAAACTCATTAACTGCCCGGCTGTCAGTTATCCTTGACGGTAATATAAAAAAATTAAATATAATTATTTTGACTGATCTCAGTACCAGCTTGACTGAACTGTTAAAAACTGAATTAAATTTATATTTTGGACAGCTTTTAACGATATCGGGTATTTATCCGCTTTACAGAGCAGCGGCAGCGGCGAATCATGATCAGATTGATTTAATATTAGCTACTTCAAGAGAAGCTTCTCTGCAAGGCTATGACATAATTCATATCAGTCCTGTATTAACGATGGATGATACTATGAAAATCTTCGCTTATATCAGGAACCATGTGCCTTCCTCAAGGTGTATTTAATCAAAATGAGAGGGTGTCCCCTCTCATTTTATAATTTGTGTTAAAGTAGATGTCATTCCCTTTGCTTCATAATTGATAATCGGCAAACGAATGGGAAAAGTGACGGTTACCCGATAGCGCTCATTGATATTTATGATCCGCACATCGCATTGATCACAATACCGCTTGCCCTCTTCAATCAGCGCGTATACAGAATCATCTAAGCGATTCTGATGTTCAATCTGCATTATCGTATAATTCTGCAGATAGCGGGCTTGGTTGTAGTTCATCATAATTTCCACAAAACTTATACCAAAGACAATCATCGGCAAGGAAAATAACATGATAAATCCAAATTCAAAGGCGCCTTTCATCGTTAATCTCCTGTTTCATAGATACCGGTCATATTATCCCATTGCTCCGTAATCGTATCCTGCATCGTATTGCGGAATGTTCCGGCAAACGCAATCATTCCTGTAGCGATGATCGTAACAATCAGCACTAATGTGTATTCAAAGTTGCAAAGAAAAAAAGTTTTTAATAGATGTGATTATGCACAATGGGGAAAGAAAAAACGAGACTAATGAAATCTCGTTTTTTTAAGCACCCAGCAATAATGACAAATAGCCTTTTGCTACTTTAATTTTAACACATTTAAACATTTTAGCATTACCATAATTTACCAAATTTCGTAAGTTACAAAAAATCAAAGAATAACGTTAATTATTACAAATACTGAAATCATAAGGTTTCATGGTAGTTTTATCTGAAATGGTGCATTTTTTATCATAGGCAATATTTATAACATTCAAGGATATAGTAATAAAATTGGTAATTTATGGAAATAAAAATGTTTTATTATTAATGGTTTTAACGTTAAATTTGTGTGATGACAAATAAAAAGCCTTGCACAAGGCTAAGGCTCTTAAAGATTGCTATATATTGGATGTCCTGGATACTTTATTTTACATTCTTTAATATATGCTTCGACAACATCCGATCCAAACCTCTCAACTAATATTTCGAATACTTTTCTGACATTATTTTTATGTACACTCATATTGAGTTCATAAAGATATTGCACGCCCAAAAACTCTAATTCATTCAATTTCTTTTCCATTATGGCAGCACCTCCTGTGCCATAATTATAGATTAAGAAAAAAGGTAACGAAACTGGTAATATTTACCATTTATTTATACCTAGCTTCCTTTCATACTCCCACACCTCATCCTCATATATTTTGAGGTCGTTGTTTGCTTCGGGGTGTTGGTTACAGTACACTTTAAATTTGCGTAAATGCTGATTGATGATCTTTGCGCGATACATTGGATCAGAAACAAAGAGAGCCTTATTATACCTTAGCTTTTGTCTATCTAAAAAGCCCAAGAAGGTAATCATATAATATCACCTTTCTTAAATCTTTTTCTGCATTCTATTTCGTAAGCTTTTACCTTATCCTCACCAAATTTTTGTATCAATTCTTTGTAAACTATTTCTTGATCATGATTATTTATTGCTCCGAACCATTCGTAAAAATATTGAATATGCCAAAACTGATCATCGTTTAATTTTATCTTCCTCATGTCAACACCTCATTAATATTATAAATCGACATGAGGATATAAAGTTTTGGAATTATTTACCAATTATGATGCCATCAACTACTAACTGCTTATCAATCTCTTTGCTAAAATCTTCTGCAATGTTTTCTATTTGTTCTACTGTTAACTCAGGGCAATTTTTACATAGCTGATTGATAAGTTCTATTTCACACATCTCTAAAAATTGAAAAATATCTATTTCCATTTTCATATCACCCTTTTTCAGCATTATAGCACCTAGTAAAATAATGCCTTGTCGAACATTGTCATACTTAGTAAATAAAAGTACATTTTTAATTTTTTACTTTATATAATATAATGAAAGAAAATCAATTTATTTCTTAATTTATATTGACAATACACCTTATATAGTGTATAATATAATCAAGGAAGGATGAAAGGCAATGGATAATATAAAAAGCTTGCTTGATATAGTAACCTCAATAATCTGCTTAGCAACGGCGATAATGAGTTACAAATCAAACAAGCCCAAACGCAAAAAGCGTAAGAGGAAGTAAAATTCCTCTCCCCCTTTTGGGGGTATCTATATTATACCATAAAACTAAACTATGAACACTAACAAAACAATCATTATCACCACAACTATCATCTGTATCTTTATACTCGGTTCAGCTGATAAGTCGTCATTATTAGGTATTGCTGCTAGTATGATTGCTCTAGCTGCTATTATTATCAATGTTATAACACTATACAAAGTGAGGTGAAACAATGACGAAAGATGAATACCGCTGTGAAATCAATAGACTATCCGCTTATGTAACTATGAAAGAATTATTGCGAGATATGGGCATTAACGCATCTAATTACTATGCTTTCATGGCAGGTGAGGATCGTCGCTTGGGTTCAGGTGCGTGTGACCGCATCATTGAGGCATTGAAACGCAGACCTATTTCACCAAATTGATTTTAAAAGCTTCAGGAGTCCTCTTTTGGGGCTCTTATTTTATTCTTGTATATTCCAACAGATCCGCTATGCTGCAGCCCAATGTATCACATATCCTTGCCAATACATCAACATCTAAGCGTTTAATAGTGTTATTACAGTAAGCATTAACCTGTGACATTTGCATATCTGCCCGGTAGCTGAATTTAGTCTTACTTAACCCTGAATTCTTAATTAATTCTTCTAAATGTATCTTTATTTTACCTTTTCTCATGATAATTACCTCTTTAGATATGAATTTACTATACAAATTTACAGCTTATATTTATATCATATCAATCTTAAAATGAATATACAATACAGATTTGCACATATATTGTATAGGAGATGAAAATATGTCAGAAGAATTCGGCAAAGTAAGAATGCGACTAAACGAAGTGATGAAAGAAAAAGGTATCAGTAAATCAAAATTATCATTTAAAGCTGAGTTGCAAAGAACGCAACTAAATCATTATTGCGATAACAAGATTGTAAGAGTTGATTTTGATATTTTGGGTCGTTTATGCACTGCGCTTGACTGTGATATTACAGATTTACTTGAATACATACCGCCTGAAAACAAATAAAAAGCGCTCACCCTCTTAATTGAGAGTGAGCGTTATTTTTATTTTGCATTACCAGTCCATTTACCGTTTTTACCTAATTCATAAGTTTTTCCGTCCGTAAATTTAACCCATTTATTCGCCTGCATGATGCCGTTTGCAGGGTTGAAATAGAACCACCCCCATGTATCAGATCCATTTGATATAGGTAACCACTTCCATCCTTTAATCATATGACCTTCAAAAAAGTAAAACCAGCATCCGTCAACTTGCTGCCATCCTGATGGTGTGTCATAACTGATTCGAGCATACTCGGCCCAAACAGTCCAGCCTCTGCCCTTTAGCTTGGTGGTAAGCACTCCCCATCCTCCGAGTGATTCGGATGGTGTACATTCTACGACTTCACCATTGCCAATGTATACGCCGACATGCCCAGGCATAAAAACAAGGATTCCCGGTCGTTCCGGTAAAGATGCAATCTTGCCCTTTATTTTTGCTCTTGCAAGCATGGTTGCTTCGTTTTCATCTTCGGCAACTTTATAATTAGCGGGGTTATCATCCCATAAAAAAGCCTTGATAAGTCCGCAGCAGTCAAAAGCTTGATAGCCCTGATCGACGTATTGCTGAAGGATATTTCTATTCTGTTCATTCCACGCAAGCTGCCGGCATTTTTGATTTAAAAATGCTGTCGTCAAAATCTGACCGAAAGAACCCAAGACATAGATAGTCTTAGGTTCAGCAGCTTTCTTCTTTACATATTCTACTAATTCTTTAGATTTTTTCATTTTTCCTCCTAACTTAAAAGAGTGCCTTCGCGCAGACACTCTTTATATAAATCTTTGATATATTTTGCTTGTACCTCTATCACTCCATTAGCAATATCATGTTCCTCGATGAGTTCTTCATAACGGGTTATTTGCTCAATGATATGGATAAATTCATCTTTTGTGTGCTTGCGTTTATTATGGCAAGAATTAGCAAAATCCAATATCTCACCACGCATATCACGGACGTCCTTTTCATAATTTTCTTGTCGCATGGTAGCAAGTTCTTTTTCTATATCATCGATTCTTTTGTTGATACCCTCGTTCATCAGCTTACCTGCCCATTTTAATAAATGAGATATAGGATTTACTTTTATAGGTGTTATCTCAACACAGACGCTAATAATAGCGATGAGCAGCAGGATGTTCTGCTTGATCCATTCCATTGTTATTCCTCAATGTAGGCTTTCACTGCTTCATTTGCTGCAAGCTGCTTTTTCATTTCGTTCAGTGCTTCATCCACCCAAGATGCAAATGTATCAAACGGAATTAATGCGACCCATGAGAACCGTTCAACCGCCCAGTCATAAACAAACCTTAATTTAAGCTGTCCTGTGCCGCCTCCTAGCTGTTTTTCCGCCTCTGTGACCGCCAATAGAAGCCACTCTTTAATATTAGCTATCTGTTCAGTTGTCGGCTTATTAAGCCACTTTTTGACAGCTAGAAAGCAAACAAAAAGCACTGTCAAGAGTGCCACAATCATAAACCAGTTATTCATTAGATAGTTCATCTTTCTTTTCCTCCTTCAGATGTTTTATTTCAGATACTTTGATCCAAGCATTGCTGAAGCATTCAGTCCCCCAGAACGCGAACACACAGATCGTCAATTGACTGTCCAGTGTTGTCATGGATCGGTATGCCAACAAAAAAGACGCCATAACATACAGCGTCAAAAAACTAAAACTGATATACATAATCTTTTTAGAAAAGCGGATTGGATCACGTTTCTTTTTCTTTTTAACTAATTCGTAACCAAACATTATGTTACTCCATTAGTTTTATTAATGCATTATACTGACTTTCACTGATGCGATTCGCCAGCATATATACATCAAGTTTAAATTTAAGTGTTTCTTTCAATAAATCATTAAAAACACCATCTCTTTTTTTGCTGTTGATATGCTTTTCAAGCATTTCATAAGTTGTCATTGTAAAACTCCTTTCTTTAAATTCCTAATTCTTTCAAACAAGCCATATATTCTATGTTCAGAGCTTGTTCGATTTGTATGTCTAATATCTGCTGCATTAATTCCCTATCAGTTAATTCCGGCAGTGGTTCTGGCTCAGGCGCCGGCATAATCTTTTTATCCGCAAAGTGCTTCTGTGCCTGTTCCAGCTGCCAACAATCTTCAAGACGTTCTTTCTCTTCATCAACTTTGATTACAATTTCTGAGTAATATAAAAGTGTACCATTGCAGTACACTTCAAATAAATCATTCTGTTTTTTGACCTCTACATCAAACACCGGCACTGTCAATACAGCAAGATATTCTTGCAGTTCTGCCATCGTAACATCGTAACCATCTAATCTGTTAATCATGTCTGTACCTCCTACCTTACCAAAATCTTAAATGGCTGTTCATTGATGTACGGATAGCCGTCAAGCGGCATTGAGGATACCTTTGGTACGCGATCATTTTCGATTGCCATGTACATATAACATTCTTCCTGCACATCATAATAGCCTTCTGCGTCCGACTCGTAATCAATAATAGATAAGTTAGAAGGTCTAACAAACCTCACTTGCATCGGTGACGGTATCTCTGAAAACGGTTTAACCTGAACACCCTTTTTAACTACTGCTACAAAATCTATCATCATCGCACCAACAGCCCTGAGCTTGCTATCTGTTGTATCCATCGAAAACGCCTTAATTGATTTGCGGTCCATGTTATAAACAAGCGATCTTGAAATATCGATTGCATTGATGCTTGCTCCTGATGGCACTTGTTGAAATGTGTCGTTTACACCTATCCAACTATAAGACATCCCATCTCTTGGACTGCTGTAAGAACCGCTCTTATATATAGATGCTGATGTAAGTCTCGGAACCCATGTGCTGTACAACTTCTTTTCTTTTGTATCAATAACGATGTTTTCCCTTAAATAGATATACGCCGAATTGCTTGTATCTAAATACCATCTAGGATTACTTGAACTGCCACCCCCTGTTGGCACATATATAGCGTTAGTGGTTTCGTATTTAACTAAACCGTCAGAGGCTACACTTTTTCTTGCACTCTTTATTTGACTTGCAGAATTGCTGAACAAGGTACTAAAAATACTTAATTTTTTTAGATATGCAAATTCAGGATCATCTGTGACATTTGTATACACTCCAGTTAATGCATTGTACAAGACCATCCTCACTGATTTTAAATCAGCATCAGCATGTTTACCAAATATCATAATCTCATTATCACCGTAAGGGAAACAGCCATAAACCCCTGCTGATGATTGCGTGTTACTGGAGTTTTGACCGCCTACATTAAATCCCATGTCCGCGGTACTTATGCCTAATACAGTAACAGCTTTTGTTGATGCATCAAATTTAATAATGCTTGTGTATGTAGTGTTGGCGCTTGACGATGTACCGCTATCTGTACGAAAACCAAACATGTACGCAGTATTACCGAGTGTGCATACAGATACATAATCAGTCATTTTTCTTGGCAGTGCAATCAGATTAAAGACATATTTACTATCTTGCGTTTCATCGATCCTTATATTTAAAATGGATGAAAAATCGTTGGAAATCAAATAAACATCATCATTATACGTCATGTTTAAAGCAACATAATTTCCTCCTAAAACTGATTTATTCGAATACTCTGACATCATTTTTCTTTTTAAAACAGTTTCCCACGTATCTAATTTGTATATTTCGATGTAAATGTAAGAATCGTCATTACCTTGCTGTAAAAACACAAGATAATTTTTTGTATAAGCATAGGTATATAAACCGCTGTGATAAGGTTCAACTACATTTTCATTTTCTAAATCCTTAAATGGTCGCAGATTGCCGGCCTGTGCAAGCAGATACCACGGGGATATAAAATCACTAACTAAATTATTAGCAGATATACCCCCCCCCCGCAATATTTAAACTATTTTTAATCATACTGTGATATTTTCTCCTTTCTTAAATTCCGAGTTCTTTTAAAGCTGAAAGATACTGCACCTCAAGATTTGTTTCAATTAGCGTTTCCTCCATTCTGTCAAGCTGTGTTGGTTGCTCGATGTATTCAACTTCATACCACACTTTTTGATTGTCAATGTCACAGTGCCAAATTATCTTATGCTCACTGTCGTTTTGATACGGGCATTCAGGCTGTTTCTCAATCGTAAAAAAAGGCGTGTCCGGCTCGTACGCTGTAAATACAGCGATGTCATTTCTTTTTGTTACGTATATCATAATTTTACTCCGTTCTAACATATGGATAATTATTTGATGATGCACTAAAGGTTGCGGATATAGTTTTTGCCAATGGCAGTTTAAACCATTCGTTTACTTCTCTCAAATACTTTTTTTGCACTATACATTTACTTGTTGTAGCTTCATTGTATTGATAGATTGCACTGACGATATAATAACCTCCTTCGTCTCTTTTTAATGTATCGGATATACCCGTGTACGAATATCCACTTAATCCGGTTGTAAAAACGTCGCCATTTCCTTCGATGGTAAAATTTTCTTTGTTTCGTGCGGCTATCGGGCCGCCATCTTCGTTCATAACATTTTTTTTAAACAACAATTGTTTGTCGGTTTCACCGTAATAATAAATTTCTGAGCTATTTTCGACGGCATAAGCGGGATTTTCCCTTACATATCCTGTCCATGTGATAAAGTCTGTCGTTTTAACTACAAAATATCCGTATGACGTTCCTCCCGGCAGCATCACGTACTCACCATTTCGATAAAACAGCATAGCCGAGTTATACGAGCCAAGACTGCTCACATCTGGAACTATAAGGCTAGATTGCATTGTGCTGTATTCTGTATACGTTAAATCAGGATTATAAATCCTGAATTTGTCTGTGCTACTTCCAATCACATTACCGTAAACGATCTTGTCAGTGTTAGCGATCCTCGACAAACCTGAATTTCCTACAGATATAGAGCCTGCATCTAATGTTGCCCAAGATAAAGTGGCTTGGGTAATGTCGGCACATCTAACAAATTGTGATGGTGAACCCGCTTTGTCATATATCCAAACAAAAATGTAGTTGCCATTAGTTACTATATGCAATGTACTTGAATCATGGCCGTTATATACTGTTGTCTGGTTCCATGATGTCTCACCATCTTTTAAACAATAACAATATATATAACCAGAATCATTATTATAGCTGTTTTTGTAAAATAACAACGTCTTGTCTTTTAATCTGATAAGTTTCTTTGAATAACTTGATGAAGAATTGCAACTGCTAAAATAAGAATCACTGACTTTTGTAAAGGTTGTGCCACCATCGTGTGATAAATACAACTTACAATACATACGATCGTTGCTCGACTTTTTTTTATCACACAAATAAATCAGCGCAATATCGTCTCCATTTTGACTTGAAAGCCATCTGCAATCAACCTGATCTGTTTTTGTTTCGTTAAATTCTGCAAGATCAACGGTTTCGTTGTAAGGTACTACGCCATTGAAATTAAAATACTTTTCAATTTGTGGATAGTTCTCTTTTTTATAAACTCCGCCGTCCAATTTTAAAAATTCAGGATGTTCGACTGTTAAGTCGTCATAACTAAATACGATGTCACCGGGATAACCTGCAGCATTAAATCCAAATATATCTTTGCCTCTTACCGACATCTTTATCACCTCTCTATCTTGATGCTGATGTGTATATCATCTGTCGGCTTAACGCCTACCGCATGGATAATCAGCTTGCCGTCTTGCTTATCATCAATCGACGTTATCCTTGCATTGGTAAGCAATTTTTGCTCATTCTTATCCATATCCGGCTCAGCAATTAGCTCCCAATATGAGCCAAGATATGTATACCGACTATCCATAATGGTATAAATCAAACCGTCCGCAGTCTCTTGCCATTGATCGGCTTTTAATACGTATGGTTCTACCTTTGGATATGCTTTTAGTTCGGCTATTTGCATAGCTAGATAACTAGCTTGATCCTTGTCCAAAAGGTTACGTATCAAGTCAAACAGATCCTCAGCCTTATCGTAAGTCTCTTTGACAAACGCATTGTAAGCTACCTGATACTGCTTAAAAAATGCCGTTGAATTAATGCTGTCAATCAAACCCGTTACCCATCCGCAAGCATCTTCATCACCTCTAAAATCGGTGATGTCTGCTTGCTGTATCTTATCTACACCACTGCGCACGTATACCTCGGCGAGTTTTAAGTCATAGTAATCATCATTCCGCACGATTTCCGGCGGCACCGGTGCATCTGACAGCTCTCCTTTAACGACTATCGTTGTAATCATACGGTCAACCTTATTTAAACGATTTACCACTATATCAATACGATCTTGCGCTATATCAGAGTTAGCGATACGCATTTTCTTAACACCGTCTTTGTTGTCATTCTGATAGCCGTGTCCCTCAATGATTGAACGACCGTCCATTAAGGATATAAACATATTGTCGTCAAGAGATAGCACCATCAATCCATCGCCTTGACTTGCAAATATGCCATTGCGGAAAAATGGTTTAAAATAGTTCGCAAAATCACTTGCATAGTAAACTCTATCTGATTTACCCTCGACCAATTGCCCGTCAAATGGAAAATATTTTTCTGACATTTCATCACCTTCCTTTCTTCAATTTATCGAAAATCGTCGGTATTGAGTCACCGAACGTTGTTGTCCGCGTGATTGTGTCCGAACAGTAAAAAGCAACCTCTAATAAAGGTCGCTGTGCTATTAAATTACTTTCATAGTCCTCAAACGTAACCACATCACCGAGTTTATAATCACGACCATATTGATATAGTTCATTGTCGATGACTTCAAATTCTGCACTTACTAGTGCCTTGCTTTCTGCAAGCTGCTCATCAAGTTGCGTGATGTCTGAGCCTTCTAAAATAAACTCTCGACGATTGATTCCGCTGACAGTTCCTTTACTTGTTAGTTTCCCTTCATTGTTTAAATACCCGACGTTTTTACTGTCTTGCTGTTGCTGATAGACGTCTTTATTTGCGATGTTGTTGTTTTTATCCGAAAAGATAACATCAGCTGTTTTATCACGACCATGTATCAGCCTGAATCTATATTGATGCTCTTCAGGCAGATAATCAATCGTGTATCCTAAATCAGCGCGTGCTAGAGCCGTATTTACAACCTCTGACACTTCCATGTTTTCAAAGGTATAATTGACTGTCGGTGCGTTTTCTATGCCTTGTGCGCTAAATACAAAGCCATCTACTTTTCTGTTAGTATCAATCGGAGCAATGAAATTTTCGTTCAGTAGCTTTTCAATCTGAATTTCATAGCTTTCGTCTATGCTGAAGGTAAACGAGCTGATCACACGTCTGCTCAATAATGAGTTTATATGCAATCCGGATATTTCATAGGTGTTTACACCGTTATCAGAAAACACATGGATATTTTCAATCACAAAAGCATCATCATCAATCATCAAAACATCATTTTGATAAAAAGACTTCGCAACCTCACCATCATTTAAAGTAAGCGTAAACGTACCGGCGCCGCGGTGCTTTAACGTATATTCTAGTGACACATAAGCCGCGATAATTTCAACAAGCTTAAATTCTCTATATAGATACATCATAAGTATTGCGGCCTGTATGTCACGATTACATCTAGGTTTGTGACATTCCTTTCTGCGTTATATTCAACTTCATTCAGCCCAACGTCAAGATTAAAAAACTCTGTTTCTTTACGCTTTAAAATAGTGCTGTCTTTTTGCTCGTTAAGATAGATAACCGGTGACTGACCTAACATATCCACGGTAATAAGATCACCTTTCTGCATCTCATAATTTAGACGTATATACTTATCACCTTTTTTAATATAAGGATTGCTGACGGTACCACCGCTTGCCTTAAAGGTTACTTTAAAACCGCAGTCAACGTCGCCAACATTATCAATGTTGCTGACTAATGAGTTACGCCGGATACCAAAACTCATACCTCCTATAAAAGTAAGCGGAAACGACAAGGCAGCCTCAACAAATGCAAGATATTCAGTTCGTGGTACATCTTGCCAAAACGGTGCATGAGCCACAAAATCAAGCATCAATGTACCATAACCACCATCATGTTTAAAGATAGGGATTGATTCCAATTTTACGTTTATATCCCGTTCAATTTCTTCTGTAATGTGCTTCAACGTTCCCTTTAACCGCGGGTTAAATATCCGTTTCAATTTGCGTTCAAATTCCGCTGATTGATGGTCTACCTGATAAAAGCAGTCAATGGTGATCGGTCGTGTATCAAAAGTCTGTGACACTAATGTTTCACCATCTTGGTTCGCATTCTTGATCGTATTGTAACTGACTGATAATTCATCGCTGAACTCCTTGCAAATGAGACGGGAGAACCAACTCATTTCAATAGATTCTCCACGTTCATTTGTATACATTAATTTTTCGTTTTTTTTCATTATTTAACCCCTAACGCCCACTTCTTTAATTCTCTTGTTGTTTTTCTAGCCATGCCCGCCTCGTCAAGTTTATCTGTATAAATGTTTTGAGTAACGTTAATGCTTGAAGCAGCTTTTCCTTTACTGTTTCTGATTTCTTCCGCTTGCTTTGCCGGCACGATCATCTCACCTTTATGCACGATTGCACGGTATCCGTCAAACGGTACATTCCACAAACCGGTTGCATGACTTCCGTCTGCATCTCGGCTGCTTTTTGAGCCAGAACCTCCGCTTGACATTTCGTCATTTGCTGAGCGCCAAAACATTAGTTTACCAAGCAGCCATTCAACTTTTTCCGATACCCATGTACTTAAATTAGTCCAAATTGACTTCATTCCGTCCCAAATGTTTTGAAACAACTTTTTACCAGCATTTAAAAAGTCAGAAGCAAAACCGACTATATCATCAATGATACCCTGCACCTTTTCTACGACCCATTCAACAACTTTTTGGAATATCTCCATAATACCATCATACATCGTGCTGAATAGATTGCAGATGCCATTTACGATGTCGCCTACTAGTTTCTGCAAAGCAACCCACAAACCTTCCCAGTCACCGCTAAATAAAGCGACAAACACTTCAACTATATCCATAATAACTTTCAAGGCTGTATCAATAACACCCTTTATGGCATCAAATACAAAAGTGAAATTCTCCTGTATGAACTGGAGAATCTCACTGATCCTTTGTTGGATGATTTCCCATAGCTGAAGGATATTGTCTCTGAACTCTTCATTCGTGTTCCACAGATAGATAAACGCTGCTACAAGTGCGCCGATTGCAGCGATGATAGCGAGTATCGGTGCTGCCGGTAATGAGATAGCACCTGCAAGGCTTGGGAACACTTTATTGATCAGTGGCGTGATATTAGTAATCAATTTTCCGAACATACCAGATAGTCCCGATACCGCCAAGAGAGCAGGACCAATAGCAGCGAGAATGCCACCTAATAAGATGATAAATTTTTGACCACCTTTAGGTAGAGCGTTAAATTTATCCATAATGCCTTTAAACCAATTAGCCAAGTCTTTCAGTATTGGACCGATGATCTTGGCAATCGTCTCACCTAAATCATGCAAGGCAAGCTGAAACGTCTGCATAGCGAGCTGCGAATCGTCAACCTCATCGACGATCATGCCATAAGTTCCTTCAAGCGTTCCTTGAGAGTTGGCTAATTCGTCAATAAAATCCTGATACTCAAATTTACCTTGTGCTATTGCATCTTTCAGCTCTGGGCCGGCTTTATTGCCAAATGTTTCCATTGCCAATGCGATTGCATCAACGTCATTACCACTATCAGATAATTCCTTGATCTGTTGCACTACGTTGCCGATTTCTTCTTTCGCATTCTTGCCGTCATTCGTAAAATTCACAACCGCTTTTTTCATGCCGGCAAGAGCTGATTCAACGTTGATACCTTCGACTTCCCATTTTGACAGCATTCCGATTGCTTCTTCATGAGAGTATCCCAATTCTCTGAGTGCTGCGCTATTTTTGGTATAGCTGTCAGCTAATGATAATACATCTTTTCCTGATATTTGAGCAGCTTTCGATAACAAGTCAAGAGTGCTTTCGTATTCTTCAGCAGGTATGTTGGCGTTATTCATCATGCGTGTTACCGATCGGATACCGTCAACAACATCAATGCCATTGATCTTTGAAAACCGCAAAGCCGATACAGAAGCTTTTTCGAGAGCTTCATCATTTAAGCCTAAGCGCGTATTTAATTCTCCGACTGCACCACCGATGTTAGAAAAATCATCCGGTACTTGCTGAACGACACTTTCATACACTGCCTGAAGCTTTTTAGCTTGATCGCCAGTTGCGCCAGTCGCTGTCATTACTCGATCAAGCCCTTCATCGACTGCATCCATAGCTGCTATACTGCCGGCTGCAATTCCAGCCATAGCCGCCGTGACCGGCAGCATAACATTGCCTAGATCACCTGTTTTTTTAGCAAAAGCTTCAGCATTCTTTGTCATTTTTTCGAGCGTTGCATTTGAGTGCTTCAGCTGATCTTCGTAATCTTCTAATTTACTTTTAGTTTTTACTATTTCATCTTGCAGTTTTTGAAATTCTTTGCTGTTAAGATTTTCTTTTTCAGCAATCATTTTCTTTTGGGCCTCAGTCAGAGCATCTAATTTTGATTTAGTTGTCTCCACTTGTTCCCCTAAAAGTTTCTGTTTGCGTTCTAAAAGCTCAGTATTCGCTGGATCAAGCTTCAACAAATTTTGAACGTTTCGCAGTTCTTTTTGAGTGCTGGATAAATCCTTGTTAACGTCTTTTAAACTTTTTGTAATAGCGGAGGTATCCGCTCCGAGTGTGACGGTAATTCCTTCTACTTTACTCGACATTTTAACCACCTCCATTCATTACTTTTTCAAATGCGTCATAATCTGTGCTTTCGGTTTCCAACCTCTTGGCATTCGATAGATATTCTTTCCCTTGCTCTGATTTTTCCATATCGTATATAAAAGCATCACGCTGAAAGAGTAAAAATTCATCAAGATGCAGATCGAGAATTTCAAAGAAACTCAAGCCTGTATAATCGTGTACGATTTTATAATTTAAAGAATGAATCTCATATCCCCTACTGTCCGAATCAATAGGATAATAGGGGATTTTTAGTTTGGGTCTTTGGTGACTGATCCTATAAATTCCGTATATTCTTTGATAAATTCAACTAAATCATCTGTTGATATATTCTCGATATCCTTTAAATCAACCCTTCTGCTGCCTTTGTTGTTGTTAAATATCTTTAATGCCAACTTCATAATTTGATTTGGGTTTGTATCTTTTACATCAAAGTTGCTGAGTTCATTTAACAGTTTTAATGTAGGTGCAGTGACCAGTACAGTTAAACGGTCATTCAACTTAACCTTTAATGTCCTGATTGCGCGATTAGAAAAATCAAAGTAATTATTCATTATTTTGTCACCGCCTCTTTCTTCCCTAACTGCAATTTGATTTTTGTACCTTCATCATCCATTGGCTCTGCTTTGATTTCCAGATCAACTACGGTTGCACCATCTTGCTTGAAAGCTAATTCAAATCCTTTCTGATTGACACCGATCAAAGTAACTCGAACTGGTCTTAAAGGGTTGTTATTAACAAAATGGAATAAATGAGTTTTTCCATCATTGTTATTAACACCACCGATCAAAACTGTTTCTACTCCATCGGTTTTTGTAACCCTTGCTGTCGAGGTCAATACTTTAAATGTTTCACCGATCAAAGTCATTAAACCGCTTTTAAAAATAGCCTCATCAGACTGTAAGATGTTTACAATGATGTCGCCTAGATCACTTTTTTCTTCGATAAATGATGGTGTGTAAGTAATTGACGCGCCACCTTTTATTGATGCTAAGATATTTTCTTCTACTTCTATGATTTCGTTTGATGGTATTTCGCCCTCACTATATTCCTTATGGTATAATTTCCCACTACCTAGAATGACTTCCTTTTTGCCAAACATTATTTTTATGCCTCCTTTAATGTTAAAAAAGAGAACGTGAACACCGTCATAAAACGTTTCTCGCTCTCTATATAAACTGACTCTGATATCTCGTACTCAATACCTCTGACATCAAGGATAGACATGATCTTATTTTCTATATCCTGTTCTTTGTTTCTGGTATAAAGTTCAATATTGTACTCATAGTTAATAAACTGATTTTGCTCATCACTTCCACTCGCATTTATGCTGTAATTAAATACCGCGTAATCACCTTTTTGTTTTTCTTTAAACAAATTAAAAGCTGTCGGAAGAATTTTGCTCAATTCATGTCCTAATTCTTTAGGTGTCATTGAAATTCCTCCTTGATATCCTGTAATAACAATTCATTGAATTTATCCTCATTACATTTTATATGAGGGTATTTTTTTGTCTGTTTCGTACCGCCGGCAGTTTTGTGACCATTTTCCAGTAAATGAGTCAATTCTGGACGAGCAATATTTACGCCCTTGATTCTTGCATACCCTTTTCCTAATGTTACTTTCACTTTCCATCCTTTAGCATATTTTCCGGTTTTTTTAGGTGAATCGTTTTTTATTGCTTCGACCATTTCTTTTCCGCGCTTCTTAACATGCTGATTGATTTTATCACTTTTTTCATCAGACCAGTTATTGATCTGTTTTATAACTGTATTGCTTAGATCTTCAATGTTTATTTTCATATTGATACCTCATTGCAATACAGTTCATACAGATCAGTTTTTTCATCATAATAGGTACGATAAACTGCATAGCATTTTCCACCAAATTGAACCATGTCTTCCTCTTTATAGTCAGCATAAAACACTTTAAACACCCTTGATGCTTTCAAACCATTTACGGCAGCTTTATAAAATTCATTACTGCCGACAGAACAGATCTCCGCAAACACTTTACGATAATACAGGGTGTTTGAATCACCTTCTGAATCATGATCAATATCTTTTTCATTAAAGACCTTAATAATTGCTTCCATCGTCACCTCCAGATAATGCCAATGAAGAGATTAGCATTTCATAAGATTTTTGCAATCGTTCAGCGTTCGGGTTGTTGCCAAAATTAGCCCGGCAATATACTTTGACTGCCTGTTCAATGAGCGGATCGTTCTCATCATAAATGATTCCGTTTCTTTCGATATCTCTCTTACATGCAGCCATTAAGGGTATTACATCTGCTTCATCAAAATCATTACCGGTAATTCTTAAAATGACTTTCACTTTTTCTAAAAGTGTCATAAGCTACTCCTTGATGATGAGCGTCACTGTCATGCTGTTGGATTCGGTGATAATCGTCAATCGTTTTTCGCCGACACTTAGATTTTCTAAGTATGCTGATTTTAAAGTTAAAATCCCGTCATTAAATGTATAATTTGCTGTATTTACATCTGCATTATGGTTTTTAACAGCCGTAATCGTTTGAGCGGCAACAGCTACGGTCACATCTGCATTACTGCCCTTTTGATATGTGACCTCAGCTGTTAACAAGTTCACTGTTGCTACGCTTTTTTTACGTCTAAGTAAGCAAAGGCTTTTTCAGTACGAACATCACCATCCATGATTGCATAAGCAATATAATCCGTTGTGCGCGCTTTTTTGTGATCTTCCTGATCCAGTGTCATTTGTTTATTGATGTTTAAATGGTAGCCTTTATTTGCATTACCGAATAATAATGTATCGATGGAATCATCTTCCTCGACCACAAAGCCAAACAAGCGACCTACGCCGCCAGCCGTAGTGTCAGCGATGAAATAAGGACGTCCTGTCGCATCTTTAACATTGGCTAATGTGTCCCAAATAAAATCACTGGTTGCATAAAATTTAGAACCTTTTTTATATGTACCCTTTACTTTTGAAATCAATGTAGTAATATCCTTATAGCTTAATTCTGCATCTGCTGCTAATTCCACTACTTGAGGCTTGTTTGCCTGTGCTAGTAAAGCGGTCTTAATGCCTCTTGGTTCATCTTTGTTTGATGATTCGGATGCTGCTTTACCTTTACCATTGAATACGCCATAGGCAGCGGCAGCTCCCATTTTTTCTGCTAACTGCGACTGGATGAAAGGAATAAATTCATTCGTTGCCATTTCTTTCAATTTCCATGACACCGTAATGTCACGTGACAACTCACAACCATTCAAAGTAGCTTTTGCAAATGTTTCTTTACCCTCTTCAATTTCAGTTGCTTCATCATACCATTTAGCTTCGGTTGATTCTGTTGATTTTAAGACAGTTAGTTTACCTTTAACACTCGTTTTTAATACTTCCGCATACAAAGGATAGACTTCTCCTACCTCTTTCCAAATACCGGCTACAACAGTTTCCGGAATCAGCACCGGTGAGTTACCAGTCGTTAATGCTTCGTTTTTAAATTCCTTGTTTGCTTCATCAAAGATACGTTTTTCGTCTTCTGTAATTGCAATATTCTGCATGACTTTAGCCCATACGTTTGTATAAGTATCTTCGTTTTTTTCAATAGTGCTTGCCAAAGAAGTGGTATTTTCGATAACTACTCCTTTTGCTTGAATGTCCGTAATGACCGCATTATCCTGTAAGGCTGCCAAATTCGCTGACGCTTTGCAGATGTTTTCAAAAGTCGTATCCAATGCCTTGACTTCTGATGCTTTAGCCTCTGCTTCATCGATCTTTCCTGAATTCAGCAATTCATTCGCTTCATTCATCAATTCTTTACGTTTTTGTAAATACTGTTCTTTATTCATAGTTTTTTCCTCCTAGATTTAATAAATTTAATGTTGTTTCAATTTCTTTTTTCTTTTTCTGCATAAAAAAATCAGCATTTTTATGCTGACTGTTTGTGAAGATGCGATTTAAAACGTCGTCCGGAATATTAACTGAGCAATTACTAAGTATTGGCTGCTTAAAATTGTTTAAATTAACGAATGGCAGTTCGCTGAACATGATTTCATCTATCAATTTCAGTGTCAATGCCTCTTGTGCATCAATGTAGCTTTCTTTACTCATTAGCTCCAGCGCCATTTCTTCACTCATACCCGTTTTATTTACATAAGCAGATGCCATCGTCTTGTTTGCTTTTTTCAGCACTTCGGCTTGATGTTCCATCACTCGATGATCACCGCTTGCGCTTGTCGATACGTTATGCACCATGAGCAATGCAGTAGGACTCATTTTGCAATAGCCCGCCATTGCAATGATTGATGCAGCTGACGCTGCTAAACCTTGAATCTCAATTTCTACTCTGCCTGCATAGTTTTTTAATACTGTATAGATTTCTGATGCAGCAAATACATCGCCGCCGGGAGAATTGATTTTAAGGGTCACAGTTTCGCCATTTGCATTTTTTAAAGCCTTGTTGACCATTTGCGGATATGCACAGGATTCACCGAACCATTCATAATACCATGCGTCCGAATCTGAGCATATAATACCTTTGATTTCTATATCCATCCTTATTCACCTCCTTCTTTAACCACTTGGGTATCAAGCCTACGGATCGGCTTGTCTCCGCCTTCCACTGGCGCCATGCCTAAGACAGCCCGCCATTCATTGGGTGTCATAGCACCTCTATCGACCATCTGCACCATATTCAATTTTGTTGACATAGAAGCATATTGCAGGTTAGCTGCTTCAAATACGATTTCGTTACCAGTGCCGATCTCACGTCTTGTAAAAATTCTGCGTGTGAATGTTTGTGATAATTGAATCAAGTCGGTCTCAACGCTGCCCTCATAGTAAGCGGTCCATTCATCTTCAGTAAATTTGTTCTGCACTATTTTTTCATTCGTGTTGAAAAATGAATAAAGTCGGTTAATAGTCCTATCCATCTGAGCAGCATTTGGCACATAATCTTTTGGATCAATCTGTATTGCATCCACTTTGTTATCAATACCGGCTGCCCCCATCGTATCTGTTTCAAACGATAAGTAATCATCTACAAATTGCTTTGTGTTTCTTTTTATATCATCCGGTCTTAAAGAGTTGTTAAACTTTAAAAGCCATTTAATGATCCCGCTGTTCTTTATTGCTTTAACGATTCCTTGATCGGTGGTTGTTACGATTTCCATCAAAGGTTTTAATACTTCAATTGGACTGTCGCCGAAAATATCGTTGTTGTTATAATCATTTTTCAAATGAATGATGTCCGTATATGGATATGTAACAACCTTTCCATTCATCATCATGCAGCGCAGATATAAATAGCCTTGTTTATCGTAAACAGCTTCGCAATTCACTGCCGGTATTGGATATAACTCAGTTGGATAACCATTGCTATCACGATTGATATAGATAAAGGCGTTATTGTTTAGCTGATACTGATTCATAACTTTTTCAATCATCTGTTGAAACGTCATATATGGATTCGGATACTTCAAAAGCATTTTTATGTAAGGCTCAGGATTCACTTTGATGCCGTCTTTTTCTGTGCGGATATGTTTTGCTAATGCTTTGCCTACTGCCTTAGTTTTAGGTCGTATACAGGCTCTAATAATATCCGACTTGTACAGTTTACCGTTCCAAGAATAAAACCCATTGCCACTTGATGTAACCATTTCAAAACGCGTGATAGATTCAGATTTATTAAAAAAACTTTTAATCTTATTTCTAATTCCCATTTTATCACCTCCCTTCTTAAATCAAGGTTAAGTATTCGTCTCTTTTGTCATTAAAGACAACGTAAGAATTTAAAAATCCGATCGTACCATCAATGCGCTTTCGCACATCTAATCCCTTCACTGGCTGAATGTTGTTGTTAATGTCTGTCTTGATCTCTGTGTTAGCAAGGCACATCTTGTCAATTGGGTTATCGTTATAAACAATCAGCTTTGCATCGAGATCAGCTTTAAATGATTTCATCGGACTGCTTAAAGTTTTTGTTCCTTGACGCACCGGTATCATTGCTTCTTTACCAAATTCATTCTTAAACGCTTCAAGCAACGATTCATCAACATGCCACGGATCAAACCCAATATATAAAACATAAATATCATGCACATCCCTAAGTTCTTTGTACCACTCGAGAACATCATAAAAATTGATTTTGTTCCCTTTTGATACGCGCAAATAGCCTTGACGTTCCCACAGCTCATAAGGCGCGCTGTCTTCAATGCTTCGTTGGATCAGCGTTTCTTCAGGCAGCCAATACATGGATGCATAGTATAAATGATTGTCATTCGGTCGCATACACAATGCTTTCGCATTGGTTAAGTCGGTGGTATCTGATCCGTCAAAACCACCAATACAATATCTAAACGACATCTTATCCAGTTCAAATTTAGTTGTATTGTTCAGTGTCTTATAAGTCAGCCAAGCACTTGCAGATGTTTCGGTCATGTTAAAGTCTTTTACCATAACTGTGGCTTTAAATGCTGGATCTTTTTTCGCCTTTTCAACATATCCTCTCAACTTATCAAAGGACTTGATCGTGCCAAGTCCGGGATTTGCTTTAACCCAGCAATCTTCTTTGTCCCACTCATCACGATCATCTAATTCATAGATTAGCGGAAGGAAACGTTCATCGATACACTTACCTATGTCATATGAATCAAGTACCTTTATGGCATAAACATACTGTGCATCATAAATTGAATTACGCACAAATCCGTTAGTAGTAATACAGTTTAATAACGGTTGAAAACGTGACGACATAGATTGTTTCATCAAGTCATAAAGATCACGTTTCTGTATTGCTGCTAACTCATCGATAATCACAAAATGTCCGTTAAGACCATCTAATGAATTGCTATTGCTGGCAAGTGCTTGCATCGTGCCGAAATTCATATCACACCAAATATCGGACTGTCGTTTACGCAGATACTTTTTCAGCATATCCGATTGCATGATCATTTTATGGGCTTCAGAAAATCCTTTTTTTGCTTGATCTAATTTAGTGGCTATGAAATAAACTTCCGGTGAACCTTCACCATCACCTAACATCATGTAAGTAGCATCAGCAGCAAGTTCAGTTGTTTTTCCGTTCTTACGCCCTCGGATGTCAAGCACCTCTTGATACTGCCGTTCACCGGTTTTTTCATGTATAAAGCCAAACACTGCTTGATGTTTGGCTTTTTGAAATAGTTCTAATTTTAACGGTTTCCCTCTGTTTCGACCTTGTGCCTGTTTACAAAAAGTTTCGATAAATTCAATAGGTTCATTTGCCCTATCTTCATCAAATACCCACGGTTTATATTTTTCAGGATGTTCTAGTTTGTCAAGTAAATGTGCGTAAGCCTGCTTGATTCTATGGCAAGCGTTGATTTTACCGCTTAATACCGCTCTTGCATATTCTTCTAAATAGGTCATAATTTCTTCTTTTTATCTAAAAATTTCTGAAGCTCATCACTTTGCTTTGCTGCCGGTACGATATCAATCAAAGTTTTAATGATCGTTGTATAACTCTTTATGTAAGAATTGTAACTCTTAGCTGCCGGATGTTCTCTTAAAAAACTTTGGTTTCCTTGTTCAAACAATTCAATATAACCATCATTGATCGTTTGGTTCTGCAATTCTTCAAGTGATATTTCGATATAAGCAAGCTGTGAAATCATAGAATCAACAAACTTTTTTTTACTTTCATCAACGTCCTTGAAAATCTTCTTATAAGCGTTTTTCTTTTTTCTTATTGCGCTTTCTTGCGCTTCTTTTGGGTTTAACCCCCCCTCGTGTAAATTTTCCACGCGGTTTTTCTGACCTCCTCTCTACGGTCTCCATAAAGACACCCCACCCTTATTTAATGGGGGGAGTATCCTCAATGATGTTTCCATCTGCATCAAACCTATATCCTTCGGTTAATGCACTTCTATTCCCTTGATGACGCTTCTTGTGACAGTCATAGCACAACGTCACTAATCTGTCTGGGTTCAAACTAATATCTGCATCATCAATGTTTACTGCCGTCAATGTTACTAAGTGATGTACTTCTAAGCCCGGTGTGATCCTGCCAGCTTGTAAGCAATCTTGGCATAGGCCATTGTCACGTTTAAATACATAATCTCTAACATGCTGCCATTGTTTGCTTTTATAAAAACGTTTAGCAAATGGTTGAGCCATTACGCTATCCTCCTGCACCTGCTGTCATAGCACCAATGGCTTGATACCTCATGATCTGCCGCCGTTTGATTCTGCTGCTGTCTCAATATCTTTTTGCGGTTCACATTGTACTTAGCGTATCTCTTACATGATCCATGACAGCCAATGTGCCTATCACTGCACTCATAACAAGGCACATCTTTAGTCATGTTCCGATAACAGCAGCTTGGCAGCTTGTCTTGATGTCCAGCACACACGATCATCTAGCATAGACAAAATCTCTTTGTAAATAAAATCAATGGCATAGCAAGTCTTTTCCGACATGTTATAAATCATACTGACGGTACTCCATATCATTGACACTGGCTCACCTGTCCTTGCCCTTGTCTCTTCAACAAATGTTTTATCACTCATGTCTTTTCCTCCGCCGGGGTTGCCGGATAACAAAAAAAAGGCAGCTGTTTAGCTACCTAAAATAAAAGCATCCATATCAAACCATACAAATAACGTATAGTTGATATAGATGCCTTTACGCAATAGTCTCCGTAGAGTTACTATCACTATTTTTATACGTGCTTATATAATAAGCAACGAGGATGTTGAGCATTGCTCTTCCTTCGATTACGATTATACACCATTTTTGCTTGTGCATTGCACAAACTTTTATTTTTTTAGCATTTTTTTAAATGCTCTATTTGTTGTGTTTCTCAATGTGTTTCTGTGGCAACCTATCGCTTTTGCTAGTTGTATGTCCGTTTTGCTACTTTCATAGATGTATCTTAAATGAATAATCTTGATTTCAAAAGGATCATCGAGGCGTGAAAGACAATCTTCTATCCATTCGCGTCTTTGTTTCCAAAATAATAATTTATCATATGCTTTATTTATAATATCATCTAATTCTATCCATTTATCTTTATAAGGGTTACTTACATTTTCATAGATAACGAGCTGCGCATTTTTACTTGAAGTGCCAAACTTTTGAATAGTTGCTTCAGCAATCTCATTTTCATATTCATAACATTTATTAACAATATAACGATAGCTCCTTAGCTCATTCTCTAGATACTTTCTTTCATCTTTATAATTCATGCTCACCTCAGTTAATCTTTCAACTCGCTCACTATAAAGCAAAGTAATACGATCCACCAAAAACTATGATATGTAACCATATAGCAAGTGAGTGCTATCACACATAAATTGTAAAATAATGCGAATAACGTTTTCATCATTTATCACTTAAAATTTCTTGAAGAACTAAAACCATAGCCATTCTAATTACGTTTGCTGTTGTTACATGCTTGTTTTCCATTTTCATAATCCTTTCTAGCTGCTTCAAAGTCAATAGATTTAACAATCGTTTCGCATGTTTCAATACTTTTTTTATTAATATCTGTCATTGATTTTCCTAAAGACAAACCTACCGGCATAACTTTGCTATTTCTAACCACCATAAACAGCGCTAGTTTATACTTTTCTTCATCAGTCATTTACGTTCACCTCTTTATTAGATAATTGATCATATGCCATTTGCAAAGCTATCAAATAAACCTCAATATCCGGATTCAGCACCCTGCCACAAGAATAACCCCATTCCCAAAAATCGTTAAAATCCTCAAAATCTGAACATAAGTTAATGTTTTGTGCAAATTCTTCCGATGATGAAGATTCATTTGCGTAATTTATCGCTAAACACATCTGCAATAATACACTATCATCGTCAAATTTTTCTTTATGTGGTATTTCAATCATTTCGAAATCATACACATCTTCTATGTGTTGATCTTTGATGTACGAAATTGTTTCTATGTACTCATCGTCATTACCGCCAAATTCTTGTCTATATTCTCCCGCTAGATATTTGACAGCCTCTTTCGAATCCCATGTATATTTCCCATATTTGGCACACGATAATTTCTCAGCAAAATAATAAAGACCGATACGCCACCCATTATTACAGTCCCACGATGTGCGCCAAGTTGTATTAAATACTGCATCCCTCATGTCGCCTGTAATATAGACCATATTTTTATAAAATACAAAGTCTATCTCACACATTCTTGTTCCGGGTTGTTTCCATATCAGCACCTGTGCATCATCATCTAAAACTCGTAACTCCGCTACATGATTCTTAAACCATTCTTTAATATTATCAATGCCATATCCAGCCATAATTTCTTTACCTTTCCGCACTTTTCTGTGCTTCTAATTAATGTGACATAACCGCTAAGTCTATCACATTTTTTCTAACTACATCAAACACTCCTTTAAGCTTTATTTAACCGTTTATTTTGTCATTCCACATATTCGATAATTCATAAAAATGTGCATGTACATTCAATTCCCGTTAAATCATCTATTTTCTGCCTTTTCGATGTACTGCTCCGTTGTAGATCGACTGCCTGTCCTGCTCGGCATCATCAGTACCCCAGCATATATAAATCTCAGTCGTTGAAGTCTCATCGTGGTTATACATTTTCATCAGCGTTAGCAATTTGCCGCCGTTTTTAATGTAATGATAACCAAATGTTTTTCTCATACTGTGCAAAGAAAAAGGCTGCTTTAACTTGATTGCATCAGCAGCCTTTTTAAGTATGCGATCCGCTTGCTGCCGGGTGATTGTAAAATTCATATTTTTTTGACTTGGGAATAAGTAGCTGTATGATGTTAATTCGTTGCGTTTTACATAGTCCATGATGTCCTCGTGCAGCAGTTTGTTCAATCTAAAATTTTGGACTTTACCGGTTTTGTTTTCTTTGATGCTCATGTACCCTTTTTCTATATCCATGACTCTTAATTGCAGTAAATCTTCTGCGCGGAACGCTGTGTTGAATCCAATCAAACACAATATCCAGTTGCGATCAGCTTGCCAGCGTTTTACCTCTGTTTTAGCTTTCTCGCGTTGGATCAGAAAGTAATTAATGATATTATTCATGTCTCGCTCATTTTTGAGCGGTACAGTGGCTTTCTGACCACCAAATGTTTTTATTCTTCTTGGCATACTCCTCCTTTAAGTTACGCTATTCTACATCAAGCTCAATAAGCCTACGATATGTTTTTTTATTGAGATCTCCTCCTATGGCGTTGAACTTTTCTAAAACATTCAGAAAACACATGGCACATAACTAAATGTTCAGGCACCCATCGGCTCTGCGGTTTTTGAGCTTCCTAATCAAAATAAGCTATCAAGTAATGTGGTTCCCCGTCAATTTCTTTTATATCTTCG
>NZ_HE578928.1:339371-341115 GCF_000313565.1 Dielma fastidiosa | reverse complement strand
CCCTCATCGATGTGAGCAAACCAAGGCTGATCGTAGTAGAACTGGACGGCAACAAGGAAATCTATACCTTGCAGGCAGAGATCGAGTATGGTCCGCAGTTTGTAGGACAAGTAACGATCACTCAAAATGGAGAAAGTCTTATTGCCACACCGGATAATGAGAATGGAACTGTCATTTTTGAAGCTGAAGCAGGTAAATTTGATTTCGCTGAACCATTTGAAATTAATTATGTTTCTACACAAGGTTCACAATTATACGATAATGAGACACTCATCTTGAATAGTATTAGGTTAGGAACTGATGAAAAGGTATTTAAGCTAAAATCTGAAGGTGAAGAAAGTACTTATATAATTAAAATCTTAGAAATTGAGACAATCTATCCTGAATTAACAGATATATATACCATAATTGATGGCACGAAAATTGAGGGTGTAATAAAGAATGGTAAGATAAATATCAATATTTTATATAGCATGACCGATGATTTGACATCTTTACCATTATATTTTGATTGTTTGAATACTCAGCTTATTTTAATGGATGGAAAGATTGTAACCAGTGGTCAAATCATGAACTTAGCTCAAAATCATACGATTACTTTAATAAATGGTAAAGAAAGTATTGTATATGATTTGATTGTTCGCAACATTAATGAAGGACCTATATTTACTGCTTTCTATTTTATGAATGGAGATACAAAATATGATGGTATTATTGATTATAAAAATAATCAAATAACTATTGAAATTGATAATTTAATTTCTGTAGACGAAATTGCTCCTTATTTTGAAATAGAAAATGCAGATCATGTTGAATCAATAGGTTACGAAATGATAAGCGGAGATCAGGAAACAAGCTGGAATGATTTTTCAGATAGCATGAATAATCCCGTTATTTACACTGTGGTACAGGGAAATGTAAGAGTGGATTATAAAATAATAACAAAATATAAATATATTGAAGGAGATTTAAACGGAGATGGATTTGTTGATACGAAAGATATGTTATATTTACAATCTTTAATTAATTCTAAGAAATAAAGAAAGGATCAAGTGCAATGAAAATATTAAAAAAAATAAGCGCTTTGATAGCTGTTATGGCAATACTATTCACTGCTGGCGGAATGGATATGAAAGCTGCGCCAGGTGATATTAGTTATTCTGTAAAAGATGATGGATTTAATGACATATTATATACAATAAATGGTATACAATATAAAGCTTATAAAGAAATAGATCGTCGTCAATATATTGAAATTACGATGAATAAAACAGATAGTTTAGTATTACAAGCGGATCTTGAAGGAGATTCAACACAACCTGTCACAGGAATAGCCATAACATTTAGTTATAACACCTCAGAAGTAGATAGTGTTGACGTCTATCCTGAATATAATCTTGATGCAGATGCTCAATTTTATGATAGAGTAATCGAAGGAGAAAATGTTAGAGATACAATTGGTTGGGCTGTTCAGCCAGTTACGGGATTTGATAAGGGCATTTTGTATGTGTTAAGTGTGAATAATCCTGATGGTAGAACAGAAACATTAAATCAATTAACCACTTTGACAATTAAGCCTAGTCAAGCAGCAATAGATGCTGGAAGTATGGAATTACAAATTCAGAATCAGGTGGATATGTCTAATGTACCTTCAAAAAATACAGTAGCAAATAGGAAATTTAGAATTAAAATTACTTTTACTGATGGACCAACCACTACCCAATTGCAGGCACCGACTCTTACA
>NZ_HE578928.1:336974-338678 GCF_000313565.1 Dielma fastidiosa | reverse complement strand
AAACATCCCTTTAGGAAATGGAATCACTGCGGGGAATACATATTACGCAAAAGTTAAAGCAGTTGGAGACGGTGTTGCTTATTCTGATTCACCGTTAAGTACACCTGCTGTTTCAGCGGCAGCCGCTAATGAACCAGTTGTTGTTAAGAATATAAGTTTCACTGCTTTGACAGCAAATGGCTCCTCTACTGAGACTACAAGTGAATTGACCTTTACTTTCAGTGATGATATTGATGGCTTGACAGCGGATAAGATCACGCTCAGCGGTGTTAATGGTGTCACAAAAGGAAGCCTGACTAAAGAAAGAACTGGTGTATATAAGCTTGCAATCAATAATGTAAGTGTATCAGGTACACTGAAAGCGACGGTTGCATCCATTGATGGATATTCAATCACACCAAATGAAAATACGGTATCGATTTATTATGCTGCGCCGATTACCAATGTAGTATGGAGCAGTGCGGCAGCCGATGGTGTGGCAAATAAAACTACCTCGACCAAAATCGATGTCGTATTCGATACACCAATCACCAATCTAACAAAAGAAAACTTCTCGATTGAAAACGCTCAGATCGATTCATTAAGCGGCAGCAACGGCAATTATAGTCTGGCAATCAGTAATGTAACAACACAAGGAGAGGCGACCTTAACAGTCACATCACCTTCTGGATATTCCATTTCACCGACAAGTCAAAAGGTAACGTTACATAAGAAAGCTGACCTAATCAATGCGGCATTAACAAGCGTGACTGCGGATGGGGATTCTACACATACAAGCACTCAGCTAACTTTAACCTTTGACCAAGATATTACAGGGTTAAGTGCTGATCATATCACGTTAACAGGTATAAATAATATCGTCAAGGGTTCACTTTCAAAAGCGGAGGGAACCGGTGTTTATACTTTAGCAATCAGTGGCTTTACAACTGGTGGTACAGTGAATGTTTCAGTAAGCAGAGTTGAAGGATACAACATCACCGGTAATCAATCTGCAGTGATTCATCATTATACTGAACCAGCACCGGTTCAGCAATTTACCATTCATTATGATCTGGCTGGCGGTACTGGCAGCTATCCGGATCAAAAGGCTGCACTGAATGCTGACATTACGATTCCCAATACTGTACCTGTGAAGTCTGGCTATACATTTACCGGCTGGAAGTTATCAACAGACAGCAGCATCAAGCAGCCGGGAGCAAAAATCACAAGTTCAGAATCAAAGACGATTACCTTAACGGCGCAATGGACTAAAGATGATATCGCGGTATCCTTTGAAGTCTTCGCAAACGGTACGGCAAACATCTCAGATACGACCCAAGTTACAGTAACCTTTGATCAGCCTGTCATCGGTCTGACAAAAGATAATTTTAGTCTGACCAATGCGACTGTGACAGAAATCAGCGGCAGCGGTAAAACTTATATCCTGAATATCTCTAACGTAATGACAGAAGGCTCGGCCACATTGACAGTGACTGCGCCTAGCGGGTATACGATCGCCAGTAACAGTAAGCCGGTAACCTTACATAAGGATACGAGAGTACCGGTCAGCTTAACTGCAGTAGAAGCAGACGGCATCAAAAATCAGGCATCTACATCTACCATTACATTAAAATTCGATTCATTGATTGCCCTAACGGCAGAAAACATTAAGATAACCGATCTTGACGGTACCGGCGCAGCCATAGGAAATCTCAGGACACAAGA
>NZ_HE578928.1:301120-335866 GCF_000313565.1 Dielma fastidiosa | reverse complement strand
AATCTGTTCCTCACTATGGAGAAGAAGTCGAAAGATGGAATCTCCACCGGTAAAGGGAGTGATGTTTTCCCCCAAGTTTCATCACTCTCTTTTTTTATGCTTAAGAACCCGATGTTTGATGGTAGCAAAGCTAAACAAAAAAACAAGCTGTCAAGAGATTTTAACCTATCGACATGCTTGCAAATAACAAATCAAAATACACTATTCATCAATCTTAAAGAACCAATTATCTCCGATAAACAATACTTGATCAGCCTCCATCATTCGAACCGTCTCTGTCAAATCAAACGGCTGCCCTGTCTCGGCTTCATAATAACGCCAGTCAATCACTCTGACTTCATGATAATGATGACTGAGCAGTTTAACAACCGCATTATCAAAAGAATTGCCTAGCACTAATAAATTACCTTCTTTTTCCGGATTAATAAATAACACTTCACCATTATCACCGCCATAGAAGCTGCCATAATGACTGGCTCCCTTTTCGGCATCATATTCATGATTAAAATATTCCTGTTCCTGTCCATAACTGCCTTCCAAGCCGTTAATCATGACAGTGATATTTGAATCCTCGGGCATCTGATATGCACAAAAGGTTTCATGGATATCGAAATATGCGGTCAATCTGGCACTTGAACCTTGAAAATCGAGTTCATCAAAACAAATCTCACCAAGGGGATTCATCGGTGTTTCTTCAGGCTTCAGCATAGCCAGTAAATTCCGATATCCCATATATGAACCTACATGATTCCAATGATGATCACTCTTATAAAAATATTTCCGGTAATCATCAAAATCATTAACCGCGAACCGTTCGATCTTTTTCACATGCAGATGCTGACTGACAAAAGGAAAATAACGATCAGCCGGCGTTTCGGCATTAAAATCAATGGCGGATGAAGTAGTAATGAAATAGGCATAAAAATCAATATCATTAAGCTGATCAATCAGTGGATTCATCGTGTCAGCAAACCGCTGATAGCTTGTGAAATCAATCGTCTCACCCGGCCGATAAATCAGATAACCGCTGTCACCATATCGATAAATTCCTTTTCCCAGAGCAATGTATTCAAAAGCTTCTTTTGGCCTTTCGACATCAGGTTCGCTGTTTGGCGCCTCTGCATTCTGCGATTCATTAAATTGAATTAAACAGTCGGCAGGCAGCCGCTGAACCTTTTTTACGACAGCCTTGATCTGTTCACTATACATCAGCTGATCGTTTAAAAAGCTGTCAATTGCTTCCTGATAAGTCCCCTGCGCGAACGCATCTAAGCTAAATTCAGGCCATTTCTGAAGTGATCTGTTTTCAATCAGTGAAAATTCAAGCTGACCGCGCATGGGAATACCCAAAACAAACCAACCGCACCCCGCAAGCATCAATAAGAATAAAATATTTCTTTTCATGCGAACCTCCTAAAAACGATAGTAGATAAAAGGATTATAGGAATTACTCATCAGCATGATAATGCATATGAATAAAATTATCACAAACATCAGATCCGCTATAACACCGGCAAGCCGCTGACTCTGGGCAAAATAACGCCGATAAAGCTTATTGAAAGCTGGCAGGCTCGCTGAAAAAGCCAATGGCATATAACATAAGGCATACACGGCATCCGGCTGTTCATAGGCAATCCTGCTTAGATCCGCAGGCGCATATACAAACATGCGATGCAGAAAGCCCAACAATGCCTGCATATCCTCGACCCTGAAAATCACCCAGCTGACAATGATTACAAATAAAGTAAATAGCCAACGCAAAATAGAAGGCAGCTTCTCAGTTAATTTAAGCAGAAATAATTTCTCAAGCATCAGCCATAAGCCAAAGTATAGACCCCAGAGAATATAATTCCAGTTTGCGCCATGCCACAGTCCGGTAAGTAACCAGACAATCAATATATTGCGTATCCATTTAAACTTAGAACATCGATTACCGCCCAAAGGTATATAGATATAATCTCTAAACCAGCTGCTTAGCGATATATGCCAGCGCCGCCAAAAATCGGTGATGCTTTTCGCAATCAGCGGATAACGAAAATTCTCTAAAAAGTGAAAACCAAACATTTGTCCCAAGCCGATAGCCATGTCACTGTAACCGGAAAAATCAAAATAAATCTGAAACGTATAAGCAACCGCTCCAAGCCAAATCAAAACCGTACCGCTCGCTGACGGTGCCTGATTAAATACAAAATCGGCAAGGACAGCCATGTTATTACTTAAAATCAACTTTTTTCCTAAGCCCAAAATAAATCGCCGCAGACCATTCGCAATATCCGCAATGCTGCTGTGCCGCTCTCTTAATTCCTGTTCAATCGTTTCATAGCGGACAATTGGCCCCGCAACCAGCTGAGGAAATAGCGCAATATATGTGCCAAGCCGAATAAAATTATGCTGAGCCTGCACCTTTCCCTGATATACATCAATTAAATAAGACAATACTTGAAATGTATAGAAACTGATACCAACCGGTAAAATCAATTCTTTAATTGGTATCTGAAAAGGCAGAATCAGATTTAAGTTAGAAAAAATAAACCGCTGATACTTAAAATAAAACAGAAAGAAGATGCAAGTGAAAATTGACAGTATAAAGTAAAACAGTGCTAATTTTGAATACATTTCCTTATATATTTCAATTAATAAACCAAACAGATACGCTACCAGCATCGTTGCCAGAATAACCAAAACATAGATTGGTTCTTCCCAGGCATAGAAAATAATTGAAGCGGTAAACAAGACTAAATTACGCCATTTCAAATTGCTGATTGGGAAATAGAGGCAGCAAACAAGCGGCAGGAAGAAGAATAAAAAACTCAGACTTGAAAAAACCATGCTTATTCTCCAGCCAGCTTATAAAACCAATTATCACCAACAAGCAAACACTGATTAATGCTATTCTCCTTCATATAAGCTTCTAAATCTAAAGGCATCTGCATATCATCTTCATAATAGCGCATATCAATCACATGTACCTGATTAAAACTCTCCGCAAGTAATTTCACAATTGCATTATCAAATGAAGTACCAATGACTAACAGATTTCCCTCTTGATCAGGATTTGTAAATACCAGCTTGCCATCATCACCGCCATAATAAATGCCATAATGACTGACGCCTAATGCTTCATCATACATTTTTAAACGATAAGCTTCTTCATTGCCATAGGTACTCTCAATATCATTGATCCTAACCGTAATATTAGGATTCCTTTCAAATTCATAGGCACAGAAATTTTCTGTCATATTACTGCCGCTCTGTCTAGCATTTGATCCTAAAGACTGTAAGTTATCAAAACAATTCAAATCAAGCGGCTTTATTACCTCTGCTTCTGGTTTCAGCATTCCTAATATATCCACATACCCTTGATAAGAGCCCTGATAACTCCAATGATGATCTGTTTTATAGAAATAATTTTTATAATCTGAAAAGCTGTTCATATCCAGCCGCTTCATCTCTTTCACATGTAAATGTGACTGTATAAATGTATAATAATCATCATGAATCGGAAGTCTGCTGAAATCTACAGCTCCGGAAGTAGGAATATAGTAAGCAAAAAAATCGACATCACTCATGACCTCGATCATTGAATTAAACTTATCTGTAAATCTTTCATAATTAGTAAAATCAATGGACTCTACAGGACGATAAAGTAAATAACCACTATTTCCATACATATAAATACCGCCGCCCAGAGCTTCATATTCCTTTACATAAAAAACATTCGGATCTCTGACACACATCGGTACTGCCGCTGGTTTTGTTAAGGGTTCTGCCTCAGTACGCTTAGGCATATAAAACAAGCCTGCTGCGGCAATGACTAAAACAATTGTAAATAATAATAGAATCTGTAATAATTTCATTCGCTTATCCTGCCTTTATTCGTAAAAAATTCCCAAGTTTTTTACCGGTCAGAAGCAAATTTATTTATCTTTAATCGTCAAACACCTATAAGTATATCATATCCTTCTCTTAGTTGCAGTATCAAAACCAGCAGTAAAAAAGAAATAATAATTTCACTCATCTTCCGAATCATTTAAAAGAAAAGCATCCTGAAGATAACTGTTTAATGGTATGCCTGCCTGTCTCAGTCTTCTATAAATACTCGCTCTGTTCATTCCGCACCGCTCTTCTAATTCCTTTGTCGATATCTCCTTCAGCCGCCATTTATGGAAATCCTCATTGAAATTATCCGGAAGCGGCATTTTCTTTCTGCCAAAGCTCACACCTCTCGCTTTAGCGGCGGCGATTCCTTCAGCCTGTCTCTTCTTAATATTTTCTCTTTCAATCTGTGCAACATAAGCAAGAATCTGCAGCGTAAGATCAGCGATAAAAATACCGGTCAGATTACGGTCAGAAACACGGGTATCAAGCAGCGGAAAATCAAGGACGACAATATCAGCGCCGATATCCTTAGTTATGATTCGCCATTGTTCGAGAATTTCATCGTAGTTTCTGCCTAGCCGGTCGATACTTGATACAACCAGCAAATCCCCCAGACTAAGTTTCTTCATCAGCCGCTGCCACTGCGGTCTCTCAAAATCCTTTCCGCTTTGTTTATCCATGAAAATGTTTCTTGGTTTAATATTCCATTCAGCCAGAGAAGCACGCTGCCGATCTTCGTTTTGATCCTTACTTGAGACACGTATGTACCCGTAGATTTTATTCATGATAGAACCCCCCCTTATGAGAAAAATCCTATCGGACTGTGAATGTTTTTTTCATTAGATTATCTGATATGAATATTTCAAACAAGCATAATTTTTTTAATTCATAAATGATTTGGTATTTATATCACTAAAAAGCTGCAGTGAATAAATAGGCGATGAATTAATGAAACTGCGTCTGATACTGCAAAATGTATGAATAAACTGGATATTTATATGGATAATCTAATTCTTACACTACTAGTTAATTGTAAGAGAATTGAGAGGTAAAAGCAACTAAAGGTAATAAATGGAAATAAACGATTTCTGGTGTACGTTTAGTGATTTATTGTAATCGATGGCTATATCTTCAATAGTCTCATGGGTGGTTATGCTGACTGCTATGGTATAATGAATTAAGTAAGAAAAGCTTTATAAATTATAGAATCCGCATTAAAATAAAACCATAAGCTAGGAGCTGATGATATGAAAATCGCAATGGGACAATTGAATGTAAAGGCTGGCAGGCCTTCAGAGAATATAGCGGCTATGAAAGTCATGATTCAAAAAGCAAAAGAGGATCATGCGGATTTAATTGTGTTTCCTGAATTATGTGTTTCAGGTTACTTGTTGGCAGATAAATGGCTGGATAATGACTGGTGTGAGAGTTTAATAGCATATAATGAAGAGATCCGTCAATGTTCACAGGGGATTGGCGTGATTTGGGGAAATCTGGGAACGATTAAGGGGATTCGCGGCCGTGATGGACGCAAGGTTCGTTTAAATACGGCATTCTTTGCTTATAACGGAGAATGGGTTAAACGTGAAAATGGCTTGTATGATGGAATGTATGTCAAATACCTTAATCCCGATTACCGTGTTTTTGATGACAGCCGTTACTTTCTTTCAGCTCTTGAATTATGTGAACAATTGGTCGTTGATCGTAATTTCATGACCAGTCCCTTTCTGTTTGAAATCAATAATCATGTTGAGCGGATCGGATTAGAAGTCTGTGAAGATATGTGGAATGGTGATTACAGTTTTGATCCTACCAGAGAATATCTGCGGGAGCATGTATCGATGATTGTTAATATTTCCAGTTCTCCATGGACTAGAAATAAAGAAATTGGCAGAAGTAAACAGATTATGAGGCATTGCTTGGATATTTATCCATTTGTGCCTTTTGTCTATGTAAATGCGTGCGGCATGCAGAATAGCTCTAAAACTGTATGTGTCTTTGATGGTGATTCAACGATTTGGAATAAAGCTGGCGAAGTTATTCACGCATGCAATGATGCGTTTATGGAAGAATTGAAGGTTGTTGATCTTGATGAAGCTTCCGCTGTTAAGAAAACAGAACATAAGCTGTTGAAAGCCTTGCTTTGTTCATTAAAGGAGTTTGATGAACAGCTGTTTGATAGAAAAGTAAAATGGATCATTGGTCTGTCAGGCGGCTTGGACAGCAGTGTGAATGCCGCGTTACTGACGATGGCATTAGGCAAAGAGAGAATCATCGGTTTAAATATGGCAACTCAATATAACAGTACGACAACGATTGATAATGCTCATCAGCTGGCAAAACGTCTTGGTATTGAATGCCGGGACGGCATGATTCAGTCATTGGTTACAGCAAGTGAGGAAGTTTTGAAACAATATATAACACAGGATGTTACAGAATTTGCTTTAGAAAATATACAAGCCAGAATCAGAGGCTCTGTGTTAAGCGCCGTTTCACAGCTTGAAAATGGTGTCATAATCAATAATGGCAATAAGGTTGAAATGGCATTGGGCTATTGTACGCTATATGGTGATACGATTGGCTGCATTGCACCTTTAGGCGATGTGACCAAGGCAGAATTATTTGAGCTTGCGAGAAGCATCAATGAAACCCTTCATGAAGAAGTGATTCCAACTAATTTATTGCCTGAAATGGTTATGGGTGAGCTGAAATGGCAGATGCCGCCTAGTGCTGAGTTAAAGAGTAATCAGAGTGATCCGATGAAATGGTTTTACCATGATTACTTGGTACAGCGTCTTTGTGAATATCCAACGTATCAGATTGAGACACTGCTCGCGGATTATCTTGATGGTTCAATCATGGAGGGTGAATTTGGCAAATGGCTGCGCCTGTATCATTTAGAGGAGCCAGGGGCTTTTATTGAAGATCTTGAATGGGTACTTTCTAAATTTTCTGCCGGTGTATTTAAACGTCTGCAGACGCCGCCCATCGTTATGGTATCGCGGGGGTCTTTCGGCAGTGATTTCAGAGAGAATCAGATGAAGGTTGAAAGAAGTCAGCGCTATTTAGATTTAAAGACGCAAATATTGAATAAACCTACAATTACTTTCAGTTCGCCAAACGATCATGAGGCTGTGCGGTATGCGGTCATTATGGCACGTTATCAAAGCAAGTGGATCTTTGTCCAAGCTAAAAACCGCGATACACTGGAAATTCCCG
The DNA here is from genome assembly GCF_000313565.1 of Dielma fastidiosa. Lineage (GTDB taxonomy): Bacteria > Bacillota_I > Bacilli_A > Erysipelotrichales > Erysipelotrichaceae > Dielma > Dielma fastidiosa. Next base: position 328,768 of record NZ_HE578928.1, on the reverse strand, counting down.
GCGGTAAACGGGAGCTGAATGAAACGATTCAGGAAACGGCGGTCAGAGAGTTATTTGAAGAAACCGGTGCGGTGAAATGCACTTGCAAACCTTTATTTAATTATTGTGTAGAAAGTAAGGGAGAGCCATCATGGGGGCAGTTATTCTTTGCGGATATTGAAGAGCTGGAACCCTTGCCGGAATATGAAATTGAATCAATTGTGCTGTTAGATAAATTGCCTAAAAAGCTTACCTATCCGGCAATTCAGCCATATCTATACAGAAAGGCACTCACTGTCTTAAAGGAGGAACTAAATGGAAGCAAATAAACCGCTGCCGATTCAGACAGCATTTAATGTTCGTGAATTAGGCGGTTATGTAAATATTGATAAGCAAACTTTAAAACAAGGGCATTTTATACGCTCAGGCGGGATATCTGAATTGAGTGATGAAGATTGCGCTTATTTATATGATTACGGTGTTCGTACAATTATCGACTTACGTTCAGCGGATGAAAGAGCGACTAAACCTGACCGGCTGATTAATTATAAAGATATAAAAAATTACGCATTTTCATTATCTGAAGATGCGGAACCAGGAAAGATGCAGACCTTGACGATTTCCTCAATGGATCAATTATATTGCCGTATTCTCGATAAGAGTCAGGCAATGATCGGTGAAATATTTAAAATCATGCTGGCAAGTAAGGGAACCGTTTTATTTCATTGTACCGCGGGTAAAGACCGTACTGGGGTACTGGCAATGCTGCTGCTGAAGCTGGCGGATGTTGATGAAGAAACGATTATTAATGATTACGCGGCAAGTTATCAGAATTTACTGCCTTATATTCACCGCCTTCAAAAATCATTGGAAGATATTCACATGAAGCTGCCGCTGCATGTATTTGAGTCTGATCCGCAGAATATGCGCCAAACCTTGGCTTATTTTAATCAGCGGTATACGATTCGCGGTTATCTGACATCCGCCGGCTTAAGTGAAGAAGAAATTGACGAGCTGCGCTCACAACTGGTATAATTATGATCCTCAGTGTGTCACAGCGCTGTGATATTCCTGCGTATTTTTCTGATTGGTTTTATCAGCGAATCAAGGAAGGCTTTGCCGATGTACGCGCGCCTTTTAATCCTCAGCTTGTTCACCGTGTGAATCTAAGCCGGGAAAATGTTGATTTAATCGTATTTATGAGTAAAAATCCACTGCCGATGATGGCAAAGCTGGATCAATTAAATGGTTATAACTGCTGTTTTCAAATTACGATTACACCCTATACTCATGATATTGAGAAAAATGTCGCGGATAAAAGGTTAATTATAGAAGCTGTCCGCACTTTGAGCCGCCGATATGGTCGACACGCGGTAATTGTTCGTTATGATCCGATTCTGCTGAATCAGCGGTATACAATCGACTACCACATGAAGGCTTTTCAGCGTTTGTGTGAACAATTGTCATCCACTATCGATACAATTATATTTAGTTTTGTCGATGAATATAAAAATACCCGTGCTCACCAAGCTGAGTTAAAGCTGCTGCCAATCAGTGAGAGTCAAATGCTGCTGCTTGCCAGAGGGATGGCTCAGATTGCGGAAAGCTATGGTATCCGGCTGCAGACTTGCGGTGAAAAAATTGATCTCCAGCATCTAAATATTCAAAAAGGCAGCTGTATATCCTCAAAGCTGCTTGCTGACTATGGCATACACAGCGCATATCCGCTTGCTAAAACAAGAGGTGACGGCTGTGATTGTCTGGCATATACTGATCTTGGCGCGTACAACTGCTGTGCCCATGGCTGCAGCTATTGCTATGCCAATTATGATGAGGCAAAGGTCAAAATGAATTTGCACCAGCATGATCCGATGTCTACAATGCTGATAGGTCATCTTAAACCAGAGGATAAATTAGTCGATAAAAGGCAGAAAGTTAAACAGACTGTCTTATTTTAGAAGTTTATGCATGGTTTTGTCGAAGGCTTTTGATTTCAAAATAGATAGTGTTCAGGTTATAATAGAGACGAGGGTAACGTATGAGAATCAATAAATATATCAGTTCAACCGGTTTTTGTTCCCGCCGGGCTGCCGAGCAATTTATCCAAGACGGACGCGTTACGGTAAATGGTCAGCCGGCATTAATCAGCACCCCGATTGAAGAGGGTGACGTTGTCTGTGTGGATGGCAAAAGAGTTGAACCGCTTAGGGATTATGTTTATCTGCTTTTGAATAAACCGGTAGGTATTACCTGTACTACGGAAAGACATGTCGAAGGGAATATTATTGATTATATCAACTATCCTGAACGTTTATTCCCAATTGGCCGTTTGGATAAGGATTCAAGCGGATTAATTGTTCTAACAAATGACGGTGATATTGTAAATCAGACCTTAAGAGAAGAAAACGGGCATACAAAAGAGTATGAGGTTGAAGTAGACGGCCGGATCAATGATGAGTTTTTGGCAAAGATGGCAGCTGGGATTCGAATCTATAACCCAGTTACCAACAGCTATGTTATTACTAAGAAGTGTGAAATTCATCAAACTGGCCCACGGCATTTCAGAATCATTTTGACACAGGGTTATAACCGTCAAATCCGAAGGATGTGTTCAGCTTTGAATTATCATGTTCGTTCATTGCGCAGAATCCGTTTCCTTAATCTGACCATAAAGGGATTAGCGGTGGGACAATGGCGTGAATGCACACCTGAAGAAGTAAATGAATTGAAGCGATTAGCCAATATGCAATGAGTATTATGATTCTTTTACCATGTAAAAACCATTTCTTACAAAATTGATAGGTCAGAGTATGATGTTTCGGTGTACACTTAAAGTATAAATTAAGAAAATCTTAAGATGTTCCTCAAGATGTTCTTAATAGATCAATCTTATAATTGAGGTACACAAAGGAGCTTGGATAGAACTATGAAACGAATGCTGCTGGTAGTGAGCATGGTATTATTATCCATGAGCGGATGTATTAATGCCAAGCCGATGAGTATAGAAGAGCGGCTGGCTCATGAATTTTATAAGTTAAATGATCAGGGATATTTTAAAGAAATGGTTGGGGTTACCTATGAATTATCCTATGATGGGGTATTCACAATTTCCAAGAAGGGAAGCTATGATCTCAATTCGGATATTGTAAAGGTTAAAAGCTGTGAAGTGCTGGCGGAGACGATGGAAGCCGTTGATGAGGGCAGCTGCAGAAAAAAGGATTTGGAGAAAGCAACGCAGATTTATGAAGCCTTTAAGATTGAACTAGGGCGACTTGATATTAGTAAAGATGAGCTGCTGGAGTTTTTAAATAAAGAATAGGAGGGGTGTTTATGGGACTATATGCTGATGCAGGGATGAAGTTTCTATTTGTATTGTTTATTATGCAATTCATCAGCGTATATATTAATGCCGATAATATGCTGATACCGGCAAGAAAAAGAGCCAGAAATAAGAGATTGGCGTGTCTTTTAAGGCTGAGCTTGGCTGCCATCCTGACATGGGGGAATCTGGTGTCGAGTAAGTTAATCAGGATGAAGGATGTCAGCTGTGATGAATGCAGTGTTCTTGTCGAAGATGAGAATGAGGAAATACTATAGTGTGCTTAGGCACACTTTTTTTTTCGATTTTTAATGTGTTTTACCTTGGAGAAGTGATGATTAAACTATGTGTTTTATGCAAAAGAAAAGCAGTCAATTGTAAATTAACTGCATGATAAACTAAAAGGTGTCTAATCCTTTTTGTATGTATATACATCAAGGGTTACTGTATCTTGACCGCCCCAATTCTTTTCTTGCAAAGTATAAGCCTCTTTCACAAAGCCATTATTTAATAATACTTTTGATGAATATATGTTCTCCGGCATGACAAAAGCTTGTACTGTCGAAATATTAACTTCACTTACTAAATATTCAATCATTAATTTTAAGACGTTTGTTGCTATTTTCTTATTCCAATAATCTTCATTCAGACGGTAGCCAACGGTGATTTTATTTTCTCTTTTTTTGTAGTCAAACATTTCTGCTAAACCTACAAGTCTATTAGGATTCTCTTTTAGATAGACACCTGCTATTATATGCTTTTTCTTTTCAAAATCTCTGCCACCCAAATTTTTAATTGCCGTTTCTAAGGCTTTATTACTTTTCTTATATAAAAAGGGGGGCAAAAACTTATATACATTATCATTGCTGCTTATTTCTGCTAACGCTGCAACATCATTCAGTTCCATTTTTCTTATTATAACTCTGTCGTTTTCTAAATATGGGAAAACATCAAATAATTCTGCCATCATAACCTCCTCGAATTTTTATGATTCTTAAATGTAAACTAGAATTGCTAAAACATCATGAAGCTTTTATTTACAGACATTGCTGTACAAATTCCACAGGATGCTGAATGATTTCGGCAACTTCCTCAGCAGATAATCCTTGTGATAAATAACGCTTCGCTATTACTTCCATTGATTCACCTATCTCAATCATATGGTAATCAGGATCATAAATTCTGACAACGCGCTGCTGCCATTCGTGAATCTTTGGCGGATGGACAAGTTTAACATCTTTATGATCGTTCAAAAGAAGTAAAAATGCATCGAAATCTTCTACTTCAAAGTATAACTCCATGTTATGCGATTTTTTAACCAGTGAAGCCGGATCAATATCTGTAAGCCATGCAAAATCCTCTTGTATTGCAAATCCACCGCTAAAAGTTACATTTTTTCCTAAATCTAAAACAACTTCTTGCTCAAAAAGATCCTGATAAAATTTTTTAGAACGTTCAACATCTTGGACTGCTAATAAAGGTAATTGAAACTTCATTTTACAAAGCCTCCCATTTACAATTTCTTGTTTTCACTTGGATTAAATTTTCTGTTATTAATCGTGATATTGCGGTTAACATGTCTGATTTATTTAGAAGATCTAACCGCATAGACATATTTCTCACTGTTGATATATTGCTTATTGATATAGATTACTTCATCATTTTCAGTTAAGACGGTCTGCGTTACTTCTAAAATCGGTGTGGCGGTCGGCAGCAGGAGCAGCTTGGAGAATTCTTTTGTTGCCCGCTTAATTTGAAAGTGATCTTCAAATTTAGATGGAATCAAACCAAGTTTTTCACTGATTTTTTGAAGAATTGAACTATTCTCCAATTCCTCATCAAGCAAAAACGCAAAGCTGGTTTGGAAATAATCGATCTCCACAATACATGGTGTATCGTTAACTGAACGCAGACGAGTGATAGTAATGGCCTGATTATCTGTGTTTGACAGCAGATCAGCGATTTCTGAGTCAACATGCTGGATACATCGGCTGATAATTTTTGTTGAAGGAACAGCATTCATTCGCAGACATGTGTCGGTAAAGCTGCCGCCTGAAAAGACATTCTCAACATGGGCCGGTATGCGTACAAAAGTACCCTTGCCATGTTTTTTAATCAATATATTATCTTTTACGAGCTGATCCAGCGCTTTTCTTACCGTAACCCGGCTGACTTCATACATCTGACTCAGCTGCATTTCAGCGGGGATTCTCTCGCCTGGTTTATATTTACCTTTTTTAATACTTTCAAGCAGTTCAAGATATAACTGTTCCTGAAGCGTGACTGCACTTAGCTGTTTAAGCTTTGACATATTGGCGCCTCCCCTTACTTACCTTATATATTACCATTTTATAATCTCTTTGCACTTAAAAAATAAAAAATTTACAAAAAGAGTAGACAAGTTGAGTACATTGTATTATGATGTATTTAGTTAATACAAGTTAATACAACTTGCGGAGGTAAAATGAAAAGGAAAATAATTTTGGCATCACATGGGGAATTATCAAAAGGACTCGCGGATACAGCTCGGATGATTATTGGCAATGTGGCTGCAGAGATTCAGTGTTATTGTCTCAAGCCCGGACAAACCGCTGATTCATTCGCCAAAGAATTGACAGCTGAAATAATGGCAGAACCTGAACAGGAGTTCGTGATTCTCAGTGATTTGTACGGTGCCAGTGTATGCAGTGCATTAAGCGCTTTGTTGGTTTATCCCAATGTCAGACTCTTTACTGGGATGAATATCAATATGCTGCTGGTAATCTGTTTGGAATATCCTGAGAAACTGAGTGATGAGGATATTCAAAAAATCGTACTCGATGCAAGATCGGGTATCAAAGCATTGTCAGCTTCCGATTTAGCGGTGGATGCTGAGGATTTCTAGGAGGAAATTATGAAAAAGGAAAAAGGCTTCTTATCAATATTTAAAAATGAAAAACCGATTTTAGGAATGCTTCATTTAAAGGGCAGTGATGATGAAGATGTATTTGAACGTTTTAAAAGAGAATTAGATATCTATGTGAAGGGCGGCGTTGATGCGATTATTGTAGAGAATTATTTTGGCCGATACAATAATTTAGAAAAAGCGTTAGCTTATGTGGAACAGGCAAAGCTTGATATTCCTTATGGAGTTAATTGTCTGAATGTGGATCAAATGGGCTTTGAGCTGGCAGAGAAGTATTATGCATCCTTTGTTCAGCTTGATTCTGTTGTGGGACATGTCAGACCAAGAGATGAAGAAACGCTGAGTGCCTTCTTTCAATTAGTTCGTGAAAGATATCAGGGTATGATATTGGGCGGTGTGCGATTTAAGTATCAGCCGGTACTGTCAGAAAATAGTGTTGAGGAGGATTTGAAGATTGCGATGACACGCTGTGATGCCGTATGCGTAACCCAGGATGCGACAGGTCAAGAAACATCAATGGTTAAAATCAGACAATTCAGAGCGGGGCTTGGCGACTTTCCTTTGATTATCGGTGCCGGTGTAACGCCTGCGAATGTAGAGGAACAATTTAAGATTGCGGATGGTGCGATTGTAGGCAGCTTCTTCAAGGATAGTTATAAGGATGACGGCGAATTATCCGCCGATCATGTGAAAGAAATGATGGATGCCGTTAAGCACATTAGAGGTGAACAAGTATGATAAAACTGGTAAGAGTGGATCATCGGCTGCTGCATGGACAGGTAGCCTTTACTTGGGTGAAAATGATTGGTACTGATTGCATATTGATAGCCAATGACAGTGTAGCTAAGGATGAGCTGCGGATGTCAGCGCTTCGAATGGCAAAACCGGATAATACAAAGCTGGTGATTAAGAGTATTGAGGATTCAATTAAAGCAATTAAAAGCGGTGCGACGGATAAATATAATTTATTTATTATCTGTGAATCAATTAAGGATGCTTATGAACTAGCAAAGCATATCGATTCGATTAAGAAAATCAATCTGGGCGGCACAAAGCTTGCGGCAGGAAGAAAACAAATTTCCAAGGCGATGTTTGTGTCTGAAGAGGATTGTCAGATGCTGAAGGAATTGGATGCTATGGGACTTTCTCTTGAAGTTCAGATGGTTCCGGATGACATTGCAGAAAATGTCATGAAACTTATATAGGAGGAAATGAGAATATGATGACACAAACGCTGATGATATTCGTAGTTGCGGTACTTGGTTATTTGAATAGTTATCTGGCCAGTGCGATGATTTGCCGGCCGATGGTAATGGGAACTTTGGTAGGTCTTGTATTAGGTGATTTACAGACTGGCGTCATGGTTGGTGCTACGCTTGAGTTAGTTTGGCTGGGAGCTATGGCAATCGGTGCCAGCAATCCGCCGGATATGATTTCCGGATCGATTATCGGAACAGCTTATGTAATTGTGACTGGTTCTGATGTGGCAGCTTCAGTAGCATTGGCAGTGCCAGTATCGATGCTGATGCAGTCACTGTGGAATTTAATGATGATGATTATTGTTCCAATGCTGGCTGCTAAGGCTGATAAGTATGCACTCGAATGTGATAATAAGGGCATTGACCGTATGCATTATATCGCGATAATCATTCAAGTTGGTATCCTTTCAGTCTTAACGGCTATTGGTTTCTATGTTGGTTCTTCAGTTATGGAAAACTTGGTAAATTCAATTCCGGTATTTATTACCAACGGTTTAAATTATGCAATGGGTATTATTCCAGCTATTGGTTTTGCGATGCTGGCACGAATGATTGTCAACAAAAAACTGGCTTGTTTCTTATTCTTTGGTTTCTTATTAGTTGCTTATTTCAATTTAAGTATCGTAGGCGTTACCGCAATCGCTTGTGTGGTTGCCGCCATCTTAATTTTTAACACAAATGGAATGGAAAATAGGGAGGTAGCTGTAGATGACAACGAATTCTAAGGATAAAAAGCTGACGAAGAAGGAATTGAATCAGATATTCTGGCGGTCATGTCAGTTAGATGTTTCGTGGAACTATGAGCGGCAGCAGAATTTAGGTTATTCTTATGCGATGACACCGGTTATTAATAAGCTTCACGATAAAGGCAGTGAGAAGCAGCAGCGGGCGTATGCGAGAGGTCTTGATTTTATGGCGATTACACCGCAGGTTTCAACACTGCTGATGGGCATTAATGCCGCCATGGAAGAAGAAAACGCGAATAATCCAGATTTTGATGATGATACGATTGCGGCGGTAAAAACTTCATTGATGGGTCCGCTGGCCGGTATTGGTGATTCAATGATTGCTGGTACACTGAGAATTATTGCGACGGGTATCGCAATGGGATTTGCATCTCAGGGGAATGTGCTGGGACCGATTCTGTTTCTGTTGATTTATAATGTACCTGGTTTTATCATTCGCTATTACGGGCTTAAGTTTGGTTATGAAAAGGGTGCGGCTTTTATTACCGGTGCTGAAAAGAACGGCATTATGGAAAAGGTTACTTATGTGGCTGGCATTGTAGGCTTGATGGCAATAGGCGGCATGGTTGCGAGTTATATTTGGCTTGATCTGCCGATTATGATTGGTTCTGGGGAGTTTGCGGAGCCATTATCTAATTATCTTGATATGATTATGCCTTGTCTGACACAGCTGGCGTTATTTGGCTTGATGTACTGGCTGCTTGGCAAGAAGGTTAAGACAACGTGGATTTTGATTGGCACGTTGGTAATCTGTATTGCGGTTTGTTTTGTGTTTGGTATTTAGTTAAATAAAAAAAACAGGTTCAGGCATATGCTTGAACCTGTTTTTCTGTTTAACGTAAGGACGTAAAAAAGATCTGTAGCTTTTTTCAGATTAAGAAATGATTATGAATATGCTGATGAGATAGGATTCTTTGAATGACGCTTATCTTTTTTTATTTAGCGAAAATTATCAGAAAGTGATATTGTGTCAAAAAGTATACTTTATGAGACAGTTTGTTCACGCTCATTATAGGGCGTTTTTTTACATTTGTAAACATATTTTTGACAAACACTGTTAATTTTAAGAACAATTTTGTTCATTTTTTCCTGTCTTATAAAGTATACCTTTCGAGACATTCTTTACTTAAGGGGTGCTATTACTTATGATTTTTATTAAAACTTTTGGCCGTTTTGCCATTTCTATCGATAATTATGTTTTACCTTTCAAAAATCTCAAGGTTAAGGAGCTGTTGGCCTTTTTAGTCGATAACGAAGGCGATTTTGTCGGCAATGAGAAGATCATCAGCGCTTTATGGCCGCAGCGTGATCATGATATCAGTGCTAAGCGGACATGCCGTTATACGCTTCGTCTCTTGCGGGAGACTTTGAGTAAAGCGGGCCTTTCTGATCTGATCGAGGTCAGTTATGGTGTCGTCAAGATCGATAAAGAGAAGGTCGTCTGTGATTATTATGAATACATTAAGGGAAATACTGAACAGTATCCCTATGACGATGAATACATGTATGGCTATAGCTGGGCGGAACCAACAAGAAAAAGGATCGCGGAACGGCAGGTGAAGATCAATCATGGTTAAACAGGAATTGGAATCAGGTGAAAGCAAGAAGCGAAGAGGAAAAGCGAGGGAATCGAAAATGATGAAAGAAATAAGAAAAATACTGAAGGTGATGATCGCGCTGAGTATGGCTGTTGGCATCAGTGCTTATGTGCCTGAAAGTGAAATAGAAGTAAAAGCGACAGAAGCAGCGAGTCAGATAAAAGATGAACGGTGGACTGGCACAGTAAGCGGAATTGAACCAAGAAATGATGGAGATACATATCACATCTATACAGGAGAAGAACTGGCATGGATCGCGCAGCAGGTAAATCAAGGGTATAGCTTTGCGGATAAAAAAATCGTACTGGAAAGGGACATCGATTTAGATAATATCGCATGGACACCGATTGGTATAGATTTGGAGCATGCGTTTGCCGGAACCTTTGACGGTCAGGGAAGAACGATAAAAAACTTATATGTAAAACAAGCTGATGAGATTTTCAGTGGTTTTTTTGGTGTAACGAAGAATGCGGATTTGAAAAATATAATATTTGTTGATGCAGTAATTGCTGCAAATAATAATACAAGTAATTATGGCGGTACGCTGTCAGCTCAATTGATACACACCATTGTTTCAAATATTGTAATTGAAAATGCTGATTTATCCGGAGAAAGAGTAGGCGGTTTAGCAGGACGGCTGAGTAATGGCAGCTGGGTAATTGATTCTTTTGTAAAAAACTCCGTTATTAAAGGTCGAACTGTTGGCGGCATCTTGGGCTTGATACAGCCAGTCACCAGTTCAGAGTTTGGGAATCATTCATCATCAGGACTTATTAACTCAGTCTCGAAAGATAATTATATTAAGATTGATTTCATGAATCCTGTCAGCTTAGCTGGCGGTGGTCTAATTGGATATGTTGGAACTGAGGATCAGAATATTAATGAGAGTGTATATCATTATATATGTAATAATTATTCTGATAGTAAGATTGAAGTAATGACATCCGTGATTTCAGAATTAAAAAATATCGCATGCGGTGGACTTATCGGTGAGATTGGCTCACGGATAAAAAATGTAAATTTGTATAGTAATTATACAACATCAACAATTATCAATCAGAAGGGCGGAGCTTCAGGTGCTGTTATAGGGCAAGTGGCATATGAAATCTCCGTAGACAATGTTTATTGGTTAAAAGACGCTTCAAAATGGAATGTAATAGACAGTGAAATGGCTGACATAGGGAAGCTGGTGAACGTAAGTTCATTTTCAGGATTTACTTCTAAACAAGATAGCCAAATGCAAGGTGAAAGTTTCGCAACTTTATTAAATGCAGGTAATCTTGATGCTTCCATTTTACCTACAGACGATAATGGAAATGCATATACTTATTTGAATTGGGAAGCATCACCTACATCAAAATATCCTATTTTTAAAGAACCAGAGGTTCAATCCATTCAGGTTTATCCATCAAATCAAGGATCTGCAAATATTATTAGTGTTAGTTCGACTGATGAAATTCAACTGCATGCAGCAGCGTTTCCATTTTCTGCTTTCAGAAATTTATCTTTCACATGGGAATTTGATAATTCTCATCAAGCTGATATAGATGCAGGTAAAATTTCTGTCAGCAATACGGGTTTAATAAAGACTAATAATGCTGAAGCTGGTGATTATCTGCTTCATATAGGATATGGCATCAATACAATGACATATACTTTGAAGGTTTTGGATAATGGTTATCCTATATCGGCTTCTATCAATAATCCTGGCATATTAGAATTAGGAAATACGAAGAAATTAACAGCCAATGTGTATCCAAGCGATGCAGATTCATCCAATTTAATATGGAAGATAAAAGGGAAAGAATTAAATGGAGAGCAGTTATATGTTGAAGAAAATGAAATAGCTAAAATCAACATTAAAAGTGGCTTATTAACACCAAAAGCTCAGGGTAAAGTAACTATATCTTTGTGGGCTGATGACATGATGCTTGATGAAATAAATTTATTGATACAATCAAGTACATGGGATGGAGTAACAAGCTTACAGCCAAAGGTAGAAGGCAATACATATCATATTACAAGCGGGGCAGAGCTAAGATGGATCGCAGAACAATGTAATAATGGTAATACATTTGCAGGGAAAACAGTTATCTTAGATAACAGCATTGATTTAGGTGGTAAGAATGCAACACCTGCAGAATGGACTGCCATCGGCAGCGGCGGATCGAGTTATTTTAGTGGTATCTTTGATGGTCAGGGATTTACAATCTCAAATATTTATGCTGCTTCAGATAAGAATCAGGAGTTTAATTCACTTTTTGGTTGGATCGTAAGCGGAACGATTAAAAATTTAAAGGTTGAACATTTTATAGGGGGCTCAACTGAAAATATTAATTCTGAGCAAAAAATGGGCGGTTTGGCTGGCTATGTGCGATCAGAATCGCTTTTAGAGAATATTATTGTATCCAACGGAACAATCTATTCAAAAATGTATGCGGGTGGTTTAGTAAGTTTGATTTATGGAAGTGAAGTAAGAAATTGTCATGTAGAAAATGTGAATGTTTACGGCAAGATTGCAGGTGGTTTGATTGGTTATATTGATGGCGGTTCTATAACGAATAGTTCTGCCAGCGGACAGGCAGTGAATAGTATTGTACCTGTGGCAGAGACTGAGAAGATGTCGATAGGTGGTTTGATTGGAGAAACATCTAGCAATACTATTATCAGCAATTCTTATGCAAATATCGATGTACAGGCAATAAAAACAAATGAGCGGTCATTACCTGTATATACAGGAGGCCTTATTGGTTCGATCTTACGCACAAATACAGCAATAGATACAATTACATTAAATAATATCTATGCGAATGGAACAATTAAAAACCAATACTCAATAGGTGAAGGGTATCTGCCAGGTGCAATTGCTGGATATATTAATGTAGAAGGATTAAATTTTGATTTAATAAACAATGTTTACTGGAATAAAAATGCCGATCATTATAACAGCAGCAGCTTAATAACGTCGGGCATTAAAGCATTTGGTGTAGGTGATAGTTCAAATACAGCAACCAATAAAACAACGTCGGTAAACGCTGAAACATTAGTGCAGGCAGAAGGCGGCTTAGCTGATACATTAAATGCGAATGCTGAAGGTAAAAGTGGCTGGTTCGCTTGGACAAGTAATGGCAATACAGCACCAAGACTCACGAATACTACACCAATTACGGTCTCTATCAAACAAGAGGACTTGTATTTAAGAAGGAATGAAAGTGTTGAACTGGAAGCTGTAATGAAGCCGTATAATTCTACCAAGACACTTGATGTGATATGGAGTTTAAATGCGGATGCCGATACAGACTCTTTTGAATTATCAGGCAATAAGCTGACAATTAAAGAAACAGCAGTTACCTATTCAATGGGGACGATCACAATGACAGCGGTTGATGAGACAGGGAAGCAATACACAGATATGATCACGGTAACAGTCATGCCGGAAGAAACAGAGATCACAGCGCTGAGTATTAAAAATCCAGGGACGATCTCAACGGGTGACAGTGTACAGATGGAAGCTGTAATAGAACCGGCAAACGCAGTAAAGGATCAAGTGATCTGGTCAATCAAAAAAGGCTATGAGAAATATGCAAGTATCACAACTGACGGGAAACTGACTGCCAAGAAAGCCGGGACATTGATTATAGAGGCAAGTATCGGCGGCAAACATGCAGAATGTACGATCACGATTCAACAAGGAAGTAAGTGGGATGGTGAAACGATTGAGGAGCCGGAAATAAAAGGTAAATATATTTATATTTCAAAAGCATCGGAATTAGCGTGGATAGCTACTGAATTGGGTAAAGGTAAAGCTGATAGTGCCTATCATGGTTTTGAAAATTATGTAATTGTTCTATTAAATTCAATCGATGTTAATAATAAAAATTGGACAAGCCTTTATTATGACAGCTGGCAAAATAACACAATAGATATTGGTTTTTATGGAATATTTGACGGTCAATCGTATAGTATAAGTAATTTAGATAGTACAATGTTTGGTTTGTTTCCCGGTATAGAAGAAGGCAGTTTGGTAAAAAATCTTGTTTTAGATCATTGCAATGCTTTTGTGTCTGGATATACTGTTGGCAGGATTGATTCTGTTATTTATAAAAATGGAATTGATATGTCAGCTGGATGTGCCATTACTGGCGATATAAGAAAAGGGGGTATTATAAGTAATTGTGCAGTTTTAAATTCTACCTTTATTGGAGCTACTAATTCAGGTCTGATAGCCATTTGCAACGCTGGCGGGAGCATAATAAACTGTTATGTAGATGGATGTACTCTAAAATTAAATAGTAAAGCAGATAGTATTGGTGGTTTAATTGGTTTTAATACAAGTGGAGATAATTTTGAAGTAGGCATGATCAACTGTCTTAATAAATCAAAAATAATCATTGATTATACAGGAGATTTAATTGGTGTTGGAGGCCTGACAGGAGCGACAGTTGCTCAAAATACACAAAGTTTTAAATTTGAAAATAATGTTTCAATAACAGATTTGGATGTTAAAAAGAATAGTGGAAGTGTTGGATCACTATTTGGATCAATGGCATTTGATGGGACTTTTAAAAATAACTATTTCTATCAAGACTCATTATTTAAGATTAATTCAACTCTAGCCACAGCTATTGCAGTTGGTACTGTTAGAACAGAAAGTCGTCCAGATGAAACAATGGTTAAATCTTTTAGTAAAGATGATGCAATATCAATTGTGAAATCACTTAATGAATATGTTATTTCTAATCCTACTTACAATGGAGTGGAGTTAAAACATTGGAAGTTAGGAACAGATGGTTTGCCGACTTTAGGTGTTACTGAAATAGAAAATATAACAGTAACTCCTTCGGCATTAGTTCTGCGTCCAGGTGAAACCGCTCAGCTTGATAAGGTTATTACACCATTTGGTGCACCAGACATGGCAGTAACATGGACAAGCAGCAATCCTGCTTATGCGACAGTTGACAGCAACGGTTTCATCTCTGTCTCTAAAACGGCACCAGTGGGTAAAACAATCAAAATCACAATGACACCGAATGATGCCAGCTATCCTGAAAGCACATGTACGATCACCATCGTACCAGCCTATGATGCGATTGAAAGTATCGTCTTATCCGGAAAGAATGAAGTATATACAAATGAAACAGTAAAATTAACTGCGTCGGTGTATCCTGATACAGCTGATGAAACGGCAATAAATTGGCAAATCACATCAAAACCTGACGGCTCCAATGCCACGGTCAGTTCAAAAGGAACATTGAATGCAGGCAGTACGGCAGGAGAATTAATAATAGTAGCTTCATCAAAAGCCAACTCGGCAATCAAGGGAAGCATAACTATTACAGTGAAAGAACCGCTCAGCAGTACAGTATGGGATGGTACAGCTTCAGAACCAGTGTTAATGAATACAGCAAATAAAACCATACATATTCAAACCCCAAATGAATTAGCATGGATCTCTGAAAAAACGAATGCCGGAGAATATAATGGCTTTGAAGGATATACGTTGTATCTGGATAATGATATCGACATGGGAGGTAATAAGGAAAGCAAGCCAGTATGGGAACCAATTGGAAACAGCAGCTATGAATTTAAGGGTAACTTCAATGGATTAGGTCACAGTATCAAAAATATCTATACAGATAACACGAATGCAGGTATCGGTGGTTTGTTTGGTTGTATAGGAAGCAGAAGCATTTCTAATTTAACGATAGATAACATCAATATTGAAGGAAAAGCGGGAAGTTTGCTTGCTTCTGCGGTCTCAGATAATATAAGCATCGTTAATGTTCATACGGCAGGCAGTGTGCAAAACTTTAACGTTGATTTTGATAACATTCACGATTATAACAATGTAGTTTCTGGAATGATAGGTGTTGTCAATTTTGATGTGTTTGACATAAATAAGAAAAAAATCAAAGTATATGTGGAAGGATGCAGTGTTGATTTATCAATTAATAATGTTACAAATGCTACTTATAACGGCGGTATAATTGCTCAGATTTACGATCATGAATTGACAGTTATTAATAATGAAATAAATATGGATGTTAATAACTATACAATAGCGATTGGTACACGAGAAAATCACCGCGATGTAGGTCAGCATTTTGGCGGTGTTATTGGTGAAGCTGGTGGTGGTCCATTCATAATGGAAAATAATTTGGTAAAGCTTTCAGTTGATGTAAAAGGTGAATATCAGTATACAACACGAATTGGTTGTTTAATTGGTACGATATGGCGGGATACATTACATGACTTCAATAATAATTATCTAAAAATTGAAATTGATTCAAATATAGATGATGTTCATATATATCGACTTTGTAAGGTGATTGGAACTTATGATAAGCACATAGGTGGGCAAACAATATTTAATGGTTACTTCGATACTAGTTCATATCTAAATGATAAATTTAATACATGGTTTAGAGTATCAGACGGTAATTTAACAGATGGCATGCAAGCATTAGAAACAGGACTCATCGAAGTAACACCAAGTCAAGTAAGTGCACCAGCCAGTGAATCAGACAGTTTGGTGAATAAACTGAACCAATGGGTCAATAAAGAGAATCTGTCTTCTCCTAATACATATCGTACTTGGACAGTCGTTGAAGGTGTGCCTACCTTTGGTGAAACGACTACCGTCTCTCTCGATAAGCATGAGCTTTCCGTCAAGATCAATGAATCTGCTTCATTGACTGCGACTGTGCTTCCTGAAAATGCCAACAATACTTTGAAATGGTCTTCTTCTAAGCCTACTGTCGCTTATGTCGATGATAAGGGTCAGATCACAGGTCTGATCCCGGGGACGGCTCTCATCACTGCGACTACCGTTGACGGTAATTCCGATTCTTGTCTCGTGACTGTCGGTACCGTGCCGACGAAGATCACGATCACTGCGGAAAATGACCGCGGAACGTTGATCAATCATTATATCCCAATAGAAGATCAGGAAGATCTGAGTCAATTGAATCTTTCAGCTTCTGTCAAACCGATCGACGCACTCTCTTTGACTTGGACCAGCAGTGATGAAACGATCGCTTCGATACAAGCGGATCTAAACGATTTCACAAAAGCAATCGTAACGGCTCATGACAGCGGTACGGTGATCATTCGAGCAGAGAGCGAGAACGGCGTGATCGGTGCTATCGAACTGAATGTGAAGAATGCTGTTCATGAACTCAGCTTCAATCAAGAATTGAAGAGTGATGCGGCTCATCCATTGGAGCTGACATATACAGTCAATGAAGATGCGGATGATAAAGCTGTCAGCTTTGAAGTGATCCAAGAACCAACAGAGAATACAAGTTCGATCACTTCTGAAAAAGGAACGGTCCTATTCGAAGGCAGCTCAGTTGGAGCGTATACGATCAAGGCAAGATCAGCGGATGGTAATTTCACAGAAACATATACGATCACGATCAGTGAGGCCGTGCTCGATTCATTGAAGATTCAGCCGGACGAAGGAAGCAGTGTGATCACTCTTGAAAGAGGCGAGAGCGTCCAATTACGATCCGTCGTACTGCCGGAGGTGAAGAATCGCGGCAGTGATGTAACGATGGAAACCTATGCAGGAGTGAGCTACGAATTAATGGAAGCCGAGAGCCATCCGGGATTCACCTTGAACGGAACGGTATTAAGTGCCGATGAGAGTGTGAAGGATGGGGAGAAGGTCCTCATCAGTGCAAAGAGTAAGCTGAAAGACAAGAATGGCAAAGAACTCAGCGATACGATCGAAGTAGTGATCGGAAGAACGGAGTTGAAGAGCCTGACGATCAAGAATAAGGAAGCAGGCGAGGAGCTGCCAAGTGAGGTAGGCGTGAATCAGACACTGAATCTGATCGCAGAAGCAACACCAAAGACGGCCAGTGATCAGGCAGTGAAATGGAGTGTCGATAACCTAACGATCGCAGCAATCAAGGAAAATGGCGAGATCAGATTCTTAAGTGAAGGAACTGTGACAGTAAAAGCAGAAAGCCTTGATGGGACAGTGAGTACGACTCATACCTTCACAGTAAAAGCGATCTATCCAACCTCACTGATCATCAAGCAGGGAGAAACTGTAGGCTTTTATAAAACCGAAACATTGCAGTTAACAGTTGATTATTTGCCAATTAATACAACTCAGAAGAAACTCACTTATGAGAAAATAAATGATCCAGATGGCATTATTGAATCAATCAGTGATCAAGGATTGATAAGTTTCAATTTAAGTGATGAAGGCAATAACAAACCAGGAACAGCTGTTGTAAAGGTAAGCGGTGAAAAAGAAGGCGATAATCAAGCAAGTGCTCAAATTACAATTATTTGCAGTGACGTTAAAAAATATGTAACGAAGATTACTGGAATTAAACTATTGAATGATATGCCTCTTCGAGTAGGTGGACAGCTTCAGTGCAATGCTGTATTTGAACCGGCAGATGCAAATCAGATCGATTTCAAATGGGAAGCGATCCATGCAGAGGACGAAACGACCAGTGATATCGTTGAAATGAATTCAGGAACTTTGAAAGCAAATAAGCCCGGAACATTCAGAATCAGAGTGTCTGTAGAGGGTGAAGGGAATAACTCGGTTTCTTACACTTCAGATGTGATAACGGTAGAAGAAGCGAAGATCGAAAGTATCGGCTTCAATGTATCCTCCATCACCTTGAGTGCCGGCGGAACGAGCGGTGTGGTAAAAGCCATCGTGCAGCCAAAGGATTACGTCAATCAGAATGTAGAATGGACGAGCAGCTATGCCGGTATCACGATCGTGGATCAGGCTGGCAATGAGATCAAGGAAGCAACGGATCAGGAAGTTTATCTGAAAGCCAGCGAAGATGCGATGCCAGGCATGAGTGCGATGATACAGGCAAAAGCTGAAGGCAGTACGATCACAGCTTCATTCCCGGTCATGATCTTAAGAACGGCCGGCAGTAGACTCGAGATCACCTATGATGAGACACGACCCCTGATAGCGGGCGGTGAAAGTCTGGAACTGAATGCGAAGATCTATGCATCCGACGGTAAGACACCGGCCTCCTCCCAGGAAGTATCATGGGAGAGCAGTGATCCGAGCATAGCGAAGATCGATAAGGCGGGAACGGTAAAGCCGCTAAAAGCAGGAGCAGTGACGATCACGGCAAGAGCAAAAGAAGATGAAAAGATAATGAAACAGATCACACTGACGGTAAAGGAACCGGCTCTGGACAGTTTGACTCTATCTCAAGCATCGATGGTCCTACTTTCAGGCAGTGAGGATAAAGAACTGCGCTTGCTTTTACCGGAAGGAAGCAGTGCCGATGATTTTGAATGGACCAGCAGTGACAGTTCAGTATTAGAAATCAGAGGTATGAGCACGACGAGAAGTATCAAAATCAAAGCATTGAAGGCGGGAACGGCAACGATCACCGTTCAGCAGCAGGGGAATACGGATGAGAGTAAAAAAGCGAACTGTGAGGTGAAGGTCGTAAAAGATCCGATTCTTGTTCAGACGATCGAACTGCAAGGCCCTGATAAAGCGGTCGAATTGAATGAAATCGTGATCATCAAAGCAGTGATCAATAAAGATACGGACATGGCAAGCAATGAAACATTGACATGGACCAGTAAAGATGAAAGCATCGTGCGAGTTCTCGATCGAACGGGAACATTCACACGAGTTCAGGTGATTCGAGCGCAGGGAAATGTGACTATCGAAGCAGCAGCTAATGATGGATCAGGCGTTAAGGCAAGCATCGAGATCAGAACGGCAGGTAATACACCAACAGGAATCACTTTAGATAAACGATTGATTCAGATGAGTACGAGCAGTCCGGGAGAAAGCCTAAAGGCAATGATCGTACCAAGTACCGTACAGAATCAACAAGTGATCTGGAGCGTGAGTCAACCGGGTATCATCCAGCCGATTAACAGTACAAAACCGAGCATCACTCTCTATCCGATGCCGGGCGTACAGCCAAATAGTTTCGTCGAAGTGACAGCGACGACGACCAATGGAATCAGTACCTCATGCATCGTGGCTATCACTGAAAAGAAAGTGGAAAGCTTACTGATCCAAAGAAGTAAGCTTCAGGTAAGCGTTGGTGAAACCATCGAACTGCCGATCAAAATCGAACCATCGGATGCATCACAGCGCGAACTGAGATGGAACGTTACAGGTTCAGATCCTGAGGCAGTCAGCATTCATGACAACCAATTGACAGCAAAAAGTGAAGGAACCGTGTTCCTGCAGGCCTTCAGTACGGATGGCAGCAACGTGGCCAGCAATCAGATCGAGATCGAAGTGATCGCTGCCCAGCCGGCACCGACGCTTGAAAAAATCTCCATGAACAAGACGACATTGAATCTGCTGCCGGGTGACAGCGGCAGTCTCAAGGTGATTAGCGAGCCATTGAATTATGATCTCAAGGATGAACTGATTCGTTGGAACGTGGAAGTTTTAGGGTCAGTAAATTCTGACCAGCAGGCACTGATCCTCGAACAGTTCACATTGACTCCTCGATATACAATCGATGAAACCGGAAACCATGATGAAACCGAGACCGGCATCATCGATGCTGAGTTTGACATCAGTCCAACAATGGCAGAGGTCATTGACAGCTTATCTTCTGAGGAATCTCCTATCAGCGAAATCACGCTGAAGGTAACGGCAAGTATCGGCAGCGATGAGTCTGCGATGAATGCTGAAACGACGATAAAAATCAAAAAGGAAGAAGGAAATGAAGCATCGATCACGAATGTGAACATAAAAGGCACAGATGGAGTGTCCATCACTTCTCCAATAGAATTGATGCTCGGTGAACAGCTGCGCTTATTGGCAGAAATTATAACGGAGCCAACGGATGCCGTCAATGTCTACGGTATCTGGAGCAGTGACGATGAACAGATCGCAGCGATCGATACTGAAACGGGAATCCTAAAGGCAGTGAACAGCGGCAGTGCTGTTATCAGCTATCAGCCATATATCGGTGCTAAGCCGGCAGGAGAACCGGTGCCCCTTCTGGTGATTGTCAAAAAAGATACATCCAAACTTGAATACATACAATTGAGTGAAACAAGTTTAAGTCTCTCAGTGAATCGTACCCATGCTTTGACATATGATATCGAACCGATGGATTATTCAGGACCTCGATCAATCGAATGGACGAGCAGTGATGAATCAATCGCAACAGTTGATGAGTCAGGAAATATAAGTACGCATTCAGAAGGAACCGCGATGATCACATTAGACCTCGACGGCTATCTGGCATTCTGTAAGGTAACCGTAAGCACTCAGTTTGAAACGCCGGTCAGTGAGATCACGACTGCTCTCAGTGATGATTTTGCGGAATTAGAATTAGGACCTGTGGAACCAACGATCTTCTTAGAGGCGAAAGCAGATGCGTTGGCTACCGATACTTCATTGATCTATCAAAGCAGTGACGAATCCATTGCTAGTGTGGATGAGAACGGAATGGTTACCGGCCATGAAGCAGGCTTTGTGATCATTACGATTCGGCCGGTGAGCGATAAGAATCCTTATTATAAACAAGTCTTTATCAAAGTGATCCCACAGATCTGCTATCAGGTGCTGTTGGATCAAACGGATCTCAGTCTGAAAAAGGGTGATTCAGTGGATTTACAGGCAGTCTTGACACCGCAGGTAAAAGAAGGAACTTCACTCACTTATCGATGGGAAACGGAAAGTAACGAAATAACGATCAAGAATGCAGATCGGCCACAAGCAACGCTGACATTAACAGAGAGTGCAGGAATCGGTGTTGAATATACTGTGACAGTAACGGCAGTGGTTGAAGGACATGAACCGGCATCGGCGCAAGTGAAACTCAGAGCTGTTGAAGATGCAGCATTGAGTGACTTCTGGGTCGTAGGCAGTAATTCTGAGGTCTATACAAAGGACAGCACAAATAATATATCGATGAACAGCGGTGATAGTATCGGCTTCACATTCGCAGCTGAACCAGCAGAGAAGCAGGCAGCCAACGTCCACAACAGTGATCCAAGTGCTGTGGAGATATCAAAAGCAGGCGATCAAGTGACGCTGACAGCCAAGAAAGCCGGGACTGTGCACCTCACGTTCACGAGCATTTATGATTCAAGCAAGAGTGTCGTGATCACGGTAAACATCACGGAAAGTCAGGATTCAAGCATTTATCCAACTTCTATCAGCTTAAGCAGTCAAAACAGGAAGAACGTGGTCGAAATTGGTGAAACACTGCAGCTGAAAGCAGAAATCAAGCCGGAAGGTGCAGAATCGGGACTGTATTACAGTACGAGCAATAAGAATATAGCCGCAGTGAGCGAAAATGGAATGGTGAGCGGTATTTCAGAAGGTGAAGCCGTGATCACGGCCTATTCGCAGAAGGATATGGATGTACGAGGAAGTATAACCATCAGTGTCGTGAAGCCGGAAGCAAAACCGGTGAAATTCACGAAGCTGCAGATCAAGGACGGAAATGGAAAGGTATACGATTATGATGAAGCAATCTATGCGCAAAGTCAGGATTATGTATTCAGAGTAGAGAACACGGTCAGCCGGAAAGCGATCGAAGTGATCTATGAGTTGAATCAGCCGGAAGCAATCGTCAAGCTGGGAAATGAAGCACAGATCAGCGGCAATCAGATCGATTTTACTAGCGGTTCAGTGATGTATGAGTTAACGGCCCAAGACGGTACGGTAACTCATGAACAGGTAAGCGTACTGTTGAGTGATGCACCAAGCGAAGATGCCGTGATGGTGATCGAGAAGGCATCAATCGATGGAACTGACTATCAAGCAGAAAAGATCGATGATAAGACATATCGTGTCACGATTCCTTATGTGCTGTATCAGTCTGGCGCCGCGATGAATGTGACATATACAACAGAAAATACATCCAATGTGTATATCGGTGCGGAGTTACAGAGTAGCGGTATCAGTACGGTCAAAGCAGAACGATCGATCCATTACACCTTGATCGGTCAGAATGGCAAAAAACAGGATGTCGTGCTTCAGGTCGAAAGCGGACCTTATGCGAAGACGATGAGTCTGAGTCAAGGCGGCAAACAGATCGAAGGAACGATCGAAGGCGAGGTTGTCAGCTTCACAGTCGATGAAAGCTTCAAGTTAAATGAAAGTCTGTCATTGAGCTTCACTACCGACTCTTATATGACCGATGCTGAGGATCGAACAGTTATGCTGACTTCAGTGACGACTTTTGGTGATACGAAAGAACTGAAGTACACGGGAAAAGTTGAATTAAGCAATGGCAAAGAAACCGTAACATATACACTGCAGGTCACACAGATCGTTCAATTACCGAAGACGCAGCTGACGGAATTTAAACTGATGGATAAAGAAGGCAATGAGATCTTAGGACAGAACGTGTCCATTGAAGGCGATCTGATCTTAGTGAAAGTACCAAGCAGCACGGATCTGACAGCGATGACGATGAGCGGCAATGAAGAAATCACGTTAAGTGTAGAAGGACAGATTGGAGCGATCTATGACTTGACGAAGAAAGCCGTGATCACCGCAAGTCAGGCAGAACATGCACAGAGCCGCTATACATTGATCGTAACGAAGGAAACGGGCGGAGCAGAATTGACTGGTATAAGTCTAAATGGCGTATTGGGTGTCATCAATGGTAATGAAGTTTCAGTCAGTCTGCCAAAGGGAACAGATTTAAGTGCCGTTACGCCAGTATTCACCTTAAGTGATAAAAACGCAAAAGTAATGGTCAGTGGCAGTGAATATACGACAGGAACAATTGATTGCACTCAACCATTGCTGATAACTGTGGAGATGAACGGAATCAAAAATGCTTATTTAATCAAGGCAGTCATTCATCAAGGTCCACAGTTCACAGGAAAAATTACAATCAGTCAGGAAATTATGGGTGAATCAGGCAGTGAAATGATTACCTTAACTGCGACACCAGATAATGAGAATGGAACTGTTGTTTTTGAAGCAGAAGCAGACAAGTTCGATCTAACAAAACCGTTCACGATAATATATACAACGAATGATGGCTCAGTGCTGTATGAGAATACAATCAAGATCACATCAGGAAGTACAATCAACTTAGGAACGACAGAAAAGAGCTTTATCTTGAAGAATGGAGCTGATGAAAGCGTCTATACGATGAAGATCGTAGAGAAAATTATCAATGAAATTACTCTAAATGAATTATATGTCATGGTTAATGGCACAAAGGTATTAGGTAGAATAATTGATAATGTAGTATACCTCGATATAGATAAAAATCTAACAATGAATTTCAAAGATTTAACATTGTATATTGATGCTTCGAATATAAAAAATATCCTTCTGAATGGTCAGAAATATAGTAATGGTATGGAATTTGACTTGAGTATGGATTCTACGATGATATTGATTGATGATGAAGGAAATATGAAGATCTATACAATCAAGACTCAAAATATAACTGATAATCCTATTTTTTATTCATTCGAATTTGAAGATAGGACAGATGTAGAAAAGATATTCATAGATAATTTAAATGGTAAAATTTTGATTTATGTTAAAAAGGGTGCTCTTCCTACACAGATTGTCAACTTTAATGTAGGCACAGGTAAAGTATATGATACTAGAGGACGAGTAATAAATTCTCAAGGTACTAAAATGACTTTCAATAATACATATATAAGCCCAATAATTGTACGATTGAGGAACGAAGATGAAAGTAAGGAAGTAGAATATGAAATTAGTATGCTGGTAGAAAGTGACCCTATTTTAGAAGGGGACATGAATAAGGATGGTTATCTGAATGGAACAGATGTCTCTATCCTATTATCGAGAGTAGGAGGATAAAATGAAAAAGTTAGGTAAAATATTATTAATATCGGGACTTGCTGCTGCGATTTGTTTGGGTACAGATAATAAAACAATTGAAGCGAGCTCTACCAATTTGCCTTTATCGTGTACAGAGTATGCTGATAGGTATTTTGACATAGAGATAAAAAAAGGAGATAGTGATTTTCAACCTGCGGTATATGAAGGTAATTGCTATAATGATTATGATTTGATGATTTTGGGAGGAGATGTCGCAAGCGGAGATAAAATCACAATACGAATCGGTATAACTGAAGGGAAATTAGAAGGCTATGCATATGACACAGGAACCTTTGGTTTATTATATTTGAATTCAGATATTGTTGGTGGTCAAGTAGATGTCAGAAATGGCTATAGTACTAAACTCGAAGTAAAAGATGATAATTGGCATCCCAATCATGTAAATGATTTAGGATTTTACATGAAAGATGAAAATTATTCATCAGGAACTGCGAATCCCTATATAAGTACTAATTTTAATAAATATGCTCGAGCATTCTTATCAAAGAAAGATGAGACAGTAAAACCAATAACAGATGCTTGGCCAAATATGGAAGAATTTAGTTTTACTTTTGAAGGATATGGCGCAAAACAAGTTGGATTCAATGTAGAGTCATTATTTAATCCTGCTTATGGCGGTGCAACTGATGAGGATGTTTTAGGTGATTATAGATTAATCATTGGTATGAATTTTAATGTTACCCAACCAACATTGTCAACACCATCTGTAACACTCAGTTCAGATACTGAAAATGGTGGTTTGAAGTATAGTATCACAGATACTAATGATAGCAAGGAAGTAGCTGATTATACCTTATATTTGTATTCTAGTAAAGAAGATAGTGCTGTTTTTACTGAAAGAGTAACAGCTAAAACGGGAAACATTGCATTATCTAATTTAACAGCCAATACAGAATATTTTGCAAAGGTAAAAGCAATTCCGGTCAGCAATTCAGATTATGCTGAATCAGCACAAAGTGATTTCTCAGCTGCTGCTAAAGCAAGTAAAGTGAAATTGGCAGCACCTAGTGTTGTACTTAAAAAAGGTGATGAGGGTCTTTATGTAACGATTACTGATGCAGCTGGTAATTCAGGCAAGGTATCTAATTATACTGTTGATATTTATGATAATGGTACAAAAGGAACACCTCAAACAATAAGCAGTACCACTGAGACTAAACTGGATGTTATACCACAAGACGGACACACTTATTATGTGACAGCAACAGCAATTTCAAACAATTCCTCTATCTATGATGATTCAGATGCTTCAGCACCATCAGAAACAATCAAATATAAAGCTGTGCAGAACTTTACAGTTTCACTATCTGGCGGTACAAATGCAACTACGATAACTGTTGGCGAAAATGAGTCACCTAAGCTGAGTGTTTCTGATGCACAGGGAACTGTAACGTATGAAAGGGATGGTACTTCAACTGCAGAAGCGACGATCAATGCTGATGGAACGATCACGAATATCACAAAAGCAGGTACATTACAGATCAAAGTGAAAGCATCAGGAAATGATGATTATAACGAAGCAGAAAAGGAATTTGTAGTAACGATCGAAAAAGGAACATTGAAATTGTCAGAAAAACCTGGCACAACTTCAATCAATACTGAGGTCAACTTAGGTTCAATGATTATCTTAAAGAACAACAAAGGTGAAACGATTGATATAGCGCAGAGTGGAGCTGTAACATATGAAGTTCAATCAAATGGTGCAGGAGTAGAAGAAGGAATTAAAACAACCATAACCCCTACTAAATCAGGAACAATAAAGGTAAAAGTAAGTACGGCAGGCAGTGACTTATACAATGCATTAAGTAATGCAGAATATACGATCACAGTGAATGATCTGCCTAAGACAACTATTACTTTCCATGATGGAGGTACTGGAACAAAGACACAATCAATCACTGAGAAAACTAGTGAGAAACTACAAGCAAATACTTTCAAGAAGGCTGGTTATACGTTTGAAGGCTGGTCATTAACAGAATCAGGAAATATTGCATATAAAGACAATGCGCTTTATGAGACTAAGGAAGGCAATCAGAGTGTTGATCTATATGCTGTTTGGAAAGCAATACCGATCACAAGTATTACATATGGAACTCAAAACAGTGCTGAGGTAGGCAAAGAATATACATCAGGAACACCAACTGTAGATCCTGAAAGTATTAATGGTGGTGATTATACTTTCACTCTTATGGAGACAGTGCAGAATGCAAGTATTAACAGCTCAACCGGTGTCATTACCTTTACTCCACAAACTACAGGAAGTCAGACTTTCAAAGTCAAGGTGACACATCCAAATGGTTCAACAGCTCAAACAACAGTAACGATCAATGTCGTATTGAATAAGCTGACTAAACCAAATGCATTAAGTTCAAGTGATGTAACAGTAACGAATAAATCGATCACTATCAATGCCTCTCAGAGTGACTTTGAATACCTTTTGAAACAATCAAATGGTACAGAGATCAAAACTTTAAAAGGCAATGGAAGTACCTTAATGTTTGATAACTTGCGTGCAGATACTGAATATATCCTCGTTCAGCGTCAAAAGGGAGTAGCCAATGTAAGCAGTGATTCTGATTGGTCTGATGAATATAAGCCAGAAACATCAGCTGCAGAAGCACCGGTAATCGGAACAGTTACACCTACGGCTAAAGACAGCAGTATCTCATTGTCTTGGAACGTGACAGATGATGGCGGTGCGGATATCACCAAAGCCGTTGTTTCATACAAATATAAAATAAAGGAACAAACGGGTGTAGATGAAAACAATAAGCCAATCAACGAAGAAAAAGAAAAGTCAGAGAGTCAAACATTCGAAAACTTAAACAATGCGAAGAATGTGACCCTGACAGGGTTGACGAATGGTATTGAGTATTATGGCATTCAAGTTGTATTAACTAACAGTGGCGGAAAAGAAAGTCAACCTTCAGTCGCTGTGAAAGCAACACCAAAGAAACAAGAAAGCAGCGGCGGTGGAACAGGCGGCGGTAGCTTTGGCGGCGGAAG
>NZ_HE578928.1:205126-300398 GCF_000313565.1 Dielma fastidiosa | reverse complement strand
TTTTTTTTATGCTTAACCAAAGAAAAACTCACGAATAACCATAATAGCCATGAGTTCTTGCATGCATAAGTTTTATAAATTTACTTTAATTCATCCAATGAATTCATTACCAATTGTGTAAAATGTCCTGGTTTAAATGGAATATGTCCTGCTTTCTCAATTAGAATGAATTTCTTTTTAGGAGCTGAAATCTGTTTAAAATAGTCCTGAGCCATTTCATAAGGTGTTATCCAATCGCAATCGCCTGCAATAATCAGCACTGGAACTTCAAATGTGGTTATGTTATGTTCCGGCAATTCCTCCTTTGAAAAAAGCGTTTTATAGAGCTCTTCTTGAATGTGAATGAATTTCTTAAAATTAAATAGAAGAGTTAAGAACCATTTGAAATCATTAAAAGATAAATAGGGTGAAAATAGCTCAGCGGCAAAGGGTGTATTTTCACCGCTTGGCAAATATTTTCCGGTTAACTGCCGCAATTTCATAAATTCTTGCAAATCTGCTTCTTGGCTTGTATGCACGATCTGCAATTGTTTTTTAATCTTTTCTGCATCTTGGTTTTTACCGGCCAAATTTGCTAAACGAATGGCTTCATCGACCGCATGCTGTTCACTTTTCCAAACATCATGAAATTGACCAACTCCCACATATGCGGCAACTTTTTCAGGATGCTTGCTGACATAGGCTACACCTAAAAATGTCCCCCATGAATGTCCCATTATTACTACTTTATCCTTACCAAATTCTCGGCAGGCATAATCTACTAATTCATCTAAATCAGATAAGAGTAATTCAAGGGTTGGCTTATCAGCCTCTTTATTTCGGTAGTAAGTGTTTGCACAGCCACGCTGATCCCAGTTGATAATCGTATATGCCTTTTCTAATTCAGCTTGCCAATAATAAGAATAAAAAGCCATAGCATTCCCCGGCCCGCCATGCAGCATGATGATTATCGGGTTTGATCGATCTTCTCCGCGAATCTGGATGTATTGTTCGATACCGCCAAGTACAACATAATCTGTTTTTTGAATTCCTGCGGCTGTGCGTATTTTATATTTCTGCGCTTTAATGAAGCGAATCATTCCAAAAATGATGGAAATGGCAGCAATTCCACCTAATACAATTGTTAAAATCATTTTAACCTCCATTCAGCATCATCGCTGTGTTATTATTCAGTTAAATAAATACATCAGGCCATTTGAATAAATGCCGATTTTTCTCATTATATCATGGCTGGTTTTAAAAGGAAATGATGCAATTCAGTGAGTGAATTATCAACAGTTGTGAGAGTTGCTGACTTATTTTCTTTTTATCATATCATATTCTCATCATATTCTCGTCAAATATTGATTAGAATGACGAGATGTGATATGATAATGACGAAAAAGAGGAGGCTTATTTATGAATTTCCAAGAAAGTTATAATGTAGAGCTTAAACGTGAAGTCGTCGAAGATATAAGAAAGGAAATCATTGCCTTCGCTAATTCGGAGGGTGGGACACTATATATCGGAGTCAATAATGATGGCTCAATTTATGGTGTGAGTAATATTGATGAAACAATGCTGCAAATCAGCAATATGGTTAGAGATACTATCAAGCCAGATATTACGATGTTTATGCGTTATGATATACTCGAACAAGATGATAAAAAAATTATTTCGGTAAATATTCAGCGAGGAACCAATCGTCCGTATTATTACACAAAAAAGGGATTAAGACCTGAGGGTGTTTATGTTCGTCAAGGCACTTCATCAGTGCCTGCTACAGATACTGCAATTAGGCAAATGATAAAAGAAACAGATGGTGATAGCTATGAGGAAAAACGTTCTTTAGAACAAAGTCTGACTTTTGAGGCAACTTCAAAAGAATTCAAACAACGTGAACTGGCTTTTGGCTTGCGGCAGATACAGACATTAAAGATAATAAATGCAGATGGTATCTATACAAATCTTGGATTACTGTTGTCTGAACAGTGCGTACACACAATTAAAATCGCTGTATTTGAAGGGTCAGACCAGAATGTTTTTAAAGATCGTAAAGAATTCACCGGTTCGTTAGTGCAGCAGCTAAATGATGTATATAATTATATTGATTTACACAATCAAACTTACTCAACGTTTGATAAACTGCTGCGCATTGATTCAAGAGATTATCCAGAAGTAGCAGTAAGAGAAGCACTTCTAAATTCAGTTATACATCGTGATTATGCTTTGCGGGCTAGTACCTTAATCAGTATTTATAAAGATCGTATTGAATTTGTTTCGGCTGGGGGGCTTTTACCTGGTATTACGCTTGATGATGTGATGTTAGGTTTATCTGTCTGTCGAAATCAAAATCTGGCTAATATATTTTATCGACTGCAATTGATTGAAGCGTATGGTACAGGCATTAAAAAAATAATGAATGCTTATTCGAATTGTGCAGATAAGCCAAAAATAGAAAGTACAAGTCATGCTTTTAAAATAATTCTTCCTAATAAAAATGTTAATACGCCAACTTCGAACATCGATTTCATAGACAAGAATGAGAAGATAGTATTTAATATTGCGAAAGAAAAAGGATTTGTTACAAGGGCTGATGTTGAATGTCAATTAGATGTCAGCAGTTCAACGGCTTCAAGATTACTTAGAAGCATGAAAGATAAAAATGCTCTTTCACTACAAGGGAAAGGTAAAAATATTAAATATGTTTTAAATCAGTCACATGGCAATTAGATCTCAAAATAAAACGATTTCAGTATCTATTGTGTTAATCAATAGCTTCAGAAATCGTTTTTTGTTTATCCTGTGTGTTTAAGCTGTTCCTCAATCAGCGATAGTGAAAGCTTCATCGCATGCAGCAACGGTACATACCTTCTGTATTGTACACTTCCTTCTTCATACTTTTGCTGCGCCTTTTCACATTTACTGATAATAGATAGGATTGGCGGCAGTGCTTGTCTTATCTCATCATCCTGATACTTGCACGTATCGTCATCAGTTAATAATGACTTGGCAATTATTAAAGCCTTAAGACGATTCTTCAATAATGAATGCTGTGAGGTGCCAGCCTTAAATTTCAGCTGTGCCTTCTCACAATTGGCTATCGTTGAAGTAATTATCTGAATCGCTGCTGTGTATTCTTCAGTTGTATTATTCATGTATGCCTCCTACCCTGTAATTGGAAAACATTATAACATACTATGTACCTTTTTCCCAAAGCTGCGAAATATTTTTGCTTTAATAGAAATTAAATAACGCGCAAAAAGTGAAAATGGCAGGTATTTCACCCGCCATCTTTATAGTTATTCTATTTAATTAATATCTCGGCAATTTGCACAGCATTTGTTGCCGCTCCCTTGCGCACCTGATCACCGCAGCACCATAGTGACAAACCACCATGATCACTCGCGATATCCTCACGAATGCGGCCAACAAAAACAAGATCTTGATCACTTGTATCAAGCGGCATCGGATATACACGATTAGTTGGATCATCTTTTAAAACACAACCTTTTGCCTTAGCGATTACGGCTTTTGCTTGTTCAACACTGATTGGCGCTTCGCACTCCAAGGCGATAGAAATACTATGCGAACGCATTATCGGAACTCGTACACAAGTGCAATTAACCCTAAGATCAGGCAAATGCATGATTTTACGGCCTTCATTCTGCATCTTCATTTCTTCACTGGTATAACCGAACTCATTGAAATCACCAATTTGCGGAATTAAATTATAAGCGATTTGGTAAGGAAATGTGTTAACCTCAGCTGGCTTCCCATGGCCTAAAGCCATTACTTGCTGATTCAGCTCTTGAATTCCTGCCACACCGGCCCCCGAAACGGCCTGATAAGTTGAAACGATCATTTTTTTGATCGGAGATATTTTATTCAATGCGTTTACTGCTGTCAAAGCGATGATTGTTGAACAGTTTGGATTAGCAATGATGCCTTTATGCAGTGCTGCATCCTCAGGGTTGATTTCAGGTACAACTAAAGGAACATCCTCAGCCATTCTGAAAGCACTGGAATTATCAATCATTACAGCACCAGCCTTTATGATCGCCGGCGCAAATTCCTTCGCCCATTGATTATCGACAGCACTCAGCACGATATCCATTCCCATAAAAGCTTCAGGACATGCAAGCTGCACATCGATTTCCTTTCCTTTAAATAATATTTTCTTTCCAACACTGCGCTGACTGGCCAGCGGCCTTAATTCTTTAACGGGAAAATTCCGCTCTTCCAGCACTTTTATCATCTCTTGACCAACCGCACCCGTTGATCCCAATATCGCAACATTATAAGTTTTCATAGTTCACATTTCTCCTCTAGCCGATGAAGCGTTCATACATTACGCGAATCGTCTTTTCAAAATCCTTATTCTCAACACCGACCACAATATTGATTTCATCGGAACCCTGATTGATCGTACGAATATTAATATCATGTTTACCCAGTTCACCAAAGACCTTGCCGCTGATACCAGGCCGATAGACCATGCCGCGGCCAACAATGGCAATCAGTGATAGATTTTCATAAGTTTTTATTGAATCGGGATTTACACTCTCTTTAATATCAGCTATCAAATCATAGATACAATTCTCTACCTTTTCACTGGCAACAACGACCGAAAAGGAATCAATGCCTGATGGGATATTTTCAATACTGATTTTATAATTCTCAAATACCTGCAGCACACGGCGCACAATGCCAATCTCATTGGACATATGCGAGCGATTGATCGTAAATGCAGTGAAATTCTTGCGACCAGAAATTCCGGTAATAAAATGCGGCGGGTTTTTCTTATCTAAAGCACTGCAGTCTTCCATGATCATCGTTCCAGGGTTATCCGGTTCATTCGTGTTTCTGATGTTGATAGGAATATTTTTTTCTTTTACAGGGAAGATAGCCTCTTCATGAAGGACATTCGCTCCCATATAAGATAATTCACGCAATTCATTATAAGTTATGCTTTCAATACGCCGAGGGTTCTCAATGATTCTTGGATCAGCTACCAGAATCCCGGATACATCTGTCCAATTTTCATAAACATCAGCATTGATCGCGTTCGCTAGGATAGCACCGGTAATATCTGATCCGCCCCTAGACATTACTTTAACCATGCCGTTTGGCAATACGCCATAGAAACCCGGAACAACTAAACGTGTATGTTCCTCCAAAATCTTTTCAAGAGCGCTTTGTGTCTTTTCAAAATTAATCGATCCATCATAATTAAAAATAATAAAGGAAGCAGCATCGGCAAAGTCAAAACCAAGATACTCGGCCATTAAAAGACCAGTCAGATATTCGCCTCTCGATACAAGATAATCAATACTCATATCACGATTCATTTTTGAGCGGATTTCCGCAAATTCCTTCTGTAAATCAGTTTTCAGCTTCAGATCCTTTTGAATCGCATAATAACGCTCTTCAATCAGCGAAAAGATATTCTCGTAAGAAACCCCATATTTCAAATGCGCATGGCATAAATATAATAAATCTGTGACTTTGTTATCGTCTTTAAATCGTTTGCCAGTAGCTGAAACAACGACAAACTGCCGAGACGGATCACTCTCAATGATTCGCTTCACTTTTTCAAACTGCATTGCATCGGCAACACTGCTGCCGCCAAATTTTGATACTTTAATCATGATTTTCCCCTCAGACTTTCTTATTCGCGGATACCGGCAAAGAAAAGCTTATATCCCTGCTGCCTTAACTGCTTTGACAGCTCATGCATCTTTGCGACAGACAGCTTACCTGTTTCATAGAAAACACCATCAGCATTTGATTCATAGGCGCGGCTGATTTCCTGTAAGGTTTCACAAGCTTTATCGGTATGCACATAATAAGCGTGAGTTTCATTTTCATTATTAACTTTGAGTGTCTTATCAAGTACAATTTCATAGTCTTTAGCTTCATCAGATGCGATATCAAGAAGATCCTGAACCACTGCATTCGCTGTTGGCAGTTTGCCCGCACCCTGTCCATAAAATTTCAAATCACCAATGGTAACACCGCTTAATGAACAAATATTAAAATTGTCAGGAACATTTGCTTCCAGAGAATTTTCATTTAAGAGTGTCGGCTCTACATATACTGCCAATTCATCATTAAGGCAGCGAATGACCGCTAAGAGCTTGCAGACCTTCTTTTTGCGGTGAAAATAATCAATGTCTGTACAGGTCAGATCACGAATGCCAAAAACCGGCACCTCTTCCTTATATACATAGGTGTTGTGTGCGATGCCTGCAGAAATAATGGCTTTATTTTGAACATCGATGCCATCGATATCCGCGCTTGGATCATATTCCGCATAGCCTAGCTTCTGCGCTTCTTTTAACACTGCGTCAAAATCAGCTCCGGACTTATGCATTTGATCCAGAATATAGTTAGTTGTGCCGTTAAATATGCCGGTGATTTCAAAAATATCATCAATTCTGGCATAACGCTGGAGGTTCTTAATCCAAGGAATACCGCCGCCGGTACTTGCTTCAATTAAAAAATAACAATGATGAGCCTTTGCAGTCTCAACAAATTCTTTAAAATTAGCCGCAATTACAGCTTTATTTGCGGATACAACGTGTTTGCCTTTGGTCAAAGCTTCTAAAATATATTCGCGAGCCGGATGCAGACCGCCCATTACTTCAACAATAATATCTATTTCAGGATCATTTACTAAATCAGCATAGTTACATGTATAACGTGCATCTTTGCAGTCTTCTGGCGATTTGACTAAAATGCGCTGAATTTCAAGCGATCCTTTTAATTTTTCTATAATTTCTACAACTCCGCTGCCAACCGTACCGCAGCCCAGTAAACCTATTTTCATGCTTATCCTCCCTCACAGACATACATTTAACGCGCTATGTCTTTAAAATAAAAACACTTGTATTTAAACTGAAAACATTGTATCATAGTGCTATGTTAATTGCAAGTTGAAAGTACGGAGGGTCAATTATGAGGATTTTTGAGAGTACAAGGGATAAAAAATGTCAGGCGTCTGCTTCTTTAGCAATCCTAAATGGACTTGCTGAAGACGGCGGCTTATATATGCTTCGTGATTTGAGTGAGTTAAAAATCGATTTGAATTCAATTCTGGATTTAGATTATTATCAATTGGCGGAACTGATTTTAGGGAAGCTATTAGATGATTATACAGCTGAGGAGATACATCATTGTGTGCATGCGGCATATGAGGGTAAATTTTCAGCGGATGATATTACTCCATTAGTAAAAGTGGGTGATGTTCATCTTTTGGAGCTGTTTCATGGCCCTACTTCCGCTTTTAAAGATGTGGCCTTATCGATTCTGCCGCATTTGGTGACTACTGCGCTTGAAAAACATGGTGTTGATGATGAAATCATTATTCTGACAGCGACCAGCGGTGATACTGGGAAAGCGGCTTTAGCGGGATTTAAGGATGTCAAGAATACAAAAATCATGGTTTTTTATCCGGAAGAGGGAGTTAGCGCGGTGCAGAAGCGCCAGATGGAGACACAAACCGGTAATAATGTATGCGTGGCTTCAATTAAGGGTAATTTTGATGACGCGCAAAGCAGTGTTAAACAGATTTTTACCAATCATGAATTGGCTGCGAGAATGAAACAGAATCATCAGCAATTCTCAAGTGCAAACTCAATTAATGTAGGCCGTTTAATGCCGCAGGTTGTTTATTATTTTAAAGCCTATGCAGATTTAGTAAAACGCGGTGAAATTAAACTTTATGAAGCGGTTAATTTTGCGGTGCCGACAGGAAATTTTGGTAACATACTGGCTGGTTATCTTGCTAAGCAGATGGGCTTGCCGGTCGCTAAATTTATCTGTGCTTCTAATGAAAATAATATTCTTACTGATTTTATGAATACTGGAATCTACGATCGTAATCGTGCATTTAAAAAGACATTGTCACCATCAATGGATATCTTAATTTCAAGTAATTTGGAACGTTATCTATACATGCTGTGCGGGTATGACAATGAGCAGGTAAGATTATGGATGAATGAATTACAAGAAAAAGGCAGCTATTCAATCGGCAAAGAGCTGCTTGAAAAGTTACAGAGTGAGTTTTGGGCTGACTGTGCGGATAATGCTAAGACAAAGGAAATCATCAAGCAGTGCTATGAAGCGAATCATTATGTGTTAGATACTCATACTGCGGTTGCTTATGCGGCTGCGATGAAGTTTGCGAATCAGCAGATTAATAATCAGAAAACTGTTGTCTTATCAACAGCTTCACCTTATAAATTTGTCGGCAGTGTCTATGAAGCACTTACTGGCAAACAGGAAGCCGATGAATTTTCATTAATGCAAAAACTGGCTGATTTATGTGGTGTGGCAATTCCTTTAAACCTGGCAAAGCTTAACGAACTGCCGATTCGTCATGAAAATCATTTAGCGAAAGAAGCAATTCAATCCTTTGTGGAAAAGAAATTGGGTGAAAAGCAATGGTAAGAATTAAAGTGCCGGCTACGACAGCCAATATCGGACCGGGTTTTGATTCTCTAGGCTGCGCGTTAAGTTTATATGCAGTGATTGACTTTGAAGAAACAGACGCGGGCTTGTTGATTGATGGCTGTGAACCGGCTTATCAGAATGAAGAAAATCTGATGGTTGCGGCTTATGATTTAACGATGAAAAGATTAAATATGCAGCGTAAAGGTCTGCATATCCGCTTTCATTCCGATATACCAATCAGCCGTGGTCTTGGCAGCAGTGCGGCATTGCTTGTGGCAGGCAGTATGGCGGCCAATGTTTTGCATGGCAATACTCTTGATAAGGGTGAAATATTGGATATCTGCAATCAGATTGAAGGGCATCCTGATAATGTGGCACCGGCCATTTATGGGGGACTTACAGCTTCTTTGGTGGAAGCAGATAAACCATACAGCGTTCGTTATCCAATAAATGAGCAAGCTTGTTTCTGTGTGCTGATTCCAAATTTTCAGACATCAACGCATGAAGCACGGAAAATTTTGCCAGCACAGGTTGATTTCAAAGATGCGGTATATAATGTTTCCCGAACAGCTGTCCTATGCCGCGCGCTTGAGACATGGGATGAAGAATTACTGACTATTGCACTTAATGACCGTCTGCATCAACCCTATCGCTCACAGCTGATTCATGAATATGATAAAATTCGTCAAATCTGTCTGAAACATGGAGCGGCTGCTTTTTTCATCAGTGGATCAGGACCTACGTGCATCGCATTATCAAAACATGCGGATTTTTCAAAGCGGCTTGCGGAGGATCTAAAGCAATGCCGGCATTTATGGCAGGCTATTGATTTAAAAGCAGATCTAAAAGGTGTTGAAAGTGAGGAAATCTAAGTATGCTGGAAAATTTTTTAATTGTTAATAAAGAGATTCTGCCAGATTATTACGAGAAGGTTGTGGAAGCAAGAAATATGATCAATGAGGGCAGGGTTAAAGGAATCAGTGAAGCTGTTAAACAGGTAGGTATTTCACGCAGCACTTATTATAAATATAAGGATTATATTTTTGCGCCCGGGGAAAATACAAGCGGCCGAAAAGCTGTAATTTCACTGATGCTGAATCATGAAAAGGGAATTTTATCAGAAGTGCTGAATCAGTTGTCAAACATGAATGCAAATATTTTGACGATTACTCAGAGTCTGCCAATCAATCGCAAGGCAAGTGTCGTATTATCTTTAGATATCTCGGATATCGCTGCCTCGATTGAAGAAATCATCGCCGCTTTAGCCGCAATCCATGGGGTGAGCAATGCCAAGCTTGTTTCCATTGAATAATCTGCAAGCCGTTATCTTTGACTGCGACGGCGTACTGTTTGACACTGAATCTGTTTATCTGCAAAAGAAAGAAGCATTTCTTAAAGAGAATGGTATCATTCCCACTGATGATGAATTGGCAAGCATGATTGGTTTTGCCTTCCCGCAAGCTTTAAAGCTGTGTTATCCTGATTTAAAAAATAGTGATGAGCTGGCAAAGGCATACTATGCACAGTGTCATTATGAATTAATTGACTATAAACAAATATTTGATACTGATATCCTTAAGGTACTGCCGGTTTTAAAAGCTAAAGGTTTAAAGATTGGCTGTGCTTCTAACAGCAACACGCAAAGGCTTCGTAAAGCTTTAGATGAAAATGGTATTTTGAACTATTTTGATGCTGTAATCAGCATGGAAATGGTATCTAAGGGTAAGCCTGATCCGGCGGTTTACCAGCTGGCACTTAAAGAATTAGATGTTGATGCGCAGAAATGTTTAGCACTTGAAGATTC
Source organism: Dielma fastidiosa (assembly GCF_000313565.1). Lineage (GTDB taxonomy): Bacteria > Bacillota_I > Bacilli_A > Erysipelotrichales > Erysipelotrichaceae > Dielma > Dielma fastidiosa. The sequence continues at coordinate 290,158 of NZ_HE578928.1, read as the reverse complement.
TGCGGCAGGTATTAAAGCGGCAAAACGTGCGGGCTGTGTTGTGGCGGCCAAAAAACATCCAAGATTTAAAATTGATCAAAGTGAAAGTGATGTTGTAATTGACGGCTTATGTGAAATCATGAATCTGATTGTATAAAAATAAATAAGGACTGAAGGCAGCATATTTACATACTGTTTCAGTCCTTTTGCTTAGCTTATTATAAGAATTAAAATATCAATAATTTACTCAATGACATCATCAAAGTTCTTCAGTTCAGGATGGACATGGAAATCAAAAGTAGCTTCTTCAAAATAATCCATCGTTTCCCCTTGCTTTGTAGTTATATATCCCTGATATGTGAAAGTCACTTTGCTGTTATCGATTACGGCAGACAATTTCACATCCGTTGGCGCCATACAATCATAATAAAGTTCATCAAAAATCTCATGATCCCAGTCAACATAAGCGTTTAGATTGTCCATAAATGAAGCGGGTAACGGCCATTGTTCATTATAAGACATCATCATACGGGATACATCAAAATTATAATTCTCTTCTATATCCATTCGAAAGCGCTGAAAGGTTATTTCAGGTTTAAAAGAATTGAATATATTATAGGCAAGAACTACAAGAAAAAACACTATGATCAATCCGCACAGTGAAAAACCGAGTTTCCTCTTCATATTAAATCTCCCCCCTCAATATACAGAAATAAACTAAGTTCATTAGTCCTTTTAATCGTAAACTTTATCAAAATTCTTCATTTCCGGTACTTTGATAAAATCAAAAGTGGCTTCTTCAAAATAATCCATCGTTTCCCCTTGTTTTGTGGTTACATATCCCTGATATGTGAAAGTCACTTTGCCCTGATTGATTGCGGCAGATAATTTCACATCCGTTGGCGTCATGTAATTATAATAAAGGTCATCAAAAATATCATTGCTCCACTCAAGATAATTAATTTCATTTTCCGCAAATGTTGCCGGCACTGGCCGCTGCTCGTCGTAAGCCATTATCAAATTTGCTGCTTCAAAATTATAATTTTCCTCTATATTCACCCGAAAACGCTGGAAAATGATTACCGGTTTAAAAGCAATAAAATTATCATATATAAGAAACAGCGATAAAAGAACCGCAATTAAACCGCATAATGCGTATCCCACTTTCCTTTTCATACTGATTTCCCCCTCTTTTATCTGCATTATAGCGAATAATTATCATAATGTCCATGCTTGCTGATTCGTTCTTGAGAAGTTATTAATCATAAATTGAAAAGAGGACTGATAAGATCAATTGCTGATTCTTACAGTCCTTCTATCATTTAGTATGTTCTAATAAATTCATCAAATTATCATATGTTTGCTTATGCAATAATTCTGTCGTATTTTTCTCTTTTGTCACAAAATCAACGACACCTTCATAGAAATCACGCAGATCCTGCTTATTATTCGGCATAATCGCGATTAGAAAAATAATCTGGACAGATTTAGAATTCCATATAATTGGCTTCTTTAAGATGCCTGTTGCGATAAATGTAGAATTAGTAACCGCGCAATTGGGATGCGGAATAGCCACTAAGTTGTTAAGCTCAGTAGAGGCAAACTCCTCACGTTCTAAGACTAATTGATAAAAATTATCTGGGATGCTGACATGATCAGAAACCTTTTGAATCAGAATCTGCAAAGCTTCTTCTTTATTTTGGGCATCGATATCCGTAAAAAATAGCTTTTCATCCATTAAATCACGGATATGCAGTTTAGCTGTTCCTGCTTTCAAGCAGCTCTCAATTAAATTAAAATCTTTTTCTTCCAATAAATTGTTAATTTGACGGATAGGTAATGGATATTCTTTATGAATCGGCACGGTTGAGAAGATAAAATCAAAGCTTTCAAGATTCATTTGATCCAATCGATGTGCTTCAATGATTCTAATTACATTAATACGGTCACCAAATTTCTTTTGAATCTGATAAGCCAATAATTGTGAAGTCGCTCTGCCGGTACTGCAAACGATAAGAATATTACTGGGGGCAACTTCTTCACGCTTACGTTCCAACGCAAGAATAAAATGCAGCGCAAAGAAACTAATCTCATCCTCAGTGATTTTAACCTTCAATCGCTCGCAGACAGCGCTTAGCCCAATTGAAGCAAGTTCATAAGCAAAGCTGTATTTTTCTTTTATATCATTGATAATCGGATTATGTACCATCATCTGATTGCGTACCCGTTCTAAAAAAGGAATCATGTGCAGCATCAAATTCATTTTCAAATCAATATCATTATAAAAATCCATTCGTGTCTGATCAAAAATAGAGCGCAGAATTACGTTTACAAGTATTGTTACTTCCTCATTTACTTCCACATCAAACTCATTTGTATCGCTTTCAAAATGCTTTTTGCCAATGAGATGCTGGGTCAGATAACAAATTTCTGAAATCGGCAAGGTAATGCCAAATGTATGTTCAATGGCGTCTTTTAACGCAAGAGCAATTGAGTATTCCCCTTTAGCCTCCATTTTTTGCTGCGTTTCACTTGTTAATTGTATGATATTGCTTGTTTTTATTCGTTCTACCGCAATCAGTAAATGAATGGCAAGGCTTTGCAAAGCAATGTCTGACATATGAATGTTTTTCTGAACAAGAACTTTAGTAATGACATTATTAATCATCACCTGATAAGCATCATTAGGATTGCTGGTTGTATCATCATTCCTTTTCTTCATGTAATACTCAGCCATGCAGATTCGCCGGTCACGTTCATTCCCTTGAATTTTGATACCATAATTAGGCTTATTTACTATTTTCAAATGATAATTATCAAGCAATGAGCGCAGATTTTTTAAATCAATACTCAACCGTGAGGTAGAAATGAATAAATCATCAGCGATGTCGGAAACCTTAACATAATCGCTGTTATAGAGTAATAAGTTTAAGAGATAGTCCAGGCGTTCTTCAGGAGAATTTGGTATTTTCTGTGAACTGCGTTCTTTTTCGAGAAAAGTATGAAATTTCTCTTCATCATCGATACGAATTAAATTTCCTAACCCCGGTTTCATAATGATTGTAGCTCCATGCTGTTCACACTGATCTTTAAGATCAGCAAGATAGCGGCGAATCGATTTGCTTGATACGCCGCATGTCAGCGCCAAATGTTCACTGGTAAGCGGAACATCACTGGCTAGTAGTTCTTTCATAATGATTTTCTGATTTTTATTCATTGTATCACCTGTCTTATTCTCACCCATATTTAGTATAAGTGAAAACGAATGTGATGAACAGAATGAAATTGTCCACAGCAATGTGGAACTTTTTAATTAAGCCGTTTTGTCCACAAACATATGGTCAAAGGCATGAACGACATTTGCTGTGAAATCTTTTATAACTAAAGTGCGGTTGGAAAGAGAGGGGTGAATGTGAAAACCAAAAGTCATAAGTTGTTCTTCCGCATAATGTTCTTTGTTATTGGGTTGATGTTATTTGCATTTGGAATCGCGGTGACGATTGTTGCTGATTTTGGTGTCAGTGCATGGGATGCGGTAAGTGTAGGTCTGTATGAACATTTTCATTTATCGATAGGTACTTGGATGAATGTTACCTCGCTGCTTTTAATTCTGTTAGGCGGATGGCTTCGGCATGAGCGTCCAAAGTTATCCTGTATGATTACTTCATTTGTGATGAGCGGTTTTGTGGATTTCTTTGTCTGGCTGATGAATGGTGTATCTATTTCGCCTTGGATTGGCAAGCTGACACTATTTTTAGTAGGTGTAATAATTATCAGTATTGGCTGCGGAACGTATTTAGTAGGTGATTTTGCACCTTGTCCCATTGATTATTTTATGGTTGCTTTAAGAGATAAGTTTCAGACAAATATCCGTACAGCAATGACCCTCTGTGAGGGCAGCGGCTTCATATTGGCTTTTCTTGTGTCAGGTCCCATTGGTTTAGGGACACTGCTGAGTGTATTCATCTATGGCCCATTGATTCAATATTTCCACCAGCATGCAAAAGAGCTGCATCAAAGTCTGCTTTATAGATTTCCGTAAGTTGTCCACAATGCTGTGGACATTTGATAGGATGACATGTTTAATGGACAATGGTATAACGATAGTGCAAGGGACATTAGTCAAAAGGAGAACAACATTATGAACATTTTATTAGTTTGCGCATGTGGAGCATCCACAACAATTGTCGTTGAAGCAATGAAAGAAAATTTACATGAGGATGAAAAAGATTGGTTTATTGAAGCAAAATCAGTACAGGAAGTGAAGGATTGCATCGGCAAATATGATGCGATTCTAGTCGCACCGCAGATTCGTTATCAGAAGAAGATGCTTGAGAAACTGGCAGCGCCTTATGAAATCAAGATTGCTGACATTGATCCTAGTGCATATGGCACATGCAATGGCAAGAAAATCATGGATGCAGTTAGAAAATTATAAAATAATTTTGCGAAAGGGGTAGTATTATGCAAAAATTCTTTGATTGGTTAGAAGAAAAATTAATGCCTTTAGCCAATTTCTTTGGATCACAACGTCATCTGCTTGCTATGCGTGATGGCATCGTTTCAGCAATTCCGCTTACAATCATCGGCAGTATCTTTCTGATTCTGGCATGTCCGCCGGTTTCACCGGATAATTTAACCGGTATCGGCATTCTTGATAATTTACTTTTAGGCTGGTATCACTGGGCAAATGCAAATTCTGCATATTTATTGGCGCCATTTAATGCGACAATGGGTATCATGTCACTCTTTATCTGCTTTGCGGCAGCTTATTCACTTGCCAAGAGCTATGATAAAAAAGCCATTAACTATTCACTCAGTTCAGTAGCTATTTATATTCTTGTTTGTTCACCGGTAACAGACGGTGCTATCTTAACCAGTGCTTTTGAAAGTAAGGGGATTTTGCTTTCAATCATTGTTGCCTTATTGAGTGTAGAAATTATGAAATTCGTTGAGAACCGTGGCTGGACGATCCATATGCCAAAAGGTGTACCGCCAGTCGTAGCGAACTCTTTCGCAGCCTTATTCCCATTTGGTTTAGCGATGATCGTACTTTATGGCGTATCACTGATTTGTCAGCTAACGACCGGTCAGTTGATTCCTGATTTATTCTTCAGCATGTTTGAAAACGTAAAGGCAAGTGTTGATAATCTATTCATGGTTAGTACATTAACTGCTTTTGAGAATTTATTGTTTGGTTTTGGTGTACATCCTACGACGGTTGTAGGCCCGATTCTTGACCCATTAGAGCTGATCAACGCGACAGCGAATGCGGAATTATATGCACAGGGCTTAGCACCAACACATATCTATACCGGTCCGTTCTGGTCATTCTATACAGCGTTAGGCGGCGGTGCAACACTGGCATTGGCATTCCTGTTATTACGCAGTAAATCAAAGCAAATGAAAGAGGTAGGACGTATCGCAATTATTCCGTCTCTATTTAATATTAATGAACCATTAATTTTCGGTTTGCCGATTTTCTTAAATCCGATTATGATTATCCCATTCATGATTGTTCCGACGGTAAATACAATCTTAGGCTGGCTGCTGACCGCTTCTGGTATTATTAAAATGGCAGTTATAAACGCGCCATGGACAGCACCTGCACCAATTGGTGCGATGATTTCCACCCTTGATTGGAAAGCGGCTGTCTTTGTCTTAGCACTTATTGTTGTTGATGCTTTTATTTATTATCCATTTGTAAAGATGTACGAAAAAACAAAGCTTCAGGAAGAAGTTGAAGAAGCACAAATTGAAGAAGAGGTGAATGTATGACCAAATCCAGTGAAACAGCATTTGCATTAATTGCGAAGGCGGGTGAGGCTCGCAGTTATTCTTTTGAGGCATTAGATAAAGCCAAGGAAGGTGACTTTGAAGCCGCTGCAGCTTTGCTTGAAAAGGCAGAAGAATTATTGAATGATGCTCATCAGGTGCAGTTTCAAATCTTATCACAGGAAACCTCTGGTACCTGTGAAGTAGAATTGAGCTTCATTATGGTTCATGCTCAGGATCATTTAATGACAGCGATTCTGGCAAAGGAATTAATTAGTGAACAAATTGAAATGAAAAAAGAAATTACAGCTTTAAAAGCAGAAAAACAGGAGGGCTAAATGAAACAGGCAGCACAAGGTTTCCCTAAAGATTTTTTATGGGGCGGCGCAATTGCCGCTAATCAGGCAGAAGGCGCTTTTCTGGAAGGCGGTAAAGGCTGGTGTGTAGCAGATATTCTTAAAGTACAGGATAAAGGTGATTTGAAAAAGAAATCAAATAAGGAAACAACAATTAAAGACATTGAGTTTGCATTGCAGGATCAGAATGGTTATTATCCTAAACGTTATGGTATTGATTTCTATCACACTTATAAAGAGGATTTAAAGCTGCTTGCGGAAACCGGCATGAAAACTTTCAGAACTTCTATCAATTGGGCACGTATCTATCCAAATGGTGATGATGAAATGCCGAATGAGGAAGGTTTACAGTTTTATGAGGATTTGATTGATGAAATTATTAAAAATGGCATGGAACCGTTAATTACCCTTTCTCATTATGAAATGCCGCTTCATCTGGCAGTTGAATATAATGGCTGGTATAATCGTAAAACAATCGATTTCTTTGTGAAATATTGCGAGACTTGTTTCAGAAGGTATAAGGATAAGGTGAAATATTGGATTCTTGTTAATCAGATTAATCTAATTCATCATGAGTCTTTTAATCATCTGGGTATACCGGCTGATCGGGTAGAGAATCTGTTGGAAGCTAAATATCAGGGTATTCATAATGAATGTACAGCTTGTGCGATAGCAACAAAAATAGGTCATGAAATCAATCCGGATTTCCAGCTGGGCATGATGGTATATGATGGCTTGAGTGAACCGCTGACTTGTAAACCGGAAGATGTATTAGCGAATATGCTGAGAAATCAGCGTGAGTATTTCTTTAGTGATTTGTTGCTGAGAGGTACATACCCGGGGTATATGATTCGCTTTTTCAACGATCATCATTTGAATATTGACATCCGTCCAGAAGATGAGCAGGTATTGCGTGAAAACACCGCGGATTTCTTGGCAATCTCTTATTATTATACAATCTGCGCGTCAGCAGAAAGTACAAACATTGATGATATTAATGATGACGGCGCACTGATGAACCCGCATATTGATGCGAGTGAATGGGGCTGGGGGATTGATCCGCTCGGTTTGCGCACGGTGCTGAATACTTATTATGATCGTTATCAGAAACCAATTATTATTGCTGAAAATGGTTATGGAACTTTCGATACAATCAGTGAAGATGGAAAGATTCATGATGAAAAAAGAATTTCCTATCTGCGTCAGCATGTGGAACAAATGAAGGAAGCAATTAAAGACGGTGTAGAGGTTATCGGTTATTATCCATGGGGACCTATCGATATCGTCAGCTGTTCATCCTCTGAGATGAGTAAACGTTATGGCTTTATTTATGTTGATCAGGATGATTATGGACAGGGAAGCAAAAAAAGAATGAAGAAGGATAGCTTTTATTGGTATCAGCGTGTGATTGCCAGCAATGGTGAAGAATTATAAAAATAAGGCGGATGTGCATCATGCATATCCCCTTTTTGGGAGGTATTGATGATTAAACTAATTGTATCTGATTTAGATGGTACCTTACTGCGCAGTGATTTTAGTTTATCGATAAAAAATATAGAGGCAATTAAAAAAATTAAGCAGCGGGGAATTTGCTTTATACCTGCCAGCGGCCGTGATTATGCAAATATTCAATGTATCTTTGAACCCTATGGGATAAAATGCCCGGCAATTGAAATAAATGGGGCTCAGGCACGTGATGATGCGGGCAATATTTTATTTTCGCTGCCGATAAGCAGTCCGCAGAGCAGGGCTTGCATCAAAATCATTAAGGATTTTGATTTGACTATTCAGCTTTTCACAGACAAGGGAAGCTTTGCTTATGAAAATAGTATCTCTTTGCAGCAAGATATGGAAGCGGTCATTTCCAGAAATATGGGACAGCCAGCTGATGTTGAGCTGCTGCCTGTAATTACAGCGTCAGAACTTAATGAATTTACTATTTTGAAGATGGAGCTTATGAGCTTGGATGAGACGAAGCTGTATCAGTGTCAATCAGCGCTCAAGGCAAATTCTGATTTGCTTTTGACTTCCAGTGTCAGAGGAAATTTAGAAATAACCCATAAGGACGCGAATAAAGGGACTGCTTTAGATTTTATCTTAGAACGCTTAAAGCTTCGCAAAGAGGAGGTAATTATTTTTGGTGACAGCATGAATGATGCCTCTTTGTTTGAATGTTTTCCTAATACTGTGGCTGTAAAAAATGCCCATCCTTATATTCTAGGACTCGCTAAAGCAGTATGTGAAGCATGTGAGGAAGATGGTGTTGGAAAATGGCTGGCGGCAAATTTATGTTTGTAAATCGCAGGCATATTTTGCTACTGGCTGTTGGCAATTTGCTGCTTGCGATGGCCAGCAGCTGGTTCTTGCTGCCATCACATGTGATCGGCGGCGGCGTGAATGGCATTGCGGTTATACTGGAAAAGGTTTTTAATCTTGAACCTATGATGGTCATTAATATCCTGATAATAGCTTGTTTTTTATTGGGGGTATTATTTTTAGGACGTGAGTTTGCAGTCAAAACTGCTGCCAGTACGCTGTTGTATCCACTCTTCCTGCAACTCATTGCGTTTATTTCATTGCCTGTTTTGCCGCAGTTGGCCGCAAGCATTATCGGCGGTCTTTTAACCGGCTTTGGTATTGGCTTAATCATGCGTTCTGGCGGCAGCAGCGGGGGAATGGACGTACCGCCTTTGATTCTGCATAAATATTTTAATCTGCCGGTGTCTGTATTGGTATTTATCTGTGATTCCTTTATTGTTTTTGGCGGTTTAATAGTATACGGATGGCTGCCTGTACTTATCGGCTTAGTTTCTGTGGCCGCATGCAGTAAGGCGCTCAACTTTGCTTTGCAGCGTCCATAGGCATAGTTTAGCGATATATTAAATATTTTGTAATCTGCACACTCATTTTTGTATCCGTGAGTGTGCTTTTATAATTTGTAGGCGCTGAGATCAGAGTGATAATAGTCCTGCTTTTGCTTCTCATAAGGTATAAAATTTGATAAAATAAATATGAAGAAAATATCTACTACGTGTATCTATCTTTCAATCTCTTCCCTTGCATATATCGATTAAAGCAAGGGGTAACACCCTGTCAGCGAAGAGGTTTACATAATTAACTTGGTACCACTTGATGCCTTGATGGTATCAAAAAGAAAATCGCGCAGTTGAGAAATTGGCTCACGTTACTAGCTTGCACATTAATTCTAATAATTCGAAGGAGGTTAATCATGAAACTTAAAAAATTCATGCTGTCAGCACTCATTCTTGTTTTCGCAGTTGGCTGTGTTAATCATAGCGGGCAATCTGCAAGCGGACTTGATGAAACATATTATCCTTCTGTCTATGATGAGCTGCTTGAACTGGATCGCATTGACCGTGTTGAAGGCTTTATACTAGGCAGGGACCCTGATTATGATGAAAAGAAAATATTTACTGAGCCAAAAGAAGTTAAGCAGTTTATTGATGTTTTGAAATCTATGAGCATTAAAAGCAAGGCGGATGACGGTGAATGGGGACCTGGCGGCTCAAGTAGCTATGAGTTTTACGCTGACGATGAGCTGCTGCTGAGCTTGAGTTTTATCGATGTATCTTCAAAAACCATCCTTATTGAAACTGCTGATACCCAAAATGCTGCATATACAGTGAAATATGATAGTCAAATAAGCTTATATGATTTATATGAAGCATCGGTTTCACCCGCTGTTCTGATTGATATTAAGGGCAGCCCTGTTGAGGAATAGAGCTGTTGATAAATCACATATCATTTTGCATCTGCTAGGATTATATGCTTTGTAGTTTTTAATAATAGATGTTAGAATGGATAAGAAATGGAGTGTGATTTATGATTGACGCGAATACAATACTAAAAAGTGTTAATTTTATCATGGTTTTCGCAGAAGGACTGTTATCTTTCTTTTCACCCTGTGTACTGCCTCTTCTGCCTTTATATATCGGATATCTAAGTGGTACGGCAAATGCTGAGGAAAGTAATAAAAAAAGCACCTTTCGGGTGCTGCTTTTCACAATAGCTTTTATTCTTGGCATCTTCTTAGCTTTATTCTTAATGAATATATCAATTACCGTACTGGCTTCTTTCTTTACGAAATATCAGCAAGTATTCACGATTCTGGGCGGTGCAGTCATCTTGCTGCTTGGACTTCATCAATTGGGAGTATTTAAACTGCCGGCATTGCAGCGCAATCTGTCACTGAATTTTAACCCAAACGGTAAGGCAATGAGCTTTTCAGTAGCCTTTATCATGGGCTTTACCTTCAGCTTTGCATGGACACCGTGCATCGGGCCAGCCTTATCTTCAATTCTGATTCTGGCATCTAATTCAAGCAGCCTGTTGATCAGTAATCTTTTAGTGCTTACCTATGCGCTTGGTTTGACACTGCCATTCTTATTGGCTGGTATTTTTACTAATCAGGTTTTGCGTTATTTCGCGAAGTTTAAAAAGTTCATGAACATCACAGTAAAAATTGGCGCGGTACTCTTAATCATTATGGGTGCCTTGATGATCAGCGGTCAGATGAAAACCGTAAATACAAACTTTAATGCCCCTTCAATCAGCGGCAATCAGAATGCTGGCAATACTGGCGGTGATGCTGATCCGAAAGAAGAAATCATCCCGGCTCCTGATTTTGAATTAACGGATCTAGCTGGTGAAACATTAAAAATCAGCGATTTTAAAGGAAAAGTGGTTTTCCTTAATTTCTGGGGTACATGGTGTCCGCCATGCCAGGGAGAACTGCCGCATATTCAAAGTCTTTCTGAAAAATATAAAGACAGTGAAGATGTCGTAATCTTAACCATAGTCGGATATGATACGCGTGAAAAGGATGAAGACGGTATCCGTGCCTATATGGAAGAGAATGGCTATACATTCAGAGCAGCTTTTGACAGTGAAGGACTGGCTGGTTATCTGTATGGCATTAATTCTTTCCCGACAACTTTTATGATTGATCGTGATTCGAATGTCTTTGGTTATGTAAAGGGGGCGCTGGATCAATCAATGATGGAAGAAATCATTGATATGACCTTAAGCGGTGAACGGCGTTAATTAGCTGTTGCTTTTGTCAATTGGCTGGCGAAGAAATAATTGACAGAATTTTTGTTTATTAAATGGATAAAGCGGATAGAGATAACTCGTTTCTGTAATCGTATCTGTCTTAGCGATAATGATCAGCATCAAAATGATTCCTAAAAGCAATCCCCAAACATCAAGGAAAGCGATGAGAATCAAAAACAACAGCCGGAACAGCTTAAAGGTATAGCCTAATTCATAGCTTGGCTGTGTGAAATTCGCGATGGATACGAAGGCCATATAAAGCAGGACTTCCGGCACAAACCAGTGCGCCTTAACCGCAAAGTCACCAAGGATCAATGCTCCGACAACACTGAAAGAACCATTCAAAGCACTGGGGGTATTCAGCGAAGCAAGCTTAATGGCGTCTATGATAAATTCCACAATCAGCAATTGAAGAATAATAGGAACGGAGTTCATTTCCTCAATCTGCACAAAACTGATCCAATCCGGAAATAGGGTTGGATTTTTTACTGCCAGATACCAAAGCGGGGTAAGAAACAAAGTCAGCAGAAACACAACCATCCGTACGATTCTTAAATAGGAACCAACTAATGGCGGGAAGTAATAATCGTTGGTATCCTGTATGAAATCAAAGAAGGAAGTGGGCAGGATCATCACTGCCGGGGTGTTATCCACAATTAAAATAACTTTGCCCTCCATGATATTGGCACTGGCTGCATCCGGTCTTTCAGTGTATCGGAACCGTGGGAAAGGGTTCCACCAGTGTTTTTTAATCAGACATTCCGCAAGACTTTCCTGTGACAGTGTCAGTGAGGGGATTTCTACGGCTTTCAGCTTCTTTTCAATCATTGAAACCATTGCGGGATCAGCCTTATCTGAAAGGTAGCACATTACCACATCGGTATGTGATTTTTGTCCGATCTGCATAATTTTCATCGTTAAATGCGGATCACGGATACGCCTTCTCAGCAAGGCGGTATTAAATACTAATGTTTCCACGAAGCCATCGCGGCTGCCGCGCAGGACACGCTCATCCTCTGGTTCGCTGATAGAGCGGTTTGGATAAGTTCTGGCATCAATGGCAATGGCCTGATCATAACCCTCCAATAGCAGCATGATCGTACCGGATAAAACCTGTGTTACGATAGCTTCAATTTCTTTTTCAAGCGTTACTTCCACATAGGGGATGAACTGCTGTTCAAAGGCTATGAGCTGCGGCGGTAAATCCTCAGGTTTAAGCTTCATGACAAATTCCATGATTTTTTCTAAAATTTCATCCTTCGCAAAGCCATCAATGAAAAAGAGACAGGCTGATTTGCTGCCAATCTGAATTTTGCGGGAAACGATATCAAAGCTGGCCGAAACACGCAGCGCTCGCTGCATCAGGTTTAGATTTTCTTGATAGTTATTACATAATTGTTTAACCGACATAGTATTCCTCCATGCATTTATTATCGGCTAAACATGAACTTTTAAACATAAGAAAAGAGCATCGCCTAAGCTTTGCTCTTAGTAAATAAACGTCGGTAATTCGCAAGCATCGCCTCACTCAGCACATCGGCATCAAGCCCCTTTACTTCACAAGCTTTTGCGAAGGTAAATTGAACATAGTAGGGTTCATTCTGCTTGCCGCGGTGGGGATGCGGTGTCATGTAGGGACAGTCAGTTTCCACAAAGATGCGTTCAAGCGGCACATAATCACAGACCGTTAAGGCTTCATTGGCATTTTTAAAGGTTAAAGGGCCGGCAAATGAGATATAGAAACCCATTTTTAAAAGTATCTTCGTGGTTTCAAGACTGCCGGAATAGCAATGCATCACACCCTTTACTGGATGCTGTTTGAAGATTTCAAGCGTATCAGCGGTTGCGTCGCGCATATGTACGAGAATTGGCAGATCCAGTTCATTCGCTAATTCAATTTGTTTAATAAACAGCTGCTTCTGCTGATCCTTATTATCCTGCCGCCAATGATAATCCAAACCGATTTCACCTAAGGCTACCATTTTTGGATGTGCCAATATCTGTTTTAATTGTGCAATATCCTGATCACTGATATCATCCGCATTCTCAGGATGAAAGCCAAAAGCACAATCATACAGATCCTCTTTTTCTGCCAGCTCAATGGCGCGTTTGGCCTCTTCAAAGCTGGTACAAACTACTAGTATTTTAATCAACCCAGCTTCTTTTGCCCGCTGAGTAATAGTATCTATTTGATTAAATAATTCATCACATGTGACATGTGCGTGTGTATCGATAATTTTCATGTTATTTCCCCAAACAGAAGTTTGAAAACAGAGTGTCTAGCAAATCATCTCTGGATACTTCTCCTAATATTTCTTTTAAGCTTGTATATGCATCTTGAAGATCAATCGTTACTAAATCAAGCTCCATGCCGCAATTCATCGCCGTGATTGCCTGATTCATTGACTGCAGGGCACGGTTCATTAAAGCAATCTGCCGTTCATTATTTAAGGCAGGTTCCTCAACAGCAATCAGATGCTTCTCAAAGAGCCGTTCAATTTCTTGAATCAGCGGTTTTAACTCATTAGTTTTAGCACTGATAGCGACGCCTTCACTTACAGGTGCGATATCGGTTTTATTATAGACGAGAATCCGGGTTTTATTTTCTGTCAGCTTTAGTAATTCCTCATCTTGTTCATCCAGCGGCCTTGACGCGTCAAGCACCATCAATACAAGCTGAGCATTCTCAATAGCCTGCAGTGAGCGGTCAATACCAATTTTCTCAACGACATCTTCAGTTTCACGGATGCCGGCAGTATCAATCAGGTTTAAAGCAACATGACCCAGCTGAATCGTTCCTTCCACTAAGTCCCGTGTCGTACCGGCAATATCGGTGACAATCGCTTTCTCTTCCTCAAGCAAGGCGTTGAGCAGGCTTGATTTACCGACATTCGGTTTGCCGATGATCGCGGTTTTAATGCCTTCTTTAAGCATCTGACTGCTTTCACTTTTCACAAGAATCGCTTTAATTTTTGCTGACCATGCTTTTGCCATCGGCAATATTTTCTCATCGGTAAGCTGTTCTACATCATCATATTCAGGATAATCAATATTTACTTCAATATTGGCGATTATGTCAAGAAGATCACTGATTAGCGGGTCAAGCAGTTTGCGGATACTTCCCTTTACACCCTTGATTGCGGTTTTCAGATTCGTATTGTTTTTCGCATTGATTAAATCATTGATTGCTTCAGCTTGGGTTAAATCAATCCGTCCGTTTAAAAAGGCACGTTGAGTAAACTCTCCCGGCTGAGCAAGTCTGGCACCAGAACTAAGCAGCAATGACAACACCTTGCGGGTCACAAAACGCCCGCCATGGCAGTTGATCTCTACTACATCCTCACGGGTAAAGGTTTTCGGTGCTTTAAATACACTGACTAAAACCTCATCCACAGCCTCATGAGTATTTGGATCATAGATTGTACCATAGGTTATAGTATGACTTTCCTTTTGCGTTAAATCAGCTGAAAATAACTGATTAGCTATATCAATGGCATCGTCACCGCTTAAACGCACGATTGAAATCGCTCCGTCCTGATTGGCGGTTGAGATTGCCGCAATCGTATCTTTCAACATAGAATCACCTCGTTCATCTATTTTACCATGTTTCCCTTAAAACATCATAAGAAAACACTGAAGAAATTTGTGCTATAATGATGAAGTGGAAAAAAGAGAGGTCATGAATATGGATTATGTACAATTAGCAAAGAAAATAGAAACTATTGCCCGCAATGCCGGATTAAAGATTACCAGTGCTGTCAGCAAGGAAATTATGGAAAAAGGCGGCTCAGCGGATATTGTTACCAATATGGATCTGGCATCACAGCGTTATATTATGAGTGAGTGCGCGAAATTAATTCCAGAATCAACTTTTATTGCGGAGGAGGATAATGTCAGAAATATCAGTGACGGTTATACATGGGTGATTGATCCAATTGATGGGACAACCAATTATGCTTATGAATATAAGCATTCCTGTATTTCAATTGCCTTGCTGCATCAAAAACGTGGGGTAATCGGAGTTGTTTATAATCCCTATCTGAATGAGGCCTTTGTCGGTGTTAATGGTGAAGGCAGCCGATTGAATGAACAGCCTATTCATTTGAGTCAGAATAAATTAAGAGATGCATTAGTGCTGATTGGTACATCGCCTTATCATAAAGAAAAGGCTGATATGACATTTGATCTGGCTAAACGAATCTTTCTGAATTGCCGGGATATCCGCCGTTCTGGTTCAGCAGCTATGGATCTGTGCTATGTGGCTTCCGGCCGTGTTGATGCTTATTATGAGGAAAGCCTGTCACCGTGGGATTTTGCGGCTGGTGAAGTCATTCTGCGCAATGCCGGCGGCAAGCTTCATGTTCTTGAACCGGAAACCTTTAATTATGATCATCCAATCGGATTAGTGGCCGCTAATCAGGAATGCTTTGAGGATATGGTAAAGCTTATTGAGGAAGGACGACATGAATAAGCTTTGGGGTCATTTCTCCACTATCACAGCACATAAAATAAAGGTGGGTCAGCTATGCTTTCGCTGCGGTTTGTATAAACAGGGCTTGCTTCATGACTTATCAAAGTATTCATGGGTAGAAATTTCAGCAGGTGTGAAGTATTTTCAAGGCAATCGTTCACCGATTGAAAAGGAGAAAGAAACAATTGGTTATTCATTAGGCTGGCTGCATCACAAAGGACGCAACAAGCATCATTGGGAATACTGGGTTGATATGGGCAAAGACGGCATGCAGGGAACCGCGATGCCGGTTAACTATGTTGTGGAAATGTTCTGTGATCGGGTAACAGCAACTAAGATTTATCAAAAAGATAAATATACAGATCAAGCTCCTTATGAGTATTATCTGCGCGGACGGCATCGTTATATGATGCATCCCGATACTCATCAGCTGCTTGAAACAATGCTTAAAATGCTGGCTGATACAGATCTTGATACGACAATACAATATATAAGGAAAGAAATCTTAAAAAATCAATGAGGTGACAACATGAAGCAGGTAGCCGCGGCTATCATTTATAATAATAAAAATGAAATTTTAATCTGTCAGCGTCAAGCGGGCGGCAGCTGCTCAGAGCTGTGGGAATTTCCCGGCGGTAAGCTAGAAGCCGGTGAATCATTAGAAGCTTGTGCAGTCAGAGAATGCAAAGAGGAATTAAATGCTGATATTAAAATCCTTGAGCTGTATGAAGAAAGCACTTATGTCTATCCGGAAAATGAGATTCACTTCGCTTTCTATAAGGCAATGCTGATGAATGATGAGCTGCATATGAATGTTCATCAGCGTATAGCATGGGTATCACCGAGTCAGATTGATGAATATCCGTTCTGCCCCGCGGATATTGAAATGATACAGCGTATAAAAAAAGAAGCTGAGCAATTTATTAAATAGTATAAAGTCCACAATCTAATGAAGGTGGACTTTTTAATTTATATGGTTGGAGAAGATGCTGAAAAGTAAAGGAACCCTTCTGATTTCTTTCTTATTGTTCTAATAAAAGTTCGACATGAAAGGTATAAAATTCGTCATAACAGGCAGAATACATGCATAGAATAGAGGTTGAAAGCGAAAAAAAGCAAAAAAAATAACAAAAATTATTCAATTGACAATAAAACTGTAAATTTCACAAGATAAATTACAAAAAGTGGGGTTTTATGACAAAATCAATGTTAGTAAACCGCTTTAATTAGGAACTTTGTGAAATGCTTGTGAAAAATGAGATGGCAATTTTCTCATAAAAAGTGGGAATAAAGCTAAAAAAGGCAAGTGAAAAAGCATAAAAATTGGACAAGATAAATAATCTGTGTTATACTTTTCAAGCTTTCGTGAAAAAGGAGGAAATTATGAATTTAAAACGAATTTTTTTCGGATTGTTCATGACGGTTTTCACATTATGTGGTTGTGTAAGTACGGTCAAGCTTGATGCCGGCAATCAGTTGGTATTAAGAACAAAGACTGAAATAGATGCACCTGATGAATTTCAGGTCGAAGTGGAAACAGTGGTTACAACTTCAGATTCATTGCCGGCAATGGTCTATGCTGATTATGACGGCGGTGAAGGAATCGACTGGATTGCCTCTTATGTAGAGGGAATTCCAGAGACAACTTATGAAGACTTTTTTGTAACCCGCAATGAAGAAGGAGAAATTATCTCCAAGACACCGGTACTTGGCTCTAAGCGAGTAGAAGATGCGGTGGCGCCGATGATGAAGTTTGGCGGCAGCGTGACTGTTGGCTCTGAATTTTATCCAAGAATGACTAGCTATGGTGTTGACTGCGTAGGCTGCGGCGGTGCAGAAAGCGGTTATTCTGGAACAGCTGGCGGTGCTTCAGTAGGGAAGCACAGTGTATTGCAGCCTAATGGTGAATGGAGCGAAGGCATTACTTACGGCGGTTACTATATTGTAGCGGCTGATCCAAGTATTCCATTCTGTTCAATTCTGACGATTTATGATCATGGATACAGCGGTGAGGGATTAACCCCGGGCGTACCTTTTCAGGCAATTGTCATGGATCGCGGCGGCGCTATCCGCGGTGCTAAGCTTGATTTATTTATCGGCAGCGAATCTGAACACAATATGTCAATTAATTATGCTTTGAACAATCCTAAAGTGATTATTGAACGCGTAGGCGGCCGGTCAGGTCCAAGATCCTGCGCGGTATAGACGAAGTCTTAATGACTTCGTTTTTTTCTTTTATAGATATTTTTAATGAATTGCCATCTTCTTTACAGTTAATGCTCATGCAGTTCAAAATAGCATATCCTTGCGTGAATAAAAGGAATGTGTCATAATTTTTATATGATAAACAGGCAGAAGAAATTCTTAAGAGAAATTATCGCAAGTTATTTTGGCGCTAGTGATAAAGAGCTGTGTTCTCAGGGAGGTATAAGTGAGAAAACACTGAAAAGTGATTTACAAATGATTCAAAATGCACTCAAAAAATATCAATTATCACTTTGCGAAAAGGATGGCAGAATTAGTATTCCTTTTGAGAAAAAAGAGGATTTTTTAAATGCGTATGAAGAAATTATTCGTGAAGATGAAGGACAAACATTAGGCAGTGAAGCAGAGGAACGTAAAATATTTATTCTTTCTTATCTATGCCGTACAAGCGGCTATATTTCAATGAATATGCTGGCCGATAAAATGTATGTATCCAAGTCAAGCATTTCTGGTATTGTCCATGAATTAGAGAAAGAAATTCCACTCATAGTACCCATGGCTTCCATTTCCATTTCTTCACGTAAGGGAATGCGGCTTAATGCTGATGAAAAAGCAATCAGAGAACTGCTTGTAAGGACTTTTGTGAAAGGTGAGGGACAAGCAACGGAGAACCGCCATCTTTTGAATTATCTCGAAAAGGAGTATCAGCAAAAATTATATGACGTACAGGAAATAATAAATGCTTTTTTGTATGAACATCATTTTGTGTTATCCAATGAGAATATCACAAAATTAATTGTTCATATTATGATCATAATACAAAGAACAAACCATGGCTGTTACTTAGAACCAACGCATATCAAAGACGACGCTATTTTTAAAGATGTTGCCGATGCACTAAAGAAAGTCGATATCAACATATCTTATAAGGAATTGTCATCATTGCCGCTTACCTCATTGAATCGAGCGGTAATTGAAAACCCATTGGCATATACGATTGTCAGTCAATTCATTGAATGGGCCAATAATGAATACCATGAAGAGCTTCTGCGTCTTGATGAAGCAGATTCTTTAATTGCTCATTTAGATGAATTATTAAAAAAAGGCTTCCGCGGAACCCATTTAAACGATTTCACATTTGATCAGATGCTGCAGCGTTTACTTAGTGCATACATGCTTTGCGGCAAGCTGTGTGAATTAATTACTGCTTATACTCAAATAAAACCTGATAATGAAAATCGTGTTTATATGGCAATGCACGTACAAGGGTTGTACCGCAAACATGTTGTAATCCGTGAAGATATGCTTCTATATGAAAGTAATATATCGCAATGCAACATGATTAAAACTGATTTAGAAAAACATTTTGGTTCAAAAGCAACCATTACACCTATTCATGTTCGATGGGATATAGAAAAACGCTTGACAGAAAAGAATTATGCTTTGATTTTAGGCACTAAAAGTATTCTTGGCTCTTTTGGTAATGTACCTTTTTTAAAGATACATCCATTTATCAATAATCAAGACTATGAAGCAATTAACCGCATTGTATATAAAAACCGTCCTGTGAAAATCTTTTGCGGTGACTATTTAGAAGCTGAAGAGATGATTCAAATTCATGGTGTAAAAATTGCGATGAATCGGGAAATCATTTGTATCAATGATTGTTACTTAATGACCTCACTCAATGATGAGATAGAAACTATGGTTGTGGAAACAAACTGGCATGGCCATCGTTTTTTCTTATTTAATTATAATTCAAAAGACAGTTTTCTGTATTATCATCGTATGATTAATGGGTTTGGGCAGATGATGAAGGAACAGAAAATTTAATTGTTCACTAAATTTCCAGATTTGAAGAAATTCATGTTCTTGTTCGATTTAATGAATCCTTTTATTATATAGCTGCAAGGTAAATTCTTGACTAAATATAAGGAGGATTAAAAATGAATTTTAAAGAAACAGCACCTAAAATTATTGAGTATTTAGGTGGTAAAGAAAACATCAAAACACATACGCATTGTATGACTCGTCTGCGTTTTGTATTAAATGATGATGCGAAAGCTGATGAGGAAGCATTAAAAGCTTTAAAAGGTGTTAAGGGGATTGTTAAGCAAGGCGGTATGTTTCAAGTAATTATTGGTGTAGAAGTGGAACAATTATATAATGAAATACTTCCATTGCTGCCTGATGCTGAGGCTGCGCCTGTGGTAGAGGATTTAAACGCTGATGATAAAAAAGAAAGTAAAATGAATCAGATCTTTGCGTTTATCAGCGGCTGTATTACACCAACACTGCCTGTATTAATAGGTTCAGGACTCATCAGTGCCATTTTGGCATTATTGTTGAATTTCAATGTATTAACAAATGAATCTTCTACTTATATACTGCTGAATGCGCTGGCTAATGCAGCTTATTCATATCTGCCGGTAATGGTTGCTTTTGCAGGCGCCAGAAGATTAAAAACCAATGAATATGTGGCTGCTTTCATCATGCTGGCACTTTGTTCAGCGGCTGTGACCGGCGTTGAGGGTCTGTCAATTTTTGGCATCCCATTAATGAGTGTAAAGTATACGTCTAATATTGTTCCGGCACTATTAATGGTACCAGTAATGTCAGTGTTAGATAAAGCAATTCTTAAAGTTACACCCAATGCGATCAAATCGATTATTCGTCCGTTTGCATTAGCTATGATCATGTTCCCAATCACATTGTTGGTTTTAGGACCGATTGGTACGATTGTCGGTTCTGCTCTTGCTCAATTCTGTATTTGGGTAACAAGCTTCGGCGGTCTTTCAATGGCAATTTTATCAGCTTTACACCCATTGCTGGTTATGGTTGGTATGCATACAATTATTACTCCACTTATTGTAAATGAAATCACTGCTGTTGGTTCTTCATTACTTTTCTCAAAGGCATTAGCTGCCAATCTGGCAATAGCTGGAGCTGCTTTGGCTGTTGGCATTAAGGCGAAGAAGGCTGAAAATAAGGAAGTAGGTATTTCTACAGGAATTACCGCATTGCTTTCTGTTACAGAGCCAGCACTATATGGTGTTTTGATCCGTATGAAAAAACCGCTCATTTCAGCAATCATCGCTTCCGCAATTACAGGTGTCTTTATTGGTATCTTTGATATCCGTGCCTATGCGACAGCTTCCTGTTCATTCCTGACATTGCCGATTTTCATGGGTGGTTCAATGAGCAATTTCTATCTTGCCTGTGCAGCAGCGGTAATGGCAACCGTTTTAGGCTTTGTTATTACGTGGATCATCGGTTTTGATGAGGATTAGTAACATAGAACTATAGAATCAGGTGGGAAGAAACTCTTCCCACTTCTTTAAAGGAGAACAAATAAATGGAGACTAAAACGATAAATTCATTCCCTAAGAATTTCTTATGGGGAAGTGCAACCGCGGCTTTTCAATGTGAAGGTGCAGCTTATGAAGATGGCAAAGGATTATCAGTTATGGATGTGAGGGAACAGAATCCAAAGATCTGTAATTATGAAGTAGCCAGTGACCATTATCATCACTTTAAGGAAGATGTGGCATTAATGAAAGAATGCGGTTTAAAAGCTTATCGCTTTTCAATTGCTTGGACACGGATTTTTCCTCAGGGTAACGGCAATGTAAATCAGCTTGGCGTTGATTTCTATAATCGTTTAATTGATGAGCTTGTAGCAGCCAATATTACCCCGATCGTTACAATTTATCACTTTGAATATCCGCAGGGATTGATTGAACAATACGGCGGCTGGTTAAGCCGTAAAAGTATTGATGATTATGTTAATTATGCATCTTTTCTGTTTAAAACCTATGGTGATCGGGTGAAATATTGGATTACCATTAATGAACAAGATCATGTTGTACATATGCCTTTTAGATTAGGGTTAAAGGGCGATGATTTATATGAGAATGAAAAAGCTGGATTTCTTGCCAATCATCACATGTGTATAGCAGCGGCTAAAACATTTAAAGCATGTCATGAACTTGTGGAGGGCGGTAAGATTGGTCCTGCCGTTTGTTTTGATATGATGTACCCAACATCAAATCGGCCGGCGGATATGATGGCATGGCTGGATGCTATGGAAATTCGTAATTATTATGTTCTTGATTTAAATGTTAAGGGTGAATATGGCGGTGTCTTTAAGCGCTATTTAGAGGACCGCGGCTGGATGCCAAAGCTTCAAGAGGGGGATTTAGCCTGCCTGAAAGAAAATAAACCGGATTTTATCGGCTTTAATTATTATGCCTCAAAAAGTATTTCAGCATATCCGCTGAGTGATAAAAACAAAATCGGTGATATGGTTATAAAATTACTGCCTGCAGAGGAAGCGGGTATCTATAAGGTAGTCAAGAATGAAAATTTAAATGCCACTCTTTGGGGCTGGGAAATTGATGATATAGGTCTTGAGGGTGTGTGCCGCCTTTTATGGGAACGTTATCGTCTGCCGCTGATGATTACCGAAAATGGATTTGGTAATAAGGAAGTAATGCCTGAGGAGGGGATGATTCAGGATGATGACCGTATCGATTATCTGCACCGTCATTTACTTGCGGTGAAGCGGGCCATGAATGTTGGGGTAGAATTTATCGGCTATTGTAACTGGTCGTTTATGGATATTGTTTCCGGTCATTCTGGTTTCTCTAAACGATATGGGCTGGTTTATGTGAATCGTGATGAATTTGATTTGAAAGATTTATCACGCTCAAAGAAGAAATCATTTTATTGGTATCAAGAAACAATTGCCTGTAATGGTGAAAATATTAAATGAGAATGAATACTATAAGTTTAAAAAGGATTGGTATTTATTTCTTGGGACTTGTGATACTTTGTCTTGGTGTTGTTTTAAATACAAAAACGAATCTGGGGGTTGCCGCAATCAATGGCATTCCATATGTACTGGCTAATACAACATCAATATCTCTGGGAACAGCTGTCTTAATGATGTATTGTTTATTCATTGCTGTCCAATGGTTAGTGAAAAAACGAATTGATCTGCTGACGCTGCTGCAGCTGCCGATTTCCTACTTGTTTGGCAGAATGGTTGATGTCATTAACCTATATGTTCTGCAATTTGAAGCCGGTTCTTTTATTGAAGGAATAGTTATGTTAGCGGCAGCCATTATTTTAGTGGCATTAGGAACTACCTTAGTTGTATCGATGAATTTAGTGCCCAATGCTCCTGATGGGCTTGTACAGACGATTGCCGGACGTTGGAATCAATCCTTTGGCAAAGTGAAGCTGATTTTTGATGGCTGTTGTTTATGTATTGCGGCGATCATTTCATGGTTGATGCTTGGCAATATTATCGGTTTGGGATTTGGCACTGTTTGCTCAATGGCATTGACCGGCCCTCTGTGTTCTTGGCTTAAGACAAGGTTTTCTCAATGGAAGGTGCTGTCATACTCAGAAAATGCTGTATAATAAGAATTATTGGTTCATGCTTACTGAATAAATAAACTTGCTCGTAATTAGCTGTAAATTCATTATATACAGCGTATACGAGCATTTTAATTTCTATTTGAATAAAAGCTTTCTGATGCAATTACCCTTTGAGAAACTATTCTAAATAGAGGATTCGTGGTAAAATAGGGCGGTAAGGATGATCAGCATGAAAATAAAAGAAATCATTGTAGTTGAAGGAAAAAACGACAGTAATGTACTTAAAAGTCATTTTGATTGTGATACGATTGAGACACAGGGTACGCATCTGGGTAAGAAGACGCTGGCGGCGATTCGTTTGGCAAATGAAAAGCGGGGAGTCATTATATTTACCGATCCTGACGCGCCTGGGAATAAGATCAGAGATGCCATCAACAAGGCAGTACCTAACTGCAAGAATGCATTCATTGCGAAAGGCAAGGCGCATACGACAAAAAAGGTTGGTGTAGAACATGCGAAGCGTGAGGATCTTGAAGAATCGTTAAAAAATTGTATGACTTATACAGATAAGATTGAGGAAACAATCAGTTGGGATGTATTTAATGCCCTTGGTTTAAATGGCAGAGAAAATTCGGCTTGGCTGCGTGAGCGGATCGGTGAGCGGCTGTTTATCGGCAAGGCAAATGCCAAGACGCTGTTTAAGCGGCTGAATATGGTTCAGGTCACAGAAGATGAATTAAGAGATATGATTGAGGAGGAAAAGGATGAAAGTAATAGCGACACCGTCAAGAACCAAGGAAATTCTTGAAAAACATAATTTATATGCGAAGAAAAATTACGGTCAGAATTTTCTGATTGAACCGGGCATCGTCAGTAAAATAGCGGCAGCGGCAGTGACAGCAGGCAAGTGCGTAGTCTTTGAGATTGGCCCGGGTATCGGCGCGCTGACACAGATGCTGAGCAAGGAAGCGGATAAGGTTGTAGCTTTTGAGATTGATGAGCGGCTGCCGGAAGTGCTTGCTGATACGCTCGCGGATTGCGATAATGTTGAGGTTGTTCTCCAGGATTTTTTAAATATTGATTTAAAAGAAGTGACTAAACCCTATTTGGATGAGGGATATGAGGTGGTAGTGGCGGCCAATCTGCCCTATTATATTACTACGCCGATTCTATTTAAAATCTTTGAGGCAGACGCGGGTATTTCACAAATAACGGTCATGATGCAAAAGGAAGTGGCGGATCGTTTCGCGGCAAAATGCAATACGAAGGACTATAATGCGCTCAGTGTCATCACGCAATATCGCTGTACTGTTAAAAACGTGCTGAAGGTTCCCAAAAATGTATTTAATCCCAAACCGAATGTAGATTCAGCGGTGCTGCAGTTTCGGTTTAAAGAAAATGATCCGACAATCAATGAACCAATGTTTTATAAATTAGTGAAAGGCTGCTTTACTCAGCGACGTAAAACCTTGCTGAATAATCTCTTTGAAACAATTGGTGATAAGGAATTAGCGCGCAAGGTGCTGACGGACAGCGGTATTGATCCTGCCAGAAGGGCAGAAAGCTGCGGGTTGGAAGAATTTATCGGTCTATATAGGAGTGTGGAAAATGCAGGAATCAGCTTATGCGAAGATTAATTTAAGCCTGGATGTCGTATGCCGCCGAACAGATGGATATCATGAATTGTCAATGATTATGCTGCCTCTGACCTTTCATGATACACTGAGTATTGAATTCAGTGATGAGGATTGCTGGACAAGTGATAAAGCCATGCCCTTTGATGATACGAATACGATTGTCAGAGCTGTAAAGCTCATGCGTGATACTTACCAATTGAAACAGCATTTTAAGATAGACTGTCATAAGGTAATACCGATGCAGGCTGGTTTGGCTGGCGGCAGTGCGGATGCGGCAGCGGTAATGAGAGGAATCAATCAGCTCTGTAATTTGAATATACCTGACAAAGATTTAGCCGCGCTTGGTAAACAAATTGGCGCCGATGTTCCATTTTGTGTCATCAATAAACCGGCTTATGTCAGCGGCATCGGAGAGAAGATTGAGCCCTTTAAACCTGTCTTTGATTATGAAATCATATTGGTGAAACCAGCGATGGGTGTTTCAACCGCCAGCGCGTTTAATTTGCTTGACTTTAAGAGCGCCAAGCATCCTGATATCGCCAAGATTGTATCAGCGTTAAAAGAGGGGCACGATGAGGAATGGCTGCCGCTCATCGGTAATACATTAGAACAGCCGGCATTCAAACTGGTACCGCGGATCGGTGAGCTTAAACAGCAAATGATGGAAGATGGTTTCGATGCGGTTTTAATGTCCGGCAGCGGCTCTGCATTATTTGGCTTAACTAGAAATCATCAGCTGATTGAGGAGATAATCGCATCAAATCCTTATGCAGATTGTGTCTGTTATCATACAAATCTTTTAAAATAAGTATAAATTTGTGAAAAAGTATGGAATTGTTATAAAAACACCTTTTTTTAAATTGAAAATTTGGTAAAATAGTGAGGGAGGGTTTTTTAATGAAAACTGCAATCATTTTGACCGGAACCAGTTTACAGGAACAAGACTTCTGTCTGCGTGAAATCTGCGGCAAATCAATGCTGAAAACAACAGTGGATCATGCAATTCAGGCAGGTGCAGAAAGTATTGTTGTTGTCAGTGAATCAGAAGCAGTTAAAGCGGCGGGATTTGAAGTGAGCCCGACGGTTGATTTCAGCAGTCAAGCTGTTGGAACCACACTTGTCTTGAAAGGAAATATGCCATTATTAAAAAGTCAGACGATGGCTGAGTTATATCGGCTGGCGGATGAACAAGGTTCATGTGTTTTGAATGATGAGAATGTTGGTATTTTTTGTTTCAAGAACGGATTACAGCCTGACTTGTCAAAAGCGGCAAGCGTGAGTGCTGAACCATGTGAATGGTGTGAAGTGAATGATTGTGCATCGCTTTATGAGGCAGAGCAGACACTAAGAATGCGGATTAATCGATCATGGCTGAATCAAGGCGTACAGTTCCTTGATATGAATACAGCCTGTATCAGTGAAGATACCGTTATTGGTGAAGGCTCTGTTATTTATGGCAATGTAGTGATTTACGGGTCGTCAAAGATTGGTAAAAATGTTAAAATACTCCCTGGGTCATGGCTGGATCATGCGATTCTCCATGATGATGTTCTGATTGATGCTTCTAAAATTGTGGATAGTGAGGTTGGCCGCGGCACAACGGTAGGCCCGTATTCACATCTGCGCAATCATACAAGCATCGGTGAAAATGTGCGTATTGGAAATTTTGTGGAATTCAAAAATTCAAATTTTGGTGAAGGAAGCAAATGCGCGCATCTGACTTATATCGGTGACAGCGATGTTGGCCGTAAGGTTAATATTGGCTGCGGTGTAGTTACGGTGAATTATGATGGTAAGCATAAATTCAGAACAACGATTAAGGATGGTGCTTTCGTAGGCAGCAATGTAAATATCATTGCGCCGGTAACTGTTGGCGAAAAGGCATTGCTGGCAGCAGGAAGTACGATTACTGAAGATGTTGCCGACGGTGCTATGGGTATTGCCAGAACCCGCCAAAGCAACAAAGAAGCGTTTGGATATGATTATTTAAACAAAGGAAAGTAAAAGGGGTAAAACAAAAATGGTAAAAGATACAGTCATTTTCGCCTTAACATCAAGTGTTGAATTGGCTAATGAAATTGCTGAGCAGATTGGTCTGCCGCTTGGAAATTGCGATGTAAAGCATTTTGCTGATGGTGAAATTATTGTTGAACTAGGCGAATCTGTCCGTGGTAAGCATGTTTATATCGTACAATCCACTTGTGCGCCAGTATCAAGCAATTTGATGGAGCTTTTAATTGCTATTGATGCTTGCAAACGTGCGTCAGCCGCTACGATCAACTGCGTAATGCCGTACTTTGGTTATGCGCGTCAAGACCGCAAGGCTCGTCCAAGACAGCCAATTACATCTAAACTGGTTGCTGACTTGCTGGAAAAAGCAGGAGCCAGCCGCGTAATTACAATGGAGCTGCATGCTACGCAGATTCAGGGATTCTTCAATATCCCGGCTGATGATATTTCAGCGTTGTCAATTATCGGCAAATATTTTAAAGAAAAGAACCTCGATGATATTGTCGTTGTATCACCGGATCACGGCGGTACGACTCGCGCGCGTAAATTAGCTGAAATGCTGCATGCGCCAATCGCTATTATTGATAAGCGCCGTCCTAAACCAAATGTTGCGGAAGCAATGAATTTAATTGGTGAGGTTGACGGAAAGACAGCAATCATCGTTGATGATATTGTTGATACAGCCGGTACTTTAATTTCTGGTGTCGATATGCTGTATCGTATGGGTGCAAAAGAAGTATATGCAAGCTGTGTTCACGGTGTATTATCCGGCCCAGCGATTGAACGTCTGGACAATTCAAGAATTGTAGAATTTATTTGTACAAATACAATCCCTCAAAAATCTAAACAGGCATTGCTGCCTAAGATGAAGGTATTGTCAGTAGGATTGATTCTTGGTCAAACGATTAAACAAATGGAAGAAAACAAGTCAGTAAGTGAGATTCTTACTCAGCTTGAAGCACAATAGGCTGGCTTATGAATCATTTATTATTAACTATTACCATGATGGCAGGCGAAGTTGTTGAACATACTTCATATATTGAAGGCATTGTTAATGATATCGTACCTGAAATCATCGGTTTAATCGAATTGATTGGTATCTTTGTAATTACGGTGGGTTCATTAAGAGCTTTTGTTCTCTATGTTCGCTCATTGCTTTATAAGAATCATTTCCCAGTGAAGCTGGCTTTAGGTAACTCATTGGCATTAGGTCTTGAATTTAAGATGGGTGCAGAGATCCTGAAAACAGTTATCATCAGAAGTACAGATGAAATTTATATGCTTGGCTGTATCATTGTCCTGCGAGCACTGTTATCTGTTCTGATTCACTTTGAGGTAAAATCAGAAAAAGAACACGGCGGTTCTGAGGAAGTAACGGCATCGGATTATTAAAAACAGACGTTAAAAAGGAGTTAGGGTTAAATCCACTATCTCATGAAAGTAAATCTTCAAAGAGCAGGCGGTTCCATCAATGCATGGTAAATGCCTGCTTTTGTTGTGGGAATATATAATTCTAAGTTCCATTTATGTGAATTGCTTGACAAGTCTGTATATGGCATATACATTGTAAGTATAGGAAACTATGAACGAAGGTGGTGGGACACTTATGGATTACTTTTTCTGGCATAATGTTGACAAATATCTGAAAGAGAAGTTTGGTGAAAAAGTTTATAATCGCATGTGGGCCTACGTTTTCATTGCTATTTATGTAGTATATTTTGTTTGTATTATCAGCGGTGTTATGTCTTTTACGTTATCATTTTTCATTTCAATTTCTATATTAACTGCATATTTTGTTACATTATATATTTTCGAATATTACTATGTCGTTAAATTAAAAAAAACATTGTTTATAATTGTTATGGCATTCAATATAGTAATCCCAACATGTACCTATTTCTGGGCTGGCAGTGAAGATTATTTAAGAGTAGCCTATGCCTTCACTCAATGCGTTGTCTTAAAACAGGAAGATATAGTATTTATCAGCCCCAAACTACTTGAATGGAAGCCAACTGGACATAGAGCTGTGTATTACGATATTTATATGTTGAAGAAACAGCCTACTGTTAAGAAAATGATGGAGGTTATAGGCAGTGCCCTCGGTGAAGTTGAATCCTATACTTATGTGGATTATTATAAACCTTTGGGCAAGTATGCTGATACGTATGATATTGTGATTAATGATCAAAGTACAATCATATTCGTAGAAAAACATGTCGAGTATGACATATTGATGGTTGATATTGGGGAAATTAAAGGGGATTAATAAATTTATGTTGAAGATAGTGTTATGCTTTAAAGCATGACTTTTTTGTTTTTAGTGTTATACATCATGGTTCTGTTTCTTAGGCTGCAACTCTTTTACATGCGGACTGTTTACATCAATGTAATTATTACGTCTATTTTGTTCTCTGAATTCAGCCGGTGTAATATTGAAATTTTCAGCAAACAAACGATTAAAGGTACGTATACTTTCAAAACCACATTGCTTTGATATTTCACTAATGGAAAGATCAGATTGAACCAACAAGCGTTTAGCACCACTTAACCTAAGTGAATTAACATAAGTTTTAAAATTAATGCCAATTTGTTCAGAACAAATATGCGAAAGATGATATTTAGATATACCAATATCGTGACTAGCCTTTTCTAAGGTGATTGGCTGATGACAATTCTCAGATAGATAAGCCATGATTCTGTCGGCAAGTATCATAGAAGCATTATCATCTTTTTTCATTTCACATTCATTTAAGAAATAACCAATAAGCACGGCAAGATAACCAAATTGCTGAAATTCTAATCCCCTGCCTTTAGGCAGATGAATTAACTCATTGGCAATATTTAAAATTTGTTTACGCTGTTCATCATTAGCTGCTTTCAGGCATGACGAAGTCAGCTGCTCCTTGGCAGCCATAATTTTGAAACGATGAAATTCCTCTTTCGTAAAAGTGATTACCAGCACTTTAGAATGTACTTTTGTATAGTAGCTGTGAGTTACATAATCTAAAATCAGACACATATCACCAGTCTCAAGTACCTGAATATCATTATGAAGTGATATAACAAGTGAGCCTTCAAGTATTACAATCACTTCAACTTGCCGATGGGCGTTCGGTATGTATTTAAGATCATCAAAGACATTCAGAAAGAAGGGGTTCACATTTCGAACCTGCAAAGGTATATAGTCTTTAATAAGACATCCCTCCTTAATTATAATAATATTATAACAGGTGTCCGAATATAAAAGACACTTGTTTTTCAAAAATTCGCAATTTTTGTCCATTTGTTATCATAATTTTATGAAATAATTTTCAGTAATGAAAAATATGTGAAAAATCAATGAATATCGGCTAAATCTTTCATTTTTATAACTAGCAATCTTCTTTTTATTTGCGTTTTTATCGAAAAAAAGTATTTGAAACGCACAAAATTTGTCTTGAAAAACGATGCGTTTCAGTCTTGAAAGTGTGAAAAAAGCCTGATTTTAAAACTTTTAACTGTTGTTTTGTCCATCTTTTTTTGACAGGCATCGGTTTTTTTTAATATAGTAAAGACAATTAATAATGAAAAGGAGACAGGGTATGAGTAATCAATTAAGAATGCAGAAAGCAATGGATACAAAGGATGCTGCTGTCATTAATCAAACTGGCATTGAATTAGCGGCAGAAGGATTTTATGAGGATGCGATTGATTTATTAGGTGAAGGGCTGTGTATGTTTCCCTTCGATGAGAAATTAAGAGGTTCACGCGGCCGTAAATATATTGGGGCTTTTAATTATATGGCATCGATTGCCGATCTTTCTTTGGCAACTCGGCTGAATCCAAATGATTGGGAGCATTGGTATTACATGGGAGTAGCTGCCTATCTCGGTGGTAAGTATGAGCTGGCAAAGGATTGCCATAAAAACAGCCGTGAGCTGATGATCAAATACAATATAGAAGCAATACCGGCAACTGTTGATTGGTATTGGATGGCCTGCATGAAGCTGGGACAGAAAGAGGAAGCTGAAAAGGTATTGGATAATGTTTATGAGGGTATGCCCTCTGAAGACGGCGATTATTTAGCCCGCACTTTATTGTATAAAGGTATCTATAAGCCTGAAAATTTTGTTGAGGAGCATATGTGTACGGGTTTGAGTGAAGAGCGTACCCGTATTTATTATCTGATGCTGAGTTACGGACTTGCCAATTATCATCATTATCTGGGAAATCAGGAGGAGGCAGTGAAAATCTGTCAGATGATAGCTGCAATTCCTGATCATCATAATTTATTTGCTTATGCGCAGGCAAAACAGAATCTGAAAGAATGGGGCGCTGAATAACGCCGCTAAAAGGGGTGTAAGAGATGATTAAATATACGATAAAACGATTACTGCAGCTGATACCAACATTGTTCGTATTGACGTTCATTATTTTCTTTATGGTACGGCTGATCCCAGGTGATCCAGTAGAAATTATGCTAGGTACATCCGTTGACCGATCACATATAGAGGTTGAACGTGAGCGTCTTGGTTTGAATGACCCGCTGCCTGAACAGTATGTCAATTTTGTCGTTGATGCGTTGCATGGGGATCTTGGCACGTCCATCGTATCCGGCAAAGATGTCGGGGCAGAAATCAAGAAACGCTTTGTGCCTACCTTTATCTTGGCGCTTGGCGGTACTTTGGTAGCTGCTGTTATTGGTGTTATATTTGGTATTATTGCTGCAACACATCATAATAAATTCCTTGATAATTTTATTATGGTTATTTCGCTGACCTCAGTATCCACCCCATCATTCTTCCTAGCTTTAATATTAATGCTTATTTTTACGGTTTGGCTTGGCTGGTTTCCTAGTGTATGGATGGGTACCTTCAGTTGGAAAAGTATGGTGCTGCCTATTATGACATTGGGAACACAAGCCATAGGCTTTATGACTAGAACGACGCGATCCGCAATGCTTGATGTCATTAATCAGGATTATATCCGGACTTCTAAATCAAGAGGAATTCCTAATAAGATTGTTGTCTATTCCCATGCATTGAAGAATGCCCTTATTCCAATTATTACAGCAATAGGTCTTCGCTTTGGCGGCTTGCTGGCAGGCGCTACATTAGTTGAAACAGTATTCTCTATCCCTGGTATCGGCCGTTATTTAGTTGATGGGGTCGGCAACCGTGATTATCCCGTCATACAAGGTACAGTACTCGTTCTGGCTGTAACCTTTGTGGTCGTAAATACTGCGGTTGATTTGATTTATGCATTTGTTGATCCGCGGATCAAGTACGATTAGGAGGCGATGATATGTTTAAAAATCCTAAAGTTAAACGTTTTATGAGACGCAAGGTTTCGGTTGTCGCATTGATCGTCCTGCTGATTTTTCTTGGTATTGCTTTAATAGGACCATTCTTGTGCTCCCATGATCCATTAGCGCAGGATCTGGCAAATAAATATTCAGGTATTTCAGCAGAGCATTGGCTTGGCACAGATAATTTAGGCCGTGATACTTTTACCCGTATGGTATATGGAGCACGCATATCATTGACCATAGCCTTTTGTGGCGTTTTATCAGGCAGTGCAATCGGCATTATGCTGGGTGTCTGCGCTGGTTATTTCGGTGGTAAGATTGATTCAATTATTTCCAGAGTCCTCGATGTTATGCTTGCTTTCCCTGGCTTGCTGCTGGCAATTACCATTGTTGCAATCCTCGGCAATGGCACAATCAATACAATCATGGCAATCGGCATCTTCTGCATTCCAGGTATTGCCCGTATCGTCAGGGGTACTGTTATTTCACTTAAAGGCTCTGAATATGTACAGGCGGCCAGAGTAATGGGTGAGTCTGATTTTAAAATCATCATTCGTCACGTTTTACCTAATTCAATCTCATTGATTATTGTAAATATAACCTTAGATTTAGGAACATCGATTCTGACCGCTTCCTCCCTCTCTTTTTTAGGATTGGGTGTACAGGCACCGAATCCAGAATGGGGAGCAATGTTATCACAAATGCGTGAGGTGATTCGATCTTATCCAATCGGCGTCTTTGTACCTGGTTTGGCGATTACCTTTGTTGTATTGAGCTTCAGTCTGGTAGGCGATGGTCTGAGGGATGCACTCGATCCAAAGCTGAAGAACAGTTAGGAGGATAGTCACATGACAGAGAAAAGCAATGACAAACTCCTCGAAGTGAAGGATTTGAAGACTTATTTTTATACAGAAGAAGGTGTGGTACCTTCTGTTGATGGTTTAAGTTTTGATTTGCATAAAAATGAAACTTTAGCAATTGTAGGTGAATCAGGCTGCGGCAAGAGTGTCACTTCACTTTCAATTTTGCGTCTGATTGCTAACCCAGGGAAAATTGTGACAGGGTCTATTAAATATAATGGCGAAGATCTGGTAAAAAAATCAGAGAGAGAAATGATGAAGATTCGAGGTAAGGATATTTCAATGATATTTCAGGAACCAATGACTTCATTGAACCCTGTATTTACGATTGGACATCAGATTTATGAATCATTAAAATATCATGAAAATGCTGATAAAAAAACTGGTTTAAAAAAGGCTGTTGAACTATTAAGAAAGGTTGGCATCCCTGATGCGGAAGAAGTGGTAAATGAATATCCGCATCAGCTGTCAGGTGGTATGCGTCAGCGTGTCATGATTGCGATGGCATTGGCCTGCAACCCTAAAATTCTGATTGCCGATGAACCGACAACGGCGCTTGATGTAACGATACAGGCACAGATTTTAAATCTATTAAAGGATTTAAAGAAGGAAATGGATACAGCCATCATTCTGATTACGCATGACCTTGGCGTTGTTGCGCAAATTGCGGAAAATGTGATGGTAATGT
Organism: Dielma fastidiosa; assembly: GCF_000313565.1. GTDB lineage: Bacteria > Bacillota_I > Bacilli_A > Erysipelotrichales > Erysipelotrichaceae > Dielma > Dielma fastidiosa. The sequence goes on along the minus strand of NZ_HE578928.1, from coordinate 256,432 downwards.
ATGCTGGTGAAGCAGTTGAAAAGGCAGATGTTAAATCATTGTATGGTGAGCCGCTGCATCCATATACATTAGGCTTGCTGAAATCGATACCTAATCTGAAAGAGGATAAGGAGAGCCTATATAATATTCCAGGTACTGTACCAAATCCAATGGAATATGCTAAGGGTTGTCGTTTTGCTCCCCGCTGTGAAAAATGCATGGAGCGCTGTATCAATGAATCACCGCGTCCTATATTTAAAGAAAATGGTCATATGGTAAGATGCTGGCTTTATGCAGGAGGTGATCATCATGAGTAAACCCTTGCTGAGTGTGTGTGATTTAAAGGTTTATTATCCAGTAAAAATTAAAAATGGTTTCTTTAATAAGACAGCTTATTTAAAAGCTGTGGATGGCATCAGCTTTGATGTTAATGAGGGTGAAACCTTTGGCATTGTAGGAGAAAGCGGTTGCGGTAAATCTACGACTGGCAAAACAATAGTACGGTTGAATACTCCAACTGAAGGTACGATTGAATTTAACGGTGAAGATTTATTTACCAAGGATAAGCAGAAGCAAAAAGAATTCTCAAAAGCGATTCAGATTATCTTTCAAGATCCCTATTCCTCATTAGATCCACGTTTTACTGTAACACAGATCATTGAAGAACCCATGCTTGTTCATGATATGGGAAATAAGCAGGAACGTCATGAGCGAGTATTGGCGTTAATGAAGGATGTTGGTTTGCGTGAGGATCAATGCAGCAAATATCCCCATGAATTCAGCGGTGGTCAGCGTCAGCGCATCGGGGTTGCCCGTGCCTTAGCTTCTAATCCAAAATTAATCGTCTGTGATGAACCAGTGTCAGCGCTGGATGTTTCAATACAGGCACAGATTCTGAATCTAATGGATGATTTGCAGAAAAAGCATAATCTGACATATATCTTCATATCGCACAATTTGAGTGTTGTGAAGCATGTATGCAGCCGTATTGCCGTCATGTATCTTGGTAATATTGTTGAAGTTGCTGATCGCAATGGTTTATTTGACCATCCATATCATCCATATACCTTAGCTTTAATGAAGGCAATACCAATTCCTGACCCACAGATACAGTCAGCTACAGATGCGCTGAGCGGTGATGTACCAAGTCCGTTGAATCCACCTAATGGCTGCTGTTTCCATACCCGCTGTCCTCGATGTATGAAGATCTGCAGCGAGGTTAAGCCAAAGCTATTTGAAAAAGAATCTGGGCATTTTGTGGCCTGTCATCTCTTTGATGAAGAAAGTGAAAAGAACTATGAGTGAATTAGCAAAGAAAGAAAATCAAATTCAATTGCCTTATACTATTGCTTACAGTGATGAAGTAAAGACATTATCTAAGGCATTAGAAGCAGATCCAAATAATCCCGAATTATGGATGAAAAAGGGTTTAGCTTATAAGAAACAAATGTGTTTTAGGGAAGCAATTGAAGCATATTCAATGGGATTGACTTATGATCCATTTAATATGCTGCTATACCGTCATCGTGGTCATGCTTATGTGAATATTTCACGTTATGCTGAAGCGGCTGCTGATTTTGAAATGGGTTTGAGAATTGATCCGGAAAATTGGGACTGCTGGTATCATTTAGGTCTAGCTTATCATTTAATGAAGGACTTTAAACGAGCAAAGAAAGTATATGAAGGCTGTCGTAAGGTTTCTTATGACGGGGATAGTATTATCGCTGTAACCGACTGGTATTGGATTACATGTATGCGGATGAACGATCCTGAAGCTGCTCAGAAAATGATTGATCTTGTTGATCCGGCAATTGAAACGACTGATTACAGTGGTGGTTATAAAGATCGTGTTATGGTTTATAAAGGTCTCGATACACCAGAGCATGTTTTAGAAGTGGCAGCAACAAAGGATGACCATATGTTTGCAACCTATGCCTATGGCATTGCTGTTTACTATGAAACACACAATGAAATAGATAAAGCTATGAATATTTATCATAAAATCGTAGAGCGTGATGAGTTATGGGCAGGTTTTGCGGAACACGCAGCTTATGAACGGCTTTATCATTGGGATAACAAATAGGAGGATGACTTATGAATAAGTTATTAAAAAGTTTAGGAGCTGTAATGCTGGCACTTTCACTGACAGCCTGCGGCGGTAATGACACACCAAGTGATAATAATGATTCTGAATACAAGGATACGATTCTTTGGGGAATTTCAAATGATCAGGACAGTCTTGATCCGGCAACGAATGTTTCTAATAATGTTGTATTACCGCAAATTTATTCCACATTGATTAAAATTGATCAAAATGGTGCTATTGCGCCTGATCTGGCAACTGAATGGAGTGTTGGTGAAGATGGATTAACATGGACATTCAATCTTCGGGAGGATGTAAAGTTTCAAAACGGCAAACAGTTAACCAGTGCCGACGTCGTTGCAACCTTTGACCGCCTGCTGAATGAGGACGATCCTTATCGTTATACAAGCGAATATACATCCTTTGTTGAATCGGTCACTGCACCTGATGAATATACCGTTGTAGTTAAAACAAAGACTCCATATGGTGCATTTGAAGCTAAAATGGCTTCAGTAGCTACCGGTATACTGGACAGTGATTATATTGAACAATATGGTCATGATTTAGGTAAAACACCGGAATCGGTAAATGGCTCAGGTCCTTACAAGGTAACAGATTGGAGTATGGGTGAGCAAATGGTATTTGAAGCTTTTGATGATTATTTCGGAGGTAAACCTAAGACAAAGAATATCATCATGCAGGTAATACCTGAACAAAATTCAAGAGCAATTGCCGTTGAAACTGGTCAGATGGATATTGTATCAGGCTTAGCGCCAGATGATGTTGTTCGTTTTAATAATGGTGAAGTAGATGGCGTTACAGTATCGATGAATGCCAGTAATGGTATGCATTTATTCCAATTTAATTGTGCAGGTGTATTACAAGATGTTAAGTTAAGACAAGCAATCAGTTATGGCATTGATCGCCAGACTATCGTAGATACGTTGTATGCTGCTATTGGTGAAACACCGGCATTGGCGCCTGTAACACCAAATGTCGTTGGTTATTCAGAACTTGGTATGATTGAATATGATCCAGAAAGAGCGAAAGAATTATTGAAAGAAGCTGGTTATGAAGATGGTTTAACAATTAATGTAATGACAACGGCTGTTTATAATAAGGGTATCGAAATGGCTGAAATCATTTCTGAACAGCTGAAACAGATTGGTATTACCGTAAATATTGAAACAGTAGAGAAAGCTGTATTTACTGCTTCATGGGGTGTAACACCCGATCAGTTTAAGTGGGATATGTTTATCATGGGAGCCGGAGGTTCATCTGATGTTGGTAATGCCCTGACACGTGTATGGCATACTGAAGAAGGCGGTAAGAATGTAAATAATTATGGTTGGTATTCAAATAAAGAAGTTGATGCGCTGCTTGATGAGGGTGCTGTAACAACCGATTCTGAAGCACGTAAGGAGATATATAAAAAAGCCATGCAGATTATCTGGGAAGATGATCCAGTTGGTGTATTTATGAATTATCGCAACAATATCTATGGCTTATCAACAAAGGTTGAAGGGTTCCATGTAAATCCTGGCAATACACCAGACATGATGAACTTTACTTGTAAGAAATAAGCGGTAATCCTATGATTAGAAAAATTGATACAAAGCGTGAATCCAGCCGATTTGTAATCCATCAAGGATTAGCGGTATTTACTGGACATATATCACCCTTCGCTGATGATCTGCGCGGCCAGAGTGAGGATATATTGTATCGATATGAAGAATTGATGAGTAAATTCAATTTAAAGAAGGAAAACATTATTTACTATACTGCATATCTAAAGGATATCAGTAAGGCAGATGAGTTTAATGATGTGTGGAACACATGGGTGATTAGACATCATGAGCCAGCCGGAATTATTGTGCAGGCGGTTCCTAATCAATCCCTCCCTTATGGGGATAATGTTCAGCTAGAGCTTTCTTTAATTGTAGCCATGGAGGAAAATGATGTTGAAAATTGACAGAATTGACAGTAGTAAAGGCGCGAGCCGTATTGTTAAGTATAATGGTATTGCATATTTTACAGGGCATAGTGCGCGTCCTGGCTTCAAAACACTGAAGGAACAAACCGCAGCTGTATTGGCTCGTTATGATGAATTATTTGCACAGCATGGCTTAAAGAAAGAAAACATCATTGTAATGAATGCATATCTTGCGGATATTAAAATGATTGATGAATTTAATGAAGTCTATGAGGCATGGATTGATGGTGTATATGCGCCAGCTGGTGTTGCTGTGGAAGCTAAACCTATGGGTGAAAATAATTTGTTGGAGCTGCAGTTTAATGTAGCTTATGATGAAAGTGAGGAAGCATAATGGGAACAATAATAAAAGAATATGAGGTAGCGAGTCGCAAGCGCAGTGATCTTGAATTAAACGAAGCTGCGGCAGCGTTGAAGCAACAGGTACAGACTGAACCATATAATGATGAATTATGGATGAAACTCGGCCTTGCCTATGCTGACCAAAAACTCTATCGAGATGCCTGTGACGCATATTCAATGGCAATTGCAATTAATCCGTTTTGTGGTATCTATCATCGTCATCGTGCCCATCGTTATTTGTCTTGCTGGCGTTTTGAGGATGCCTGTGCGGATTTTGTAACAGCCTCAAGACTAATTCCAGAGAACTGGGATGTATGGTACCATTTGGGCTTATCGTATTTTTTATTAAACGATTATGAAAAAGCGGCTGAGGCTTATCAGCAGTGTTATGATCTTTCATATGATGATGGCTCACTGATTGCAGTTACTGATTGGTACTGGATTACATTAAATCGTTTAGGAAGAAAGGAAGAAGCTGCTGTTTTACTGGATCGAATTCATGATGACATGGATTATGGAGATAATTATGCTTATTTCCAACGCTTAAGAATGTATCAGGGTAAGCTTCAACCTGATGAATTAATGCCGGCAGACTTAACAACCGCGACATCACTGAATGTAATAACGATGGGTTTTGGTTTAGCTAATTACTACCGTGAATTAGATAATCAGGATAAATATAAAGAAGTACTGCATCTTGTTCTTGAAAAAGGAAAGGATGATATGTATATGGCATTTGCTTACCTTGCTTCAATGGTAGATGCAGATGCTTTGGGTATCTCTTACTAATTTATTGAATTCCCACTTATCAATAATTTATAATCAATCACCATGATTATATTTGGGATATCCATTTAGCTGGACACTGTTCCAGCTTTTTTTGGTTATAATTTCCTCTTCATAATAGATACAAAATAAGAGGTAATACGGGATAGGTTATGATAGAATAACGATAGAAATGAGGTTGAATTATGAATTGGAATGAGAAGCTGCAGACAATTCTTGATTATGTTGAAGAACATCTGCAAAGGCGTGAGGAACCGATTAATAAGAATGAAATTGCTGAGATGGCAGGCTGTTCCTATGCTTTATTTCAAAAAATCTTTGCCTACATGAATGAGATCAGCTTTGCGGAATATGTCAGAAACCGTAAATTGACCCTCGCTGGTTATGATTTGAAGAGCAGTAATATAAAGGTAATAGAACTAAGCTATAAATATGGTTATGATTCACCAACTTCATTTACAAAAGCTTTTCAGCAATTCCATGGCGTTACTCCCAAGGCAGCCAGAATGATGGATGCCCAACTGAAAATTTATCCTAAAATGAGTTTCACTAAAGCAAGTACAATTGCTTGGCGATTGGAAAAAAAGTCAGCTTTCCGTCTGATTGGCAAAAGTCTTAAGCTGCGGGCAGAGGATGAACAGAATTATCAGCTGATTCCTGCTTTTTGGAACCAATGTCAGCAGGATGGTACTACATTTCAGCTTATGCAGAAGAGTGAGGGAAACCCTCCTGGTATCTTTGGCTTATTTGATCAGTATGATGAGCATTCAATAAGCTACAAGATAATGAGTGCGTCGAACGCGGCGCTGCAGGCAGATTGGTGTGAGGTCACATTGCCAGCGCAGACTTGGGCAGTATTTGATTGTTACGGCACACAGCCGGATGCGATTCAGAGGGGCTGGGATTTTCTGCATAATGAATGGCTGGTGAAGTATCCATTTAAACATGAGGACTGTCCGGAACTGGAATGGTACAGTGAAGGTAATGTTTATTCAAAAGACTATTTAAGTCAAATATGGATACCAATCATAGAGGAGGAATAATCATGAAAATGAAAAATACGATGTTAGTTGTCAAGGATATGGAACGATCTAAGAAATTTTACTGGGAGGTAATGGGACTTCGTACATTGGTTGATTTACAAATTCATGCAGTGCTGACCGGCGGCCTTGGTTTGCAGACAGAAGCAAGCTGGCAAGGTTTTATTGAGCAAGAAACCTCTTATAAAGGAAATGATGCCGAAATTTACTTTGAAGAGGATGATTTTGAACCGTTCATTGAGAAACTGACAAAGATGGATATAGAATATGTTCATCCGCCTTATACTCATGAATGGGGTCAGCGTGTGGTACGCTTTTATGATCCTGACTATCATATTCTTGAAGTGGGTGAAAGTATGAAAATCGTTTGCCGGCGTTTTTTAGATGCCGGGCTTGATGAGATGCAGATTGCAAAGAAGACGAGTCTGCCGCTTAAGGCAGTCAGGGCCTATCTGCGTTAAAAATGAGGTAAATACGGTACATTTAGTTTATTGTGATAATACAGGCAAAAAAGGTGAACATGAGCTGGATAAAATTTTAAATGGCAGTAAGACGATGGTTGTCCGCGGTGCGGCAGGCCGTAAAATTCCGCACAGTCGAGTATTTGAAGGTGAAAAGCTCTACTTTATGGAAAAGGGAACGGGGCTGATTAATGCATGTGCGAATGTGACGCATGTGGAAAACCTGATGCGGTTAAGCGATGATGAAATTACTCAGACATTAGACCGTTGCCAGGATAAGCTGAAGCTGAATGATAAACAGCGCGTTCGCTGGCACCGTAAATTCTTATGTCTTGTGGAATTTAATGTTGTACAGGCGATTGAACCAATGGAGTTTGACCATCAGGGTAATATGGATGACTGGCTGATTCTGAAACAAATTGAGGATGTCGTAAAAGGCAGCAGTATCCCATATAATTATGAGCATTCACGATTGAAATAATTTATTGAACTAAAAACGTATCTGCTTCTCAGGAACAGATACGTTTTAGTTTTGCTAATTGTAAATTTTAAATCGTTATTTTAGTTTTTGATAATCGGCTTCTGATACTTTTTCAAGCCATTCATTTGACGCGCCTTCAGCAGGTACCTCAATAGCAAGATGCTGAAACCAGCTGTCAGCGGCAGCACCATGCCAATGTTTAACTTCAGGCGGAATATTAACAACATCACCGGGATGCAGCTCCAGTGCCTCCTTACCCCATTCCTGATAATAACCACGGCCGCCGGTTACTAATAGAATCTGGCCGCCTTTATGGTGAATGTGCCAGTTATTGATCGTCTTAGGCGCAAAAGTTACATTGCCAATCCCAACTCCTTTTGCAGTCAGCATATTGAGGTAACATTCACCGGTAAAATATTGCGCAAAGGCTGTATTTTCTTCTCCAATAGGAAAAGCACTGCCGTCTCCTAAATCTTTATCCATCTGTTGTTTATCCATACATAAACCTCCATTTCTGTTTGGGTACACAATAAGGATATAACCTAGAGTTAACTCTAAGTCAATAAGCTGAATTTTAAAAATGATTATAATTTAGATAATTATGCTTATTTTCCTTTTAATCATGAAGTGCTATAATAATCTCATGAACAGGAGGCAAATTTATGGCTTTATCACGGAAAATGAATGACGATGGCGATGGTATGTTTTTTGAAGGGAAAGATCCTGTTTTTAAGACAACAACTAAAGATGGGGAAGAGGTAATATTCAGTTTGGATTTAGAAGCGGCAGATATACTGGTTTCTGAAGAAAAACAGGAGCAGATTCGTGAATTTGATAAAAAAATTCATGAAACGTACACGATTCACGTTGATGATGAATCTAAATAATTAAAATACCGGCAGTCTTTGAAATAGAAGGCTGCCGGTTATTTATTAGGGTAGGTAGTTTTAATTGAATATGATTATAAACACATGTTAAATATTTTTTCAATATCATTTTGATGCAGCGGTTTAAAACCTAAAATTACATCGTCGTTACAGGCTTTCTTGGCCATGATAGGAAAATCTACTTTTTTGATGCCTACTTTTGTAAAGGTATCAAAAAGGAAAGCGGATAATTTTTCTTACGTTACCTCCTTTGACAGTTATTATAAAACCTGGAGTTCACTCAAAGTCAATGATTATTTGTAGAATGTATAAAGTGTTTTTGAACTTGGAAATACTAAATGGAATAAGATTGCTCCTTAAAAGTTATTGATTTTTATCTGTCAAAAAAATGATATAATAGAAAAAAAGATGCAAGGTGGTGAGTAAATTGGCAACACTGATTGCAACAGAATACAAACAGTTTGAGGATATAAAGCACACTGATGAAAACGGTATTGAGTTTTGGTACGCCCGTGAGCTTTCGCCTGTTTTGGACTATACTAAGTGGGAGAACTTTAATAAGGTTATTGATAAAGCAATGCTTTCCTGCCAAAACAGCGGTTTTGAGTGTGCTGACCATTTTCTTGAGGTCAGGAAAATGGTTCAGCTTGGCAGCGGCAGCGAGCGAAAGGTCAAGGATTATGAGCTTTCACGATATGCCTGCTATCTAATCGTGCAGAATGGTGATCCACGTAAAGAGACAATTGCTCTTGGTCAGACCTATTTTGCTATTCAGACCCGCAGGCAGGAAATAGCCGACGCCTTTAATGAACTGGACGAGGACAAAAAACGCCTCGTCATCCGCGGCGAGGTTACGAGTTGGAACGCCATGCTTGCAGAGGCAGCGAATCAAGCAGGCATTACAGACCAGTTGGAATATGCCCAATTTCAAAACGCAGGCTATATGGGACTGTATGGTGGTTTAACTGCCGCAGATATTCACAAGAGGAAAAAACTCAAAAAAAGCGAGAAAATCCTCGACCATATGGGCAGCGAGGAACTTGGTGCAAACCTGTTTCGCATTACACAAACCGAGGCAAAACTTCGTCGTGAACAGCCGCAGGGATTGGAAATGGCCAGCGGTATCCACTATCAAGTTGGACAAACTGTCCGAGAGGCAATAGCCAAAAATGAGGGTACGATGCCGGAAGATTTACCGACACCCGAAAAGAGCATTGCTGAAATCGGTAAGGAACAGCTTAAAAAACTGAAAGAAAAAAAAGAACCTCTTATCCTTGATGAATAAGACGTATTTATGATTTTGCTGAGGTCAGCAAAATAGCTGCAACTCAATAAGAAATGCGAAAAGACCGCTTGTAGAGATACAGGCGGTTTTTATTAGGGTAGGTAGTTTTAATTGAATATGATTATAAACACATGGTGAATATTTTTTATATTATTTTGATGCAGCGGTAAAACTAAAATCACATCATCACACTATAAACAAAAGGGGGAAATTGCCCCTTAAGTGCATCTATTGATTTTTCCGAATATATATTTTTAATGCTTTAATAGCTAGAAAAATACAATAAATCAATAAAATTATCAATGCTGGGATTAACAGAAACATCAGCGTTTCGAATAAAAAAATGGCCATAAGAGTTCCGTCAGTAAACATTAAGATACCCCCTTTTAATTCATTATATCATGTTGATGTGAATTCAAATATGCTGAATTTTCAATTATTAAGCTACTGCTTTCAAGCATCACCGATTAGCGTTAATAATTTAATAATATTAAGAATTGTGCTATAATGGTCGGGTAATCAGAAAAGGAGTGTGTGCTTATGAATAAAGAACGATTAGTCAATACGTTTCTTGATTTAGTGAGAATTCCATCACCTTCGAGAAATGAACGGCGGGTAGCGGATTATATTCTGAATTTCTGCAATGCTAATGGTATTGAAGTTTATGAGGATGATGCCAATATTGAATATGGCGGTAATGCTGGAAATATTGTCGCAATCCTGCGCGCGGAGAATAAAAAACGTCTGATGTTTTCGGCACACATGGATACTGTATTGCCATGTGATGAAATTAATCCAATTATTGAGGATGAAGTGATTCACAGTGATGGTACAAGTATTTTGGGCGGCGATGACAAATGCGGAATCGCGGCAATGCTTGAAATGATGCTGAATGTAAAATCATTAACGGATCGGCCAGAACTGATCTTCGTTTTCTCATTCGGTGAAGAAAATGGCTTAAATGGGCCAAAATATATGGATACTCAACAGCTTGGCAAAATTGACGGCGCGTATATTCTTGACTCCAGCGGCAGACCTGGTGAAATTGTGAAAGGAGCTCCTTATTTTGCCAACGGTGTACTTAAAGTAATTGGTAAGGAAGCTCATGCAGGCATTTGTCCGGAAAAGGGTGTTAATGCTTTATGTGTCGCCGCGCAGGCTATAACGCAGCTGCATATTGGCCGTGTAGATGAAGAAACAACGTGTAATTTAGGTGAAGTAAAGGGCGGGCTTGCATATAATATCGTTATGCCTTCGGTTGAAATTGTATTTGAAGCCAGAAGTCTGAATCATGATAAATTAGAAAATTTACTGAATCAGGTGCATCTTGTTTTCAAAGAAACATGCAGTGAGTTGAACGCTCGTTTTGAATCGACAGTCAAAATACAAACACCGGGATTCATGATTGATGAAGATGATGAAATTTCAAGAGCGGTTGTAAATGCTTGTGAGAAAATCGGACTGCAGGCTGAATTTAAAACAAGCGGTGGTGCATCAGATGCTAATATCTATAACTCTAAAGGTATCAAGTCACTGAATCTGGCTTGCGGAATGAGTGAAGTGCATACGGTTCAGGAGTATCTGAGAATTGAAGATTTAGTTAAAACAACTGAATTAATAACAGCGTTGATGGAAGAATATAAATAATTTATAAAAGTTATGATGAGTACGTGAAATTCACTAAAAATCATAACTTTTTATTTAGAGTTACAATCGATACAGTAAAGGTAAAAAATAAAAGAAAATGCAGATAATCATTTAGATTATCCGCATTGATATACATTCATATTCTCTTAATTAAACTGTTTAATCAATTTTTCTCAATCATACTCATAGATTGATTGCTGAATGAATAGAGATAGGCATCCACATGATGATTAGGATAAAGATGGTTCAAAGCCTTCACATAGGCTGCCAATTGCTCATCATAACGCAAATGGAGCTGGTGATCTGTCAGCTTTTGATCAGATTTAAAATCAATCAGAATAATTTTACTATCATCCATTGCCACATAGTCCATGTAACCATGCATCAGCTGATTCTCAATCAGCACTTGGAAAGGCATTTCATGATGAACCGTCATAGCAAAGGTGGAACGGAATATTTCATTGCCGTTTAATGCTATCAAATTTTTAATAATACCGCTTGGTATAGTTACATTTAAACGTTTTCCTGTCTCTTGAATCAGCTCAGCGGTCCAGTCAGCACTAGGCAGCAGTTCTGTCAGTTTATGGTAAAGATTACCGGTATCACTTGCCTTTGTCTTATGATCAAAATTAATAGGCTTAATTTCAGCGCTGCCGCCAATTTCTGAAGGTGAATGAATGCTGAGCTTATAGGCTTGATGCTGATAGACAGGCAGCTCTTGGTTATTAAAACTAAGTCTTGGCTGTGTCTTGTTTGACCACGGCGCGTTTACTGATTTCAAAGCAAACAGATCCTGTATTTGAGTTTCTTCCAATAAAGCCTGAAGAATCCAAGAGCTGGTTCCTTTTCTGGCATATATTTTAGAACGCGATAGACCTTCCATGTAGACATTGACATCCTTGACATAATCAACTATATGCATCTGATCCTTGGCTCTGGTTGTCGCTACATAAAGGATGCGCATTTCCTCTTCAAGCTCGCTGCGGTTTTTCTTATGGTCGATGGCGATACGATGGAAGGTAGGCCGCACGGTACGCTGTGGAAAAGTCATGGCTTTTATACCAATACCAAGTTCACGGTCAGCATTCACCAGTTCACGGCTCTCAATACTTGGCATTGTTGAGCTTGCCCAAAGGAAAACAACAGGAAATTCCAAGCCTTTCGACTGATGAATACTCATAAAGCGTACAACATCATCTTCTTTGGAAACCGCATTTGCTTCGGCAGCTTCAAGATCTCTGATCTGTGCGATGGAATTCAGAAAACCAGCGATGCCGCTGCCATGCTCTTTTTCATAATTCGTGATTTTTTCAAATAGTAAATCAATATTGGTTTTATCGCGGATTGTGCAGGCACTTTGATAGAAATCATTCCAATTAAGACACGCGTTAATACATTCGCTGATACTGTCTGTATGATGCTGCCTGATTTCTTCAAACTTGATTAGTGCGTCAGGCTTAAGCCGCTTCAGTGTATCATAAAAGTGTTCTTGATTTTGCCGGGACAGCTTCAAATTAGCTAACGCTTCACTCGACATATTGAAAAAAGGACTGGTCAGAATAGCTGTGAAGTTTAAGTCATCACGGGGATTGATAAAGCAAGTCAGGGCTGAAAGCAGAATCTGTATGCCATAGCTTTCATAGAAGCCATGCTTGCTGTTCATAGTACATGGCAGATTAATTTCATCAAATACTTTTTTCAGCACATCCATTTTCGCGTTACCGCGCACTAAGACAACAAAATCTTTAAATTGATAACCTTCGCGTTCTTTAATTTCCAGTATCTGATTGGCGATATAGCTTGCTTTTAATTCATCTTTGTTAGTATCTGCTTCCATGCCTTCAGTAATATCCTTATAATTCAGCGCATGAAAACAGATGGGCTTTAATACCTTCTGCTGCCATGGGCCGCCAATCGAAGCTAAATCTTCATTGAGGAAAGGCAGTGATTTGAAGCCGTCCACATTCATTAATTTCTCATATAACACATTATTAAAACGAACGATAGTCTCACTGGAACGATAATTCTTTTTAAATACAATCAGCTCATTCAGCTCATCATTCAACTCCTTGTATCCCTGCATAATGGCTGGTGATGCATAACGGAAGCCATAAATTGATTGCTTAACATCACCTACTCTGAACACGTTATTGCCGCGGGTGATAGACAGCACAAGCTCATCCTGTACATCATTGCTGTCCTGAAATTCATCAACCATGATTTCCTTAAATTGATTTCGGTAAAGTGAGGCAACATAGCCGTTATTCGCATGGAGAATCTTTAAAGCCATGTGTTCCATGTCAGAAAAGTCAATCGCTTCATGCGCTTCTTTGATTTTTTCATAGATTTCCATATAGGCAAGAACACAATTGACCAGCTTTTGAACAAGCGGCAGCATGGCTGCCACATCAGATACCATAACGGCTTCTGGATAAAAAGCAGCAAATAGATCTTCAATCTCTACACATTGCTTTCGCAGAGCGGTATAGTTTAGATTTTCCTTATCCGGTGTAGTTGGAATAGCAATCTTAGCCATGGCGATAACAGCTTCTCTTAAACCATCATAATCATATTCATCAAGGGCTTTTTTTATATTATCAATGCCTGCGAGCTTATTAAAAAAGACGGTACTTTTTTTCGCTTCATTAACATAATCAAATTCATAATAATGTTTAATTTCAGACAGTGCGTCAAGATAGGCGCTGATCTGTGTTTCAAGATAATCAAAAAAAGCTTCTTTGATCGTTGACGGCAAATCATGGATTGAATGAATCTTATCATAAGCCTGCGCACATTGGATCAGCCAAGCCTGTGGATCAGGCTGTGCATCTGCCAAGGCAGCTATTTTTAAAATCAATGACCGCAGTTCACCGTCAGCTTCAGGGCGGGGTGAAAGCAGCAGGTTAAGCTTTAAGAAAGCATCATCGCACTGTCTTGTTTCCGCATCAAACAGCTGATCCAGCGCCTGCTGCTGATAAAGTCCCTGAGTAGCAGAATCAAGAATATTGCCCGCCCTTTTAGGTGAACAATTAATGATGTAATAATAGTTTTGAATGATTGATAAGCAGAAAGAGTGAATAGTTGAGATATGCGCCGTTGTTAATTGAGTTAACTGACTGTTTAGGTAGCGTTTTTCTTTTTCATCATTACATTCCGCAATCAGCCGAGTAATTTCAGAGGAAAGACGTTTTTTCATTTCGGCAGCGGCAGCATTGGTAAATGTCATTGCTAAGATTTCATTTAACTGAACGCCGTCTTTTGTCACCAGTTCCACAAGACGCTGAATTAATACACCTGTTTTGCCGCTTCCCGCCGAGGCAGAAACCAATATGTTCTTATTGCGTACATCAATTGCCCGCTGCTGATCAGGATTCCATGACTTACTCATCGTCTTCACCTCCATGGTTCTTCATTAGATTATCAGGAATATCCACAAGCATATCCGGCTTGCGCGTATTGCCGTTAAAACGGCAGATTGGCTTATATTTACAGAATAAGCACGCATCTTCGGCCGGCCTGCATTCAATTCTGCCTGATAAAATCTGTGTGGCTAATGAACGCATCATCTGATCAAGTAAATGTGTGAGAACACGTGGATCAATCACATCACTGGCGGTTATGCCGCTCTTTGCGGAATTTTTAATACCAGCTGTATAATTACCCTCATTGTCCATTTCCTCAACAAATTCACTAAAAATCCACCCCTGAAGACGATGAGCTTTCTTTTGTTCATTCAGCAAAGCTTCCGCATCGGTTTCGATAAACTCACCAGCACCTCGCCGTTTCAGTTTCCCATAAGGCAGCGAAAGATTTTCATTTTTAAATGAATAATAAAAGGCTCCCAGTGCTTCTTTATTTAAAGCTTCACGGCAATGCATCGCATAAGTAATCAGCTGCAGCTGCTGACCGGAGAACACCTTATCTTTAACTAAACGTTTCTTTGAACTCTTATAATCAACAATTCTAAAGAAGCGATCATTCTCATCAATGCGGTCAATATAGCCTTTTAATTTTAAGGTAATACCGCCGCCAACCGGATATTCATGATAGAATTCCTCTTCACACTTCATGGGTGTCAGTGAAGAATGTTCCTCCATTTTTGCCAGCTGACTGCAATTATTCATCAGGGAAAGCAATTCTTTTTCCGCAATCAGATTAAAATTAAGCTGTGGATAAATCTTGTTCAGCTCTGCACATTGCTCATTAATCAGGCTGCGCAGTTCTTGTTCACTAACGTTGGCATAATCTTTACCATAACGATGAACTAGTGTTTCTAATACATAATGTGAGAGGGTGCCGATTTTCTGATCATTAAAACTGGCATCGATAGGTTCCTGAATCCTCAATCCAAATTTTAAGAAATATGCATAGGGACAGCCTGTATAACGCTCTAACGATGATACAGAGCCATGAAGCTCACGCAGTTCATTAAGATATAAAGCATGGGCTGTTTGTTCAGAGATTTGATAGCGGACGGTGCGTGTTTCTTCCTTTTGGATTAACGGATAGAGGATACTATTACTCTGGCCTTTTTCGGCAACGAAGTTTTCTATTTCCAAAGATGCTTCATGATTCTTCCCCTCAAAGTCATTCAAAGGATAAGAGAATATGAGCTTTGGTGCATAGTTCATCAGCACAAAGCGATTCTTAATAAAGTGTCCATAGCGTTCATCAAGCGTAGGATAGCCAGGAATTAAAGCGAGATAGTTTTCATCGAAAATCCCGCTCTCTGAACTAAATCCAGGAAAGCTTTTTTGTGTACAGCCTAAAACAAAGCACGTTCCATCACAAAACAAAAGATCATCAGGATCAAGCACCAGAATCCCGCCGATTGTATCTGCTTTTTTATTGCTGCCCATAGCTTCCAGCTCTTCAAGAACTAAACGGCAGTCAGATTCATCATGAATGGCTTCAAGGGCATCCGCAAATAAACGCTGAATCTTTTTATATGCCTTGATATCGGTTTTAGCTTGCTGATTCAAGATAGCATCAATATTAGTGAATAACTCACGATAAGATTGATACTTAGTCAAGGATTGCATCATCGGCATGATTTTTGCACGTTCCTCTTCTGCTTTTTGAATCAGTGCCGCTACCGTTTCCACATCCCGCTCCGACATTAGATTATATGTAAATGCTTGATTCAAATCAGGGAAAGCATCATCCCATTGGCAGTTAAAAATCTGATAAGCCTGAATTAAAAAAGGCGTCTGAAAGGTTGAAAAACAATTTGTATTTAAACAGTTCAGACAGTTTTCCTGATTATCATCAAGGGCAAAACGCAGCATATTCGCACTCTTCAATGCGAGGTTATTAATACCTGATTCAGATAAAAAGGTATACGGCAGCTGATAACGCTCTAAAAGCTGACGCACCAGCGGGTGATAACTTTGATCAAGCAGACAAAGTTGTACTTGTGAGCAATCCATCTGATCAAGGATGATTTTTTGAATTGCAGCTTCTATTTCCTGACGCTTATTGGCTGCATGATAAAAGGATACCTCTGCATCAAATTGTTCAAACGCATAGACTTCAGCACCCTTATCAATCAGTTTACGCAGACACAAATCTGTAAATGAATCACTTTGACGGTATACAAGAATCAATTTTTTAATTTCATCTTCGCTGATATTGTTTAAGATTTCTAAACGGCGTTCATTTTTTGAAGGATATTGCAGTGTCTTTAAGATATGTTTTAACTCCTTCTGCAGCTCATTATTTTCAGGCAGCATATCAAAGTCCAAACTAAAACCCCTAAATTTTTCCAAGAAAGTAAGACATTCCTTTTCAAAAGAAGGTGTAGTGCAAATATGTTTAAGCTGTTTTAACTCCTCAGCAATCTGCTTCATCTGTTGGTGAATTGAAAGCTTAATCTCAATCTCTGAACGATCTTCATTAAAATCAAAACTCATCAGCCAACTGTTTAAGGAGAGCACCCTTACGCCTCTTATTTGTTTCTCCGCCAGCTGTTTATGAATGAGAACAGCAGCATTTTCAGGGCATAAAATTGTTCTGTTTTCGAGGCTTTTCGTGAATAAATTCATATAGTACCTTCCTTTCTTCCTATATTATAAAGCAAGATGACTTTTCATAAAAGGATTGACCTTTTTTATTGCAAAAAAAGCAAATTTTTGTCATAAAATTGATGTGTAATCATTTTATTTTATTCAATAAAATAGTACAATAAGAAAAAGAGGGATTAAACATGAAATATAGAACGCTAGGTAATATCAAAGACAGAGTGTCCTGTCTTGGCTTTGGTTCAATGCGTTTCCTTACTGATAAAGATGGAAATATCATTCAGGAAAAGGTAAACGAATTAATCAAAACTGCAATGGAATCCGGAATTACTTATTATGATACGGCATATGTATATCATGATGAGCATTCTGAAAAAGCACTTGCTGAAGGCTTGAAGCCTTACCCCAGAGAGAGTTATACATTAGCGGATAAGCTGCCGGTTCATTTGGTAAAAAGTGAAGATGAGCTTGATGGTTATCTTGATCGAATGCTTGAACGGCTGAATACTACTTATATTGACTTTTTTCTGCTTCATGCTATGAGCTTTGAGCGGTTTGAAAAGGTTAAGCTGTATCATATTGGTGAATGGCTGGATCGAAAGAAAGCGGAAGGTAAAATTCGTTATGCTGGCTTTTCCATCCATGAGAAAGATACATTGATTGATGAATTACTTTCTTACTATCCATTTGATTTTGCGCAGATTATGCTGAATTATATGGATGTTGTTCATGAGCCGGGTATGGTTGGTTATGAAAAGCTTACAAAAGCCAATGTACCGGTAATTATTATGGAGCCGCTGCGCGGAGGTTCATTAGCGAATATACCAGATTTTATCGCTGAACCTTTTAAGAAATTTGATGCGGCGAGGTCTTATGCTTCATACAGTTTTCGCTGGCTGTTGAATTATCCAAATATTATGACGATCCTGTCAGGTATGAATGAAATGGATCAGCTTTTGGATAATATCAAAACCTTCAACGATGAAACCCCTGTGAGTAAAGAAGAGCTAGAAGCGGTAAATCAGGTAAGGGATGAGCTAATGACAAAACAGAAGGTACCTTGTACCGGCTGTCGTTATTGTATGCCTTGTCCGTTTGGCGTTGATATACCGGGCAGCTTCAAAGCTTGGAATGATCGTGCTAAGGCACGCTACACAGAAGAGCAAAAGGCTATCCAGTTACCAGCTGAAAGTCCAGTCAATTGTCAGGCTTGCGGGCGATGCGAAAGCTTATGTCCACAGCATATTCAGATTATTGATATGTTAAAGAAATGCAATAAAGAAATGACAAAGGAGTGAGAACGATGAGTGAAATACTGGAAGTTCTGGGAGCGTGTGCTGATCAGAGAACCGATAATGGCTGCTGTGAATTCAACGGCTATTTAGAGGATTATATCACAATTCTTGAGGAGCGTGAGGGCTGCGAAAAGCAGTTAGACCTGTTTAAGAAATTCATGGAAATCAATGAAAGCTACCGCATAATCGTTAATCTGCAGCTTACATGCAGTAAAGAAACGATTGCTAATCAGATCATACGCTACAAAGATGCATTCAAACTTCCGGAAGGTCAGTTAAAAGCACCTTATATTCTCTACACCAAAGTTAATGAAAAAGCTACTGGTATCCTTTGCTCGTTTGGCGGTAAGGATGAAACAATTTATGCCAAAGGGGCTTACCTTGTATTAAGTGAACCTGGTAATCAATATGAAGCAATTCGTAATGACCTTGTGTCAGTTGCCTTTGATGATGAAGTGCTGACACATCAGATGGATTTGCTGAAACGTTTCGTTATGGGCAGTGATAAGGCCGGTTACATTCAACGCGGTCTGGATATGATTATATTTAAGAATCTTGATGAAATGGTTGAAACAGCAACAGCAATCGCACAAGAATTATGTACGGAGGGTGTTGAGGCTTTGAAAGAGGAAGCTGAACCGCGGCAGGCGATTTATAAGCTGATTGAACGCTGGTTCTATCTGAAAAAGTTTGTTTATGTGCAGACGATGATGGATAAAAGCAGATTAAACAGCTTATATGGCGGTAATCCTAAGAAACAACGCCAAGCTGCGAAACAAAATGCTGATGCCATTAAGTATGTGTCTTACAGCGAATGCTGGCAGCATACTTCTAAATGAGTAATAGAAACCCAATCTTTTGTTGATTGGGTTTTGTCTTGTTATGGTATGCTATGTTATAATTTTTATAAAATGTACACTTTTTTGTGCAAATTGTTAAAAAAAAGGGCTGAAATGGTAAAAAATGGAAATTTATTACTCGTTTTTAACGATAAAAGTCTTATAGACAAAAAGTAATAATTAATTATAATGGAGTAGAAAAGGAGGAATTATTTATGAAAAAAATGTTATTTACTTTATTACTGGCTGGGGTTACTAGCATGTCATTGTGCTTCCCTGGACATTGCACACATGTACACAACGAGGATTGCGGACCTGATGGTGTGAACTGCACGCATGAATGTGTTACTGTACAACCATTGGGAGATGAACACGTACCTTATTAATCTAGGAACAAAAAATGGGTGGCGGCATGAATGAGCTAGGGAATAAAATAAAGTTATGGAGAAATTATAGGCATCTTACTTTGGAACAATTAAATGCATTGACTGGCATACATTATGCGAGATTAAGCAAATTCGAAAGAGGTGTTGAAATTCCGAATCAGCAAATGCTGGAGAGAATTGAAATTGCTCTTGATGTGAAATTTGATGATCTTAAAATAGTTGATGAAGAAATAGAGGCATTGATTTTCGATTTTATTGACACTCTTTTCTATATGAGAATGAATTTTGACTATTTCATTGATATTATTAATGAGAAAAGAGAAGTTTATATGATTAATCAAAATTATTATAAAATTAATTTGATTGAATATATTATTTCAGTTTTGAAAAGTGAAATAGAAGTATCTAATAAATTAGAAAAAACCTTAAATTCTACAGTAGAACCTAATACTCTTTATCAACAACTATATTTAGAATATAAAGCAGTAAAGATGCATTCATTGAGACATTTTAACGAAGCTTTTGTTTATGCTGAAAAGGCATTATCTATTTCTAATTACAATAAGAATACTGCAATGATTAATTTCCATTATAGCTTATTGCATCATGACTGTGGTCAGTATGAAGATGCTAGAAAGTATTTAATGCAAGCCAAACAGATGTTTCTTGATGGTTGTTCTTATAAAAGAGCAATAAATTGTGATATTCAGATGGCTAACATTTATACTAGAATAGGATGCTATAAGAAAGCTATAGAATTACAAATTGCTTGTTTAGAAGTTTTTCATTATATGGAAGTAAATGATAGTATGAGAGCTCTCACATTGAGAAATACAGCTTGGGTACATATTTTAATGACTGAATATGAAAAATCATTGAAAATTTTAGATGAGGCTGAGATACTAGAACCAAAAAATGGTAACCTAATTTTATACAAAATTTGGTGTTATTATAGTTTAGGTAGATATGATGACGCAAGAAAAATAATAGATGATAATCAATATTTACATGATGTATCTATTTATAAAGATCGATTCAAATTATTTGAATATCTAGTCATAAATGGAAATCAAAAGCCTAGTAAGAAACTAATCAATAAAGCTAAAGAAGTATATGAAAATTTAGCAGAAAAAGAAGTTTATGAAAACATGTACTTCTATCTCGATATTCTTATTGATTTACTGGATAGAGCTGGTGATAAGGATGAATTAATCCATTACTTAAAAATTAAAGGGCATTTGGGGAAATGAACTATTAATTACCGTTAAGAAATAGCAACTATTAGCTGCTATTTTTATTTTTGTAAATAATGGTTAATTTGAGGAGCAAAATGTTTACTAATGTTGTTATTAAGGCATGATTTGTTCTATAAATATTTATATCTCGAATATTGTATTAAAAATATATAATGAAAATTTGATTAAAATCAATAATTTTTGTGTGTTTATAATCGAAATTATCGTTAATTTTATAAATATGCTCTTGATAATGGTTTTTGCGTTGATAATTAAGGATAAAACTTTTAATTTATTGCTTTAATTTGTATTTTCACATTTGGGTTTGAACAGAAGATGTAAATAGTGTACTATAAAATTAAGATATAGTTATTTATATACTTAGAATTATTCATTAATCAAAAATTGTCAAACAATTTTGAGTAAGGGGGAAATGCATTATGATTAAAAAAGCAATTTGCTGCTTAGTATTATTAATTTGTTTTGCTTTTATTGGTTTAAAGATATTTGAAAAGTTGAGTCCAAACTCTCAAGATAATGATCAACAAATTATTTCAGATGAAAATAAAGTTGATGATCAAACAGATAATGAAGCTCACGCTGAAAATTTGAATAATTATCCTCAAGAAATAAATGATGTTAATAATTATTTCGGGATTGTGGAGACAACACAAAAGCAAATTTTAGATTTTGAAACGGTGGATAGTGAAGCCTTATTGAATGATTTTGTAACTTTAGAGTGGCCAGCCGATGTTTATTTCTCGCCGCTTTATCTAAGTGATGACGGTGTTGTCTATGGTGAAGCTGATAGATCCGAAAACAGGAGTGCATTATTTTTAGCTTCTTATAACTGTAATACTGGTGAATTTAAAGAACTGAAAAATATGGATGGAGATTCAATATATGCTTCGTTCAAAATCCTTATAGTTTATGAGAATAATTTAATATTTGAAGAATATAATCAAGCCAATGGTATAGCATATTATTATATGTATGATTTAGATACAGACATGTATAAAGTAATTAAACAGAGTGAAAATGTCCCTCCACATTATAATATTGCAGATATGGATAAAAATGGACTCATGTTTAATTGGTATGATGATTTATCAACCGAAGACAACAAATACATTATTACATATTACTCATTCGCAATAAATGAATTTGAAGTGGTTGAAGAAGAAAATAGCGGACACCCTGTTTATCATAAAAATAAATGGTATTATTTACGGGAAGATAAAGAAAATATGATTACTCAACTAATTCAATATGATATGAGAACTAAAGCTAAAACAATAATCTATGAAACTACTGGATTAGAGAATTGTATGATGGGCTTGTATGGAGACGAGAATAACCTAATTCTTATGATGAATAACAATTCGCTGACAAAAGTTTACGAGATAGATGTCGAAAAGGATAAAATCTTTTATTATTTTGAAAGTGAATGGATTGAAGCAGTCAATATCAAAAATGGTATAATGACTTGGTCTGGAACAAAAACTATTGAAAACAGAAGTCGGCCTCAAAATTATTTGTTGGATCTGAACACAGATATTCATTATTTGTTTGCAGACAGCGACTTATTGTTATCCAATACTGGCATTGCTTGGATAGATTTGAAAAAGCCGGATAATGAGATTGCGAAAGGGCAGCTTTCAATCAATGAAAATTCACAGCTTGCTTATCAAAAGATGAATTAGAATTTATATATAATATAAGGGGGAAATATCATGAAATCAATCATTAAAACTATACTTTCCTTATTCCTAGCTGTTTCTTTATGTGGAAATAAAAAAGTTATGGCAAGTTATAAAATTGATAATTTTACAAGCAATTATAATTTTTACCTGAATATCAATGACGGAAAGGGTTTGCATACAATTATTAGAAGTAATGGTAAAGGTGATTTCACTTTTGAATTGTTTAAAAATTCAAGACTAATTAAAAGTGAAACAAGGAAGATCTATGAAAAACGTCTTAATCACCCATTTGAAGATTCATATAAAGAATATTATGAATCTGATGATGGCTGGAGTATTTTGGATCGTGAGGAAGAGGATTTTGTTGCGTTAACTTGTCTTGCTAAATTAACTAAGGAGGAGGAAGTTACTGTAAGTTATTTTGAAATACAAAAAGGCATAAATGATTTGTATGTTGATCAATTCAAACTAAGATTGGCTGATTATGCTAGATTAGAAAATGATTTGGATTCAGCTATCAATGCCATGATTGCTGCTGTTAAATTTACAGGAACCTTTTATATAGCCTATCCGTGGTTAGTTCATGAAGTATTGATGCTCATGATTGATGAGATAAATAATAATTATGAATTAACTAAGATGGATGAATTATATAATGAAATGGCATTTTTCTATGCAGAACTTCTTAGGGATAGTAATGAATAAGCTTTGTGTGTTGTTATATGATTAATCAGTTTCTAACTTGTGCCATGTACCTTACATCACGCACGATGATGTGAGAGGATGACAATAAACAAATTATTTATATCCAAGCCGACTGGCAGAAGTATGACTTAATGAAAAGCTGAATTTATTGACATTGATACTACATTTAATCATGATATGTAGTATGGTGATAAGGTGATGGCATAAAAAAGAATGAAATTATGACGAAATATTCAAATAATAACAATGGAATTATTAATATAAAAGATATTATTGAACATAATATAAATAAGAAAAAAGTCATCACCATGAGCGGCGATGACTTTTAATATATTCTTAATTACTTAGAAGCAGTAGCTGCCATAACGATGGCATTTACATATCCCGGAGCATCAACTAAAGTTGTGCTTGAAATTGTATCAAGAACTTCTTCACTTGATTTACCGCCTAATTCCTTCAACTCAGCAATTGTCTTGCCTGCTACATAATCTTGTACCATATTGAAGTTTTCGTCGATAGCGATAGTAGCACCGCTCTTAGCCATATTAGCACTGTACATTTCAGCATTTACACGTTTAGAACCTAATACTTTTGTAGGATCAGTTAAGTTATCTTTCAAAGTTTCACTGTTAGGAACACCAGTTGCTTCTGCACCGTCAAGATATTGGAAATCATCGATGTAAGCAAGGACAACTTTATCACCATCAGTTACAGCTGTAGCAAGTGTGAAGCACTTTGTGCCGTGAGCAGCAGCTTCAACTTGTCCGATTTTCAGAGCAGCAACATCACCTTCGTAAGTAACCTTAGGATTGCCCTGAGCAGCTTTAGCAGCTTCTACGATTGCATTCAAGTAGCCTGGCATATCGACCAAAGTAGCTCCTGAAATTGTATCAATTAATTCATCACTTGTTTTACCAGCTAATTCTTCAACTTCAGCAATTGTTTTGCCAGCTACATAGTCTTGCATTGTATTGTAATTGACATCAATTGCTACTGTTGATCCGCTCTTAGCCATGTTTGCACTGTACATTTCAGCATTAACACGTTTAGAACCTAGTACCAAACCCTCATTCCAGTAATCAGCTAAGGTTTCACTGTTTGGAATACCAGTAGCATCTGCCGCTGACAAATACTGATAATCATCAATGTAGGCAAGCAGAATCTTGTCTCCTTCAACAACAACAGTCGCTGTTGTGAAGCATTTAGTGCCATGAGCAGCAGCTTCAACTTGTCCGATCTGAAGCTCGGCTTTAGCGGCTGGCTCAACCACCTTATTATCGTCCACAGGCTTTTCAGGTTCAGTTGGTTTTGTTGAACAGCCTGCTACGGTTACCGCACATAAAAGCGCAGTAAATAATCCTATAATTTTCTTTGGCATAAATTAATGTACCTCCTAATTAAGATTATAGACTGATTATATGTAGAATTCCACACGTTTGCTCATTAATTATCATGTGTGGATAAATACTGTTTATATTTAGAACAATGTGGTGAAAATTTAGAAAATATTTTAAAAAAACTGATGTTTTTATCATCAGTAATTAGTTAAATTAATCAATAATGCCAGCCATACGCATTAACTCTTTCGCGTTGGTTGTTTTACACTGACCGTCCTTGATCTGATAGTCAAAATGAATTTCATTATTCTCGTAGGTTTCTGAGAAATGATAATTCGTTAAGGTTGGCAGTGCTGTGCATAATTCAAAGTCGTGGGTGGTCACGATTGTGATCAGCCATGGCTGATTCAGACGCTGAATCGCTTCCTTAGCACCAACAATACGGTCAGCGCTGTTGGTACCTTTAAAAATCTCATCAATCAAAATTAAATTAAAATTTTGTGTTTTACTGGCTTCCATAATATCTTTAATACGCAGGATTTCTGCATAGAATGTGGATATACCTTCTGATAATTCATCATGCAGACGCATTGATGAGATTACACGCATGGGTGTACAGCTGAAGCTTTTGGCACATACTTCACAGCCCATCAAGGCTAATACGGTATTAATGCCTACGCAGCGCATAAAGGTGGACTTACCGGACATATTGCTGCCAGTAATAATATTGCTGCCTTTAAGATTAAAATCATTAGCTACTACCTTATCAGGATCAATCAGCGGATGGGCACATGCCTGCGCGTCAATGCTTGGCAGCTCTTCTTTATGTACTAACGGTGTGCATGTATTGCGCACTGCAGCTAGAATTGAACAAGATACTAAAGCTTCCATTTCACCGGCTGTTTCAAGCCATTGCTCCAGCTTATCTCCATATTTATTTTTCCAGTGTTCCAAAATATACAGACACTGCAGATCAATCATAAACAAACCGTTAAAAGCAAGGTAGAGGATAGGGTTATTACGCAATGAAAATAATGATAGGATAATGTCTAAACGCTGACAGGCAGAGCTTGCGGAACCATTGCTATTTAAAATTTGCTGAATCCCTTTCAGGCGTTCGCTTTTAAACTCGGCGGCTTCTATGCATTTGAATAATTCCATAGATGCCGATATCTGATCCTTTAATTGACCATAACCATCAATTTTTTCACCGCTGCGTAAAGAGATGCCGATGGATAAGAATAATTGAATAAAGAAGGCAAGGGCAAATACAATGCCGGGCAGTTTATCAAATGCCGCCAGTAAACCAATTAAAAGTAATAATAACGGCATCAGACATAAAAATGGTAAATACTTATAGGAGGTATATTGTTTAAAACTATTTAATCGATCTTTAGTGGCCTGACAGTCAGTTCCGTTTTGAATCTTTTGATTAATTAATAATTTTTGAAATTGTATGGAAAATTCATGATTGCTTAATTCAGAAACCGCAGCCTGCTGTCCAGCTAGTTGATACAGCGGTAATTTTCCGCATAGTATGTCATAAAATGCCTGTTTGCCAAAGCATGTGCGGGCAATCGATATCAATTGATAAAGCGAAGCTTTGCCTATTAAATCAAGATCCAGCAAGGTAGCATCCGCATTCTTAATAAATTCATCCCCCTTTTCAGGGAAATTTCGCCAGCCGCCGTGTATACGGTCTAAATATTGCCGGCATACAAGAATTTCATGCTCACAATCTTTGATTTTAGCTTTAATCTTGCCATGTCCCATCACTGCGAAGATAAAAGCAATCAAAGCGGCTAAAGCCAGCCAGCCGCCTATGCTTTGCCCCATATTACCAGCCATCACGATACCGGCAAGTATCACAATGAAAAAACTAAAACGCAGGATCGAGTAAAACCCTGACTTTTTCTTCAAGGCTACCAAGTAATTTTCCAATCGTTTTATTCGATATAACCACTTAGATTCATCAATCATAAAATCTTCCTTTCCGCAAAAAGCGATATGTTGTCATATCGCTTACTTTGTTTCATCTAAATATTGTTTCATTCTGGCTGCTAAACCTTTACATTTATCAATGCTCAGACTGCACACCGCAACGCGGATACCGTGATTTACCTTTACGGTAAATATGTTATTTGCCAGCAGCAGCTCATGATAACGGTCACGGCGGTCATTATCCTCAATCTGTATCGTTACAAAGAAACCTTCCTTATATGGATAACATGGCAGAGAGCATGCCTCAGCTTCAGTTTTAAAGATTTCACTGCGCTGTTTAAGATAGTCAATATAAACAGCTTTTTCATTCATGAAATCATCATAATGCTCAGTTGTAACCTGATAGAAGTTATCCATAGCAGCGTTAGGAATATTACTCCAGATAGCACGGGCTGATTTTTCAAAAACTATTTCTGCCTGACGTACACTCTCAGCACTTTGTGCCAACAGAATAGCCGCACCGCAGCGCAGACCATAAGAAGTCATCGTTTTAGAACAGCTGAATGCCACTACTACCATGACTTGTTCTGAAATGTTATTGAAAGCTTCCATATACTTTCTTGAATTCTCTAAATCATAGGCATAATCAATATAGGCAATATCATTCAGGATTACACAAGGTACCTGTTTGCTGCATTCATTCATAAAGGCAATAACTTCATCCCATTCACCGCGTGTCATTGTATAACCGGTAGGATTGTGACATGGATCATTGATTACGACACAAATGCGGTTCTGATCATTAATCACACTCAATACAGTTTCCTTGAAAGACGTAAGATTAAATTTATCACCATCAAACATTTTATACTTTTTGGCCTTCAGCTGTTTGTCAGTTGCCATTAAAGCATAGGAACCCCAAGCAATATCCGGCAGAATTACAGTTTCTCCCGGTTCTAAGATATCGGAGAATGTCATGGATACCGCACCCGTACCGCCAGGTGTGGCAATGACACTGTGCGCCAGCTTTACATCAGCCGCGCCGATTGTCCATTCCGCAACTCGCTGACGGAAAGTAGGATTTCCCGTAAAACTGGAAGCATACGCGGCTTTAACTTCTTTTTTGATTTTATCATAATTATCAAAAACACTCTTAAAGGCTACCAGATTGCCAGCTTCATCATAAAGTGATCCAATTGTCGCGTCAACGACCTGATCAGCGCCAAATTTAGCTTTTGCTTCCTTGGCTTTAGATACTACGGCAAATACGGTATCCTCAATCGGTGTCAGATTAGCACTGTTTTTTGTGAAATTCATACTGAACCCTCGCTTTCTTAATGGTTATATACACCAATTACTTTAAAATTAGAACTGCTGTTTCGGCATTCTTCAAGCATACTCTGCATCTTCTCATCACGATAATGACCTTCAATTTCCATATAGAAATAATACTGCCAAGAAGCATCCTTTAAGGATCTTGATTTGATATTTTCCATGTTGAAGCCATATTTTGCTACAATCTGCATGATTTTAGCTAACTGTCCGGATTCATGATGCACGGTAAATACAATTGAGAGATGATTGCCATCTTCCGGCAGTTCATTGCCGACAACGACAAATCGGGTTGTATTATCTTTGCTGGTGTTAATGTTCTCTGCAAGGACTTCAAGGCCATATAATTCAGCTGTTTCAATAGAAGCTATCGCGGCTTTGCTTTTATCCTGGCTCTCGCTGACAAATTTTGCCGCCAGCGCGGTATTCGCATAAGGTATTAGTTCATAATCAAAATTCTTAAGAAAATCCTGACATTGGTTAATTGCCTGATCCTTGGAATATACCTGTTTAATATCGCAGAGTGTCGCACCTTTTAAACCAAGCAGATTCTGATTGATTTTTAAATCATAAATGGATTGTATCACAACATCATACTTAAATAATAAATCTAATATTTCGCCGACTTCACCTGTATAGCTGTTTTCAAAAGGCAATACAGCTTTTGCTATCTCATGATTCAGCACACCTTTAACGGCCCCTTCAAAAGCAGCGTAGTTTTTCATTTTGCCATGCGGGAACAAACGCTGCGTCGCAATATGGGAGAATGCGCCAAGCACACCTTGATAGCCATATGTATCACAATTGACAATTGATTCCTGATAGCTTTTTGATATATCCATTACCGCCTGAATATATTCACGGTAATAGGGTTTCAGTTTTTCGTTCTGCATTTTAATACTATTTTTTTCAATCACCTCAGCCTCACGGTCAGGATCGAATATTTTCATATTATTCTTTAATTTATATTCAGCAACTTCTTCGACAGCCTTCATGCGCTGTTCAAACAGCTCACGCATCTGAACATCAATCGCATTGATTTTTTCTCTTGCCTTATCTAGTTGATTCAAGCGGGCACCCTCTTTCACTATCATCTATTTTATAACAAAATTGTTCCTTTGGATAGACGGAAAAACGTTTTCAGAAAAGAAATGTAAGCATTCAGGGAGATTGAAAGCAGTTTATCTGATACAAATTCATTTACTAAAAGCATTTTATTCATCGAATGGGGACAAAGCATTAATAGCCTTATGATTATTCAGAATATAGTGTTTTAACTGATCGAGGGTTGTGTTATGATACAGATAGCTTTTAGACTAAAACAAATACATAAAGGATGTCATGGTTGAGAAGCAAGCAGGTTCAGTTAATTAATTTTAGATAAGATTGAATTTATTGCATATATAAAGGTAGAATATGTAACTGGCAATGATTTTAATTATAGATAAGAAGAAGTGATTTCACTTGAAAGGAAAGAACATTATGAGTATTGGATTTTCATTTGAAACAAGTGTACATGATAAAAAGCAGGTCAAACAGATACTTTCTGAATTATGTAAGGAAAGAGAGCTGGGTTATGACGAAGATGAAAATAATTCCGGCATCCATTTCTGTCCGTTAGGAAATCTTTATGTGGAATTTATACAGGATGGAGATGAGTGGATATTTAAGGGTGATTGTCAAACGAATCTGGTAGGCGCCGGTTTTCATAAATACGCGATTGAGTTTATTGACGCATTTCAGGAACGTTTAGGGAAACACATGCTGATTGAGGATGATACAGAATATGAAGGACGCCGTGATTTTGAACGAATGCGCAAGGATCATTTTTATTCATGGCTTCAGAATATCATCGAGATCTGTCATGATTATGCGGGTGGTGATTATTCCAACCTCAGTATTTGCTGGGATATGAATCAGTATCAGCCAACAGGCTGTGAGGGCTGTGTGCTGTCACCTTTTGGCCGCTTTAATATTAAGGAGCTTGTTTCAAGAGTTGCTCAAGAGGGCATTGGTCCTTTTGCGCAAGAATTCTTTATTTGGAATAATGAAGAGCAGGACGCGTATTTCTATCGTAACTGCGCAATGCATTTAATGTGGGAAAAATGTTATTACATGCCAAGTTCCCGCAGTGATGAGGATGCGATATTGAATACTTCAATTTTAGATTATCTTGAGCGGGCGATGACAATGAGCCATGAGATTCCGATTCCAATTAAGGATTATGAATATCTTTGCCGTTTAGATGAGCGGACACCGATGGATATCTCAAAACAGGCCGTTTATTATTCGGAAACACCGATTGGTTACCGCAAGGGGTGGGTAACGATTCATTTTGGAAAGATTGATATTGATATGCCTGGTAATTTCCGCTATGAACGTGAAGCGGATGGTAATAATTTATGGTATGACGGAGCTTATCCTGACTGGAAGAATATGCGTGTGAGCGGTTATCTTATGAATGAGGGTGACGCTGATTTTGTCGGCCCGGTATTTGGTGAAGGCAGTGAGCCTTATACTGAAATTATCTGCGGTGAGGGAAGATGCCGTTATGTTATTCATGAAGCTGAAGAAGATGGCGAAAAATACTTTATGGGGATTGGTCAGATAATTTGTCAGAATGGTTTATATTTAATGACCTTATGTTTTAATAATGAAGAAGATAAGCCATGGGCAGAAGAGGTCTTTAGCCGTATCAAGGGAAAAAAGCAGGGAAAAGTTGAGGAAATGACTTATCCTGAAGAAAAAAAGCCTGAAATATTAAATTAAAGCTGTCTTTTTCAGTAATATAGGACTTCAATTCGTAAAGTGATACCTTGCCCCTTTGTTCCATCATTATAGACAGTGTCCATTTGAACAATCCCAGCTGTTTCATTTTCCTCGATATATATCTTATAATCTTGGAAGAGTCTTCCCTTGAGAAACTTTCGATTTTCACGTTTTTTGAATACTGCTTTTTTCTTAGAATGATAGGAAGGTTATTAAACTTATCGACAAGCATAAGTTACTTTATAAAAAAGAATAAAATGGCTATAATATGTATAGGATAGGAATAGGTATTTGAAGTAGAGAATGTGCTGCTACGCACCGTAAGGTCAAAAGAAATGTGGAATTGGCACTTCCACCAAATACCTTATTCATCTAAACACCGTTCAATTAGGCGGTGTTTTTCTTTACCTTGAAGGAAGGTGATGAGGTGTGTGACTATGCCTATATAAAAACGGTTGATAAGACCTATTATGACCATGAATTAAAATGCAGGATTATTATTGAGGAGAGTACCTGCTTTTTTTGTGGCCGAAAAGAAAGGAGATTAACTATTAGAAGACAAGTGCTCGGGTGCGACTCCAATACCGATAGGTAGAAAGTAGTGACATTGAAATACAGGAAGGAACAGCGCCGCGAGAAAGGCAGCTGGGTGTCATTGATAAAATGTGGGGTAAATACTAAAACGAATATAACAAATATTATAGAAGAAGCACATCAAGCTTCGTTAATATATAATAATTTGGTATAAAAACATATTTATATGTTTATAACAATAATCAGTATATAGAAATTATTTTTGAAAAAGATGAATTTAAACATTTAACAGGAATTAGTACAAAATTAAATCCTAAAGATTTTTATAAAAATATTCTAAAAAAAGAAGATAAATTCACTACCAATAAACCAAAAGATTTATGTAGATTAAAATTATCTGAATTAAAAAATATATCAAATATAACAAATTCTTTATCTATTCATCTTATAGAACTAGTACAATTACTTATAATTTGGCTCTTAGTAATTTAGATTTTGTATTATGTTTGTCTGAATTTTTTGATAAAAATGGAGAAAGAATAAGGAATATACCAAATTACTTTATGGCAAAGAAGATAATTTAGTTAATCTTGATAAAAGTATATTATCATTAATTGATAATACAGATATTCATAAAGAATTAATTATTTTGAACTTTAAGAGAATATATCTCATTAAGTTACTTTACGAATTGAAGTAATATTGGATTGAATGTTTGTGTTCAGAGTCTGATTTGTGATAAAATAATAAATGGTGAAAAATATGAGTGCTATAAAATTTGAAATAACCCATGTATGCAAACAGTCAGGTGCCCGCTGCGGTATCCTGCATACTCCGCATGGTGATGTAGAAACACCGATGTTCATGCCGGTAGGAACATTGGCAACAGTAAAATATGTATCTCCGGAAGAATTAAAGGCAATTGGTGCCGGTGTGATTTTGTCTAATACATATCACCTATGGCTGCGTCCTGGTGAGGATATTGTGGCGGAAGCCGGCGGTGTTCAGAAATTTATGAATTATAACGGGCCGATGCTTACTGACAGCGGTGGTTTTCAGGTGTTCTCGCTTGCGGATTCAAGAAAGATACACGAAGAAGGGGTAACTTTTAAGAGTCATCTGGATGGTTCAACTTTGTTTTTAAGTCCTGAAAAATCAATTCAGATTCAAAATAAAATCGGTGCTGATTTCATCATGAGTTTTGATGAATGCGCGCCATATCCATCAACTTATGATTATATGAAGAACAGCGTTGAACGTACACTGCGTTGGGCAAAACGCGGTAAAGAGGCGCATCAGCGTCCTGAGGAACAGGCATTGTTTGGAATTGTGCAGGGCGGTGAATTTGAAGATCTGCGTAAATTATGCGCTGAAACATTGGCGGAGATGGATTTCCCCGGTTATTCAATCGGCGGTACGTCGGTTGGCGAATCAAAGGAAACGATGTATAAGATGATTGATTACAGTGTTAAATATCTGCCTTGGGAGAAACCGCGTTATTTGATGGGCGTTGGTTCTGTCGACGCGATTTTAGAGGGTATTGCCCGCAACGTTGATATGTTTGACTGTGTGCTGCCGACGCGTATCGCCCGTCATGGCACATTAATGACTTCACAGGGCCGAGTGAATATCAAACGGAAAGAATATGAGCGTGATTTTACACCGCTTGATCCGGAATGCGACTGCCCGACATGCCGCAATTATACGAAGGCTTATCTTCGTCATTTGAATAAATGCAATGAAGGCTTAGGTGCGCGGCTGATGTCAATTCATAATCTGCGTTTCCTGCTTAAATTGAGTGAAGATGCCCGCAAAGCGATCAAAGAAGATCGTTTCGGTGATTTTAAAGATGAAATGTTTAAAAAATATGGTTTAAACAGTGTAGATTCGAGGGGATTCTAATATGAAAACAAGTGAATTTGATTTTGATCTGCCTGAGGAACTGATTGCTCAGACGCCTTTAAAGGAACGGAGCGAATCGCGTCTTTTAGTTCTGCATCGTTCAACCGGTGAGATTGAACATCGTCATTTCTATGATTTATGTGACTATCTGAAACCCGGAGATGTCTTGGTGCGCAATAATACCCGTGTTATTCCCGCCCGTTTATTTGGGACTAAAGAAGAGACAAATGCTCATGTTGAACTATTGCTTTTGAAGCAGGAAGGCGATGTTTGGGAGTGCTTGGTCGGCAATGCCCGTGTTGTGAAAATGGGTACGGTGATCAGCTTTGGCGAGGGTGAGTTAAAGGCAGAATGTATTGGTATCGGTGAAAAAGGTTTGCGTACCTTTAAAATGATTTATGAGGGAATCTTCTATGAGATTCTTGACCATCTCGGCAATGTGCCGCTGCCACCTTATATCAAGGAGAAGCTAGAAGATCCTGAACGTTATCAGACCGTATATGCCAAGGTTAAGGGCTCCGCTGCGGCGCCGACGGCTGGGCTGCATTTCACTGACGCGCTGTTTGCGAAAATTAAAGCGATGGGTGTTGAGGTTGAAGATGTTACACTGCATGTAGGGCTTGGCACTTTCCGGCCAATGGATACGGAAGATGTGCTGGAGCATCACATGCATTCAGAATTTTATATGATGGATGCGGACACTGCGCAGCGTTTAAATCAAGCGAAGTCAGAGGGCAGAAGAATCATCGCAATCGGTACGACAAGCTGTCGTACACTTGAGGCTATCATGCAGAAATATGGACAATTTCAGGCATGCGCTGAAGAGACTGATATTTTCATTTATCCCGGTTATGAGTTCAAAGCCATCGACGCGCTGATTACTAATTTCCATTTGCCAAAGTCCACACTGGTTATGCTGGTAAGTGCGCTGGCAAGCAAAGAATTAATTATGAAAGCATACCAAGAAGCCATTGATGAGAAATATCGTTTCTTCTCCTTTGGTGACAGTATGTTTATTGAATAATGAAAATTAATTATTATCAGCAGAGCGTTGATGAACTTGAAGCTATAAAGCGGGATAACTTGCATCCAAAACTGCTGCTGCACGCATGCTGTGCACCATGCAGCGCCTTTCCGCTTGAGTTCTTATGTCCTTATTTTGATATCACTATTTATTATAATAATTCCAATATTTATCCGGAAAATGAATATGCACGCCGTCTGCAGGAACTACGCCAGTATTTAAATACTTGGCGGGAAAAGACCGGTTATGAGGTAAAGCTGATTGTACCGCCTTATATGGGTGAGGCTTATACTGAAAAGATTGCTGTTTTGAAGGATGAACCAGAGGGCGGCAGCCGCTGTGTTATGTGTTATACGTTAAGAATGAATGAAGCTTATGCCTATGCAAGTGAGCATGCCTTTGACTATTTCACAACCGTAATGACGATATCACGGCAGAAAAACAGTCAGATATTGAATGATGTAGGCCGTAAGCTGTCAGTAAAATATCCTAATGTGAAGTATTTTTATTCAGATTTTAAAAAGAAGCGCGGGATTGACCGCGGACTGGAGCTGTCAAGAGAGAATAATCTTTATCGGCAGGATTACTGCGGATGTAAGTTCTCTTATGAGAAAAGACATGGGAATGATTAAATAAGGCTTTTTAAACAAGTATTATTAAATTTTATTTTTTGTAAGCGTTGACAAGCAACAATAAACGTGCTAATCTTTATCCATAAAGATGGATTGTTACTGGTAATGCAGGCTATACCACATAAGAAACTTTTTAGGTTTTTTATGTTGTGGTGTAGCTTTTTTTTGTAGCAGGGAGGAACCTATGAAAGTAAATAAGGTCATTAACAACAATCTGGTGCGTTCTTTTGACGAAAAGGGCAATGAAGTACTTATTATGGGATGTGGACTGGGTTATAAGAAAAAAGCAGACGATGAGATCGATATGTCGATGGTCGAAAAGATACATCGTATCACAGATGAAAACACAGCTCAGAAGCTGAGTGATCTGCTGCTTGAAATACCTCAGGAACATGTTCGTATCGCTAATCTCATTATTGATTATGCCAAACAGACATTGGATAAGGAGTTAAGTGATAACATCTATATTTCAATTACTGACCATATCAGTTTTGCGCTAGAGAGAATGGAAAAAGGCATGCCGCTTAAAAACGCACTCTTATGGGAAATAAAGAAATATTACCACAGTGAGTACAGCATCGGACTTGAGTCATTGGCCATTATTAAGCGTGAGTTAGGTGTTGAACTGCCTGAAGATGAAGCCGGTTATATTGCAATCCATCTTGTAGAAGCCAGTGTGAATGTAGAGGATTCAAGCTATGTAAGTGAAACCGTCACAATGATTCAAGCAATTCTTTCAATCATTAAGTTCCACTTTCAGATTAATCTTGATGAGAATTCTTTGGCTTTTGATCGGTTTATGGTTCACCTAAAATTCTTTATTGAAAGAGTTTTAAAGAATCAGGCATTTGCGGAAGATGAAAAACTATATGAAACTTTAAAGGATCACTTTAACGAAGAGTTCAAATGCTGCAAGAAGATTAAACGTTATTTCCTCCAGCAGAAAGGAATCAATATTCCAGATACTGAATTACTTTATTTAGCGATTCACATAAAACGTATATTAAACAACAAATAAAAGGAGAATTAAAATGGATTATGAAAAAATAGCCGGCATTATATTAAAGCATGTTGGCGGTGAAAAAAATATATCCCATGTGGGTCATTGTGCTACCCGTCTGCGTTTTAATCTTATTGATGAAGCAACAGCGGATACTGAAGCACTGAAAAATACTGAAGGGGTTGTCGGTGTTGTATCAAAAGGAGGACAATATCAGGTTATTATTGGTTCAGATGTCCCACAGGTGTATCAGCATTTAATCAAAATGATTGATCTGAATGAAATGGATAAGAAACCGGAAAAGAAAAATGGTAATAAAATTAATAATATTATTGATACGATAGCCGGTATTTTTACACCTATTCTGCCGCCGCTGACGGCTGCCGGTATGCTTAAGGCTGTGCTGGCATTATTAGTTGCATTTAAGTGGGTAGATAATCAGGCTTCTACCTATCAGGTGATTAACTTCATGGCAGATGCTACCTTCTATTTCCTGCCGGTGTTACTCGCTAACTCAGCGGCAAAGAAGTTTGGCTGCAATCAATATCTGGCAATGATGCTGGGTGCTATGCTGATTCATCCTAACTTTATAAGTATGGTAGCGACCTCAAAAGAAGTTGGTGAAGCTATTACAGTCTTTGGTCTGCCAATTTATAACGCTTCTTATACCTCATCAGTAATTCCCATTATTTTAGGTGTATGGCTGATGTCCGTCGTTGAGCCTTTTGCGGATAAGATATCACCTAAAGCGATTAAATACTTCACAGGACCATTAATCACGATTTTGATTACCGGTATTGCTACCTTGGTTGTGTTAGGTCCTTTAGGCTATATTATCAGTTCCTTTATTGCTGCCGGTATCAATACTCTTAACAGCTATGCTGGCTGGCTCGTTCCAACGCTGATGGGAACCTTCCTGCCATTCTTAGTTATGACGGGTACACATCATGCAATTACGCCAATCGGTATTAATAATCGTATGACTATGGGTTTTGATACAATCATATATCCAGGTCAGCTGGCAAGCAATGTTGCTCAGGGAGCCGCTGCACTGGCCGTATCTGTGAAAACAAAGAATTCAGAATTGAAACAGCTGACATCAGCAACCGGTATTACTGCTGTCTGCGGCATTACTGAACCAGTATTGTTTGGTGTTACAATGAAGATCCGTACAAACCTGATTGCGGCAATGGCAGGCGGCTGTGCCGGTGGCTTATTTATGGGACTATTAAACATTAAGAATTTCTCAGGCGGTTCACCAGGTATGCTTACATTACCTAGCTATATCGGTATTGATGCGCCCATGTCAAATTTTTATCTGGCATGTGCCGGTGCGGCGATAGCATTTGCAGTTAGTTTCATTGTATCATTTGTGTTATTTAAAGATAAAGATATGGAGACAAAGAAAGAAAACGCAGTACAATCAGCAAGCAGACAATCAGTTCTGCATTCACCGCTGAAAGGTAAATGTATTGCCTTAAATGAAGTGAATGATCCTACTTTTGCGAATGAATTAATAGGTAAAGGAATCGCTATACTGCCTGATGAGGGTAAATTATATGCGCCGGCTGACGGTACTGTCAAGACAGTCTTTGCGACTAAACATGCAATTACGATGACTTCTGAAGAAGGAGCGGATTTGATTCTACATGTCGGTTTAGATACGGTAAAGCTTGATGGAAAATATTTCAATGTTTTGGTTAAAGATGGTGATCATGTAAAAGCAGGAGATTTGTTGATGGAATTTGACATAAATGCAATCAAAAACGAGGGCTATGATGTGGTAACACCGATGGTAGTCGCAAATTATGATCAATATGAATTTACTTGTGAGAAGAATAAAGCGGTCACCGTCGATGATACGGTAATGATCTTGAAGGAGGTGTAATATGCGGTTTCCAGAAAAATTCTTATGGGGCGGCGCAACAGCAGCCAATCAATGCGAAGGTGCTTATAATGAGGATGGAAAGGGCTTATCAATTCAGGATGTACTGCCAAAGGGCTTTAAACTGATTACAGATGAGCCGACAGCAGATAACCTAAAGCTTAAGGGCATCGATTATTATCATCGCTTTAAAGAAGATATTCGCTTATTTACGGAAATGGGCTTTAAAGTCTATCGATTTTCAATAGCATGGTCAAGAATTTATCCAACTGGTGAAGAGGAACAGCCAAATGAAGCCGGACTGCGTTTCTATGATGAAGTAATCGATGAATGCTTGAAATATGGTATTGAACCTTTGGTAACTATTTCTCATTATGAAACACCGCTCGCACTTGCTAAAAAATATAACGGCTGGGCAGACCGTCGGCTGATTGATTTATATGTCAAATACTGCAGGACATTATTTGAACGTTATAAGAAAAAGGTTAAATATTGGATAACCTTTAATGAAATTAATTCGATTATTCATCAGCCATTTATGAGCGGCGCTATACTGACACCGAAGGAACAGCTGACTCAGCAGGATCTTTATCAGGCAATTCATCATGAATTAGTGGCGAGTGCAAGAGCGGTAAAGCTGGCGCATGAATTAATGCCGCAAGCAATGATCGGATGTATGATTCTGGCTGTGACAATTTATCCGCTGACACCTAATCCTGATGATATTATCGAGGTAATGAAGCTTGAAAGAAATACCTACTTATTTGCGGATGTACAGGTCAGAGGTGAATATCCGGCTTATGCAAAGCGTATTTTTGAAGAGAACAATATTCATTTAAACATTACAAATCAGGATAAAGAGGATTTGAAAAATGTGGTTGACTTTGTATCATTTAGTTATTATTCAAGCAACTGTGCCAGTGCGGACCCAACCAAAGGTGAACCAACCGGCAGCAATATGACTACCAACTTAAAACGCAACCCATATTCAAAGGTAAGTGAATGGGGCTGGCAGATAGATCCGCAGGGATTGCGCTATACGCTTAACCGTTTTTATGATCGATATCAAAAGCCTTTATTTATTGTTGAGAATGGCTTAGGAGCGACTGATGAATTGATCATGCAGGCAGATGGCAGCTATACCGTTGAAGATGATTATCGCATTCAATATATGAATGATCATCTGATTCAAGTTAGTGAAGCTATCAAAGATGGTGTGGATGTACTTGGCTATACAGCTTGGGGATGTATCGATTTGGTATCCTGTTCTACGGCTGAAATGAAGAAAAGATATGGTTTTATCTATGTAGATTTAGATAACGACGGCATTGGCAGTATGCAGCGCTATAAGAAAAAAAGCTTTGACTGGTATAAGAATGTCATCGCGACAAATGGTGAAAGTTTGATTGAATAAGCTAAATGAAGTACATTCCAAATCTTTCTAAAATATTGTCTGTTATTCATAATTATGGATAACTATTCATTTAGAGCTGATGAGAATAGAAATCTCATCCTGTTATGAGCTGGGAAATATTTTCATTGAGTAAAGATTTAGATTAATAAACTGTTATAACAATGAAAGAGTTAATTGAGTTTTAGAACCTCAGTAAACTCTTTTTTTGTTTTGGGCTATGTATTTCTGTATTATCTCTCAGTGTAATACTTTAAAAGAACTTACAATATGTTCAACCATGAATATAATAACGTTCATCTTTCAAATTAAAGAGTTTATTATCTCAATATTTTTTCAAGAATATAGTAAATCGTGGATTAATGGGAACCTTATTTATAAAAGATGTTTCTATTGACCAAAAATGAAATATTTTTGATTTTGGTCAATAGGAATGATATACTGAAGATAGAAGAAAGGTTGCTTTAGTGTATCATAGGTCTATTTCAAAATAAATGTTTTTCTGATAGCTAATAAATGTAACAGTGTTGATATGAATTTTCATGGAATAGTGAAATTCTTTCATTTTTTACTTGCAATTCATTTTAATTTGTTTTAAACTTGAAGCATGAAAACAATGTTAAATAAAGCGTCAGTCTTTTACTTTTATTGCTAGGCCCCGATAAACCAATTCGAAATACGATTGGTCATTTTGACTTTTAATCAAAAGAGGGGCATAACAAAGCATTCTGGTAAGACGGATGCTTTTTTTATTAGAAAAGGAGATCAGAATATGGAATTATCAGTTAACTTAAGTGAAGCAAGCAGCCGTATTGTAATTGTCAGAAACGCGATAACACGGCTGGCAGATTATATTGATCTGAACCGCAAGGTTATGATTATCACTGATGAGGGAGTTCCCGCTGAATATCAGCAGC
The DNA here is from genome assembly GCF_000313565.1 of Dielma fastidiosa. Classification (GTDB taxonomy): domain Bacteria; phylum Bacillota_I; class Bacilli_A; order Erysipelotrichales; family Erysipelotrichaceae; genus Dielma; species Dielma fastidiosa. The sequence goes on along the minus strand of NZ_HE578928.1, from coordinate 216,581 downwards.
TTGTTTTGTCACAATGCCCTAACGGTCATTTGTTTATTACTGAACAGGGTGAGGGGGCTAAAAGCGTTCGTGTTTATCAACAGATCTGCATGAAGCTTCTGGAATTGAACTTCTCAAGAAATGATTTAATACTTGCGCTGGGCGGCGGTGTCATCGGAGACTTAAGCGGATTTGTAGCGGCTACCTTTAAAAGAGGCATCCATTTTTCTTCAATTCCAACCACAACACTGTCACAGATTGATTCCAGCATCGGCGGCAAGGTCGCAATCAATCTTGATGAAGTAAAAAATGTATTGGGAACCTTTTACCACCCGGAAGTGGTAATTGTCGACTTAACAACCCTAAAAACACTGCCGCGCCGGCATTACTATAACGGTCTGGCGGAAGCGGTCAAGGAAGGCTTAATTGCTGATCCTGAATTGTTTGAGCTTTTTGAGAAGCATGACGCCGATTTCCAGAATAATGAACCGGATGAGGTTCTTGAGGAGATCATTACCCGCTCCTTAATCGTCAAGAAGAAAGTGGTTGAGGCTGATGAAAAGGAAGCCAATCTTCGTAAAATATTAAATTTTGGTCATACCATTGGTCATGCGGTTGAGAGTCTGTACCACCTTCATGATTATTATCATGGAGAATGTGTCAGCATCGGTATGATGAAAATTATCGAGAATGAGGAAATTAAACAGCGTCTACAGGCGATATTGACTAAAATGAATCTGCCGATTGATGCGGCTTATGATCCGGATGAAGTGATTCATTTAATATTCAATGATAAAAAAGCCGATGGCAAAAAGGTTACCATCGTTCAGGTTGAAGAAATTGGTCACGCGCAGTTAATTGATGTTGATATTGAGACATTAAGAAAATACTTATAGGAGGTTTTCATGAAAAGTACAATCGGTAAAAATATTACGATTTCACTTTATGGTGAAAGCCACGGTGAATCAATCGGTGTGGTCATTGACGGTTTAGAAGCTGGTATTAAGCTTAATCTTGATGCGGTACAGGCACAGCTTGATAAACGCCGGGCTAAGGGAAAGATATCAACACAGCGTCATGAGGAGGATTTGTTTCATATAACCAGCGGTTTCTTTAATGGCTGTACAACCGGTACACCGCTGCATATTCAAATTATGAATAAGGAACAGCATTCAAGAGATTATACACCGCAGCTGCTGAGACCTTCACATGCTGATTACACGGCCTATGTGAAATATCACGGCTGTCAGGATTACCGAGGCGGCGGTCATTTCTCAGGCCGAATCACTGCTCCGTTGGTAGCGGCAGGCGCGATCGCCCAACAAATTCTTGAAAAAAAAGGCATTCTAATTGGTACCCACATAAAGCAGTGTATGGATATTCATGACCGTGAATTTGATGATCTGAACGCGGATTTAAAAGCTTTGTCAGCCATGGACTTTGCCGTATTGGACAATGATGCTCAAAGTGCAATGATCAAACTGATAGAAGCAGCGGCAGCTCAAAAGGACAGTGTTGGCGGTATTCTTGAAACAATGATTCTGAATGTGCCGGCCGGCATCGGCGAGCCTTATTTCCATTCAATTGAGAGCAATCTAAGCGCGTATCTATTCTCAGTGCCAGCAGTTAAGGGCGTTGAATTCGGAATGGGCTTTGATTTTGTCAATCATTATGGCAGTGAAGCAAATGATGCATGGCTGATGAGCGGTGATAAGATCGTTTCAAAAACAAATAACAATGGCGGTATCAACGGCGGTATCGCAAATGGTATGCCAATCTTATTCAGAACGGTAATTAAACCTACACCAAGCATCTTCAAGCCGCAGCAGACGGTAGATTACAATGAGAAAAAGGAAACCATATTGGAATTGAAAGGACGCCATGATCCAGCAATCTTCCATCGGGCAAGGGTCGTAGTTGATGCAGTGACCGCTTTATGCCTGCTTGATTTATGTGTTGAAGCCTATGGCGGTAAATGGATGAGGGATTGATTATGCGAATTGGATTAATCGGAAAAAAACTAGGGCACAGCTTTTCTAAAATGATACATGAAAAACTGATTGATCAGCCCTATGAATTAATTGAACTTGATGAGCAGCAGCTCGTCGAATTCATGGAAACAAAGGCTTTTAAAGCTATCAATGTAACAATTCCCTATAAGGAAACAGTAATGCAGTATTGTGATGAAATTGATGAACAGGCATTAGCAATTCATGCAGTGAATGCAATTGTCAACCGCAATGGCCGCTTGATAGCGACGAATACCGACTTTACTGGTTTAATGCTGATGCTGAAGCAGCATAACATTGTCATTAAAGATAAATGCTGCTGTGTACTGGGAACCGGCGGTACAAGTAAAACGGCACAGGCGGTATTAAAAGCGATGGGAGCGAAGGAAATACTGGTTGCCGGCCGCAATAAGCCAGCGCCGATCATCAGCTATGAAGCCTTGAAACAGCATCAGGAAATTCAAGTGTTCATCAATGCTACCAGCGTTGGCATGTATCCTAATAATGATGATCAAATCATCGATCTTGCTGATTTTGGTCAATTGGAGGCAGTAGCGGATGTAATCTATAACCCATTGACAACCAGACTCTGCCAACAGGCGGAAGAACTGAAGCTGAAGCATGTGAATGGTTTAAAGATGCTGGTGGCACAGGCAAAGGCAGCGTGTGAATTCTTTCATGACATAGCGCTTGATGATGAAAAAATACATCAGATTACTGATGAAATCTATAAGGATATGGCAAATATCGTTATAATCGGTATGCCAAGCAGCGGCAAAACAACATTGTCACAGGAATTGGCTAAAATCAGTGATAAACGTTTGGTTGACATCGATGAAGAAATTGTCCGCCGAGAACAGCGCACAATCAGGGAAATCTTTGATACAGAGGGTGAAGCAAGGTTTCGGGAAATAGAAACAGCAATTTGTAAAGATCTCGCGAAGCAGACAAAGCTGATCATCTCCTGCGGCGGCGGCATTATAAAAAACGAAGAGAATATGCGCTCATTGGCACAAAATGGTATTATCTTCCATATCCGGCGTAATTTAGACGCATTATTAGTTGATGACAGCCGGCCGCTTTCCTCAAGTAAAGAACGTCTGATGGCAATGGAAAAGGAACGAATGCCGCTGTATCAGAAATACAGTCAATTTGAAATAGATAATAATTCAACAATTGAGGCTGCCCTCAAACAGATAAAGGAGCGATTTGATGAAGTTACTTGTAATTAATGGCCCGAATATCAATATGGTTGGTATCCGAGAACCGGGTATTTATGGAAGTGAAAGCTATCAGGCATTGCTTGATTTATGTCAGAAAACTTGCGATGAGCATCAAGTGCTGGTAGAATTCTATCAGAGCAATCACGAAGGTGCATTGGTTGACAGGATTCAGGAAGCCTATGGTAAAATTGATGGTATTGTAATCAATCCAGCGGCTTATACGCATACAAGCATTGCCATTCTTGATGCATTAAAGGCAGTGGGTATCCCAGCGGTAGAGGTACATATTTCTAAAGTTGAAAGCCGTGAAGCATTCAGACAGATTTCATATCCGGGATTGGCTTGCTTCAAAACGATTACCGGTGAAGGAATTCAGGGATATAAGCATGCGATAGAAATATTGATTGAAAAATTAAAGGAGAAAGAATCATGATTATTACTTGTAAAAAGGGCGCCCCACAGGCAGAAATTGATAAAATTATTAAGGAATTTGAAGATAAGGGATTGGAAGTCAATCTGATCCGCGGTGTTGATTATAACGTATTTGGTATTGTCGGCGATACAACGATTGTTGATGAAAAAATTGTTCGTGCGAATCCATGGATTGAACAGGTTACCCGCATTGCGGCACCTTATAAAAAGGTAAACCGCCTGTTTCATCCGGAAGATACAGTGGTGGATGTCGCAGGGATTAAGATCGGCGGCAAGGAAAATATTGTTGTAATCGGCGGCCCATGTTCTGTGGAAGGTGAGGATCAAATCTGCCGTATAGCTCAAGAGGTTAAAGATGCCGGCGGTGTAATGCTAAGAGGCGGTGCGTATAAGCCAAGAACTTCGCCTTACGCGTTCCAGGGTTTAGGCAGTGAGGGCATTCAGGATATGGTTGAAGCCAGAAAGCGTACAGGTCTGCCAATTGTTTCAGAAATTATGGGTGTGGATAAGATTGATGAATTTGTTGAAAATGTCGATCTGATTCAAGTAGGCGCCCGCAATATGCAGAACTTTGATTTATTGAAAGCACTGGGTATGATCCGCAAACCGATCTTATTAAAGCGCGGCTTGAGTAATACGATTGAAGAATGGCTGATGTCAGCGGAATACATTATGTCCGGCGGCAATGAGAATGTCATCTTATGTGAACGCGGTATCCGTACATTTGAAAAATATACAAGAAATACATTAGATCTGAGTGTTGTGCCAATCATTAAGCGCAAGAGCCATCTGCCGATCATCATCGATCCATCACATGCGACCGGTGACTGGGATCTTGTTGAGTCAATGAGCCTTGCGGCAATTGCGGCAGGTGCTGACGGCTTGATTATAGAGGTTCATGACAATCCAGAATGCGCATGGAGTGATGGCGCGCAGTCATTAAAGCCAGCTAAATTTAAACAGGTTGTTGAAAAAGGAAGAGCGATTGCCAAAGTTATTGGCCGTGATATCTAGAGGGGGATAAATTATGATTATTACATTAAAAAAAGATACACCGAAAAATGAAGTTGAACGAATTATTAAGTCTTATGAAGACAGAGGCTTTCAAGTTAATAACTCACAGGGCAGCAATTACCATATTTTAGGTTTGATTGGAGATACTACCTCATTGGATGAAAAAATCATTAAAGCAAATCCATGGATTGAGGATGTTACCCGCATTGCGGCACCTTATAAAAAAGCAAACCGTCTTTTCCATCCAGAAGATACAATTGTAGAAGCGGCTGGCATTAAGATTGGCGGCAATGAAAAAATTGTGATTATCGGCGGTCCATGCTCCGTTGAGGGTGAGGATCAGATCTGCCGCATTGCACAGGAAGTCAAGGATGCCGGTGGTACTATGCTGCGCGGCGGTGCTTATAAGCCAAGAACTTCACCTTATGCGTTCCAAGGCCTTGAAAGTGAGGGCATCCGGGCTATGGCAGAAGCGAGAAAACGCACAGGACTGCCAATTGTCAGTGAATTGATGGATGCCGAGCATATCGATGAATTTGTGGAAAATGTAGACATTATTCAAATCGGTGCGAGAAATATGCAGAACTTCTCTTTACTGAAAGCGGTAGGTAAAACTAAGAAGCCAATTTTATTAAAGCGCGGTTTAGCTAACACAATTGAAGAATGGATCATGTCAGCCGAATATATCATGGCCGGCGGTAATGAAAATGTTATCTTATGTGAACGCGGTATTCGTACTTTTGAAAAATATACCAGAAATACTTTGGATTTAAGTGTTGTGCCTATTATTAAGGAAAAGACACATCTGCCAATTATTATTGATCCGTCACATGCGACTGGTAATTGGAAATTAATTGAATCAATGAGCTTAGCTGCAATTGCGGCAGGTGCCGATGGTTTGATTATTGAGGTGCATGATAACCCTGAATGCGCATGGAGTGATGGTGCGCAGTCATTGAAACCAGAGAAATTCGCGAATGTAATTAAGAAAGGCCGTGCGATCGCGCAAGTGATCGGCAGGGATCTGTAAGATGAAAGTGACGGTAACACCTTCCGCTTGCAGCGGCAGTGTAAAGATACCGCCAAGCAAAAGCATGAGTCACCGCGCGATTCTTTGCGCCTGTCTGGCACCGGGAGTTTCACACATTGACAATATTGCTTATTCTGTGGATGTACAGACAACAATTGAAGGGATGCGCGCTTTAGGCGCAGAAATTGAATGCTATGAGCATAGCTTAAAAATAAACGGCATTAAGGATTTTAATCACTTGAATGCGTCTGTAATAAACTGCAATGAATCAGGCTCTACCCTGCGTTTCTTTATTCCCCTCTTTGCCGCGACTGGACAGAGGGTTAGCTTTACCGGCAAAAATCGTCTCTTGAAACGTCCGCAGAAGATTTACGAGGACTTATTTAAAGCTCAGGGCTGTTTCTATGAACAGGATGAGCATTCAATCACCATTGAAGGAGCACTGAAACCAGGTAATTATACTTTGCCGGGAAATGTATCTTCGCAGTTTATCAGCGGCTTGTTATTCATTCTGCCGCTGCTTGAGGATGATTCAAGGATTCATATTGAAAATACATTTGAATCTAAAAGCTATGTGCTGCTGACGATGCAGATGCTGGAAGAGTTTGGTGTGAAAGTCAGCTTTGAGGATGAAAATACATTATATATTAAGGGTAATCAGCATTATCATGCCCATGATACGGCGGTGGAAGGTGATTTTTCACAATTTGCTTTCTTTGCGGTAATGGCAGCGATCAATCATGATTTAGATATTTTAGGTGTACGCCATGATTCTTTGCAGGGAGATAAGCAGATTCTTGAGATTATTAAGGATTTCGGCATCACTGTTAAAGAGATTGAAGGCGGTTATCATGTATGCAAAGGTGAACCGCATGCCCATGATATTGATCTGCATAATTGTCCGGATCTTGGCCCTATTGTCTGTACGCTTGCCATGGCGTCCCAAGGCTGTACTAAGATTTATAATGCCGGTCGGCTGAGAATCAAGGAAAGTGATCGGATTTTAGCGATGGAAACAGAACTTCGCAAATTTGGCTGCGATATCAGCAGCAGTGAAGATGAAATCATCATTAATGGCGGCATGACACAGACGCCTGATGCGCTCAGCGGCTGGAAGGATCACCGCATTGTGATGGCATTGACAGTAGCGGCTGCGATTGCGGATCATGAGGTAGTTATTGATGAAGCGGAGTATATTGAGAAGAGTTATCCGGCATTCTTCAATGACTGCCGTAAGGTAATGATAAAGGTGAGTGAGTTTCATGATTGATAAAAAGAAAAGATTTTTGATCATCGGACTTGGTTTATTAGGCGGCAGCTACGCAATGGGTCTTAAAAAAAGAGGCCATATCGTTTCAGCTATCGATATTAACGAAGCTTCCATCAACTACGCGTTAGAAAAAGGCATCATTGATGAGGGTGCGGCAACTGCAGATCCTAATTTAATCAGCCAAGCTGATGTGATTATATCTGGATTATATCCCAAAACCATCGTTGGCTGGATCAGCGAGAATCAGCAATACTTCAAAAAGAATGCCTTGATTACGGATGTAACAGGTGTAAAATGCAGTATTATCTATAAGATTCAGGAATTGCTGCGTGAAGACTGTGAGTTTATCGGCAGTCATCCAATGGCCGGTAAGGAAGTCAGCGGTGTGCAATTTGCAGATCCTTCTATCTTTTTACCAGCGAATCTCATCATAACGCCGACATCAAAGAACACACAGGCAGCGATTGATTTTCTCTATGAATTTGGGATTGAACTGCGCTTCAACAATATCTGTATTCTTACACCGGAAAAACATGATGAAATGATTGGCTACTTATCACAGCTGACGCATGTCATCGCTGTTTCATTAATGAATGCCAATGACAACTCGCATCTAAAGGAATATACCGGTGACAGCTTCCGTGATTTAACCCGCATTGCTAAAATCAATGAAAATCTGTGGACTGAGCTGTTTTTGATGAACAAGGATGTATTGGTAAATGAGATTACGGCTTTTGTCGATGAGATTAATGATTTTAAACAAAAGCTGATGGCTGAGGATGTTGATGGCATGAAACAGAAATTTATCCAATCGACAAAGCGCCGTAAGTATTTCGATAAATAGATTTGACGCAAGGCTGTATCCTGACGGATATGGCTTTTTTATTGTGTAACGCTTTGAAAACGATTTTCTCCGCCATTGATGACAATGAAAGTGCTTTTATTGGTTTATTCTTTGCTTACTATTGACATGGTGGTTACTCTGCGATAACATTATCATGTTAGATAAAGATAACATTCAAAAGAGGTGTAGTTATGACTTTAAATGAGATAGAGGTTGGCAGCAGCGCAATTGTTGGTGCTGTAAATGGTGAAGGGGCGCTGCGCAGACATTTGCTTGATATGGGTATCACACCGGGAACGACCGTGCAGCTGCATAAAATAGCGCCGATGGGTGATCCAATTGAAATACGGCTGCGTGGATATAATTTAACGATTCGTATTGATGATGCGAAGAAAATAGAAGTTGTAGGTGACAGCGATGATTTTTGCACTCGCCGGTAATCAGAACTGCGGTAAGACAACACTTTTCAATCAGCTGACAGGTTCAAATCAGCATGTTGGAAATTTTCCTGGTGTTACGGTAGACCGCAAGGATGGTTTGATTCGTAATCACAAGGAAAGTACAGTGGTGGATTTACCGGGTATTTATTCATTATCTCCCTATACTTCTGAAGAAATCGTAACTCGTGATTTTTTGCTTGATCAGCATCCTGACGCGATTATTAATATCTTGGATGCGACAAATATTGAACGTAATCTTTACTTAAGTCTGCAGCTGATGGAACTGCGTATCCCGATGGTGCTGGCTTTGAATATGATGGATGAAGTAAGTGCTAATGGCGGTACGATTAAAATAAAGGCTTTCGCAGAAAAACTAGGTGTACCCTGTGTGCCTATCTCTGCGAGTAAAAATGAAGGTATCGATGAATTGATTGAGGTTGCCTTCAAAGTAGCAAAACAAAAGATTTTGCCGGCTCGGGTTGATTTCTGTACGGGCGCGATGCACCGCTGTATTCATGCGGTATGTCATGTGATTGAGGATCACGCAGAGCGTATCGGTGTACCGGTTAGATTCGCGGCAACGAAGCTTGTTGAGGGAGATATGCCAATGCAGGAGTCGCTGGCGCTTAGTCAAAACGAGATTGAATTGATTGAACACAGTGTTAAAGAAATGGAAAGTGAACTGCATACAGATCGCGAAGCAGCGATGGCGGATATGCGTTACTGTTTTATTGAAAAATTATGTGCTGATACAGTTATTAAATGTCATGAAAGTAAAGAATATTTGAGAAGTGTTGCCATCGATAATGTTCTGACATCTAAATATTTTGCTTTGCCTGCTTTTGTGCTGATTATGATTTTCGTATTCTGGATGACCTTTGGTGTGATTGGCACAACCTTAAGCGATTTATTCAGCGGTGCTCTTGATGCATTGACGATTTTTGTTTCTGATTTCCTGCTGAATTATGGCTTAAATCCAGTCGTGCATTCCTTAGTCATTGACGGAATTTTCGCTGGTGTGAGCAGTGTGCTTTCCTTTATGCCGGTTATTGTTATTCTCTTCTTCTTTTTATCAATTCTTGAGGATAGCGGTTATATGGCGCGTGTTGCGTTTGTTATGGATAAACCGCTGCGTCATTTAGGTCTGTCAGGCAGAAGCTTTGTGCCGATGCTGATTGGCTTTGGCTGTTCGGTGCCAGCCATCATGTCCACTAGAACGTTGTCGAGTGAAAGAGACCGGCGAATGACCATTCTCTTGACACCCTTTATGAGCTGCAGTGCAAAACTGCCGATATATGCGATGTTTACGGCTGCCTTTTTTCCTAATAATGCGGCATTGGTAATGATTTTGCTATATGCGACAGGAATTTTGGTTGGCATTCTTTGCGCTTTTCTTTTAAAAAATTCTATGTTTCAGGGAGAACCGGTACCATTCGTAATGGAACTGCCTAACTATCGGCTGCCAAGTGCTAAAAGTGTATTGTTGTTGATGTGGGATAAGGCTAAGGATTTCTTGACCAAAGCATTTACGATTATCTTTTTGGCATCAATCATTATCTGGTTCTTACAAAGCTTTGATACACGGCTGAATGTTGTCGATGACAGCTCATTAAGTATGCTTGCGAATGTGGGTAGAATGATTGCCCCAATATTCGCACCGCTTGGTTTCGGTGACTGGCGGGCAGCTACGGCATTGATTACTGGTTTCACTGCCAAAGAAGCGGTAGTATCGACTTTAACCGTGCTGATGAATACAACCTCAACGGCTTTACCGGCTGTGTTAGGTTCCTTATTTACAACCGCAAGCGCAGCTTCTTTCCTAGTCTTTACGTTGTTATATACACCGTGTGTAGCGGCTATCGCGGCTTGCAAGCGTGAAATGGGCAGTGCGAAAAGTGCGTTGTTTATGGTCCTTGCGCAATGTGGTGTAGCCTGGATATTTTCCTTTATTGTCTATCAGCTTGTGAATATGGTGAGTATGCTATGAAGCTGATTGATATTATTGTGCTTCTGCTTATTGCAGCTGCTGTTGTTGCTGCAGTAAGAGCCTATCGGAAAAAGCCTTCATGCTGTCATGATGGCAGTTGTAATCATGCTTGCGCGGCATGTAATAAAAAGTGTAAAGTAAGAAAATAAATATGCAAGATGATATAGCACAGGGCTGTAACATCTTGTTTTTTTATTATATAGGAAATTTCATTTTCAAGCATCAAAGCGCCAATATCTCATTATGAAGAGGTATCTAAAAAATGATAAAATCAGATGAAATCTTCTTGTGAATATGGTATACTATAAGTAACAAAAAACAATCTATTTAATCATTAAATTCAACTTAAGCATCACCTAGTTTCCTTTGTATCAATCGAATCTCAGTGGATGCTTTTTTGTTCAAGGGGAGGGGAACATCCATGAAGTGTTTATCTTATTCAAATCGCTTCTATTATAATGAGTTATCAGAAGAGGATGCTAATTGTATTAAAAAAGATTTGATTCTGTATACCTCTATGCTGCATACAGCTTATAAGAAACTCTATTTAACTTGTTTTCATGGTGTCAAGGATGCAGTTTCTTTACAAAAACAGTTAAAAGCAAAATATGGTACGAATGATTACTTTCCTTTATCTGCAATACATGAAGCCAGAGCCCTGCTTAAAAGTAATATTGAAATCAATCAGCGATTGAAGAAAGAATGTACTAAACGGATTGAAAGAATCAAAGAGAAGGTCCGTAAGGAAAACAAAACTTTACAGAACTGGCAGAAAAAGAAAGAACAATTAATTCAAAAAAGCAAAGAACATGAAACTAGTGAAGCAGACTATTTGTATGAGGTACAGATCGTTAATCCAAATCTAAAACAGTTAAAGCATAGAATCGGGTTGCTGACCTTTAAATTAAACCGAGAAACGGATAAGCTGAATCATTTGAATTTAGGTGTGAGAGCCGCTTGCTTTGGTTCAAGGAAGAAGCTTCATCATGATCTCGAAGCTTATTGGTATGAAAGAAGAAAGCGGATGCTGATACCTGGCAGAAGACAGGGAAAATATAGCAACAATCTCTTCAAATATCATCTTGAATCCGGGATCATGGTTTATCGAGGCACAGAGAAAGAAGTTCATTTACCGATTCGTTTTTATCATCATGCAGAGAAATTAGAAAGAGCAGTCAGATTACCGCATAATACCGCCGGTAAAGCCGTAGCTTATGAACTCTATGA
>NZ_HE578928.1:86898-204388 GCF_000313565.1 Dielma fastidiosa | reverse complement strand
CAAGAAAAGGGATCGGATATAAAGAGAAGATATTACGAGAATATCGAGTATTCGTAAAAGAAAAGCAAACGCAAGCAGAGCAATGGGCAGCGATTGGTAAGAAGATAGGAAAAGCAAGTATTAAAGAATGTCAGCTAACCGCCATATTAGCATTATTCAGATAACATAAAAAAATCAGTTCAATGAATCAAAGTGAATAGACCCAAACTAGAAGAAAAGGCTGTTTACTTGATGGAAATCATTGAACTGATCAAAAGAGTTCCTGTATGGATATGTTCGAGTGCGACTCCAATACCGATAGGTAAAAAGAGAGAGACATTGAAATACAGGAAGGAACAGCGCCGCGAGAAAGGCAGCTGGGTGTCATCTTTAATGACATGATTTCCTGAAGGATTGAAGGAAATCATTTTCTTGGCTGCAAAATCTAAAGCAGAATAAGTTTTTCCACACTGTCTATATCCTCTTATTATCAAAGGTTTATTATCTGGAGTATTTTTCCAATCAATTAGTTTTTGTTCAATTTTCCTTTTCAGCATTAACTTCAGCCCTTTATTATTTCAAAAATGTTTTTTTAAATAACTTTTATTAATAAAATTAATATTTTTCAAACGACTTTTTTGACGATTCGTATTTTTTATAATACTTACTCATAATAAATATTTATCAAAAACTGATAAAGAATCTTATCAAAAACATAGCAAATGTATATTAAATATATTGCAATTTGCTTTAATATTGATATAATAAGAATATAAGAAAGGAGTGATTTTATGGCACAGATTAGTTTGCGTGTTGATGATGATGTGAAGCGTGGGGCCGAGCAGACCTTTGATGAGATAGGCTTGAGTATGTCAACGGCAATTAATATCTTTCTAAAAAAGGTTGCCAGAGAACGACGCATACCCTTTGAGTTGTCAGCAGATCCATTTTACTCAGATAGTAATATGCGTTATCTGGAAAAGAAGATGGAAGACTATAAAGCAGGACGATTAAGTATTTCTAAACATGATTTAATAGAGGAATAATTATGCAGTTAAGAGTAATACAGTGGGATTTCGATGCATGGGAAGATTATCTGTATTGGCAGCAACTTGACAAAAAAATGGTGAAACGAATAAATCAGCTTATAAAAGAGATATATCGGAGTCCTTTTGAAGGAGTAGGAAAGCCGGAACCTTTGAAAGGTAATCTAACTGGTTTTTGGAGTCGGCGCATTAATGAAGAACATAGGCTTGTTTATGTAGTTGAAAATAATAAGGCGGTAATCATATCGTGCCGTGGACATTATGATGATTAGAGAACGTAGAGTATACGTCTTCTTTTTTTAAATGTAATTATTTATTATACTTGATACAATAATTAGTTAGAAGTTAAGGTGGCAGAGAAATCAGCAACCATATATAAATTATAAATTGCGATAGCAGATTAATTTCACGATAAAGATAAAAGACTTAGGCTGATGTACTTTATTTATACTTAGGTATAACCAATAGGAGACATGGTATCAATGCATTTGTTCGGCATATTGGTTATATCTAAAACAACCGCAAGTTATAGTCACCTAATAATAGGATAAGTAACACAGAGCATGCCTGATCATTTAAATTCAACAGATAAATTTTGTCTGCACACAAAAAGATATACTATTTTGTTTATATCAAATACCACCATTAGTTATATTAACAGGCCAATAAGCCTATATACAAAAAATACCCTCCAACATGAATATTTGTCAAAGGGCATTTTTACGTTATAACCGCAGCTGTTTCTCAGCGAATTTTATTGTTCTTTATAAGGTTTAAAATATTGAATCGCAATACAGCCGATACCGGTATGACAGCCAACGACACTGATTAACTCAATTAGCCGTGGTTTCAGTCCTGGTACACGGTTTTGAATCCGCTGAATCATATCTTCACAGTCAGCAGTTTCTAACACATAGGCAACAACTAATTCATAGTCGCTGTTCAATCCATTCGCAATCATTAAATCAATCGCTTTATCCATAGCTTTAGACAAAGTACGTACCTTTTCAGACACATCAATGCGCCCTTCGGTTGACTTGTCAATCTTCAAGATAGGCTTGATTTTCAGCAATCCCGCCAAGGTTGCCGCCAAGGGCGTCAGCCGGCCTCCTCTTTTCAGATGATTCAGATCAACTGGAATCAGCAGGGTACTGGCACTGTCAATAACAGCCTGAAGAATCGTCTGAATCTCATCAAGGTTTTTTCCTTCTTCATAAAGTTTCTTTGCCAATGTGATGCAGTAGAACTGTACTTCTGCGGTAACATAGGTGTCCATGCAGATAAAAGTCAGTCCATTTTCTTCAGCCGCCAGCCGCATGGCATTTATCGTACCCGATAAACCATTGCAGATTGGCACCGCAAATACGGTATCATATTCATTCTTTTTTAAATCAGCAAATAATTCCTCAATCAAACCTAACGGCGGCAGGGAAGTCTTCATCAACTCGCCTGCTTGTACACGCTTGTAAACCTCTTCAATACTGGCATCTTCCAATTCCAATATCGTTTCACTTCCATTGCTGATCTGCAGCGGTAAACTGTAAATTCCCAATGCTTTCATTTCTTGTTGGTTGTGTTCACAGCCACTGTCAGTTACAAATGCAACTTTCATGTTCTTACCCCCCGTAAGTTTTACTTTTTAAATGCCTGAATACCTACACATTCACAGCCAGTGTGAACGGAAATAACGGAAACCAGATCACAGATTTCAATCTCATGATTTGGAAATTGCTCCTGCAGACGGTCACGCACATATTCAGCTTGTTCCAAAGAATCGCTGTTTGCGACATAAATCATATAATTGTCATCAACTTTACGATTAATCAGCTCCTGAACCATGCGGTCAACCGCTTTGTTATAAGTGCGGACCTTATCGAAAACATCAATCTTGCCAAGGCAGCTTTTATCGATTTTCAGAATTGGTTTAATTTTAAGCAATCCTGCCAAGGTCGCAGCCAGCGGTGTTAAGCGGCCGCCGCGCTTTAAGTGGTCAAGATCACCAGGCATAACAAGTGTTAGTCCAGTATCACCGATATCTTGGATCTTAGCGATGATATCCTCCATCGCCACACCTTCATTATACATCTTATGTGCCAATTCAATACAATATTTCTGCATACAGGCTGTCGTATAAATATCTACATGAATGAATTTCAGTCCAATGTTTTCAGCTGCCAGACGATATGCGTTATAGGCGCTTGATAAACCCGCGTTAATCGGTATACAGAATACAGTGTCATAGCCCTGTTTCTTTATATCATCAAATATTTTCTCAATCAGACCCAGCGGCGGGATTGAAGTCGTCATGCGCTGTTCTTCACGAATCAGCTTATAAATTTCAGCATTGCTGGTATCAACAAAATCCAACAGTGTTTTATCCTGATCTACAAATACAATCTGCAAAGGAATGCAAATTATATCTTTCTTCTTCATTTCAGCGGGTGAAACACCACAGCTTGTATCGGTTACGAATGCAACTTTCATTTCATCCATCCTTTCCTGTCAGAGGACAGTTACCTATGCAAAATATTATACCCTATTTTTGATGTTCTCACAAATCAATTCAAGAGTAAATGACAAATAAGATCAATGATTCATTTATAAGATATGTAAAAGGTCCTATTCAATAGTATTTTATATACTAATTGAAAGGACCAATTTGTAGGGAGATATAGACTTAATCTGATTTATTTAGCGTTGGCGGCAGCCATTTCACCGGCAATGCGTCCGGAATTATAAGCGAAGCCTAATGTACCGCCTTCAAATGGCACATAAGCGTTGCCATAAGCGCCGCTGGCATCAGCACCGGCTACCCAAAGGTTATCGATCGGCTTGCCGGCAGCATCAACTGCCTGAAGATATTCATCAACCTCAACACCGCCAAGGGTACCAAGATAATTCACATATTTATACTTAACCGCATAATATGGGCCTTCAGCTAATTCATCCATGTATTCAGAAGCTTTATATAAATCTGTATCAGCACCATTGCGGCACATTTCATTATAACGATCTAACGTAGCCGTTAAGCGAGGCATATTCAGTTTCTCAGCTAATTCTTCAATTGTATCGCCCTTGATGACAATACCCTCTTCAACCGCTTTTTCAAGTGCAGCCGTTACATCTTTTGGCGTAATGCTGTCAGCATAACGCTGATCAGTATCAACCTGATGGCCGCCTTCAATATAACGCTGATTATTGCCGATGAAGATACTGTAACGATCCACTAATTCCGCAAGACCACCTTCAGCAACCTGATTAAGGATTCCTTGATCAAGAATTGAATAAATTTCACCGCCGCTGACACTTCTTAATGTTTCAGCACCATGAGCTGCTTCTAGTACAACTTCTTCGTTGGTGAAACGAGTACCTTGAGAGTTCACAAAGAGAACCGGTGTCTGGAAAGCGCCAGTCAGCGCGCTGTAATTTTCAATCTGTTTTAATTCATCACTGGCTGTGGAGAAGTCAGGACCAATACCATAATTCTGCGGAATAACGATGCCTTTATCAGCACCGATTGCCCATGCCATTTTAATACCGTCACCAGTATTTGATTTTACAACTGGATTGCCATAATTAACATCACCGAAAATTTCAGTAGTCATTTCCGCATTACCCGCAAAACCGCCTGTCGCAAGAACCACCGATGAGGCATTGATTCTTAATTCACCGCCGTCAGCTTTTACGGCAATCACGCCGCTGACCTTGCCATCAGTTATAATTAATTCAGTACCGGTAGTTTCATAACGAACGCTGCCGCCCTTTGTCTCAATTACTTCATGAAGCTTAGTCATCGCTGCGACACCGCCTTCATCATAACCGTGGGCTGTTGTCGGATTGCCTAAGTGACCGATAACACCGCCATGACCTGGATCAAGCAGATTCAGCTTAACACCGTTTTCAATTAACCAGTCAACCGTAGATCCTGATTTCGCAATGACATTAGCCAGCAAGGCACCATTAGCGTGATATTCGCTGGTTTCCATGAACTGATCATAAACCCATTCCGGGTCAACAGTTTTGCCAGCTTCCTTTTGCAGGGTGGAATCAGTGGCAAATAATACACCGGCGAAAGTACCGGCCCCCATCGGACTAGCAGTCTTTTCGATTAAAATAACATTTTTACCTGCTTCAACCGCCGCTAATGCAGCCGCCGTACCAGCAGCTCCGCCGCCGACTACAACTACATCACAGCTGATTTCTTCCTGTTCGCCTTTTACGACCTCTGTCGTTTTATTCTTTAATGCCTCGACATCACCGCCTGCTTGTTTCACACAATCCTCCACCGCACTGAGAATTGCGTTGCTGGTATTTGTTGCCCCGGCAATCGTATCAATATTCAGACTTTGATTCTCTACAATGCCGGCAGGAATTTTTTCTAACGCGCCATCCGCGATACCGGCCGTTTCCTGCTGTTCAGTGATAGTTACTGACTGAATCGCATCACTTGTAAATACAACCTCAACACTGACATCACCGTTATTGCCCTTGGCAGCAGCCGTGTAAGTACCTTCTGTATATGCAGAAGTGTTAGTGGGAGTATCTGATTTTGATGTACAGCCGCTCATTGAAGCGCACAGCATCAGAACTAGACATCCGCAAATTAGTTTTTTCATAAGTTCCCTCCATTTGTTACCTTAATAAGCTTAAAATAAGGTCTTAGCCATGAGTCAACCCCTATTTAATACGGCTTTTGATAAAAAATGAACAAGAAAAAAAGCCCTTTAAGGCTCATTTCGTTATCAAATTCACAATTAAACAGAGACAACCTATGCCTAACCCACAGGTTCAAGGATCGGAATATATACAATAAAGTGACTGAACCCCTCACCATGATCATGACTTTTAAAGACACATTCCATCAGCACTTCATCACCATACTGCAGCTTGAATTTATCCATCAGCTCTTTAACCTCATGAAACCGTTCCTTACTCATCGGCTGATTCTGCAATGAACCGCTTGCGAATACAAAATACTTACCGGCAGGCAGTAATTTAGCGCAAGAGACATCAAGATTAATTTCCGCCGCTTTCTTACAGGATATAGAAAAGCCCCATTGATGATCAAATGTTCCCTCATAAAAGGACATCCGGGGAACTAAGACAGCCTGATTCGTAATCGGCAGCCGGTCGAGCCAATCCCTGACCTTATCTTTAACGGCTTCATCCTGACTGAATTCATAATTATCAGTCTGCTTCAGAAAGTAAAAGCCATCTAAATGAACAATTTCCCAGCTGTCAGATTGCTGATCAAAACGTTCGCCTATTTTTAAAAGCTGATTGATCTGGCTTAAATATGCCTGCATCCGCTCTATTTCAATCTCCATCTCATCTCGTTTACCCTTCAATGCCTCAGTGATGCCAGCAAAATCCTTATCAAAAATTAATTCTGCTGATTCTTTAATCGTAAAGCCAAGATTTCGATATTTCTTGCTTTCAATAATTTTTTCACCCTGATTAATATTAAAATAACGATAATTAGTCTGTTCATCAATCTCAGGCTTTATGATGCCATATTTCTCATAATGTTTAATCATATCCTGGCTGACACCCATCTCACGGGCAAATTCACCAATTTTATACCGTTTCATACCATCACATCCCTGTTTTAATTATACATCAATTTGCAACTTCTGCCTATTTCCCCTATAATTGAAGCGGTGATCGATATGCCTCGTTTAAAAGAAGAATTTATGAATGAATTTGAAATTGAAAAAAGCCGATTTATCTGTTACTTGAATCGGGCTTTTAATGAAGAAGAAGCAAAAGCGTATATTCTAAGGATAAAGAAACTCCATCCCAATGCAACTCATCACTGTTCCGCTTTTTTAATCGGGGAGCATAGTGAATTGCAGCGCAGCAATGATGATGGTGAACCAAGCGGTACAGCCGGTGTGCCAATGCTGGAAAGCCTGCGAATGAATAAGATGAATGATATAGTGGCTGTTGTCGTGCGTTATTTTGGCGGTATTAAACTGGGGGCCGGCGGTTTGATTCGTGCATATTCTAAAAGTGTATCAGAAGCGATTAAGCTGGCACCGTTAACCGATAAAGTTTTAACATATAAATATTCATTAACTTTCAGCTATGATTTAATCGGCAAGCTGGATTATTTTCTTGCTCATCATGATACGGAGATATTAAACAAGGTATACGATGAAAGAGTTACCTATGTCTATCGTTCACGAAGTGATGATTTGAATGACGCGATACAGGAAATAGCCAGCGGCAGTGCCGAAATTATCTTCCTCGGTGAAGAAATTGTCGAACAGGAGATAATAAAATAAAAGGGACGGATGTCCCTTTATTTGTTAAAACATTTTAGCAATCTGCGGCAATGTCTGCATCGCATAACCAAGGAAATGCTGATAACCGCAGTAGTCATCACTTAAGAAACAAACATTTTGCCGCTTACAGCCGCCATGACATATATTTCTGAACTGACATGACTGACAGACAGCTTTTTCTTCAGCGCGTACTTTCAGGAATGCCTGTGAAGGCTCGCTCTTGATTAACTCAACTAAGCCCATCTCTTTAAAATTACCTAATTTCCTATCTTCTGTAACAAAGAAATCGCAAGGATACACACTGCCGTCAGCTTCCACCACACTTTGCGGTGAACAGTTACCCAGCAATCCACACTGATAGGGGGCATGACCATTAATCATACCAATCAGATTATCAAACAGATTTACACTTAAATAATGGCCGTTTCTTAAATGTTTAAGCCAGCAGTCATAAAACTGGCCAAAGAAAGAGGCATATAATTCAGGGGTCAGCGCTTCACGATTCATTTCTTCATCATTATTTAATGATGGCAGGCAGGGAATCAGCTGAACATAATCAAACTTATTCTCTTTGAAATAATTAAACAGCGCTTTTGGATGCTGGGCAAGTGATTTAGTAATTACGCATAAGATATTAAAATCAACCTGATGCTTACGCAGCAGCTTAATACCATTCAATACACGATAATAGACACCTTTCTTTTGAGCATCATAGCGAAATTTATTCATATTCGTTTCATAACCATCTAAGGATACACCTAACAAAAACTTATTCTCATGGAAAAACTCACACCATTCATCATCCAGCAGCGTTCCATTGGTCTGTAAGGCATAGCTGACGGTACAGCTTCCCTTCACTTCATTTACCTTAGTGATAAAGCGTTTAAAATAATCAAGACCGGCAACCGTTGGTTCACCGCCCTGAAACCCGAAGGTTACTTTACCGTTTTCATCCATATCCGCGAAAATCCGTTCAATCATCGCATTCATCGTTGTTTCATCCATGATACCGTAATTATCCTGTTCACGGTTATTACTAACATCAAAATAAAAGCAATAACTGCATCGCAGGTTACAGCTTGAAGACGCGGGTTTAATTAAAAAAGAAGCACTTTGCATATTATATCTCCTAACATCATATTATCATTATAGCTAACTTATGAGAGCGTTTCAATTAAGAAAATATGTTATAATGAATAAAATAAGGAAGTGTCAGCATGAAAAAAACCGTACTTATTGTAGATAAAGATAAGGATATTCTGAATCTGTATAAGAATATGATCAATTGGGATGAATATGGCTATGAAATTCTGGCAACTGTTGATAATGAAAAAAACGCAATCTCATCTTATGGAGAATATTTGTATGATTTAGTTATTACCGATATTGATTTAAGAGAGGGCAACGGTCTTTCTTTTTTAAGCCGGATCAAGAAAATGTATCCAAGCAGCCGTTTTGTAGTAATCTCAGAAAAGTCTGATTATGAAACTGTGCGTATGGCAATGAAGCTTGGAGCTTATGATTATTTTGTGAAAAGTAAGCTGCGTTTTGCGAATTTCATCGATTTACTGAATGAATTAAATGAAGCTGATTATTTAATTGCTTATTCGGATATATCTATTGAATCAGATTTGCAGAAGCTGATGGGTTTAATTCGCGATAAGCAGAAAATCGATGAGAAGCGTGTGTTAAAGGCTATTGATATTGATAAGCTGCCAATCTTGAACAATACATACCGGATGTTTTTGTTCCGACTTGATCATGTGTACAATCTGTTTCATACGAAGATCTTTGGTCAGGATAAGGATGTATTGCATAATGATATCAGTTATGAATTAGAGAAGGCATTCAAGAATATACCGAATGTGAAAATCTTGTTCTCAAAGAAGCACTCAGGCATCGTGCTTGTTCCGCCGTATCAGCTTGAAACCTATATTGAAATTGCGAAAAGCCTGCTGATGAATTTAGAGAGCGGTACCGGATTTACGTTCTGTATAACAATTTCAGACGCGGTAAGCGGTGTCTCTTCTTTCTATTCACAGTACATTAAGACATTGCATTATCATAATTGGAAATTCTATCATGGTGACAGCAGTGTATGTGTAATGGAACATGTGCCTGATTTTAATGATGTGAATCGGGAGCTGATTCAAAATCAAATTGATTTTTTAACTAAGGTCAGCGTAAGGGATATTCATGAAATTCTGACTTGCAAGGACCAGCTGCTGCATTATTTTGAGATGCAGCATACAGATCCGGAACAAATCATATCGCTGTTTATGATGATTCTGACGCTGATTGAAGAAAAGGAAGCACAGCATTATAAGAGCGGCACCTGTGACTTTGATTCAATGCGTTTAGTTGTCAGTAAGTGCGAGACACTGAAACAGCTCAGTAATGAATTAGATACGATTTTTAATACGATCGCGAATTGGATATTTGATAAAACGAGCCGTAAATATAAGAAAAATGTGAATAAGATTATTTTATTTGTGGAACAGCATATTAATGAGAAGATTACTTTGGAGATGATTGCAAAGCATTTGGGCATCAGTGAAATCCATGTGAGCCGTATTTTTAAGGCGGAAACCGGTAAGAATCTGATTCAGTATATCAATGAACAGAAGATTCAGCGGGCTATTGAATTGATGGAGCATTCGAATATGAAAATTAAGGATGTTGCTGAGGCAGTGGGTTTTGAGGATCAGCTGTATTTTAATAAGGTATTTAAGAAGATCATCGGTATTTCACCAAGTAAATACCGCAGCAAGGCAGTTGATTGATAATGAAAAAGCTTTATATGATCGGCGGTACGATGGGAGTAGGAAAGACTGCTGTTTGTCAGCTGCTGAAGAAGCAATTAAATCATTGTGTATTTCTTGACGGTGACTGGTGTTGGGATATGCATCCTTTTGAAGTAAATGAAGAAACGAAACAAATGGTGCTGGCGAATATTAAATTCTTATTAAATAGCTTTATTCAATGCAGTGTGTATGAGAATATAATCTTTTGCTGGGTCATGCATGAGCAGTCAATCATTGATGAACTGTTATCGGCAATTGAAACCGCCAATTGTGAGGTAAAAGTGATCTCATTGATATGCCGTGAAGAAAGCCTGCGGGAACGTCTTCAAAAGGATGTTGATCAAGGTATCCGTGAACCAGAAATCATCCAGCGAAGTATACAGCGGCTTGATGGCTATAAAACGCTGAATACGATTAAGCTTGATGTCAGTGATATTTCAGCGTCAATGGCGGCTAAGCAAATTGCTTCCTTATAATAATAAAGAGATCCAAGGGAGAGGCTACATAAGGAAGTAACTTCTCCCTTGTGCTTTGTAGTCAGCCGGAATGATTGAGTTTGTAGGAAAATCAATACATTTGGAGGATTACAAAATGGCAAACAGATTTTACGATGAGAAGAACGGTCTTTGGTACGAAAAGCAGGGAGATTATTATTTGCCTTGTTTGGAACTACCCAATGAAGAAACAGAACCTATCGGCATTTGGGGACAGTGGCATAAACGCTACCTAAAGCAAAATCATAGGGTTTTATATATGAATTTGCTCACGAACGGTAAGCTAAATAGCTATCTTGCCGATATTGATGAACGGGCGGAAGAATTGTTTTCTCGGCAGGTAAAACAGATGGCTGAGCAAGAGGGAGTTACTGAACAACTCAAATTGGAAAATCAAATGAAATGGGTTGCTCGGATGAACAACATCCGCAGCAGAGCCACCGAGATCGTGAACACTGATTTGATTTACACATAATGAGCAAACGACGGCAGGGAGAAATCCTTGCCGTCGTTGTGTTAAGTTCAAATGCATATTGTGAGAAGTTTCAAAATACTCATATAATTTTAAAAAATAAATTTTGAGATACTACTTTTCTGAACATCGCTGAGATTTTCAATTTTTTCGTTAAATATGATTTCGCTTTGATCTATGCTATCTACACAAGGCTTTAGCCATTCAATCTCTTCAAAAGAAAAACCATATCGTAGCATCCATATCTCAGTTGGATCTTCTGTCCCGTATTTAATAAACTTTGCAAGCCTTTCGGCACGATCATCTTGGTATTCAATAAAATACTGATGAAAAATTGCGTAAAACAAATCACTCAACTTAAATCCAATTAGTTTATCAAGAAAATCATATGTATCATAGACAATACGATCGTAGTCTACATCCTTTCCCTTAGTATCAGCAGGAAATAGTGGAAAGGCTCGCAATTCTTTATCTGGAATATCACTGTAACCGGCAATATATCGAACTGTCAGATTATCTGCATCTTCCTGATGCCCTGTTTTCGATAATAAACGACGTTGAGCAACTTTTGAAACATAAGCATATCTTTCTTGACATATCTTGCTAAATGTTTTTCCGTGCACTTTCCAGATCATAATCTTTATTGCTGAATCAAAGACATACTTCTCCGCTGCAGTTAATTCTCTTCCCAAATATTGTTTATACAAACATTGAAAATCCTCATAGACTTCTTTTGCAACTGCATTAGGTAAAACAAAATCTTTACCATTAAACATCATATCAAGTAGGGTAGGAACGACCGTTGTAACGCTATCTGATTTCAACTTTTCCAGATCTTTATTTGTCAAATTGTATTCATCAGAGAATTCGCCAGAATTAATTGCTTCTTTATACTCCTCATACTTTTCGTCCATTTTATCATCTGTCGTATCTAAGCGAGATTTTGAAGAAAGAGTATTCTTTTTGCGATATACATTACGGAATCTGCTCATCGCATTTGGACGCAATACCACACTACCAAAATCAAATACAGGTTTGTTGGTAGAGCGACCGGCTCTACCAATCAGATTTTTAACAGAAAGTGTTTTACTTTCCTCGAAACGGTCAAGATAAACCACATCGAATGGCATATTGATTCCCTGCTCCAGCGTAGAAGTAGCAAAACAAATTTTACAGAAGCCTTGCTGTGTAAAATGCTCTAATATCAAACGGGCTGTCAATGGCATTGAACCGTGATGAACAACAATCCCACATCTCAGTTTTTCCAACATATCAGAGTTATAAAATAACTTATCCGTTGTTGAAGCACCAATATACTCCTTTAGTTCATCTATCATTTTTATTGCAACAGGATCATTAATTGGTTGGCACATAGAAACATACTTCTGAAATTGACCATATATCTGCTTACTGTAAATATGTGACTTTGGTACATAAATCAGTACGCTACCACCCTTTTTCAGTGCTGATTCAATGGGATCAAAGTTTGCTTCCAGCTTGCGTTTCCCCAACGTTATAGGAACACTCCCAAAATGATAGAATTTCTGGCTTGTGGTGTCGTGAGTGTAAAAAATCTGTCCTACATTTTTTAATTCATAATTCTTGTATGTTGCAGTTGTGTCGATGATTTCGATACCGTTTTTCTGCAATTGTGCTTCCGGGTTTTCAACAAACGGATGTGCAAAAACGAATTTTGCGTCAGGAAAATACTTTAGTGCGCGCCTCACAATACTATCAAAATAGAGACCTCGCACCGAGTGTTCATCGCTGAGCTGGGCTTCATCAAACAAAATCAAATCAATATTTAGCCAATCTTTATTTTTGAACAGCTCTTTTGCACGCTCAGGTGTCAGTATGAAAATATTTCTGTGAATGTGTTTTGTATTAATCCTATCAACAAAAGTCAGAACATTTACAGTTTTTCTGTCCACAAGACTGTTCAATCGGTCATAGTACTCGTTAATGAGTGCTCTTGAGGGGACGATGACAACCACATCATTGGAACAATCAGTAATAAGATGTCGAAATACAAATGATTTCCCTGTACTTGTTGGTGCTGAAAAGCTGAAATACTGTAAATCTCGTATCTTCTTAAGAATGTCTGCCTGCATTGGCGTGTAGTCATTGCCAAATTCGCTGTTGAGTTGCTGATGATACATCTCAAAAACTGATCCTGTAAGGCTTTCGATTTTGGGATGTTTGAAAAACAGTCCCATTGTGGAAATAATTTCTTGCTCATCCTTCGTTAAAAATTCTGGTTGGAACAATTTGAAATATGAAAGTATTTCTAAAACCACAGAGCTATTGGGACCATTTTGATAAATTTCAGATTTGACATAGTCAATAATCTGCTCTAAATCTTCCCCTTTTCGGATTTTGGCAATGATATTGCCCTTTTCTAAAACAGTATTCATAAGTCCACCGCCACCAAAATGAGTTCTTCGTATTGGAGTAATGATTGAAAGTCCGGGCGTTTCGTGATGTTAGCTATTATTTTGTCTGTGCTTGTAGTTTTTGCTGAAAATGCAGCAGAAAATCCCTTTCTTCCATCGGCTGCTCTTTGCAAAGCCGATGTTGTACAGAATGGTTTTAATTCTGGAAGATCCTCAACATCTTTTCCATCTTTGATAAAGTCAACAATTTGCGGCAATGCCGATGAATACGCTGTTGTAGTGGCAACATATTTTGCTTCACCGAAAATAACTGTATCCGTAATTTTATTCTGTGAATGAAAATCAAACCCGGGATTTCCAGATCGCTTTTTACCAACAAGTTCATCGAGTGGAATATCTAAATAGTCCAGTTCAGAAATCATAGTTTCTCTGGCTAATTCAGATACCACATACTCGCCGGCGTCTTTGCTGATACAGTCGTCAACGCATTTGTCAAACTTTTCTTTAATATCATCAATAGTTTTCTTTGCACGGGAGGAAAAGGCTTTCTGTTCAAAATCCTGATCGAATTTACTGAGCCAAGACAAGTCCATAAGAGTACGCAAAATATCTGATAATGTTGCTGAGATATCTTCAGGATCTATTCTGAAAAATTGCACTTTTGCGGGAAAAAACTCAGTTAATACCTTGTGGTCAGTTATCCTCAAGACTTTCACCTCACTTCAAAATATCACTCAGTACAACCCAGCTATCGCTGTTAATATCCTCGGAATAGCTGTCCATACAAATGCACAGTTCTTCACTTTTTTCGTCATAGCGGACGATGCCGCCCTTTAAGTCATAGCGATTTAGATAATTTTTCAGCACAGCGAATTTTTTCGGCGTGAAAATGTCAATATCTTGGCTATTACCACTGCGGTCAAAGCCGCCCTTGGTCTCCACGATCCAAACTTCACCGTTTACGCTTATTATATAGTCAGGATAGAAATTCTTCTGCTTGTCCGAATTATCCGCATATACGATGGACAAATACTCATTGCCCTTATCGCCATTTTTATATACCCATTCCACGGCATCACACTTTTCACAGAATTTCTCGAATTTGCGTTCCGAAGAGGATCGGACTTCCGCAGAGGAAAGATAGCCCTGATACACATTTTTCTTCATTTCTAACTGTGTTTTTGCAGTGCCATCATAGGTGAATAGGCAGGATTGCGGAATACGAAATGGCACTTTCGATACTTGATTAATATCAAGGGTAAGTTGTTCAAGTTCCGCTGCCATCGCATCACGCACCGTATGGCGAAGCAGGTCAGCATTGTTGATAACAAAGGCGTAGACTTCTCTCGGCTCCATTGCGAGAATTTTACGGCTGTATGTAAAATTACGGTCAAACAGCTTACGAATGATGGTATTCATATAGCTGTATTCCATCCCAATTTCCATGCCAATCTTACCCACCTTTTGATGATACATATGACCATGATCATGGGTATTCAGCTTTTCGGTAATTACTACCGTATTCATATCTGTCGAAGCAAAATCTAAAGTTGCAGTTTCCCCCGAAAGGGTATGGCGCAGAATATCTGCACTAAATTCAAAGCCTGCTGTCTGCAAGCGTGCCTTGTTTTCCGCCTTGTTGGTACTGGTTTTGAATTTTTCTTCAAAGTACTTTGCCACGGAGAGCAGCGCCTTTTTCGGATTACGGTGGTCTGTCACCATTGTTCTCTGTTCAGAGGTTAGGATGATGCCTTTATACTCATTTTTAAGGAATAAGGTAGCAGCTTCCAAAGCCCCTTTGCCGAGGCTCAACTTGACACCGGCGGTGAATTTTTCATCGAAAGTGTAGAGATAACAGCTATCCAACAAATCTTTGCCGTAGTGGTGCGCCTCCGGCATACGGCGAATACGCCCAATTGTCTGAATTTCAAAGGTTTCATCCATATTATCACGGAGTTTTACCAAGATGGCGGCTCTCGGACAGTCCCATCCCGTGGCAACAGCTTGCTTGATAATAACAGCAACAGAGGGAGCATTGATTTCTTCAATGCCCTCCAAGTTTTCGCGCATATCAGAGAGCCACACCGCAAGCTGACCGTTTTCATAAGTTACGCCTTGTGTTTCAAACCAGCGTTCCACATCGTCCTGCAATTTCTCCGATTTGTTTGGGATCTGCACCACAATCAAAGGATTGATGTCCTTTCCGGCGGAAAGAAACTCCGCACGGATTTTACGCTGCTTGGAATACGCCTGTTCCAACAGATAGTTGGTGGCGTTCTCCATTTCCACACGCTGTGGAAAATTCTCATTAATGATGAGCATTTTCTTGATAAGTCCCTCAGCAATAACATCCGCTTCAGGAATTTCTATGATTTCCGCATTTTTGATACCTTTCGGCGTAGCGGAGCAACGGATAATTTTGTCCGTATGGAAATACTGAATAATTTCATCCGCCTTCACTGTGTTGTTCTGATGGCTTTCGTCCACAACGACGATAAAATGCAAACCGGCATTCAGAGCGTGTTCGATATGTTCCAAGAAATTGGTGCGTTCGCTGTCTTTCAGAGCGTTGTTGCCCTTTTTCGTCAGCTTTTCCCAGTTGATGAAGCAGTTGTCGTTTTCTTCAAAGCCGCCTGACATTACATCGGAGAGCAGCTTCGTTTGGGCAGCGTGGATATACTTATCCATCTTTGCCTTGCTTTGCTCCTCCAAATTACCCTTTCCGGGAGTGAGCCATACAAATACAGTATTACGATAGGACTGCACATACTGGTGCATAAAATAGGTGAGAATAATCGTTTTTCCACTGCCTGTAGGGCTTTTTAGGATAATGTCACGGGCAGGCTTGTCCATCGCCTCAAAAAGTGACTTTACAGCCGATAATTGAAAATTTTTTAGTTGCACAGTTTACACCTCCCGTAAATCCTGGTAGTAGTAATCGGGAATAATATTGATCTCAATGCCGTGATCGGCAAGGGACTGTTCCTGCTCTTCATCAGGCAGCAAATCGTGCCCCATATACAGTTTGCGGCACTTGCCATAGGCTTTTATATTCGCCATAAAATCAGCAAGCTCTTCTTCGGTCAGTACAATAGCAATTTCAGCATTGTCCGTAAAATTCACACCATTTTCCAGTTCAACAAGCTCACGGATATGTATAAGCAGTTCATCTGCGTATTCGTAATACATACGCTCGTTGATAGGAATATAATCAACCTTATAATATTTCATCGAAGCGGCATACCCTTCTTTGTCAATCACACGCTTAATGCGTTCATAAGTGACATCTCGGCAGATATTGTTTTCGTTATTCGTGCAGAGGATAAACTTACGGTTACCGCCGTCCTCTGAATTTAGTTTCATTACGGCGTGGCCCGTTGTACCACTACCGGCAAAAAAGTCCAAAATGGTACAATCTTTGTTGTTGTATGTAATGGAATCTAATAACATACGGAGTAGTTCTACTGATTTTGGATAAGCGAAAACGCTCTTTTTATCAAAATATTTCTCTAATTCAATACCACCATCACTCTTAAGGCTGATTATTGAGCGCAAGAGCATACGATTTACATCATCTAAATATTTAATAGAACTTGGTTGCATATTTTCATCTTTTGAAAACCATATATTGCCGCACATATAACTGCCATCAAAGCGTTCTATAACATTATCGTAATCAACAGCGGCTAAAAATGATGCTTCACTCCAACGCCAACCACGATCTGGCACACGAACTGGCTTTTTGGTTGCAGGGTGAATAACATCATATCGAGGGCCAAATGTATTGCCATTGGGCCAACTCATATTGATTTTTCCCCACGCTCTATAATTTTCGTCAACTGCATTATAAAGAGTAACTGCACGGTCGTACTTGTTCTTTTTATATAACCTTTTTAGACGCATTTCGGTTTCTTCTATGCTGACAGCGTTTTTCTTGCATTCGTGCAATAAATCATCTATATCTTTCAGCCCATCTTTAAGGACCATAAATTTATACTTAAAATCACAACTTTTAGCATAGGTTAAGATATATTCGTGGATATTTCCAATGCCTTTGTCGTTTTTTGGAACGCGTTTATTCCATACAATACATTCAATAAAATTCTTTTCGTTAAATACTTCATCGCACATCAGTTTTATTTGTGCAAACTCATTCTCATCTACACTTATGAAAATAATGCCTTTATCTGACATAAGACGGCGGGTAAAACTCAATCTTTCCTGCATAAAAGAAAGCCATTTAGAGTGTCTAAAAGTATCGTTGACATCAACCAATGTATCGGAATATGTAAATCCGTCATTTAATGTATTATATGGCGGATCTATATAAATCACATCAATTTTGCCCTTGTGTGTTTTTTCAAGCAATTTAAGAGACGCAAGGTTGTCTCCCTCTATAAGAAAATTCATCTGTCCGCCATTGTCAATGAAAAGGTCTTTATCCTCATTTAGTACCGGCGTATTTTTGTCCAGTATCTCGTCAATCTCCTCACGGTGTTCCTCAAATACAAGACCGTATTTCTTGCCGTTTACATCTTTCTCAAGGTCGGAAAGATAAGAGAGCAGATTGCCCGTGTTCTCGTCCTGTGGTGCAGAAGATATAAAGGCGCGAATCTCCTTGATTTTAGCAAGCAAATCTTCACGCTTTTGTTTCGATATATTTGTGCTCATATTATTTCTCCTACAATTCTTTATGTCGTTACAATTTCCAAATATTTATCAAGTCGTTCACCTACATATTCGGCAACAAGCAAAACCATATCGTCGGCTTTACCGTCATGATAGAATGTGTCAAAAGCATCATAATATCGTCTACGATCTGCAAACTTAACATTGATTGCAGGGTAGCCATTTCGGATAAGTTCAAGGTTTAGAATTAAACGCCCGGTTCTGCCATTGCCGTCTATAAAAGGGTGGATTCCCTCAAATTCAAGATGGAAACGGGCAATGCGTTCGATTGGGTGCATTGCCTTTTTTCGCTTTTCGTTTTCGGCAAGTAACTCTGTCAATTTCGGCTCAATGAGATATGGTTGTACCGGTTCGGTATATGCACCTGAAATAGTAACCGGAATACGGCGGTAAACACCTTTGTCTTCAGGTCTGTTCATTAGCACTAACGAATGAATTGCCTTAATTTCTGTATCTCGTAATCTTGTTTTATTTTGCGCAATTTCTTCAATGTACAGGAATGCGTCACGGTGCCCCACAGCCTCAAGATGGTCTTTTAAAGGTTTACGGTCAATCGTCATGCCTTCAAGCACCATAGCAGTTTCTTTTAAAGTAAGCGTATTACCCTCAATGGCGTTTGAATTATAGGTGAAATCAACCATAAACTCGTCACGCAAACGCTGTGTTTCGCCTACGGTAAGCGGACGCATACTATCAAGTTTTATTTTTTTTATATCTATTGCTGTAAGTATATCTGCAAATTCGCCACGTTTTCTTTTGTTTGGCAACTTCCGCTTATCTAACGGTTTTTCTGTTTCAGCAGGTATCATATATAATTTGCCTTTACGGATCACGCCTTCGATTTCTCCATTAGCACAAAGTAGGCGAACACGACGGGTAGAAATACTCCATTTTTCTGCCGCTTGCGTAACTGTTAAATATTCCATCTTTCATACCTCCTGATTTGAGAACATTAAAATACAAATATAGTATATCGCATAATCGGAATAATTACAACGACTTTTGAAAATAGTTTAAAATTGGTTTGCCGATTCAAAATTACTTATTAGGATAAAATAATTAGTATTCCCTGTCTCCCCAAAAAATATTCAGATAAGCACTTGGCAAGCAAACATACGTTCTGTATAATGATAAGCATGACAGTTTGACTGTCACACCACAACAATATTAAATTGAGATACAAAGCCACTTGGGGCACCCTTCTTTATGTAGGGTGCCCCAAGCGGATCTCTTTTGTTTTAAATTGTGTTTTTCAGCCAGTCAAGGGTTGCTTTAGGAGTTCCTTTAAGCAGCTGTCTGCCGTCAGTATAACCTTCTTCACGATCTTTTAATTCATCAATCAGATGGCTGCGCAATGTATGAATTCTATCTTGATATGCCTGCTCATGGATTAAATCATGTTCCTCACGAGGATCTTGGTCAAGGTTGAAATACTGCTCTCTGCCGGTTTGGGAGAACCAAATGTATTTATCATGACTGGTAACGATATAATGATTAGACTGTACACCGCCGCTGTGTTCACCATGCAGATATTCACGTTGATGTGGCTTTTCACCGATAATTTCCGGTGCCATTGATATACCGTCCACGGTGTCAGGAATATCGATGCCGGCAAATTCAAGCAGTGTAGGCATAATATCTCTTAATTCAACCACGCTGTCACTTCTGAATGGGGTAACTTTTTTAATGTTTTTACCGACATGTACAATCATTGGTATGTGAGTGCTTCCCTCATAAGGAAGTACCTTGCGGAAGCAGTTATTATCAAACAGCATTTCACCGTGATCGGCAGTGAATACAATGATTGTATCATGATAGGTTTCATCGTTTTCCAAGGCGGTAATCAAACGGCCGATCTGATGATCAATATGAGTGATACATGCGTAATAACCAGCCATTGCCTGATTCCGCATTTCATCATCACGGCAGCCATGCACAGAATCTAATACTCTGCCATATTGTTCAGTAAGGCTTGGATCGACCCAATCACCATGAGCCGGTTCACGAAGCTGTTTATCCTTATATAAGTCATAATAGGACTGCGGTGCGTCAAATGGCGGGTGAGGACGGACAAAGGAAGCCGTTAAAAAGAAAGGCTTCGTCCGATCCCGGGTTTCTAAGAAGCGGATGCTTTCATCAACAACCCAGTTCGTCGGATGATAACGTTCCTCATAGATCCATGGATGAGTAACCCATGAATTATTTTCTACACCGCTGGCATTTACATCCGCGTCATGACCTAGATGATCTTTTAAAAAGCGCATATAATCATCGCTGACATTCTGATGCATCCAATAAGGCGTATTTGCCTTACGGTAGTGACCAATGTAGCCATCATGCAGCCGCATACCCTGAAAACCGCAGAGCAGGCGAGGCGGATGGACATGCATCTTGCCGACACATTGTGTATAATATCCATTTTTGGTTAATTCTTCAGCGAGATAATGCTCATAGTTCCAGTCAATACCATCCTGATAGCCTACTCGGCCATGCTTAGTCTGTGAACGCCCGGTAAGCAGCGCGGCACGTGCCGGTATGCAGCTTGGGCAGGCACTATAACCATTTTCGAAGAAAGCACCGTCAGCTGCCAGCGTATCAAGGTAGGGTGTTTTTACATCCGGATGATCGGCAAAGGATAAACAATCACCGCGGAGCTGATCGCACATCAATAAAATTATATTAGGTTTTTTCATATCCAGTCTCCTTTGTCTCTTATTATATTAAAAGCGCTTACAATTAAACAGTTATAAAAGTTAAAAAATGAAAAAATCATGGATTATTTTAACTGCGATTTTCGATAGAAAGATAAAAAATCTGCATTTTATTTAAATAATTAGCAAATTATGTAATATTTTGAGTGTTGAGTAATTTTTATCAAGATTTAGATATGTGATTTATTAACAAAACATTCTTTAATTGGGAAATTATGAAATATTTAAACTTTATGCGAAATAAACAACTTTTAGTAGAAAAAAATACATTGAACATGGCTTGCAGTGCCGATATAATAACCATGTACACAATATTAAGCGCTTACATATTGGTTCGATAGGAGGAACAATGAGTAATTTAGGAATCATTTTAGTCAGTCATGGTGAATTCGCCAAAGCTGCGTTAGGCAGTGCAGAAATGATTGTCGGTCCACAGGAAGAAGTAACTGCTCTGGCACTTACAGTTGATAAATCACTGGATGCTTTTGAAGAGGAAATAGCTGCGGCTTATGACACTCTGGCAGAAACATGCAAGGAAATTATCGTATTATGTGATATTTACGGCGGTACACCTTTCAATGCTGTCTCCCGCTGTATCCTAAAGGGTAAGAAGATCATTGGCTATACGGGTTTGAGTTTACCAGTATTGATCGACTTATTGCTTTGCAGAGATTTAAGTGGTGAAGAAGCAAAGAAGCGGATTGAGGCTACTCATGCCATTGCTCTGTCACCAATCAATGTTTCGCTGAACAGCGATGAAGACGACATAGACGATCTATAAGTCATACAAACAAGCGTTTGGAAAGGGGTTATATTAATGGCAGTAAGATTAGTAAATATTGATGACCGTTTAATTCACGGTCAGGTTGCGACTACATGGATCAAGGATTATGGCATTGAGTCAGTAATTATTGTTAATGACGCGGTTGCGAATGATCCGATTCAAAAATCAGTTGCAGGACTTGCGGTACCGGGAATTAAAGTCAGCATCTTTGGTGTTGATCAATTCTTGGACGTTCTGAAAAAGACGACAATTAAAAAAGTGACAATGGTTCTGTTTACATCTCCAATCGATGCATTAAAATGCAAACAGAATGGATTTGAATTCAGCGAGATGAATGTCAGCGGCATGCGTTTTAATGATCAGCGTGTGCGCCTGCATAAGAATGTGTCAGTAACACCTGAAGAAAAGGCTGCTTTTGACGCATTGATCAATGATGAACACGTATCAGTAACGATGCAGACAACAACTCGTGATGAAAAAATGATGTTTGTCGATTTACTTAAAAACTATAAGGAGGATTAACCATGGGAATCTTGGTTCAGTCACTGCTTCTGGCATTATGGGCAGGACTTTGCGCATTGGATCAGTTTGGTCCGCATTTAGGCTTTAGAAAACCGCTTCTTGCGTCAGTCGGCGTTGGTATTATCTTAGGGGATATGACAACGGCAATTATTATTGGTGCAACTCTTGAATTAATGTGGCTTGGTGTAAATAATATTGGAGCCTATGTACCTCCTGATGTAATTTCCGGTACAGTAGTAGGTGCTTCAATTGCTATTATGTCTGGTGCTAATATTGAAACAGCAATCGCTACGGCAGTAGCTGTGGCAGTACCGACAGCAATGCTTGTTCAACAGATCAACATGCTGATTATGACTACGAATATTTCATTAGTACACGCTGCGGATAATGTAGCGCTGAGCGGTGATTTTGATAAGATCACACCGCTTCATTACTTAGGCGGCTTGTGCTTCTTCTTAAGCCGTGCCGTGCCTGTATTCATTGCTTGCTATTTAGGTGCTAATACCATCGATTCGATTCTGGCGGCAATTCCAGCTGAAATCTTAACTGGTTTCAACGTTGCTTCTAAGGCTATTCCAGCTGTTGGTCTTGCGATGCTGTTAACGATGATGATGAAGAAAAATATGTGGATGTTCTTAATTTTAGGCTTCGTATTATCTGCTTATATGGGACTTCCAACCCTTGCTGTTGCCTTGATTGGTGCTGTTGTTGCCGGTCTTTATGATTTAATCATGACCAGACCTGCCGGTGCTGCTGTAAGCAATACAGCGGGAACTGATGAGGAAGGAGAGTATGATCTATAATGGGTAAAATTACTAAGAAAACTTTAAATAAAGTATTATGGAGAACACAGACTACTCAGTTCTCACACAATTATGAACGTATGCAGAGCTTAAGCTTAACTTATGATTTTGCTCCCGTATTAAAAGAATTGTACGGCGATCGTCCAAAGGAAGAACGCGTACATGCAATGCAGCGTCATCTTGAGTATTTCAATACACATCCAATTGCTATTCCTTTTATCTTAGGAATCACAGCTGCGCTTGAAGAAAGCACAGATGAAGATCATAAAGATTCAGTAGTAGCGATTAAGACAGGTTTAATGGGTCCGTTCGCTGGTTTAGGCGACAGTATGCTGAACCTGACTTGGTTCCCAATCGCCGGCAGTATCGGTGCTTCAATGTGCGTAGCTAACGGCAGTATTATCGGTCCAATTGTAATGTTCTTAATGATTAACCTGCTTTATTGGCCTTTAAAATATTATGGTCTGCATTTAGGTTATGAAAAAGGTGTTTCTTTATTAGGTGCTGAAGGCGGCATCAGCGGTCTGCAGATTTTTGACCGTCTTGCTAATTTCGCGAATGTATTAGGTGTTGTCGTTGTCGGCGGTCTGATTCCAACAACCGTTAAGGTTGCTACGGGTATTACGATTGCTTCAGGTGAAGGATCGATTGCATTGCAGGAACAATTAGATAAGGTTCTGCCTTGCTTGCTGCCAGTAATTCTGGTATTGATCTGCTACTTATTTATTAAGAAATCCAATGGTAAAAATACAGCTTGGGTTATCCTTGGGGTGCTGGTTGCTTGTATCGCATTATCATGGGTTGGCATTTTAGCATAATTAAATGAGAACAGTTGTAATATTGATGGATACACTCAGGAGACAAATGCTCTCCTGTTATAATCCTGAGACATTTGTTAAGACACCTAATATCCTAAGCTTCTCAAAGGAAGCTACAACCTTTGACCAGCACTGGATCGGATCAGCGCCTTGTATGCCGGCGCGCCGTGATATCTTGTGCGGCCGTCTGAATTTCTTAGAGCGCTCATGGGGGCCGATTGAACCTTTTGATGTAACGTTGCCTTCCGTATTAAAGGAGCATGATATATTTACTCATATCACAACCGATCATTGCCATTACTTCCGTTTAGGCGGTGAAGGGTATGTGCAGCAATTTAATACATGGGATTATCACCGCGGTCAGGAAGGCGATCCATGGGTATCAAGAATTGATGATCCAGCGATGCCTAAGAGTTCTTATGGCAAGGTAAGACGTCAATATCAATGGAATCGTACTAAATGGCCGAAGGAAGAGGAATATCCGTCACCAAGAACCTTTGCGTCAGCTTGTGACTGGCTGAAGGATAATCAGGGCAAGGATGATTTCTTCCTGATGGTTGAAGCGTTTGATCCGCATGAACCATTTGATGTACCAGAAGAATACATGAAGCTGTATGAAGATGCCAAGCTTGACCGTGAATATTTTGAAATTCCTGATTATGATCGTGTTAATGTGCCTGATGATGCTGTTGATTATATTCAAAAACGCTATGCAGCACTGCTGACGATGACGGATAAATGGTTCGGCAAGCTGATTGATCAGTTGAAGGAACTCGATATGTATGAGGATACATTAATGATTATGACAACGGATCATGGCTATTTCTTGGGGGAAAGAGACTATTTCGGTAAGAATTATATGCATCTTTATAATGAGCTTGCACATCTGCCGCTGATTGTAAAATTTCCAAAGAATGAGCTGGGCGGTCAGCGTATATCAAAAATTACGCAGAATATCGACATCATGCCGACGGTTCTTGAAGCAAGCGGTATCGCAATCCCTGACAGTGTAAAGGGAAGCTCATGGATGAAGCTGATTCATGACCCACAGCATTATGAAAAAAACTATGCCTTATTTGGTTATCACGCGATGGCAGTGAATGTAACAGATGGCCATTATGTCTATCTGCGTTCACCAAACAGTGAAAATAAACCATGTTACGAATATACATGTATTCCGACTACGATCCGCAAATACTTAGGTAAAGGATTGGAGCCGCAGATTGAGACTGGCAGATATTTGAAACGCACAGAGTATCCGCTTTACCGCGTACCAGTTAATGCACCGTCGATTATCGATAATGTGAGCTGCGGTATGTCCGAGGTAAAAGCTACTAAATTATTTAATTTAGATAATGATTATGCGGAGAAAATCAATCTGGCCGGTGTTGATCATCAGGCTGAAGAATATTGTATCAAGCTTTTAGATAAGGCACTGGATGAGCATGAAGCGCCTGCGGAACAGAAGCAGCGCCTTGGCTTAAAGGATTAGGTGAGGCAATGAAGAAAAAAGGAATTCTCTTTGATTTTAACGGAACCTTATTTTGGGACAGCCACTATCATGAATTAGCATGGAACGCGATGTCTGAAAAGCTGCGCGGGGTTCCGATGAGTCATGAAGAGCTGACATCTAAGATGCATGGCCGCAACAATAAACAGGTGCTGGAAATGATTTTCACACATCCGATTGATGATGATTATTCCCGTCAGTTATCTGAAGAAAAGGAAGCAAGCTATCGTCAGATGTGTCTTGAGAATCCGGAAAGCTTCAAGCTTGCACCTGGTGTTATTGATCTTCTAAATGAATTGAAGGCACACAATGTTCCAATGAATATTGCAAGTGCTTCGATTAAACCAAATATCGACTTCTTTGTGGAACATTTCCAGCTTGCGAATTGGTTTGATCCGGATAAGATCGTTTATGATGACGGCAGTCATGAAAATAAGATTTCAATGTTTAAAACCGCTGCCGAGCTGATCGGCATTCCGGTTGAAGAATCAGTAATTGTAGAGGACAGTGTTTCCGGTATTCAGTTTGGCAAAGCCGTTCATGCGACAGTCATCGCTTTAGGTGATGAAAGCAAGGATGCTCGTTTCAAAGAACTGGGTGTTGATGGAATAATCCGCGATTTTACTGAATTTGACCGCAGTATTCTATTTTAAGTAAAAATAAGCCTCAGGTATGTGACCTGAGGTTTTTTATCGCAGTAATGGCATTGAGCCGGTAAGCTTATTAACTAATTTTTTAGGGCCGAATAAAGCTACTCCCATATAATTAAGTTCAGATTCTTCAATCCCAGCCATTTTTTCAATGAATTCATCATAATGGTTACAGCTTTGCGCGGCATCAAAGAAATCAACAACTACAACCTCTGAAAATTCAGGCTGATAGAGTTTTTCACGAATATTGCGTACAATTTCTTTATCGCCTTTTAAAATCGGAATTGGAACCGCGATGATTCCGAGATGCTGCTTGCCGCTTTTGTCAATGACATCAGGGCCTGCCATCTCTGGCAGTAATTTTCCCATTGTGAAGCCTAGAATTGCTGATGTATTGGCCAATAAGCCAAGAGGCAGATCAGCATCAAGCACCATCACGCATTTATTGTTGTTGATATCCATAAGTTAATTCTCCTTTTTGTGTTTTTCAGATAAAAATAGACCAAGTAATGTAAGCAGTATACCAGCCAGCATCTGCCAAGTAATCTTTTCATGAAGAATGAGGGCAGCGGCAGCGGTCGTAATTACTGGCACCATATAGATATAGACACTGGT
This sequence comes from Dielma fastidiosa, assembly GCF_000313565.1. GTDB lineage: Bacteria > Bacillota_I > Bacilli_A > Erysipelotrichales > Erysipelotrichaceae > Dielma > Dielma fastidiosa. The sequence continues at coordinate 177,811 of NZ_HE578928.1, read as the reverse complement.
TCTGATTGGCCCCAGTGTTTTTACAGCGCTGTTCCAAGTAACAAAACAAAGTGCTGATGCGCCAAGACCCAAGAATAGCAGATTAAACAAATTCTGCGGATCAATGAGACTTTTCAAATCCATTTGAAAACCGGTAAAGAATATGATTGGCAGCATGAAGATCAAACCGTAAAAGAATGTTCGGCGTGTAGTTTGAATCGTATTATAGCCAAAGCTGCTGATTTTCTTGGTCAGCGTTGAATAGGCAGCCCAGATACAGGCAGCCGCAACCGCAAGCAGATCGCCCATCGGATTTAGTTCTAAAGCGGCATTACTGAAGCTGATTAGGGCAATGCCGGCCATAGCTATCAAAAAACCTAAAAAGAAACGTAGGCCTGGGCGTTGATCATGCAGAAACAGACAGCTGAAAATCACCGTAAAGAAAGGCGCGATTGAAATAATGACTCCGACATTAGCCGCCTGCGTATAAGTCAGTGCAATATTTTCTAATAAGTAATACAGGGTGATACCGCATAAACCTGCCGCCGCAAAGGTATATTCCTGCCGCGAATCGACAAGTTTAAGCTTTTGCGGGCAGACAAGCCATAAGGTACATATGCCAATTAAGAAGCGGATAAAAAGAATTTCAATGGGTGTAAAATAAACTAACAGCACCTTAGTGGAAATGAAAGTTGTCCCCCAGATAAGAATCGTAATGAATGCGAACAGATGTCCTTTTGCTTGATCACTCATTTTTCTTCCCCTTAGGATTGATAAAAATCCGCTGATATTGTTTTGGCGTCAAGCCGATAAATTCTTTAAAGAAATTTGTGAAATGACTTTGATCCGCAAAACCAGTCATTACTGCCGCATCAATTGGTAAAATGCCCTGTTCCAATAGTTTTTTAGCCCGGTCAATTCGGATTGTCTGCAGATAGCGGTAAGGTGATACACCAATTTGACGGGTAAACGATCTCAATAAATATGATTTACTGAAATTAGTCATAGCTACTAAATCATCAAGCTGTATATTTTTTGAATAATGCTCTTCCATATAGGTACAAAGCAATTTAATTTGCTGATCAGGTTCACTGACACTGATTTCATCAAAGGGCATGACATGCTCCTGAAATACTTGATCCAGCAGGAAAAAGAAGGCTTCCTCTTTTTCAAGCTTAGGGGCATGGTTTAAAATCGCATTATATAAATCGTTTAATGAACGAGTGATATCACTTTGATAAATGACATTGTGTATGAAATAAGGCGTAAATTCCTTGCCTGTGATTTCACCTGCCATCTTAACCATGATTTCAGGATTAATATTTACGGCTCGATAATCCAGTATCTCACCATTAATCGGCGCGCAGTAATGATTATCACGGGGATTAAAAAGAATCAGATCACCCACCGACAGATCATATTCCTCTCCTTTGCACCAAAGATGCCGGCTGCCTCCCTCGACAAAGCCAATGACATAATATTCATGAAAATGATTAGGGAATTTCTGAACGATGCCGCTGAGGTTATAGGCTTCTATATCTAAGTCATGATCATAATAGACATGACGCTGTTCCTGTATTTGAGACATGCTGATCCTCCTTTCATTATTCATTATTGTAGCACCTTCTGATTTTAATTTCTTGTATGATATGACACAAAGGACACCGCAGATACGATGTCCTTCTTTTTAAATTTTTTTTATATCCATTTCAAAAGGGATATCATAGGCTGAAACAACCTTAATTCCTAATTTACGAAATATTGAAACAACATTGTATTCATTGGTTGTGAAGATAGATACTCGTTTAAGCTTAGGGAATTGACGCAATTCATTTTCATCAATGGCATCGATATCAAACAAGCTGTCCTCACCATCCCAGTTAGGGGCAAGCTGGCAGTTAATTTCATCGCCGCCATCCATGTTGATTTCGGTTATTTCAGAAGCTAACCGGGCAGGAATTGGATAACGCATAAACCAGTCTGCGGCTTCAGGTATTAATTTGTCATAGCCCTCAGTTTCCGGATCAATTTTGCGTTGAGTGTATTCACTGGCAAATTCCCAGATATTAAACTTTGGTTTTATCAAATTCTTTTCATACATCAAAACATTCATCACAGCCAATTTGAAATTCAGATTTTTAAATTCTAGTAATGGTTCGTTACATTTAGGAAGCTTATATTTTAAAGATTTAGCGTTCAGCTTTACAGGCGTGTAGTATATTTTAATATGACTGGCATAATAAGCGATTATAGCCTTAAGCTTTTCATCGTTGTTTTCTAAAGTACAGCGAGGTAAACAGGTGAAAATTGTGAAACAGCCCAGCTTAAGCGTGTTGATAGAACCAAAAGTCTCCCAGTTTGTTTCAATATAATCCCTGCCGTTAATTAGCACATTGCCGTCAAATGATTTTGCGGCAAGATTGTGATCATGGCGAGAAAGGCAGATTATAAAATTTTCAATTTCATTATTATTGACTTGGCCTTGAATACCTAGATTGTCCCACACATAATAAATCACCGGTTTTAGCTGCGCATCGTTAGTATTGCTGTCCTTGCGGGCCCCTTGCTTAGTCACAATGCGAGCGGTGCCAAGAATTTCAGTCACTTTTTCTAAAGTGAAGGGTGGAATTAGTTTCTTTCCGCAAATCACAAGCTGATTCTTTTTAATATGTAACTGTTGATTTGCTGGCAAGGTACGCGGAATGTCAGGATAAAGAGAATGATAACGCCGCCATTTTCCCAGATGCTTCGGCTTATTGGCTAAGCGCAGAAATCCCCAAAAATCCTTAGGCTCATGGATAACGCTGCCCACCTTTGTCTGCAGAGTCGTGATGATTATTCGGCCATCAGGCAAAGCCGCGATTTGATTTGGCTTGCAGGAAGCGAACATACCGGGACGGATGCGCAGTATTTCACCGCTTTTTTGATTCCATAGCTGGGCGAAATCAGTTCGAAAATCATCCCCTGAATTATAGATTATCACCCAATCATTGATGAAAGGATGCAGCTTAAGATTTTCACCTAACCCTGGCAATGGAACAATTTTACAGCAGCCATTCATCATGTCTAAATCCAACAGATTAGAATGATTGTTATCCCATCCTGAAGTTTCACGGATCATCAGCAGGCGTGATGTATTAAAGACAGGCAGGGAGTTGTCCAATTCATCATAGCCGCTGCGGCGGAAGGGGTGGCATTGTAAATCTCGATTTTCATATCTGAGAATTTCGCTGTCACTATGACCTCGATTCATATAAAGATGTCCCAAACCGTCAATTGCAAAGCGGCAGATACTGTCGGAGGGGGAGAGAATGAACCGCTGGACATCCTCTACGCCGGACTCGTTCATTTTGAGAATCAAAACACTTTCCTCATCCCCTGTGCAGAGATAGTCATTGCACCAATACAAGCGGTTCAATCTACGCATTGAACGAGGTGTCAGTTTTCCCCAATCATTAACGCTTGCCGCATCCTTTCCGCCAATTATCATTTGAGCATACTTTGTAGTATAGATAGCGGCATAAAAGTCTAATTTTGGGGAATAAGTAAAGCCATGAAATCCTTCCCAGTTTACTTTAATCGGCTTTAATGGCCGTTCACGCAGATCAGCTACAAACTTTCCCTGCTGTATCTCGTCCTTGGCAATCCAAATACCACTTGCGAAATTACCGGCAATTGTTTGTATCGTATAGTAGGCATCTTGAGGGAAATATGTGTCATTGCAAGGCATTAACGGTTGTGTAGGCTGTTCTTTGGCAGCCTGCCCAAACGCGCGTCCGCGCTGCTTCATCAGCTTAAAATAGTGATCAGCTTTGCGGCACTGCTGTTCAAAGGAGGCTTTTTCTTTATCCGATAGCAGGATGAATAAATGCTCGTCTTCTTCATCAAAGTCATAGAGACACCATCCGAAAGCAGTTAGTTCCTGACCCAGCGCCTGTATTCCATCTTCATGTTCAAAGGTCATATATTGCATCACAACATCATCAAATTGCTGGTCAAAAAGAGCGGGAATGTCCCGCCCCCATTTCTTGCGCAGTTCTGCCAGTGTATCAGTTATCTCTCCATCAAAATTAAGAATATCCAGGGCATCTTTCTCTAAAGCAATAAGGTCAAACATGATGTTCCTCTAATGATACCGGTTCATATCCGAAAAATGAGATTCTTGATATTCAGGCCAAGGACAGGCCGCCCATTGACCGTCATCGTCTTCAGGCAAGCCGGCAAGCAAATCGGCAGTAGCATCGCTTAAGAAGCTAAGATAGCTTTCTGCTGAAGCATCATTGCAAAGCAGCTTCCACATCAAACCGCCAAAAAGATAAGATTGAGCAAATTCGCGCCAGTTATCTAAAGCCTTGACTGCCCGCTGTGACAGATCCGATAGGATTCCCGTCGCTTCTCCTTCAGTAAGCCAGCCTAAATAACATCCCCACCGTGTCAGCATAGCGGCACGTCCAATATCCCAGCCAATCATGAAACTTGGTGTATAGTGGGTTTTATAATGCTGCGCAAAACGCCAAGCACGGCGCAGTGACGCTTGTTCCTCTTCACTATCAGTATTGCTTATTAATTCTTCCGGTGAATTAGCTTCACAATAAATCTGATAGCGCAGCGTATAACCTTCCTGAGTCAGATAACGGAGAGTATCCATCAGTTCACCGCGTCCATTAATTCCCCATGTGCGGCGTACTAATGATACAATTTGCTGTTCCATAAGAGGAATGTGTTCCTCAACATCAATGCAGTCTAATTGATGATCATTTAATTTAGCTATCATGCCTGAAAGAAGAATCCCAAACTGTCTCCACCGAGCATCATCCTTAGCATATGTGATTGGCTCCGGCTCCGGCAGCGCTGCAAGCTGTGCCATTTTTTCATCTAATATATTATATAACTCCGTTTCTAAAGCATCATCAAATTCAGCCTCTTCCTCCTCGTCCTCATCCTCTTCTTCCATAGCCAAGGTTTCTAAAGCAGCCGCAATCACTCCCATATCTTCACCAAACAGCTGATCCATGATGCCAGCCGTTGCTTCAGCGGCTTTCTGATCCACCATCTGTTTAAGCATATCTTCGTTAGCTGTCATTTGTGCCATGATTTCAGGATTAAACATCTGGCCTAAAATTTCGACTTGCCGCTGCTGGTTTGCCATTGCCTGTTCATCGGCTGACAACTGGCGGGCTGCTCTTTCGGCTTCAGCCTTTTCAGCATCAGCCTGCATCTTTTCACTGATCTTTTTACTTTTTTCAATTGATTCATTTAACTGCTTGGATGCAGCTTCACTGGCTTCCTGTGCTCGTTTCATCATTTCTTCAATATCAATCATGATAAGTATCCTCCTATGGATTTATGATATGAACTGTAACTCTTACTTCGTCTTAAAGTGATTCATAAAGAAATCGGTAAAGGCCTTTGCTTCAGCCTCTTGATCAATATAAATATAGTTGCTTTCATCTTCCAGCCACTCAAAAATATTAATCGCGATGTAACCCTTCTTATCCGGATAGATGATAAAGGCATCGGTTGGATATTTATTACGGTATGCCTTATAAATTTCTGAGCGGCGATAGTAGACTGGATTGCTGCATTCATCAAGGTCAGGCGTTGTAGGTACTACAACAATTGTTTCATTTTGCTCATTCCAGCCGACAATCAAGCTGCCGATTTTTGATTTGCTGCCGTGAACCAAGCCATAGTTAAAACGGCTTACGTCTTCAGTATAGCCAGCCGCCAGCTTGTATTCAGTGCCGTTTTCCACAGCTTGATCAAAGCAGGCGCGCATCTTGCTGCGGTTTGCATCACTCTTGGCCTGATCAATCTCAGGTCCTTTAAAAAATTTGTTGAATAATCCCATTATGTTATTCCTCCTTGTAATTTATGATTGATGCAGCGTTTCCATATATTTAAGGATGTGATTAATTTGAAATTCTGCCAAATCATCCGCTGCGTCAGAAAATAGGAAAGGCAGTGTATCTGGAATTGCTTTGCATAAGACAGCCGCAGAGAATACTAAATTGCCAAGCAGTTTTGTGGTCTGCGTATCAGCATGAATTTCAAAGATATTCAGCACTTCTTTGAAAAATGTCAGCCTTCTTGTCTGAAATTCTTCGCGCTTTTCACCGGAAAGGCACTTGGAAAATGACTGCTGTTCCTCTACACTCATGATTGTGAAATGACCTTGTCCGCCATAACAGAAATCATGAAGAAAATGATTGATTTTATCATGCCAGTTCAGGGTTTGGTCATCCATCAGCTTTTGCGCATATGCCAAGATTTTGGGCTGCTGACAATAAAAGGCTTCTACAACCAAATCCTCTTTTGCTGGGAAAAAGGTGTAAAAGAAGGTTCTTGAAATGCCAACACGGGTGTAGATTTGTTCAACCGTCGTATGCTGAATCCCTTGTTTAGAAAACAATTCCAGTCCGGTTTCTATTAGGTCTTCCTTGATTTTATTGCGGTCTATTTCAGAATAAGCAACCTTAGGCATGATATACCCTCCTTAAAATAAAAACAAATATTTAAATCTATCTTTATTATAGCAAGGGCAACTCAATGACACAAGTGTGACCAACACAAACCAGACATAAAACGATTAAAAACAGCATGACATATGCCATGCTGTAATATTAAGTTTTGATTATGTTTTTACTTTTGATTTAGGATTCGTTTATAACCGCTGCAGGTCGCAAGGAAATATAACCCATATATGAGGACAACAATGCCTGAGGTCATCAATGCCGGCATTAAACGATCTGTTTTGCCAAGAATCGCAATAACCTTGTCCATAGCGGTAATACCTACCAATGAATGCACGATAGCTAGTGACAGCGGCATCATGAAATAGATCGCAATCTGGAAGTTAACTGATTGGGAACACATTCTCGCATCAGCACCAATCTTATTAAGCACCAGATAATAACGGCGGTTATCCGCAGCCTGTGATAATTGCTGGAGCGCCAGCATGACACAGCTAGTCAGCAGGAATACAAAGCCCAAATAAATGCCGACATAAGTAAAGGTAACCGTCAAGCCAGTGCTGCTTGCATAAATTTCACTGCGGGTATCCATATAGATAAACATATCGTCTAATTGATTCTGAGCATAGGCATCATAGATTTTCTGGGCAAAGGCAGTGTCATCTGCGCCATCCTTTAAGGTAATATTCGTATAATGCGAAATTGCAAACTGGGTATCCATATAAAATGAATTAGGCGGATTATTTTCAATCAGCGAATCATCAACGATTAAACCGATGGTTGTTGTGATTGCTGTGTTATTAATTACATTGGTAATCGGAAGATCCCGCTTTACAAGCTTTAATTCCTGATTCAATGCCTGAATGCTTTGAGCATGATTGTACACACTGCTGATGGCATCATATGCCTGCTCATTCGCAGCCGCTAAGACTGCCTCATCAGGATTGAGTGAAATTGTCTGCAATCCTTTAGCCTGAAGGAAGTTATTGTAATCAGATAATGGATAAATCGCTAACGGCATACTGCCGGCATTAATCATCACACTATCCAGATCAGTTTCAGGAATCAGTTTTGCTAATGTGGCATAGGTTGTACCCGGTGTATCCTCTCCGGCATAATCATAATATATATCCATTGTGAACTTAGATTTAATATCACTTAAATCAGCCCCTAATTCGGCCATTGCATCATCAAAGCTCATATTCTGATAATAAACATCAGCGGTAACATCAAACGGCGTATTGGCATTGATATTGGCATTGACTGTCTGATTAATTGAAAGTCCGGTAGAAAAAGCACCAATTCCCAATAACAGCATAACACAGATAACACTCATTGAAATTACATTGGAATTAATGTTGGAATTCACCTGTCTTAACACAAACATATTCAGCTTGCGGAAGTATAAGCGCTTGCTTGATTGGATAAAACGCAGCAGGAAGCCGGATAATGACATGAAGAAAAACAAGGTTCCCAGACTGCCGGCAATAATGATTGCAGGTAGATTCGTAAACATATTGATGCCTGCTTTCATAACAAAGATATAGTCGCCGATCAGCAAGATGCATGCAAGAACAAATAGAATGATAGTAAGCGTTGTTGATTTAATCTTAAAAGCTTCATTCTTTCGATCGGCATTCAGCAAATCAATGCACTTATATTTACCTAAGATAAAAGTATTAAATAACATGACAAGAATAAAGATAATGGCAAAGCTGAGTATTGTAATCAGCATTGAACTCCATGAGAAGATAAATCTAAATTTAGTCAGCGGCAGTACGAACAGCTGAGCCGTCAGCACTGTCAGTCCCTGGGATAATAGAAAACCTGCAAATAAACCGGTAATCAATGAAACAATACCGATCATAAATGTTTCATAACAGAGTATCTTGGATATTTTAGTCTTGGACATACCCATAATCATCATCAGGCCAAATTCTTTTTTTCTGCGTTTAATCAGAAAATTATTCGCATAGATGATTAAAAAAGCCAAAACAACAGCTACAACCCATGACAATGCCAGCATGATCATCGCCGCGTTATCCATCATATCACTTTGTATCGTTGTCATTTCGAGAACAGCCTGCTGCTCCTGAAATGAGTTGAAAGCATAAAACAGACAGACAGAGAAGGTAAGCGTCAGAAAATAAATCAGATAATCCTTGAATGATTTTCTGACATTCCGCAGTGCAAGCTTAAAGTACATTACCGCTGTCTCCGCCTAATAAGGTTACAACTTCGATGATTTTATTGAAGAATGTCTTGCGGCTGTCTGTTCCACGAATGATTTCATTAAATATTTTACCATCCTTAATAAATAAGATGCGGTGTGCATAGCTGGCGGTAAAGGCATCATGAGTTACCATCATGATGGTTGCTTTAAACTCCTGATTCAGCTTTTCCATTGAATCCAGCAGCATTCTGGCACTCTTAGAATCCAAAGCACCTGTTGGTTCATCTGCCAAAATGAGACTTGGATTCGTAACTAAAGCACGCGCACAGGCAACTCTTTGCTTTTGTCCGCCGGACATCTGAATCGGGTATTTATTTAATTCATTTTGAATTTCCAGCTTACTTGCGACATCTTTGACCCGCTCATCAATCTTAGATGCCGGTACTTTATTAATGGTTAAGGCTAAAGCAATATTTTCATAAGCAGTCAGGGTATCTAAAAGATTAAAGTCCTGAAAGATAAAACCTAATTCCTCACGGCGGAATTTCGCAAGGCCATTTCGTTTCAGCTTAGTAATATCCTGATCATTAATAAAAATCTTGCCGCTGGTTACTGTGTCAATCGTTGAGATACAATTCAGCAAGGTTGTTTTACCTGAACCAGAAGGACCCATAACACCTACGAATTCCCCTTTTTTGACAGTAAAACTAATATTGTCAATCGCTTTTGTGACGTTGCTGCGATTGCCGTAGTATTTTTCTATATTCTGTATGTCTACAAGATTATTCATAGAACAAACCTCTCTTTCCTTGTCTTTATTGTATCCGTTTGCTTGCTTCTAAGCCATTGCTTTGGATAACAATACCCTTACAAAAATGTAAGGGTTGTTTTTAACCATTCAATAAATGTTGTACTTTCCTCAGGCTGAAGTGTACAGATCTTGGCTTCATAAGTATCTCTGGCATCCTCCTTATCAATGAAATAGCCAAGATAATCATTCGTATAACCGCAGACCAATACCCGCCGTTCATCAAACAGCTGTTTAATTTCCCGGGAAAAGCGGACGCTGATTTCACCAGGGAAACCAAACAGTACCAGTTCACCTAATTCGAGAATTGAAAGATCCATCTTAAGCTCTGGCAGATAGACACAGGTAGCTGCTTGATAAATTCGATGTTTAAGTGAAAGGGCAGGATCAAGTTTTTTCAAATCGGTGCAGTCACTGATCCGATGATAGAGCTCTGTTCCGATTCGTTCACATTCAGCAATACTGGCATCACGGCGGGTAAAGCGGGTGCTGACATCCGCGCAGGCACCGTTGATCATGGTAATTGGGCAACGAAACTGAGCCGTCATTAAATTGCGGGTTGTACCGATGAAATCTGGTGAAATAAGTGTATTATGATAATCAAGTACGGTAGGATGGGCATTAAAATGCAGAATACAGCCTTTATTGCGCCCATCATGAGTTTGAAATAGAAGCAGGTTTAAAAAACGATCAACTAAACCGCTTGGATCATTGCGGTTGGCGTAAAGACCGGCAGCCTGCGCGACTTTCGAATAAGGAATTACTTCCTCAAGCTCTCTTTCTGCTTCAAGCAATGCTTTCGCGGTTTGGCGCGCTAACTCGCTGCGAATATTTTCATTCGGTGAACGCATTGCCAGCTGACCAAAAGATAAATAGAGTGGAAATTCATTCAGTGAGGCATGTGTATGTGTAGCGCAGACAAAAAGCTGATCCGTAGAAAAATTGCTGAAGCCGGCGATACGCTGAATCAGATCCTGATCAATACCACATAAGTCAAAGCTGATAATTGCTGTTTTTTCCACATCCTCAAGCAATAACACGGTGGCCATTAAATCCTGATGCACACCTTCCGACAGACAGCGCCTTTTTTCATAACCGTTAAGATAGACCGCATTATCCGGTGTAAAACAAAATGAGACTGAAGCAGCTCGCATTATATCACTCCCTTATCCTTAATTATAAGGGAATCCAATTGTATCGCAAGTGCTTTCGGTGTATGATAGAGAATATAAAGCGAAAGGAGATCTGTTATGTCGAAGAAAAAAATTTGTTTATTGACAGCGGGTGTACTGCTAGGTGTGGTAGTGGGGACAACGGTTGGTTTTATGTTGTATGCACCGGAAGAAATGAAGCATTGCCCATGCTGTAAATTAAGAAAGAAGGAGGTTGCGTAAATGAGTCTGCTTGAACAGTATTATAATGAGATTACCAAGCGTCTGAATGATGTGAAGGAGCATGATGAGGATGCGATTGAGCAGGCGGCTCAGCTGTTATTTGACTGTGAAAAGCAGGGTGGAACGATTTACGCGTTTGGTACTGGACATTCACATATGATGGGGCAGGATCTCTATGCCCGTGCTGGCGGTTATGCGAAGATTGTGCCGATTGTCGAAATTGAGCTGACGCTTTTAACGCATCCTACTAAGAGTACGACGATTGAACGAATTCCAGAATATGCTGATGTTTTGGAACATTTATATCATGTGAAGGCTAATGATGTAGTCATTGTTTCAAGTAATTCTGGCCGTAATGGGTTAGTAGTAGAATATACAAAACGGCTGAAGGAGAAGGGAGTTAAGATTATCGCGGTAACTTCACTTTCTCATTCAAAGAGTATTGCTTCAAGACATCCAAGCGGCAAACGGCTGTTTGAATATGCAGATGTAATTCTTGATAACCGCGGTCCTTTAGGCGATGCAAGCATTAAACATAATGATTTAATCTCAACAGGCCCTGTATCAACAATTATGTCATGCTTTATGCTGCAGGCTATGATGTCTACCTTTATTCAAAAATGCATCGATGACGGCATGGAAGAAATCCCGGTATTCAGAAGCAGCAATGCAGACAATGCGGATGAATTTAATAAAGTATTGTTTGACAAGTACATCATCAATCGGAAGAAAGATTAAAAACAAATAGAGCAGTATGCGCATCACACATGCACTACTGCTTTTATATTGCGATTCATTGCTGACTTTCAATGGCTCTTTTCTTCAGATTTTCTTTTATCATAAATAAATGACTGATAAAAAATACTATTGTTAAGAGATCAAGCATATAAAAACATAAAAAGCCAATCTTAAATAACTGCATAAATGGATACACATGCGGTAAAACATAACGCAGATGATAACTCTCTGCTTCAAATAGAATGCCAAGGGCATATAAGCATAAACTGCTCACTTTTATTAGAATCATACTATATTTGAACTTTAAGTGATTTATCATCATTTCATCAATCATTTGCCTGCTTGCTTTTTTGATTAATAATCGCCAGTGAAAGAGAAGCCCTATACATACAGTGCTGGTGACGCAATGTAATAAACAGGCAATAAAACTTTCAGTTGGATAAATTGGCCAATTCAGCATAATCACACCTCCTTTAATCACTGTTGTATAAATTATTACACGCTGTCTATGATTTTCAATAACGTTGTGATGAATAGTCTGATTTAGGGATTAAATAATGGGATGATTATTTTTAACGTATATTTATAGCTATCTTGTTGAATATCAATGTGTCCGCCATGTGAATCAGCAATTTCACTCATTACTGAATGACCATATCCATGCTGCCAATTATTTTCTGAGCTTGATGCGTGCGGATTAAATCCATTGCTGCAAATGATTACAAATAATTTCTTTACTTCGATTATCTTTAAATCTACAACATGATCATGGCTCGCGTGTTGACAGATGTTTTTAAATAAATTTTTGAAAAGGCTTGCTGTTTCTGTTTCAGTTAATGGATAATCAGAGAAATTAATTGTCAATTTAAGCTGAAAACCATCTTTATGTAGCTGATCAATGCCTTGATTTAAAATGTAATTAAGCACATTGTTTTGGGTATTTACTCCTTCCTTTATTGGTATAAAGCTGTTCTCGTAATAGTCTTTCAGCATTTTGATAGTATCTAACTCATGATAAGTTCTGGCAATTTCAGTTTTCATAGTTAATAATTCATGAATTTCATTTTCGTATGCGCTAGCTGCCTGCAGAGCATAAATCTTGTCAGTTTCTTTTACCGTGTGAATCTCAATAAAATAAAACAGGTAAAAACAAAAGAACTGACCTAAAAAGAAAGCTATAAAAGCATAGATTGCCCAGTATATATCAAGAAAAAGATGCATACGGCCTGAAAAAATAATTGCTGGAATTAAAACCCACGCTAAAGAAGAGAGGAATAATTTTTCTTTCATACTGAATGCTGAGCAGTATTTAATGATTGATTCATGATATTTAATGATTAAAAAAGTCATTGTCAATAACAACAATAGTCTTAAAATCTGAGCGGTACTTACGGCCAGTAGATCCTTTGTTTCCCAATAGTTAACACTTGAAAATACAAATGAAAGCAGCAGAACTGACTGAAGGACATAGGATAAAATAAGGAAATTAGTAAGTATAAAACTTTTATAGTTAATCATGAGTAAGAATAGAATCATCAGTGTGACAGTTAATGAACTATTAGCATCAATCTTTAACACAGATAATACGGATAGAATGATGATACAAATGGTTAATAATCTATTGTTTTTGAATAATTTAGTAAATACTAAACCCATGGCAGTAATACTGAAAATCGTTAAAAGATTAAAACTCATAAAATTCACCTCCCAGTAAATGATAATAGGCTTCATAAAAAGACTTTAAACGATTTTTGCTAATATAAATTTGAACTCCGGATTTCATGCTGATAACTTCTTTAGAAGCTTGAGCAATATTATAATAATTGACCAAGTATCCTCGAGCGGGCACTAAGAATTGCTTAAATCGTATATCTGGCATAAATGATTGCAGTGTTTTTCTTTCAGTATACATGTGATTTAGGGTATGAATTTCAACATAATTACCATTGCTTCGGATATAGAGAATATCATTAACGCGGATTGATGTATCAATATTGTTTTCTGTTAGCTGATAGGATTGATTGTCGATTGTATGAATCAGCCACTTAGCTATTTTATCTAAATCCTCATTGAGATGTTTTTTGCGTATGAAATAAAACGGCTGATATAATAAGGCGTCAAAAACTAAAGCTTCAAAATTAGATATAAAGAGGATTGGTATATTGCTTGAACTTATATCCTCAGCAATCTTAAAGCCGCTGACTGGCATTTCAATATCTAAAAAGATAGCTATAACTGAATCATTAATATATCGTTTGTAATCCTTAATATTTTTGATAATGGTTATCTGAGTTCCATGGAATGAAGGTTTGATTATATCAGTAAGCTTCTCTTTCAGAAGCTCAGAAAATGCCGGCTGATCATCAATAATTAAAATTGTACTTTCATCATTTACTCTGTCATAATTCATAGTTTCTTCTCCCCTTGCTGATTTAATTATACATTAAAAATCTACTCGCGGCTGAGTCAAACAGGTTAGAGCTGAGAAAACATTCTGCTTGTGATAGTATTGACAAAATCGTTGTTATCTTCTACAATGAAACCGAACATGTTCTAGTAAGAAAAGAGGGACACTATGAAATCTAGTAAAATTTTGGCGGCTTTATTGTCGCTGACACTGTTTTTCTCGATGAGCGGCTGTACTACTAAAGATCCAGGAAATGAAACTGGCGATGTGAAAAATGGATTAGAGAATGTTGCTGACGGCAGCTATGAAGGCAGCGGCAGCGGCCATGGCGGTGATTTGAAACTGGCAGTAACGGTTAAGGATCATAAAATCACTGAAGTAAGTGTTATTGAACATCAGGAGACAGCGGGAATTTCTGATAAACCGCTGGCTGATCTTCCGGGTTTAATTGTTGATCATCAATCGTTGGCGATTGATACAATTTCCGGTGCTACAGAAACATCAACGGCAATCTTATCAGCAGCTGAAGCGGCGTTAAGTGAGGCTGGCGCTGACATTGAAGCTTTAAAGAAGCCAATTGAAAAAGAAGATAAAACATCAGAAGTTATTGAAAAGAATGTTGATATTGTGATTGTCGGCGGCGGTGTTGCTGGTTTATCAGCAGCTGTTGAAGCATCTAAATCTGGTCAAAACATCCTGCTGATTGAAAAAACAGCGGTGCTGGGCGGCAGTACATCTTTGTCAGGCGGTAAAATCTTAGCAGCTGACAGTGTTTTTCAGCGTGAACAGGGCATTGTGGATACACCTGAACAATTTGCTGATTTCTTAATTAAATTAGGCAATGGCAAGGTTAATGAAGATAAACTGCGTATGATTGCTGATCATTCCAGTGCCAATATCGATTGGCTGATTGAAAATGGTGTTGAATTCTCGGATGTAATTGATACTCCTAATCCGGAAATGACACCTAACCGAGGCTTAAATGCGGCCAGCGGCAGCGGTCAGGGCTTCATTACTCCACTTGCACAGGCAGCTAAAGATGCCGGTGTAGAAATTATGATGGAAACGCGCGGAGAAAAATTAATTGTTGATGAAAATAATGCGGTAGTAGGTGTTGAAGCTACTCAGAGCAATGGTGATAAGGTCATCATCAATGCCGCTGCTGTTATACTGGCTACTGGCGGCTATGACCGCAACCCTGAACTAAAGGCTGAATATTCACCTTCTTATGCTGATTCAAGAACCAATGTCGGCGCTGGTAATGAGGGCGACGGCTTAATCATGGCTAGAGATATTGGAGCTAAAATTATTGGTAATGACAGTGCAATCGCTCAAATCCTCCCTTATGGTTCTGCGATGGCTGATCTGTTTACATACTCTGGTTTATTTGTAAGTGTTCAAGGTGAACGGTTTATGGATGAATCAGCACCTAGACCTGTAAGAACACCGATTGTTTTGAGAGAAACCAATGCACCTGAATTCTTTATTATTCTGGATGATAAAATGAGCAGTGAGAACATTACTAAATCCATCGAAGAAGGCAATGGTTTTACCGCAGATACATTGGAAGATCTGGCAGCCCAGACTGGTATGGATGCCACGAAGTTAAGCGCCGCAGTTGCCCGTTATAATGAACTGGCGGCTAAGGGCGTCGATGATGACTTTGGCAAGAATGCGGAATTGATGAACAGTGTTGACAGCGCACCATATTACGCGATTCGCTGTACAATGAATACCGCAGGTACATTCGCAGGCCCGCAAACAAACTTAAAAGCGGAAGTTCTGCGTGAAGACGGTTCAATAATTCAAGGCTTGTACGCGGCAGGTGAAGTCAGCAGCGGCGACTTGATCGATAAAGAATACCCAGGCAGCGGAACCGCAATTCAGTCCTTTGTCACTATGGGACGTATTGCCGGTGAAACATCAGCCGAATATGCTAAAGCTAACAAATAAATAGATTAAATAAAGAGTCCCAGGATAACGCAGACGTTTCACTGAGACTCTTTTTGTTTCAAGCACTGATTAAAGCTACAAGATGGTGAATCTGATCAAGCAGCTGTTTCTTGATATCATACTGGGCATCCCGCATACAATAATTAATTGAATTGGCCAGAATTAAGGCAAAGATATGTTCCAAACTTTCTTCAATCGTTAGTTGCTGATTCATTTGTCCTTTTGTTTGTGCCCGTAACAGCAGACTTTTAATGATATCACGATTAGGCGCTAATGCCGCTGGCTGATAATGGTTCAAATTATATGTATAAATATACTTCAGCCGATCAATTGGTGTTTCTTCCAGCAGTTTTATCTGAAATAAGATATAGGCATCAAGGTTTTTCCACTCATTTTCATTATTCATATTCAGCCGCTGGTTTTCTTCCGCTCTTTTAGAACTAATGCGGAAGAGTTCCATAATTAAATCTTCCTTTGATTTAAAGTGATGATAAAAGCTGCCGATTGATACGTCAGCGCGCCCGCATATTTCCCTCACCGTCATGGTGCTGAAGGCATCTTCATCCATCAATAGCTTTACTTGTTCAATAATTTTATCTTTATTTGAATGTTTTTTCATGCACCTATTATAGCATAATTTTCAAGCTTAAATAAAATTTGGCATTACAAAATAAAACAACAATTCTTTTAAATGCTGTCCTTAGTAATCGCTATCGCATGACGAATCTTCTTTAATGATTCATTAGAACTTTTTTCATCATGAAACATGACAATCACAAAGATCGCGTCAATAATTGCCAGCTGAGCGATGCGTGACGATAGTGCTTCAGAGCGGTAAGAAGTTTCCTCAGCTGTCGATATGAAAACAACATCTGCCATTTTAGCGAGTTCTGAAAGCGGATAGCTGGTAACAACAATCAATTTCGCTCCATTTTCCTTCACGCATTTAGCCAATTCAATCGCTTCTTTAGTAATGCCCGTATGAGAAATGACAAAGGCACAGTCCTCATCGGTAAGCATTGAAGCCTGCATCAGCTGCATATGATAATCAGAAGTCCAAGTGCATTTAATCGGCGAACGCAAAAATTTATGATAAGTATCCTGAGCAATTACATTTGAACCGCCAAGGCCAAAGAAACAAGTCTCTTTTGATGAGAGCAGGATATCCGCAGCTTTCTTAAAGCTATCCGCTTCAATGAGCTTTTTCGTATCCTCAAGGGATTGAATTGTGGAATCAAACACCTTTTTCGCAATCGTAATTTCATCGTCGCTTTTAGATATATTTTCATGAATGGAAATTTCCGCATCGAATTCTTCGGTCAGCAGGGCAATTTTAAAATCCTTGAACCCTGAATAGCCAAGCTTGCGGGTAAATTGAAAAAATGTGGAATCAGCAATTCCCAGCACATTGGATAATTCATTGATCGTAGAGCGGGATACTAGTTTGGGATTCTTTAGGATATAATCGGCAATACTTTTTTCCTTAACGCTTAAATCGCGGTAAATTGATTTAATTTTTAAACGTGTGCTTTCCTGTGTCATTTTATTTCATCCTTTAGATAATAAAAAATATTTTTTCTTAATAGAATTATATCACAAGAAAAAGATTTTCTTCATAAAAGCATATGAATAATAATTCAAGGACGATATTCTGGATGCTTAAACCGTTCATAGCAAAGAAAAAATATTTTTTCTATAATTTATATTTACAAAAAAATATTTTGTGATAGTATATAGCCATAAGGTTATCAATCATGTTTGATAACTAAGATTCATGTTTACAGACTGCATGTAAAGGAGATTCATATGGGCAATTATCGTATCGCAATCGTTAATTCAAGCAGTTTTGGCAGACGTTTTCCATCGCAAATGGAACGCTTAGAGAAAATCGGTGAAGTTAAGCGTATAACGGTGGATGGAGCCATGCATGGCAAAGAACTTGCAGAGAGATTAAGCGGTTATAATATCATCATTGCCTCTATTACCCCTTTCTTTGATCAGGAGTTCTTCGAATATAAGGATGAATTGCTGCTGATTTCCCGTCATGGTATAGGTTATAACAATGTCGATTTAGAAGCTGCCAAGAAGCATAACACCTTGGTTTCCATTGTTTGGCCGCTGATTGAACGAGACGCGGTTGCTGAAAATGCGGTTGCAAATCTCTTGTGTGTTATGCGGATGACTGTTGAGGCAGTCAACGCGGCTCGTGAAAATCGCTGGTCTGAACGCGCGCAGTTTGTAGGTCATGGTTTGAGCGGCAAGACAATTGGTGTGATAGGCTGCGGAAATATTGGCAGTCGGGTCGCGGAAATTCTGAAACATGGTTTTAATTCAAGATTGCTTGCTTGTGATCCGTTATTGGATAAAGCATGGGCAGCGGCACATGATATTGAAGAGGCTGACCTTGAAACTTTATTGAGAGAAGCGGATGTAATCTCTTTAAATTGTACATTAAATGAGACTTCTTATCATATTTTAAATGATGAGGCTTTCAATAAGATGAAAAAGGGTGTTTATATTACTAATACAGCACGCGGTGATCTGATTGATGAGGAAGCTGTGTGCAGAGCAATAGAATCAGGTATTGTGAAGGGAATGGCAGTGGATGTAATGCATGATGAACCCTCAGACAATTCACATCCTTATTTCCGTTATGATAATGTCATCGTAACACCGCATACCTCCGCATATACCATAGAATGCCTTGAGGGGATGGGTAATAAATGTGTCAGTGATGTAGAGAGGGTTGTCAATAACATGATGCCTGACTGCTGTAAAGTAGTTTTATAAAGAATTAGATGCTGTATGGTCGTGTCAATTGCTGTTAGTATCACATGGGTGTATGATTATTAATAGATTCAATGATTAATAAATAGTTAAGTTATCATCAATGGTTTTCATACAGAAGCAGACTGTATTTAAGCCAAAAAATATAATCCTAAGAAATTAGGCATGAATAATGTGATGAATTATTCAAGAAAAGATAAGGAAGTGGCAAAATGGAAAAGAGCAGAATTGGTGTTTATGGGTTAGGTGTAATGGGTCAAAGCTTAGCGCTGAATATGATGAATCATGGCTATCAGGTTTCTGTATTCAACAAAAGTCATGAGGTTACTGAGAAATTCATGAAGGAAAAGATTGAAAATCAAGCTGTCGTACCTTGTTATGATCTGCATGAATTTGTGGCATCGTTACAGAAACCCCGTTGTGTTTTCTTAATGGTTACCGCCGGTAAGGTGGTTGATCTGGTAATTGATGGTTTAAAGGATGTATTGGAAAAGGGCGATATTATCATTGATGGCGGTAATTCATTCTATAAAGATACGATCCGCAGATTTCAGGAACTGCAGCAGCTTGGTCTGCACTTTATCGGTGTTGGTGTATCGGGCGGTGAAATGGGCGCATTGAAAGGTCCAAGCATGATGCCTTCAGGTGATTATGAAGCCTATCAGGTTGTAGAACCAATCTTTTTAGACATCGCGGCAAAAGCAAAAGATGGTAAGCCTTGCTGTACCTATATCGGCAAGGATGGTTCAGGGCATTATGTCAAAATGGTACATAATGGTATTGAATATGCGGATATTCAAATTATCTGTGAGGCCTATGATTTAATGCGCAATGGTGCAGGGTTCAGCGTAGAAGAGATTCAGCATATTTTTGAACGCTGGAATAAAGGTAAACTTAAATCTTATCTGATTGAAATCACTGCAGAAATTCTGAAACGCCGTGATGAAGAAACCGGCGAATATATGGTAGATATTATTTTGGATCGGGCTGGTCAAAAGGGTACCGGTAAATGGACAAGCATGGAAGGTTTGGATATTGGTTCCGCAATTCCTACAATTGCTGAATCGGTATTCGCAAGATATATATCGGCGATTAAGGATGAAAGAGTACAGGCAAGCAAGGTCTTTAATGTTGAATCGACACTTGAAATTGATGATAAAGAAGCTTTCATAAATGAATTGGAACAGGCGGTATATGCAGCTAAAATTTGCTGCTATGCCCAAGGTTTTGAATTGTTAAAGGAAGCCGCTAAGGAAAATGACTGGACACTGAATTTTGGCGAAATTGCGATGATTTGGCGTGAAGGCTGTATTATCAGAGCTGATTTCCTTGAAGAAATCAAGAAAGCATATGATGAGGAAGCTGTACCAAATTTGATGATGACTAAGAAATTCAGTAATGAATTACTGGCTGCTCAAAAGGCATGGCGCAAGATTGCGGCTAATATTATTGAGAGCGGCATTTATGCACCGGCAATGCTGAGTACCATTGCTTATTTTGATGGCTACCGCAGCGCTAGGACAAGTGCTAATCTGATTCAGGCACAGCGTGATTACTTTGGCGCCCACACATATGAAAGAGTGGATAAACCGGGCTTCTTCCATACACATTGGGAGTAAACACAGTAAATAAAAGTATAAAACAGCGGGATCGTTAGGATTGCCGCTGTTTTATATTATAAAAGGATATAACAGCTTAAGTATTAAAAATTCAAAAGATTCAGCTTCCTCGATGGTACAAAAATACTGTCAAATAACTTTTATAGACGCTTTCATATAGAGGGTAGACTGTTTTAAATGAGCATTAAAAAAGACAGGCGAGACCCTGTCTTTTGATATTCACGTCTTATTCTAATGTAAATGCTGGCTTATAAGCACCTTTATAAACATCTTCAATAACCTTAACAGTTTCAGCAGTTTTGAATGCTTCAATGACCTTTTTATAAGTTTCGTTATCTTTATCAGCTGTTCTGGCAACAATCACATTAATATATGGGTTATCGCCGCCTTCTACAACCTGTTCAATATAAATTGCGTCTTGGTTTGGTGTATATCCATTATCAACCGCATGAGCGCCATTGATGAAGCCAGCCGCTACATCATCAAGCAATGCCGCTGTCTGACTTGCCTCAACCTGTACAAACTGAAGATTTAACTTATTCTCTGTAACATCCTTAACCTCTGGTGTATAACCAGCTGCCGGATCAACCTTGATCAACCCTGCCTGTTCAAGAACCTTTAAGGCACGGCCGCCGTTTGTCGGATCCTGTGGAATTGCGATTTGATCACCGTCTTTTAATTCATCTAAAGATGCAATCTTCTTAGAATAAATACCAAATGGGGCGATGATTGAATCGGAGATAGCGGTAATATCATATCCTACTTCTTCAATTTCTTTGTTTAAATAAGCATAGTGCTGGAATGCATTTAAGTCAATTTCACCTTCTGATAAAGCGCGGTTTGGCTGTACATATTCAGAAAACACAACGAGCTGCAGGTCAATGCCTTCTTCTTTTAACGCAGCGATAGCCGGATCCCACCATTCATTTGTTGTACCAACAACACCCAGCTTAACCGTGATTCTTTCATCGGTTGGGTTATTACCCTCTGTCTGATCACTTGGTTTGTCATTGGAGCTGCAGGCAGCAAGGGAAAGTGATAATAGGCATGCACATAAGATTTTTGATAATTTTTTCATTTTAGTTTTCTCCTTTTCTAATGTGTAGTTTTCTGAATCAGTACGTTGCTTATTGACTGAATCAAAGTAATAAAGATTAAGATAACGATACAGGATACATAGGTAATATCTGTCTGATGCCGTGAATAACCATATTGAATTGCAAAGTTACCGATACCGCCGCCGCCGACAACGCCGACCATGGCAGTCAGACCAATCAGTGAAATAAGGGTTATGGTTGTAGCACGGATGATACCAGGAATACTTTCTTTTAAATAAACGCGGATGATTGTCTGAAATGGGGAATCGCCCATCGACTGACTGGCTTCAATCAATCCATAATCAACTTCCGCCAGCGCAGACTCAATCTGTCTTGAGAAGAAAGGAACCGTACCCATAATCAATGGGAAGATTGCGCCGCGGACACCAATTGTTGTACCGGCAATCGCGCGGGTCATATCCATCAGCAAAGCAACCAATATAATGAAGGGAATGGCGCGGAAGATATTGACAAGCTTATCAAGAATCGTCCAGATGATTCGATTTTCCAGGATGCCATCTTTATTTGTAACTGTAAGCGTAACGCCAAAGATCAGGCCAAATACAAAGGAGATAATGCCTGAAAAGGCAATCATCTGAAGTGATTCAACACATGCCTGAACGAAAGCAGGCCACTTATCAATAACGTTAGGCATCAGCTGAGTTAGGAAGTCTAGCATGTTTTCAGCACCTCAACTTTCACATTATGCTCCCTTAAATAGAGAATTGTTTTCTGAATATTTTCTTCTTCACCGCTGAGCTTCACCACTAAGCTGCCAAGCGGTGTATTTTGAATAATTTCGATATTGCCGAACGCGATATTTGAATCAATATTGAACTGTCTTGATACATCGGAAATCAATGCCTTATCGGTATTGCCGGCTGTATAATGCAGGATGACAAGGCTTTCGCCCTTTGCCAGCTGTACGATTGGATCATCTGTTTCAATCAGTTCATAGATCTTATTAATCGTCGATGTGGAATCGATGAAATCACGGGTTACCTGCTGTTTAGGCGAAGAGAATACATCAAGAATATTGCCTTCTTCTACAACCTCGCCATTTTCCATGACTGCCACTCGATTGCATATTTCTTTAATTACAGCCATTTCATGAGTAATCAATACGATAGTAATTCCTAACTGCTCATTGACATGCTTCAGCAATCGCAGGATTGATTTAGTCGTCTGCGGATCAAGGGCACTGGTTGCTTCATCACAAAGCAAGACCTTTGGATCATTAGCCAGTGAACGGGCTATTGCCACACGCTGTTTTTGACCGCCGCTTAATTGTGAAGGATAAACATTGGCTTTTTCTTCAAGATCAACCAGCTTCAGCAGTTCATTGACCTTTTTGTTGATTTCTTCCTTACTCAAACCGCTGCCTTTTAAGGGGTAAGCAATATTTTGAGCGACTGTGCGGGAACGCATCAGATTGAAATGCTGGAAGATCATACCGATCTTTTTACGCACTGCCCTAAGCTCTTTTTCAGGCAAAGACGTCAGCTCAATGCCGTCAACACTGACTTGACCGCTGGTGGGTCTTTCAAGCAGGTTGATACAGCGCACAAGTGTTGATTTACCGGCTCCGGAAAATCCGATAATCCCATAAATCTCACCGGCGCCAATATCCAATGTAACATCTTTACAAGCATGAACCTCTAAACTTGGTGTCTGAAAGGTTTTGGTGATGTGATTTAGTTTAATCATAAGTTTCACTCCTTATCTATAAAAAAAACTCGTCTCCATATAGGGACGAGTTATCGTGTTACCACCCAGGTTCATATTGTTCTCACAAACAATATCTCATCAAGTACGCTGAATCATCAGTTATACTCTATCACGTTAACGGGTGCTGCCGTCACAAGCTACTGCCTTTCACCTGTGCCACTCCTTGACCATCTTCACTTTAAGCGCCTCTTGTTTATTTGCACCAACCATAAACTCTCTGTTTTGACTTGCATTAAAGCTACTCTTCAATTCCTTGTGTTTCTTAATGCTATTACATTATCATTTTCGTGAAAATAAGTCAACTGGTTTCTGAAAAATTATGAATTTTCACATTAATGACTTTGACTGAAAACAAATCATTCTAGCTGTTCATTTAATCAGCTAGATTATATGTATTCAGCGGGAAGGTAATGCCGACGATGGTCTGATGGCCGCTCATTCGAAAATCAATGCCAAGATTAAGCTTGTTGCAAAGCTGTTTGCAAAGATAAAGGCCCAAACCCGTTGACGCTTCCTGCTTGCGGCCCCGGCTGCCAGTAAACCCACGGTCAAACACTCTGCCGATTTCATTATCAGCAACCCCGCTGCCATTATCTTTGATCTCAAGCAGGACAGAGTTAGCATATTGACAAGCACAGATTTCAATCTGCGGCTGACTGGCATCGCAGTATTTTAACGCATTGACAAGAATCTGATCAAGAATAAATTCAACCCATTTATTGTCTGTATAAACATTGAGATCAAGATTTTCCAGCTTTAAACCGATGCCCCGCATGATGAAAATCTTCGAATGTTTGCGGATTACTTTATTTACCATTTCCTCAAGCGTAAATTTTTTAATAATATAGTCCTTTTCCAAGGTAGAGGAACGGGCATAGAATAAAGCCTGTTCCACATAATCCTCAACCTTATTGACTTCTTCAAGCAGGGAATCTCTAACCGGAGATGGGTTATTTTCAAGAATCAGCTTTGCCGCCGCCAAGGGTGTTTTAATTTCATGAACCCACATTTCAATGTATTCTTTATAATCAAGCTGCCGATACTTATACTCATTCACATGATCAAGCATCGATTTATCACATTCCTTAAGCAGCTCATAAAGAATCTTACCATCTAAAAAATTAGGCTCTTCCATGCATTCGCTTAATAAATACTTCTGATCAAGCTTTTCCATTGTCATCATCCATTCATCATAAGTATTCTTTCGCCGCATATATTCCACAACAAAGCTGCCTAAGGTATACGACCAAAATAGAAAAGTAATGACTAAAACGATTTCAATCTGTATTTTAGTGATCAGCATAAAGCTAAGCATTGCCAAATAAACTAATATCGCCGCCACAAGCAGCAAGAATTTTTCCTTAATAAACTCAATTGTTTTCATCAACCATATACCCCAATCCCCGTCTTGTCTGAATTAAATCATCAAGCTTCAGATATTCCAGTTTTTTACGCAGCCGGTTAATATTCACGGTTAATGTATTGTCATCGACAAAACAATCACAGTCCCACATATGCTGCATCAGATTATATCTTGATACAATTTGATTCTTATTGGTAAACAGACAATGCAGGATCCGCAATTCATTTTTAGTAAGCTCAACGCTCTGTCCCTTATAGCTGACTACACTTTTTGAAATATCCAAGGCTACGTCACGGACAATTAGCTGCTGGGGATTGCTGGCATAAGCGCGTTTCAGGATTGACGCGATTCTAGCTAATAAGATCTGCAGATTGTAAGGCTTGGTAATATAGTCATCAGCTCCCAGATTCATCGAGACTAGCTCATCGATTTCCGAATCACGGCTGGTAACAATCAAGATTGGAATAAAGCTTTTTTTGCGTACCTCCCGGCATATATAATGTCCATCCATGACCGGCAGATTCAGATCAAGCAGCAAAAGATCAGGCTTAAGCTGATCAATGCTTTCAAGAATATGTTCAAAATCATCAGGTGCTGATGTCTTATATCCATTTTTCTGCAGAAAATCACTAAGCTCATTCCTGATCTTCTCATTATCTTCAATTATCATAATATGCATGATGTTCACCTCTCCATCATTATAACACTACATCAGCATCCAAATAAAAACTTTTAAACGATGAAGTGTTCCCTTTATAATTTGTATCATTATTTCCATGTTACATCCCAAACTCCTTTTCTGTATAGCCAAGTACCAGAATACAAAAGATGATTCTGATATTATTTAGTAAATGTTTCATCCTGCATTCCTCCTTTATGGCTTTAGTATACGATAGAATCAGTGTTTTACCCATCGAATCAGCTAACAGAAAGCTATCATTTTTGTAAGGTTCATACACAAAAATCCAGATCATTGATCTGGATTTGCATAAGCTAAGTGAGTGCTGATTGCTTCAAATAAATGATTCATATCAATCGGCTTGCCAAGATAATCATTCATGCCGCTTTGCAGGGCATTGTCTACATCCTGTTTAAATACATTCGCTGATAAACCAATGATTAAAACCTCATTGGCATCATCACGATCTAGGGAACGGATAGTTCTGGTGGCTTCCAGTCCATTCATTTCCGGCATCTGAATATCCATCAGAATTAATTTATATGTACCTTCTGGAGAGTTTTCGAATTGTTTTACCGCCTCAGCACCATTAAAAACCGGATCAACAGCCGCCTGACAGCTTTCAAGCATAGTGACCACGATCTCAGAATTGATTTCATTATCCTCCGCAAGCAGTACACGGATATTCTGTAAAGAATCAATATTAGGTATATAATCATCAATCACGGGTATGTCAGCTTCCACCGGCGGCCGTTTTAAGGGTATATTGACGATAAAGCGAGAGCCTTCGTTCAGTTTGCTTTGTAACTGAATATCGCCGCCCATCATTTTCGCAAACTTGCCGCTGATTGCCAAACCAAGTCCTGTTCCGCCATATTGCTTCACCGTAGATGCCTGAGCTTGTTCAAAGGGTTCAAAAATACGTTTTTGGAATTCTTCACTGATGCCGATGCCACTGTCAGTAATGATAAATTCAATATTAGCGGTATCATCTGATAACTCTTTTTCTCTTACTTCCAGTGTTACTGAGCCGCCCTTAGGTGTAAATTTTAAAGCGTTAGAAATTATATTAACTAAAATCTGACTGATCCGCAGTTCATCACCGATCAATGTATGAACACTGATATCTTTATGACTGATAGTGAAATCAACATCTGCATCACATGCCTTCTGCGCAAACATACTATGGATGCGGTCAAGCACTTCCGGTAATTCAAAGACTTGATCATCAAGTTCAATCTTGCCGCTTTCAATTCTTGACATATCCAATACATCATTGATCAATGACATCAGATAGGCAGAGGACAGATCTATCTTATCCAGACTGTCTAAAAGCTTTGGTTTATTATCGGCATTGCGCCGAGCGATTTCAGTCATACCGATAATGCCGTTCATCGGTGTTCTGATTTCATGCGACATATTAGAAAGGAATTCACTTTTAGCTTTATTCGCATGTTCAGCACTTTCTAAAGCAACCTGAGTCAGCCGCTGCTGCTTCTCAAATTTCAAAAACAATAAAATCAGCATCAAAAAGGCAGCGCTGAGGATCATGAATAAGATCAGGGCATGATTGACCTGATGACGGGAATAGTTTTCCGCGGCCGATACCGCCTGATCAGATAATACGAAAAAATCCTCGCTTAACGTATATAGCTGCTGACTGTCACCGCTTTGGCGTACAATCATGATTTCATCCTTCAGTGTATCAAAGGCAGCCTGCAGCTGTTTAATATATTGCTGATACTCTTCATCAGGCAGCTTGGTGAGTTTGTTATCCCCATGGCCGCTTGCCAGTTCACTAAGAATAGCATCCAGCCTAACGATCAGTTCATCATCGGGCTGCATCGCCATTTCCTGTTTAACCAGCCGCTGTGAGGCTCCGCGGATAATGCCGGTATAATTGATTACTCTCGCGTTTCCCTGCAGACTCCAGATGGTAGAAAGCATCACCAGAGCGATGATGCAGAAGAGAGCTGTAAAGAAAACAGGTATGACTTTTCTGATTTTATATTTATTCATATGAATTCCATCCCTAAGCCCCAGCTTTATGATTATGTTATTATAAAATTTATGCTTTACATATATGATTAGTATATCATATTTACCAAGGTTTTCCATCGCTTCGTGTTGATTTGCGCAAACTAAAAAAAACAGCTTAACTAATAAAAAACTCTCCGCGGAGAGTTCTTTCTATTTATTGGAATTGTTTCATAAATTCGCCGATTTTTTCCAGCGCACCTTTGATTTCTTCAATGCTGTATGCATAGGAAACACGGATATACCCTTCACCTGCAGACCCAAAGGCGTCACCCGGTACACAGGCAACATTCTGTTCCTCAAGCAGGCGCTCACAGAATTCTAATGAGCTGAGTCCAGTGCATTTAATACTTGGGAAAATATAAAAGGCACCTTCCGGCATATGTGTTTTTAAACCGATGCGGTTAAAGCCATTAACAATGAAATTACGCCGCAGCTTATACTGCTCCACCATCTCATCAACATGGCGCTGACCATTGCGAAGACCTTCAATCGCGCCGAATTGCGCGGCTGTCGGTGCCGACATAATAACATATTGATGAATCTTTAAAATCTGGGTTATAAAGGTTTCATTAGCAAGCATGTAGCCAAGCCGCCAGCCAGTCATCGCAAAAGCCTTAGAAAAACCGCTGATGATAATAGTAAGATCCTTGATCTCATCAAAATTAGCCGGTGAGCAGTGTTTTTCAGAATAGCTTAATTCCGCATAAATTTCATCACTGATCACAATCAGATTATGTTTCTTGATAATCGGAATTAACGGTGCATAATCTTCACGCGTCATCACCCCGCCGGTAGGATTGGAAGGGAAGTTCAGCAGAATTGCCTTTGTTTTATCAGTGATTGCCGCTTCTAACTGCTGAGCGGTCAGTTTAAACTGATTCTCTTCTTTTAATTCAATAAAAACAGGCACCCCATCGGCAAGAATCACACTTGGCTCATAAGCTACATAACAAGGCTGAAGCAAAATAACTTCATCACCTGGATTCACAATGGCTCTTAAGGTAATATCAATGGCTTCTGAACCGCCGACTGTCACAATGACATTTTTTACCGGATCATAGTCCAGATTAAACTGCCGGTGCATATAGCTGCAGATTTCCCTGCGCAGCGGCAGCAGTCCAGCATTGCCGGTATAGAACGTTTTACCTTGTTTGATAGAATAAATAGCGGCTTCACGGATATGCCATGGTGTCGCAAAATCAGGCTCGCCTACACCAAGTGAAATAACCCCTTCACGGGTAGCTGCCAAATCAAAAAATTTACGGATACCGCTAGGTTTAAGAACTTTGACCTTATCGCTTAGTAATTCTTCATACATTAGGGCGTCACAATTAACCTTTCATTTTCATCATCTTCATTTTGGTCAAAGATTACCCCAGCTGATTTATACTGCTTCAGCACAAAGTTAGTAGACGTACCCGTAACACCATCTACAACTGCCAGCTTGCTGCCGACAAAGTTCGCAATTTCCTGCATACTCTTGCCGTAAATAATTACAATAAACTCAGTTTTGCCGCTCATCAGATACATTGTATCCACTTCCGGATAAGCATAGATCATCGAAGCGATGCGGTCATAGCCATAATCACGTTCCGGTGAGCATTTCACATCAATGACGGCGGTTACACGGTCAACATTAGCCCGATCCCAGTTAATGATGGTATGATAACCATTAATGACCTTTTCTTTTTCAAGTTCAGTGAGGGTATCTAAGATGTTTTCTTCACTTTCCTGTAAAATATCCGCTAAATCACTCACCGTCCTTCTGGCATTCTTTTCTATGAGTGATAATAATACTTTTTCTTCCATAAGTTCACCTCTCAACATTCTATTCCTATTGTACCTTGAAAAAGATTTCTAGTAAATGATAAATTATCATAATTTAATGAAACAAACTGAAACAAGAAGATGAGTGATTGAGTATGCACATGTACTTATGTTATGATAAGGAAAGAAAGAGGGAATAAGTCATGGAAATGTATATGCTGTTGAGCGGTTCAAAAGCTGAGGTTTATGATATTGTTCTGGATTCTTTGTATTATGAAGTGAGTCAATCCTCGAATAAGAAAATTAATAAATCATCTTTAAAGAAGGGTTTTAAGCATACAAAGCATCAGAAAAAAGGAAAGCATACTGTTGATTATCATTATCATCTGACTGAGCTTGATCCTGAAAAGGGTTATAATTTAAAGGTTCAGACAAACAGTGGTACGATTACAATGGGGATGCGTTTTGAATCTGAAGAAAATGGTTTATGTGAAGTTTGTTACTATGAGGATTTTAAGGCTAAAGTTGAAGAACATGGTTTCTTGTTTAAAGTATCAGATTTTTTCTATCAGCGTAAAATCAAGCGCAGAGCAAAGCGCATGCTTAAGGAAATCGATCAGGTGATTAAGAATAAGCATCGGGATGCTGCCAAGGCTGCAGAAGAGGATTCAGCAGAAGAGAATGCAAGCTAAACATTAAGCGTACCAGGTGTTAAGCTGTTTAATGATTCAGACATGCTTCAAAGCGATCTGTTTTCAATCAGCGATTAAAGAAAATATATTAAAATAAATAATGATTCCCCCTTCGCAATTCGTACTGCTTAGGAGGAATCATTTTTATGATGCGGAATTTAATTCAAAAGTATATGTTTTACCGTCAATCGTTAGATAGACATAGCCATCATTGACATAAACAACGGTGGAACTTGAAGGGTTTCCTGAATTATTGCCGGAATTTGAATTTGAGCTTGTGCTGTCGGTATCACTTTCTTGTTCATAATAGCTGGCATAGGCGGCATTGCCGTCACGGTCAAGACTGATTCTTACCGGATATCCGACTCGCAGCTTGTTGGCGGCAAATAGTTCCTTGATGACATCGGTGGAACAAGTGTAATTACCGCCGGCAGTAAAGGAGGTAACATCTTCCAGATTAGCGCTGATTTGGGTAATCGTGCCATATGCATAATTGCGGTATACCCATAATTTATTTGTTTCAGTAGAATAATACACAACATCACCCTTACGCATTGATACGCTTTTTTCTACACCATTGAGATAGGTAGTTGGTGAAGTCAAACCGAAATCACTGGCAGATGCTGAACCGGTCAGGGCAATCGGCCCCACGGCATTAACATCGATAACATCGGATAAACTTAAGGAATCACTGCGCAGCGTATAACCTAAAGACTGGGCAAGTGTTTGATTGCTGTTTTTTAAAGCAGCTGACAGCGCGTTGTAAATCAGCTGGGCATAATCACCCTTATTCAATGGCTGATTGACATTCAATGCTGTATTATCCAATAACCCTTTAATTCTGGCTGTCTGATAAAGCAAGTCTGATCCAGCGATTTCATTTGCTGAATAGCCCAGTATCAGCAGGAGTGATTTAATTGCTTCATCAGTGGTAATTGTCTGATCCGGTTTGAAATAGCCTTTCGCATAACCGCTCATATAACCTAATGAGGCAACGGTTTTAATATATCCTGCATATTGATTTGAATACGAAACATCACTAAAGGGAGAGGTGTAGGAATTGGCAGCGGTTGTACCATAACCGGCCAGAAGATACAGTGCCTTGGCAAATTCGGCTCGTGAAATCGGTGTTGTTTCACTGATTGTATTGTCACTGTCATAGGTCAGTAAATTCATTAATACTAAAATCTCATAGATTGAACTGGCTGCGGCTTGCACTGGCTGGACATTCCCCAATACCAGCAGCATGCTTAAAGCCGCGGTAATTAATTTTTTCATTTGCTTATTCTCCTAACTATAACGCAGCGCTTCAATCGGACTTAGACGCGCAGCCTTGCGGGCTGGTGAATAGCCGAAGAGGATGCCGATACCCACTGAAACGCTGAATGAGACGGCAACGGATAACAGTGATATTTTTACTGTCATGCCTAAAAGACCTGATGCGATGTAGGCTAAAATAATACCAAGGAAGATTCCGGCTACCCCGCCCATGGCGCTGGTCAGACCCGCTTCAATTACAAACTGAGTCAGAATATCCCGGTATCTTCCGCCTAAAGATTTACGGATACCGATTTCTTTAGTTCTTTCACTGACTGACACAAGCATGATATTCATGATGCCGATACCGCCGACCAAAAGGGAAATGGAGGCTACCCCCACTAATACAAGTGTCAGTGTCGAGGTTAATGAATTAACTTGTTCCAGTGATTCAGCGGCGCTGCTGATGCGGTAATAATCAGAGCTGGTAAACTTCGTATTCAGAAATGCTTGAATATCATTGATCCCAGCTTCTACGCTGGTGCTGCTTGAGGCATTGAACAGATAAGAAGAAATGGTTGAATTGCGGGTCAGACGGGAGGCGGCTGAGTAGGGAATCAGCACGATATCATCATCGCTGCCCTCACTGCTGTCTGCCTTCTCTTCAAGTACACCGACAATTTCATAGCTTTCCGCGTTAAGCTTAATTGATTTGCCGATCGGACTCTTGCCGCTGAATAATGTGTCGGCGATATAAGTGCCGATCACTGCCACCTTGAGCCGGTTTTTGGTATCCCCATACTGCAGCATTCTGCCTTCATTAAGCTGATAACCCTTAATGCTGGTGTAATCTTCATTAACACCGAAAGCTGTAGTTGAGACATTTTCATTATCTGCCTTTGCAGTTACTGAGATATTGACCTGCGGTGAACAATAAGCCAAATTCTCTGAACTGTCAAGCACCTCAATCATTTCATCAACAGCAACCTGATTATCGGCGGAACGACCGGTAATATTGACTGTAATTAATTCGGTGCCCAGGGTTGAAAAGGATTCGCTCATGTCACTTGAGAAGCCATTGATTAGGGCAACTAAAACGATAACTGAGGCAACGCCGATAATGATTCCCAGCATCGTCAGAAAGGAACGGAAGCGATTCCCTTTAATGCTTTTCACGGCCATTTTAAATGCTTGTTTCACTTGCATAGGCACACCTAATTCAGCGTATCGCTGACTACTTTGCCATCATGAATCTGAATCATTCGCTTCGCCTGATGGGCAATTGAATTATCATGGGTAATCAAAACGATCGTATTCCCTTCATTGTTTAATTGTTTCAATAGTTCCAGCACCTCAATGCCGGTTTTAGAATCAAGGGCACCGGTAGGTTCATCCGCTAAAATTACACTTGGATCGTTGACTAAGGCACGGGCAATGGATACCCGCTGCTGCTGACCGCCGGATAATTCATGCTGATAATGCCTCATTCGGTTGGCAAGCCCGACCCGTTCTAACGCGCGGATAACCTTTTCATAGCGTTCTTTTTCCGGTACATTGGCATAAATCAGCGGCAATTCAACATTTTCATAAACATTAAGCTTGGGGATTAAATTGTATTGCTGGAAAATAAAACCTAATGTGCGGTTGCGGATTTGAGCCAGCTGATCTTCATCATAGCGGGTGATGTTTAAACCGGTAAGTAAATATTCACCCTCACTGGGCAGGTCAAGAGCGCCGATGATATTCATGCATGTTGATTTACCGGAGCCGGACTGACCGACAATGGCCACAAATTCCCCTTTATCAATAGTGAAAGAAATGCCGTCAATGGCCCTTACCTCACTGTCACCCATATGATAGATTTTGTATACATTTTTAAATTCAATCATCACTGCATTCCTCCCGGGCCGCCCATACCGCCTTGCGGGCCGCCCATGCCGCCGCCGTCAAAGGAAAAAGCACCGCCGGATGAAGAATCTTTACCGATATTCATCATATTTGGTTCACTGTTGCTGGTATTGCCGCTGGCATTTGATACCGCATAAACAGTCAGCCCTTCCTTTGCACCATCTAAAATCGCGGTATAGCTGCTGTTTGACAGACCGGACTCCACTTTCAAAAAGTAATATCCCTTATAATCATCGGATTTAATGATTTGGCCTACTTCAGCGCTTTGAATAGATTCGGCAGTTTCCGCATTTAAAGACTTAGCGCTTGCTTCATCAATCAGCAGCATATCATTGCGGGAAACACAGCTGATTGGCGCGCGCAATGTATCATTAGCTTCCTGAGTGATAATCTGTGCCGTTACATTCATTCCCGGCAATAATTCATCACACTCTTCTAAGGTAACCGTTACAGGATACACCGTTACACCATTGGCCGTTGTACCGTTTAATACGATGGCTGTAATTTCACCGGTATAAACCTTATTTACGGCATCGGCTGTTACGGTGACCTTTTGTCCCACAGAGACATTTTTAATATCTAATTCATCAATACTCATAGTGAATTTCATACTGGAAAGATCAGCGACGATAGCCATTGTTGTTCCTGCTTCATTAATCGTATCGCCAGCCTGTATATTCTTGCTTAAAACGGTACCATTGCAGGGTGCGGTAATGGTATATTCAGCAAGCTTTTCTTCTTTATTCTTATAGCTTTGTTCGGCATTGGAGAGTGAAAGCGCCGCTGATTCTCCCTGCAGTACAGTGCTGTCATTTTCAAGCTGTACCAAAAGATCCCCTTGATTGACATAATCATTTGTATCAATATTTAAAGCAGTGATTTCGCCTGATGTTTTTGCTGTCAGGGTAGCCGAAGAATTAAAGCTGATGCTTCCCTCATTATTGCCCGCGATGCCGTTGACGATTGCCGCCGCACTGTCAAGCTCAGTAATACCGCCTGGATTTGTGAAGCTGATTTCCACATCACTTACATAAGCATTCGCGCTGTTATAATAAGCACCGCTGTTGATCTTGCTGACTGTCCCGCTGACCGTTTCACCGCTGCTCAGCAAGTATACCGATGCTGTATCGTTGATCTTTATTGAATCAATATCTGAAGCGTTAAACTGAAGCCGCAGTGTGCAATCCTCATTGTTGACAATCTCGGCAATTTTTGTGCCGATGTTAACACTTTCTCCGACCTTGACATAAACCTCGCTGACCAACCCGGAAAGCGGAGCGGTAATAGTTAAATTGGTGAGCGCTGTCTGTGCCTGCTGAGTGGTTAACTGCTGCTGCTTCAGGGAAAGACTCGTGTTGTTTAATTCCTCAACAGCATCGCTGTTATCTAATTCATAAAGGACTTGTCCCTCGCTGACACTGTCACCGATCTCAAAATCATCGCTGAGCACCTCGCCCTTAACATTGGCAGTTAGGGTGTAGGTTTTAGCGGCCGTTAAAGTACCGCTGCCGCTGATACTGGTAGTAATGCTGCCAGTATCCAAAGTATAGGGTGTATAAATTACTTCATTGCTGCTGCCGCTTACCTTTAAGGCATAAACGACCCCTGATGCGCCAATCAGTACCGCACAGCACAAAATGGCTGCCCTCTTTTTTGTGAAATGGATATTAGGAAGCTTTTTAGGTAGTTGGACTTTTAGATTCATCTCAGAAACACTCTCCTTTTCATATCATATACAATACGGTAAGCAGGTGAATGATATTTGTTGGCTAAGTGAAAATTAGCTGAAAATACCATTAATTACCTGAGCAAATAAGAAAAGTCAATGAAAGGTACGGTTTTAAGTTTGTATACTATAACCCTTACGAAATGCTTAATGAGAAAATTATTGGCATAGTTTTGTTTAATGTGATTAAATAATTTGGTTTACATAAACACAAAAAAAGCACGCCCTTTTTGATTGGGTGTGCTATATGCAGCCTATCTGTAAAATCTCTTTAAATCTTTTATTTATGATAAAGCTTTTTTGTATGATACTTTGGCTCACACGTTAAATTAATACCCAGTTTTCTGAAAACATTCATATCTACATCAGATAAGATTACACTGGAGTGAGCTTCACAGCCCTTTAGTTTTTCAAGCTGAGTCATTGCCAAATGTGACAATGGATTGGTAGTAGCTGAAATTGCCAGGGCAATCAATATTTCATCTACATGCAGACGCGGGTTATTATTGCCTAGATTTTCTACTTTCAGCTTCTGAATTGGTTCAATGATACTCGGTGAGATTAAAGGAATCTGATCATCAATATTGCCTAAATGTTTCAACGCGTTAAGAATAGCGGCACTGGCAGAGCCTAACAATGAAGTCGTTTTGCCTGTCACGATCCGTCCGTCATTTAATTCAATTGCCATAGCCGGAGCATCAGTCAGCTCAGCCTTATCCAGTGCCGGTTTGACACAGCGCCGTGAAGAAGTTTCCACATTCGCCTGTCCCATAACAATTTCAATTTTATTAATTGTCGCTTCATCGGCGTAGCCCTTTTTCTGATCCACCAGCGCCTGATAATAACGGCGGATAATTTCATCCTGACTGGCTTTGATGCAGACATCATTATCGACAATGCACTTGCCAACCATATTAACCCCCATATCCGTAGGTGACTTATAAGGCGATACCCCGACAATTCTTTCAAAAATAGCATTTAATACTGGGAAAATCTCTACATCACGGTTGTAGTTAACCGTTGTTTCACCATAAGCCTCCAAATGGAACGGGTCAATCATATTAATATCATTCAAATCAGCGGTAGCCGCTTCATATGCCAGGTTTACCGGATGCTTTAAAGGCAGATTCCATATCGGAAATGTCTCAAATTTCGCATATCCGGCTTTCACATTATGCTTATGCTCATGATAAAGCTGTGAAAGACAAGTCGCCATCTTACCGCTGCCAGGCCCCGGCGCTGTCACAACGACTAAAGGCTTCGTTGTTTCTACATAATCATTCTTGCCATATCCTTCATCAGAAACAATGACTGAAACACTGTTTGGATAACCGGCAATCGGATAATGCAGCGCGACATTAATGCCTAATTGTTCCAGATGTTTCTTAAATGCATCAGCTGATGGCTGATTGGTATATTGTGTAATAATGACGCTGCCGACATAAAGACCTACGCCGCGGAATGCGTCAATCAGTCTTAATACCTCTACATCATATGTAATGCCAAGATCACTTCTGACTTTATTCTTTTCAATATCACCGGCACTGATTACGATCAGCACCTCTACCTGATCCTTCAGCGTCAGCAGCATTTTTAACTTGCTGTCTGGCTGAAAACCAGGCAATACACGGGAAGCATGATGATCATCAAAAAGCTTGCCGCCAAACTCTAAATACAGCTTATTATCAAACTGTGAAATACGTTCCTGAATATGCTTGGATTGTAATTTCAGATACAGATCATTATCAAAACCAATTTTTTTCATACTATCCCTCTTTTCTTGCCATAACCTTAACTATTTTACCATAATTGATCTTTTATAAAAAGATATTGAGAATAAATAATTACAAAATAAGAGTAAGTCTTTCATTGGTTTCAGTTATTTATAAATTTACTTTTATATATAAGGAATGGTATTGAAATTTACATTAATTCAGCAAAAATCCAAACAATGTGATATTATGATAGAAAGAGGTTCATTTTGATGAATCAAAATGATTTAATGTTCCAAAATTGGGGGGAGCGTTATGGAGAATGATAAGTTGCTGCTGCATAGCCGTAAGATTATAGCGATTGGGATCTGTTTATTATCAATCCTCACTGTGATTTTCCTCTATGACTTTAATCGCCGTACTGATTATCAGGTTGAAGCTATCACACAAAGCTATCTTATGGAAAGCGCCAATCAGGGAAGTGACTCCATAATCCGTCAAGTCAATGACAGACTGGTTAATCTTCGCTTTACTGCGGACTATCTGATTCAGGAAACAGACGCTAATGCTCGCTATGAAGTGATGGAAAAGCTGATGGATAATGATCATTTCAATCAGTTTTTACTTATTGATAAGGAAAATCAGCAGCTGGCTGTCAGCGGCATAGAAAGCTCACTGGCAGATCTGCGTTTTTATGATTCATCGCTTTTTGGGCAGGAAGGCATCAGTGATGTTTATCAGCTGGGATCGATGAATCAAAAAGTCATCAGCTACTATGTTCCGGCTTTTAATAATGGTGAGCTGGCAGGTGAATTCATCGCGACAATGTCGATTGAAAAGATTGCTGACACAAGTTTGAATACGACTTTTCAAAGCAACGCGTATTATTATGTCATCGCGGCTGATGGCACAATGATTCAGC
The DNA here is from genome assembly GCF_000313565.1 of Dielma fastidiosa. Taxonomy (GTDB): domain Bacteria; phylum Bacillota_I; class Bacilli_A; order Erysipelotrichales; family Erysipelotrichaceae; genus Dielma; species Dielma fastidiosa. Next base: position 140,589 of record NZ_HE578928.1, on the reverse strand, counting down.
AGAGTGAACATCAGGATTCACTGTATGACGGCCGTAATTATTATGACTACCTCAAATCGATGGATGATCCCGGTATAACGGTTGATGAATTACAGGCTATGATGATGAATAACGAGACGGGCAGCTTTTATCTGAGTATTGGCAGTCAGCATCGTTATGTGTATATCCGTCCTTTGCCTATTAATAATTGGTATTTGTTTACTTTGGTATCCAGTGATAATTTACTGGTTCAAAATGAGAAGCTTTCAAAGTCTGCTTATTATCTGACCATTAAGCTGGTTTTGACCTTTATCTGTTTCTTTGCCGCTTATTATTATTTGGCAAACCGTTCTTATCAAGGAACAATAGAAGCTAAACGATCAGTGGAACGCAGCAATCGAATGTTTGAGCTGGCGCTCCAGCACTCCTTTGCGACGATGTTTGAATATGATATACAAAAGGATGCCGCCTATTTCTTGAAGGAAAGAAATATCAAAGCGCTTTGTGATTATGACAGTCTGTGTCCGTTCAGCAAGCTGGTGTTTGAAAAACGTTGTCTGAATGAGACGGAAAAAGAGAAACTGTTGGACGCACTGAGCCAGATGGCAGATGGCGCTGAAAAAGCCGTTTTTGAAATTAGTTCAGGGATAAAGTTTGATGAGCCGCACTGGTTCCGTTTTACGCTGGCCAAGCTGCCCTCAGAAGCCGACGGTAAAAATATTCTGGGCATAGTGGAAGATATCAGCGATGATGTGCGCAAACGCCGTCAGCTGGAACAGGAAATCAGCATGAAAGAAGCGCTGTTCCATGAAGCTATCAGTGTTTGGACACTGAATCTTGACAGCAAGATTATCTGCAGCTACACGCGTGATGGCATGATTCAGGATGCGGTTGAAGCAAATTATGATGAGATTTGTTTGGCAATGCTGAAAATTGTTCATGAGGATGATGCTGAACTGGTTGCCGAGGCAATGAATTTCACTAATTTGAAGCGTGAATTTGCGGAAGGCAGGGAACAGCGCATTGAATATCGCATCAACCGGCGTCATGAGGTAAAAGATTTTATCTGGGTAGAGAGTGTATTTAGTTTTTACACATTAGATAATCAAACACCGATGCTATTATGTTATACGATGAATATCAACGAGGAAAAGCGAAGACGCATGGAGCTTAAATTTAAGTCTGAAAGAGATCCGCTGACCGGCCTGTATAACCGAACGGCTTTTGAACAGCTGGTAAATGATGATTTAAACAGCTTATCGCTGAATCAGACGGCGGCTTTCTTTATGATGGATCTCGATGAATTTAAACTGGTGAATGATACATTGGGACATAATGCAGGCGATGAGCTGCTGATGCAGGTTGCTTATCATCTGCGTGATATCCGCGATCATAACGGTTTGTGTGAAATATCAATCGCCCGCTTTGGCGGTGATGAATTTGTCGCTTATTTAAAGGGTGACAAACGGCAGGATGTTATGGATATCGCAGAGCGGATATTGGCAGATATTCAAAATATTAAGCTGCCTGAACGTGTCGAGCTGAGGATATCAGTCAGTATCGGTATTGCATTTATTGATCAGCAGCATCATAATTTTGCTGATTTATATGAGAGTGCCGATCAGGCGCTTTATGAAAGCAAGCGCAGCGGTAAGAATCGCATCAGCATTCATAATTAAAGGCGGATCGTTTAATTGGAAAATATTACAGCTGATTCAAAAAGACGGTACTTGTTTGATCGTGTATAATATTGAACGGATCGCTTAAGGATAAGTTAAATTTTTTAGATGTTGAAGCAATCGCTTTTATGATACAATAGGAGTGAAAAAAACAGTGTGTGTCACGATGACAGGCTGATGAATAAGATAGAAGCAGATGGAGGGTTTTTTATGAGTGAAGAAGTAATTAAAATCGAAGGTGGGCATCGATTAAGAGGCAGCGTTAAAATCAGCGGCTCTAAGAATGCTACGGTAGCATTGATCCCGGCAGCGATTCTGGCAAATGGGCCGGTAACGATCTGCGGTGTTCCGAATATTTCGGATGTTGAGTCACTCTCCGTTTTACTTCGTGATTTGGGTGTTGATGTTTGTATTAAGGAAAGTAAGGATCATATCGTTATTGATCCTACGCATATGGAAAATAAGCCAATGCTTCAGGATGCGGTGCAGAAGCTTAGGGCATCTTATTATTTCATGGGCGCTTTGCTGGGTAAGTATGGCAAGGTTGTAATGAAAATGCCGGGCGGCTGTTATCTGGGGCCGCGGCCAATTGATTTACATCTTAAAGGTTTTGAAGCGCTGGGCGCTGCGGTGAAGTATGAGCATGGCGCTTATGAGATTACGGCTGATAAGCTGATCGGCAATAAGATATTCCTCGATATTTCCTCAGTGGGGGCTACAATCAATATCATGATGGCTGCCGTTTATGCGCAGGGCCGTACGATTATTGAGAATGCCGCCAAGGAACCGGAAATTATCGATGTCGCAACCCTGCTTAATAAAATGGGCGCAAAGATTCGCGGTGTTGGTACGAATGTGATTACGATTGATGGTGTGGATCATCTTGATGGATGTTTCCATGAGATTATTCCAGACCGTATTGAGGCTGCCACATATATTGTACTGGCTGCGGCTGCGGCTGATGAGATGACGGTTGAAAATATTATTCCGGCTCATCTTGAAAGTCTGCTTTCTAAGCTGCAGGAAATTGGTATCGATATTAAGGTTGATGTGGATAAGGTGACGATTCGCCGCGGTGATCAGCCTTTAAAGTGTACGGATATTAAAACTTTGCCGTATCCGGGCTTCGCGACTGATATCCAACAGCCGCTGACTGCCTTGCTGACGCAGGCGCACGGCCAGTCGGTAATTACTGAAACGATTTATACGGAACGCTTTAAGCATTGTCAGGAATTGAATAAAATGGGTGCGGATATTGATGTGCGGATTCCTTCCTCTTTTATCAATGGGCCAAGCCGTTTATCCGGCAGTGTGGTAGAGGCAACCGATCTGCGCTGCGGTGCTTGTTTAGTGATTGCCGGTTTGATTGCTGATGGTGTTACTGAAATACATGCTGTATATCATATTGACCGCGGTTATGAAAACCTTGACGGTAAATTAGAAGCACTGGGTGCTAAAATCTGGCGAGAAACGATTTAAGATATATGCATTGTTTCATTAAGTGAATCAATGCATTTTCTTTAATATTTCCATTAGGAGGTTTAAACATGGAAGAAAAAGATTACCGGTTGGAGAGAGATTCATTAGGTGAAAAGCTGGTTCCTAAGGATGCATTATATGGCATTCAGACTCAGCGTTCAAAGGAAAATTTCCCAATTACCGGTCTGCGGACACATCCGATGATGGTCCGTTCATTAGGAATGGTTAAAAAAGCCTGCGCATTGGCTAATTATCGCACCAATCATCTTGATAAAGAACGGCTTGATTATATTTTACAGGCTTGCGATGATGTGATTGCCGGCAAGCTGAATGAATATTTTGTTACTGATGTTATCCAGGGCGGTGCCGGCACTTCAGTAAATATGAATACCAATGAGGTTATCGCTAATCGGGCGGCTCAGCTGGCTGGCCGTGAATTAGGCAAATATGATTACATACACCCTAATGATCACATTAATTTTGGACAGTCAACCAATGATGTGTTTCCGACCGCAGGTAAGATTACCTGTCTGTTTTTAGTTGATGAGCTGCTGAATGAGCTGCAGCTGCTTCAGGAAGCATTGCTTGATAAGAGTCTGGAATTTAATGATGTCATCAAATTAGGCCGAACTCATCTTCAGGATGCTGTACCGATTACGTTAGGTCAGGAGTTTCATGCCTATGCGACTTCTTTGGTAAGAGATATCCGGCGGATTAAAATTGCCTTTCAAAACTTAAAATCAGTGAATATGGGTGCTACCGCGGTGGGTACTGGCTTGAATGCTGATGAGAATTACCGCCGTACTTTAATTCCAATTTTAAGTGAGATTACAGATATTGATCTGACCAGTGCCAGAGATTTGATTGACGGTACACGCAATGTTGATCCATTTGTCTGGGCGCATAGTTCTTTAAAGACATTGGGTGTCAATTTATCTAAAATGTGCAATGATCTGCGTTTAATGGCATCAGGCCCTAAAACTGGTTTTTATGAGATTATATTGCCTGCCCGTCAGCCGGGCAGCTCAATCATGCCGGGTAAAATTAATCCGGTTATTCCTGAGGTGGTAAATCAGGTTTGCTTCCAAGTATTCGGCAATGATGTAACGATTTTAAAAGCGGCGGAAGCCGGTCAGATGGAATTGAATGTGTTTGAACCGGTGCTGTTCTTCAATTTGTTTCAGTCAATTGAGGCATTAAGTCACGCGTGTGCGACACTGCGCTGCAACTGCATCATGGGTATTGTTGCGAATAAAGAACGGTGTGCCGATCTTGTGGATATATCTTTGGGTACCGCGACAGCGCTGGCACCGCATATCGGATATGCCAATGCCTCGAAGTATGCGAAACAGGCACTGGCGGAGAATAAAAAGCTGAAGGAACTGATTCTTGAAGCGGGTCTGATCTCTAAGGAAAAGCTTGATGAGGTGCTGAATGCGCGTGAAATGACACGGCCGGGTATCCCGGGAATGCGCCGTCATAAGCGTAAAAAGGAGGATAAGTAGATGCGTGAATTTGATGTAAGACAGCTCACAGAGGCTGTATCCACCATGGTTCAGGATGTGAACTACCGCTATCCTGCAGATGTGAAGCACTGTCTTGATTCAGCCTGTGAAAAAGAAACCAGCCGCATCGGTAAAGCAACGCTGGAATATTTAAAGCTGAACGCGGCTATTGCGGATGAAAAGCATATCCCAATCTGTCAGGATACCGGGATGGTTGCCGTATATCTGTATGTCGGTCAAGATGTGCATTTTACTCATGGTTCGGTCAATGAGGCGATTCAGGAAGGTGTGCGTCAGGGCTATGATAAGGGTTATTTAAGAAAATCAATGGTTTCAGAGCCGTTGTTTGAACGTGTTAATACGAAGGATAATACACCTTGTATGATTTATACTTCCATCATTGACGGTGAACAGGTGATTCTTGAAATTACATGTAAGGGTGCCGGCAGTGAGAATATGAGTGTCATTGAGATGCTGAAACCCGCGCAGGGTATTGAAGGTGTAAAACAAACGGTACTCAATGCTGTAAAAAAAGCCGGCCCTAATGCCTGTCCGCCGATGGTGATCGGTGTCGGTTTGGGCGGCAGCTTTGATTACGCGGCTTATCTGGCCAAAAAGGCTACGGTAAGAAGCTGTGACAGCGCGCATCCAGACCCACGCTACGCAGCGCTTGAAGACCAGCTGCTGAGTGAAATCAATCAGTTAAATATCGGTCCGCAGGGATTAAAGGGCGATACTACGGCGCTTAAGGTAAACATTGAAACCCATGCGACACATATTGCCTGCCTGCCATGCGCGGTCAATATATCATGTCATATCACTAGACATGCGAGAAGGGAGTTTTAAGATGAAGCTGACAACACCCATTACTAAAGAAAAGCTGGCTGGCTTAAAAGCCGGTGATGCAATCGAAATAACCGGTACTATTTATACTGCCCGTGATGCCGCGCATAAGCGAATGAATGAGATGCTTGATTGCGGGGAGGAGCTGCCTTTTGATATTAAGGATGCGGTGATTTATTATGTTGGTCCGACACCGGCAGCACCTAACCATGTGTTTGGCAGCGCTGGACCTACAACCTCGATGCGGATGGATGCCTATGCACCCCGGCTCTATGATCTGGGTTTAAGCGTAAGCATTGGCAAAGGCTACCGCACCCAAGCGGTTGTGGATGCGATTAAACGCAATCACGCCGCCTATATGGTTGCCATCGGCGGTGCCGGGGCACTTTTATCACAATGTATTAAAAAGGCTGAACTAGTCGCTTTTGAAGAGCTTGGCCCGGAAGCGGTTTATCGTCTGGAGGTTGTTGATTTTCCGGTAACCTTAGCCATTGACGGTGAGGGTCATAACTTATATGAAGAATAATATTTTAGAAATCTGCTGCGGCAGTCTTGAGGATGTAATCGCGGCTGATGCCGGCGGCGCGGATCGGGTTGAATTAAACTCAGCCTTATACTTAGGCGGTCTGACACCAACATGTGCCACGCTGATTCTTGCGAAGCAGCAAACGGCGCTGCCAATTATCTGCATGGTGCGTCCGCGCGGTGCGGGGTTCTGTTACAATGAAAGTGAATTGGCGGTTATTTTTCTTGAAGCAAGAGAATTGCTGCGGCATGGTGCCGATGGCATCGCTTTTGGCTTCTTGAATCAAGATAAGACGATCAATGTTGAACAAACGTGTAAGATGGTAAAACTGATTCATGAATTTAATGGTGAAGCGGTATTTCATCGAGCCTTTGATTGTACAAGCGATATGATGAAAGCCTGTGAACAGCTGATTGAATGCGGCTGCGACCGTATATTAACAAGCGGTCAAGCTAAAACTGCCGTTGAGGGTATTAAAGCTTTAAAATATCTTCAGGATACCTATGGCAGCTCTATTGAATTCTTAGCCGGCAGCGGTGTGAATGCTGAGAACGCGTTGGAAATCATTCGCAATACGGGAATAAAACAGCTGCATACTTCTGCTAAATGCTGGAAAATTGATCCGACTACCAACTATGGTTCACCCGTCAATTATGCGTATATCAACGGCGATTCTTATGATGCTGTTGATGCTGAAAAAGTAAAACGGTTTCATAATCATTAATATGTGACAAAATCTTTAGATTTCTTGTAAGAAAAGCATGATATAATAGTTTAAAGGAAACAGGAGGAAAATGAGAATGAATGGAAAGAAGTGGATCAGTGCAAGTATAGCGGCCGCGATGGCCTTCTCCATATCTGCGGTTCCTGCTCATGCCCAATGGGATGGCAATAATCATTGGATCGACAACGGTGCATTTGCAACTGGCTGGCGATATATTGAGGATGCCTGGTATTATTTCAGCAATACTGGTGAAATGGTTAAGGGCTGGACACAGGATTCAAGTCAGGCATGGTATCTGTTAGATTATGAGACAGGTAAAATGAAAACTGGCTGGATCGCTGCCAATTCAACTGATTGGTATTATCTGAATCCGGCTAATGGTATTATGCAGGCTAAGACTTGGGTTGAAAGTGACGGTACAAAATACTATTTTGATGAACATGGCATCATGGTTCGCGGCAATCATGTTATTGACGGTTATAATTATGTTTTCCAGCAGAACGGTGCTTTTGTCAGCAAAGGCGATAAGAGCGATGAGGTAGATGAAACCAAGAAGAACGGCTGGGTTAAAGAAGGCACACAATTCTATTATTATAAGAATGATGTGAAACAATCAGGCTGGCTGACACTGGGAGAAAAGAAATACTATCTGGGCGGCAGCGATAACCGTATGCTGATTGGCACTCAGAAGATTGACGGTAAGACTTATACGTTTGCGCAAAACGGTGTGCTGTTAAGCGAGGGCGGCAGTGATATTGATTATGCCGATGCTTATAGTGCGACGGAATACCGCACGGATAAGAGTAAGCTTGTTGATTATCTGAATGATGAACGTGATTATGAGAAGCTGGATGAATTATCATGGGTACGTTCTGACGGCCTTGATAAGGCAGCCTATATTCGTGCGAATGAATTAGTTGATGATTTCAGCTATGATCGTCCAAACGGTAAATCATTGGATGATTTGATGGATGATTTAAAACTGGATTATGATATGGTTGAGGAACATTTCGTAAAGGCGGCGTCACCAAAAGATGCGTTAAGAGAATTGTTTAATGACCGCTGGGCTGAACGGGATATCCTGAATGAAGATTTCAATGAAATCGCTGTGGGTATCGCTAAGGACAGCAATGATGAATATGTTTATGTGATCCTGCTGACAGACGGCGGTTCAGGTACTGGTGTATCTGGTTATGATTATCGTGAATACCGTACTGATAAACGTGAGATTCTAGGTTATCTGAATGATTACCGCAAGAGTGACAAGGTTGATTCACTGACATTGGCTTACAATGATGAATTGGATAAAGCCGCTTATAAACGGGCAGTGGAAATTGCCAGCAAATTCAGTGATACGCGTCCAAACGGCAAAGATTATGAAACGGTACTTGATGATTTCAAAGTTGATTATAATTCATCTTATGAATTGATTTATAAAGACGAAGATGATTATGAAACTATCGTTGATGAATGGATGGATGTCCGTGCTGACAAACGCGCAATTGTTGATGAGGATTACAAAAATGTCGGTATCGGTATTGTCGAAGACGGCAAGCATACATATGTAGTTGTATTGCTTGTGGAGCCAGATACTTCACTGACTTACAGTTCTACAGCATACCGCACGGATAAGCTGGAAATTATGAATGGTGTTAATGATTACCGCAGCGGTACCGCTTTAACGAAAGTCACTTCCGGCAATCTTGACAAATATGCCTTCCAGCGTGTGGTACAGGTAGCACAAGGTAAGGATAAGGATGATATTGAAGACTTCCTTGATGATTTAGATTATGATTATGGTACATATGCGTATGAAATCATTGTTAAGGATGAAGATGATATCGATTATGTTATTGATGAAATCACTGATGACAGCGCTGTGGACAACACACGTTATAAGAAGATAGCAGTAGGCGCTGTCGAATACAAGAAGAAAATGTATTGGGTAGTATTGCTTACTCAGAAATAAGCTGAAGGTTATTCGGTAATTTAAATGATAAATAGGTTCAAAACTGATGGTAATAGTCAAGTTTTGAACCTATTTTATATCATGAATAAAGAAAAAATATTAATTTGCGTCATATAAAACAATAAACATGAATAATAAACCATCTGTTGATTGCAAATGGTATTTTTTTATGTTGGCAAGATAAAAAACCAGTCCAACTGCAAATTGACGCATAGCTTAGTCTATGAAGGGGGGTGAACGATATGAAAGTGATTAATCGATGGAAGAGTGCGCTGTTGGTAGTCAGCCTGTTGATTGGCTTTGGTGTTTATCTGCTGCTTGCCAATGGTGAAATTTGTTTAGATGATCCGATGATTCTCTCAACCGGGCTTGCATTTACAGCCCTTGTCGTATTAACCTTTTTTGTGATTGGACTGCTGTGGTCACCAAAAAGCCGTTTGTTGAAGATAGCTTTTTGCTCAGCCGGAACATGGGCGGTTTTGGGTGCTTCAGGACTGCTGATCTCAGCCTTTTTTGTAACCTTGGTCGGTTATTGCTCAATGAGTTTTCAACAGTTATTTCTAGCATTAAGCTTCTTCTTTTTAACATTAATGTCTGGCGGTATATTCCTGTTTTTGCATATTTATAATGATTGCTTTGAAAATGAATGCCGTTGTTAATCATGTGAATGCCGGGATAAAACCCGGCTTTCTTCTTTTTCTGGTTGAGAAACATAACAATGGTTTTTTTGATTTATGAAGTAACTTTTATGAGATACATTGGTTAAAAGTTTACATAAAAAACTATCAATTGTCTAGTTTTGCATAACTTAACTATGTACGTTATCTTTTATATTTAATAATTCTTTAATTCCATAAGGAAGTTTTTCTATATCTATTTTTTGTAGATTGATACAAGAATATTTTTTTTCATTTATCTTTTTACTAGCTACTAGATAAACTTCAAATAGATTCTCACCACTATCGGTTATATCGAAATCTAATGAACTTAGTGGTATGGAATAACCATTTAAATTACGCAATGCTAAAGAGATATTGCCTTTTGAAAGCCCAATCATACCATCGCATCGTAAAATATTATGTACACCCAATATATTACAATAAATAGTTTCATTTTGTGTTAATAAATGAAGATTGTTAAGGATATTCATTTTTTGTATAGTTGAAGAATCCTTTTTTATTATTATGTGTTTATAACCTAACCGTTTAGCTTTACAAATATCATAAAATTTTATAGGAGACAAGACTTCCTTATGAATGCCGGCATTTTCATAAATAAAAACATCTTTAGGATTATTGCTTATTCCACACAAATGCTTGAAATGTTCTTTTTTAAATATTAATTCAATAAAATCGTAATCTTTTTTAAGGTATCATAGTAAACATATAAAAAGCTTTTATTCAATAAATATGTTTTTAATTAACTAATCCAGATTGTATGATTCTAATTATATTTTTTTCGTCATAAAATTTTATTACCATTATTTTCCCCCTTAAAAAAATAGAACGCTGTTTGGAGCGTTCTATTATATCAAGTTTTTCCGTTGCTTGCCAACTAGTGTGAGCCAGTTATTCTCACTTCGTATCAAATTTTTCCGTTGCTTGCCAACCAACTAATCTTAGTTCATTATTAGTATATATATCAAATCGTTGTATTTGTCAAATGAATCCAACAAGTTGATAGAGTGAATATGATTCGTTTATGATAATGTCTCAAGTATTCACAATTGATTATGGCAGTTATCATAATCTTATTCAGTAATAAATCCATAATAGATATATTGTGTTAATAAATAGTTTATTTCAATTTATTGATTAAATAGAGTAACATTTTTAAGTATCATAAACATAACAATATCGTTAGAATTGTGGCTTTTTGCTGATAATGTTGGTAAAATGAATAAGAATTAAAGAAATCACATATTTTTAAGACAGATAACTGTTATACTTACCATAGAAAAAGAAGGGAAATGACACTATGAAAAAATTATGTGCTTGTCTGCTGGCAGCATGCTGTCTGGCACCTGTTGCTTATAACGCTCAATCGGTAATGCCAATTGTTGCAGCCTCAGATAAGAGTACTTACAAACAAGGCTATGATGATGGCTATGCCTATGAAAAGGAACATGCCAATACAAAGTTTACACAGAAAAGCGGTACTGATGAATATAAGCGCGGTTATCAGGCAGGCTGGTATAAGGCTTATGATGAAATGATGGATGAAGCTACAAAGTCGGCCATTGAAGCGGCAAATAACGATTTTGAGGCAAAGCGCAAGAACCGCACAAAATGTCCTTCTGATATTGATTTTAAATCAGAATGGCGTAAGGTTTATAAAGAAACTTATGCGGATCTTGAAGATAATGCCGTTGATAATCTTCAGGAATTAGCTGATGAGAATGCAAAGAAGGATTGCTGGAACCGTCTTGGCCGCAATACGACGCTGGATTCACTGACAAAATCTTCTGAGAAAGCTGATTACCGTGAGTTTTATACAGATGCTTATAACAGCTACAACAAAGAACTGACACAGGCGAAGAAGGATGTTGTTACTGACGGCAAGGAAGACGCGAAAGCCGGCCGTTCAGCGAGTTATGTCGCTATCAATAGTTTCCGCGGTTATACGGTTTATGATGATCTTGTAAAGCTGTATAATGAAGCTTATGAAAAAGCCGGCGGTACAATTACAGCGGCTGACAGCAGTGATTTGCGCTGGAAGCTTGAAAGCGGTGTGTGGAAATGCTACAACACAGCGGGCCAGCTTGTCACAAGCAAATGGGTACCTTCATACAATAACTGGTATTATGCGGATAAAGATGGTATTATGAAAACCGGTTGGATGGCATCAGGCAGCAATTGGTATTATTTTGACGGCAGCGGTAAAATGGTTACCGGCGGTCGTTGGATCGATGGTGAAATGATGTATTTTGACAACAACGGTAAATGGCTTAAAAATTAATAAGTAAGACAAAGGTTTGTTTATCAGCAAACCTTTTGAATCGTTATGGATATTGATATTCATTAAGAAATGAGGGGATAGAATGGAATCTGATAAGAAGAAAAAATTGGAAGCCCAGCTGGCTTCCATCGATCATTATCTAGCTGACATGAATCAGAAAATGATGGGACTTACGCACCAGCAAATCGTTCGCTGCCGTATGAGAAATAATTTTATTGATGAAATTTTAGATATGAATCGTGAAGCACTGACTGATCCATACTTTGCGATGAGTCTTGAAGAATTTCTAAATAGCCTAAACGCCTATGAGTTTGCGATGCGGCTGATCAATGATGAGAATTTTCATGAGACTTATGTCAGAATGCTTTTAAATACGCAGTTTTACGAGCTGAAAAAGCAAAGTGACACGGAGTCTGAAACGTCGTTTGTAGAATTTCATAACACCTTTTTGGCACCGGTCTGCGGCTGTGAGCCAATTCATGAATTCAGCGAATATCGGGCAGGGGATGCATTTGATTTTGAACAGTCAGCCCGTTTGCTGATTGAACGTGATGAAGAGATCAGAAAGTATTACAATCAGCGTGAAAACAGTTCATTAGATTTTTTAATTATGATGAACAGCCGTTTATTGCGCATTATGCATGCCGTATATGACAGTTGACAGGAAAGCCGGCACATAGTATTATTTTAAAGGTAAAGTGAGGTTAACCTATGAATTGTGCATATCATCCTGATAGAGAAGCAACAACAACATGTTCCAAATGCGGAAAACCGCTCTGTAAAGAATGTGCGGATTTCACAAATCTGAATATCTGTATGGATTGTTTTCATAAATCCATCCGTCAAGCAGCCCATGAAGAAAAACTAATCGGCAAACCAACCCTGCTGTTGGGAGCCGTTGGTCTAGTCTTTGGTTATATGATGAATTTTGGCTATGCCACCTTCCTGCTTGTATTAGTATGTTTACTGATGCCCAGCGGTTATATCTATTTAGGCGAAATGAGGCGCAGCAGCTTCATGAAAATCAAAGGAATCGGTGAATTGCTGTATTATCTTGTGAAAGTAATTCTGTCACCGTTTGTCGGTATTTACGCATTGCCTAAATATCTGCTTGCATTGATTAAAAACAAAGATAAAAAATAAAATAAAAGTTCCTTGTTAAATGTAGTATCCGCAAAAAGCTGGACACTGCAATAAAAGGAACTTTTTAAATGGAGCTGCAATTGTATCACCATTACAGTAAATTTTTCTCTGTTAGATTGGCTGGCATAATAACAGTAATTCTTTCATTATTTTTTTAATGAAAGGGTTTACAAACACGGGTCTCCGTTATACAATAAAATTAGCTTTAGAATTGATAAAGCGAATTCTAATTGTAGTTGGAAAAAGCTGAACCGGACGATTCCCCCACCGCCGGTATCAGCTTTTTCCTTTTATATACTCTGCGGACTTTTGCTCCAGCAGTTACGTCCTTTGCGTTTTGCGTTATATAGCTCATCATCCGCGCAGCGAATCAAAAATTCCATGTCAGAACACTCTTTGCACATGATGAAGCCCGTTGAGATAGTGACCCTTGATGCCACTGTACTCTTGATATGAGCCAGCTGTTTAGCCGCCAGATCGTCATAAACCCGCTTCAGGTAATGCTCAATATCATCACCACTGCAATATTCAAAGATACAGGCAAACTCATCACCGCCATACCGGCAGATGTGAAACGTATCCATTTTATATTTATTCAATGAATCACCTACTTCATAGAGGATCTTATCACCCTCAATATGTCCGTAATAGTCATTGTATTCTTTGAAACAGTCAATATCAATCATTGCTAAACCTAAAGGATGACAGACATCTTCACTGCATAGCTTAACCAGATAATGATCAAAAAAACGGCGGTTTAAAAGATTGGTTGGTTCATCAATATTCATCATTAATTCAAGGCGTTTATTCTGATGCTGGATTGCCATGCGTTCATCATTGCTTTGATGCAGGGTAATCTTAGCTTTTAAGCCATTTGAGCTATTCTTTTTAATGATTTTTGAACTGATGCGATTTGCCTCATAGTATTCTTTATAGGCTTGCTTTAATTCGTCTTCTAAATCAAACTGTTCACAGAAACGCACCTTCATATCAACAATTTTTAAAGCGTTGATCGCTTCCTTGGCAGAATCACTGTCTTGGATCATTGTCAGCACTTTTGAAGCCCTTGTTTTTTCTTTCATACTGATCAAGATATCACCAATATAAACAAGCATCTGATAAACCGTCAGCCGATCTTCCATCTTTTCCTGCAGTACCATCAATTGATCTAAAGCGACAAGCGCTTCATCGTATTTGTGGACACTGTTCTTATATAAAAACTTATTAAAATAAAAAAGGAAAAGCATCGTTTCAGTATAAGCTTCTTCCGGTATCTCTTTAAACATTGCGTAATAAAGTGCCAGCTCATCGTGTTTTCCTTGTTGGAAACTGATGTTGCATAAATTTGTCAGAGTGATTGCTTCAGAAGAATAGCGGGAGGGCAGATCAGGAATCTTTAATGTTTCATAGCTTTGTTTATAATAAGCAAAGGCTTCTTCAAGATCATCAGCAGATTCAAATATATTAGCTATATTATTATAAATAGCAGAAATAAACAGTGTTTCATTATTCTTTTTAGCGAGTGCAAGCGCCTTGAAATAATGATCCACGGAAGTCTGATAATCACTGTAATTCAGATAGATCATGCCATAATAAAGATAGATACGGATTAAAAGATCTTCAAAGTTATTCTTTTCTGAAAGGGTTTTAGCCATATACAGCATATAGGTACAGTTATCCATGTCATCTTTAGCCATATAATAATCAGCAAGGAATGTATATGCGAATGCGTATGTATGATAATCAGCATTATTATTGTTCAAAAGACTGAGACAAAGACGTTTTGATTCTTCAAGGTCGTTTTGTCTGGCGATAAGAATCTGGTCCTTGATTTGATTAATTGAAGTTTCCATATGCACCTCCAGGGTAACCATTTCTATTTGCCGTTATGTTTATATGTATTTTATTATATCATGTTTCTGTTGTTTTTGTACTTTGAGTAAGGATTTTCATGATCTTTCATGGCATGATTGATAAAGTGAAATAAATCGGTTATTATAGTGAAAGGAAGAGGAGGCACTATGAAGCAAAGAGGACATAATTATGCATTTGATATTTTAAGGATTCTGGCGTGTTTCCTGGTAATTGTCAATCATACGAATTCAGAAGTATTTTTAGGAATGAATCCCAGTCTGACCTGGGCATTATCACTGGCATATTTTTATTTCAGTAAAATTGCGGTACCAATCTTTTTGATGATTTCAGGAGCGCTGCTGCTGCGCAGAGAGTACAGCTACAAGGAGCTGCTGATTCATAAAGTGGGTAAGGTTGCGGCAGTTTTACTCTTATTTTCACTTTATATATATTTAGTTGAAGAAGGCAATGCATTCAATCTTCATGATTTTATCAATCGTATTATTGAAGCACCGATTATCACTTCTTACTGGTATTTTTATATGCTGTTAGGTGCTTATCTCATTCTGCCGTTTTTAAGAAAGATCATCATCGCCATGAAGCAGGCGGACTGGCTTTATTTCTTCATCGGCTGGGCTTTTTTCAGCGGCTTGCTGCCGGTATTGGTGCGTTATGAAATTATACCGACGGTTACTTTCTGGTTTGATGTGCAGATTATGAGTAATTTTATCGGTTATATGTTTGCCGGTTATGCAATTACTCAGACTGATTTCAGTCTTAAAGTACAGCGGTGCGGCTGGCTGCTGACACTGCTGGCAATTCCTTGTATATTGATTCTAAGTGTATACAGCGGCTTGTATGAGTTAAATACATGGGGACAGATGTATTTGATGCTGGATAATCTTTATTACCTGCCAACGATGATACTGGCGGTGCTGGTGTTTTTCACAGTCTATACGCTGGCGGGTAAATGTGAATTTAAAGGATGGTCAGGCAAAATGCTGTCCAATGTTGCGGCTACGACCTTTGGCATCTATGTTGTCCATATGATTTATAATACCCATCTGAGTGTTGTACGTTATGAAATTCTGTATTTTAATAACCGTCTTGTCAGCGTCGTATTATATGAAATATTTTTATTTGCATTCTGTGCGTTGGCGGCATGGTGTCTGAAAAAAGTACCGCTGCTTAAAAAGCTATTTGAATAACCTGAGATCCTTTGATTTCAGGTTTTTTTAATATTTGCAATTCAGAAGAGAGCATTAAAAAAATTGAATAAGAATGCAGTATTCTGCCAAAAGTTTTTTGCTAATCACATTAGATTAACAAGTGAAATATTTAATACAAAATAATACATTAAAAATAAATAAAAAACACATAAATATATAAATAAAACAAATTAAAACAAAAAACTTGTTTTAAATAACTTATTTGGTTATAATACGAATAGATGATGGTAAAGGAAGGTAAATTATATGAAACTATTAAGAGTTCGTGCATCAAACTATAAAAACTGCTGCGATGATTTTACCATTGATCTTGTGGCAAAATCTAAAAAAACAAGTGAGGATAAGGAATATGAGCTGCAGGAGATTGCGGAAGATTTATATGTGTTTAATACAGCTGCATTCATCGGTAAGAATGCTTCTGGTAAAACTTCTGCGATTGAGCTGATGGAATGCGGTTACTCTATTCTTGGCGAGTTCCGTTTGGAAGATAAACATTATAATTATGACAATGTGAAATTAGAAATCATTTTCTATCATGAAGATACCATCTATAAATACAATACAGTTTTAAAATCTGATGCGATATTAGGAAATAAAGCCAATTTCACCGAGCAGCATATCTATCGAAAAAAATATTATAAATCAAAGAATAAAGAAATTTATTCTATCGAAGGTTTTGAAGAAATTTTCGATTTAGGAGAGCTTCCAGAAGATACTTCTATTGTGTTCTTTATTTTAAAAAAGAAAGCTACCCGAGCTATATATTTTAACTGTGATGGTGAAGGTGCAGACACATATCGTCTAATGTTCCGAACTATGAAAAACTATAAAATTTCAAAGAATGTTCTGACAAAAGTGATTAAAATTTTTGATGATAAGATTCAGAGTTTGGAAATGGTCGATGATAATCATTACAAACTTGTGTATCAGAATCATGTAAAAGAACTTTCTGATTCAGAACTGATTTACACTTTATCCAGCGGTACGACAAAAGGCGTACTTCTATATATAATGGTAGTTGCGGCTTTGGAAAATGGATTTGATCTGTTGATAGATGAAGTGGAAAATCATTTCCATAAGACGCTTGTTGAAAATATGATTAGTTTGTTTAAAGATAAGACAGTTAATAAAAAATCAGCAACTCTTTTATTTACTACGCATTATTGTGAAGTTTTAGATTTATTCAATCGTCAGGACAATATTTGGATTGCAAAATCAGATGATAAGATTCGCTTGGATAATATGTATGAAATCTACAATATCAGACCGGAACTTTTAAAGAGCCGTCAATTTTACAATAATGCTTTTGATACTTCTGTTAATTATGAAGATCTTATGGCATTGAAGAAGGAGCTCATGATATGAAGTATCTGATTATGTGTGAAGGTCCAAATGAACTTGAAATTATCCGATTGTTGTTGGAGCACGAACAATTAATAATTACAGAAGATGATTTATTGAATTTGATTCCTTACCATGCAAGGCAGATTGGAAATAATGCTGCGGTAAAAGCTGCGCTGAATTTGTACCATGGAGATGTACATGTACTTCGAATCGGTGATAAGCTTAATGATGAACTGAAAATTCCAAGAGAGTACAAAGGAAAAATAAAAGACATAAAAAAATATTGTACAAAACCGGAATTGGAAATGTTGCTGATACTATCTGAAAACAAAGAGTCAGATTTTGAAAAAGTGAAATCTAGAATTTCTCCTAAAACTTTCAGTAAGGAAAATGTAATCTACAACCGAATACGATACAACAATAACACGGCGTTCTATCGTGATTATTATGGTGAAAGAATTGATCTGCTGGTAGATTCAATTAAGCGTTACAAACAGCTTAAAGGAAAACATCAGAGAGATGAGCTTTATCTTGCTGACTTGCTGAAATAACCATGGTATAAATTTAGCAGGAAGTAAAGAATTACAAAGAGACCTAAATGCACATAGAAAAAAATTGCCAAATATAATAATAAAGCTGCGACTTTCAGAGATATTTTATTTTCTCTTACTTGCCGCAGCTTATTGAAATTTTATGCTTTAACTTCGTGATCCTTTACCATTAATAAGAAGATTGTACCTAAAACCATCAATGGAATCAGACCGAGAATAGCAATTTCTGGTTTACCGGTAACCATTGTTAATACGCTGATAATAACCGGCCCGATGATTGCAGCGAATTTAGAGAAGATTTCAAAGAAGCCAAAGTATTCATTGGCATCATCCTTCTCAGGAATAAGCAAAGCATAATATGAGCGGGATACGGCTTGTATACCGCCTTGAAACATGCCGACTAAGAAGCCTACGACCCAGATCAGGTTCGCATTTTTAGAGAGCTGGCTGCCAACCAGTACAATTACCAGATAACCCATGATAGCTGTCAGAATCATTTTTTTACCGCCGAATCGAGTCGCCAGCCGGCCGAAGATAATTGAACCTGGACAGGCGATAATATTGATGAATATGACAACTCCCAATGAGACAATCTGATCAATGCCCATATCCGTAGCTAATGAAATAGCCATTGAGATAACAGTGTTAACCGCATCAATATAGAAAAAATAGGCGAGGCAGAACAGGAATACGTTACGATTTTTACTTAGATTTTTAAAAGTAGCAAATAAACGCTTAAAGCTCTCTCTTACAACATGCGGTACTTCTTCGTGATAATGAATTTGATGCACATTGCGGATGATGGGTCTTGAATACGCAAACCACCAAGCAACTGCACAAACCATGGATATTGTAATTGCCAGACGATTTGTCAGTTTAAATCCGCCGATCATGATATAACCAAGCTCACCGCCGAATAAAGTAACTAATGCGAAAGGGATAATGAAAACGATAAAAGGCAGAACTGAACCGATATATCCCCATGCATAACCGGCAGCCGAAACAGTGTGAGTGCGCTCATCTGTCGTAACGTCAACCAGAAAAGCATCATAGAAAATATTAGCACCAGTATAACCGATCATTGCCAGAACATATAGAATAACACAGGCGCGCCAGTCAAAGAACGGCATGGCTAACAGAAAACCAGTAATGATACCAAGATAGAGGAAAAATTTAAAGAAGCGTTTCTTTTTCCCTTTATAATCAGCAATCGTCCCCAGAATAGGTGATAAAAAAGCAAGAATTAAAGCATAGGCAGCATTTGCCCAGCCGACATAAACCGTGCTGTCACCCGGTGTGATAGAAGCAATCAGCAATGGAAATAATACCGTCATCGTCGTTAATACCTGTGCGGAATTACCGATATCATAGAGAACCCAGCTGGTTTCTTCTTTTGTATAGCCCAATTTTGTAAGTATTTTAGTAAACATAGATTCAGCTCTCCTTCATTTCTCCATAATCATATCAAAAAATAAGATGAAATTGTTACTTTTAATGAAATATTTACAATTTAATTCACCGCGTCTTCCCTTTCTTTCAAAGCATGACCGGTTTATGGTATACTAGCTTGGAAGAGGTGATTTAATTGCTGATTTCAATAGATAAGCTAAATAAAACATTTAATGAGAAAGTGATTCTGAAAGATGTTTCACTAAATGTCAATGATAAAGATAAGATTGGTATCATCGGTGTGAATGGTACTGGAAAGTCTACCTTATTAAAAATATTGGCAGATAAGGAGCCAAGTGAGAGCGGTACGATTCTCAAAAGCAGCGGCAAGAAAATATTATATCTGCCCCAAAATCCTGAGCTTGACCGGTATAAATCTATTTTTGAGGTTGTTCATGAAGGCTTAGATGCCAAAAAGGATGATCATCAGGAGTATGAAGTAAAAGCAATTCTTACTAAGCTGGGAATTGTTGATCTGAATCAGAGCATCGCAACCTTGAGCGGCGGTCAGCTGAAACGGGTGGCACTGGCCTGTGTGCTGATGCGTGAGAGTGACTGTCTGCTTCTTGACGAGCCGACGAACCACTTGGACGCAGAAATGGTAACATGGTTAGAAAAGCGGCTGGCACAATATAACGGCAATATTCTTATGGTAACCCATGACCGGTATTTTCTTGATCGTGTATGCAACCGCATTATTGAATTAGACCATGGTCAATGTTCAACCTTTACCGGCGGCTATGCTAATTATTTAAAACTAAAAGCTCAGCAGGAAGAAATGGCATTGGCCAGTGAACGCAAGAGACAGACCATCCTGCGTAAAGAATCGGAATGGATATCGAGGGGCGCACTTGCCAGATCGACAAAGAGCCGTGAACGTATTGAACGTTTTAATAAGCTGAATGAGCAAAGCGGCCCTCAGCAGAAAAGCAATGTATCATTAAATACCGTTGAATCAAGACTGGGTAAGAAAACGATTGAGATTGAGGGTCTTTCAAAAGCCTTTGACGGCAAGGTGCTGTTTCAGGATTTTAGTTACAATCTGCTGCGCAATGACCGTATTGGTATTGTGGGACCTAATGGCAGCGGTAAATCTACACTGCTGAATCTGTTAGCTGGCAGACTTCAGCCTGATTGTGGAACAATTACGATTGGTGAAACGGTGCGCATTGGTTATTTTTCTCAAATGAGTGAGGAATTAGATCCACAGAAACGTGTTATTGATATTATTACTGATATCTCAGATTCAATTGAAACAACTGAGGGTATCTGTACAGCTTCTCAGATGTGTGAGAAATTTTTGTTTGACGCGAAAGCACAGTGGAGTCAAGTCAGCCGCTTATCCGGCGGTGAAAAACGACGGTTATATTTATTGAGTATTTTGATGGCTAAACCAAATGTACTGTTTTTTGATGAACCGACCAATGATCTTGATATTGAAACGCTGACCATCCTTGAAGAATTTCTGGAAACCTTTAACGGTGCATTGATTACGATCAGTCATGACCGCTATTTCCTTGATAAGGTTGTCGATAAGATTTTTGCCTTTGAAAATGGCAGTATACGCTCATATCCTGGCGGTTACACTGATTATGAAGAGAAGCGGCAGCCTTTAGAAAAGAAAGAAAAGGAAAAGGGTGTGCGGGTTAGAAGTGCTATTCCACAGATGACCAGCAAAGAGAAAAAAGAATTTGAAGGCATTGACCAGCGGCTTGAGGAAATTGGTGAGGAACTGAAACAGATTGATGAAGAAATTGCTGAGCATGCAAATGATTTCGCAATGCTTCAGACATTAAGTCAAAAAAGAGACAGCGTTGAGGCTTTACAGGCAGAAACCGAAGAAAGATGGCTTTATCTGAACGATCTTTACCAGAAGATCCAAGACTTTAAACAAGGTAAATTCTGATGAAGAAATATTTGCTTGTACTGTTATGTTTCTTGCTTGCCGGCTGCCAGCAGCCAATAAAAGAAGAACCGCTGCAGAAAACAACGCTGTTTGATAAAGCATCATCGTCAGACATTGAAAAAATCATTGTCAGCGATGCAGATTCAGCACAGATTATTCGCAATCCCAAGCAGATTCATAACTTGCTTGAATATCTTAAAGATTTATCAGCTGCTGATGAAAAGAGAACGGAAAAAGAAAACTTTGTGGTAATAGTATACGCGGATAACAGCAGTGAGCGTTTTACGTTTAGTGAAGAACAGATCTGCGCACAAGCTTGTGCAAAATGGGATCAGGCTTCCTTCATGAAATTGGCGGCAGCAGATGCTAAGCATATTGAATATACAGAGATATCAGCTTTTTTATCTGATGCTTTTGCTGAACCATTAAAAAAGGCTGTACTTTTTCAACCGTGCGAGGAAGCAATGTGTAAAGCCGACCAGTTAAAGGATGAGGCGTTGGATGATTTCCAGCTTTATCTAAGAATGCTTGCATTTGGGAAAAAAGCGGAAAAGCCAAAGGAAATTACTGATTATATACAATTAACGACGCTTTCTAACTCAACAATTCTGCTATGCCTGTCCATGAATGAAGAGGGACGCTTTATCGGCCTAAATGATGAATGGGTAAGCTTTGATTTTCAGGATGCTGTCTTATCAAAGCAGCTTTCAGAATATATGCTGAAAACAGTTCAGGTAAAGAATCCTGCCTATCGGCAAAGCACTGTTTTTGATAGCGGTGTCGGCGCCCAGCTTGAAATTAATGGCTTTATTTATGATGAAGAAACCCATGAATTTACCCGTGAATCAACGCCTAAAGGTATCATCAATGAAACAACGATTCAGTTTATCGATGATGAGCATATCAGTAGTTATAACCTGCTTTCAGATACATCGCAGTTTGATATGGGTGAGGATGTCAGCTGTACTTATTTTTTGAATGCTCAAGATAGTGAGGGCTGTACGCTTGATGAAGCTAAAGCAAAGTATCTTGATTTAAGAACCCAGATTGATGAGTTATTTAATGCCATGGAGCTGACGATGAGTGATGTCAGAGCTTTCTTAATCAATGAAAAGGAAAAGCGTTTCACTGAGCAGCTGTCTGAACTTTATCCTGAAAACACTGCGGATAAACCGATGCTGGGTAACGTTACAGATCTTGACAGCTATCTTATACAGCTTGGCTATACAAAAGATGGGTTTACTTATACGGCATCAGTTACTGATCCTATTTATGGCAAGCTTATTATCAGCTATCAGGCAAAGGATTTAATATTTAAGATACAGCAGGATGAGAGCTACGCGCAGCTGCGGCTTGGTTCAGAATATGGGGAGGGAGTTGATGCCAACGATCCTCAACAAGCAGTATGTTCGCTTGATTTTATAAGTGGTTTGCCGGTTGGTGACTGTCTCAATGACCGATATTATTCAGAGTCAGGCAGACATCTCAATGCCCGTCATGTTTTAATGGGATGGCAGCATCAATTATCGCTGAGCGATGAAGAACTGGTTCAATATGCAGAAATGCTGTCAGAAAATGAAGGGTAAACATATTTTCAGTGGATGCTGGCAGGAATAATTTAAAGAATCCAATAAAAACAACTAAGGGGGAAATTAGATATGTTGGGGATAAATAAATTAAACGTATTTTCGTTTACTATATTGTTTGTGATTTTGTTTGGAATGCTGTTAATATATTTAATACTAAAGCACAATTATCAAAAAACGGAGTATTATCAGGCTACACATTTTCCTTATTATAAACTATTTAATGATACCGGACGTCTAGGTGAGTATTATACGTTTAAGTATCTTTCCCCATTGAAAGGATATAAAAGATTTCTGTTTAATTGCTATGTACCCAAGGAAGCAGGAACAGATACGGAAATTGACGTAATCATGCTTCATGAATCAGGAATCTATGTCTTTGAATCGAAGAATTACAGCGGCTGGATCTTTGGAACGGAAAATCAGAAGCAATGGACGCAGACACTGCCATCAGGGCGCAACCGCTCAAAGAAATCATATTTTTTCAATCCAATCATGCAGAATAAGGGGCATATAAAATGGCTTAAAGCCTATCTTAACGAAGGTGATGAATATCCTTTTTACTCATACATTGTATTTAGTGATCGGTGTGAATTAAAAAATGTAACCTTAACCAGTCAAGAGCATTATGTGGTTAATCGGTATAATTTACTGCGATCCGTATCACATAATGCAAGTATATCAGGAGTATGTTTGACTCATCAGCAAATTGATTGGATTTATAACTTGCTAATTGCCCAAACGCAGGTTAGTGATGAGGTAAAAAAAGCACACGTCGAAACGATTCGTAAGACCTATTATGAAACATCTAAGGAGAAATCATATAAAACAGAACATATATGTCCGCGCTGCGGCAGCAGTTTGATAATTAGGACTTCTAAAAAAGGTGTCCATGCAGGAGAACAATTTTATGGCTGTTCAAATTTTCCTTCATGCAGATATATGGAGAAGCTGGATAAATAGCTAATATCTGAAAAAAGACTATGACATTAAAAGTGAAATTACACATCACTCTTAAGAATCATAGTCTTTTCTTGGTAATTAATTGAAGCAAGCTGAATTATTCTGCAGATAATTTAAACCAATCGGTGTAAGCTGAAGATCACTTTCAATGAATCCACAATGACATGCCTGAGAAATCAAGCGTGACTCCCTTTCCTTTAATTGATGAAGTTCGCCTTCATCGATACCCTGACGTAAGCAGTTAAGTAAGTTGATCAATTCTTCTTTATTTTGCATATTCCTGTTCCTCCTGCATATACAATAACATTGAATCAAACATTATGAATGTAATGATCTTAGCATTTGCTTTGATCTTTCCAGAAATATTATATCAGATAAGTTTTTTAATAAAATAATTGTAATTCAGAATTGTTTGTGCTATGAAATGTTAAAAATTACCAGTATTCCCTAATCACAAAAAATAACATTTTTTTCTACATATTTCGTGTTAAACTTTATAACTAGGGAGGCAGAAAAATGAAGAAAAGATTTTGTATTCTTTTATTGTGTCTGACATGTGTATTTTCTTTCACAGTGCAGCCAATAAAAGCCGAGGAGTATCAGCGGGAGGGTGTTTGGATCATTAATGTCAGTGAACCGGCTGAATTGAATAAGGACGCGGATCTGGACAGTGATAAAACATCTGAGCTTGAGACTGGTGTTTATATGTCTTATGAAAGACATAACAACTTTTATAAAGTAGAAGCTGATGGTGAGGAACAGTGGCTTTATAAGTATCCATATGTAGAAGTAAAGGAAATTGTCGATATGAACAATGATTCCCTGACCTTGTATATGGATAAAGAACTGTATTCTGATCCTTTTGATGAGGATGAGTATAAAAATGGCACTACTTTACCGCAGGGTCAGTATAAGATTACTAAAAAAGCCTTTGACTGGCTGTATGTTGATGATGGAACATATCAGGGATGGTTTGAAGCTGAATTAGGTCAGGCTGTTTTTGATAACACGATTGGCGAATATGCAGATCCTGAAATCGAAGGTGTAGCTTATAAAACGCAGATTATCAATTATTCAGATAATCGCCGGCCAGGCTATACAATGATTCCTAAGTATATTACGATACATAACACAGCGAATAAAAATGAAGGTTCAGATGCTCAGCGTCATGCTGATCTGCAGAGTAATCCGAACAACAAGACCGTATCTTCATGGCATTTTACTGTCGATGATCATCAGATTATTCAAAGTATGCCATTGAATGAGATTGCATATCATGCAGGTGACGGTATGTCTACGGGTAATGGTGATTCAATTGCTATTGAAATCTGTGAAAACAGTGATGGTGATTTCAACAAGGCTTTTGACAATACAGTACAGTTAGTAGCTCATCTGCTTGCGGATCTGCATCTTGATATTGACGCTGTAAAAATGCACCGTGACTGGTCAGGAAAAAATTGTCCGAATGTTATTATCGGCGAGGATCGCTGGGATGAATTCCTGACAAAAATTCAAGAAGCTTATGATGACCTGATTATTCCTGAATCACCGGTAGTTGGCTGGTATCAGGCTGTTGATGGTTATTGGTATTATTACAATGAAGATGGCACAATGGCGGTTTCTAAATGGATTGCTTCCGGTGTCAACTGGTTCTATATGGATGGCAAAGGGCGCATGGGAACAAATCTATGGATTGCAACCACTGAAGGTCGCTGGTATTATGTCGATGGTGAAGGTAAGATGGTCTATAATCAGTCAGTAGATGGCTGCTGGATCAATTCTTATGGTATTTATCGTTCACCGCTTTGGCAGGGTTAATAAGTCTTTAATAAATAAGGAGCAGTGAAATAGATACGTGGGTATTTGTTTCACTGCTTTTTGAATGGGGATTAGAAAAATATAGCATTATTTAACTTAGTCATTCACTTAAATTAATAATGATTTTGAGATCGGGGTTTTGTCCTTGACCTGATACTTTAAGATTGAGAATCACATTCAAATGATTATTTTCATCCACAAACAAAAGACTGCCATCATCAAGAGAAACTGAATAATTATCATTAAGTGGTATTGCGATTTTCTCTGTGTCATAAAGACATTCATATTCTACTGTACTATCTGATATACAACCTCTTTTTATTACTTCTGCTTCAGCTATTTTTGATGCGCTTTCCATTGTAAGTCCGAAGTTTTCTAATAATTCAGAATTAGTAATCTCTCTGCCATCGAATAAACTAAATGTTCTTGTTCCCCAAAGATAATATCCGCCAGATAGTGCTTTCTCGCCAGTTATACACTCCGGATCTCGTAACAGGGTTGCCATCTTTGTCTAATGGTGGTGAAGGATTGTTGTATTCATCAGCATCCTCACTATCAATATTTAAAAAGATAGGATAACCTTGTTTGTCTCTTTCACAATACACGTTCAACCATTCTTCTAATGTTGCTTCTGAATAATCATAGTATTTCTCATCATCTTCATCTTCATAATAAACCCAATCTTTTGTTTCATCAATTTTCTTAACATATTCATGTTTTGCTTTTGATGGGGCTTGCACACACCCTGCGATCATTGCCATCATTAATAAGATTGTTATTATTTTTTTCATATTTCCACCATTTATTAAGACTTAATTATAAGGCCTGTTTCGGTTGCAGCATAAGGATAATCTTGTTGGCTTTCTTCATAAAAATGACTTTATACAAATTAACTGGTTTTGTATTTTTCATCCTTTCCTACCTCATGTATAAAAGTATACGATTTTTATACTTATATAAGATTCCCACAAAACTAAGTGGGTGAGCTATTTTTAGAAGTTGGCGTTTTAAACATTTTCCCTTTGAAACGCATCTATTTTATTGAAAATTGTTTATAATATTCGTAGCCTTGTTCATCACTACATGACCATAGAATATTCAACTGATTATCAACCATAAAGATATAATTATAATTAATATCATTTACATCAAAATCTTGCCAGTAGTAACAGGATGTTAGATTAACAGGATAATCACAAGCTATTTCATAATTTTCATCAAAAGTACGTTTTAATAATTCTTTTACTTGTAAATTGTCCAGAAGCACTTTCTCTAAAAGTTCTTCATTTGTCAGTGTTTTACCAGAGAATAAGTCAAAATTATAGATATAGGTATCGCTGGTCCAACCTGAACCAGGGAGAAATAAGCATGAACGAATTAAAACGGATAAGATTTCCTCGTTTTCAAATGCTTTTGCTTTAAATACATGTTCACCCCTAGATTTAGGATCAGCAAGTTTTGATCGCACTTGTTCCTGAATCCAACGGTTGATATTTTCTGCATCAATGCTGTCCATATTAATCGTAAAATCTTGAATTTCGGGTGTATATGTTACGATTGTATTGAACCAGTTTTCCAGTTCATTACCTGATGTAAATTCTGAATCAAGTATTGTCTGTTTCATATCAAGATATGCAAAATCCATATCTGAAGTATGAATGTCATTAATGTACACCCAATCTTTTGTCTCATCGATTTTCTTAACATACTTAGTTTCTTCCGGCTTCTCCTGTTCCACAGGTTTTTCAGGCTGTTCAACAACCGGCGCTTCTTCTGGCTTCTCTGCCTCCGGCGGTGTTTGCACACATCCCGCTATCATTGCCATCAATAAAAAACTTATTAGTATTTTTTTCATGTCT
Source organism: Dielma fastidiosa (assembly GCF_000313565.1). GTDB lineage: Bacteria > Bacillota_I > Bacilli_A > Erysipelotrichales > Erysipelotrichaceae > Dielma > Dielma fastidiosa. Next base: position 113,225 of record NZ_HE578928.1, on the reverse strand, counting down.
TTCCACCTCGTCTTTCCACTCATTAAAATCAATTCTATGATTTAATTTAATTTGATTTTCTGAAATACGATATTACCTGACATAGCTTTAGAATAATATCCGATGATATAATATAAATCATTATTATCTACAATCAGTAATGATTTATTACTGTATTTTGTTGTATATTCTTTTCCTAGTAGTAATTGTTGTTTTACAATGAAAGAATCATCATCAGGAAGCTTGGTTTCTGATATATATTCATTCACAATATTTTGAACATCACTACTCGTTAATCCATATACCGACAACAGATCATTATTGGACATTAATTCACCTGATTTCAAATCAATATGATATGCCTCCAAGAAAATAGGCAGCATGTGGGGTGCTAGTGAACCGTACTTATTTACAATCGTAATCATGGCATCATTTATGAACCATTTAAACTCATAAATAAAATTTACAGGATCTTTATATCCTGCTTCAAAATCTTCATTTATTGCAGAAACACTTTCGGCGTTTATATTTACAATTAGTTTCTCTTTTTTAGGTGCATCATCAAATGGAAGGGTTAGCCAATCAAGAAAATCATAATAATTCATCTGATTTAATACGGGATTTAATTCCAAATCATTTTTTGTAACAACTTCCTGTTCCTTGATATACACCCAATCCTTAGTTTCATCAATTTTCTCTACATACTTAGTTTCTTCCGGCTTTTCCTGATCCACAGGTTTTTCAGGCTGTTCAACAACCGGCGGTTCTTCTGGCTTATCTGTCTCTGATGGTGTTTGAACACAACCTGCTGTCATAGCTATCAATAAGAAACTTATTAGTATTTTTTTCATATCTTCCCACCTCGTTACTATAAGTATACGATATTTGCCGCAGGATTCCTATGTTATGCGCTGCTAAGAAAATAACATAAGAAATTAGTAAGAGAATAATGATGACATGGATATTCATTGCATTGGTAAAGGTATCGGCAAATTATAATAATAAAGAGCAAACAGATTTCCAATTTTAATCTGAATGCTCTTTTTGTTTTATTTCTTCTTCATATACTGCAGCTGGTACTTGGGTGAATTGAGATATTGTTCCGTATAATCGACAACCATGCCCTCAATCGTAAATGTAGTATTATTAATTTTTATGATGGGAGTCAGCGGGTCAAGGTCGAATTTCGCCGCGGTTTCCGTATCTGGCAGGATGGGAGTAGTCAGATGCATAGCGAAATCGATGGTATACCCGCATTTGCGGATATAATCAAACTTGCTGTTCTCAAGCCATTGTATTGAAAGGTCAGGGAAAATTTTTACTGGCATATATGATTCTTCAATCTGCAGCAGGATGCCGTCCCCATAACGGTGTCGGATAAAATGATAAACTTGGTCATTCGGTTCGATGCCTAAAATGCTGGCAAGGCAATTATCACAGCTGATAATGGAAAAGGCTGTGACCTTTGTGCTGGCAGCACGGCCGTGCGATTTCATTTCTTCATTGAATCCACGGTATTCGACTGTCTTGTTAGTAAAAAAGCGCTCCTTGACAACTGTTCCATAACCAGGCTTTCTAGTCAGCAGATCCGCCTCGACAAGCCGATCTGTTGCTTTTCTGACCGTGACTCTTGATACATGATAAAGGTTCATGAGTTCTTGTTCCGTAGGAATGATTTCCCCGGCTTTATAATAATTGGTCTGAATCTTCTCCCGCAGGTCATGGTAAATTTTTTCATATAAAGGTATTTTATTTGTATGCATGATTTCACCTCGTACTCATGGTAGCTTAATTAAAGGTAAATTGCAAATAAATGTATTATTAATGATATGAAAATAATACATATAAAAAGAAAAATGATATGTTTATAATATAAATGATTAAAATGTATTGTGTAAACAATTACAATGTGTTATCATTTGCTCGAGGAGGATACTAAAATGATAGGAATCGCAATATGTACACATTCTGATTTTGCTCAGGGCTTATGCAATGCCGTAGAAATGATTGCCGGCCCGCAGGAGCAGCTGACAGCTTTGAATTTTATGGGAGATATCGGACTTGAAGAATATGGGGAACAGCTTAAAAAGGCTGCTGAAGGATTCAGCGACGGCTGTATCTTTGTTACTGATCTTGAGAATGCCACACCCTTCAATGCGGCACTGATGGCAATCGCCTATACCGATAATGTTATCTTATCAGGAGCTTCAATGCCATTGATGCTGGAGCTGGTTATCAAAAGAGCAGGCGAAGGGTACACACCGGAAAGTCTGGCCAGAGAAGTTCTTCAATCGCATTGCGATGCTGTTTCATTAAAAACCTCAAGGGAAGTATTTGGTAGTTAACCAAGGAAAGGAGAAAACTTATGATTTCATTGATTCGATGTGATGAACGGCTGATTCATGGTCAGTGCATGCAGTTTATCGTCAGTGATTACTCAATCAAGCGGATACTTGTTGTTGATAATGCCACAGCAATGAATCCGGTATTGAAAACAATCTTCACGACGGCAGTACCAAAAGCACTGAAAGCAGATGTTTATACGGTAGATCAGGCAACTGAAGAAATTAAAGGGGCGATTACTGATTCAACCAATACACTGCTGCTGATGAAAAATCCGCGGACACTGGTTCAGCTGCGCAAGAATGTTTCTGACTTGCCAAATGAATTGAACATCGGACCGCAGATGGCAAGAGATGGTGTTAAATGTGTAGATTTCGCTACCCTGCATCAAGAAGATGTTGAAGCCTGCAAAGCATTAGCGGCTGACGGGGTACGAATTTACTTTAACTCAATCGGTGCCAGCGGCGCGGTTACTGAATGGTCATCGATCGCAAGTAAACTTTAAACTAAGATAAAACCATCTAGGAGGTAAAATATGACATTCGTTCAAGCATTACTTATCGGCTTACTCGGTTATTGTTCCGCTAAATGGGCAATTCCTCTGTGGGGCGACATGGGAGGCTGGTGGACATGCGGACGTCCGCTTGTTGCTGGTATGCTTATCGGTATTATTCTGGGAAATGTATCACAGGGAATTATTCTGGGCTGTGCAGTCAACGCGCTTTATTTAGGAAGTATCACGGTTGGCGGTGTAGCGGCTAACGATATCAACTTCGCGGCTTACATTGGTATACCGCTGGCCATGGTATCCGGAGCAACGGTAGAAGAAGCTTTAACACTGGCAGCTTTACTGGGTGCTTTAGGTGTATTCATGTGGAACTTTGTTAAGATTATCAATGTATACTGGATTCGTGTTATGGAAAAACAAATCGCAGCTGATAATCTGGATAATGCGGCAAGAGTTCCGCTGTATGGCAATATCTTCTTGTTTATCTGCCGTTTCTTCCCAATTTTCTTAGCTTGTCTGTTGGGACCTGAAATCATGCAGGGGGTTATGAATGCAATTCCACCGCAGCTTTCCGCAATCATCGGTATCTTTGGCGGTATGCTGCCATTAATTGGTTTCGCAATCATTTTAAAGACATGTGTGAAGCAATATTATGAACTGCTCTACTTTGTATTTGGCTTCATCTTATTTACAAGCTTCCAAGTCAGCATCATTGCGATCTTCGTAGTTGCGTTAGTATTTGCATGTATCGACTTTAAATATGGTTCCGTAGGAGGTGCAGAATAATGGCAGAAACAAAAACGACCTTACTAGATAAGAAGGACGTCAAAAAAGTCTGGTTTAACTGGATGTGGCTGAATCTTTCAACACAAAACATGGAACGTATGCAGGCACCTGCATTAGTAAGAGCTTTATGGACAGTTAAGGATAAGCTTTATCCTGGCAAACGTGAAAAACAGAAGGATCTCATGGAAAGAAACATGGAATTCTTCAACACAGAGCCAATCTGGGGCGGCTGTATTATTGGTATTTCATTAGCCATTGAAGAAGAAAAAGCAATGAATGATGAAGTGCCTGATGAATTATCAAGCAGTATTAAAACAGCATTGATGGGACCGGCTGCCGGTTTATTTGATTCATTGTTCCAATCAACACTGATTCCTATTTTATTGGCTATTGGTATCGGTATTTCTTCTGAGACTGGTTCAATTGTCGGCCCATTGCTTTACATTGCCTTATTCTGGCTGATTGTACCAACTGTCAGCTGGTTCCTTTTCTATAATGCCTATCGTTTAGGTCTTGATGGTGTTCAAACAATTCTGACCAGCGGGCTTAAAGATAAAGTAATCAGTGCTGCTAATATCGTTGGTTTGACCGTTATCGGTGCAGTTACCGCTTCTACCTGCAACATTAAAACAGGTTTAATGTATACGCAGGGTGATTTGGTAATCAATGTGAATGATATTATCAATAATATACAGCCGAAGATTCTCGTTCTGATCATGGCTTTTGTTACTTATTATTTACTGGCTAAAAAACATGTCAGTGTTAATAAACTGATGATCCTTATGCTGATAATCTCGGTAATTGGATACTTTACAACAATTTTAGCATAAATGATAGGTCAGAATCACTCTGACCTTTCTTATTAAGAGAATCAAGGAGGTGTGTTATGGATAAACATGAGCTTTTGGAAAGTCTGAAGGGCGGTTTGATCGTATCCTGTCAGATTGAAAAGCATGCGCCATGCTGGCATGAGGACATGGTTGAATTAATGGCGCGTTCCGCAATCTGGGGCGGTGCCTGCGGCCTGCGTTTGAATGGCATTGATAATATTAAAAAAATCAGGGGTATTACTGAACTGCCAATCATTGGTTTAGTGAAGGTATTCAGCGATGAAACGGAAATCTTTATGACACCGACAATGAAAGAGGTGGCAGAGGTAATCGAAGCTGGTGCGGATATAGTAGCGGTTGATGGAACTGACCGCATGATTCAGGGCCGCCGCGGTTATGATTTAATTCCGGAAATTAAAAAGACTTTCCCTGATACGGTTATTTTTGCGGATGTCCGTGATGAAGAAGACGCGCTTGCATCCCTTGCTTTAGGGGCGGATATTGTCGCGCCAACGTTCTATCGTTTTAAGAAAGACGCGAAATCATCGGATTTGGCCGATTGGGAAATGTTTGCGAAAATGTGTGCTTGCTGTAAGGATAAGGGTAAAGTTATGATGGAAGGCAAGGTCTGGACACCGGATGATGCAATCAGGGCATTCCATTACGGCGCTCATTCAGTGGTTATTGGCAGTGCCATTACCCGCCCGCATCTGATTATGAGAAGGTTTTATGATCATGTGAACGGCTATCCGGAAAAGCGCAGTTTATTTTACTAGGAGGGACTATGGAAAACAAATATAAGATTTTGTGGACGGATATGCACAGCAATATTCACCATGAAGGAATGAGTGAGCTTCCTAAATGGTATGCGCATGCCAAAAGCATGCTTGATTTCTGGCCGATTGCTTATTATCCGTATTATATGCGAAAGCTGCCTTCAGGAATGGGGGTAGAGGATATTCATGATTTGGATAAGGTAAAGGCTGACTGGGAGGAACTGAGAAGCTTTGTGAATAAGGCTAATGCTGAGGGCTGGCCGATGTTTATGGGTTATGAATGGCAGGGCAGCGGTCTTGACGGCGATCATAATGTATTCTTTAAAAATAATGAGAATGAGATTGCCTTCCCGCTTCGTTATCAGGAACTGTATGAATTATATAAGGATAAAGATGCGATTGCTATTCCGCATCATTTAGCTTATCAAAGCGGCAGCCGCGGTAAGAATTGGGATACGCATATTGAAGCCTTTTCACCATTTGCGGAGGTTTATTCTTCACATGGCTCCAGTGAAAATGATTATGGTAGCATACCGATGAACCGTCATGTGCATATGGGCCCAAGAGTTGGTGCCAACAGTGTTGAATCAGGGTATAAACGCGGTTATCATTTTGGCTTGATCGCTTCCGGTGACAATCACTCAGTACCGGCAGTCAGTGAATTTGGCAGTATGGCAGTCTTAGCTGAAAATAGGACGAAGGATGCCATATGGGAGGCGATGCAGAAACGTCATGTCTATGGTGTCAGCAATGAACGTATTAAATTAAGAATGGATCTTGACGGAGCCATGATGGGAGACTGTACTTCCTTTAAAGAAGCTTCAGAGCTGAATCTGAATATTGAAGGCAGCAATGCGTTAGACCGTATTGAAGTCATTGTGGATAATGATGTGGCAGATATCATTAACTGCAATCATCGTTCATCTAAGCCTGAAGGCAAGGTTCACTTTAAGTTCAAGCTTGAATTTGGCTGGGGACCGGATCGCCGTGTATTCCCGGATATCGCTTCAAGAAAGTGGCATGGCTGTCTGCATACCGAAGGCAGCATCTTAAGTGTGGAAAATGTCTGGAATACGATGGGACAGGCTATTCTGCATCAGGATGAGAATGATTTTGAATTTGAATTAACGACGTATAAGACAACACAGACCGGTAAATGGATGGGTTCAGCGGCAATTACGACCGAAGGCTTTATCTTTGAAATAGAAACAGCCGCGGATGAGGTATTAAAGCTGAATGTAGATGGTATTGATTATGAATTGCCGGTGCAGTCGCTTTTAAATGATTCGATGCTGTTCAGTCTTGATGAAGAAGCGAAGCGCTTGATCTATGACACTTATCAGGAGGAGAGCTTTTACCGCAATGATACATGGTGGCATAACACTTATAAATTTAAGGCGAATAAAGCGGCTGTAAAGGCTGATTTTATGTATCAGGGTACAACAGTTCTCGATCTTTCAGCGGCTCATCATGTTCGTGTCAGAGTGCATCAGAAAAATGGCTGCATGGCTTGGAGCAGTCCAATTTTCAATAAGGAGTCATAATTATGAATCTCCTTTATATTCATACGCATGACAGCGGACGTTATTTCAGCCCTTATGGTTATTCAGTGCCGAGTGATCATCTGCTTGCTTTCGCAAAGGATGCGACAACGTTTACGAATGGTTACTGTGTCAATCCAACCTGCTCACCAAGCCGGGCAAGTATGCTGACTGGCATCTATCCGCACCAAAACGGCATGCTGGGATTAGCTCAGCGCGGTTTTGGCTTGAATGATACGGATCAGCATTTATGCAACTTCTTGAAACGCAATGGGTATCATACGGTGCTTAGCGGAATCCAGCATGAGGTGGATTTCTACACCAATGTGGAAGCGTCAAAAACTATCGGCTATCATGAGGTATTGACGCATGATCCCTTTGTCTATCAGAAAGAGGATTACCACCTTTGGGATCAGGAAAACGCTCAGGCAGCGGCTGACTGGCTGAAGCATGCTGATCATGACCAACCATTCTTCATGAGCTATGGTATGCATTCCACACATCGCCCATTCCCATTGGAAATCAGTGAAAGGGTGAATGAGAATTATGTGAAGCCTTGGCAGCCGATATTTAATAATGCCGAGAACCGCCATGATACAGCGCAATATCTCACCTCAGCTCAGCATGCCGACGAATGCTTTAAGATCGTAATCGACGCGTTGAAGGAAGCTGGCTGCTATGAGAATACCATTATTCTATTTACAACCGATCACGGTGTCGCTTATCCATTTAATAAATGCTATTTAAGCGATAAAGGAACTGGTGTTTCTTTAATTATGAGAGTTCCTGATTCCCTTGAGAAAGGGAATGTCTGCGACGCGCTGGTTTCACAGATTGATGTGTTCCCAACACTTTGTGATCTATTGAAGCTGGATCAGCCTGATTATTTGGAAGGCAAATCATTCAGCAACTGTTTCTATGGCTTACCCGCCGGTGATGAATATGTATACTCTGAAATTAATTTCCATACCTCTTATGAGCCATGCCGGGCAGTCAGAAGTGAGCGTTATAAATATATCCGCTACTATGACCGCACTCATTTGTTTGTTAATCCAAGCAATACAGACAGCAATAAGGTCAAGGATTTCTATATGGAAAATGGCTATGCCAGCTATCCTAAGGCAGAGGAAGCATTTTATGATCTGATTTATGATCCGGATGAAATGAATAATCTCATCGATCATGAAGAACTGCATGAAATCATTGATGAATTCAGAAACCAGCTTCATGAATTTCAGGTAAAGACGAACGATCCGTTATTAAATGGCCCGCTGCCGGTAAAACCGAGCTATAAGGTCAATAAACCTGACTGCATTGAAGCGTCCAGTAAAAATCCTGAAGATTATTTATCTGAAGGCAAATTCTATTAATCCAACTTGCAGCGTTCCTGACAAAGGGCGCTGTTTTTATAATACTTTGAGTTCAAAAAATGAACATGTACTTGACATCTCGCTCAGCCAGTGTAAAATAGACTTGTACAAAAAATGAACAGGAGTGATTTCATGGATAAAATTTATCAGCTTCTAAAATGTTTAAAGAAAAGTGATACATCGACACAGCGTGACATTGCGAAAGAAACAGGTTTCTCTTTAGGCATGGTCAACACCCTGCTGAAAAATATGGAGGAACAGGGCCTGATCACCATTCATGCGAAAAAGGGCCGGTTTGAATATGAGCTTACTGAAAGCGGCAATGAATGTCTGGAAAATATTCTGCGTGAAAGACAGATGGATAAGCTGCAGCTGACTGTGAAATCACAGGATCTGCATACGGCTGTCATTCTGGCTGCCGGTCAAAATAAGGATTTTAATATCCCTGTTGGTTTCTTAACCATTGAAGGTGTATCCCTGATTCAGCGTATCGTTGATATCCTGCTGGATCATTCAATCACTAAAATTATCATCGTTACCGGTTATCAAAAGGCAATGTATGAGGAAGCCTTTAAGAATCAGCGGGAAGTTCAATTTGTGGAAAACAGCCGTTATAAATGGACGGGAACCATGGCCTCACTGGCTTGCGCGGCACCACTTATTGATTCTGATTTCTTACTGATTGAAAGTGACTATGTATTTGAAAAAGCGGTAGTAACCGCCTTGCTTGAAAATGAAGCGCCGAATTGTCTGTTTGTCAACGCGCCGAGGGGCAGCGGTGATGAAGCCTTTGTGGAGCTGGATGAGCATAATGATTTATATCGTATTTCAAAAGATATCCATGAATTAAATCATATTGATGCTGAATTATGCGGTGTGAATAAAATCAGTTATTCAATTTATAAAAAAATGTTGAATATATTTGATGAAAATAAAAATCCATATCTGAATTATGAATATGTTATTGAAAACCTTGGCCGTTTGTATAAGATTACGACCTGCGGCATCGATGATTGTATCTGTATGGATATAGATAATCAGAAACAGTATAACGATATGGTCAATATCTATTTCCCTAAATTAAAGAAGAAAGAGAATGAACGCAATCTGCTTCAATTAAAGAAATTATTTATCGAAGTCATGGGGATTGATGAAAAGGATTTTATCAGTATTGAGGCTGCTGGTGGGATGACAAATACTAATTATAAGGTAAAAACAACCAATAACCGTTATATTCTGAGAATGCCGGGACGCTGTACCGAGACGATGATCTCCCGCAGCAATGAAAAGGTAAATGGTAAATTTGGTTATCTGCTTGGTTTAAATGTTGATACGGTTTATTTTAATGAAGCAAGCGGCGTTAAAGTAAGTATTTATATTCCAAATGCGAAAACGATGACTGGACCGACGGTGCGTCTGGAAAAGAATATGAAGCTGACAGCGGCGCTGCTGCGTAAGCTGCATACAAGTGAATGTGAATTGAAGGGCCGCTTTAATGTCTTTGATGAATTAAAGAAATATGAAGATTTAATGGCTGCTTCACATGTAACACCTTATGAGAACTACGATCAGGCCAGAGCCTTTATGGACAAGCTGGCTGTCGTGATGGATCGATTAGGCTGGAATCTGAAGCCGTGTCATTGCGATCTGGTTGCGGAGAATCTGATTAAGGATGAACATGGAAGAATGTATCTGATTGATTGGGAATACGCGGGTTTTAATGATCCGATGTGGGATCTTGCCGGTCATTTTGTTGAATGTGAATTTACGCCGAGTGAAGAGGAATTGTTTGAATATTACTATACTGAGGGCAAAGGCTTGAGTGCTGTTGAAAAAGAAAAGATTCAGTTATTCAAAATTACTCAGGATATTCTTTGGTCGGCATGGACCATGGCCAAGGAAGCTAATGGCGAAGATTTCGGTACTTATGGCATCGACCGTCTGAACCGCGGCTTACAGGCTATTGAAGTATTCTGTAAGCAATATGAAAGGGATCTGTTATGAAAAATTTTAAACTAGATAAGAGTATCGACTGGGTGATTACAATCTTACCCTTAGTCATTATCGGCATTATTTCATCACTGCTCATGCTGTTTCCGCAAGCCAGCGGTGAAGTGATTAATACCTTGCGTAATTTATTTGTCAATGAATTTGGTTTCTTTTATATCCTGCTGGGTCTGGGGATTCTGATTGCGGCTATCATCATGGCTTTCAGCCGCTTTGGCAATATAAAATTAGGCAATCTGGATAAACCGCGGTATTCAACATTCAGCTGGGGTTCAATGATTTTTACCTCTACGATGGCTGCGGATATCTTATATTGGTCATTATGTGAATGGAGCTATTACTACACAGCGGCGCCTTTTGGCATGGAAAATATGACGGCGGCTCAGCTGCAGGATTGGTCAAGTGCTTATCCGCTGTTTCACTGGGGACCCATTCCATGGGCGTTCTATATCCTGCCAGCCTGTGCCTATGCTTATATGTTTTTTGTAAAGGGACGTAAGCGTCAGACGTTATCGGAAGCTGTAAGACCGCTGCTTGGCAAACACAGCGATGGAAAAGCGGGCCGTTTGATTGATGTCTTCGCTGTCTGCGGTTTATTAGCTGGTACGGCAACTACCTTTTCATTAGCGACACCGCTTCTGTCAGGTGCGCTGGCAAAGATTTTAAATATTGAGACGAGCCATTTCCTTTCAATCGCGATCCTGGCAATTATCTGCTTCGTTTTCATGGTTGCGGTATTAAAGGGAATGAAGGCCATCAGTTATCTGGCTAATTTCTGTGTTGTCGTATTTGTACTCTTATTAGCTACATTTTTAATTGCCGGGCCAAAGGTTTATATCATTGAAACAGGTATTACCGCGATTGGCAAGGTGATCAATAATTTCTTCAATATGGCTACCTGGATGGACCCATTAGGCATCAGCGGCTTCCCTCAGGATTGGACGATTTTCTATTGGGCGTATTGGATTGCATGGTTTGTTGCTACACCATTCTTCATTGCGAAAATATCGGAAGGCAGAACGATTAAGCAAACCATCTTAGGCGGTTTGGCGTGCGGCTTAGGCGGAACGTTCACATCCTTTATTGTATTCGGCGGTTATGGTTTATATCTGCAGACACATGGTATCTTAGATGTAGCCAGCATGATTGCTTCTGGCGTAGCACCATCTGCGGTAATCTTAATGATTTTTGATCAGCTGCCCATGACCAATCTTGTATTGGGTATATTGATTGTCGCAATGATTGCCTTCTATGCCAGCACCTTTGACGCGATTACGATGGTTGTAGCCAGCTATTCAGAGAAAATGCCTGAACATCAGGATGAACCGCGGCGAAAGCTAAGGGCATTCTGGTCGGTGGTCTTCTTATTGCTGCCGGTGGCCTTACTATTCTCAGACTCAACCTTAAGCATGCTTCAGACAATAGCGATTATCGCGGCTTTCCCGTTGGGAATTATCATGATCATGGTCGTTGTCAGCTTTGTAAAGGATCTGCGCAAGGATCATCCGCAGATTGAGGGAGATATACGATGAATGCATTATTATTAGCAGCCGGACTTGGATCGCGGTTTAAGGAAATAACAAAGCATAATCATAAGGCATTGCTGCCAATCGGCGGCATTCCTAACATTGAGCGAACCATCGGCTATCTGCATGAGGCTGATATTACCGATATTACTATTGTTGTAGGTCATATGGCTGAATTATTTGATTATCTGAAAGAAAAATATCAAGTAAAGCTTGTCTATAATGAACATTATGCTGATTATAACAATCTCTATTCAATGGCTAAAGCACTGCCGTATTTCAGTGATACGGTGGTGATTGATGCTGATGTTGTCCTGCTTGATCAAGTTCTGTGTCCAATGAGTCAAAGCGCTTATTATACAGTACAGCGGAAAGCCGGGCCTGATTTTGACTGGTGCCCCAAAGTTGAGAATGGACGGGTAGTCGCTATGGATATTACGGACGCTTATCGGCCGAGTATGCTTGGCATTTCTTATTGGAACGCTCATGACTGTGAAATCATTAAGGCGGAAATTGAACAGCGATTAAAGGACAGCGCCAATTATCTTGATCCTAAAAAATATTGGGATAATGTGCCTGTAGATCTTTTAGATGTACTTAATGTCGGTGTGCATCAGGTTGATGAATCACTGGTAGATGAGATGGATACGGTAGAGAATTACCATGATATATGTGCTAAATTTGATGATTTTATGAACCGGTAACACCGGTTTTTTATTATAAAAAAACAGTTTTGAACATCCAAAACTGTTAATTAAACTTATGCTTTTTCTTTTCGTAAGCGGGCTTTAGCTTCTTCAATTGTTTCATCGTCTTTGGTTAAATAGCGATCAACAAAGGCGTCTTCTATTTTAGTATAACCGCCGACTACTGAATCCTCTATTTTTTCAAATGTTCCAACGACCTTTTCTGCGATCTTTTCATTCGCTTTTATGATTTTTGATTTTGCCATAATGCTGCACCTTTCTTTTTTATTCCTTTCTTTATCATCGATATTCCTAATGCTAATATAAATAAACAGACAGCGGCACCAGTTAAAATGTTCATCAGGGCTGTGTTTGCATCACTCATGGTACCAAATGAAACAAGCATCGAACGCTGTAAAGTTAATACCGAAGCAGCGACATCGCTATAACCAATACAGCGAATTACCGCAAGTAATGGCGAGGGGTTATTGCGCTGTGTAACTGCGCGTAGGATGGCCATAGTGATTTTATAAAACGTATAAGCGGCTATGGTTATCATGATCACAGATTCGTATTTTGCGGCGATGTGTTCAGTCAGACTAAGATAAATGACGCCAATTAAAACAAAGCTCAGTGCTGAAAGCAGGATGCCGGTTAATGTCATCACAAAATATTCTGCGTCAATGGAAATTTTAGAATGATTCTTTCTTTCACACAAAATAGCTGAAAAACGCATGACGCTCAAAATAGTATAGTAGGCACACATGGTAATAAACCACAATGACTGATTGGCTATGCCCAGTGCGCCATGTACCAGTGCATATACTAAATTTACCATGAAGCTAAAAGCTGCTGATAAGATAATTCGGGTACGCTGATCGTTTATGGTATGCCTGCCGAGATTTGTGACTTCAATTCTGCTGTATATTTTTTGCTTGATGCCCATGGTTATAAATTTTGACATTTAAGATAATGGTTTAAATTCACCCATATTTTCAAGTAACGCTTTATTCTTTAATGCCGGTTGTCAAAGGAATCAAACCAAGCAGCAAAACAATACCAATCAGTCCGATAATAATTCCCTGAATCATTTTACCCCAGACCATGCTGAAACACATGCCAATACCTAAAGCTAAAGCACCAATTACACCCACCATCACCATGAGGAATGTTTTTGCTGTGATTTGGACAGGTTCTTTGTGTTCCATTTTCCGCCATAGAATCCATGTGATTAGTCCGAGCAGAAGTCCGACACAGCCAAAGACAACACCCGGCTGAAAGGCTCCCCATTCTTTTATCATTGCCATACACATACCAAGAGCAAATAGAACCGTGCTGATGGTTCCTAAACCTAATGCGACAAAACTGCTTTTTTTCATTTGAATACCTCCATCTGTATTAAAGCAACAGTTGTTGTTTTAATACAAATTCAGTATAATTGTAATAACCGACAGAAACAATCATCAGTTTGATGCGAAGTGTTGGAATAATGGGAGAGGGAACCAATGAACACAAAAAATAATCGAAGGCGCCGTGAGTCAATGGAACGTATTCAGAAAGTCTTTATTGAATTGCTGCAAACCAAAGAACTTCATGAGATAAGTGTTTCAGATATTTGCAAGCGCTGTGAATTAAATCGCAGTACGTTTTACGCTAATTTTGTAGATATTTATGAGCTTGCAGACAAGGTTAGAGAAGATTTGGAGCGTGAAGTGAATTTGCTTTATGAAGCGGAAACAACACAAGGCTTTAACAGCAATGATTATTTAAAGCTGTTTTATCATATCAAGGATAATCAATTATTCTACCGCACCTATTTTAAGCTAGGTTATGATAATCAGTTTAAGCTTGAATATTATGACATTCATCAGGCAAAACAGCATTTTGACAATCGGCATATTGAATATCATGTCGAATTTTTCAGAAGCGGCTTTAATGCGATCGTGAAAAAGTGGCTTGCCGGCGGTTGTAAAGAGACACCGGAAGAAATGGATGAAATCATTCGCGGTGAATATCGCGGGCGGGTTTCAAAATAATAGAGCAGCAGTGATGTGTTTGTTTTTCATAATGCTGATTGATGGACTTTTAATGATAGTGTTTACAGTTTTAGAAATATTGGCTTTTACTCTTCATTTACTGTTTCTTAACATAAATTTTATATCATAAAAGATGGAATGTTGTTATAATGAATACAGTTGAAAGCGAGGAAAGAATATGAAAATATTAGTTACCGGTGGAACAGGCTATATTGGTTCTCATACATGTGTGGAATTATTGAATGCTGGTTATGAAGTTGTCATTATTGATAATTTGTATAATTCAAAATTAGAGGTAGTAGATAAGATTGAACAGCTTACAAATAAGAAATTTGCTTTCTATGAAAATGATGTTTGTGATGAAGAAGCGGTAAGACGTATCTTTACGGATCATAAGATTGACGCGGTAATTCATTTTGCGGGTTATAAAGCAGTTGGTGAAAGTGTTGCGAAGCCTTTGATGTATTATCAGAATAATCTTGATTCTACAATCGTATTATGCAAAGTGATGAATGAGTTTAATTGCAAACGCATTGTATTCTCATCAAGTGCTACGGTTTATGGCGATCCTGCATCATTGCCGATCAAGGAGGATTTTACGCTTTCTACAACGAATCCTTATGGTACGACAAAATTGTTCATTGAGAGAATTCTGACGGATCTGCAGTATGCGGATAAGGAATGGAGCGTTGGTTTGCTGAGATATTTCAATCCGATTGGCGCGCATGAATCAGGATTGTTAGGGGAAAGTCCTAATGATATTCCTAATAATTTAATGCCATATATTGTTAAGGTTGCTAACAAAGAGCTCCCGCATCTGAATGTCTTTGGTGATGATTATAATACACCTGATGGCACAGGGGTTCGTGATTATATCCATGTTGTTGACTTGGCATTAGGTCATATCAAAGCTGTTGAGAAAATCGCTCAGGGAAGCGGTGTGAAGATTTATAACCTTGGTACTGGTAATGGTTTCTCAGTGCTTGATTTGGTGAAAACCTTTGCCCGTGTGAATAATATTGAGGTTCCATATAAGATTACAGACCGCCGTCCTGGTGATATTGCGGCTTGTTATGCTGATCCAACAAAGGCTAAGGAAGAACTTGGCTGGAGCGCACAAAAGGGCATCGAGGAAATGTGCCGTGATGCTTGGAATTTTGTGCAAAAACAAAAATAAGTTGAATATATAAAGAAAACGCATTTCTGATTTGAATGCGTTTTTTTAATTGCATCACACATCGAGATTAATTTTAATTCTGCGGCCGCCATTTACGCCAACAATATAGATTTGAATGATTAAATAATATTGATTATCCTGCTTATAGATGAGAGAGCTATCGGTAATAGGTAAGTCCATTTTATTGAATTCATCTGCTGATCTAAGTTTAAAACGCTGAATGCTGTCATCTAAAGATGAATCTGAAAGTTCATATCCTAAGCTTGTCAGCTTTTCGATTGCTTTATCCGTAAGTGTTTCATAATCAGGAACTAGTTCAGAATTTGATAATAACTTGCCTGTTTTTATGTCAATATTAAAGACACGATATTCATATGGCATGCTGCCGGCTCCCCAAAGAATATGATTTTTGGTTTCGACAATTGAAAGTACATCATCATTTTGATAAATATCATAGAATACAATATCAAATTCTTGCAGATATTCATTATCTTCAGGAATTCCGTAATTAGCATATCGTATCGATTGAACAGCAAACTCATAGCTTGTTTGAATATCTAGAGCTAATTCATCAATTCCTGCATCATCAAAACCGGAAAAAAGAATCTCTTCAGCACCCACTCGATTATAAGGAAGATAAATATCATTTAGATAATCAAGTTTAAGTGTTTGTTTTTCATCATGTGGAAATACTGTTCTATAATGCTCAATGAAAGCACCGTTATCTAAAGTGAATTTTTCAATTAATTCTTTATGCAGCGTTTTATCGAAAACAGGCTGTTCTTGATTTTGTTGTGAATTCTTAGTGGGTGTTTCTACCTGTGGTTCTACATGGGAATCATTGGAAATGTCTTCATTCGCAACAGAGGTGCAGCCAATTAGTATAAATAAAACAAGATTTAAGACGATTAATTTTTTCATAGGGATTACCTCTTGATACAATTATCATATGCTTTATAAGATTATTTGAAAAGATATTAAATGAATCACACTAGAATGAACAGTATAATGCCTTCTTGACTAAATTTTTACTTGCAGCAATGATTTCAGTACTCAATGACCATCAACCCATATAATTTTTAGACTTATCTTATTTTCTTGTATATATATAGGTGAGGTGAAGCATGAGATGTGAACGCTGTCAGAATACTGATCCCAAATATTTCTACAATGATAAGGGAACTTATTATTGCCGCCGCTGCATTGCATTCGGACGGCTTGATGTAGGAATAGTTCCCAAGGCTTATACATACGTGCCAAAACGTCATCGCTGTAATTATGATCTTGAGTTTCAGCTGACTGATCAGCAATTAAAGGCCAGTAAGGAAATAGTGGCCCATCTTGCAGCGGGTTATGATGTTCTGGTTTATGCGGCATGCGGTGCGGGCAAGACTGAATTAACGATGGAGCCTTTGAAACAGGCACTGAATGCGGGGAAAAAGGTAGGCATAGCGATTTCACGCAGACAGGTTGTTTTAGAAATTGCCCAGCGGATGCAGAGGGCATTTAAGACGTTAAAGGTTGTTCCGGTTTGTCAAGGTTTTACTGAGATTACTGAGGGTGATCTGATTGTCTGTACGATGCACCAGCTTTATCGCTATCATCAAGCCTTTGATTTACTTGTTATGGATGAAGTCGATGCTTTTCCCTATAAGGGAAATGAATTGCTGGCGGCAGTTGCCAGAAATAGCTGTAAAGGGAGGATTCTTTATCTGACAGCTACGCCTGATTCTGCCATGCAGAAAGAGGTAAGCGAGGGCAGGCTGAAGATGGTCGAATTGTTCCAGCGGCCGCATGGTCATCCCTTAGTTCTGCCCCTTATTAAACAGCTGCCTGTGCCTTTGCAGTTGGTCAGTCTATTAATGATTATGCGTCAGCAGAAAAAGCCGATGTTGATATTTGTGCCGACTATTGACTTGGCACAACGTTATGGACTGCTCTTTTCACCGCTTTTTCACTGTGCGTCACTGACCAGCAAGACAATTGAAAAGGATCAGATTATCAGCAGGCTGAGAAAGCGTGAGCTTGATTTCATCTTCACCACAACCATTCTTGAACGCGGCATCACGATTCCCGGCGTAGATGTTGTTGTTTTACAAAGTGATCATCCTGTCTTTGATGAAGCATCATTAATACAAATTATCGGCAGGGTTGGCAGGAGTCGTGACTGCCCTTCAGGAATGGGTGTTTTTTACTGTATACGGAAAACAACGGCAATCAAACGCTGTGTGCGTGCTTTGGAGAAAATGAATGAAACATTGGTGTCCAATCTGTTTTAAATCTGTGGATGAGCATCAGCCTTTTATGCGCTGGCTGAAGGGAGGGGATGGTATCTGTGGTAAATGCCGGGCAAATTTTGAGGAATGCAATGAAAATTATCAGCTTCATGCACTGAATATTCACGCATTTTATTATTACAATGATTACGTTGAGAATCTGCTTTTTCAATATAAAGAGGGGCGTGATATTGCTCTTGCAGAAGTTTTTTTGGCAGCAGTGCGTGAAGAATTGTTCGACAGATGCCGACATAAGGTGCTGATTCCTATGCCCAGCGCGCAGCAGAAAATAAGTGAGCGTGGGTTCAGCCATCTGCACGAGATGCTGAAGGGAATGGATATTGAGTGCTGTGATTGTCTGGTAAAAAGTGAAGATTACAAACAAAGTCTACATCGCGGAAAATCAAGAGGTCAGATCAAAGATGTTATGAAGCTTAAATCAGCAGCTGAAATTCCTACCAAAAAACTTGTCCTATTTGATGATGTCTGTACAAGCGGTTCAACATTGCTGGCGGCATATGATTTATTGCGTGAATATAACGATCAAATCACGGCCGAAGTGATTTGCGTTCATCGTCATTTTGTCGAAACCTGCGATGAAAATTAGTTGTATCAAGTCAGAGCGTCTTCTATACTAAGGGTGCATGGGAAAGGAGTACAGTATGCAAGGTAAAGTAAAGTGGTTTAATCAAGAAAAAGGATTCGGATTTATTGTCGGTGAGGATGAGAAAGAATACTTTGTTCACTATTCACAAATTCGTCAGGAAGGCTTCAAAACTTTAGAGGAAGGCAACGCTGTGGAATTCGAAGCTGCAAGCGCAGATAAAGGGCTTCAGGCACGCGATGTACGCAGAAAATAAAGGTTGCAATTTGACGGATTTAAGCTATAATATTAATATGTAGTTGGATAGCAACATCATAGAAAGGTATAGGAATAAAAGAAATGCAAGGAAAAGTAAAAATGTTTAACCAAGAGAAGGGTTACGGATTCATTACATTAGAAGATGGTAAGGATGTATTCTTCCACTATTCTCAATTAATGATGGAAGGTTTCAAAACTATCGAAAATGACACACCAGTTGAATTCGAAATCGTTGAAACTGATCGTGGTCTTCAAGCACATAATATCGTTAAACTATAAAAAAACAAAGGAAAGCGGGCAACCGCTTTTTTCTTGCGGTTTGGGCAATTAGTTGATGATTAAGGGGATTTAAATTATGAATTATTTAAACAGGAACAGAAATCTAATACTGCTTTTATTATCATCAATCATCAATAAATTTGGAGATGTTTTCTTTGATTTATTTATTATTTGGGAAATAACGATTAGGTATAATAACATCATGGATGCCGTTTACCTTTTAAGCGGATCGATATTATTCAGAGCTGTTTTAGCAATGTTCTCAGGTATTATTGCCGACCGTTTTGATAAGAAAAAATTGATTTTATTCGCTAACCTATCCTCCATCATCATTATATTATCATTTGCCTTTGGCTTTAATTACTATATAAGTAATGTTAATGTTTGCCTGCTGTTAATTTTGGCTAATAATGTCAACAATGAAATCTTTTATAGAAGCAGTTTAGCTATGGGTGCCGAATTTTCTGATAAATTAACATTTATACGATTTCAATCAATGATTGGTATTGCTAATAAAATCATCGATGTTATCGGCTCAGCCATCATCGGCTTGCTGATTGCTTTAATCCCTTATTCTGCTATTTTCTTACTTGATGTTTTAACTTTTATTTGCTCATCATTATTCGTTATGCAAATACATTATGTTTATCAGAAACGTAATATCACAATGCATCGTAAACACATATTCCAATCTGTCATTGCGGATGTGAAAACTGCAATGAATTATATCTATAAGAAGAAGTATTTCAGATATTTCACACTGATTATGTTTATCTTAAATCTTGCCTATGGCTTTATACCTAATATTCTACCTTTAGTATTTTCCGCAGAGAATAATAATTCAATGACTTTTGGAATTATAAAATCAGCCATAACCTTAGGCAGTTTGCTTGGCTTACTGCTTGTAGCTAAGTGCGGCAATAAGGTCAGCCGCTTATTTAAAATCAGTATGATTGGCTGTGCAATGTGTATGATTTTCATGATCTTGCCAGTGAACACCTTTTTACTTGTGTTCTTATTTTTAAGCTATGGATTTTTTGATGCGATCACCCAGCCCTTATTCAGTTATACAATATCAAGTATTGATAAAGAAATAAGGAGCAGGGTATTAGGCGGTATAGATACCATTATTTTATTGTCACCAAGCATTGGCATGTTCATGGGGACAGTTATTATGCAGGTGAATCATTGGCTGGGTTTCATTTATTTAGCAGTTATATTTATACTTGCCTTTTTGTTGATGTGCTTAAATGATGACTTGAATCAACTTGAAGTAAAAGATGCAGGCAGTCATAAATAAACCGTATTTTATGTACTAGCATCCTTTATCAAAGATAAATTGTCGTATTTATTTGATTTCCTGATTGTCTTGTTTCCAATTCTCGTAATTTTTAATATAAACAAAGTATAAATTTCTAATTATCTTTTTATATTTTCTTAAATGCTCGTAAAGCCTTATTCTATGTGCTTTCGAGTATTTTTACTGTAGGAAGATACTTCACGTTTCTTTGCATATTTCCTCATGTCTTAGCTGTCAGAAGTGGTAAATAAGTAGTAAATTCATTTGTACTACTAAGCAACAAGACGCTCCTGTTGCTTCTCTTTATTCAAGCGTTTCATCTCTGACATTGCGGAATCAAATGTTGCGTGTGCGTAATAGTTCAGCGTCATGGCTATATTTGCATGCCCCATAATGTATTGTAATGCTTTTGGGTTCATTCCTGCATTTGCATAGTTGGTACAGAATGTATGTCGCAAACTATGTGGAGTGATGTGTGGTAACTTATCATCATTATACTTGTTGTATTTCTTAACAAGACCTTTCATCATACCATTATAGTCACTCGCCACTTTTGGATAGTTCTTTCTATTAAGAAAGAGGAAATCACTATATCCATCAATCTCAACACGCTTATCATTCTTTCGATTCGCTAACACTCGCTTAAATGCTTGATAGGCTTCTTCAACCATAGGAACTTGACGTTCACCACTTTTGGTCTTTGGTGTTTCAATGTAGTACCCAATTTCAGTATCTCTCAATAGCTGATGGTCTATATTGACAAGACGATTCTCAAAATCTAAATCTGGAAGTGTCAAACCACCAAACTCTGAAATACGAAGACCTGTTTTTAAGAGTATCAGAATTTCATCATAATTTTTGCTGTAGGTTTTATCAGCTTTCGCAAAGGCTAACAGTTTTTCTTCCTGTTCTCCTGTTAGTACGGTCTTAGGGACAGTATCATCATCAAGAACTGCATTCAGTTGAAAGTCAAATGGATTCTTCCGAACACAATCATCTTGTATCGCAATGTAGAATGAAGCCTTTAAAGAACGTTTATAGTTATTGATGGTTTGATAGGCATAACCATTTTCACTCATTCTAATCGCCCATTCTTTAGCGTCTGATGGTTTAATACTATCAATACTTCTTGCACCTAACTTGTCTTTCTTCAAAATATCCATAAGATATTTGCGTCCAGTTTCAGTATTTTTTCTAACCTTTGGTCTTTGAGCGTTCTGTTTTGCGTAAAGCTGGCAGAGTGTCATTTTCTTTCCTACAACATCAATACCATCATGAATGTCTTTCTGTAACTCTGCGATTTTCTCCCTAAGTGAGATACAATCACGCTTTCCTGCTGGTACTCTGTCTGTAGCCACAAGTTTCCACGAGTAAACAAATTGCGGTTCTCCAAATGAATCTGTATATTTGTATAAGTATCTTCCGTCTTTTCGTTGGCTCTCTCCAGTCTTTAAAATTCGACCTTTATTGTCACGTCTTTTTTCTGACATGGCATTTGCTCCTTTCCATTATGGAAAGAGCCCTGATACGACTTAATACTATTTTATCATATACAAGACCCTTTGGCTACGCTAGATTGCGTTCAATGTATCTATAATTTTTTCAAATTGTTTTCGTTTAACCTGAATACGATTGCCATTCATAATCAGCCAGTTTGCATTTTTATTTTCTTCTGCCAAACGACGCAGCTTGTTTTCGCCAATACGAAAATATTTTGACGCTTCTTCAATAGTTAGGGTATAACGCTCCCAAATCGGAATGTCAGTCTGCTTCATAAAATCCTCCTTTCCAAATCACTTATTGGATTTCATAAAAGTTGTTTTACAAGCAATCGAACAGCTCTAGCAAAGCTCACGGGAGTTCCACCCCTGCATGGTTCTCATGTAGCCATACTCATTGCCTGCGACGCTTTTAACGCTCGGACTATTGACTGTATGGGAGTATCATTATCACGATAAGAAAGTCGTCGCTGGCAATCCTGCTAAAGATTGTTTTTCGGAACACTAACTGAAACGCTCGCTATCTTTAGAAGATAGGTCATGGCGGTTAGCTCCGTTGGCTCTTTTCTTATCGAAACGTATTCAATTACTTTTATTCAGTTTTCAAAGAACAATGGCTCGTTAGCCTATCAAAACACATTGAAAGCTCAATATGCTTTGATGGAATAACAAACCTCCCTGTTCGGGAAGCGTGGAATAGTATGGCACGCTTCCACGAAAAGAGAGAGGTTATTACTTAATTTCAAATGACAGAATCTTTGTAATCAGTCTGGTTTCCATTCTTCCACGTAAGACTTCATCAACGACCATACTTTGATTGCCATATTCATCTTTCATAAGTCGTAGGGAACGTTTCGTTATGTACCCTCTGTAATGATGTAGAATCTGGTTAATCGCTTCTGTATCGCCATCTGTTGCCTTTACAATGAGAGGAAAGGGAATCATAGGATATTGTGTTTTCATTCTTCAAATTCCTCCATAAACTTTTTGATTAAGGCTAGTCCACTGGTTCTATGCCGATAGACAGTAGAACGGTTCAATTTCAACAGGTCTGCAATTTCTGAATCGCTCATGTCCATAAAGTAAAACAGCAGTAGAATTTCACGTTTCTTGTCTGGCAACTCACGTAATGCTTCACTCAATAAATCATTTTCAACACCAACTGATATTCCATTGAGTGTAAAAATCTGAAAGTCAGTTGAATAGTTATCTGTTGTCGCAAACTGGCTAACAAGATAATCGCCAACATCAGAAAAGGACACTTCACGCTTTGCGATCCTTGAAAGATAAAGCAGATAATTCTTTCGCTCGTCTTCCATAGCACGTTTACAGATATAGTCAAACTGATTTTCTATTGTGGTCTGAAAAAAAGATGGTTTCATGTTTCTCACCCCCTTTCTGTCTAGGAAAGGAAGTGAGCCTTGCTCTTTTATCTCCTTTCACTCTTAGTCCCAATGTGAAAGGGGGATTTGTTGCATTACTGATGAATAAACTTTGTAAAAAAGTTCTGAATAACCAAAAAAGCACACAAACAGATTGATTTCTCTGTTTACATGCTTTTATTTTTCTATCTATATGATTTATAAAACCACATTGGTGGACGTACTTATCTATTGCAGATAGACGACTTTTTTTGATAAATACTCAATGTGGGGAACTTGATTGTATGTGATATACTTCATGGCGACTTTGACCTCCAACAAACCGCCATTTGGAAGTAAGATACAATATTTTAACAGCATAAATAGCACTACCATATAACGGTTTTTTTATTGGCGTTTAGTAGTGCTTTTTATTAAATATGAACCTATAAACTATATAACATGTTTTTCTATACCTGTTTCTAATTCAATAGGAACAGTAAAATGTATAGAGGTGGTCTACTATGCGTAAAAAAGAAGATAAATATGATTTTAGAGCCTTTGGTTTAGCCATTAAAGAAGCTCGATTGAAACGAGGTTTAACTCGTGAACAAGTGGGAGCATTGATTGAAATTGACCCACGTTACTTAACTAATATTGAAAATAAGGGGCAACACCCCAGCATACAAGTTCTTTATGACCTTGTATCGTTACTTCATGTTTCCGTTGATGAATTTTTCTTACCTGCTAATAACTTGGTAAAAAGCACCCGACGATTACAGATAGAGAAATACATGGATAGCTTTACAGACAAAGAACTATCCTTAATGGAATCTTTAGCCAGCGGTATCAACGAAGCAAGAAACATCGAAGACTAATTAAAAGAATCCATACATAACGGAAAGAGCCGATAAAATGAGATTGTATTAATCTCATTTTATCGGCTCTGCGTCTTTGCGTCTGGCTCTGTAATCACAGTTACTTTGAACTGCTTTATTTCAATTAAATTTTCTTGTCTGCATTTCGGACAATAGAGGGGGAATTTTTTTAATTCAGTATCTTCCCTTATCTTTAATCGTGTTTTATTTCCACATACAGGACACAATATCCACTTGTAGTTTATAATAACTATCTCCTCCTTTACACTTTAATTCAAATCTTTATTAAAGAATATTTCATCTTATTTAACAAGAAACCATATTTATATAACAACATAAAATACACTAAGTTATTTTATTGAACATATATCGTACTTTATCTATCCGACTATTTGGACGACGGGGCTGGCAAACAGGTTCACCGGTAGTAACATGGTACCCTTTTAACTCTGTTAAACAAACACTACGTCCATTTGTAAAGAAAGTTAAATCACTACGATATTCTTGAATACACCGAGCAGGGATTTCTCCACTAAGAATGACCTCATTATTTTTCAATTGAGTGTCTACGATGTTCGCACAATATTTAGGAGCATCGTTGTATGCTCGTGAAAGATATTCCTGTGGCGCATAAATTTTAAAACTAAGATATGGCTCTAACAATTCTGTTCCAGCTTTTTTTAAGACTTGTTCCAATACAATAGGAGCAAGCATCCGAAAATCTGCTGGGGTACTAACAGGGCTATAGTATAAGCCATACTTAAAACAGATTTTACAGTCCGTCACATTCCAACCATACAATCCTTGTTCACAGCCATAGCGTATCCCCTCCATAACTGCATTTTGAAACGATTGATTTAAGTATCCAAGAGAAACCGAGCTCTCATACTGTACTCCGCTCCCTAATGGAAGCGGTGCTACAGATAGACCAATGGAAGCCCAGAAAGGATTCGGTGGAACTTCGATGTGAATGGTATACTCTGCTTTTTTTAACGGTCTTTCCATATAAATGACTGTAGGCTCTTTTATTTCTATCTCCACATGATACTTTTCTTGCAGCAGAGCACAAGTCACTTCCATTTGTACTTTCCCTAAGAAAGAAAGTATGATTTCATGTGTCGCAGAATCCACATAATATCGCAGAAGCGGGTCACTGTCGGAGATTTCTAAAAGTGCATCAAGTAACATTTCCCTTTGTTGAGGTTTGCTCGGTTCAACAGTCGTTTGCAGCAGAGGGAGGGGATTTTCAATTCTCTCTCTCTGTGGCAATAGCTTTGTATCTCCAAGAACACTATTTAACTTCAAAAACTCATTCTGCAAAATAACAATTTCCCCGGAATAAGCCTTATCAATTTTACATAATTCACCATTTATTGAAGTATACATTTCTGTAATTTTTATTTTTCCTTTTCCGATATTCTAACCGAATCTCGCAAATGCAGTACGCCACTATAAAGACGTATATATGCAAGACGCTGTCTTTTTTCCGAATACTCAATTTTGAAAACTTTTCCGCAAAGTTCAGACTGACCTCGATGTGTTGATGAATAAAATTTATTCGTAATCACTTCTATAAGGTTATCAATCCCTATATTGTTTTTTGCACTTCCGTGATAAACAGGGAACAGGGAACAATTATGAAATCTTATGCTTTCCTCTTGTTCGAGTTCTAATGCTTCCAATAATTTCCCAGACGTATATTTCTCCAAAAGGTAATCATTTCCTTCTATTACCATATCCCATTGTTCAGATTCGGTAAAGTTCATTACACGCATATTAGGATGCAGTTCTACCTTCTGTTTGATTACAATTTCCGCAGAAAGTTTCTCTTTAATATCCTGATAAACCGTTGATAAATCAATTCCATTTTGGTCAATCTTATTGATAAAAAAGATTGTGGGAATACCTATTTTCCTAAGTGCATGAAACAATATACGAGTTTGTGCTTGTACGCCATCTTTTGCAGAAATCAGTAGAATTGCCCCATCTAATACTGATAATGAACGATATACTTCTGCTAAAAAATCCATATGTCCTGGCGTGTCTATGATGTTCACCTTAGTATTTTTCCACTGAAAAGAGGTTATCGCCGTCTGAATTGTAATTCCTCTCTGACGTTCTAAAAGCGTATTATCCGTTTTCGTTGTACCTCTGTCCACGCTTCCTAATTCTGTAATCGCTCCACTGTTATATAATAAGCTTTCTGTTAAGGTAGTTTTTCCCGCATCAACATGAGCTAAAACTCCAATATTAATAATTTTCATGTGATTTTCCTCCATTCAAAAGCCCAAAAGGGCATAAAAATCC
>NZ_HE578928.1:0-86465 GCF_000313565.1 Dielma fastidiosa | reverse complement strand
TAAATACTCTTATCACTGGGATTTTTATGCATAACCATAGGCATACAAAGCATACAGATATTCTCCGGATACTTTAGAATCACATGATAAAGGTATTCTTAAACTGGGTACAAAAAACTAAGCCCTCCTAAAAAAGGACATCCAATTATTTGTTCCCACTATCAAATT
Source organism: Dielma fastidiosa (assembly GCF_000313565.1). Taxonomy (GTDB): domain Bacteria; phylum Bacillota_I; class Bacilli_A; order Erysipelotrichales; family Erysipelotrichaceae; genus Dielma; species Dielma fastidiosa. Next base: position 86,297 of record NZ_HE578928.1, on the reverse strand, counting down.
GACAGTTTATTTAAGAATACCTTGCCGCATATTTATTAACTCCTTTTAAATAGATACTTAAATAATAGCACGTAAGAGCATATTTGTCAAGGAATCTCCAATTTTTTATCAAAGAGAGTACGTGATTACAAAATAGCTGTAATAATGTACCAATATTTGTTATTCTATAATCTTCCAATTACTCCCGTTCTTTTCAAGTACCAAATCAAATTGAGATACCTGCGTTGCTTTGGTCTGCTGGTCGATATACTCCACTGTCAGCGATACCGTGACTTGATTATCCTTACGATTGTAAATAGGATTTACCAGTTCTTGAAAGATGTACTCTTTTCCGATTGGTTTTAATATCCCGTCATTCACATAGTAGGAAAGTTCACTGGCTGTCGCTGTAGGATAGAGCTTGAAGAACGTCGTTAAAAACTCATTGATTTCATTGGTTGTAATGGAATCAACCGTACCCTCACTTTCAATAGCTTTTGGTTTATAGTCTGATTTCTTTGGTATGCTAGTAATGGTCGGATTCTTAATGAGGACCATATTTCCAGTACTGTCTACATAGACACTCACTATATAAGCAGAGTGGACGGTCTTTGTATTTTCCCCCTCTGTAATGAGTTGGTCTACACTGTAGGTTACATCAAATTGATTGTCGCCATCTGCTTCTACCGTCCATATCTGAAATCCTTTTACAGAAGACGATACAGGAATATCTTTACGAACTGTATCGACATTCAGAGCTTGAAGTTCCTCTGTCAGATATGCTTTCAGGTTTTCTATGCGATTATCAATGGACTTGTCGTTTAGTTCCCATGAATAGTAGACTTTCGCAAAGTTCTCTACAAAATTTTCCACATGATGAGTATCGACATATTCCTTTTCTATGATGGTGGTTTCATGAATGGTATGGGTATCAATGGCTGTAAAGTGCTTGAATATCGCAAAGCTGAAACTAAGTCCTAAAAGTACCCATAGGACAATCACAACCTTTTTACGAGGATTGACCTTATAGACACGAGGTTTCTTTTCCTTTGGTGTCTGTTTTTCTGTATTCTGATTTTTTCCGAATTTCATCATTGAATCGTCCTTTCTTATTGTTTGATTCGTCCTGCTCCCACTAAATGCTGTTGCCAGTAAGAGCTTGTTAAGTCGGCATAACCGATAGGGTCGCCTGCATGAAACATACGGTTATCGCCTAAATAAATCCCGATATGAGTAATATAAGAGCCAGCGTTATAGGTAGAATGAAAGAAAACCAAATCGCCGGCTTTTGCTTCCAATAATGGGATATGCCGGGTTACATCATATTGCTGTTGTGCTGTTCGTGGTAAGTTGATTCCAGCTTTTCCATACGTCCATTGTGTCAGTCCGCTACAATCAAAAGAGGTAGTCGGGGAAGCTCCGCCATAGACATACTTCCAGCCTTCAAATTTCAGAGCTTCGTCCATGATGGCTTGTACTGTATCATCATTAAACTCTGTTGTGACAAGATACTGCGTTACCAGTTGCACATAAAACATATTCCCGTAATTGTATCGCCAGCCCCCATTGATAGGTATGGCTATGGGATTGGGGTAAGACACTTTTTCGTCACCCGAATACTCTTTTGAGAAACTTTGAGCCAGTTCAAAGGTATATTTATTCCCACGATTAGCCACATATCCTAAGAAACCACCACCATAATTGTAGGACTGGATAACCGATTCTAAATCTACACCAAGCCTTTCGCTACTGGCTAATAACTCACTGAAATACTTCACACCTTGCTTAATGGATTCTTCTGTACTCAATGAATTAGGTGGAAGACCGAGGGATTCCGAGGACTGCATAACATCTTCTGCTGTACCACCCGATTCCACCTGTATAATCGCAAGAAGTATATTGACGTATTCTTCAATTCCATATTCTTTGGCAACTTTTTCTACCATAGGCTTATGAGCCAGCACTTCTGCGGAAACATCCACACCGCCATAGTGAATGTTGGAAAAACCGCCATCTTGTTCATCTGAAAATAAAATGGCGACAAACAGAAGCAGTGAGAAGACCATCAAGAATAATCCCGAACCACCAATCACTAAAGTTTTCAGCTTCATGGTTTCTTACTGCCTTTCTTAATGGTGGCGGTTTTGATTGGTGGTCTACTTTTTGTATTTTGTAGTGGTACTCTTTGAACAGTAGACTGACGTTCTTTTGTGATTGAACGTTGTGAAGCTCTATCTGTTGGTGCAGTTGAAGTTACTGGCTTTTGAACCGTTCTTTCTTGAACTGTATTACTTTGACGTTCCGTTTTTAAACTTGAAGAATCGGACTTAACTGTTGGACGCTCTTGTTTGGCTTGTTGAGATTCCCTATAGGAAGCCTGTACAGTTGTTTGCCTTGAAGTCTGTCCATCATGAGATTGTTCTTGCTTAGTGGCTGGTCTTTCATGAACGGAAGAAGCTGGCTGTTTTTTCTGTTTGACCTGTTCCATTTCAGAGCGACGCTCCGCAATGGTTTTCCGTCTTTGTTCCTGCTGTTTCTTGCGTCCACTGGCTTTATCCGCTTTGGTTTGAGAAATACTTCTGGTTAAATCATGGACATTATCCGTCACTTTAGATTTTCCTTGATATACTGCATATCTTGCATTGGTCGGCAAATCCTTAACCTGTTCTTTCAAATTACCAGCAGTATCTACCATTCTGTCTTTGGTATCAGCTACTGTACCGATGGTTTGACCGATACGCTTTCCTAGTGTTGATTTTTCCTGCCCGTTTGGTCGAGAGTGATCTGCTTGTGTACTCGCAGAACTTCCCGAACCCGACTGTCCTTTTTTACCCGTAGCACTGGCAATGGCAGACCCAGCCCCTAAAGCAGTCACGGAGCGTCCAAGTTTCCGCTGTAGACGGTGCATGTGAGCGTGCATAAGCATACGAGGTTTTCTCATCATACGACTTCCCACACTTTGAGAATCGTTACTCTGTAGAGAAAACATACTCATTAAATCGCCCAGCTTAAAGTAGATTCCTGCAAAGGTCACAATCTGTAGAAAAGCAATCAAAAAGAACGGATAACCAGCCGATAAGGTATAGAGCATGGTTGAAATACTAAATGCTGTCGTAATAATCAATGTGATTCCAGCTCGTGTCAAAATGGTATTAAAGAGCTTTGTTATGGCTCGTTTTGACATACCATCAAATGATGGAATCATGCTTAAAATAAAGCTCACAGGCAGAAACATAGCATAGATGATAAAAAGTACCTGCGAGAAAATCATGATTCCTGTTAATAGGAATACAAATATGGAAATCCCAATATTGAAGACAAATAGGAAGAAGACTGTACCTAAACGGTTAATCGTCTTTGTAATCGTCATATTGGTATTGCTTCTATCTTCAATTTCTTCCGCAACAATTTTTTCTCTGTCTTCCCCATTGTTGGAATCTGGACTGGTTGAGAGCAGGCTTTCCACACGGTCAATACCAATACTTTCAATGTCTGAACTGTTATATTGAAGCAGTAGCCACGGTTGCTGAACCTGTATGGAAAATAGGCTGTCACGTATCAAGTCCACACTGTCCTTGCCTTGACTATCTGAATGGGGCATGACAATTTTTGTACCCAGTGACAAACTAGCGTTGCTGATGTCTGATGAAAAGTCATTGATTTTCTTAATATAATCGGGAGCATAGGCAATAAAGGAAGCCGATAGGATAAAAACCAGCACAAAATTCATGAGGGCATGAATTGCCTTTGTGGTTTCTCTCTTTATCAGTCCTGTATAGGCAACATAAACCCCAAGAACCAAAATCAAGAGTAAAAGGAATCCAACATAGAAACCCTCTGTTGATAGTCCACTAGGCGTAACCCCTGCAAGGGTCTGCATATTCTTGCCAATGGAATCTGCTGTAGCGGAAATGAAGTCTAAGGAATAGGCTTCCTGTACTAAGTAACCCGTCGCATTGGAAACATAAAGACTGATTGTCCAAATAAAATTGGTAATGGCATATAGTCCATACATGACTTGTTTTCCAATTCCGTCCGACCAGTTCCACGGTAGCCAGCCCCAGCTATTATCCACATAAAAATCCAGTTGATAGTTTTCAAGTGGGTATCGGCTGTATTCATTTGCCACATTGACCGTATCATCTACCAAGCCCGCAGCTTGAACCACCGTTCCCAGCATGGCTAAAAGAAAAATGGCAATCACAAGTGTGAAAGCCACTGTCATTGCCACTTTACCTAGACGTTTCAGCGTCCAGTTTGATTTTATTCTGTTTAATATTGATGGTTTCACATTTACACCTCTTTTCGCACAGGTGGTCTGGTATCAAAGGCATGGAGCAGTTCTTCAAATACAGGGTGGAACTGTATCACACCGACACGACCATATAAATCACTGATAAGGCATTGCCCGTTTTCCAAATCACGCAATCGCTTCTGATTGTTTTCGTCCTCTGGGTCTACACCAAAAAAGGCAAGGGTTTTTTTAATCTCGTTAAGGTCAGTGGAACGAAAGGCAAATTTTAAGCCGAGGTTATTTTTCAGTTTTTCATCTAAGAGGTCATCTGTATTTTGGGTCACGAAATATACCCCAGCGTTCATAGCACGACCAGCACGAACCAGCTTCATAGATAGTGTTTTCCCTTGTGCCACCTGTAAGAAGCTCCATGCTTCGTCTAAGTCTACAATCTTGAAAATACTTCGGTCTGTATGGATAAAGTCCAACGCAAAGGTACTAATGACAATCAGCATTGCTACCGATAGTAACTCCATTGTGGTATATTCCTCAAAGGAAGTTTCCTTGTCAGGAAGTACCAAGTCGGCAACCTGTATAATGTTCAGTTGTTTTTCAAGGCTGATAGACTGCTCTACATAACCATCACTAAAAAGCAGATGGGCAAAGTCATAGTCTGTAAAACTTTCGATATGGTCGGCTATGCTGGTACTTAGTGGCGTATTCTCAACCCGTAATTCTTCAATCACTTTCATCAACCCTCGCACTTCACTATTGGTTACTGCACGAATGGCTTTTCTAAGGATTGGGAAGCGTTCCCCATCACGAGAGGAAATCCCCGTAAGGAATGTCAAAATATCAATAGCCAGTGATTCAGAATCTTTGGTATTTTTCATAATTACATAAGGGTCAAGTAAGCCTTTGTTTTTCTCATCAGAAGTCAGATTGACGATATTGATTTCATGGGAAATCTCTGGCAAGGTTTCTTTCCATCTGCCACGTTCTGCTTTTGGGTCTACAATCACTGCTTGTGCCCCATAAAGCACTGCATAATAGACGATAAGGTTATTCGCAAAGGATTTACCACCACCCAGCGAACCGACAAAGGCAGACGCTAACGCATTGGTTACTGAACCCTTAACCCCTTGACTGGCAAGAGCAGGTTTCAGATAGACATTGCGTCCAGTATCTAAGCTGTAGCCAACATAAATCCCCTCATTTTCACCCAGCATTTGAGTAGCACCAAAACCTAAACCAGCGAGGAAATCAGAGGTCACGTATTGAATATAGTCATTCATATATCTTTTGCTGGCAGGTAAAAATTCTTCATGTAAGCCCAGCATATCCCCAAAAGGTCGTACCAGTTTCACGCTCAAATCATCATAGAAATCTTTCACTTCATTACAACGACGTTTAAGTTCGTCAAGGTCATTTGCTGATACCCTTACAACATAGGACAGCTTATACATAGATTCCTTGCTTTGGTCTAAATTGGTTTCCAGCTCGTTCACACTTTCCAGAGCTTCCGCCACATTAGAGCTGGTTTCATTATCACTTTGCCATGCGTGGTTATCCAAGTCTTTCAGTTCTTTCTTTTTATTGCGGACAGTAGATAGGGCTTTACGATTCGCTACAATTTCCACATTCATTGACGTATCAATCGGAAAGGTAAATTGCTGTTGCTGGTAGTAGAAGATTTCAGAGGACGGGAAGTCCAGTTCGCCGACAATACTGTTGATGGTAAAGTAAGCTACATAGGCGGTTTCGTCTTCCTGCTGGATTTTCAAATATCGCTGTTTTTCTTCCACCAGACAGCGAGTAGGCTTAATGAGGTCATAGGTTTTAATCAGTGTTTCATGTTCCAGCTTTTTCTTTGATAGAGGATACTCATACTCTTCATAGGCAGTGCCTGTCTGTCCGTAAAGGTGTTCAATCAGATAGCCGAAGTCGTCCTTATCTAATCTTCGGATTTTGAAACGACGGGAGATTTTATTTTCTAAAAGCTTTTCCATCTTCTGAAAACGCAGGATTTCATCATTACTCATACTAACAAAATCGCCCATCAGCTTATGGTTCACATCATAGACAAAATCAGTAAAAGCATTTTTTGCTTCAACGGTAAGACTTTTCATAGAAAACTCCTGATCGTTGAGAAGCAACTTAAAACCGATAAAGAAACGGTAGTCCACTTGATTTTCGCCAATCATGGATATTAAAGCGTCTGTCTGTTGGTCGATTTTGTCATAGGCAACCGTTTTGAGCTTTCCAGTGACTTCATTTTTGGAACGTTCTTGTGCAGAAAGTATGCTGGATTCTGTACTGATTTGTAAAGCATGAATCTTGCCATCACGATTTTGTGCGATAAGCTGTCTGAAAGAATCATGTACTTGTATTTTCTGTTCCGGACTTAGAAATGAGTAATTGTAGGGAACAAGCTCATAGTAAGCGTAACATTCCCCATCTTTATTCCAGACCAGATTGTTTTCAATATATTTAATTGGATATGCCATAAAATTCACTCCTAACTGCTGTAATGGCTTCTTGTGGCTGGTTTCTGCCAAGCGTTACTTTTTTTCCTGCATAGGTCAGCTTTCGTCGCAGTGCATAAGCAATGACAGACTTCAAAAATCCATAAGGCTTTTTACCATCAAAGGTTTTTGTAGACATAAACCATGTGAAAGCCACAGGAATCCCAAAGTATTTGAGAAATGCTCCCTCTATCATAGAAAGAGGGGGCAAGTTGCCAAGTATCATAACTGCAAAGAGTGACACGACAAACCATGTCATTTGCGTAAAGGTTATGGGAAACGGAAGTCTAAAGTCATTGATGGAGTACAACACTTTCTCAACAGACCAGATACTGGTATAGCTTCGTATTTTCTTCATGTAATCAATCCTTTCATAAAAATGGGGATAGTCTTTTGACTACCCCGTAAACAAGAAAATCTGCCAGTAAGAATGTACCGACAGATTTAATAGACGATTTCAAAAATCCCGTGATTGGTTGAGATAAACGTTCCCGAAAGGTCTAAATCCCGACCATAGGATTCATAATCAATATAGTTTTGAAGACTGGCTGGCACTTCGCCTAAAGCACCCGTTTCTTCAATGTAGTAGCGTGCCACGTCAGACATATCATCACAATCGGAATGAATGATAATATCTTCTTGATGTTCGCTTAATTCTTCAATACTTGAAAAATGAGTGAGCAGAGCAGATAGCTCCGATTGTAGTTCTTCTGGCAACTCCGATACCATTTCCCATAGGCGATTGAGTTCGCTAATAGAAGTGTATTCGTCAACCGTAAAGGGTAACTCGTAATCATGAATGGCGTATTCCTCATATTCATCATTCAAGCCGATTTTCTCTTTGACTTCCTCAAAATCAATGGGAAAGGTAAACCATGCACCAACTAATTCGCCCTCATTGTATTTGCCTAAATTGGCAATGTAGACTTGCATATCGTCCATGTATTCACACGTCCTTTCTTTATAGAGATTCAAAAATCCCTACCGCACTTCGTTTGGTGTACCATTCTTTTGCGGAACATAAGAAAACCACTTATATTCCACAAAATAACGGTTTAATTTAAGCACCAATAATGCGATTGAATAGCTCTAGTAAAATGTCTTTTACTCCAGCAGCGTTGAAGACTAAGCCTACCGCAATAATCGCAATAATGAGAAAGCCAATGAGTTTACTGAACTCACGCTTGAAGCCAAGATACAAGCCAATCACAACGATTGCTAAAAGTACCAGTGATTGAGCGTTTGATAGAAACCAGTTATATATGGATAGGTAAGTTCCTGATATTATAAATATCTCAAACTTTTCCCCCCATTCACACGGAGCGTGCGACTTTCACCGCACTCCGCGTTCCATCGTGTTTATATTGAAAAGTATTTATGTAGTAGACCTATATCAAGTTTAATTCTTGATTGCCAGCTAATACTCTATATTTATTTAGTCTTATGAGCTGGACTTTATTTAGTTTCAATAGAGCTATATATTTTTGTATTGTTTCTTCTGTTTTTGCGTGTATTAGACGATGTACCGCCTCTTTTACCAAAATAAGATTTTTATAATCGTCATTACCACCAGCCCTAGTTGGTACAATATGATGACAGTGTATTTCATTAGCTTGTTGAAATTCTTCCAGAGTTATAGCACATTTTCCATGTTGGGCAGAAAATAGCGAAATTCGATTGTCTGCGTATTCTATTGTGCGATTTTCCAAAGATAATTTCATCAACTGATACATCAGTAATTTATCAACACTTAGATTGGTATGGATAAATTTTCTTCCCTCTGGAGTATAGCAGTTTGCTGAATACACTTTTGCCATTGGTTTTCTGTGTTGGATATATCCAACAGGGAATATAGGTTCGCCCTCGCCAGCAACATATCGAAGCATTTTAGATTTACCATATCTTGTTGCTTCTTTTGTTGTAAGTTGTCTGCCTGTTTTTCTCAATCTGCCCTTTTTGCTTGCACCTAATCTGTTAGTGAAGATAGCCATTACAGCTCTATTAAGTTTCATACAATCCAGATTTACATTTGTTGCAATCTGATAATAATTTTGCATACCTAATACCATTGAATTATAAAGTCTTATTTCCTCTAATTCTGTTTTTCCCTTTGAGGGAGAAGCAATTTTCTTTGCCTGTGATACCAGCTTGTCTTTTTGGGTCTTGAATTGTTTATCACTTATATGTGATTTAACAACTAACTTCTTTCTTCTCGGTATCATTTTAATCTTGAAACCAAGAAAGTCGGAGTATCTTTTTCTAACATTTACAATTCTTGTTTTTTCTTGTGATACTTCCAATTTTAGTCGTTGCTCGATCCATTGAGTAATTGCTATTTTGGTTTTTTCAGCACTTTCTTTGTAGCGACAGAAAACTCTAAAATCATCTGCATAACGAACCATATACATTTCCTTTAACTTTGTTTTCTTCATTTCTTTGTAAGCGTTGCTTTTACATGGGCTACCGCTTTTATTGATATGAACCACATAGTTTTTTGTAACAGGATTTTCATGCCATTGACTTTCTACCCAATGGTCTAACTCATTAAGAACAATGTTGGCTAGTAGTGGGGATATAATTCCCCCCTGTGGAGTTCCTTTCTCTGGATATGTTATTGTGCCGTCAGGCATTTTAATTGGAGCTTTTAATATCCTTTTTAAAATGAATATCAAGTGCTTGTCCCGTATTCCCATAGCCCATATCTGTTTTATCAGTTTGGAATGGTTCACGTTGTCAAAGAAACCCTTAATATCAAATTCAATCACATAATGTAGCTGGCTGATTTGTAGGCGGTTATAGGTTGCTTTTATTGCATTTTCAACCGACCTATTAGGTCTGAAACCGTAGCTGTTTTCACTAAATTTAGCTTCGCAGATTGGTTCTAATACTTGTTTGATACATTGTTGTATAAGCCTGTCCCACATACAAGGAATGCCTAGAGGTCTGGTTTTCCCATTTGGTTTTGGTATTTCTTTTCGCCTTACTGGCTTAGGTCGATACCCGTGCGGAGTGCCTGCGACAATATATCTTACCTTTTTGACAACTGTTTCTGCTGGCAATTTGCCAATATCTTTAATTATTGTACCGTCTGTTCCTGCTGTCTTACTGCCTGCATTTGCTTTGATATTTCGATATGCCAGTAATATATTTTCTCTCGATAGGATAATATCCATAAGATGAGTGAAAATATCTCCATTCTTACTTTTGGCATATAAATCATCAAAGGTGTTTTGCATTTCGTAATATTCAGCGTGTCTTAAATCTTCTACACACAATGTTTCATTTTTATTTTTAGGCATAAGGCTTCACTCCTTTGCTTGAAATTGAGTGAGCTTTTTTATCTTACTCGTAATCCTTATTAAAGCAACATAATACTTTTCTAATATATACACGACTTGAGGGTATTCCTCCATTCCCATTACAAGAATTTCTTAGGTTCGCCCTCTGCTTTTCAGCATTGGTTCAACTGCTTATTGTTCTTCGTCAGCTTATTCTCTTGATGAGAACCCAATACCTTTCCTCGTTCCGATAATCTTATCTATACATATATATCCTTAGGTCACTAGCTATAAGCCTGCTGGCTTGATACCGCCTGTAACGGTATATGGCATTTCATAACCTATATTCTTACTTTGCCACACCAGCTACGATTTCTCGTACCTTTGCATTTCTACAAAGTACAAATTTAGACCCGTACATTCGCTGTTTCGTCAGTCCCTTGTGGAACATTCTAACCATAGATATTTTATAGACCCCCGACCTGTTGGATACGCTACCCACCTCTGGATAGTTTTCGATAGAAGATATATGTTCATCAACTATTACGGTATCTTTCAGCCGTCTTTACCGAGCTTCAAACATTCTGAGTTTCCTCATTCAATGCTTGTCGGAGGCTCAGGGCAGGCGTTTCAGAGCGTTACTTCATCATTCCACCTGTCAGATTATCAGTTCTCCTAATAATCAAACTTTTTCGTTCTTTTATTAGTGCCTTAGCTTTTCACTAAGGAACGAGTCGCACAAAGGTTTTGTCCAAAATTCATAAAAATGTTCTCCTCTCTATATTCAATGAATTTGTGTTTAGGTTATTTCTTTGTCGTTATCACGTCCTTATCTTTTGCCGACTGTTGCTTCAAAATCTGCTCATGCCGGTCTGTCAGTTTCGCATGGTCGAGAATGTCTTTCACAACCTGCGTCTGGTTGATTTCATCAAGTTTAATCGCAACCTTTAAAGTGGGTGCGACTTGATGGGAAAGCCAGTTCAGCGTCCGCTGGAAAGAGTAAGGCTCTGGTTTTGTGGTTAGTTTTAATCGTTCACGGTTGTTCCCAATAAACCAAGCCCATTCTTCATTCAGCTTCCAATCAGAACGAGGTTTGGAATCGTCTTTATCTACAAAACGGATATACCGATTGATAATTTTAAAAGCAGTCTTTTCTGGATTGTCATAGACGAGTAAATCACGGAATGCATAATAGGCACGCTCATTTTTCAGCCGAATCTCAAAACGGTTTTTTACTTCTGCGTCTTCAATGGGAATATCATTTTTCTTGTACTGTTCATAGTCCTTTTCATAGATACAGAAATAAACTTCACTCTGTAATGAACCGATATAGAGGGTATTTCCCATACATTCCTTTTCATCTTTGCGTACCAGTTCGCCACTGCGATAGCTTTTGAAACTGCGGAAGACGGATATACATTCTTCCTGTCTGCATTTTTCAGTGAGTACAGGGATATTCAAAATCCCTGTCTTATCGTTAATGGCAAGGTCAAGGCGTTTCATCACACCGCCAGCCACCAAAGCGTCCATAAAGAACTCATACCAGCTTCTTTGTTGAGCCAGAAGATAGCTTTCAAATTGCCGACACCCACGACCTTTCAATTCCACCAGAACTCCTTTGTCCAGTTCGTGGGAGCAGAGAACGAATATATCGCCTAAAGCATAATGCTCTGAATAAGAATAGAAACCATAGTCCTCATGAAGAAAATAGGACAGTTTCAGTTGTAAGATGTTTTCGACCACATGCTGTACGTCCGTTGTGGGAAAGCGAATCCTTACATAATCAAAGAGCATTTCAAGGGGAGCGTCGGGATTGAAGCGTTCCAGAGCTTCAAAAAGAGATTGCTGTAAATCCTCTGATGGCTTGACTTTTCCTGTTTCAATATCGCTTAGATACTGCCTTGTAATACCAGTCGCAACCGCTAAACGATTTTGAGATAGTCCATAAGCCAAGCGTTTTTCTTTTAACTGCTGTAACCAAGTTTGTTCATTCAGTAAAAATCCCTCCAATCAAAAAGGCGTATGTCAACTTTTAAAGCCCATTTTACATACGCTGAAATTTTGTAAATCCCTTGTAACCAAAGGATTTTCTAATGTTTTTTTGACTGTTTCCTGTCGATTTGTACCCCCCTGTTAGATACGGGGGGTTAATGGGCAGGGCAAGCCCTGCCCGACAAAGCCAGAACTTACGGTTTAAGACCGTAAAACCTGCCTTTGTCGTCTGTATCTGCCTTTGATTCTCCCTGTATGCCAGTGTAAATCACTACCAAATCAACTTCTGGTCTTAAATATTCCTGTTCAATCACTTCTGATAGACCGTCCGTTTTGAATGAATTTCTATCAAAAAGCTGAAATTCATATAGAATATTTTTGCTGGTAATACTATGTCGCTTCTCTAACCTCATTCTGAATGTGAACGGTGGTTTCTTCACTTCACGGATAATTTCATCAATCAGCTTATCTATTCTGGAATAGAATCGTACTTTTGGATTGACGGTAAAATGCCTGTATCGGTCAATGATGTATTGTTCACAATCTACCGTGAATTGGTCTGTATTCAAGCAAAGACAAATGACAGATTTTTCAGTCGGTGTATGATATATCTCCAATCTTTTAATATCCATTACTTTTATTTCTCCATTTCTTGTTGTTCTGATGATGGCTTTTTTGTGTCCTGTCTGCTGTTGGATAACTTTTTAATTTCCTCTAAAAAGTCATGTCCTTTTGGTACAAGGGGAGTATAAAACTCTGATATGACACTTGTTCCTACATCAACATAGCCACGACCTTTGATTCGCTTTAAGAAGAAATCCTTTTGTACGTCACTGCCAAACATCATGCCATAGCCCATTTCAGACATACGACCTAAAGCCACTCTGAAATTAAACTGGTCACGGATTCCGTCGCCTAGATATTTTGCGTCTGGACGCTGACAAGCCAGTATTAGAAAGAAGCCAGCTTGACGACCTAACATGACAATCTGTTTCAACTTATTTATAACTGCGGTGTTTTCTTTTGTTCCCAGCATTTCCATGAAAGCGACATATTCATCAAAGATTAAGAAGTGTGCTGGAAGTCCTAAGTAAGCATAATTTTCGCCAGTCTTATAATTTTCCATCTGCTTCATTTCCTCACTGCGTTTTATCATTTCTTCATAGAATGTATCAATGCAGGAAAGCAAGTCTTCTTTTCTGTAGTGGACATTTGCCATCACAGAGCCTAAATCGGCTAAGTCTGCATTTTTCGGGTCTAAGATATACAGCTTAGAATCTGTATGAAGCAAGGCTTCAATCAGTGTCAGGATAAAGTAGGTCTTACCGCCACCTGTACCACCAGCTATGAGCATGTGAGGCAGATTGTCATATTCCCACCACATATTTTTCATTAAGCAAAGTTTCCCATCATGAGCTTGTACTTCATCAATAGAAATACGACGGGCTATCATATCATAGAGCAAGGTATATTCCACGTAGGAATCCTTTAACTCTTTATCCGTCAGCTCACAGTACAAGCCACTTTCTAATTTCTTTTCCAAGTGTAGGAGCTGGTCTTGATATTTCCCCAGAGTGATTTCCACTTGTATCTGTATTAAGCCATTTTTAAGGCGATAATAGATTTTAGGGAAGTAGGTTATCTTTTCTTTGGTACGACTGGGGGAATCCTTGAAGAAGCCATCTGTTTTGACCTGTTCTGATTCATACCACTTATTTTCAAGAACCATCTTCGCCAGCTTTTGACGGTGGTAGAGTTGTTTAATCGTATCATAGCGATACCGTTTGAATAGAAACGCCACCAGCAAGCAGACAAGAATTGCGACACTGAAACTGATACTTAAATACGGAATGTCAATCTTATCTGCTTGTGATAGGTTAAAGTCCTGCCAGTTGACCTGCTGGATTGTCTTCACATGAAACAGTCCGACAACAAGCAGTAAAATAGGCAGTAAGGACGCTACTGTAAAATGAAAGACTAAATCTTTGTCACTCGGACGAATCCTTTTACCACGAAAGACACGCTGTTTCATGTTTGATTTTCTCCTTTCTCTCTAATGGAAGATACGTGGCTATTTGTCCGTAGCAGGTTCTTTCTTAGGTGGCTGTTGATTTCTAAAGGAATTAGAATCCTTTGTCAGCACAATATCGTCTGCCTTGATGTACCAGTCAACATCTGCTCCTTGAAAGGTAGCAGTAGCGACAGTATCCGTAATGGGATTGATAAGTTCCACCCGTGCGTTATATTCAAACTCTTTCAAAGGCACGCTGGCAGGAATACTTACTTGAATCATGCGTCCTTGCCCTTTGGATTTTAAGTCATAGGTACGTTCTTTGATTTCCTCTGAAACCGTACCGTCTTCATTTTGGATTCTCACTTCACGACGTAGAGCAGAGAATTTTAATTCTCCAAAAGTCGTGTCTTTATCTAATACGATACCATTTGCTAATCTCATCATTTTTCCTCTCTTTCTTTATTCTTTTACCATGTCGTCAGCATGTAAAAGGTAATTTGTAAAACCACGAGTGCCGATTTTATAGCCCTCGGCGGTAATACGTGGATTGACTAACTTAACACGTTCCTCAAAGCCGAAATGTTTTTCGCCAGCTTCAGCAGGAAGTACGACCACAATATCATCTGCTCTTTGAACGTCTGAATAGAGATTATAGCTTCGAGATAAGACGGTTAGATGTCCGTTGATTCTTCGCTGTACGACTTTATCCTCGCCAGCAAATTCTAAATTGCCGAATGTTTTTTCCATCTTGGGAATCACAAATTTAAGTTCCATATTTTTACCTATCCTTTCTTTTTTATGGTTGAATGAATCTCGTTTGTTTGATGGTCTTTCACGGTGGGGAGCGACCTTTATTCTCTTGTTTTTCTATTTTCGTAGTATCACGTCCTTTCAAATCGGGTAAAAAAATAGACACCTCATTTTTGAAGTGTCCACCTTTTGCCTATTCAATTTTTATTGGAAGTATCTTTGTTTCTTCACTTTTCAAGGGTAAATCGTCGTATCAAAGCTCATTCATAAGTAGTAAATTAGTAGTAAATTGATTGGTTTCGACCTTGATAAAGTGTGATAAGTCCAGTGTTTATACGGATAACTAGATTTTCATACTATTTTTAAGATAATAAAAAGAGAGGGAAACATTATGAAAAAAATAGGGGTTATTGGTTTAGCCCTGCTGCTTTGGGGATGTAGCAGCGATGTGGGTGAAAATGCGCATAATGAAGCAACTGACGATAATATAATTGCTACCAGCAGGATTTATCAGATTGAAGGCCGGCTGACAGATCTTTTTGTTGGCGAATTTTATCCGCTGCGATTAGAAGCTGTAAAGCAGGGTGAGTTGGAAAAAGTCGTGCTTGTTGAACCGGCCGGTGATTATGGTGCTGAAATTACAGTGACAGATCCACAAGAATTAGATAAAATCACTGCTTATTTTGATGGCATTGAGCTTACAGGGAATGAATCATCCTTGTTTCCAACCGATGAATATGCTGACTTTGAAATTACGCTGAAAGATAAAGAGCCGCTTTATTTTCGTATTTATGCTAACTATTTCTGTTCTCAGTTCAGCTGTGTTGAATTTACTTCCAGTCAATCACTTAATGAAATGCTGTCAACTCTCAAGGGTGAATATAAAAAAGTAAATAAGATACAAATATATGAATCGAATACAAGTGTTGAAACATGGGCAGATATTAAAGCAATAAAACCCAGCAATATCGAACCGGTAGCTGCAGAGTTAATTCGCGATATTTGGGTAGATGAAACCGACCCAATGCTGAAAGTATTAAGATTATCTTATTATATTCATGAAGACTTTGATCAGCTGGAAGATATTACTGATACCCAGCTTTTAACTGCCGGTTTGATCCAACAATCAGATAAATATGATTGCTATAATAATGTGGTAGACGTATGCGGTGATTTGTACACTGATAATCTGCTTTATTTTCCAGATGGTTTAGAAAGAATCCATCATTATGTACCTGATGTTTATTTGATTGTCCCTTATAACAATGTAAAGCAAAAGGGTGTCAGTATATTTGGCAGCCATTACGAGCTGCCGTCTTTTGAAGCAGGTACGATTGCTAGTCAAAGCTATCAAGCCTATATCAATTTCCCTGATAAATTATATTTCACCTATCATCTGCCTTATGAATTTTATCGGCATAATGAACAGACAGCTTATATTCTTGATCAAGCTTCTTCTGGAGATGAAACAGTCTATATTCTGGCGAAAGCTAAAGAAGCTTATTTGAATCAAGGTACTTTCATAGAGGGAATCAATGGTATTACCTACAAACTCGAAAACGAAGCATCCGCAGTTGATCTGATTCAAGCCCATGCTGATGATTTTGAGCAATGGCAATATGTACTGAAGCAGGAGGGCGATGATGTACGATTATTATCAGGTCATCGCATCAACGAGAAAGTCTATCAGCCATGGCAGGTCCAACCCGATAAGGAAACTTATTATATTGATGATACAGGTGCTTTAAAGGTTAATCTGGCAAGTACAGATGCTTCAATCTTTAATGAATGGTGTGCAAATCAGCTGGCATTTGATTATCAATTTAAACCGAATATTCATGATAACTTATTGAGTATTTGGATAAGCAGTGATACTTTTAATAGAAAATTTGCCGTAGTTTTTGATCTTGCGGCAGGTAATACATTAACGACTCTTGAGGTAGAAAAACAATTAGGCTTAAATCTCGAAAAGCTTGAAAAGGCTTATCAGTCAATTCCTAATTATAGCTATCGAGTATTGCAGTTAGAAGATTATGAAACTTTGAACTTCAATACAACAAAGTTCTTCATTAACAGTAAAGGTAAAATGGCATACGATGATGGTAATGATATCATCCTCTTTGAATGGGAGGAAGTAAGATGAAAAAAATCGTTCTGGCATTGGCTTGTTTGATGCTTTCCGGCTGTACGGCACAAGCGCCGGATGAAGAAAAACCAGCGGAAATTGTTTATGCAGCCGCTCGATATTGTGATGATGAAGCATGTTTTAAAAAAACATGGATGCGGTATGATGAAGATGCCATCAATGCAATTCAGACGTTTCTTGATGAACTGCCTAACATAACGACAAGCACTTATGGCCAAGATGAAGCGGCTAAATTAGTGATGATCGATGATCATGGTTATCAGCATGTTTATCGGGAAACAGTGGAACATAATCCAGGCGGAGACAGCTACACATTAAACTATCAGGGTCAGCGGATATCGTTTCAATTAACCGAAGATCAACGTTTAAGTACATTTCTGCAGGGATTAGAGGGTATATCGGATAATGTAGTAATGGGTTATGAGCAATTACCGCTTGGATCATTCTTTGTGAGCAGTTATCAAAACAATTCTCTGGATTGGAGATATGCTTTAGGTAAAAAAGGTCTTGAGTTGTTATTTTATATTAATGAAAGCTTCACAGATGTAAATCAGATAAAAGATCAGAGTCTGCTTTTATCCGGTCTTTTGAAACAGATACCGTCGCAATCTGAAATGTCCTATGTTTTAAATGACAGGCTGCTTATAATTAATGCGGTCATGGATCAAACCAGTGTTGAAGCCATGGGTAATAGCTTGATTAAAAATTACCAATTGCCTGAGTTAAATTCATTTCAGGTTAATGCCATTGACAATACTCATTTTTATTATGATGCGGATAACCATCAATTTTTAATTGATAACCGCAATTATTCAAGAGCCGGTGTTGATTGGCTGCTGATGCCTATTTATGAAGAGGGCGATAAGGTTAGAGTTGCCAGATTTAAAGTGTATCGCAAAGAAACTCAATATGGAACCTGCTTTGAAATAATTCTTAATCACACATATAGTGAAAGAGTATATAATTTTGAAAGCTTATATGAACAGCTAGTGATGCATTTAGATCAGGTTGATTTATTTGATGCAGTTACGGATAGTGAGGGCAGATTGACCAGTGTAGAAGTAATACAATTAGCTGAGCCTATAAATAATACGCCTATCACAATGGATTCATTTATGAATGCTGAAACTGGCGATTGTAATCTTTATACATTAAATGCTCAATCGGCTGATGCGATGATTTATAATGATTTCATTCAACAAAATTTCTCGAATAATCGAAATGTGCGCTCATACCTCTATGAAACAGATGATTTTATTGAAGTGGAAATCTTTAACGATGCCTATCAGCTGCCTGATCATTATAAAATCTTTTTTGATAAGGCGAGCGGCCAATTGATGAGTGACGGTATGATTAATCAGCAATATTATGAGGGGCAATTAACTGAAAAGGTACTTGACCAGTTAAAGAAGCAAGGACTGCAGGCTTGTCCGTTGAGTTATATGGAAGGACTAGATGTTGAACGCTGCTATGTGGAACCGGCTATTGATGAAGCAGCCGCACCATTCAACTTCGCAGTTCCGTATTCTAAATTAATGATTAATGATAAACATCAGTTAGTTGTGCCGGTAACGATTAAATCAAAAGGCAGTTATCAAGAAACTTTAAAGATTATTCCATAAATATTGATAATGAATTAATGAAAAGAGAGGTGAGATTATGAAAAGGTTAGGGATTATTGGTTTAGCCTTGCTGCTTTGGGGATGCGGCAGCGTCAGAGAAAATGAGATTTCCCAATCCAATGAAATGAGTATAAGCTCAATTTATCTGCATCAGGGAGAACTCCATAATTTATCTGTTAAGGTTTTTTATCCGCTGCGTTTAACGGCCGTGAATGAGGGTGAAATTGAAAAGGCTGTTTTAGTTAAAGGCAATCAGGATGAAGCTGTCGAAATTACGGTGAGTGATCAAGCAGAGCTGGATAAGATTGCTGATTATTTTAAAACAATTAAAATTGGTGAAGATACAACGAGTTTAGGTCCAGGTACCTGGTATGATTTTGAAATCACACTTAAAGGTAAGGAACCTTTGTATTTTAGGTTTAATCGTATTGGTTTATGTACAGGACAATGTGTATATACAGATCAATTTGCGCAGCTTGAAGCTTTAGCGGCGAATCTTAAGGGTGAAGAGAAAGCTGTGAAGGGAATGCCTGTTGATGCTTATTTCACGCAAGTTTTAAGCTGGACAGATGTAATGCCTGTTATTCCTAATTATTATGCAGCTTCACCTAAAAGTGAAGATTCCATCATTATTGATTCATGGGCTGAAATAAAGAATCCAAAGCACCAGCTTTTAAGGATCGCCAATTATATTGATGAAGATTTTGAATCAGTTGCCGATATTACGGATACAAAAACATTGACCGCCGGCCTAATTCAACAGGCAGAGAAGTATGACTGTTTTGAAGAACCTGAAAATGTATGCCGCAATCGTGAAAATAATGATCTGCTTTATTTCCCAGCGGGTAAACCGGGATCATTTAATGTGCATCCGGATGTCTATAAGGCGGTGCCATACAGCAGTGTTGAACAGGCGGGGAAGGAAATATTCGGCGATGATTATACATTGCCTAATCTTGATGATGGATCATTGCTTTATCAAAGTATGCAGGGCTATGCGCATTCTGCTGCTGACAAGCTGTTCTTTTATCATCTTCCTTATGAGTATTGGTTACCAGTAACCCAGAATCTATTTATTATGGATGAACAGCAATCTGATAATCTAAGTACTTTTACATTTTATAAAGCAGCAAGCGGATACTGGCGCGGTGAGGATATGCCGCTTCCGCAGCTTCAGGGTAAGAATGGTTTTATTATTAAATATTCATTTGAAGATTCGGCCAGTGATTTAATCAATAAATATCAGGATCATTTTGAGGCATGGGAATATGTAATCATGCAGGAGGGAGATCATTATCGGCTGATTTCAGGCCGCTGTTTAAATCGAAGCGAACCGGCAGCTGTACAAGTTGATCCTGAAAAGCCTGATTATTATTTCGATGAACAGGGCTTGCTGAAGATTAATCTTGCCAGCCGGGATGCTGCTTATTTCAATGAATGGGTTGTGAATCAAAAAGATCAGGGCAATGTTTATAAAGTCAATGTCCATGATGGCTTGCTGAGTGTTTGGATTGAGGGAGTGGATAATAATGCGGTAGTATTTGATGTTGCCGATGGGAAAACATTAACAACTACTCAGCTGATTCAAAAACTAAAGGTTGATCCTGATCGTATTGTTTCCGCAATCAAGGCAATGCCAGAGTATAGTTCTTATATCGTTGATTTAGATGATGTGAGTGATAAAATTGGTGAATTTAAGACTTCCAAGCTCTTTATCAACAGTCAGGGACTGCTGGCCTATGACTTTAATTATTTTGGCATTATCCTGTTTGAATGGGGGGAAGTGCGATGAAAAAACAATTATGCTGGATACTGGCAGTTCTGCTTTGCGGCTGTTCAACGGGTTTGAAAACTGATGAGAATAAAGCAAATATCGTTTATGCGGCAGCTGAATATTGTGCTGATGATGAATGCAGTGAAAAAGTCAGAGTTAAATACAATGATTCTGAAATCAAGAAATTAGAAGCTTATCTGGATGCGCTGCCAGTGATGAGTGATGCCAAGCAAAGTGGGAATATTATTGCGAAACTTGTCATGCAGGATGATGAGGGGATGCAGTATACAATCACAGAGGATTCACGAACTAAGCCTGACGGAATTGGCTATTATTTGAATGATTTAAGCCAGGAAAGGTCGCTGCCGGTAAGCAAGGAACCAAGTCTGCTGAAGCAGCTGCGGGCATTGGCGGGAGAGCTGCTTGCCAAAGATGAGACGCTGGGCTATGAGCTGAAAGATGATTACTTCGTGGTTAGTTACAGTGATCAATATGTTACCCGAACAGCTCCGGGCGGTCAGCCATATTTCGAAGAAAATGTTCTGCGTGGTGATCCTGTCTATTTCCTTTTGTTTTTTATTGATGAAAGCTTTACCGAATATACGCAGATAAAAGATCAAAGGCGGCTGCTGACGGGCTTGCTGAATCAATTGGAATTTGCTGATAACTATACGCCGAATATCATGCCGTATGGCGACAGTCTGCTTTATTCGGCAGAAAGCATCGGCAGTGATTTGGTTTTGAATAAAGGCAATGAATTGATCAGTGGCTTTACACTGCCGCCGCTGACCACTTCCATGCTGGGAGTGAGCGGCTATGCACACTATTACTATGATCAGGGCAGCGATCAGTATCTGAAACAAATAGCAAAGGATACGATGCCGGCTTCAATTTTAGATACCCTCTTTGTACCCATTCAAATCGATGGAAATCGTGTTCGGTTGGCAAAGGTAAAGGTGCAGAATTTCATGTTCAGTCATGCCAACTATATTCAGAGCTTTCAGCCAATCATTGAGGGTGTACCTGTTCAATTGCTATTTAACTATGAGTCATTATTTGATACAGTCGTCAATCATCTTGATAAATTAGCGATTTATGATGTGGAATTAGACGATCAGCAGCGGCTGAAGTCGGTTGAGATCATCAGGCAACCGCCGGCTCATGATGAACTGCCGATCCAAGCCAGTGACTTCATATTGAATGAAAATGGCGACAACAGCATCTATACTTATCGTTCGATCTCTGAAACTGCGAGAGTCTATAACGTGGTAATGGGCAGTTTGAATTATCAAATCATACAATCTGCGCTCGTTGATGGGGAATCGTTCATTGAAATCAGACTTCGTTACGGATATGAAAATCAAGTTTCTGAAAAGCATATCCTAATAGATAAGTCAGATGGCAGCATCCTTGATGATGGCTTATTAAATGAACGATATTTTAAGGGTCAGCTTGCTTCTCAGCTTGAAAAGCAGCTTGCCGATCAGAGCATTGAAGCGTGTGCCTTGGCTTATGCTGATAATCTCAATACAGCGCGCTGTTATGTCAAGCCAATTATCGCGGATACTTATGATCCTAATCAGAATCATCTTGTATTCAGCAGCTTTGCGCTTGATGAGCAAGGGAAGCTTTATCTGCCAATCATGATTCGTGAATACGGTGCAGCCGCTCAACCTATCAAGCTTTATCCGCAGCATTAAACAGGGGTAAGCGATATCATTTTTTCAATTTTGTCAATTTTTATCAGAAATTAAAATTATTTGTGTACTTTAAGCGGGTTTGAAGCAGCGGAGAATGAAAAAAACTCCGCTTTTTATTGGCTTTTCTGAATATTTCAAGTATAATAAACTATGGTATCCTTATGAGTATTCTATGGAGGTAAGAGAGAATGGCGAATTTTTTTGAACGATTATTTAGTGAAGAAGCAAGGTTATTAAAAAAATATGAAGCAAAAGCGCAGGAAGTTGATGCGTTAAAAGATAAAATGGCAGCCTTGAATGACGGTGAATTACAGGATAAGACTGTGGAATTCAGAGCCCGTCTGAAAAAGGGTGAAACTTTGGATGATTTGCTTCCGGAAGCATTTGCGGTTATCCGTGAAGCTGCGAAACGTGTTATTGGTGAATTCCCGTACATGGTTCAGATCATTGGTTCAATCGTTATGCATAATGGCGATATTGCGGAAATGAAGACAGGTGAAGGTAAAACATTAACTTCAATCATGTGTACATATCTGAATGCTCTGTCAGGAGAAGGTGTTCATGTCGTAACTGTCAATGAATATCTGGCATCCCGTGATGCCCGCTGGATGGGACAGATTTTTGAATTCTTAGGTTTGAGTGTCGGCGTCAATGCCCGTGAATTAACACCGGATCAAAAACGTGCGGCTTATGCCTGTGACATTACTTATACAACCAATGCCGAATTAGGTTTTGATTATCTGCGTGACAACATGGTTACCAGAGTACAGGATCGTGTACTTCGCGGTCTGCACTTTGCGATGGTCGATGAAGTCGATTCAATCTTAGTCGATGAATCAAGAACACCGTTAATCATTTCCGGCGGTAAACGTCAAACAGCTAATTTATATAAACAAGCAGATATTTTTGCGAAAGCATTAGGACCTGATGATTATACGATTGATGCTCAGTCAAAGGCGATCCAGCTGACTGATTCAGGTGTTGACCGTGCAGAAAAAATGTTCAGCATCAAGAATCTTTATGATATTCAGCACACCCAGCTGGTACATCACATCCAGCAGGCATTAAAAGCTAACTATATCATGGGCAAGGATGTTGAGTATGTAGTTCAAGACAACGAAATCGTGATCGTTGACCAATTCACTGGCCGTATCATGAAAGGCCGTGCTTATTCAGATGGTCTGCATCAGGCAATTGAAGCTAAGGAAGGCGTAACAATTAAGGAAGAGACTTCTACATTGGCTACCATTACTTATCAGAACTTCTTCCGTTTATATGATAAACTGGCAGGTATGACAGGTACTGCTAAGACTGAGGAAGAAGAATTCTTAGATACATATAACATGCGGGTTATTTCAATTCCTACCAACCGTCCGGTTCAGCGTATTGATTATCCGGATGCTATCTTTGCGAATCAGAAATTAAAGTTTAACGCTTTAGTAAAAGAAGTTATCGCATGTCATGAAAAAGGTCAGCCGGTACTGGTTGGTACTATTTCTGTCGAAGTCAGTGAACAGCTGTCTGAAATGTTAAGAGAAATCGGTATCAAGCATGAAGTGTTAAATGCGAAGAACCATGCCCGTGAAGCGGAAATTATCGCGTTGGCAGGCCGTAAGGGTGCGGTTACGATTGCTACCAATATGGCAGGCCGTGGTACCGATATTAAAATTAACGATGAAGTGCGCGCGTTAGGCGGTTTAGCTGTATTAGGTTCAGAACGTCATGAATCACGCCGTATCGATAATCAGCTGCGCGGTCGTTCAGGCCGTCAGGGAGATCCTGGTTATTCTCGTTTCTATGTTTCTTTAAGAGATGAATTGATGGTTCGTTTCGGCGGTGAAAAGCTGGAAGGATTATTTGATAAATTAGGTGATGAACAAATTGAATCACCAATGGTAACCAAGGCGATTACTTCAGCTCAAAAGCGTGTTGAAGGACAGAACTTTGATATCCGTAAGAGCTTGCTGGAATATGATGATGTATTGCGTCAGCAGCGTGAAATCATGTATGAACAGCGTAATTATGTATTGGAAAATGAAGATGTTCATGCGATTGTCCGTGATATGTTTGACCGTGTAATCACTGCTACAATCAGAAATAATGCTGATCCTAAGCATGATAAGGTTAATGGTGAAGAAG
Organism: Dielma fastidiosa; assembly: GCF_000313565.1. Classification (GTDB taxonomy): domain Bacteria; phylum Bacillota_I; class Bacilli_A; order Erysipelotrichales; family Erysipelotrichaceae; genus Dielma; species Dielma fastidiosa. Next base: position 62,144 of record NZ_HE578928.1, on the reverse strand, counting down.
CGGTTAAGGGTCTTGATGTGTTAGGCTGTCCGGAAGGCTTAATCAGTGCTTCAGAATTAGACGGCAAGAGTATTGATGAGGCGGCTACATTAGCGGCTGATAAAGCATGGAAAGCTTATAATGACAAGATTGAACCAGTAATGGAAGGCTATCTGCCATTTGAAAAGAATATTGTATTAAAAACGATGGACCGCAACTGGATCGATCATATCGATACAATGGATAAGTTAAGAAATGGTATTCATCTGCGTTCTTATGCTCAGACACAGCCGCTTCAGGCTTATGTTGAAGAGGGATATGCAATGTTTGAAGAAATGATGGAACAGATTGCCAGAGAGGTTGTCTTCTACGCTAATAAAATGAACATTCAGGTTCGGGAAAGAGCGCCAAGATAATGGAATTATTTGAAATTAAACAGGGAGTCGATAACTATTGCAGCAAGCTGCAGCAGTTAGGTGATTCACTTTGACTTACCTGCTAAAAAACAGACAATTAATGAATTAACCGCGGAAAGTGAAAGTGAGAATTTCTGGAATGATGCAAGGCATGCCCAGAGTATTATCAATAAACTGAATGCGCTGAAGGATGTTGTATCGGCATATGAAAAGCTGAATACGTCATTTGCTTCCATGGAAGAAACAGCAGCTATTTTAAAAAGTGAGATGGATGCTGAATTATTTGAACTTTTTGAGGAAGAATATCATGAAGCGGAGGACGCTTTTGAGAAGTTTGAGATGAAGGTTCTGCTGTCTCATGAATATGATCACTCAAGTGCTATCCTTGAACTGCATCCTGGTGCCGGCGGAACAGAAAGTCAGGACTGGGCAGAAATGCTTTATCGGATGTATTCACGCTGGGCGCAAAGCAAAGGCTATAAATGCACTGTGCTTGATTATCTGGATGGTGAAGAGGCTGGCCTGAAATCAGTATCCTTACTGATTGAGGGTGATTTGGCTTATGGCTATCTGAAAGCTGAAAAAGGTGTGCATCGCTTAGTCCGCATTTCACCTTTTGATTCTTCGGGAAGACGTCATACTTCATTTGCTTCCGTAGATATTATGCCGCAGTTCAATAACGAAATTGAAATTGAATTGAATCCCAATGACTTGATCGTTGATACGCACCGGGCTTCCGGCGCCGGCGGTCAGCATATCAATAAAACAGATTCGGCAGTCCGTATTACCCATAAGCCGACAGGTTTAACAGCAAGCTGTCAGGCCGGCCGTTCGCAGCATGAAAACCGTGAACAGGCGATGAATATTCTGAAATCGCGCATTTATCAGCAGATGATTGAGGAACAGGAAGCCAAGCTTGCAGATATTAAGGGTGAACAGAAGCGAATCGAATGGGGTTCTCAGATACGTTCCTATGTATTTCAGCCATACCGCATGGTAAAGGATCTGCGTACCGGATATGAAACGGGCAATGTCCAAGCTGTCATGGATGGTGATTTGGACGGGTTCATCTTCGCTTATTTGAAATCACAGATTAAGTAGACGCTTGTCTACTTTTTTTAAAGGAGGATTGCTATGAAATTAGATAAAAGTCATCTGTTTGATTATTTTCTTGTATTAGCTGGGAATTTTTTGGTAGCTTTCGCGGTTGCCGGTTTCATTTTACCTAATAATATTCTTTCCGGTGGCTTAGCCGGTATATCGGTGGCACTATACCCGGTCTTTCATATCGATCCGGAATTATTGATCACGGTGCTGACCTTTGGCTTCTTCCTTTTTGGTTCCGTAGTTCTTGGTAAGAGCTTTGCTGTCAAAACCGCCCTCTCAACAATCGCTTATCCCTTTTTTCTAAACATCATTACTTTATTTCTGGCAGATCGGCAGCTGACGGCCAATCCGATTCTTGCCAGTTTATACGGTGGTGTAGTGCTGGGCTTAGGCGTTGGTTTAGTATTCAGAACCGGAGCGTCTACCGGAGGTATGGATATCCCGCCGCTCATCGTGCATAAATATACAAATATTCCTTTAGGCACATTAGTGATGATTACCGATGGCTTGACTGTATTGCTGGGAATCGCGACACATTCTGTCGAGGCGGCGCTGATTGGTATCTTATCCGTCTGGTCATCATCCTATATGGTTGATAAGGCATTGAGTTTTGGCGGTCAGTCAACGAAGTCAATTTTTATAATCTCTGAGCATACAAAAGAAATTCTTGACATGATTCATACTGAATTAGACCGCGGCGCGACTATTTTAAAAGGTGTGGGCGGATATTCAGGTGAAGAAAAAGATGTGATTTTGGTTGTGATTATGAATAAACAGTATCCGATGCTGAATAAGCTGGTAATCAGTGCTGATCCTAATGCGTTTATGATCGTTGAAGATGCGAAAGAAGTTAAAGGCAACGGCTTTACGATGAATCTGGAGGAGAATCGCAACGGCCTCATTAAAAAGTAACAAATATTGGTATTCAGAGAGTTCTATTTTAATTTAAAATGGAACTCTCTTTGTGTTATAATGATACGTGAAGGATGTGAGATCTTGATTTATTTAGAAAACGTATCAAAATGTTACAAAAATGGAGTCAATGCTCTAGACAATATCAACTTACAAATTAACGATGGTGAATTCGTTTACATAATTGGTCCAACCGGATCAGGGAAATCAACTTTAATAAAATTGCTGGATGGTGAAGAAATACCGACGGCCGGTACAGTCAGCGTTGAAGGCATCGATGTCGGCAAGCTGAAGCATCGCCGGGTTCCGTATTACCGCCGTAATATCGGTGTAGTATTCCAGGATTTTCGTCTGCTTCCGCATATGACGATTTTTGAGAACGTCGCTTTTGCGCTTGAAGCTATTGGTAAAGATAAGGTCTCAATCCGCCGCCGGGTGCGCGAGGTTTTGGAACTGGTCGATTTAAGTGATAAGGCTAAATCATTTCCTAACCAATTATCCGGTGGTCAGCAGCAGCGTGCGACCATCGCCCGCGCGATTGCCAATAAACCAAAAGTATTGATTGCTGATGAACCAACCGGTAACCTAGACCCGGAGAAGTCTAACGAAATTCTTGAACTGTTGGAAAAAATCAACGTTGAAGAAGGTACGACGATTCTGATGGTGACTCATGATATAACCTTGGTTAATAAATATAAAAAACGCACGATTTCGCTGGAACAGGGAAATGTCAGTGCTGACAGTGCTAAGGGAGGTTATATCCGATGATTCAGTTTTTTAAGAGTATCCCTTACCATATCAAAGCGGCGTTTAAAAGTATTTTCAGACATTTGGCAATGTCGATTTCGGCAGCCAGTGCGGTCACAGTGACGCTTGTTTTAATGGCTTGTTTTTTGCTGGTTGCCGGCAATATCGGCAGTTTCACACATAATCTTGAAAACAGTGTAAAGATACATGTGAAGGTAGCACCGACGGTCAGTGAAGAAGCAGACATTCAAAATCTTGAGAGTCAGCTGAATACGATCGCTTATGTGAAGTCCGTTGAATTTTCAGATAAGAATGAAGAATTCGATTTATTTATGGAATATATCAAGAGTACCGGCGGCAGTGCCAGTTATTATGAACGCTATACCGGTGAGAATAATCCGCTGCGTAATGCGTTTATTATCGAGGTAACTGATCCGGAACAGATTGAAAACGTGCGTTTAGAAATATTAAAGCTGGACGGCATTGAAAGTGCTGAATATGGCGGTGCAAGTGCTAATCAGATGATTACGGCCTTTGATTCTATCCGTAACGGCGGTGCTATCTTTATTTTAGCGCTGAGTCTTTTGGCGATTTTCCTGATTTCTAATACGATTAAAATGACGATTTATGCCCGCAATGAAGAAATTGCTATTATGCGTAATGTCGGGGCAGCAAACTGGTTTATTAAGACACCATTTATGATTGAGGGTATGGTAATCGGCTTTATGGGGGCGGTTATTCCAGTTATCTTTACCTTTGTCGCTTATAACATGCTCTATAAATCATTAGGCGGTGTTTTCTTCACGGAAATGTTCCCGCTGCAGCCGCTGATGCCGTTTGGCGGTTATGTGTGCTTAGCGCTTGTTGGCTGCGGTATGGCTGTTGGTTTGATCGGCAGCTTCTTCTCTGTGAATAAATATTTGAGGTGGAAACGATGAAAAAAAACATGAAAATACTCATGCTGAGCGCCTCAATGTTTGTGATGACCTTAGTGCCATCAACGCTGAAGGCGGATGATTTCAGCGGTCAGGAGAGTTATTATATTGATTTTTGTTCAAGACCTTTACAGACTCAGGAGGATGCCGATACATGTAAGGCATTTAAGGCGTGGTATCGTGAACAGGCCGCTAATTATCAGGCGATTGCCGGTGAAATCGGTGAAAAAATCGCTGCTCTTGAGGGTGATATCAGTGCCGCTGGTCTTCAGGTTAAGGCTTATGAAACACAGATTGAAGATTTGAATAATCAGATTACGGCATTGGAAGCCAGCATCGCTGAAATAGAAAACAGTATCGTAGTGCTTGAGGAACAGATTGCCGAAAAGGAAGCGGATATTGAGGAACGTGACCGTCAAATCAAGGATGGCATGGTCAGCATGCAGTCTTATGTTGGCGTCAATGCGTATATTGATATTATCATGGGTGCCAGTGATCTGATTGATATGATTCGGCGCATTTCTGTATTGCAGGATATTACCGCCTATGAACAGGGTAATATTGAAGAATTGAATAAACAGATTGAACAGCTTAACTTTGATAAGAGTGAATTAGATCGTCTGAAGCAGGAAGCTATTGACCAGCAGGCATTGCTTGAGGATCAGAAGGAAAGCTTGCAGGCCGCTAAAGATGAGCTGCAGCGAGTTATTGATGAACTGCATGCGCAGCAGGCTATTTTAGAAGAAGAAAAGCGTACAAATGCTCAGGCAGGTTCAGATATCTTAAGTATTATTCCTAATTTAAGTGAAACCGTTATTGGCAATTATGAAGGCAGCAACGGCTTTATCGTACCTGTTTCAGGTTATACGATTTCCGCGGGTACTTGGGCTTATTATGGTACTAATACAGCTCACCTTGGTCTTGATTTTGCGGCATCAATCGGTACGCCGATCGTGGCACCGGCAAACTGTATTGTGGCCTATGCTAATAATCCGGCGCCTTCTAACGGCGGTTATTTAGGAAACTGGATTGGCTGGCCTTATGGCGGCGGCAATACGATTTCATTAATTGGAGAAGTAAATGGTACAACCTATATGTTCTCATTCTTCCATATGTCACAGCAGCCGTTCCCGGTTAAAGCGGGTGATCAGGTGAATGCCGGACAGGTAATTGGTGCGGTTGGACATTCCGGCAACTCAACGGGACCCCATTTACATTTTGAAATTGTTAATATGGGATCACAAAGTGTAGCTGATGTATATAACTGGTTCCAATCAACAGCTGACTTCTCAGGCGGCAGCGGCTGGAATACAAGCTCAGCTTGTTCTGCCCGCGGCTGGGCAGTGCCTTGCCGTGAACGTCCGGAAGATATGTTAGGCTTATAATGCAGCAAACCTGGTAAATATGCCAGGTTTTTTTATTGTGTTAAGCTTGCGGTAATTAGGCTGGCTTAATTTATCAAGGATTCTTACGCTTTTCTTATATTTACTTGTTCTGGCCTTGATTCATGAGTGAAAACAGCTTCTTTGTGGTATAATAGCTTAGACGAAATGAGGAATAGACATGCAATTTTGTGAATTAAATGAACAGGAATATACGGCTTTCGCAAAGCACCATCAATATGGCAGCTTCATGCAAAGTAAGGAAGCTTATGATATAAAAGCAGAAGGCGGCTGGGAAGGTGCTTATTTAGGCGTGAAAGAGAAGGATGAAATTATTGCGGCAACTCTATTGGTGTCAATGCCGGTGATGAAGAAATTCCGTTACTTTTATGCTCAGCGCGGTTTCCTTCTTGACTATAAGAATAAAGAATTATTAAAATATTTCCTGGGAAATATAAAAGATTACTGTCATGCGCGTAAGGGCCTTTATTTAAGGATTGATCCTTATGTCTGTTTGCAGGAGCGTGATATCAATGGGGATCTTGTTGAAGGCGGTTTTGATAATCATGACATTGTTCAAAATCTAATCGATATGGGCTGTCATTACTGCGGAGAAACAAAAGGCTTTAGGGATGATCAGCAGGTAAGATGGATGTTTGTCCTTGATTTAGAAGGTAAGGATGCGGATACAATCTTGAAAGAAATGGATCAGCAAACACGTTGGTCAATCAATAAGACGGTTAAGATGGGAATTGATGTGCGTTTTCTTTCTTATGATGAATTGCCGATTTTTAAGAAAATGATGGATCATACCAGTGAACGCCGGGGGTTTAAAGACCGTGAATTGGAATTTTATCAGCGGCAGATGCGCTGTTACGGTGAAGAAAACGTCAAAGTGCCGTATGCAGTTTTAGATTTGGATAAATATGAAGCAAACATGCAGGCAGATCTTGATAATCAGCTGAAAGAGAAAGCGGAAGTTGAAGAGATGCTGGTTAAACAGCCAAATTCTAAAAAGTTTAATAAACGTTTAAAGGTTGTCGATGAGGCGATTGAGATTGCGCAGCGCCGATTAAAAGAGGCCCAGGAGCTGAAAGCTAAAGAAGGTAATGAATTACCTTTGGCAACTGCCTTTTTTATCACGCTGAACGGTAATGAAATGATTTATCTGTCTAGTGGGGCTTATGATGAATATATGCGTTTTAACGGACCGTATGCGATTCAGTGGACGATGATTCAATATGCCTTGAACCATGGCTTTAAGCGTTATAATTTTTATGGTACAAGCGGTGATTTTAATAAAGAGGCTGACGATTATGGCGTTTATCTATTTAAAAAAGGATTTGGCGGTCATGTGGAGGAATTGGTGGGTGACTTTATTCTGCCGATCGATGCGATGATGTTTGCAATCTATAATCGTTTGAAAAAAATAGTCTGAGAGCAAATGCTCTCTCGTTTTAGTTTTATTGAGTTTGTGGTAAAATATCAACATGATAAAAGAAGGTGTCTCTATGGAAGAAAAAAATACAGAAAATTTCTCTGATGAAAATAAAGTGGTTCGGGTAAAACTGGTTCGGCATCGCTGGCCGGATGAAATTGCGGCAAGAAGAAAGAAACAGCGTCAGATCATGGGTACAATTTTGGCCTGTGCGCTATTCTTTACCGCTGGTTTCGCATTATCTTCATTTGTTCAGCCGGGAAATTCCGGTATGTCAGCCAGTTCAAATAAAATGAATACGGTTTATGAAGTAATGAAGGAACTATGGTATTTTGGCAAGGATATGGATGATTTAGAAAATACATTGCTTGACGGTGCTATTAATGGACTTGTCGACAGCGGCGGTGATCCGCATACGATGTATATGGATGCGGAATTAATGAATCGTTTTATCAGCAATCTGGAAGGCAGCTTTGAGGGTGTCGGCATTCAGTATTTTCCGACCAGTGATCGGGCTGTCATTACCCGAATCATCAAAAATTCACCCGCTGAGGCAGCCGGTCTGCTGGCTGGTGACGCAATTTTAAAAATCAATAATCAGAGTGTTGAAGGGAAAACAAGTACAGAAATAAAAAGTATGATTACCGAGAGTGAAAGCAAGGATGTTGTCTTAGTGCTTGATCGCAGCGGTGAAGAAATGGATGTTACTTTGACACGGGCGGAGATTGAAAATTCTGCCTATGGTTATGTGCTGGATCAAGTCGGTATCTTAGAAATCAGCTCCTTTGCGGAAACTACCGCTCACGAAGTAGGCCTGTATCTTGAAGAATTTGCGGCGCAGGGCATTAACAAGCTGATTATCGATCTGCGTGATAATACCGGCGGCTATCTGGTAAGTGTTGTGGATACAGCGTCTTATTTCCTGCCTGATGATACGGTTATATTAAAACAGGAAGACCGCGCGGGAGAGATTACGGAATATAAAACAAAGAGTAATATTCATAATTATGATTTTGATTCTATCGCGTTGCTGGTGAATGAAAATACCGCATCAGCGGCTGAAGTGCTGACAGCTGCTTTAAAGGAACAAAAAGATGTGGATGTGATTGGTAAGCTGACTTATGGTAAGGGAACGGTTCAGCAGTCAATTCCATTCCGCGACGGCAGTGCTATTAAATATACGGTAGCTCAATGGCTGACACCGAAGGATAATAAGATTAATGGTGTAGGTATCACGCCGGATTATGATGTAGATCTGCCGAAAGCGTTAAGTATCAGTTATTATGAAGATGATACGGTTTATGAGGTTGATTCAGTGGCTCAAAACGTGCAGTCCGCTCAATATTATCTGCAGTTTAACGGCTATTCTGTCGATCGTACAGACGGTTATTTTTCAGAAGCTACAAGGCAGGCAATCTTGGCCTTTCAAAGGGATAATGATTTGACAGAAACGGGGGTTATTGATACGGAATTGCTGGTTCGTTTATTTTCGGCAACTACTTATACGTGGTTTGAAAATAAGACTGAGCTGGATACACAGCTTGTAAAAGCTATGGAGGTCGTGAATGGAAGATAAACAATTATTTGAACTGGTTTCATCCTACCAGCCTCAGGGTGATCAGCCTAAAGCGATTGAAGAGTTAGTGAATGGTCTGAAGGAAGGGAAAAAGTGCCAGGTATTGCTCGGCGCGACAGGTACTGGTAAAACATTTACCGTTTCCAATGTCATTCAGGCGATGAATCGGCCGACGCTGGTGTTTGCACATAATAAAACACTGGCCGGACAGCTGTATGCGGAGTTAAAGGAATTCTTTCCAAAGAACCGTGTGGAATATTTTGTTTCCAACTTTGATTATTATCAGCCGGAGGCTTATCTGCCAAGCTCTGATACTTATATTGATAAAACAGCGACAACAAATCAGGAGCTGGATATGCTGCGGATGGCGGCGGTCAATTCAGTGCTTGAACGCCGGGATACGATTATTGTTGCGTCGGTAGCCTGTATCTATGGCGCCAGCAATCCGGAACAATACCGGGAGATGTTTTTTACACTGCGGGTTGGTGAAGTTATTGACCGCAATGTCTTGCTGAAACAATTGGTAGACCGTCAGTACAAACGCAATGATATTGATTTGACGCGCGGCTGTTTCCGTGTGCGCGGCGATGTAATCGAAGTAGCACCGGGCCATACGGACAGCTATATGCTGAGAATTGAATTATTTGATGATGAAATTGAACGTATTTGTGAGGTTGAGCCGCTGACCGGCAAGCTTTTAAATGCGTATAGCGTCTATGTCATGTATCCTGCCAGCGGTTATGCAACCCGTAAAGATATATTGCTGCGGGCATGTGATACGATTGGCGAGGAGCTGAAAGAGCGGAGTGCTGAGCTTGAAAGAGAAGGTAAGCTGCTTGAGAAACAACGGCTTGAACAGCGCGCTTCCTATGATATAGAAGCACTTCGTGAATTTGGCGTCTGTCCGGGTATTGAAAACTATTCAAGGCATATTGACGGCCGCAAGCCTGGTGAAAGACCGTATACTTTACTTGATTATTTCCCAAAGGATTTTCTGCTGATTGTCGATGAAAGCCATGTTTCACTGCCGCAGATCCGCGGTATGTACAACGGCGACCGCGCCCGTAAAGAAACACTGGTTAATTATGGCTTCCGTCTGCCAAGTGCTTTGGATAACCGACCGATGCGCTTTGAAGAATTTACGTCGATGATCAATCAGGCAATCTATGTATCAGCGACACCCGGCGATTATGAGCTGGAACAGACGCATGGTGAAATTGTCGAACAGATTATTCGTCCTACGGGTCTGCTTGATCCACAGGTGGAAGTACGGCCGACTGCCGGACAGATTGATGATCTTGTTGATGAGATCCGCACCCGCATTGAGCGCAATGAGCGTGTCTTAGTTACAGCTCTCACTGTACGCATGGCTGAGGAGCTGACAAATTATCTGAAACAGCTGGATCTGAAGGTTGGCTGGCTGCATCATGAAGTTAAAACCATTGAACGCAGTGAAATTATCCGCGATCTGCGTCTAGGTAAAATTGATGTGCTGATCGGTATCAACCTGCTGCGTGAAGGTCTGGATATTCCTGAAGTATCCTTAATTGCCATCTTAGATGCAGATAAGGAAGGCTTCTTGCGAAGTGAGCGTTCTTTGATTCAGATTATCGGCCGAGCTGCTCGTAATGCAGATGGCAGAGTCATCATGTATGCGGATAAGATGACTGACAGTATGAGTAAAGCCATCAATGAGACAAATCGACGCCGCGGAATACAGATTGAATACAATAAGGCGCATAATATCATTCCAAAAACAATTATTAAGCCAGTGCATGAAGTAATGCACAGCAAAGAAACGCAGGAAATGGCGACTGCTTACATGAAGAAGAAAAATAAGCTGGGCAAGAAGGACAAGGTTAAACTGCTTGAATCACTGGAAAAAGAAATGAAGGAAGCGGCAAAGGCATTGGATTTCGAGCGTGCTGCCGAACTGCGTGATATGATTATCGAACTGAGGGGTGAATAGAATGCTGGGAAGTACAAAAGTTAAACAGCTGACGGTAAAGAATGTACTCTTAATTATTACATATTCAGTCCTGCTTATTTTTGCGCTGATTAATTATCAGCCAATATTGGCATTTATCGGCAAGATTCTTGATTTGATTTCACCCTTTTTCATTGCGGTTGGAATTGCTTATGTCTTTAATATACCTTTGAAATTTTATTTGAATAAACTGCCGGAACAGATGAAATACCGCAAAGCATTGGCAGCGGTACTGGCTTTGGTAACAATTCTTTTGATTTTCTTTGTGATTATCAGAATCATTGCGCCGCAGCTTCAGGAAAGTATCGGGATGTTAATCGATAATGTTCCGGGTTATATTGAGAAAAGTAATGAATTTATCAATAAGCTGACTGCGGAATTTGAATTCAGTGAGGAAATGCTGACACAGATCAATAATCTGATTGGGGAAGCAAGCAAATGGCTGATGAGCTTTGCCACTGATTTATTGCCGCGGCTTTTGGCAATTGGCAAGGGTGTTACGAATGGCATTATGAATTTATTTCTGGCATTAATTATCGCTGTTTATATGACGGTCAGTAAGGAAAAATTGCTGAATCAGCTGAAAAATGTTTTATATGCATTTTTGCCTGAACCAGTAAATAGTTATGTGAATCATGCGGCAACAATGGCTAATAGTACATTTTCAAGCTTTATCAGCGGTCAGCTGGTGGAAGCGGTCATCATTGGTGTGCTGTGTTATATCGGCTGTCTGGTTTTGAAGATTCCTTATGCGCCGATTTTGGCGGTTGTGATTGGCTGTACGAATATCATACCGATTTTCGGCCCAATCATCGGAACCTTTGTCTGTGCGGTCTTGATTGTGTTCGTTTCACCGATTAAGGCAGTGATCTTCATTGTATTTGGCATCTGTCTCCAACAGTTTGAATCCAACTTAATCTATCATAAGGTTGTTGGAACTTCAGTTGGTTTGAGCGGTTTATGGGTTTTATTTGCGATTACCTTAGGCGGCGGTTTGTTTGGCTTAATGGGAATGCTTTTGGGACTGCCGACATTTGCGGTGCTGTATCGTCTCTGCGGGGATGAGGTGGCGCGCCGGATTGCGTTGAAAAAAGCCAAAAAGGCTGACGCGAGTGCTATGATCGAGCAAACAGAATAAAGAACGTTTGAATGAATCTATGAAATAACACAGAAGGGAGTGACATGTATGAAACTGGCACTCCTTTTGTACTATAAAAAGGCAGCAGAACGATCAATTGTGCGGCTGTTGAAGTTTTTAACACTTTGTTTAAAGACTTAGTATCGATGACGGTATAAATCTGCCATTATGATTGTGAGATAAGAAAAAACATTGTTTAAAATGTGCAAAAAACACCAACCTAAGGTATAATAGGTACGTTCGAGGTGAAATTATGGAGAATGATAAAATAGTGATTAAGGGTGCTCGTGAGAACAACCTGAAGAATATAGATATTGAAATCCCCCGCAATCAATTTGTAATTATGACGGGGGTATCCGGAAGCGGTAAAACATCCTTGGCTTTTGACACGATTTATGCGGAAGGCCAGCGCCGTTATATGGAAAGCTTAAGCGCCTATGCCCGACAATTTTTAGGGAATAGTGAAAAACCGGATGTTGATTCCATTGAGGGCTTGTCACCGGCGATTTCCATCGATCAGAAAACAACCAGCAACAACCCGCGTTCAACCGTAGGAACGGTTACTGAAATCTATGATTATCTGCGTCTTTTATATGCTCGTATCGGAGTGCCTTATTGTCCGACACATAATGAACCGATTGAAAGCCAGACAATCAAACAGATGGTGGATCGTGTCATGGAGCTTGAGGATAAGACACGTTTAATGATTTTAGCGCCGATTTTAAAAGATAAGAAGGGAACACACAAGGATCTGCTTGATAAATTAAAGAAAGAGGGTTATGTGCGTATCCGTCATAATGGCGACATGGTGCTGCTTGAGGAAACTGAAGGCTTTGATAAGAATAAAAAGCATACGATTGATGTCGTGGTTGACCGTATTGTGAAGGGCAGTGACCGTGCCCGTATCGCGGATTCATTAGAAGCAGCGCTGAAGCTTGGCAAGGGTATGGCATTAGTAGCCTATAATGATGAAGAAATATTGTTTTCCCAGAATTATAGCTGTAAATACTGTGGTTTTAGTGTACCGACACTTGAACCGCGGCTTTTCTCATTTAACGCGCCTTTGGGGGCATGTCCTTCATGTAAGGGACTTGGTATCACCCAAAAAGTAAATCTTGATTTTTTGATTCCGGATCGTAAGAAGTCGATTCGTCAGGGCGGTATTGTTTATTATAAGAATATTATTGCTAAGGAAAATCTGGAATGGCTGAAATTTAAAGCGTTATGTGATCATTATAAGATTGATATTGATAAACCGATTGAGAAGCTGACGAAGAAGGAAATGGATATCATTTGTTTTGGTTCTACGGAACCGATTGATTATCAGCTGGAATCTAAGTCGGGAACGAGCTTTAGAAAGGTTGAATTTATTGAAGGTGTCTGCACATTGATTGAGCGCCGTTTCATGGAAACTACTTCACAGATGAGCCGTGAATGGTATGCGACTTTCTTATCAGAAGCACCATGTCCTGTCTGCGGCGGTAAGCGTCTGAATGAGCAGGCGTTGTCAGTGCGTGTCTGCGGCTTGAATATTTTTGAATGGACGCAGATGTCGGTGAAACAGTCATTGGTTTTCTTGGGGCAGATGCAGCTGAATAAACAGCAGCAGGAGATTGCCCGCTTGATTTTGAAAGAGATCCGTGAGCGTCTGCAGTTTTTGAGTGATGTAGGTCTCGATTATCTGACCTTGGATCGTCTGGCTGGTACGCTTTCCGGCGGTGAAGCCCAGCGTATTCGTCTGGCTACCCAGATTGGTTCGCATTTATCAGGTGTGCTGTATGTGCTCGATGAGCCGAGTATCGGTCTGCATCAGCGTGATAATGACCGGCTGATTGCTTCGTTAAAAGCGATGCGTGATTTAGGTAATTCATTGATTGTTGTCGAGCATGATGAAGATACAATGCGGGCCAGTGATTATCTGATTGATATCGGGCCAGGTGCCGGCATTCACGGCGGTGAGGTTGTTGCTGCTGGTACCCCGGCTGAGGTAATGGAAAATCCAGATTCAATTACGGGTGCCTATCTATCAGGAAGAAAGCAAATCGCGATTCCTGAAACGCGAAAAAAGGGCAATGGTTTATGCCTTGAAGTTGTCGGCGCTTGTGAAAATAATTTAAAAGACGTGACAGTTAAATTTCCGTTGGGTAAATTGATTGTGGTAACCGGTGTTTCAGGCAGCGGTAAGAGCTCATTGGTTAATGAAGTATTATCTAAAGGAATTCAGCATTCCTTAGGACGTATGAAGGTGCTGCCGGGGAAATGTAAGAAAATTAAAGGTCTCCAGCATATTGATAAGATCATTGATATTTCACAGGACCCAATCGGCCGTACACCGCGGTCAAATCCAGCTACCTATACAGGTGTTTTTGATGATATCCGTGATTTATTCGCACAGACTGCCGAAGCTAAAATCCGCGGCTTTGACAAGGGACGTTTCTCCTTTAACGTAAAGGGCGGCCGCTGTGAAGCGTGTCAGGGTGATGGCATTCTGCGTATTTCAATGCATTTCTTACCGGATGTCTACGTGCCTTGTGATCAGTGTGAGGGACGCCGTTATAATGAAGAAACATTGGCTTGCACCTATAAGGGCAAGAGCATCTATGATGTTTTAGAAATGAGTGTGGAGGAGGCGATTGATTTCTTCCATAACGTACATAAGATTCGTCATCGCTTGCAGACGCTGAAGGATGTGGGGCTTGGCTATGTGAAATTAGGACAAAGCGCGACCACGCTTTCCGGCGGTGAGGCACAGCGTGTTAAATTAGCCAGTGAGCTGCAGCGCAAGGCAACCGGCAAGACGCTGTTTGTTTTAGATGAACCGACAACCGGTCTGCATACAAGCGATGTCGCGAAGCTGCTTGAGGTTTTACAGCGTATTGTGGATAATGGCGATACCGTGTTGGTTATTGAGCATAATCTCGATATCATTAAATGCGCTGACTGGATTATTGATATTGGACCGGAAGGCGGCGATGAAGGCGGTCAGATTATGGTTAGCGGTACACCTGAACAGGTTGCGGCTTGTGAGCACAGCTATACAGGTATCTATCTGAAACGCGTGCTGGAGGGTAAACGATAAATGGAAAATGTAGAAGCGAATCTTAAAGTAAAGGATCTGGTTAATTATTTTGATTTTGAAATCATTGAAGGCAGCGAACAGTCATTAGAAAGACCAATCGTAATTGCGGACACGAATCGTCCGGGCCTTGAGCTGGCTGGCTTCTTTGATTTTTCACAGTCTAAACGGGTCGTGATTCTCGGTGATAAAGAAATTGCCTATATTGAAACGATGGATGAACGTTCTCAGCGAATCAGCTTTGATTTCATCACTAATGAGGTGACACCGGCGATTATTATTTCGAAGAGCCATATGTGTCCGCCGATTCTTAAGGAAATCGCGAAAGAAAAGGATTTTCCGCTTTTGCGTTCAATGTCAGAAACCTATCGGTTAATTATTGATGTCGTAACTTTTCTTGATGAGAAATTAGCGCCTACCGCAAGCCGTCACGGCGGTTTATTGTCAATCTATGGCAAGGGCGTCATGATCAGCGGTGAAAGCGGCATGGGCAAGAGTGAAATCGCGCTCGAATTAATTAAGCGCGGTCATTTACTGGTTGCTGATGACCGGGTGGATTGTTCCCGCATTCATAATAAGATTGTTGGCCGGGCGCCGACGATTTTGCGTGAGATGCTGGAAATCCGCGGTATCGGTATTATCAATGTTTCAAGAATGTTCGGGGCCAGCTCGGTACTGGATAAGGTAGAAGTATCCTTAGTGGTACAGCTGGAGCAATGGCATCCGGATAATGATTATGATCGTGTGGGTATTGAGGATAAGAAATTTGAAACGATTCTTGGTGTGGATATACCAAAAATTATACTGCCGGTTAAGGAAGGCCGTTCAATGGCGGTTATTATTGAATCCGCGGTCACAAATTTCACCTTATCAGAAATGGGAATGGATTCAGCGAAGGAGTTTGAACAGCGGGTGCTGGACTTTATCGCTAAAAATAATTAGAGAGGAGCTTTACTGATGCAGTTTTTTCCAACTTCAAAGATTTTTCTGTCTTTTGGTTCACTGCATATCACTTGGTATGCAATCTTTAGTCTTACCGGTGCGCTGGTTACTTATTATCTGAGTCAGCGTACCTTGAAAAAAATGGGTTATAAAGAAAGTCTTGGCGAAGATTATTTCATCATGATGCTGCCGATTGCTTATATCGGCGCGCGTATTTGGTACTGCCTGTTTGAATGGAAGCAGTACATTGCCGATCCGATTTCTATCTTTTATGTATGGGAGGGCGGTCTGGCATTCCATGGCGGTGTTATCGCAGCTGTTATTTTCGGCTGGTTCTTCCTGAAGAAAAGAAATGTTGACGCGAGGCGGTTTGCGGATGCCTGCGCGCCGAATCTGCTGATTGGGCAAGCCATCGGACGCTGGGGTAATTTTGTGAATCAGGAGGCCTTTGGCGGTGTGGTTTCAGAATCTTTCTTTAATCATTTTCCGGCCTTTATCAAAGAGGGCATGTTTATCGATGGTGCTTATCGGATGCCAACCTATCTATTTGAGGGTGTCGGCAATCTGATTGGTTTTATTCTGATCTATTTTGGCTTTAAGAAATATGGCCGTAAAAAACGCGGTGACATGGCTTATGCTTACATTGTCTGGTATGGTGTAGTACGTTTCTTCGTGGAAGGTCTGCGTACTGATTCATTGATGATGGGACCAATTCGGGTTGCCCAGCTGATTTCAATCTGCGGTATTATTTTAGGCGTATTAGGTCTGCTTGGTGTATATGATAAGCTATTCGCGAATATCTGGCCGTTTAAGAAGGTCAAACCAGTTGTGTTATTTGATCTTGATGGTACACTATTAGATACAGAGGCTTTGATTGCTGACAGCTTCCGTCATGTATTTGCGATTTACCGTCCTGATTATGTATTAACAACTGCAGATCTCAAAGGCTTTTTAGGGCCGACGCTGAAGGAAAGCTTTGAGAAATATATACCTGAAGTAAACAGTGACGAATTGATCGCGGAATACCGCAAATTCAATCTCGCCCATCATGATGAGTATGTAAAGCCTTTTTATGGTGTGGAAGAAGTATTGAGAACGTTAAAAGAAGAGGATTATGATATTGGTGTAGTTTCCAATAAAACAGTACAGACAGTGACTCACGGTCTGGAATACTGCGGCTTAAAGGATTATTTTCCGGTAATTGTCGGCTGTGAACAGCTGAATAAGGTAAAACCTGATCCGGAAGGTTTAATCAAAGCATGTGCTGAATTATACCGCTCCATTGACAATGTTGTTTATGTCGGTGATTCAGTGGGTGATATCAAAACCTGTAAGAATATGTCAGCCTTCTCCGTGGCAGCCTCTTTTGACAAGACACGCCGTGAAGAATTACAGGCGGCTAAGCCATGCGTTCTAATTACATCAATGCCTCAGTTATTAGATATCCTAAAGGAGGATCACGAATGGAGCGACTTTACGACACTATAATTATCGGCAGCGGCCCGGCTGGCTTAAGCGCGGCTATCTATGCGGCAAGAGCCGGCTTAGAGGTTGTATTAATTGAAAATTATGCACCTGGCGGCAAGCTGGTAAGAACATCAATTATTGAGAATTATCCAGGTCTTGAATCGGCAGAAGGTACGACCTTGGCCATGGATATGATGAATCATGCAATGAATCTCGGAGCTGAATTGATCAGCAGCAATGTAGTAAAAGTCAGTGACGGTGAAACAAAAACGGTTACTTGTTCTGATGGCACGACACTGCATGGCCGAACACTGCTGCTGGCCAGCGGTACGGTTGAGCGCAAGCTGAATATCCCCGGTGAAGAAAAGAATATCGGTCATGGCGTATCTTTCTGCGCGATCTGTGACGGTGCCTTTTATAAAGACAAGATTGTTACGATTGTCGGCGGCGGTAATTCAGCCATTGAAGAAAGTCTTTATCTGAGCCAGTTTGCATCATGCATCAATGTTCTTGTGCGCTCAAAGCTCAGAGCTGACGCGATGCTGATTGAAAAAGCAGAAAAGAATGAAAAAATACATATCAAGATGGGTTATATACCTGTGGAAATACTTGATGATGGCGCCAAGGTCTGCGGTATTAAAGTTAAAAAGCTGGCAGACGATAGTGAAGAAGTATTGG
The DNA here is from genome assembly GCF_000313565.1 of Dielma fastidiosa. Taxonomy (GTDB): domain Bacteria; phylum Bacillota_I; class Bacilli_A; order Erysipelotrichales; family Erysipelotrichaceae; genus Dielma; species Dielma fastidiosa. Next base: position 44,364 of record NZ_HE578928.1, on the reverse strand, counting down.
AAACCAGCGGCATTTTCCCATACATCGGTTTGGACCCAATGACGGATTACTGCCGTGAACTGCCGATTCTTGATGAGGCGGGTTATGTATTGACCGATGAGCGAATGGAAACTTCACTGCCCGGCATCTTTGCGGCAGGTGATGTGAGACGCAAACAAATCCGTCAGGTAATCACAGCGGCCAGCGATGGTGCTATCGCGGCTCAGAATATTTTTCATTTATTAAGAGATTAAACACTGCCAGATGCTCACGCATCTGGTTTTCAGTCATATAAATAATTACCATTATCTGTGCCGGAAGCTTCTGTCTAACTTTTTCTGTGCATAAAATAAAGAATATGGTAAACTAAATAAAAGAAGAGGTGAACAGTATGAGTGAACAGAATATTGTCCTAGTCACTGGTATGTCCGGTGCCGGTAAGTCAACTGCCATGTCGATTCTTGAAGATATGGGCTATCACTGCATTGATCAATTTCCGGTACAGCTTGTCAGTTCCCTTGGTAAAATTATCAAAAATGATCCAGATCCGCGGTATCAGAATATCGCTTTGGCAACATCAGCTCTGGATTATCCAACCTTTCTGACTTATTTTGAAAATATCAATGTCAATGTACGCGTTGTTTTCTTAGATGCCAGCAATGAAAAGCTGCTTCAGCGCTATAAATTCACAAGACGCCACCACCCATTTTTAATTTTTAAAATGGCGAATACCCTTGAGGATGCGATCGAAGCGGAACGTGAGCTTTTTAACGGCCTTCAGGAACGCGGTGCGATACTTCATATCGACACAACGAAGCTGTCTCAGCATGAATTAAAGGATAAGATTGAGGAACAGCTCAAGCTTGGCGAGAAGCCGGTCTTTTCCATCTCCTTTGTATCCTTTGGTTATAAGCATGGGATTCCGATGGACAGCGATCTGCTGTTTGATGTGCGCTTTTTACCAAATCCCTATTATATCGATGAATTAAAAACGCTAACGGGGGATGATGCCCCGGTTTATGATTATGTAATGAGCTTTGATGAGACACAGGATTGTCTGAAGCATTTACAGTCATTTCTTGATTATGCGTTTGTTCAGTATCAAAAAGAAGGCAAGAATCATTTAACGGTCAGCATTGGCTGCACCGGCGGTCAGCATCGTTCAGTATCCATCACCAATTGGCTTTATGAACATTACTCAAAGGAATATACATGCTATAAGTCGCATCGTGATAAAGCGGGGAAACACCGATGAAAAATATAACCGTAATTGGCGGCGGTACTGGCTTATCGGTGATTTTAAGAGGCTTAAAGCAAATTGAGGATGTGCATATTTCGGCAATTGTAACGGTTGCTGATGACGGCGGCAGCACTGGCCGGCTGCGGCGCCAGTTTCATATTCCGGCAATGGGTGATATCCGCAACGTCATGGTCGCGCTGGCAGAAGAAGAAACCTTATTTTCACACTTGATGAACTACCGCTTTGATGGTGAGGATCATGATATCGGCGGCCACAATCTGGGAAATCTGATTTTAACCGCGCTGAGTGAGGAAAGCGGCAATTTCATGGATGCGATTGCGACTATTTCTAAAGTTTTAAATGTTAAGGGTGATATCATACCGGCAACTACTCAGGTCATCACGCTGTTTGCTAAGATGATCGACGGAACGATTGTCCGCGGTGAAAGCAACATCCCTAATTTCGACAACCGCATTCAAAAGGTTTACTATGAAGAAGAAGTTACGGCGACACCGCAGGCGATTGAGGCATTGGCTAATGCGGATCTGATCGTTATCGGAATTGGTTCTTTATATACCAGCGTCATTCCTAATTTGATTATCGAAGGCATTACGGATGCAATCAGGCAGTCAAAAGCGAACTGCGTTTATTTCTGTAACGCGATGACCCAGCCCGGCGAAACCGATAATTATTCACTGGAGGATCATGTAGAGGCGATTGAAGCGCATTCCTACAAGGGAATCATTCAAACTGTATTTGCCTATGAGGATGATATCAGTGAGGAAGTGCTGTCACGTTATAATCTTGAAGGTTCAACCCCGGTAATTATCCGTGAAAATGAACATGATTATGATGTGATTGAAGAAGAATTATTGAATTTTAATGGTAAACTGATTCGTCATGATCCGGATAAGATCAGGGATCTGTTAAGTAAATATTTAAAAAAGGATTGATGAAGCATGTCATTTACAAGTGAAGTAAAAACTGAAATAGCACAGAATGGTGAACTAAAGCCATGCTGTATGAGGGCTGAATGCGCGGCATTGATTAAAATGTGCTCAACGCTGAATTTCACAAGCTCGGGGATGCATCTGACGATTTCCACCGAAAGCGCCCCGACAGCAAAGCGGATTTTAAAGCTGATGAAGGAGCTTTATAATGTTACCAGTGAGTTATCAGTATTAAAGAAAATGAATCTGAAGAAGAATAATATCTATGTTCTGCGTATCCGCAGCCGTACTTCAGAGATATTAAAAGATCTTGAAATCATGGATGCCGGCGGCTTAAGAGCGCATCCAAGCGCTAAGATGGTCAGTAAGGAATGCTGTGCCAAAGCCTTTCTTGCCGGCGCTTTTTTAGCCGGCGGCAGTGTGAATTCACCGAATAAAGCAAATTATCATTTAGAGATTGCTACTAATGATGAAGGCTTGGCAAAATTTATCCAGAAGCAGATGGAAAAGTTCTATCTGCCGGCGAAGGTGATTCAGCGCCGCAATCAGTCAGTTGTCTATCTGAAAGCCAGTGATAAAATCTCTGATTTTCTTGCCTGTGTCGGTGCTCATCAATCAGTATTTGAATTTGAAGACAGTCGGATTCAGCGTGATTTCATGAATAATCTGACGCGTTTGGATAACTGTGAGCTGGCTAATGAAATGAAAAGTCTGGCGGCGGGGAAAAGTCAATGCGATGATATTGAATGGATTGAAAATTATGCTGGATTGGAATCCTTACCGGAGAAGCTGCGCAATGTGGCGCTGCTGCGCAAGGAGCATCCAGAGGCATCGTTAGTTGAATTATGCGACTATTATGAAGAGGGCTTTAATGAAGTGATTTCTAAATCGGGAATGAAGCACCGCCTGAGTAAAATTAAAGAAATAGCTGCCAATTATAAACACGCATAGGGATATAACAAATAGCTCAGAATAAGAGTGGTGATGACAATGATGCCTGCTGATTCTGAGCTTTATGATCAAAAAGAGACTGTGGATGTAGAAAAATGTGATGAAGATGAACTGGTGTTCTCAAAGGATGAACATAGTTTTCAGGCATCCTTTTTTAATATTCGCTTCGTGAATGAAGAAGCCCGCCGGCAGGCATGTGAAATGCTGACGAAAGCCCGCCGAGTAGAGGTAGAAATTGATCCTCAAAGCAGCCGTGATCAGCCCGTTGATGTTTACGTGTTTACCGATGGCACCTTGCTTCAGAAAACGCTGTTGGAAAAGGGGCTGGCCTTGATTAATATCCGCAACCCTGAATATATTCATGAAGCTGAAATGGAAGAAGGCGTAGCTGAAACAACAGCCGTAGTCGCTGATGCGCAGGTTTTTGTTGACCATCGTGAGGTTGATTTATTCTATCTGCCGTGTCTGCTGCTGTTAATTTGTGTTTTACGGAAAGGTTTTAAGAAGATTTAACGTAAAATTATGTGAAGTTATCAAATCGATTAAAAACTTTGAGAAAACATAGTAAATAGTTTATAATAGACAATGAAAGAGAGGTATTTGAATGACGGATTTAGTTAGAATCATCATTGGAGTTGCGCTGGTTTTTCTCTTTATCAGTCTGCTTCCTTACCTGGGCGGAATCGCCATTATATTCTTGGTAATTTCACTTGCTGCTAATCTGATTGGTTCAATTACTGGCAGAAAGCGCCGTAATACGCATTATTCATCGAATCAGCATTATTATGAAGAACCTAATATTGAAAATGAAAATATTCATTTTGATACATACGGCAGAGTAAATCCTGATGTAATTGATGTAGAATATACAGAAAAAGAAGAGGAATAGCGGGGTAAATTATGATTAGGGACGCAGTGGAAAAAGATAAACAGGCCATTCAGAATTTATTGAAAATGTGCTTTCCAATCAAAAGCAGCGATTTTATGGACTGCTTCTTTTCGTCTGTTTATGATTATGGCCGCAGCGTTGTCTGTGAGGTTGATGACCGAATCGTATCATGTGTGCATATGCAGGAGATGAATGTTCAGCTCAACGGCATGGCAGTGAAGTCGATCTTTTTATCTCAGCTGAGTACGCATCTTGATTATCGGCGCAGCGGTTATATGCAGGAATGCATGGCGAGTGTGCTTGATGAATGTGATAAAAAGGTGCTGCTTACATTTGCGGAAGCGAGTAATCCCAAGCTGTTGGAGCGTTTCGGTTTCCAACAGGCATCGATTCACCGCACCTATGATCTGCCTGCTAAGTATTTTGACAAGGCGACAACCATCGGTATTACCGATACCTATACGGCGGCGGAGTTATTGGCTGTTTATGAAGAATTTATGACCCATTTTGACGGTTATAAAATCCGTAATGTAATGATGTTTGAGCGGATGATCAATGAATGCCTGCACTGCGGTGAACAGCTGCTTGCATATCGTGACTCACAGGGCCGAATCAGAGGCTATGTGCGCTTTAGATCACGAAAGGATCATGTCAAAGTCAGTGAATGTATCTACTCCGGCAGTACGGTTCTGACAAAGCTACTGAAGGCGGCAGTCGGCAATCATACGGAGCTGCGCCTTGAGGTCAGTGAAGCTGAGCATTTGGAGAAGGTATTTCCGCTGGCAATGTCAAGAAAACGCATCTTTACAATGGTGCGCTGCGGTAATCTGCCGTTGTTTAATAAGCTGTATAACGCCAATGTTAGAACAAGCAAGGATGCTTATGCCATTGGTTTTAAACCCTTGTATCTGAATGAGAAATATTAAAAGACCCTCGCCGGTCTTTTTCTTTTAAAAAAACAGCCCTTAGGCTGTTGGGAATTACTTATGCTTTTGAATGTAAATGATACCTCTGATCTGCACACCGGCGTAAACCAATGAGGCGATTGAAAGAATAACACTGAGAATAATCAATATAATTGTCGGTTCTTCATCCATCGTAAATAGATTGACAATTAATAGAATTGAAAGTAATAGCAGCAGGCATGTACGCAGCAATAATTTATTGCGGCCTTCTTTAACCATCAAATCTAATTGTGATTCACCTTTTTCAGGTTCAAAATTCTGATACTGAGTATAGCTGGGCAGTACCTTTACCCGCAGGGTAACTTCCATACCGATCGCTACAGCAACTAAAACGATACCAGTCAGCCAGTAGCTGATATTTGTCATGCTGTAAAGCAGAACAGCGATTACCAATGCTAAAATGTAACGCATCTGCAGAATCTGAAATTTACTGAAATCCTTCTCAGGAACGACATAACCAACGCGGGTTCTTTTGTTAAAATAGATCGTCTGACCATGTTTATCCTTATAGATATTATGTCCACTCAGCGCAGGTGTGTTCTTCTTATTACTGTTGTTCACTTGTTTTTTATTAGCCATATTTTATCCACCTCTAGCAACAATTATATCGTGATTTAAAGATGAAGTCTATAAATTAATAAATGTTTTGCACTTTTTAACAATGCGTCAGCCGCTATGTTGTAATTTATGCAAAACCTCGTTATAATGTAAACGCAAACAACGAACCAAGAAAATTTGGTTAGAAAGGGTGACATTACAATGATTTTTGGAAAAACTGAACAAGCATGGAAAGAGCTCTCTGGAATTTTCACAGCCACAGAAATTCATCAGCAGCCTGATACATGGGAAAAGACGATTGCTCAGATTGAAGCAAACAAAGAAAGCCTGAAGGAATTTATCGCTAAGACAACTTCTCAGCCTGATTATGACATTATCCTGACTGGTGCCGGTACTAGTGAATTCGTCGGCAACGCCCTGTATTCTTACTTACAGAAGAAATTAAACTACAAGGTTAAATCATATGGTACAACAGATATTACAGCGACTCCTGAAAATTATTTGTCACAGGATAAGCCAACTTTGTTAGTAAGCTTTGGCCGCAGCGGTAATTCTCCTGAATCTGTAGGTGCCGTAGACTGCGCGGAAGCCGTATGCAATAATTTACAGCATATTTTTGTTACTTGCAATAAGAATGGCGCCTTGTCATTAAAGGCAAATGAAAACAAGAACTGCTATGCTATCAATCTTACTGATGAGACACATGACCAGTCATTTGCGATGACAAGTTCATATTCAAACATGATGCTGGCTACTTTATTAGCCTTCTCACTGGATGATTTAGAAGAAACTGTTAAAAATGTTAAAATGATTCTTGCAGCTTCAAGAGTTTTATTAGATACTAGATATGATGAAATGTTGAAGGTTGTTGATGCATTTGATTTCAAACGTATCGTTTATCTTGGCAGCAACGTATTAAAAGGCACAGCACAGGAATCAGCATTAAAGATGCTTGAACTGACTGCCGGTAAAGTTGTTACAATGTATGATACGCCGATGGGCTTCAGACATGGACCTAAATCAATTGTTGATGATACGACATTAACTGTTGTTTATTTGAGTGATAATGCTTATACTCGTCAGTATGAAGTTGACTTAATCAAAGAAATGAGCGGACAGCGCAAAGGCAATAAAATCATGGCTGTTTCTTCAAGAAAAGATGATGAGGTTGCGGCTCTGGTTGACTATTTCTATTCATTTGATAATGAAACAGATGCTGACAATATGTATCTTGCATTTGAATACATTCTGGCAGCTCAGTTAATTGCATTATACAAATCACTTTCATTCGGTATCACACCGGACAACCCATGCCCAAGCGGTGAAGTAAATCGTGTTGTTAAGGGTGTAACATTGTATCCATATACTAGAAAGTAGGAGAGGAAAATACTATGATCGGAATTATTGTAACAGGACACGGACATTTTGGTTCAGGATTAACAAGCTCATTGAACTTAATCGGCGGCGAACAGCAGAATTATAAATATGTTGACTTTGTTCAGGAATTCTCTGTAGATGATTTGGAAAGAGAATTGAATAAGGCAATGGATGAATTGAAGGATTGTGAAGGCATTTTAGTTCTTTCTGATCTGGCTGGCGGTTCTCCGTTCAAGACAGCGGTTGTATGCGGTGCTGCACGCGGCAACGTAAAAGTAATTGGCGGTACAAATCTGCCGATGCTTGTGGAAATTTCAATGGCTCGTCAATTTGTTAATGAATTAGAATCATTAGCTGATATGGCAGTAAATACTGGTAAGGATCAAGTTGTTAAATATGAATTCAAACCAGTTGAACAAAACGAAGCAGAAGAAGGTATTTAATCAGCATGAATTGGGAAGTGATTGGGTGGTCAGCCCTGACCTTCATCGTCTTGACTGCGGTTCTGATACTGGCTTATTTCCTATACAGCCGCAATATGATGAAGAAAAGACGCGAGGCATTAATTCAGATGGATGCTTTGATTAAGCCGGGTAAGCCTTGTTCATTCAACGGCATTCAGGCTAAAATCATATCTGCCGGTCAGGAAACATGTAAAATAGAGATTGCCAAAGATGTGGTAATTACTGTTTCAAGGTTCATGATCACACCGATAGTTTAAGGTAATAGAGAGAAAAAGGTAAATAATAAATAGAAACACCTCGGCTGAGGTGTTTTTAGTTATAGATAGTTTTCGCGTAGTCAGTCGGAGTAAGTCCGAATTGCTGTTTGAATTTTCTTGAGAAATAGTGAATACTTGCAAAGCCAAGCATACTGCTTATTTCTGATATCGTATACATTGACTCCTTAATCAGCAGCTTGCTCTTATTCAGCTTCAGATCACTGATATATTGCTTCGGAGCTACATTAAGATTATTTTTAAACAAGGTCTGCAGAGAAGAACGGCTGATTGAGAATTTGTGGCAGATCTCCTCAATGGTTAAAGACTGATAGATATTTTCGTTGATATAAATGATAATTTCATTCAGTATCTCATTTTCAAACCGCTGCTGCATCGGCGTTGAAGCAATCGGCGTGGTCTGCAGGAAATCATATTGAAGCAGTTTAATAATCAGTTCTTTCAGATAACAGATCATTAAATCATTATCAAAGTATAACTCATTGCCGCTGACTTTAATGAAATTATTGAGGGCATTGTGTATATCGCGGTGGGAACTGAAGATGCGGTTGCTGATCAGTGATGGATCGCTGATATTCATCTCGAACAGAATCGTTAAATAGGAGCATGATTCATGCATACCGGTGGACTGAGTATGAAACTGATTGGGCGCGTATAAGATTAAATCAAAGTTGCGCAGCTGATAATCCTCATTGTCGATAGTTGTATTTAAGGTGCCGTTATCAATGAATGTCAGCTCCCAGAACGTGTGGCTTTCACCGGGGAACAGATAGTTGGCATTGCGGACCTGATAATAGTAAGCGTAAATTTCTGGTATTTCAACAGTTGGAATCACTCTTTCATATTCGATCGGCGCTGTTGAGAAGGTATAATCAACTGTTCGTTTCTTGGTGCCGAATTCACAGACCATTTCAACTTTCGCAGAAGCCGTGATGCTGATCAGATTGAAAAAGACACCGCGTTTGATTTTAATCATTCGGTGAATGACGAATTTCTCCATTTCAGCTGAATCAGGATCAAGCGTTACGACCAGCATTACAATACCGGAGGTTACTTTCAAAATCACATCATCATTGTAAACGTTGAAGTTCGTAATTGACTTGTTTTTTAATTTAAAATTCTGATGCTGCATCTTAATCGTCTGACGTCTTGACAGATCATTGATGATCTCGCCGTAGCGATTGAAAATATAACTGGTAGTTTTATTAAACATGTGAGAATCCCCCTTATGATTAGTATAGCAAATTTGAAAAACGAAAGGAATACGAAGACTCAATAATTTGCACATTTTAGTAATAAATTTGTAGAAATTGGCAAAAGTAATAATTTTGGAATATTTTGGTGTTTTTTTGAATATAATGCGATCTTAAAAATCAATAAAATGATAAAAAAATCATGTAAATTTTGCCGGCCATAAATAAAACAAAATTATTGGCTTCGCAGAATCAGACGTTTAAAGCGCTTACATCGCCGTTTTCTGTAAGAAAATGTGAACTTTTCAACGCTTGCTTGTTTAATTGTGTGAAATTTGTGTGATACAGCAATTTTTATAAAAAAATTAAAATGAGTATAAAAAAATGTAAAAATAAGTTTTTAAATTGTTAAAAAGTACAAAGGATTCAATAAAAAGTGTAAAGAAAAAATGCTTGAACTGACATAGAATTGAAGCGAAGTGAAAGGGTTTACTTGCTTAGCCCCCTCATCAAGGTCTAAGCATATCAACTTCATGTTTAAGATAGAAAGGAGAGAGTAGAATGCCAAATATCGTACTCACTAGAATTGACAACCGTTTAATTCACGGGCAAGTCGCTACTATGTGGTCAGGTGTTCTCGGCGTTAACTTATTATTAGTTGCTAATGATAACGTTGCTAAAGACGAACTGAGACAAAGCCTGATGAACATGGCTGCTCCTAGTTATGCTCAAACAAGATATTTCACTATTGAAAAAACTTGCGCGATCATTGACAAGGCCAGCCCTGCTCAGAAAATTTTCATTATCTGTGAAAATCCACAGGATGTATTAAGACTTGTTGAAGGCGGTGTGCCAATCAAGAAGGTTAACATCGGAAACATGCATATGGCAGATGGCAAACGCCAAGTTGCTACATCTGTTGCTGTTGATGATGCTGACGTTGCTGCATTCAAAAAATTGCAGGATTTAGGCGTTGAACTGGAAATCAGACGTGTTCCAGATACAGCACCTGAAGACCTCAATAAGTTATTTAAATAAACTTGAAAAAGTGAAAGGGAGAAATAATACATGGAGATTAATATTATTCAGGTCATCCTTTTAGCTGTATTGACATTCATTATGGCTATTGACCAGTTCTCTTTAACTGAGATCATTTCAAGACCTATTATCAACTGTACTTTAATCGGTGCAATCTTAGGCGACTTGAACACTGGCTTAGTTTTAGGCGGAACTTATGAATTAATGATGGTTGGTAACATGCCAGTAGGCGGCGCTCAGCCACCTAACGCAATCATCGGTGGTATCGTTGGTATGATCTTTGCTGTTCGTGCTAACATGGATATCAATGCTGCTCTTGGAGCTGCAATCGTATTCTCAGTATTCGGTGGTTATGCAGTTACATTAACATTTACTGTTATGTCTGGTCTTATGGCTAAAGCTGATAAAGCAGCTGAAGAAGCAAATCCTGCAGGTATCGTTCAAGTTAACTTTATCTCAATGGGTCTGTTAGGCGCATTATTCGCAATCATTTCAGTAGTTGCTTACGTTGGTGGTACAGCTGTTGCTCCAGCTCTTGAAGCATTCAGTACACAGTTCAGCTGGTTCATGGGCGGCTTAAGTGTTGCTGGTGGTATGATGCGTTTCGTCGGTTTCGCTATTCTGATGAAAATCATGCTTTCTGGCGAACTTTGGGGCTTCCTGCTTGCTGGTTTCGCAGGTGCAATCGTACTTGGAACTACAAGCGTATCTTCTGCAACTTTAGTATTATTAGCATTCATCGGTGTGGCTATTGCAATCTTTGACTACACAACTAATGTTCGCATCAAAGAAAATGCAGGCAGCGGAAATGGAGGATTCAGTGATGGCATCTAATGCAACTCAATATAAGGATTTGACTCCGGCTGCTAAGCTGGACAAAGCAACTTTAAATAAAATGGTTTGGTTGTCTTGCCAATTACAGGCTTCATTCAACTATGAAAGAATGCAGGCTTGCGGATGGTTATGGTCAATGTTACCAGGTCTTCAGAAGATCCATACAAACAAAGAAGATTTAGCAGCTTCAATGACTCATAATATGGAATTCTTCAATACTCACCCATTCTTCGTAACATTTGTTATGGGTATCGTTCTTTCATTAGAACAACAAAAAGCTGATATCGCTACAATCCGTTCAGTACGTGTTGCTGCAATGGGACCTTTAGGCGGTATTGGTGACTCATTATTCTGGTTTACATTAATTCCTATCGTTGCCGGTATCACAGCTCCTATGGCTATGGATGGCAATATCTTTGGACCAATCTTATTCTTCATTATCGCATTCGGCGTAGAAATGGCTATCCGTTTCTGGTTGATGTATTGGGCATATGATTTAGGTACTAGTGCTATTGGTATCATGACTAAGAATGCTAAAGAACTGACTCGTTCAGCTTCTATTCTTGGTGTATTCGTTGTTGGTGCTTTAATTGCTAACTTCGGCGGCGGTACTCAATTCGGTATCGATATCCCTAATGGTGAATCTGTAATTAGTCTGCAAGAAAAATTAGATACAATTCTGCCTTGCATGCTGCCATTTGCATTAACTTGCATGTGCTGGTATCTGTTATCTAAAAAAGGCTGGAAACCTATCCAATGTATCCTTCTGTTACTGGTTATCGGTATCGTTGGATGTGCTGTTGGTATCTGGTCTGGCGATTACACAGCGTTGATTTCAGTTCCTTGGCACGCATAAGAGTAAATAAAACTCTCATAAATTATTAATTTCTATCTAAACATAAGAAAAAGGCATCTGGTCGCACAGATGTCCTTTTTCTTTCTATATTACTATACGATTTTATCCACAATACCATAGGCTAAAGCATCTTCGGCGCTTAAGTAACAATCACGGTCGCAGTCATGTTTAATCATGTCATAGGGCTTGCCGCAGCGCTGGGCTAAGATATTATAGATATTACGCTGTACCTTTAGGATATGACGGGTCGCAATCTCCATATCACTGGCTTGTCCCTGTGAGTTGCCAATAGGCTGGTGGATCATTACTTCGCAGTTGCTCAGGATCAGCCGTTTGCCTTTTGTGCCGGCAGCCAGTAAGATTGAAGCCATGCTCGCGCAGCAGCCCATGCCGATCGTCGACACATCGCAGCTGATGTGGTTCATGACATCATAGATTGCCAAGCCGCTGGAAATGCTGCCGCCGGGTGAATTGATATACATTAAAATATCATCATTATTCAGTGATGACAGATATAAAAGCTGGGCAGTGATTGAGGCTGCCATCTCATCATTTACTTCACCGACACATAAAATAATGCGTTCCTTTAATAAACAGGAGTATAAGTCATAGACCCGTTCAACATTCGCTGAACGCTCAATAACTGTGGGTATAAAACTCATTAAATCCCTCCAATCTTTATAGAGTATGCACATAGGTGCATGTTTAATACAAAAAGGCTAAAGTGAAAGAGTTCACAATTGACATTTCTATAAAATATCGTATAATAATATTGTTATAAAAGGAGGACTTTTAAAATGACAGTAAAAGTTGCTATTAATGGATTTGGACGTATCGGTCGTTTAGCATTCAGACAAATGTTCGGTGCTGAAGGTTACGAAGTTGTAGCTATCAACGATTTGACTAGCCCTAAGATGCTTGCTCACTTATTAAAATATGATTCAGCACAAGGCACATATGGTTTAGCTGACAAAGTTACAGCTGGTGAATCATCAATCACAGTTGACGGAAAAACTATCGAAATCTACAAGGAAGCTGATGCTAAGAACTTACCTTGGGGTAAACTAGGTGTAGACGTTGTACTTGAATGTACTGGTTTCTATACTTCAAAAGAAAAAGCTTCTGCTCATATCGCTGCAGGTGCTCGTAAAGTTGTTATCTCTGCTCCAGCAGGAAACGATCTGCCTACAGTTGTTTACAATGTAAACCACAACATCTTAAAACCAGAAGATACAGTAATTTCTGCAGCTTCTTGTACTACTAACTGCTTAGCTCCTATGGCTAAAGCATTAAATGACTTAGCACCTATTCAGAGTGGTATCATGACTACTGTTCACGCATACACTGGTGACCAAATGACATTAGACGGACCTCAAAGAAAAGGTGATTTAAGACGTTCTCGTGCTGCTGCAGTTAACATCGTTCCTAACTCAACAGGTGCTGCTAAAGCTATCGGTTTAGTAATTCCTGAATTGAACGGTAAACTGATCGGTTCTGCACAGCGTGTTCCTGTTCCTACAGGTTCAACTACTATCTTAGTAGCTGTTGTTGACGGTGAAGTAACTGTTGATCAAGTAAATGCTGCTATGAAGGCTGCTGCTAATGAATCATTCGGTTACAATGAAGACGAAATCGTTTCTTCTGATGTTATCGGTATCAAATACGGTTCATTATTCGATGCAACTCAAACAATGGTACACAAGATGGAAAACGGAACTACTCAGGTTCAGGTTGTTTCTTGGTACGATAATGAAAATTCATACACTAGCCAAATGGTTAGAACTATCAAATACTTCTCTGAATTAGCTTAATTCACTGAATATTCAAGGGTGACTGGAAACGGTCATCCTTTTTTATGTAAAATTTTTGCTTTATTAATTCAATCACAAATAAAATACATACAAGGAAGCACCTACCCGCTTTTATTTAATTATGTTAACTGTTCAGCACCCGTAATATTTAGTCAAAACATCGGGTGAACTTCACAAAATAATGGCTAAGTAAGGGCTTTTTTATGTAAATTGCTCTAAAAACATTAATTAATTACTAAAAATGTTAAAATTTTCCTTTATTTTTTTAAATTCATATAATAAAATGAACACCTACCCTAAAAGTTGGGTAGACTACTATGGACATGTTTTGTCCATATAAGGTTTGGAGGAAAATTTATGACAAAAGTTATTAAATACTATATACCGCTGCTGAATAATCAGAAAAATTCTGATGAGTTATGTCAGAGCTTGAAGGAAATTGATGGCGTTGTGGCAATCGATACGGATCTGCAGCGCAAGAAATGCTCAATTACGTACAAGAATCATGTAGAGCTGGTTGATATTGTTACGGCTATTGAAAAACTGAATGTTGAGTATTACTTCTTATCAAGAGAAATGATTTGAAAATTCTGATGATAGTTGTTATACTATATTAAACAAACCAGTAATAGGGGAATAGTAAGCAGTAGAGCTGATTTACAGAGACAGCGGAAGGGTGGAAACGCTGAATGAGCGACTTGCTGAATGCACCTCTTAGGGTTCTTTCGATATGTAGAAGGAAACGTTGCCGGCGTTAACGGTCAGAGTGGAATTTATTTCAATTAGAGTGGAACCGCGTGTTGAAGCGTCTCTATACAGGGGCGCTTTTTTATTTGTTAAAGGAGAGAGAAACATGAAATTATTTAATAGTCTGCATAATAAAGTAGAAGCATTTAAACCGATGAATGAAAATGAAGTGAGCATGTATGTCTGCGGACCAACAGTTTATAACTATCCGCATATTGGCAATGCCCGGCCAATCATTGTATTTGATACATTAAAAAAGACTTTTGAAGCATTGGGTTACAAGGTTAAATTTGTTTCTAATTTCACCGATGTTGATGATAAAATCATTAAAAAGGCAATTGAAATGAATGTTGATGAGAAAACGATCACTGAGCATTTCATCAATGCTTATAACGCGGATCGTCAGTCTTTGAATGCGGATCTGCCGGATGTGACACCAAAGGTTACGGAGACAATGGATGAAATCATTGATTTCATAAAACTGCTGGTAGATAAAGGCTTTGCGTATGAGATTGATGGCGATGTTTATTTCAGAGTTAATAAAATTGATGATTATGGCCAGCTCAGCAATCAGCAGATCGAGGATTTGATGGTAGGCGCGCGTATCGATGAAAATGCGTTAAAGGAAAACCCGCTTGATTTTACCTTGTGGAAAAAGACAGAGGAGGGAATTAAATGGGATTCACCTTGGTCTAAGGGACGTCCGGGCTGGCACAGTGAATGTGTGGTTATGATTAACAATGAATTCCATCAGCATCAAATCGATATACACGGCGGCGGCATGGATCTCAAATTCCCGCATCATGAAAATGAGATTGCTCAGTCTGAAGCGGCTTATGGTACGCATATCGCGAATTACTGGCTGCATAATGGCATGGTCAACATCGATGGTGAAAAAATGTCTAAATCCTTGGGTAATGTGATTTGGGTAAAAGATATTGTGGAAAAGCTGGGCGGCAATGTCGTAAGATGGCTGATGCTGTCAGCGCATTACCGTGCACCGTTAAATCTTAATGATCAGGCGGTTGAAACAGCGCAGACAGAATTAGAGAAAATTAAGACATCACTGAAACAGGCTTATGTTAAGTTAGGGCTTGCGGGTATTGAGCTGGCAGGTAATCCAGATGAAACACTCTGGCAGGCATTTCTTGACGCGATGAGTGATGATTTGAATACGCCTAATGCCTTTAAAGCTTTGTTTGATACAAATAAGCAGCTGAATGCGGCGGTGCGTACACGAGAGATTGATTATGGCCGTGTAGCTGCTTTGGTGATTACGATTGAAAAGATGCTTTATGTGTTAGGTATTAAGCTTGACCGCATTGTTTTAAGTGATGATGATAAGAATGTTTTCGCAAACTGGAACCAAGCTAAGGCGGAAAAGAATTTCGAAGCTGCTGATCAATACCGTGCTGTCTTAATGGAAAGAGGTCTGCTGTAATGGAAATCGTTCCTTACAATGGTACGACCCTGGCATTTATCGGCGATGCGGTAATGACGCTGAAGGTGCGTGAGCTGCTTGTATCAAGAGGTCTGCAGAAACCTAATGAACTGCAGCGTATGACAGCGAAATGGGTCAGTGCCAAGGCACAGGCTTATTATCTGATGACGCTGATTGATAAAGGCTTCTTTACCGAAGAAGAATTGGCAATCATCCGCCGGGGCCGCAACGCGCAGACCGCTTCCATTGCCAAAAATGCCGATGTTGCTACGTATCGGCTGGCTACCGGGCTTGAGGCTATCTGGGGTTATTATCAGCTAAGCGGTGAATTGTTGAGAATGGAACAGCTTTGGAACGAAATTGTTATGTTAGGAGCGCAATAATATGGCACAATATGTATACGGGAAGAATGTCGTGAAGCAGCTGCTGAATGACGATAAAAAGATTTATGAGGTATTGATTCAGGAAGGGATGAAGGATCGTTCTTTTGAAGACTTACTGAAACAGAAAAAGATTCCGGTGCGCGTGCTGAATAAGAAGAAGCTTGAAGCATTGCTTAAAACTGATCATCATCAGGGAATCGCGGCAAGCATTGATGAATATAAAACTTATTCAGTCGATGAGATTTTAAAGGCTGTACCAGCAGGCAAAACCCCGTTATTAGTCATGCTGGACGGTCTGGAAGATCCGCACAATCTGGGAGCCATTCTTAGAACGTGTGACTGTGTCGGCGCTGACGGCGTGATTATCGGCAAGCATCGCAGTGTACAGCTTACGCCGACGGTTGCTAAGGTATCTACTGGTGCTATCGATACGGTGAAGGTTGCTGTAGTAACGAATCTGGTTCAGACAATCAAGGATTTAAAAGAGAAGGGGTTTTGGGCAGTTGGCGCTGATGCGCATGACGCTAAAGATTATCGCGAAGGGCAGTATGATGTGCCGCTGCTGTTAGTCATTGGCTCAGAGGGCTTTGGCATCTCCAATCTGGTGCGGAAAAATTGTGATTACTGCATCGCTTTGCCGATGGCAGGCAGTGTTACATCGCTGAATGCGTCAGTTGCCTGCTCAATCCTGCTTTATGAGATTTACAGTCATCGCCATCCGCTTTAGTAATTAAAAAAGAGGTGGGCAGGGAATGGAAACAATGAATGATTATGAGCTTTTGTATTTGATGAGTGAACAGGATGAGGAAGCACAGAAGCTGCTGATTAAGCTTTATGAACAGCGGATTGAGAGAATTATACGCAAAACGGTATCCAGCGGCGGCGGTAAGCATCTGCGCAGTGATGAATTTCATGATCTTAAATCAAAATGTATGCTGTCGCTGATTGAAGCGGTAAATCAGTATCATGATGAAACCGGAGTGCCTTTTTCTTATTACGCGTCCTTATGCATTACTACCTGTGTGCGTTCATACTTGCGGAAGACGCGTTCGCAGGCTAACTATATGTTTGCGACATGTACTTCCTTAGATTTAGATTTAAGCGAGGATGAGGGCTGTTACCTGATTTCCCTGGTACAAAATAATCAGGCTGAGTTTGATCCTAAATGGAGTTTTGAATTAAAAGAAGCACAGAATAAGGTAAAAGAAGTAGAAGCGCAGCTCAGTGAAGATGAACGGCAGATCTGGCTGCTGCGCAAGGCTGGCTGTACTTATCGTGAAATTGCTGAAAAAAGCGGTCATACGGTTAAACATGTCGGTTATATTCTGCATAAGATAAAAAAGATTTTAGCTGGAATAATTGACTATCAAAAGTGATTGTGATAAAGTTAATAGGCATACGAAAGAGGTGAAACACATGAAAGATAAGGTTATCTTGACATGTACTGTTTGTCTTTCTCGTAATTATACGACGACTAAAAATAAAAAAACGCATACGGAACGAATCGAATTGAAGAAATACTGTCCTAAATGCGGACAGCATACGATTCACAAGGAAACAAAATAGGAGGGCAATTTATGAAGTGGTTTAGTATCTCAGGAATTATACAGGAATTGCAGCGCGTGCGCTGGCCGAAGCTCGGTGAGCTTGCGAAGAAGTCAGGAATCGTACTGTTGTTCACAGCTTCATTCGCATTGTTCTTTGTTCTTTGTGAATTCATCGCAGTGTCTTTTATAAGATTTATTGGAATGTAGGTGTATCATGGAAGATATTAAGCGCGAATGGTATGTAGTTAATACATATGCCGGACATGAAAATAAAGTAAAAGAAAATCTTCAAAGACGTATTGATACAATGAATCTGCAGGATTATCTGTTTCAGATCATTGTAGCTGAAGAAAAAGAAATTGAATTCAAGAATGGTAAAAAGGTAGAAAAGACTTATAATCTATTCCCTGGTTACTTATTCGTTGAAATGGAAATGACAGATGAAGCTTGGTATGTTGTGCGTAATACACCAGGTGTAACTGGATTTATCGGATCATCTGGGGGTGGTGCGAAGCCTTTCCCGGTTGCTGAGGATGAAATGGAGTCTATTCTCCGTCGTTTAGGAATTCGTGAGACAAAAGTACAGATCGATTTTGCTGTCGGCGACCGTGTGAAGATCTTAACAGGAGCTTTCCAGGGCGTTGAGGGTAGTGTTGAATCATTAAATGATGAAACTCAGGTAGCTACTGTGCTGACTATTCTGTTTGGCCGTGAAACACCAACGGAAATCAGTTACGGCGATCTTGAAAAAATCGAATTTTAAGAGGACTTAGTCCTCTTTTTTCTTTGGGTGTGATATGATGGAAGCAGAAATCAGGAGATGAACATATGAGAAATATTGGTTTTATTGGCTGCGGAAATATGGGCGGCGCTATTTTAAATGGTATATTAAAGGCTGGCTTGCTGGCCCCAGAGCACATTTTTATCCATACGGCTACCCCAGCTAAGCGGGAGGAACTGGCGGCAAAGCTTCATGTCTGCGCGGTAAACAGCAATCGCGAGGTTGTTGAAAACGCAGATTTAATCATCTTGGCGGTTAAGCCTTATCTGTTTGATGAAGTGTTTGCGCAGATCAAGGAGGTGCTTAGCGAGGATAAGGTATTGATCTCTGTGGCTGCCGGTCAGAGTCTGGCGAATATGGAGAAGCTGAGCAGCGCGGAAACAAAGATCATCCGCACGATGCCTAATACCCCGGCTTCAGTAGGCGAGGGAATGAGCGCGGTTACCCCGAATAAGAACTGTACCCAAAAGGATATTGAAGAAACGATGGCAATCTTCACAAGCTTTGGCAAAGCGGAAATAATCCCTGAACATCTAATGGATGCAGTACCGGCGGTCAGCGGATCATCACCGGCTTATATTTTTATGCTGATTAACGCATTGTGCGATGGCGCGGTGCGTGACGGTATGTCAAGATCCATGGCCTTAACCTTTGCTGCTCAGGCAGTCTTAGGCTCGGCAAAGATGGTGCTTGAAAGCGGCATTCATCCGGAACAGTTAAAAGACATGGTCTGCTCACCAGGCGGCACAACGATTGAAGCGGTTGCTAAATTAGAAGAAAAAGGCTTCCGGGATGCGGTTTTGGCAGGTATGAAGGCATGCACTGACCGTTTAAAGGAAATGAATTCCTAAAAGTTTCAAAAAAGTATTGATTTTATCGGCTTTATACGATAAACTATTAAATGCACGCAATGTGCGTTTTTATTCATGCGTGGGAGAGCGAGCAACCGTTCATAAAACCACAGCATAAGACAAACAAAATATAGGAGGTGTGTCTTGTGAGTAAGAAAGTTGCAAAAATCTGCAAATTACAATTCCCTGCAGGGGGAGCTAAACCAGGACCGGCGCTTGCATCAGCAGGTATCAACATGCCGCAGTTCTGTTCAGCATTCAATGATGCTACAAGAGAACGTGCTGGTGACTTAGTACCAGTCGTAATCACTGCATACGAAGATAAGAGCTTTGACTTCGTATTAAAGACTACACCAGCTGCTATCATGATCAAAAAAGCTGCTGGCGTTAAAAAAGCCGGAACTAATCAGAAACAAATCGTTGGTACGATTACTGCTGATCAGGTTCGTGAAATCGCAGAATACAAAATGCCAGACCTTAATGCCAATGACGTAGAATCAGCTATGAAAATCATCGCTGGTACAGCTCGTAACATGGGTATTAAAGTTGAAGGTATGGAATAGAAAGGCTGAGGTAACATAAAATGGCAAAAGTAGGAAAGAAATATTCAGAAGCTGCTAAATTAGTTGACCGCAGCAAAGTATACACAATCGAAGAAGCCGTAGCTTTAGTTAAGAAAACTAGCTATGAAAAATTCGATGCATCAGTAGAGGCATCATTCAGATTGAATGTAGACCCTCGTCATGCTGATCAGCAGATTCGTGGCGCAATGGTACTTCCTCATGGTACAGGCCGTACACAAAAAGTTTGTGTTATCGCTAACGGACCTAAGGAACAGGAAGCTATCGATGCTGGCGCAGATTTTGTAGGCGGCAAAGAACTGATCGAAAAGATCGGCAAAGGCTGGTTCGAATTTGACGTATTAATCGCTATCCCTGCAATGATGGGTGAATTAGGTAAATTAGGCCGTGTGTTAGGTCCTAAGGGCTTAATGCCAAATCCTAAAACTGGCACTGTAACAATGGATATTGCGAAAGCAGTTGAAGATGTTAAAAAAGGTAAGATTGAATACCGTGTAGACAAAGAAGGAAATATCAATGTTCTGATCGGTAAAGTTTCATTTGATGAAGCTAAGCTTGCTGAAAACTTCCAGGCTATCAATGATGTAATCATGCGTGCCCGTCCTGCTGCTGTTAAAGGCATCTACTTAAAAGGCGCTACACTTTCATCAACAATGGGTCCTGGCATCAAAGTTGCCTAGTTTTTGTTGACAAACAAAAAGTTATAGATTAGAATAAGACTGTTATCAATATATACCACAGACAGCAACGGCCTATGGCTTAATCACGTTGCCGAGGTAGAAAGAAACATTACTCTTTCATGCTCATGCTGTCTTTCGGTGTGAGCATTTTATTATGCGGATATATTGTGATAGATAAATTAGGAGGTGCAAAACTATGAACCAAACGATTATCGATGGCAAGAAGGCAGTCGTTGCTGAGATCGCCGAGAAAATGCGCGAATCGCAATCTGCAGTCGTTGTCGAATATCGTGGGTTGACAGTTAAAGAAGTTACTGAACTTCGCCGCGAACTGCGTGCAGAAGAAGTAGAATTCAAAGTTTACAAGAATTCACTTGCACAGCGCGCCGCTGAAGAAGTTGGTTATGCAGAATTAACTGAAACCCTGACCGGACCTAACGCAATTGCATTTGGTAAAGATGCTGTTGCTCCGGCACGTGTACTTGCAAAATTTGCTAAAAAACACGACAAGTTAGTGATTAAAGCTGGTGCTGTTGAAGGTAAAGTGGTTGATCAGGAAACGATCACTGCATTATCAAAACTGCCAAACCGCGAAGGTATGATCTCTATGTTACTTGGATGCTTACAGTCTCCAGTACGCAGCTTCGCATGCGCTGTTAAAGCAGTTGCAGATCAAAAAGGTGAAACAGCTGAATCAGCTGAATAAATTCAAATTACAGGAGGAAATAAATCATGGCAAAATTAAATACAGAAGATGTTATTGCTTCTCTTAAAGAGATGACAATTCTTGAATTAAACGACTTAATCAAAGCAATCGAAGAAGAATTCGGTGTTACTGCTGCTGCTCCAGTTGCTGTTGCTGCTGCTGCTGACACTGCTGCTCCTACAGGACCTACTGAAGTTACTGTTACATTAACTGATGTTGGTGCTACTAAAGTTGCTGTTATCAAAGCAGTACGTGAAATCACTGGCTTAGGCTTAGTAGAAGCTAAGGGCTTAGTTGATAAGACTCCATCTGCAATCAAAGAAAACATCAAACCAGAAGAAGCTGAAGCTATCAAGGCTAAATTAGTAGAAGCTGGCGCAACTGTAGAAATTAAATAGTAGTCTTCATTCAGAATTTTTAATACAAAAAGCCGTAAAGGCTTTTTGTCACCTAAAAAGGACGGCGATACTATGAATCATTATTTTACAGATAATCGTCAATTAGCTCAAAACCGGAAGGAAATAACTTTCCGGTTTTCGTGCTTTAAGTTTTCATTTATAACTGATAATGGTGTGTTTTCTAAGGAATATGTCGATTATGGCTCAATGATTTTCTTAGAAGCGCTTGAAAAGGAAAAATTAGGGAATAATCTGCTTGACGTTGGCTGCGGCTATGGGACTTTGGGAGTTGTGCTGAAGAAAATGAATCCGGCATCAAAGGTGACGATGATTGATGTTAATCCCCGGGCCCTTGAATTAGCTGCCATCAATGCCGAGAAGAATGAAACCGAGGTGGATATCCGTCAGAGTGATATCTATGAGAAAGTATCGGAAGATAATTTTACGGATATTATCACAAATCCGCCGATACGTGCCGGTAAGGCAGTAATTTATAAAATATTTGATGAAGCATACGAACATCTGGCAGCCGGCGGGCATCTGTATGTGGTGATCCGCAAGCAGCATGGCGCCTTAAGCGCTCAGAAAGAGATCGCATCCGTATTTGGTAACTGTGACATCATTCATAAGGAACGAGGATATTTTGTCCTCAAATCAACGAAATAGATTGACAATTTGACAATAATTTGATATTATACTAAATTGCATAATACTAAAAATTTAAAATGGGTCAAAGTGCCCTGTTTTGACACTTTGCTCGGAGAAAGGATGGCGTACATGGAAGAACAGAAGACTTATCGAATCGTACCTTCAGGGAAAAAAGCTGAACGCAGAAACTATTCTAAGGTTAGCGGAAATCTTGAACTACCAAATCTGGTAGAAATCCAGACTGACTCTTTTAATTGGTTTATAAAAGAGGGCATTGCTGAAGTATTTAATGAGATTTACCCGATAACCAACTATGGAGGAAACATAAAGCTTAACTTCATTGATTACGAATTCGGAACGCCGAAATACAACGCAGAGGAATCACAGTTCCGCGAATGCAATTTTGCCGCGCCTTTAAAGGCGAAGATGGAACTGGAAATTACTGATAACTCAACAGGTGAAGTCTTGAATAAATGGGAGGATGTGTTCCTTGGTGATTTCCCATTAATGACAGAAACAGGAACATTTATTATTAATGGCGCGGAACGTGTTATCGTTTCGCAAATTGTGCGTTCTCCTGGAGCGTATTTTGCCAGTGGATTTGAAGATAAGACAGGTAAGGAAACATTCAGCAGTGAATTAATTCCAAGCCGCGGTACTTGGCTGGAGTTCTTCACTGAAATGAAGAAACCGGTGAATGGCCGTTCATTAACGGTTAGTATTGACCGTAAGCGTAAGATGACTTCTACGATTCTGTTTAAAGCGATTGGTATGGCTTTGGATATGGACCGCAGTGATGATCCTTATGATACAAAACAGATGGAAACTTTCCTGAAAGCTATCGGCAGAACTTTGGTCGATGATCTTCCGCAGGATACTGAAAACCGTGAATTCATGAATTTATACTTAACGTTATATTCTGCATTCTTCGGTAAATATGAAGATATTGAAAATACATTGCTGGCTGATAAGGTTAAAACTACTCAGGAAGCATTGCTTTCAATCTATGAAAACCAGCGTTCAGACGAAATTCCTACATTAGATGGATCAATCACTTTAATGAATGCGAAATTCTTTGACCGCCGCCGTTATGACTTAACGAAAGCCGGCCGTTATAAATTAGGTAAAAAGCTGAATGCGATCAACCGCATTGAGCATCACCGTCTGGCTCAGGATATCGTTGGTGCTGACGGTACAGTATTTATGCCAAGCGGTACGATGATTAACCGTGATGAGCGTGAAGCATTAAAGGCTGAATTGAAAAAGGGTTATTATGTTAACGCCTTCCCATTCAACCCATTATTCTCTCATGATGATGTGGTTGCGATTGAGACATCTGTTGGTACAGGCTTGTTAGGCCGTGTGCTTGCGAAGGATGTTGAACTTGATGATGTTACATATTACACAGGTGATGTCATTACTGAATGCGTATTAAAGGACTTAATGGCAAGCTGTGAAAAAGTAAATATTCAGGGCGGTGTCATTGCGAAGAAAGTAATGCTGACACAGGAAAATATGAATGCTGTATTGAACTATGGCCAGCGTTTATATGTGCTTGCAAGAGTTACTGATGAAAACGGCAATGAATTATTTGCTGAAGATGGTCTGAGCTTTGCTGACGGTTATCTGCCGCGCATGGAATCAACGACAATGTCAGCCGATAAGAATGATGAATTAAAAGGCCGTGTAAGAAATGGCGAACAGGTTGCAGTATGGCTGGTTGGTGCTGCCGTACAGGAAATCTTAGTGCGTGATGAAGATGATGCAGTGATTAAGATCATCGGTAATGACCCATTTGCCAATAAACACACAATTACTATTTCCGATATGTATGCTTTCTATGACTATATGTTGAATGTTATGGAAGGTGTCGGTGAAACTGATGATATCGATATGCTGGGTAACCGCCGTATCCGTTCTGTCGGTGAATTGATTCAAAATCAGTTCCGTATTGGTTTAAGCCGTATGGAAAGAGTGGTTAAGGAACGTATGTCTATTGCGGAAATTGAAACCTTAACACCGAAAAAATTAACTAATATCCGTCCATTGACGGCAGCTATTAAAGAGTTCTTCTCTTCTTCTCAGCTGTCACAATTCATGGATCAGCAGAATCCGCTTGCTGAATTGACCAATAAACGCCGTATTTCTGCGTTAGGTCCTGGCGGTTTGACAAGAGACCGTGCCGGCTTTGAGGTTCGTGACGTTCACTCCTCACACTATGGCCGTATCTGTCCAATCGAGACACCAGAAGGACCAAACATCGGTTTGATTACGAACTTAACTTCTTATGCTCGTATTAATGAATATGGCTTCATCCAGACACCATACCGCAGAGTTATGCCGGATGGTTCAGTTCTTGAGGATGCGGTTTATTTATCAGCGGATGAAGAAGCCGATTATGTTATCGCTCAGGCCAATGAGGTTGTCGGCGGTCACTTAATTAATGAACAGG
Source organism: Dielma fastidiosa (assembly GCF_000313565.1). Lineage (GTDB taxonomy): Bacteria > Bacillota_I > Bacilli_A > Erysipelotrichales > Erysipelotrichaceae > Dielma > Dielma fastidiosa. Next base: position 19,769 of record NZ_HE578928.1, on the reverse strand, counting down.
TCGTAGCCCGTTACCGCGGTGAAACAATTCTGGCTAAACGTGAACGCGTTGAGCTTGCCGACGTTTCTCCGAAACAGATTATTTCAGTAGCTACCGCTTGTATCCCATTCTTAGAAAACGACGATGCTTCCCGTGCCCTGATGGGTGCCAACATGCAGCGTCAGGCTGTACCTTTGATTTCTCCGCACGCGCCATTTGTTGGTACTGGTATTGAATACCGTGTAGCCAAGGATTCAGGCAGCGGCGTTGTCTGCAAAGGTGACGGTATCGTTGAATATGTAGATTCTACCCGTGTTGTGGTTGCTCAGGACAATGGTGACCGCCGCGAATATAAGCTGCGTAAATTTGCTCGTTCCAATGCCGGAACAAGTATCAACCAAATTCCTATCGTGAAGAAGGGAGAACGCGTTGAAAAGGGTGATATCCTTGTTGACGGTCCTTCGATGGAAAAAGGTGAATTGGCATTAGGTCAAAACGTAACAATTGCCTACATGTCATGGAATGGTTATAACTATGAGGATGCCATCATCATGTCAGAACGTCTTGTTCGTGATGATGTCTATACTTCAATTCATATCGAGGAATATGATATTGACTGCCGTGAAACAAAGCTGGGACCTGAAGAAATTACCCGTGATATTCCAAACGTCAGCGAAAACGCATGCCGTAACTTGGACTCAAGAGGTATCATCATGGTCGGTGCTGAAGTTATGGAAGGCGATATCTTAGTTGGTAAGGTTACACCTAAAGGACAGAGTGAAATCTCTCCTGAAGAAAAACTGCTGCTGGCGATCTTCGGTGAAAAATCACGTGAAGTTCGTGATAATTCATTAAAGGTTCCGCATGGCGGTGCCGGTATCGTTCATTCAGTGCGTGTATTCAAGCGCAGTGAAGGTCATGAACTGCCGCCTGGCGTAAATGAAACAATTAAAGTTTACATCGTTCAGAAACGTAAGATTTCTGAAGGTGATAAGATGGCTGGCCGTCACGGTAACAAGGGTGTTATTTCTAAGATCCTGCCAGTGGAGGATATGCCGTATATGCCTGATGGAACACCAGTTGATATCATGTTGAATCCATTCGGTGTACCATCTCGTATGAACATCGGACAAGTATTGGAGATTCACTTGGGTTACGCTGCTAAGAAGCTGGGCGTTAAGTTTGCGACACCGGTATTCGATGGTATCAATAACGATGAATTAGCTTCCATCATGGCTGAGGCTGAAATGACAAAGGATGGTAAGCAGGTACTTTATGATGGACGTACCGGTGATGCCTTCGATGAACGTATCTCAGTGGGTGTAATGTACATGATCAAGCTGGCGCACATGGTTGACGATAAGCTGCATGCGCGTGCTACTGGTCCATATAGTTTAGTTACTCAGCAGCCATTGGGAGGTAAAGCTCAAAATGGTGGTCAGCGTTTTGGTGAGATGGAAGTTTGGGCACTGGAAGCTTATGGTGCCGCTCACACATTACAAGAAATCTTAACGGTTAAATCTGATGATATCGTCGGCCGTACAAAGACTTATGAAGCAATCATTAAGGGCAAGGATATTCCTGAACCGGGTATTCCTGAATCCTTCCGTGTATTGAAACATGAGCTGCAGGCATTAGCGCTTGATGTGAAGATGCTTGATGAGTTCGGCAATGAGGTTGATATTTCTAAGACTGACGGTGAGGAAGCAACAGCGGTAATTCCGCCGATTACACCGTTTGAGGAAGTTAAACCGGAAGAAGAACTTGTTGATGAAATCGTTGATGATGAGTTAGATGAAGAATTAGAATCTGATGAAGAAATTGAAGATGAAGTGGATGCACTGTTGGATGACGACAGTGACATGGAATAAGAAGGAGGCGTAAACGATGAGTGTAAACAATTTTGCCTCAATCCAGATTCAGCTTGCCTCGCCGCAGCGAATTTTGGAATGGTCTCATGGTGAAGTAAAGAAACCGGAAACGATTAACTATCGTTCACAAAAACCGGAAAGAGATGGCTTATTCTGCGAACGTATTTTCGGTCCGAGCAAGGACTGGGAATGTTATTGCGGAAAGTACAAGAAGGTAAGATATAAGGGTGTTGTCTGCGATCGATGCGGTGTTGAAATCACTAAATCATCAGTACGCCGTGAACGTATGGGACACATTGAACTGGCGGCGCCGGTTGCTCATATCTGGTACTTGCGCGGTATTCCATCTCGTATGGCTTTATTACTTGATGTGACGCCAAAGCAATTGGAAGAAGTAGTTTATTTCGTATCTTGGATCGTTACTGACCCTAAGGATACAAAGCTGATGTATAAGCAAGTGCTTTCTGAGAAGGAATATCGTGAAAATGTGGCAATTTACGGCCCAGGTTCATTTACTGCTCAGACTGGTGCTGAAGCTGTTGAGACATTATTAAAAGAAGTTGATCTTGAAAAAGAATTCAATAATGTAGAAGCTGAATTAAAGAATGCGCAAGGTGAAAAACGTAAGAAACTGATCAAGCGCTTGGATACTATTGAAGCATTCCGTAATTCAGACAATAAGCCGGAGTGGATGGTACTGACAATGCTGCCAGTTATTCCGCCTGATCTGCGTCCAATGCTGCAATTGGATGGCGGCCGTTTCGCAACCAGCGACTTGAACGATTTATATCGCCGTGTTATCACAAGAAATAATCGTTTAAAGAAACTGCTTGAACTTGGCACACCGGCAATCATCGTACAAAACGAAAAGCGTATGCTTCAGGAAGCTGTCGACGCGCTGATCGATAATGGACGCCGTTCTAAGCCAATCAGCGGTGCCGGCGGCCGTGCGCTGAAATCACTGAGCCACTCGCTGAAAGGTAAACAAGGCCGTTTCCGTCAGAACCTGTTAGGTAAACGTGTTGACTTCTCAGGCCGTTCAGTTATCGCGGTAGGACCGGATCTGAAAATGTATCAGTGCGGTATTCCACGTGAAATGGCAATTCAATTATTTAAACCATTCGTAATCAACGAAATCGTAAACCGTGAAATCGCAAGCAATCCAAAGACCGCTGAAAAGCTGATCGATCGTCTTGATCCGCGTGTTTGGGATATCGTAGAAGATGTTATCGACGGCTATCCGGTATTATTAAACCGTGCGCCTACACTGCACCGTTTGGGTATCCAATCATTTAAACCAAAACTTGTTGAAGGACGCGCAATCCGTCTGCATCCATTGGTTACAACAGCATTCAACGCCGACTTTGACGGTGACCAAATGGCTGTCCATGTACCTTTGAGTGAAGAAGCAAGAGCTGAAGCATTAGTCTTAATGCTGGGTTCAAACAATATCCTGGGTCCTAAAGATGGTAAGCCAATCGTTACGCCGTCACAGGACATGGTTCTCGGTAACTTCTACTTAACAATGGAAGAAACTGCTGAGGAATTCCGTCAGGAAGCTGAACGTTACAGAAGCGTCGGCTGCCCGAAGGAAGCTGAACTGTGGGATCGTTATGCGGAAAATGAAGGACATGTATTTAAAGATGTTAATGAAGTCTTAATGGCTTATGACAACAAAATCGTGCATCTGCATACACGTATTGCGATTGCTGCTAAATCACTAAAGAAATCTTCATTTACAGAAGCACAGAATAAAAAATATCTGATGACAACCGTGGGTAAAGTTATTTTCAATAACATGTTCCCAGCTGACTTCCCATATCTGAATGAAGTATCAGATGAAAACTTCATCGCTACACCAGATCGTTTCTTTATCGAACCAGGTTCAGATATTAAAGCGATTATCGCTTCACAGCCAATTATTCCGGAAGTAAAGAAGAAACAGTTAGGATTAGTTATCGCTCAGGTATTTGCTCGTTACAGCACTGAGAAAACTTCTGAAATTCTTGATGAAATCAAGAACATGGGATTCAAATATTCAACCGTTGCCGGTATTACCGTAGCCTTATCTGACATTCAGGTTGTAGAAAACAAGGATGATAAGATTGAATACGGTAAGCAGAAAGCGGAAGAATTAATGCGTCTGCGCCGTAAAGGTAAGCTGACGATGCAGGAATGGGAAGCTCACTTAAATAAATTGTGGGACAGCATTAAAAATCAAATCGGTGATGAGCTGATGGATAACCTGGATCGTAAGAATACAATCAACATGATGGCGACTTCTGGTGCCCGTGGTAATAAATCAAACTTTACACAGCTGGCCGGTATGCGTGGATTGATGAGTAAACCTTCTCAGTCTAAATCAGCAAAAGGCTATCAGCCTTCAATCATCGAGGTTCCTATTTATAGCTGCTTCCGTGAAGGTCTGAATGTATCTGAATTCTTTATTTCAACCCACGGTGTGCGTAAAGGTCTTACCGATACAGCCTTGAAGACAGCTGAATCTGGTTATCTGACCCGTCGTCTGGTTGATGTTGCTCAGGATGTTGTCGTTAAACAGGAAGACTGTGGTACGGATAAGGGATTCTGGGTAGAAACTATTATTGACCGTAAGACAGGAACTGTGGTTCTGGATCTGCGTGATCGTTTGATCGGCCGTTATTCAAAACAGCAGGTTGTCGATCCTAAAACTAACGAAGTAATTATTGATTCTGATGAATACATGGATGAAATTATTGCACAGCGTATCGTTGATGCGGGTGTTGAAGGTATGTATATTCGTTCCGCATTTACATGTAAATCAATTTACGGTGTCTGCAAGAAGTGCTATGGACGCAACATGGCAACTGGTAAGGTTGTTGAAGTTGGTGAGTCAATCGGTATCATGGCAGCGCAGTCAATTGGTGAACCAGGTACACAGCTGACAATGAGAACCTTCCATACCGGTGGTGTAGCATCTGCCGGCGGCGGTGATATCACTCAAGGTTTGCCGCGTGTAGAGGAATTATTCGAAGCACGTTGTCCAAAGGGTGCAGCCGTATTAGCTCAGATCAGCGGTGAAATTACATCAATCCATCAGTTGGAAAACAGCAATGGCGTTGAAGTAATTATTACCAATGATAAGGAAAGTAAGGAACACAAACTGGCTCCAACTCAGGCAATTCGTTCTTGGCTGAAAGAGGGCAGTATGATTGAAGCCGGTGATAAGATCACTGAAGGCCCAATTGATCCTAAAGAACTGCTGCGTATTGCCGGTGTTCAGGAAGTAGAAAAATACATCCTGAAGGAAGTTAAAAAGGTATACGCAAGTCAGGGTATTGATATTTCTGATAAGCATATCGAGGTTATGATTCGTCAGATGCTGAGAAAAGTTGTTGTTGTAGAAGGCAATGGTACAAACCTGAACCCAGGTGTTCAAATCTCATTACCGGAAATGACAAAGATCAACCGCAACGCATTATTGTCTGGCAAACAGCCGGCAGTATTCTCACCAGTATTGCTGGGTATTTCAAAAGCATCAGTAGAAACTGACTCATTCTTGTCAGCAGCATCATTCCAGGAAACTACAAAGGTTCTGACGGAAGCTGCAATCAAGGGTAAGAAAGACTACTTGATGGGTCTGAAAGAAAACGTAATTATCGGTAAGCTGATTCCTGCCGGAACAGGCTGCAACGCTGATCGTGAAACATCACGCCAGATTGAAGAATTAGCGGCAGAATTAAGAGCTGAACGTATTTCAAGAAGCAGCAACGAAGATGAAAGCGAAGTTATGAACTTCTCAGCAGCAGAAAAAGTGAATGAAGATGTCATTCAGGAAATGCTTGCTGATGAAAGCTTGAGCGTCGTTGATGCTGAGGAATAAAAACAATTAACGGTATAATGAAAAGAGTGGAGAAATCTGCTCTTTTTCACGTTTCGGGATAATATTGCATATTTTGACTTATATGTATCGAAACAACAGTAGTAGACGTATTTTTTAATATCAGTTATAATGCGAATAGAGGGGAGGAAAAGCAATGAAAAAAATAATATCAATGGCAATGTCTGCACTATTGATGTTTGGTCTATGCACCTTTAGCTGCACTCATGTGCATACTGAAGAATGTGGAGAGAATGGCATCAATTGTAAACATGAGTGTTATCATGTAACATTATTGAATGATGAACATGCACCTAACTAGCCAATAGTTTTATTGGCTACTTCATTGTTTAAAGAATATATGGATCAAAATATTGGGAAGGTATTAAGATTAATTAGAAAATATCGTGGTTTCACACTTAGAGAATTAGGACAAAAAACGGGAATACCATATAGTCGCCTAGGAAAATTCGAAGGTGGGAAAGAAATGCCAACTGATGAAGCTATTTCAAAAATAGAGAAAGTTTTGAATATGAACTTTCATGAATATTTTGAAATGGCAAAAAAAATAGATATTATGTTTAATGAATTTTTAGATTCTTTATTCTATCATGATGATAGTAATGATTTATTTAAGACAAGGATAACAAATGGTAAAATAAATTCAATTATAAATTTTTCATTTGGAAAAGCTCAATTAATTGAATATATAATATTAGTTTTAGATGAGAATTTTGAAAAAGCTAGATTGATGGAATCTAGTCTTTTAGAATATTTTAACAGTGATTTTGAATGTAAAGCCATTATTTATCAATATATAGGGCTATCTCATAGAATAGAAAAGCATTATGATAAAGCGATATACTATTTTGAAAAAGCTATGTCAATGACAATAAATAGAAAAAATAAAGCAATGTTATGTTTGCATTCAAGTATTGCCTATAAAGATATTGGAAATATAGCAAAAGCGATGTTTTGTATTGAAGAAGCGCACAGAATTTTTTCTGAGTATGGTTCTCTAAAAAGGGTAGCATATTGTTTTATAGAACAGGCTCTTTTACTAAAATCTAATTTTCAATATAAAGAATCGATTTCTTATTTTAACATTGCAATAAAAGCCTTAGAAATGATTGACTGTTCAGAATCACTCTATGCGAAGGTTTATCGTAACATGTGTTGGACAATGATTTTAGCGGGGGATTATAAAAGAGGACTGGAATATCTTGAAGAAGCAATAGAGATTGAGCCGAAGCATGGTTTTACAGTTCTTTATGCAATCTGGTGTAACTATAAATTGCAGAACTATCAAGAAGCAGAACGATGGATTGAGGCTAATATTGATTTGCATAATAATGTAGAATATGGTAGTTTTTATGAATTGTTTGATCTGTTAGTGAAGTGCAGAGAGGGAGTGCCTTCTGCAAAATCAGTAAATTTAGTAACTAAAATTATCGAAAATTTTAAGCAAGGCGAGGAATATGAACGAGTTAATTTTTATATTGACATCGCTTTAGATTTATTAAATAGAAGTGGGAATGAGCTAGAAAAAATAAAATATCTTGAAATGAAGGTAAATTTAACTAGAAATTTCTAATTTGTATCGATACAAGATATTTGAATAAATTTTAATTGTGTGATTTAATCTAGGTAACAAATCTTGCAAGAGTTGTTTTGTTGATTATTTTAAATTTTTAACTTATAAAGCAAATTAGGAGGTTAACATGAAAATGAAAAAAATCTTATTATCATTATTCACAGTATTTTCTCTATTCTTTTCTATTTTTGCAGTTAATTCAGTAGAGATTAAAGCATCTGATGATGAAATTATTCCATATGCTACTGTTAATACAGTTAACGTCAACAAAACATTTAAATATAATCTGCAAAAGGCTGGATGCAATGGTAGTGTAACTTTTAGAGTTAAAGGCTCTTATGATATTACTCATAACGGATCAAGTTACACTGTAACTGATGCAAGCTTAGATGTAACCATTGATTCTTTAACTGCTGAATGGGATTTAGAGATAACAGATGTAACTTATGTATTAAACAAGGATAGCGTTACGGTAAAAATTTCTTATAAATTTTTACAACCTTACTTTGATTGTCCTATAGGTGGTGGGTATAGTTACACAATGCAAACTGTAACTGTTTAAAATTGTAAATTAGGAGATGATACTATTGAAGAAAATCGATAAAAGTATTTTGGTTGTATTGTTGAGTATGTGTGTTGGATGCTCCAATACTAATAGTAGCAATGATGTTGTTAGTAATGAATTATCGCTAAACCCAATTGAGGAAGTCCAATATAGTAACGATGGAAAAATAATTTCTATAGATAAATTCGAGTATAACAACAATAATCAACTGATAAAGAAAACAAGTGAAAATGATGAAATAACATATGTCTATGAGGATGATGTTGTTGTGAAGTCGATAAGGTCAACTGGGTATAGTAATTACACATACGATGATATGAAACAATTGACTAGGATAGATACCTATAATCTAGACAATGAATTAATTGAAACACGTACTCATGAATATGATGACAATGGAAATGTCGTGAGAAGTGCTTATGAAGTGATTGGTGAAGAACCTATAGTTTCACTTTATACTTTTGACAAAACTGGTAAATTAGTCACAGTTATGGTTGATAATTATAAAACAACTTATGAGTATGATAGTTCCGAAAAATGTATTCAAGAAACTTCATATCTAAATGGTATAGTGGATAGTAATATTATTTCAACATACAAAGATGAACTCCTAAATACACAAATAACTTTTAAGAGTGACGGGTCAGAATTAATTAGGCTACAATATGTATATGATGAAAATAATCGTTTAATTGAAATATTGAGCAGTACCGATAATGGAAATAATTTCTATAAAAGTACTGAGTATAAGTATTAGCGTTAGTTGAGTCATATAAATTTGAAGTTTAAAATATATTGTAAAAATATCTCCAATAGTGTGATGTTATGAAATAGTAGATGCATGATTACAAAGTGAGGTAGAATTACCTTAAAATGTATTTAACAATAAGGGAACTCAAAATTGAACAGGGTGCGATGAAAAAAGTTTTAAGTTACTATGAGGGTGTTGCACCTCGAATAAGTTTAAGGTTCGGAATAGGTCGTCCATGAAGTATGGATGGCCTTTTTTCTATCATAGAAAACTACTGGCTTAGCCGGTAGTACCAAAGAGCTTCAGCAAGGGGAGGAGGAACAAAAAAGACCTCCTAATGATATACTTGTAAAGGTTTGCTGACCGAACAAGGAAAACAAAAGGAGGGTTCAAAATAAACAAAGATACATTAGCACATACAAAGTACAATTGCAAATATCACATAGATATATACTCACAAGATGAAGAACTGGGAATTGGTGATAAGCTAAATGAGAAATATGCACAGCTTAGACAGGAAGTTATGTCTGAAATGATTGATTAAGGAAATAACAAAATGTTTTGATCATTGTTAAGTAATAAATCATCTTTCTCAATTAATTCGTGATACAATAAATTCAGCGAGGTAAATAACTTATGAAATATTTAAAACTTAATAATGATTTAGAAGTATCACAACTAGTTTTCGGATGTATGCGTATCTCTGAAATGAGTGTGAGTGAACTTGATGAATTAATACAATGTGCATTAGAAGAAGGCATAAATTTCTTTGATCATGCAGATATTTACGGCGGCGGCAAGTCTGAAGCGCTGTTTGGTGAAGTATTAAAGCTGCACCCAGAATACAGAGAAAAAATGATTATTCAAAGTAAATGCGCGATTCGTAAAGGTAAAGTTGGTTATTATGATTTCAGTAAGGAACATATTATTTATTCAGTAAATCAAAGCATTGAAAGATTGCAATGCGGATATCTGGATGTGCTGCTGCTGCATCGTCCTGATACTTTGATGGAATTTGATGAAGTGGCAGAGGCTTTCAACGAGCTTCAGCAAAGTGGTAAAGTAAAATACTTTGGTGTTTCTAATATGAATAGTATGCAGATTCAGATGCTGCAGAAGCATTTAGATCAAAAACTGATATTTAATCAGCTGCAATTCAGTCCTATTCATTGTGGAATGGTTACCAACGGTATATTTGCGAACATGAGAGAGGAGCAGTCTCTTGATCATGATGGCAGTATCCTTGAGTATTGCCGGATGGAAGATATTACGATTCAGGCATGGTCGATCATGCAGGCATCTTGGGCAGAAGGAACATTCTTGGATAACCCTAATTATGCCGCATTTAATGATTGCCTTCAGGAATATGCTGATCAATTCAACGTCAGCAAATCAGCAATCGTAATTGCTTGGATCTTACGTCATCCGGCCAATATGCAGCCCATATTTGGCACAACTAAAACAAGGCACCTTAAAGAAATGGCAGCTGGCTGTTCAATCGAATTAAGCCGAGAAGATTGGTATCACATTTATACTAAAGCTATCGGAAGAATGCTGCCATAGTTAGATTAAGGATATTTTAGATAAATTACAGCTTATGATAGCAAACATGTGAGTGGCTTTCATAAGCTGTTTTTGTTGAAACTTTTCAGATTATTGATCAATTACCTGAAAGCTATTATAGATTTAATAATAGGATTACTTTATACAATACGGACATTTAATTGATACAATTAATTCATACTATTCTTATAAAATAAGCTTTTGTGACGTAACAGAATTGTAGACATATGTTCTGATAATCGTTATAATATCAAACAAAGAGGGAGGATAACAGTGGTATATAATAATTTATATTCTGTTTTGCAGATGTATGGTTAAGATAGATAAACTGGTAATTCAGTATGAGATTGGGGAGAACTACATCTGCAAGTATTACAGAGTATAAATTATTATATGTTAGTTATCATTGTTAAAGTAAATGAGGAAAGAGAATATTGGAAAAGAAATACGTTTAATACGTAAGTTCAATCACTTAACTCTAAGGGATTTATCAAAAATGACTGGTATCAGTTATATGCGTTTGGGTAAGTATGAGCGCGGTGAAGAAATACCAACTGAAAATGCAGTAAATATTATAGAAAAATCATTAAATATCAATTTTAATGATTTAGGAAAAGTATTTGAGGAAATAAATGAATTATTTGCTGATTTTTCTGATTCTTTATTTTACCATACTCAAAATCTTGATTACTTTGAGTTAAAAATTAGTAAATATAAGCAGGTCAATGGTGTCATAGGTTCTGAATTAGACTTTAATAATGCTAAGATTTTATTAATGGAGTATATATTAAAAATTATAAATAACGATTTAGATAATGCCGAAAAACTAGAAGAATGTCTATTGGAATATTTTAAAAATGATTCTGAATGTAATGCTATGCTTTATGACTATATCGGTTTGAAATTTAGAATAAAAAAAGAATATAAAAAGGCAATAGTTTGGCAGGAAAAGGCTTTGAATTTGACATCAGATGAAAAAATAATTGCCATGATTTACTATCATTTAACTAGTTCTTATACAAGTGTTAGAAAACTATTACAGTCAGCGGCAAGCTTGGAAAAAGCGAATGTTCTTTTTTCGAAGCATGCATCTTATCGAAGGGCTAGTTTTTGCCTTTCTGAGTTTGCATTAGTTTTGAAAGCTACTAGACAATATGATGAAGCAATCGAAATGTTTAAAAAAAGTTTGTGCGGCAGCGAACAATTAGGCTTTGGTAATGATATTATAGCTATGGATTATCGGAATATGTGCTGGACAATGATGCTTGCGAAAAGATATAAAGAAGCTTTAGAATATTTAGATGAAGCAAAAATGAAGGAGCCTAAACATCCTCTTGCTGTCTTATATGGCATATGGTGTAATCTTAAGCTTAATAATTATAATTCGGCTCAAGAAATAATAAATCAAAATCAACAATTAAAAGAAAATAGTAAATATGGTATTTATTTTAGATTGTTTGTTATGCTTTTGAAAATTGGTGAGGGAAAGCCTACTAAAGCTTGTTTAAATTTGGCGATGAAAGTGGTAGATCAATTATATGATTCAGATCAATATGAACGTTGTATTTTTTATATTGATATTGTTTTAGATTTATTAGATCGTAACAATGATGAAATCAGCGCTATAAAATATCTTAAAATGAAAGTAAATTTACTTCAAAACAGCTAGTTGTGACGTAACAAAACATAAATGTGTTCATTCATACTATTATCTAAGCAAATCATGAGGCTGATATGTAATTAATTTTATTATGAAATAAAAAAGGGGGATTGAAAATGAAGTTATTGACTAAGAAAAGAGCTTTTAATAAAATTACAGTTATAACTGCCGTCAGTATGTTTTTGGTAATGTTTCTTTACTACGGCACTACATTCGGATACTTCCAAAATTTATTTTTCTTTGTTCCTACTGAAGGATGGCCGGATAAATGGGAATACATGAATTCTGAGTTTAACTATGATTATATGATGATTTGGGGAGCATTGCCGATGCAGTTCTTATTACCGATTTTCTCATCACTTCCGGTATTACGTTTTATAGATGAGAAACGCGGCTTTTTCGATCAACTTGCTATAAGATATAAATCATCTTTTAAATTCTATATTAAAACTATACTTAAATATGCTTTAATTGCGGCAGCTACTTGTTTTGCAGGGTATATGATTTATTACGTTGTGGGTGTTGTGTTTTTTAGAATTTCAAGTGAACTCAACGTTGAGGTTAATGGTTATCGAGAAATGTTTAGAGATATTTTGGGGAATGGGCTGTATCGAGACCATCGGTATTTGTTTTATTTTATGGAAGGTATACCTAAATATATACTAGTACCTTTTGTATATGGACTGTTCAGTTTAGGAATTTCATTATGGACCAATAAAAAATTCATGGTGATTTTTATACCAACACTTTATTATTTAGGTTTTAGCGCTCTTATGATGCTGCTGCCTGATTATGATTTAAGGTATTACTTTGCACCAAGCTTTATTATGGCGGCGTCATCATTTAATGATTTGAATACGTTAATGCTTCCTCTGGCTTTAATCATACCATTTATTATTTCAATGATATTAATACTAGCGAGACTGTGTTATGGGAAAGAAAAAAGTCTTACTTAGGATTCCACTCACAAAATGGGGCCTGATTATAGGCGGCTCATTAGTTTTAAATTTTGCCCTTTGTTATTACTATTCATTGTATTATACAGAGAATTTATTTCTGACTTTGTGGATGAATTTTGTGATACAGCCATTCTATTTTGCCTTATTGTTTTCTACATATGAATTTAATAAAACAGAGATTGTGAGATATAAAAATTTCACGCAGTACTTCAAAAAACGATTTATTGAACAATTGGGTCTGACGGTGATTTACTTAGCATATTTGTTTATTACAATGTACTTCTTACATGAAATCTTGTCAGTAAAATTAGACTTTGATTTGCTGCTGTATTATTTATGGTGGTGTGGTATGTTGTTTGTTTTGTTTAATTGTTTCTATATTTACAGCACCTATATCGGTAAGCGAACGGTTTATGAAATAACGCTGATTATTCTATTCATTCTTCAAATGTTGTTTGCTATGTATTCAGATACTTTACGGCCGTATCTTTTTATGGCTTATCCCTTATATATGAGAGAACTTAATGACTTCCAAATGACATCGGTGCTTATTTTAGTATATTTATTGGTTTATTGGTGTTCTTCCCTTAGATTCAAGGAAATGGGCGATTGATATGTGGAAAAAATATCTATTATTATTCATGCTGCCCGCGATTTCCTTTGGTTATATTGGTATGCAGTTTAAAAATCTTCCTTATGTGGACAGCTTAAAACTATTCTTCCTCTTTCCCAAGGTGTTGCAGGAGTATCATTACAGTACAATCAATGTTGTTTTGATCGCATGTTTGTTGTTGGTAATTATTCTTTCAGTGATTTTGTTCCTAGAACAATTCAGCTTAGTATTTAATGAGCTGGGATCGCTTCATATGATTCGTTATGGATCAATGAAAAGCTTTATGCTTCATATACAAAAATCAATAATAAGAAGCAGCATTCAAATTGCCATTGATTTATGTGTCAGCATCTTATTTTGGACTTGGTGTTTTATTGGCAGCTTTCCTTCAGCTAGTGATGCTGTCATGCTGCTGCTGATCGTAGTCCGTCTCGTATATTTCTTATTGGTGTTTGTGGAATTGATCGTCATCATACAATATAAATGTAAAGTTAATTTTATTTCTTATTATTTGTTAATAGGTCTATCAACGATTGCGCTGATTGAGTGTATGGGTGATTTTAATTTAATCATACATTTTCCACAGTCGATGATTGGAAACGGTATTCAAATTGGTATCTTAATCGTTGTTTTGGTGATAAGCAGCATCATTACATTAAAATTCAGAGGTGAACAAAATGATTAATCTTCGTAATATTGAAAAGAAGTATAAGGATAATCTCATATTTGACAATATCAATTTTGACTTCAAGGAAAACACCAGTTATGCGATAACCGGTATCAATGGCTGTGGTAAAAGTGTGCTGTTGAAGATAATCTGCGGGTTTAGTTTACCTGATCAGGGGACTGTGCATATTAATGGTGAAAAGCTGGGGGTAAAATATGATTTTATACCCAATGCGGGTGTATCGATCAATGCTCCTGAATTTGTCAAAACAATGACAGGTTATGAAAATTTAAAAGCATTGGCCGAAATAAAGAATATATGTACCGATGAAGATATACATAATTTATGCCGACAGCTTGGGATTGATCAAGCTTTGAATAAGAAATATAAAACCTATTCTTTAGGCATGAAGCAGAAACTTAGACTTGCGCAGGCTTTAATGGAAAATCCGGATATCCTTATTTTGGATGAGCCATTTAATGCATTAGATGAAAATTCGGTAAAAGTTGTTAAGGATATATTAAATAAATTCATCAGACAGCCAAATAAAATTTTAATATTTACTAGTCATCATATTGATGATGTGGAAGATCTGGCAGATGTAATCTTGTTAATTAAAGATCAGAAGCTCTATATTTGTGAATAGGAATAACATGGGATTAAAGTTAAAAATTAGTCTTACAGGGTTTATATAGGAGATAATTCCTCCACAGACCTGTAATACATTCGTACAGCCCTTTTAGTAGAATATTTTACTTTATTACTGTATAATAAAATTATCTAAAGAAATGTGGGTACTAACTCAAAGGGAGGAATAATTATGTTTAACGGACGTATTGGCACGGGAGAATTAATACTATTACTTATCTGCGTAGTTGCGCTTAGAGCAGCTTATGAAATCATTCGATTTTTGAGAAAAAAGTCAAAATAGAAGTCTGATCAGACTCATTTTTAAAGAGGAGAATCATGAAAATAAAACTAGTCGGTGCATTGAATGATGCGTTTATACTTTTTGGTGTTCTTACTTTAATAAATATAGTTTTAGGTCAATTGGGTATCTATGGCTATCCAGTTTTTGACATGGAATTTAGTGCTTTAAGCTCGTTATTTCCTGAATATAGGAAACTTATCTCCAGATATTCAATCATTATAATATATGTGCTTTGCTGTATCTTCTATCTGGTTATGTTTAAACCGATGAAGAAATATAGTGAAATGAGTTTGCTGCTGCCCAAAGCTGTGATATATATTATCAGTTTAATAGCCGTGGTTATGCTGATTGTTACTGCTTTCCTTATTTATCAGTTTCAATTTATTCAGACTGGAAATAGTATCGCGTTGTTTATTTGCATTGAAATGACAAACATGGGAATAACGCTGCTCGGTATAAATTTAAAAAGATATCAAGGTTAATAAAATTGAAAGGGGGCATCAAGATGAAAATAGGTAAATCGTTATTATGTTTCCTATGTTTTCTAATGCTTACCTCATGTGCAAAAGAAAAGCTTGAAAACAGTCCGCCAGCTAAGGCAGAGCCGATATCAGTTAAAACTGAACTGCCTGTGTATACAGCCAAAAAACTGTTGGATACTGAAATACTGAATATGGGCGAGCATGATTATTTGATGGCACAGTATGTTGAAAATAATGAATTGTATTACAGTGCTGTTCATTTAGACAATGAGAATGTTGTTAATTTCTTATGCAGATATGATTTGACTGATCATACAGTTGAAGTATTAAAGCAATTGGAAGGAAATTATGTTATCAATTCATTTGTTTATACAGAGGATGCGCTTATTTACAGTAAAATTGAGCCAGTTTCGGAAATTGATAATTACAATCGTTTCACTGTTATGATGGAAACAGAAGAAGGCAGCCGTGAAATTGATCATGGCTTGACGACTGATTATATTTCATATAATGCAAAGATGCATTCTCCGCAGCTGATTAAAGCAGGTGAGAAAGTATTCTATGCTACTGAGGATTATACGAAAGATTATGAAAATGATAGTGCATATAATGCCCGTTTCGTTATGCTTGATGGCGATAAAAGAGTAGATTTGATCTCTGAAAATGCGGATACAGAGGATTTCATGGGCGTATATAATGCTTATGAAAAAATCTTTAGCTATGGCAGTAAGCTGGCGGTAATCATCAAGCAGACCCCGGATATGCAGCTGGTTACTTATGAGGATGACAACAAGAAATCTGAAAAATATATATACTCTGACGATCGTCAGGCTATTTATATTTATGACGATACTACGTCTGAGTTAAAACAATTTCAAAGTGATAAGGAAGTGGAATTCAGCTGTTTTGTTGATGAAAATACGCTTTATGCCATCGATACAAGCATCAAAATAGTTGATAATATGCTGTTTGATACCGAAACCGGTGAATTTAAACAAGTAAAAAACGATGATTATTTTTATGGATATGATACTGTTGATTCATGGGCTGAGGGTAAAATGCTTGCCCATTCAGATCAGTCTGATGTTACGAAAAGCACTCCTGCTTCATATGCAATGCTGGCTGTCAATGATGGGCTGCTTATGAGCGCAAAGATAGAATTTGATGAATTACCTGAAACTAGAAGCAGGATTATCAAAGTGAATGATGATGAAATACTGGTTAATACCGCTGATTGTTTCTGGATCATAAAGTAAGTGAATTGCAGGGGGAGATAGGGAATGAAAACGATCATAAGAAAGGAAGCCGATGTTTTTATAATCATTTTAATTGGTGCTGTTTTAACATTCTTCAGGAGTGCTGCGGTCAATGATTTTATGACTGCTCAAAGCTATGACGTTGTTGCTAAGGCGCAGGCGGGTATAAGCCAGCTTCAGGTTTATATCAATGGCTTCTCCATTGCCTATCTGTTATATGAATCTATCTGGTGCAAGAAGCTGTATACGAAGCAGATAACATGGCGTGACTTTATCGTTAAACACATGAAAATTATTTTGGGAGAATTGCTTTTGTGTGTGATGGTTGGCATGGCTTTGAATCAATGGACATCGATTTTAGATCTTGTCATTTTTCAGATGGCAGTCTTTGGTTTCGCATGTGCCGCTGCTTATGTTGTGCAAAAATATTACGCAATGTGCGAGCTAATTAAGCATAAGTAAGAGGGGGGAGAAAATATGCAAAAATTATTATTATGTTTATCGGCACTGCTGCTTTTTGCTGGCTGTTCGAGTCAGCCTAAGGAAGCAAAACCGGATATTAAGGAAAATGATACGCTAAAGGAAAATGAACCAGCTGAGAAAATCGCTAAGGTTTATGAAAGCCGGCCGTATGCCTTCACCGATACTACGTTACAATCGGAAATGTGCGGAACAGAGTTGGAAAACGAAACATTTAATCAATTATGTCAAAATGGTTGCGCGTTTGTGGACATACCTTATATTAATATAGATACTCAGGAAATAAGTGACTTAAACCAGAGGATGGAAGCGGAATTGAGTATTGAAATTCAATTAAGTACACTCAATGATCTTGCTGGTGATCGTGAACCGGCAATATTTGTGTCGCGCTCACTATATCGAGAAAACAGCGATTTCCTTTCTGTAATTGTGCTTTCCGCATATTATAAAGAGAATGGGGAAATTGAAAAAAAGTTCAATACCTTTAATATTGATCTGTACAGCGGTAAGCTGCTTGATGATCAAGAAGTGCTGGATTTATATATGCTTGATGAAAAGAGTATCGAGACGAGCCTGTTTGATCAGCTGCAAGCTAAAGGGTTAGGTGTCTGCGATGATAAGCAGGAAAACTGTTATGCAGAGGATCTGTCAGCGGCTGATTTAGTCTATTATATTGATGAAAATAAGAATCTTTGTTTTTATAGCGAGAAAATTTTTGAAAATGTCGGATTTGGTTATCCGCATATGTATCCTTATATATTTTATCAATATCAGTAATCTAGGCTTTCTATATACAACTGAAACATGAATCAGAGTGACACATGAAATGATGATGCTAACTTTCCGTTTCAACTTCTTAAATCTGTGGTAAAATATAAGATAATGATTAAAGAAGGAGTTCTTATGAGAGGAATTTGTGTAGTATTGCTGGCATTTCTGCTTAGTGCTTGTACTGCGGCTGAGCCGGAATGGAAATTAGAAGTGGAAGCACCTAAGAATGCATTGGTAAACCCGATTCCGGGTGTTGAAGATAATTTAGAATACAGTTATTTTTCTGCAGGGTACACGTTGTATGATGAGCCTGGCATGAGTGATGATCGCCTGCTGAGTCAAGCTGATATTGAAAGAGCCTTAAACAGCAAATTTAATCTTAATAACTTCAATTCACTGACAAGTTTGCCAGTATATCATAAGACTGCGCTGAATGAAGATCAGATGCGGATAAAAGCAGATTTAATGGCAGCCGCTTTAAATGTGGAAATAATCAGTTATGACTATTATGAACCGCTTGATTATCATGCTGAAGATTTTATAATTGCTCATGAAACTGAATTAATGAGTACCCAAAGTGAATTGCTGGCTGTTTTCAAAGAGGGAAATCTTTTGATTAAACAAAACGGCAGCATTGCGGTGGAATTAAATGTACCTTATGATGAAGGCTTTGTGTATGAGTATAGTGAGCAGGGGATCAAGGCGGCAGCTGAGTTTTTCTATAATCAATATCTAAACGTTCTTGTGAATTTTGAAAAACAAATCATCCAGGTTGATACGAAAACCCAGCTTGTTGATGGCAAGCTTCAAAATGTATATCATGGCTATATATATAATGAAAGAATGTCTTCTATGACTGATCAGTTACTTGCGCAGGCTTTCCAGCGTATCGATGTTGAATTTGATGAGAAAGGATTGACAGGCTTTACGATCAGTTGTCTGAATGGTGAATATGTCGGCAATGGTTTGCTGCTTGATCCATATGAAGCTGTTGTGCAGCTTCAGGTTATAGATCCTGAATTAAATTTGCCAATGGATATCAGAGCCGTTGAATTAACCTATGCTTATCAGGATTATCAGTATGATGCGATACCAATCTATCATATATATGGGTATGATATGCATGGTCAGGGAGTTAAAGCTGATGTGCCGGCAATCCTAGTTGATTCTGAATTGGTTTATGAAGCACCAAGAATTTATACGGAACTGCATCTGCCGCTGCATTACAATTGTATCTATTACTAAAAAGATGAAATCATGCTGTTTCATCTTTTTTAATTATATCGGTTAATGAGTGAAGAAAAGCGCCGGATACTGCTTGATAATACGGCCCGTAATATTGAACCGGTTACTAAGAATATTAAGTATCGTCATGCGGTACATTGCTACTTAGCGGATCAAGAATACGGCATGAGGTTTAGTGAGGCCGCAAATTTGGATTTTGAGAAAGTGAAGACATTAGCGCAATTAACCAATAATGAATTGAATCAGGCAACTATGAATCCTGATATGTAATAATTAAGGGCAGTGCTTCAATATTGAGGACTGCCTTTTCTTATCAGTTGCTTTTGCCAAGCAAATGATTGTGTAAGCGATACTTGAAAGGGCACAGATCATGCAAATCAAAGGAGCATTTAAGCATAAGATGATGAAATCAGGACATGAACCGCTTACAATTTTATGATTAAATATTCACATGAAAAAGGCATGAATAATAAGCAAAAAAGTTTTAAAAAAAGTAAAAAATAATGTTGACATGGGGGGACGG
>NZ_HE578927.1:406062-408047 GCF_000313565.1 Dielma fastidiosa | reverse complement strand
TTAATCAAAATAATGCTTGCATTTTATCATAAATATGCTATAATCAGATAGCAATTAAATCTGCGCGTGTGGCGAAATTGGCAGACGCACTAGACTTAGGATCTAGCGGGCAACCATGGGGGTTCGAGTCCCTTCACGCGCACCAATAGTTAAAAAAAGCCCTATTCATGGGCTTTTGTTTTTTATGGACAACATTCAGCCCTAGAGCTTCTAATCGGACTTTATCGGTTGGGAGCTCTTTTTACATTATGGATGATTAACGATATATAAATAATGATGATGTTTTTATAGGCATGCATTTACTTTTGTACATAAACGCTATAATCTATATGTATGAAAGTAATGGTATGATTTTAAATTGAAAAATTTAGCCTAGCATAAGAATATTTCGTTTTAAAGGGTCTTGCATGGCCTATGATTATGCTGATTAATTACAGAATTATAACCATACAGTTATTGATAGTAAAAAAGATAAGGTGAAAATATATGCAAGATAAAATATTGTTAGATAAGCTCGAAGCAATGCTTAAAAAAGTTCCTGACATATATGATGAACATGAATTTATAACTGGTGTGCTAAGTTATGTAGAGGGTGATAAAGGAGTAAGTGAAATGATTTTATATTTAGAACAGCACCCAGATGCAGGTACGGATGAAGTGATATTAAAGTCTTTGGATATTAGTGATAAACGAAGCGTTAAATAGACATTAAAGATGAGGAGTGAGCGCGATGCCTTTAAGCGAAAAGCGAAAAAAATGAAATTAATGTTAGAAGCAATTGAGGATGTTTATGACAGATATGAGTTTGTTCTTGCAGTTGGATCAATTGTGAAAACTGACGAAGGTGCAGAGGAAATGATTAAGTTTTTGGAAGATCATCCTGTGACTGATTCTGACGAGGTTTTATTGAAGGCTTTAGACATTGATGATAAATATAAAGAAAAACAGCAGCAGTTTCCTAGGAGAACTACTGCGTGAGAGCGTATGTGTCTGTTGGAGCGAGGATGGAAAACGCAAAGAATAGTCTTTGAAAACCGTGTTCCTTCTTGACTTTTGAAAAGTAAGGTTATACAATATGTTTAAACTTATGAACATATTATGGAGGTGCCAATGAGCAAACGAACAATGAGTATTTTGTCGGAATGTATTCCGATATTTACCATGCTTCAGGATGAAAGCAGACAACAAATCCTCATGCTTTTGTTTGATAAAAAAGAAATGACGGTTAGTGAATTGACTGAAAATTTAGAGCTTTCCCGCCCAGCTGTTTCACATCACATGAAATTGCTTTTGGATGCAGGGTTGGTTTCCGTTAAGAAGAACGGAAAAGAGCGAATTTATAGCTTAAATCTTCAAAAAACGATTAAACAATTGAAAGATTTGTTGTCATCAATTGAAATGGATAATCAAAATAACGTCTGATTAAAGGCGTTATATTTTGACATAATATGTTTATGAGTTCAAACCTATAAACTAAAAGGAGACTACTATTATGAGCAATCAACAAGCTTTAAGCATTAGTTATCAAAATCAGAACAATTGGAAAGAAATTCAAAGTTTTCTTCCTTTACGCTATCAGTTAACGGATGCCGCGATGCCCAAAGAAGAAAGCTGGGAATGGCAAGATAATCTGATTCATTTAGATACTTACCGTAATCCTAGAGCAAAAGCGAAGGTTATTCTATTTCATGGTGTAGGAACCAATGGCAGACAGATGACGACGATTATCGGAAAACCGCTTGCCGATGATGGCTTTGAAGTGATTGCGCTTGATATGCCGCTCTATGGGGAAACGGCAGTAAACAGAAAACAGACCATAACCTTTTCTGATTGGGTTGAGTGCGGTAACGATTATTTGAATTATGAATTTACAAGAGATGATCGGCCGATTTTTTTGTATGGTTTATCGGCGGGCGGCATGGAAACTTATTTTGTTGCCGCAAAGAATCGAAAGGTGAAAGGGATTATCGGAATGACATTTCTCG
>NZ_HE578927.1:381303-405529 GCF_000313565.1 Dielma fastidiosa | reverse complement strand
ATTATCGGAATGACATTTCTCGATCAAAGAGAAAAAACAGTGAGAATGACTACGACCAAGAATTGGTTTTGGGGTACTTTTGGAAGTGCACTCGCTGCCCTGTCTTGTCATATTGGATTTTCAAAATTTCAAATGAGAATGAGCATCTGTTCAAAAATGAACGCATTGTGCAATGATGAAAAAGCGTTACAGGCAATGCTGAAAGACAAAACCTCAGCAGGCAATAAAGTCAATATGAAATTCCTGGCAGATTATATGACTTATAAACCAGACGTTGAACCTGAGGATTTTGATTGCTGTCCATTGCTTTTGACACAGCCGGAAAATGATCGTTGGACACCTGAATTTTTAAGTGATATCGTGCTTGATAAAATCAAAAAAGTATCCGTTAAAAAAGTAAAATTAAGAAACGGCAGCCATTATCCTGTTGAAGAGGAAGCACTCACAGATCTCCATCAATCTATTTTAGAATTTATAAATGAAAATATTTAATGGTTGAACGCTATGAACATTATTTTAATTACCGGAGCAGGATCCGGTATCGGTTATGAAACAGCAGTTTCTTTAAAAGCACAGGGACATAAAATATACGGCGGCATCCGCAGTCAGCAAGCAGCTGATAAACTGAGGCAAAACGGTATTATTCCAATAAAGCTTGATGTTACGAATGAAATAGAATGTAAGCAGGCGGTTGAATTCATAATTGAAAATGAAAAAAGATTGGATGTATTAATCAATAATGCGGGTTATGGTCTGTTTGGCGCTGTGGAGGATATAGAAATCAGTGAAGCAATGTATCAGCTTGATGTAAATTTATTTGGTATGGCACGATTAATTCAAATGGTACTGCCTTTTATGCGAGGCCAACAAGGCGGGAGAATTATAAATATATCTTCTGTCGGCGGCCGTGTAGTATCTTATATGGGGGCATGGTATCATGCGAGTAAATATGCTGTTGAAGCGTTTAGTGATGCATTGCGGATGGAGGTATCAGATTTCGGCATTGATGTTATCTTGATTGAACCGGGTGGAACAAAAACAAATTGGTGGGAAACGGCAGTCAAAAATATGAAACTCAGATCAACCGGTGGTGTTTATGAAAAAGCGGCTGAAAAAGCTGCTGATGGGATGATGAAATTATATAGCAGCACGCTGATGTCAAAACCGGCTGTAATTTCAAAAGCTATTGTGAAAGCTGTTCATGCTAAGAAACCCAAGGCACGATATATTGTTGGCTTTGGCAGCAGGTCACTTTTGTTCCTGCATTTCATATTGCCTGTAAGGTGGTATGATTGGCTGGCTAAACATTCAATATAGATAAAAATGGAACGGAATTCAGCGTATTCTTAAAAGAATAGAATAACGTAAACAGCCATAAAGATATTTCAAGTGATTGCCGCTAAGATAGGTACATACCTAACCACTTTAATCATGGCCATGGCATTGAACACCCATATCGGCACATACTATGGCTGAGGTGATTTAATGGCAGCAGCACATAAAGGGGCAATATCTTTCGGTTTGGTACATATTCCGATTCAGATGTATCGCACCACTCAGGATCATGACATTTCTTTTAATCAATTATGCAAGGATACGCATGAGCGGGTGCGTTATAAAAAATATTGCCCGAATTGTGAAAAAGAATTAAAATCAGCAGATATTGTAAAGGGATATCAGTATGAAAAGGATAAGTATGTTATCATGACTGATGATGAAATCGATGAATTAAAGGTAGAAAAGGACCGTACAATCAATATTCTTCATTTTACCAATCTGGAAAATGTCGATGATATTTATTATGAAAAAAACTATTACGCGATTCCTGAAAAGCATGCTGAAAAGGCATACGAGCTTTTATATGAAGCGATGCGCAAGCAGGGCGTGGTAGCAATTGCCAAGACAGTGATCGGTACCAAGGAAACATTGCTGGCGCTGTGTCCGCAAAGTGATGGTTTGTTGGTTAAGACTTTGTTTTATCAGGAAGAAATCGCTCCGCTGCCTAAGGATATTCTGCATCCTAAAATCAGCAAGGCAGAACTGAATATGGCAGAGAAGCTGATTCAATCGATGACCGCGCCCTATGAGCCGCAGCAGTATCATGATGAATTTCAGGAAAAGCTGAGAGCCGCGATAGAAGCGAAAATCAACGGCAGTCAGATCGTACAGGCAAGCAACGCTAAACCAGATAATGAAACACCGATTGATCTGATGGAAGCTCTCCAGCAGTCAATTGCCTCTATGGCGCCTAAGCGTAAGGTCGCTGCTAAAAGAAGGAGCGCGCATCATTAATGAATCCGTATGCTGATCACGGCATCAAGCCGATGCTGATAGGTAAGGAACAGCCTATTTTTGATGATCCTGATTTTATCTATGAATTAAAGTTTGATGGTGTACGCTGTATTGCCTATATTGAAAAAGATGGCGTAGAGCTTCGCAATAAACGGAATCTGCGCTTAAATGATAAATTTCCTGAGCTTAAGGATATTTATAAACAAGTCAAGCGTCCCTGCATATTAGATGGTGAGCTTTATATATATAAAGATGAGCGGACGGATTTCTTTGCGATACAGAAAAGAACTCTCACTTCCGACCGTTTTAAGATTCAGCTGACGGCTTCCCGGCAGCCGGCTGCCTTTACAGCCTTTGATGTGCTTTATGATCGGGAGCTCTGTTTAATGAAGAAACCATTGATGGAACGCAAAAAAATATTAGCTAAGCTGATTGATGAAACAGAACGCATCAATGTGTCACGCTATATTGAGGAACAAGGTACAGCCTTGTATGAGCTGACGGCTGACCGCCAGCTGGAAGGAGTCGTGGCAAAGCGCAAAAACAGTCTGTATTTTGAAGATAAGCGCACTCATGACTGGATCAAATGCAAGCATCTGCTGGATGATGATTATGTAATCTGCGGTTATATTCCAAAAGAAAAGGGCATCGTATCCTTAGTTCTGGCGCAGTATGATGCTGGTCAGTTAGTCTATTGCGGGCATGTGACGATGGGAGTCTCTTTAAATTATTTGATTGATCATACCAGTGCTTCTAAACAGTGTCCCTTCAATGAGATACCTAAGGGAAATGAGGAGGCAATATGGATCAGCCCCTATTTGGTAGGGACTGTGAAGTTTATGGAATATACCGAAACCGGAGGCTTACGGCAGCCGGTATTCAAGGGATTTCGTGAAGATAAAAAGCCTGAACAATGTCAGGCTAAAGCTAAATAATAATATTTAATATCTAAGCCGCCAGCCAGCGGCTTTTTCTTATATTTTTCTGAATGTAAGCTTACAAAACTTTTTCATAATTAAATCGGTTCTTAATGTGTTACTATATAGTTAAAACAGAGGTGAATGGAATGAAAAAGTCATATGTACTTATACCCGCGGCAGCGTTAGTCCTGTTTGCGGGTTATCAATATTGGCAGTCTGCAAACCGCATCATTTTTAAAATTAATGGTGAAGCGGCAGTCACAGCCGCAGGTGAAATGGAGTATCAGCCTGTGATGGATATTTCCGCGCAGGCGATCGGACTTAAGGCAGAACAGCATGGAAAAGACATCAGCGATCAGATTCAATCCACTGATTATGTGATTGATGAATTAAAAACCTATACATTGATTTATACTGCCGGGGATGCGCAGTTTCAGTATGAATTAAGTGTTTGTGACACTACCCCGCCGCTCATTGAGGGTTTGTCAGCCTATACATTAATGCAGGGGGAAGCATTTGACATCAGTATGCTGCAGCTTCAGGCAACCGATAATTTTGATGGGGATATTACTGATCAAATCAGTGTTGAGGGTGATGTAGATCCAACCGTGCCTAATGATTATGAGCTGATTTTTAAAGTCAGCGACAGCTCCGGCAATACCGCAGAATATCGATCTACGGTAAGCGTCGAAGCCTTGCCAATGGATGAGGAACCCGCAGATCAGAATCAGTCCGCATTAAATATCGTGAATGACCCTGATTCCATCACGGTGATGATTAATAAACAATATGCCCTGCCGGATGGCTGGGAGCCAAGTGATCTTGTTTCAATCGGCGGCAGTCATTATTTGCGTGCTGAGGCAGCTAATGCCTATCAGCAGCTGTATCAGGCAGCCCTTGACAGCGGCATCAGCTTTAATGTAGTCAGCTCATACCGCACTCAGGATTATCAGCGCAATCTTTATGACAGATATATGGCCAGTGATCCATATAATGCACCGTATTACAGTGCTTATCCGCGTACCAGTGAACATGAGCTGGGATTAGCTATCGACATCAGCTATGACTATGCCCTGCACAGTGATCTGGAATCGAGCGCGCTGGGTCAGTGGATGGCTGAGCATGCGCATGAGTATGGCTGGATCATGCGCTATCCTGCAGATAAAACAGCAAGCACCGGTTATTATTATGAGGCATGGCACTGGCGTTATGTAGGCATTGAGCTGGCTGATGCAATTCATAGCAGCGGACTAAGCATGGAGGAGTATCAATAATTATTGATATGTTTTGTTACATAGTGAATAAAGCGTTTGACGATCTCACTTTTCTCTTGATTTTTCATTACCGCCATACAAACCTTTCGTTCATAGGGGTGTTCAATCGGTATAAACACAATGTTTTTGAACTTGCGGATATTTAAGGAATCAGTCATGATTGCACATCCGACACCGGCTTTGACTAAGCTTAAGATGGCCTGATCTTCATTGGCTTCACTGACAATGGATGGTACGATATTTAATTCCGTAAAGATCGTAAGCAGAATGTGATGAATGGCTGATTCAGGTGAATGGGCTACATAGCGTTCATGACCTGCCTCAGCCATGGTGATTGATGACCTATTAGCTAATGGATGGTTTGGCAGACAGGCGAATACAAAACTCTGCTTGACGATCGGGGTAAAAGATATATCTTTTTCAAGGTCATCAGGCGTACAAAATACAACATCATATTCTTCGTTTTTTAAGCCGCGGATCAGCTCCTGAGAGACATTTTCTTTCAGTGAGAAGAACACCGGCTTTTTTTCTTGGCGGATAAAGCCTTCAATTAATTCAGGGATAAAGTCCATAGACAAGGAAGTAATAAAACCCAGATCAAGCTGAGCGCCATCTCCGGATAATTCCTTGCGCAGATATTCATTTCCTTTGCTGATCTCCTGCAGGGCAACCTTGACATATTCGTTATACTGTCTGCCCTGTTTGGTCAGTACAACATTGCGTCCCTGTTTCTTAAAAAGAAAAACATTCAGCTCACTCTCCAAGGCACTGATTGCTTTAGACAGGGTTGGCTGTGAAATATGCAGTTCCTCACTGGCGCGTGTATAATGCTGATGTTTTGCGAGTACAGTAAAATAATACAGCTGATTCAAATTCATAGTTAAATCCTCACTTATACCTTTATTGTAGTATAATCTATAACTTTTGGCTATGAATAATTGCGCATTAGTTTATTTATTATCATATTGAAACCGATAAAATATAGATTGACCAGGGAGGGTTCATGATGAAAAATAAGTTTATAACTAAAATGATGAAGCTGCTGAGTGCATGTGCCCTGGTATTTGCATTAGGTGCATGTTCCACTCAGCCGGCAGACAATGGCGATGCCTTGTATAAAGCAGGGACTTATACAGCTGTAGCCAACGGTAATAATGGCGAAGTCGAAGTCGCTGTTACGTTCAGTGATGATAAGATTGAAACCATTGAAGTAACAAAGCAAAAAGAAACGGAAGGCTTAGGTACAACCGCAATGGATACCTTATCCAAAGCAATTGTAGATGCTCAATCATTAGGTGTTGATACGATTGCCGGTGCTACCAATTCAAGCAATGCGCTGCTGAATGCCGTAAAGGATTGTGTGCAGCAGGCAGGCGGCGATGTTGAAGCGTTAATGAATGCGGTTATTAATAAGGGTGCCGGCGAAGAGGTAACCTTAAGCAGTGATTTAGTTGTTGTCGGCGGCGGTGCGGCTGGTATGAGTGCGGCGTTAAGAGCGAGAGAATTAGGCTTAAATGTTATTCTGCTTGAAAAGATGTCGTTTATGGGCGGCGCGATTTCAATCAGCGGCGGCAATCAGGTTGTATTTGGTTCAAAGCTGCAGAATGAAGCCGGTGTCAGTGATGACAGCGTTGAGAGTATGGTTGCGGATTTCATGGCTAATGGTGCGAATCTGAATGTGCCGGAATTGCTTCAGCTTTATGCGGAAAATGTCGGTGCTACAACTGATTGGCTGCATGAAAATCAAAATGTGGAATTTGATATGGAAGGCGGTCTGCATGTGCTTGCGGAATATTCACATGACCGTGAATTAGCGTATGCCGGCGGCGGCTCAGGTTTTGCGAAAACATATCGTGAACAAGTAGAAAACAGCGGTGCTGAGGTTTATCTGAATACACGCGCCACTGAGCTTATCGTTGATGAGTCTGGCAATGTTATCGGTGTAAAAGCGGAAGGCAGTGACGGTACTCACTATACCATTAATGCCCAGTCAGTAATTTTGGCTACCGGTGGTTATGGCAATAACAAGGACTTATTATCTGAAGAAATGCAGAGCGCTTTATATTATGGCCCGCAGTCATCAACAGGTGATGGTATCATCATGGCTACGGCAGAGAATGTCGGAGCGGCAACCCGTTTAATGGAATATGGCAAGCGTTATCCAAATGGTATTGAAGTAAGCGAAGGTATTGCGAAATCAACAATTGCCGGCAATATTGCGGCATTCAGCGAAGGTGCAATCCTGATTAACAGTGAAGGCAAGCGTGTGGTGAATGAAAAAGCCAGCAACCGTGAAATCTTAACAGTTGAGTTAGCTCAGCCTGAACAGATGCTTTATTTATTAATGGATGCTTCTACTTTTGAAACATTCAAGAGCAAGCTGGCAACTGGTGGTATTGCCGGTACTGACATTGAGACATGGCTGGCGGCTAATGGTTCATCAGCACCTGTTTTTGTGAAGGGTGACAGCTTGAGTGAACTGGCAAAAGTCATTGGTATGGACGCAGCAGTGCTTGAGAATACCGTATCCACATATAATGGTTATGTGGCTGCCGGCAATGATGAAGAATTTAATCGTCCGGCTCAGTACATGACACAGCCTTTGGCAGACGGCCCTTATTATCTTGTGGAACAGAAGCCTCGTTTCGCAACAACCATGGGCGGCTTAGTAGTCAATCCTTCACTTGAGGTATTAAATGCAGAAGGCAATGCTATCAGCGGTTTATATGCGGCTGGTGAGGTTGCCGGCGGTGTTATGGGTGATGACTCACCTTCCGGTGCTAATAATGGCTGGGCATTAACATCAGGCAAATTGGCAGCTGAAGCGGTTGCTAAGCAATTAGGTAAATAAAAGCAGATAAATAGACGCATTCAATGTGAGTGCGTCTTTTCTTTATCTTGAGTCATGGTTTAGACAAAATAGTATCGAAAATGTTAAATAATGAATTGAATAAGTGAAGAAAATCACGAGTACCTTTGTTAGATTATAACTATAAGATATTGTTAGGAGGTACAATATGAAGAAGTTAACGGGTTTATGTTTAGCATTCATGCTTGTGTTAAGTGCTTGTACTCCATCGAGTCAAGAAGCGCCTGCCAAGTTCAAAGCCGGCAGCTATTCAGGTTCCGCGAAAGGAATGAACGGCGATGTTGTATTGGAAGTAACTTTAAGTGAAGAAAAGATTGAAAGCATCACTGTAACTGAACAGCAGGAGACAGCGGGTCTTGGTGACGCGGCCATTGATCGGATGATTGAAAATATCATCAATTCACAATCAATTCAGGTTGAAACAGTCAGCGGTGCGACAGTATCAAGCAATGCGGTTTTGACAGCAGTTACCAATGCTTTAAGTGAAGCCGGTGTTGATGCCAGCACACTGGAGCCAAAAACAGAGGATAAGCAGACATCGGTTGAGGATGCCACAGCGGATATTGTCGTAATCGGCGGCGGCGGTGCCGGGCTAAGCGCGGCGATTGAAGCAGCGGATGCCGGTACGGAAAAGATCATCGTCTTAGAGAAAATGCTGAATACCGGCGGTACGACAGCCACTGCTCAGGGAATGATTGCCGGTTATGAAACAAAGGTTCAAAAAGCCAGCAAGGATGAGCCGATCACTTATGACGCGATGGTTGCGAATCTGATGAATAACGCGTTATGGAAACTTGATCCGGCTTTAACCAAAATCACGGTTGAATCAAGCGGACAAACAATTGACTGGCTGATCGATCGGGCGGAAGTTGAATTCCAGCCGGATGCATTAGTTGGTTACGGGCCTTTAAAAATGATGCATGTCGTTGATGGCTTCGGGCCAAGTCTGGTTGAACATCTGACATCCACCGCTGAAAAAGCCGGTGTAGAAATTCGCACTGAAAATAAAGCGGTTGAAATTTTAATGGATGAAAATCAAAACGTCAGCGGTGTAGTTGTTGAAACAGCTGATGGCACATATACGATCCATACCAAAGCGGTAATCCTTGCTACCGGCGGTTATTCTTATAATCCTGAACTGACAGCCCTGCTTGATCCTGAAAAAGCGGGTACCTTCGGTATCGGACATCCTTCTAATACAGGTGACGGTCTGATTATGGCAAGCAATGTCGGAGCAGCTTTGACACATACGAATCATCTTATGGCTGTATTAAAAGATTATGAAATTATGAAAGATTACAATGGTACAAGCAATAGTGCCAATATTTCTAAATTCATCGCTCAGGAAAATCTTGTGTTAGTCGGACAGGATGCCAAACGCTTTGTTGATGAAAAGAGCGGCGGTTATATGACACAATTATTGAATGAACCGATTTTTGATCAGATGCATAAAGAAGGCGCTGAATTTGTCTGGGCAATCAGTGATCAGGCAACAATTGATGCCGCTGAAATTAAGCGCGGTGAAAACCTGGCATTTATCACTGCTGATACCGCAGAAGAGCTTGCAGCTAAAATGAATCTTGATCCAGCTGTATTAAAAGAAACGATTGATAATTATAATGCTTATGCGGCAGCCGGTGCTGATCCTGAATTCAAGCGTACAGTTATGAAACCATTAGCTTCACCTTATGTTGCAGTTGCTGTTGTGCCATGCGAAATCATCACTTACGGCGGTGTCGCAAGAAACGAAAACAGTGAAGTCATCAGAGCTGATAACACGGTTATTAAGGGCTTGTATGCGGCGGGTGAAGTCAGTGCTAATTCTGCCTACATGGGCTTCACACTGTCTAACGCGGTTACTTGGGGACGAATCGCCGGTGAAAACGCGTCGGCATTTGTTAAAGAATAATACCTATTATAATTAATAAAAAGGAGCTGGCTCAAATGAGTTCAGCTCTTATTTAATGAGTGTTTGCTTTTTTCTGATACTGGCTGGGAGACATTCCCTCATGCTGGCGGAATACCCGCGCGAAATGCTGCTGCGATGAAAACCCAGTATCATGAGTAATCTGCTGGATCGTCATCACACCGCTTGACAGATAGCTTTTTGCCATTTCTAAACGCATCTGGATGATAAATTGACTCGGTGATTGGTTAATGACTTTGATGAATGATTTATATAAGTAATTCTCACTGATGCTGAACATTTCCGCAAGCTTTTTGACGCTTAAATCCTCACTGATATGATTCAAAATATACTTGATCGCTTCATTGACCAGAACGCTTTGATCGGTTAAACGATGGGTTGGGTGGATGATTTCAAAAGGTGTGCAGTTTTGATTGCGGATGATTTCGATACAGATTGTTTTAACCAGCATATTAATCAGCGCCCGTGAACCGATTTGATGCTTCTTGACCTCAGTCAGCGTATGCTGAAACAAGGCCAGCAAGCGGCCGTCACGGCAATGCTTTACCGGACTGCCCTGAATCAGCATCTGAATCAATTCATTCTGTAAAGCGATAGGCTCAATGTCAAAATGGATATAGAGGTATTCATAGCCTTCCTGTCCTTCATTTTTTGACTGATAGACTCCATATGGCTCTAAGATCATTAAATCATTTTCCCGACATTGAAAAATATTGCCTTGAATCATCGTCTGCGAACCGCCCTTCGTATAATAGATTAATTCAATATCTTTTATGGTATAGGTCGCCCGCTTTTCAATCTCACTGCTCCAGATTCCTACACTGTTTACACAGATGTTAAAGGTATTGAAAAAACGGCTGAGCGGATCATCGTTCAGAGGTGTGGTCTTACTGTTGGAATTTATAAGTTTCATTCGATCACCAATTTCATTATAATGGCTAAATAACTGATTGAAAAGAGTCATAAATGTTTTTAATCGTTTCAGAAACATTTATTGGCGGGGCTATTCATTAAATACTGAATTGTGTTATGATAAATATATAAAGAAAGAAGGGATTCAATGAGTCAGGTAACCGGTGTACTGGATAAAGAAAGAGAAACCAGCGCCATGAATGTCATTAAAAATGAGCGCTTAACTTATTTCCAGCAAGTGTTAGAATTAGCAAAAATCGGGGAAGATACGCTGGGGGATTTTTTAAAAACGGATGAATTAAAGAAGGCCATGGATGAGGGTATTATCTGTGACTTGTACGAGGGCAGTGCGCCTTTCCGTCCGCGTTATGTTTTAGTGGATTTTAAGAAATTATTTACAGATGGCTGTAAGTTTTTAGAACTGGAACCGCCAACGGATTTACAGGAGGCATGCAACTCACTGCTGATTATGTATAAGAATACACCAGCAGCCGGCAGCTATCCAGTATATTTGGGTGATGTAGATACGATGCTTGAGCCTTTTGTATTAAAGGAAGACCGTGAGAAAGCAAAACGTACATTAAAGCTGTTTTTGCTGCATATTGATAAAACGATTTCAGATTCTTTTGTTCATATGGATATTGGACCGAAGGAAACAGTTACCGGTAATCTGATCCTTGAACTAAGTGAAGAGATGCAGCTGGCAGTGCCGAATATCACTTTGAAATATGATCCGGAAGTTACACCAGCGGCTTATGCGGCTAAGGTGGCAAAATGCATGCTTAAGGTTTCCAAGCCTTCCTTCTGCAATCATCAGATGTGTGTGCAGGAATGGGGCGAGGATTACGGTGTAGCCAGCTGTCTGAATGTCTTGAAAATTGGCGGCGGCGGTTATACACTGAATCGTGTCAAACTGCATGAAATGAGTGAAAAAGCATCGAGTATCGATGAATTTATGAATGAGGTACTGCCATATTATATGAAGCTGCTGCTTGAATTTACTGACCGCAGGATTCGCTTCATCGTTGAAGAAGCCGCTTTCTTTAAATCCAATTATTTGGTTAAGGAAGGCTTTATCGACCGCGAGAAGTTCACCGGTATGATCGGTGTTGTAGGCGTGGCAGAGTGTGTCAACAAGCTGTTGGGTATCACCGATCCGAAACAGGGCTACGGCAATAATGCTGAAGCTGACGCTTTGGGTGTGAAAATCTGTGAGAAGCTGGAAGAAATCGTCATGGCGCATCCAGGCCTTTATTGTTCAAAGGTCGGCGGTCATTATGGATTGCATGCACAGGTAGGCATCAGCGATGATATGATGAGCAATACACCGGGTGCCCGTATTCCAATCGGCGCGGAACCAGAGCTTTTACAGCATGTGATGCATTCAACACATTATCATCAGTATTTCCCAACGGGTATCGGCGATATCTTTACCTTTGATGATACTTGGGAGCGTTCACCGGAAGCGATTGTGGATATCATTAAGGGTGCTTTTGCGAATGGCATGCGTTATTTCAGCGGCTATTCCAGTGACAGCGATGTTGTGCGCGTTACCGGCTATCTGGTTAAGAAGAGCGAGCTGGCGAAGCTTGATGCCGGTCAGCAAGTATTAAATGGTTCAACGGTACTCGGAAAAGGTCAGCGAGACGGCGCTAAGGCACTGAATCGGCGTGTTGAAACTGTCTGATTTAAAAATGATTTTGCATAGTTCTCTGCTTGGCAATAAGTGGGATTGTTAAGCGCATATAAATTAGATATTGCCTTTTGTTTCAATTTGTAGGGAGTGAAGATTTGAAAAAATTATTGTGCAGTTTGCTTATTCTGGTATTGGTTGGCGGTTGCATGTTGGAAAAGCGAAAAAATAATGATTTTCCGCGGTCAGCAGAATTAACGGAAGAAAGCGAACTAGGTAAGAACGAACAGTCATCATTAAAAGAAAACGATTTTAATGATGATGTCCATGAAAAAGATGAATGTGTTAAAAAATTAGATGAAACAAAAGAATATGTTTATATAAAAGAAAGCAAAGATACAATCACAGAAGAATTTGCAGATATGTCTGATGAAGTTTATGAAGAATTGGATAGGAATGATTTATTGCAATGGATGGCAATAAAAGTCATGCCAGATCCTAGATATGAACATCTGGTTTTAAACTTTGAAGGTGAAACAGCTAAACGGTTGAATGAGGAATTCACTAATCTGTATGAAGAACCAATCAAATCAAAAGAAGCAGTGTATATTGAATGGAAATGGACGATTAATCAAGATGTTTTAACTATAGTTAACAAATCGGGTGGCTTTTCATCCTTTGCATCACATACATGTTATCGGGTTTTCCATATTGATCTTCATACTGGTGAATTATTGACAAATGATGACTTGCTGAGCAGATTTAATGTTAATAAAGAATCTATTCAAGATAAAATTGATCAGTATGGAGAGGAGCATTTGTTTTATAAAGAACCTGAGCAAACTGAAGAAAGAGTTGAAGGTACACTTGGTATGATGGTATTACATGGAACAGAATATTACACGGTAAATAGTGAAATCTATAATACTATTTGTTATAGCTATTCTGATTCTTCAATATTAATTATCGATGAAGACAATCTTTACTTCGTTTTAGGTGTTAAAGAATTTTCTTTCAATGGAACTACTCGCTTTCATAAAGTTAAACTAACTTAGAATGATATGTATAATATATCAGAAATGTCATAATAATTGCATCTTTGTGCGTTTCTGGTATAGTTAAATTAATGAAGGCATTCAGAATAGTATGAGTTTCATCTGAATGATGGGGTAAGACTATGGAAAATCAAAAACGTTTAATCGTCACAAAAAAATGGACTTATCTGCTCTTGGCAACGATTCCATTGGGAATCATTAAGTTTATTTATGATTATACACAGTATTTTATCACTTCAAAAATAGGCTTTGCACAATTTGGATATGAGACTTTTGTTTCGATCCTTATCATTTTAATCGGCATTATCCTGTTTGTTAAAATGAATACTCGTTCGGCTTGGATGAATCCGGATTATCCTGATTAAATAACTTAAAAGCGCGGCTTCTAATATTAGAAACCGTGCTTTTTTACGCAATAATTTAACTGTTTTTCAAAGCCATTTGATCAAGCTCCGCAATTTTCGCAAGCTCACTCAACAAAATTTCCACAAACACGAAGTAAATAGCCTGTTCATCAATGAACTTGGCATAGCCCTTGGATACCGGCGGCAGATTGATCACATCTCTGCATTGACTGGCAAAGGGCAGGGCAGCCATCGTAACAAGCCCGATCGGACAGCCGTTGTCATTTAGATTGGCAATCCTCTCCTGATAATGTTTGCCGTTATCCTTAATAGTGAAAATCAGACAATAATCTTTTTCATTCATCATATTGATTGCATCATTCATCATTACGGTATCATTGATCGAATCTGAATCGATACCGATTTTAAGCATCCGCATCTGCAACTGCTGAGCGGCAAGTGATGTGCGGTTAATTGCCAATATCTTAACCCTTCGCGCATGACAGATCTGCTTTGCCATAGTTCTTACCTGCTCAATAGTGACAGTCTCATTGATTTGATGAATTGCTTGACAATAATAATTGGTAATCGACTGAATTGTTTGATCAGGTTCGGTTTTATCTTCTGGATTCGTATAGCTTGAACGAATTAAAAATCTGGATAACTCGTATTTTAATTCGGCATAACCATTATAGCCGAGTTTCTTTGCGAAACGAATCATTGCTGCTTTGGATGTACCGCAAGCTTCAACCGTCGTTTCAATTGGGGCGCGGGCAAAATCTTTGGGGTCATTTAGGACATAAGCGGCGATGATTTCTTCGGTTTTTGTAAAGCTGTCAAAATTATGCTGAATTAATTCTAAAGGATTCATAAGATCACCTCTGTACTGATTATATCATTATTTTCATGGTCAGGGAATGATTTTGAAATATATATCGGGATAAATTGAAATTTATTTTAAAATATATTTCAAAATAGTAAAATTATATTGAAATATATTTTAATGCGTGCTATACTACGCTTGTAAACGCTGCCATGGAACGTGATACATCAAATTAAAATTATAAGGAGAGGGAATTTATGGATAAATTCACTGCATTATTGGAAAAGGTTCTTGTACCTTTAGCCGATAAATTATCACAGAATAAATATCTAGGTGCTATTTCAACTGGCTTTTCTTATTTGCTGCCGATTACGATGATCGGTGCTATTTTTACCTTGCTTGCGAATCTTCAGATTGCTCCGTATCAGGCTTTTGTTACCGCGACGGGTTTAAAGACGATACTGGCATTTGCGCCAACGGTCACGACAGATATGCTGGCTGTTTATGCGGCTTATTTGATTGGTAAGGCATGTGCTGAAAAGCTTGGCTTGGAAAAAGACTCGACAATTATCGGCGCAATTACATTATTTGTTTTCTTATTAATGATTCCGCTTGGTGTTTCAGGCAAGGGAGCAGACAGCGGTGAGATCGTATCCATTGCGGCGGCTCTGCCTACCGGATATCTTGGTGCGGCTGGCTTATTCAGCGCGATGATTCTTGGCATGATCGTGCCGACAATTTATAATTTCTTTATTAAACATAACATTATTCTCAAGATGCCTGAACAGGTACCGCCGACGATTTCTAAATCATTCTCCGCATTGATTCCGGCTTTTGTGATTGCTTTTATCTTCTGTCTTGTTCGTTTTGGTTTCGCTCATACAAGCTTTGGCACGATGAATGATTTCATATATACGATGCTTAAGACACCGCTGTCACATTTATCCGCGAGTCCGCTGACTTTTATTATCTTCATTATCATGTGTTCACTCATGTGGTTCTTCGGTCTGCATGGCGGCATGATCGTTATGCCATTCTTATCCATGCTTTATACAACAGCAGGCTTAGAGAATCTGGAAGCTTATGCGGCAGGTACTGCTTTGCCTAACATCATCACAAAATCTTGCTGGTCAATGTATGCCTCTTTAGGCGGTGCCGGCGGTACATTAGGTCTTTGCTTCATCATGTTCTTCTTTGCGAAGTCAGCCCGCTATAAGACATTGGGCAAATTGGCACTGCCGTCAGGACTTTGCGGAATCAACGAACCAATCACCTTCGGTCTGCCGATGGTATTGAATACGATTATGATTATTCCATTGATCTTAACACCTATTATTACCTTTTTGATTGCTTACTTCAGTATGAATATCGGTTTAGTGCCATTCACAAACGGCGCTGAAATCCCATTGGGCACACCCGTGATTTTATCCGGTATCGTTGCATGCGGCTGGCAGGGCGCGGTTCTTCAGGTCGTGCTGATCCTTGTTCAGATTTGTATGTATCTGCCATTCTTCAAGATTCTTGATAAGCGTGCAGTGGCTGAAGAACAGGGAGAATAATCAATTGATTTAAAGTTATAAAGAGAGTCTTTATAACTTTTTGTCTTCATTTAGAAAGGATGAGATTATGACTAAAAAACCAAATATTATTTATTTTGTAGCGGATCAGATGCGCTGTGACGCACTGGCTCATATGGGCAATCCAGCTTCCATCACTCCTAATCTTGATGCTGTTTTAGAGGAGGGTGTTTCATTTAGAAACGCGTATTGTCAAAATCCGGTTTGTGTTCCGAGCCGCTGCAGCTTTTTGACTGGACTGTATCCGCATACGACGGGACATCGCACGATTCATTATCTGCAGAATATGGGCGAGCCTAATTTTCTTAGGACAATGAAGAATAACGGCTATGAGGTTATCTGGATTGGCCGCAATGATGTCGTGCCGGGTAATTATTCAAAGGAAGATTATTGTGACGCATATTATGATGGTGTTCATAAAGAGGATCGAAAAGCGGTAACGAAAACTAAATCATTCAATCATGGCTTTAAGCTTGATGGTGACGCGGATACCAGCGTACCTGGGTATTATTCTCATTACATTGGCAAGCTGAGTGAGGAACAGGCGCATCAGGGCGGTATGAGCGGCAGCGACTGGGGCTGTGTGGATGCGGCGCTTGATTATATTGAGCGCAAAAGCAAAGAAGAAGGTGCCAAGCCGTTCTTCCTTTATGTCACATTAGCTTTCCCGCATCCGCCTTATGGCTGCGAAGATCCATGGTACAGCAGCATTGACCGCACAAAATTACCGCCGAGAAGACCAAGTGTGTTAAGCTTAAAAGGAAAGCCGAGCATGCTTACCGGCATTGCTGAAAAACAAGATCTCGATGCTTGGGGTGAAGCGAACATGAATGAGCTGAGGGCTACCTATTTAGCTATGGTCTCACGCTTTGATTATCAGTTTGGCTTAGTGCGTGATAAATTAAAGGAATGTCAGCTCTATGATGATACAAGCATCTTTGTCTTCAGTGATCACGGTGATTATACTTGTGATTATTCCATAGCGGAAAAGGTTCAGAACTGCTTTGATGATCCGGTTGTGAATGTGCCGCTGATTGTTAAGCCGGCTGCTCAGTTCCCATGCAGGCCAAGGGTTACCAACGCGCTGGCAGAGCTTGTAGATCTTAGCGAAACAGTCTGTGATATGACCGGTGTGAAAACAGAATATGTTCAATTCGGCAAATCGCTGCTTGATGTATTAGCAGGCAGTGAAACGCATAAGGATGCGGTATTCAGCGAAGGCGGCCGCATTCACGGTGAAACATGGGCGATGGAAAAGGGACATGGCAAAGCGTCATTGTATTGGCCTCGGCTCTCCACACAGGAATCAGAGGGGCCTGAACATACTAAAGCGGTTATGATCCGCATGGGAAATTTGAAATATATTTATCGTCTTTATGAGGAAGATGAGCTTTATGACCTTGAAAAAGATCCGCAGGAGTTAGATAATAGAATTAATGATTCGGCTTATGGTGAAGCGGTACTTAAAATGAAATCAAGAATGCTTGATTTTATGGTTGAAACTGGTGATCTTGTACCGGATCGGAAAGACATACGATAAGGAGGGTATTATGCCATTTAGAAAAGATTTTTTATGGGGCGGTGCGACGGCCGCCAATCAATGTGAGGGTGGATATAATTTAGACGGCAGAGGCTTGGCAAATGTTGATGTTGTACCGCATGGTCCAGACCGCATGAAGGTAAGTGCCGGCAAGCTGAAAATGCTGGAACATCAGGAAGGCTATTATTATCCTGCCTGTGAAGCGATTGATATGTACCATCATTATAAGGAAGACATTGCGCTTTTTGGTGAAATGGGTTTTAAAACCTATCGTCTTTCTATCGCTTGGACACGGATTTTTCCTAAGGGTGATGAAGCTGAACCGAATGAAGCTGGCTTAAAATTCTATGAGGATCTGTTTAAGGAATGTCATAAATATGGCATTGAACCTTTGGTTACAATAACTCATTTTGACTGCCCGATCCATCTGATCAAGGAATACGGCGGCTGGAAGAACCGCAGGCTGATCGAATTTTATAAAAATTTAGTAACCGTTTTATTTACCCGCTATAAAGGCTTAGTTAAATACTGGCTGACTTTTAATGAAATTAATATGATTCTGCATATGCCGTTTATGGGTGCCGGCTTAGTATTTGAAGAGGGTGAAAATGAGGAACAGGCAAAATATCTGGCTGCTCATCATGAATTAGTTGCCAGCGCATGGGCTACCAAAATTGCGCATGAAATTGATCCGGAGAATAAAATAGGCTGTATGCTGGCAGCGGGTCTGACGTATCCATACAGCTGCTCTCCGGAGGATGTATTTGAGGCTCAGCGCAAGAACCGTGATAATTATTTCTTTATTGATGTGCAAAGCCGCGGTGAATATCCTGCCTATGCGCTGAAAGAATTTGAACGCAAGGGAATTGATGTCGGCATGAGTGAGGAAGACCGTCAGATTTTGAAAGCTCATACGGTTGACTTTATTTCATTCTCTTATTATTCAAGCCGCTGCATCAGCACTGATCCTGAAATTCTTGCAAAGGAAATGAGCGGCAATGCGTTTAAGGGTGTAAAGAATCCATATCTGAAGGCTTCTGAATGGGGCTGGCAGATTGACGCGCTAGGTCTTAGAACGACCATGAATGAGTTATATGACCGTTATCAGAAACCATTATTTATTGTGGAAAATGGATTAGGCGCCAAGGATGCTGTCGATGAAAATGGTTATGTCGAAGATGATTACCGCATTGATTATCTAAGAGCGCACATTCAGGCGATGAAAGATGCCGTAGAGCTGGATGGTGTAGAGCTTTGGGGATATACAAGCTGGGGACCGATTGACTTAGTCAGCGCTTCTACCGGCGAGATGTCAAAGCGCTATGGCTTCATCTATGTCGATAAGGATGACGCGGGCAGCGGCAGCTTAAAGCGTTCCAAGAAGAAGAGCTTTGACTGGTATAAGAAGGTTATCGCCACTAATGGCGAAGATTTAAAATAAAGAGGGAGAAACAACATGAAAAAAATTGTTTTGTTATGCGCGGCTGGTATGAGTACAAGTATGTTAGTTACCAGGATGAAGAAAGCGGCTGATGAAATCGCTTATGAATGTGATATTAATGCATATTCAATAGCGGAGGCCAAGGAAGTAGGCGCTGATGCCGATATCATTTTATTGGGGCCGCAGGTGCGTTTTAATTTGGCTAAGGTTAAGGAGCAATGTCCAAACTGCCCGGTTGAGGCAATTGACATGACAGCTTATGGCATGATGGATGGCGCTAAGGTTATCAAACGTGTCAAAGAAGTATTAGGTGAATAGCATGGAAGGAATTGAACTGATCAGCTTTCAGATCATCAGTGCGGTGGGTACTGCCCGTTCAATGTATATCGAAGCGATTCAGCTGGCCAAGGACGGTAAAATCAGTGAAGCGGAAGCGATGATGGAAGAAGGCCAAAAAGTCTTTGTGGAAGGTCATCACGCGCATGCCTCTTTAATCCAGAAAGAAGCAGCTGGCGAGAAAACCGAATTTGCATTATTGCTGATGCATGCGGAGGATCAGCTGATGAGTGCTGAAGCTTTTGGTATCTTGGCTCAGGAATTTATTGATATTTATAAAAAATTGAATTAATTATCATTGGATCAGGGTTATGTTCTGATCCTTTTTCTTTGGCTGATAAAATAACATGCAGCTCGCTTTTAATTATGGCTCTATCCCTTTCAATTGCCTCTCAAACATGGTAAAATTAATAATAATATTTATATCATTTCAGCATGTTTGGAGGGGATATGATGAAAGCTAAAAGGATAATATTAGCTATCTGTGTGCTTTTTAATACCTGTTTGGGTTTGGCTGCATCAGATATCCATGCTGAAGAAGATCAAGTCATAAAAGTGGGTTATCCAATTCAAGAGGGACTTACAGATATTGATGAGAATGGAAATTTAAGCGGTTATACTTATGAGTATATTCAGGAAATGGCTTTATATAATGGCTGGCAGGTTGAGTTTGTCCAAGCTGAGGGAAGTATTGATGAAAGCTTAATAACATTGATGGATATGCTTGAAAAAGGGGAAATCGATCTTATGGGCGGAATGTCATACAGCGCCGCTATGGATGATATCTATGATTATTCAAGCCGCAGCTATGGTATTGCTTATACAACCTTAGTCATATTAAATAATAAGACGTTTATTGTTGATTCGACTCAGATGCAGCATGTGCGGATAGCGGTGCATAAGAATGCGAACATGCGTTTGCGGGAGCTGAATGAGTTTTGTGAAATGAATCTGATTGAACCGGAGTATTTTTATTATGACAGCACTGAAGCAATGCTTAACGCTTTGACAAGCGGTGAAGCGGAGGCAATGCTGAGTACGAGCGCTGAGAAGGTAGACGGTGTGCGCACGGTAGCTAAATTTGCACCTAAGCCTTTTTATTTCATTACCACATCCGGCAATTCATCGCTGATACAGGAAATAAATCTGGCGCTGCAGAATATCGAACAGACCAATCCATATTTCATGTCAGAAATGGAGAGCAAATATTTTTCGCACGGCCATGATGAGCTGATTTTAAATGATGATGAATTAGCGTTTATTGAACAGGGAAACGTGTTTAAAGCCGGTGTGCTTACCAATCAGCCGCCTTTTCAATATGAAGCTAACGGTGAATTAAAGGGGATTGCTGTAGATGTGCTGAAGGCTATCGCGGAAAAAACGGGATTGAATATTGAGCTGATAGCAGTTTCAACACCAGGTCAGCTTGATCAAATGATGGCGGATAAGGAAATTGATATCTCACTTGCCATGACTTATGATTATGATCTTGCTGAGGAGCTGCGCATTCAGATGACCAATCCTTATCTTGAGGCTCAATATATCATGATGATGAATGATACGACCAATACAGATGATTTGCGGGATAAAACACTGGCGCTGACTAAAACGGTGGAATACAGCCGGATTGAGACTTCCTCCACTAAGTGGTATGACACGATTGAGGAATGTGTCAAAGCCGTGAATAATGGTGAAGCGGATTATATGTTTGGGGATAATTACATGGTTCAGTATTTTATCAATCAGCCGCAGTTCAGTAATGTCTATCTGATTCCGCAGACTTATGATTTGCGCCGAATCTGCTTTGGGGTAGTAAGACAGCCCAATCATCATTTGCTTAATATTATGAATAAGGCGGTCATGGCTTTTCCTGATGAAGAAATGCAGACAATTATTTTTCTGAATACAACCTATGACAATGATTATAATGTTAAGGATTTGATTAATAAATACCCGCTTACATTTATATTCTTGATTAGTTCTGTTTCGGCAGTGATTATTCTGGCGCTGGTATGGGGATTGCGGACTAAAATTAAAATGAGCAATAAGATTCAGCTTGATTTGAAGAAGCATCTTCAGGTCTATGAATTATCAAGTGATCATTTCTTTGAATATGATTATGCTTCAGATATTCTGATGATTTCCAGAAAAGGGGCTGGCGGCGAAAGTGTTGAAAGCTTTACGAAGCATGGGGAAATGAGTGAAACCGATGAACGAGGGCAATTTTATGAGCAGGTATTCTTCAAGCTTTTGAAAGAGGGAAAGGATACGAGCCATGATCTTCTGTGTCCGATGGAAAATGGTGATTTACATTGGTATCGATTTATTTTCAAGACGGTATGCGATGATTTAGGTAATCCGGCATATTGCATCGGTAAGATTAGTGATATTGATGATGAGAAAAAAGAAAAAGAGCGTTTGGAGAAACAGGCGCAGCTTGACAGTTTGACTGGTGTTTATAACGCGGCGGCATCACGGATGCAGATTATTGAGGATCTTAACCGGCTGGCAGCAGATCAACATGATGGTTTAATGCTGATTGATATTGATGATTTTAAGCATATCAATGACAGCTATGGGCATCTTAATGGCGATAAGGTCTTATGCAATCTTGCCCAGTTATTGAAGAATAATTTTGATGCTCAGCGCTGTCTGATCGGCCGTCCGGGCGGTGATGAATTTGTGGTTTATGTGCGTGATACAAATCGGGAAGAGCTTGGGCAGTTGTGTGAGAAGCTGCTGGCGTGTGTAGCTGATATGGTCAATGATGATGAAATTCATGTTTCAGTGAGTATCGGAGCGGCGATTGCCAGTGCCGGCGATCGGTTTGAGACTATCTACCAGCGTTCTGATGAGGCGATGTATAACTCAAAGCGCAACGGCAGAAATTGTTATGAAATTATCGGATAAGGAGTGTTATCATGCGGATTGGTGTAGTGTCAGACACCCATAATGTATTGCGGCCAGAGGTGATTGCGAGCCTGCGCGGCTGTGATTATATCCTGCATGCCGGTGATCTATGCTGTGAAGAGCTTCTAATGCAGCTCAAAGCGCTTGGCAAGGTTTGCACTGTGCGCGGCAATAATGATCTTGGCGCATGGGCCGCTGAACTCAAGGTGGTGGAAAGGCTGAAGCTAGACGGCCTGCAGATCGTGATGTGTCATGAGTATATTGATATGCCGGAAGCGTCAGAGGCAGATATCATCATTAACGGACATTCCCATCGCTATCGGTGTGAAAAAAAAGGCAGGCAATGGTTTTTGAATCCAGGCAGCTGCGGCAGGCGGCGGTTTAATTATCCATTAACGTGGATGATCTTGATTACCGATAAGGGTGAGCTGACGATTGAACGTCATGAAATTAAGGATATAGAAAAGAAACAGTAGCGGTAGCTGCTGTTTTTTTTGTGTTTGTTGCATGAAAAAGGCTGCTTTTATCAGTGTTTATCGTTAAAATTAAAAGATTTCAGCTTTTATGCGTTTCCTTTATGTTTCAATTGAAATGAATCATCACATCAGTTAAAATAAAAGCATAAGGGGTGGCGTATGAAATTAAGTATCATTGTAGCAGTCTATGATGCGGAAGCAACTTTAAGACGCTGTTTAGACAGCTGTCTCAATCAGACTTACCGTGATTTTGAAGTAATCATTGTTGATGACGGAAGTAAGGATGGCTCTTTGAAGATTATTGAAGAATATTGCAGGAGATACCCAAAATTATTTAAAAGCTTTCCACTAGAGGTAAACAGCGGTTCCGGCAAGGCCCGCAATATTGGCTTGAGTCATGTCAGCGGTGATTATTTTACTTTTTTA
Organism: Dielma fastidiosa; assembly: GCF_000313565.1. Lineage (GTDB taxonomy): Bacteria > Bacillota_I > Bacilli_A > Erysipelotrichales > Erysipelotrichaceae > Dielma > Dielma fastidiosa. The sequence goes on along the minus strand of NZ_HE578927.1, from coordinate 382,774 downwards.
GATGATGACGACGTTGTTGTGCCTGATGGTTATGCGCAGATCATGGCGGCGGCCGAAGCGTCGAAGGCGGATATTTTGATGTTTGATGCCTATCAGGTTGCACCTGATGGCAGCCGCAGGCGTTATTATTCAGCGCTTGATTTCAGCAATGAAGGTGAAATCAGCCGGCAGCAGTATTTTATTGCTCTGCCTTTTCCTTGGAATAAAATCTATAAACGAAAATTTATCGATCTCGGCATGCGTTTCCCAGAAGGTATCTGGTATGCTTATTTGGCCTGCATACCGGCTTTGGCAGGGGCTGCGGATAAGATTGTCTATCTAAAGAAGCCATTGATTGAATATTATCAGACAGAAAATTCAATGACCCGCAATGATAAATTCAGGGTTAAATCATTGGATATTCTAAAAGCTATCACCATCTTAAATCAAAATAGTAATCAATCACTGTTTAAGATGGAATGTGAGTTTTTAGCTTATCAATATATTTTAAAAATCGGTGCTCCTTTCTTAAACGAGTATCGTCAGGATCAGTATCTTGATGAATTAGCGAATTATATGGCTAAATATTTCCCGCGCTGGCAGCAGAATATGTATGTCAAAAAAGAACGCTCTGAAGATGTGCGAAGGGCAAATTTATATTTTAAGAAGAAGTATAAGGTTATTCGCATGCGGGATAAAATCAGTGCCTTGCTGCATCGAAAACATCACGATTAAGGAGTTGATTTAATGATTGAAGCAACGAATGAGTTTGTGAATCTGACTGCTGAAAATATTGACAGTGAGCATTTATGCTGTATCATTCGTACAAAAAAGCAGCATCCAGGTGTTGAAGCTAAACGTCAATGGCTTAAAGAGCAGCTGCCTCAAGGTCATGTGTTTAGAAAATTAAATGCTAAGGCGACGGTATTTATCGAATATGCGCCGCTTGAAAAAGCATGGGTGCCGATTGTCGGTGATAATTATATTTATATTTATTGTCTATGGGTTTTAGGTGATGCGAAAGGCAAAGGCTATGGCAAAGCACTCATGGAATACTGCATTGAAGATGCCAAGGCGAATGGTAAGTCCGGTGTCTGTATGCTTGGTTCAGCAAAACAGAAAAGCTGGCTGTCTGATCAGTCATTTGCGAAAAAGTTTGGCTTTAAGCAGGTGGAGTGTACAGCGAATGGCTATGAGCTGCTTGCCCTCTCTTTTGACAGCACTCTTCCTCACTTTGCCGATCAGGCTAAGCAAATGCGGATTGATGATGATCAGTTATGTATTTATTATGACTGCCAGTGCCCTTATGTGTATCAAGTTTTACCCAATATCCAAGCATATTGTGAGGCAAACGCAGTTGAGTATAAGCTGATTCAGATTGAGTCGCTTTCACAGGCTAAAGCGCTGCCTTGTGTGTTTAATAACTTTGCGGTATTTTATAAGGGAAGGTTTGAAACAGTAAACCTGCTTGATAATAAGGCGTTAGAAAGAA
>NZ_HE578927.1:366997-379978 GCF_000313565.1 Dielma fastidiosa | reverse complement strand
AGAATTTTAAAGAAATGATGGTTAAAGTCTTGTGAAAAGACTTTTTTAAATTAAACAGTCTCATTGCATGGTATGAATAAAATGGTTATGCTTAAGGCAGGAGGTGGCTGTTATGGCTAATGAAGACAAGAAAGACTTTAACGCGATGCTGAAGGATAATAAGGGAATGCCGAAGCTTCAGATCATCACTGACAGCAAAAGTATTGAAAAATACGGCGGCAGCAGGATGTACTTTGCCCCGCCGATTGCTTATGATGAGATTATGAAACAGATTCCTTATGGGAAGGTTATTACCGTGGGTAAAATCAGGGATTATTTTGCGGCTAAAAATGAGGCTGATTTCACTGATCCAATCACCGCCGGAATCTTCGTTTCAATCGCCGCATGGGCCAGTGAGCAGCGTTCTGATTCACTAACCCCTTACTGGCGGACATTAAAAGCCAATGGTGAATTGAATTCAAAATATCCAGGCGGCATTGAAAGGCAGAAGGCACAGCTGATGGCAGAAGGGCATACAATCATTCAAAAAGGGCGTAAAAATATCAAATATTATGTGGCAGATTATGAAAAAGCTCTTTTTGATTTAAGCTTATGATGTTTATAAAAAGTATTGCCCCTGTTTTAGCGGCGGGTGTGATTGCGGTTGCTATGGTATTCATCATCAAGAAACAGCACAAAACCGATGAAAAGGCAGCAACCTGCATGGCTGAGGGAGTTGCTTTAGGACTTTGCTTTGGTGCGGCAATCGGATCATCAATGCCGGCTTTTCTTCCTTATTTTATCAGCTTGGGATCATTGCTTGGTCTGCTGATTGGCATGCGGATTAAAAAATAATTTTAGATTAAAAAAAGCCAGCGGTTAGCTGGCTTACTGTATGTTTTATAGAGTCACTGACCAAAGACCATGCAGATTGCAGTATTCATAAACAGCAACTACCTGTTCACCTTCCGCAAGTTTAAAATCAGCGGCTGGTACTTCATGCGGTTTCAGGTACTTGATCATGCCGCCCTTATTGGTTTCTACATAGATCCATTGAATTGAGTGAGCATCTTCCATTGGATGAGCGACTGACGCAACTGCAACATGGCATGTATCATTCACAATACTAACCACCGGTACGTGTTTTTCATTAGCTCCGTCACTTGTATTAGGTACTAATTCCTGCATCTTCTCTCCGCAGCAGAAAACCGGAACATGTTTATCTTCAATCATTTCTACAATATTGCCGCAAATAGCACAGCGATAAAATTTTGTCATAAATAATACCCTCCTTTTATTAGGTATGCCCTTATTATATAGGATATATACGTGAGGTCAATTAATATGCTTTTTTATACCGTTGATGATTGAGTTAAGCATTTTATGCGGTTTTTCATGTTGTTTTATTGTTCATTGAGACAGCCATGGTAAAAGAAAGATTGAAAAAAATTCATAATGTGATATTATTAAAGAGCACGGGAGGCGACGTTTATGAAAAAAATAGGAATTCTGATGACTTTGGCTGTCATGCTGTTAAGCGGATGTGTCAAAGAAGGACCAGAAGGAAAAGCTTGTCCTGAAGATCAGGCCACAAATGCCGCAACAGCAAAAGACTATGCGCAGACTTTAATTGATCATGACTATGATACAGCTCTTACATATAATTATTCAGCTGAAATGTCAGATGTCTTAAATAATGGAAAAATGATTGATTTATTAAAATCAAAAGTAGATTCATTTGGTGAATTTAAGGAAATGCAGGCGGCTTTATGCTCAAGTGAAGAGAGTAAGAATATCATTACTCTGCCGATGAAATTCTCTAAACAGAATTTTAATCTGAATATCAGTTTTGATGGAGAAGGAAAGATTACCGGTATTACCTTCAGTGAGTTTACAGGTAAATAGTGCGGCAAGGCTGCACTTTTTTTTCGGCTTCCTGGTAGAGACAAATGATTGTGATTGTGATAGAATAGTAAAGTTTGTAATGGAGAGATGAAAATGAAAAAAATATTTTTATGTGTAATTTTATTGCTGGCTGGCGCATGCAGCGCGCCAAGTCAGGATGTATCGGAAAAAGTATCCTTTATTGATGATCGCGGAGTTCAAGTTGAAGTGACTAAAAAGCCGCAGCGTACAGCCGTGCTGATGGGCTCGTATGCGGATATCTGGCTGAATGCCGGCGGTGAAATCATTGCCAGTGTACAGGACGCACTGGATCGCGGTTTAATTGATGAAGAGATTGCGATTGTGGGCAGCGGCAAAGAGGTAAACAGTGAACAGCTGCTGGCAGTTAAGCCTGATTTTGTGATTCTGTCTTTAGATTATCCGAATCATTTAGAATTGGATCAGCTGCTGAGTGATGCCGGTATCGCGCATGCTTATTTTCAGATTGATTCATTTGATCAATATCTGAATTGTTTAAAGATATTTACCGATATTATGGATAATCCGCAGGCCTATGAAACATATGGCAGTGATGTGAAAGCACGGGTAGATGCTGTTTTTGATAAGCTTAAGGATGCTGAGGGGAATCCGAAGGTTTTATTGCTGAGAGCTTTTTCAACAGGGATGAAGGCTAAAGCGGGTGATCATTTTGTCGGTGAAATGCTGAATGAGCTGAAGGCGGATAATATTGCTGAACACGCGAAGCTGCTGCTTGATGAATTAAGTATGGAAGTGATTTTAAAAGAGAATCCGGAAATTATTTTTGTAACGATGATGGGCAGTGATACCCAGGCTGCCATTGATTATGTAAAGAATGAAATGCAGTCAGCGCCATGGCAGCAGGTTAAGGCAGTGCAGACGGGACAGGTGATCTTCCTTGATAAGGAATTATATCACTATAAACCAAATGCACGCTGGGATGAAGCATATGAAGGTCTTGCAAAGGTTCTTTATCCGCATCTGTTCCAATAAGTTATCTTTGTTTATTCTGGGTATTAGTTTGTTGTTAATTGTTTCAATCCTGTGTCTGGTGTTTGGCAGTGTGCCGTTGTCCTTGAATGACTTGCTGAAAGGCTTAAGTGATGCCGGCAGCTTGGAACATACAATTCTCTTTTCGATCCGCCTGCCGCGGTTGGCGGGTGGGCTGTTAGCCGGGGCTGCTTTCTCGGCGGCGGGTGTATTATTGCAGGGCGTGCTTAATAATGCGCTGGCTTCGCCGAATGTGATTGGTGTGAATGCCGGGGCGGGTTTTGCGGTGATGCTGCTGCTGGCGCTGCTGCCTGATTATAGCTCTTATGCGGCACTGGCGGCTTTTCTGGGCGCTTTTTTGAGTGCGGTATTGATCGTGTCAATCGCTGCTAAGACAGGCGCTTCACGCATTACCTTGGTGTTATCAGGGGTAGCGGTAAGCAGCTTTCTGAATGCGATGATGTCAGCATTAGAATTGATGCATATCGATCTGGCAGTTAATGTTAAAGTCTTTATGAATGGCTCATTAGCGAATATTCATTTTTCACAGCTGGCCCTGCCGGCTGTCTTGATTCTTGCCGCATTGTGTGCGGTATGTTTCTTGGCTCGTTCATTGAATATCTTAATGCTGGGTGATGAGGTCGCACTATCATTAGGGGTGAACAGTTCCCGGCTGCGTTTATTGCTGCTGCTGTTTGCGTCGCTCTTGGCGGGCTGTGCGGTATCCTATGCCGGTCTGATTGGCTTTGTCGGTCTGATTGTTCCGCATTTCGCAAGAAAAATGGTAGGCAATGATCATCGGGTATTACTGCCTTTCGCAAGCTTATGCGGCGCTGTTTTTACCTTGCTTTGTGATCTGGCGGGCCGGGTGTTTTTTGCCCCCTATGAATTGCCGGTGGGTATTGTGCTGGCATTTATCGGCAGTCCCTTCTTTTTGTTTCTGTTAATCAATAAGAAAGGCAGGCGGCTTCATGATTAGATTTGAAAATGCGTCAATCGGTTATCATGAGCCGATTCTTAAAGCGCTGAATCTGACAATTAAAAAAGGCGGCATACATGTGATCGTCGGGCCTAATGGCTGCGGTAAAACAACGATGATGAAGGGGATTTTAACGCCCAGTATGGTCAGTGAGGGCAAGGTTTTACTGGCTGAAAGAGAATTGAATACCTATACGTTAAATGAGCGTGCTAAATGCTTTGCCTATCTTCCGCAGACCCGGCCGATTCCTCATATTCACGGGAAAACATTAGTGGGACATGGCCGCTATCCATATCAGGGCTTTCTGCGCTCCTCCACCCAACAAGACCGCAGCATCGTGGATCAGGTTATGGCTCAGACCCAAACAACACGCTTTGCGCATGAGTATGTGGATGAGCTTTCCGGCGGTCAGCGCCAGCGTGTGTTTCTTGCCATGGCCTTGGCACAAAACTGTGAGTGGCTGCTGCTTGATGAGCCGACAACCTATCTGGACTTTACTTCGCAATTAGAAGTCATGCAGCTGATTAAAACGTTAAAGGAACAGGGAAAAACAATCCTGCTGACACTGCATGATCTGAGTCAGGCGCTGCAGCTTGCTGATGAGTTAATTGTGATGAATGATGGAAGAATTGAAGCACAGGGCAGTGTTGATCAAATTCTTGCCGATCATTTGCTTGAACGCGTTTTTCACATTCGCATTAAAATCTTTAATGAAAACGAAAAAAGATATCCGTTTATTGAAGCAGAAGTATAGAAAAATGATTTCCTTTATGTATTTAGGAAATCATTTTTTTCGTTTTTTATCAACATCGCTGTCAGCGCTTGGCTGTTTAAGGCAGGAAAGGGTATTATTGGCTCGGGTGGAAGCCATGGCTGGATATTCTTCTCCATCCATAGGACATCGTGCCAGCAGCCATCCTTATAACCGCTGTTATGAAAGATGCCGATGGGCTTATATCCCAATTTTTGATGCAGGCGGATACTGGCTTCATTGGGAATCGTAATGCAGCCATAGAGATTTACATAATGCATGTTTTTTAAAATGTCTTCCAGGGCTTGGTAGAGCAAGGTGCCGACGCCTTGATTGTGAACTTCAGCTTTCAGATAAACACTCAACTCAGCATCCCAGTCATAAGCGGCCCGCTCGCGCAAACGAGAAGCATAGGCATAACCAATAATTTCTCCATCAGCTTCACATACAAGCCATGGAAACTGTGACAGCTTGTGATGCACACGTTCGACAAATTCTTCATAAGCAGGCACCTCGGTTTCAAAAGTAATCGAGGTTTTCTCAATGTAGGGCTTATAGATCATAAATACTTCCTGAATATCTTGATCTTCAATACATCGGATTTTCATATTCTGTCTCCATTCTATTCATTTACATTGAACTTTTCGACAAATTCTGACATATAAGACATCAATCGATCAATCCAAAATGTTTTAAGGCTTTGGCAATGCCGTCTTCATTCACAGCAGGGCAGACATAATCAGCCGCCTCTTTAGTCTTTTCATTTCCATTTGCCATACATACACCAATCGGCGCGTCCTGAATCATTTCAATATCATTATCCGAATCACCAAAAGCAATATAATCACCATCAAGTCCCCAATAAGCCATCATTTCACGGCTTGCGGTTGCTTTATTAAAATCAGCCAGCAAAAAGTCAGCGTTTGTTTTAAAAGCCGATACACATTGAATACCCGGCAATGAATCAAACACATGCCAATTAAAACCTTCAGGAGCATAGGCTACAACTGCATTCACTGGCTTGCCGTCCCACGGTTTAATGATTTTCGGCACCGGTACATTAAAATGAGCAAATGCACTCAGCATATTTTCGTCAGCCTCTTTTAAAATATAATCTCCCTCATCAGAAAGAAAACGCACATTCAGATTATATAGTTCTGTTAATCGCAGAATTTCTTCAATCTGTTTCAGTGTATAGGTATGCGTATTAATCAGTTCACCGTGCTGATTATAAAAATATCGGCCGCCGCCGCCAATGAAGCCATCCCAATCATAATATTCAAAAAGCTTAATATTATTGGCCGTAGATTTTAAACGTCCGGTATTGATACAAATTTTTATTCCTTTTGCGCGCAGTTTATTTAATGCCGGTAATAAAGAAGCAGGGAACTGTTTGACAGCATTGTCATACAATGTTCCATCGACATCAAAGAATACAGCTTGGATTGGTTTCATAGCATCAGACTCCTTTTTTATAAGCATACAGTAAGTAATAAAAAAAGGCAACTGATAAGGAAGGGAAAGCCGATAGGTTTAATAGATATTGACTCAATGTGTTAACTGTGGTAAACTTTACGATAGTTAACTTAAACTAACAAAAGTGAGGGATCTTGATGATGATTGATAAAAGGCTGCTTGCGGAATCCGGGCATGCGAAGAAATATATTATGAAACAGGTTTTAGTACAATGGCTTGGCTTGCTGCTGAATATAGGCATTGTTTATACGATGGCTGAGCTGATCAGCAGTGTCTGGCAGCAGACTTTGACTGTATCGAGACTGAATCAGGGAAGTCTTTTTATTCTTGTTTTACTTCTGCTGCGAATGCTGTCAGCATGGCTTAGTTCTCATTATTCCTATAAAGCCAGCGAGGATATTAAAGTAAACCTGCGGATACGTCTTTATCAAAAGCTATTGGCTTTGGGCAGCGGCTACCGGCGTATTTGTTCGACCAGTGAATTGGTACAGCTAAGCAGTGAGGGCTGTGATCAGCTGGAAACATATTTTGGCCGTTATCTGCCGCAATTCTTTTACAGTATGCTGGCACCATGTACGTTATTTATCCTGCTTGTTTTTATTGATTGGAAAAGTGCGTTGGTGCTTTTGATCTGTGTGCCGTTAATTCCCATTTCGATTGTGGCTGTTCAGAAATTCGCTAAAAAACTGCTGGCTAAATACTGGACGTCTTATACGACGCTCGGTGACAGCTTTTTAGAAAATCTGCAGGGCTTGACAACATTAAAAATTTATCAGGCTGATGGATACAAAAACGATATGATGAATAAGGAAGCTGAACAATTCAGAAAGATTACCATGAAGGTGCTGACGATGCAGCTTAACTCGATCAGTGTGATGGATATCGTCGCCTATGGCGGAGCGGCAGTTGGCAGTATTACCGCTTTAATAGCTTATGCCAACGGTTCACTCAGCCTTTGGGGTGTGCTTGTCATTTTAATGCTGTCAGCAGAATTCTTTCTGCCGTTAAGACTGCTTGGTTCCTTCTTCCATATTGCGATGAATGGGATCGCGGCAAGTGAAAAATTATTTAAGATTCTGGACTATGAGATCACAGAACAGCCATCAGGCAAGCTTGATAATGCGCCGATTTCGATTCAGCTCAAGCATGTGAATTTTTCATATGATGAAAGCCGCCAGATCTTAAAAGATATTAATATGGAGATCCAAGCCGGACAGTTTGCGGCCGTTGTAGGAGAAAGCGGCAGCGGCAAGAGTACATTGGCAAGCTTATTGATGGGACTTGAAAAAAGCTCATCCGGCGCGATTTTATTTAATAATCAAAATCGGGAAACGCTGAACGATACTGAATTTTGGAAACATGTAACCTATGTCGGTCATGAATGTGTCTTGTTTAAGGGCAGTGTTCGTGACAATCTGACAATGGGTAAAACCATTGATGATGAAGTATTATCAGCTGTTTTAAAGCAGGTTCAGCTCTATGATTTTATCATGAGTCAGCAGGGCCTTGATACACAGCTTTTGGAACAGGCTTCTAACTTATCCGGCGGTCAGCGTCAGCGTTTAGGCTTGGCGAGAGCCTTGCTTAAGGACAGTGAAATCTATCTGTTTGATGAAGCTACAAGCAGTATTGATGTCGAGAGTGAGGATGCGATCCTGCAGGTAATTCGTACATTGGCTAAAACTAAAACCGTAATTATGATTACCCATCGGCTGGCCAATGTAAAAGCGTGTGATATCGTCTATGTGATGCAAGAGGGCCGCATCGCAGAAGCCGGCAGTCATGAAACGCTGCTTGCGAATCAGTCAGTATATGCGCAATATTATCAGAAGCAGCAAGAACTAGAGGCATTTACAAAGGAGGCCGATCATGAGTAATTTTAAAGTCATGCGTAAAATGATTACGCTTGTAGCACCGCTGAGCGGCGTAATGTGCATCGCCGTATTAATGGGTGTCATCGGTTATCTATGCGCTATCTTCATACCGGTTTTGGCAGTTACGATTGCTGCCTATCTTGGCTCTCATTCACTTGATTTAACAATTCCTTTTCTGATTTTAATTCTATTAGCTGTATTGCGCGGTATCCTGCATTATCTGGAACAGGCATGCAATCATTATATTGCTTTCAAACTGCTTGCCTTGATTCGAGATAAAGTGTTTAAAGCACTGCGCAGGCTGGCACCGGCAAAGCTGGAGGGGCGCGACAAAGGGGAATTGATCGCGCTGATCACCAACGATATTGAACTGCTTGAAGTCTTTTATGCCCATACGATTTCCCCAATTCTGATTGCCCTGCTTTGCGGCATTGTTCTGCTTTATTTATTTTACCGCGTTCATCCGCTCTTTGCGCTGATTGCCTTGATTGCTTACTTGCTGGTCAGCATTGCCATCCCTCTAGTTGTCACTAAGCTGGGAAAGGAAGCCGGTAATCGGGTTCGCGGCAGAATATCAGCACTAAGCGGATATTTGCTTGCATCTTTGCGCGGCATGCTTGAAATCCTGCAGTTTGGTAATGGCGAACAGCGCCTTGAGGGCATACGTTCACAAAGTGAAGCTGTAAATCAGCTGCAGAAAAAGCTCAAAGATATCGAAGGCCTATCCCAGTCATTAGGCAGCTTCGTGGTTGTAGGAGCAGCGTTATGTACACTTTATACAGCGCTGATTCTGGTGCTTAACCATGAGTTATCATTCACCGGCGCGCTTTTCGCTTTCATTTTAATGTTTTCAAGCTTTGGCCCCTTTTTGGCTTTGTCAAGTCTGTCCAATAATCTGTTAGTGACTCTGGCCAGCGGCAGACGCGTACTCTCACTGCTTGAGGAAAAACCACAGGTTTATGATATTGAAGGTAAAGCGCCGGCTGAATACGGCAGCATTCATGTGGATCATATTGCCTTTGCTTATGATCAGGAAATGATTCTTAATGATGTCAGCCTCGATTTTGATGAAAAGAAAATTATCGGCATCCATGGCAAAAGCGGCAGCGGCAAGTCAACCTTGCTGAAGCTATTAATGCGCTTTTGGGAAATTCAGAAGGGCGGTATCAGTATTAATTCACGGCCGCTGAATACCATCAATACAGAAGATCTGCGGCATATGGAAAGCTATGCGACACAAGAAACCGTCTTATTTCATGATTCGATTGAGATTAATCTGCGCATTGCCAAGCTTGACGCAAGCCATGAGGAAATCACTGCGGCTTGTAAGAAAGCGAGTATCCATGAATTTATAGAATCATTGCCGCAGGGGTATCAGACACCGGTTGCGGAGCTGGGCAGCTCACTGTCAGGTGGGGAACGTCAGCGTATTGGCATAGCCCGTACCTTCCTGCATAATTCAGACTGCATTTTGCTTGATGAACCAACCAGCAACTTAGATGCATTAAATGAAGCAATCATTTTAAAATCACTGGCTGCCTGCACAGATAAAACAATTATTCTGGTATCACACCGCAAATCAACACTAAAGGCAGCTTCGAAGATTATTGAGATGGAAAGCGGGCGGGTCAGCTGATGACGGATGCAAAGAAAAGGGAAGCGGAGAAACAAGTTGTTGAACTGATGATCAAAAGCTATTGTAAGCATACCCATCATGAAAAACAGCTGTGCGCCTCATGTCAGGACCTGCTGCTTTATGCCTGTCAGCGCATTGATTGCTGTCCGTTTATGGCTGTTAAGACATTTTGCAGCAGCTGTAAGGTTCATTGTTATAGTTTGGAGAAACGATCACAGATCAGAGATGTTATGAAAAAAAGCAGCTGGCGGATGCTGTTTCATCATCCCATACTGCTGCTTAAACATGGCCTCTCATCAAGAAGGAGACACAAATGAAAATATTCTACATGGTTCTTGGCACAATTTCATTAGTTTTAGGCGCAATCGGTATCGTACTGCCCATCTTGCCGACCACACCATTTTTGCTGCTGGCTGCATTCTGTTTCACCAAATCTTCAAAGCGTATGCACCGTTGGTTATGCGGCACATCACTTTATCAAAAGCATTTGGACAGTTATGTACAAAATCGAGCGATGACCTTAAAAACAAAGCTCAGTATTTTGATTCCGGCAAGTATTATGCTCCTATTCCCAATGATTCTGGTCGATCATATCCTAATGCGTTTATTCATTACCGGCTTACTTGTTTTTAAATATTGGTACTTCTTTTTCTGTATTAAAACGATCCAAGCGGAAACTGCTGAATAGAGCTACAAGCACTGGCCTTATCTGTGATATAATAAATCCGAGGTGCAGTGAATGGAAAGAAGTAATTATAATTTAATTGATTTATTAAAATATATATGCGCAATATTAGTCGTAGCTGTCCACGTGAATCCATTAAAGGATCTGTCAGAATGGGCTAATTTTGTTGTAATTAATATCTTTGGCCGGGTAGCAGTACCGTTCTTTTTTGTCTGTGCCGGTTACTTTATTGCCAATAATCTAAAAAAACGCGGCGATGTTTATATTAAAGACTATATGATTTCTTTAATGAAAACATATATTATTTGGAGCATTATCTATTTGCCCTTTGGTATCTTATGGGTACAGAGCAACCTAGATATTCCGATTATTCTTTATCCGATAGCCTTAATCTACGCGTTTTTTAATGTGGGAACGTTCTATCATTTATGGTATGTACCGGCATTGGTCTTCTCAGTGCTGGTTACTTTCTTTTATACTAAAAAATTCAGCCTGCGTTCTTTGTTTATTTGGAGTTTGATTCTGTATACGATCGGAGCCGCTGAAACATATAACGCTTATCTTGATCCGGCGTTGCAGTCCATTGTCGCCTCTTATATGGGAATCTTTTTCACAACCCGCAACGGCTTGTTTTACGGCATGATTTTTGTTGTCATCGGTTTTATTGCCGCTCAGGATAACTGGCTGACAAGGTTTAAAAAGAATGGCTTAGCCTTTTTTATCTGCTTTTCAATGCTGATTTTTGAAGCTTTTCGAATGTATAATACCGATGGTTATGATTTTAATTTCTTATTTATGCTGGTACCGTTATCTTATTTCATGTTTCAATGGGCAAGAGCGGTAAACTATCACCGCGACTGCCGCAAACTGAGAGATTTAGGCAGCTTATATTATTTTACGCATGTGATGTTTATTGAACTGATACCAATGGGCTTAGGCTTGATTCATCAGAAACAGCTGTTTGACAGCGGTTTGTTCCGTTTCGTTAGTGTCATGCTTTGTACCCATGGCTTATCCATGCTGATAACGATGATCAGAAAATTCATCAAACATCGACAGCTTTCGACACAATAAGACAAAATCTGCAGCTCAGCTGCTTTTTATTTGTTAATCATAACGGCGGTATTTGGTTTTGTGAATCGAAAATAAGGAGAGGGAAATAATCAGTAATTCAATCATGGCAAATATCAGTGAGCTGCTTAAACCCAAGGTCAGTATCCAGCCAGCCAAAAGCAGCAGCGCGCAGCCCAAGCTATCAATCAAGAATATGCTCCATAAAGGAATGATGTGTGTGAAATCAGGATAATTGGTTTGCTTGCCGATCATTTTTAAGGCTGCCCACAGCAGGAGGAAACATAATGCGAGATTGCAGACTTCACTGATCCAAGGTGAGAGCCCATATTCATTAAAAATCAGTTTATCAGCAGTGCCATAAATCCCAAAACGGCTTAAGAGAACATTGATAAAACTCATAATACAAGCAAATCTGAAGGCATCAACAGCATAAGCGGTAATTCTTAATTTCATATCCTTATCCTCCTTTACCTAAATTATAGTGTGAAAATGATTATCATACAAATGTTTATTCGTATTTTTCTAATTCTTTTGTTTAATTTTTACCAAAGCCTGCCTAAAACTAATAAAAAAGTAAATAATGTTGATAAATAGGGACTTTTTGTATTATAATGATAACTACGTTAAGAGTTGTGAAAAAGGGGCGGTACATATGATCGTGACAGTAACATTAAATCCGGCGGTTGATAAGGTAGCCCGTCTGGATGCAATTAGGGAGTATGAAATAAATCGTCTTAGCAAGGTTGAAAGTGATGCGGGCGGCAAGGGAATCAATGTATCACGGACGATTAAGGCTTTGCATTCAGTTTCAATCGCGACTGGTTTTTTAGGCGGCAGCGGCGGTAATTTTATTGATTGTCTGCTTCAGCGCGAAGAGATTGAAAGTCATATGATTCAGATTATCGGCAATACACGCAATAATTTGAAGATCGTAGACGCGGATAACCGAATGACGGAGTTTAATGAAGAGGGGCCTTTTATTCTGCAGAGTGAGCAGGATGAATTATTTGATTATTTACGCGGCTGCTTAGATGGTGAATGTATATTGATTCTCTCAGGCAGCATGCCAAAGGGGATGTCGCGTTCCACTTACAGCCGATTGATTGAAATGGCTAAAGAAAATGGCTCAGTGGTTATTTTAGATACGACATACCGTCATCTTGCAGACAGTATTGAAGCTAAACCGGCAATTGTCAAGGCTAGTCCTGATGAATTGCGCCAGCTGTATCATATTGATCATGAATTAAGTGAAGCTGAGCTGATACAATGCGGCAAACGGATGATTGAAGACTATGATTTGCAGATGGGAATTACGCTTGTTCATCAGCAATGTGCTTATGTATTTACTGCCAGCAATGTTTTTAAGACTGAATTTCCTGATGTCGATGTGAAAACCAGCGTCGGTGCCGGCGATGCCTTTGTGGCGGGATTTGCGGTTGGTATGGAACAAAACGCAGACATACATGAAGTCATTCAGTTAGCCAGCGGCTGTTATACTGCGGCAATGCTCAGCAAGAACGCGCATCCTACTGATATCCATACGATTAAGGAATGGGCAGGCAGGGCTGAAATTATAGAACTTAAATAGCGGATCTAATGATCCGTTTTTATATT
>NZ_HE578927.1:355055-365962 GCF_000313565.1 Dielma fastidiosa | reverse complement strand
TTTATATTTATATATGTAAAAAAAGCTGCGGTTGAAGGCATTTACGCCATTAGCCGCAGCTTAACTTTATTAACCAATCAATACACCGCACCACATACCGTTGTAATAACCGATACCGATTGATGTATAACGGCCGCTCATTAATGATGACCAATGAGCTGGTGATGACATCCACCAATTCAGCGCTGCTGAAGGGGTTGTGCCAGCATATGTAAGAACTTCACCGGCTGTATTATAGCCGACGCCATAAGCATCAAGAGCCGTAGAGAAATATGTACCATTCGGCCGATAATGTGATACATAACCACTGGCCTCCGCAGCTCTTAATTGAGCGGCAGCACCAAGGTTGCCAGTATCCATTGTCAGCGACCCCAGTCCGTAGGATGCACGGTAGGAGTTAATCAGATTTGCAAGTTCGTAAATTGAACCACTAGTATTAGCACCGGCAGAATAAGATGCAAACGTTGTGTTATAAGTCGCAAGGCGGGAAACTGCTTCCTTTTCCTTAACAGCGATATATAAGTATTCGGTTGCCGTATTGCCGCTTGAATCAGTTGCCGTATAAATACCGGTATAATGACCGCCGTTATTGATATCCAAATCATTCGGATCAAATTCCCATTCGGTTATCAAGCCATCAGCATTATCCCAAATATAATCGACCCATTCTTCCGGAACGATTTCCTCTCCGTTATCGAGGAGAATTTCACTCGTAGTTAAATGGATTTCCGGTGCGACGGTATCCTTAACATCGATTTCAACAGTGAAATTATGTTTGATATTCGTATCCATTTTTTCAATTGGTTCGGTTTCATTCGTAGCAAGAATCATTGCCGGATTAACATTGCTGGCACCCTGATCATAAACAGTCAGAGTTCCTGTTTGTTCACCTAGTTTATCAAAATCTAAATCGGTTTCAATAATTAGCGAGTCAATCGCATATGTAGATTTTGATAAATCAGCTGACTCGATTTTCTTTGCTTCCGCAACCTGCGAATAGCCATCCTTGAACACTACATCAAGGATTTTGCCGACGGAAATAGCTTCTTTATCTACCTCTACTTCGGCTGGTTTGTTGTTCAGCGGCTTACTTTCAACTGGAGCCGCAGCTTTGATTTTCATCACATTAGAACTTAAATGTGGAAATAGTGAGACGCTGTCAGCGGCAAACCCTATGGTAAAGGTAAAACCCGCTGTCAGAAAGATACATGTTTTTTTGATAAATGTCTTTCTAAAAGTATGCATGAATCAACCTCCAGACCTTCACTGCACTTCCAATTCTAACAAATTTCTTAAGAAATGTAAAACAATCACATGATTTCACAAATTCTTAACCGGTTATTCAGCTGTCATAAAATCAATTAAAGCACGGATTATTGGCTCATCCGATGTGTGAAAAGTCCTTAAATCAATGGCGCTGGGAAGAAGCCATGTGCCATGGCTATGAACGCTTAATTGAATTTTACCTTCCAGAATCTGACAGGCATAAGCGGTAACGATAAGGGGAATATCCTTCGTATTATCCTCTATCGTGCATAGCTTTTTTAAGACTTCAGCCTTTATCGAAAGCTCTTCTTCAAGCTCACGAATGACAGCTTCCTCGTGACTTTCACCATTTTCTACCTTACCGCCGGGAAATTCCCACAGGCCGGCATCCTTACCCAGCCGCTGGGCGATGAAAACCTGATCATTTTCAATCAGACAGCCACAGACAATTTGCAGTTGATTCATAATATCACCGAATCAATTGTATCAGGAACCGTGCGCATTGTGAAGAGAATTAAATTATGGTATTCTATTATCTATGAGGTGAGGGAATGAAGGCTTCACAATTAACCAGAATCGCGATCATGGCCTGTCTTCAATATGTAGTATTTACCATGTTTTCGCAAATATTATATTTAGAGGCGGTGACCTTGATCACCCTTCTTTTTGCTGTTGTTTTTCCATTAAAAGAATCAATGCTCGCGTCGGCAGTTTTTGCTTTGATCAATATGCTGACCAGGGGCATCCTGCCGTGGACAATCATGTATCTTGTTTTGTTTCCGTGTTATTCATTTACTGCCTACCATTTACGCAATTTGCTGATTGGCCGCAATGAGTGGACTATCTGTATCTGCTTCTTATTCTCATTTCTGCTTGGTCAGCTGGTAGACTTGCCGTTTCTGTTGTTTTCAGGTAAAATTACAATGATCTATATGCTGATGGGATTAAAAACAAGTTTGATTCAAGGCTTTTTAAGTGCTTGTGAGGCAGCTTTTCTATTTGATCCCTTATATCGGCAATTAATTAAAATCAGAGGAGGATTTTCAGAATGAAGAAAAAAGGATTGATTCTCGGCGGTCTTGCGGTTTTGGTACTGCTTGTGATGATCGCTGTTAATATGCTGATGCCTAAACCACAGGCAGGAATGAAAAATATTACGATTAAAATCGTCGATGAAATGAATGATGAGGTACTGTTTGATGATGTGATTCAAACATCAGATGAAATACTGGCAACGCTGTTAACTTCAGAGAAAGCGTTAAAGGTTGTTGGTGAAGAAGGTCAGTATGGGCTGTTTATTACTTCAATGATGGGAGTAGATGCTCATGATGACGCTTATTGGGTGTTTGAGTCTGATAACAATAAGTCATGCGGTGAAGCAGAAGGCGGCTATTGTCCGGCGGCGAATTCTGTCAATTTGGCAGATGGTGATGTTTTTCTGTTTAAACTGACAAATCAATTTAACTAGCTTCGGCTAGTTTTTCTTTATCCTGCCAGTAAAATGAGGAATGGAATAGTAATTAAGCATAACAAGGTGCTCAGGCAGACGATTTCAATGGCTTGCGCAGTTTGCTGATTATTGCGAGCAGCGAAAAGCGCTACACTAAGAGCGGTTGGGGAAGCGGCAAGAATTAAATAAATGATTCTTATGTCGTAAAGGTTGTTAGGCAATAAGCTGAGCAAGAAAAATACAGTCAAAGGAAACAGAATTAATCGACATAATACTGGTTTCCACAAAATTATAATATGTTTTTTTAATTCCTTCACCTGCAACTGATCAAGATAGGCTCCCAAAAGAATCATAGCAAGAGGTGTATTCATGCTTGTTATGTGACTCATCAGTGTCAGCAAGGGTTTTGGCGTGTGAATGTCAAAGAAGAAAATACATAACCCAGCTGCAAATGCCAGCATAACGGGTGTAAATATAATGGAAGACAATGAGAATTTGAATTGATTATTTAATTTAGAAAGACCGTATGTCCACTGAACAATGCTGTTAACAGCCATATAAGCTGAAAGATAAAAAACTGCTTCTACACCTTGTATCGCCATAACCAAAGGAATGCCCATGAATCCAGCATTTGAAAGGATGACTGCATTTTGAAACATACCGTTATTTTTAAATAACAGTCTTCCCATAACGATAAATAGCAAATGGATAAAAACTGAGAGTAATAAACAAATGAGCAGTTTGAATGCTTTGTTATTTTCATAAGGCACACAAAATGCATTCACGATAACGATAGGCATAACTGCAATCAAAAGAAGATTAGTCATGTCTTTGAGTCCGTTATCATGCAGAAATTGTTTCCTTTTTAGTACAAAGCCAATGAGCATCAACATAAACATAACTAAAATCTGATTAGCAATGATTCCCGCAAGTAACATAATTAGCTGCCAAAATGCTTCTTATAAATTTTATTGGTCTGCATGAGCCGCTCATAAATACTGTCACTTTTTTTATTAATCAGGATACCATATATGGTATCAATTAAACTCAGGGTTGCAATTCTTGATGAAAGTGAAAGATTATTTTCAGGATCGTCGCTAGAATTAATATACAAGTGTTGATCACAATATTCTAATAATTCATTGTTATGATTTTTAGTTATTGAAACCATATAAGCATCTTTACGTTTAACATATTCAGCTGCTTCTAAAATTACAGCAGTCTGACCAGAGTAAGAAATGAAAAAAACAACATCCTTAGGCTTGGCAAAGTATGCATAAGTCAAAATATCACTTTCTGTAATAAAGAATTTGCTTTGCATACCGATTCTTGAAAAACGCAAGTGGGCATCATACGCGGCAATACCAGAAAATTGAACACCAAGAAAAACAATATTCTCTGCGTTCAGCATTTTCTCAACGAGCTTTTCTAGTTTGTCAGGCGGATTTGTTCTAGTTGTTTCTAAGATCGAGTATGTATTTGAGAAATTATTTTATCTACAATTGTTAATGAGTCATCACCTTTATCAAAAGGCAGAGAAGTATTTACACTAACCTCATCCTTTAAAAACATATTTAATTCAATAGCTAGTTGTATTTTTAAAGAATTAAAGCCATCATAGCCGTTTTTTTTGCAGAAACGAGAGATTGTCGAACGTGAAGTATAGGTTTCTCTTGCTAAATCCTCCATGGTCATTTCAATCACTTCATTGGGATGATTGATAATATAATTGATGATACATTTTTCTACCGGAGTTGAGGCAATGTTCTTTTGCAGTTCCAGAAAAAAACTCATTCTAATCAATCCTCCTTCATGTTTGTCATTAT
This sequence comes from Dielma fastidiosa, assembly GCF_000313565.1. GTDB lineage: Bacteria > Bacillota_I > Bacilli_A > Erysipelotrichales > Erysipelotrichaceae > Dielma > Dielma fastidiosa. The sequence goes on along the minus strand of NZ_HE578927.1, from coordinate 361,420 downwards.
AATTATTATACTTCAATTCAGCTGCGTTACTCGTTTCATAAAATGAAACAGTTGACTCAAAAATGACATGAAATTCTTCCAAAAAAAGGAAAATATAAGAATATTACAGTCAGTTTGAAACAGATGTTCCTTTCATTCTCTTTAAATGGTACAGAAGTGTCATTTCTTGGATCATCGCAGACCAATTTTTTAATGTATGATGTAAGCGTATACAAAGATAGGCGCCTGAAGGAGGAAGTTATGAAGTATATGGATGCTCATGTGCATTTAAAGAACCGTAATGATGAGGTACTTGATGTAAATGCACTTCTAAAGGAAATGGATTCTGCGGAAATTGAGAAAGTATTTTTAATGCCGGCCACTTCTAAGCTAGAGGATAATGAAATGATGCTTGAAGCTATTAAGGGACATGAGGATCGCTTCATTCCATTCGCATTTATGAATCCTTATCATCCGGATTGTGTTGAACGATTTCGCCGCTATGTTTGTGAAAATGGAGTGAAAGGGTTAAAACTTCATCCGGTTATCGATGCATATCCGGCTGACCGTGCTTATATGTTAGACCCCTTATTGACTATTTGTGATGAATATCATTTGCACTGTATTATGCATTGTACCTCAGATGCGCCGAACAGTTCGCCATTACAGGCTGAGAGAACAGCTCGACGCTGGCCTAAGGTAACATTTCAACTTGCCCACATGGGCGGCTGCTGGCTTGCAGATGATGCAATTAAGGTATGTTTGCGAAACGATAATATTTATCTGGATGGCTCTACAGTTTCGCTTAGTGCCGTTAAACGGGCGGTTAAGGCTTGTCCTGATAAATTTTTAATGGGTACGGATATTCCTTTTTATCATTTTGAAATGGAAAAGCTGAAGATGCGGCTTGCTGCTGATGATGAATGTACGCTAGATAAGATTATGGGCGGCAATATGCAAGCTTTAATAGAAGAAAGAGGGTGGCAGATATGATTATAGATGCTCATAATCACATTGGCAATCGCCGCGGTCGAAAGGGCCAAAGTGCTGAGGAGATAATTGAAAAGATGGATGCTTCTGGAATTGATCAAGCTGTGGTCTTCTCTTATGTACCTTATCCCAATAATGATTATATTGCTGAAGCAGTCAGAAAATATCCTGATCGTTTAATCGGTTTTGCAGTCTTGGATCATACAAAGAAGCATCCTGAGGCAGAGCTTGAACGAGCTATCTGTGAATTGGGCTTAAAGGGGTTGAAGCTAGATACGCCTACTCATGGGTTTTCTATAGATGACTTTAGAGTAACTGGTCCAACCTTTGAGATAGCTAATAAATATCATTTACCAGTCATCTGTTACTGCGGTGATAATAATTTTGTTCATCCGTATAAATTTGCTGAAGCTGCTAAGCGCTATCCAAATATTAATTTTATCATGGCTCATGCTGGAATTTTATTCATGACCAGCCACGCAATTGAAGTTTGTGCAGAAAATAAAAATTGTTATATAGAAATATCAAATATCAATGCTTGTGTGATCAATGACGCAAAAAATAAGGGGGTTCTTGATCATGTGTTATTTGGCACGGATACGCCGTTTAATTATTTTAATGTTATGAAGAGCTGTGTTGAATCGGCTTTGAATGATGAACATGAAAAAGCAATGGTTTACAGTGAAAATTTTAAACGAATTATGGCTGAGATACAGGTTGAATAATTAATAAAATTCTGTATCAGAAAGGAGTAATAATGAAAAGTCTGGTTATCTGTCAGTTTGCTATCACAAGTAAGATTCAGCCTTTGGTTAACGGTGTTGCAACAGTTTCAATTTTTCTGATTATGGTTAATCCATTAACTGAAGAGGGGACAATTAGTTTAGCTTATCTTGGATCACAAGGCATATTCTGTGCAATTTTAGCGGGCGTGGTAACAGTCTTTTTGAATTATCAATTTACCAAACGCGGTATTTTGATTAAAATGCCTGATTCAGTACCACCAATTATATCAGCTGCCTTTGAAATGCTGATTTCATTAGGAATTATTGTCGTACTCGTATGGGGAGTGCGTATTGTATTAGGGGTAAACATTCCAGAACTTATCGCTTTATTAATTTCACCATTTGCGGTAGCTGCTGATTCACCGTTCGCCGTTGCACTAGAAAGCCTTGTATCAAGGACATTATGGTTTGCGGGTATTCACGGCGGCAGTATTATTGCTTTTAATGGTGGTGCGCTTTATCCATTCGCGCTGTCAAATATTGAGGCGAATGCGGCGGCAGTTGCTGCTGGTTTGCCAATGCCGAATATTATCACCCCTTCACTTGAGAGCTTTTATCAAGATTCAAGTGTTTCAGCATTTGCAATATGTATTATGATTGCCTTTATCAGCAAATCATCGCATCTGAAAGAAATTGGTAAATTGGCAGCTTTGCCAGCTGTGTTTGGTGTAACAGAACCATTCTGGTTTGGTTTGCCTGTTGTTTTGAATCCGATTATGCTGATTCCTTTCTTATTTGCGAATACATTCAATCTAGTCATGACCTGGATTTTGACTTACTTGAATATCATTGGCCGTACATATGTGACGCTGCATTGGGCACTACCAGGTTTTCTTGGTTCTTATCTCTCATCAGGCGGTGATTTGCGTAACCTAATTTGGTGGTTTGTGTTGCTGATTTTAAACTGCGTCATTTATTATCCTTTTATTAAGATGTACGATAAACAAAAGGTTCAAGAAGAACAAGCCGCATTGGCTGATTAGAAATGAGGATTTTATGAATGAGGTGGATTTAACACAAAAGATTGAGCAGCGTTTATTAATGATTGTAGCGCATGCTGGTGATGCAAATGCTAAGGTTTTTGATGCAATTGATGAATATGAAAGCGGTGATACAGAGAGGGCTTATGCTATTCTTGATGAAGCCCAAAAGGAATTGCTTATTGCTCATCGTTCTCAATATGAGCTGATGAATGAAGAAGCTCAAGGTGAGGAAATCGTGCCTTCTATTCTGATGATCCATGCAATGGATATCTGTATGAATGCCGCTAATTCAATTCAGTATACAAAACGTCTGATAGCTTTGCTTGAGACTAAAAAATAAGGATGGAGAGTTGAGATGAAATGTTCAAAACAGCCATGTATTTGTCATGCTAATCATTATAAGTTATTATTTAAAGGATTTGGATTGCTCTATTTATATGGAGTTCAGTGCAAAATGTGTCTGAAACAATATCCTGTGAAGTGCATTTTAAAACATATGAGTTTAACTTATGTCGATGTTTTACTGAAGGTTGTTTTGCTGCTGAGTGCAATATATTATTTGATTCTTGGCTTTTTGCCAGGTATTGTTTATATGTTCAGCTTGATCATTTTAATCAACTTTTTCATTTATCCTTTATTATTTAAAATGAAGATTATAGTCATTGATAGAAAGAAGGAGTAGATATGAAAACAGGATTAAAAATTGTTACGATTGGTGGTGGCTCTTCGTATTCTCCTGAATTGATAGAAGGATTCATTAAACGCAGTGAAACATTACCAGTTCGTGAGCTTTGGCTTGTTGATATAGAAGCAGGCAAAGAGAAGCTGGATATCATTACTGATCTTGCAAAGCGGATGGTGCGGCGTGTGAATGCTAATATTGAAATTCATTCAACATTGAATCGCCGCGAAGCGCTTAAGAATGCCGATTTTGTAACAACTCAATTTCGTGTAGGTCAGTTGGATGCGCGTAAAAAAGATGAGATTATACCTGCCAAGTATGGTATTCTGGGACAAGAAACAAATGGACCTGGTGGTATGTTTAAAGCATTAAGGACAATTCCTGTGCTGATTGATATTATTCATGATTGTCAGGAATTGTGTCCTGATGCGTGGATCATTAGCTTTACAAACCCTGCCGGTCTCAATGCGGAAGCAGTATTACGATATACAGGTTGGAAGAAATTTATTGGTTTATGTAATTCGCCAACGGTAATTGTTCATCGAATTGGAAGATTAATGAATCTTGACCCTAAACAGCTGAGGGTGGACTTCGCTGGCTTGAATCATATGGTTTTTGGCTTACACACTTATTATCAAGGACAGGATATTTCTAAACAGGTTATTGATGCTTTAGCGGCTTATAATGATGGCAAAACTTATGAAGAACGCTTTGATACGCTGCCTTATACGCCAGCTTTCCTGCATGAACTTAACTGTATTCCAAGCCCGTATCTTCGTTATTATTTTTATAAGGATATTATGCTTCAACACGCTATAAAGGAGGCGGAAAATGGTTGCTGCCGGGCACAGGTAGTCAAGCGGATTGAGCAAGAATTATTTGCTAATTATGCTGATCCTGCTCTTGATGTTAAACCCAAGGAATTGGAGCAGCGCGGCGGTGCTTATTACAGTGATGCTGCATGTAGTCTAATAGATTCTATCTATAATGACCGTGGTGACATACAGGTTGTTAATACGTTGAATAATGGCGGCTGCGCATCATTTGCGGCAGATGAAGTTGTGGAAATCAGTTCGGTCATTACCAAAGAGGGACCTCGGCCAATTACTGTAGGACGTCTGCCTGATCAAGTTGAAGGTTTATGCCGTCATATTAAATCATTTGAAAAACTTACTGCCAAAGCGGCGATTGAAGGAAATCGTGAAACAGCATTATTCGCGCTGACAATGAATCCGCTAGTTCAAGATGAAGCTTTGGCAAAAGCTCTGCTAGAGGAATTGATGGAAGCACATCGGGAATATCTCCCTCAATTTTATAAATAAATATCTAGAGATATCGATATAGAAACGGTATAGTTAAGGCTGTACCGTTTTTATAGTGATTCTCGCTGATAAATAATGGTATGAATTATTGCTATCAAAACTATTCTTATTAATTCAGGATCAAATCTCTTTTTATATGAACAGTTGCCCGCTGCCGATTGTAATTCATATTAAAATATGATATTAAAAAGGCAAGAGAAGAGGGATGTTATGAGTAAAATTAAATTGATTGTTACTGATCTTGACGGTACATTGCTGAATGATGAAAAGAAAGTCAGTGCTTATACAGTCGAAATGATTCAAAAGGCTAAAGCTGCCGGTATTAAAATCTGCATCGCCAGCGGCCGTTTTGATGGGATGCTGTCAATTTATCGGGATTCAATTCTGGGCTGTGACTATACGATATCATGCAATGGGGCTGTCGTGAAAAATGAAAACAGCAATCAGTTCTTGCTGGTGAATGCGTTAAGTCATGAGAATACGATCAAGATTCTGACTTATTTTAAGGAACAGCAGCTGACCTTTATGTTTTATTCACCAGATACGATTTATTATGAAGCAGGCAAAGCTAAAATGGCAAAGCGGGTTACTGATTACGAACAGCTGGCGCAAAGTCTTGGCTTCCCTAAAAAGCTGAAGGTAGAAACGGTAGATCTGACAAAACCTTTTGATTCCTATCATAATATTATTAAAATTGTTGCTTATGAACATGAAGAGGAAAAGCTGAGCGCCTTAAGAGCGTATTGTGACACTCTTGAAAATTGCTGCATGGAAGCGACAGGCTATGGTATCTATGGCTTGTTCGAGAAAAATGTATCAAAGCGTGAGGGAATTGAGGTTATTAAAAAGGAAATGGGCATCGGCAATGACGCAGTAGCCGTATTTGGTGACTGGGAAAATGATTTGAGTATGTTTGATTGTGCGGATACCCGAGTGGCAATGGTGAATGGCATGGAAATTGTGAAAGAGCGGGCAACTATTATTGCGGAATCAAATAATGATGACGGTGTAGCTAAAGTGATTGCGTCATTTATTGATTAAACGGACAATGATAGATAATTAAAGCGAGTAAAATGGCAGGCGGCAAGTACCTGTCATTTTTATTTCGATTTTATGAATGTTTTGAATTATTATAACCGATAAAATGAATATGATTTTGCATTTATGATTGTTAAATGATTGAGAATGCGGTTACATGTTCATAAAATGATAGAATTGTTCATATATATTGATTGTCAGCGTTTCGCTTTCAGTGTACAATAAAGATAGCAAAGATGCACGGCATCTGTACTGATAAAAGGAGGAAATAATGATGAGTCAGGTAGATGAAATCACAAGAGAAAAATGGATATTAGGCGCGTTCCCAGAATGGGGAACATGGCTGAATGAGGAGATCGACCAGGAGGTAGTAGAAAAAGGTACCTTCGCAATGTGGTGGATCGGCTGTACCGGTTTATGGGTAAAGACGGAAAATAATACAAACATTGCAGTGGATCTATGGTTCGGCAATGGCAAGCGCAGTAAGAAAACAAAAGAGATGGCACCGTTCCATCAGATGCGCAACATGACCGGCGGCCGGATGACCCAACCGAATTTAAGAGCGGCACCGATCGTATATGATCCA
>NZ_HE578927.1:350862-353755 GCF_000313565.1 Dielma fastidiosa | reverse complement strand
GCCAAACATCGCGATGCCGCACAGTACGGAAGGCGCTGAAGGCGTCAATGAGACAGCGATCTGCTTCATGAAAGTGGAAGAGCCGGTACATTTTGATCCTGAGGACCCAGAGAAGGACGCACGGTTGTTCTTCGTATTAGCGAGTGCGGATCATGAGAAGCATTTGGAGAACATGATGCGGTTAAGTGAAATGTTAATGAATGAGGAATTAGTCGAAGAGCTGCTGGAAGCCAAGAGCAAGGAAGATCTTCTGGCTATCGATAAGAAATACTTAGAGAATTAAAGAGGGTAAAACAATGAAAATTGAAAAAATTAAGCTCGATGATATTAAACGTTGTTACTGCGCAAGCAATATCAACATGAATGGTGAAAATCATGTGATGTTTGCCAGTGAAGATCCAAATGTGCTGTGTGAAATGTTCAGCGGCAGAAATTTTGAAAAGAAAGAAAAAATTTGGGAAACACCGGGCGGCTGTATGTCGATTATTCCAATTCCCGGTAAAGAAGGTGAATTTCTGGCTGTTCAGGAATTCTATCTGAAAGTTTCACCAAGTCTATCTAAGATTGTATGGGGTAAATATACAGATCATGGTTTTGAGATTAAGGATGTTCTGCATATGCCTTATATCCATCGTTTTGATATTTATCATAAAAATGGCGTCAATTATTTTATCGGTGCTACGATTGCAACGAGTAAGACTTGCAAGGATGACTGGTCAGTGCCTGGACGCATTTATGTGGGCCAATTGCCTGAAGATTTGAATGAGGGAATTTCAGTGGAAGTTCTTGCGGATGGTCTTTACCGCAATCATGGCTACTGGCATGATCAGGATAATGGTGAGGATGTTGGTTATTTTGGTTCCGATCAAGGCATCGTTAAGGTTACACCGCCGGCTAAATTAGGCGGACAATGGAGTGTAGAGCTGATCATGCAGGGTACGATTGGTGAAATTGCAACCATTGATATTGATAATGACGGTGAAAAGGAAATCATGACGATTGAACCATTCCATGGCACTGAAATCAAAATTTATAAAAAGATTGACGGCAAGTATCAGGAAGTCTATCGCTATGATAATGAAATTGAATTCGCGCATACATTAGTTGGCTGCAAGCTGCGCGGTGTAAATACTTTCCTGGCGGGTGTCAGAAGAAAGGATGCGGAGATTTTCTATGTGCAGTTTGTCGATGGAAAATATCAGACTACTGTGATTGAAAAAGGTGTAGGCCCAGCTAATCTGGCCGTTGTGAATGAGGCAGACCGCGATATCATCGTAGCGGCAAATCATACGATGAATGAAGCGGCTGTATATGTCGTAACTGACTAGGAGGATGCTATGCTTGAAAAATTAAAACAAGAGGTTTTTGAAGCGAATTTATTGCTGCCTAAATATGGTTTAATTACATTCACATGGGGGAATGTTTCAGCGATTGACCGTGAATCCGGTTTGGTAATCATCAAGCCGAGCGGCGTTGAATATGACAGCATGAAGGTTGAGGATATGGTTGTTTGTGATTTGGATGGTAAAGTAGTCGAAGGCACATTAAAACCATCTTCAGATCTAATGACTCATCTTGAATTCTACAAGAATTTCCCAAATATCGGCGGTGTAGTACATACCCACAGCCGTTATGCAACTTCATGGGCACAGGCCGGTGAAGATATTCCGGCATTAGGAACTACGCATGGCGATTATTTCTATGGCCCGATTCCTTGTACACGCCGTATGAGTGATGAAGAGATTAAGGGCGCTTATGAGCTTGAAACCGGTAAAGTTATCGTTGAGACATTTAATGAAAGAGGTATTAATCCTGACTACATGCCGGCGGTACTGGTGAATTCACACGGCCCATTTACTTGGGGAACTGATGCTCATAATGCGGTGCATAATGCGGTTGTACTTGAGGAACTGGCATGTATGGCGCTGAATACGAAGATTATCAGAGGCAGTCTTGAACCGATGCAGGATACTTTATTGGATAAGCATTTCTTAAGGAAGCATGGACCGAATGCCTATTACGGTCAGGGTAAATAGTATGAAGGCTTATCAGCTGGGATTGTATGAAAAGTCGATGCCTAAGACATTGTCTTGGGAAGAAAAGCTTGAGCTGACAAAGCTGAGCGGCTTCGACTGGCTGGAAATCAGCATTGATGAAACTGATGAGAAGCTGGCCCGTCTTGACTGGAGTGAAGCACAGCGCAATGAGGTTCGTCATGCCATGGAAAAGACCGGTGTGAAAATGAATACAATGTGTCTGAGCGGTCATCGCAAATATCCGTTAGGAACAAAGGATGAAAAGACACGGCAGCGCAGTCTGGAAATTATGGAAAAAGCCATCGATTTGGCGGCTGATCTGGGTATTCGTATTATTCAGCTGGCGGGTTATGATGTGTATTATGATCAGGGTGATGCGCAAACCAAGGCTAATTTCATTGAAAATCTGCATAAGGCAGGTGAAATGGCGGCTGCAAAGGGTATTTTAATGGGTTTTGAGACGATGGAAACACCGTTCATGGATACGGTTGAGAAAGCTATGGAATATGTAAACCTGATGGACAGTCCTTACTTGGGTGTTTATCCTGATATTGGTAATTTAACCAATGCTTCTCTGCTTTATGGCAAGTCGGTGAATGATGATTTATTGACGGGTCAAGGTCATATCGTGGCAGCGCATTTAAAGGAAACAGTGCCGGGGGCTTACCGTGAGATACCTTTTGGTACAGGTCATACGAAATATGTAGAGAATATTGAAGTGTTGAAGGAACTTGGTGTGCGGATGTTTGTCGGTGAATTCTGGTATATTGGTTCAGAGTCTTGGCAGCAGGATTTAAAGGATGCCAGTACCTTCTTAAGAAAACATCTGGATACAGTTTTTAAATAGGAGAGATATG
>NZ_HE578927.1:332222-349909 GCF_000313565.1 Dielma fastidiosa | reverse complement strand
GAAAGTGTGCGCGACACATGCGGGATTGACCGTGGGTGAAGACGGCGCGAGTCATCAGTGCATCGAGGATTTAGCAATCATGCGCGCGATCCCGGGCATGAAGGTGTTCCAGCCATGTGACGCGGCAGAAACAAAAGCGATCATCAAAGGTATCGCGGAAATCGATGGGCCATGTTATGTAAGACTGGGCCGCGGCGGTGTAGAAGATGTATTTGATGAGAACTATAAGTTTGAGATGGGCAAGGGAGTTGTCTTAAAGAAAGGCAGCAAGGTAGCCTTGATCGCGACGGGCATGATGGTGCAGGAAGCATTGAAAGCGAGTGAAGAATTAAGCAAGGAAGGCATCGAGCCAACGGTTGTAAATATTCATACGATCAAACCGATCGATGAAGAGCTGATCGTTGAATTAGCGAAGAGCCATGATGTGCTGATCACCTGTGAAGAACATAACGTTGTCGGCGGCTTAGGCAGCGCGGTAGCAGAAGTGGCAGTGAAGCAGGCACCGGTGAAAATGGCAATGGTGGGCGTACAGGATACGTTTGGCGAAAGCGGCACACCAAAGGCACTGTGTGAAAAGTATGGCTTAGACGCAGCGGCAATCGTTAAGAAAGTTAAAGAAGTTTTATAATTACCATGGGACTATCGATCGATAGTCCTTTGTTTTTGCAGCAAATAGCTTTATAAATGGGGCTTGTTACAAAACAGTGCGGATTGCTGATATTGATAAAATGTGTTAATATCAGATTAAAGAGGGGACTTATCTTATTTAAGAATGGAAATCAATGAATTAAATTACTAGTTAGCATATGTTAGAACAGCCCTTGAATGAATTATAGTGAAAAAGAAAGTAAAAAACTAAAGGAGATTAACAATGAAAATCGACAAGGTTCTGAAAAAGCTTTTACTGCTATTTGTATTGTTCTTATCCACTGGTTGTCAGGCAAAACCAGAGAGCAGCTCTTATTTTCAATTAATCAGTTCAGATAATAAATTAATGAACCGCATTGATGACCCACAGAGTGTGATTGATCTGTTTGCACTCCTGGAATCAGCTGACATTGAGGAACAGGCAATTCGTTCTGATTATTACATTTGGCTAAAGTATATGAAGAATGAACAGGTAGAAGTTAGTTATCGGGTGAATATGCATATGAATATGGAGAAAGATGGCCCACAGGAAATACATCTTGTCTTTATTGATAATCAGACAAGTGGTAAAATTAATGTATTAGATAAATCACAAAAAGAAGTCATCAGTCAATTTTTTGAACTCATCGAGTTTGATCCAATTACTGATTATTACCAAAACTGAGAATGATAACAGCTTAAAATTAAGCGTAATAAAAAAACAAGCAGCAAACCATAGAAAGGGTAAGCTGCCTGTTTTAGTATGGAATAAGTGTAAATATATGGTTAAAGACCTATCATTGCTGTTTAACTATAAATGTTGGAAAATGACAAAACTGCGGCATACAGCGTATTTATATGTTAATGCTTCTCAACAATGGAAATATTAAACTTCCAACTGTTGATAGGATTGATTTGCCGGAACTATTCAGTGAGTGATTATTTAACAGAAGAGTTATGAATTTATCATGATGGCGAGTGCTAACAAGTAAATCTTGTGTTATGATTAGAATATACAAGGGGGAAAAACAATGAGAATCAAAACTATATTATCGATTGGTTTTAACGCATTGTGCTTTTTATCGCTGAATGGGTGTCAGTCAAAATCGGTAAGTGTTTCCTTTTTTAGTGCGCATACGAATTTGTTATCACGAATACTAAGTATCTTGATGGGTCTTGCTTTGATAAGCATTATAGAAAAAATCTACATAAAAGGTGATAAAAAGAAATTATTGATAACTATTATTATTGCTGCTGTTCTGCTTATCTTACTTAATGTTTTCTGTTTTTAATTTCAGCTGTAAGACAGAAAGTGTGTGAAGAGATAATTGGTGAAGCATTTACAGATAAAAGGGTAGTGAAGGGAGAAAATTATGAAATGTCCTGTATGTCAGCATGAAATTAAAGGCAGATTTAATCATGTAATCAAGTGTCAGTCTTGCCAGAATAATTTCATGATAAAAATTCATAAATTAAGGTTTGTTTTGATTATGGTTCTGGTTTTGATGCTAAGCGGCATATGCGATGGTATATGTAAAGTGCTTAATCTGCCTTTCATTGTGCAATTAATTGTTCTTTGTTTATTTTTGGGCTTGTTTTTTTATATTTATAAATTAACAGATATGGATGCATGGATCACGAGTATTGAAAAGGCGGAGGATGAAAGGTTTCATTCTAAATAGTGAGTTTTGTTTAGGGTGTCATTAAATGCCGTTTGTTTTGAATCTTCTATATTATAAGAGAAGGATCAGTATGGCTTTGAATGGCTGAATTATTGTTGGATTTGATAATTTATATCATCATAACGTGTTTAATTCTTGTGCTAATTTACGTTGCTAGTATAAGAAAAAGGCAGTCAAATTGATTCAAAAATAGTCGATATTCTGTTTTGAAGTAATAAAACTAGCTCATTTTTTTGCTTTGTTACAAAGAGGGCTTGTTTGCGGTATGATTATTTCTCTAATAGTATTGTAAAATAATATAGAGATTTAATAAAGCAGTGTCATTCATTTCGATGATGGTACTGCTTCTTATGCGTTTATAATACTTAAATATCATATCGGCTAACATTGCAGAAGCTGGAAGATATAGGACTGTTGACAAGTCGTTTATCTACAAAAGTTGGAAAAATGTCTAATTTATCAATTATAAGGTTGGAAAAATGTCATTATCCTATTTTTTGAGGTTGTTTAAATGTTAAAACTGTGGCATACTACGTTTATAATAGCGGAGGCGCATTGTTTATGTTGAATATTACTTCTGCACCAGTTGGCTATTTAAAAACATTGACCATGTATCCGATGGACTTTGAGGAGTTTTTTCAAATTTATAATTTTACAGCTGCCCTTAAAGCATCCTTGCATAAAGCTTTCCTTAATCGGACTCCTGTAAATGAAGCTGTGCATAATCGGATGATGCAGATATTCAATACTTATTTGAATGTCGGTGGGATGCCTGCGGCTGTGCAAAAATTCAGTGAAACAAAAAACCTTGAAGATGTGATGTCGGAGCATGCAGATATTGTTACTCAGTATAAGAAGGACTTTACAAAATACGAAGCAGAAGAAAAGCGTATCTATTTAACACAGATATATGATTTAATTCCAGCAGAGCTTAATAAATCAAACAAAAGATTTATTTTTGCCGATATGAAAAAGGGCCTTCGCTATGAAAAAAGTGCAGAAGATTTTATCTGGTTATCGAGTGCCGGTGTTGCTTTGCCCGTGTACAATGTTAATGAGCCTGCTATCCCTCTTAGAATTAACGAAAACAGAAGTTTGTTTAAATTCTTCTTATCGGATGTGGGAATGCTTACAACTTTATACGGGAAAGCGACCAAGGCGCAGCTTTTATCAGATAATTCCGATATAAATTTTGGTGCAGTTTATGAAAATATTGCAGCACAAGAATTGAAAGCTCATGGATTGACGTTATATTATTATAACAGCAAGCGTTTCGGTGAATTATATTTTGTTGTTGAATATAAGGGAAGGGTACTGCCTATTGAAATCAAAAGTGGTAAGGATTATAAACGTCATAGTGCCCTCAGCAATATTATGGAAATTTCAAATTACTCAATAAATGAAGCTTTTATTTTCACAAATTTCAATGTAGAGGTTAAGGGAAATTACATTTATTATCCAATTTATATGCTAATGTTTATAAACAATGAGGATATTAAACTTCCACCTATTGATATACCTGATCTGTCAGAGCTTTTTGAATAGAAAACTGTGGAACTATTTGGTCGCTGAAAACACTCCTGTTACAAAACAAAGTAAATGGTGATAAGCATTCGATTGTGTTATTATCAAGTTATTGGAAGGGTTATATCATTTATAAGTAAAAGTGTTATGTTTGTGTGCCTTTTATCCAAGTATTAAATATGCCATAGGCATAACGAAAGGGGTGTACTTGATGAATAGATTAAAAAAGCTATTAATTGTATCCTGTTTGTGTTTGCTAACTTCCTGTACGTCTGAGACTGTTTCAGAACCTGAAACAGCTCAGCCAACACCGGTAATAAATCGTTTAACGGACAATTATACTGTTGAAGAAGTAAAACTGCCTGATGAGTTAATACCAAATGATTGGATGAACATTACTTTATTTTACCAGATTAAAGACTATCAATTTAGAGCTTACATACTTAATAAATCAATATCTAATTTATATCCTGTTGAAAGCGTTTATGATTATAACTTGCTAACCGGTGAATTAAACCAAGTCGAATTTAATACTGAAAGTAACATAAGAGTGATGGATATGGTTACTGACAATAACGGGAAAGCATATGAGTTAATAATGCATTATGTAGATAGTGGAGTAGAAAGTTACGTTAATTATGAAGGTAAACTTGTCGAAGGTACAGAGAACTTAACATTAAGCACATATAATATTCGCGGATTTCAAAAATTGAATGATAAACTTTATTTATTACTTGAAAATTCTGTGGATTATGACCATACAGTATGGAATTTGTATGAGTTAAATAATGGTGAAGCTAAAATTGTCTATGATTATGCGACCAATCGCACTTGGGGATTGGATAAAGAGGCAGATGTTGAAGGTATTATTTTACCGCCAATACAAAAAAATAGTTCTCATCAAATGGGTTGGGTCATGCAAAAAGAAGGTAAGTATTTTATACAAGTTTTCGCTGGTGATACAGTGGAGAGCTATGAAGTACCGCTTTGCCCAATGCTTGTAGTATCATTGACTAATGGTATCTACTACACTACTTATGACACTAATGATGAAAACGAAATCATACGTAATTCATTCTATCGATTGAATACAGACACTGGCGAAAGTACATTGATTAGTGACTTAACTTCAGAATTAGGTATGACATATCAGATAAGTGATCAAGAATTTTACTATAATGGACTATTTGAATATGCACCGGTGTGCAGGGCTGAAACTGATGAGTTGAAATGTCGGAAAATAGAAGGTATACCTCTAGCGTCTTATATAAATGGTGTATATAGTATAGATGATAAAACCGATTTGATATATCAAGGAAGTTATAATGATGAAAATGCTGAAGTACCATCTCTTTATTTAATTCATTGGAAATAAAACTTATTAATTAAGAATCAGTATTTATATAAAAGCAAGGTCTAATCAATATTCCTTGCTTTTCATGCGTTTATAACTAATAGGGATTGAATCATTATTTAGTAGTATTACTTTATTTTATCTTTCATACATAAGAAAATAACTCCTAAAAATAGCCTTTGTTTTTTTGACGTATTAATATACCAATGTTATTATCCATTAGAGACTGCTGTTTTTAGTAATGAAGTTAAAATTGGAAAAGTAGCTGAGTTTTATCGAGAGCTTTTTGAAACATGTGCTTCACAAATGGATAAATGTTAGATTTAATGGCGGTTCAAAGGAAGCGATATACTTTGCTAAATATGAGTATGATATGAATACGCTTCAATCGCTAAATCGTTTTGAACGTAATTCATATGAGATCGCTGTATAAATTAATAAAACTTAAGATATAAACCTTGTGCGTGTGATTGAACTAGGTGATCTGCTAGTATACACTGAAGAAATACCTTATGCAGAAAGCATTGCGAAGCTGATTCAGGTAAGGTTAAAAAATTGGACTTAGTATGCTTTTATTTGGATATCAAGTTGGCAAGAGTGTCAATTACGCTACTCTTGATTATGAAATGAATGATATAATGGTAATGGTAAATATTCGCTTGTATAAGCATGGCCTTTTATTAAATGAACCAATAGCTGACGATTTATATTTATTCTTGATTGGGATAATCAGGATTGGGTAAATAATTTATGGGCATCAGGCTTTGTTTATTTAAATCAATAGAGCTTTAGATAAAAATAATCATATTGAGGAGACAATAGGGTGAAAAAAATAAGCAGAATTAGTATTCTTTGCATTAGTATTTTTATATTCGTGATGGCAGCTGCTTTCTCAACAGATTCTTCTTTAACGGTGCTTGTGGAGAACACCGCTGATGAGTATTATGCAGATGTGCTGGTGGACAAGTCACTTGTTAAAGGTGAGATTTCATCAACTATCACTAGTAAAGATACCAGCCAAGAGGTATTAAATGATATGGCAATCATGAGGGATTTTGAATATCAAGGGTTAAAGGCTATGCAGATGAATACCTATATTGAGGAAACGGGCAGACCTTCTAGTTATGTTTGTAAGCATAATGAAAATGGCTGTTTATTTTCAATACCCGCAAAAATGCCGGATACAGTACAGCTGCTTTTAATGGATAGTGAACATAACCTTTATGTATCCGATGAAATAGTACATACTAAGCATAACTATGTGAAAGTGGATTTTAATGCTATGATGGTAACTTATAACCGTAATCAGCAAATTGCATTTATACCTTATCTGATAGGGGCTTTATTGGCGGCTGAATTTATCCTTGGATTCTACTTGCTGCATCATCAGCAGCAGAAGGAGCAATTAGTGGTATCAGATAATGAACAGGTATCAGATTTTATTTTTATGGTTATTTATGGGGCAAGTCTCATGACGCTTATGAATGCCCAATCTATTTTTGGCAGTTTGACATTCGTTTATTTATTTGTTCTTACTGTTTGCCATGGCATACAATGCAGTGGAATATTAAAATATAAAATGGGAATTACATTTGTCAACCTTGCAGTTATTTTATTATTGATGATTAGTAATCCTGTTTTCTGATTGAAAATATCAAGAAATCGAAAGCTGGAAAATGAGTGCTTTATGAGTTAATATGCCGGAAAATAGAAGGAATACCTTTAAAAATAGGTTCATAAAAAGCAAGGAAGTTTGAAATCCTTGCTTTTTCAATGTTTATTAACGTGAAATCCCTTCAGCCGCCAGCTTTTCACGCAGCTTATGCTTGGTAGCTTCATCACAGAATGCCGCATCGACCGCGTTTAATGTGAATTGAATAAGATCATTAGTTGTAAAGCCAATGGCTCTTAATTGATTATGTTCATTCGCTAAACTTGTTTTAGAGAAATTCATATTATCCGTATTAACGGTAATTTTTACTCCCGCCTTAGCCATCTCTCGAATTGGATGGGCGGCATAATTCCGTTCCTCTTTTACATTAGATCCAACACATACTTCAGTGGGAATCTGTTTATCTGCCAGCTCTTTCAGCCATGCTTTATCCTGAACACAGTTGATACCGTGACCGATGCGCCATGCTCCCATTTTAATAGCTTCAGGTACATGTGAGCCTTCACCCATTTCACCGGCGTGAATTGTATAGGGAATGTTTAAGGCTCTTGCTTTTTCAAACAAAGGCGCGTAGTCCATGAATGGCCCTGTGTTTTCATAACCCGCCAAATCAAGGGCAATCCGCTCTCCCTGCTTATAAAACATATCAGTGGCGTCAATTGTATCAAAATTGAGCTTTTCATTAAATGCGGCGCAATCTCCCTTATGCATCATGCAGCAGATTAAGCCGCAGGTAATGTCAGGAAAATCTTTTTCAGCGGCATGAATGCCTTCAAGAACAGCTTCAATTGTTTCTGCCTGTGTCAATCCTTCAAGCATATGCTGCTGAGGGGCAAAACGTATTTCAGCATAAATCAATCCCTGATCGTTTAAGTCGCGGATTGATGTATAGGTACCATCACGCAAATCTTCCTTTGTCTGCAGTACGGCGATTGGAAAATCAAAGCGTTTAAAGCCTTCCTCACGAGTTTTAAAATTAGTGCGGTGCATTTGATCATAATATTGTTCAAAGGTGCATTCAGGTGCTACTACACCTCGTTTTACGGCTATCTGCCAAGCCCAATGCATATTTAAAGAACCGTCAAGATGCAGATGCAGATCAATTTTTGCTGTATTCATAATAGTTAATCTCCTTTACTGAATATTTAAACTATATAATTACTATACCATTCAGCCTTTGCTTAGACAAGGTTAAACAATTATAGCTTATTGAAACTATCTATATAGGAATATAACGCGAAAGAGCCGGATTTCTCCGACTCTCCCAAGTATGCATCCGCAAACACATACCCCAATTAATGTTTACATTATACTGTTCTAATGGAAAAAAAGCAAGCTTATGAGGAGATAATACCACAAATTTTTAAAGAAAATTTTCTAATAAATTCATTCTTTCTTTTAAATCAGGACGTATTACTATTGCTGTAACCTTAATGTTCACCGAATTCTTATAGTCATTGGTTATTTTTTCAAAATTTCTTATGAACGCTTTTATTTCTGCTTTTGATACTTTCAGTAATTTTAAAAAATAGCACATAAGGATAACATAATCGTCAATAGCTTTGAAATTAATATAAGGCAGACCGATTTCAAGTTGTAAACATCGTTTCATTGAATTAGTGGGATCTATACTGCGAAATCTTGTATCAAATAATACTGCGTTGTGGGCGATTGAATTCCTTAAATCTTTAAGCGTATAGATGTATTGATAAATTAACTGTCTATATGTATCACATGAAATATTGAGGCCAAGACGTTTGGAAATATCATCTCTAACTTCATATGTTAGGCAGGATAGAACATGACCTAAGTCACCCATTGTCATTATCTCGAATAATCCCCATACAGGAACATCAGTATAACTCGAATTATTATAAAAATGTGTTATTTTCGGATTATCTCTTTTATAAGCATAAGCAAGATTTGCATGAATTGATTTTTGAAGATTTAATTTATTCTGTTGGAGTTTTTTCCTTTGATCTATGGTGAATGATGAAGGTGAATTATTGTAACCGCTTATAAGTTTATCAAACATATCCTGGATATTTTCTGAATTTGCATTAACCAAAATACTTTCCAGCACAATGTTTTTGACAGCTGTTTCTATAAACATTATTTTTCCATAAAACAATGCTTTTAAAGCTGAATCATATTGAATCGTAGCATATACTTCTTTGTATGTTGTGAAGGGCAATAAATTCTGTGCACACTTAAAAAAACGATAGCCTTTATAGCCATGAAAATACCCTGTATTCATTAATTGTCGTTTTTGTATACTTCCAGAGATTTGAATTTCATTATCGCGTAAATGTCGCATTAAACCATTAATTGTTTTATAACCCATGGAACTCTCCTATGCTTCATCAAAGTCCTATACCATTATATATGCAAAAATAGCACTTTTACCTAAATCATTTATAATTCTGTGATTATATCCTGTTTAATAATTAAATCCTTGCTTGATGAAACGATATTTCGTATGATTGAAGCAGAGGTGAAATAATGAGCGTATTAATTAAATTAAGAGATTTTGCAAATTTACCGGAAGCTGAACAGGAAGTTAAAAATTTTATATTAAAATATCCTAAGCGGGTACTGGAAATGACAACAGCTGAAATTGCTCAGGAGACTTACACATCAAGCGCTACGGTTGTTCGTTTATGCAAGCGCATCGGGGTTGGCGGTTTTAATAAGCTGAAGCTTTTGATCGCAAAGGAAAATGAAGTGTTTGATAATATGAATCTAGAGATATTAGATACCACAACGATTAATAAAAATGACACTGAGCATGAAATCATCGATAAAATTACAAACATTGATTTAAAATCGATTGAGGAAACCCGAGTGCTTGTTGATATTCATCAGCTGCATGAGGTAGTGGAATTAATCAGAAAGGCTTACATTCTCGATTTCTTTGGTGTTGGTTCTTCCCATGTTGTCGCATTGGATGCCACATATAAATTCATGCGGGTAGGTAAGAATATCGCTAACTATGCGCTGTATGACCGGCAGTATGTGCAGGCGGTCAATGCTGATGCTGACCATTTAGGGATTATCTTCTCTTATTCAGGGGAAACCAAGGAAATGGTGGAAATCGCTAAGATTTTGCGTCAGAAGGGAATCAAGGTAGTTGCTGTTACATGCAGCATCGGCAGCTCATTATCCAAAGCATCTGATTATAATCTGACAGTCAGCAGCAAGGAAACAATTTTTAGAAGCGGTGCGATGTCATCACGCATTTCATCGCTTTATATTGTGGATCTGCTTTATGCTCTTTACTGCCGCGCTGATTATGAGCGGGCTGCAGAAATGATTAATAAGACCAGAATCGGCGGTTAATATTTCATAATATGAAATTACATTTCATATTGCATATAATTAATTGACATTATATTTCGTATATTTTAAGATGATAGCAAGGAGGCAGAAAGATGATAACAGTTGCCAGAATTGATGAAAGAATGATTCACGGACAGGTAGCCTATGCGTGGCCGGTAGCTTATAAAAGCGATGCTATTTTAGCTGTCGATGATGAAATTGCCAAGGATGCATTTCAGAAATCGCTGCTTGAAATGGCGGCTCCTAAAAGCATGCGCTGCTTTGTGCTGACGATTGCGAAGGCGGTTGAATTTTTAGCCAAGTATCAAAATAAAAAAATCTTTATTGTTGCGAAAAGTCCCGCGACATATTTAGAAATGATTAAGCTTGGTGCCGTGATTCCAGAGATTAATGTAGGGGGTATTTATTTTGCGGAGGGACGCTCACAGATCAGTAAAACAGTCTATGTTGATGATGCGATGATTGATGTATTTAAGCAATTGCATGCATTGAATGTTAAGCTGGAAGTAAGAGCTACACCTTCAGACACATCACAGGATTTAATGTCATTACTTTAGAAAGGGGTAATTTATAATGGGAATTACAACAGCATTGTTGCTGAGTGTTTTTATTGCACTTATTATTACTGAAAATTATGGTTATGGTTATTGGATGATTTCCAGACCGATCTTTGCAGGGCCGATAATTGGTTTGATAATGGGCGATCTGCCAACCGGTTTAATTGTCGGCGGCAGTGTTGAATTGATGTATATGGGTATCCTGCCGATCGGCGGCAGTGTTCCGCCTAATGCGCAGATTGCCGGTATGCTGTCTACGGTATTCGCGATTACCAACGGCGGTAATCCGGAGGTTGGTATTGCCTTGGCGCTGCCGATTGGTTTATTGGCTCAGTTGTTGATTATGTTTGCTTGGAATATTAATATACTGCTGATGCACAGAGCGGATAAGTATCTGGCGGACGGCAATATCAGACAGGTTGAACTCACACATCTTTCAGGGCTGGTAATTTTCTTCTTCGTATTCTTCATTCCAACCTTCCTGGCAATTCATTTTGGTTCGGATTTTGTAAACAATGTTGTTAATGCGATGCCGCCGTTATTGACTGATGGCTTGAAGATAGCTTCCGGTATTCTGCCGGCAGTAGGTATGGCTATGCTGCTGAAAATGATGAATATGAAGAAATATTGGCCATTCTTCATGATTGGCTTTGTATTAGCGATTTATCTTGGCTTGAATGTTTTAGCAATATCATTAATTGCCTTTGGCGTTGCGGCAGCAATCTACATCATGCGCAGGGACAGCAAGCAAAATGATGAATTTGGTTTTGATGATGAGGAAGTAATGCCTGTTGAAAATGAAGCCGGCTTGCTGACTGATAAAGAATTGAAACAGACCTTCTTCCGTTCATTCTTCTCAATGACGAGTATCAACTATGAACGTTACTGCAGTCTTGGATTCTGTTATGCCATGATTCCAGCATTAAAGAAATTATATACAGATCCTGATGAGCTAAAGGCTGCCTTGCTGCGTCAGAATGAATTCTTTAACTGTCATCCATATACAGGAAATGCCGTATTAGGTGTGACATTGGCTTTAGAAGAACAGCGGGCAATGGGCAAACCAATCAGCGCGGAAGCTATTTCATCAACAAAGGCGGCATTGATGGGCCCGCTCTCCGGTATCGGTGATTCAATCTTCAAAGCAACCTTTATGACAATCTTTGCGGCTATCGGTGCCGGGCTGGCATTAGACGGCAATGCTTTTGGTCCAATTCTCTTTATTGTACCTAATGTTTTGCTGAATGTGTTATCCCGCTGGTATTTCATTAAATATGGTCATAAGCTGGGAACTAATATTGTCAGCAAGATGAAACAAAGCAGTCTGCTGGACAGCTTTGTAGAAGGCTCTACCATTGTTGGTATGATGGTTGTCGGCGCAATGATCAACGGCTTTGTTAAGCTGAATGTAGCTTATGCATGGACATTTGGTGAAAAGGAAATTATCGTACAGAGTTTAATAGATTCACTGATTCCATCATTGCTGCCATTATTGCTGGTACTTGGTTTCTATACGATTTTAAATAAGAATAAAAAAGGCATGTATATTTGTGTAGTATTAAGTTTTGTATTGGGTATTGTGGGAAAGGCGATAGGTTTATTCTAAATGGAAAAAGAAGCATTATTAAAACAAATTAAAGGACGATTGATCGTATCGTGTCAGGCCCGTGTCGGCTGGGCAATGTATGGGGCGGAAATCATGGCTTGTTTTGCGGCGGCGGCGGCTGAGGGCGGTGCTGCAGGTATTCGGGCGAATGGTGTTGACAGCATCTTGGCAATCAAAAAGAAAGTGGATCTGCCGCTGATTGGCTTGAATAAAGAATGGATAACCGGTTATCCGGTCTATCTTACACCAACCTATGCGCATGCGAAAGCAATTCTTGATGCCGGGGTTGACGTCTTGGCGATGGATGCGACGGATCGCCTGCGCCCTAATGGTGAAACAGCGGCCAGTATTTTGAAACAGATTCGTGAGCATTATCCCAACGCGTTAGTAATGGGTGAAATTTCAACGCTGGATGAGGCAAAGAATATCTTGGATATGGGCTTTGATTTTATATCGACGACACTGAGCGGTTATACTAAAGAAAGTGAAGATGTTAAATCGGTGAATCTTGAGTTAATTAAGGATATTCATGCCATTACCGATATTCCAATCATTGCGGAGGGCAAGATTAAAACCGAAGATGAAGCTGTACAGACGCTGGCAGCCGGTGCGTTTGCGGTAGTTGTAGGGACATCAATCACCCGTCCGGAAATTATAACCAAACGTTATGTTGACAGTATTGCCAAATATCATGAAGGAGAGCATTATGAAGATACAGTTAGATAAGCTGATGACGGAGCAGCAAAATCCCGATACGATGTCCATTGATCGGATGAATAGCTATGAGATCGTAAAGGCGATCAATAATGAAGATAAAAAGATTGCTTTAGCGGTTGAAAAGGAGCTGGCATCGATTGCTGAACTTGTTGATGCCTGTGCTGAGCGGTTATCAAAGGGCGGCCGTATTCTCTATACAGGTGCCGGTACCAGCGGCCGCTTAGGCATTCTTGATGCCAGTGAGTGTCCGCCAACCTATGGTGTCAGTGATCAATTGGTACAGGGACTGATTGCCGGCGGCCTTGAGGCAATATTCAAATCTAAGGAAAATGCGGAAGATGACCGCGAAGCCGGCATTGAGGATCTTAAAAGCATCAATCTATGTGAGAAAGACGTTGTTATTGGTCTAGCTGCCAGCGGCCGTACCCCTTATGTAGCCGCCGGTCTTGAATATGCCAATTCCATCAATGCTTATACAGGATCGATCAGCTGTGTTAAAAACAGTGAAATCGGCAAAATTGCCAAAACAGCGATTGATGTTGAAACCGGCCCTGAGGTGGTTACTGGCTCAACAAGAATGAAAGCCGGTACCGCGCAGAAAATGGTGCTGAATATGATATCGACAGGTACAATGATTCGGCTTGGCAAGGTGTTTAATAATCTGATGGTGGATATTCAGCCAACAAATGCTAAATTAATTGAACGTTCAAAACGCATCTTAATGCTGGCTACCGGCTGCGACTATTCCCGTGCCGAAACATTGATTGAGACAAGCAATCATGATGTAAAGGCGGCAATCTGTATGGAATTGTCAGGTCTGTCATTGGATGAATGCCAAAAATTGCTGGCTGAAAATGGCGGCAATATCTCTGAATTACTGCATCAGCTGCAGAAATAAAACAAGGGGAGATCATCAGATCTCCTCTTTTATGTTGAATTTGTAATTTGCATATCATTATATTAATATGGTAAAGTAATTACATAGGAGTAAGCGATGAAAAAACAAAAAATTAAAATTAAGGGGATACCGTCAATAATCTGGGGTGAAGCAAGTGAATTCTGTGTACTGGCAGTTCATGGCAGTATGTCACACAAAGAGGATCGCATCATTGAAATATTAGCAGCAGCGGCAGGCAGCAAGGGCTGGCAGGTATTAAGCTTTGATTTACCTCAACATGGTGAACGCCAAGGAAGTGATGCTTTATGTAAGCCGCAGGATTGTGCAGCTGAACTAAAGGAAATCATGGCTTATGTCCAAACACACTGGCAGCAGCTTCAGCTTTTCGCGGTGAGCTTAGGTGCTTATTTTTCCTTGCTCGCCTATCCTGATGAAGCGCTGAAACAGGCTTTATTTCTGTCACCGGTAGTAAATATGCAGCATCTGCTTGCTGATATGATGCAGGCCGCCGGCGTTGACAGCGATAATTTAAAACAGCGTCAAATCATTCCGTTGGATAACGGGCAGACATTATATTGGGATGTTTATACATATGTGAATGAGCATCCAATTCATACTTGGCCGCATCCCACAATGATTCTTTATGCTGGGCATGATTATCTTGTCAATAAAGCAGATATTCTGTCATTTCACCAAAAATTTCCTGGGAAATTGACTATTTATGCCGAAGGAGAACATTTCTTTCATACGCCAAAACAGCTGCAAAAGGCGGCTGATTGGCTGTCTGAGATGCTTTAATAATAGAATAAAAGGAGGGATTTAATGGCAAAGTATGCGGTAATGATTCATGGCGATTTCGATGAGTTTAATGATTATCTTGCGAGAGCAATTGCCGGCAGCAGTCTGTCTGCCAGTAAAGAGGACAGCCATGAATTTATCTGTCCCAATATGCGCTGCAAGGTACAGGTTTTTGAGCGATACAGCGCTTTTGGTTCTAATCGAGTCAGTATGAATGTAACCGTAGTGGGTATCGGCAATGAGCTGCAGATTGCCGGAATTACGGCAGGCGGCAGTCAGGGTGTATTGTTTAAATTTAATACCGTGGGAGAGGAGAATTTCCTTTATAAGCTGAAAAATGCGGTTGAGGATTATAAAAAATTATATGAAAAAAATTATTAAACCAATTCAGCCGGTAAAAATAAAAAAACCGCCGGTATTGCCAAAGGATGAGAATAAACAGAAGCAAACAAGAAAGGATACCCAATGATTCGGATATCCTTTTCTTTTATTTAAGCTTTATTTCTTTAGCTAAGGTATCGGCAATTTCATCGACAATATCACTGCTGAAAGGATTACTCATGCCGGCTTGTGACAGGGCATCAAGATAATCAACATTTAAAGTGAAGTGAGAAAGCTTCTGATAAGTATCTAAAGCTTTGCTGCGGTCAATGACAGCATCACGCCAGATTTCAAGAGCGCTGATTGCCGAGGTCGCATAACTGATATAATAAAAAGGTGTTTCAAAATGATGATGGATTTCAATCCATTCATAATAGACTGGATAACCATAATATTGTTCATAAAGATCACCATGCAGCTGATTGATTTCATCAAGGGTCATGTCAGGATTTTCATAAACACGCTGCTGAAATTCATCTTCAACACAGCCCTGAAGTACAGAATTAACCAGATTTTGAAGTAAATCGATTTTCATCAGTTCAGCATTTTTGCCATACATTTCTTCATAGCTTTCCATCATCAATACTTCTAAGCCCTGTGAATGAACCTCCGCAAGATCAAGATTATTGCCATCATTCCATATTGATTCATGCATCAGATAGAAATTGTTGTAATGACCGAATTCATGAAAGAGCGTTGAAGCGTCACGATATGCTGAAGTATTAATAAACATGTAAGGGCCATATCCATTTAATATGGTTGAATAACCCGCCTGCATCATTGAAGGCTGATTATCAAGAATATAAGTATTAGATGCCAGCATGAAATTTAAAGCTTCCTGCATTTCCTTTGGAAACTCTGCCTGCAGACGTTCATAAAGATAAGGAATGCTGTCTTCAATCATAACGGTAATATCCGCTTTCGCGTCACTGATGTCATAATAATATTGATCATCAATAGTGGCATATAAATTTGATAATGAGGCTTTTACTTTATCGGCAAAAGCGGCAGCATCTTCTTTTGTGAAATCACGGCCTAAAAGATCATAAGCATAATCGGTATAGCTTTCATAACCAAGCGTATGGGCAATTTCCATGCGCACCTGAATCAATTCGCGGTATAGCTCACCAAGAACCTTGTTTTTCTGTTCATAGATTGCATAGTAAGGTTCACTGACATTGGAATCTGTAAAGTCAAGATCATTAAGGCCTACTGTTTTACCTTTATATTCAGTTGTATAATCCGCAACCAACGCTTTGCTGTACTGCTGAATCAGCTCTGTTTCTTTTTCAGACAGCGCTTCAATTGCCGGTGAATTTAATTTGCTGTTAATCTCATAACGTTTAATGAATTCTTCACCCCAGCGTTTGGTAAAGGCATCTTTATACTCTGATGCAAGGATTTCGCCGGTGAGGGTATTCATGCGGTTATCAAATTTTGTATAGAAATTATCAAGCGTATTGACTTCACCCTCATAATATTCATCACTGAGATCCATATCACTTCTAATGCTGGCCAATGTATCCATAACTTCTAATTCTTTGCATTTAGCCATGATTTCATCGTAAAGGGCAAGCAGCTCCTGTTCTTTGCCGGTTTGTGCACACAGCGCTAAGCCTTGATCAAGCAGGGAGTTGATAGCATCTAAATCAGGTCTTTCGTAAGTAAAATCATTAAAGCGGAAGGAGACTGATTCACTGTCGATGATGGGCTCTGGCGGCGCTGTTGGAGCAGGAGCTGACTGACAGCCGCTCAATAGCATGAGGCTGAGACTTAATGCGGTAATAAATCCTTTTTTTAAGTTCATGAGTTTCCCTTTCTTATGCCTGCTGCAAGTCATTTAAGACTGGCTGATAATTAGGCAAGCTGGATAGTTGCAGCTTCTTCTTTAGCTTGGTGGTCACCTTCCATGAGGGTTAGCTCAGAATATTTATCATTGGTGAAAATAACCATCACAGCCATGTCATAACCTTTAGCTTTTAAGGCTTCTAGATCAATACCAATAATCGGATCACCGGCTTTAACCGTATCATTAATTGCTGCCAGACGTTTAAAGCCTTCGCCTTTTTCGTTGACGGTATCAATGCCGATGTGGACTAATACCTCAAGACCATTTGACATTGTTAGACCAAAGGCATGGTTTGTATCAAAGATCATGCTGATCTTTCCGCTCACTGGTGAATAAATCGTATTACCTGTCGGTATGACGGCGAATCCATCACCCATCATTTTCTGGGCGAAGACTGGATCGCTCACTTCTGTGATTGGTACTACTTTACCATCAGCGCATGTCAATACGGATGTTTTTGCTTTTTTAAATAGATTGAATTTCATATAATTGTTTCCTTTCTTCCCAATATCTATTATTATACCATTTTTATTATAAAATAAAGAATGATTATTAAAAGGATAAATTAAATGAATTGCATAAAAGAACGAAATTTGTTGTGTGATAAAACAAAAATTAAACAGCTTTATCATTTAACTCATGCTTAGTAAATGATATAATACTGGCAGACGGAGGTAATAGGT
>NZ_HE578927.1:306578-331373 GCF_000313565.1 Dielma fastidiosa | reverse complement strand
GAAAGTATGCGCGACACACGCGGGATTGACCGTGGGTGAAGACGGTGCGAGTCATCAGTGCATCGAGGATTTAGCAATCATGCGTGCGATCCCGGGCATGAAGGTGTTCCAGCCATGTGACGCGGCAGAAACGAAAGCGATCATCAAAGGCATCGCGGAAATCGATGGGCCATGTTATGTAAGACTGGGCCGCGGCGGTGTAGAAGATGTATTTGATGAGAACTACAAGTTTGAGATGGGCAAGGGAGTTGTCTTAAAGAAAGGCAGCAAGGTAGCCTTGATCGCGACGGGCATGATGGTGCAGGAAGCATTGAAAGCAAGTGAAGAATTAAGCAAGGAAGGCATTGAGCCAACGGTGGTAAATATTCATACGATCAAACCGATCGATGAAGAGCTGATCGTTGAATTGGCGAAGAGCCATGATGTGCTGATCACCTGTGAGGAACATAACGTTGTCGGCGGCTTAGGCAGCGCGGTAGCAGAAGTGGCAGTGAAGCAGGCACCGGTGAAGATGGCAATGGTGGGCGTACAGGATACGTTTGGCGAAAGCGGCACACCAAAGGCACTGTGTGAAAAGTATGGCTTAGACGCGGCGGCAATCGTTAAGAAAGTTAAAGAAGTTTTATAATCAAATTCAAGCCGATTCACAAAGAGTCGGCTTTTTATTATATACATATATACAAAAAAACCAGAGGTTTTCTGGTTTGCTTGTGATAATCGTTTAGTGCTTCAATAGCTGTAAGTAATATTTATTCACCGATGCTGTTTTGAACCTCAGCGGCTTCTAAGATACCATCTTTCACAGCTTTCTTAATCACTAAATAAAGAATCTTTAAAAATGCCGCAAATAATCCTACTGTCATTAAAAGCGCAAATATACCACCCATAACTGAATCCTCCTTGTTGCTTAAGCCTATTGTAACGGAAAGCAGAATCTTTGTCCAATGGTTTGGCAGCGATGATGAAACCCACAGAAAGTTATATTGTTATTGATTGAATTTAAGGATATAATATCAGATATAGTACGAAAGGATGCAAATTATGAAACTGCTTAAATATCTATTGCTGGCGGCATTATCCGTATCGCTGGCATTTACACAGGCAGGCTGCCAAAAACAGCAGACACCGCCAACTGTCGATTTGACTTCTGAGGAAGCCATCGCAGAACAAAAAAAGTTTGATGAATTTATACAATCAGAACTGGTTGCCAGTGCTGAAAGTGATTATCTGACAACACATATCTATTTTGAACACCCAGAGAATTACGGCATTGACCGATCAAAGGTTGAAGTAACACTAGGCTATCTTGAAGACGATGATGCGGCTTATCAAGAACGTGTGGAAGAGATGCAGGCAACTAAGGCTGCTCTTGACGCGTTTAACCGTGACCTGCTGAGTGATCAGCAAAAAGATGTTTATGATAACTATCTTGAAACCATCGAACTTGATATTGCCAGAAATGATGAGAAATTCCGCTATGTAGGCGGCGGCTTTGATACGATGACGGGTCTGCATACACAATTGCCGACTTTATTTGCTGATTATATTTTACGCGATGAACAAGATCTTAAGGACCTGATTGTTTTGATTAATGATGTTAAGCCATATATGGATTCCTTGCTTGAATATACTAAAAAACAAGCTGAAAAGGGAACCTTGATGATTGATTTAGATACAGTGATCGAAGATTCTAAAAAGACTTATAATGAAGGTGAAAACAGCGCTGTGCTGACCAGTATGTTTGCGACTATTGACAGTCTTGATTTAAGTGATGAGTTAAAAAATCAATATAAGGCTGAATTAAAAACGGCCTTTATGGATTCTTTCATTCCTGCCTATGGGGCGATTATTGAGACAATGGAAGGCTTGAAGGACAGTAAAAATAATACGCAGGGACTGTATTATCTGGAAAACGGCAAGGCGTATTATGAGCTGCTGTTTAAAGATAAGACCGGTACTTCACGTTCTATCGAAGATACTCAAAAGCTGCTTGATGAGCTGGCTTATGAAATGATTACCGCGGCTCAGAAAATTGCTATGACTGACCGCAATGCATATGAAACATGGGCCTATAATGAGGCTGATACCGGTTATACCGATTTTGAATCAATGCTGGCCGATTTAAATAACTGGTTCAAACAGGATTTCCCTGATGTGGGTGATATCGATTATGAGATCAAGCCTTTAGATCCTGAATTAGCTGTATCCGGTATTGCCGCTTATTTCAATATTCCGGCAATTGATGGCACTACTAAGAAACAAATTAGAGTGAATACAAACAAAGACGCATTAGTTATCGGCTCATTAGATACATTCAGTACCGTAGCCCATGAGGGTCTGCCGGGTCATATGTATCAGACAAGCTATGCTTATAAGAATATTCCCAATGTTTTCCATAACCTTTTTGCTAATAATTTAGGCTATACGGAAGGTTATGCGACCTATGTGGAATTTTACGCGCTGAATTATTTGAGCGATGTGCCTGAGAATATCCGGACACTGCAGAAGGTAATGAGCATTTATTCGAATTGTTTGATTGCGCAACTGGATATCGGCATTCATTATGAAGGCTGGAGTTTGGATCAGGTAAGACAGTATATGGAAGACAATGGCTTAAATGCCGCGGCGGCAGAAGTTTTGTATGCTCAGCTGCAGAGTAATCCAGGCGCTTTCCTTTCCTATTATGTAGGGTATGCGGAATTAAATGAATTGGAGAAGGAAGCCAAGGCAGCTTTAGGTGATAAGTTCACGGCGATGGGTTTCCATCAGGCCATTTTGGAAGCTGGTTCAGTACAGTTTGATATTGTAAAGCGGCATGTAAATCAGTATATTGAAGAAAATCAATAAAGTTCAGACAGCTTCGGCTGTCTTTTCTTGTGCTTTGAAATGGAGAAAAACTGGACTTACAGCTTAGGGTAGATGATGAAGCAAGTGGTATCATAGTTTTAGATAGGAGTGATTATATGCATATTCAATTGCCTTATGGCAAGGGAAGGCTGGAAGGTGAAATTGATGATCAAAAGCTTCAGGGTTATCTGCAATGTCCTTTGAATAACCATGTTTATGAAAGTGAAGCGGCCATCGTAGAACAGTCGCTGAAACAGCCGATCGGTTCTAAAACATTAGCTGAATTAGCTTATGGCAAGCGGCATATCGTAATCATCGCCAGTGATCATACAAGGCCGGTACCTAGCAAGATCATTTTGCCTGCGATGCTTTCGGAAATCGAAAAGGTCAGTCCGCAGGCGCAAATCAGTATATTGATAGCGACTGGCTGCCATCGTTCAACTACCGCAAAAGAATTACGGGCTAAATTCGGCGATGAACTGATGCAGCGTTTGACGATACACATTCATGACAGTGAATCTGATCAAATGGCTGATTTAGGCATATTGCCCAGCGGTGCGCCGTGTCTGATTAACCAGCTGGCGGTTGAAGCGGATCTGCTGCTTGCGGAGGGCTTTATTGAACCGCATTTCTTTGCCGGATATTCAGGCGGCCGTAAAAGTGTACTGCCGGGTATCGCAGCCAAAAACTGTGTCTTGCACAATCATTGCGCGGCATTGATAGATTCACCATTTTCACGCGCTGGTCTATTGAAAGGAAATCCAATTCATTTGGATATGAAGGTTGCCGCCCGCAAAGCGAATCTGGCTTTTATTGTAAATGTGGTGCTTGATGAGCAGCAAAGAATTATTGCCAGTTTTGCCGGTGATGCGGTTATGGCTCATGAAAGGGGCTGCGCGTATGCCGCGAAACGATGCGGGCTGCCGCCGATTATGAGTGATCTAGTCATTACCTCTAATAATGGTTATCCGCTGGATCAAAATCTTTATCAAAGTGTTAAGGGATTATCGACAGCCGCTGAAACATGCTGTAAATCTGGGGTGATCATCATGGCCTGTCAATGCGCAGACGGTATTGGCGGTGATGCTTTTTTCAACATGTTCGCCCAGTGTGAAACCGTACAGAAGCTTTATGACAAGATTCTTTCCGTTCCTGCCGCACAGACCGTCAGTGATCAATGGCAGGCACAAATTCTTGCCCGGATTCTTATTGATCATCAAGTAATTATGATTTCTGATCTTGATGATGAAGTGATTAAGAAGATGCACATGATACCCGCCCATACATTAAATGAAGCGGTTCAGCTGGCTGATAAATGCAGGGGAATAAAATCAATCACCGTAATTCCGGAAGGTGTTTCAGTGTTTATTCAAAAATAAAACAGCTTTAAATCCAGGTTTAAAGCTGTTTTTTTCTTTAAATCTGACTAGAGAATCAGATTATTTTTCATAAACTTTAATCAATGCCTGGGTACCTTCATTTTCATGACCATTGGCAGCCAGTTCCTCATAGAGTGAACATACGGTGTCAAGCATTTTTAAGTGTTCGCCCTTTTCGGCCATCACATCTTGAATAATGTGCATATCCTTGATGAAATGCTTAATGAAGAAGCCTGGTTGGAAATCACCCTTTAAAACTCTTGGCGCAGTATTATTCAGCTGCCAGCTGCCAGCCGCACCGCCGCTGATCGCATCCAGCATCGCCTGCATGTCAAGACCGTTTTCTTTTGCGTAATAAAGCGCCTCGCTCATTGCGCTTACCGCGCCGGCTACCGCGATTTGATTGGCAGCTTTAGTATGCTGACCGCAGCCGGCTTCCCCCATATAATGAATGCCTTTGCCCATCAATGCCAGCACCTCTTTTACTTTGTCGAAAGCTTCACGATCACCGCCGACCATGATTGACAGTGTACCTGCCTTAGCGCCAGTGTCACCGCCGGATACCGGCGCGTCTAAAACGCTCATATCATATTGCTTAGCTTCTTTCGCTAATTTAACCGCCAGCTGCGGTGATGAGGTTGTCATATCGATTAATATTGCGCCAGCCTTTGCTGAATGGAAGATACCATCCTCACGCATATAGACATCCTCTACATCTTTTGGATAGCCGACAATTGTGAATACCAAATCTGCATCCGCGACACATTCGCTCAGTGAAGCGCAGACTCTGACTCCCTGTTCCTTTAAATCTAAAGCTTTTTCAATCGTTCGATTATATGCCGATACTGTATGCCCGCCTTCAACTAAGTGAAGCAGCATTGCTTTTCCCATAACGCCGGTTCCGATCCATGCAATTTTCATAGTATTGTACCTATATCATATTTAATATGAATCCTTTCACCTGCAATTATATAGAATCAGTAATGAATTGTACATTAATTCAGCACAAAAAATGCGGAAGCGTGACTGAGCGGCCTTCACTTTGCGCATAGGCTTGCTGTGAAAGCATAAGATAAGCGGCTCGCATTGCTCACTTACCCTCTTTGGTGAAATAATCAGCGTTTTGATGTTTAAAATTTGGACTGAATGCTTATGAAAGCGGCAGCTTGTTTAATTATAATGGAATTGTGAGGAGGGATATTGTGAGTGAGCGATATAGAGCGGGTGTCGTAGGTGACGATATTACCGGCTGTCAGGATATCGGTATTTTTTTCACTAAACAGGGTTTAAGAAGCATTACCGCATCCAGTCCGGATGAGATTTTCAAGCATCAGGCAGATGTGCTGATTATTGATACTGATTCACGTTTTGATCATGCGAAACAGGCTTATGATAAGGCTGCCAAGGCCGTAAAGGCACTGCAGCAAGCTGGCTGTACGCAATATTTTAAAAAGACATGCTCGGTATTCAGAGGCAATATCGGCGCGGAATTTGATGCCATGCTGGATACATTAAATGAATCATTGATGATTGTTATTGCCGCTTTTCCTAAGAATGGCCGAACTACCGTTGATGGCCGGCATTATGTCTATGGCTGTGAGCTGGCGGCATCGCAGTTTCGTCATGATCCGATGAATCCCATGACTTCCTCAGATTTAGCGGCCATCATCGCTTTGCAGTCAAAGCGGCCAATTCATCATTTGCTGCTGAAAACTATCCGTCAAGGTCATCATGCGGTGCGCAGACAAATTGAAGAAGCTCAAAAAGTGGGCGGATATTTAATCTGTGACTGTGAGACACAGCAGGATTTGAAAATCCTAGCGGCGGCAATTGTTAATGAAAAGGTAATCGGCGGTTCTTCTGCAATCGCAGAAGAGCTGGCAGTCTATCACAAGCATCAGGAAACGGTGCAAAGCCATGCCGTGCTGCCGGATAAAGAACGCGGTATCCTGCTGGCTGTCGGTTCTATCACCCAGCAAAGCAAGCGGCAGAGTGCCTATGCGCTTGCCCATGGAGTTATTCATATACCCTTTGATCCCTTAATGCTTTATGACCGGCAGGCAAGTGAGAAGATGCTTGAAGGCTGCTTTCAAAAGGCGCTGAGCCATCTGCTTAAGGGCGAGCATGTGCTGCTTCAGCCTGATTGTGAAAATGAAAAGGTCACACTGATGAAGACGGTGGGGCGCACAAAGGGTTATGATGAAAAGTCAGTCTCTAAATTAGTATCAACAGCCCTTGCTAAGCTGGTTCTTCAGCTCATTCAAGCATCTAATCAGCATCGTATCTGTATTGCCGGCGGTGACACATCAGCAAGAATTATTGAAATGCTGAATATTCATGCCAGTGAATTAGTTGATGAAATTCAAACCGGTATCTGTTCTTCCTTATCCTTGGGAGAACCTAAACTGCTGATGATCCTGAAATCAGGCAGCTTCGGCAATGAGCAATTTTTGATTGATGCGATTGATTATCTGAAGCAGTATTAAGCGCGGTACTTTGTTGCACTAAATGAAGCGCAAAAAATTGGTTCTTTCAAACCGTAACTTCATTTTTTATAACGTATAATTTAAGTAGGTGAGATGGTGCGGGATAAAGAATGAGAGGAGTGATTGAAAGCGTGAATCTTGATGAAAGAAGCAAGAATGTCTTTGATACCATATTAAATGATCCGATGATAAAAGGCAGTGAGATTGAGAAAAAGTTCAGTCTGACTAGAAAACAGCTAAGCTATACATTAGAGAAAATCAATGATGTTTTGAAAAGTGAAGGTTATCCGCGGATCGAGCGGAAGAAGACGGGAACTTTTATTGTTCCTAAACAGCTTTATGAACAAATGGGCGATCAGATGATTAGCATTGATGCCAGTGATTATGTTTTAAATGAAGAAGAACGAATCCGCTTTATCGAATTTATTTTGCTGAGCAGGACGGAACGCTTAAGCCTGTATCATTTTATTTCCATGCTTAAGGTAAGTAAAAATACAATTCTGAATGATATGAAAAAAGCGCAGATGGACACGCGCAATTATGGCATTGATATTCAGTATGATCGTGAAAACGGCTATCGTTTTATCGGCAGTGAGCTGGATAAACGCCGTTTGCTGATTGATCTTATACATCCTATTTTATTGATGAGCAATGGCAGCCGCTGGTTTATGGAGCTGACAAAGGTTACCCGCTATGAGATTGAAACCAATGAATTTCGCTTAAGTCAGATTGAAAAAGAATTGGATATCCGTTTTACTGATGAGGTATTCAAAGAGCTGCCTTATATTGTATCGATGATCCTGCTGAGAATCAAACAGCACAAGGATATCGGCAAGCTGCCGCTGACTTATCAAAGCTTTGTTGGCACAAGAGAATATCAAGTATCAGAAATTCTATTAAAAGATATTCCTAATTTTTCTCAGCAGGAGCATTTATATATGACTTTACAGCTGTTAACTTCAAATTTCTTTTATTTAGATATGGAAGAAACTGATATTGATCAGGTGATTTATCAATCGGTCAAGGATGTAATTGATAATTTTGAAATCTTAAGCTGTATTAAATTTAAGGATAAGGAACAGCTTGCAAAGTATTTATTTCAGCATTGGAAGCCGGCTTATTACCGTATTAAATATAATTTCCATATGGATAATCCGATGAAGGATATTATTGAAACCAAGTATCAGTATCTGCATGATTTAATCAAAAAGGTCATTTATCCCTTTGAGAACAGTTTAAATAAACCGATTCCGGATATGGAGCTGGGTTATATTACGATTTTGATCGGCGGCTGGCTGCGTAAAGAAGGTCAGATCTTGTCTTTTGAAAAGGGTAAGCGGGCAATTGTGGTCTGCAGCAATGGTGTCACAGTTTCTAACTTCCTGTTTATGGATCTGAAGAATATGCTGCCTTATATTCATTTTCTGAATTGCTATTCAATCCGTGATTACATGAATTGCGAAGAGGAATATGACATCATCTTTTCTACTACTTATATTAAAACGGATAAACAGCTTTTTCTTGTGGAACCGTTTATCAATGAATATGAACGCAAGAAATTTATTCAGAAAGTTAACAATGAATTGATTGGTTTTTCAGTGAATACGATTCAGATGGATGATGTGCTGGAAATTGTGGAACGTTATGCAAAGATTACCGACCGCATGAAATTAATGCGCGATCTTAAGCGTTATTTGTTTCCCGATCAGCCTTCCATTGAGAGTATGGATGCGAATGCGTATCAGCCTTGTCTGGCGGAGCTGCTGCCGCCTCATCATATTCTGGTGGCAAACGTTGAGCTTGAATGGGAAAAGGCAATTCGTGACTGCGCGGAGGTTTTAGTTGCTGAACAGATGATTGAACAGCGCTATGTGGAAACAATTATCACTTCAATCAAAACCAGTCAGCCTTATATTATGATTGCGGATGGTGTCATCGTCGCTCATGCCGGTGTTGATCAGGGTGTCCGTGAAGTATGTATGAGCATGCTTAAAATGGATCGGCGTATAAAGATCAACAATTATTTGGAAGCTGATGTCATCATTGTGCTGGCAACCCCTAATGTTCAGCGTCATTTAAAGGCATTAGCGCAGCTGAATGATATGCTTGATGAGCGTTTTAAGCAATTTAAACAGGCTAAAACCAAAATGGAAATTTTAGAATGTATCAAATGGGAAGAGGAGTAATCAGTTTATGAGAGAACAGATGTTTTACAAGGATTTGATTTTACTTGATCTTGATGTCAGAAATGCCGATGCGTTTTTCGAAACGATGAACGGCATTCTGCTTCAAAAAGGCTTTGTGAATGAGGGCTTTTTAAAGGCAATCAAGCAGCGTGAAGCAAAATATCCGACGGCTTTGCCTACTCAGCCTTATGGCATTGCCATTCCGCATACAGATCCGGAATTTATTGAACAGCCCTTTATTGCTGTTGCGCGATTAAAGCACAGTGCGGTCTGGAAGCTGATGGCGAGTGAGGATGAGGGAGAGGTTAAGGTCGTCTTCCTGCTTGGCTTTAAGCATGATGATTATCATGTGCAATTGCTTCAAAAACTGATGGATCTTTTTATGAAAGATGATTTCAGTAATGATTTATTATATGTTGAGACTCAGGAAGATTGCTTACATCTTGTGGAAAGCAAGATGGCAATATAAAGGAAAGGAGGAAAATTATATGAAAAAGATCGTAGTAGCATGCGGAAGCGGTGTTGCCACTTCACAGACGGTAGCCAGTAAGGTCATCAAGCTGCTGAAGGAAAGAAAGGTTAATGGTGTGATTGAAGCAGTGGATATGAAATCCTTAGACCGAACGCTGAAGGACAAGGATATCGTGGGTTACATTGCCATTACCAAGCCTTATAAGGAATATCCGGTACCCGTGTTTAACGGTATCGCATTCCTGACCGGAATGGGTATGGATAAAGAATTAGATAAAATAATTGAAGTGCTGAAATAGCAGAAAGGATAGAATTATGGAACTGTTAAGTACAATTTTCCAGTATTTTCTAGATTTAGGGGCAGCGGTATTCGTACCAATTATTATGATTATTGCCGGTTTATGCGTAAAAATGAAATTAAAAGACGCGATTTCTGCCGGTATTACACTCGGTGTTGCTTTTGTCGGCATGAACCTTGTCGTTGGTTTCATGAAGGATGCTATTACACCGGTAGCAACCGGTATGCTGAATTCAACAGGTCTGCAGTTGGATATTGTTGACGGCGGCTGGACGACGATGGCTACGATTTCTTGGTCATGGCCTTACGCGTTTGCTATTTTCCCATTGCAGATTGGGATCAATGTACTGATGCTGATTTTTAATAAAACAAAGACATTCAACGCGGATTTGTGGAATGTCTGGGGTAAGATTTTTATCGCTGTAATCGTTATTTCTTTAACGAATAATATCTGGATTGCTTTAGCTATTGCTTCACTGCAGATTATTTTGGAGCTGCGCTCCGGCGACCTGCATCAGAAAACGATTCAGTCAATGACTGGTATTCCAGGTGTTACATGTACGCATCGTACTTTATTCTTTGGCTGCATTCTGTATCCATTTGACTGCCTGCTTAAGAAAATTCCTGCATTAAATAAGCCAATTAATATTGAAACACTGCGTGATAAAATTGGTATTTTCGCGGAGAACCATGTATTAGGATTTATTCTTGGCTGTATCTTTGGCGTCATTGCCGGTTATGATGTCGGCGGTATTTTGAATTTAGGTATTAAATGCGCTTGTGCATTAATGCTGTTCCCAATGGTTTCTAAGCTGTTTATGCAGTCTTTGGCGCCAATTTCCGATGCCGTTTCAGAGTTTATGCAGAAAAAATTTGCCGGCCGTGAATTGTATGTCGGACTGGACTGGCCGTTTATGGGCGGTATCAATGAATTGTGGATTGCGATTATCTTTATCATTCCAATGATCTTTATTGACGCGCTGATTCTGCCGGGCAACAATATGCTGCCGTTTGCGGGCATCATTAATTTCTCACTGGCTATTCCGGCACTGTTGGTTACTCGAGGCAATCTGCCGCGGATGTTTATCTTATGTTTAATTGGTGCTCCTGTCTTCCTGTGGGTTGGTACGGCGATTGCTCCGTATATGAGCGAATTGGCAAGAGCTACCGGTGCTATTGAATTGGGTGTTAATGAGCTGATTTCAAATTCATGTATCAATGCACCGGTATTCACTTACGGTTTCGGACAGATGTTTAAAGCATTGACCGGGGATTTTGTACCGCTGATCGTTGCCGGCGGCTGGACTGCATGCTGGGTTTTCTACAGCCGTTATCTAAAAAAAGAGACTGCTCGTTTAGAAGCTGAAGAAAAAGCAGAGAATGAATAAAAAGGGCTTATATAAAAAGGTGTCTGGCGGACGAACAATTTCATATAAGCTTAAGTATAGTTTAGCACAATTTATTTAAAAAAGTGTATGAAATGGAAAGATTGGAGGAAGTCAATGAATAATTTAGAGGCAGCGAAGCAGGAAGTGCTGAAGGGCTGCAGATTAACGATAGAAAAAGCATTTACGGTGGGAACAGCAGGTAATATCAGTGCCCGTGTGGCAGGTGAAGAATTATTTGTCATCACCCCGACAACGATGGATTATGCAATTTTAACGGCAGAGGATTTAGTGGTGATCGATATGGAGGGAAAGGTTGTTGACGGCAAGTATGCACCGTCAATTGAACATAACCTTCATCGTTTGATTTATCTGAAGCGGCCGGATGTAAATGCCGTAGTTCATGTTCATTCAACATATGCGACGGCATATGCTTCTATTGAGGGAATCACAGTGATGCCTTCAATAGATATTGAATCAATCAATTATTTGGGCGGCGATGTAGACCGCTGTCCATTCGCGGCGCCGGGCAGTGATGAATTAGCAGCATATACATCAGACTATCTGGGTAAGAAAGCGGCTGTACTGATGCAGAATCACGGTTCAACCTGTGTGGGCAAAGATATGGGCACTGCCATTACCGCGTGTGAGATTGTTGAAAAAACATGTTATTCCTTATTCCTGATCAATACGATGGGAAAGCCGATTCCATTTGATGCCGCCTTTAAGGAAAAGGCATGGAATAAATATTCAAACAAGTTTGGAGTGAAATAAGATGGGATTCAGGAAAATAGCGATGCTGCATACCGGCTGTGTAACCGTTGCGCCTTTGAGAAAGCTGGTGCATGAGCTGTATCCAGAGGCTGAAATCATGAATCTTGTTGATGATTCATTATTGAATGATACGATTGCAGCAAAGGCGATGCCGATTGAAGTTGTAGAGCGTCTGGCTCAGTATGCGTTAATCGCTCAGCAAGCCGGGGCAGAGGTTATCCTGAATACATGTTCATCGGTTGGTGAAGCGGTGGATGTGATTGCTCCGATGCTTAAGGTACCTTATGTGAAAATCGACCAGCCGATGGCGGCTGAGGCGGTGAAGCATGGTCCGCGTATCGCGTTAATTGCGACGGTCACATCAACAGTAGCACCAAGCAAAAGACTGCTGGAACGCAATGCGCAAGATCAGGGACTGACAGTAACCGTGACACCGTATTTAGTAGACGGCGCGTTAAAGGTACTGAGTGAAACTGGAGATCAAAAGCGTCATAATCAAATGGTTATTGATACGGTATATAAGGCAGCAGCTGAGAATGATGTGATCGTATTTGCGCAGGGTTCAATGGCTGTGCTTGAACCTGAATGTCAAAATTTAGGCGTACCGGTTTTCTCAAGTCCAAAGCTTGGCTGTGAACAGCTGAAAAAATATCTGTAAAGA
Organism: Dielma fastidiosa; assembly: GCF_000313565.1. Lineage (GTDB taxonomy): Bacteria > Bacillota_I > Bacilli_A > Erysipelotrichales > Erysipelotrichaceae > Dielma > Dielma fastidiosa. The sequence continues at coordinate 318,886 of NZ_HE578927.1, read as the reverse complement.
TGGAAAGAGGGGTTCTATGCGAATTTTAATAGCACCGGATTCCTTTAAGCATAATCTGACGTCAAAAGAAGCGGCAGCAGCTATTGAAAAAGGCGTGTTAAAAGCGGTGCCGTCAGCGAAAATTATCAAGCGGTCAATAGCTGATGGCGGTGAAGGCTGTATCGAAGCGATTGCTGAACATATCGGCGGTGAGCTGATCCGTGTACAAGTTCACGATCCGCTGATGCGGCCCTTAGCCGCTACCTTTCTCTATGTCAAAAAAAGCCGTCTGGCTGTGATTGAAATGGCTGCTGCCAATGGCTTGACACTGCTGACAAAGGATGAATTAAATCCGCTTCAGGCATCTACATTCGGTACCGGCGAAATGCTTCGTGCCGCTTTGGACTTAGGCTGCGAGCGAATTCTGATCGGCATCGGCGGCAGTGCTACCAATGATGGCGGTTTGGGAATGGCGCAGGCTTTGGGTTATCGCTTTTATGATGCTGATGACAGACTATTTATTCATGATATGTCCAAAGCCGGCGAGCTTTGCCGCATTGATGATGAACAGGCTGATCCAAGATTGAAAAGCTGTACGATTCAGGCAGCCAGTGATGTATTTAATAGTTTATGCGGTGAATCCGGAGCGAGCTTTATGTTTGGCGCTCAAAAAGGGGCTGACCCTGCGAGCCAAGCCTTGCTTGATATGGCATTAAAGCATCTGAATCAGCTGGTGATTGAAAAGTATGGGGTGGATTACGGCAGCCTGCCTGGTGCGGGGGCAGCCGGTGGTCTTGGCTTTGGACTGATGGCTTTCACACAGGCACAAATCTATTCGGGAATCAATTTGATACTGACTATGATCAATTTTGAAGAACAGGTCAAGCAAGCAGATTTAATCATCACCGGTGAAGGTAAAACAGATGGGCAGACCGTTTATGGCAAAGCTGTCAGCGGTATCGCCGCCATGGCTGAAAAACATGGTGTCCCCCTGCTTTGTTTGTCCGGTGCGGTAAGTGCTGATTGCCGCGAATTATATGCGAGTGGTGTAACCGCCATTTTTGATGCCGCGCTTAAACCGATGTCTTTAGCTGAAGCAATGGCATCGGCAGCTGATAATCTCGCCTTTATCAGTGAATCTGCGCTGCGGCTTTATCAATGCGCAATTACTAAAAGAAAGGATTGAGCCGAAGTTCAATCCTTTTTATTGCATACTTAATTCCATTTGAATCTTATTCATCATATAAACTTTAGAATTTTTTAATGAACGGCCGATATATTCAAGACCATTCAGATACCCTTCATTCCAAGCATCCTTTTTCTGTTTGCGCATGACAGCTTTCAAATCCTTAATTTCATTGCGCAGCCGAAGATTCAGCGCGTCAAGATTTGTTTTATAATTCTCTGCTAACACCAGATATGTATGAATCGCTTCCTGATGACCTTCTTTGAAATATCCGCGGTACTTTAAATCATAATGCACACTCATCAGCGCGTCCATGAAATATTCATAGCGGCTGTCGAAATTACGGCGTGTTTGATATGCGCGGCGAGCCTGGGGACGGCGTCTTTCCTTGGAACTGCTGAAATTGGCATTAATATATTCACCAAAATTATCATAGCCGTTTTTTTTCAATGACTCATTGATTGAGTGCTTTATTTCACTGCCTACATTGCTTACTGTATCAGTAATCGCCTTAGCCGTTTCTTCACTGTTTAATGTATTAAACAGATCGTCGATGGAATCAAACAAATCATTTTTCTTCTTTGACATAGGCTTCCTCCTGCTGCTTCAATATCTGATTTAAGGAATTAATATCCATGTCATCCTGTACGAGTCCGTCCTGCTTTAAGATATTTTCCAATACGGTCATATCGGCCGACAGATTCATCATTTCTTCATCGAACAGTGATGAGGTTATATTCTTAATTGCTTCATTGATCAGAATAATTGTTTTCATCAGCTTCTGCTGAACAGCGGCAGCTTCGGCTGAACCGGCATGAGCGCTTTCAACAGCAACATAATTCTTAAGAATTTCAAGCAAAATCGGCAAATAATGCTGATAAAGCTTATCCAGCTTATGGTTGCTTTTAGGATATTTAGCCTGTAGAATTTCTAAGTGCTTGAGCATCGCGGTTGTGCTGTACAATGCCTCAGACAGCTTTTCATCAGTAATCGTCGTATTATAATCATTAATCAGATCGATATATGACGGAGCCTGTTCAGTTTTGGTTTCCGGTTTTGGTGCAGGCTGCGGCTGAGCTTTCTTTACCTCCGGTTTGACAAACGTAGCTGTATTAGTCCGATTGGACAAAGTTTTATATGCTTCAGGAAAATATTGGTTAAACTCAATCATTTTGCCAATCACTTCATCGTTGTATAAAACAACAAGATTATTAAAGGTAAGTCCTTCATTGACCGGTTTCTTTAAGGTAATGCTGTCACTGATAGCAAGTGTATCAGTATTTGCAAAATACGCTTTTACCTGTTCATCAAGACGGTGATTCTTACCGGCGTTCTTGGTGGAAGGTTTATCCGGAGAAGCAAGCAGGACAATTGAAATGACAAAGGCGGGAATCAGGCTAAAAAATGATCCGAAATTCATCGGTGTACCAGACACACCATTGATTACTAACGTGATTCCGCAAAAGAACAGCAGCAGGCCGCCGATTACTTTTTTGATCATGGATATCCTTCCTTTCTGTACGATATCCATTATAGCATTTTCTTTTCACTCTGTGGAGAGCCTGCTAGTTGAATTTAATAATAAAATCGTCATTTTCGGAAAATGATCCATACCTGCACATAAAATAACTTAAATTATCAGATCAACGCGGGCGAAGAGTTCCTCATTGACAGGAGCACTGACGGTTTTCAATGCTTCATTCTGACTGATATTTTGATAGCTGGCATTGATATGATATTCAATGGCGTCACAGCGAAGGAAGAGCTTTTCGGCATTAATATATGCCTCATTTTCATTGGAGATTGGCATACCGCCCGCAATCAGCAGATGAATATCCGGTTTTGTTGGCAGAAGATCTCTAGAACATGAACCATCAACAATAAAATCAAGACAGATATCTAAACCAATACGCAAACCGTTGAAAGTTATTTCTGGTGATGGCAGTTTATCTGCATCATTCACATTTTGAGGCTGCCAGTGAATTGCCGACTTGTCAATTTTATTAAAATCTGGGTAATCAATGATAGGACCGCCAAGACCGTCAATCGATGACAGATTCGTCTTTGGCCATTGACCTATATACTGTCCATTTGCAAAGATTGGAATCGAATTGCGGATCAGATCATCTTTTTTCCACCAGACAGTACCCGCAAAGAGGATTAAGTTAGGGTATCTAGTTGTCAGCTTTTGAAAGCTGTATTCATCCTCTGGCTTACTGTCAGGCCAAATCTGTTTTACCTCATAAGAAAATGATTTCCCGTAATTAATAATCTCATGAGGATCAGTATGCTTTTGATTATCATTGATATTACGCCAGAAAAACTCCGGCATAGCGGCGATGACTGTTTCATCATTGGGAATGCCTGCCAGTTTAGCATCTAATTTCTTATAGATTTCCTCATTTAGTTTTACAAACCATTTACATTGTAATTCTTTTTTAGTGTTATTCAGCATAACAATGTCTGTACTATCAGCTCTAGCGGCATTTAAGCGGTCATAGTCATTCTTATGATCCCGCATAAAAGCCTGTTCCAGATTTTGACGCCATGTAATAGCTTCAGAATTATTGATAAAGGGCAGATAATGAATGTTTGTCATTTTATTTTTCTCCTCCTGAAAGCTGAGCAGCAAGCAAAGCAGCGATAAACTTATATAATTTACTCAATGTATAAAGCAATTTTAATCCGTTGATTGAATCATCTTTTCTGATGAGAAAAGCTTCATTCGTCATTGAGTCCATATTTCTAATAAATTGATAAACAGGCTCAATATCATCCCAGTTTATTTTTTCTTCATGAGATAATGTGAACGTTTCCTGCATACCCATAGGCATACGCTGAATCGTATCATTGTATTTATACTGTTTGACATATCCCTTAAGAACAAGAACAGCCCTTAATGCCTTAAACAGCAGCGGATCAGAGGGCCAATCTGTCTCATTCAGCATCGTAACCATGACTTTAATCGGATCTTTGATTTTATCAGCAGACAGATCTTCAGCTAAGAATTTCGGCCAGCCATCGATCATATTCTTATCAAGCAAAAGATGCAGTGTCTTATCAACATAGAATTTCGCAATCTGCTTGTATAATTGATAAAGTATGTTGCAGTATTCATGATTTAGATAGACTGCGTCATTGCCAACCCCTAAATTAGAATTATTCTTACCGCAGTAGAATCTTGTATCAGCGACCACTCCGGTTTTGACATACGTCGGATAAAAGCTTTTCATCCAATAATCATAATCACCATCCTTTAAATGAACCGCATCACTACCCAGACTTTGGTCATGAAGATGCTCAAACATGCTTGCGCATTTCCTAAATTCAATACAATCTTTATATTCCATAATATAAACCTCCTATCGGCATCAGCCATCTCTACTCTAACAAGTTCAGCTGCTGATATATGAAAAAATACATTTCATTACAAATTCAGGCATGTATCTTTCGCATGACAGTGCCGCTGAGGTGCAGGTAAGCTGATTTCGCATCATCTAACAGAAAGAATTGCTTACAGTTACAGCGGAGGTGATTGATATGAAAGAGAATCAATCTTTAAAAGTAAATCAAAATGAAGTTATTCTATGGCCGCAGACAGTCGTGAATCTGACTCAGGGATGCGGAGAAGACGGCAGTCATCAATGGTTGAGTCATGAAGGAACATGGGCTTTGGACAATGCTGATCCTGAAGATCATCGTTTATTCGCTCCGGTCAGTATGATGTGTATGGGCAAATATCATTTAGGCAATGGCAATGAAGTCGTATGGCAGTCACTGGCACCTGTGCTCTTTGCCGATGGCACACTCGATTTTTTAACCTTGGATATCTGGCATGACAATGACATAACTCATATATTTAGGGGTATGACAGTTAAACAGGGAGAGGCTTTTCAGGCAATGGGCTGTTCCGGCATCGGCAGCGGTTCACACACCCATCTTGAGGCAGGCCGCGGTAAATTAAACATTGGCAATGTTTCTCCGCTTATCGAATCATCAGGTGTGACACATTTTGCTAGTAATAACTTTCACCCCGGCACCTTACCCAATGCAGTCGATCCAAGATGTGTCTATCATATGAATGAGACAAAAATCATGAATACATTCGGCATGAAATTTCAAAGCTTTGAAGCTAAAATGGGCTGGGTAAAGGATGAAGTGAGTCACTGCTGGTATTATTATGAAAATAATGTGATGGTAAAAGGCGGCAAATGGATTGCGGGTAAATATTATTACTTTAATCCAAACGGCATTTTGGCGGTACATACCTTTATTCCTTATATGGAAGGGGGACATCAACAATATTTCTATGTCGGCTGGGATGGCGCCATGGTGATTGACCGAACATTAAAAATTGAACATAACGGCCGAATCTGCTTCGATTAAATAAATAAAATGACAGTGCGCTGTCATTTTATTTATTTTATAAAGCTGTTGAGATCATAGGGTTTGGGGTTTTCTAAAAGGTACTCAAAGCTTTATATGCTGAACTGTTTGCTGTATTTGCGATTTACAATTAATGATTCATCATTATTCAGAAATAACTTGCGCCGGCATTCTTTTTCAATCTGTATTGACTGAATATGAATTTTATTGACCAAGGTATTCTTATTAATCTGAATCAGGCCTTCCGATGCATAGCTATTCTTTAATTCAGTAAACCGTTCATGAGAGCGGTATACTTCATCTTTGGTATAGATAAATACTTTATTATCTACACATTCAATATAATAAATTAAAGGAATTGGAATTAAAAACATATTATGCTGATCATCATAAGCTTTTAATCTTGTGTCATACAAACGGATAATTTTCATAATCTGTTTAATACTGCGGTCATTTTGTCCGTTATAATAGATTTCAATATTATTCTCACTAATTTTATCACTCTTTCTTAACCATATTTTCATTTGTCTCTCCAGCCCAACCCCATTAATAGTTAAACAAATTAAAGAAAAGGATAAAATAAAACAAACCATCTTCTGCATAATTAAAGGTATAAAATGCGAAAGCTGTAGTAAATGGTCATGAAAATGCAACATCTGCGCAAAAAGAGAATTATGTAAGAACTGCCCGTTATAATGAGGTGCAGGAGGAAATGTATGAATTTACTGGAACAGATTTATCGTGAAATTGATCATGAGCTTGGCAGTGAACGTGAGAATCAATATCTGTGTATCATGGGGATGAAGAATCCGCTTAAGTTTCAAGACTTGAATGATGAGAGCAAAGAACCCGCTGCCAGAATGACTGCAGAGAGCAATCTTGCCAATGTTTATCTGCCGCCTTGTCAATATGCCGCCAATTCAGCACCAACTTCTTTTTTATCCCGTTATGAATCATCGCTTAAATCATTATTGCCTTTACAAAATGACAGCTTCAAAAGCATCACTCAGCGCCTAAAGCTCTTTCCCTACCGTAATTTAGAAGCGAGCTGTCAGCAGCGATATGAACGCAAGCAGAGTTTACACAGGATGAAACAGGAATTTATGTTGAAATATGGTCTGGCAAGTGATGAATACCGCACTTTTATGGAAAGCTTTCTTAGCGAGCTTGAAACTGAGAATGATTGTCTGTATCAGCTGCTTGATGAACAGCAGCAAAAGCAGCAGCATGGCTTTGCCGATGAAGAACTGATGAATGTAAAGGCGGAGCTGGAGCGCGCCAAACTGCGGCTGCCTGACGGCAAGATCATATTACCGGTTGCTTTGCATCCTAAAGACTGGAGCCAAAGGCTGGCGAGTGATTTTGATCAATTTCAATTATTGCGTTCATTTTATGCCTATGCCATGGATTATGCGCAAGCCTTTGAGAAAATGGTTCGAACATTGGAACAGATGTATTTCTTTCTTGATGAGACGGCAGATCAGCCATGGTTTACAGCTAAAAAGGAACTGACAGAAAAGCTTCAGCAATTAGATGAACAGGCTTGGTTTAATGATCTTCAGCGTCTTACATTTTGTTCGATTAAGGCGGACTGTCCTTTTAAAGAAAGATTGGCCGGCTGTCTTATAAATATTTGGAAAATGAAGAAAAGTAAACCGATGAGTACAGCTGCTATGGCTATGATTCAGCAAAATGAAGCTTATGAAAGATTGATTCAATCTTATGTGACTATGAATCCATCACAGCTTGAACTTGAAAAGCTGAAACCGCAGTTTGCGGATGAGCTGCAGGCTTTAAATCGACAGATGGAGCTGCTGTCCTTATCAGCGAAAAGAGATGCAGCGGAAAACCGCACGGCACTGCTGCCAATCAATACAAATCCAGACTATAAGACATTTGAAATCCATTCTTCATTAGCTGCCCTTTACGAAGAACCGTCCTTGATAACCGCCGCGAAGGATTCTTTAATGGGCTTAAACGCGTTGTTTGGTTCCAATATTCCCTATGGTCTTGATGAGGAAGCGATGAAAAAGGGAATGCAGATCAATCTTGGCTTTCTGGCACGTAAAATCAAAATCAATCGGCCATGGTTTCATCCGGAAATATTCCGCTTAAGTAATCATTATTATTCAATCAGTGAAACAATGATTGCGCAAGGCATCACAGAGCTTGAGGATTTGATGAAAGAAAATTATCTGTTCCCGGTTTATTCCACATCCTTTGTGCTGATTAAGGATTTAACCCTGCAATTTACACTGGATGCAGACTGCCGTCGGTTGAAGGAGCTTTTGAAGCGTTATGTGCGTCAGGGGAATCAGTTTCTTTGTTTCCGTGAATATGCACAGGATATTCAGCCAGTGATGGATGATGATGGATCGACATTGACCTTACGCTATGCTTATCCGCAGCTGCTTGGTTATTTCATGCATTTTACTCCGGCTGATCAAAGTCAGAAATTATAAAAGGAGGTTTAGATTATGCCAAAACCAGAAGGAAATAAAACAGATCTTTCAAAATCAACGATAAGTGAAGCAGAGGAAGGATCAACAATTGATAAGATATATAATAAGATTGATGATCTTTTTGGTACAACCAGCAGTTCTCAGATGTTTACGATGATGATGCCGGGCACGGAATTAAATCCTGAGAATTTTCGTTATGATACACGTTTTGAGAAGCCGATTAAGGTTGCCGCAAATGAATCGAGAATCGCTAATAAGCTATTTTCACCCGCAAAGGTTGTGGGGGCTGATAATGGCCGGATGCTGGCTAATCAATATGTATCGGCGCTGGATGTTTTAACACCTAAAATTAATAATAATTTAATTAATGCCAAGAATAAACTGCGTGAGTTATTACGGAGTGAGGTTAATTATATTAATGATGAAGGGGTCACATTAACACTTAATCTTCAGCAGTTATTTTATATGCTGTATGAAGAGTATGTTGATGAAAAGAAAAAATGGGCAGATGCTCAGAACGCCCAGCGTCAGCATTTAAAAGAAGTTTATCCGCTCGATGATGCGGAAAGCCGGCTTAAACGCGAGGAAGAATTCTTAAACTGGTATCAGACTGTTGCGGAGGGTTATCTGCTGAAAATAGAAGCCTGCCATGGTAAGGTTTTAGGAATCTTCTCAGACAAGGATATGAGAATCATTGAAGGGGTATTGGACAGCGGTTCCGGTGCCGAATTGCAGGAAGCCCGTGATCGGGTCAGAAACGCGCGTAAATATGATCCCAACGGCGGTTATGTTTATCCAGTGGTTATGGAACCTTCAGATTGGTTTGAGGATCTGGATAGTAAATTCAGCTTTGTTGATTTATTGAAATCATCAGAATTCTATCAGGGTGAAGTGAAACGGTTAAGAAATAAGCGGGATTCATTGCTTCAGCAAATCATAACCTTTGAGGTCATGGATCAATCTAGTCAGATTGGAAAGTGTGTATCGGCATGTAAGAGCGCTAAGGAAGCGTTGGCAAAACAGGAAAAGGAATTAGATGATCGCTATGGTGCTGGCTTTTGTTCTACCTTAAACTTTATCAATGGCATCATTGACAGTGCTTCTAAGAAAACGGCTCAAGAACGTGCTAAGGGGGTAACTGCCAATTTTGAAGAAGCTAATTTCGTCAAAGAGATGAGTATGCTGGAACAGGCGCAAAATGCCTATAGTCAAAGTATTGAAAGTGTGGCTATTGCTTCCAAGGAATTGATTGCTGCTAAATCTCAGGATTATACATTAGCTATTAAAACATTGTATCAGGAATTAGATGCTGTTAAGGAAGCTCTGAAGGAAAAGGAACAGGAATACTCGAATGCCTGTAAGAAAGAAGCCGATAACGCATTAGCCGGTAAATTGCTGCCGGATGCCCTTGAAAATCGCTTCTCAGACATAATTATCAGCTCATCCTCTGAGGATATGAAAAAATCAACAGCGACCAGTTCTGACGCGACGCAGAAAACAACGGGCTTCAGCTGTCTGTTCGGCGGTTACTCACAAACCAACAGTGACGCCCATGCAAAGAGTCAGACCGATTTTTCGAATACCAAATTTGATTTAAAGATCGCCTTCCGTGCCGCCAAAGTAAATTTCGTGCGTGATTGGTTTGATCCAGGTGTCTTTGTATTGACTCAGGAAATGTTTAATACAACTTCATTGAAAATATCTAAGGGTACTTTTGATAATCGGGATAATTGTATCTTTCCATGCTTCCCAACAGCAATGGTGATTGCCAAGGATGTCAGTATTACGCTTGAATTTTCAGATGAACAAAGCAAGGAAGTACAAGAAAGCTTTGAACACAGTGTTGCGAAAAGCGGCGGCTTCTTATGCTTTAAATGTGGTAAGGCCGTACCTACTTCTAACAGCAAAACGGATATAAGCGGTAAATCAAAGGGCTTTACAGTTTCAATCAAGATGCCGGGCGCGCAGATTCTTGGATATTTTATGGAAGCTGTACCGGCCGATGCAAGCGGTCAGCTGAATGATGATAAGTTAAATGCGTATACTAGTATTACAGAATTTGCGAATACATACCGCAGTTTACTGAATGAACCAATGCATAGTTAATATATAAAAAAAGGAAGGAATAAAATCATTGATGAAATGAAATTAAGCCTTCCTTTTAAATGTAAATTCTATTCGATATGAGCCAGCGGCTGAAGTTTAACGACCCGTACTCCGCAGCTCTCAATTTCATTGCATACCTCATTATCAGCTTCGGTATCGGTAATCAAATAGCTGACCTTGCGGATTGAACCGCTGATGAAGCTGTGCTGATTGCCAACCTTGGTATGATCGGCTAGGATGAAGCATGGACCATTGCAGCGGTTCAGCATTGTTTCATTAATTGCGACCTCTTGCAAAATCGCCGTTGTGATGCCGCCCTGAACATCAATGCCGCTGCAGCCTAAGAAGCATTTTGCGCCGGATACGCGGTTTAAATTATTCAGGGCAAATTCACCGACCATGGATTCCTTTGGCACCCGCAGCTCACCGCCGGTTAAAACGATGGCTACCAGCGGATCATGCTCCTCAAAAATAGCCTTGCCATTGTTAGTGATTACCGTACAGCGCTTATTGCGGATATAACGGATGACTAACAGCGCGGTTGAACTTGTATTAATGAATATCGTGTCGCCTTCCTCAACATATTGAGCGGCATATTTCGCAATCGCATGCTTATATAATGCATTGCTCATCGTTGGATCATCACAGGGTATTACTGAATTAACCAGCTTTGCACCACCGTAAAAGCGTTCTATCGCGTTTTGTTCTTCCCAATATTGAAGATCACGGCGAATTGTCAATGGTGAAACCTGCAGCTCCGCAGCCAGATCATCAACCATCACCTTGCCATATTTCTGCATTGCCAGCATAACCTTCTGGCGGCGGCTGTCAACGATTGTTTTATGCTTTTTCATGCTTTGTCAGCTCCTTTAATTGTGCTATTGCCAGATCATGAAGGGCATTTTTATTACTGATTTCAATAACCTGCTGCAAATGCTTTTTTGCATCCTCATGATTATCATCAAGCAGGTTCAGCTGTGCATAATCATAATAATAATGACTCAACTCACGGTTATTCATCATCTGGATATTTGTATTCGCGAAAGCGTTCTTGCTCTTTTTAATATCTTTGATGCATAAATAATAAACGGCATCGATTTCCTCCCATGAATAAAGCGGTGAAACCTTGCTGCCCTTGATTTTAGCGCCCTTCATTTTAATGGTATCCTGATAATACTTTTTCGCCTTGATCTTATTATCAATACCAATATAAGCCTTAAAGTAATTATAATTGCGGATCAGCAGGTTATCGAGACTCTGCTTGAAGAATTTTTCATTTTGATCAAGTAAATCAATATTTTGCTGATACTGATTCAAATCGGCATTAACCATGAGATCAAAAATCAGCATTGTTTTCTTATATGCTTTAAAAATATCATATTTTAATAGCTTAGTCTCCAGCTGCTTAGCGGCATCAGGATCACAATCCATGACGAGTGTTTTAATTGCCTGACGATAAAGCAGACGTAGATATTCTGACAGTGCGACAACACTGATCAGAATAAGCACAAGCGCGGCATAAAACAGCTTTGAACTGAGCTGTTCGGTTTGAATAATGAGATTCACTGAATAGATAATAAAAATTATATAGATAACTGCACTGATGATATTACGCCATTTTTCAGAAAAGGCATGTTTACGGATATTGAACATAAATACATCCTCCTGATTAAATTATATGAACATTTTGAATATTTGTCAATCATAAACCGCTGAATATTTTGAACGTTGTAGATTTAGAAAAAATGTATGCGATTACACAATCATAAATCGAACATATAATTAGCGAAATGTTCATATAACTACATTGCAAAATGTTAACGCTTTCGATAAACTAAAGATGTAAACGAAGCAATCATTCGAAAGGAGAATCATTGATGAGTCAGGTAGATGAAATCACAAGAGAAAAATGGATATTAGGCGCGTTCCCGGAATGGGGAACATGGCTGAATGAGGAGATCGACCAGGAGGTAGTAGAAAAAGGAACCTTCGCAATGTGGTGGATCGGCTGTACCGGTTTATGGGTAAAGACGGAAAATAATACAAACATTGCAGTCGATCTGTGGTTCGGCAATGGCAAGCGCAGTAAGAAAACAAAAGAGATGGCACCGTTCCATCAGATGCGCAACATGACCGGCGGCCGGATGACCCAACCGAATTTAAGAGCGGCACCGATCGTATATGATCCG
>NZ_HE578927.1:106333-305731 GCF_000313565.1 Dielma fastidiosa | reverse complement strand
ACCAAACATCGCGATGCCGCACAGTACGGAAGGCGCTGAAGGCGTCAATGAGACAGCGATCTGCTTCATGAAAGTGGAGGAGCCGGTACATTTTGATCCTGAGGACCCAGAGAAGGACGCGCGGTTGTTCTTCGTATTAGCGAGTGCGGATCATGAGAAGCATTTGGAGAACATGATGCGGTTAAGTGAAATGTTAATGAATGAGGAATTAGTCGAAGAGCTGCTGGAAGCCAAGAGCAAGGAAGATCTTCTGGCCATCGATAAGAAGTATTATCAATAATAGTTATAAAGAACGTAAGTTCTAAGGATATAACAAAAAAGAAAGGGATGAATTTATGGATTTTTTATTAAACATTTGGTCGTTTTTTGCGAGCAACATTCTCACTCAGCCAGCCTACTTCATCGGGCTGATCGTATTGATTGGTTACCTCTTACTGAGAAAACCGATTTATGAAGCATTTGCCGGATTTATCAAGGCAACCGTTGGTTATATGATTTTGTCTGTTGGTTCTGGCGGCTTGGTTAACAACTTCCGTCCGATCCTGGTTGGTTTAAAAGATCGTTTTAATCTTGATGCGATGGTTATTGACCCTTATTTCGGTCAGAATGCTGTACAAGCAGCTATGGAAAATATCGGCAGAACATTCTCTGACGTAATGATCCTGCTGTTAATTGCATTTATTTTCAACTTGATTCTTGTTCGTTTAAAGAAGTATACAAAAATGCGTGCCGTATTTACTACTGGACACGTTCAGATGCAGCAGGCATCAACAGCTTTCTGGCTGATCCTGTTCTGCTTCCCAAGCTTAGGCAGCACGCCAATGCTGATTTTGATGGGTGTATTACTTGGTTTATATTGGGCAGTTGCATCTAATTTAACTGTTGAAATTACTCAAGATCTGACTGAGGGCGGCGGCTTCTGCGTTGCTCACCAGCAAATGTTTGGTTTGGCATTATTCTCTAAATTATCTGAGAAAATGTTCGGCGGTAAGAATTCACAAAAACTTGAAGATATTAAATTCCCAGGTTTCTTATCTATCTTTAATGAAAATATGGTTGCGACAGCCGTATTGATGACTTTATTCTTTGGTGCTATCTTATTAGTATTAGGTAAGCCTTATATGGTTGAAGCTGGATTCATCGCAGAATCACAGAATTTCTTCTTCTATATTATGACAACTTCATTGAACTTTGCTGTTTATCTGGCAATCCTGCAATTAGGTGTTCGTACCTTCGTTACTGAGCTGACAAACTCATTCCAAGGTATTTCAAACAGCTTCCTGCCAGGTGCTGTTCCAGGTATCGACTGCGCGGCTACTTATGGTTTTGGTTCACCAAACGCTGTAACTGTTGGTTTCTTATTCGGTGCTGCTGGTCAGTTCTTAGCGATTATCGCTTTGATTTTACTGAAATCACCAACGTTAGTAATCGCTGGTTTCGTTCCAGTATTCTTCGATAATGCGACTATTGCTGTATTTGCTAATAACAAAGGCGGCGTTAAGGCTGCTATGCTGATGCCATTCATCGCTGGTTTATGTCAGGTATTTGGTTCCGCTATCATCGCAAGCTGGGTAGGACTGGCTGCATACGGCGGTTACCTCGGTATGTTTGACTGGGCAGTTGTATGGCCGATCTTCACAGTATTAATGAAGTTCCTGAGCTACGCGGGTGTTGCTGTTGTAATTATCATTCTGATTGCTATCCCTCAGCTGCAATATCGCGCACATCCAGATACTTACTTCCTGATTACTGAAGATTATGATGCTTATCTGGAAAAAGTAAACGCTAAAAAATAGATTTAGTGATATAATTAGGTTAAATAGGAGGTATTGCTTAAATGGTTAAAATTTTGGTTGCCTGCGCGAACGGTGCAGGAACAAGCTTAATGATGAAAATGCGTGTTGAAAAAGCAACGAAGGATCTGGGGATTCAAGTTCAGACGATCCATCACTGCTCATTATCAGAAGGGAAGAGCGCCGCAACTCAGTATGATGTTGTGTTCTGTCCGCTGAATTTTGTCAGCATGTTTGATGACGCTGCTAAAAAAGGCGTTAAAATCTGCGGCATGAAGAATGTGCTTTCAGATAAGGAAGCAAAAGAATTATTAACTGCTGCGGGCATTGAATAATTAGTTAAACAGAGGATATCGGGGCAAGCCGATATCCTTTTAAAAAGGAAAGGGGGCTTCTATGAGTATTCGTCTGATCGCTTCTGATTGTGATGGCACATTACTTGATGATGATAAAAAAATCGACGCGGGAATGAGTGAGGTATTGCCCTTGCTGCGCAAGCAAGGCATTGAATTTACTTTGGCGACCGGCAGAAATATGGAAATCGTTATGCCCTTTGTGAAGGCGCTGGATCTGCGGGTGCCGATTATTACCAACGGCGGCGCGGAAATCTATGATGGTAAACGTTTTATTGTGAAGCATGCCCTTGCTTTGAATGATTTGCTGCCGATTATCGAGATTTTAGAGAAATACCGTATCCGCAGTGTTTATTATAGCAATGACTGCTTATATACACGTTATGCTGATGCGGTAAATCAATACTTTTTGAATCGCATGAATGGCAAGGTTGAAGTTAAAGAACTGCATGACCCCGCATGTTTGATTAAAATGGAGCTGTTTAAGATTGTAATCATTGAAACAGATCCGCAGCTGCTTGCGCTCGTTGCTGCCTTTATCAATACATTAAGCAGTACACATTGTCTGATTGCGGAAGATAATTTATGTACTATTACCCATATTCAGGCATCAAAAGGGAAGGCGCTGATGGCTTTGGCTGAGCGCTTAAATATTGGTTTTGATGATGTGGCGGTAATCGGTGATAATCATAATGACTTGTCGATGTTTGAATGTTTTGCGAACAGCGCGGCAATGGGGAATGCGTCATCAGTCATCAAAGAGAAGGCCCGCTATATTACCGAGGATAATAATCATCAAGGTGTATCAGCCTTTCTATGGCGGGTGTTAAAGGGAGAAGTGGGTTAGCTTCTCTTTTTGAATGCAGACTTGTTTTATTTAATTGCCAATGGTAAGATGATGTCAACTAAATCAGATGGAGGAATTGGCTGTGAATATTACAATTGAAGAATTACAGGCATATTTGTATGATCATTATAAAGATGGCGGCATTGATCAAAGCTTATTTATGAAGCTGGTGGAGGAAGTTGGCGAGACTGCGGAAGTCTTAAATAAAAAGGCCGGCAGAAAATCAGCGGGTGAGGAAGATCTGCAGGCGCAATTGGGGAATGAATTAGCCGATGTGATTCATTATGTGCTGGCTATTGCTGCCCTCAATGGACTTGATATGAATGATATTATCATTGAAAAAGATAAGAAAGCATCAATAAAGTATCATCATGAAACAAATTTAGAGCAGTTTGTCATGCAGCTGCGAAAGGATAAAAAAGCATAAGTTATCAAGGGAGAAGCGTTTTTGCTTCTCTTTTTGCATGAAAAAAACCCTTTGAATCAAAGGGTTTAATTAATGTCTGCCAGCGCCGCCGCCTCTTGAGGAACCGCCGCCGAAGGACCTCCCGCCAGAAGATCTGCCGCCGCCAAAGGATCTGCCGCCGCCAAAGGATCTGCCGCCGGAAGACCTGCCGCCGCCAAAGCTTGAAGAACCACCGCCGAAGCCGCCGCCTCTTGGCGGACGCGGTCCGCGGTCATGCCGGTCATAATGATCATGATGGTCATGGTGAATGATTACATGCGGGCCAAAGAAGCCGCCCCAGTAAGGACGTCTGCGCACATAACCACGCGGCCGGGTAAAGGCACTGATAAAGCTAAGCACAATACTAAATACAACAATTAATACAAAGATACCTAACAGCAAGGAGAAGATACCTACACTGCTTGATCGATGTGAACTGGTACCGGAACTGGAATTGCTGTTATAATGACTGTTATCATTATAAATTGGCTCCTGAATAATCGGTGTGCCGCTGCTGTCCTTTACCAGATCATAGATAGCATTAAAGGTTTTGCTGACCCCCGCTGAATAATCACCGCTTGCGAAATCAGGTTCAAGATATTCATTCAGCAGCAATTTAATTCTACCGGCGGATAAGAGGTTGCTTAAACCATCACCCGCAAGACAATAATAATTATCCTCACCGATAGCCAGCAGCAATAAGACGCCGTTGTTGCTTTCTGCTGAACCGATTCCCCATTGATTAAAGAGATCATAGGCATAATCTTCAATATTGGCACCGTCAAGGAAATCAACGGTTACCACCGCGATCTGAACGCCGTTCTTTTCTTCAAGCTCAAGATTGGCATTGATGATTTCTTCCTCAACCTCACGATCAATCACATCCGCATAATCACTGACATACAGATCAACACTGGGTTCAGGAATCGTATAGGCGTGGACCGCTAATGGTGAAAGCAGCATCAGCACAAAGGCAAATAATAAAGCAATGCGATTTTTTTTCATTGGCTGCCTCCTGAGAAACGACTCAACTCAACCCCGCTTATTCGGTAGAGAATCGAAGCAGGAAAGCCTGTCGTTTGTTTCAAATATTCTTCAACTGTATCATGATAAGGACTCTTATCAATCATATCGTTGAGTCCTCTGAAATCATAGGTTAAACTGATTCGATAATTTTCATCACGTTCACTCAGCGCCATCGCTGTCAGCTTATCCGAAAGGGCAAAGAAAGCCTCATCCAGCTTTGCGTTGGCACTTTCTTTAGCCTTGATCGAATCCGCATCTGTTAAGTCTTCAATTGCCTGCTTCAGCGCTGTGATTTCATCGAATCCATTTTTCTGATATTTTTCAGCGATAAAGATCAGATTTTTAGCTGTGGAAATCTTACTTTCCAGATCAGCAGCAATACTGGCACCGTCCACCCCTTCATAAAACATTGCTTCTGCTGCCTTGCTGTAAGACGCGAAGGTGATCCGGCTTTTAAATCCGCTGACACCTAGGATCAGTACCAGAACAATCAAAAGGGCTGTACTGCGTTTTTTCAATTGTTCCATTTTTATCACTCCTATAAATTGATTTCCGTAAGCTTCTGTTTCAATTCACCCTCAATGCGGCCCAATTCAGCTTCTGCTTCACGGCGTTTAGTACGTCCCTCAGCCTGAATTTTCATCACCTCATCGAGTGTTTCAATCAGCTTCTTATTTGTATTCTGCAGCGTTTCGATATCAACAATACCGCGCTCGCTTTCCTTCGCTGTCGCAATTGTGCCGACCTTTAACGTTTCCGCATTCTTACGCAGCAAATCATTTGTCATATCGGTAACCGCTCGCTGGGCTTCCATAGCCTGACGTGAATTTTCAACACCCAGTGCCAGAACCATCTGACTCTTCCAAAGCGGAATTGTGTTGACCAATGAAGACTGAATTTTTTCAGCCATCATCGTATCATTATTCTGTACCAGACGAATCTGCGGTGCCATTTGAATTGAAATCATTCTTGTCAATTCAAGATCATGCAGCTTCTTCTCAAAACGCGTACAGAATGCCGCGTAATCATTAGCCCGCTGTGCGTCCTCCGGCAGACCGCTCTTTTCCGCCTGTGCAACCAGCTTTGGCAGCTCTTCATTTTGTGCCTGCGCGAGCTTTTTCTTGCCGGCCAGGATATAAAGGGATAGTTCTTTAAAATTCTGAAGATTCAGCTCATACATCTGATCCAGCATCGCAATATCCTTCATCAGCTGAATCTGATGCTTTTCAAGTACAGCGATAATCTTTTCAACATTGGCATCAGCCTTGTCATACTGAGCCTTTAGCTGAGTAATCTTATTTGACTGTTTCTTAAAGAAACCAAAGAAACCGTTATTTTCTTCATTATCAATCTCAAAACCCTTTAATTCAGTAACCAGACTGGTCAGTGATTCACCGACTTCACCCAGATCCTTTGTTTTTACTTTATCCAGTGCTGACTGAGAAAATGTTGAAATCTTAGTCTGAGCAGCGGCTCCGTATTGGAGGATCACATTTGAATTAGTCAAATCAATCTTCTCCGCAAAATCATTGACCAGCTGACGCTCTTCTTCACTCAGCGTTTCTTCATCAAGCTGTACCGGTTTTATTTCCTTTACTGGCTCACTGACCTCTTCTGCCTTCAGATCTTCAGTTGGATCTAATGTCAAGGTAGGTAATACACTCTTCTTTTCTTCCATGTTCGTTCTCCTTATCGAATTTTTTCATCAAGCAGTCCCTGCTGCTTCATCAAGGTTTCAAGCACTTGAACATCACTGCTGATATCCATGGCTTCATCACTGTAAAGCAGGTCAACTTGTTTTTCAATTGCTTCCGCGCCGATTTCAGCGGATCGTTTGATTTGCGCGATCGTATTCTTTACCTGCTCGCCCTGCATCTCAATATCCTCAAGCTTGTCATAGGAATGAAACAGCTTGATCAGCGTCGGCAGATAATAGCTGAATAATTTACGCACTTTATTTACCGCCATCGGATGTTCATTCAGATAGTCATAAATATTGCCCACCGCTTTTTCAATGCGGCGAATCTGCGCGCTTACAGTTTCATCGGCTATCATTTCATCACACTCACGCAGCTGGGCAAGAATGTCCGATCGTTCACTTTGCAGCTTAAGATTGGCAGCCTCCTGTTCAGATTCAGGTACCATGGTGGTTTCAGTAATCACTTCCGGTTTGAATTTAACCCTTTCTGAAATCACATAGGTCAATAAAGCGGCTGCGATACAGATCAGATAATCGGAAAGCTGGGTCATCTTTAAAAAACAGGCAAGGATGATCCAAACCAGACCGCCCAGATAGATCGGCATGGCACTTTTCTTAACCCTGGTCGTGGTTTTCTTTATCATTAGCTTCACCTTCGCTTCTATTCATTATTTTACCATTCTAACACTTGTTTTACCATCTAAGTTACAAGAATGTTATACTATTTTTGCCTCATTTGGCGTTTTTTTGCCGGATGCTTGGAAATAGAGTTAGAATGGGTTATAATATGAAAAGTGAAAAAGAGGTTAAATTATGGAAAAATTGCAATTAAAAGATTTTCTGAATTATGCTTATATTTCAAATTTAAAGTCATCGGATGATAAAGAACGCCTGGCATTTGTCGTTTCTGCTGCCAATGCGGATACTAACGGTTATGATCAAAATATATATGTTCTTGATCAAGAAGTCAGACAGTTAACCAGCGGCAATCATGAAGCGGGTTTTATTTGGGAGGATAATGATCATCTCTTATTTAAGGCGATGCGTGATGAAGCGGATAAAAAGAAGACTGCTGATGGTGAAGAACTGAGCGTATTCTACCGCATATCAACGCATGGCGGTGAAGCGGTTAAGGCGTTTGAAGTGCCTTATACAGTTACTGCTTATGAAAAGTTAGATGCAGACCGCTATTTAATGTGTGTGAATTATAATTTGAATTACTCAATGATGGCGGAGTTGAATGATGAGGAGAAACAAAAGCTGCTGAAACAGAAAAAAGCGGATCAGGCAGTTGAGGTTGTGGATGAGCTGCCGTTCTATTTTAATGGCGCCGGCTTTATCAATAAGACACGTTCCCGTCTGATGCTGTACAGTGTGTCTGATCAGTCAGTGAAATGGCTGACACCATTACATATGGATGTGAGCGGCATCAATTTGCATCCGCAGAAAAATAAAGTGCTTTTCTCAGCGGTTACATATCTTGTACAGCCTAATTTGCAGGCAGGTATTTACTGCATCGACTTAAATGATCAAACGATGGAAGAATTATATCCGGAAGGCCGTCATGATATTGCGCAGGTTTGCTTCTTTGATGATGAAATCTTAGTTTTAGCGGCTGGCAATGATCGTTATGGTTTAAATGAGAACCCTGAATTTTATTTGCTGAAAGAGGGAAATCTTGAACTGCTGGCGCATAATGAAGATGCGGTAGGCAGCAGTGTGGGCAGTGACTGCCGTTATGGCGGCGGTAAGATGTCATTCGTAAAGAATGGTAAATTCTATTTTGTAACGACACGACGCAATGCTTCACATCTTTATTCCTTAGATCATGAAGGCAATATTGAACCGGTATTTACAGAAGAGGGTTCCTTGGACTGCATCGCTGAGTATAAAGATGGCATTGCCGCTGCGGCCATGCTTCAGGGCAAGCTTCAGGAAGTGTATATGCTTAAGGATGCGGGTATTCAGCTGAGTGCTTTAAACGAAAAGGCGCTGAAGGATAAATATGTCGCTGATTATGAAAAAATAACGTTTGAAAATGATGGTATTGATTTAGACGGCTGGGTTTTAAAACCCTATGACTATGATCCGAATAAGAAATATCCGGCTATTTTGGATATTCACGGCGGACCTAAGACCGTTTATGGGGAAGTGTTCTATCATGAAATGCAGGTTTGGGCTTCTGAGGGGTACTTTGTATTCTTCATGAATCCGCGCGGCGGTGATGGACGCGGTAATGCGTTTGCTGATATCCGCGGTAAATACGGTACGATCGATTATGATGATTTGATGAAATTTACCGATGTTGTGCTTGAAAAATATCCGGCCATCGACCCAGCTCGGCTTGGTGAAACCGGCGGCAGCTACGGCGGCTTCATGAGTAACTGGATCATTGGTCATACTGACCGTTTTGCGGCTGTGGCTTCACAGCGTTCAATCGCTAACTGGGTTGGCTTCAATGGCACCAGTGATATCGGTCCGCATTTTTCCAAGGATCAGTGCGCGGGTGATGTATGGGAAGATATGGAGAAATTATGGTGGCATTCACCATTAAAGTATGCAGATAAGGCTAAAACGCCAACCCTGTTCATTCATTCTGATGAGGACTATCGCTGTCCGATTTCCGAAGGCTATCAAATGGCTTCGGCTTTGATGCAGCATGGTGTGCCAACCCGTCTGGTTGTGTTCCATGGTGAAAATCATGAGCTGAGCCGCGGCGGCAAACCGCTGAACCGCATCCGCCGTTTAGAGGAAATCACAAACTGGATGGATAAGTATTGTAAAGGATCGGAGTAACTATGAGTAAAAAAGATTTGAAGTTTGTAGGTATTATTGTAGCTGTTGCGGCGCTGATCGGTGTGATTATGCTGGTTGTGAAACTGACGAGCAAGCCGAAAGAGCTGGGTATCGTTCAGCATGGTGAGGAAGTGATCCTGACTTTTGATATTGCAAAAGACGCAACCTATGATTTTGAAGGTGATTACGGTAAAATGACACTTGAGGTCAAGGATCACAAGTTTAGAGTTATCGATGTCGAATGTCCAAACCATCTATGTGAACAGATGGGATGGATTGATTCAGAATCGCTGATTCCTATCGTTTGTCTGCCAAATGGTATAATGGTCAGCAGTGCGATGGAATAAAAAGTATCAAGAATGATTAAAATGAAGGTACAGCAGTTGCTGTGCCTTTTATTATGATAAAAAAAACCGCGTCTGCGGTTTTATCGGTATTCAACAACTACCGTTTCGCCTGCTTTCACATCCATGTCATGATGATAAGCAAGAATCTCATAGTCTGTATAATTTACAATAATCATCGGTGTATCCAAGGAAACACCTTTACTTTCCGCAAATGCACGGTCAATTTTTAAAAGCGGCGTTCCCATTTTCACATGATCGCCAACCTGTGCCAGCTGCGTAAATCCTTCACCCTTTAAATCCACGGAATCAAGTCCGATATGAATCAGTACCTCAACCCCATTATCCAGCTTTAAACCAATCGCGTGTTTGGTTTTAGGAAACAGGCAGATCTCACCATCCGCCGGTGCTACGACAACATCGCCGCTTGATCTGACAGCAATACCGTCACCCATCATTTTCTGAGCAAACACTGGGTCCTTGACTTCTTCCAAGCTCATCGTATGTCCGTCGATGGGCGCTGCTAAATGATAAACAGCCTTATTTTTTTTGAATAGATTAAACATATTTGCCTCTCATTGCCCCTACTTGGCATATTCCATAATACTAGTAGTTGTAAACGTTGTCAATGAGTTTTTAAACGACTTGAAAAATAAAGAATTTCAGGTAATTCGTCTCCGGCACATTCCATAAAATCGGGTGATCCCACGCCTGATGGTAAACGGCAATCTGACGCAGCTGAACTGCCGCATCCTCCGCCGCATCATGCAGCATTTGTTTAAATAATCCCTCGTTCATAAAATGGGAGCAGGAACAAGTGGCCAGATAACCGCCGCGGGGCAGCAGCTTCATCGCTTTGGTGTTGATTTCCTTATAACCCTTTGTCGCGTTGCGCACGGTTTCACGGCTTTTAGTAAAGGCCGGCGGGTCAAGAATAATGAAATCAAACTCTTTGCTGCGGCTCTTGATCAATTCATCAAGTAAATCAAAGACATCACAGCAGCGGTATTCTACATTCAAATGATTGGCTTTGGCATTCTTTTCCGCCATTGCGATGGCGGATTCAGATATATCTACGGATACAACACGTTCTGCGCCGCCCTTTGCCGCATTTAAACCAAAGCTGCCGGTATGTGTAAAGCAATCCAGTACATGCTTGCCCTGAGTCAGCTTGGAAATAGCTAGACGGTTATATTTTTGATCGAGGAAGAAGCCGGTTTTCTGACCGTTTTCTACATCAACATCATAAGTTATGCCATTTTCACAGATCTGGGTAAACGCTGTTTTTGGCGCTGTTGGCAGTTCTTCGCAAAGAAACCAGCCCTTGTTTTGATCTAACCCCTCCAGCTCACGAATTGCCACATCATTGCGTTCATACAAACCATCGATGATCTGTCCGTCTTCACGCAGGATTCTGATCAGCATCGGAAACAGTTTATGCTTAATTTTCTCAATGCCCAGCGACAGTGTCTGCGTAACTAAAAAATTATTAAAACGATCCACGGTCAGTCCCGGAAAGAAATCCGCTTCACCAAATATGATCCGGCAGTTTGTAATATCTGACTGCATGACTGTCTTCCGATATTCCCAGGCATGGCGCAGCCGCCGTTCATAAAAGGCATCATCAAATCGATCATTCGCATTGCGTGAAATGATGCGGATTCTGATCTTTGACTTTTCACTGATAAATCCACTGCCTAAATATTTATTCTTTAATGAAAAGACATCTACCAGATCGCCGTTTTCATAATTGCCTTCGACATTTAAAACCTCCTGTTCAAATACCCAGGGGTGATTGCTTTGAATGCTTTTCTTTGCTTTATCACTAACGGTAACCACCGCTAAATTTAACTCTCTGTTCATTCTGTATCTCCTTTTACCGGCCTATTATACCACATTCCATAAGCATAAAAACAGCGCCGATGACGCTGCTAATGACTTTCTTCACATAAAGCGAACGGCTGCAGTTCAAAAGGCTCAAACTGCTTCTGCAAAGCCGCCAGCTTCTTTAGATTCACTTCTTCATCATACTCACTGCTTTGCTGCTGATCGAGTATCTGTGAGATGATCGCGGAGGTTGCTTTATTCAGGGTGCATGTTTTCATACCGTTGATCACACTGTTTTTATCAAGCAGAATGAAACAGAAGTTGTAGCAGTCGGCTTTCACAAAGGCTTCCTCATCATGAATATTAAAATAGAAATCACTGGTTTCAATCACACCGTCAACACTCAGCAGGAAAATCAGCTGATCACTTTTATTAACAATTTGAATCAGCATCTTTTTATTCTTAAATAGCTTTAATTCAGTATCTGACCAGAATTCATCCGCCATAACGGCATAAAATGTATTATCCTCAAAACTGATATAAGTTCCTGCCTCACTAAATTCCACAGGAAATTTTTCATTAATCTTCAGCTGCATAACTACCTCCCGCCAGTTTATTTACCTGGGCATTCTTTGATATTTCATAGCTTTTCGCATAAAGCTCATCAATAACACAATCATCCTTGATAATCGCATGATCAGCAATCACGATTTTCGCATCACAATTCTCTAAAATCAATGTTTTAGCTTCGATTCGATCCACATGCATATGACTTGTCTCAAACTGCTTATTAACTAAATCACGGTAATCCGCCATGGAAATGATATCGTCAAAGATTGAGCGATCCTTCAGCTTGTTGGCAATAATCAGCTTATCGGCTTTTAATTCTGTCACAAATGTATTGAAATAAGGCCGGATATACATTACCTCAGCCTGTATGGCCGGTATGTAGAAGGGCGCAAAGCTGATGAAATGACCGCATTCAATGGCTTTGGCGCATTCTAAAAAATACTTATTTAAGATATTGATATAATTAAACTCATAATCCAAAACACTGCTTGTATAATTCTCATAAGTTACCGCCGCGATACTGCCGCTGATTTTGTGGCTGCCTAAGGAGGTGCCGTCTTTACTTGAAGCATTGCGGAAAACCTTACAGGTGGTATGGTCAAAGCTTGCTGAACCCATAGCGGTAATCGTTAAAGCGCGTACCTTTTCCTTCATTGTACATTCACTGAAGCTGAGACAGTCATGAATCATTGAATTTTCAATGGTACAGGGTCCCATTGCTTTCAGACGTTCAATCTCACAGCCGCTGATTAAACAGCTGTCACCGGCTTTAACCTTCTCGACATAGCTTTCAGTAATGGTCAGCGGCTCCGAGGAGGAAATTTTACGCTTAACCATTTTAAATCGTCCAAACTGCTGAAATTCACTCTTTTTCATAGAACCTCCTCAGCTTAATTTTTTATAATCAATCGCTGGTTCTTCTAATTCATCTTCAAGCGCATCGATCAATTCATCGATGTGATTGTTTAAATCATCAAATTCTTCATCACTCATCTGTTCATAGAAATTAATCATATCTTCATCAAGACCTGCTTGTTTCATCTGCGCTACAATCATTTCGCGGCTCAGGGAATCATCATCAAATACCTCATCAAAGTAAGTTGAAATCACATGGTCATCAAGCCATTCTAAGTGATCCTCAACGATGATATTTGTCCCTAATTCCGCAAAGGGCTCAAGGATACTGCTCATATTGCTGTCGCGGACTTTGATAGTTTGATAAGGGCCGTGCCAGATCATTCGATTCAGCAGCATATCCACAATGTTGTAAGCAATAGTTTTTAATGAACAGTTCTCTAAGCGCATCTCTTCAATATTCTCTTCATCAGCAATCAGCAGGAGTACCGGATAGAAATCATTCTCACTCCGTGCCTCTTCATCATACACGCTTACGACATCGATTTCAATCGTGTCATACAATTTTTCCGCATTCAAACTCAGCGGGTCAAAATCCAAATCAAGACCAAACGGATGGACAGTCAAGGATAACGGATGAATCGTATAGCCGCCTTTAAGATCGATGCTGATCTGTGACTTTTCCAATTTGACAGCATTGCGTGCCAGTTCGCTGATGACACTGACCATTTTTGTAAAGGCATCGGTAAAATGAATCAATTCTTCAATTTTCAAAATCTGATGCGGATTAAAAACGTTGCAGCGAGTCAGCATGCCGCCGTAAGTATTGCTGGAAAAATCATAGATTGAGCGATCCTCACGATAATCCAATCGTTTAATCGTCATTGTCAGCGTATCATGATAGCGTATGGCACTGTAATCCATGGCATTTACATTCATATTCACAAACTGAATCAGCTTGTCTTCATTGGCATAGGCATCAATAATCACTTCATCTTCACAGATACTGGCAAAATAGAACGTGCGGTTCTGCGGAGTTTGAACTTCATAGATAGCGTTATACATACTGTCCTGCCAATTTTTAATGGCTGTCAATGTCTTAAACGCAGCATTGATGCGCACACGGCATTCGGTTTCAACGTGATGGCCGCGAAAGGCACCTAAAACAAGGTTGCACCAGCCTTGATTAAATAATGTGCGCTCTTCTTTAAAATTACCGTGCAGAATGCCTTCATAGAGGTTTTTGCCGCGATACGATAAAACTTCCGGTACATTACTCTTACGGTCAATAATATTGCTGACTTTGATTCTGAAATCAAAGGCTTCCAGAATATCATAATAGTAATGAAAAGTATCGTTAAGCTTAAGGCGAAGGAGCTTGGCAGAGGCCGGTTTACTGTGGGTACCGGAACTGATCTCATGGATGAACATATTATTATCCAGCTTAAAGGTGTAGTATTCAACATTATCAAGGCCAAACAGCAGCTGAATGATACGATGCAGCTCTTCATAGGTATATTGTGCAGGTATCAGACACTTGCGGCTGGCACTGACGCCATTATCAGAGATCGATATCGTTAATTCAAGAGTTTTCATATTAAGCTCCCCCTTAATGATTTTATTTTATCATATTTTATAGTAGTTATTTAGCGGATTTCCAAAACTTACAGAATTGATAGTCGAACTCAATGTAATTCTCATATTTTCATTTTCGACATGGTTCGCAAAATGGTTCTATATAATGTTAGTATGGGGATTGAAAGGAGTTATTATGAATGGACGTGTTTACCTGCTGATTATTATATTATTTACTATATTAATGGTTGTGTTTATTTATTTCATCATTCAAAATCAACGCCTTTATGCGATTAAAAGAAGACTGGATCATTATCATTTACTGGCTTCTAACTGTCAGTGGATTTTTTTTGAATATGACTGTGAAACTAAAACACTTGCCGGCATTAATCAGCGGATCAATATGAATTCATATATCGTACACAAGGAAGATGAAAAAAAGCTGGTGATGATTAATCAGCGAATCAAGAAGGGTGAGATGGTGCATGCCTGTCTCAGACTGATCAGCGGGAAAGAAATGCATTGGTATCAAGTTCATCTTCTGAAAACTGGTTTCATTATTATTGGGATGCTGATGAATATTGATGCCGAGCGTCAGGAGCAGGAACGTTTGAAAGAGCGGGCGAGTCTTGATCCGATGACGGGCTTTTATAATAAGATTATCACCAAGCGGCTGATTGATGAATGGCTGATGAGTGCTGACCGTCAGCATATTCACGCGCTGATGCTTTTGGATATCGATAATTTCAAAGCGCTTAATGATGAGCTTGGTCATTATTTCGGCGATGAGGTGCTGATTGGCTTTACCGAACAGATTCGCCGGCTTTTTCGATCCAGTGATATTTTAGGGCGGATCGGCGGCGATGAATTTGTGATTTTTATGAAGGATGTCAGTGAATTCAAGATTCGGGAGAGAGCGTCACAAATCTGTGAATTCAGCTATCGGGATATCCGCATCTCGGTCAGTATCGGTGTTGCCTATGCCTTTAAGGATGGCGATAATTTTGAAACATTGTATGTTAAGGCGGATAAAGCAATGTATGAGGTAAAGCGATCCGGTAAGAATGGATATACAATTTGTTAATGTAAAAGGCTGCGGCTGCAAAAAAATCTTTGCAGGTCACAGCCTTTTTTTGGATATTTAATTAATCATGAACGAATCAGATAATCAGCTTCGGCCTGATATTGAATGGTAGTCAGAGCTTTTAATCCCATTGGACCGCGGGCATGCAGCTTTTGGGTGGAGATGCCGATTTCACATCCCATGCCGTATTCAAAGCCGTCAGAAAAACGGGTTGAAGCATTGACATAAACAGCCGCGGCATCGACGCCATTTAAAAACTCAGTGATGGCCTCAGGTGATTGCGCTAAGATACATTCACTGTGATGAGTACCATAGGTGTCAATGAAGGCTAAGACTTCCGCCATGCTGTCAACCACCTTGACAGCCAGCTTATAATCAAGAAACTCACAGGCATAGAGCTGATCGTCAGCCGGCAGAGCCTCAATGAGCGAGCAGACAGTCTCATCGCCGTAATAGGTCATTGGATAAGCCTTGAGCTGCTGGACAAGCCGCGGCAGGAAGCTTGCGGCAACCGCCCTGTGTACTAATAAGTTCTCAATGCAGTTGCAGACGGAGATCCGCTGGCATTTTGCGTTTTCAACAAGCGGCAGTGCCTTATCTAAATCAGCGCTTTGATCAACATAAAGCGTATTGTTGCCGGTACCGGTCTGAATGACTGGGACTCTCGCATTATTTACGACACGTTCGATCAGTGATTTACCGCCGCGGGGAATGATGACATCAAAGATTTCATTCATCGTGAGCATTTCATCTACTAATGAACGGTCAGTGCTTTCAATCAATTGTACGCAGTGAGTGTCCAGCTGCTGATTGGCAAGGGCTTCCTGAATTACCTGAACTAAGGCTTTATTTGTGCAAAGCGCCTCCTTGCCGCCGCGCAGAATCATCGCATTGCCGCTTTTAATCGCTAAGGCTGCCGCGTCAATAGTTACATTAGGGCGGCTTTCATAAATCATGCCGATGACACCTAACGGTACTGTTATTGCTTTAATCGTTAAACCGCTTGGTCTGGTTTCTTCTGAAATTAATTGATGCAAAGGATCAGGCTGATTGATTACCTCACGGATTCCTTCACGCATGGCCTGAATGCGCTTTTCATCAATCATTAAACGATCAATCGTACTCGCCGGCAAGCCTTTTTCTTGAGCGGCCTGAATATCCTGCTGATTCGCTTCAATCAAGGCTTCAGTATGGGTCAGCAGCCGATGGCTGATATCTGCCAACACATTTGTGCGCTGTTCATTGGTTGTTTGGGCCAGCTGCTTGCCAGCTTTTTTCGCAAGTCTGCCCATCTGCAGTAAATCACTCATGATCCAATCCTCGTTCCTACCTGTTTGCCGGCAAATAATTCATAGAGCTGCTCCGGCTGCTGTCCTGACATGATAACCGTTGCGAACCCAGCCTGAATGCCCAGCTTAGCGGCGTGTATTTTAGTAGCCATCCCGCCGGTGCCTAATTTAGAGCCCGCCCCTTTCGCTAAGGCTTCAATCTGATCATTCACTTCCGGTATTTCATGAATCAGCGCCGCATCAGGATTTTTATGCGGGTCATCATCATAAACACCGTCAATATCACTTAAAATTACCAGCAGATCACCATGGATCAATTCACAGACCATGGCGGAAAGCGTATCATTATCACCTACGACAATTTCATCAACCGCCACCGTATCATTTTCATTTACGATTGGCAATACATTCATTGCCAGCAGGCGGGTAAACGTATTGATTACATAATCACGATTCAATACATCAAGGGTTAACAGCACTTGAGCTACAGTATGGTTGTATTCCGCAAAATACTTATCATAGATATACATTAATTCACATTGACCTACTGCCGCGCATGCCTGCTTGCCGCTTAGATCCTGCGGCTTCTCGGGCAGTCCAAGCTTACCGGCACCGATGCCGATCGCCCCGCTGCTGACTAAGACAATCTCTTTGCCGGCATTTTTCAAATCGGCGATGACTTTTACTAATCTTTCCATTCGCTGAATATTCAGCCGGCCCGTTTGATGAGCTAACGTTGAAGTCCCTATTTTAATCACGATGCGTTTCGCGTCTGCACAATTTTTCATTCACTCTTCCTCATAATTACTCTTTCTAACTTATAGATGTATTTTAGTATGAACCGCATTAAATGTAAAGCGTGCATCTTAGCTTAAGGATATGTCAACTTGGCGGTATTCATTTGCCAAGGAAGCATTGTTTCGCTATGATATGGGTGTCAGCTGATAGGAGTGAGAGTATGAAAATCAAAATTGAACATGGGGATTATGAGGAAAATGAAATTTTGCTGCGCTGCCGGGAGGTAGACAGTGAAATCATGCGGATTATTGCTTTTCTCAATCTTCAGACACAGAAGCTCAGCGGCTGGAAGAACAAGGAAGAAATAACAATGCTTGAATTTAAGGATGTTTATTATGCGGAGGCATTGGAAGATAAAACATTTTTATATACCTCAAAGGATGTCTATCAGACAGCGCTGAATCTGGCGGAAATTGAAGGCCGTTATGAAAGTCTTGGCTTTTTGCGCATCAGTAAATCTGTGGTTGTGAATCTCTATTCGATTCATTCACTGAAAAGCGCGCTGGCCGGAAGAATTGAAATAATTCTAAAGAATCAAGAGAAATTAATTGTTTCCAGACATTATGCCCCGCTTTTAAGAGAGCGGATCGGCTTATAGAAAGGATGAGAGGAATGAAAGAATTTACACATTTTTATCGCTGGGGATTGAATATGAAGCAGCATATGGCTATTTATACGATGGCTTTAATCTTCTTCAGAGGTGTTATTGAAGTATTATTGGGTCATGACTCAATATCGATACTGATGCTTGTGGAAATGACGCTGACCTCAATGGTCATCGCCATTATTGAGAGTGCGTTGTTTCCTGATCATTTTGATGAAAGTGAGCTGCAAAGGCGCACGATTCTATGGGTGATTATGTGCAATCTGCTGTTTATCGGCGCGGCGGTGCTGTTTCAGTGGTTTGCGGATGTTCCGCTTTGGGGTGAATGTCTGCTGATCGTGATTTTAGAAGGCGGTTTATTTGCCATGTGGTTTGGTGTTCATGTCGCGCAGAAGATTGAGACAAGGGCATTGAATCAGCATCTGCATGATTTTCAGAAGCAATAAAAGTTTGTAAGAGTGCCTTGGCGCTCTTTTATATTGGACGCAGCTTTTATTGAGAATATGGTATAATTGGCTTATTGATCGGCAGGTGCTATTGATGACATTAAAGGAACGGGCTAAAAAGCTTAAGGTTGATATTCCGACGATATTTTTGGCAATGAGGGATCAGGACACGCCCTTGCCTGCGAAAATCTTAGCCATGATCACCGTGGGGTACGCGCTGTCTCCCATTGATCTGATTCCTGATTTTATTCCGGTGCTGGGGTATCTGGACGATGTGATTTTACTGCCGTTTCTGATACTGCTGACACTGAAATGCATACCTGAGGATATTTACGCAAAGCATCATCAAGCGGCCGAACATTTATGGGAAGACGGCAAACCTAAAAAGTGGTATTATGCTTTACCGATTGTTTGTATATGGCTGTTGGTATTTGTTTTGATTCTTAAAATGATATGGAAATAATAGGCAAAGGGCAGGCAAGGGATAAGAAAATCAAGAGGAAAATTAAAAAAGAGTGCCGCAAGCACTCTTTCGCAATTATTGTAAGAAACGCAGTTCACCAAATGAGCTGTCTACATGATAATCAGGTTCAGCTGTCTTTGGATCAACCCATGAAATCCATTGCATTGTAATATCTTTTGCACCCCTAGGTTTACTGAATTCAGCACGATAGATACCGGTTCTCATCACATTATTTTCATTGATTAGTTTCAGATCATTTAATGTCTTTAATGGAATCAGACCTTCTACCACATAACCGTCATCAACGATCTTAGCGGCTGTCTGTAAGCCTTCCATATTCCACTCACTGTCCATATTGCGGTAATAAACTGTTGAATAGTCATGAACACGGCCCTTTGGATCTGCTTCAATCGCATAATATGGCTGCATGCCGTTGTTTGGTTTATCTACCGGACCATTAGCGAAGAATAATTCAACACGGTCTTCATTATCAACGGTGCTTTCACCCTTCCATGTTGCTTCTGCTAATACCTGTGTATCTTTAACAACAAAACTGAAATAAAAATTAACCCCGTCATGATAAGCTTTAAATTCAGTATAAGGAGCTTCAACGGCTTCCCATGGATAGTGGAAGGAGCCTGAGATTGATGGTACGCTTTCCCAAACCTTTTCATCCAGTTTACCATTAATCGTAGCTTTGGCATCACGCTTTACCACATCATAGTGGGCTGTTTCTGCTTGATTATATGCGACAACAGTTACGGGATTCTTGTCTTCATCTGCTGCCTGAATATTCATAACACCTACTGCTGATATGCATAATGCTGCTGCTGTCAAAACAAGTCCAAACTTATTTGCTTTCATAATCTTTTCCCTTTCTGAGCAACGCTCTTTTTATAAATTCATTATAGCACGGAGTATATATGTTGTAAACGCTTACGGCACATAGTGCTGATTCTGACATACATTTTAGTTTTTTTGTTTTTCATCCATTTCAATCTATGAAAGGGTTTTGGAAAAATGTATAATAGTGTTGTTTAAGGAGTTCATAGTATGAAAGATAAAAAATTGCTCACTTCATTTGTTTATGTAGTTGTGGGTTCAGTGCTGTTTGCCTTTGCGGTAAATATGTTTATTGTGCCGCTGAATCTATTTAACGGCGGGGTTGTAGGTATCGCCCAGCTGATTCGTACGATGCTGGTGGAGACGCTGCATCTGGATATTAAATTTGATATTGCCGGTATCATAAACTCATTATTGAATCTGCCGTTATTCTTGATGGCGTATAAGAGCTTATCCAAGCATTTTTTTCTGCTTACCCTAACCTCAGTGGTAACGCAGACGATTGCCTTTACATTGATACCAATTATGCCGATTGTCCCTGATGTATTGACTTCAGTCATTATCGGCGGCTTGATCGGCGGTTTTGGGATTGGTTTAACGCTTCAGCATGGCGGCAGCGGCGGCGGTACCGATATCCTGGGTGTTTATATGGCGATAAAATCACCGAAGTTCAGTGTCGGCAAGCTGTCAATCGGTGTCAACGCGCTGATTTATATTATCTGTGCCTTGAAGTTTGAATTATCAACGGCTATCTATTCAATTATCTATGCGGTTATTTTCGGCATGGTGGTCGATAAGGTGCATACGCAGAATATTGTGATGAGTGCCATGATCTTTACACGCAACAAAGCGGTGAAGAAGGCGATTCTTCATGAAATGACGCGCGGTGTGACTTGCTGGGAAGGCAAGGGTGCTTATACGGATACTGAAACCGATATTCTGATGACAGTTATTTCTAAATATGAAGTGAATCATCTTCATGATCTTGTATTGGGGCTTGATCCTAAAGCATTTATTATTTTATCAGAGGGAATGCAGGTTACCGGTAATTATGAACGCCGGTTATTATAGGAGGAAAGTTTATGTATGATTTTACAACGGTAAAGAATCGCCGGCTTAACGGTGCCAGCAAGTGGACAGGGATGAAAAAAGCTGACGGAACGCCTGTTCGTGAGGATATCGTACCTTTGTCGGTAGCGGATATGGAATTTGTGAATGCGCCGGAAATTGTGGCGGCAATGCATCGCTGCGCCGATGAAATGACACCCTATGGTTATCAGAATGTGACTGAAGGATATTTGGACGCGGTGGTTTATTGGCTGAAGCATCGGCATCAGTGGACAATTGATCCTGAATGGATCGTTATTTCTCAGGGTGTCGTGAAAGCGCTGAATCAGGCGGTAAAAGCCTTTACTAAGCCAGGAGAGGGCGTTGTGATCATGACGCCGGTTTATTATCCCTTTTATAGTGCCGCAGCATGCAATGGAACTCATGTGGTAGAGAATCCTTTGATTTTATGCGAGGATCATTATGAAATCGATTTTGAAGATTTGAAACTGAAGCTGGCAGATCCGATGAATACGATGCTGATCTTATGCACGCCGCATAATCCAATCGGTAAGGTATTCAGCTATGAAGAGCTGAAGCAGATTGGTGAGCTGGCTTTAAAATATGGGGTATTGATCGTTGCGGATGAGATTCACAATGATTTGATCATGCCTGGTTTTACGCATACAATGTTTCCAACCATTGATAAGGCATTTGAAGAGAACTGTATCGTCTGCACATCACCAAGCAAGACATTCAATCTGGCAGGCATGAGCAATGCGAATATTATTATTCCTAATCAAGCGCTGCGTGAACAGTATTTAAAGGATGCCGGCTTTATTCATATTAATCCTTTTGCGCTGGCTTCCTGTGTGGCGGCTTATCGTGAGGGAGAAGCGTGGCTTTCGGCATTGATTGAGGTGCTGAGTGAAAATGTACGATTCATGAATGAATATATCAAGCAATATTTCCCAAAAGCGATTGTCCATGAACTGCAGGGCACATATCTGCTTTGGGTTGACTTTAGGGCCTATGACTTGAATAAGGATGAATTAGAGCACCTAATGCGTGAGGAAGCAGACCTCTTTTTGGATGAGGGCTATCTGTTTGGCAAAGCCGGTGAGGGATTTGAACGAATTAATCTGGCGGTGCCAACGCAAATCTTAAAGGACGCGATGGCGCGGATGCGGCAGGTATTTATCAAGCATAGCTTAATTGAAGCTGAATAATAAGGAGCAGGCAAATGTCTGCTTTTTTTAATTGCTTATATGGAACCGATAACACATTTTTAAAAAAATAACGTATTTATGCATTGACAAACGAATATGGAACTGGTACCATATAGTCAACAAGGGAGGAAGCATTATGAAAGAACAAACAGTAGCAAAGTTGATTTTAGAGAATATCGGCGGTAAGGAAAATATCAAATCGGTGGAGCATTGCGCGACGCGTCTGCGGCTGATTCTGGCTGATAATGAAAAGATTAACACAAAAGCCATTGAGGATATCGATGGGGTAAAGGGTCAGTTTATGTCAGCCGGTCAGTTTCAAATCATTCTTGGAACCGGTTTCGTAAATAAGGTTTATGCATGCATTGTTGAAGGTGATACAGAGATTAAAACAGATAACAAGGCAGAGGCTTACAGCAATATGACGCTGCCGCAAAAAATCAGCCGGACACTGGGTGATATCTTCGTACCAATCATCCCAGTCTTGGTAGCAACCGGTCTGTTTATGGGACTGCGCGGTTTATTGACCAATCTTGGCATAAGCATGGATGATAATTTGATGCTGATGAGTGAGGTGCTGACGGATACAGCGTTTGCTTTCCTGCCGGCATTGGTTGCTTATTCAGCAATGAAGAAATTTGGCGGCAATCCGGTTGTGGGAATGGTATTAGGTCTGATGCTGGTAGCGCCTCAGCTGCCTAACGCTTATAATGTGGCAGCAGGCAGCGCATCACCGATCTATTTGAATCTGGTAGGAATTAATATTCCTATCGTCGGCTATCAAGGTTCAGTTTTACCGGCATTAGTAATCGCAATTTTCGCGGCAAAACTTGAAAAGAGTCTCCACAAAGTCGTACCAAATGTGCTAGACTTAATTGTAACCCCATTTCTGACCTTATTTGTATCAATGATTTTGGGTCTGTTAGTAGTTGGGCCGATCATGCATGAGAGTGAGGTTCTGATTCTAAATCTGTTTAAATCCTTTATCTCAATTCCATTTGGTTTAGGCGGTGCCATTGTCGGCGGATTAAATCAGCTGATTGTCGTAACCGGCATCCATCATATTTTCAATGCCTTAGAGGTTGAATTACTGGCTGATACAGGCTTGAATCCCTACAATGCAATGATTACCGGCGCGATCGCGGCTCAAGGCGCGGCAGCATTAGCAGTTGCTTTCAAAACGCGTGACAGCAAGAAACGCTCTTTGTATATTTCAAGTGCGATTCCAGCCTTTTTGGGTATTACTGAGGCAGCTATCTTCGGTGTCAATCTGCGTTTTATTAAACCGTTTATCTTTGCCTGCATCGGCGGTGCCGCGGCGGGTATGCTGGCTGGCATGATCAATCTGGCTGGTACTGGCATGGGCATTACCGTACTGCCTGGCACACTGCTTTATCTGAACGGTCAGCTGCTTGGTTATGTGGCAGTTCTGGCGGTAGGAATGGCTGTCGCTTTCATCTTAACAACGTTTTTCTTCAAGAGTGAAGAATAATATTACAATAAAAAAGGAGGCATCATCATGGCTGGTAAAGTTACAATTCAGGATATTGCCAATATGTGTCAAGTTTCAAAAAGCAGTGTATCCCGTTATTTAAACGGCGGATATGTCAGTGAAGAGAACAAGGAAAAAATCAAAGACGCGATTGAAAAGACGGGTTTCTCTGAAAATTTCTTTGCGAAACGTCTGAAAACGAAAAAAACATGTTTGATTGGCATTGTAATTCCGCGTATTGATTCCGTGAGTGTAGGCAAGCTTTTGAATGGTATCAGTGATGTTTTTGATGCCAATAATTATACTTCATTGATTCAAATATCAAATTTGGACAGCAAAAAAGAAGTTCAGTGTATACAATCGCTTTATCAGCAGGGGGTAGACGGCATCATTGTCGATTCCTGCGGAATTACTAAAAAACATATTGAAATGGCGGGTCAGCTGGATATTCCGCTCTTATTTACCGGTCAAAAGAATGAATATGTGAATTATAAGGTCATCGATGATTATGCGGCAGGCGCGATCATGGGGAAGTATTTCCGTAATTTCAAGCACCGCAACGTAGTCTTTCTGGGCGTCAGCGAGTCGGATGAATCAGTAGGTATTTATCGTAAACAAGGCTTTATTGATGCCTTTGGTGATGCCGGTACGGTTCGTTTTGTGGAAACTGACTTCAGCTTTCTGGCAGCTTACCGCAAGGGAGCTGAGGTTATGAAATCAAAGCCGACAGCGGTTATCTGCGCAACGGATAATATTGCCTTGGGCTTGATGCGTTATTTCAATGAACAGCAGATTAAGGTGCCGCAGGATGTATCGTTAGCGGGCTTTGGCGGCTATGATATCAGCAGTGTCATGTATCCGCGACTGACAACCATCTCCTTTGATTATACTCTGCTTGGTCAAAAGACAGCGTTAAGTTTATTAAGACTGATTAACGGTGAAGAAATCAATCTTCAGGATGAAATCCCTTTAAAACTGATTGAAAGGGACTCTGTGCAAATGGCGGTGAATGAAATTGAATAATCAATGGCGCAATCATTTTCATATTGAAATGGCCAAGGGATTGGTGAATGATCCAAATGGCCTATGTTGTATTAATGGTGAATATAAAATCTTTTATCAATGGAATCCAGCCGGCTGTGAACATAAAAATAAACATTGGGGCTTAGTAAAAACAAGAGACTTTGTGCATTATACCAAGCCGCGCTTAGTCTTAAAGCCTGATCAGCCCATCGATAAGGACGGCTGTTACTCAGGCACGGCTGTGATGCTGGATCAGCAGCTGCATCTGTTTTATACGGGCAATGTCAAGCATGAAGATGTGCGGATTCCTCATCAATGTATGGCGGTGCTTGATGAGAAAGATGAATTGCAGTTTAAAAAAGCGCTGATTGTCGGCATGCCTAACGGCTATACCGCTCATTTCCGCGATCCGTTCTATTTTAAGATGAAGGATCTGCACTGCCTGCTTCTAGGCATTCAGAATGCTGATTTAAAAGGACGCGCAGTGGTTTATACATCAAAAGATTTAAAGCAATGGGAATTTTATGGGGAAGTAAAAACGGAGCTGGAAGATTTTGGCTATATGTGGGAATGTCCGAATCTTGTGTCCTTTAATGATGCAGACGCGTTTATTTTTTCACCGCAGGGATTAAAGCAGGAAGGACTGCGCTATCAAAACCGCTATCAGTCCGGTTATATTTTGGGCCATTATGATTTTATGAAGAATGAATTCATTCATGGTGATTTTTATGAACTGGATCATGGCTTTGATTTTTATGCCCCGCAGGTGTTTACTAATGAAAATAGAACAATGATGATAGCCTGGATGGGTATGCCGGATGAGGAAACTTCTTATCCAACTGCTGAGGATGGTTATCTGTATACATTAACCTTGCCGCGTGAAATAACAAAAAGTGGGAATCGGCTGCTGCAAAGGCCGGCCAGGGAGCTGAATCAGCTGCGGCATCAAATACTGCTTAGCAAGGCTGAAAGTCAGATTAAAGAATTTAATTTCCCGCTCTCACAAATCGGTATTGAAATTAAACTGGAATTATCACTTCAGGCAAAATGTGAATGCTGCTTTGACTTTAATGGAGAAGAACTGAAACTGATCTTTGACCCTGAAAAAGAGCTTCTGACTCTGAAAAAGGCTGATTTTCATTATGGAAAGGACGCATGCCGTTTTATGCATATTCAGGGGAAACAGCTTCAGCTTCAGATGTATTTGGATACAAGTGTATTGGAAATTTTTATCAATGATGGTGAGGCTGTGATGTCATCGCTGTTTTATCCGCTTCATGAACTGAAGGCATTCAAAATCAGTTCAGATCAACCATTTGATATGCCTGCCTGTGAAATTTGGCAGCTGAAAGGAATCATTTATG
The DNA here is from genome assembly GCF_000313565.1 of Dielma fastidiosa. GTDB lineage: Bacteria > Bacillota_I > Bacilli_A > Erysipelotrichales > Erysipelotrichaceae > Dielma > Dielma fastidiosa. The sequence continues at coordinate 279,919 of NZ_HE578927.1, read as the reverse complement.
AGTAAAGTCTATTGTGTCGGTGAATTATTGATTGACATGGTCGGTGTTGATCATAAAGGCTTAAAGAACGGCGTACAGTTTGAGAAAAAGGCTGGCGGCGCACCCGCAAATGTAGCGGCGGCCATTACCCGCATGGGTGAGGAAGCGGCTTTTATGGGACAGATTGGCACGGATTACTTTGGTCAGTTTTTAAAAGAAATGCTGGATCAGCTAAAGGTAGATACTTCTTTATGCGCGTTTGGCGGCAATACGACGATCGCATTAGTTGGTATCGATGAGCGGGGTGAGCGCAATTTCAATTTCCTGCGCGGCTGTGACGGTGATTACAGCTTTAATGCCATTGATGCCACAAAGCTTCATCAAGAGGACATTCTGCATTTTGGCAGTGCGACGGCATTGCTGGAAGGGGAATTGAAAAAGACATATTATGCTCTGCTTGATCTTGCGAAACAGCGTCAGATGTTCATTTCCTTTGATCCGAATTATCGTGATTCACTGATCAGCAAGCGTCAGCTGCCGCAGTTTATCCAAGACTGCCGGACCTTTATAGCGAGTGCTGACTTTGTGAAAATGAGTGATGAGGAAGCCTTGATTATTACTGGTAAAACGGATCTTGAATCAGCAGTGCAAATGATTCATGCATTGGGTGCCAAAACAGCAGCGGTAACGTTAGGAGCCAAGGGTACCTATCTCAGCAGCGGCAATACTCAGCAAATTGTGGCAAGTCAGGCGATTGAACAGGTTGACTCGACGGGGGCCGGCGATGCCTTTGTGGGCGCTTTGCTCTCACGCATTCTGCATGCTAATAAACGTGACTTCAGCGCTGAGGAATGGCTGGAAATGGTACGTTTCGCTAATTGTGTCGGGGCGCTGACTTGCATGAAGCATGGTGCTATTGACGCTATTCCTTCACTTGATGAGGTTATGGAAAAACTGAATGAATCATTAAAATGAGGCGCTTTGCTTCATTTTTTTCATAAAAAAAGCGGCTGTAAACCGCTTATCGCTAAATATGAAAGACTCTGCCTTCCTGTATTTCTGTCTTTTCTTTTTCTTCCTTCGCATAACCCAGAATACAGAAGCCAATTCCTTCAACATCATCCTCAATACCCCATGCCTTTAAAAGCTTCTTTCCTTCATCACTTTCAAATACTTCCTTGGCACGGTGAATCCAGCGGCTGCCGATACCCATTGACCAGGCGGCATTCATCAGATTGCCCATGGCAAGACTGCCGTCATATAGGTAAGTTGCTTCCTTTTTCGCCAAAACGATAATGACATCTTTGGCACCATAGAAAGGATCAAAAGGCATTCCCGCTACCGCCGCGTTCATATCCGATAACTGTTTAACAACCTGATCATCAGACACAACAACAAAACGCGGAGTCTGTTTATTCATTCCCGAAGGAGCATTGAGACCAGCAGCAACAATTTCATCTAATAATTCCTTGCTGACATGCTTATCCTGATAACTTTTACAACTTTTTCGGCTAATTAAATTCTTGACTGTTTCATTCATTCAAAATTCCTCCGTTTCAATACAAATAGGGTTAAAACTATTTGTTATTTTATTGATAATATAATAATATCATTATAGGCTATAAATAAAAAGTACGATATTTTTAGATACTAGGTATCTAAAAGAATACTTAGGAGGAAAATTAATGACTGATGAAAAGTTTGGCAAATGCCCTTATTATACTGCACAATCTGTTTTACAAGGAAAATGGTCTATTTTAATCATGCATTATCTCAGCGGCAAAACTCTGCGATTTAATGAATTACTCAAAATGATGCCGGATATGACACATGCGACACTCTCCAAACAACTGAAAAAATTAGAGAATGATAGTCTGATTGTCCGCAAGGAATATCCGCAGGTACCACCCAAGGTAGAATATTATTTAAGTGATATCGGTGAAGAATTTTTACCTGTATTGGAAAGCTTAAAGCATTGGGGAAAGCAGTATATTCAATACATGGAGAAGTTGAATCATTGATTTTAAAAAAATATTGTTGACAACGCTTACAAAGCAGTGCTATGCTAATTATGTAAAAAGAAATAGGATTGTTACTCTCTGGGAGGCTTTACCTAAAAATGAAAAGATGTCTTTTTGTTTTTAGTGAGTGCTGAAAGAGAGTTTTTATATTTTAAGGAGATAACTGCCATGTTTGGTCTATTTAAGAAGAAAGAAGTAATTAAAGAAGTAATGGTTAATGCAATATGTGAGGGATTGGTTGTACCGATTGAACAAGTTCCGGATCGCGTATTTGCCAATAAAACACTAGGTGATGGTGTCGGCTTTATCCTTGATCAGGATACGATTTTTGCACCTTGTGACGGTGAAATCATCATGCTGGCGGGAACTTATCACGCGCTAGGTTTAAGATTAAAAAATGGCGCTGAAATTTTGATTCATATCGGATTAGATACAGTCTATTTGAATGGACAGGGCTTAAAGCCTAAGGTTAAAAAAGGTGATTTTGTGAAGCAAGGCCAGCAATTACTTGAAATTGATCGCCGGCTGATGAAAGAGAAAAAGATTGATTTAACAACCCCTTTACTATTGACAACCAATGAAGAATATCGTTTAACTATGATAAAGAATAATGGAACGGTTAATATTATCCATGAACCTATCTTAAAAATTGAACGGATATAAAAAGGAAGGGAGATACAATGAGAGTCGTAAAAAACATTAACAACAACGTATCTCTTTGTATAGACAGTCAGGGCAGAGAGGTAATTGCTTTTGGTAAAGGTATTGGTTTTACCAGACCGCCTTATGAAGTACCCCTGACAATGATCCAGCGGACTTTCTACAATGTAAATCAGGCATATTTGGGTGTGATTGCCCAGATTCCTGAGGAAATTATTGATGTATCGACGGAAATTGTTGATAATGCCAATCAGCAATTAGGCGATCGTTACTCAGCAAATGTTATTCTGACATTGGCAGATCACATACAGTTTGCGATTAAGCGGCAACATGAACAAGTCCATTTAAAGCTGCCTTTATTGTATGAGGTCAAGCATTTATATCCTAATGAAATGAAAATCGGTATTGCGGCACTGGCATTAATCAACAACCGATTAAGTATTCAGCTGCCTGAGGAAGAAGCTGCCAGTATTACTTTGCATTTGGTTGATTATGGCAATAAAGAAATAAATCCATCGAGTATTAAAGAAAAATCGAAGCTTACTAAGGTTACTGAATTTATTGAAACGCAGATGAATATTAAAATTGATAAAACAGGTTTTAATTATTCAAGATTTGCGACTCATATGTATTATTTGTTTGAAAGGATTGATACGGATAAAAATATTTCATCTGAAAATGAAAAAATGTTTGAACTATTAAAGGTTCAGTATCCAAAGACTTATGATTGCGCGATAGCAATTAAAAATATATTGAATGTGGAATTTAATGATGAAGAATTATTATATTTAATTATTCATATAAATCGTTTATGTTCTCGTGAGGATTGTTACCGATAGGGCTTACCCTCAGCATAAAGGTATTTAATACTTTTTGTGCTGGGGTTTTATTTTGGCCATGACAATATAAGATGCGCACTTATATTGTAAATATAGATCAAAGGAGGATTGAATATGGCAAAAAAGAATTATGATGAACTGTCAGGAAAACTGATTGAATTGATTGGCGGTAAAGAAAATGTTAGTTATTTTACGCATTGTACAACTCGCTTGCGTTTTAATCTAAAAGATCAAGGATTAGCAAAAACAGATGCAATTAATCAGCTTTCAGGTGTAAGCGGAACTTCATGGGCAAGTGATCAGCTGCAGGTGATTATCGGTGCAGATGTTGATTTGGTTTATGATGCTGTATGTCATGCTGGCGGATTCAATAAAAATGAGAAGATTAATGAAAATTTAGATGAACCAAAGCAAAAGAAATTTAGTTTTAATTCTGTTTTAGAAGCAATTTCTGGCGCAGTATTACCTATTATCCCGATTATTATCGCGACGAGTTTTATTAACATATTGGCGACTTTATTACAAAAGGCGGGTATGAGTGCGGATAATGGAACGATTCAAATGTTAACCCTTGTTGGTGCAACAGGTATGTATTTTTTACCAATTTTCATCGGTGCGACAGCTGCGAAGAAATTTAACACAAGCATGGTCTTAGGTATGTTAATAGGAGCTGTAATGATCAATCCAACTTATCTTACGGCTGTAAATGAAGGAACTTCATTGAGCTTGTTTGGTTTGCCTGTCGCAATGGTAAATTATACAAGTAATTTCTTACCAACTTTAGTTGCGGTAGCAGTTATGGCACCGATTGAAAAATATTTAAGAAATCATATACCGGCAGCTATTAAAAGTATTGCTGTACCTTTCTTAACATTATTGATTATGCTGCCATTAACTTTTTGTCTGATTGGTCCAGCAGCATCATTATTAGGCACATATTTTTCTAAGGGTGTTGTCTGGCTCTATGAAACATTTGGTTTCCTTGGTGTTGGTTTACTGACAGCGGCTTTACCATTCCTGATTATTTCTGGAATGCATATGACATTAGTTGTTTATGCAATTACATTATTTACGACTTTGGGTTATGAACCAACTGTATTTGTTGCCGGTATTATCATCACGGCCTGTCAGGCAGGAATCTGTTTGATGGTATCTTATAAAACTAGAAATGCTGAATTAAAAGCTACATCTTTTGCCGCATTTCTTACAGCGGTAATTGGCGGCACAACGGAACCGGCTTTATTTGGCGTTACAATCAGAAGTAAAAAAACAATCTATGCAACGATTATTGGCGGTTTCTTAGGCGGTTGTGTCGCAGGTTTGGGACATGCAGCAGCATATTCAACAATTTATAGCTCTTTCTGGGATTTGGTGGCTTTTATTCCAGGTGGTACAGCTAATTTGTTATGGGAAATTGGTGGCTGTTTGGTTGCCTTTATCAGCGCGATGATATTCTTGTATTTAACATTTAAAGAGGAGGATTTTACTTATGATAAATAATTATTCAGGTTTATTTTCACCATTATATCTGCCGGATGCTAATGTGATTTTGAAGAATCGCTTTGAGGTTTGTCCTAGCAGTCCTGTGTTTATTCAAGGGCCGGAACCATATCCTAGCGAAAGAATGATTCAGCACTATGCACAATTAGCAAAAAACGGTGCCAGTTTAATTACTGTTCATCTTATTACATGGGATGGCAAACCGCTGCCGCCGACAACAGAAAATGTAGTATTATCAGGACATTTAGCCGGCATGGATTTATTTGATACACGTTGTTCTCATTATTTTGCTCAGCTGGCGGAAGCAGTACATTTTTACAATTCAAAAATCTTAGTCAGAGTTACTGTACATGGACCGGAGGGTTATGATATATCTAATACTTTATCCCGATATATTCCGCACAACATGACAGATTTGAAAATGAATAAAGAAATGACAAAAGAAATGCTTTATGAATCAGTGGAGACATTGGTAAAGGTATGTAAGAAATTAAAAGAGTATGGTTTTGATGGTGTATTTTTGCATTCTGCATATCGTATGACATTATTTGGAAGAAGTTTATCTACGGCAACCAATAAGCGTACAGATGAATTTGGCGGCAGTTTGGAAAATCGTTGTCGTTTTCCATTCTATGCATGTGATGAAATTAAAAAAGCATGCGGTAAAGATTTTATTATTGAAATGAGCATTACAGGTGAAGATTCAACTGAAGAGGGCAGATGGACCTTAGAGGATACTCAGAAATTTATGAAATTAGCTGAGGGACATGTTGATATTGTCCAGCTTAGATGCTGGGAGATCGATCACACGAGTATTATTGGATATGAGCCTAATCCTCGGCCTTATGCGTATATGGCGGCAGCAGCAAAAAAAGCTAATTCAAGAGTATTAGTATCCACAACGAATGGTTTCCTTGATCCAGATGCCTCTGAACAGACAATTGAAAATGATGAAGCTGATCTTATAGGCATGGCCCGCGGCTGGATCTGCAATCCGGATTTACCTCAAAAGCTGCTTGATGGAAAAGCTGATGAAATTGTTCCATGTATTCGCTGCAATAAATGTTTATTAGCTTCTAATGATGCGGCGCCGGTGAGCGTCTGTTCGGTAAATCCGCGTTTCTGTCTTGAAGACCGTCTCGATAAAATGATTTCTAAGGAATTCAGAAAGAAACGAGTGGCGGTTATCGGCGGCGGCCCGGCTGGTATGGAAGCGGCTTTGAGTGCTGCTGAGCATGGTCATGATGTTACTTTATATGAGAAATCAGAATCATTAGGCGGACTGCTTAAAATAGCAACCATCGCTGATTTCAAATGGCCGTTGAAAGATTTCACAGAATATCTGATTAAGAAAACACTAAATTCAAAGGTTAAGCTGAAATTAAATACTTTGGCTACCCCAGAAATGATTCAAAATGAGGATTATGATGTTGTCATTGCGGCAATTGGTGCTGAACCATCTATACCATCAGCATTTAAAACAAATAACCAGAATGTCATGACGGCAGCTGAAGCATATCTTCATCCAGAAAAGGTCGGCAAAAAGGTTGCGGTTGTCGGCGGCGGCGAAGTGGGTGTAGAAACCGCGCTCTATTTTAATGGACTTGGCAGTGAGACAACAATTATTGAAATGCAGGAAATGCTTATGCCGCAGACTTCTTTTGAACATTATTATTATATGATTGAATGTGAATGGGAACAGCGTGAGAATTTTAATATCATGGTAAATACTTCGGTTTGCTCGGTATCGGAAAATGGTGTTGAATGTGATACAAAGGGAGATAAGCGATTCGTGGAAGCTGATACAATCATCCTCTGCTTAGGATATAAAGCTAAGGTTGAGGATGCATTTAAGTTTGGCAATGGTAAAGCGGAATTCTATCATATTGGTGACTGTCTGAAAGCAAGATCGTTACAGACTGCGATGCGTGAGGGATTCTCAATAGGTTCTACAATTTAGTAAATAAATTTAGTAAAAGACTCAATGTTTAAAAGAACACTGAGTCTTTATTACGATAGCAATATTTACTCTAATTTCATTATTTGTGTGAATGTAAGCTTAATAGCCACATTAAACCAACCTTGATTTATAGTGATAATTCAAGTAAGATGGTCGTATTAGGAAGCTTCTATATATTTTGGAGAACGATTATGAAAATCATAGAATATGGTAAGGCACATGAGGAAGTATTACTGCTGCTGCATGGCGGCGGTTTATCAGCGTGGAATTATCGTGATGCTGCGAATCAGCTAAAGGAAAACTATCATGTAATCGTGCCGCAGTTAGCAGGACATGCAGATAGTGATTGTCCTTTTACTTCCATTGAGAATCAAGCTAAGGAAATAATAGACTATATTGATAAGAATTTTAAAGGCACAATTTTAGCCATCGGCGGTTTATCGCTTGGCGGACAAGTGCTCATTGAAATGCTTGCGCAAAGAAGCGATATATGCAAATTTGCCTTTATTGAGAGTGCTTTGATACTGCCGATGAAGCTGACAGCCGCATTGATGGCGCCAGTATTGGGCATGAGTTACGGCTTAATTAAGCAAAAGTGGTTTGCTAAGCTGCAATTTAAGTCACTAAAAATACAGGCAAAACTATTTGAAGATTATTACCGTGATACCTGCAAGATCCAAAAACAGGACATGATTCGCTTCTTGAAGGCCAATGCTTCTTATAGAATGAAACCATCACTTTCTGAAACAACCGCCAATGTAACGATTTTTGTAGGCAGTAAAGAGCGAGGGAATATGCGCCGTTCTGCAGAACTTTTACATGCCCAAATTCCTAACAGTAAATACCAGATATTAAATGGATATTCTCATGGAGAATTAAGTCTTAACCACCCCAATGAGTATGTGGAACTATTAATCAATACTCTTTCCACAAGTAATGAGGGGTTAAGGCATACGCATACGTTTGCTGCTGATAATCAGATCACATCCCAAAATCGTGAGATATAAAAAAGCTCAAAGTATATCTGTTACCTTTGGGCTTTCTTCCATTACAATAATATTTAATAATAGCCATTTAGTCAGTCATTTTCTTTTTGTGAAATAAATTGAGTTAAGTAAATAGGCAGACATAAAATATCCTGATCTTTAGAAATATCTTTAGTATGAATGATATATCGGTTCAGTATCCTATCAGAGTATTTATTATAAAATTCATCAATGGAATGATGTGTGCGATAATTTGATGATTTAACTTCAATAGGACAAATTTTATTACTTTTAGATATCAAGAAATCAATTTCATAATTTCTCTTCTGTTCAAGGTTAGTAAAGGTAAAATAAAATAAATCATTTCCGGCTGCGGTTAAAGCTTGGGCAACCGCATTCTCATAAAGGTATCCTAAGTTTGCGGATAATTTATCATTCAATAATCTTTCATAAATGCTGTTTTCAGTGAAATCCCGATCTTTAAACTGAAGTGTCACGAATAAACCGGTATCTGCCATGTACAGCTTGAATTGGTTTAAATCTTTATAGGCTGATAAACCAACAACCGGATTATTGGCATGATAGGCAACGGAAACAACCTTGGAATCCTTTAATTCAGAGATTAGACTTAGAATTGTAGTATTCGTAGTTTTATATGAATTCAATACATTCTTAGTTTGAAATCCTTTTGCATTTTTATTTAATTGTGATGGAATTGCTTCAAATATCATTGCCAATCTGCCTGTGGAATCAATCTTTTTAAAATCATCTTCATATAGATTTATAATATCTCTTTTTACATCATCAACTTTTTTGAAATTATTGGTCATTATATATTCATTAACTGCCTGTGGCATTCCGCCAATTAGCATATATAAGCGATAATCACGCATTAATTTCCTGTTTAAGGCATCTCCTAAAGGTTTCTTAGCAGCAAATATACCTTTTAGTAAGTTTGTTGTAGTATGATCATCAAGTGCCCAAAGAAATTCTTCATAGTCCATTGGGTGCATTTGGAGTTTTCTTTCTTCACTTGGAATTAAGATGTCTTTAACATTTTTCTTGATGGAAATTAAAGAACCTGTTTCAATATAATCATAACGGCCATCTTTTACAAGCGTTTTAATAGCTTGCCGGGCTTTAGGGCATAATTGTACTTCATCAAAGATAATTACTGAATTTCTTATTTCTAAATCAACTCGATATTGTAACTGAAGCTGAAGAAAGAAGTAATCAAGATCAGACATATCATCAAATAATTCTTTAATAGTTTTTGAAGCAACAGCAAAATCTATCAGGATATAAGTTTTATATTCATTTTTCGCAAATTCTTCAACAACGGTAGATTTTCCGACCCGTCTGGCGCCTTCAATCAAAAGTGCAGTCTTACCGTTTGAATTATCTTTCCATGCTTTGATTTTATTGTATATTTTTCGTTTAAACATTAGCTGTCAGCCTCCTGTAAATTTATTATATCCAAAAATCGCAGCTTATACAACACCGTTATATCCAAAAATCGCAATTCAAATTTGTGTTGAACCTCCAAAAATCGCAAAATAATAATAAAAATAGCAGTTAATCAATCATGACTAACTGCTAATAAACATGGTGTAAATACCTTCTAAGTATACAATAAAATGAATCTGCTGATTTAAGAAAACATGATGATGAAAGGTATTTTCAAGTAATTAATCAATCTGTCAATATCCCATGAGGTAAGTGATAATAATGAGATAATGGGAAAGATACCGAATAATATATCGAAGAACCTCTGAATTTTCAGCTCACGCGAAACCACAATACCCAATGCTGAATCCAGGGCAGCAACAAGCGACAGTAGGATGGAAATGTTGGTGACTAAAAGGAGTACAGCTAAAAGCATATTGAACAAAGTAGGCTGATAGATACTATAATCTAAGGGTAAATAAGAGAGATAGATGGAACACACATAAACAAAACTAAGGAAAGATGATGTGTAGGTGAATATATAAATTATCTTTTTACAGTTCATGATTCTTATCTTCTTTCTTGATTTGATGTGTATACTATAAATTAATCAAATCTTATAGTTTCTTTAAACTTATCCTTTTCTCATGCTTCTCATTCTCATAAACATAATATTGCTGCTGATCCTCCATGCCCTTAATTGTTTCCAACAGCTTCCATTTTGGTGCGGCTTTTACTTTTTTCGTATGCTTTACAGGCTGATATCCCTCGGCGGCAGCCGGTTTATCACAGAGAATCAATGAACTGTAAGGCGGCATCGTTATTTCCACATTACCATTTACCGCTTCATAAACCGTATCTGTCAGTAAGTCCGTTAGCGTTCCCACATATGGAATGGAGATATCATAGGCTTCCTTATCCAGATTTAAGGCAGTAAAAATAACCTGATCAGCGGCGGACCGCTTATAGACAAGCTGCTTGTTGCGGACACACACCTGTTCATAATTTAATTCATGCAGTGCCGGCTGAGATTTATGGATACGAGCCAAGCGTGCGATATGCTCACTTAATTCATTACTTTGCACATCCTCTAAACTTAAGCAGGGTCTTAATCCGGCATCACTGCCATTTGCCTTAATACCGCTCATGCCCACCTCACTGCCGTAATAAATGGAAGGAATACCCGGCATAGTAAAGAGTATTGTATAACAATTATTCAGATGCTCAAGCTGACGCAATGTGCTGCCTAACCGGTTTACATCATGATTATCCACAAAATTATACAGACAGAGATCCTTGTAGATACCGCCGCTGCCAAATTGCCGGTTTAATGAATAACCAATTTCAAAATAATTCTCATCGTTATGGGATGAATAGATTCCTTTGTAGCATTCATAATTTGTGGTAGAATCCAGCATCTGATCATTGATCCAATTTTTATAATCACCATGAATCACTTCACCCATCAGCCAGAAATCTGGATTTTTTTGTTTGCATTCATAACGCAGCCGCTTAAAGAAATCCTTATCCATGACATCAGCTGCATCTAAGCGTAAACCATCGATATGAAATTGATCCATCCAAGAAAAGATTGCTTCAATGATCATATTGCCAACTTCAGGATTTCTTAGATTCAGTTTAACCAAATTATAATGCCCATTCCAACCTTCATACCAGAAATCATCATTCATTGGTGAGCGGCCATTGAAATTCAGATTCATGAACCAATCACAATAAGGGGAATCCCATTTATGTTTCTGTACATCCTGAAAGGCCCAAAATTCACGGCCAACATGATTGAATACACCATCAAGCACGATGCGGATACCCGCTTCATGACAAGCATCACAAACTTCTTTAAATGCTTCATTGCTGCCTAATCGGCGGTCAATTTTAAAATAATCCTTTGTGTCATAGCCATGCTCACTGGATTCAAAAACCGGCCCCAGATATAAAGCATTGATTCCCAGCTCTAAAAAATGCGGAATCCATTCCTTTACTTTTAAAATACGATCAATGGTTTCACCATTATCATTAGTCATTGGCGCTCCGCAGAAGCCCAATGGATAAATATGATAAAAAATACTAGAATTAACCCAATTCATATAAATTCTCCCTCTTTTCTTATTTAGTATATCAGAAGTTGTTCAAGCATGCCATAGCTTCTGATTTTGTGTAATATTTTTGTACAATTTCTTGATTGTGTACAGCATTAGTTTTATCACATACTACACAAATATGTTATAATAGTAGAAAACGGAGGTCATGCTGAGTGCTGAAATATATTTATAATGCAAAACAGAGGGATGGCAGTCTGGTCAAGGGTGAAATAGAAGCTTCTGACACGAATGATTTCCTTATAAAACTTAAAGATATGCAGCTTTACTGCATCAGCTATAAAATTATTGATGATTTTGAAAATCACAGCAATTTTAAAATGAAAGGCAAAGATCTTGTACTGTTCTCAAGACAGATGTCAGTCATGCTTTCGGCAGGTGTTTCAGTGGTGCGGGCAGTTGACATATTGTATGAAAAAAGTGAAAACCAGCGCATGAAGGAGTGTTATCGCCGTCTGTATGAACGTTTGCAGCAGGGGCGGGAATTATCCTATGCTATGGATGCTGAGGGGAACACATTTCCTAAATTGCTGATTCGAATGATTCGCAGCGGTGAAATCAGCGGTTCATTGGATACTACATTAGAGCGCATGGCCGATCATTATGAGAAGGAAAATAAGCTGTCAAATAAAATTAAGAATGCGATGCTTTATCCTAAAATCTTATGCGGTGTGTGCATCGTGGTCGTAATTGCTGTTATAACGTTTATCCTGCCTTCTTTCTTTCAGCTGTATGAAGGTCAGGCACTGCCATTGCCAACGCAGATTATGATTTGGATCAGTGATTTTATCACGAGTAAGTGGTACATTCTGATTGTTGCGGCAGTAGCTGTTTATTTATTTTGGATATGGTTTAAACGGATACCGGCAGTTCGTTTCAAACTTGATCATTTGAAACTGGTGATGCCGATTTTTGGTAAATTGAATAAAACAATTCTATCCTCCCGCTTTGCAAATACGTTTGCGACGCTTTACGCGAGTGGTGTCAATGTAATTGAAATACTTGAAATCTGTTCAGATATCCTTGATAATACATGGATCACGGATTGCTTTAAGCGAATTATTACTCGTGTCAGCAATGGTGAGTACATGTCAACGGCGATAGGTGCTGAGGATATATTTGAACCGATGCTGATGTCGATGCTTTTTATTGGTGAAGAAAGCGGACGGCTTGATGAAATATTGAATAAAGCGGCAGATTTTTATGATGAAGAAGCGAATGCGGCTACTGAGAAAATGGTATCAATGATTGAGCCAATGCTGATCATTGTCATGGGTGTTGTGGTATGCTTTATCATTGTGGCAATTATGCTGCCGATGTATGGCATGCTGGATAATGTCAGCTAATGTTTAAATGGGAGGATTAATAATGATACTGGTTATATTATTTGAAGGACAGTATATACGGTTCTATCAATTTTCTGATAATCCGCATGATCTGGAGCTTAAAAAGAGTTCAGTAATCGATCTTAATGAAAAAGAGATTTATAATGATGATGTCTATGATTTAACTAAGTTAGAGACGATAGTCAGAGATGAAGTTAAAAAGCAGAAGTATCCGCGTAAGAATGTTAAGATACTGCTTAATAACCGCCAATTGATTCTGCGTGAGTTAAGCGTACCAATGGGAAATGAAGATGAGACGCAGACGATGGTTGCTAATGAGATGATCATGTCGCTGAATCTCAGCAATGATTATGTAGTTACTTATACTAAGCTGGGCAATACGAATGAAAATGGCATTGAAGAACAGCGGGTGTTTGCTTCGGCGATTCAGGAGAAGACGCTGGCGGGCTATAAACAAATGATGAAGGCATGCCGTCTGCGCTGCAGCAGTATTCAGACTAGTACCGCAAACCTTCTGCAATATCTCTGTACCGTTGAAAAGGATAAGACGGTATTATTTGTAGAATATAATACGGATCATGTACGCAGCTTTTTATTTGAAAAAGGTAATTTTATTTTATTGCGTACCTTAAAGGATATTATTGAATATCGTGATGAAGAGGCTTTTACACAATCCTTGTTTGATAATATTGCGAAAATGGATCAATTCCAGTTTACCCGCAATCGTTATCAGCCAATTGAAGAGATTCAGATATTTGGTAATAATCCAAATCTTGAGACATTTAAGAAGCTTAATCAGGATTCAGGCCGTCCGATTACACTATTAGATAAGCCAATCATGATGCGGACTATATCCAATTATTATCAGGTGCTGGCTGGCGCATGCGCGCTGTTTGATACGCATACGATTGGTTTTTTACCTGCCTATGGTAAGAAATCAAAAAGCCGTGAAAAGATTAAGAATAAGTCTAAAAACCGATTGCTTATGACTGCTGTTGTTTCATTGCTGTTAATGGGATTGGCCTGTGGGTCAGCCTTTGCTTATGATTATTATCTGCAGAGTAAGCTGAATGAAATCACTGCTCAGATCACTCAGCGGGAAGTACCGCTTCAGGAAGCCAACCAGATTATCAATGAGTTTTCTTCTGTTAATTCATTGGATCAGACATTAACCTCCATTCAGGATATGAAGGATTTGACTGTTAAACTGACACCCGCGGTCAGTGCCTTGCTGACTTGGAATAAGTCTGGTGATATTCAAATTGCGAGTGCAGCCTATGCGAATCAGGTCTTGGAACTTAACGGCATAGCAGTTAATAATACAGACTGTGCGGCTTATGCACGGCTGCTTGATAATTCTGGTTTATTTTATACGGTAAGCTATACTGGCTTTGAGGCTCGTGAGGGTGGTTATGAGTTTGTGATGACAGCGATTCTGAAAGGAAGTGGCGAATAATGAAATTATCAAAATCAGAAACCTTGCTGATTCAGATATTGATCATAATGGTGGTTATAGCTGTTGGGTTTTTCATTTTTCTTTCGCCGATGATGAATTTGATTCAGACTCATAAATTGGCTATATTGAGCGGTGAGAGCCAGCTTCAGGAGATGAATATGGTGATTGAACAGGCCGATTCATCTAAACCGCTGATTGAAACTCTAAGAAAGCAGGCAGCAGAAAAGGCTAAATCAGTATATCCGCTGTTAGCTAATGTTCAAGTAGATGATGAATTAATGAATTTGGCATATCAGACGAATACGACACTGTCGATGCTGCTGATTGAGGATTTTAATGAAGAAGGATCTGAAAATGCTGATGCAGCAGTGCCTGGTATTGTTAAACAGGCAACGATTACCCTGCTTGGTGAGATTGATAATCTTTATCATTTCATTGACGCGGTAAATAATTATAGTAAGAGCATGGTTATTGCCAGTGTAGCTGTTGAAAACAGCACTGAAACGAAAGCGGATATTGTATTGTATTTTATGCAGGCAGATATGTCGGCAATTCAATAAAGAAAGGAAGTGATCAGCATGCGAAAGGATAAACGGGGAATGGCGCTAATTACAGCCATTGCGGTTCTGGCATTAATGCTGATCCTTTTTGGCGGCTTGGCGATGATATATAGTTCACAGGTCAGCCGTAATAAATTAGAGCATGAGCAGTCACAGGCAATGCTGTTGGCGCAGTCATATATGGAGATGTTGAATGATGTGCTGATGGATCAAGAGGCTCAGCAGGATTTTATCAAGGAATTCGGATCAATTAGATCCAATGTACCGGTGGAAATCAGTGCAAGTATTAGTGAAGAGTACCCAAAGCATCAAGTAAAAATCATAGCTACAGCACAAGATGTGAAATATAATGGGAATACGAAAACTAGAGATATTAAGGTAAAGGTTACTGTCACTGTTGATGATGAAGTGAGAAGTATTCTTGCCAATTACACATATAAAGAAGTGGTGGGCGGTGCATTGCTTGATTATGCTGTCTATGCAAATAAAATTAATTTCTATTCCAATGGGGATAAGGATAAAGAGGGCGATCCGATCATATTTAATAATTCAACTTGGTATAAGGATAGAAAAGGTACGCAGTCGATTGCTTCAAAGCAGTTAATCAATGCTGATGGTTATAAGTTTGGAGGGATTGAAAGAGGTAATTTTGATAAAATATTTCATATCAAAAAGAATGGTGAGATCAATCCTGAGAATGATGATTTCAGTGGCTTTGCCCAAGCAGTCAATCATGCTGATTTAAGCAGAAGCATTGCACCATGGGATCGTCTATCTGAGCCTGATGAGTCAATACCTTATTGTCCTTCCGATTCGGTCATAACCCAAAGCTGTATTTGGAACGGTGATGAGATGGCGGGAGATATTACCTTTAAAGCAGTGGATAATGATATCGTTGTCTATGTGCCAATTGATGATGAATTTGAATTAAATGGAGCAAAGATAGAATTTTATAACATAGAGACAGATGAAACACCTAAGCAGCTTTATTTCTATGCATATTCTGACAATGAAGATAGAGTAGAGATTGAATTTGATGAGAAATCAACCATTACCACGATTAACAATACTATTGATGATGGTAGCAATGAATATGTCGATGTCTTTTTTATCTGTAATGATGATCTTGATGTAGAGTTTAAGAATGAAAATGAAAAAAATCAGCTTGAAGCATATTTTTATTTTCCTAAGGGAAAGGTGAAATGGGAAACCTCAAAGGTCGATAAAGAAAGGTATAAAGATGAAAATCGAATTCGTGGCTGCTTAATTGCTCAAGAGATCATGATTGTGGAAAAACAAAATGACAGTCATAAGGGCTATGTAGGCATCGACTATGTACCGCCAAGAGCTGTTCAGAGTGGAGATTCAGGGACAACTTCGGCAAGTGTTACATTGAATCGTTATGAAGAAGGTGGCAAATCATGAAAAAGGGATTTACATTAGTTGAGATACTCACTGCGGTTGCCCTATTGGTTGTAATTGGCTTGTTTATGGCTACCGGTTATCTAACCATGATTCGGCTTAACCAACAGACCATTGTCGAACGAAGAAATCTTCATGAAGCCTCGACAATATTTGCTCAAAAAACATTGACTTCTCTTAAATCATATGGTGATTCAATGGCCATCACTTTTAAAGTTAAAGGTAAAACTGTGGTCAAAAAAGTGGATGGCTATGTGGATGAAAAAACAGGGCTTGTTTATTATGAAATCAATGAGGTTCGGGAATGATGAACAAAAATAATAAAAAAGGCGGCTTCACCTTGATTGAATTAATCGTAAGTATTGGCATTCTTATGATAATTCTTGGTGCTATCGGCAATATGTTTGTGCCGGTGCTTAGAAATTATCATACGATTAACACAGATGTTGATTATCAGAATACATTGAATAATATCAGCAGCAGTATTGATGAACAGATCCGTTATCTTAATGAAGATGAAATTATATTAAGTGATGAATGTATTGACGGTTATGTGTGTATTCAAGCTGCTGATTACCAAGATCAATTTTATGATTCAAGTATTGAATTAGAGTTATCTTTCTCTTCATTTTATTATAACTATTCAACATCACCGGCATCCGGTATTAATAAAGTGATGAGTATAAAAAAAGCGGGTGAGAGTGTTTACACATTGTCTAACTCGCTGAAAATGATGAATTATTCTGGGAATACAGATACTGGCACTTATACATGTCTTAATTATAAAGTATCAGAAAAATAGATTTAGATAGGCTTGAATGATCTGCGGGCCATAAAGTGAGGCAATTGATATGCCCAATGCCAGAAAAGGTCCCAAAGCCATGTAGGATTTACCTTCGCGTTTCTTAATCAGCATCAGACAGGCTGCATAGAAACCACCGATGATGATGCCAATGATACCGGCAAGCAGGGTATTGGCAAAACCAAGAAATAGACCGGAAGCAGCCATCAGTTTGATATCACCGCCGCCGATGCCGCCATGAGTTAACCAAGCAATCAAAAACAATGGCAGGGCGATAACAATGCCGCCTAAAAGGATTGATGAAAGTTCAGGCTGGTTGATCAGATAGCTGCCGACTGCCAATGCCAGAATGAAAAAATGTGAACCATCGGGGATTTCCATGGTATCGATATCAATAAAGGAAATGACGATCATAACACATAAAAGCAGTGCGTGAATGATGAAATTCAGACTGATGCCATACCGGTTAAAGCTAAGCAGAAAAGCGAAACCGCCAAGCAGTTCTACAAATGGATACCGCGCTGCAATAGGCGCACCGCAATAGGCGCATTTACCGCGCAGGGAGAGCCATGAGAACACAGGAACAAGATCCTTTGGAAATAGCCGATGATGGCAGGCAGGACAAAAGGAATAGCCCTTGCTGACGCTGAGTTTATTGGGTACTCGATAAATGACCACATTTAAAAATGATCCAATCACGCAGCCAAAAATAAAGATATATAAATAAAATAAAAAGCGTATCATACATTCACCTCAGAAATATGATACACTAATTGTTGGATAAAAGAAACTAGGGGGTGCATTTATGAGAAAAAATGTTCGTTTAGGTGAGGTGCTTGTAGAGAATCAGGTCATTACTGAGGAACAGCTGCAAAAAGCACTTGAAATACAGAAAAAAGAAGGTAAAAGACTAGGTGAAGTGTTAACCAGTCATGGGATGTGCAGTGAATATCAGATGCTGAATGCTTTGGCTAAACGTCTGAATTTGACTTATGAGCCTAATATTGCCGCTCAGGTTGATGTTGAAATCGCAAAAATTGTACCGGAACAGCTTGTTAGAAAACACAGCATCGCACCGCTTTATATCAAAGAAGGGGTGCTGTACGCGGCGACCAACGACCCATTGAATTTCTTGGGCTTAGATGATATCGGCATGGCCAGCGGGCTGGACATAGAGGTTATTGTTTCACCGAAGCAGGATGTTTTGGAAACCATTGATAAGCTGTATGCGAAAGCCAATACAAAGCAAGTGTTAGAGAATATCAGCAATGAATATGAAGATTACACAAGCAGTACCGTTTCACTGGAGGATTTTGAACAGGTAAACGACCGCATTGATGCTTCTCCGGTTGTTCAGCTGGTCAACTCCATGATCCGTGAAGCGATTCAGATGAATGCGAGTGATATTCATATTGAACCGCTGCCGCAGATGACCCGTGTGCGTTTCCGTGTCGATGGTTCCTTGTTTGAGCATACAATGCTTAAAAATAATATTCATGAATTAATCGTAACTCGTATCAAGATTTTGGCTGGTTTAAATATTGCTGAGAAGCGTGTTCCGCAGGACGGCGGTATTGCGCTTGATCTGCCTGGCGGTAAGGTCGATGTGCGTGTCAGTATGCTGCCGACCATTTATGGAGAAAAGGTTGTACTGCGTTTGTTAGGTTCTGATAAGAATGTCAATTATGATTTGAAGCAGCTTGGTTTTACACCGCATAATCTGAATTTAATTGAACGTTCACTATATAATACAAATGGTATCATATTGATGACAGGCCCAACCGGCAGCGGTAAGACTACAACTTCTTATTCAATTCTCCAACAGATCCAATCGCCGGAATTAAATATTGTCACCATTGAAGATCCGGTGGAAAAGAAATTTACCAATATCAATCAGATGCAGGTAAACGCCGGTATCGGCCTTACTTTTGCGAGCGGTCTGCGTTCGATTCTGCGTCAGGACCCGGATGTTATTTTGATTGGTGAGATCCGTGACGAAGAAACGGCTTCAATTGCCATTCGTTCCGCCATTACCGGTCACCTTGTATTATCTACGCTGCACACCAATGATGCGGTAGCTGCCATTCCGCGTTTGCTGGATATGGGAGTGCCGGCTTATTTGTTAGCCGCTGCACTGCGTTGTGTCATCGCTCAGCGTTTGGTTCGTAAAATATGCCCGCGCTGTTCCCATGAAAGGCATTTAACTGAACATGAAAAGTCCTTACTGAACTGTCCGGAACTGGATGTTGTAAAGGAAGCGGACGGCTGTGATTACTGCGGTCATACAGGCTACCACGGACGTACTGCGATTCATGAGGTTGTATTGATCGATAAAACGATTTATAAGATGATCAGCAGCGGCGATCCGCAGGAACTGATTTATCAAATGGCGGTTAGGAATGGCATGACAACGCTTCGTTCAGAGGGAATTCGTTTATTAAGAGAAGGTATTACCAATTTTGATGAAGTTATCAAGCTGATATATTCGACAGAATAGGAGACAGACATGATTGAACATTATTTAGATATTGCCCGTGAACGCAAAGCGAGCGATCTGCATTTTACTTATGGTTTGCCGCCGATGATTCGTATCAATGGTGAGCTGACAGCTTTAAACAGCGAACTATGTGATGATATGCTGCTTAACGCATTAGCGGTTGAATTGATGCGGCCTGATGAGACTGAATATTTTAATACCGGCCGAGATATTGATACATCTTTTACCGGAGCTGATCAAACCCGCTACCGTCTGAATATTTTCCGCCAGAAGGGACATACCGCTTTAGCGATTCGACTTTTAAATGATCATATACCGACAATGCAGGAATTAGGACTGCCGCCGGTATTGCATAAGCTATGTGCCCTGCCAAGAGGCTTGGTGCTGGTAACCGGGCCAACCGGCAGCGGTAAATCAACAACCTTGGCATCAATGATTGATGAAATCAATCAGCTGAAACACTGCCATATTCTAACCATGGAAGATCCGATCGAATATGTGCATGAGCATAAGAACTGTATGGTCAATCAGCGTGAGATTGGCCGTGATTCTGACAACTATTTAGCGGCGCTGAAATCGGCGCTGCGTGAAGATCCAGATGTAATTCTGATCGGTGAGCTTCGTGATTATGAAACAATTTCCTTAGCGGTATCGGCGGCGGAAACCGGCCATTTGGTTTTTGCTACTTTGCATACCCGCGGTGCTACACAGACAATTGACCGTATGGTTGACGTATTCCCAGCGCATCAGCAGGGACAGATCCGCACCCAGCTGGCAAACTGTCTGCGGGCGGTAATCTCTCAGCAATTGCTGCCGCGTCAGGATAAGGACGGCCGGGTTGCTGCCTTTGAAATCATGATTGTCAATGACGCGATTGCCAACCTGATCCGTGAATCCAAGACATTCCAAATTCCTACAATCATGCAGACCAATCTGAAAGAGGGTATGATTCTTTTGGATAATGATTTAGTGAACCTTGTCCGTGCGGGAATCATCGATTACGAAACCGCTCTGACCAAATGCAACGATCCTGCCGCAATCAGAAAAGCAATGCCTTACTAAATATGGTGAAAGCCATATTTTTTTCTTTTATTATGTATTTAAATCTTAAATTCGTAAAGTAACCCCATTGAGTTATATAACAAAACAATTCACATCAAAAAAAAGACTATAACACATTTGCTGTATGTTATGATCCTTTTTAAGTTAAATTCTATTATAAATTTCTCTTTGTTAATTAATTTCTTCTTTACAATCATTTTTATTCCTGACAATTAATTGTATTCTCTGTATGTTTTAAATCATTCAATATTTTTTTAATTCCCTCATAATGTTCTCTAAAATTTACTTCACACAATACAATACGTTCAAGAATCTTACCAATAGCTAATAAGAATAATGAACAACCAATTGTAAAAATAAGAAATATTGTAAAATTGAAACTTTTTTGATAATAAAGGTAATCATATCCTAGCGCATAACAAATAAAATACAGAGCCAATTATTCCTACACAAATAAAATTATTGTGATAATTTATAAGACTAGAGTTAAAGTAAAATACTTTTGTCATTCATAATTTACATTTTCCCCTTTCTAAGTAATACACAAATAAATCCAAATATTAATCTAATGATAACATTTAGCATAGCCTATCCCTCCTTGTATATATTCTACTTTATAGTACTTATACAATCAAGCTTATTTTACACGGTTTTTAAAGTGTATAAAACAGTCAATACTTGCAATATGATATAGCGTATAAAGGGGTAATGGCTATGCTTTTAAAATTGAAAAAGAAGAATATGTAAATAATACTTTTAGATTAAACAAGAAACTGGTAGAAGAAATGGATAAAGTAGCTGATTCTAAAAATATATCTTTGAATAAGTTAGTCGTTTTATGTATTGAATATGCATTGGAAAACTTAGAAACTAGGAAAAGTGAATGATTTATACTCAAATTTTTGTGTAAATAGCACTTGATTTCATGAAACTAAATAGGAGGAATGTTGATACATTTACTGAAAATTAATTTTTGTCATGAATATATGTTACGTTTCGTTACTTTATTTAGAAAGTGGGCACATATGTTTAGAATAGCTTAGATAAAAGCTTTCCAAATTAGAGAAATACTAATTCTACGATTTCTTTAAGATATATTTTGGCTTTAGCTATTGCTTCAAAAATGAAAGTCAAAACCAGCTTAACGGATATTCCTTATGCTATTCAAAATTATAGAACGTCAGCTGAATTAGGCCCTTTTAGATAAATGCAGATAAAATACCTTTCAATAGTATAGTTTATTAAAAGATATTTTTATTTTAAATTTCTCAACTTGTTGTTTTACAAATTGAAGATTTATAATCTTTGGTAATTCTTTAATATTTTGACAAGTTAAGTTTAAAAAAAGATGATTATACTTACTGAAAGAAAGGTGATCAAGCATTAAGTTTAATAAAATTTTCAAAATTTTCACACTTTCTTCATTCAATTTTCACAAAAGGCGCTTAAAATAAGAATCAGAAAGAGATAAGAAGCAGCCGTCACTGCTAGTCGGAACCATATTTCCCTTTTCATTCAATCCCACGACACTTATCTCTCTCTATTACCTATATAAATAAAGGAGGGTGGAATATGCGCGTACTATCATTGAACCTGCATGGTTATCAGGAAAAAGAGCCAGTTAAAAAATTACAGATCATCGCTGATTCAATTCTTGAAAATGATATTGATATTATTTGCTTCAGTGAGTGTGCTCAGCGTTATTTCACACCTATCGTTGATCGTAATATAAAAAAAGATAATGCCGCTTATCTGATTCAGCAGGCATTAAACGCCCAAGGCAGCAGTCAGTATGAACTGCATTATGAAAAGGTTCATTTTGGTTATTTTGGCTTTGTGGAGGGCTTGGCGATTTTAAGCCGTTATCCGATTCTCAGCTGTGAAAGCTTTTATGTATCAGCTCAGCGTTCAATGCTGACGCCTAATACACGCAAAGTAATGGAAGTGCTGATCAAGGTGGGAAATCATCCCATTATGATTTATAACGCGCATCTGGGCTTTGATCGTAAAAATCAATTCCTGACGCAGTTTGAAAAAATACATGAACGGGCGAGCCGTCATCATATTCCTTCAATCATTACTGGAGATTTTAATATTGACAGTGCATCCATTGATTATATGGAAATGATGCATTATGGTTATGTAGATTCATATTCCTTTAATCAATCAGAGGGTGATACATGGCATAAGGGCAGAAAAAGCCTGCGTCTTGACTACATGCTTGCGCGCTCCTCACTAAATATTCAGCAATATTGTCATTTATTTAAGGAAGAGCGGGTTTCTGATCATCTAGGAATCCTGACACAGTTTAGTTTCTAACCGCTTTTGCGGTTTTTTTCTTGTGTCATGGGGCATACTACAACCGGTGATGCATATGAAAAATATACAATTTGCAGTCTTTAATTTCGCAACCTTTATATCGATATCAGCAGTAAATTCACAGCTGATTCCTTTTTTAAATGAAAGCGGCTATACACCGGCACAAAAGGGCTGGGTGTTAGGTTTCAGCGCGCTGGCATCTTTGCTTTTCGCAGCTGTTATCGGCTGGATCAGTGATAAAACCGGTAAGATGAAACCGATGTTCATCATTACAACGCTCTTATTTATGGCCGCTGTGTTTGCCTCTTTTATATTAACCAGTGATTTGTGGATCAAGGCAATCTGTGTCATTTTAATGTTTGGGATTGTCAAGGAAGTTATGAGTATCAATGAAACATGGGTTTTTCAGCTTAAACCTAAAACCTTTGGTAAATATCACTGTTTCTCAGCAGCAGGTCTGGTCAGCGGCTCCTTGGCAGCAGGCTTTATTTATAAACAATTCAACAGTATTGGTTTATGCATTCTCTGTCTGAGCGCTTCTGCTATTTCATTACTGTGCGGTTTTTTTATCAAGGAAAAGGAAGCGGCGGAAAAGGGTTCAATTTCATTAGCCAGTATGAAAAAACTGTTGATGAATAAATCGTATCAGCGCTTATTGATGATTTTATTTCTATTGATGATTACCGGCTTCGCGGATCAGTTTGTGGTCGTGGATAAGCTGATTGCATTGGGCGGTGATCGCATCGCGGTATCTGTGAAATTTGCGATTCAGTCGCTGATGGAAATACCGATTTATTTATTTTCCGCTAAATTATTTAAGAAGTTTGAGCCATCACGCTTATTGTTGGTTGCGGCATTGATGACCGGCGTTAAATTTGTGGCCTATGGTTTCTGCGCGACACCGCTATGGGTGCTGATCGTGGCGGCTTTGCAGCTGTTTACCCATCCGATTATCGTTTTAACCAGCAAGCTGCTGATTCAGGAAGTAACACCTAAGCAGCTGGCAGCTTCAGCGCAGATTGTGGGCTTTGCAATCTATTTCGGTATCAGCGGTTTTTTAACACCGGTAATTGGCGCGTGGCTTGTAGAACGGTTTGATTTTAACATCACTTGCTGGATCTTTGCATGTATCGCGATTATTCCTACATGGATGATCATAAAAATGCGTAAAAGTAAGGGAAATCAGCCGGCTTAAGCTTTTTTCTGAGGAGAATGAATTTTCATCCCGGCCAGATTCTGTTATACTATATAAGTGATTTTGGGAGGTGGAAGCATGCTTGAAAAGCTATTGTATAAGATTGTCGATTTCGGCCGTAAGCATCCTTCATTAAGATATGTTATGCTTCTGCCGCTGGCGGTTATCTATCTGCTTGACTCAATTTTATATTATTTAAGTCTGCCTTTCAGATTGATATTCGTAGCATTTTCTAATCTGCGTAAAGAAAAAATAGAAATCCTGGAAGTTGAAGACTATCTAAATAAGGAACAGGCGCCGCCTAAGCCAAAGCATCGTTTCAGAAAAGCACTGGCGGTTGTGATATTGCTGGGACTGTGCGCGATTTATCCTATTTCCCGTTATGTTAAAAGCATGAGCCGGCCAATGCTGATTACTCATTTTGAAGCGCTCGCTGATGATCAGCTGATGATTGCACAGGGCAGTACGATTGATGAATTAGCACTGCCGGATACGATTCAAGCAAGCGGTTATGCACTTGATAAAGCGGGGAATCAGGTTGGCAATGAGAAAAGCATCAACTTGAAAATCAGTCAATGGAATGTAGAACCAGGTTTTGAAGCTGAGGCAGAGGCGGGTGTGACCTATACATTTACGCCGATTCTATCTGAGCGATTTGAAACCGAAGCGCCGCTGCCGCTGATTATTCGTACAGTAAGCAGCAATTATATTGAAAGTGAAATTGTTAATGAAGTATATTTGAATGGCAAGGGAAGTGACGCCAATGACGGTCAATCACCGCTTACGGCAGTTCAAAGCTTTGAACGGGCTAAGGAATTGCTGAATCATGAAGCGGGAACGATCTGGATCATCAATGGCATTACGATCAAGGATGAACAAGTCTGGGATGCTGATCAGCCGATTACGCTGAAACGCTATATGGGTTCAGCTTCATATCCTGCTTATACAGGAACATTGATTGATATTCGCAGCAGCGGTTCGCTGACTTTAAACCAAATCAGCATCGACGGCTCTTCTTTTGAAAGTGAAGCGGCAGCGATACTGGTCGACGGCAAGCTTAAAATTAGTGAGCTGACACAGATTATAAACAATCAGTATCCTGATCATGCCGGGGCAATTGATGTCGGCAGCAAGGGATCTCTTGAATATCCGGAATCACTCACCTTCGATGGCTGCAGTACCGATATCCACGGCAGTTATATCTCAATGCAAAACGGCAGTTCGATAATTAGCTATACACAGGCAGAATAAAAGGCGTTAAGAATGTTCCATAAGGAATTCCAACGCCTTTTTCTTATTGTGCTTTAGCTTGCAGATAGGCTTCAATTTCACCGGCAACATGCTGGGCATATTTAACGGCCTTTACTACGGTTTTAGCGCCGGTCACAACATCACCAGAAGCAAAGACACCGACTCTTGTCGTTTTCCCGTCTTCATCGGCAATCAGCAAACCGTTCTTACCGGTTTCCAAGCCGGTTGTATTGCGGACAATATTGTTTTTAGGCAGCTGTGATACCGCAATAATGATGGAATCACAGGCAAATAGATGATCGCTGTCCGCTTTTTCAACACTTTGTGGGTGGCCGTCCGCATCCATGACAACCTCACAGTCAGCAACGATCATACCTTCCTCGCTGCATGCCTTAGGGATCTTGTAGAAGACAAATTTAACACCGTCATCAATGGCTCCCTGCAGTTCAGCTTCGGTGGCAGAGATATTCTCCTTGCCCTTGCGATAGAGAATCGTCACATCACAGCCATGGCGGCTGGCGGTACGCGCCGCGTCCATCGCGACATCACCGGCGCCGATAACCGCTACCTTTTTGCCGAGTTGATAGACCTCTGGATCTTTTAGATAATCGATGGCATAATGCACATTGCCTAAGCTTTCCCCAGGGATATTTAAGGTTCTCGGATTCCATACACCCGTACCGATAAATAAGGCATCATAGCCATCCTCCAAAAGCCGGTCAATGGTCAGCACTGGACCAATCAAAGTGTTTGGTCTGATTTTTACCCCTAATTCAAGCAGCTTTTCTTCCAGTAAATCAAGAATTGTCCGCGGCAGCCTGAAATCAGGAATACCATAGCGGAGAACACCGCCAATGCGCGGATGAGCATCAAAAATAGTGACAGGATAACCCTTCTGGGCCAGCTGCAGGGCAATCGTAATCCCTGCCGGGCCGCCGCCGATAATGCCTACCCGCTGATTATGGATGCGTTTTTCAGTAAAATGAACATGCTTTAAATAATGCTTGGAAATTTCATTTTCAATGGCAGGGAAATCAACTGGTTCACCTTTGATGCCGCGGATACAATTGCCCCGGCATTGTTTTTCATGCGGACAGACAATAGAACAGATAGCTGAGAGCGGGTTGTTGTCAAACAATCGTTTGCCAGCCTGTTCATAGCGTCCTTCTTTATAATCGAGAATTACCTCCGGAATCGGCGTATGAATCGGACAAGCGCTGACACAGCGCGCGTTCTTGCAATTCAAACAGCGATTTGCAGTTTCTAAATTTTTCATAACATCACCTTCACTTGACCTATATTCTAACATACTTTAAATTGAAATGCTTTTTCTTTGTCCCAATTTTTGCGTAAACGTGATACACTGATAGGGAAAAAGAGGAGTAATTGAATGAAAAGTTATCTGATTGATCTTGATGGCACAATGTATCGGGGAAATGAAAATATTGATGGCGCCAGAGAATTTATCGCTTGGTGTATCGCCAAGCAGCAGCCCTTTTACTTTCTGACGAATAACGCTACCCGTACCCGTTTAGAGAATGTGCAGCATATGGAAAAACTGGGGTTCAAAGGCATTCGTGAAGATCAGTTTTTCACCTCAAGCATGGCGGCGGCGCGCACGATGCAAAAATTCAGCACGAAGCGCAACGCGTATATGATCGGCCAGGCAGGTTTAAGAGAAGCCTTATTGGATGCCGGGTTTAAACTTGTTGAAGAAGATGTCGATTTTGTTTTTGTGGGCCTTGATGCCAATGCTGATTATGAATCATACTCTAAGGCACTGAGTTATTTAGTAAATGGCGCCAAGCTGGTTGGCACCAATAATGACCGCAAGCTGCCGCATGGCAAAGGCTATAAGCTCGGCAACGGTTCAATTGTGGCCATGTTTGAGTATGCGAGTGAACAGCAATCACCTAAGATCGGCAAACCGTATCCGCCCATTCTGAATGAAGCGCTTGAGTATTTTAATATTAGAAAAGAAGATGCAATTTGTATTGGTGATAATTTGGAAACCGACATCCTGCTCGGTGTTAATTGCCAGGTCGAAACAATCTTTGTGACGACGGGTGTGCATACATTCGCGGACATTGAACGCTTTCAAATCGTACCGACACATAAGATCCATTCACTTTATGAATTGATGAGCGAATAAAAACATACAATGGAACAGGTGATCTCATGAATGCAGACCTGTTCCTTTTAATTTATGCCTGTTTAAAGGCATTCTTACCTTTACCTTCCATTGAAGCTGTCTTTGTACCGCTATGTCTGGCAGCTCCGACCAAAAGCTTTTACTATGCGGTAGTCAGCGGTATCGGTACCTTTTTAGGCGGTTACATCGGCTATGAGTTAAGTGTCAGCTATGGCCGTAAGGTTGCCTTAAAGCTGGTCAATGAAGAAACATTGTCCGAAGGAGAGGCAGCCATGCAGAAATATGGCGCGATGGCTGTTATCCTTGGATCGCTGACACCTTTTCCTGATTTCGTACTGGCATATCTGGCTGGTTTATGCCGAATGAACCGCTGGCTCTTTTTATTGCTTGACGGCGGCTGCCGCTTTATGCGCTCATTGCTTGTTGCGGCAACATTAAGCAAAGCGAGTGAATTTATCGCAATCGAGAAATATTCAACACTGCTCTCTATTTTGATTCTTGTTTATTTTCTTGGCAAGTACGTAATCCGTAAAAAAACGTAAAAGGGGATCGTCACGCATCAGTTCCGGATGCCATTGAACGGCAAACATATCCGCTTTTTCAATTGCTTCAATCGTTCCATCGTCGGCAATCGCGCTGATCATAAAACCTTCAGGGCATTGCGCAAGTGCTTGATGATGATAAGAATTAACTGAAGGCAGCGGCATACCGCTTAAAAATGAATGAGGGGCAATGATCAGCGGATGGCTGGTTTTCATATGTTGGTCAATATCTTGATATAAAGCCGCATGATACACCACAGCTAGTATCTGAATACCGCGGCATAAGCCAAACAAGGGAAGATGATGTTTTTCACAATAATGAATGCAGTCAATATCCAGCTGTTCGATGCTGGCTTTTTCGATGACTGTATTAGGGTGTGGTTTATCGTTAAAAAGAAGCGGATCAACATCGTCGCCGCCGCTGATCAGCACACCATCACACCCAGAAAGCTGGTCTTTGATGTCAGCTTGCGGATAAATCAGTACCGGTGTAACATGAAGTGCCAGCAGCGCATGAATTAACGGTGCTGAAATTTGATATCGTGACTCAGCTTCATTGAGCCGAACGGGAAGGGCAATTTTTAAACGCATACGATCACCTGCATTAGCCTATGCATAAATCAAGAAAAGGTGCCGTTGCACAGATGGATAGGCTTAACTCAATCGTAAAAATCATAGCCAATAAGCCGTTTGGACTATCTTTTTGGATAGCGTTTTCATCATTAAAATGGAAGGGTTTTCCAAAATAAGTAAATGTGCATAAATAAAATTCCTAATGAACATCTGATTAACAGCTTGGGTATCAGCCAAGAACATTTCTCATGTTTAAAAATCTTTTTAATAACAGTTGACATTCCTAACGAAAAAAAGTAATATTTATACAGGCAGTAATGCCTCTTTCATCTTAACCTAACTTACTTTTCTTCCCCCACCCATACTTGTAAGTTAGTTCTCCCCCAAAGTTAAGATGATCGTATGCATCATTGAAGGCACTTGAAAAAGTGTCTTTTTTCATGTTGAAATTGAATCAGAAAAATATCATTAAAAGATTATTTAAAGTTAATGCAGCTTGATGATTTAATGATATGCAGTTTAAAAAGTTAATTTGCCGCCTCAAATCATTAGTTTTATATATTTTTAAAATTGTTATTGATAATAGGTGCGGATTTTATGTATTATTAGCTTTAAGGTATCAAATTGTAGCTTTATACAAAACGTAATATCTGCAAGCAGATTTATACTATATGTCTTTTGATTAGGAGGTGCGTGATGATCAGGAAGCGATTTACTGACGATGTTTTTGCGAAAAGAGATATCACCCATGTGCGGGAAACCGTGCGGATGATTGCGGTATATCATGACCGCTATGCTTTTCTGGAAATAAAAAGAGATGATATTTTTGGCTGTCTGCGCCATCTTGAAACACTGGGCGGCGGCATTGAGGCTAATGAAAGCCACGCCCAGGCAATTCAGCGCGAGCTGCTTGAGGAGAGCGGCTGGGAAGGGGAGATTTTACGGCCATTATGTGTGATTGAGGATACTTATCATCTGATCCAGCGCCGGACTATTTCTCACTTCTATGCGGTCAGGCTGATTCGGCAAAGCCGACCCTACGCTTATACTGAAGAAGAAAAGCAGCTGATTCACGGTTTAGTTTTCTTAAGTGAAGAGGAAGTGCTGAAGGAACTGTCAGCGCTCGATAAACAGTCGATTCAGAAGCTGATTTATCAGCGTGATTTATTTGCATATAAGTGTTATCTTGAAACATGCTAATTGTGAAGAAGTTATTAAAAGCAAAGTAAATGAAATCTTTGCTTTTTTTTGTTATGCTAATGCAAGTAAGGAAAAGGATATAGAGATGCAAATAACAAAACGTGATGGAACTAAAGAAACATATGAATCAAATAAAATTGCCCGGGTAATTAAACTGGCGTTTGAAAACACACAAAGCTGTATTGAAGCTGAACAGCTGAAGGTGATGCTTCAGGAAATTGAACAGCAGCTGGTTGAGAATCCTGATGATATTAAAGTAGAACAGATTCAGGATCTTGTGGAAGTAAGCATGATGAAGCATGGCTTTTATAAGCAGGCAAAAAGCTTTATTCTTTATCGGGATCAGCAGGCTAAAAACCGCCGCATCGTCGATGAGCTTGCTGCCTCTTTGCCGCTGGCCGGACTGCGGCCGGTATTAAAGGGAATCCATAAGGACTATGGCAAGGCATTGGCGCTTGATTTGATGCTGGCAAAGTATCAGACTTTCTATAAGCCGGAAATGGATATGGATCAGCGGCTTAAGAGCTTGATACGATCTGCCGTTGAGTGCGTCAGCGCTGAAGCTCCGCAGTGGGAGTTTATTGCCGGCCGGTTACTGAACTTTCAGAATAATCATATGATTGAGGAGAGAATGGCTGCCCTGAATATTCACAGCTTCTATGATAAGCTGGTCTATTTAACAGAACAGGAATTATACGGCCGTTATATTCTTGAAGCATACAGCAAGCAGGAAATTGATGAATTAGCGGCGGCTTTAAAGGAAGAGCATACAAAGCTGTTTACTTACAGCGGTCTTGATCTGGTTATTAAACGATATTTGATCGCGGATAAGGATCATCAGGTTTTAGAGAAGCCGCAGGAAATGTTTATGGGAATCGCGATGCATTTGAATATGAATGAGAAGGAAGACCGTCTGCATAAGGTCATTGAGCTGTACGAGGTATTAAGCACTTTAAAAGTAACGATGGCAACACCGACGATGTCCAACTCCCGCAAACCGTATTTTCAGCTTTCAAGCTGCTTCATCGATACTGTACCGGATTCTTTAGAAGGTATTTACCGCAGCATTGACAATTTCGCGCAGATTTCAAAATTCGGCGGCGGCATGGGCTTATATTTTGGCAAGGTTCGCGCGGTCGGATCTGATATCCGCGGTTTTAAAGGTGTAGCCGGCGGTGTGGCACGATGGATCAAGCTGGCCAATGATACCGCGGTGGCAGTGGATCAGCTCGGTGTGCGGCAAGGCTCTGTAGCGGTTTATCTTGATGTATGGCACAAGGATATCCTTGATTTTCTGCAGCTGCGCACAAACAATGGTGATGACCGCAAAAAGGCTCATGATGTCTTTCCGGCTGTCTGCTATCCGGATCTGTTTTGGAAAATGGCCCGTGAGGATCTGAATCAGCAATGGTATTTGATGTGTCCGCATGAAATCTTAATGATCAAAGGCTATGCGCTTGAAGATTATTATGGTGAGGAATGGGAAAAACGTTATTTTGACTGTATCCATGATGAACGTATCAGCAAGCAGGCAATCCTATTGAAAGATTTGGTACGTCTGATTCTTAAGTCAGCGATTGAAACCGGCACGCCGTTTGCCTTTAACCGTGATCATGTTAATCGCATGAATCCTAATAAGCATGCGGGAATGATTTATTCATCAAATCTTTGCAGCGAAATTGCTCAGAATATGAGCGCAATCGAGAGTGTGTCAAAAACAATAGAAGAAATTGACGGAGAGACGGTCATCGTGACAAAGACGAAGCCGGGTGATTTTGTCGTGTGCAATCTGGCATCTTTGGTGCTGGGCAATATTAATGTTCATGATCAGGTAGAACTGCGTAAGATTATCAGCATCATTGTCCGCGCATTGGATAATGTTATCGATTTGAATTTCTATCCGATTCCATATGCCAAGGTTACCAATCAGC
The DNA here is from genome assembly GCF_000313565.1 of Dielma fastidiosa. Taxonomy (GTDB): domain Bacteria; phylum Bacillota_I; class Bacilli_A; order Erysipelotrichales; family Erysipelotrichaceae; genus Dielma; species Dielma fastidiosa. The sequence continues at coordinate 248,103 of NZ_HE578927.1, read as the reverse complement.
GTTATCGTCCAATCGGTTTAGGGACCAGCGGTTATCATCATCTGCTGGCAAAGGAAGGCATTCGCTGGGAAAGTGAAGAACACCTGCGGTTTATGGATCAGGTGTATGAACAAATCAACTATTATGCGATTGAAGCCAGCTGTGAGCTAGCGGCGGAAAAGGGCTGTTATGCTTATTTCAGCGGTTCTGAATGGGATAATGGAAATTACTTTACCGATCGTGGTTATCAGGATGAGAAGTGGCAGCAGCTAAGCGCGCGTGTTCATCAATCAGGGCTGCGCAATGGTTATTTGCTGGCAATTGCGCCAACCAGCTCGACTTCAATTATTGCCGGTACAAGCGCGGCTGTCGATCCGATTATGAATCGTTTCTTCCTTGAAGAAAAGAAAGGCAGCATCATCGCCCGCGTAGCACCGGATCTGAATATGAAAACATGGTGGATTTATCAAAGCGCGCATACGATCAATCAGGAATGGGTGGTTAAAGCCGCTGGTATCCGTCAGCGCCATATTGATCAAAGTCAGTCTTTAAATCTGTATATCACAAATGATTATACATTTAGACAGGTGCTGAATTTATATATAAAAGCATGGGAAAATGGTGTAAAGAGCGTTTATTATATTCGTTCTAAATCACTGGAAGTAGAAGAATGCGAAGTATGCGCGGCATAGGAGGACAAGATGGAAACCGTAAATAAGAAAGCGTTGTTTAATGAATTTGGTGATACTGATGTTTTAAAGAAACGGATGATTAACGGTAATACGACCAATCTGAATGATTTTAATAATATGAAATATCAATGGGTATCCGACTGGTACCGTCAAGCGATGAATAATTTCTGGATACCTGAAGAGATTAATCTGAGTCAGGATGTAAAGGATTATCATCGTTTAAGCAATGAGGAACGAACAGCTTATGATAAGATTCTTTCCTTTTTAATCTTCCTTGACAGTATTCAAACCGCTAATCTGCCTTGTGTTTCTGAATATATTACAGCCAGTGAGGTAAATCTCTGCCTGACAATTCAGGCTTTTCAGGAAGCGGTGCATTCTCAGAGCTACAGTTATATGCTGGATACTATTTGTTCACCGGCTGAACGTGATTCGATTTTATATCAATGGAAGGATGATCCGATTCTTTTAGCCCGCAATCATTTTATCGGTGATTTGTATAATGAATTCCAAGCGAAAAAGACGAGCTTCCAGTTAGTAAAAACATTGATTGCCAATTATATTTTGGAAGGCATTTATTTCTACTCAGGCTTTATGTTTTTCTATAATCTTGGCCGTAATGGCAAGATGCCGGGGTCCGCTCAGGAGATTCGATATATCAACCGTGATGAAAACACTCACTTATGGCTGTTTCGCTCGATTCTGCTGGAACTGAAAAAAGAAGAACCGCAGCTGTTTACCGATGAGTATGTGGCAATTTATAAAGCGATGCTGGCTCAGGGTGTTGAGGAAGAAATTCGCTGGGGAGCTTATGTACTTGGTGATAAGATTGAAGGTCTGTCTTTAAAAATGATTGAGGAATATATTTATTACCTGGGGAATCTGCGCAGCCTGGGACTTGGCTTTGGCAAGCTTTATGATGGCTATGACAGTGAACCGGCTTCTATGGCATGGGTATCTCAATACGCTAATGCGAATATGATTAAAACCGATTTCTTTGAAGCTAAATCAACAGCCTATGCGAAATCAGGCGCTTTGGTTGATGATTTATAGGATTGCAGACACTGTGAAATAAGGGGGAATTGCAGACTGCTGTTTGTGATTTCAGCGGACATTATCACTATTAGGTAAAATTAATGAAAAAAATAAAATATCAGTTAAATTATACTAGCCAATTTAGAAGGATGATGCTATAATAATAACTGAGCTTAATAGCTCATTCCCCACCCATTCATGTTCTTTAGGGGTTTAGAACATGAAGTCTGTCCCTCCCCATGGGACAGACACCCTATAAACAGCGAATCCGGTTCAAAGCCGGATTTTTTTCGTCTGAAAATGAAAAAACGCTGAATGTTTCAACAGCGTTCTTATAAGAATCGTTTTTTCTTAAACAGCCAGATACAGAAAAGAATGATCAGGATACTGCATAAAATAATCATTGGATATCCATACTGCCAAGTAAGCTCAGGCATATTGATGAAATTCATGCCATACCAGCCAGCAATTAAGGTTAAGGGCATAAAGATGGCGGTAATTACTGTCAGGACTTTCATAATTTCATTCTGACGCAGATCTAGCTGTGCCTGATAGACTTCACGCACCTGCATTGAATATTCCCGCAGTGTGAGTGTTTCTTCCCGCAGACGGTTGATGCGGTTACTGAATAGCTTTAGAAATCGCAGCTCATGATCATTAAAGAAATCATTTTCATTTTCAATCAGCTCCATCGTCAGATCATCAAGCTGACGATATGTATGTGAGAGTGCCGTCACTTCTTTGCGGATGGCGATCATTTGATGATTGAAGCGATTCAGAGTACCTTTAAAGACATCTTCTTCCAAACCGGCAATCTGATTCTCCAAGGTTTCCAGTTTCTGCGGATGATCCAAAACAAGCATTTCCAGAAAATCATAAACAAGCCGGCCCAGCTGGGGTTCTTTCCATTGTCTTGTTTCAGCCAGTGTTTTTAAGATTGCTTCAGCGGTATGGGTATCATCGATAAAGACCAGCATTTCATTCCAGATGCCTAAAAGAAACTGCTTCTTTTTATGGAACGTGGTATCCGGAATACTGAAAGCGGCAATCATGCAGTCAGCATGGACTTCAGCCTTACAGAAACGGGAAAGCGGCTGGGCGATGAGGGTGGTAAGATCAATTGGCAGTTTGACATCTAATGCCTGCTGATGGGTAAAACAGGCAATTAATCGGGTATTCGGTTCAATTTGATTTATATCAATTTCATGCAGTTGATTTGTTAATTGATAAAGCATAAGATTCATCCTTTCAATGCTTCTATTATAGCACTTATTAACCAACAAGGTTTAGATTCGGGTTGTTGTCATGCCTTGCTTAGATGCTGTGCGCATAATATAGCGCAGAAACAAAATGTTTCGGAAAGGTGGACAATCAATGAAAATACACAATTGCCGGGGATTTCCTATTACGGTATATGGAGGGATGTTTAATCATTCTGCTTATTTGCTTCAGTTTACTGAAGCGAATGAAGAACAGGCACTATATTTTGACGGCCAGTCACCCTCACATGACAGCATTGCTTTTGAATCCGGTGTTTTTGATGCGAAAAGCGGCTTCAGCTTGATGCCGGGAACGCTGATTCTCAAAGAAGCAGGCATCTATGCGCTTGATTATACGCTTTGCTTAGCGGCTGGCGGGGATATGGAGTGCAGGGTATCAGTCTATGCCGATGGTGTTTTGCTGCTGAATTCAATGTCGGTGCAGCAGCTTAGCGCCAATACACCGATGATGTTTAGCCGCCGTACCTATTATCCATTAAACGCAGGCGCGCGTATTCAGCTTATGCTGCATACAAAGAAAGCGGGACTTTTAATGGTTGGCGCTAAAATGTCGGAGCTGCTTGCTGAAAAACTCGCTGATCTGTAAAATTTGCCTTCCGGTTATCCGGGAGGCTTTTAAGCACATAAATAAATACCCTTTGAATGAATTGGCAAACCGTGCAATAATAGTGCATAAAGGAAGGAAGATAGGATGAAACGATGGGTTAAACGGGCAGCTGGATCAGCTCTTGCTTTGCTGGTGCTTTTGAGCAGCGCTTTTTATTTTTACACAAAAGATTATTATCATGCGCAGGAGCAGGTGGTATCTGTTTTCAGCATGGCGGATCATATCGAGGTTTATGATGATTATACGGTATTAGCGGCAGATTCAGCGGCTGGTCTTATCTTTTATCCGGGCGCTAAGGTAGAGGAGACTGCTTATCTTCCGCTTTTAAGCAGGCTTCAGCAGGCGGGAATCACCTGTGTCTTAATTAAAATGCCGCTGCATCTGGCGTTTTTGAATCCAAACGCGGCTGATGATGTCTTGGCTGAGCTGTCACAGATCAAGCATTGGTATATGGCCGGTCACTCCCTGGGCGGTGCAATGGCAAGCGCCTATGCGGCTGAGCATATGGATAAAATCGAAGGGGTAATTTTATTAGGCGCGTATGTTTACGGTGATCTTCCGGACGCAAGAGCCTTAGTGATTTACGGCAGTGAAGATGGTGTGCTGAACCGCAATCAGCTGACAAGCGGCACGATTACTGTTATAAAGGGCGGCAATCACGCGCAGTTTGGCTGTTACGGCATTCAGGCAGGCGATGGTGAAGCGAGCATCAGCGCTGAAGAACAGCAGGCTCAAAGCGCTGCAATCATTACTGAATTTATCCAATCGAGCGCAAAATAAAAACAGATACACTGAATGAAGTGCATCTGTTTTCATAAGCTCTATTATAATAATTAATTATTCACCGAAATAACGTTTCAATAAGCCGGCAAATGCGCAGCCATGTCTAGCTTCATCCTTAGCCATTTCATGTACAGTATCATGGATTGCATCAAGATTTGCTTGTTTAGCGCGTGTAGCCAGATCCTTCTTGCCAGCGCATGCGCCATTTTCAGCAGCCACACGCAGCTCAAGGTTTTTCTTTGTTGAATTTGTAACAACTTCACCTAATAATTCAGCAAACTTTGCAGCATGTTCAGCTTCTTCCCAAGCCGCTTTTTCATAATACATACCAATTTCAGGATAACCTTCACGATGAGCGACACGAGCCATTGCAAGATACATACCTACTTCAGAGCATTCACCTTCAAAGTTCATTCTGAGATCCTTCAGGATATCTTCAGAAACTCCCTGGGCAACACCTACTACGTGCTGATCCGCCCAAGCCATTTCGCCTTCTTCCTGCTTTGTGAACTTAGAAGCAGGCGCCTTGCATAATGGACAGAACTCTGGAGCCGCATCTCCTTCATAAACATAACCACATACTTGACATACGAATTTAGCCATAATTTCTTACCTCTTTCTTTTTACGGGTTTAGTATAACGTATTTTTGATTGACTGAATAGTAGTTTGCTCATAGAAAATCAAAAAAATTTTTATTGTAAATATCGAGTCAAAATTACTGAGTCAGGTACGTTTTAATACTGTTCAAAAAACTAAAAAAGTGATAAACTATAAGAGTCAAATTTTAGGGAGGATATCGTTATGTGCATCTTCTGCAGTATCGTAAATAAAGAAATTCCTTCTTCATGTATCTATGAAGATGATCAGGTCATGGCTTTCCTTGATTTGAGCCAGGTCACAAAGGGGCATACGCTGGTAGTTCCTAAAAAGCATTATGATAATTTGCTTGAATGCGATGATGAAACTTTAGCGCATCTGATACAAGTGGTAAAAATGCTGGCGGTGCGGATCAGTGAAAGATTAAATGCTCAGGGTGTCAATGTATTAAACAATACACATGAGGCTGCCGGTCAGACGGTTAACCATCTGCATTTTCACATCATCCCGCGTTACAGTGAGAATGACGCTGTTGTGATTCAATTTAATGAATCTGAAAAGCAGGATCTTGACGAGCTTGTGAAAATCCTGAAATAATTCAGGATTCATTTTGGAGCGGTATCGAAGTGGTCATAACGAGAACGACTCGAAATCGTTTGACGGTTACCCCGTCCGTGGGTTCGAATCCCACCCGCTCCGCCAAATAGTAAAGAAACGCCATAAAGGCGTTTTTATTATGGGTATTTTATTTTTCAGCATCATCGCATAATTTCATGAATTCCTTAATACTTTTAGATAAATATTTATTTTTATGATAGACGATATTAAAATTTCGTTTAAATTCAATATTTTCAATATGGATACATTCAATCAGCTGACTGGTACGTTCAATCTCAATTAAACGTTTAGGTACTACGGCGATGCCTAGATTTTCAACTACAGCGCTGAGCAGGGCACGGGTGCTTGTACTTTCCCATGCCGGTATGCATGCATAGCCGTGGATTTCCATTACACTGTCAAATAATTCACGGGTACCGCTGCCTCTTTCTCTTAATAAGATTCTCTCTTTTACGAAGTCATCGCCGGTGATGACTTTTTTTGACGCAAAGGGGTGCAGGCTGGAACAGACAACCGCTAATTCATCATCGGCAAAGCTATGGGTAATCAGATCCATTGAGTGTGTCACACCTTCAATCAGCGCAAAATCAAGTTCACTGCGCAGTAGCTTTTCTTCAATGACATCGGAGCTTTCAATCAGTACCTTGACATCTATTTTCGGATAGATTAATGAAAAGTCATGAATCAGCTCCGGCAGCATTTTGTTGCCGATCGTAATGCTTGAGCCGATCCGCAGTCTGCCGATTTCATCCCAGTTGCGCAAACCGTTTTCCATTTCTTCAAAGGTTGTGATGATATGAGCCGCGTAGGAATAAAAAATCTTGCCGGCCTCGGTGAGATGAAGACGGTTGCCGATGCGGTCAAAGAGCTTGATGCCATAATATTCTTCTAATTCCCTAATGGCCAAGCTGACTGCTGGCTGAGCGAGATAAAGCACATTGGCGGCGGCTGTCGCGCTGCCTTGATCCACAACCGCTACAAAAATTCTAAGATGTCTAAGTGTCATAAGTTCCTCCATAATAAAAATAATATACTTATTATAATATTATATTATTTTACTTATAGAATGGCAAGTCATAGAATAAGGGCAGGAGGGATAAGAGATGGAAAAAGATAAAAAGTTTTATTGGAAGTTATTTAGTTCAACCTTTAGCCTAAGCGCGTTTACCTTTGGCGGCGGGTTTGTCATTATACCATTAATGCGTAAGAAATTTGTGGAGGAGCTGAACTGGATTGATGAGCAGGAAATGCTGGATCTGACAGCCATCGCGCAGTCATCACCAGGTGCAATCGCGGTTAATGCTTCGATTCTGATCGGTTATCGTCTTGATGGCTTCAGAGGTGCTTTGATCACTGTGCTGGGTACGGTGCTGCCGCCGCTGATCATTCTGTCAGTTATTTCATTATTCTATACTGCATTCAGAGATTCGCTGATTGTCGGCTATGTGTTAAGAGGCATGCAGGCAGGAGTTGCGGCGGTTATTACGGATGTTGTATTAACGATGACCTTGGATATTTTGAAGGAGCATCGGCTGCAGCCGGTCATTATTTTGATTGCCGCATTTATCGCGGCGGCAATCCTGAATGTAAATGTGATTTTGATTATTTTAATCTGCGGTGTGATCGGCGCGCTGAATGTGCTGCTCACTAAACGGTCAAAGGGAGGTGTTCAGCATGATGCTGCTTAAATTATTTTGGAGTTTCTTTCAGATCGGTTTGTTCAGTATTGGCGGCGGTTATGCGGCAATGCCGATCATCCAGCATCAGGTTGTAGAAATCAACGGCTGGTTATCAATGATTGAATTCGGTGATGTTGTGACGATCTCACAGATGACGCCAGGGCCGATTGCCATCAACAGCGCTACCTTCGTAGGAACACGCATCGCGGGTCTGCCGGGAGCGATTATGGCGACCATCGGCTGTGTGACCCCCTCGATCATCATCGTTCTTACCTTGGCGTATATCTATTATAAATACCGTAATTTAAGTGTGATGCAGGGTGTATTGACCGGCTTGCGGCCAGCTGTTGTGGCAATGATCGCATCCGCGGGCTTATCGATTATCGTTTTAGCATTCTGGAACAGCAATCCAATTTCATTCGCATCGACCGACTGGATCTCAGTAGTGCTGTTTGCCGCCTCACTGCTCATTCTGCATAAATTTAAGGCCGATCCGGTATGGGTCATGAGCGGAGCGGGTCTTATCGGCTGTCTGGCTTATATGGTTTTATAACAGGAAAGGGGATCAGGAAATGAAGCTTATAATTAAAAATTCATTCTTGGGGAAACACGTTTATGATGAAACCGGCAAGGAGGTCTGCCAGATCAGCTCCCATGTAATGAATCCTAACCAGAATATCCTGCTTATCGAGCAGCAGAAAACGTATATCAGCTCCTTTGAACGAGCCGGCAGCAATTCCGCTTTGTTGCTTACCGTCGATGAGCAGGGCAGTAAGGAGCATGTCGTAAAGGGTGAAGCCAACGGTAATTCTGAGGTGAAGCTTTATGAGCGCAGCTTTCATGATCTAAACGTTGAGGATCAGCGGCAGAATCGGCATTACAGTCTGCATCTGAACCGTGATACAAGCTGGCAGATCAATGATCAGCAGCAACAAATCGGCTGTATTAAAAAAATGGATGCCTATGGCAACATCCAGATGGAATGTGAAGCACTGAATGATTTATTGCTGTTATGTGCTTTCTATCTCTTTACCCACACTTTAATGATTGAGAATGAGGCAATCATGGTTTAAATAATGTCAGAGAATCGTAAGAGAATTAAAGGTACCATTGAAAGATTTCAATGGTATTTTTATTGCGCGGAGGGATTCTATGAATAAGAAACAATTAAAAATTATCGCATGTCTATGTATGTTTTATGATCATTTAGATCGTATTTTACCGATTCAGTTATTACTGGCACCCTTATGGGACTGGCTCTATGAAATGGGACAGGAAGCGCTGATAGATCAGCTATTTAGATTATTGAATTATATTGGCCGGCTGGCTGCGCCGATCTTCTTATTTTGTATCGTTGACGGTTTCTTTCATACGCATGATAAAAAGCGTTATATACAACGGGTTGCGATTACCGCCTTATTGGCCCAAGTACCCTATATTTTATTTAATATGGCTGAAATGCATACCTATGGTGCTGCCGCTTTAATCTCTGAAATAGATTTAAACATCCTTTTTACTTTAAGCCTGGGCTTAATCGCGATATGGCTTACAGATACACTGCTTCAGCGCCGTCAATATCTGTTGGCTATAATAAGCATTATTACTGCCTGTCTGCTGGCGACCGGCCTGCATATGGAAGGAGAATACGGTTATATTCTGATCCTCTTTGCGTTTTATTTCCTCAAGGATCAAAAGCGGTGGCTGCAGGCGCTGCTCTTTATACCCATTGTCATTTTGTCAAGATATCGCTTATTTATGCTGCTGTTTACTGAAACTGACGCGCGGATGGTTCCGACTGTGATACTGAACATCTTTGGCAATTACCTTGGCCTTTTGATACCTATTTGCTTTTATAATGGTCAAAAAGGCAGCATATCCAAAACCATGCAGTTAGGCATGTATGCCTTTTATCCGCTGCATCTGTTAGTGCTTGGCATGATCGGCTTGCTGAGATAAAAAAAACCAGAAAAATCTGGTTTATTTAAAATATGGGAGATAGCCCTGAATGAATATAAATAAAACAATCAATGGCAGAATCCATTTCAAATAGAAATGAAAAACAGCAGGGAATTTCAAACCTTTGCCGGTATTGGCTTCCGCGAGGAAATTCTGCCAGCCCCAGCCATAGCGGCTAACACAAAACATCAGGTATAACAAGGAGCCCAGCGGCAGCAGGTTATTTGAAATCAGAAAATCTTCAAGCCCCATAATACTGCCTCCGAAAAGCGGCTGAATGTGGCTCCAAACACTGAATCCTAAAAGACATGGCATCGATAAAATCATAATGCCGATCATATTGATCAGCACGGATTTTTTGCGTGACCAATTAAATAAATCAGTAAAACAAGAGACAATGTTTTCAAAGACAGCAATGATTGTAGTCAAAGCGGCAAAGAATAGGAAGATAAAAAACAATCCGCCCCATAATTGTCCCAGCGGCATATTGTTGAAAATATTCGGCAGGGTGACAAAGATCAAACCAAAACCGCTGTCTGGATTCACACCGAAAGCAAAGCAGGCAGGGAAGATGATCAGTCCGGAAACTAAGGCGACGAAGGTATCCAGCAAGGTAATGCTGATGCTTTCACCAAGCAATGAGCGTTCTTTATCTATGTAGCTGCCAAAGATAGCCAATGCGCCGATACCCAGACTTAATGTGAAGAAAGCCTGACCCATGGCCGCGAAGATCACCTCTGACAGATTGTATTCAAACAGCTTGCCAAAATCCGGCTTCAGATAGAAAGCTAAACCGGCCATCGCATTTGGCAGGGTTAATGAACGAATTGCCAGCAGCACCATAATCAGCAGCAAGGCGCTCATCATGAACTTGCTGACCTTTTCAACGCCGTTTCGAAGACCGCGGGATACGATAAACATTCCCAAGGCAACCACAAACAGCATGGCTGCCGCACTGAGCCATGGATCAGAAGTAGTGGCATCATAGACGGCGGCTACCTGTTCAATATTCAGCCCCGCAAAACCACCGGCTAATGTTTTAAAAAAGTAAATCAGCATCCAGCCGGCAATCGTTGTATAAAACATCATCAGCAGATAATTGCCGCTGAGCGCAAAATATTTATACAGATGCCATTTGCTGCCCTTCGGTTCTAAGACCTCAAAGCTGCCTGCCACACTTTTCTGTGAAGCGCGGCCAACCGCGAATTCCATAACCATGATCGGCAGACCGAGAATCAATAGTAAAAACAGATAAAGCAGCACAAAGGCCGCACCGCCGTATTTACCGGTTATATAAGGAAAACGCCATACATTGCCAAGGCCGATCGCACAGCCGGCACTGATTAAAATAAAACCAAAACGTGAAGAGAATTTTTCTCTTTTTTTCATTGTGGAACCCCCTTCAAACTGTTATTAGTTTAGCGGGAAGCCATAGGAATGTCAAGCGTTGATGAAACTTTATTATTCAGGCATATAAAAAGCAGATAAGTTGCCTTATCTGCATGAACTTATTGTACTAAATACTGAGGAGCTTGAGTTTTAAATGCGTTGTAGATATCAATATCATAAATATTGAAATTATACTTCTTAAGATAATAAGCAAAGCCCTCATTTTGAAGTGTCGTACTTGAAGCCAGTCCCTTAATCGCTGTTTCCTTGAAATCTTCAGGATTTGTTGCGATTACCTTAACTACATAATAAGTAGTCAGATCAAGACTGTACTGAACCTCATCAAGTACGGTGTTGTTTTCCGTAACCTTAGTGATATTGCCCCATACATTGGTAGGCAGGCCGCTTTCTGATGAAAGCGTCTGTGTAGAACCGTTGTAATTCTCGGTAATACCGCCCATTTCTTCCACCACCTCAGCAACTTCTTTGCCGCCCTTGATGGCTTCTAATGCTTTATTTGCTACTTCTTCATCATCAGTAGTAAAGATTTGTACTTGTCTTGGCTTATAAACAGAAATCACATTTGACCAATCTTCTTCAAGATATTTCTCAGTGATATGACCTGCGCGGGCAGCTAATACCACACGCTGATTAAAGTAATCTTCTTCTGAAGCATAACCGTTGCCCTTAATGAAGGCATCCCAGTTTTCTTCACCGACATAGCCTTTGAAGCTGTCCATGGTTGACTGAGCTTCAGCTTTGATTTCATCGGTTAAAGGAATTTCATTATCGCAGATGATCTGTGTCACCATATTGATGATTGAATTAACAGCTCCCTGTGTTTTCAGGCCTGTATATACATTTTCTTTAGTGATTTTAGTATTGCCAACAGTAATTAAAGCCGTTGAACCATCAGTCACACTTGTTGTCGCGTCACTGCATCCGCTGACTGTAAACAGCAGGGCAGCCGCACATACGCATAGTAATTTTTTCATGTCTGGCCTCCTATTCCGTAATGTTCATATAAGCTTTTAAAGCTTCTTCAATTTTTGGATCAGAGAAAGTAACATTCAATTCCTGTGCTTTATCCCAAACGATCTTCGCACCCATTTCCGGGTAATAAGAATCAATGGCTGTATAGAGTGATTCACGAATTGATTCATCAGCTTCTAACGCAGCTTTATCAGTTTCTGTTACTAAAATTTTATGTCTTCCATATTCCGTCTGAACCCAGTCGCCGACTGTACCTTTTTCTTGGCTTAAGGCAGCTTCCTTAAAGGCTGTAACAAATGAAGTATCACTGTCAACATAACCCAGCGCACCGCCGGCAGAAGCCGTAGAGTCATCAGAGTATTGCTTAGCAACTTCCGCGAAATCCGTACCAGACGCTAAAGCCGCATCGATATCATCCATCTTTTTCTGTTCTTCTTCAGTTGGATTATCCGGATCAGTCATCTTAACTAAGATATGTGATACCGTTCTTGATTTCTTTTCTTCATGAATCTTAGAGAATAATGAATCAAGGTTAGCATCGTAATTTTCATGCTTTAATGTCTGAAGCTTTAAGTAATGAGTGAAGTATGCTTCAAGATCATCAATACTTGTATAGCCTGAAGCCTGTAAGCCCTGCAGCAGGTATGTTTCCCACTGATCGCCGTAATAAGCTTGATAATTCTGTCTTACTCCGGATACCTGAGCTGAAATCTGTGATTTAAGTTCAGATGTCATCGGCACCGCTTCATCAGCAACCGCTCTTTCAAAATACATGTAGAGCATTGAAGTACCCAATGAGGATTCAGAATCAACGGCTCCGTATAAATCGTCATATAAATCATCGGCGAAAATATTTGTGCCGGCCAGTTCGGCAACAACGTCTTTACCGTCGGCCTTTTTCCCTGGCAGTTTATCCTTGTTCATGTCATAGACGAAATACCCGCAGGCAGTGAACAATAACACAGCGACAAGGACAACAAACCAGTTTTCCTTTAATTTATCAATCATAATAACCTCCTAATTGACTATCTGCTTTATTATAGAATAAATGCGTTTAAAAAGCAATTTAATCAGGTCTGTTCAGATAATTTACCATAATTCTTCACTTATTCTTCAATTAATAAACACGAAAGTTGAATAATTTATCAGTTTGTGATAGAAATAACGCAATGAGTCCGTTATAATAGTACATGGTTTGTGATTCAGGGGGCGCGTTATAATATATAAGGATAAACAGTAAAAAAATAATCGTTAAAATTGTTTGCATGCTTAAAAAATGGTAACATAATACAGAAAGGAAGAATGTTATGTCACAACTAGAAATTAAAGATTTAACCGTTGAAATCGACGGCAAGGAAATTTTAAAAGGCTTAAGCCTAAATATAGATAAAAATGAGATTCACGCGCTGATGGGTCCTAATGGTAATGGTAAGTCCACATTGCTGGCAGCGGTGATGGGCAATCCTAAATTTACAGTGACAGGCGGCAGCATCACTTTTGAAGGACAGGATGTCTTAAGCATGAGTGTTGATGAACGCAGCCGGGCAGGATTGTTTTTAGGAATGCAGTACCCGCAGGAGGTTGCCGGTGTTACAAATTCTGATTTCCTGCGCGCCGCAATGAATGCGCGCCGTGAAAAACCGATTCCGCTGTTTAGCTTTATTCGTGAAATGGAGGGTACGATCAAGGATCTGCAGATGAAACCGGATCTTGCTCACCGTTTCTTAAATGAAGGCTTTTCCGGCGGTGAAAAGAAGCGCAATGAAATCGTACAGATGAAGATGCTGAAGCCAAGCTTTGCGATGCTTGATGAGATTGACAGCGGTCTTGATGTCGATGCGCTGAAGATCGTTGCTGATGCGATTAATGATGTGCGCGCGGAATCAGGGATGGGAATGATGGTCGTATCCCATTATGCCCGTTTCTATAATCTGCTGAAGCCAACGCATGCTCATGTTTTGGTTGATGGCCGTATCGTGGTCAGCGGCGGACCTGAATTAGTAGAGAAAATCGATACCGAGGGTTATGATTGGATCGAAAAAGAATATGGTGTTAAAGTCAGCGAAGAGAGTGAAACAGTAAAGACTGGTAAAATTTCATTAGGTGCTTGTGCAGCACAAGTTAAAAAGGGTGCATAGTATGAGTATGGATAAAGAACCGCTGCGCGTCGGCAGTGAGCATCTTGACCTGATGGTGATGGGTGATGAAGCGATTCATCTGGTGGTTGAGAAGCATGCCGAGGCCTCACTTTATCTGAAGGCTGAAGGTTTATCAAGCGCTGATTTAGTCATTGATGTGCTTGAAGGCGGCCAGCTGAAGCTTTTGATATGGAATGAATGTGAGAGCTTTGATCTTCAAGTGCGCGCCAATGTTGAGCGTGATGCCCGATTTGAGTTTATCGAGGGTGAAATGAGTGATGGTGCTGCTGATGTGGCATTGAATGTGAAGCTGATTGGCGAAGGTGCCAGCGCGCTGCTGAAAAGCGCGGTAATGACCAGCACAAAGAAAAATTTTGACTTTAATTGTGTTCATCAGGCCCCCCATACTAGCGGTATGATTGAAAATTATGCTGTTGTCAGGGAGCATGGTGATTATCATATGGTAGCTGTCGGCAAGATTGAAAAAGGCGCGTATGGCAGTGAAAGCCATCAGACCAGCCGCGTGCTTACCCTGTCAGATCATCAGGTATCCTCTGTCACTCCGCAGCTTTTGATTGATGAGAATGATGTTCAGGCATCGCATGCGAATACGATTGGTCAGCCTGATGAAAATCAGCTGTATTATCTGCAGACCCGCGGGCTTACCCGCACACAGGCGATGGGACTGATTATGATTGGTTATCTGCTGCCGATTGCCGATGGGCTTGATATTGAGCGCATTCATGATGAATTAACAGAAAAAATTAATGCAAAGGCGGGATTAGAATGCTTAATGTAGAAGCGATAAGAAAAGATTTTCCAATGCTTAACGGCAAGAAGATGCAGGGACATGATCTGATATATATCGATAATGCCGCTACAACCTTTAAGCCGCAGTGTGTCATTGATGCGGTAACGCATTATTATACCGATTTGAGTGTAAACTGTCACCGCGGTGATTATGAACTGAGCTATCAGGTTGATACGGAATATGAAAACTGCCGTAAAGCTGTTGCGAAATTCATTAATGCCGATGCGCGTGAAATCGTATTTACTTCCGGCGCCAGTGCTTCGCTGAACCTTGTCGCTTATGGCTGGGGACGCAAGTACATGAAGGAAGGCGATGTGATTTTAAGCTGTGAAGCTGAACATGCCAGTAATATTCTGCCATGGATGAAGTGTGCTGAAGAGACAAAATCCGTGATTGAGTATATCGAGTTAGATGAAGAGGGCCGCTTAACGGTTGAAAACTTCAAGAAAGCGATGCATGAGGGTGTCAAGGTAGTGGCGATTGCCCAGGTTACCAATGTGCTCGGTTTTGAAGTGCCGATGAAGGAAATCTGTAAGATTGCTCATGAGCATGGTGCTATCGTCATTATGGATGCCGCGCAAAGTATTCCGCATATGCCGGTGGATGTCAGAGAAATCGATTGTGATTTCCTCGCTTTCTCAGGTCATAAGATGTGCGGCCCAACCGGTATCGGTGTGCTGTATGGTAAATTTGATCTGCTTCAGATGACCGATCCGTTTATGCTGGGCGGCGGCAACAATGCCCGTTTTGATTTATGCGGTAATATTTTATTAAAGGATGCGCCGTATAAATTTGAATCAGGAACCCCGGCAATTGAAGCGGTGCTTGGTTTAAATGCGGCCATTGATTATCTGAGCGCGATCGGCATGGAAGAAATTCATGCCTATGAGAAGATGCTTCATGAATATGCGATTGATAAATTAAGTAAGCTGGATAATATTATTCTCTATAATAAGCATGCGGACGGCGGTATTATTACCTTTAATGTCAAGGATATCTTTGCTCAGGATTCCGCTACTTATTTTAATACACAGGGTATTGCTGTACGGGCAGGCCAGCATTGCGCCAAGCTCTTGCTGCATCGTTTAGGTACCGGTGCTACGATCCGTGCCAGCTTTTATTTCTATAATACGATTGAAGAAGTGGATCGTTTTATTGAAGTGTGCAGGAGTGCGACCATTGAAAACTGCCTGAATGTTTTCTTTTAGAAAGAAGGGTGTTTATGTCTGACTATATGAATGATCCAATGGTGCTCAGACAGATTCTGATGGACCATTATGAATATCCGCGCAATCATAAGCTGAGTAATGATCCGGCTTATATGAAGCGCCACATGGCTTCTGATTCATGCATCGATGACATTGTTGTGGAATCTAAAATTAATAACGGAATCATTGAAGATATCCGTTTTGACGGTGTCGCGTGTACGATTGCCACAGCTTCTACATCAATGATGAGTGAGCTTTTAAGCGGCAAGACAATTGAAGAAGCAAAGGTTATTATTGAAAATTATCACAATATGATTGATCAAAAAGCGTATGATGAAGAGCTGCTTCAGGAAGCAGTGGCTTTGCATACAGTCGGCAAACAGGCGAACCGCATTAAATGCGCGACGATCGGCTGGAAGGCGATTGAAGAAATGATCCATGAAAGCGAGGCTAAGTGATGAGTGAAGAAAATATTCCTCAGGTTGAGGATTACAAGTATGGCTTTCATGATGAGGATGTAAGTGTCTACAATACTGGTAAGGGACTTTCCCGTGAGGTTGTTGAAGCCATTTCAAGGAAAAAGAATGAACCTGAATGGATGCTTGATTATCGTTTAAAGGCATATGATCAGTTTGTGAAAATGCCGCTGCCGTCATGGGGACCAGATCTTAGCGGGATTGATTTTGATGATTATACTTATTACATTAAAGCTAGTGAAAAACAAGAAAGCTCTTGGGATGAAGTACCGGAAACGATTAAAAATACCTTTGATCGTCTCGGTATCCCAGAGGCTGAACAGAAGTTTTTGGCAGGTGTATCCACGCAGTATGAATCTGAGGTCGTTTATCATAACATGCTGGCCGAAGTTGAAGAAAAAGGCGTTCTGTTTTATGACACGGATACCGCTTTGCGTGAACAGCCTGAATTATTAAAGAAATATTTCGGCAAGCTGATCAGCTATGCGGATAATAAATTCGCAGCCTTAAACAGCTGTGTATGGTCCGGCGGCAGCTTTATCTATGTTCCTAAGGGCGTAAAGCTTGAAAAACCGCTTCAGTCTTATTTCCGTATCAATTCTGAGCGGATGGGACAGTTTGAACGAACGCTGATTATTGTTGATGAAGGAGCAGATGTGCATTATGTAGAGGGCTGTACGGCACCGAATTATTCTAAGGATTCCCTGCATGCGGCAGTTGTTGAAATCTTCGTACATAAAAATGCGCGATGCCGTTATTCGACGGTTCAAAACTGGTCGGATAATATTATCAATTTGGTAACTAAGCGGGCAATCTGTTATGAAAATGCGTCAATGGAATGGATTGACGGCAATATCGGTTCATGCCTGAATATGAAATACCCAGCCTGCGTATTAGCTGAGGAAGGGGCCCGCGGCATGACAGTGTCGATTGCGGTAGCCGGTGCGAATCAGCTGCAGGATGCCGGCGCGAAAATGATTCATCTGGCGCCGAATACTTCAAGCAATATTATTTCTAAATCAGTATCAAGAAACGGTGGTAAGGTGAATTACCGCGGTATTGTAAGTCATGGTGAGAAAGCGCTGAATGCTAAGAGCAAGGTAGAATGTGATACCTTAATTCTTGATAAGCTGTCAACCAGTGATACAGTACCAACCAATGTGAGTAAGAATGCGACTTCACAGATCGAACATGAAGCGACCGTGTCAAAGATCAGTGAAGATCAGCTGTTTTATTTGATGAGCCGCGGTTTAACTGAGTCACAGGCGACTGAAATGATCGTCATGGGCTTCTTAGAACCATTTACCCGTGAACTGCCGATGGAATATGCGGTCGAATTAAATCAGCTGCTGAAGCTGGATATGAGTAATTCCGTTGGATAAACAGGAAGCAAGAAAAGAGCTGAAGGCAATGCGGAATTCGCTGTCTTCAGCTTTTGTTTCATCCGCCTCCGCATGGATTGTTGAGAAAACGAAACCGCTGCTGGCAGAGGTGAACGCACTGGGAATTTATGTCGGAGTTGGCAATGAGGTCGCAACAATAGATTTGATTACTTGGTGTTTAAGTGAGGGTAAGGCAGTTTACTGTCCGCGTGTTCATGGCAATACGATGGACTTCTATCCGATCAGTTGTTTAAATGATTTAAAGCGAGGAACTTATGGCTTGCTTGAACCCATCGGCAATCAGCCATGTCAGCCTAGCGTGATGGCCTGCATGGTGATGCCGCTTGTCGGTTTTAATGAAGCCTGTCAGCGGATCGGTCAGGGCAAGGGGTATTATGATAAATATCTGAAACAGTGCAGCTGTATGAAATTGGGCTTGGCCTATGAATGTCAAAAAGCTGAGTTTACCAATGAAGCTCATGACATTGATGTAGACATGATTATTACAGAGCAGCATATTTATCCGCGTGTGAAATAATTGCATTTAGAACCGTTTATCGGTTCTTTTTTTTACTCTATCTCATAGACTGAACCAGGAGGGGATGTATGGTTAATCTCAAACGTTATCAGATCGATGATCTTCATGTGATTGGCATTGAAATCGATCTGCCGGCCAATCCGGTCTATATTATCAGCAATACACATGGTTTTTTATGCGGTCAGATCTTCAGCCGCAGCTATTTGGAGGGCAGCCGGGCCTGTGTCTGCATCATGAAGGAAGACAGAAGCTTTAATCATCTTTTAGACAGCTGTGTGCTGTCAGTGAATAAAAAAGCGGAGAGTCTGGGCATCAAGACAGGGATGAGCGGCCGTGAAGCAATCAAAAAAATGCATCAAATGGAAATATAAGCTCTTAGCGGTTTCACTTGCTGCGATATTGCTGCTGTCTTATACGTTTTACGAATGCAACCGTTTGTTGGAACCAGTGATGATTGCGGTGGCGAAGCAGGAGGTTCAATCCTCTTTAAATAAACTGATTCATAACTGCATCTCGGTGCTTGATTTTAATCCTGATGATTTGATTCGGGTTAAAACCAATGATGAGGGAGAAATCATCAGTGTCAATTATGACAGCATGAAGCTGAATCAGCTGCTTTATAAGGCGGTAGAGAGTATCAATGAAAGCCTGCTGCTGGCACAAAAGGGGGAAGTTGATCCAATCACCAATCAGGTTTATTTTGATAATGGCGTCGTCGATGAGGTGCCGCTGGGTTATTTTACCGAAATGGTCGGACTGTCAGATATGGGGCCCAAAATAAAGATTCGGGTTAAGGTGATCAATCGGGTAAACGGTGTTTATGAAATCACCAATGAAGCTTATGGCATCAATAATACACTGCTTAAGATTATGATCCGCGTGAATGTGAAGGCCGATGTCTTTGCCGGCATCAGTCAGGATGAAATTATCATGCAGGAAGAAATACCGGTAATTATCCAGCTGATCAACGGCAATGTACCGCAGTTTCTGCCAGCGCTCACACAATAATGAACAGTCTTCATGACTGTTTTTTAGTATAATAAAAAAAAGAACCTTACTAAAAGGTTCATCATACTACATCCAGATTTTGATTACCACAAAGAACATCAAACAGCCCATAGCTAACATTAATAACGAATTCCAGATAATTGAGCGGTCACCATCGATTATGAAATCAGCAGGTTTTGCAGGATTATAGGCGATATCAATTGTATCACCCACCTGATATTTGCAGGTTGAGCTGCTTTGATCATATTTTTCTTCATAATGTTCGTTTTGAACTTGATAAGCAACAATGGGTGAATAATGCGTATATCGGCGTCCCTTACTGACACTGGTTGTTACATCAATGTCGGTAACGGTCGCTTCACAGCTGACATAGTTCTTGGCATTAGCCAGTTTTATAAGCCCCTTGATCCCTGTATAAAAACAAAATATTCCTAATAAAACCGCGAGTATTGAAAATACTGTATCCATAAATAGCCCCTTTCATTTTTATAAGGATATTTTAGCATACCCGTTAATTTGAAACAGCATGTTTTTTGACTTGCAGCGTCGTTTTATTGCAAATAAAAACAGCGCATTGCGCTGTTAAAGCTGATTTTCTACAATTCTTACTTCTGTTACACCGCTTACTTCTTCAAGCAGCAAGGCTTCTACACCCATCTTGATCGTGTCATCCAAAGCGAGACAGTCACTGCAGGCACCTAGCATTCTTACATAAACAATACCCTCTTTAAACTCTACAAATTCGAGGTCGCCGCCGTCACGCTGGATATACGGACGGATTTTTTCTAAAACGTCAATGATTTCTTCTTCTTTAGTTTTCATGCTTCTCTCATCTCCTACAAAAAGCCATTCAGCATTGCCATAACAAGGGCAACCGCGATCCCTAAAAGCAGACCGCCAAGTGCTTCGACATAACGATGGCCCAGCACCTGTTTCATTTTTTCAAAATAGATCGGATCATCAAGCTTCAGTTTAAATGTTTCTTCAAGATCCGCAATCAGCTGCTTTGTCAGCTGAATATTTTTACCGGCATAATATCGGACATTGACTGCATCATAAATAACAATCAGGGCGAAAATCATGGTGACAGCAAACAAGGTGGAATGAATGCCCTCAACAATTCCAACGGCACAGACTAAGGCGGTTACCGTTGATGTGTGACTGCTCGGGAAGCCGCCGCAGGCAATCGTATAATGGGGATTAAAATCCCGAGTTCGTAAATAATGAAAAAAAGGTTTCAATATTTGGGCTAATACATTAGCTAGGATTGCAGCCCAGAATGGGAACATCGTTTTAAGCAGATTCATCACCTCAGTGGTATTATTATACCACAAATTAGCTGAAGCGAATGCTAATTTAATCTTTTAGAGAAGGAATAAGCTGAAAAAAACAGCCAGCAGACTTTGCAGCAGACGCATCCTTATAAAACGATAAATACTTAGTTTAGAATGCTCACAGCTGCCAAGAATCTGAAGATGGACGCATAGACCGCCAAAGCTTAACAGCATGTTGGTGAACAGCAGCTTTTGAAAGGATGGGATGCCGCTTTGCGCAAGCCTTACACAGCCGCTGGAAAATTCAGCGATGATGGAAAGCAGCTGGGAGAGTGAAGATGGCAAAAAGGGTGAAAGAATCGCGCAAAGCGAGAGGGTAATCATCAGATAACCGGCGATGATCAGCATCGTATTGATGGAAGCGGAAACGGCCTGCGCAAAATAGCTGAAGCATTTAGGCTGAACATTTGATGCCATGAATTCACAGGGTGTTTTACGGGTGAAAAATAACAGGGTAAGGATGGTTAGAATCTGAATCAGCCATAGCCTTATCCCAATAGCTAAAGATTGGTAGAGAAGAGTGCCGACAGTAACAATGATAAAGGAACATGAGGCACAGCAGCAGCAATTAATCAGCCGCTGGCCCTGATCAATGGTCAGTTCACCCTTGCCGACGGCTTCATCAATCATCATTGATGAGGCAGGAAAGCCCAGCAATACAGAGACTAAGACTAAAGAAAAAGCACCGCCGTCAAGTCCTAAAAGCCAGCGGGTGCCAACGCTTATGGGTTTCATCAGCCAAGGCAGTATACCGATTGCTACGATAAAACGCACAAAAACCATGCCGACAAACATACTGGGCAGCAGCTTTTCAAACCAGAGGGTGACAGCCAGCGCGCTGGCATCAATAATCGCCGCCCCGTTAGCTAGAATTAAGGCGCAGATCAGCAGCAGGAATATGTGAAAAAATTTGTTCATGGGATCACCACTAGTATTTTATTCATTGTTAATATAAAATAGTAGAGAAGTTTAAAGGAGCTGATAAAATGGCAATTACTGTAAGCTGTGAAGGGATTTTAAGAAGTCCTGAAGATAAATTAAGGGTGATGGAAAGCATCAAGACCTTGTGTGAGCGTGAACATCTCTTTTTGGAACAGGATCAGGAGCATGGTGAAATCATCGTCTGTCCTGAGGGAATCATTGAGATTGAATACCGTATGGATTATGTCATATTAAAAACAACAACAAGTGTGGCCGGTGCCGGATATCACGCTTATGTCTGTGAATTCTTTGATCAATTAGTCAATAGCTGTGCCACGGCCCTGTTGATTGATGATGAATGTGAATACCTTGAGGATCATGATTTTGAACGTCTGCGTGATCATTATTTTTATAGCTATCTGCATCTTTTATTGACGAATATGAAGCAGATGGATGAACAAGAGGAAGCAACCTATGCGTGGGATAATAAGAGTTATCTGCCGTTAGCCAAAAGCGGCTGCGTCATAACACCGATGGGCTATCTCAATGTCCGTGAATTTACTCACCAGACATTGGATGATGCCGCCAAGGCTTTCTTTATCTGGAATGATTTAGAGAAAAATGCGTTCTTTTACCGCAACTCCGCGTTAAACAGTATGTGGAATGACTGTACCTTTGAGATTGGCAGTGAAGCTAAGGCATCGGTTGCTGAGCATATCTTAGAGGCTATTGAAAAGGCCCACGCGTTGGATCAAAAGCTGCCGCTTCCGATGAAGCAGTACCGTCACCTCTGCGGCCTGCTTAACCGCCCTGAGAAAATCAAAACAGCAGCGGATATGGGACTTGATGAGGTAGGCTATCGTTTAGAGGAAGTGCTTTACCCTTATGGCAGCTGGCTGATTCTTGAGGATGGCCGCTGTACGTGCAGCTTTGATCATAATACGATGATCTTAACCCGCTGTGATCAAAATCAGGAATGGCTTTCAACGATGCGGATTACCGGCTATACCGCCGATCATAAGCTAAAGGAATTCGCGGAAGGCTTTGTCAGCCGCAGTGATGCCGATGATGTGTTTGAATGGGAAGATGAGACAATCCGCTGCCGCGGCATGCGTGTTCAGTTAAATGATGAACAGCATACCATTTTGATTCAGGCCCAGCTGATCTGTGAAAAGGAAACCTTGATGATTACGATTGAGCTTGCGGATTTAAGTACCTGTGAACGCACAATGGAACATCTGCATATGATACTGTACAACAAGGAAACAGAAAGGGAGGAGTACGATGTTCGAATTTAATGATATAGACGCTCTGATACTTTCTTCATTGAGTTATTTTGATGTACTGGATTTTAAGGAACCCTTGTCAGTGACGGACTTTGCGCATGAATTATTAGTCAGTCCTAAATACATGGATCAGCAGCGAACCGATCTGTATACATTGAAGACGCTTGAATTTCTTCAGCAGTTTGCTTTTGAACGCTATCAGTCACTGATGATTACTGATGTTTTTAATGACAATAAGCAAAGCGGTTTAGTGATGCAGAAAATTGAGGATGACGATCATGTGTACCTCTGCTTCCGCGGCAGTGAAATGCTTGATGAGGAATATCAGCGCTGCGGCTGGGAGGATTGGGAGGATAATCTGGATATCTTTCTTTCAGTCACAGCTCAGCAGCTATTGGCATTAAAACGTTTCCAGATGGAGGATTTTCATGGCAAACGTATTTATTTGCTCGGTCACTCCAAGGGCGGCAATCTTGCCTTAAGCCTGTCACTGCTCTGTTCAAAGCAGCAGCTTGATCAAATTGAAGGTGTATATGCATTTAACGCGCCGGGTATCAATCCCGATATGCTGGCGGCGTATAAACAACGGGCAGATGATTTGGATTATCTGGCTAAGCTGCATCTGATCGAAAATGAAAATGATGTCGTATCCGCCTTTTTTATGCATCTGAAGGAACCGGAAATCATCGCTTCATGCTATGATGACCGCAATCTTCAGCAGCTTTGTCATGCTCATCAGGTTTATGCTTATAAGCTGGATCAGCATGGTTTTGTTTCCGCGAAACAAAAAAGCCGGATGCCGAAACTGATGGAGGCTGCCATCAACAATGTATTTATGAAGCAGTCAAAGGAAAAACGCGCGGCATTTATTAATGATTGTCTGAGCTATCTGCGCACAAATCATACGATGCCGCAGATTTACCCGCTCTTTATCCGGCGCATCGATAAATATACTCAGATTTTCAATGACCTATCCTATGAGCGCTTCAAGGTTATCGAATTTGATGAGCTGATCGACCGTTTTAAAAAAGAGCTACATACCAAAGCGATGAATCTCTCAATGAAGATTTTTGATGTGAAAACAGCGGTTGGTGAACTGATTGAAAAAATAAATATCAAATAATGAGATATTTATTAAAATAATCAAATATTTGTGATATAATATACTCAGCCAATAATTGGGAGGACTGAGTATGGCAGATCAAAAGAATAAAAATCAGGAAATATTAATGGAATTAGTGCGTGAGCACAATAAAGAATTAGATCTGACAGATCGAGAAATCGAATTCATTCTGAGTTTACGTGAACTGAATCAAGAAAATCTTGAAGCAGTTAAAACTTATATTGCAAAAGAATGTTTAAAACACAAATCGATGAATTAGGTGTCAGCATTTAAACATAAAAAGGGATCGTTTGATATACGCGAAATGGCAGTATAACAGGCAATCCCTTTTTAGTTATTTCTAAATATTATTTAATCAATTGGTGTTAATTCTCCCCAATCATAGCTGACACTGACCGTATAGGCTTCATGTCCCGGTGTGTAATAGCGCGCCTGTTCGACATTGCGGTAGGCGACTTGATCACCGATGCCGTTAGAGAAACAGCCGGCATTGTATAGATTGGCAGGATCATAACCAAGCTGAATCAAAAGATTCATCATATAGGTAGCTTCGACACCTGCTGTTGACATGAAGACGATCTGTTTATCTTTAGGAAAAAGATAATTCAGATTTGATTCGGATTCTTTATAATTAGCGACAAAGCTGTTTACATCACCAAGCTGAGCAAGCACTTTGCCATTTTCATCACGGGGCTTAGTCATCGTAAATAAGACATTTTCATTGTCTGTCAGATCGACGATTAATCCATAAAACGGAATATTTGTGAAACCGGCAATCGTACCCTCACTCAGCAGCTGCTGAGGATCACGCAGATCGACATACATCACATCTTTAATAAAAAGATAATCGTCAATGTTTAATGCGTTTAATTCAGAATCGCTGATCAGTGTACTCTCCGGTTTTGCTTTCTTTGGCAGCTGGGTGATTTCCGCATTGCCAGCCTCCGCAAGCTGTGAATTGCCGGCATCAGGGGAATTTGTTGGCTGTGGGGCCGCACTGCAGCCGCAAAGCAGGGATAAGCTTAAGATACAAAGTAATTTTTTCATATTAGTCCTCCACTATAATTGCATTGACAGCATCGCCTTGATAAGCAAGGGCATCTTTGGCTGTCTGATTCATCGTCAGCTGATAACCGTCTTCCTGACTGCCAGTCACAACGGTATAGCCGATCTTAATTTCATAAATGGTTTCTATTTGGTTAATTAGTGTTATGCGCTGTTTCGCATCCTCAATATTAAATAGAATCGTTGTCAGGGCATCAAGGATGTCAGCCCGATTATCACTGAATACAGATACTGAGCGAATCATATTTCTTGATCTGCCCAGTGTTGGATCAAGAATATGGTGATGGTTGATCTGATGCTTCTCACAATAATAATACTGCTGATCATCGCCAGAGGTAGACAAGGCGGCAATATCAGATTGTTCATAGGCAGCCAGCAAGGTCTTGGCATTTGGTTCACGGATTCCCCATGTCCATGTTTTGTTTATCTTTGTTGGTGCATAGAGAAACTGTGAGCTTTCTGAGCAGGCGGCCATAAAAGGAACATCCAAATGCTTTAAGGCTTCATAGGCTTTTTGCGCGGCGATGCCTTTCGCGAAAGCGCCTAGGTTGAGCTTAACCTTTTGTTCACAGGGTGAATATGTATTAAATATCACGCTGTGATCGGTTTCATCAAGCTGAATGATTGCATCTAATTGATCATAAGGCACAACACAGGCAAGGGCGGCATTAATATCTTCATCCGCTGGATCTTCAGCGTGAATTGGCAGCGATGAATATTTATTCTGATATAAATCAGAAAGGGCGCCGATGGTTGGGTTAAAGCTGCCTTCACTTAATACAGAGAGCGCGATGGCATCCTTAAGGGCATCAAAGAGCAGCGGATCAAGCAGCAGCTTATCCTCACTGCCGTAATGCTGATTAATAACATAAAGGTTATTGATTGATGTAAAGCCATGGTCAGGATCAAACAATTGATGCAGCTGGTGAATTAAGGCTTCAAAGTCAGGCATTGCTTGATCAAGCTGCTGTGGATCATACATTGTTAAGAGTACGCTTGTATTCATCGGCAGCAGCATTGTTTTTTCCTGATCATAAAGCACCGATACAGAAGCACTGACTGGCTCTGGCTGAACCGGGCTTTTTTCTCTGCCGCAGCCAGCGAGTATAAGGAACAGAATAAGTATTATTTTTTTCATGATATAATTGTACAACATGTAAGCATGTTAGGAAATATGAAAATTTAAGTAAAAAAAGGAAGTAAAATGTAAAAGTTAACAATTTCACGAAAATTCTGTAACCGCTTGAGTTCATTTTGCGAATCGGCTATAATAAAAATAACATAAAGGAGGAAATATGAAAAAGTTAGCAAAAAGCTTGATTGCGTTACTTCTTCTTGCCGGTACAGTTACAGGCTGTACAAGTACAACACCACCGGCCAACGACGGTAATACTGGCACAGATGATCCGGTGACTGAGGGCGGAACCTGTTCATTTGAAAATATGACACTTGAAGAAGTAAACAAATTTTTGAATGAAAGCGCCGATTTAGGCGAAGGATCTGTCGGTAATGTGGTAGCGGTAGTACCCATTAACCATGTCGATGGTCCGCGTAATGAAACGAATTTCTACGCGTTTGTAAACTTCAAATATGTGGCTCGTAATTACATTAAGTATCAGATCACATATCTGTCATGCACATGCCGTTCTGCTGATGTAAACTACTGGCAGACTGCCTATGTAGAACTGACACTGCCTGACAGCAAGGATATTAAGGATTCTGAAGTACGCTTCCTGTCATTTGATCAGGATTCTGCCGGACATTATCTGGGCGGCTTCTGGGGAGACAGCAATCCAACACCTGCCGGTGTAACTTATGAAACCTTTAAGGAAGAATACATTCCTTTCTTCAAGGGCAAGACTTATGATTATATCAGCACATTAAGCGTACAGGATGATATTGATCCAGCTGATTATTCAGCCGGTGAAGGACGTGAAGGTCTGACATTGGATACATTCACTGGTTCTTCTGTTTCAACAAACAACATTATCCGTATGCTGAATGCATTATTCCAATATCATGCAACTGACGAATATTTTAACTAAATAGAGGGAGATCTAAACGATTATGAAAAAATTTAGTGTATTAGCATTATCTGCTTTATTATTAATGGGATGTTCAACTGCACCTGCACAAAAAACAGATGCTGAATTAGAAGCTGAAGGATGGGTTAAAAATCCATTAGAAAACGGTTATGTAATGGCTACAGATGCACCAACACCAACAGCTCTGCCTGATCCTCGTGATACTACAAAGATGTATAAGCCAAGTAAGGATGAAGCAGAAGTAGCTTGTACTGCTGATTCATATGCAGCTGCTTGTTCTTCAATCAACGTTGATAACCTGATTGATTATTTAGGCAGAGATGATGTTGTCTATATCGATCTTCGTGATTATAACGACTATGCTAAAAAGCATTTAAAGAACTTTGAAGTAATTCCTTATTTCGCAGTTATCTTCAATGCTGATGCAAATACTGATGCTACACTGCCACAATTATACGGCGGCTCAGTAACTGAACCAATCGACGTTTATGAAGAATCAGATGATCTGCTGCATGCAATGATCCCAACTGATAAGACAGTCTTCTTAATGTGCCAGAGCGGCGGCCGTGTTACACAATTGATGAACCTGCTGGCAGCTAAAGGTTATGATATGAGCAAAATCTACAATGTAGGCGGTATGGGACAATTTGAAGGTTCTGAATTCCGTCCTTATACAACAGATAATGCTGAATTAGCAGTAACTGCTACTTATGCATTTGAAGGTTTAACTCGTAAATAGGCATAGAATTCTTAGCTTAAAAGCAAATATGATGTTAAAAGAGCGGCAGAGGTCTTCGATTGTGACCTTTGTCGCTTCTCTTATATAAAGTTGATGAAGATTCAGGGGAGCGTACAGAAGGCAGAATTGTTTTAAAAAGTGTTTTTTTTCATTTAATGAATGAAATTTTCTATGACTTGCGTTACAATGATTAATAGGACTGGATGATTCTAAAGAACTATTGGAGGAATACGATGAATAACAATAATGATGAAATGTATGAAGTAAGTGATTATGATGAGGATATTCAGCAAAGAGAGGCTTTGATTGCAGAAGCTGAACAGATTGACGGCGATGCTGAATGGGATGTGATTGCCCGTGCGATTGCTGATCTAAGAAGAAAATGGAAACAAATTTCATATTGGGATTCAGTTTATGAAGATCAGTTAGTTGAGAAATTTGATGGTGTTGTTGATAAGCTTTACAGCAAGCGCCGTGAAGGGTTCCAAAACAATCAGGAGCTAAAAAAAGCATTGATTGAACAGGCTAAAAAGGTTTCTGTGTCTAATGAGTGGAATCAGGCGACTGATGCTATGGCTGATTTAATGCGTCAATGGAAGGCGATTGGTACAGCCGGCAAAGAAGATGACGCTTTGTGGGAAGCATTTAATGCGGCTCGTCAGACTTTCTTTGACCGCAAACATGCCTATTGGGAAAATCTTCAGTCAAACTTTGCGAATGCATTGCAGGCTAAACAGTCACTGATTGAACAGGCTAAGGAAATTGCTGATTCAACTCAATGGCAGCAGACCAGCGAGAAGTTTAAGAGCTTAATGGATCAATGGAAAGCCGCAGGCAGTGCCGGCCGTGAACATGAAGATCGTTTATGGGATGCATTTAATGAGCAGCGTCAGAAATTCTATGATCGCCGCAGTGTTTATTATGATCAGCTGCATAAGGAGCAGGATCAAAAGTATCTTGATAAAAAGGCGCTGGTTGAAAAGGCAGCTGCCATTGCCGCTGAGAAGACATATACTAAAGAGCTGACTGAACAAATGAAGGGCTTAAGCAATGAATGGAAAGCAATTGGTTCATGCGGTAAGGAGCGGGAAGATCAGATCTGGGATGAATTCCGCTCAGTAATGGATGATTACTTCAACGGCTTGAAACAGCTGAATGAGCAGAAGCATCAGGAATGGCGTCAGCGGATGCAGGATGCCCGTAATCGTAAGCAGGATCTGCTGCAGAAGCAGAAATGGCAGCTGAAACGAATGCAGGAGGAAATGGTTGGTCTGCTAGGTCAAAGAGCCATTGATGAGATGAATGAAGATATTGCCGACAAGGAAGAATTTATTCAGCAGTTAGAAGCTGAAATCGCCGATATTGAAAAATCGTTGGCTAAATAGATTAAAAGCTGAAAAGTACACCCGATTCATAAGCTGAAGGTGTGCTTTTTAATATAATAAAAAAACAGCGCTGGGCTGTTTATAATTTATAATGGTGACTCGTTGGAGATTCGAACTCCAGACCCTTTGATTAAAAGTCAAATGCTCTACCATCTGAGCTAACGAGTCATTGATGTGCCTAGTTATTATAGGATATAGTACCCGCTGTTGTCAACAACTAATGATAAAAACAGACAAAATGTGTCAGCCTTTTGTCATAAATTTAAACATTCCTCACCATATGATAAGAAAATAATCAAAAAAGAAATAAATTTCGACATTGAAGCATGGCATTTCATTGTATAATAATAGGCAATGATGATTAATCATGAAAAGATTGATCTCAAAGCAGGAGGCAGTATATGAAAAAAAGTGTTAAGACAGCCGCTGGGATTTTCTCGCTGGCTTTGATCTTTGTATTATTAGTAACCAGTATCGATTTCCACGCATTTAATAAAAACTACTATCGTGAACAGTACATAAAGCTGAATACAGCGGATAGTTTGGGAATGAGTGATGAAGACTTATTCGCGGCAACCGAAACACTGCTGGATTATCTGCATGATCAAAGAGATGATATCTTAGTGAGCGGTGAAGTATTTGGCATGCAGCGTGAAATATTTACTGAGCGTGAAACGCTGCATATGGTGGATGTGAAAAATCTTTATCAGAATGTATTAACCGCCAGAAATTTGGCAACAATGATAGGTGTATTAGCTTTTGCTTATCTGATTTACCGCAGCCGTAAGGATGAAAATGGTATAAATATGCTGAAGCGCCAGCTGGCAGGCAGTTTTATTCAAATTTCAATTTGTCTGCTGATTGTTGTCGGAATGCTGGCCGGTTATGCACTGATGGATTTTACAGGCTTTTGGATCGGTTTCCACGAATTATTCTTTACGAATGATTTATGGCAGCTGAATCCGGCTAATTCAATTATGATTAATATGTTTCCTGAAACATTCTTTGCCGGCATGGTTTTCCGCATCACTTTAACCTTTCTGGTTGTTTATTTTCTTTTACTTATTGGTTTTATCTTCCTGCGGAAAAAAGCAAAGGAAGATGTTGACAAAAAAATATAATCAGCTTCATTGCAATGTTGATAAAGTAGTGTTAAAATTTTCTAATGAAGGAGCGAGGATATATGAGAAGAGTTTTATTAGCAAGTGAATCACCAAGAAGAAGAGAACTGATGGTTCTTAGTGAAATTCCATTTACGACTGCAAGCTGTTTATTAAAAGAAACCTTGGATCCTGAACTTAGTATAGAGAAGGCGGTTGAAAAGCTGGCTTTTGAAAAAGCGGATGCCGTTTTTCATAGATATCCTGAAGAATTCATTATCGGAGCGGATACGATCGTTGTTTGTGATGGGGAAGTTTTTGGTAAGCCTAAGGATAATGAAGATGCTGAACGGATGCTGAGAAAGCTGTCTGGTAAAACGCATCAAGTAATTACCGGGGTGGCTTTAGTGGCCAAGGATGTCAAGGAATGCTTTCATGAAGTAACGGATGTTACATTCTATGATCTTGAAGACGAGGAAATCAAACGCTATGCCAAGTCTAAGGAACCTCACGATAAGGCTGGCGCTTATGCGATACAGGGTAAGGGATTGACGTTTGTAAAGAAAATCAATGGTGATTTTTATAACGTAGTAGGACTGCCGATGGCTAGTCTGTATAAACGTTTAAAGAAATATTTAGAATTGGATTATTAAAAATGCGGATGCTGACAATGTGATCAGTTCCGTATTTTTTTATGAATATTTTAAATTTGTCTATCATTGAATTAATATGCTATAATATTTACATAAACTGGGCATTATTCTGACTATCAGAATAGAAAACACAAGGAGAATCATAAAAGATGAAAAGGATTGGAAGAATTTTTTGTTCCTCTTTTTTGAGTGTGCTTCTTGTTCTTTCCGAATGCCCAACGGTAAGTGCAGAAGATTCAAAAAAGGAAGAGAATGTCATAGAAGACATTCAACGGATTACTGAGTTTGTTGGTTATGAACCTAATGAAAATAAGCCATATATGAATTTTATGGTAAATGCTGAAGAGAAAGAGAATCTGATGCTTCCTGAAAGTTTAGATGTATGGATTGAAAACAGTTCAGAACCGGAAAAATTAATGGTAAACTGGGATATAAAAACAGAAACTTATGATCAGATTGTTTATGTGCCAAAATGGGATGAGACACTTTATCAGCTGTCTGATGAATTGCTTCAAGGGCAGGATGCACTTCCTTACATTGTGGTAAATGTTGAAAATCAAATGCAGAACAATGAATTAATAGTCTATGATAATAAAGCTATTGAAAAAACGGTGGGATCAGAGGTTAATGCTGATTACGCTAATTTTATTGAGCTGTTTAATGACTCTTTATTGAGCGGTGATGTGATTGTGAAGCTGAATAGCGATGTCACTGAAACTCGTAACGCAAGTACAGGTGCTTTTGAAATACCTGATCGAATTACTTCATTAACGATAGATTCTGATACAGATGGAACACCCAGAACATTATCCATTTCAGGTAATGGTGCTTTATTGAATATATATGTGAACGGTAAGAAACTGTATGTTGGAAAGGATATTAAAATATCTAATGATGGAATATATAATAGTGATATATACGGCGGCGGTTATGAGGAAGATATTATCGGTTCACCTGAAATAGAATTTTATGGCAGGTTGGAATCATCTGGCTCAATTTATGGCGGCGGATATAATCATAAGGTTACCGGTGATATTAAGCTGATTGTGGGAGGTTATGTAGGCTGGTCTTTAATTGGTGGCGGGCATGCCGAACCTGATAAAAATCAATCGTTATCAACTATTAATGCAGATGTGACTGGAAATATAGAGATTCAATTACTCAAAGATGGGCATGTTCATAATGTGCTTTACGGCGGCGGTTATGCAACGAGTGAACAATCAGGAACATATAGTGCGAATGTTAGCGGAAATATTAAATTGGATATAAATGGCGATGTGTATTGTCTCAACGATGCAATTGTCGGTGGAGGTGCGGCAAAAGCAGAAACGTGCAAGACAATGACACTCAATGCAAATGTTGGCGGAGATATAACTTTAAACTTTGGTGAAGATGCGCAAAGTGGCAATGGTAAATATATGGGTGCTGGGCTACATATCATTGGTGGCGGTTTAGCATCTGGGAACAGTAATTATAATGACGGTACTGGTGATTGGAACATTGTTACGAATGCAGTAGTTTCTGGTGATGTAAAAATTAAGGTGGACAAGGATTCAGCAGCAGGAGAAAGTCAGTTGAATGAACGAACGATTTATTATTTGTATGCTGGTGGTAATGCAGATGGCAGAGGGGCTAATGCGAATGTGTTGGGTAGTACATATGTTCAATGTGGCAGGGGCCCTGCTTTAAGTTCATCGTTTTTAGCAGCTGGTGGTCATGCCGCTTTTGGAGGTACAGCCGATGTGAAAAAAACAACGAATATTACAATTGTTCCTATTGATAATCAGTTTGAAGGTTATGAGAATACACCTGCAATTTATGGTGGAGGAAAGGCAGATGGAAATTATGACCTTGCCAATCAAACTCTTGACTTAAGAATTAGCCAAGCGAACGTAGGCGGAAGCAAAATAGAAATTAAGGCTGGTAGTACAATCTCTACATATGATACTGACAGAGGAGCTAGTATAGTTGGTGGCGGTTTAGCTAGTGGAAATGCAACTAATGATAGTTATGGGGATACTTTTGATATGTGTCCTGCAATTGCTAAAGTGCTTGGTGATATAAGTATTAATATTGCTGATGATATTGAGTTTAATGAAGGAATGGTAGGGGGTGGTATAGTTGTCAGAGCCGGAGACGCGAGTGTTGATGGTTCAATCAATATCACAATTAAAGATAACTGCATTTTTAATAAGGATTATGTCGGAGCTGGTAAAGTAGTAAGAGTGACTTCATCATTAAATGCTAAGGCTCTAAGTAATGTTGAAGGTAATATTACATCTACATTTGGAAAAAATATTGAATTTAAGCAGTCATATTATGGTGGCGGATTTACTGAGGGCGCGAATTCCTCTGCTAGTGTGGGTGGAAAGATAACTACTTCATTTACTGGTGGTGTCAGTGTAGGAGCAAATTATGCAGCTGCTGGTTATGCTAAAAATCCTAATACAACAGCAAATGTAGCAGGTGGCCTTGATTATACAATTAATGGTGATTTTTCGTGTGCTAACTATTATGGGGCTGGTTATTTGTATAATTCAGCCAGCTCAGCAGATATTGGAACAAAAGATAATCCTGTGTCAGTTAAGACTACTTTTAAAGGGAACGGAACAAATACAATGCGTACATCCAGTTCTGGCATATGGTTATATAATGGCGGTTATGCTCAATTTGGTGGTGGAACAGTTAATATATATGGCAATTTATCATTAACGTTTGATGGTACAATTCCCCAAGAGACATTAATTATTGGCGGTTATGGAAAGCAGACTACGAATGCAGATATAATCGGCAATATTGAATTTACAATGCAAAATCTAGATAATCCAATGTCATATTCTATATATGGCGGAGGTTATGCCGCAACTGGTGGAACTGCAAACATTACTGGCAATGTCACAACAAAATATAATAATTCAACTATCAATGGTGCCATATATGGCGGTGGCCGTAATGCTGATGCAAAAGCTGGCACAAATGCAGATATTACTGGTAATATGAAAATGATATTCACTAATACAGTATTATCTTCTGCATATGGGGGAAGTATGGGCGCTGACGGAAATAATGCAATAATCAACGGAACATCAATTATTGAGTTAAAAGAGGGGAATACTGTCAAGCAGCAATTATATGCTGGCGGTTATTATTACAGTAGCTTAGATAACATGGAATTTCATGTTACAGGTATCCAAAATTCACCTATTACTTTTACAGGCTCTGGGGCGTATGCGACAAGTGTAGTCAATAATGATATCAAATTGTTTATTGGTGATGGCACAACTGAGACAATATTAAACAGCGAGTATATTTTAAATGTTAATGAAGTTATCGTCACAGATAACGCAGTTTTGAAACTATCAGAGAAGGGGAGTGACGGATCAAACAATCAATATAATCTGTTTTTCGACGTGGAAGAGTTAACGATTCAGCCAGGTGGTAAATTAGATTTAACAAATTCTAGCACGGCACAAAATGATAGTATTTTAGGAAACTATATCGGCGGTGGCACACTTCGTCTTGAAGATGGAAAAACATTCACAATTGGCGGTACCGCATCTGGTACAACAACGGTTGAAATTGATGGTACACCTGTTGTAGATCAAACATATATCACAGTTACTGGCGGTGGTACTGAATCATTCACTTATGATAGTGATGAATATGAGTTAAGGAATGATGAAGCTAGCGCACCTCACAAATGGAAATATGTGAAGAGTGAAATTGTTGCACCTCATAATTCAGTCACAGGGATTGTTAATGATAGTGAATATACTAAAGGTGATAAGATTAGTTTTACTGCAATTGGTGATGGTATGAATGTTACTTCACCGCAAACTAATGCTGTGCGCTGGCTGCCTGTAAAGTGGCAGGTATTAACTGAAAATAGCTTTAATGAGGCAGGACCTTATACTGGTGAAATTGATACTTCCACATTGTCTGTTGGCAGCAATACTTTGAACGTAGTCTTCCAAAAACAGAAATATGATGGCAGTGTGTGGAATGATGTAACTGGGGAAGATACGCTAACCATCACCTTTAAGATTAAAGAGAAAACCAGCAGCGATTTACCATCCGGCGGTGGTGGGGGCGGCAGTTCTGCACCTTCAAGCAAAGCAGATGGATTCGTAGAGGAAAAGAATAAAACTTATTATTATAACAATGGCAAGCAAGTTGAAAGTGGGTTTATCCTCTTGGATAAAGATGAAAAGTTGGTTGCCGCTGTGAAGCCTGAACAATTATCAGTTATTTCTGAGATTGCTGAAGCTGTCTATTTCATCAAAGATGATAAAACAGTTGCAAAACAAGAATGGGTAATTCTTGATGAATTTAATAATTTGGTGAATACCCGACCATTTGATCAGTTAATTACCGATTATGGCGATAAATATAAGGTATATGCTGCAAGAGAAGATGGTCGTTTAGTACAGTCATGGCTGGAAGTTAATGGCATCTGGTATTATTTTAAAGAGGATTACACAGCCCGTTATCAATATTGGCAGGCACATTGGAATGATTGGTATTTATTTGAAAATTATACTTATGTCACGAATCGCTGGCATCCTACTTCTGAGGGACGCTGGTATTATCTTGACAGCGAAGGCAGAATGGTTAGAAATCAATGGGTTGATGACTGTTGGATTAATGAAGACGGCATTTATTGGAGTCCGCTCTATAATTAAAAACTAAAAAAGTCTGAAATTGTAAAGACATCACGGATTAAAGATTGTCTTACTTTTCAGACTTTTATAATTAATGTTTGCCGAATATTCAGTCACATATCTGTAAGTGTCTTGTAATGTATACTTTATAAGACACCTGGATTCTTTATAATTATAGGTGTTTTTGTCTGTTTTGTAAAGAAAATCAGACCTTTTTATGCTGTTTTGAACCCTTTTTTGCATAAATCAGAGTGTGACAAAAAGTATACTTAATGATACACTTCACAAATTGATTATGTTGGAGTGATAAAAAAATACTGATAGTTTCTTCATAAACAGAAGACGGATCAGTATATTAAGTAACATTTGGATTCTAAATCAGAATATGGAGATGCTGTCGTTAATGATAACATCTCCGCCGCTGGGAAGTGATATTTTCGCCCAAGTTTTTATCACTTCCCTTTTTGTTTAATTATGCTTTTATTCTCTATTCATGTGAACCATAATAAATATAAGGTGCCAATACATCGGCAATAATCGTTAAAATCGTTAATTCTCTTTCATTCCATGCATGAAGCTGTTCATCATAAAATGTCACCATGCCTAAAGGCTGCTGATCAAATACAATCAATGACTGCATCCATGCTCTATATGCTGTTTCCGTTGTTTCAATTGCTTCATTCTGACTGTCATTGACAACACATTGCCTATTCTGATAATTGTTCAATACCTTGAGATTGTTTTCAATTATAGTAACTGATTGCTCAGGCTGATTGTTCATATCAATGAAAAGACATCGATTATGAGTCAAATTCTGGTCAAAAATTTGAATCGCCGCCTGCTTCAATTCCAATGCTTTCAG
Source organism: Dielma fastidiosa (assembly GCF_000313565.1). Classification (GTDB taxonomy): domain Bacteria; phylum Bacillota_I; class Bacilli_A; order Erysipelotrichales; family Erysipelotrichaceae; genus Dielma; species Dielma fastidiosa. The sequence goes on along the minus strand of NZ_HE578927.1, from coordinate 211,759 downwards.
GCACAATCGCAAAACCGCAAATAAATCATTCTCTGCATAACGGTCTACATTCAATATTTTATAAATTGCCGGCAGGAATTGCTCAGCAGATTTAGAATACAAGGGTGCTTCACTGGCATAATGCGTATCTTCATCACTTGGTTTGGCATAAACAGCATATTGATTTTTACCTTTACGCTTTGCCATATAAAGAGCATTGTCTGCTTTCTTAAACATTTCATCATAGATTTCAGATTGCTTTGTTAAATAAATACCGATACTGATTGTAATGATTCCGGCAGTATCATTAGCAATGATTTTTCTGGCTGCTTTTAAATAATTCTCAACCTTTTCATAGAGATAATCTAAAGAATAGAATGAAGGGAAGAAAACCGCAAATTCATCACCGCCTACACGCCCGGCGATGACATTGCTTTGGTTGCCTTTAGTCAATAAGCCAACAACATCAAGAATTACCTGATCTCCCGCATAATGTCCAAAAGTATCATTAACATTTTTAAAATCATCGATATCAATCATTAATAATGCCGCATATTCATCTTTAGAACGATCACAAACCGCTTCTGAAACATGCTGCTTAAAAGCTGCTTTATTAAAAATGCCGGTAAATGGATCTAATTCATTATTTTTTAAAAGCCGGGCATTATTTAAAAGAATCAAACGATGTTCATTCATCATTTCCTCTTGTTCAATTTTTATAATCAGGCTTTGCCGAGTATTGCTTTTTTCAAGCTCCCGATAATTTTCATTCTTTTGATAATATTGAAAGAGCGTTTCATAACTGTCATCATCCGGATAATCTTTAAGTGTCATTTTAACCTTTAAACCAGAGAGATGCTGACGCAGCAGGATATCATGTACTTCTTCGCTCATTAATTCCAATTCTTCTAATAGGCGAGTCGCATAGTCTTTAAGCTCAAGCTCAATACAGTCTTCTAAAGCTTCTAAAAGCAACTTAAAATAACGATTACGGTTTACAATCCCCTCTGAAAGATTGATTAATTCATCAAGCAGCGGTGTCATGCATTTTAAATTCTTGTCATGCTTATAGAGATGGATGCGCTGAATAGCTACTTCAATAGCTGCCGCTGAACTTTCAAATTGCCGATAATCCTTGTCATAGAGCTGAAGCCATTTTTTAGCTTCATCAAAATCGTTGAGCTTAATATATGCGGCTATAATGTTAATAACCGGAATTGCATCATTGCCGGTAATAGCGATCTGCAGTTTCTGTTTATATTCATGACTGCTTAGGAAGTATTTTAATGCCATATCGGGGATATCAAGATTCTGAAATAAAGCCCCTATATTATTTAATGGAAAATAGCTGTACTGTAATTCTTCATGTTCCAAAGAAAAATAATAGGCTTTAAGCAGATAACTGATTGCCGCGATAAAATCAGAGATACTGGCATATACGATTCCCATCATATTTAAAGTCTGCACATGATATTCAGGGACATCATGTAAATCACAGATACTTAAAATCTCCATATTTAAGCTAAGTGTTTTGTCATGCTGTCCTTTCATAAAATAAACCATTGACATATAAAATAATGCAGCAGCAATAGAATAAGTATCCTGTATATCTTCAGCTAACATTTTTAATTCATTAGCATGAACACTCATTCCTTCGATATTATTATTCGCTCTGCATTCTTTAATTTTGTTGACTAACTCTTCACATTTTTTACTCTTATAATTTGCTGTCATGATATCCCTCTTTATTTAATAATAACATATGTCATGTTCAGAAAATAGTCTTTTATTCTAGGAAAGGATGTTTTAGATAAGGGCGTGTTCTGTTGATTTCTCTAACGCATGTAGTATAATGAATGAAGAAAGAGAGGCAGTTTATGAAGATTGAACAATTAGATAATTATGAAGCAATGAGCAGACGAGGAGCCGAAATTCTCTTTAATGAAATCAGCAATAACCCTTATGCAAATATCTGCCTGGCTACAGGTGAATCACCGCGCAGAATGTATGAATTATTAGTTGAAATGATTCATGTGAATCAGCTTGATGTCAGCCATTTGACGTTTACCAAGCTTGATGAATGGTGCGGCTTAAACGCTAAGGATGATTCTACCTGTGAATGGTTTATTCGGCATTATGTGCTTGAACCTTTAAATATTAAAGAAGAACAGTTGATTTCATTTAATAATGAAGCGGCTGATACTGAATGTGAGGCAAAACGGATTCATGATTTAATTGATATGCATCCGATTGACTGCTGTATTTTAGGTCTTGGCAAGAATGGGCATCTTGGTTTAAATGAACCAGCTGATGAATTAATTCCTGATGCCCATGTGATTCAGCTTGATGAACTGTCTAAGCATCATGGTATGCTGAAGGGCAAAAAGGTGGAGCAGGGAATTACGCTTGGTCTAAGTGAATTATTAAATGCAAAGAAGATATTAATGCTGATCAGCGGCAGCGGCAAGGCTGAAATCCTTCAAAGGCTGATGAGTAAGAAAGTATCGACAGCACTGCCGGCATCATTTTTATGGCTGCATAATGATGTCGCGTGTCTGATCAATAAAGAGATGAAATAGCATGACTAATAAGCTGCTGAATTTTATGAAAATCCTTATGGGATCTACAATTGGGGTCTATATCGGCAGGGCATTGTTTGTCTGGTATGATTATCAGAGTCATCCAATGCTTTATGAATTAAGTTCAAGTCCATGGTATACGAGTATTCTTGTTTCGACGTTATTTGTAATAATTTTGCTGCTGATTGAAGGCGGTGTTTATTTTTATCTGCGTCATAGGACACGGATGAATCCTTAATTTATAGATTAATAGGTTATGATGATAAAGTCAGGGTTATCTTTTCTTGAAAGAAGCGCTGACTTTTTAATATTATTTCATGTGCTGGCATATGATAGCTTGGCAGTCAATTTGAATGTTCTGCATTTCTAAATATTTTCTTAAGAAAACATTAAATTAACCTAATATTTTCTAACAGTTTTGTTATAATGAGCTTTTCACATTGACTTAATCACAGAAGCTATCTATAATGTATGACAGGGTGTCATATACGACGCCAAGGAGAATCTGAAATGAAAGAAATATGGAAAAAACATAAGAAATTGATAGTAATTGCTGTTGTGGCAGTAGTGGTTGTTGCTTTCTTTTTTAATCCCTTTAAAGGATCAGGCAATAGCGATCTGATGGTACAGACAACGGTACTGGCTAAGCAGGATCTTTCTAAGACTGTAGAGGTTACGGGACTTGTAGAGAGTGCTGATTCAATGAAGGTTACTTCTTCATTAGCTGCTTATGAAATGCAGACAATTAATGTCAAAGCCGGTGATAAGGTTGAAGCGGGTCAGGTATTGGGAACCGTTGATGTTGAAGATCTTTTGCTTGATGTGCAGAAGGCTGAGGCTTCATTGAATATTAATGATCAGACAACAGGTCTGACTTTAAATTCAACTCAACAGGAATATGAAGATTTTAAGGCTGATCTTGAGAATAACATGAACAGCTCAATTAATAATGCGCAGACAAATGTGGATAACGCGCTGACAACGCTGAATGATGCGAAGAAAGCCTATAATGAAGCATTAGAGGATATGGATCAGGGCGAAAACGAGACAATCAAAAAGGCTCAGAAGGCTGTGGATAATGCGAGAAAAGCGTATCGAAATGCTTCTGATGCTTATGACAGCTATGATCCTGATGCGTCTGAAAGTCTCATCAATTCTCTGCTTGCAGATTTAACAAGACAGTGTACGAATGCAGACGGTGAAATTGATCGTGTTAAATTATGTCCAACATATGATAGTGAAAAAGCAAAAATATTAGCTCAGGGTGCTTCATCTGGTTCAAGTGAATCATCACTTAAATCAGCAAGCGATTCTGCCTATGACGCTTACAAAGAGGCCAAGGACGCCTTAGCTGATGCCGTCAAAGCCGCAGACAAACAGCTGGAATCTTACCTTGACGCAGTTGACAAGGCACAGACAGCTTATGATAATGCTGAAAAGAATCTGACGATTGCGAAACGCAATGCTCAGCAGCAGTTAAAGACTTATGAGGATTCACTGACAAAGACACAGTTATCAGCCAGTGATCCATCAAGACAGATCGAACTGCAGAAGTTAAAGAAACAATTAAACGAAGCTGAAATCACTGCGCCAATCTCTGGTACCGTGACAGCTGTAAATGTAGAAGTAGGCGATAAGGCAAGCGGTGTACTGTTTGTTATTGAAAATGCTGATGCGTTAAAAATCAACACCGCCATCAAGGAATATGATTTAATGAGTGTTCAAAATGGTATGAAAGCAATTATTTCTGCCGATGCAATTCCGAATGAAAAATACAATGGTAAAGTCAGCTTCATTGCGCCAGCGGCTAAAAAGGCTGCCGATGGTTCAACTAAATCTGGTTCTTCATCCGTTGAATTTGAAAGTGAAATCGATGTTACTGATACTAAAACAGATTTGCGTATCGGTATGAATGCTAAAGTAAATATCATTGTTGAAGAGAAAAAAGGTGCTTTGGCAGTTCCTTATGATGCAGTAATTACAGATGTAGACGGTACATCTTATATCTATGTTGCACAACAGGATGGTAATAAATACACAGCTAAAAAAGTAATCGTTACGATTGGCATGGAAACTGACTTCCTGCTTGAAGTTATCAGTGACGAATTACAAGAAGGAGATATTGTCATCACTTCACCGCAGGGAGTAAGTGAAGGGGCAACCGTTCTGCTGGGGTAAACCATGGAGAAAAAAGTAATATTTGAGATGAAGGATATTGTCAAAACCTTCTATCAGGGGACGGAAAATGAACTTGAAGTGCTCCATGGAATTTCGCTTACCGTCCACGAAGGGGAGTTTGTATCAATTGTCGGACCTTCCGGGTCAGGTAAAAGTACCTTGATGAATATCATTGGTGCACTGGATCGTCAGACAAGCGGACAATATATACTTGATGGAGTTTCTATGGATGATGTTGATGACAACAAGCTTTCGCATTTCAGAAATCAGAAAATTGGTTTCGTTTTCCAAACCTTTAATCTGATTCCAAGAACCAGCGCTTTGAAAAATGTTGAAATGCCTATGATGTACGCGGGCGTACCGCACAGGGAAAGAACACAGAAAGCGAAGGATCTGCTGAAGCTTGTTGAAATGGAAGACCGCATGGGGCATATGCCTAATGAGTTATCAGGCGGTCAGAAGCAGCGTGTTGCGATTGCCCGTTCTATGGCAAACGATCCTGCTATTATCTTAGCCGATGAGCCGACAGGTGCTCTGGATACGTATACCGGGCATTTAGTTATGAATTTATTTCATCAGCTGCATAAGGAACAAGGCAAAACCATTGTTCTGATAACCCATAATCCTGAGCTGGCAGCCGAGACGGAACGGATCTTAACGATTCGCGATGGTCTTATTGTCAGCGATCAGAGAAAAGAGGGTGACGTATGGATTTAATGGAAAGCATAACACTGGCATTCAGTGGCTTAAAAGCAAATAAAATGCGTGCCCTGCTGACAATGCTGGGTATTATTATCGGTATATCTTCAGTTATTGCTATTGTTACGGTCGGCGATTCAATGCGTTCGGCTATGACTTCTTCAATGGCTGATTTGGGAGCTAAAAATCTGATGATCGGCTTATCTTATCGTTACGATGAATCAGGAAATACAGTGGCGCCCAATAACTATGAAATAACTGACAGCGATGTTATCAGCTATGAGATGATTAATGCTTATAAAGAACGTTTTGACAACGATTTACTAGGTGTTTCAATGACTGAATCATTAGGCAGCGGTAAAGCGCAGGATGGCCGGCTTTATGCCAATGTCAGCTTGAGCGGAGTCAGCGCTGACTATGCGGAAGCGAATTCTATCGAAATGATTAAAGGCCGCTTCTTGAATCAGCGTGATATTAATTCAATGAAGAATTTAATCGTTGTATCAAATAAGTTTGTGAATAATATGTTTGCGCCAGGTGTTGATCCAATCGGTAAAGAGGTTCAGATTCACCGCAGTAATGAAATTAATACTTATACGATTGTCGGTGTCTACGAATATAAACAGAATGCGATGATGTATTCTATGGCATCGGAAAAAGACATGAGCACCGATGCTTATATTCCGGTTTCTACCGCGCAGCGTATTAATAATTCTAATGGTTTCTATCAGATTACAGCTACACCTAAAGCGAATGTAGATTCAACGGCTTTCCAGATCGAAACACAAGAATTCTTTAATCGATATTATGATAAGAATCCGTATATAACAATTCAAACATTCAGTATGGAAAGTATGCTCGGTCAAATTGATTCTATGATGTCCACAATGTCCATTGCGATTGCAATCATTGCCGGTATTTCATTGTTGGTCGGCGGTATTGGCGTAATGAACATCATGCTTGTATCAGTTACTGAACGTACAAGAGAAATTGGTACCCGTAAAGCCTTAGGGGCACCTAACAGCGCAATCCGCATTCAATTTATTACTGAATCCGTGATTACCTGTCTGGTCGGCGGCTTTTTGGGTGTTATATTAGGTGTAGTATTGGGTAGTGTTGGTGCCAGCGCATTAGGCTTCCCGGCTCGGCCTTCGGTAAGCATTATCCTAATCGCTGTAAGCTTCTCAATGGCAATTGGTGTTTTCTTTGGATATTATCCAGCCAATAAAGCCGCTAAGCTTAATCCAATTGAAGCATTGCGTTACGAATAGGGGGAAATGGTTTGCCAACATCAACGTTTTATAATCTGCCTGAGGATAAGAAGGATAAATTGCTTCGCTCAGCAATTAAGGAATTTACAAGAGTATCATACAATGAGGTTTCAATTAATCAAATCGTAAAGGACGCGGGTATATCAAGAGGCAGCTTTTACCAGTATTTTAAGGATAAGAGTGATTTACTAGTTTTTATTCTTCAGGATTTCTTAGTATCTCTGCATGAATGCGCATTGACATCTTTAGAAAACAGCAATGGTGATATCTTCACAATGTTTGCGGATTTATATGACTGTCTGTCGGTGGAATGCCTGCAGGATGATCATTATCAATTTTTCCGTAATTTATTTACCAGTATGCGGGCTAATAATGAAGAGTTGAAACAAGTGCCTTGTGATATGAACGTTCCTGATTTTGACCCGATCTTCTTTAAGGAACATTTTAATCGTGATACTTTAGTTTACACAGAAGATGAAGATGTACTGCTGCTGCAGTCACTGCTCTTTAATCTTACTAAGTCTTCCGTTATCAAGCTGATTCTCCAGCCAAAGGATCGGGAGCGGATACGTAATGATTTGAATCGAACGCTGATGATGATCAAAACAGGATGTGAAAAGCCGCGATAGCGGTTTTTCTTTAGGATGAAGTGATAGTTAACTTTTCACTTCAGAGAAATTACAAAAAATTAAATTTAGGGTTGACATTTTTGAAAGCGCATACTATTATAGATGATGTAAAAAGGATTGTTACTCTTCGAGGCATTACCTTAGGACAAACAGGAATCTGTTTGTTTTATGTGTCTGCATTGAAGAGTTTTTTATTGTTTATCAGGAGGTGAATAAATGTTTAATCTGTTTAAGAAAAAAGTGATTGATAACCAATGCTATGCACCGGTAAATGGTGAATGTATCAGCCTGGATGATGTGGCAGATCAAGTATTCTCATCAAGGATGATGGGCGACGGTGTCGCATTTAGATTCAATGAGGATGTGGTCTGCGCGCCATGTGACGGTGAAATCATCATGATTGCGAATACCAATCACGCGTTTGGTCTGAAGGCGGAGAACGGCGCTGAAATTCTGGTACATATTGGTTTAGATACCGTGAATTTGAATGGCAAAGGTCTGAAAGCTTTGGTAACACAGAATCAGCGGGTGAAAAAAGGCACGCCTGTTATCCAGCTTGACCGGCCGTATTTAGAAGCTGAAAACGTCGATCTGACAACCCCGATGATTATTACAAATGGTAATGATTTTACGTTGACAACTCAGCATATTAACGATAAAGTAAGGATAGGCGAAACAGTAGTTATCACCTGTCAGAAATAGTGCTGTGAAAGGAGTCAGACTCATGAAGGTTATTAAAAAAATCAATAACAATGTTGCCGTATGTTTGGATAACAATGAACATGAGCTGATCGCATTTGGCAAAGGTATCGGATTTCCAGCCATGCCATATGAATTACTTGATTTATCACTGATTACCCGAACTTATTATGGTGTTGACCCCAATTATTTCGGACTTGTTCAGGAAATCGATGAATCAATCTTTGAGGTTTGCGCAGTTATTATTGATTATGCCCGTAATTGCATTGAAAGCAATTTGAATCCGAATGTGGTATTCACCTTGGCTGATCATATTAATTTTGCGATTGAGAGAATTCGCAAGGGAATTGAAATTAAGCTGCCGCTTTATTATGAATTATCCCATCTCTATGAAAAAGAGGTAGCAGTCGGGAAATTTGCACTTAAAGAAATTCGCCGGCGGCTTCATGTTTATCTGGCTGAAACAGAGGCATACAGCATTGCCCTGCATTTAATAAATGCGGAGGAACAGCCAGTGAATACCGTTTTAGACTATGACAGTGATAAGGTCATCGATAAGGTGACAAAAATCATTGAAGCATGTTACGATATGCCGATCCGGCGTGATAGTTTTAATTACTCCCGCTTTGTATCGCATATGCAGTATTTATTTAAAAGGAAGGAAAGCAATTCAAGCATAACCAGTGAGAACAGCCGCCTGTTTCAGAGTATGAAAGAGGAATATCCGATGAGTTATGCCTGTGCGCTGGATATTCAGAAATATTTTGAAGATACCTTAAGCTGGCATCCCAGCGATGAAGAAGTTTTATATTTAATGCTGCACATCAATCGATTGTGTGCGCGTGAGGATTGTAACCAATAGGGCATTACCTCAGCAGATCCGTAAAGCGTATGATTAGCCTGAACAGGTAGAATCTGCGCTCTGCTCTGCTGGGGTTTTATTTTGGCAAAAACAGGACTGTGTGACGTCCATAGTCCGATTGCATAGATGGTAAGAAAGGATGAAACCATGAAAAACAGTAAAAAAATGGCAGAGGATATTCTGCAGGGGATTGGCGGTAAAGCCAACATCACAAGCTTAGTTCATTGTATGACAAGACTTCGTTTTACTTTAAAGGATGAAAGTCTGATTCAGAAGCAGCAAATTGAAAATACAGAAGGTGTATTAGGAACGATGGCGCAAAACGGACAGTTCCAGATTATTATCGGTCAAACCGTTCCTGATGTTTATGCTGAATTATGTAGTTTGGCGGGAATTGAAAAGATGGAAGCGTTAAATGAAAACCTGGATGCTGACAATCAAGGGAAGAAGAAATTCCGTCCCGGTGCGATTTTTGAAGTAGTCAGCGGCTGTTTTGCACCCGTTGTTACCGCTTTTGCCGGGGCTGGTATTTTAAAGGGTATTTTAACCTTACTGACTACATACAGCTTGCTGGATACATCAACCGGTCTGTATTTGATGCTGAACGCGGCCAGTGATGCGACTTTCTACTTCCTGCCGTTCCTGTTAGCTTATACGAGTGCAAAACGTTTTAAAACGAATGAGATTATGGCCTTAATTTTAGCGGGTATTTATATGTATCCAACGATTATTAATAATGCCGGTACGCAGGTGAGCGCGTTTGGCATCAGCTTTTATTTAGTAAAATATTCATCCAGTGTAATTCCTATTATGCTGTCTGTATGGGTGATGAGTTATGTTCACCGCTGGATTTCTAAAGTATCGCCAAGCTTTTTAAGAGTTGTGTTAGTTCCGGTTGTTGTTTTATTAGTCATGACGCCGCTGAGCTTAATGCTGTTTGGCCCGCTGGGTTATAACATTGGTATTTATATTGGCAATTTCTTTAAATGGCTGTTTGATATTGCACCAATGGTCGGCGGCTTCGTTGACGGCTTCACCCGTCCGCTGATGGTATTTACCGGTACGCATATGACGATGTCACCAATCATGATTAACAACATTGAAACATTGGGTTATGACATGCTGGGTCCCGTACATTGTGTCGCGACTGTATCAGCAGCGGGTATGTGCTTCGGCGCTTTCTTAAAGGCAAAGAAGGAATCAAACAAGGCAGCTAATTTCTCATCCTTTATTTCCGCAGCAATCGGTATTACTGAACCAGCTTTATATGGTGTAGCTTTCCGCTTTAAACGTCCGTTGGCTGCTTTATGCATCGGCGGCGGTGTTTCCGGCGCGTTTGTAGCGGCGATGGGTGCAAAGGCATTAAGCTTTGCGATGCCCGCGTTAATTTCATTACCGGTATATACAGGCACGATTCCGATCGTTCTTGCCGGCAGTGCGATCGGCTTTGTATTAACAGCAGTATTGACTTATGTTTTAGGCTTTGATGAAGATATTAAAAAAGACGAACGGGCGATTGAAGCTGAAAAAAAGAATCTATTTTAATTAGAAAGGAGAATTTACAATGAGTGTAAAAGGATTTCCAAAAAGTTTTTTATGGGGCGGCGCGACGGCTGCTTCACAGGTAGAGGGCGGATATAATGAAGGCGGCAAGGGGTTAGATACTCAAGACTGCCGGCCGGGTAATTTTCATCTGACAAGAGAACAGAAGAATGACTGGAAATATAAAAAAATGACAACGGAGAAATTCAATCAGGGCTGTGCAAGTAAGGATGTAAACGCGTATCCGTTCCGCTTTGGCAGTGATGAATATCATCATTATAAGGAAGATATCGCATTGTTTGCGGAAATGGGAATGAATGTCTATCGTTTGTCTATCAGCTGGGCGCGTATATTTCCATTAGGCGATGAGGATGAACCTAACAAAGAGGGACTGCAGTATTATAAGAATATCTTTGATGAATGCCATAAGTATGGCATCAAGGTCTTTGTGACGATGCTGCATTATGCGGTACCGGTGCATTTGGTAAAGGAATACGGCGCGTGGAGTAATCGAAAGATGATCGATTTCTATTTGAAGTATGCGAAAACATTATTTGAGAATTTCAAGGACGATGTTGATTACTGGCTGCCGTTTAATGAGATTAATGCCGGCCGGTTCAATCCTTATAATGGGGTGGCACTGATTGAAGAAGAACATGAGAATCTTGATAACGATGTTTTCCAGGCGCTGCATCATCAATTTGTTGCGAATGCGTTAACGGTTAAGCTGGCTCATGAAATGATGCCCAATTCTAAGATTGGCTGCATGATTGCCCGTTTCTGTCATTATCCGGCAACCTGCAAACCAGAAGATAATCTTGAACAGCTGCATGATGAACAATATACTAACTGGTTCTATACTGATGTTATGGCCAGAGGTAAATATCCGGCTTATATGAATCGTTATTTTAAAGCGAAGAATGTAAAGCTGCAGATGGCAGAAGGCGACGTAGAACTGCTTGCTGAATATCCGGTTGATTTTGTAGCTTTCTCATATTATTTTACGCAAGTATCAACGGCTGATGAAAACTGGGAAAAGACAGGCGGCAATTTGGTTATTGCCAATAAGAATCCATATCTTAAATCCAGTGAGTGGGGCTGGCAGATGGACCCAATTGGTCTGCGGATCACTTTAAATCAGCTCTATGACCGTTATCAGAAACCATTGTTTATAGCAGAAAATGGTCTGGGCGCGGTAGATGTCTTAGAAGCTGACGGCAGTGTGCATGATCCTTATCGAATCGAATATTTACGCACTCACACAGCGGCGATTAAAGAGGCTATTGAAGATGGCGTGGATGTTTTTGGTTATACGATGTGGGGAATTATTGATTTAGTATCATGCGGATCTGTGGAGATGAGCAAGCGTTACGGCGTTATCTATGTAGATGCTGATGATGAAGGCAAGGGTACATTTAAACGTTATAAGAAAGACAGCTTTACTTGGTTTAAGAATTTTATTGCCCAGGAAAATGAGACATCGTTATGAAAGTAATACGATGCAGGGATAAAGCAGAAGTAGGCAAGGCTGCCTGCGCTTATACGCTTCAGGCAATGATGCAGCCAGATGCCCACATCGCGATCACCGGCGGTTCAACACCCAAAGAGATGTATGAATATCTGGTTCCTTTGGTTTGTGATAATCCGGCTTTCAGCCATGTTCAGTATTATAACTTTGATGAAATTCCTCAGGTGGGCGAGCATGAGGGGTTAACGATGCAGGCACTGCGTTCTTTATTCTTTACACCTGCCAATATTGATGAAAAGCAGATTCATATTCTGAATGAAAAGAATTATATGGAATGTGAAGCAGCCTTGGCAGCTGTCGGCTATCTCGATTATGTTGTTTTAGGGCTTGGCAAAGACGGTCATTTCTGCGGTAATCTGCCGCATACATGTACTTTTGATGATGATACGCATGCGGTTGCCTGTGATTTGAATCCAACCCTATATAATCGCATTAAATTCCTATCGGGGAGCGATGAAAATAAAATGCCTGATGCGTATGTGACGATGGGCCCGCGGACGATCATGCGCAGCAAACAGATTGTCATGATTGTGAACGGCAAGGCAAAAGCAGAAATCGTAAAACGTGCTTTATGGGGTGAAATTACAGCTGAATGCCCCTCTTCAATCTTTCAGCTGCATCCTAATTTTATCTTAATCTTAGACGCGGAGGCGGCATCCGAACTGACATTATAAAAACAAGAATGCATCGATCAGCAGTTAGAAGGTTTGATTTACAAGCGTAGGTCAAACCTTTTCTATGTTTTGAAGATGTTATCACTCTGTAAATGTGACAAATTGGACATAAAGATTGTGAGAAAATGAGGATAGTGCTATGATAGTCACAAAGAAAGGAATTAGGGAAATATGAAAAAAACGCTCTCTTTTTTATTAGCCGGAGTTTTAGCGTTCAGTTCATTGTTCAGTATGAATGTTCAGGCTGCTTCAGACAGCGTTCAGACAATGGCCGATACGCTGATTCAAAATTACGGTGTAACGAGTTTACAGTATGCGCTGATAGATAATGGTGAAATCATCACCAGCGGTACATCAGGTGTATACAGTAAATCCGAGAATCGATTATTGACAAAGGATAACATGTATACGATTGGCTCAACAAGCAAAATGTTTGTGACCGCTTCAATTATGAAATTAGTGGATGAAGGCAAGATTGATCTGGATAAACCTGTCAAAGATTATGTGCCTGAATTTAGAATGAAGGACAGCCGTTACCGTAAGATTACGGTCAGAATGCTGCTGAATCATTCATCAGGTTTGATGGGCAGCACATATCTGAATGGCTTTTTGTTTAATGATAATGATACCCAGGCGCATGACAGCTTTTTAAAGGATCTGCGCGAACAGGAATTAAAGGCTGATCCGGGTGCTTATTCGGTTTACAGCAATGATTCCTTTACCTTGGCGGAGATCGTCATTGAAAAGGTCAGCGGTGAATCATTTACTGAGTATATCCGCAAAAATATTACGGAGCCTTTAGGCTTAACGCATACTAAGACACCGTTAGATGATTTTGACCGTTCTTTAGTAGCGAAGACTTACTATCCAAATACGCCAATGCTGGCCAACGGTGTTGATAACGCGAATATCATCGGTACCGGCGGTATTTATTCTACGGCTGAAGAGCTTTGTAAATTTGCGCAGATTTATATGAAGAATAATTCATTGCTGTCAGCGGAAAGCAAGAAGGCAACCTTCCAGAAAGAATATCTGCGCGGTCAGTGGCTGGCGGATGAGCCGAATATTATTAATTTTGGTCTGGGCTGGGATTCAGTAAATCTTGATCCATTTGCCAGCTATGGCATCCAGGCGGGTGTTAAAGGCGGCGATACACTTTTAATGCATAGCTCATTGATTGTTCTGCCTGAATACAATATGGCAGCGGCAGTAACTTCTTCCGGCGGCAGCAGCTTGTATGATCAGATATTAGCGACTCAGCTGTTAATGGATCGTCTATATGAAAAAGGCATCATTAAAGGCGCGGAAACATTGCCGGTGCCAAGTCAGCCGGTTCAGAAAGCACTGGATGGCGATTTGAAGAAATATGAAGGTTATTACGCTAACTTCGGTGGTATTTATCGGGTTGATTTAAGTGATGATGGTTTGCTTACTTATAAAAATGCTTATCTTGAAGGCAACGAGCAGGCAGCTACAATGATTTATGTCGGTGACGGACAGTTTGTGGATCCTACTGGTAATTTGGCTATGTATTTCATGGAACAAAACGGAAATACCTATCTGAATGTCAACGGTGCTTCTGAATTGCCGGGCATCGGACGTGTTCATGAGCATTCCTATTTTGCTCAGAAAGTTGAATTGTCCGAATTGAGCGACTCTGTCGCAAAGGCATGGGCGGCTCGTGAAGATAAAGGCTATCTGAGCATCCTAAATAAATATACATCACAGGTAGTCGCAACCGTTCTGCCGGTAACCAGTGTTGCATTAAAGGGCAATTACTTATCTTGTTATCGGGTAATCGATGCGAATACAGCGGTTCCTGAAATTGAAATTCCAATGAGCGGCAGCCGTGATGTCGGTATCATCTCTTTCTATAAAGAGGATGGTATTGAATATATGAAGTTAAATGATAACCTGTTTGTCAGTGAAGATGCAATCAAGGAAGTTCACCGTGACAGCTTCAGCGTTCGTATCAATGATAAGGGTTATAATCAATATTACTATGCCGGACCTGAATATGAAGGCAAAAACATTTCTATTACAGTACCTGAGAATGCAGGCTATGTAGTTTATGACAGTACAGGCATGGCTGTGCTTAATTCAGTGAACAGCAAGCCGGAATCTTTCCCATTAGGAGCAGGCTGTTACATCTTGTTTATGGGTGATGCCGGTGCGCGTTTCAAAGTAGAAATCAAAGATTAAACGGGGATATCCCCGTTTTTTTAAATAATAAGCAAAAAAAATCAGCCGTTTTGGCTGATGATATAATTAAATGGTGCCGTCTAGAGGAATTGAACCTCCGACCTACTCCTTACCATGGAGTTGCTCTACCCCTGAGCTAAGACGGCAGCTAAATATTATTATAGTGAATATTGGCTAAACTGCAAGAGTTATTCATGTAAAGTTTATGAAAATATAAGAAAATAATATAAATTGTTTTCTGAAAATATTCAATAAAGTTGTTGACAATCGTTTTCATTCCTGTATAATAGAGACCATAACAAATGTGATGATTGGGAAGAGTACTAAGCAAGGACGCTGCACAGAGAGCTGTTGACCGGTGAAAAACAGAGAGCGTCAGGTTTAGGAAAATCACCCATGAACAGTCTGCTGAAAGGGTTCAAGTAAGTTAGAACGATTAACACTCGTTACGGTGTTCTGCATTAAAAGGATTTTTCCGGAGATGTCAGAAGAGTGACTGTCTTTGACAGTAATTGGAGTGGTACCGCAGAACCAAAGGTTTTGTCTCTTAGAGATAAAGCCTTTTTTTGTTATTACAGGAGGAAATGTAAATGAAATTCGTAAACCGTTTAAGTGATTTTTTAGGGAAGTACATGGCATGGATCGTATTGGCTGTTGCGGCTTTTTCACTGATTCAGCCTTCCTTCTTCACGGCTGTCGCTCAAATCAAGGTAGCGGGGCAGTCACTGACTAATGTTTTATTAGGGGTAATTATGTTTGGTATGGGCATGACATTGGAGCTGAATGATTTCAAAATTGTTTTTTCAAGACCGAAGGATGTGCTGATTGGCTGTCTGGCTCAATTTACGATTATGCCGCTGGGAGCCTTCCTGCTGGCCAAGGGATTAAATCTTGACAGCGGGTTAGCGGTTGGCTTAGTGCTTTTGGGAACTTGTCCCGGCGGTACGGCAAGTAATGTAATGACCTACTTAGCCAAGGGAGATGTGCCGTTATCAGTTGGCATGACAATGGTATCGACCTTGCTTGCGCCGCTGCTTACCCCTTTGCTTACTTATGTTTTAGCGGGCCAATGGGTTGAGGTAAATATGCTGACAATGCTGCTGAGTATTGTTCAGGTCGTATTAGTACCGATTGCGGCGGGTGTATTAGTGCATCGGTTAGCCGGGGATGCCGTTAAGCAGTTTGATAAAGTCTTAGTTATGGTCAGCGTCTTAAGCATTGTGACAATTGTCGGTATGTGTGTGGCTCCGAATGCTCAGCGTTTAATAACTTCTGGTTTAATGGTGATTGCGGCGGTTTGTCTGCATAACTGGCTGGGCTTTGGCGTCGGCTGGCTGTTTGCCCGGCTGCTTGGCTTAGAGACGACTAAGAAAAGAGCCATCTCGATTGAGGTAGGTTTACAGAATTCAGGCCTTGCGGTAGGTTTGGCCGGACAGTTTGCCAATCCTTTATGTGCGCTGCCGGCAGCGGTAGCCACTGTAGCTCATCAGATTTCTGGCTCCGTATTGGCTAATGTATACGCATCTATGCCGCTTGAGAAGCAGGAATCAAGAAAGGCGATGCCTGAATTAGAAGCCGAAGCGGCAAAGGCTTAAGAAAGTGAGGAACTATTATGTCGAATGTATTTTTACCAAGTTATAGTGTCGGTACGGATGTTTATCAAGAAGCAGCAGAAATCTGCAAGGATTATGGCAATAAGGCAGTCTGTATCGGCGGTCATCGGGCATTGGCTAAAGCCTGCCATCTGTTGAAAGAAGCTTTAAAGGACAGTACGATAGAGATTTTGGATACTTTATGGTATGGCGGTGAAGCCGCTTATGAAAATGTGGAAATGCTGAAACAGAACGCAGCGGTACAGGCAGCGGATATGATTTTTGCTTTTGGCGGCGGCAAGGCATTGGATACATGCAAGGTCTTAAGTGATCAAATGAATAAAAAGCTGTTTAATTTCCCAACCATCGCGGGAACGTGTGCGGCGGTAACTTCTGTCTGTGCGATGTATGAACCTAACGGGGTATTTAAAAACCTCTATCACCGTGATCGGCCCGCGCATCATACATTTATTAATACACAAGTGATAGCGGAAGCACCGGATGTATATCTTTGGGCAGGCATTGGAGATACGTTAGCTAAGGGCTATGAACCGGAATTCAGCTCCCGCGGCCGTGAATTGGATCATGCGAATAATGTGGGGGTAACATTATCTGTATTGTGCGGTGATCCATTGGTCCGTTATGGTGCGGCGGCGCTTGCTGACTGTCAGGCAAATCGAAATTCTAAGGCCTTAGAGGAAACGGTACTGGCCATCATCGTATCAACCGGCCTTGTTTCTAATTATGTAATTAATGATTATAACAGTGTGGTAGCTCATGCGATGTGCTATGGCTTTACGACCTTGAAAAAGGTTGAAGAAAAGCATCTGCATGGTGAAATTGTTTCTTATGGATTATTAGTTCAATTGATGCTGGATGATAAGCTTGATGAGCTGCAAAAGCTGCTGCCATTCTATCAAAGTGTTAAACTGCCGACGCGGCTTGCAGATCTTGACTGCACGATGGCAGATCTTGACGGCGTATTAAAAAGAGCTTCACAGGTGCCGGATGTGAATGTATCGGCAATTAAAGTCACGGAAGAAAATCTTCGTCAGGCAATTGAAAAGCTAGAGGACTTTACCGCATAATCAGTGCTGATCTGGGTTATACAGATCGGCTTTTTTATTTGATTGCGTGCTGGTCTGTGTTATAATATGTCAGCAAAGGGTGATGGCATGGAAAAGTCAGGGTGGATCATTTATCATGACGGTGAGATCAGTGATCAGATCAAGGAAAAAGAGATAATTGGTGAAATTGACCAAAAACTGCTGCGATTAGATGAATTGAAAAGTATGTGGCTGTCATATTCTGAAAAGAAACAGCTGGTATTATATATTGATGGTCTGGGCTGGCATCAGCTTAAAGCATCACTGCCGCAATGTCCTTATTTCTCTACATTTAATACAGCCTGTGCTTTAAGCAGCTGGCCGCCGATTACCAATACGGCTTTAGCGAGCATGCTAAGCGGCGCCGATGCTTCTGTGCATCAAATTAAAAGTCATGCCGACCGCAGCTTGAAGCTCTCCACCATCTTTGATGAATATCCGGGGCGCTGTGTCTATATTGAGGGTGAAAGAACGATTCTTTATACCCAGCAGTCAGCACTTCTGAATCCAAGAGATGAAAAAGACAGTGATCAGGCAGTCTTATCATGCATGCGGGAAAATCTTGATTATGATTTTATTTTTGTACATATCCATGGTTATGACGATGTCTGTCATCACTATTCCCCACAGAGCAGACAGGCTATTGATAAGCTGATTTGGCTTGATGGCCAGCTTTCACAGCTGTTGAGTGATGTAAAGGGTATGATTTGGCTGATTAGCGATCATGGTCAGCATGCTAATGGGGATAAGGGAGAGCATGGCAGCTTCTGTGAAGCGGATATGCTTGTACCAATAGGTCTAAGGGTGAATGAAAATGAATAAGTTTAAACTGCCGGAAAAACAGCTATATAGCCTATCAAAGCGCGCGCAGGGAAAGGCGGAGCGTCAGATTGAGGTCTATGGCTGTGAATTATACAAATATATTGGTGATCTGGATGAAGGGGATCAGGTCTTATGTGTGGGTGAGGATGGCATGCAGCTGCTTCTAAGCGGCAAAGAGGTCTTGCTGCCCCATCATATTTTAATTTGTGAAACCGAGGGTGATTATCAAATCATTCCATCAAAAGATCATGTAAGCAGCCGCTGGCTGAAGCATCTTGTATCGATTGAAGTAAGGAGGAAAGGGTTATGAAAGTATTTAGTATTGTAGGCATCCGCGCCAGCGGTAAAACGACAACTATTGAACAAATTATCCGTGAATTAAACCGCCGCGGTAAAACGGTATCAACGATTAAAACTATTTTTTGTCCGACCTTTTCCATTGATGATCCCAAAAGCAATACCGCCCGTCATAAAGCTGCCGGCGCAAGCTCAGTAATTGCCAAGGGTAAGACGGAGACGGCATTGATCATTCCGGAAGCGGTTGATAATAATAAACTGCTGAATCTCAGTCATAGTGATTATGTGATTTTGGAAGGTGACTATGAAGCACCGGTGCCAAGAATTGTCTGCGCGCATCAGCCGAAAGAGGTTGAAGAGCGGATGAATGACTTTACCTTCGCAATCAGCGGCCGCATTGCCGATCAATATGATCAAGTGTGCAATCTGCCCGCTTACAGCGCGTTAAGTCAGCTGACAGAATTGGTCGATTTGATTGAAGAAAAAGTTTATGACCGGCTGCCCAATGTCGATTCAGAAATCTGCAGTGCGTGCGGAGCTGATTGTGTTGCTTTAGGCAGAGCCATTATTCAGGGGGAAGCAAAACGGGAATTGTGTACGCTGAGTCAGGCGGCAGTTTGCCAGCTTTGTGAGCAAGCGGCTCAGGTCAAACTTGTACAGGGAGCCGTTACAGCTTCTACCGGCCCCTGTCAGTGCGGCTGTCATAAGCTGGTTAAAGAAACAGAGCTGAAGAAACGCGCACTGGCGGCAGTCAATCTGCCGATGCAGCTTGTAATAAATGGTAAAAAGGTTGAGCTGAGTCATAGCCAAGAAGCTGAACTCAAGCAGCTGCTGGCTTCTTTTGTGAAGGAAAATGTGCATTCAATCAAACTGAATGCCGGGGATGAGTATGAGTAAACATTTATTCTTGACTGGGGAGAAAAAAGTTGGTAAGTCCAGTGCAATAAAAAAATTTCTAAGCATCGCGCAGCAAGATTTCAGCGGCTATCAGACCCAGCCGGTAATAATCAATGAACGAATCCGCGGCTATGCGCTGCATAGCTTTGAGGCTTTGGATGAAGAAGAAAATGATGTGATTATCAGCGTTCGTGCCGGTGTTCGCCGTAATATCTGCGTTGAGGGTATTTTTGATACAATTGGCGTTAAAATAATACAAGCCGCGGTTGCCGCTGATGCTGAATTGGTGATCATTGATGAATTAGGTAAGCTGGAAGATAACGCGCCTGACTTTCAGGCTGCGATTAAACAGCTGTTAGACAGCAATCATCGAGTATTAGGTGTCTTACAGAAAAAAGAAAGCAAAATGTCAGCTCTGCTGAATGAGCGTGATGATTGCGAAATCATTGAAATCAGTGAAGCGGATCGTGACATGGCTGTGGATAAGATCAGCCAGTGGTACAGGGGCTGACTTTACAAAAAAATAAAAAAGTGTAATGTAAATATGTTAGGAGTTGATTCGTTTGCAAAATGCCGCCGTTGAAGTGAACTTTGACATTGAAGAAATCAAACAGAATGAAACTATGCGCAATGACTTTATTTCTCAATACAAGCCATTTATTGCTTCATTTACTTCCGAATGTGCACATCGCTATGTCACTTATGGCGTTGACGAAGAACTTTCTATCGCTTTAATGGCGTTTAATGAGGCAATTGACCGTTTTAATGGTAAAGGGAATTTTTTACTGTATGCGAAAATGGTAATTAAAGCCAGACTGCTTGATTATTTTAAATCATCGCTTTACCGCGAAAATAAGAAGTCGTTTGGTTTATATAATGAAGAGGAAGATGAAATCGACGAATTAAAGGAAGACGCGATTCAGCGTTATGCTGACAGCTATGAACAGTCAATCCGCATCGCGGAAATCAATGAACTGAATGAAAAGCTTCAGGCTTTTAGTATTACCTTTCAGGATTTAGTTAAAAGCTCACCTAAGCATTTAATTACTCGGCATTATGTAAATAATGCGATTCAGAAGATTTTAGAACGTCCTGAATTAGTAGAAAAAATAATGAATGATCATTCACTGCCTTTAAAAGAAATTGAAAAAAATTTTTTAATACCACGAAAAAAGATCGAGAGCTATCGTAAATATATAATAGCGGGGATCATTCTTGCGGATTCGGATTTAGAGACATTAAAAGAATATTTGCCGTTTAAAAAATAGAAAGGAGTGGAAAAATGATCAAAAAAGGGATTATTATGGAAATTCATGATCAAAAGGCGATTGTGATGAGTACAAAAGGTCAATTCGATGAAATTAATGCCACTCCATCCATGGAAGTCGGCAATGAAATACAGTATGGTGATGATTCAAAGTTAAAGATTGCAGCTACGTTATGTATGCTGTTTATCATGTTTGGCAGTGTTTTTGGATTTAATTTCTTAGCGAACCAGCGTACTCCGGTTTCATATGTCGCTGTGGATGTGAATCCGGGCGTTGAGTTTACTGTCAATATGTATGATGAAGTGATTTCTGTATCAGCGACGAATAAGGATGGTGAGCTGGTACTGGCGGGGCTTGATTACAAAGGTCAGAAGATTGAAGAGGCCACGAAGAATTTTATTGATGAAGTAACAAAGATGGGATATATTGATAAGAATAAGGATGATAATGCCGTCATGATTACCGTTGTGAATGATAATGAGCTGAAGGCATTGAATCTGCAGGAAAGATTGTATCTAAAGGTTAATGAGTTTTTTGTAGAGAATCACATTTTAGGTGTCGTGCTTGGGGAAGAGACAAATGAAATGCTGCGGTTGGAAGCGCAGAGCAAAGGTGTATCGGCCGGTAAGCTGAGACTGATTAAGCAGGCAGTGAAAGCTGATCCGTCGCTGACTCAGGAGGCGGCTGCGAATATGGCGGTTAAGGATCTGAATAAAGTGATCGAGGCCAAGGAAGTGCCGGCACCTGTGAAGAGTGAAGAGGAATTGCTGGAGGAGAAGGATTCGACGATTATGACTGTCATGATGTATCGCCGTTCAACACCGACGGCGACTTCGGATGATGTTAATTTTAATGATCAGCTAAACGATTACCAGAATCAGAAAAAAGACGAGGCAACAAATGCCTGGGATGAGATTAATAAAGATCTTGATGCGACACCATCGGATGCCACATCATCAGATGCTTCAGCGAGTGATGCAACACCAAGTGACGCCTCTAAGAGTGATACAACCAAATCAGATGCGAGCGTTAATGATGCAAGCCCGGCTGACAACAGTAAGCTGAAGGCTGAGTCGACGCTCACGGACAGCGCGACAGGATCAGATACAGATGCAGTAAAAAAATAATATAAAAGACAGATGCTGAAATAAATGTTCAATATCTGTCTTTTTTTGTGTAAAAAAGTTTTATGCCTTCTTTCTGGTTGAAAGTGCACCGATGATTCCGCCTATGAGGATTAAAGGGGCTAATCTGACAAACAGCCATTCAAAAGCATGGAATGCAACTCCTAATATGGCAGTTTCAGGATTGTTATAGTTCCAAAGTAAATATGGACTGTCCATTTTTATCAAAAGGGCAAAAACGAGAATAATGCCAGCGCATAGCAGGATAAATAACCAATGAAATATCTTCCGGTTTGTTTCTTTCCTTTGCGCAAGCTGGCAATTAATGATCGTAAGCTTTTCAGAAATAGCTTTTATGTCATCAGCCTCCGGTTCTATCACAGTTTCTCCAAGCAATATGTGAACCGGTGTTTCAAGTGCTTCTGATATATTAATCAGCATATCCGAATCGGGAACTGACAAACCTTGCTCCCATTTAGAAATGGTTTGACGGACAACATTGAGTTTAATTGCAAGCTCTTGCTGTGAAAGTCCTTTTGATTTTCTGATTGTTTTAATGTTTTTATTTAACATCAAGGGTACCACCTTTCTTTTGTTGTTACTTCTATTGTAGGCAAAACTTACCGTTGCCACAAGCAATGTGTGTTAACAATAAAGAAAATACATGGCTGTTTCAATGCTGCATAGAATTCTTGATTGTTTTGTTTTTTTATGCTGTTTAATCTGTTAAAAACGGTTTAGAAGCGTTTCTAAACCGTTAACAGGGAAAGCGTCTTAAAAGGTATACCTTATAATACACTCACATCGTTGTAAAAAACAACCTTGAAATTACATAAAACGGACGTTATACCTTTACGAATGCAATAAAAATGCCTATAATGGAAGAGAAATATAGTGTCTCAAAAGGTATACCTTTTAAGACATATTCAAAAAAACCTGGGGAGGTAATGGAATGAAATCAAATAAAACAAAGTCAGCAGTGACTGCTTTAGTTGTAGCTGCAATGCTTTGTTCAGTGACATTGCCAATTAAGGCAGTTGAGTCACAATGGGTTAATAATGATGGCTTATGGTCTTATGTTAAAAATGATAATTCATTAGCAACTGGCTGGCTTGAAGATGGTGATTGTTGGTATGCGTTTGATGAAAATGGAATTATGCGGACTGGCTGGATAGCATCTCATGAGCATTGGTATTTCATGGGTGAATCCGGTGTCATGCAGGTGGATGCATGGGTAGAAGATAATGGCTCTCTTTATTATCTTAAAGGTACCGGCGTTATGGCAAAGGACTATGTTAAAGATGGTTATGAATTAACTAGCGATGGAAAAGCTATTCCGTTAGCTGAATCCAACTCGATAGTTGTGACAGACCCCAATGCAATTTCGGGTGAAGTTATTGAAGGGAATCTGTATGTGGATGTGACTGCCGCAAAAGAAATTGAGTTAAGCAAAGTAATCATCAAAGGGAAGCTAGTTGTATTAGGTGATAATGAAACAGCTGGAAAAGTCGTTCTAAAGGATTCGACAGTTGATACTATCAGCAATCAGACTAGAAATACAGAAGTTGTTTTAAGCGGTGAAACGAAAGTTAAGGCTATTGTATTGGAAGAGACAGCATTGGTAACACCGGATAAGAATTTCAATGGTGAAGTAGAAACAATTGAAGTTCAATCAACAACCAAAGATGAAATTAAGATTGAAGTACCAACACAGGAAGTAATGACACGCACCTATGCAAGTATAGACATTCAGGCACCGGTTGAAAACCTTGAAGTAATAACTGATACTCAAATCAAGGTAAATGCCGATGTGAAGAATGTAGTCGTTACCGAGACAGCAAAGGATACTAAAGTGGAAGTAACCAAAGGAAGTACCATAGGCACATTAACGGCAGATGCACCAGTAAAGATTGATGGCAACGGTACTGTCAATAAGGTAGAAGTCAATGCTGATGGTGTAGAAGCTGGTAAAGATACAATTATCAAAGATGTAGATAAGGCTGATGAAGTTGAAAAAGCACCGGAAGTAAATAAACCTTCGACTGGTGGTTCATCAGGCGGCGGAGGATATGTGCCGCCAGTTGTTGAAAAGGGAGTTAAGAATGAGGCTGAGTTAATCGCTGCTTTAAAAGAATTAACAGATGGCGGAGAAATATTAATTGGAAAAAATTTCACCACTGGTAGACAGATTAACATTAATCAAGATATGATTCCAGAGGATGTTAAGTCATTTACCATTGACGGTCAAGGCAACGCGATTACTTATCTTTCTCAAAATGAGGAGAATTCGTATGTTATTGCTTTCAATAATCTTAGTGCCCAAGTTATTTTGAAAAATATTAAATTGACTGGCGCTGATACTTCTTTATTAGTTAATGGTTCAAGTGTTCAGTTGGAAGGTAAAGTTGATGTATCAGGGAATACAGCAAGCGGTATTGAGCTAGCAAGACTAACTGGCGAAAGCGGTAAGAGCAGCCTTGATGTTACTAAAGCTAAGGTTGTGAATACATCTGAATTCAGAGAGCCTAATGGTCAGAATAATCTTCCAACTATATTGGCTAAAGGTACAGATCAGATAGAAGTGATCTCAGATGCTAGTAACGGCCTTCATAGTAAAAATGTAACTGGTCAAGTTGAATATTATTTGAATAATATTAAGTATGAAGTTGATACAGAAGATTCATTTCAAAAAATGCTGAATGATTATATTCAGGGAGATACGGTCGTTTTAACTGATGATATTACATTGTCTGAAAATGCAACATTTAACGAGGATGTTATTCTAGATATAAATGGTACAACCATAACAATAAATGAAGGTAAAGGTTCATTAAGAATTTCACCAGCTAAAAAATTAGAAGTATTAGGATCAGGAACAGTCATTGGTTGTTTCTATGCTGAGAAAAATTTTCGTAGTGGCAGTACATTAAAAATATCAGTTGATGCTACTAATGAATTTAAAGTGAATGCCAAAAATGATAATGGGTGGGCAATTTATGGAACAAAAGGTTGTGTTATTGAAATTGATGGCGGTATATATAGTAGTTCTGCAATAGGTAATGCAGGTGTAATTCAGATGGTTGATGAAAATAATTCATTGACAGTTAAAAATGCTATTGTAAATGTTGAAACATCAACTGTAATAGGTGCTACTGGCATATATTCACATGCTACTAATACTGTTTTAGATAATGTTGTAGTTAATGGTAATTATAGCGCTTGTGGTAAATTTAATTATGCATATGGAAAAACAATAATTAGCAATAGTAAATTTTATACAACTAAGAGAGCGGATGAAGGTTACTCTGCACCTACTATTATATATCAGGGTGAATTAGAAATAACAAATTCTGAAATTACAAGAGTAAATGTTGGCATTTTGTATGAGAAACCCAATACTGTTCTTACTTCTGTTGAAGGATTAACCTATGATAAAAATAATTTATTTTTTCATAGTGCAATTGATAATAAATATTTAGATATTGATTATCAAGGACATATAATTGATTAGTAGTATTTAAAGAATAATAGTGTAAATTTTGAAAGCAAGGTCGCACAAAGATCTTGCTTTTATAATCTACGTATAATTTCAAGCAGTATCATTAATAAATATGAAGCGATATAACAGGACTTATCATTTAAATCAGAAAAAAATAAAAAAAATTTGCATCTGCCCCCGAAAAAGAATTAGGCACATCGTATTCTATAGTAGTGGTTGAGAAAAGTCTTATGGAGGAGCTTACTGGAATCACGTTATATCTAAAAAGAGAGAGAAAAATGGTAACTGTCTTAAGGTTTGGGAAGGCCGAGAGATTAAGGAGAAGAGAAAAATGGTTTTATCCTCCAAGATTAAAAAGAAATGATCAGCTTCATTTCTTTTTTTTGGCAAAATTTGGATTTCAAAAAAGTTTATAAAAAGCCGATGATTTCAGCCAAAATTCGACAAAACATAGGCTATATCGCTTAATTGAAGCATAAAAAGTGAAAAAATTAGCGATTTATTCAATGAAAGCAGTTTCATTTATTGTAAAGAAATGAAAATATGCTACAATATGTATATCCTATTTATTTATGGATTGGAGGAGAAATCATGGATAAATTCACGATTGCTGATTATATTGAAAAACTACAGGCTAAAAAAGAAGAAGCTCATAACAAACAATGGCTGTATATAGAATGCAATGCCAAAGATTTAATGGAAGAATTGGAACCAGGTGTTAAAAATATGACTACATGCTGCAAGGCAATGCTTGAAGCTCTCTTAGAAGGGGATATTATTCTGGCTGCTCCTAAGACAAAGAACATGTGTGGTTCAGCTTTAACACTTCGTTATTATGTAGATAACTTAAGCCCAGAACGCAGAAAATATTCAGAAGTTAACTAAGCCACAGCCGTGGCTTTTATTTTGGTTGCAATTTTTAATGGAGCCGATATAATGTTCATGTGTATGATTTTATAGATGGTTCATAAACTAACAAAGGAGTTAAGAATGAAATTACTGGCAGCAGATTATGACGGTACGTTACGCAGAGGTGATACCGTTTCACAAAGAAATAAGGAAGCATTAATAAACTGGCGCAAGCAGGGAAATCTGTTTGGTATCGTTACCGGCCGCTCATTAGAGAGTATCCAAAAGGAAATCATTAAAAATGAGCTGGCTATTGATTTTCTGATAACCAATAACGGCGGTGTTCAAGCGGATGGCAATGGGAATGTACTATCAGTTACAAAGATCGATTTCAACGCGGCTCTTGAAATTATTGACTACATTCGTTCACTGAATTGTATATCCTATGTCCTCAATAATGGCATCAGCCGCAGCCGCACCGTATTAAAAGCATCAGCAGAGGATCTGAAATATGGCAATCAGGATGTGATGCGCAGTGAAGCTGATTTAATAGCGGAGGGACAAATCGCGCAGATTGTAATCTCCGTTGAAGATAATGAAATCAATCATGAGTATGCGAAAGCCATCAATGAGCGCTTTAGTGGTTATGTGGAAGCATTTCCTAATCTGTATTGTGTGGATATTGTGCCTAAGGGGATTTCCAAAGCTGAGGGTATAAATAAAATGCTTATTGATAGCAAATTAGAGCCGGTATCTGTTATCTGTGTCGGTGATCAGTTTAATGACTGTTCCATGCTTCAGGCTTATAAAGGCTATACCTTTCATGACTCACCGCAGGAACTTCAGTCAATGGCTTTTAAGGTGATTGATGAAGTTGCTGATGTTGTTGATGATGAGCTTTAAAAAATAGTCAGATACAATAAATTTATGCTATAATTAAAAAAGTGAAAGGAGTTTTGTCATGTTCAACTATATCACCACAACGAATATTACTCAGATAATACGTGCCATTATTGATATCATGTGCGTATGGGTTGTCATATACTATGGACTGAAGATCGTTCGTAATAATTCAAGAACGATTCAGATTTTTAAGGGCATTATTTTTGTTATTATCGTACAGGCTTTTGCCAAGGTTTTCAAACTGCCGACCATTGAAAGTTTGGCAGCGATGTTTATTGCATGGGGGCCGCTGGCTTTGATTATTCTGTTCCAGCCAGAGATCCGCAATGTGCTTGAAAAGCTAGGAAAGACGAATGTTTTTTCTCGTATTTCAACCTTAACGGTTAACGAACGTGAAAATCTGGTTGATGAGTTAGTGAAGGCAGCCGGTGAATTGAGTGCTACCCAGACAGGTGCTTTAATTTCGCTGGAGCAAAGTCATTCATTATCTGATTATATCAAAACAGGTACGAAGATGAATTCCATCGTGACCAGTGAATTATTATGTTCGATCTTTGTTCCGGGTACACCGCTGCACGATGGTGCGGTTATCATTCAGGGCGATAAGATTGCCTGTGCCAGTGCTTATTTTCCGCCTACAACCTTTGATTTTCCATCTTCATACGGTGCCCGTCACCGCGCGGCAATCGGTATCAGTGAAATTACTGATTCTATATCAATCGTGGTTTCAGAGGAAACCGGTACGATTTCGATTGCGGAGGGCGGCAAGCTGCATGTGATGAGCGTTGATTCATTGCGTGAATATCTGATGATGGTAATCTGTCACACAGAAAATGAGATTCAGAAGGATAATCAAATCAAAAAGGATTATGATGATGAAATTGAATTCAGTGACGGTGTAGAGGCTGAAGAGCATAAGGGCCCAAAAATCACAGCACATTTGATGAAGAAATCAGTGAAGAAGTTTGGTAAGCGTAAGGCTGAGGAAGAAGTCAAGGCTGAAGAGGCTGAAAAGCCAGTGGAAGCGGCTGAAGAATTAGAAGAAACTCAGGAAGTTGCTGAAGAGATCGTATATGATCAATCAGATTCAGAAACTGAAGGAGGTGAGTAGTCATGGCTAGACCTAAGAAGAAAAAAGAGCAGGAAGAAAAGAAGATTAATGAAAATAAAGTTGAGCTGGCTAAAACGATTGCTCAGCAAAGTCAGAAAATTGCCCGTTCCTATGCAAGTATCGAAAATACTTTCGCAAAGGCTTTCCGTTGGGTAAGCGCTTGGTTTGATAAGATTTTGTTTAATCAGCGTTATGCCAAGGAGGTTGCTTTGATTTTAGCAATCATCCTCTATGTGGCTACCAATTCCACGGATTCTTTGTCAATCAGCAGACAGCCGGCTTATACGAACACCTATACGGATCAGCCGGTAACCGCCGAGGTCAATTCAGCGGTTTATGAGGTAACCGGTTTACCTGAATCAGTAACGGTTTATCTGATGGGTGATCTGTCAGATATTCAAATGGCAGACAGTCAGGCAACGCAGAAGGTTGTGGCTGATTTGAATGGTTTAGGTGAAGGGACGCATCAGGTTGATTTAAAGGTTGCGAATATTTCCAGCCGTATTACCGCTGTGGTAAATCCATCAAGCGCGGTAATTACAATCAGCAAGAAGCAGTCTCAGGAATTCCAAATTGGTTATGATTTTATTAATACGAAGGATATGGATTCAGTGTATGCTCTCTCTGAGCCTGAATTTGAAAAGGATTCTGTGCTGGTACGTGCCAGTGACGCGACGATTCGCTCGATATCAATCGTAAAAGCTTTAATTGATGTATCGAATGTAACTGGTGATTTCACTGTTGAGGCACCGTTAGTAGCTTATGATCAGCAGGGAAATCGTATGGATGTTGATATTGTTCCGGATAAGATCAAAACTACGGTTAAGGTTACCCGTCCTGAAAAGGATGTGCCAATCAGCATTGTGCCGATTGGTGAGGTTCCAAACAACAAGGCAATCTCACGGTATAGCTTGGATCATCAGGCTGTGACGATTTATGGACCGCAGGAGGTGCTTGATCAGATCAACGGTATTGATATTCAAGTACCGGTAAGCAGCTTTACTTCATCACCGCAGGTTCTTTCAATGCCAATTAATCTGCCAAGCGGTGTGCGTAAGAAGAGCGTTTCGGTTGTCAGCATTACTATTGAATTAGCGGATAAGGTTGAGAAAGTGATTGAGGATATTCCAATTCAATGGAAGAATAATACTCAGAATTACAAATTGACACTTGATGAAAATGAACCGCAGACAGTGAATGTGACCGTCAGCGGTGCTCAGGAAGTTCTTGATACTGAGGATGGCAGCGCGATTTCAGTTTATATCGATTTAGCGGATGTAACGCAGACCGGTACGATTGAATTGCCTCTGCATGTCAGCGGCGGTAATAAGCTGGCAACTTATACCTTAGATAAGCAGACGATCAAGATCAATGTCACAAAATAAAAATTAAAAAGACAGGAGCTACTATGGGAAAATATTTTGGTACAGATGGCATACGCGGACGCGCTAATGATACGCTGACACTGGATAAGGCAATTAAGATTGGCCGTTATCTGGGTGCCTATTATGGGCAAAGCGGTCATGCGCGCATACTGATTGGCAAAGATACCCGTTTGTCCAGTTCAATGTTTGAATCGGGCTTAGCGGCTGGAGCTGCGGCGAGCGGCGCTGATGTGTATCTGTTGGGTGTATGCCCGACACCCAGCGTATCTTATCTGATTCAGAAGGAGCATTTCAGCTGCGGTATCATGGTTTCAGCTTCTCATAACCCTTATTATGATAATGGCATTAAGCTGTTTTCACCGGCTGGTAAAAAAATGGACCCGGCCGTTGAGGAAGCCATTGAGGCAACCTTTACGGGTGAAGATGAACTGCCTTATGCGATTAATGAAGCAATCGGCCGCATCATCGATTATCATGACGCGCTGCAGCTGTATATTTCATGGTTAAGGGAAACGGCCTGCGATTTATCAGGCATGAATATCGCATTGGATCTGGCAAATGGCAGCGCGGTAGCAACAGCGGTGGAAACACTGCGTGAGTTAGGCGCGAAGCTTGAAGTGATTCACAGTGAACCTAACGGTGTTAATATTAATACACATTGCGGATCAACGCATCCCGAGGAACTTCAGGAACTGATGCGCAAGGGACATTATGATGCTGGCTTTGCTTTTGACGGTGATGCGGATCGTTTAATTGCCGTTGATGAAGATGGCAATCTGATTAATGGTGATTATACGCTTTATATTGTTGGTAAGGCATTAAAGGCTAAAGGACTGTTGAAGGACGATGTTGTGGTGACGACAGTCATGGCGAATCTCGGTTTATATAAAGCTTTTGAGAAGTGCGGCATTCACAGCGTTCAAACGGCTGTTGGTGATAAATATGTTTATGAAAGTATGGAAGCTAATGGTTATACGATTGGCGGTGAACAAAGCGGCCATATCATCTTTAATGAATATGAAACAACTGGAGATGGTTTATTTACCGCCTTGCAGCTGCTGAAAATCATGAAGGAAACCGGGCTAAGCTTAAAGACTTTAGGTGAAGAGCTGTTTATTTATCCGCAGCTTTTAGTTAATGTGCCGGTAAAGGATAAGGAAAAGGCTCTGCATGATCCCAAAATTCTTGCGGAAATTGCGGCTGTGGAAGCAAAGCTTGGCGATGAAGGACGGATTTTGGTTCGGCCAAGCGGTACTGAACCGTTAGTCCGTGTCATGGTTGAAGCCAAGACTCATGAATTGTGTGAAGAGTACGTTTATCAAATCGTAGACACGATAAGAAGTTCTAACAATACCTTATAATACAATTTATAGGAATATTTTTGTTATCATATATTATTAATTGAAACGAATAAAGTACGGTTTGTTTAAAATCGTACTTTTCTTGTCCGTAAATTATTACATTCATTTTGCAGCCATTTTAGGTTGAGTCTTCAATATGTCTATATTGGCTGTTGGCAATGTCTACCCTATACCTTAATTGCTTAGCTATAATAAATGGATTAACACCTGGGGTGATAAATAGAGAAGTATATGAGTGGAGGAGATAGGGATGATATCATTCGACAGAATATTAGCTTAAACAAAGAAAAGAAACGGCAGGAGTTTTGCCGTTTCTTTTACAAATCATGTTTCGTTATGCGATTTTGTGCGACTTCATAGACTTCATCATCTTCCCGCGCGCCAATTACAACAATCAACAGATCATCGTTATGCCGGATGAGCTGGTAGACCATACGCAGACCAGCACCTCGGAGTTTGATTTTTAGGAAGCCGGAAAGATTAGTTCTATTTTTGTTTCCCAGGGGTTTTCCATAGCCGCCTTCGTTTTCCGGCAAAGGATTTTTGCAGACTTTCTGAATTGCTTTTCGAATCAGAATTTTCTGGCTGCCATCCAGTTTGCGGAGGTCTTCAAGGGCTTCAGGAAGGTATTTGACATTCCAGCTCATTCAAATTCAATGTCATCCGTTTCTTCAAAGTCAGAAGGGCTGAATCCAAATTCCTGATCTACCTGTTCCTGGGAGATAACGGCGGAGGGATTGAATGTGGACATACGCTGTGTAGCAACGGTTAAGAGCCTTGCATCACTTACTTCATCCAGAAGATGGATATATTCTTCAGGTGAAATAAGGACACATTCAGGAGAGTTGTTTTTCATAACAACCTTAGCGCCATGGCGTTTTACTTCATCAAAGATTTTCCCAGCCAGTCCACGGTTAAACTGAGAAATAGAAATTGTGTTTTCAATTGCACTTCGAATATTCATAATCATCACCTCATTACTTATATTATACGCAATGACAGCATAAAAATCAATAAATATGCTGATATAAATACTGCTGTTTGAATGCTGACTATCCAAATGTGTGAATAAAATCGTAAATTTTGTTAAATCGAAGGGACTTTAAACAAGTCCTTTTAATTTTCTCAAATTTTGATACAATAAGTGGTAGAAGAGGTGGTATTTATGAAAAAAGTAATCTGTGTAGTTGAAGATGAAAAAGACTTAAATGAACTGGTAAAACGCTATCTTGAAAAAGAAGGCTATGAAGTGCGTTCCTATTATACTTATGAACAGGCCAGCATTCATACGGTGGATGATGATGTTCATCTATGGATTCTGGATATTATGCTGGATGATAAATCCGGTTTTGATCTGATTGAAGAGATTCGCCTGCAGGGCCGTGATGTTCCGGTTATTTTCATGTCCGCACGCGATAAAGAGTTTGACCGCATCATTGGTTTAGAAAAGGGCAGTGATGATTACATCACGAAACCATTTTCACCTAAGGAGCTTGTGCTGCGGGTAAACAACATTATTAAGCGGACGTATAAGAGTGAGAATACGCGTATTCAGATTGACAGCTATGAACTGGATGAGGAACAGCGCAAGGTATTTGATAATAATGAAGAAATCGATCTGACAACAAAAGAATTTGATTTGCTGATGATGTTTATCCGCAACAAAGGAACAGCGTTCTCCCGAGAGAAAATTTTGGAACTGGTTTGGGAGGATAATTATTTTGGCTCAGACCGTGTTGTTGATGATACGCTGCGTAGACTTAGAAAGAAGCTGCCTAAGCTGAATATTCATACGATTTATGGCTATGGCTATCGTTTAGGATAATGAAAAAGCTGAATGCGTGGGTCAAGAATTTATCATTATCCCAGCAGCTGTTTGTTCTGATATTCTTTTTCATCGCTTTTTTCTCTTCCTTTTTCTTTATCTTTCTGACCGGAAATGTTGATGATTTTATCCGAGATCAAATGTTTAATATCATTGACCGCAATCAATCGATTATCGTCAATCTATATAAGATGGGGGTTGATGAGGATAAGATCATCACCCTTCAATTAGAAGACACGCAGAAAGATACGATGATGATTCATATCTTCTATACCGATAAAGGCAATTATTCTTCTGCCTCGGAAACGTTAAACAACAACCGCTCGCTGACGCTGACCATCGGCAAGCAGCTGCTGAAGCAGATGGAGGACGGTGTTGAGGTCGGCCATTATACTTATGACGGCGGTTATTATGCGATTAATATTGCCAGTCCTAATTTTGCGGTGGTATCTTTGGTTACCAAGGAATACCGAACAATGTATCGGGATACGCTGTTAAGCAGTGTAATCAATATTACGGTAATCGCGGTTGGCGTGTTCTTTATTGTGCTGATGATTTGGATGGGTTATCTGATTCATCCATTGAATCAGATTCGTAATTACATTGAAAAGATTAAGCTGGGTGAGGATGCTGAGCTGAAGGTAAATCGTAATGATGAAATTGGTGAACTGGCGGATGCGTTAGTCAGCATGCGTCAGGAGCTGAAGCGTCAAGAGAAGACCAAGGAGGAAATGATTCATAATATTTCTCATGATCTTAAGACGCCGATAGCTACGATTAAATCTTATGGTGAATCAATTAAGGATGGTATTTATCCATATGATACGCTTGAAAAGAGTGTCGATGTTATTATTGATAATGCGAATCGTTTAGAGCGTAAGGTGCATTCCTTGCTTTATCTGAATCGTGTTGAATATCTTGTGTCACAGAATACCGGTGAAAAGCGTACCAATATGAAGGAAGTTATTGAGGAGGTTCTGCTGGCTATGAAGGCAGTAAAACCGGATATTGAAATCAAGGCTGATCTGAAAGAGGTTTATTTTAATGGTTCCAAGGAGCCATGGCGTATTACAGTGGAGAATCTATTGGAGAATTCTTTGCGTTACGCGCAGACGCAGGTAAAAATTAAACTGAATGAAGATGAGCTGAGTATTTCCAATGATGGCCCTTGTATGTCAGAGAGCCGCATCGCTTCTTTATTTAAACCTTTTGAAAAGGGACAGGGCGGCCAGTTTGGTATTGGTTTATCCATCGTTTATAAGGTAACGACAGCGAATGGTTATAATGTTTCTGGTGAAAATATGACCAAAGGTGTAATTTTTAGAATCAATAAATTTAAAGCCTGATAGTTTTAATACCTCTCACTGATTCATAGACTGAATCAGGAGGGGTTTTTTTATGAATATCCATTATCAGATCGCTGGATCTGGAAGAAATGTAATTCTGCTGCATGGCTGGGGTCAGAATTGTACCATGATGAATCCGCTTCAGCAGAAGCTTAAAGAGCATTATCGAGTAGCCTCACTGGATCTTTTTGGCTTTGGTGAGAGTGAAGCTATTGAAAATTATGATACCTTTGATGATTATGTAGAAGCATTTCATCAGTTTGTTCTTGATCATGAATTAACAGATCCAATTCTGATCGCGCATTCTTTTGGCGCCCGTCTGGCGATCCGCTATGCGTTGAAATATTCAGTCAGCGCGATGATTTTAACGGGAGCTGCCGGTATTAAACCGCCGCTGACATGGCAGAAGCGCTGGCGTCAGACTTGTCATAAGCTGAGCCGCTGGCTGCCGCTGCCTAAGCCTAAAGGAAGCTATGATTATCAGCATGCGGATGTGTTTCAGCGCAAGGTGCTGGTACAGGTTGTCAATGAGGATCTGACACCGGTTCTTGAAAAGATTAAGGTACCGGTTTTGCTGATTTGGGGTGAGTGTGATGATCAGACACCATTATGGATGGGAAAAAAGATGGAAGCTTTAATGCCTGAAGCGTGTTTGATTGTTTTAGAACAGGAGGATCATTTTGCTTATTACCATCAAAGCGGCCGTTTCTGCGCAATTGTGAGTGCTTTTCTTGAAGGGTGGTGCCTTTCATGAGGCTGCTGATTGCCGCCTTGCTGATTGATCTGTCTTTCAGTTATTTTTTGCGGGATGCCCAGAGCTATCAGCAGAATCGGTATAATTTTGGCCGATATATCGATACGTTAAAGCGTGAGAAGCTTTGGCATGACTTGCTGCAGAACGGATTTCTATTTCTGTTTTTTATATTCAGTATCATGAGTGTCAGTGAAGCGGATGGATTGATTGTGCTGTTTCTTTGTGTCTATGTATATCTGTTTAGTAAAAATGAAGAAAAACAGCCATTAACCTTAGTTTATACTCAGCGGATCAAACGGCTGATTACTTTATATGCGGTATTGATCGCATTGTTTGTCTTGCTTTGTACTCAGCTGAGCAAGATCACGATCTATGTGCTGATGATTCCTTTGTTTGGTCTTCATTCACTGTTTTTTATTGTGACTGCCCTGCTGTCGGTACCGTTAGAGAAAAGGATTCGGCGTCAGTATCGGCAGGCGGCAAGTGAGAAGCTGGCGGGCTGCAGCTGTATCAAAATTGGCATTACCGGCAGTTATGGTAAAACCAGTGTGAAGAATATTTTAAATCAGCTGCTGTCTATGAAATACGCATGCTGCGCAACACCGCTTTCTTATAATAATGAAATGGGCATCACCCGTACAATTCGGGAAAAGCTGACGCTGTCCGATGAGGTTTTTCTCTGTGAAATGGGAGCGGATCATGTGCATGAGATTGAGGATCTGTGTCGTTTTGTACAGCCTGATTATGGGATTGTGACCGCGGTTGGTTTGCAGCATCTGGCAACCTTTAAGTCATTGGAGAATATCCTTCATGAAAAGCTCCAGCTGGCTGAGCATGCGAAAAAGGCGGTGTTCATCAATACTGATAATGAATATTTGCGTAACGCACAGATCAACAATCCAATTAAGATAATAAGCTATGGGGTGAATCGGCCGGCAGATTATCAGGGAGTAAATATTTTTTGTGACGCGTCGGGCAGCCGTTTTGAACTGCTTCATGAGAACAAGCGGACAGCTTTTGAAACTAAGCTGTTAGGAATGCATAATATTTTAAACTGTGTTGGGGCGCTGGCAATGGCCGATGAGCTTGGTGTTGATCTTGAATTAATGAAACTGGCACTTAAAACAATGCCGCCGATTCCTCATCGTTTAGAGCTGAAAAGCTTTGGCTGCGGCCGTTTAATTGATAATGCATATAATTCTAATCCTGACAGTGCCAAGGAAGCCCTTGAGGTGCTTGCGATGATGCCGGGCAGACATATTCTCATTACGCCGGGTTTCATTGATCTGGGGGCACAGACGGCGTTCTACTGTGAACAGTTCGGCACACAGATGAAGGGGATTGACCTAATTGTGCTGATTGGACGCAATGCCCCGGATATGGAAAGAGGCTGTATCAGCGTTGGGATTGAAGAAGAAAAGATTCTGCATGTGGACAGTATGCGCCGTGCCCTTGAGGTTGTGAAGGCAATGATGCATGAAAATGATACCATTCTGATTGAAAATGATATCCCTGATGCATTTCTTCATTAACCAATCTGGGTGTTTTGCATAATCTAGTGTGTGAGGAGGCGCAAGATGAAAATACAGGTTGGTGTCGTATACGGCGGAAAGTCTGTGGAGCATGAGGTATCGGTGATTTCCGCTTTGCAGGCCATGAAATCATTTGATCATAATAAATATGAGATTATACCGATCTATTATGGAAAGGATCAGCAGTTTTACACCGGCAGAAAAGCAATGGAAGCTGCCACATATCAAAAGCTTGAGGATATTCCTAAGCTGCTTGAGGTTGTTGACTGGGTGCGGGAGGGACAGGAGGTATTTCTTAAATACCGGCGTTTATTCAGGGTGAAACAGCGCCTTGATGTCGTATTCCCAATCATGCATGGCGCAAGCGGTGAAGATGGCAAGTTTCAAGGCTTCTTAGAAACATTAGGCGTTCCATATTGTGAATCCAGTGTGCTGTCCTGTGCCATCGTTCAGGATAAAGCGATGATGCGAAGAGTTCTAAACAGTGTACAGGTACCGTTAGTTGATGGCTTTGAGATTACCCGCAGTGAATGTATTCTGCATCCTGAAACACTCATAGAAAAAGCTGAACAAGTCGGCGGCCCATGGATCATAAAACCCGTCAGCGGCGGCAGTTCAATCGGCATTCTCTGCTGTGATGATAAGGATCAGCTCCTGCCAACCGCATTGGAATGTTTTGCCTTTGACAGCAAGCTGGTTGTTGAACATCGGTTTACAGATTTCAGGGAATTTAATATTGGACTGCTTGGCGATCATGATGATATAAAGCTGTCATTGATTGAGGAAGTATTCAAAAGTGATACGATCTTAAGCTATGTGGATAAATATGGCGGCAGTTCAAGCAAGGGTATGGAATCCATCAGCCGCCGGCTGCCGGCTGGTATTGAGGATGAAATCTGTGAGGCGATCAAAGAAGCAGCCAGAAATGCTTTTAAGGTTTGTGAATGCAGCGGCGTAGTGCGCATCGATTTCCTGTATGATAATGAAACCAAAGCTTTGTATCTTAATGAAATCAACACGATTCCCGGTTCATTAGCCGCCTATCTGTTTAAGGATATGAGCCGTCAGGAGCTGCTTGACCGCTGTATCAATCTGGCTTTTCGCAAAGAGCGGAATGCTAAGAAAATTGTTTCAACTATTGAATCATCACTGCTTAAAAATTCAGCCTTTGACGGCATCAAGAAATAAAATGCAAAGCAAGCCTATTTGATAAAGATAGGCTTTTCTTTTGTTTAATTGATGGTAATGACTTGCTTTACGAATGCTGCAGAATCAGTTGTAAATGATATAATGGTTAATGTAAGTTAACGAAAGAGGGTTTAGGATGAATCAGCATAAGATAACGATTAATCAAAACTGTGTTGGCTGTTCACTTTGTATCAATGACTGTCCGGCACACAATATAAAACTAGTAGACGGCAAAGCGCAGATCATCGCGGCTGAGTGCATCTTCTGCGGACACTGTGAGGCAGTCTGTCCAAAGGCGGCCATCACAATCAGCGGCTATGAGTATGAACCTATCAATCAAACTGCGTCAAAGCGCTTGAATCCTGATCAAGTATTGGCGGCTATCCGCTTCCGGAGAACGATCCGTCAGTTTAAAGATCAAGATATTCCTGAGCCTGTCATGGATCAGATTTTTGAAGCGGGCAGACTGACACATACCAGCAAGAATGCACAGGATGTTTCATTTATTGTATTAGATCAGAAAAAGCAAGAAATAGAAGCGATCGCTGTCCGGCTGCTGCGCAGAATAAAACCGCTGATTAATTGCTTTAACGCTCTGGCAAGACAAAATGAAATCGGTGATGACTTTTTCTTTTTCAAGGCACCGAAGGTTATCCTTATCACTGCTGATGATGCGATCAACGCGCACCTCGCGGCACAGAATATGGAATTTGTGGCGGAAGCAAATGGGTTGGGTGTTTTATTCAGCGGTTATTTCACGATGGTTTTAAAAATGTCCCATAAGATAAGAAAAAGGCTGGGCTTAAAACACAGCCAAGCAGTAGTAACTTTAGTATTGGGTTATCCAAAGGTTAAATATCTGCGTTCACCACGGCGTGAATCGCTTAAAGTAAACATTTACTAGGAGGGCTATAATGGCAGAAAAAATGGATTGTGCGGCGCGGCTGATGATGATTACAGAAGGGTTTAAAAACAATCGGAAAGCATTGACTGCAATCGGTGATGAAACAAGACAGCTGATTCTGCTTGTCCTTTTGGAAAGTGATTTGAATGGTATCCGCGTCGGTGAGATTGCGAAAAAGACACATTTAACACGTCCCTCGGTTTCACATCATCTGCAGATATTAAAAGAGGCCGGCATTGTTAATATGCGGAAAGAGGGAACAATGAATTTTTATTACATTAAGGCAAATGAAACTCAGTGGCAGAGCCTTTCAGAGCTGATGAAGCTGATTGTTGAGGGTGTTCTGCATATTAGTGATAATCAAGGAAAGGATGATGAATAATGATTTTATATTTCTCAGGAACTGGCAACAGCGAGTATGCGGCTCAGCAAATCGCAGCCAAGACAGATGATGAATGCTTGAATCTCTTTACCAAAATACGTTCTCAGGATACGCGGGAGCTGACCTCTCAAAAACCATGGGTTATCGTGGCACCGACCTATGCCTGGCGGATTCCGCGCATTGTTGAGGAATACTTGCACAAAACTAAATTAAATGGCAGTAAAAAAGTATATTTTGTGCTGACCTGCGGCGGCGCGATTGGCAATGCTGAAGCGAATCTGAAACGTTTATGCGCTGATCAGGGTTATCAATTTCAAGGCTGCGCGGAGGTTATTATGCCGGAGAATTATATTGCGCTTTATTCAGCACCGAATCAACAGGAAGCATTGAAAATTATTGAAGCGGCTGACGCGTTGCTGGCTAGGATTGCGGAGTGGATTAAAAATGGCAGCAGCATCCCGGCACAGCCAATCAGCTTCAAGGGTAAAGTGTGCAGTCAGATAATAAATCCATTATTTTACTCTTTGATGGTAAAGGCGGATAAGTTTTATGCAAAGGCTGATTGTGTGAGCTGCGGTCAATGTGTAAATGTTTGCCTGCTGAATAATATTCGGCTAGTGAACGGCAAACCGCAATGGGGGAAGGACTGCACACACTGTATGGCCTGTATCTGCCGCTGTCCAGTTGAAGCTATTGAATATGGCAAGCATACTGAAGGCTTAAACCGTTATACATGCCCAAAAAAATTAATGGATCAATAGAATAAGACATCCATGCAAGTGAGGCATTCACAGAAACAAGTAAAGTCAGAAAGAAAATTTTAAGCAGGCATATACAGAAAATGACCATGTCAGAGTTTCAATAATCTCAAGCATGGTCATTTTTTATACATGTCTTATTATCATCAATAATTAAAATAATATCTTTAAAACGATCTGATTCATTTAAAATATTTTGTTATCTTTGATGATAACATAATTTTCTAAAATAATTTAATGAAAGATCATTTTCTTATTCTTATAAATAATTCTTAATTCTCTCCATCGCCGCGTCACTCAGCTCATCACCGCATCGCTTTTTGGCCAACAAATCGGCATTCTTTAAGATTTCATCACAGATGCCGTCAACACGGTCTTTATCAGAATGGCGGGCAATTGAATTCATGATGCGATGAATCTCTTCCGTTGAGAATAAAGCTGAAGATACCAGCATATCTCTTGCCATGACACTTGAGCGGAAAGCATGATGATGACCATGTTCAAGATATTGAGCACAATCATGCAGATAACCGGCAATCTGAACTAATTCCGGATTATAATTCTCTTTTTCAGCAATCTCTTTTGCACAATCGGCAACTGCCTGACTGTGTTCAAAACAGAGCGCTCTATTTTCATCATTTTCGATTCCGTTATAGTAACGGTCAGCGATTTTCTTTATTTCTTCATAACGATTCATTTTTTCATCAGCTCCTTAAATTCCTCCAATGTCTGTGCAAAGAAGGTAAATGCATCATTGTATACCTCATCATTATTAGGGTCAACGCCAGAATGAATCAGTTCATCAATTGGACTCTCACTGCCGCCCATCTTTAAGAAGGACAGATAGTCAGATGTATTGCCGGATAATATCTTTTGTGCGAATGACAATGCCACCGACATTCCAAGCGTATATTTATAAACATAGAAATTGTAATAGAAATGCGGTACATAGTAACAGCCGGCACCATGAATCGTTTCATCAAGAAGCACCTCAGGGCCATAGTTTTCCTTGCTGAGTCTGAGGAACAGATCCATACATGTCTGATTTGAAACAGCTTCACCTTTTTCAATCTTCTCATGCAGCTGCGCTTCAAACTGAGCAAACATCGGCTGACGGTATAAGGTGCCAACCAGCTGTTCTAGGAGATTGTATAGAATATAAGCTTTATATTCATCATTGTCACTGGTGCTTAACAGATAACGGTTCAGCAGAATCTCATTCACGGTGGACGCAACCTCAGCGACAAAGATCCGATATCCGGCCAGCATACTGCGGTTGTTCTCATTGGAATAGGTAGAATGCATTGAATGACCTAGCTCATGAGCCAGTGTACTGAGTGAATCATAACCGCCGGTAAAATTCATCATCACATAGGCGTTTGATGTATACGTTCCCCATGAATAAGCGCCCGGCCGTTTTCCCTCATGAGTCATGAAATCAATCCATTGATTGTCTCTGGCCTGATGCAGTTTGCTCAGATAATCATCGCCCAATGGTTTTAATGCTTCATCCAATATAGCAAAGCATTCCTCAATGGTATAGTGAATCTCCGCATTCTTAACCAGCGGTACATTTAAGTCATAATAGTGCAGCTCATCAAGTTCCAGCAATTCTTTTTTTAAGGCATTATAGGCATGGAAGCCGCTGATATACTTTTCATTCGCCATAATGCATACCTTATCAAACAGCTTCTTATCAGCATCATCCTCAAACAGACTGGCTTCTAACGCAGAATTAAAATGTCTGGTATGTGCGTTAAAGACCTGACCCTTGGCATGGCCAATCAATAGATTCGACATCGGCGCGCTTAACCGCTTATATTCACTGAAATAATTGGTATAGGCATCTTTTCGTACCTGTGCGTCAGGGTTACGCAGAAATTCGCGCAGTGTCGCACCATTAAGAAACTGCGGTTTGCCGTCAACCATGACATCCTTAAACGTTACCCGCCATGACTGATAGGTACGCTGGGCATTGTCACAGATGTCCTGCATATCGGCAAGCATTTTCTCACCGGCTTCATCCAATCGATGCGGAATCGTTTTCCACACACAGGAAATCGGATAACGGAAATCCTTGCAGGCCGGCTGCTTCAAATATTCGTCTACAATCTCTTTATGGCGGATCAGTTCCAGATCAACAAAAGCCAGCTCGCTTTGCTGAGTATTTAGCAATAGCTCGGCTTTCGCAAGATTCTGCTGATTCAAAGCCTTTTCCGGTTCCACATCACAGCACATTTTCGCATAGACATATGCATTGTCCAAACAGGAGCCGAATGCTTCACTGGTTTCCATATAAGCGATAAAGCTTTCACAATCCTTACAGATTGACCCTTCCATCTGTTTTAAGGCTGTCAGTAATTCCTCGCATCGACGGATATTTTCATCAAAGGCATCCTGATTAGGAAAAAGTGATGAAAGGTCCCATTTGTACTGTGAAAGTACCTCTTCTCTTTTCATAGTTTCACCTCGTCCTATTCATTGTAGCTTTTAAGTGTTCGATAGGCAAGCTTTAATAAAAATTATTGCAAAGAAGGAGCGGCTGTATGTTATAATAAATAGCATAGAAGGAGGATTTGTTATGTCAACACCACATAATAGAGCAGAAGTAGGAAGTATTGCGAAAACCGTGTTAATGCCAGGAGATCCGCTCCGTGCAAAATATATCGCGGAAACATTTTTAGAGGACGCTGTGCAGTTTAATACCGTGCGCAACATGTTTGGTTATACCGGTACTTATAAGGGCAGAAAGATATCCGTTATGGGCAGCGGTATGGGTATGCCTTCAATCGGTATTTACAGCTATGAGCTGTATAAATTCTATGGCGTAGAAAATATTATCCGTATTGGATCAGCAGGTGCTTATACAGATAAGCTGAATCTGTTTGATACAATTTTGGTTGAAAGCAGCTGGAGTGAATCAAATTTTGCGAAGGCACAGAATGGTTATGATTCAGATATCGCATATCCAAGTGAAGAACTGAACGCGCGTCTTGAAAAAGCAGCAGAAGAATTAAATATTCCAGTAATCAAAGCCAGAATTCATTCAAGTGATGTTTTCTATCATGAAGATAATGTTGCGGGTCCGGCAGAGTTCTACAATGAACATGGCTGTGTTTGTGTAGAAATGGAAAGCTTCGCGCTGTTCCACAATGCGAAGGTTTTAGGCAAGAATGCCGCTTGTCTGCTGACTATTTCTGATTCATTAATTACGCACCAGGTAACAACCGCTGAAGAACGTGAAACTTCATTTACTAATATGATGAAGATTGCGTTGGAAATGGCTGACTAAACGTTTAGATGAGAAAGACAAAATCGAATAAGGCTTTGTCTTTTTTTATTTTTATAAGGGTAATATTAATAGTTATGCAACTTTTTAAGTAGAGGCAGAAGAATAAAAAAGGAAGCTTTAATTTCACTGATTGATTCAATGACTTAAAACTTCCTTTTATTAAATTGATTAAATTTAAGCTTTTTCTAAAACCTTGAGAATTTCCCCAGTATAGCTGCGATGATAATCCTTGTTTGGATAATTCTTATCAATGTCAGCATCAAGAAATTGGGAAGAATCAATATCTGAAACGGCAATCTTACGGCAAATCAGCACAAGCTTGGCTTCTTCGAAGTAAGGCGCTGCCTCAGTATAATTGACACTCAGTCCGCTTGCTTTGATTTTATCAATGTCGCGTCCTGATTTACTGCCGCAAAGCTTCAGCACATCTCTGTATTCTTCATCAAAAAAACAGAGTGAGAAGGTATCTTCTTTTTCCATAAACTGATACGTATAGCGCTGTGGACGCACAACAGTAACAGCAACCGGGCGATTCCAGATATATCCGGCAAAACCCCAGCTGGCAGTCATAGTGTTGCAGGCTTCTGCATTACCGGCAGTAACCAGCATCCACTGATTTTTAATTAAATCAATTAGATTTTCCTTAATCTCAACAGGTTTGATTTCTTTCATTTATTTTCCTTCTTTCATCATGATAAAGCTCATATGCCGTCCGCAGTTCTTATCCCGTCGATAGGAGAAGAAGTTTTCCTGATTCGAATAAGTACAGTTTTTATCAACCGAGATATTCGTGTAAGGTACACCGGCAAGAATACACTGTTCACGGTTCAAGCCTTTATTATCGACATAAGCTTTCTTAGTTTCCGTGTTTTGATAAACAAAGGCTGAAGTATCAAAGCTCATGTTCTTGATCAATTCTACAACCTCTTCACCAACTTCAAAATTATCCTGACAGATTGCCGGTCCGATATAAACCAGTAATTGAGATGGATCAACACCTTCATTCTCTTTTAGGTAATTAATCGCTTTGCCAGTGATTTCTTTAACGGTACCTTGCCAGCCAGCATGGATTGCGCAAATTAGCTCCTGAATTGGATCGTAAATCAGCACTGGTACGCAGTCAGCATGGAAGACACCAAGCATAATTCCTTTTTCTTTTGTATAAAGCGCGTCACAATCAGGAATTGCGCTCGCATCGTCATTACTGCCTTTACCGCTGTCAACGTTGGTAACTTTGATT
Source organism: Dielma fastidiosa (assembly GCF_000313565.1). Taxonomy (GTDB): domain Bacteria; phylum Bacillota_I; class Bacilli_A; order Erysipelotrichales; family Erysipelotrichaceae; genus Dielma; species Dielma fastidiosa. The sequence goes on along the minus strand of NZ_HE578927.1, from coordinate 167,482 downwards.
AGATGATCTGAATGTGTTTGCTGAGCAAATACACACTGATTCAAACTGATGTTGAAATCTTCACAGAATTTATTGCGGTTTTTTAATATATTTTCTTTATCGCCTCCTACATGGAGAGCCATATTAAAATTCTCGGGCTGTTCAGCAACTCTTAACGTTGTACCGGCAGCAAGCATGCCATCATTTTTCCATAAGATATATTTTTTCATAGATTCCCTTCTTTCATTTGCGATCATTTAGAGTATATGATCTTTAAGTTAGTATAATGCATTTTGACTGTTTTTTCAAATCAATGACACTTTTTTCATCTTTGATGATCTGAGTTACAGAAGCTGAATTCGATTAATTCTTGTAAATCAAGATTCTTGCGTTAAATTGCCATTCGCTAATAAATTATTTTGTAGTATAATATATTAAACATATATAATAGATAGGTATGCTTTTGGGGAGGCAAATATGAAAAACAGGAAAGGATTTACACTTATAGAATTGATTGTAGTTATCGCCATTCTTGGTATTTTGGCACTTTTTCTTGTACCTTCCTTTATGGGATATGCAAAAGATGCGAAACAGTCTGTCTGTGAAAGTAATATGACATCAATTCAGCGGGCCTATCATTTTCAGATGGCAAAGCAGGAGAAAGATGAAGAACGTGATTTTCTTGATAAAGTTATGAATAATGAATTTGATGATTTCAGCACCGCGCCTAAGTGCCCATCTGGTGGTATTTATTATATCATTAATACAGGTGAGGAAGCCGGACAATCCGTCTTTCAGGTAGTATGCTCGGAGCATTCGAATGTATTAGGCAAAATACCGACTCAGATTCTGAATCAGATGATACATTTTAATCAAAATGTGAGAGATATGGATGTCACTTCTGATGAGTTTAAAAAGTATTATGAGTTATATAAGGAGAGTGTAGAGAAAGCTGGTGGTACGGCAAAAAATATAGGAATGTTTCAAAGCTATGTCCTGAATAACAATGATGAATTACGAAATTATTTACAATATATAAATGGTGGCTCATGGCCGACTTTACAAGTGAATGGCCAAACTTTATATGTTCAACCTTATATCGATTCACATCGCAGTAATTCAAGCGGTGATATCATTATTTATGCTTCCCCGAATGGTAATGGTAACTGGAATACTAATTATATTTATGATTCAAACACTGGTAAGTGGTGGACGGGTAAAAAATCATTCAGTGTTTCAGATAAGTCATTTGATCAGGTAAAAGAAAAGATGCAAGAGTATGGTTGGAGTGAAGTATCAAATCCACAGGATATGGTTATTACTGGTCAGATAGTTATGCCATAAGGACAATTGTGAAATTGCTGTATTGTGTATAGCTTCTTACTTATGCTATGATAACTGCAGGTGATACACATGCAGATAAATCGCTTAGATTTAGTTTATTCATTGTTTTCAATAGTTAATCAGAATAAGACAGATGATCCGGATTATGTGCTTGCCAAGTATTTTCTTGAGCATTATACCGAATTAAGCAAGCTGAATATCCATGAGGTAGCGGCTGACTGTTATGTATCAAGAAGCAGTGTACGCCGTTTCTGTCAACAAATCGGTTATGATAATTTTAAGGATCTTAAGGATGAATTCAGAGAATTTGATTATCAGTATAATTATTTTATGAAGCTTACAGATCGAGATAATTATCGGGAATGGCTGGCTGGCGAGTTAGCTAAGATGGTAAATGAACTGAATCAACGTATGGATACATCAGAGGTGGATCGTATTGTAGAACGGATTCATGACAGTGAAAATGTTGTATTCCTTTCTTCTTATTCGAGTATTTTGTTTTTGATGGAATTTCAAAGACCTCTGATTTTAAGCGGTAAGCTTGTTCGAGTTATGACTGATACTAATATGGATATAGATTTTCTGCTTTCATTAGGTGAGAATGATTATGTTATGACGGTATCAGCTACCGGTAATTTTGCCAGAGCGGTGATGCCTGTAATTACTCAGCTCAAGGCGTATAAGGCATTGATGACGACGGCTAGGATCAGTGAGCTTGAAGTACCTTATGATAAGGTATACCACTTAAGCGCCAATGATTATTCGAATGTGAAATCAGTCTATAGTAAGTATGGTATGGAATATGTGTTTGATAATCTATATAGTACCTATGTGCGGCGTTATGGTACGATCATCAAGAATACAAAATAATGAGTGTCTGCTTTATGCAGATGCTTTTTTCTTTCATGGTGCAGAAATTGAACCCCATTTTTTTATCTGTTCCATTAACATAAAGGTATGAAAAAGGAGAGTTGTACCATGAAAGTATTAATAGGCGGATTCGTTGCGGAATCCAATGCTAGAGTAAAGGAATATTGTGAGTTGACTAGTTTTATGCTGAAAACAGGTGATGAGGTAGCTAAGGCATTATATGTCGATGATTTATTTGCGGCAGAGGGTATTGAAGTAATACCTGCTATTTATGCAGATGGCAGAGCCGGTGGCATTGTTGCTAAGGAAGCATTTGACTATATCGCTAATCAATTTATTAAGGCTGTAAAAGAACACCAGCATGAACTGGATGGAATGTTCTTTTTTCTGCATGGTGCCAGTCATGTGCAGGAACTGTCAGGCGGCAGCGGCGAGCATTATATAATCCGTGAAATCAGAAAAATTGTTGGCCCATATATGCCAATTGCCATGGTTATGGACCCACATGGCAATCTGTCACAGGAGCAGGCTGATAATTGTACGATTATACGAACTTTTAGACATTCACCGCATACAGATCGCAGGGAATGTCATCGTTTAGTTGCTTCTTTGTTAATTGACTTGTTAAATCACCGCCGCAATATTCATCCAGTTTATCGCAAAGTACCTGTGCTTTTGGGTGGTGAACGGACAGTTTCCACCGATGAACCAATGGTTTCAATTAATAAGATGCTTGATGAAATTGAAAAGGATGAGCGAATTATGTGCTGCTCATATCATATTGGTTATGTACGTCACGACAGTGATAAATGCGGAGCCAGTGTAATTGTTGTGCCTAATAATGAAAAGGATACCGCTTATGCGAATACAAAGGCAGATGAAATTGCAGCTTTTGCTTTTTCTAAAAGGCATGAGTTTCATTTTACAGGTATGGCATTAGAGCCAGAGGATGCAGTGAGAGCAGTGATGGCGGCAAAAGGAAAACCATGCTTTATTACAGATTCAGGTGATAATTGTACGGCTGGCGGACCAGGCTGTAATACGTTCATTCTTCGTCAATTCCTGGCTCTGGAAGATTATGCAGAGAAACGCATTCTCTTTGCTTGCATCAGTGATGAAGGCTGTGCAAACCAGCTTGCAGATTATGCGCTAGGCAGTACCGTGAGCTTTGACTTAGGTATTGATGAAGATGCATTATCAGCTAAGGTTTCGCTAATTGCTACAATCCTTGCTAAAGGTGAACTGCATCATCATTATGGTGATCAGACAGCGATTGGCAGCTGTGTTACCGTTCGTCTGAAGGATCGTCCTATTGATATCGTGATTGCGCAAAAAGCGGTATCGTTTGCGGAAAAAGCTCAATATGATTATGCTGGTATTAATATGGATTATGATGTTATTGTTGTAAAACAGGGTTATTTATATCCTGAACTGAAGCAGGCAGCTAAATATTTTGTTATGTCTTTGACCGATGGGGCTACCAATCAGCGTACAGAGAAAATTAAGTATCAGAAAATTTTAAGACCTATGTATCCAATTGATGCAATTTAGAATAAGAGGGAGCAAAAGCTGGCACCCTTTTAAGAAAAAATAATGCTAGACTATGGATAACAAGGATCAGGCAGAGAAATGCTGATGCGCGCTCATGAATTATTCAGTTAGCTAGAATGTCTGAATCATTGTATTTAATTTAATATACGAAAATATCGATAAAGGAGATTCGCTATGTATTATAAAGAAAAGCCAAAGTTTCCGGATACGTTCTTATGGGGAGCTTCATCGGCAGCCTGGCAGGTTGAGGGTGGTGTTGCTGAGGATGGCAGAACGCCGGCAATTATTGATTTGAACAGCAAGAAGAAAAAACCATATACAGATAATTCAATTACAGCCGATCATTATCATCATTATAAAGAGGATGTAGCATTGATGGCTGAATGTGGATTTAGTTCATATCGTTTTTCAATCTCATGGTCAAGAATTATACCTGCCAGTGATGGTGTTGTAAATGAAAAAGGTATTCAGTTCTATAATGACTTGATTAATGAATTAATTCGTCATCATATTACACCGATCATAACTCTGTATCATTATGATATGCCAGTGTGGGTTGATGAAGAATTAGGTGGTTGGCGTGATCGCCGCATAATTGATGCCTTTGATCATTATGTTCGAGTATGTTTTGAAGCATTTGGTGATCGTGTTAAATATTGGCTGTCAATTAATGAACAGAATATGCAGATAGTTTATGGCAAATGGTTAGGTATTGATAAAGGATGTACAGACTGGGAAAAAGAAAAGTGGCAGATTAATCATATTATGAATCTGTGTCATGCTAAGGCTGTTATTGCCTGTCATGAGATGGTTGCAGATGGGAAAATCGGACCGGTTCCCGGTTATGTGCCAATTTATCCAAAAAGCTGTAAGCCTGCTGATCAGATTGCAGCTATGAATGCTGAGGAATTGACTGAGAAAATCTGGAATGATTTATATGTTCATCGTGAGTACAGCAATTTTGTGAAAAAGTATTGGCAGCTTCATGATGTTGATCCGGATATTCGGCCAGGAGACATGGAACTGATTCAGCAGGCCAAAATTGATTTCTTTGCATTGAACTGCTATCGAAGCAATACGGCAATGGATTGTCCGCCTGATGAAAGTTATCTTGAACTTCAGCTGAATAAGGAAGGAATTAAAGGACAGTTTGTGTATCCTAAGTTTCCTGGCGAATATCAATTATGCGCCAATCCTTATGTAGAAGTGACGGATTGGGATTGGGAAATTGATCCGATAGCGATGCGTTATATGCTGCGTTATATGTGGGATCATTATCGTCTGCCGATGATGATTACAGAAAATGGTATTGGTGCACATGATGTATTAAGTGAAGATGGTCATGTTCATGATGAATATCGTATTAATTTCCTGCGTGATCAGATTGAACAAATTGGTATGGCCATTGAGGATGGCTGTGAGGTTTGGGGATATAATCCATGGTCTTTTACTGATTTGTTAAGTACAGGCAATGGTATGGCAAAGCGTTATGGTTTAGTTTATGTCAATACAACTGATCAAGAAGTATTAGATTTGCGGCGTATAAAAAAAGATTCCTTTTATTGGTACAGCAAACTGATTAAATCAAACGGTCAGGATTTGGGAAAATAAGGAGAACGGCGATGAAAAGCAGCGAAAAAGAAATAAAAATGATTGATGATATTATTCAGCTTGTTGGCGGTGTGGATAATATTAATACAGTTATGCATTGTTCAACACGTTTGCGCTTTACTTTAAAAAAGGAAACAGCAGCGGATGTGGAAGCGATTGAAAAGATTGAAGGGGTATTAGGAGCACAGTGGAAAGCGGGACAACTGCAGGTAATTATTGGTCAAAAGGTTGGCCGCCTGTATAATGAATTAATCAGCCGTTATAAAATAGAAGCTCAAGGTGAAGTTCCTGATGATTATGGTGAGAAAAAGAAATTCTCATTTGCGATGATTTTAGATTTTTTAGCGGGTTGTTTATCACCATGCCTGCCTTGTATTCTCGGCGGTGGTTTATTAAAGGGGTTGATCAGTTTATTTGTCATGCTGAGTATCTTAACTCCAGAAACAGGCTTTCATACACTGTTGACTATTCTCTCTGATGTACCCTTTTATTTCCTGCCATTTTTGTTAGCAAGTTCAGCAGCTAAAAAATTCGGTACTGATCAGATGATGGCAATGGCTGTCGCTGGTATGTTGATGTATCCAACGGTAATCAACAATGCGGGTTCATCTATTTCAGTGCTTGGCCTGCCGATTACTTATGTTAAATACTCAGGTTCAGTGATTCCAATCATTTTATCCGTATGGGTTTTGAAATATGTTTACAAATGGGTGAATAAAGTGATTCCGGATACTATGCGAATGCTGTTTGCACCAGTTTGTATCTTTATTATCATGGGTATTGTCAGCTTGGGAATTACCGGCCCAATTGGTTATTATTTAAGTTCATATGTTGCGATGGCAGTTAATTGGCTGTTTGCTTTTTCACCGGTGGTTGCTGGCTTTGTTGTTGGCTTTACCCGTCAATTTATCGTTTTCACTGGTATGCATCTAAGCTTGACTTCAATTATTCTCTCTAATATTGAAGTATATGGTTACGATCCGCTGATTGCCATCTATGGTATTAGTGCTTTAGCTGTATCTGGTGCAGCTTTCGGTGCTTTCTTCAGATTAAAGAACAAGAGTAATCGTCAGGTTGCTTTATCTTCAGGAATCAGTGCTTTACTTGGTATCACTGAACCAGGCCTTTACGGTGTGCTTGTACGTTTTAAGTGGCCGTTTATGGCTGTTTCTATTGCCAGCGGTATTGGCGGCGTTATCAGTGCCTTATTAGGAGGACATGGTTATACAGTATCTACACCTTCGGTAATTACCTTATCTATTTTTGAGGATACGATGCCAGCGGTAGCATTAAGTTATGCGGTAGCATTTGTCATTGCCTTTGTGTTAACATATATACGTCCTATTGATGAAACAGCTGCTAAGAGTGAAAAAGCACTGGCGGCTGAGAAAAAACTGGTGATTAAGGTTGAAGCATCACCGGCTGATATTTGCGCACCGGCTAAGGGTACAATGATCGAATTAAGTGAAGTAAATGATAAAACATTTGCCAGCGGTGTAATTGGCAAGGGAATGGCAATCATACCTTCTGATGGAGACTTATATGCACCGGTTGACGGCGTGGTGGCAATGATTTTCCCTACTCAGCATGCGTTGGGCTTTACAACTGATGATGGTAAAGAAATCTTAGTTCATATCGGTTTGGAGACAGTTGATCTTAATGGAGAAGGCTTTAATCTTGAGATTAAGGCTGGTCAGCAAGTTAAACGCGGTGAGCGAATCGGCAGTTTTGATTTAAGCTTGCTGAAAGAAAAAGGCTATGATCCTACAATCATCGTGGTTGCAACACATAATGACAGTCAGATTGCAACACAGGCCGCAGGTAAAGTTGAAGCCAAGGATTTAATGTATACAATTAATGCCTAAAAGAAAGCAGGTGACAGGATGAGGGCAGGTTACGCAAGAGAAATAATTAATCCGTTTTATCCTTGTAAAATGGAAGGATATAATGAAGCTAGATTCTGTTTTAATCAAAGTGAGGAACAGAAGGCTGCAAGCGGTGAAGGCTTGAGAACGGCCTATGGACAGCGTGATGATCTGTTAATGGATGTGCTGTGTATTGAAGCTAAAACAATGTTGGTTTTTATACAGCTTGATATTTGTATTGTTGAAAGAGAATTTGCTGACTTCTGCCGTGAGGCTTTGTCTTGTGAATTTCATTTGCGTCGGGAACAGATTTCCATAGCATGTTCACACACGCACAATTCACCTGTTGTTTCTCATGGTATGGCTTATGATTTGAAACCAGATCTTGAGTATTGGGAATTGATTCGGAATAAAATGATATTGGCTTTGCGTCAGGCAATAAGCAAGCTAGAGGATGTGAGTGTTTGTTTAGATCAGCATACAGTCACTGGTTATTATAATAATCGGAATCGGCCAAATGATGAGTATTATCGCTATTGTGATGAAATTCGAATCAGTGCGGGTAATAAGCCTATTGTCAAAATTCTGAACTTGGCTTGCCATCCTACAATTCTTGGTGCCCAGAATATGCTGATCAGTGCAGATTTCTTTGGTGTTATGCGCAGATGCTTACAAGGAAATGACGGCTATCCGGTTATGATTTTCAACGGTGAAGCAGGTGACAGTTCACCGCGTTTACTAAAAAAAGGTGTGGACTGGCAGGAATGTATCCGTTATGGTGAGGGTATTGCTGATCAATTGATGAAGCCATGTGCTCAGCGAATGGTTGAGGTCGATGAAGTTGATGTGAAAGAAATTGTTTATCACATTGATTATGAGCCGCAAAAGAATGCGTATCTGCTTAATCAAAAGCAGAAACTGGAAGCTGAATTGGAAACGCTGAGTCCAGAGAGTGATCGTTACCATCGGATAGATACATGCTATCTTTATGATGTTAAAGATAAACTCAAAAAGGATCATATCCATTATGAGACATTAAGCTATATCTATGATTTTAAAGCTTTCAGGATAGTCTGTGTCCCTTGTGAAATTGATACTGTATTAGGTGCGAGACTTCGCTATGCGGATGAAAAGCCTACTTATCTGTGTGCATATAGTAATGGCTTTCACTATTATGCAGTTAATAAGGATGAATATGGAATTGTTTTTGAATCATATAATACTTATTTTCCTTATGGTGCAGCTGATGAGATGGTGGATATGATTCTTCGTGAATATAAATAAAAAGAAAAAGAGGTGCGGTTATGAATCTATTTGATGCAGTAAAACTAAAGGAAATACCTGAACCTATTATATCTAAAGCTGAAAAACCAGTGATGCTGAGTGATGAAACAATGCAGGAAAGAAAAGCTAAGCTGCTTGCTAAAATGCAATCAGAAAAACTAGATGTGATGCTTATTTATGGTGATCTTGAACATGGGTCTAATTTTGAATATTTAACTGGTTTTCTTCCTCGTTTTGAGGAAGCGCTGCTTGTCGTGCATAAAAATGGCACAGCGTATTTGCTGCTTGGCAATGAAAATTTGAATAAGGCGAGTATTTCCCGAATCAAAGCAAAGGCTGTTCATGTACCGTACTTTTCTTTGCCTAATCAGCCAATGCAGGGTGAACGATCACTGATTGATTGTTTTAAGGAAGCAGGCATTCAAAAGGGAATGCAGCTTGGTGTTGTTGGCTGGAAAATGTTCACGAGTCAGTTTAATGATAATACACAGCTTTTTGATCTCCCTTATTATATTGTTCAGGCACTTGAAACTTTAGTAGGCAGAAAGAATCTGATGAATCGATGTGATTTGTTTATTGGCGCAGAAGGAATTCGAACGATTAATAACGCTAATGAGCTTGCCCATTATGAATTTGGATCTGCTTTAGCGAGTGATGGTATGCTGGCGGCTATGAATATACTCGCGGCAGGTGTTTCAGAAATGGAGCTTGGGCAGTGCCTGAATCGTTATGGCCAGCGCAACAGTGTTGTTACGATCGCTGCTGCCGGAGAACGTTTCGTTAAGGCTAATCTCTATCCCACTGATAATCAGGTTAAACTAGGTGACAAGATTTCTTTGACAGTGGGTTATAAGGGTGGTTTAAGCAGCCGCAGCGGTTATGCACTGTATGATGAAACACAATTGACAGTTCCCTATTTAGATGGAATTGCCAAACCTTATTATTATGCGGTTGCTGCATGGCTTGAAAACATCCAGCTTGGAATGAGCGGGGATGCAATGTACCAAAAGATTGAGCAGGTGTTGCCTAAGCATAAATATCATTGGCATTTGAATCCTGGGCATTTGTGTGCGGATGAGGAATGGCTGTCATCACCGATTTTTGAAGGCTCAGCGGCTTCTTTAAAAAGTGGAATGCTGCTTCAGATTGATATCATTCCAAGTGTTGAAGGATTGGGCGGTGCCAGCTGTGAGAGCGGAATCGCTTTAGCGGATGCAGCGCTGCGTAACCAGCTAAAACAAGAATATCCAACCCTATATGAAACTTTCATGAAGCGCCGTGCATATATTAGTGAAGTGCTGGGTATTCATCTGCATCCAGAAGTGCTGCCGATGAATGATACAGTTGCTTATTACCGTCCGCTCATGCTGAATAAAAAACTAGCTTTTGTAAAAGAGTAGACTCCCTTCCGGGAGTTTTCTTTTGCGAAGAACAAGTTTCACGGCTGTTTTTCTTTTTTGCTTATGCTATAATAACATTATTCGTAAACAGTATGGAGCACAGATATGCGTAAGAAAGATGGATTTACATTAATAGAATTAATCGTTGTCATTGCCATTCTTGGTATTTTGGCACTTTTTTTAGTACCGTCTTTTATCGGTTATGCCCAAGATGCGAAGAAAGCCGTTTGTGATAGTAATCTAACCTCAATCAACCGTGCTTATCAGACTAAGCTTACCAGACTTGGCAGTGATGAAAATTATGATTTACTGAATGAGGTACTAAATAATAAGAATGAAGAATATTTCTCAACTGTGCCTAAATGTCCTGACGGCGGCAGCTACTTAATTGAATCATACACAACTGATTCAGGAAAAACTGCCTATCGGACAAAATGTACGATTCATTCTAAAACAACTTCGACAATTCCAGTTCAGATTTTTGACCAAATGAAAGATTTGATGGATAACCCAGATAAATACAAACAATTTAACCCTTACGGAAGTGATAAGGATATTAATGATTGGCAGTTAAACAGCAATGATCAGGTACGGGCTATCTTAAAAAAAGCCAATGGCGGGAAATGGCCGACACTTATCCTTGATGGAAGTGATACTGTTTATTATGTACAGCCTTATATGGATACATATAAATCAGAGACAACAACACCAAGCGGCCAAAAGTATGTCTATGCGTCGACAGGTGAAAATTGGTTTGCTTCGCTGATTTATGACCGTGACAGCGGCAAGTGGTATCAGCCGTCTACAAAAAATCAGACAATCTTAATCGCTAATAAATCCTATGATACTGTTAAAGAAGAAATGGAAAAGCTGCACTGGGTAGAAGCTAACCCTGTGATTTCCGGAGAAATTATCATGCCATAACGAACAGACGCGTAATCTGTTCGTTTTTATGTTAGACACAATTTCACATTCATTTTTATTCGATTTTAGCACTTTATTGTTGACAGTGCTAAAGATTCGGTATATACTGTTAGCAGTAAGAAGGGTTGAGTGCTAGAAAGGAGCGGTGAATATGGATCAGCTAACATTCAGACAGACGAAAGTATTTAAAACCATCGTTGATGAATTTATTCGTACCGCTGAACCGGTCGGCAGTAAAACATTACTCACACTGCTTGATTTCAACTGCTCATCAGCGACGCTGCGCAATGAAATGGCAGCGCTTGAAGAAATGGGCTTGCTTGAAAAAACACATACATCTAGCGGCCGCATACCTTCTTCTAAAGGTTATCGGTATTATGTTGATAATCTAATGGAAAAGCAGCTTGATCAGAAGGTTGTCAATGCCTTGCAGACCGTCTTTGATGCCCGCAACATGAGCATCGATGAGGTAGTTCGGCAAAGCTGTGATATTCTCTCACAGATGACAAATCTGACAAGTGTGGTTCTGGGACCTGAATCAAGGTATCAGACCTTGCAGCATATCTCGCTGATTCCAATCAATGAACGCAGTGCAGTGGCAATATTTATTACCAATCATGGTCATACAGAAAATAAAACCTTCCAATTTGAAGATAATATTTCAATGAGTGATATTACCACCTGCTGCAATATATTGAATGAGAATTTGTGCGGTATCGCGTTAAATGAAGTTGTTGAAAAAATGAAAGAGATTGAGCCGTTGCTGGCAGGCAAGGTTAAGCGGCATGAAATATTGTTTGAAGCCTTTGTCAATGCCTTTGTACGGTTTGCCAGTGATCAGGTTTATCTGTCAGGACAGAAAAATATGCTGTATCAGCCGGAATTTGCCGATATTGAAAAGCTGAAGCAGCTGATGTCAATGCTGGAAAACAGCAGTCTGTGGCGTCAGATTGGTTATGGCAATGAAGAGATGGCAATCAGGATCGGTACAGATAATCGTGAATTAATGAATATTGATGATGTTTCTGTCATATCCAGCAAGTTTAAGATCAATAAGGACGAGGAAGGTCAGCTGATGGTAGTTGGACCTACACGTATGCCTTATAATCAGGTTGTTGCGCTGATGGAATACATGAGCCAGCAGATTGAAAAGATGTTCAACAACGAATAAGGAGAATAAAATGGACGAGAAAAAAACAGAAGAAAAGCAGACATGCGAAGCGGCGGCTGAGGAAACTAAGCCAAACGTTGAAGCCGAAGCCTGTGAATGTGAATGTCATGAGAAAGCTGAATCTTGTGAATGTGAATGTGAACATGAAGGCAAGGGTCACGGACATGGCAAGAAAAAAGAAATTGAACGGCTGAAAGCGGAAAATGAAGATTTACGCAAGGAATTAGACGTAGCCAAGAATGCTTATTACAAGGCGTACGCAGATACTGAAAATGCGAAGCGCCGGCTTCAGCAGGAATTTGATACTGCTAATAAATATAAAATGCAGAGCTTTGGTAAAGAGATTCTGCCTGTCATTGACAATCTTGAACGAGCATTGATCGTCAAGAGTGACTCAGAAGATATCAAGACTTATGTCAAGGGTTTTGAAATGATCTACAACCAGCTGATCGAGCTTCTGAAAAAAGAAGGTATCACTGAAATCGAAGCGAGTGATAAGCCGTTTGATCCAAACTTCCATCAGGCACTGATGCAGGAAAGCCGGGAAGGCGTGGAAAGCGGTATGGTATTGGAAGTATTACAAAAAGGCTATATGATTAAAGATCGTATTTTAAGACCAGCGCTTGTAAAGGTAAGCGAATAAGGAGGACACACATTATGAGTAAAATTATCGGTATTGACTTAGGTACAACAAATTCATGCGTTGCTGTTATGGACGGCGGCGACTGCAAAGTTATCACAAACCCAGAAGGAAACAGAACTACACCGTCAGTAGTTGCTTATAAGAACGGTGAGCGTATCGTTGGTGATGCTGCTAAACGTCAGGTAGTAACTAATAAGGATACGGTTTCTTCAATCAAACGTTTAATGGGTACGAATGAAAAAGTAACTCTGGAAGGTAAGGAATATACACCGCAGGAAATTTCTGCAATGGTTCTTCAATATTTGAAATCTTATGCAGAAGGATATCTTGGTGAAACAGTTACTAAAGCGGTTATTACGGTTCCTGCATATTTCAATGATGCTCAGCGTCAGGCAACTAAAGATGCTGGTAAGATTGCCGGTCTTGAAGTTGAACGTATTATCAATGAACCGACTGCTGCTGCATTAGCTTATGGTATTGATAAGACAGATAAAGAACAAAAGGTTTTAGTTTATGACTTAGGCGGCGGTACATTCGATGTATCTATCCTTGAATTAGCTGACGGTACATTTGAAGTATTATCAACTTCAGGTGATACACATCTGGGCGGCGATGATTTTGACAACGTTGTTGTTGATTGGATGGTAGATTCTTTCAAGAAAGAAAATGGCATTGATCTGCGTTCAGATAAAATGGCTATGCAGCGTTTAAAAGAAGCTGCTGAAAAAGCGAAGAAAGATTTAAGCGGTACAGTAACAACACAGATTTCATTACCGTTTATCTCAGCGGGTGCTAATGGTCCGCTGCACTTTGAAGCAACATTAACAAGAGCTAAATTTGATGAAATGACTAAATCATTAGTTGAACGTACAATCATCCCGGTACGCAATGCGTTAAGAGATGCCGGTTTGACAAAGAATGATATTCATCAGGTATTATTAGTTGGTGGTTCTACACGTATTCCAGCTGTACAGGAAGCTGTTAAGAATGAATTAGGTAAAGAACCAAATAAATCAGTAAACCCAGATGAAGCCGTAGCAATGGGTGCTGCTATCCAGGGCGGTGTTATCAGCGGTGATGTTAAAGACGTATTATTGCTGGATGTTACACCATTATCATTAGGTATCGAAACGATGGGTAATGTAATGACCGTATTGATTCCTAGAAATACAACAATCCCTACAAGTAAATCACAGATCTTCTCAACCGCTGCGGATAATCAGCCGGCAGTAGATATTCATGTATTGCAGGGTGAAAGACCAATGGCTAACGATAACAAGACATTAGGTATGTTTAAGTTAGACGGTATCGCACCGGCACGCCGCGGTATTCCTCAGATTGAAGTTACTTTCGATATTGACGTTAACGGTATCGTACACGTATCTGCATTGGATAAAGGTACTAACAAGAAACAGTCTATTACGATTTCTAACTCTTCAGGTTTAAGTGATGAAGAAATCGAACGTATGGTTAAAGAGGCTGAAGAACATAAGGCTGAAGATGAAAAGCGTAAAGAAGAAGCTGAATTAAAGAATAAGGCAGAAGCTTTCATCAACCAAATTGATACTTCAATCGCTGAAGCCGGTGACAAGATTGACGCTAAGCAGAAGGAAGAAACAATGAAACTTCGTGATGAACTGCAAAAAGCTCTTGACGAAAACGATATGGAGTCTGTAAAATCTAAGCTGGATGCACTTGAAAAAGCTGCACAGGCTGCCAGTGAAGCAATGTATCAGCAGCAGGCACAGCAGGGTGCTGACGCTGGTTCCGCAAATAACAACGATGATAACGTTGTGGATGCTGATTTTAAAGAAAAGAACTAAACAGTTTATAGAAACACGAATTCTAGCCATCGCTAGAATTTCGTGTTTAACGAGTGAATAAAGGTCAAGGGTGATTCTATGGAAAAAAGAGATTATTATGAGGTGCTTGGACTCAGTAAGGGTGCAAGTGAGGCTGAAATAAAAAAAGCATACCGTTCCCTGGCGAAGAAGTATCATCCTGATGTGAATAAAGAAGCAGGCGCCGAGGAAAAGTTTAAGGAAATTAATGAAGCCTATGAGGTATTAAGCGATCCTCAAAAGAAAGCGAATTATGATCAGTTTGGTCATGCGGGCATGGACGGCGCCTTCGGCGGCGGTGCCGGCGGTTTCTCAGGCGCTGGTTTTGATGATTTCAGTGATATTTTTGGGTCTTTCTTTGGCGGTGGAACATCTTCACGCCGTCAGTCTACAGGCCCGCGCAAAGGCAATGACCGCTTCATGCAGATGCGGATTGATTTTATGGACGCGGTATTTGGCAAGAGTGAAGAAATTACGCTGGAAGTGGATGAACAGTGCAGTGAGTGTTTAGGCAGCGGTGCGCGCAGCAAAGACGATATTCAGTCATGTTCAAGATGTAACGGTACAGGTCAGATTCAGCAGCAGTCAAGAACCCCATTTGGTGTATTCATGACAAACTCCATCTGTCCGGAATGTAACGGTACGGGTAAGCAAATCAAGAATAAATGTCCGAAATGCCATGGCCGCGGCTATGAGCATAAGCGTGTTAAGCTGGAAATCAAGATTCCGGCAGGGATTCAGTCCGGTCAGCAGATCCGTGTAGCCAATAAAGGCGAACGGGGTACTAACGGTGGTCCAAATGGTGACTTATACATTGAAATCAATGTAAACCGTCATCCTAATTTTGTTCGTGACGGCAATGATATTCGTATCTCGGTGCCAATCAGCGCTGTTGATGCGACATTAGGCTGCACTGTTGATGTGCCAACCGTTTATGGTGATGTTGAATTGACGATTCCAGCCGGTACTCAGCATGGTACTCAATTCCGTCTGCGCGGTAAGGGTGTTAAAGCTCCCCGCGGCGGTCAGGGCGATCAGTATGTAGAAGTAAAAGTGGAGATTCCAACGAAGCTGTCTCGCGAAGAAAAAGAATACTATGAAAAGTTAAAGAACAGCAAGACAAGTGAATCACCATTTGATAAGTTTAAGAAAGCATTTAAGAAATAGACAAAAACCTCGGCATTTGCTGAGGTTTTTATTTTGGATTTTAAGGAAATTTAGTAAGCTGAAGTTATTGCTTTTTCATCTGCCGCAAAAATAAAAAGACAGCAGCTATAATAGCTATGACAGTATATCCGGCTACCCACCATATATGAGGAAATATACCCGCATAATTACCACTAAAAACGGCCCTTTCAAGTTCTACGGCATGAATAAACGGCAAGGCATTTGCAATTGTTTTAAAAGTACCGCCTACCAGTTCAACATCAAACCAAATGCCAGAGAGCCAGGCGGACAGGTTTGTTAAAAGAGCACCGCATATACCACTCACTTGTTTCACGGTTAATACACTTCCGCAGATTAAGCCGAGGAAAATATAGAATAATGCGACAGGGATAGCAAATAAAACAGCATAGAGAATTGTAATTTGAGGCTCCAAGCCAATAAAAATTGCCGCAATATAACAAATAACACACTGCGCAATTCCAATCGGTAAAAGCGGCAATGCATATGCGAAAATAAAATCAGACGATGTTAACGGCGTTGTGTATAGTCTTTGCAGTAATGCACTTTCTCTGTCTTTTGAAATAAGTACCGCTGAAAACAAGGTCATAAAAGAGAGTCCGAATACAGTAATGCCAGGCGTTAAATGATCAAGCTCAAACATAGGGACAGGGATGTTTGATTGAATGGCTGTAAGCAAAACGATAAGCACAAGAGGGAAGCCTAAACCGAAGAAAAGATTTAGAGTATCACGCAAAATTTCCTTAGCTGTTCTGCTTGAGAAAATTAGAAATCTCATAATTTTACTGCCTCCGTTACGATTGCTACAAAAGCATCCTCAAATTTTTCTTTGCCTGCTGAAATTTTAATTTCATCTGCTGTACCAAGGGCTAACAGTTTTCCGTCTTTCATTATGCCAATACGATCAGAAAGGATTTCTGCTTCTTCCATATAATGAGTCGTCAAAGTAATGGTTATTTTTCCTTTTAGGGCACGTATAGTATCCCATAAATCACTTCTAGCAAGGACGTCTAGTCCCAAAGTCGGCTCATCAAGAAAAAGTATCTGAGGTTCACTGATAAGCGCCATGGCTATACTTAATCTACGCTGCCAACCGCCTGACAGCTTGCCGGCTCTTTTATTTAAAATAGCAGATAAATCAAACTGATTAGAAAGTTCTTTAATTTTTGACAGTCTTTTTTCCTTGTTAAAACCATGGATTCCACACATTAATTCAAGATTTTCTTTGACGCTCAAATTAGGTGCAACAGCGGTTTCCTGCGGAGAAACACCTATGATATTTTTAACCTTGTTGGTATCCGTAATGATACTGTTTCCGTTTATTAATGCATCACCGTGATTGGGTTTTGTAAGACAAGTAAGCATTTTTATTGTGGTTGTTTTGCCTGCACCATTTACACCCAGCAGCGCAAATAATTCCCCTTGCTCTATGGCTAGATTAAGATTGTCTACAGCTGTCAAGTCTTTGTATATTTTTGTAAGCCCTTCTGTTTTAATGGCATACATATTTATTTACCTCCCGTATAACGGTATTTTAATCCTTCATATGCATCAGTGAGCGCCTTGTTTATAAATTCGATATCCCAATCCAAATAGGATGTTGCTACCATGGTTGCAATACCGTGAGCATAAATCCATGCTTCCATGTGGAATAGAAAGGCATCATCTTCATTTATTTTAAGATTGTTCATAATAATCGTAAGAATGGGACGAAGCTCTTCACGATTTTCTTCCAGCTTTTCACCTGTCCTGTCACGCATGAAGAGCAGTTTAAATAATTCCTTTTCTTCTTTGGCAAACTGAATATATGCTATACCGCTTGCCTTGTATGGAGGATATTTATTATCTGTCATACTTTTTTGCAGGAAAGATTGATAAAGCTTATCTGCGGCTTTTATAACCTCTTTTTGGACTTCCTCCATATTTTGAAACAAGCCAAAGATAGGCTTTGCAGATGAACCAAGTTCTGCTGCTAATGATCGTGCAGTAAGACCTGATGAACCATTCTTTCTTACAACATTTACCGCGCTGTCAATAATTTGTTCTTTTGTGAATTTGAATTTAGGTGGCATAGAATTTCCTCCTTTGTTGAGAAACGAATGTTACGCAACTTATGTTTCTTATTCTATCACTGCTCTTCACTTCCGTCAACCCATTTCAGGAAATAGTTATAATTATCTTGGATAGAATTTGATTTCAGTCGTTGATTAATAACATATTCTTATTCTTCCATCAACATGATATAATATGTTTGAGATATATGTTATAATATATCAAGGTCGCAGCTCATTGCGGGAGGTTAAGGTATGCAGAGTAAATGGACGTCTAATTTTTTATATGTAATCGCTGGTTCTTTTTTATTTGGAATGGCAGTTAATATATTTGTGGTTCCCATGCATGTATATAATGGCGGAATCATCGGTATCGCGCAGATTATCAGAACACTGCTGACGGAAATCTTTCATCTTGAATTTAATTTTGATATTGCCGGTATCATTAATTTTCTGTTGAATATCCCTTTATTTTTAATCGCGTATAAAAGTATATCTAAAAAGTTCTTTGTATTGACGCTGCTTTCAATCATCGTTCAGACAATTACTTTTTCCATTGTGCCGATTCCTGAAACAGCGATTCTCAAAGATCCGCTGACCAGCATGATCATTGCCGGATTGATTGGCGGTTATGGGACAGGCTTATGTCTGAAAGCCGGCGGCAGCGGAGCGGGTGCGGATATTCTCGGTGTCTTTTTCGCGATGCGTTCTAAAACCTTTACGGTGGGCAGGCTTTCAATCGTCATCAATGCTCTCGTTTACACCTATTGCGCCTTTGCTTTTTCCTTTTCAAACGCGATCTATTCCATTATCTATGCGGTAGTATTCGCGCTGGCGATGGATAAGATTCATACCCAAAATATCATTGTAAAGGCAATGGTGATCACCAAGCATCAAGAAGTCAAGCAAAAGGTACTGACTGAGCTGGGCCGCGGTGTTACAAGCTGGCAGGGCATGGGTGTATATACGAATGAAGAGACGGATGTATTTATTACCATCCTTTCTAAGTATGAGGTGAGCATGCTGAAGCAGTGTGTGTTGGCATTAGATCCCAACGCTTTTATCATCTTAAGTGAGGGAAATGAAATTGTCGGCAATTATGAAAAACGATTCTGAACAGGGATGAAAATATAACATGTCATAATAAGATGGGTGATTCACCTGACATTCAGCGGCATATCAAGGCAGCTGTTATGTTGGGTGGTCTTTTTTTTAATCATATTTCAGTATCAGATGCGTGAATTTTATAGCTGAAGGGTTATAAATCGCTCAATTTATCCATATATAGTAGTGATTCAGGAGGTTTTTACAATGAATATATAAAATGATCGATGAATTTGATAGTATATCTTGACAAACTAGATATAACAAGTTAGTATATAGTTATAACAAGAGACAGGAGGTGTTATAACCATGATCATGTATGATATTCACGGACATATGGGAAAAACAAGTTCAGGGGATCTTAATTCCGCTGATGATCTGATCAAGGATATGGATCATTATGGAATTGCTAAGATTGGCATCAGCAGTTTATCCGGCACGGTGAACCGGATTCAAAACGATTTAGTTTATGAGGCTCATCTTCAATATCCTGATCGGATTTATCCCTATGCTTTCATTAATCCAAAAGCGCCGGACGCGCTGCAGGAAATTGATTTATGCCTCGGTGAAAGAAAATATAAGGCAGTTAAATTTCATTCCTGGAAGAATGGCTATTACGCAGATAATACACCGCAGTTAGAGGAAGTCCTCACACGCATCGAACAATATGGCGTTCATGTTCAGACCCATGTCGGTACCAGCCCTTTAAGTACCCCCTTTGCCTGGATTCGCTATGCGAAAAAGCATCCTAATCTAAGGTTTGTATTCACACATATGGGCTGCCGCGAGTTTGCGTACAGCGTCATTGAAGCGGTTCGTGATATTCCTAATATTTATCTTGAAACATCTGTAGTGTATGAGGCGGATGTGCTTAAAAAGGTTAAGGATTGTGTTGGTTCTAAACGCATTGTATTTGGTACAGACTGGCCGTATAAATCAGTGGAATGTGAAATTCAGAAAATTTATCAGATGGGCTTTACGGAAGCTGAGCTTGAGGATGTATTCTATAAAAACGCGGAGCAGTTATGGACCATAAAGGGAGGAAGTAAAAATGAACATTAATGTCTTCAGAATTGATGATCGTCTGATTCATGGTCAGATTGTTACCAAATGGATCAAAGACGCGTCAGCTAAAATGATTATGGTTGTTGATGATAAGGCTGCTGGTGATAAAACTCAGCAGATGATTCTGAAATTCGCTGTACCATCAGGCATCAAGCTTGAAATATTAAGCAAGGAGGATGCCGTGAAACGGGTTAATGAGGATCAGAGTAATACGAATGTATTGATGCTGGTCAGAAATCCTAAAGAAGCCAATGCTTTAGTAGAAATGGGATTAAAGATTGACCGCATTATTATCGGCAATATCTCAAATTCAAAATCAGAAGTCGGCAGAACAAAGCTGCTTGATTATATTTATGTCGAACCGGGTGATGTTGAAGCTATCCGCAGTCTTGACAGCAAGGGGATAAAGTTGGAAGTCAAGGCAATTCCTGAGGAGAAGGCGAAAGACCCTATTGAATTGATTAATAAAAAATTAGGATAATTGAAATTTAGACGAGGGAGGAAATACCATGTTTATAGAAGCATTATTAACGTCTATTATCGTTTGGCTTGGTTTCTTAGATAAAGCATTCCTGCATACATTCCTATATCGTCCGATCGTAATCGGGCCATTAGTAGGCTTAGTATTCGGTGATCTGACAATGGGCTTACAAGTTGGCTGCGCGGTAGAATTAATGTTCTTAGCTGTTATCTTCGTAGGTACCGCTATTCCGCCTGATGAAACAATCAGCGCCGGCTTGGCAACTGCATTAGCGTGCGCGACAGGAAGTGTTGAAGTCGGTATCGCAACGGCACTGCCAATTTCATTTGTCGGTCAGATTTTCCGTCAGACAAGAAATTCTACAATTTATGAGATTACTCAGCGTCAGGTCGATAAGGCCGCGGCTGAAGCTAATCCAAAGAAAGTAATTTTATGGACTTCGATTATTCCATCAGTGATTGAATATATTTGCTTTGGTGTACCAACCTTTGTTGGTGTCTATTTTGGTGCCAGCTATGTTCAGGCATTCATTGATATCATTCCGCCATGGCTGATTGATGGTATCGCAGCCGGCGGCGGTTTGCTGGGTGCAGTCGGTGTTGCCTTGCTGCTTGGTTCAGTTAAAGATAAAAGCTCTTGGCCTTATTTCTTAGTTGGTTTCCTGTTTGCTTCTTATTTAGGCATCAATATGATTGGTATCGCATTGATCGCGATTATCTGTGTAGGCTTGAATTTCTATGCGGATAAGAAAAAGAGTCAGGATGAAGAATTTGAAGCCAGTGATTATGAAGCTGAAAACGGTGATCGATCCTATTGTGTTGTCGAAAAGAAAGATTTGTGGCGTACATTCAAATATGCATTGGCCATTGAGAGCGGTAACTGTACAACCCGTCAGGAAGCAGATGGCTTCTTACAGGGGATGATTCCGGTTCTTGATAAGGTTTATGATGATAAAGAAGAACGCGCGAAGGCTTATCAGCGTCACTGTGAACTGTTTTTAACTGAAGGCCGTATGGCATCCTTCTGTATCGGTATCTCCTGTGCGATGGAAGAACGCAACGCTAAAGTCGGCGATATCGATGTTGATTCAATTAATGCAATTAAAGTAGCATTGATGGGACCTTTAGCCGGTGTCGGTGATTCACTGATTCACGGTACACTGCGTCCGATCATGGCGGGTCTTGCCTGTTCAATGGTTGCTGCCAGTAATTATATCAGCCCAATTGGCCCGATCCTGTTCTTTGCGGTTATGACGATCGTTGGTATGGGTGTTCGTTATTTCGGTATTTTTAAAGGCTATGAAGGCGGTTTGGCATTAGTGGCAAATCTTCAGGAAGGCGGTATGCTTGATCGTCTGACTAAATATGCAGGTATCGCGGCATTTACGGTCTGCGGCGGCTTTATTTCTGCGTTAGTTTATGTAACTTTAAATATCTCCTATACACAGGGTGATACGGTAATCGCTCTTCAGGAAGTATTAGATGGCTTAATGCCGAATCTGATTCCGCTGCTTTATACATTGTTGATGTATTGGCTGATCGATAAGAAAAAGGTTAACATTATCCTGCTGATGGTACTTACAATTATGCTTGGTATCGTTGGTGTATTCGTTGGTATTTTATAATAAGAAATTGGAGGTAGGTATATGGTGCTGGATTTTCATGCCCATCTTGACCGTGATCCGATCACCAAAGAATACGATGTGACTGGATTGCTTCAGGATATGGAAGAAAATAAGATTGATCAAAGAGTTGTGTCTACGTTTTATGGCGCGAGTATGTCTGCGGCCAATGACAAAATCATTGAGCTAGTTCGCCAATATCCAGATAAATTGATTGGCTGCGCAGTGATTAATCCTAAGCTTGATGATGCCGTTGAGGAAGTCAGACGAATCGCGGCTGCTGATGAAATTAAAATGATTGAATTTAATTCGCTGGAACATGGTTATCGGCCAGAGAAATTTGCCTATAACATTGAACCGATCTTAGAAATCTGTGAAGCAAAGGGATTGATCGTTAAGCTGTTTTGCGGACAGGGTTTCTACACAATGCCAGAGCAATGGGTTTATTACACCCATCGTTATCCAAAGGTACAATTTGTGATTCTGCATATGGGCGGCACTGATTATACGTATGGAACCGTTGATTTATGCAAAGAAGCAGGCACAGAAAATCTGATGCTTGAGACTTCGTATGAAACGGAGGTACCGGCATTGCATAAGATGTTTAAAGAATTACCGGTTGATAAATTCCTATATGGATCAAATTATCCAAGTAATTTTACTAATTTATCAATTATGAAATTCAATTCGCTGAATCTGTCTGCGGCTGCGATGGATAAAATCTTTTATCAAAATGCTGCGCAATTATTAAAACTGAAATAGGGGAGCGGCGCTCTCCTATTCTAATCATGAATCAAGGAGAAATATATGGAGAAGAATGAGGTTAGAGAACTGCTTCCCAAAAGCTGTTTAAAGGCTTTTGATGATATTGTAGAGGGCCGCTCATTAGGTGCCAGCAATCACATTAAAATGATATCCGCGATGTATGTGGATATCGCTGCTGAGAATGATGAAGTCATAGCCAGTGAAAAAATCAGGATCGTCGGTGATTTCTTTAAGGAAACCCGCGGCAAGTCCAGCTATGCGATCGTTTTGGCACTGGCGAAGATTGAAGCGAAGATAGAAGCGGGCAGCACTGCCTATGAAATGCGGGTAAAAGCGGCCAGGGATGCCTATTTTAATGAGGCTGAAGAAGATTTGAAGAAGCTGCTTACGTATACCCAGCGCTTAATGGCAAAGATGTCATGCATTATGATTTTTGATTACTCAAGTACAGTAGAAAAAGCTGTCTGTCAGGCGGATCAGAAACTGGTTGTTTATATCCCTGAAAGCAGGGTGATCAATGGCGGTTATCCTTTTGTTAAGGGAATCGTTGAGTCTGGTCATACGGTACATTTTATTCCTGATGCTTCCATGCTGTCAGTATTGGATAAGGTAGATGCTGTCTTTATCGGCGCAGAAACCTTCTATCCTGACGGTACGGCATTTAATACGATTGGTTCTGATATTTTAGCTGAATTATGTATGCTAAGACACGTGCCTTATTATGTGCTGACACCGCTGATCAAGGGGGATATCCGTGCTCGCTACGGCATTTATAAAGAAGTGCTGACCAAGGATCTGAAAAATGAACTAGCGGCGCAGTGGCCTGAAGAATTAAAAGAACGGGTTGCCTTTGAGTCAATAGAACTTGTCGGTGTACGCCCTGAATGTATTACAGCATATGTATGCGAAAAGGGAATACTGAAAACCAGTGACCTGTTTTCCATGATTTGTAAGGAGGAGATGCCATGTTAGATAAGAAAAAATTCCCACTGGCTCTGGTGATGATTCAGCCGCCGGCAATGCCGGGCAGTTATTTGAATGATGGACAGTCCTTTGACAGCATCATCGATACAGTTTTAGCGGAAGCCAGTATGATTGCGGAATTAGGCTTTGATGGTTTTATCCTTCAAAACATGCACGACGGCCCGATCGCCCAGCATGCCCGCACCGAAACCATCGCTTTTATGAGTGTTTTAGGTAACAAGCTGAAAGAGCAATTCCCGGATAAGGTTTTAGGCATTCTGATTAATTGGGACGGCATCGCTTCATTGGCGGTTGCGGAAGCCACGAAGGCTGATTTTGTCCGTGTCGAGCATTTGTATACGGGTGTAAGTATTGATTTAAGCGGCTTTATGTTTGGTCAATGCGCGGATATTTTAACCTTTAAGAAGCGCATCGGATCATCGATACCGGTTTATGCTGATGTTCAGGAGGTTAATGCCAATTATCTCTGTCCTGATCCAAAACCAAAAGCTGCGAAAACAACAATTAAGAGTGCCTTTGCGGACGGCCTATTCATGAGCGGCAAGGATAGTGAGGAAAGTCTTTCGTTAATCAAAGAAACACGCAAGACCCTGCCGGATGTGCCGATCTTCTTAGGCGGCGGTGCGACCGGAGAAAATGTATTTGAATTGCTGAAATATTATGATGGTGTTTCGGTTGCAACCTGGATCAAAAATGGCGATATGCGCAATCCAATTGATCCAGCAAGGGCTAAACAATTTCTTGATGGCTGTAAAAAAGCCCAGCAATGGCGTGAAGAACACAGAGAGGATAACTTATGATTGGAGTAATTTTATGTACGCATTCTGATTTTGCAAAGGGACTGCGAAATGCGGTAGAGATGATTGCCGGTGAACAAAGCTGTTTTGACAGTTTCTGCTTCATGAATGGTGATGATGTTGATGAATTAAGTGAGAAAATTGCTGCTGCCGCCCAGCTTTATATTGATCAGAAGATGCCTTTCTGCATCCTCGTTGATATGTTTGCGGCAACGCCTTTTAACGCATCATTAAAATATACTGCGGAGCATGGCGGTTATGTGCTTACCGGTGCCAATCTGCCGTTATTGCTGGAAATATTGACCAGCCGAGAATATTTTGATGGCGATGATATTAAAGCGTTCCTCAGCAACGCGCTGGACAGTGTAAAGGAAAGCATGCAGGTGATTGACGCCAAGGCAATGGCAGAAGAAGCATAACGGGTATTTAATTACCCGTTTTTCTTTATGAATTATGATCACTTCATCGAAAACTCGCTTAAATAGCTAAAATATCGGCATGAAAGGCGAATGATTGGTTGAATTAAGGGAACGTATCCTTTAAAATAATAGAGAGGTGAAGGGAATATCATGGAAAATAAAACGATACCATTATATATGGTAATTTATGAAGAATTAATTAAAAAAATTGAGGACTCCACCTATGGAGTTGGAAGTTATTTGCCTTCAGAATCAGAATTACAGGATATTTATAAAGTCAGCCGCATTACGGTACGCCGGGCGCTGACGGATATGGAACATGATGGTTATATCAAGAAAATCAAGGGAAAGGGTGCCGTGGTTCTGCCCAAGAAAAAATACTCTGACTTGTATGAGCTGACCGGTTTCTCTGAAGATGCGAAACGCGGCGGTGATGTACCGTCAAGTATTATTTTAAAATGTGAGGTGCAGCAGGCTTCGGTTTCCGTAGCTGGTTTTCTACAAATTGAACCAAATGAAGATGTTTATTATTTAAAGCGTTTAAAATTATTGAATGGCCGCATATCTGGTATCTTTGAAACATATATCACTCAGCGCTTGGGTTTTGTGATTGATACTGAAAAATTCGGTGCGACAACTTCTCTTTATGATTTTTATGAAAGCTGCGGGGTAAAATTAGGATCGGCTTCAGAAACGATTGAGGCAATCATGTCAACACCCGCTATCCGCAAGGATATGTTTTTGGATAAAGATGAGCCGATTTTTTACCGTGAACGAATTACTTATAATAATATGAATATACCGATTGAATACTCAAAGAATTACTACAAGGCAAACGGCTATAAGTATGTAGTGCGGCTGCATCGGTAGTTAATGAATTTAAAATTGATACTTAAATTAGAAAGATTGGCATTATTGAAAGAATAATAGTGTCAATCTTTTTTTGCGTGATAAAGAAAAAAATCAATCTATTTTATTTAATAAAGAATTTTTACGTAAAATTTGAAGATATTATTTTTGCATTATGATAATAATTTAAGCTATGATATAAGTTTTACTAAGCGCTACAACGAATATCATTTGCCATATTTTAATTATTAAAATAAAAAATTAAATTTTATATAGATAAAATCAGATTAAATTCAAAATTTTTTAATAAATAAGAGTGGACATATGTTAACTCTTATATAAATCCTGACTATTATCATACTGTGATTATAAAAGAAGGAAATCGTGTATATTAAAAATAATTGACGATTTATGTTAGAATTATCGCTAAATGCTCTATTGACATTATTTTTATTTTGTTTAAAAATTATAGAAACGGGAGAACTAATGTTATGAAAAAACTTTATTGCTTATTACTTACGTGCTTATTATCATTATTCTGTGTTGTTGAAAATTGTGCACATATTCATACAGATTATTGTGGGGAAAAGGGTGCAAATTGTACTCATCATCATATTCAGTTATTTGATGATGAAATATATGGCTATTAATCTATAAATGTTTATGAGAAATACTATTGGTTATCAAATTAAAAATTGCCGAAAATATAAGGGTTATTCACTACAAGCTGTAAGTGAAGCAACTGGTATATCATTTGTGCGTCTTAGTAAATTTGAACGTGGTACAGAAAAACCTACTGCACAAAACATAAATAAAATAGAAAATGTATTAATGGTGGATTTTTCTAATACAGATATTATTGACGATGAAATAAATGCGTTAATGGCTGAGTTTAAGGAATCTATATTCTATTTGAGAAATAATAATAATTATTATTTGGATTTGATTGAAAGCAATAGAGAAAGATATGTTATTAGTAGTAATTACTATAAAATACTCCTAATTGAATATATAGTTAATGTTTTAGCTAATTATGATGATGTGATCAAACTTGAGAATGAAATTGAAGCAACAATTAATCATAGTATGATAGATTTTCAATTGTTTATCGAATATAGAGCAGTAAGAAAGCATTCTATGAAGCAGTATGATTCAGCAATGAAGCTGCTTAAAGAAGCATTAATAATTGCTAATGACGAGAAAAATATGGGTATGATTTATTACCATTATGGAATCATTGCTCACAGCTGTGAGCAATATTTTGAAGCTTATGATTACTTAGTAAAAGCAAAATATATATTTGATAAATATTATTCATACTTACGCTCAGGTAAATGTGATTTACAAATCGGTAATATATATATAAGGTTAGGAAGATATGATCTTGCTTTAAATAAATTGAATGAATGGTTAAAAGCTTTAAAAGACACTAAAGAAGAACGAAATATTAAAGCAATAATATTTAGAAATATGGCATGGGTTAATATTTTAATGAGAGATCATGAAGCTGCTATTAAATTAATAAAAGAAGCAGAGAAATTAAGTCCTAAAAATGGTAATGCTATATTATATAAAATATGGTGTTTATATAAATTAGAAGATTATAAAAGTGCATATAAAGTAATATTGAATAATAAGCAATTAGAAAAGGACAAAATTTATCGGGACAGATTTATATTATTTAGTTATTTAGTTAAAGACCGTAATGAACATCCAAGAAAGAGAACACTTGATCAAGCTAAAAAGGTTTATGAACAATTTTTAATAGAGAAGAAGGCCGGTGTTTTAGATTTTTATCTTACTATTTTAATTGAGATTTTAGAAAAAAGTAATGAAACAAAAGAATTAATTTATTATCTAAAAATAAAAGCCAAAGTTTAATTAAGGAGGGATATCATGAACCGATATTTTTATAGTTTTCTTAAAGACATTTATATTATTGTATTATTTATAAGCTGTATGCTGAAACTTTCAAAAAAAGCAAACTTAATTTTGCTGGCAGTTGTGGATGGCATTGTACTGATATTAATTTTTACGTTTTTTGAGCCAAGCGATTTATGGTTTGTGATTGGCTGTGGAATTATTTCGCATTTAGAAGCCTTCTTCAATCGGAAATAGCCATGAAAAAGAAAATCCGGCGGCTATGTGCTATATTGGCAGTTTTGCTGATCATGATACTGCTCGTTATCGGCGTTAGAAAATATGCACACGAACAGTTTCTGGCCAGCTTTGAAATACTAACCAGAGAAGAAATGGAAGCGCAGCTTGTGGATTTGCCAAGTGAACATGTACACGGTGCCAGAAAATTGGACGATGGAACAGTCTATGCTTTTGAAAGAATAAAATATAAATTCACTCACCCAACGGCCGGTCATGTGGTCATCGTCTATTCCACCAATAGCGCTACACCTAGAGAAATAGTAGGATATTATTACGTGGATGCGGAAATCTTCTATCAGGAGATATATGTGAACGGCAAGTTTCTGATGTACGGCATCCAGCTGGGAATCGACTTGGAAGCCGCTCCATAGTTCACAAATTGTAATGCTTACAGATAAAATATGAACTTTAATATCTCTTGTGGGTATTTAATAATTAATTTATAATTATTATGCGAGGTTGATGAACATGAAAAAAATATTCTGGGGCATGCTGTTTGTATTTTTTAATTTTACTTTAACTTTTGGCAGTTCCAAATTGGGACTGATTCCTGATTTTGTCGGCTATCTGCTGATGCTGTCAGGGGTTGCTGAACTGCGCGGCGAAAGTGAATGCTTTGTGAAAGCAAAGCCGGCTTTAATCGTCATGACTATCATTTCACTGCTGTTTTATATCGCTGATTTTTTAGGCTTTGGCGATACAAACAGTGTGATATTAGTGATGATAATCAATGGCCTTATCGTAGCTGGCAATCTTTACAGCACTTACATGATTACCTATGGTATTAAGGAAATGGAAACAAACCGCCAAACAGATTTAGCGGCTGAACGGTTAATGTATATGTGGAAGGTACGGGCAATGTTTACAATATTGACTTATCTTGTACTCTTTATTCCAATCCTGTCACTGATCTGTATCATCGTATCTTTAGTATTTGCGGTTTTATATTTAATTGCTTTCAATCGGTCAAGAAAGCTGGTTGAACAATTTCAATTAGAAAGTTAATAATGAACAGGGCTGACAGCTGTCAGTCTTATTTTATGTTTAAGTATATTTTACATAGCTTATAAAAAAGGTATAATAAGATTATGAAGAAACAGACAAGCTTTAGAGCAAAATTACAGCATAATATTTTTAAATCAATTATTTTGCTGATTTTAATCGCAATTGTGGCCTTTGCCGGTTCACTTTTCATTTATTCCTATTCACTCAATCAGCGCAAAGCTGATCTTTTCAGCGAATCCTTAAGCAGTTTGTTCACAAAGACTTATCATGATTATGCCAAGTATCTTTATTCTGCGAATAATACACTTGATTATCAGGCTGTGCTTGACGGTACCAAGAAGGAACAGGATATTGTTTATAATTTCTATCAGATGACTTCTGAATTTGAAATTAAGGCGGATTTGATTTTACTGAATTCAGACCGCCAGCCAGTGCTTTCTACCATGCCCGCCGATGCCTTTAACAAACATTTTATGAGTTTTCTCGGGATTGTCATTGATAAGGCTTTGCCTGAAGAAATCGTATCAGCGGTATACAGCCGCGGTGAAACCTATTCGCGTTTTCTCATGTGTTATCCAATCATGGAAAATACTGAAATCAGCGGTTATCTCTTTATTCTGATGGATGGCGCTGACTGGAATTACGCGATTACCCGCGAACAGGTGGACGGTGTGATTACAGATCGCTTCGGCAATATCATCGCCTGCTCACAAAAGAGCTTTATTCAAAATTACAATCGCTTTAAGCTTGATTCTTCGCTGACTCATTATACGAATAACGGCCGTGAATATATCGTTAATCATCGCTATCTAAAGGCTTATGATATTACGATTTTTACGTTCAGCGGCTTGGAAAATCAGCTTGAACAGCTTTGGATCGGTATATTGATTATCCTGCTTTTGGGAATTACATTGTTTCTGATTGCGAAACGGTTTGCCAATCAGATTGCTAAGTCGAATACGGTGGCAATCAATCAGCTGATCAGTGAGATTGATAAGATTAAAAGTGATGTCCATCATCATGTAAAGCTGGAAGGCGAGGATGAGTTTATTCTGATAGCTGAGAATATTAATTCCATGGTGGATGAGATTAATGCCTTGCATGTGAAAAACAGTGAATTAGCGGATATCCGCCGTCAGTCGGAAATTAAACAGCTTGAGGCTCAGTTCAATCCGCATTTCCTCTATAATACATTGGATACGATCCGTTATTCGATTCTGATGGATCAGCGCATCGCATCAGATTTAATCATTCAGATGACAGCGCTTTTGCGTTATAGTATAAATAATGATTTAGATCAGGTTTATTTCAGTGAAGATTTAAAATACACATATATGTTTTTGAAGATTCAGAAATATCGTTTCAATGATCGTTTTGAGTATGAAATCAATGTAGATGATTCATGCGGCGAGGTGGTTGTACCTAAGCTTTTGCTTCAGCCAATCCTTGAAAACAGTATTAAATATGGTTTTGCGCATGCGAAAAAGCTGCTGATTACGATTCATGGCAGTGTTGATGAGGACGGCATGCTGCTGGTTGTTGAGGATAACGGCGCCGGTATGAGTCCAGCGGAAGTACAGGCTTTAAATCAGCGTCTGCGTTCAGATAAGAATGAAACCACTCATTATGGCTTATTTAATATTGCCCGCCGTCTCTATTTATCTTATGGTGAAAAGAGCACCTTAATTGTAGAAAGTGAGGTCGGCAAGTATACCCGAGTGAGTCTTAGAATACAAATCAGGGGAGATGATCACAATGTATAAGGTATTAATATGTGAAGATGAATATTTGATCCGCAAGGGGATTATTTTCAGTACCGATTGGGAAAAGAATGGCTGTGTTGTCGCCGGTGAAGCGGATAATGGTGAAGACGGCATTGAGAAAATCAAGGAATTGAAGCCGGACATTGTTATTACTGACATCAATATGCCGATTATCAGCGGCTTGGCAATGATTGATGCAACTTATGAGGAATTTGATTACAGCGTGATCATTCTGACCGGGTATAATGATTTCAATTATGCGCAGAAGGCAATTCGTTACGGTGTCAGCGAGTATCTGCTCAAGCCTGTTGAACAGGATGAGATGGATAAAGCGATTCAGCATGCGATTGAACAGCTGAAGATGCGTTTGCATTATCAGCATCAGGTTGAAAGCAAGGAAGCCATTCGTTCGATTCAGGTACTTGATGTAAAGGTCCAGCTGGACAGCAGTGATGATCTGGTTAACCGGATGGTAGAATACATTCAGGAAAACTATATGAATAAGATTACGATGAAAGAACTCAGTGAGGTATTCAGCTATTCTGAGACATTATTGAATAAGCGTTTTAAGGATGGCTGCGGGACAACCTTTAATGATTATCTCAATAAGGTGCGGATTCAGAAGGCGATTGATGCGATGCAGGATGAAAGCCGTTATGTCTATGATATTGCGACTGACTGCGGTTTTAAAGATTATAAATATTTCACAATTGTATTTAAGAAATATATCGGCTGTTCACCCAAGGAATTTATGAAGGCACTTAAGTAAAAAATGGGGTATTAGTTGTGAATAATACCCTTTTTTGTCTTTTTTTAGGATATGAAAGCGTTATCACAATTAATATAATAAGAATATAAGGAGGTAGGCAAATATGAAAAAATTGACTATATTGCTTACAAGTATGTTAATGGCACTTACGTTAGGTGCATGTTCTTCAAATGGTGGCAATGATACACCAAAGGATGATGGAAATAAGGATACACCGAGTGAAACGGGCGGTAAATTAGTTGTTTACTCACCAAACTCAGAAGGTCTGATTAATGCAACTATTCCATTATTTGAAGAAAAATACAATATCAAAGTTGAATTGATTCAGGCAGGTACAGGTGAATTGATTAAACGTCTGCAATCAGAAAAAGATGATCCATATGCGGATATTCTGTTCGGCGGCGCGCATTCACAATATATCCAAAACGCTGATTTGTTTGAAAACTATACGTCTAAAAATGAGGGCTTAATCATTCCTGACTATGCCAATGAGACTGGTTATACAACAAGCTATGTGCTTGATGGTTCATGCTTATTAGTAAATACTGAATTAATCGGTGACATCAAGATTGAAGGCTATGCTGATTTATTAAATCCTGAATTAAAAGGTAAGATCGCGACAGCAGATCCAGCCAGCTCTTCTTCTGCATTTGCGCAATTAACCAATATGTTATTAGCAATGGGCGGCTATGAAGATGAAGGCGCTTGGAATTATGTAAAAGAATTATTCACAAACATTGATGGTAAGATTTCATCAGGTTCAAGTGCAGTTTATAAATCAGTCGCAGATGGTGAAATGGTTGTTGCTTTAACTTATGAAGATCCAGCTGCTACATTAGTTCGCGACGGTGCGCCTGTTAAGATTGTTTATCCGGTAGAAGGTTCAGTTTATCTGCCAGCTACAACAGGTATCATCAAGAATGCTAAGAATATGGAAAATGCTCAATTATTCGTTGACTTCATCACTAGCAAAGAAGTTCAGGATATTTATGGTACAACATTGACAAATCGTCCGGTATTGAAAGAAGTTGAAGTTGCTGATTTCATGACACCGATGGATGAAATCGTGCGTATTGAAGAAGACCGTGAATATGTAAATTCTCATAAGGATGAAATTGTTGAAAAATATAAAGATATTTATACTTCAGTAGCTAAGTAAAGAAGAGGGTTTAGTATGAGTGAAATTAGAATAAAGGATGCCGTCAAAAAGTACGGTGATAATACCATTATTAAAGATTTATCTTTAGATATAAAGGATGGTGAACTATTTACTTTACTGGGTCCATCAGGGTGTGGTAAAACAACGTTATTAAGAATGATTGCTGGATTCAACTCAATTGAGGGCGGTAGCTTTTATTTTAATGATAAGCTGATCAATGATATGGATCCAAGCAAGCGTAATATTGGTATGGTTTTCCAAAATTACGCGATCTTCCCGCATTTAACCGTTCGCCAGAATGTTGAATTTGGGTTGAAAAACCGTAAAGCTGACAAGGATACTTTAAAGACAGAAACCGATAAGTTCTTAAATGCCATGCAGATCATGGAATATCAGGATCGTATGCCGGAACGTCTGTCTGGCGGTCAGCAGCAGCGTGTCGCTTTGGCCCGTGCATTGGTTATTAAACCTGATGTATTGCTGATGGATGAACCACTAAGTAATCTTGATGCTAAGCTGCGTTTGGAAATGCGTGTGGTTATCCGTAATATTCAGCGTGAAGTAGGTATTACAACAGTATATGTAACTCATGATCAGGAGGAAGCTATGGCTATCTCTGATCGCATCGCCGTAATGAAAGATGGTGTTATTCAGCATGTAGGTACGCCTAAGAATATCTATCATCGTCCGGCTAATGTTTTCGTAGCAACCTTTATCGGACGTACGAATCTGATTAAGGCAGAATTGAAATCAGGTGTGATTCATTTCAGCAATGGCTTTACGATTGAACTGGATCGCTTAAAGGATCTGCCGGATCAAAGTGTTCAAGTATCAATTCGTCCGGAAGAGTTTGTGCTTTCACATGAGGCACAGGGCAGCGGCTTTAAAGCTGTGGTTAATGATTCTGTTTATCTTGGTTTAAATACTCAATATTTCATCAAGCTGGAAACGGGCGACGAAGCACAGATCGTTCGTGAAAGTACGATGGAAGATGATTATGAACCAGGCAGTGAAATGTATTTAGGTGTAAATAAGGAAAAAATCAACGTATTCACAGCGGATGGCGAAAGAAATCTCTTGTTGAGTGAATGATATGAAGAATAACAACAAGTTTAAATTAGACTTATGGGGCGGAATTACCTTAGGTATTTTGATCCTGTATGCAATCTTCCTGCTTTATCCATTGCTGAATATGTTTAAGGATGCGGTTATTGGGGCTGCTGGTTTAACGATGGAGCACTTTGCCAAGTTCTTTTCAAGACCTTATTATACCAATGCTTTAAAAAATAGTTTCGTGGTTTCCTTTGCGGCAACGTTCACTTCGATTGCCGTTGGTACACCTTTAGCTTATATTTTTACGCAATACAAGATTAAAGGTAAAAAAGTAATGCAGATGCTGATCATCATCGCTTCTATGTCAGCGCCATTTATCGGTGCTTATTCATGGATTTTGCTGATGGGACGCAGCGGCGTTATCACAAATCTTCTGAAACCTTTAGGTATTATATTACCTGATATCTATGGTTTCGGCGGTATTCTGCTTGTATTTACCTTACAGCTGTATCCGTTGGTATTCCTCTATGTTCAAGGCGCGTTATCCAATGTTGATAATTCCTTGATCGAGGCCAGTGAGAATATGGGCTGTACAGGCTTCAGACGCTTCTTCAAGATTATTATTCCATTGATTATGCCTACTCTGCTGGCATCCTCATTGCTTGTATTTATGAGGGCTTTCGCTGATTTCGGTACACCGATGCTGATTGGTGAGGGCTGGCTGACATTCCCGGTATTGCTGTTCAATGAGTTTATTTCTGAGGTAGGCGGTGACTCTGCATTCGCAAGTGCTTTGTCGATTATCGCAATTTTAATTACTACAATATTCTTCCTCGGTCAGCGCTGGCTTTCTAACCGTAAGTCATTCTCAATGAATTCACTGCATCCGATTGAAGAAAAGGAAGTTCATGGTTTTAAGAGCTTCTGGCTGCATTTCTACTCTTATTTTGTAGTTGGTTTCGCGGTTATGCCGCAGGTCTATGTTATTTATACTTCATTTATGAATTATAAGGGCATGGTCAGACAGCCGGGCTATTCACTGGATCAGTATAAGCAGATCTTCTCATCATCGTTAGGCAGATCTGTATGGAATACATTATTTATACCGATCGTCGCTTTGATCATTATCGTATTGCTGGCAGTATTGATTGCATATATCGCGGTACGCCGCCGCAACTGGCTGACCGGTATTGTTGATACGATTTCCATGGTGCCATATATCGTGCCGGGAACAGTTATCGGTATCGCGTTGATTACAGCCTTTAAACGGCCGATTACCGGTGGTATGCTGATCATGGTTATCGCGCTTGTTATCAGGCGTCTGCCTTATACGATTCGATCCTCCGTTGCGATATTGCAGCAGATTCCAATGAGTATTGAGGAAGCTGCGTTAAGCTTAGGCAGCAATAAAGCAAAAACTTTCTTCAAGATCACGATGCCGATGATGTCTGCCGGTATTATCTCTGGTGCGATTCTCTCATGGGTAACGATGATTTCTGAATTGTCGACAGCCATTATCCTATATTCTGTAAAGACGCAGACACTGACAGTATCTATATATACGTCGGTTATCCGCGGTCAATATGGTGTGGCAGCCGCCTTGTCAACCGTATTAACGGTACTGACAGTTATTTCCTTATTGGTATTCAATAAGTTCTCAGGCGGTAAGAGCGTTCAATTATAGAATTGTAAAGCTCAGCAATTTTTATGAATTGTTGAGCTTTTTTTCTTGAATTTGATGCTGAATAGGAGTAAAATATATGTACGGCTCGTTGGTGAAATGGTTAACACACTGCCCTCTCAAGGCAGCATTTACGGGTTCGAACCCCGTACGAGTCACCATATGCTAATAAACGTCTAGAAATAGGCGTTTTTTTTATGCTTAGTGCTATCAATGTCCAATTTATGCCTTAAAATAAAAGAAAAGAAAGCTATAATGCTTGTTTCTAGTCCTTCAATGAGTACATTTTAGAGTCTGTATTCGAATTATCATTATAACAATGTCAAAATAAAAATAGCTTAATTGGCGTATTTTTGCATTTAATCGTAATTCTTTGATATAATGTCGTTGTTTGTTAGCTGCTGAAATGGTAAAGGAGGAATGCAGATGGATCACGGACTTATAAGTATTATCATACCGGTTTATAATCGTGAAGATAAAATTGGCCGCTGTCTGGATTCAATTCTCGTTCAGACATTTCATGATTTTGAAATTCTTATTGTTGATGATGGCAGCACGGATCAGACTTTAGCGGTATGTGAAAGCTATATGGAAAAGGATCAGCGCATTCAATTATTCCAAATTGAACATCGGGGAGTATCGGCTGCCCGGAATAAAGGCATTGAAGAGGCCAGCGGACGTTATTTGCTTTTTGTTGATTCCGATGATTGTATCGATGCGGAAATGACAGCTGCTCTCATGGCACAGGTCAAGGCTTCGGTTTTAGTTATGTGCGGTTATGTTTTAGAAACCGAGAATAAAGCTTATGTGCATGTCTATGATGAAAAAAAGGCGGTAAGTCTATGTGATAAAACGGAATTAGCGGTATTCAGCCGTAAAAGTCTGTTAAATTCACCTTGCAACAAACTTTATGAACATCAAATCATCATGGACAGACAGCTGCGTTTCAAAGAGGAGCTGCATTGCGGTGAAGATCTGGTGTTTAATATGAATTATTTGCTGGCAGTTGATCAGATACTTGTAATTAATCAGCCTTATTATCATTATTGTTGGGGCGGCAGCAGTCTTTCCAGAACCTTAAGCAGCAACAGTCTTCTTTATGTTGAGCAGATGCGTCACGAGGTTTATGCACTGCTTCCTTTCTATCACTTAAAGGAAAGGGATATTGCTGAAATCTATCGCAGTATTTTAGCTATGAATTTGAATATACTGGATGCCAAAGGCTTTTATTATCGGTTAATGAAAAAGGATTGGATGAAGGATAAGCTGAATGAAGATCTAACGGCATTAAAACCGCTTTTAGCATATACTTCAGTTTTTGTCCGCTTACAGGGCTGGCTGCTTGAACATCAGCTGTATACCATCGAATGGCTGCTGCGCCGGATGTATCGGCTGGTTCGAAATTATCAATAATCTGATTTATTTGAATAACACTACCGGGGGGCAAAAGCCTCCTTTTTTTGGTTGGAATTACCAGTAACTTGTTTGCTTGATGATTTGATAATGAATCACTCAGTTGATAGAATGAGTATGCCTAAATTTAAAACAGCTTTTTTTCAACAGGCTGTTGAAAGAGATTATCGGCTTATATGCATCAGCTTTGATAAAATGAAACTATGAAGGAGGTTTAACCTTATGCCTATTTATCAACCATCAATATTAGTATCTAATATACTTGA
The DNA here is from genome assembly GCF_000313565.1 of Dielma fastidiosa. Lineage (GTDB taxonomy): Bacteria > Bacillota_I > Bacilli_A > Erysipelotrichales > Erysipelotrichaceae > Dielma > Dielma fastidiosa. The sequence goes on along the minus strand of NZ_HE578927.1, from coordinate 130,409 downwards.
TCCGCTGACTCATAATGAGCAGGATCTGTGTCAGCTTTATCAGCGTTTAGGGGAACTGAAACGGTATGCGAGTATTGAAACACGAATCATGAAGGAAGCATCAGTACGAGCTGTCTGTGATGAAGTGTTTAAAACCGAACAGCTGACGTTTTGGATTACCGGAGAGCTGTCGCGGGCTGGTCTGAATTTGTCCTCAGTCAATGAGTCAAACCGGCTTTCAGCAGTGGAAAAAGTAAAGGAAATGATGCAGCTTGCGGCACTTGACCGATGCACATGGCTGGGGATTGCCAGCGGCGGCATTGAGACGACACTTAATGAAGGCATTGACGCTTTTGTGAAATCAGTGAGTGAACTGCTTGATGAAATCAATATGAAGGCCTATCCATTCAAACTGATTATTGAACCCTTAGATCAGTTTGCCCATAAATGCAATGTTCTTGGCACCACTGAGACAGTCTTAAGCTTTATGCATCGTCTGCCGGCATCAGCCATAGAGGATAAACAGGTTTGTTTATGCTGGGACAGTGCTCACATGGCTTTAAATGAAGATGATTTTGAAGCATCCTTTGCCGCGTTGGCACCCTATATCGTCCGGGTACACTTTGCGAATGCCATCCTCGATAAACAATCACCGCTTTATGGTGATCATCATTTGAATTTTTGTGAAGAGGGCTTTTTAACGCTTAAGAGTGCCCGTGCGATCAAAAAACTGATGGATCACTATCTCACAGGTGAAATCAGCGTTGCTGTGGAAATCCGTGAAAAGGAACGTGACCACGCGTGGCAGCTTGAGGCTGAAAGCTATGCTTTCTTGATCCAGGTGCTGCAATGAAGCGGGTTATGATTCTTGGTGCTGGCAAGTGCGGCCGCGGGTTTATTCCGCGTTTTCTGCATGATGTTAACCTATGCTTTTGTGATAAGGATGAAGCCTTGATTCAATCCCTCAACAAACAAAACAGTTATCAGATTCATTTTTTCAATGATCGGCCGGCACTGACAATTAACTATGAGGAATGCTGTGTTTTCGGCAGTGAAAAGGCGCATGAAGCACTCATTACTGCTGATATTTTATGTATTTCTATCGACTGTTCCAACTATGCCGACATCGCTGTACAGCTTAATGAATGGATCAAAGAACGTGAATTTCCATTAATCATACTGTTTTTTGAAAATGCTGTTAATGCGGGCGAAAAGCTGCTGGTTCATTTAGATCAGGCAGCGGCAAATAATTGTGTGCTTTTGAATGCCGGTGTATTTACCACAACAGAAAATGCGGAGGGCCTGGATATGATTTCGCAGGATCTGGATTATCTGCCGATTCAAAACAGCGGCTTGATCTTGCCTTTAAAGGGGATAACGCGGATTGATGATTTTACTTCATTAATGAAACGCAAGCTGTACACATATAATTGTCTGTCAGCGGTTATTTGTTATCTAGGCTATCTGAAACATTATGAGTGGCTCGCTGAGGCGGCTAATGACGCGCAAATTCATGAAAAGCTGATGATTCTGCTGCCGGAAATGAATCAGCGGCTGGCCGATTATTTTCAGCTGCCTTTAGGAGAACAGCAGCAATTTGCGAAGAACGCGCTGATTAAATTTTCTGATCCTTATCTAAAAGATCCCATTTCACGCAACGCGCGCAATGTCAGCCGCAAGCTGGGAAGTGATGAGCGTTTATACAAACCGCTGCAATTATTGCATGATGGCGGACGGGATGTGCTGCTTGAAACGATCGCCGCCGCCTGTGTCTATGATTTCTATGAGGAAACGCATCAGGGCATCGCATTATTAAATCAGTTTAGCTATACCGATGAGGAATGTGTAAAAATTAAAGCTTATTATGAATCATTCATTTTGCAGCAGCCTCCTGCAAATGCATAAATTTTCAAAATCAGAGATCAAGGATACAATGAAATCAGAAAGGAGGGGTCGATGATGGAAGGATGTGTCATATCAATATTAAGAGGTTATACGTATGAACAGGTAAAGGCAGTCTGTGATACCTTATGTCAGAGTTCAAAAGTAAAGAATGTAGAAATAACCTTAAATACTGAAAACGCGTTGGAAATCATAAGCAGAATTACCAAGGAATACGGGCATTGCCTGCATATCGGTGCCGGTACAGTCGTTACCCATGATGAAGTAAAAGCAGCTATTGCCGCGGGTGCAGAATTTGTTCTATCACCGGTTGGCTATACGAAAGCAATGATCGATACATGCCACGCTCATGATGTAATCGCTATTCCCGCCGCCTTTACACCTCATGAAATTTATACCCAGCTTCAGCTTGGTGCCGATCTTGTCAAGGTTTTCCCAGCCAATGAGCTGAGTTGGACTTATGCGAAAAAGGTGATGGAACCATTGGGTGATCTGCCATTATTAGCGGTTGGCGGTGTTAATGCGGAAAATGTACAGGAAGTATTAAACAGTGGCTATCATTACGTTGGCTCAGCAGGCGGTATTTTTAAGAAACAGGATATTATAAACTGTGATCATGAAAAACTGCTTGCATCATTGCGCAGGTTTGAAGCGGCGCTTGATGGAGAAACCCATGCTGTCAGCTAAACAAAAGGAATTGCTGAATATTTTACTGCGTCAGCAGCAAAAAAGCACGGTGGAACAATATGCCCGTCAGCTGAATGTTTCAAAGCGAACGGTTTATTCCTATCTTGATTTACTTGAACCTGAACTCAATCAGCGCGGTTATACATTGCTGCGCAGCCCTGGTCAGGGGGTTGAGGTAATCAAGGGGAAAGCCATCAATGAAGAAATGGATGAAGAAACGGATCTGTTCTCCATTGAAAGCCGGCGGATGGAATTGGTTTACCGCATTCTGCTGAAGCAAAACAAGGTATCACTGGATGCCTTTGGTGATGAATTCTTCATATCTGAAAGCTCGATCCGCAAAGATATCCTTGCCATGAATCAGCTGCTGGAAAATTCAAGCGGGCTTCGGTTTAATATCAGCCACAAGGAAATCACGCTCAGCGGTGAGGTCAATGAACGCAGTGTCTGTGAAGCCTTGATTCAATTAAATGAAGGCTTTCTGATCGGCAATGACTTTCATGAAAAGCTGGCTCATCTCAGCGCACTTTATGATATGCAAATCATTCAGGCGGTAATTGCCTTAGTGACGGATTATATTCAGGATGTGAAAATCAATCTCGCTGAACATTATATGACTAATATCTCCTCAGTGTTAATCGTATTAGCCAGCTTTGCATCCGCCGGCCGGCATATTCAGGATGAAGACAATCTGCTTGACTATGACCGCATTCGCTTTTTACCAAATCAAATTCTCGCTAAGCAGTTTCTCTCAACGCTGACCGAGCAACTGAATGTTGAATTCAGTGAAGGCGATGCTCAATTTCTTGTGGAATATCTTGTTGCAGACCGCATTCAGATTCATAATTTTGAGAAAATCATGGAAGCTGATCGGGTTATCTTTGAAAAGATCCTGCAAAAAATGGAAATGCTGATCTATGTTCAATTCTCAGATAATGAGGAATATCGGAATAATCTGCTGCTGCATCTCAACGCGATGACCTTTCGTCTGCGTAAGGGGTTAAAGCTTAAAAATGAATTGCTGAAACAAATTAAAAGAGAATTTGAGATGCTGTTTAATCTTACTTGGGTCGTACTGGAAAGTGAAGCCGATGCCTTGCATATTCACATCAGTGAGGATGAGGTTGGTTTTCTGGTGATTCATTTCCAAAATTTTATCGATCTTCAGCAGCGTACTAAACGTATCTTGCTGATCTGTCCGCAGGGCATCGCAACCTCAGAACTGATTTTAAACCGTTTGCGCATGGTACTGCCGGCCTTTAACGCGATTGAAACAGCTTCTACCTCTAAAGCGCTGCGCTGCAATTTAGACAGCATTGATTTTATCGTATCAACTGTTGATGTAGAAGATATTCATAAACCGGTCGTCCGCGTATCACCGGTCATCACGGATGAGGATCTGCGCAATATCATGTCTTTCTATCAGCAGCAGATTCTTCAGCCGCCGAAAAGTGAGCGCAGTGAATTAAAATTATCCACCTTAAAGCGCTATCTGCATCCTGATTTTATTATTGAAGGTGAAGCTGAAAGCAAGGAAGAAATTATCATGAACATGGCGGAATTGCTGAAGCAGGCCGGTTATGTAAAGGAAGGGTATGCCCAATCCATGCTGAGCCGGGAAACCGTAGGTTCAACGGATAATATTTATCAGATTGCGCTGCCGCATGGTGATATCAAGCTGGTTAATAAAACGATCATCAGTTTCTATTTGCTTAAAACAGCAAAAAAATGGAAAAATCACACCGTCAAGCTCGTTATTTTCTTCAATATCGCGGAAAATGATCTGACAATCAGTAAAAAAATCTTAGATGATTTATACTGCCTTATTAAAAGCCGTGAGCTGGCAGAGGCATTCAGACAGAAAATTGATCAACGTACGATTCAGGTACTGTTAGGAATAGGGGAATATTATGATTAGAAAAGAACTTGTATTTGTAGATGAAGAAGTTGACAGCCAGAGTGAAGCGATTGAAAAGCTTGTCCATCAGGCGGTTCAGCTTCAGGTTATAGAGGATGAAGAGAGCTTTTTAAAAGCCATCTATCATCGTGAAGAAGAGTTTTCTACCGCTGTCGGTTTTGGCGTAGCTATTCCGCATGGTATGAGCGACACAGTACGCGAAGCTTTTGTCGGCTTTATGAAACCCAAACATACGATATTATGGGGAAATGAACAAAAGGAAGTTGATCTGCTGTTTATGATCGGCGTACCGGAGAGCAGAAAAAATGTGATTCATTTAAAGCTGATTTCTCAAATCAGTAAAAATCTGATGAAGCAGGAATTCAGAGAAAAGCTGTTGGCTTGTAAAAATAATGATGAAGCATTTCAATATTTAGAAAAAATAAACGAAGATATCGCAAAGGAGCTGAATTAAATGTTTGTAGTTGGTATTACGGCTTGTCCGACAGGCATTGCTCATACTTATATGGCACAGGAGTCATTAGAGGCTGAGTGCAGAAGACGCGGGTATGAGTATCACATTGAAACACAGGGAAGTATCGGTATTGAAAATGAATTAAGTGAAGAGGACATTGACCGTGCGGATATGATTATTTTAGCAGTAAGCATTCAAATTGAGGAGGAAGAACGTTTCGAGGGGAAGAACGTTTATTATGGCAATGTTGATGAAGCTATTTCATATCCTGAACGGATTTTAGATAAAGCATTAGAGCATTATGGACTAAAATAAAAGGAGAACATTATGGAAGGGTTAAAGAAAGAATTAAAAAATATTCAAAAAGCGTTGTTGACAGGAACATCATACATGATGCCATTAGTAGTTGCCGGCGGTATCCTGTTCTCATTCTCATTGCTGGGCGGTGATGCGACCTCTACCGGTATTGTCGTTGCCAATTCATTTATGGCTAACTTAAAAATTATTGGCGCGGCTGGTTTATTTATGATGATTCCAGTATTAGCCGCTTATATCGCTTATTCAATTGCCGGCCGTCCAGGTTTGGTGCCAGGCTTTATTTTAGGGTATATCGCCAATAATACGATTGGTGATACAGGGGCTAAGACAGGTTTTCTGGGTGCTTTGATTTTAGGTATATTAGCGGGTTATTTTGTTCGCTGGATGAAGAGCTGGAAGGTTCCCAACGCGATTAAATCAATTATGCCGATTTTAATTGTACCGGTTGTTTCAACATTTGTTTTAGGTATCTTCTATATATATTGTATTGCTAACCCAATGGGTGAATTAATCAATATCTTGATGGATTTCCTGACCAATATGAACGGCACCAATCAGCTTTTATTCGCAATCATTATCGGTGCGATCTGTGAGATTGATATGGGTGGTCCAATTACTAAGACAGTGACGATGTTTACTATTGCGTTGATTGCGGAAGGTGTTATGGGGCCAAACGGTATTTATCGTGTATGTCCGGGTATTCCGCCAATGGCAATCTTCTTATCAACAGTATTGTTTAAAAATAAATGGACTCAGGCTGACCGCAATGCGGCTAAGACTGCGGGTATTATGGGTTTCATGGGCATTACCGAGGGAGCGATACCATTTGTAATTGCTGATTTGAAGCATATCCTGCCGTCAACGATTACCGGCTGTATTGTCGCGGCGGTCATTGCGTCATTGACAGGGGTATCCTCACCGGTTCCGCATGGCAGCTTTATTACCTTGCCGATGGTCGATGGCAAAGTCGGCTTTGTTGTAGCTATCGTGGTGGGTACGATTGTCGCAGCCGTTATGATGGGCTTACTGCGCAAACCAATTGAACAAAAAGAAGAAAAAGCAGTACCAAATAATTAAAACAATAAGTCAGCGTAAGCTGGCTTTTTGTTTCGGATAATAAAAAAAACACTGCATGCAGTGTTTTAATTTGTAAATGATTAAAGGTAAACCTTTTCTACATAGACGCGGTTAGCGGCAGCCAATACCATCGCTCGTACAAGAATCGTTTGCTGTGTACGCTTCGTTTCCAGTGAAGGCAGTGGTTCACCGGTAAAATCAAAGGCTTCTCTTAACGCGTTTTCAAATTCAGTACAGAAATAATCATAGGCTGTCTGCAGATCATATGTTTCTTGCTGGATTTGAAAGAACTGGCCAATCTGCTGAACCGTAAAGACTTGTTTTAAAATACCTAAAACAATCATATAACAAAGATGCTGGCGATAATATTTCTTTTTAACGGGTGAAGGCAGAGCATTATTTTTTATATAATTGCTGATCATCGCACCGGTGATAATCTCATTTCCCTGCAGGCTGATTGGTGTGAGCGCGGAAGTCACAACGTTGATGACCTGTTCCAGATAAAGACCGATATCCGGCAGCTCATGGTAGCGTGGGCAATGGAAATTACGGGCTTCTTGTATGGCTTCTTCACGATTCATTGGACTCACCTCTTTTAATGTCTGTTTTGGAAATTGTAGCATGCAACTATGATTCCGTCAACAATCAGGGTTTACAAAATGTCTTTAATGTGATAATCTAATGTTCGACATTCGATAAAGATATGTCGAACATGAAAAGGAGCGTTTTATGAAAAAGAAAATGACCGCGGCAGCGCTGAGCGCGATGCTGCTTATGGCTGGATGTTCTAACATTACTGGGATATCCTCAGACAAGCTGAATGATAAAGCGGTAAATCTGGATAGCTTTGCTGCTCATCTTGAAGAAAATTACTATGTTCAGGAAGGAACGTATAAAGAAGTGGACACGCTTGAGCTTGCCAGTAAGGGACAGCTGACTTCCTGCTTCGGCAATAATCAGGGATCAAGCTATCAGGTAGCCTTCCTGCCGCCGGCACCGGAACAGAATGCTGCCAAGGGGATCGCGGCGCTTAACTGGGCGGATGAGGAAGCAGGTAAATTTGATGATCCGGCAATTGAAAATGCCCCGGCTAATCCATATTTTGCACCGGTCGGCTGGTCTTATAAGCTGCGTGAGGATGAGGCTATCGTCTTAATGCTTGAATTACCGCAGGAATGTAAATATTTCTCAATCGGTGCATATTTGATGCTTACCGCAAATGACCCAACAATGGATCTGAGCTATGATAAATATGCTTTAACCGTAAAAGGCAGTGAAGAATCAGGCAATTATAATGTGATTTTCGGCAGTCTCGGCGATCAGCTGAATAACCGCAATATTGCTTCAACAGCGCTGCTTGATCAAAAAACAGATGCTTTTGGTTCCAAAGCTGTAATCGTTATGGGCGGTGACAAGAATACGAATGAAGAAATGAAATCATTGCTGATTGAAAGCGGAATCCCTTCTGAGATCATCAATGTATTAGAAATTCCATCACAAACGTTAAATCTCGGACTTGAAAAGGGAGCTGATACATTTGGTATCTTAGGCCGTGTATCACAGCCTGCCGATAGTGAAGCCAATAAGCAATATATGGCTAACTTAGCACAGACATCAACGCTTTATCGTATTACCCCTAAGGTAAAGGATGCTGTTGAGGAAATCCCGGCATTAAAGGTTGTATCAAGAGGAACCGGTGAACATGAAGCAGCTCAGCTGGGTTATGCTTCAAAAGATCTTGATCAGATCCGTCAGTCTATTCTTGATAAGTATACGGCTCAAGGGTACACATATACGGAGCTGATGCCGCATATTTCAGTACCTGACGGCATTACTTCTATCTTTAATACTTTGAATGGCAAGGGTGATAATCGTGATACTTCTTATTTAAGCACTGATTATTTTACCTTCAACAGCGATGAGGATTTCGTTGTGATTTATGGTGTGAATCATACAAAGACAAATAAAGCAATTTATTCCAATGCAGTATTGTATGGTGTTGAGAAGCTGAATGGGGTTACCAGTGTTTATGATGATCAATTTATTGGTTCAGCGGATGCTTATTTGAATAATGGCAGCCATGACGCGGATAATTATTATGTTTATAAGCTGGATCGTTACGGCAATGAGCCATACAGTGCCATTGTGCCAAAGAGTACAGGCAATGAGGACGGTAAATATTATGGTTTGGATGACGGTGCTGATATGCTGATTGCTTTCCGTGCATATATTGAAGAAGCTACGGGTGTAGGTCCGGACTATAATGAAATTGTCTATGACCGAGCGATTGTTTTCCATAAACCGCAATAAAGAAATTTACCAGGTTTTAATGCCTGGTTTTTTCTTGCGTTGCAATTTATATCTGTTATACGTTACAATATTCATAGGTGGAAAGGGGAGATGCGGATGCGCTGTCCCAATTGTCATCAGCAATTAAAAGTAAATCGAATCATCAAGCAGGCTGACTGCGAGGCATGTCATAAGCAATATCAATATCATTATCGAAAGATAAATTTGATTGCCTTGCTGCTGCTGATTCTTTTGATCAGTTCAGTTTTGGTAAAATGCTTGAGCTATTTTCGTACTGTCTGGCCCGCTTACTACCCTTTGATTTTAATCCTGTTTAATCTGGCAATCTATTTTATCACGCCTAGAGAATGGATTGACAAGTTTATATATCAGTTGATAGAAAAGGAATAGAGATATGGAATATAATGGTTGCAATCGATTTAAAATTGACTGTGCGAAATGCTGCGGGCTTTGCTGTACAGCCCTGTATTTTGCGAAAAGTGAGGGTTTCCCACAGAATAAAGCGGCAGGGGTGCCTTGTCAGCACTTATGTGTTGATTTTAAATGTGAGATTCATGATGAATTGAGTTCACGAAAAATGAAAGGCTGTCTGGCTTATGACTGTTTTGGTGCCGGACAATGGGTGACTCAGCATGTGTTTAAAGGTGCTGATTGGCGGCAAGCTGATAAAGCATTAATGTTTGATGTCTTTATCAAGGCTGTGCAGCTGCATCAAATGCTCTGGTATCTGAGTGCGGCGAATGATCTTTTAAAGGATTTGAAGCTGATGAAAGAAATTGATGGATACATCGATGAGATTGTGGAAGTATTAAATGAATCAGCGGTTCAATTGGCGGCGTGTGATGTTGAGAAACTGCGGCATCGAGTGAATCAGCGGTTAAAGCAAGCGTGTGATTCGATCAGCTGTCAAGCCTGCGGGAAGCATATTATAGGCCATGACGCGCCGGGAAGAAATTTCAAAAAGGCTGATCTGAGCGGTCATGATTACAGCATGTGTCTGCTGATGGCGGCGGATTTAAGAGGCTGCAGGTTAACAATGACGAATTTTTTAGGCGCTGATCTGCGTGATACCGACATCAGAGGTACAGATCTTAGTCATAGCTGTTTTCTGACTCAGGGGCAGATAAATGCGGCAAGAGGGAATGCGCAGACAAAACTGCCGGCTAATTTAAGCATGCCTGCAGCATGGCTGAATGAGACTGTTTAATTTTAAAATAAAAATCCTGCATTTTCAGCTGAACTGATTTGCAGGATTTCTTTTATTTTTGTAATTGAGCAATGGATGCGTCAATGCGGCGCAGAGTTTCTTCCTTGCCGATAATTTCCGCAATTTCAATCGCACCGCCCGGTGTCATTTGTTTGCCTGATACAGCAATACGGACTGGGAACAGCAGCTGACCATTCTTAATTCCTAGAGTCTGTACTAAATTCATCAATGTATCATGGATTGAGGTTTCACTCCATTCAGTTAAGCCTGCCAGCTCTTTTCTGGCAGCAATCAATGAATTCAGTGAGATTTCCTCATTCGTCTTCATTTTCTTATTGATATACAACTCATTGCTGTAAACAGGATAATTGTCGAAGAAATCAATCATTCCCGGTATTTCATTTAATACTGAAACACGGGTTTGAAGAATCTTCGCAATTTCTTTCTTATCATAGCTTTCAGTTTTAACTGCTTGATTAATATATGGCAGAACTAGTTCATAGAATTCTTCCAGTTCCATCTTACGCAGATACATGCCATTCATCCAAGTCAGCTTCTCAATATCAAAGATAGCTCCTGAGGTATTGATGCGTTTTACGTTGAAGGCTTTCTTTAGTTCCTCTAGGCTGTAAATCTCTTGTTCACTTTCTGGTGCCCAGCCTAACAGTGCGATGTAATTGATAATCGCTTCCGGCAGATAACCTTTCGCAACAAGATCCTGGAATGAAGCATCGCCATTGCGTTTTGACAGCTTGTGCTGTTCATCTTTCATCACTGGCGGACAGTGAATGTAGGTTGGAATCTTCCAATCGAAAGCCTGATAAATCAGGTTATATTTCGGTGTGCTTGAAAGATATTCATTACCGCGGACTACATGCGTTATATCCATCATATGATCATCAATGATGTTGGCAAAGTTATAGGTAGGGAAACCATCTGATTTCAGCAAAATACTTTCATCAAGAGTTGCATTATCAACCGTAATGGTACCATAAACCTCATCTTCAAATGAAGTTGTGCCTACTGGATCAATGTTTTGGCGAATTACATAAGCTTCACCAGCCGCGATACGCGCATCAATTTCTTCCTTGCTTAAATGTTTACATGGATCATCATATTTAAAAGATAAACCGGCAGCCATCACTTCCTGACGCTGAGCCTCAATATCTTCCTCTTTACAGAAGCAGACATGTGCGCCGCCCAATTCAACCAGCTTCATCGCATATTCCTTATAAATACCTGAGCGCATCCGTTCAGATTGTACATAAGGTCCATACTCTCCGCCGATATCCGGTCCTTCATCATGACTTAATCCACATTGCTTTAATGTTTCATAAATAATATCTGTGGCACCTTCAACCAAACGGCCTTGGTCCGTATCTTCAATTCTTAAAATAAAAACGCCGTCATCTTCTTTTTTTGCGACTAAATATTCATAAAGAGCAGTTCGCAAATTACCGATATGCATATAACCGGTAGGACTTGGCGCAAAACGAGTTCTTACTTTTGTCATCCTAACCCCTCTTTCACGGTTCTTATTATACTTTGCTTTTGATTATGTTTCAAACCTTTTTATGATAAAACCATGATTCTTTTCATATTTATATGACGCATTTGTAAGCTTAGCTGATTTTCTTAGGTTAAATGCTATAATATCAAGTAATTAGAGGTGATAAAAATGCGGTTATTGATTAAACAAAGGGTATTTACATGGTCTGATACCTATGATGTTTATGATGAATATGAAAATCCTAAATATTATGTAAAAGCGGAAATTTTCGCATGGGGGCATCAGCTTCATGTCTATGATCAAGAAGGAAATGAATTGGGTGTGATTCACCAAAAGGTACTTTCCTTTTTACCGGAATTTGAGATAGAGATAAATGGTGAAGTGATCGGAACCATTTATAAGAATTTTACCTTTTTTTCAAATAATTATGAAGTTGAATATATGGGATGGAAGGTGGAAGGTGATTATTTGGGTTGGAATTATGATATTTATGATGGAGAAGAAGCAATTCTGCATATTAATAAGAAGGTGCTGGCATGGGGTGATACCTACGTGCTTGATATTATGCGTGAAGAAGATGAAGTTAATGGCTTACTGCTGGTACTTGCCATCGATGCCGCTAACTGTGGTAAATAAAAGCTCTGAACGTTGAATTTCAGAGCTTTTTCATTATTCGAAAATGAAGATTTCCTCAATCGGCGCTTCCACAATTCTTGATATATCCACCGCCAGTTTTAGAGAGGGGTTATACTGCGCCTTTTCAAGCCGCATGATTGTTTCACGGCGCACGCCTACTAATTCTGCCAGCTGTTCCTGAGTCAGATCCTTCATCACCCGATATTTTTTTAAGTTACAAATAAATTCAGACATACTTACTCCGATAATTGCTCGTCATGATCCAGACGGTACAGAAAATACTCACATAAAAATAAAGTAAGGGCAATATCCAGAGAAAGCGTGATGGTCAGAATGATGGCAATCATGTCAAGATTATGAATGAAGCGTCCCTGAGAGACGATGATAACCGCAAGGAATATGATCGTGAAACCAATTTTTAATGCCTTTAGCTGGGCGGCTTGAGCGTTTTGCTGAAAACGTTCATCAATCAATGTGTCCGACATTTTACCTTCCAGAAAAAAGCTGAAAAAGCCAAAGAAAACAAAAAAGCAGAAAGGAAATATCGAAGCATCAATCTGATAAGTCCAAATGCCGGCAAAACCTAAAAAGCCAAGGAAACCAAGATAACCTAACTTAGGACTGATTTTTCGCGTTTTATTTTGCGCCGGTAAAGCTTTCTGGCGGTTAAGGTTCGCTTTAAACAGAATAATGATAACCACACAGATATAAATGAGAAGCATCAGGATTGAGGCTAAAAGCGGCAGATCACTGAGCTGAAAAACATAAGCTGAAGCATCCATTGGATAAACGATGCGGCCAGCATTATAAAACAAATCATAACCAACCGACAAAAGCATTAAAACGACAATTAGAATACCAGCTATGGTTAAGCCTTTAATTTTAGATTTATTCACTGACAATGACTCCTTCTGTGAACTATTTATCACTTTATAAGACAAATATATCACTTATCGGCACTCTTGGCAAGTAAAAGATACAAATAAATCACTTTTTTATTATTTCGATATATTTAATCAGATCTTCACGATTGTTTTTTACTTCCTCGCTTAAAACAGCGTCGATTAATTGATCAAGGCATTCACGGATCGCTTTGCCCTGTAAACCAAGCTGCTGACAATCATTGCCATTAACCGCCAGTTTTTGACGGTCAATCAAGTCATTTTGATTCAGCTGGCGCAGATGCGTTAATGCGGCTTTGTGATCTTCATGAAAGAAGGCTTGCCGCAGGATCAGCAGATCGTTCATCCATGCTATATTATTATGATGATCATAGAGGCATTTTCTAAATGCGTATGGACTATCTATTGGTGTATGCAATGCATCAAGCAGCATAAGTACATAATCTCTTAATTGACGGCTGACCTTCCATCGCATTAATATAGCTTCTGCTTCATTGATAGGTGACAGCAATGCGGCAAGCTTAAGCGGCAATGAATTTGGCAGAGTGTTTAGCTGTGTATTGATCAAATTTAATTCATCATCGTTTAAGCCATTCATTTCCGGCAGCAGTTCTTCAAGCAGCTGAAGGCTGATGAGCATTTTTAACAAGTTGGGATTGCCGTCTGTAAGCATACTGAAAAATTCACTCGTAATCCGCTCAATAGATATATAATGCAGATCTGAACGCTGGGCAATCAATGCCTGATGTGTCTTATCTTCAATAGCAAAATTAAAACGATGGGCAAAACGCACACAGCGAAGAATGCGCAGCGCGTCTTCTTGAAAGCGTGTTATTGGATCACCGACACAGCGAATCAAGCCTGCTTTTAAATCTTCAAAGCCATGATGCTCATCAATTAAACCAGTTTCAGGCGCATAAGCCATGGCATTGATTGTGAAATCACGGCGTTTTAAATCTTCGCTGAGTGAGCGGGTGAAATTCAAAGAGGCAGGCGAACGATGATTCGCATAGACTTCCTGCGCGCGGAAGGTTGTAATCTCAACCGCATGGTGTTGATAATGAACGGTAATAGTGCCATGCTTCAGTCCGGTTGGAATGATTTTAAAGCGATTGTCAAAGCAGCTCATAGCTTGCTTCGGGAGTGCTGAGGTGGTTATATCATAATCATGAGGAACCTGCTTCATTAATGCATCACGAATACAGCCGCCGACAAAATAAGCTTCATAGCCGTGTTGTATCAGCTGCTCATAGATTTCTAATAATGCTGGCTCAAGTGTAAATTCAATCATCTGAAACACTCCTTTCAATGGTTCTATTATAACATTTTATGATATACTTATCGAAGAAATGAGGGTGTCTCTATGAAGAAAATCGTTGATTTAGCGCATGACTTTTTGAGTGAAGTATTAAATGAAACAGATACAGCCGTTGATTTTACATGCGGGCAGGGATTTGACACATGCTTTCTAGCCGCTCATTGTCAGCATGTATTTGGCTTTGATATTCAAATAGAAGCAATCAAACTGACCAAGCAGGCGCTCTTTGAAAGAAATCTCAGCGCAGAATTGATTCTTGCCTCACATGCGAAAGCGGCGGATACGGTTGATCGGTTTAAGGCCGGAATCTTTAATCTTGGTTATCTGCCCCATGGTGATAAAGCTATAACGACACAGGCGCTTGAGGTCATCAGCGCCCTTGATCAGATGCTGCCAAGACTTCTGACCGGCGGCCGGATCATCCTTGTATTATATCCAGGCTTTGCGCATGGTCTTGCGGAAAGTGCGGAAATTGAAAGCTATTGTGAAAAATTACCTGCTAAGATTTATGATGTGACCAGAATACAATTAACGAACCGATGTCAGGCACCGTATCTGCTGCTGATCGATAAACATTAATGTCCGTGAAATGCGGACTTTTTATTTTTCTGTATGAAAGCTAGACTTTTCATCATTCACATAAAATTCCAAAAACTACACTTTCAGCAAGTCATTCATAGCATAAAATTATATCGGTATGTCCGCAATATAGATACATATGTATGCTATATAAAACTAACAAAATTTAACTAATGTGCAAATAGCTTATGAAATCAAGCTTTCTTACAATGCTGTTAAATATGAAATGATATTGTAAAATATTTCATTTCATATGAAAATAAAATGAAATTTTTCTTGACAATGTGTGAAAAGAGGGTTTATACTAACATCAATCAAGTATCTTGCATGCTTGGACAAGTTAGGGAGGAAATACTATGAAAAAGCTTAAAATGCTTCTTACCGGATTTCTTACGTTAGCGCTGGTTGCCGGTTGCGGTGGCGGCGGTAATGGAGATAACGGTGGAAATGGAGGAACTGCAGACGGTGCCAAGACAGTAACGGTTGCCAATGATGTAGAACTTTCCTCAATGGATACATGCCTTGCGACTGATGGTACTTCATTTGAAGCAATTGCTGCAACAATTGAAGGTCTCTATACATTAGATGCTGACGGCAACGCGGTTTTAGCTATCGCTTCTGATGAACAGGTAAGTGAAGACGGATTGACTTATACGTTCACTCTGCGCGATGCGAACTGGTCTGACGGAAATCCAGTTACAGCGAATGACTTCGTATTTGCATGGCGTCGTTTAGCTGATCCGGCAACCGCTTCTGAGTATGCTTATATGATCGGTGTTGCGGGTATTAAAAACGCTTCTGCTGTTACTAATGGCGAAATGGCAACGACTGAATTAGGTGTCAGCGCTGTTGATGACAAAACATTAAAGGTTGAACTTGAATATCCGGTTCCTTTCTTTAATCAATTGATGGCTTTCCCATCATTCTATCCGATTCGTGAAGATTTCTATAATCAATTTGGCGATCAATACGCATTGACTCCAGATGCATTATTAGCTAACGGCCCATTCAAGATGACTGCTTGGAATCAGGGCGCTAACTATGAAATGGTTAAAAATGAAACCTATTACGATGCTGCTAATGTTAAAATTGATAATTTAAACTTCCAGGTCATCAAAGATGCACAATCTGCAATGGTAGCCTTTGAACAGGGTACAGTTGATTATGTTAAGCTGACTGGTGAAATGGTTGAACAGTATAAAGATTCTCCTGAATATACTATTACATTAGGTGGTTACTTATGGTATATGTCTCCAAATGAAGATGTTGCCGGTTTAGAAAATCAGAACCTGCGTCTTGCCTTTGCTTATGCTTATGACAAAGAACAGATTGCTGAAAATGTGTTAAAAGATGGTTCGATTGCAGCTAATTTCGCAATTCCTGTAAAATTGGCAGTCGGTCCGGACGGCAAAGATTTCCGTGATACAACGGATACTTATCTGAATGTTGATAAGGCTAAAGCTCTTGAATATTTTGAAGCCGCTAAGAAAGAATTAGGCAAAGATACGTTTGAATATGAATTGTTATTTGAAGATACTGAATCAAGTAAGAAAGTAGCTGAATTTGTTAAGTCTGAAATCGAAACGACGCTGCCGGGTGTTACTTTGAATCTGAAGCAGCAGCCTAAGAAAGCACGTCTGCAGGCTATGCAAAACGGCACTTACGAAATTGGTTTAACTCGCTGGGGTCCTGACTATGCTGACCCAATGACTTATCTTGATATGTGGAT
This sequence comes from Dielma fastidiosa, assembly GCF_000313565.1. Taxonomy (GTDB): domain Bacteria; phylum Bacillota_I; class Bacilli_A; order Erysipelotrichales; family Erysipelotrichaceae; genus Dielma; species Dielma fastidiosa. Next base: position 113,883 of record NZ_HE578927.1, on the reverse strand, counting down.
TACTGGTGCTTCTTACAACTATGGCCATTGGTCAAATGCTGAATATGACGCGTTGATTGAAAATGCGACTAAGGGTGAGCTTACTTCTGATTTAGACGCTCGCTGGGAAGCATTGAAACAAGCTGAGAAGATCGTTATGGATGAAGCAGTCATCCTGCCGGTTTATCAGACTGGTTCTGCCGTTATGATCAAATCAGGTGTATCCGGATTTGAATTCCACTCAGTAGGCGTTCCTACAATTTATAAGAATCTTACAAGAGAGTAGAAAGCAGTTCTAACAGTACAGTGCTCTCGCACTGTGCTGTTTTATTTTTAATCATACGAAAAGGAGGGGTAAAATGACAAAATATGTACTAAAACGTGTCGCTATATCGGCTGTCACCCTTTTGGTTATTTTGTTTGTCTTGTATTTGATGCTTGAATTCATGCCTGGTACACCATTCAATGATGAAAAGCTGACTGATGCCCAGCGTTTGATCATTGAAACTAAATACGGTTTGAATCGGCCATTCCTGGTGCGTTTTGTAGATTATGTGGTGATGATGCTTCGGGGCGATCTGGGTGTCAGCTATTCGATTCAGAAGAATATGCCGATTTCTCAGATGCTGGATGCTCGTTTATGGGTATCGATCCGTCTTGGTTTGCAGGCAATTATTGTCGGCGTTCCAGTAGGCATCGTGCTTGGTATTGTATCAGCCTTAAAGAAAAATACTTGGATTGACACCTTGACATCTGTCTTTGCGGTATTAGGCGTTTCAATACCTAACTTTCTGTTTGCCATGTTATTTATTTTATTGTTCTCGAAGACTTTGAATTGGCTGCCGTCGATCTTTATGCTGCAGAAACCTTTTGTTTCCAGTATTATGCCGACCATCGCGCTCTCATTGTTCTCAATCGCGCAGATTGCCCGCTTTACCCGCAGTGAAATGGTTGATGTCTTGGGCAGTGAATATATGCTGCTTGCGCAATCAAAGGGGCTGTCTCGTCCGATTTTGATTTTCCGTCATGCGCTGCGCAATACGCTGATTCCGGTAATTACCGTTATGGCACCGCTGATCGTAGGCGTTATGACCGGCTCATTAGTTATTGAAAAAATGTTTTCAATTCCAGGTATCGGTCAGCTGCTGACAATGGGAATTCAGGCTAATGATTATAATGTAGTTATGGCATGCGCATTTATTTACAGCTTGCTGTATGTAGTTGTAATGTTTGCTGTCGATTTATTATATGGTGTAATTGATCCGCGGATTCGCTTAGTAAAAGGAGGTACCAATGAGTAATCAAGATACAGTATTCCTTAAAGATGATTTTCAGCTGGCACACCGCAAGGATCTTTACATCGATAAAGTTTATGAAAATCAATCTTTCTGGAAAGACGTGGCTGCACGTTTAAAGGAAAATAAAGGCGCATTGGTCGGTCTGGTTTGTATAGTGATTATCATTTTACTGGCTGTACTGGCTCCGATGCTCTCAGAATATACGATTAACGGTGTTAACGTCGCTCATCAAAGTCTGCCGCCAAAGATACCTGGTCTTGAGCATTTAGGAATCTTTAACGGTATGTCAAGAGGTGTCGATGTCTATGCCAAAAAAGGTGTTGAAGGTATTTACTATTTATTCGGTACTGATGAGCTTGGCCGTGATTTATGGCTGAGAACTTGGAGCGGTACCCGTGTATCATTGATCATTGCGGCAGCGGCAGTTGCGGTTGATATGATCATCGGTATGACTTATGGTTTAATTTCAGGTTATTTTGGCGGTAAGGTGGATATGGTAATGCAGCGTATCGTTGAAATTATCAATTCAATTCCTACCTTGGTTATCGCAACCTTGATGCTGATTGTTTTAAAACCTGGTATTGTGCCGATTTTATTTGTATTGATTCTGACTGGCTGGATCGGCATGAGCCGTGTTGCGCGTGCGCAGATGCTGAAACTGAAGGAGCAGGAATATGTTCTGGCTTCAAAAACTTTGGGCGCCGGCAATCTCAGAATTATCTTTAAGGATATTCTGCCGAATATCATTGGTCAATTGATTATCATGTCAATGTTCTCGATTCCTAATGCTATCTTTATGGAAACAACATTGTCATTTATTGGTCTGGGTATTCCGGCACCGAATGTATCGCTGGGTGTTTTAATTTCTGATGGCTTTAAGTCATTTACGGTTGCGCCGTTTATGACCTTGATTCCCGCAGTTGTATTGGCAGTATTGATGCTTAGCTTCAACTTGCTGGCAGATGGTCTGAAAGAGGCGCTCGATCCGACCATGAAGGAAATGTAGGTGAGTGAAGATGGAAAAAGAAAGAGTATTATCAATCCGTGATCTGGCAATTTCATTTAAAACCAGCAATGGTATCGTTAATGCGATCCGCGGTGTCCGTCTTGACTTATTCCGTGGCGAAACAATTGCTATCGTAGGTGAATCCGGCTCTGGTAAATCAGTAACGGTAAAAGCAATCATGGGCATTCTCAGCGGCAATGGCTTTGTGAATGACGGCAGTATTATCTTTAATTATACTGATGAAAATGGCGAAAAGGTTTCACAGGATCTTTTAAAGCTTTCAAATCGGGAGATGCAGCATAAAATCTGCGGGAAGCATATTGCTATGGTTTTCCAAGATCCGATGACATCATTAAATCCAACAATGACGATCGGCAAACAAATCATGGAAGGCATGATGTATCATTATAAGGTTTCCAAGGCAGAGGCTTACAAAAAAGCCGTAGAACTGCTTGAAGAAGTAGGGATTACTGATCCTGAGAAACGGATGAAGAATTATCCGCACCAGCTGTCCGGCGGTATGCGGCAGCGTGTGGTTATTGCCATCGCTTTGGCATGTGATCCTGATATCTTGATTTGTGATGAACCAACAACGGCGCTGGATGTGACGATTCAGGCAAAAATTCTTGAATTGATTAAGGAAATCCAAGCGAAGAAGAATATATCGGTTATTTATATTACTCATGATTTAGGCGTAGTTGCGAAGGTCGCTGACTATGTTGCAGTTATGTATGCAGGAAAAATCATTGAAAAGGGCAGTGTTGATGAGATTTTCTATGATCCTCGTCATCCGTATACGTGGGGTCTGCTGTCTTCAATGCCGGATGTCAATACCAATGAGGAAGTTCTGTATACAATACCGGGAACCCCTCCTAACTTGCTCAACAAGGTAGAAGGCGATGCCTTTGCGGTTCGTAATGAATACGCTCTAAATATCGACTTTAGGCTTGAACCGCCAATGTTCAACGTCGGCGGCAAGCATCGTGTATCTTCATGGCTGCTTCATGAAGATGCACCTAAGGTTGAGATGCCGCTGACTTTGCGTCATCGTATCGATAACATGCTGAAGGAGGATGAATAAGATGGAAGAAAGAACTCCTTTACTTGAAGTTAAAGACTTGAAACAACATTTTAAGGTAAATAAGAAATATTCGGTTAAAGCGGTAGACGGCATTTCATTTGTGATCTATCCGGGCGAAACCTATGGTTTAGTAGGTGAATCCGGTTCGGGTAAGTCAACCACCGGCCGTTCAATTATCCGCCTTTACGAACCTACATCCGGTACGATTACCTTTGAAGGCGTTGATATTTCAGGCAAACTGAGCCAGCATCAGGTGAAGCATCTGCGCACGAAGATGCAGATGATTTTCCAAGATCCGATGGCCTGTCTGAATCCGCGCAAGAAGGTTATTGATATTATTGCGGAAGGGCTGGATATCCATCATCTCTGCAAGGATGAAAAGGAACGTGAAGAAAAAGTTTATAAGATTCTTGAACTGGTAGGCTTATCGCATGAGCATGCGATGCGTTATCCGCATCAATTCTCCGGCGGTCAGCGTCAGCGTATCGGTATTGCCCGCGCGTTGATTATGGATCCTGAACTGATTATTGCTGATGAAGCAATTTCCGCGCTGGATGTATCCATTCAGGCACAGGTTGTCAATTTAATGAAAGAAATTCAGAAGCAGACCAATACAGCTTATTTGTTTATTGCCCATGATTTATCAATGGTTAAATATATCTCTGACCGTATCGGTGTACTGCATCTGGGACATTTAGTGGAAACCGGGACGACGGAAGAAATCTTCAACAATCCGATTCACCCATATACCAAGAGTCTGCTGTCGGCAATTCCGCATGCAAATCCGCATGTTGAGAAGAAAAGAATCGCATTGGCTTATGACTATGCGACCAGCGGCATTGATTATAACTTAGGGACTCAGCATTATCTGGGTGGTGAGCATTATGTGCTTGCTACTGATGAAGAGCTTGAAGCATGGAGTAAAAAGGCGGAAATCTGATATGATTTCTGCTTTTCTTGCGCAAAACGTCAAATGGTTGGCAAAATTCGGAAAACACGTGAATAAGAATATGGTATAATAATGAGGAATCACAGAATGAGATCTAAAAGGAGAAAGAAATGAAGAAACTATTATTGAGCTGCTTAGCGGCATTATGCTTAGTGGGATGTTCATCTACACCAAAGGAAGAAGATTTAAAGAAAACCGTATGTACGTTGGAAGATTCTGGTGTTATTGTAAATACTGTTTTTGAACATGACGGTACTAAAGTAATGAAGCAAACCAATACCAATACAATTACGATTTCAGAATCAGGCATGACAAAGGAAATGATTGAAGCCGCAGCGAAGACTGCTAATGAAGCATACGGCGCTATTGAAGGCATGACTTATACCTATGAATTTAAAGATGATGATACATTTGTAGAAACAACAACGATTGATTTCACAGCAGCATCAATTGCTGATTTACAATCAGCGGGTATTGTAGAAGCAGGTGAAGCAGATTATATTGGAATCAAAGAAACACTTGAATTAAACAACCAAAACGGTATTGAATGTAAAGACGCAGAATAAGCAAATGAGCAGCTTCATTGAGGCTGCTTTATTTTTTATAATTCAATGAGCAAGTATGCAAAGCCTTTGCATTAGCCATTGAATAGACTAGAAAGACATATAAGGTTTATAAGATCTGCGATTCGTAAAGTAACCTATTGAGATATATAGTAAAGTAATTCACACAAAAACATAAAGGACTATAACATATTTTCTGTATGTTATAATCCTTTTTGATAGTATTAATGAATATTTTTTTAATAGAAAGCGAGATGAATAGTATGAAAATAACACAGAATTTTGATTTTATACCACATGATGATGAAGCTATTGAATGGATAAAAGAATTTATTGATAAAAGATGGTATGATTGTAAAGAAAATAATAATATTAGTATACAAGTTGATATAAAGTTCGTTGAAGAGCAAGAAAATAATAAAGCAAGTTAATTAATATTATGTTTTACTAATTATTTTTTTCGTAAAAGTAAATTTTAATTCAAAGTTATTAGTTTCAAAATAATCTTCTAAGTTCATAGTTTCTATATTATTTTTAAAATTTTCTTTAGCTTCTTCAAACCTTAAGAACACTAATGAACATTTGCGTTGACAACAATCAAATTGAACTTCACGTTCTGTTGGCACTTCTACTGAATGTGGTTTACCAATTATTTCAATAAGATTTATAATTTGTGCTTTGATAGAGATTTCTTGTTTATGAGTATGACATGTGACATAAGCTTTATCAACTTGATGAGCCAATTCATTAAATCTGTTGTATTATTCGAATATAGTCATTTCTATTTTCTTCTTTATGTATTTATATTGTATCATATATTACTTAGTAAAATTTAAACAAAAAGGACTAAATTTGAAGTCCTCTTTCTTTATTTATAGTATATTTCAACAAATCAGTAATACTATATCCTAGTACATTACATAGCTTACATAGCACATGAACAACTAATAACTTTACTGTGTTATTACAGTAGTTATTTATTGTACTTAAACTGATGTTGGTTAATAAACATAAATCAGATTTACTTAATTTCTTATTATCCAATAAATCAATAATTTAATATTAATTTTACCTTTAGTCATAGTAATTATTATCTCATATTTGCTAGTATTTCTAAATCACTAAGAAATTCACTAGTATTATTTAATATTTCTTGCATTGTTTTATTAGTAGTCTGTGCTTCGTTATTTGCATCATCAAATGCTTGATAATTATATTTGATAGCAGAAGTATACATATCAGATAAATTATAAAAATATTCTTTTGTTATACCTAAAAGATTATAATTGCTAGAAGCGCCTTTGTAATATTCTGGATAAGATTTATACATATAAGATTCACATGATTCAATGTTTTCATTCATATTATCCAGTTCTCTTTTTACACTACTGTAATTTTTAATAGCAAAATTGGATAAAATAGAAGACAGATTGTTTGAAATCTCATCTTTATATGGGCTTGCAATATATATTAAGTTAAATAGATTATTTTTAAATCCCAATCTTAAATCAGACATTTTAGAAACAAAATCAAAAGCTTGATTGTTTTTATCTAAATTTAAATTTTGACCTAAAACATAATATTCACCTACTAAATTAAAATAACTATCATTTAAATTTTTACTTAATGCAATAGCACTACTGAAATCATACATAGCTGATTTTAAATCTTTTTCTACATTTTTATTGTATGATTCAATAATTAAATAACGTGTTAAATCATTTATTTTATCATCATAGTTTTGATAAAAAGAATTAGCTTCAGAAACATTGCCATTATTTAAACATTGTATAACTTTGTATGAAACTATTATCGTATCTTTAGAAATAAATAGATAAATAGCTATGCAAATCACAATTATTAAAGAGACTATTTTTAGATATTTATGATTATGTTTCTTTTTTACGTCTAACGAAGTATTAAAATTATTAGTTTCTTTTGTAATATTTTTAATCAACATGTGTTTCTTCTTCTTTCTTCTCAATCATGGCATTATAGAAAGTGAGTATGTTTGCATCACAAAATACAACTCTTTCTAAGATTTCTCCTAATACATAAATTAGTAAGGATGTAATTATAGTAATAATCGCACCTATTAGAAAAGAACTGAAATCGTAGCTAATATATCTAGTGTAAGTGTTTAGTAAATATTTAATTTCTCCCATAGTTTTACCTATGAAATAAGAGCCTATTAATCCTAAAACAAGTAATACTAAAGCTAATTTCTTTATTATTGTTGCCAGCAATAACATTCCATTATCATTATTTCCAGTAGTCATAGTTATTCCTTTCTCGTTTCATTTTACTTTTTTAATAAAGCATTATTAGCTTTTAAAAGTTCAGTTATTTCTTCATGTTGTCTTTTTAACATAACATCTCGATAAATTGTTCTTTCTGTAATTTCAGCAAAGAACATCATACAAGCGCAAACACAAAATGTATATGCAGAACCAATTAAAGCAACTGTAAGTTTGAAAAGAACAGAGTATTCACGTGAACCAAAAAAAGTATCTGCAAAATAAAATGAGCCTAAAATGCCTAGCGCTAAAATTACTACTGCTACACTTCTTAATGTTTTTGTTAATACTAAACAAGTCTTGTTATCCATTGCCAATCCCTCCTTGCATATATTCTACTTTATAGCACTTATTTAATCAAGTGTAATTTACACGGC
>NZ_HE578927.1:48874-105542 GCF_000313565.1 Dielma fastidiosa | reverse complement strand
AGATACCCAATTGTCTACACTTTAAAATGAGACATATGAACTCATTTCATTAAACTAAATAGGAGGAGGAACGCTGATACATATTTCTGACAATTAATTTTTGTCATGAATATGTGTTAAGTTCCGTTTTTTTTATTTAGGAGGTGGGCACATATGCTTAGAATTTGTAAACAAGATAAAAACAAAGTCATGGAACAAGTAAAAAATAAAGTGTTAGATGGTATTATGGTAAGCAACAGTAATTTGATTGATGATATTATACTTTCTATGTGTCATGAAGGTGTCTTGGATAACTTAGACCAAGGCTTTCCAGATAAGAGAAATACTAATTCCACGATTCCTTTAAGGTTTATAATGGCTTTAGTTATTGTTTCAAAAATGAAAGTCAGAACCAGCTTAACGGATATTCCTTATGCTATTCAAGATTACAGAACATTAGCTGAATTAGGTTATAATGCAATGAGTACAGATAAGTCAGATGGTTGGTTTAATGAAGGAACTATCAGACATTTATTGGGTAAATATAAATCTGAGGATATATTCAATTACTATAACAATGTAGTACAAAAGCATATCTTTAATACCATGGATATTGAAACTAATATTCATATATTAGATTGTACCAAGATAGCAGTTAACTATAATAATGAGAACTATGAAGGTTCAACCTTTGGTTATGATAGATTAGGCAATTCTATGAGAGGTTATAAACTAGCTTCACTTAGAGGTATCTATAACGATAGTGGTTTAATCGAAGATGTTCGTTTTGGTACAGTTAATATTCACGATTTTAAGTTGAGTGAAGAAATGTTAAAGACTACTCCGTGTTTCCATGAGGGTGACATCCTACTAATGGATAGAGGATTCACTTCACGAGAAATGATGAACTACTTAAAGACGGTTAGAAAAGTAGATACATACATCCCAGTAAGAAAAAGTATGGAAATATATGAAATGGCTATTGAATTAGCAGAAGAAATTGACGATTGGCAACCTCACCCTACTAGAAAAGATCAAATGATTTGTCACGTTAATAATGTAGGTGAATATTTTAGAACTAGAAATTCTAAGCATGATGTTGACTTAAATTCATGTGTTGTATGGTCGGAAGATACTCAATCTTATGAAGTGTTTATTACAACAGACATGAATAGGTCAGCAAGTGATATTGTCAATATATATAATATGAGAACTGAAATTGAAGAAGATTTCAGACAACTAAAAGACTTCTGGAAACTTGAAGATTTCAAGAGTACAAAGTTAAATATTATCTCATTCCATTTAGTATGTGTGTTATTAGGGTATCTATTTTATCAGTTATATTTAAATACAGAAGATGGACAAAAATACATTGGTAAATGTTTACCAGTAATTCTTAAAAACTATAAACAAGAATTTCTAAATTATTTAGTATTATTTAGCGGAGAATACTTTTGCAGTATGAGTATGCGTGAATTTTTAGAGTTTAGAGATGAATGTTCAACTGACGTAAGAAAATTCATTTTAGAATTTTCAGTTAAAAATTTAACGTCAAAAGTGAGTGTAGGGACTTTTTAGGCTTTTTTAGATAAATACTAATAAAATACCTTTCAATAGTATAATTTATTGAAAGGTATTTTTATTTTTAATTCTCAAAAAGTCATATTCCGAATCGCAGTTATAAGATGATTTTTCTCAATATCAATACGATCTATGATATAATGATAAATAATTAACAAAATATGAGGAGAAGAAAATGAAAAAACTATTATTAAGCTGTTTGACAGCATTATGTCTTGTGGGATGTACGTCAGCTCCAACGCCGACAAATAAACCAGAAGAACCGGTCAATGAACCTGAACAGCCAACCAATGAGCCGTCAACAACGCCGGATACTGAGCCTGAACAAGAGGCGGTTAAAAGGACCGTCTGCGCTTTAAATCAAGAGGGTGTCAGCGTAGAGACAACTTTTGAGCATGATGGTGTTAAGGTTCTGAGACAAGTAAATACAAATACGATTGTATTATCAAAAGCAGGATTGAATAAGGAACAAATCGAAGAAGCGGCAGCGAATGCCAATGAAACATACAGCGCTATCGCAGGTGTAACGTATAGCTATGAATTCAAAGATGATGATACATTTGTAGAAACAACAACAATTGATTTTACAGCTACATCAATTGCTGATTTACAATCTGCGGGTATTGTAGAAGCTGGTGAAGCTGATTATGTGGGTATTGAAGAAACACTTGAATTAAACAACCAAAACGGTATTGAATGTAAAGACGCTGAATAACTAAAACTAGCATAATCAATAAATTAAGAAAAGGAAGTCTTAATTCATTGCAATCATTTGCAATCTGAATTAATGCTTCCTTTTTTTTGTTGCTTTTAAGGCTTGTGACGGCCAATTCGATTTATTGTAAATTGTTTATGAACGATCGTTTCTTGCATGACAAAAATCACGTTTTGCTTAATTGTGTCAAAAAGTATACTTTATGAGACACTGTAATTGTAATCTTTTTTACATTATTTGTAAATAATTTATTACGATTTTATTCATTTTATGACCGAATTTTGTTTATTCAGTCATTTATTAAGCCTGTTTTTATCTGTCTTATAAAGTATACCTTTTAAGACAATATATGAAAAACTGGGATGTTTACAATTATGGAAGCAGGAAAATATAGCTTCCGCCGATACAGGAATGATGTTTTTCCCAAGTTTCATCATTCCTGCTTTTTTATAGAAAAATCAATCTTTTTAGATTGCAGAGGGGTGAACAATGGATAAAACAGTGAAATTTAAAACAGTATTCAATGGTTATTCAAAAACTGAGGTAGATCAATATCTCAATGAGCTGGACACCCAATATCAAAATGAACATCTGGCAATCAGCCGTTTAATGCTGAATGCACAAAACCGCAGTGATCAGATTATCCATGAAGCAGAGCAGCGGGCGGCTGAGATTCTTGCTAAGGCAGAGGCTGACAGCAAAATGATACGGGCTGAAGCGGAACAGGTAAAGGCAGACTTAATTCAGGAAATGCGTACTAATTTTATCGATCTTTTGCATACGGCTGAAAAGATGCGTAAAACCATAGAGAATTCACAAGAGATGTATATGCTTTATTCAACCAAGATACTGCGGGAGATTCCTTTAGAAAGCAGTATCAATGCCGCTGTTGAAAAAGTGAAACAGCTATATCCGCAGACAATCAAGAAAGAAGCCGCCATTAAGGAACAAACCCCGATACAGGAAACAATCATTGATGCAGAGGATCTACCAATGCAAACCGTCTGTAATGAAATCCCTGTTTCAAAGCAGTCAGAGACGAATGTTGACGATCTAATTAAAAGCATCAATGCACAGCGCAGGAGTTAATCAGCGTGTTTGCTGCCATTATTGGAAAGGGGAAGCTTGTATTACTTATCTTCTGCCTGCTTTCTTCAATGCCAATGCATTCTTTCTTAGAAATTGAAGAATGGGAGGATACAGGCAATGAGGTTCTTGAAGATGAGGGGGAGAGTGCTGATCATGAATCAGCCGATGAGGACAGCGATTATCAAGAGGCGGATCAAGGTGAAGATTTAAATGAAGCAACAGCAGGGGATATTTTGCCAGATGATACCGCAAGTGACAGTGACAGTTCATCAGATATTATTGAAAATGATCCGCTGCCTGCTGAGCCTTCAGATACCAATGCAGAACCATCATTGCCCGATACAAACGGGGTGTGTGAGGTCGAGGACGCTTTAGGCTTTCGGGAATGTCTGGCACAGGAAAAAGACATTCGCTTGACACTGCTGAGTGATGTTTCAGTAAATGCCGCTGATCTGCCAAATGCTGACACTGAATTTTTAAGTATCGATCTTAATGGCCATCAGCTGACAATCGTCATTGATGAGGATAGTAACTTTACACCGCTGCGCTGTTCATCGTTTCAGCTAATCAGTGAGAGTGAACACGCGGGCATGTTAAGTGTTAAAGCTGCCTCTTCAATGTCAGCACCCTTTCTTGCAGTCAGCTCCTATGCCTTTTTTGCCGGATCAGAAGCCGGTATTCAGATTTATTCTCAAAGTGCGGATAAGCAGGCTTATACAATGATTGATTTGATTGGTGATGCTGAAATGAATGCACAGAATTCACGATTCATGACGAATACGGGCGATGTGCTGACCTTAATAACACGGGAGGGGAATAAGCTGCCGCAGACAGCGTGGATTGAATTTGCCAATATTGACCAGCACGCTGAATTTTTAAATCAGCAGATTCTGTATTATTATCTGCCAGCCAGTCCCTTCCTTTATGCGGAATCAGACAAATATCAGGTTCAGATAGAATGGGGCGATTTGAGTTACAGCTATGATGGTGATCGTATGTCATGGCAGGGCAATGATAATTTAAACAATCATATCCGGGTTAATAATTATTCATTATTTCCGGTTATGATCACCCATGAGCTGCAGCTTGATGATGGAAATATTAAGGGTGATGTTTATAAGACTGCCGGCAGTAAAAGTGATGGCAGTGATGAATATGATTATGATATGTGTGAATTAGCGGCATATGAGGAAGAACTGATCGCGGCCGCCAGCAATCTTCCGACTCAGCTTGACCTCTATGTCGTACTTTCAGGAAATCCGGATCTTGATCAGTATAAGCATCAAAAACAAATCGGCTCTTTAAGCTTAACTGTGACATCGATGGAAAATGAGCCGCAGAATTTAAACGAACCAGCTGAAGCATTTGATCTTACGATTGAAAAAGGAGAGACTTTGATTTTAAGCGGCGAGCATGAAATGAATGGAAATATTTATCGTGTCAGCGGCGGCGGTACGTTATGCTTTGATCAGTTTCAGGCGGTTGATGCGTTGGATGGTGATGTTTTGGCGGAATGTGATGAAGATAGTTCACTGATAGCAGGCAGTCATCAGGACTTGAATGCTTATCGGTTTATTGATTTGCTGGGTGAAGAAACTACGGCTGGCACACCGGCTGTCAAGCTGATTTATCGAAAGGAAGAAGCGGATGTCAAAGCCAATGACACAAATGAAACAGCTGACGAGCAGCCGCAGTAATGCGCAGTATAAAAAGCGCCGCTTTCAGATTGCGGTTAGCTGCTTGCTGCTTCTGCTCATGATGCTGCTGGCGGTATATCGATGGGATGGCTTCCTGCTGCCGCGCCATGAGCCCAAAGCACAGGTATTGATTGATCCATCTATGCTTGATGAGCGCATGCGTTATCAAATCTATGAAGTAAATGAAGGCTATGTGACAGGCTTTTGTATTTCCCCGGTATATGAACAGGATGAATTGATGATTTATTTAATGAATCAGCCAGAAAGTAAGGTTGATATTCAGTTAGTGATTCTTGATCAAGAGGGTCAAATAAAAGCTAAAAGCGGCTTGCTTTCACCGGGAGAGATGCTGGCTGGAATCAAGGTCAAAGCACTTGAAAAACAGTTTCGCGTCGAGGTTTTGGCTTATGAACAGGGCACCCATTATTCAGCCGGCGTGCTGCGTGTGAAAACATCTTGGATTGATGCATTGGAGGAATAAGATGAAGAAAAAGATATGTCTTATGGGTGGTCTGGCTGGCCTCAGCAACAGTTATATTAAAGATTGCTATGCCATGGTGAAGCTTAGCGGCGGACAAAGCAGCGGCGGTTTTATTGGCTGTAACTATGGTGAGATTTATAACAGCTGGTGTCAAACAGATTCAAAGCGGGGAAAAATCATGGCCGGCTTTGCAGCTAAAAATGAAGGCATCATGGAACATATCTTCTATATTGATGACCGTAAAAAAAGAAAAAGGAATTTGCGGACAGTGAGCTGGCTTTAGATTCTGAATCAATTCAAAACCTGCCCTGGGATTATGAGCGGACATGGAACCGTGATGAAGTGCCGCGTCGATTCAAGGAAGATGCATTTCACATTGAAAGCGGCGCTGCTGATGAATGGATTGAAATTGACAGCATTGAAGGTTTTACAGCCTTTGCGGATGGTGTGAATCGAGGCAACCGCCAATATCAATATGCGGCCTGCCGGCTTACCGCTGATCTTGATTTTCAAGGCAAGAAACTCATACCAATTGGGGAAGATGATGCGCTTCCTTTCAAGGGTATATTTGATGGCGGCAATCACAGCATTACCAATTTTAAAATCAAAGGGAAACGAAAATACGGCGGTTTATTTGGCTGTCTTAAGGATGCGAAGATCGTTAATCTCACTGTTGACGGTATGATACAGGGGGCCGAATACAGCGGCGGTATCGCTGGGATGATGGAAGGCGGTATCATCAGCTGCTGCGGCAGTGCCATCCGCATTGAAGCTAAAAAGTACGCCGGCGGCCTGGTTGGGAAGAACCGTGATGGGATTCTGATTAAAAATTATGCGGTGGGATTGATTCATGAACATAAAAGGCCGTGGTTTCTGCTGCTGTTTCTTATCCCGCTGCTGCTGTTGCTGCTGAAGCTGGGTATCCCTTATCCATCGGTTCCGGTTGATGGAAATGTGCAGGCAATTCATGATGGCCTTAAACCCCAGAATGGTAATACAGCGGCATTTGAATTTAACCGGCTGATTGTCTTTACCGACGGGATCGGCGAGCTGGCCTTCTACAATCCCGGCAATTCTACCCAGGACATTGTTGTGAAGCTGACAATCAGTGATCAGGAGCTGATCGATAAGCTAGGTGTCAATCATCGAACCTTTCTTGATCAAAAACGCCTTGAAGTATTAGGGGAATATGATCCTGAAACATACCGTCAGGATTTAGCTGTTTCCGGACGGGTACCGGCTGGTTCAAGACTTGAGACATTGACACTGAATGCTTTACAGGACGGCACCGATTTGCCGCCGGGTACTTATAAGGGAATTATTGAATTAGTGTTTTATGACAGTGAAAGTCAGGAAAAGGCATTGCTGAACAGTCAGCTGCCGGTAGGCATTGAGATTCGATGAGCGGTTGGATTGACTTATTGGCACAGCTGATCTTTATCACGATATTTTGGGAATTTGGTTATGGTGAAACCATTTATTATTACTTTTGGGGTAATGTGGTAATCATCATGCTGGCACTGCTTGAACTTGAAGTCTTTAAGATAATCAATGGCGGTTATCAGATAGCGGAGAAAAGCCGTGATGAAATCTTATTTATACATAGCTTAAGCAGCTTAATCAGCGCGCCGGTGCTTTATTTAGAAATATCATTGATTGCCTATCGTTTTATGAATCTGCTGCCGCTGCTGCTTTTAATCGGTACGCAGCTGATATGGGCACTGATCTGGAGCAAAGCGGTGGATCATTATTATCAAAATCGGCATGGCTGTAAAACATTGATTCACGTCGGTGAGTCTGGGCTGGCACTTTATGAGTTTAGAGCGCGTGCTGATCGTTTTAAGATTGTAGATAAACTGTCATCAGAAGCAGTTGACGCAGAAAGGCTGAAAGCTGTAGATGGACTGCTTGTTGAAAAAATCAGTACGGCAGAACGTTATCGATTAAATCAGCTTTGTTTTGAACTAGGCAGGGAATGGTATGAACGCTGTGAAATCAAAGATGTGCTGCTGAGCGGCGATACGGTAGTTGTCAGTGATTTATTAATGAGTCATCAGCAAAAAGGAAGGCTTTGCTCTCTAAACGTGTGATGGATATTGTTATCTCCATGCTGCTTCTGATTATTACTTCGCCACTGATGGGAATCGCGGCATTGTGCATCTATCTTGAGGACGGCGGGCCGATCTTTTACCGCCAGCGCCGCTATGGGCAGGGAAATCACTGCTTTGAGGTAATTAAACTTCGCAGTATGAGGGTGAATGCGGAGGCCGACGGCATCGCGCGAATAAGTGATGCTGAGGATCAGCGTGTCACCAAGGTTGGCAGAATTTTGCGGAGACTGAGAATCGATGAATTGCCGCAGCTGATGAATGTGTTAAAAGGTGAGATGAGTTTAGTTGGGCCGCGTCCAGAACGTCCGGAATTAGCCGATGAGATTATCAAGCGATTACCGGAATTTTCATATCGGACAAGTGTGAAAGCGGGACTGACAGGCTATGCGCAGGTAATGGGAAGGTACAGCAGTGATATTGAAAGTAAGCTTGCTTTTGATTTGTATTATATCCAGAAACAGACGCTGATGCTGGATCTGTTGATCTTAATGAAAACCGTTATGGTAATTTTTGAGAAGCATCGCAGTGAGTAAATTTTTGCTTTTCTGTTTAAAAGTCTGAATTTCAGGCTTTTTGACGGAAAAGCAAAGGAGGGGGCGAAACGATAAAAATTAAGCATTACAGTATGGAATTAGAAAAAAGCGAGATTGAAAGGAGAATTAAATGAAAAAGTTAATAGAAAAACTTGGTGCGTTTTTTATTGCATTAGCAATGATATTAGCTGTTTTCCCAACACAGGTACAGGCAGCCGCAACGGCTGAAACTTGGTTTGAAGCGGGTAAGTCAGCGGAAAAGGGAAAAGATTATCGATTTGTAGAAGACAGCAGTAGTCATGTGGTATCTGAAATTCAGGTTATGACAGCTACCGGATTAGGCTTCGTGTCATATTTAATGACCGGTGGAGTAACTGTGGATGGTGTAAGTTATGGTACTGCTGAAGTTGGAGATGCGACAATCAAATTAATGAACGATATTGATTTAGCTGGCAAGCAGTGGGTTGGTATAGGTGGTATAGCTATATATAGTGGTACTACTCAAGCGACATATACAGCAACTTTTCCCGGTTCAAGTCCTCAAACTTCTGATTATTTTTATGCCCCTTCGACAGGCAGTAATATTGTAGACTTTAAAGGAAATTTTAATGGTAATGATAAAATAATCAGCAACTTAACTATTCAGCGTACATATAGCGGTGATAAAGATGGTACTGATGACTGGGGTATTTCAAACTTAAGTGGCTATAACGCATCTAAGAATGTGGGCGGATATTTCTTAGGTGAGAATTATTTTATGTTGAATAATGATGGTGAATTTAAGAATGTTACATTCAGGGATATTAATGTACAGATTATTGATAAATTCGTAAGCACAAATTTAATACCAATGGAGTCTTACTTAACCGACTACTACAGAGGCAGTGCGACGGGTTTTGGCTTGATAATGGAAAATCATGGCACTGTTTCAAATGTCAGTGCAGATGGAAATGTGACAATTTTATCAAGTATGCCTTTCTATTATGGTCTGACTGCAATCAATCGCGGAACCATCAGTAATGCAGCAATGAATATCAATGTTGATTTGTTATTGGCATCGGATAGCGGTCACCGATACGCCGGACTTCAGAGCACTCCGTCTGTCAAACTTAATGATGGCGTTATGCGCCGATATGCATTAATCAGCGGGATAGCTGGGATTACAGGTGAGCCGATTCCGGATCAAAGTAAATTAGGTGGTATGACTACATCATCAATTAAAAATTCAAGTGTAAGGGGAGCCTATAACTTGTATTATGCCGATGTCGATACATCAGGCTATCCTATTTATGAGGGATTAAAAGAATTTAAGGATGCTCAGCAGTTATTTAAATTAGATTTGCTGAATGATACTCACGGATATTCCGGTTCATTAAAAGGCTTATTAACTAACTATGAATTATCTCTAGTCAGCGCTATTTCAGGTTCTGGATATAATTCGATCACTGTTGATTCAACAACTTATAATATTCAAGTAGGTGCGGATGAAAGCTATACAGGAGCTGCCGGTTCACTGCGGGGTAAGGATCTGAGCGGACTCGCCAATCCTTTAGAGACAATGAGTGTGAATTATACAGCAGAGCCAGGCTCAATGGCTAAATTATTCTCTACTCCAGCAGAACCAGTTGTTGCCAAAACGGAAACCTTTACTTCATCAATAGGCGGTGTTGTCGCCTCGGCTTGGACACGTTTCTCAGATGGTGCGGCTACCAACAGCATTGAGATTCCAATCTATTTGACAACTGCCGGTGATATCAGCTATAAGGTTGAGCTCAACTGGGGTGATATGGAGTTTGTTTATGACCGCGGCAGCTATGATGCTGGTAAAGGTGAAACATTACCGTCTGCAGGCAATGAATTAGGCTGGAATGGTAATGATAATACAAACAATCTGATTAATGTTATTAATAAATCAAATGCATCGGTAAATGCGAAGCTGAATTTACAGCTGGATAAGAATTATTCAGGTGCATTCTATAAGGAAGCGGGTGCTGATAAGACCGACAGTAATGAAAAAGATTACGCTGGCAAAGCATCTTACGCAGCAGGCACTTATCTGGCCTTATCGAGTGCCGGCGGCGGCAGTGACAGCCAGAATTTCTATCTGGTTATGGGCGGCGTACCAAATGGCAATTTAAGCAATGCTCAGATTGGTTCAATCACCGTAACTGTAACTTCACAGACTGCCAGCACTGACAGTACGAAGCTGACAGCATATTTGAGTGATGATACTAGTACGGCATATATGGTCGAAAGTGATGTTGAGGTTGGCGATGTG
The DNA here is from genome assembly GCF_000313565.1 of Dielma fastidiosa. Taxonomy (GTDB): domain Bacteria; phylum Bacillota_I; class Bacilli_A; order Erysipelotrichales; family Erysipelotrichaceae; genus Dielma; species Dielma fastidiosa. The sequence continues at coordinate 95,078 of NZ_HE578927.1, read as the reverse complement.
AAATTGATTGCTAATAAAACAATAACTGTCGCTGATAATATGACCATGACCTTATTTGGTGAATTGAATGCAAATGGCAATACAATAACGGTCAGCAATGCAAATACATCAGGTAAATTAACGCTGCATCCTGAATTCAGAGTTATAGGCAGTGCAGGTACTGTTTTGGACAGCACGAAGATGCTGATCAGCGGCGCTGAAACATTAAAAGCCAATGGATTAGTATGGAAAGACAGCACAGGCAACGCAATCGCTGATCTCAGCACAACAGGTTTACAGGGAGATAATGTGAAGCTTGTTTATCTTGGCTCAGTTGCTGACTATCTGAAAGCTACCGGATTGTCAGAAGTCTATCCAATCAACAGTTCAGAAACTATGACGGCTGGTGAGCTGAATGAAGCAAATGTATTACAGCTGAATAACGGTGCTGTATTAACCATTGAAGGTACATTTACCGGCAGTGGAACATTACAGCTTAATGCTGGCAGCAATGGCAGTGTAATCTATAACGGAAATACATACCATGGCGCTGCAGATACTGTAATGATTATAGAATAAGCAATTAATTGAAAAGGCAAGAAAATTTGCCTTTTCATCAAAGCGTCTGAAGTTTTCGGGCGTTTTGATGAAAGCAGGAGGCTATTGTGAAAGAAAAAGACAGAAACCTTATCTATCGATTTTGTGAGCTGGGCGGTACTTATTTGCTGATTGCGTTAATCTTTATGATGCCCATCAGCGTTATATTCCGGCAGATCTTAATGCGCGGTGAATATTTTCCAGTTGTACTTGATTTATTCAGCGCTGCCTTGCTTTTTATTACATTGATTAAACTGACCCAGGGGGTTATGCGGTTTAAGCAAAAGCTATTATTGATACTTTTGCTGATTGGGATTAGTTTGATCTTTCTGTCAGCACTGAATTCATTGAATCAAAGCTTTTCTTTACAAGGTAAACCAAGCCGTTATGAAGGGTTCACAACATGGTGCTGTTACTTTACACTATTGCTTAGCAGTTTAAGTCTTTGTGAGGAAAAGCATCGCCGCTGGGTGTTGTATGCGATGCTGGGAGCTGGTTTAATCAACGGTATTTATACAATCATTCAATATTTTGAAATCATGCCAAGACTGACATATTACAGTGAGCTGTACCGTGAGGTAAAATTAGTGCCCGGTTTATGCGGCAATGCCAATTTTCTGGCGGCTAATATGGTAATGCTGAGCGGTGTCGGCGCAGCTGGCTTTATAATGGCTCAAAACTGGCGGCAAGAATTGTTTTTCTTAGGCAGTCTTATGTTTTCCATAACTATTGTTTTAATGACGAAAGCAATGGGCGGCCTTTTGGGATTATGTGTTGTTTTTTTACTGATGATAACAGTCATGCTTAAGGAATGGAAGCGGCGTCCCCATTGGCGCATGGATTCAGGTCAGCTGACGATTTTAGGAACGGCTGCCATACTTCTTGTACTGCTTATTATGCTTGTGACAAATCACCCGTTGATGCAGCGTTTTATACAGCAGCTTCAGGATGGCCTGGGGCCGCTTTTGGGCGAGACAATCAGTGAAAAATCTGGCTCAGGCCGTTATCTGGTGTGGAAGAACGCATTAAAATTTATTCCACAAACATGGCTGTTAGGCAGCGGCCCTGATACATTCGGATTGCTTTATCATTCTGTTTATCCATTAAATAATGCTCAGTATTATGATAAAGCGCACAACGAATATCTTGAAGTTCTTTTAACCATGGGTCTGCCGATGCTGCTGTGTCTTTTGAGTATCTATGGCACTTGTTTGAAAAACATTCTTCAGCGCTTTATCAGCAAACAGGCAACCTGGGTCAGCGCCGCTTGTCTTTTTGCGGTTTGCGGTTATTTAGTTCAGGCTTTCTTCGGGATCAGCTATATGCTGAGTGCGCATCTTTTATGGATACTGCTTGGTTTGGGCGCGGGACAGCAATTAAATGAGTCAAAAATGAGAAACTATGCGGACTGAACCTTTACTGAGTATCATCATTCCGGTTTATAATACCAAGCAGTATCTGCCGGCATGTATGCAAAGTGTACTGCATCAGCAAGCTTGTTTTGATTATGAGGTTATACTTGTGGATGACGGATCAACGGATGGTAGCTCACTGCTCTGTGATCGTTATGCATCAGATACTCCATTTGTACATGTGCTTCATCAAAAGAATCAAGGCTTGTCAGTGGCGCGCAACAATGGCTTAAAAGCATCAAGAGGATCGTATATCTTATTTTTAGACAGTGATGACTGGCTGGCGGATGAGCGGGTATTCAGCTGTCTGAACAAGTATTTGAAGGATCAAAAGGATGTGATTTTCTTTGAATCAAAGAAGGATATCAGCCACTGGTTCAATCGGACACCGCATGTATTAAAGCGTCTGCTTAATGCTGACACCCCTCAAAATCAGCTGTTTAATGAAATGATTCGATACAATTATCCACTTGGCTGCGCATGGAACCGGGTGTTGAAAAGAAGTTTATTGATTGATGGTGAATTATGGTTTGAAGCGAATACTTATTGTGAGGATATTGAGTGGAATGTGAAGCTGATGCGTTTAAATCCCCAAATCGCATTATGCCCCCATGTTTTGCATTGCTACCGTCAGCACAGCAATACGATTACTCAGCGCTATGAACGCATCGCTGATGATTTTAAGACAGTAGTGCTGCGCTGTATTCATGATCATGAAGCAGGGAGTGAAAAAGCTGTGGATGCATTTCTTGCTTTTCAATATGCCTCATTGTTGGAGTTTGTTCCTTATCTGAGTGATGAAGGTCAAAAACAGACTGCCAGCGCAAAAGATATTTTAAATTATGCGTCAGATAAAAAGGCAAAAGGCTGCCGGCGGTTGGTTGCGTTGCTTGGTTATGAGCGTGCCTGCCGATTATTAAATCGATATTTATTAAGCAAAAAAGTATAAGCATCAGAGGAGGTACGCGATGAAGAAAATTAGTATAGGGTTAATGATTTTACTGCTTTGCGGCTGTCAGTCAGCGTCGGTCAATGAGCTTCAGGAAAGCGTCTGTACGATGAATGCCGGCGGCGCGGCGGTCACAACCATTTTTGAACATGATGATAATTATGTGAAAACGCAGAAGAATGTGAATGTAGTTCAGTTGGATATGAGTGCGGTAAGCGCTGATGAATTAACGGCTACGGCTGAAGTAGCGGCAGCTATTTATCGCACTGTCAAGGGAATAGAATATAGCTATGAGATTGATGATCAATTCTTTATTGAGACATTATATATTGATTTTACAGCGGCATCGATTGAAGAATTGTCTGCCATCGGCATTGTCCGCAATGCTGATGAAACAACAACCCAAATCGGCATCAAGGAAACTTTAGCCATGAATCGTGAAATGGGTCTTGAATGCACAGAAAATGAATAAAAAGAGCTCGCGCTCTTTTATTTTGATTCATAGAGATTTTTAAGATCATCAAGCATATCCAGGTGTTTGAAATCCTTGTGATATACCATATTAATTTCACGGGTCAGATTCATGTTTTCAATCTGCAGTGTTACTAATGTTCCTTTAGCTATTTCACGGGTACAGGCGCTGTGAGCAATAATCGTAATACCAAAATTAGAGGCAACGAGTTCTTTAATCGTCGTGACATTGTCCAGTTCCAATATGATATTAAAATTTTTAATATGCTCATAGTGAGAGACAAGCTGATTTTCAAAAAGCTGTCTAGTACCTGCGCTGCGAGAACGCAAAATAAAATTTTCTTTCTTTAATTCCTGTAAAGAGATGCTTTTTCGTTTACTTTTTGCGATTGGATGCTCCTTTGAAACAGCAACGCACAGGTAATCAGTATCTAAAAGTACCGAGGTAAATTTAGGATTGAAAAGATTTCCCTCCACAATAGCTAAATCTAATTCATAATTTTTTAACTTATCATAAATATTATTTATAGCATCTGTGGTTACATTGAAGTGAATATCATTGTGCATATTACAGTAGCGGGCAACAACATGAGGTACGATGGTTTCTTCAGCAGTCGGTGTCATACCGATATTTAGGCTGTGTACTGACATCCGGGTATCTTCAATTGCCTGCCGGCAGTTGTCGTTCAGCGCGCTCATTCGCCGGGCATATTTAACCAGAACCTCACCTTCCGGCGTAAGGACCAGTTTTTTCTTATCGCGGCGGAATAATTTTATTTTATAGTCTTCTTCCAGCAGCTTAATTTGATGGGTTACCGCTGGCTGAGTGAGTGCCATTTTTTTAGCGGTTTTGGTATAGCTGCAATTTTCAGCTAATGCCAGCAGTGTCATTACTTTAGGATCAATCATAGATGCGCCTTCTTTCAATATAAATATTTTTGATAAGCCTAATAAATATTATAATTAGATTTTATCACTTTTGGGACATATAATCAATTGTGTAAGGAGGGATAAAATGAATCAATTTCTATTGGCTGCGAATGCTGCGATTCAATCAAATCTGATTCTTGAGGTAGCCTTGCTGCTGTCTGCCGGATATCTGATGAGCCGATTGAGTAAGAAGCTCCATCTTCCTTATGTGACTGGGTATCTGCTGGCTGGTATTCTGATTGGCCCATCGGTTCTGCAGCTGATTTCATCAGAAACCGTAGCACGCTTTGATGTGATAACGGATATTGCGTTGGCCTTTATTGCATTTCAGGCAGGGCGTTTCTTTAATCTTAAGATTTTGCGTTCCAATGGCCGGCAAATGGTGATTATCACAATTATGGAAGCACTTGGGGCGGCAATTATTGTTACCTTGGTTATGTATTTTATTTTTCATCTTTCACTTCCTTTTTCTTTATTATTGGGTGCTATCGGATGTGCAACCGCACCGGCATCTACCATTATGACAATCCGTCAATATAAGGCAAAAGGAAACTTTGTGAATATGATTTTACAGGTAACGGCACTTGATGATGCTGTCGCACTATTAACTTTCAGTGCGTGCATGGCTGTGGTACAAGCGATGGATACGGGTGTCTTCTCGGCATCGGTGGTTATTGAGCCGGTGCTGCTGAATCTGGCGGCTGTCGGTTTAGGCATCGTCGGCGGGTATGTATTGAAACGAATCATAACTGAGGAGCGCAGTGAAGATTCTACGTTAATTCTGTCGGTTATTGTTATTTTGACTTTAAGCGGTATCTGTACGGCTATTAATGTATCACCGCTGTTATGCTGTATGTGTCTGGGGGCAAGCTATATAAACTTCTCTAAGAATCAACGGCTTTTTGATCAGCTGAATAATTTCACACCGCCGATTCTGACATTATTCTTTGTCTGCAGCGGCATGCGCCTGAATCTGAGTTCATTAAAAGATGCCGGAATTATTGGCGTAGCGTATTTCTTTATCAGAATTGTTGGTAAATATATCGGCTCCTACCTTGGCGGCAAGCTTACTCAAGCGGAACCAAGCATTACCAACTATCTGGGCTTGGCTCTGATTCCGCAGGCGGGTGTCTCAATTGGGCTTGCTGCATTAGGACAGCGTCTGCTACCGCCTCAATATGGAACCTTACTGACAACCATTATTCTGTCAAGCAGTGTTCTTTATGAAATGGTTGGACCTGCCTGTGCTAAGCTTTCACTTCACCTGTCTCATTCAATACCAGGCAGTGAGAAAGAAGCGGATATGCATAAGAATATTGTATTGCCAAAAAGTGTACCGCATAAATCTTAATCAATAAAAGGAGCTTGATAAGCCCTTAATAAGCACACCCAATTCACTAAGAAAAGGGCGTGCTTTTTTACCGGAAATGTATGCATATCAATCATAGCTGCTGGTTTTTAGTTATCTTATCAAAAAGACGGACTGGCTCAGGAAAGCATCATTTGAGCTTTCACACAAAACATCAAGGATTTCATTTTATGCAGCATAGGACATCTGCTTATTTAAAATTCTGTCTCTATAAATAATCGTTATTGTATGCTATGATGAGGATAAGAAAATGAAGACCATGAATGGAGGTGTCCTATGAGAAAATCAGCATTGCTTCTATTATCATTAATTATTGCTGGCTGCAAACCTGCCTTGAATGAGCAGGTTCAAGAGGAAATCATCAATCAGGAACAAACAGAAATCAGCGGGGTTATCGCCCAAGTAAACCAAAATAAATTGCAGCTGGTGATGAATGGCGGTCATTTGCTTCAGGTCACGGTTGAAGATGGCTCACAGTATGAAGCTAATGATTGGCTGACAATAAACATCAATGCCCCTTTGGCAAAGAACGCGAGATATTACACGCTGCGTAAGGATGATGTGATTGAAAACAAGGGGAAACAACCGTTACAGCTGAAGACAGTTGAGGATACACTTTATTTTGAGGGGCAGATTGGGTTGTATTACACACTTTCATCACAACAAAAGGCAGCCGATTTGTATGCTGGTAAGCCTTATTTAGTGGCTAGCGGCGGCAAACGTATTAATGCCGTTGACGATCAAAATGAGCGAGTTGCTTTCAATGGACAGTTGGACGGAGAGATCATGGCAGAGGATTATCCCGAACTGGTATCAGCCCATTATTACCTGATGATTGATGTTTATAATGCGATGGATGAAATCATAACTACCACAGCTGCTCCAATCGATGTTCAAGCTACTCCTTATCAAACGGCACATATCCGAATTACGGAAATCAGTGATGATTATTTTATCGGCACCCTGCGCAATAATGTTTCAGGCTTTGCCATGAAGACTATGTTTAAGGTCAATTTGCCAAGTGATGAATTGATTAGTGAGGCGCGTAATGAAGATTATATGATTGGTGATGAGGTTGTTGTCGAATACGATCAGCGGCATTTAATTGAGGACAATGACGGCATGGTGGAAATCACGGCAATGTGGCTGGAATGCCGCAGCAATGATAACAGGGGAGCCGCTATGAAGCCGGTTATTTATCTCTACCCGCAGGTGCCAGTTAACTTTAAGGTATCCATTGATTATGACGGCCAGTTAACCACGACATACCCAGCTTATAAGGATGGCTGGCAGGGGATTGCCAATCCCGACGGTACGCTTCTTGTAGATGATCATGAATATTCTTATCTGTTCTGGGAAGGGTTTGATCATAATGAATATGATATGTCAAAGGGCTTTGTGGTTAAGGGTGAGGACAGTGCAGAGTTTCTGCAGAACGTATTAAGTCAGATGGGACTGCTGCCCAAGGAGTATAATGAATTTATCGTATACTGGCTGCCGCAGCTTGCTGACAACGCGTATAACTTGATTACTTTTCAGCAAGCGGACTACACCGATCATGCCCGTTTGACTATTGATCCAGAGCCTGATAGTGTTTTACGGATATTCATGGTTTATCAAGCATTGAATGAGCCAATCGATGTAGAAGAAATGGCAGTCGAACCATTTATCCGTCATGGCTTTACAGTTGTGGAATGGGGCGGCTGTGAACTGAAAACTACGCAGGTAAATTAAATCGATGAATCAGCGCATCCTAGCCACTGATTTTTTCTCTTTAATGAGCATTTGCCTTGTTGTTTATAAATATAGGGAACATAATGAAGATACATGAAGGCTCATGCCAAAAGGAGGATCTTATGAATATCACAGAATCATTAAAACAGCGCCGAAGCTATTATCATATTAATAAAACACTGCCTGTCAGTGAAGAAACAATCATTGAACAGATTAAAGAAATCACTGAATTGGTACCCGATGCATATAATATGAAAAGCTCCATTATTGTTGTGGCGCTCAATGAACAGCACGATCAGTTATGGGATATGATATATGAAGCATTTAATGGTAAAATCAGCAGGGAAAAGATTGACAGCTTCAAAGCTGGTGCCGGTACGATCCTGTATTTTTACGATCAGCAGGTCATTGAGACAATGCAGCAGCAATTTCCTTTATATGCTGATAATTTTCCAGTTTGGGCGAATCAAGCCAGCGGAATGCTGCAGCTCAGCCTTTGGAGCGGTCTGCGTGAATTAGGTATTGGCGCCTCTTTGCAGCATTACAATCCAATCATCGATGAGCAGGTTCATGAACTGTTTGCTTTGCCTAAGCAATATAAGCTGATCGCGCAGATGCCATTTGGCGGCATTGGTACTGAAGCAATGGCTAAGCCTAAGGAAGATATTAATCAAAGGGTGTTGATTCGCAGATAAATTTTGTGAGCAGGAAATCTTTAAAAGGGTTTCCTTTTTATATGTTTTGAAAAAAACTCTAATTTGTACTTTTTGACAAAGTTAAATTAAAAAAGTTAAACTTTTTAGCACTTAAGTGTTGACAGTGCTAAAATATATGTTATACTACTATTAGCAATCAATTAGATAGAGTGCTAAAAAAGGAGGACGATATTATGGATTTCAATCAATGTTCAGAAAGTTTACAAACAATACTCATGAATGCCATCAATATCGCAAAATCCTATAAACATCCGATGATAGATACTGTCGAATGTTTAAAAGCGATTTTTGAGAATGATGTGCTTGATGGTTTGTTTAAACGTGTCAATATCAATAAGCAGCAGGCATTAAATATAATTGACAATGAAATGCTGCGGGTAGCGGCGGTCAGCGACAGTTCTGAACCGCGCATCAGCAGTACGGTCAATGAGAGTATTATGGAAGCGGAGAAATGGAGTGAGGCTCATCAGGAAAGCTATATGAGTACAGCCAGCTTCTTCTTTGCCTTATTAAGAAATCGATCAACGATATCCAAACAGCTGGTGAAAGAGCTTAGAATTAATCTTTCACAGTTGGAGAATGAAGAAATTACACGCAGAGGGGGGAAGAAAATGGATACACAAACAAGTGAAAACAACATTGAAGCATTGGCTAAATACGGCCGTGATCTCGTTAAGGATGTGCAGGATGGAAAGATTGATCCGGTAATTGGCCGTGATGAAGAAATCCGCCGTGTGATTCAGATTTTATCACGTAAAACAAAGAATAACCCGGTTTTGATTGGTGAGCCTGGCGTTGGTAAAACGGCCATTGTCGAAGGTATTGCCTGGCGTATTATGAAGGGTGATGTACCTTTATCATTAAAGGATAAGAAACTGATTGAATTGGATATGGGTGCCTTGATTGCCGGTGCTAAATATAGAGGTGAATTTGAAGAGCGTCTGAAAGCTGTCCTTGAGGAAGTTAAGAATGCTGAAGGCGGTATTATCTTATTTATCGATGAGATTCATAACTTGGTGGGTGCCGGTAAGACGGAGGGCTCAATGGATGCCGCGAACTTACTAAAGCCAATGCTGGCCCGCGGTGAATTAAGATGTATCGGTGCGACTACTTTTAATGAGTACCGTAAATATATTGAAAAAGATGCTGCCTTGGAGCGCCGTTTCCAAAAGGTTACGGTTGCTGAACCAAGTGTAGAAGATACCATCTCTATTCTGCGTGGTTTAAAGGATCGTTTTGAAAGCTATCACGGTGTTAAGATTCTTGATGAAGCAATCATAGCCAGCGCGGTATTAAGCAATCGTTATATCACCGATCGCTTCCTGCCGGATAAGGCCATTGACTTAGTTGATGAAGCGTGCGCAATGTTAAGAGTTGAGATGGATTCAATGCCGCAGGAGCTGGATGAATTAATGCGCAAAATCATGCAGCTGGAAATTGAGGAGACGGCATTAAAGCAGGAAAATGATAAAAAAGCTCAGGAACGTCTTGTTGAAATTCAAAATGAATTAAAGGAATTGAAACAGCAGAAAGATGTTTTATATACAAAATGGATGGATGAAAAACGTGATCTTGAAGCCAGCAAACAGGATAAGGTTGAATTAGAAAGAGCAAAGCTTGATCTTGAACGGGCTCAGAATGAGGCGCGTTATGAAGAAGCGGCAAAGCTTCAATACTCAACAATTCCAGCCTTGGAAAAGAAGATTCAGGAAGCCAGCGATGCAATCAAGAATGATGCCTTGATTCAGGAAACCGTAAATGAAGAAATGATTGCGAAGGTCGTATCACGGTGGAGCGGCGTTGAAGTCAGCAAACTGGTTGAGAGTGAGCGGACAAAGCTTCTGCATCTTGAAGATGCTTTGCGTCAGCGGGTAGTTGGTCAGGATGAGGCACTGGAATTAGTCAGTGATGCAATCATTCGTTCAAAAGCACAAATTCAGGATGAGAATCGGCCGATCGGCAGTTTCTTGTTCCTAGGCCCTACCGGTGTTGGTAAGACAGAGGTAGCAAAAGCCTTAGCTGAACAATTATTTGACAGTGAATCTCATATCGTGCGTATCGATATGAGTGAATATATGGAGAAACACAGCGTCGCTCGTCTGATTGGCGCGCCTCCGGGATATGTCGGTTATGATGAAGGCGGTCAGCTGACGGAAGCAGTTCGCCGCAATCCATACTCAATCATTTTGTTTGATGAGGTTGAAAAGGCACATCCGGATGTCTTTAATGTACTGCTGCAGATTCTTGATGATGGCAGAATCACGGATTCTAAAGGTGTAACTGTCGATTTCAAGAATACTTTATTGATTATGACAAGCAATCTTGGTTCACAATTCGCGTTTGATGCTCAACATCGAAATGAGAAATACATGGAAGAAGTAAAGCGTTACTTCAAACCTGAATTTATTAATCGTATCGATGAGATTGTCGTATTCAATGCGTTAAATGATGACATGATGAGTAAGATTGCCCATAAGTTCATGAATCAGCTTGCCCAGCGTTTGGCTGCCAAGGATATTCATCTTGAGGTTACCGATGCCGTTTATAAGGAAATCGCAACTCAGGGTGTTGACCCAGTTTATGGCGCTCGTCCAATGAAGCGGTATATTCAAAGAAATATTGAAACTTTAATTGCCAGAAAGATTGTTGAGGGTGCAGTTGATAAGGATGAAACATGCGTCATTGACTGTGTGGACGGCGCTTATACGATTACTGCCAAGCATTAAATATAAGAGCGGATAAATAGCTATATTTATCTGCTTTTTTTCATGATTTTAAGGAATTGCTCCATACTACTGATAGAAAGTGAGGAACAATTATGTTTAAACATGAGAAGAAGTTATTACATAAAGTAAGAGTAGAAAAACCTAATCCGCAGTATGCGGTATTGATGCAGGAGCAGTTAGGCGGCTGTAATGGTGAACTGAAAGCAGCAATGCAGTATTTATCTCAAAGCTTCCGTGCCAATGATCCGGTATTTAAAGATTTATTTTTGGATATCGGTACCGAAGAATTAAGTCATATGGAAATGGTAGCGGAAACGATTAATCTGCTTAACGGCGGTGATGTAGATTACAAAAAGGTAGGTGTCGGAGAAATTGAAACGATGGTTACCTATGGCTTGAATCCTGCTTTGGTCAACTCAAGCGGTAATCCATGGACAGCTGATTATGTAACTGTTACGGGTGATTTGGCCGCCGATTTATTGGCCGATATTGCCAGTGAACAGCGTGCTAAGGTCGTGTATGAATACTTATATCGTCAGATTGATGATAAATATGTCAAGGAAACAATCATGTTCTTATTGGAACGTGAAGAAGCGCATAACGCACTATTCTGTGAAGCGTTAAATAAGATTACTGATGATGGCAGCAATAAGAATTTCGGTATGAGTGAGGACAGCCGTTTATACTTTGATTTGTCTAAGCCGGGCCGTTATTTTGATGACCCAGATCCAGAAGCAGTTAAAATTGATCGCAAGAAGAAAAAATAAACAAATGAAATAAGGAAGTGTTAAATTCATTATATAAATGAAAGTAATGCTTCCTTTTGATATGAGAATTCACCTGGGGGATCGGTATTATCTTGACGAAGAGGGTAAGATGCGTGTCAGCTGCTGGCTGTCATCAAGCAATGGCCGCTGGTACTATCTTGGCAGTGACGGCAAAATGGTCAAGAATCAATGGATCGATGGCTGCTTAATCAATGCAGAGGGGTTTTATATCAGTCCGCTGTTTAAGGCTTAATTATAAAAACTTTATACTAGGTAAGAAAGATCCGCCGGCTGTCTTCATATACTATAAGGAAATAAGCATTTCTTAATCTTCACATTCAATTTTTAGCCTTTACATTCTGTACGGTTCACGATAAACTAAAGACAGAGATTTAGAAAGGAGCTGTATGAGATCGAACTCTCATGCAATTGATAGGATGAGTAAAACTACGTTAGTTGTATTAGCAGCTGGTATGGGCAGCCGGTACGGCGGGCTGAAACAAATTGATCCCATTGGTCCTAATGGTGAAATTATTTTAGAATTATCCGTTTATGATGCAATTCAGGCAGGCTTTGACCGAGTTGTTTTTATCATTAAAAAAGAAATTGAAGCTGACTTCAAAGAAGCAATCGGCAATAAGCTGGCAGCTCATGTTGAAGTGGAATATGTATTCCAGGATCTTCATCATTTACCAAAAGATTATGAGGTTCCTGCCGGCCGCGTGAAACCGTGGGGAACCGCCCATGCGCTTTGGTGCTGCAAAGAAGTATTAGACGGCCCTTTTGCGGTTATTAATGCGGATGATTATTATGGACAGTCCTGTTTTAAAGATCTATATGCATTCTTAAATAATGAAGCTAAAAGCCATCATTATGGCATGGTTGGCTATCTGCTGCGCAATACGATTACTGAAAACGGCAGTGTTGCCCGTGGTCAATGTGTGGTTAAGGACGGCAAGCTGGTGAATGTTGTTGAACGTACCAGAATTGAAAAACGCAATGATAAGATTGAATACTATCTGGATGATGAATGGCATACACTGCCGGAGGATACGCTTGTATCAATGAATATGTGGGCCTTTACACCAGATATCATTGAGGAAATCGAGCATCGTTTTGATGCCTTCATGGCTGATGCTGTACCTGCCAATCCTTTGAAGAGTGAGATGTATATTCCTAATGTCGTTGGTGAGCTGCTTCGAGAAGAAGCCGCTGATGTAGTCATGATGTCAAGCCGCGATAAATGGTATGGCGTTACTTATCAGGAAGACAAGGAAGGGGTTAAAGCCGGTATTCGATCACTGATTGATCAGGGCCGCTACCCACAGCCGCTTTGGAAATAATCTAAACTATCGCAAATGCGGTAGTTTTTTTGTATTATAGGAAATTGCATTTTCAAGCATCAAAGGTTTAATATCTCATCATGAAAAGGTATCTAAAAAATTACAAAAAACAGATGAAATCATCTTGTGAATATGGTATACTATGAGTAACAAAAAACAATCTATTTAATCATTAAATTCAACCTAAGCATCACCTAGTTTCCTTTGTATCAATCGAATCTCAGTGGATGCTTTTTTGTTCAAGGGGGGGAACATCCATGAAGTGTTTATCTTATTCAAATCGCTTCTATTATAAAGAGTTATCAGAAGAGGATGCGAATTGTATTAAGAAGGATTTGATCCTGTATAATTCTATGCTGCATACTGCCTATAAGAAACTCTATTTAACTTGTTTTTATGGTGTCAAAGAAGCTGTCTCTTTAGAAAAACAGTTAAAAGCAAGATATGGTACGAATGATTACTTTCCTTTATCTGCAATACATGAAGCCAGAGCCTTGCTTAAAAGTAATATTGAAACTAATCAGCGATTGAAGAAAGAATGTACTAAACGGATTGAAAGAATCAAAGAGAAGATTCGCAAGGATAACAAGTCTTTACAGAACTGGCAGAAACAGAAAGAACAATTAATTCAAAAAAGCAAGGAACATGAAACTAGTAAAACAGACTATTTGTATGAGGTACAGATCGTCAGTCCGAATATCAAACAGCTGAAGCATAGAATCGGGTTGTTGACCTTTAAATTAAACCGGGAAACGGATAAGCTGAATCATTTGAACTTAGGTGTGAGAGCCGCTTGCTTTGGTTCTAGGAAGAAGCTTCATCATAATCTTGAAGCTTATCGGTATGAAAGAAGAAAGCGGATGCTGATAACGGGAAGACGGCAGGGAAAATACAGCAACAATCTCTTTAAATATCATCTTGAATCCGGGATCATGGTTTATCGAGGCACAGAGAAAGAGGTTCATTTACCAATTCGTTTCTATCATCATGCAGAGAAATTAGAAAGAGCAGTCAGATTACCGCATAATACCGCTGGTAAAGCCGTAGCTTATGAACTCTATGACCATGGTGAGTATTTCATCATCAAAGCGATCATTGAGGTGGAACCCAAAATGATAGTGACTAAAAAGGAAGAAGGCAGTATCGGTATCGATATCAATGTGGATCATATCGCGGTTGCCCACATCGATCGGCAAGGCAATCTGTGCAGACAGCAGATCCTGCCGATGAAGTTAAAGGGAAAGACAAGGAATCAGCGAAAGCATATGATTGCAGAAACAGCGAGCAAGATCATTCATGAATGTGTAGATACCCATAAACCATTAGTGATGGAAGCCTTGGACTTTAGTGATAAAAAGCGGAAGCAGCGTTATCAGCCAAAAGGACTGAATCGAATGCTGAGTGAGTTTGCTTATGCACAGATCAGTGAAGCCATCGAGCGAAAAGCAGCTTATGAAGGAGTTGAAGTGATCAAAGTTGATCCAGCGTATACGTCACTGATTGGAAAATTGAAGTATGTACGGGATAAGGGAATGAGTGTGCATCAGGCAGCGAGTTATGTGATCGCAAGAAAAGGGATCGGCTACAAAGAGAAGATCTTGAGAGAATATCGAGTGTTCGTAAAAGAAAAGCAAACACAAACAGAGCAATGGGCAGCGATTGGTAAGAATATAGGAAAAGCGAGTATTAAAGAATGTCAGCTAACCGCCATATTAGCATTATTCAGATAACATAAAAAAATCAGTTCAATGAATCAAGGGAAACAGACCCAAACTAGAAGAAAAGGCTGTTTACTTGATGGAAATCATTGAACTGATCAAAAGAGTTCCTGTATGGATTTGCTCGAGTATGACTCCAATACCGATAGGTAGAACGAGAGAGACATTGAAATACAGGAAGGAACAGCGCCGCGAGAAAGGCAGCTGGGTGTCATCATTGATGGCATGATTTCCTGAAGGATTGAAGGAATTCATTTTCTTGTTGTTCTGCTGCTTTTGCCTACTTTTTGCGGATAAAGGAGAATAAGCTAGAATAAGTTAATGATTGTATCATTTGCTTTTTTTTCCAGCATACTATAAACTAAAAAACGAGGTGATCAGTATGGATGCATTGCAATTGATTGGCAATACGCCAATGTTTGAATATAAGGATAATATTTATGTGAAGCTTGAGAAATACAACTTAGGCGGCAGCATCAAAGACCGTGCTGTTTTGGGTATGCTTGAGGATGCTCAAAAACGCGGACTTCTAAAATCGGATACGGTGCTTGTGGAGGCCACCAGCGGCAATACCGGTATAGCCCTTGCTATTATTGGCCGTCAGTTTGGTTATAAAGTTGTCATCGTCATGCCGGAAAGTATGAGTATTGAAAGAAGAAAGCTGATCTTATCTTATGGGGCTGAATTGATTCTGACTGATAAGGCTAAGGGAATGCAGGGAAGTATTGATAAGGTCAATGAGCTGATGGCCGCTAATCCTAATTATTATTCACTGGGCCAGTTTGATAATCCGGCAATGGTTCAGAAGCATTTTGATACAACTGCGGTGGAAATTATGAATCAGGTGCCTGATCTTGGTGTGTTTATCGCCTGCTCAGGAACCGGCGGTACCATTACTGGTGTCGCTAAACGATTAAAGCAGGACAAGCCTGATGTTTTAACGGTATTAGGTGAGCCTGCCGGCAGTCCGCTGCTGAGTGAACAGCGGCTAGGTCCGCATGCAATCCAGGGAATCGGGCCTAATTTTGTGCCAAGCGTACTTGATTTGAGCGTGATTGATGAAATTGCGGTGGTCAGCGATGAAGAAGCGATTCAGGAAACGATCCATTTCACAAGGGAAACCGGTATTTCCATCGGTATTTCCAGCGGGGCAAACATCGCCTTGGCTAAGCGGTACCACGCATTATATCCTGACCGCAAAATCGTGACAGTAGCACCAGACGGCGGCGATAAGTACCTGTCCGTATTGGATTTTGGGGCATAGCTATGAATTGGTTTTCACTGCTTTGGTATAATGTAAACCGTGTTGTGGAAGTGGACCCTGCCGCTCATTCAAGACTGGAAGTGCTGATTCTTTATCCGCATATTTGGGCATTGATTTTTTATCGCTTCGCGCATTTCTTTTATAAATGCCATCTGTTTTTTATCGCCCGTCTGATTTCACAGATTGCCCGTTTCTTAACCAATATTGAAATCCATCCCGGCGCGACGATTGGCAAGGGGCTGATCATTGACCATGGTACTGGCTGTGTCATCGGTGAAACAACGGTTATCGGTGATGACTGTCTGCTTTATCACGGCGTTACCTTAGGCGGCAACGGACGCGGCAAATGCAAGCGTCATCCGACTTTATTAAATCATGTCATGGTCGGCTGCAACTCCAGTATTCTTGGCAATATTACGCTTGGCAATTATGTTCAGATCGGAGCCAACAGTGTGGTAACAAAGGATGTCGAGGATCATCAGGTTGTCTATGGTTTGGCGGCTAAGGTTCGGCCAGAAAAATGCACTGATGCTGACCGTCCAAATATTATAAACGTAAACCGCGATTAAACAGTATTTGTGATAGATTGACAAAATAAGCAGTGAGGAGAACAATTTCCCTCACTGTTTTCATTTTTAGGCATGTTTATGATTGACTTGCATTGATTTGAATAGTACCATAAAAATGATATTAAACTTAATATATTAAGCAGAAAGGAGAACTATGCGTACTAAAATCAATAAATATCGTCAAATTGAGGAAGAAATCATCGCTGATATTAAATCGGGAAAATTAAAACCCGGCGATAAGGTTGACAGTGAATCCGTACTAAAAAAGAAATACAATGTCTCTACGATCACTGTGCGGAAGGCATTTACCGATCTGATCAATGACGGTTATCTTTACGGCGTTCAAGGTCTTGGCACCTTTGTCGCAAAGAAACAAATGATCCGCGGTTTAACTTCTATCAGCTTTTCTGAAGAATTGATTCAACTGGGATATGAGGTTGATATGATTATCGATTCCATTGAAGAAGTAGAGAATAGTGTAGCAAGTGAAAAACTGGGACTTGATCCGCATGCGACACTGGTCTGTATCAAACGTGTGCGGATTGCTAATAAAGAACCGATGGCCTATCATATTTCATATTTTGATCCTGAGGTTTTATCCTGCGAGCAGGCGCAAAGTCTTTATGAGACACGTTCACTCTACAAAACGTTGGCGCAAATAGGCATCTATCCTGAATGGGTGAATGAAAACTATTCAGTCAAGGATATCAATGAACCCAATGTGGTAAATCAGATGAATGTGAAAAAAGGAACCCCGTCATTTTTTATCAAGCGGGTTACTTTTGATGAAAAGGATAAAGTAATCGAATATGCGGAAACGTATTTTAATCGGGATAATTATTCCGTCACTGTAAACATCAAGGTGTGAGTTCACACCTTTTTATTTGCGCAATTGTTGTAAGCGCTTAATTTCTTATTGACAAGGAGCAGAAAGCATGTTAATCTCTTAATAGATAACATGTTAATATATTAAGTAGGAGGGCTTATGGAAATAAAAAATTATAGTCAGGTTTATGAACAGGGGGTTGTGGATTGCTGGAACCGCTGTTGTACATTTGATCCGATTGATGTGAAAAAGTTTAGGAAGCAGGCGTTGTTTGATGATAACTTCGATGAATCCTTAAGCTGGGTTGCGGTAAATGATGAACGTGTTATTGGTTATATTCTGGCAACTAAGCGGAAGTTTCCATACTTGGAACGCGGTCTTGAACCGGAAAGAGGCTGGATCAATGTAATTTTTGTAGATGCTGAATATCGGGGCATGAATATCGGCGAGCAATTGCTGATGAGAGCGGAAATGGCTTTGAAATCACTCGGCGTAAAAAATATAACGGTGGGTGCTTACAGTCCGAATTATTTCTTTGCCGGTATTGATGCTGACAACTATCCGGAAGCAATTTGTTTCTTTGAAAAGCACGGCTATATCAGCGGTGATCAGCATTATTCAATGTGCAGAGATTTACATGGCTATCAGCTGTCCGAGTCCACGCAGAAGAAAAAGGTTGAAGCAGAAGCAAAGGGCTATCGTTTTATTCAATTTAATTATGCTTATGCGCTTGATTTGCTGCGTTTCCTGAAGGATGAATTTGGCGGCGGCTGGAAGCGCAATGCCTTAATCAGCATGCAGAATGATGAGGCTGAGGATCTGATTCTTCTTGTTTTGGATCATGACGAAAATATTGTGGGCTTCTGTATGCGCAAGATTGACGGCAACCCGATGCGTTTTGGCCCGATCGGTATCAGTGAAAAGGCCAGAAATGCCGGCCTTGGCGGTATTCTCTTAGAGCTGCAGATGGCTGAAATGGCTAAGAAGGGAATCTATCATATGTATTTTGTCACTACGGATGAACCTGGCAGAAGATATTATGAACGGCATGGCTTAAATGTATTTAGATCATTTATTGATTATAGAAAGGACATATAGTATGAGTAAAGTACAGCGAGTAGTCTCAATCGGCGCGCATTCCTTGGATGCGGAATTAATGGGCGGACCTTTATTATTAAAATATGCTAAGCAAGGTGCGCACTGCACATGCATGCATGTTACCCAAGGCCGTCTTGAAGATCCCAATGCTACCAAAGAAGAATGTGATGCATATTTAAAGGAATTACTGGATCAGAACCAGCGCGCTGCTGCCAAGCTTGGCGCCGATACGCTTTGGCTGGGATATGTATCAAGTAATATGCCAACCACTGAAGTATTTTCTGATCGATTAGAAAAATATTTTATTGATGAAAAGGTTGATTTAGTCATCACCCATTGGCGCGGTTCAATGCATCCACGGCATATTAATACTCATGATGCAGTTGTTCGGGCGGTAAAGCGGATGCGTGAAAATGGTTCAGCGATTAAACTGCTTTATGGCGAAACCTTTGAGGATTTAGTTGGTTTTATCCCTCAGGCTTATATCGGCTTGGAGGATGCTGAAATTGAACAGTGGTATTCGGCATTAAATGAATATACGGTGTTTAAAGGCGGGGTAAATGATTTCCCTTATCAGCAATACTATCCGACAAACTTAAAAGTACGCCAGATTGAGTCAAATCATTCTAAAAAATGTGTTTGTTATATGTATGCAAGCTTAATTGAAAATGAATTGTGGTAGAAAGGCAGAAGCCGGGAGGAAATTATGGGAAAAGTGTATGTGCGCGTAGATGATCGATTAATTCATGGTCAAACAGTGTTAGCTTGGTGTCCGACATTATCGATACAGGAGATTATCGCAATTGATAATGACAGTGCTTCAAATCCTATGCTGAGATCAATCATGGAAATGGGTGTGCCTAAAAACTATGCGACAAAAATTGTGACGGTTGATCAGGCTAAAGAATTATTAAGGGAAGACAGTTCTAAGACAAGGCTGGTTATTGTTAAATATCCAAGCCGTTTAATGGAAATTCAAGAAGAAATTGCCGGCTGTGAATTTATTATATTAGGCAACATCGCAAAACGCAGTGACAGTGTTCATCAAGTAAAAGGGGCTACAGGTATTTTCTTCTTGAGTGAACAGGATGTAAAAGATATTGACAGTTTAGTTGAAAAAGGTTTTAAAGTGGACTTTCAGCAATTGCCGAATGCTGCCGGCATGAGCTGGAGTGCATTTAAGAAAACAATATAGGGAGGAATATCTATGACTATTCAGATTCTACTAATCGCATTGTTTATTTATCTTGGCTCGATTGGCTCAATTGTAGGGAATACCATTGGCTGGTATACATTGGGCAGGCCGTTAGTTGCATCATTTGTTGTTGGCATTATCATGGGGGATATCAATAGTGCTTTGATTGTTGGTATACCGCTGCAAATCATGTATATGGGTAATGTAACACCGGGCGGTGCGGTTGCTTGGGACTTATCCTATGCAACCTATATTGGTACAGCGGCAGCATTGATTTTCGGCAAAGGCTTAGATGCCACCGGTTTAATTGGTTTAGCAGTTGTATTTGCTGGTATCGGCGGTTTAGTCGGACAATTGATGTGGAATGTATCTTATGCACTTAATCTGCCTTTAAATCGCATTGCTCATAAATATGCGGAAGAGGGCAATACTTCTAAAATGTATATTCCTAATATGGTATTAGGTCAGTTAATCGGTTTCGCATGCCGTTTCATACCGGCTATCATTGTATTGACATCAATGACGGCAGCTTCCGGACAGGCTGATTTTGCTACCTTGATTCCGAATTGGGTTACTACTGGCTTGAGTGTCTTCGGCGGCATGATGGCTGCTCTTGGTATGGGTATCTTACTTTCATTCCTGTTAAAGAAACGCTACGATCTGGCGATTTTCTTAGGCGGCTTTATTTTAGTTACTTATTTTGGTTTAAATACAATGGCGGTTGCTGTTGTCGGGGTAATTACAGCAGTGCTTTATTATGCGGTGATTACTAAGGGAAAGGAGACTGTATAAGATGAGTGAGGTTAAGAAAATCAGTCCTAAGACACTAAAAAAATCATTCCATAGTTGGTTCTTCTTCAATGGCTGTTCCCAACAGGCAGAATCAATGCTGGGAATGGCATTCGGACAGTCAATGGCACCGGTCATTGATGAATTATATACAACAAAAGAAGAAAAAGCAGCAGCTTTATTGCGTCATGTAACGCTGTTTAATACTGAAGCGCAAGTCGGTTCAATCTGTAATGGTATTGTATGCGGCTTGGAAGAAGCGAATGCGAATGGCCAATGTACACCGGAAGTTATTGAATCCGTAAAAGTAGCCTTGATCGGGCCTACCAGCGCGATTGGTGATTCATTGTGGGTAGCAACCATTATTCCTATTTTACTGACAATCTGTTTATCCATTTCACAATCCTCACCAACCTCAGCATGGATCGGCCCGCTGCTTTATATGATTGCCTATCCGATCATCACTTACACATTAAGCTGGTGGTTATTCAGAATGGGCTATCGTTCTGGTCTTGAAGGCATGCAGGGCTTTATGGGAAGCGGAAAATTAGACGCGTTTACCGATACGATGGGCGTTTTAGGCTTAGTGGTTGTCGGTGCTTTAACCGCATCCTTTGTAAGCTTAACATTACCGATTCAAATCGTAAAAGATGTATTAGACGGCGCAACCGGTGAAATCATTCCTGCTCAAGTTTTATTTAATGCTGACGCGATGCTAAATTCGATTTTCCCTCAATTATTACCTTTATTATTAACTCTGGGTGTCTATTATCTATATTCTAAAAAGAAATGGTCACCGCTTAAATTAATGGCTTTGATTCTGGTGCTTGCTGTCGTTTTAACGGCAATCGGCTATGCTACTGGATTCTACGCATAAATAAACAGCCTAAATAATGAAAAGCACGGTCAATATGAAAAAAGAACGTGCTTTTTTGTTATAATAAAAGCGAAATCTTCAAAGTGCTTAAATGAAATGGGGAATGAATATGAATCAAGATTTTATGCAGCTGACCTCGGTTGATGAGGTATGCGCATTTTTAAAAGAACGCGGCAGCCGGCATCAGAATTATCATCATTATACGAGTTTGCCGACCTTAAAACTGATTCTTAATGGCAATACATGGAAGCTGTCAGATCCGATAACGATGAATGATCTTCAGGAACGGCAGGAAAAAGGGGCTGAGGAAGTATGGCGGCAAACGGTTTTTGCCAGTTTTTGTTTTGGTGATTCTGAAAATATGGCGATGTGGGGTCTGTATTGTTTTCCAAGACAGGATGCTGTCAGAATATCATTGCCGCGTAAATTGATGATGCAGTGGCTGACAGAGACTGAAAAATCAGCCGATGTTTTATTGAGTGATGTGATCTATGTCAATCATCAAAAGGCTCATCAGCTGCGCTGGAACAATCGCAGGCTCGATATTACCGAGATGCCCGCTTTAGCCAATATCAGTCATGAAAGGGCGATGACCGGTTTAATTAAAGCTGACGCGTGGAGCTATGAAAATGAGGTGCGTTTTCTGATGCGTTTAAAAGATGCGGATAATAAGGGTGTATTTGCAGCGCTGCCAGCTGATTTTGCGGCTTTTGTGCATGTCATGCTGGGCCCGTGGATGGATCAGGAAGCAAGGCATCTCGCGAAGGTAGAGCTGATTGCGCTGGGGGTACGCCCAGAGAATATTCATGAAAGCATCTTTACCGGCAAGGTTCATTTGGATAATAAATGTGAATCCTGTACTTATTTTCTTGCTGATCAAATGCGGAAAAAGGTGAATGAATAACGGTTTTTACGCATCACTCAATTTTACTTGTGCTATAATAGGAACATTGGAGGAAAAGATCTATGAAAAATCAATTAATGCATGACTGTCTGGCTTTTATTCAAAAGAGTCCGAGCACTTTTCATGCTGTTCATGAGTTAAAAGATACATGTCTGAAGGCAGGCTTTACTGAATTAAAGGAAGGGACTGTCTGGCAGCTTGAAAAAGGCAGGGGTTATGTTGTTACCCGTAACGGCAGCAGCATCTTGGCATTTAAGATAGGCAGTAAACTGTCCGCACCGATTTTTAATATCACCGCATCGCATTCTGATTCACCAACATTTAAGCTGAAGGAAAACGCGGAAATTGAAAGCAGCGCTTATCTGCAGTTAAATACTGAAGGCTATGGCGGTATGATCGCTTCATCATGGTTTGACCGGCCATTGTCGCTGGCAGGCCGGCTGGCGGTGAAGAAAGCGGATAAAATTGAGATTCAGCTTTATGATGCGGGACGTGATTTGTTAATGATTCCCAATGTGGCGATTCATATGAACCGCAGTATCAACAGCGGATATAATTATAATCTGCAGGTTGATTTACTGCCGTTATTCAGTGCCAAAAATAAGCAGGGAACGCTGAAAAAGCTGATTGCGGAAGATATTAAGGCAGCGGAAGCAGATATTTTAAGCATGGAATTAAACATTTATAACCGCACGCCTTATTCAATCTGGGGGGCTGAGGAAGAATTTGTTTCCTCACCAAAGCTGGATAATCTTGAATGTGCCTATACGACGCTTGATGGTTTCCTGAAAGCGCAAAATGATGAACGCATTTGTGTCTATGGCTGTTTTGATAATGAAGAAGTAGGTTCGACTAGCAAGCAGGGAGCGGATTCAACATTCCTCTATGATGTGCTGAAACGGATCAGCGCTAATCTTGGCTATGATGAAGAAGCTTATCTGGCTGGTTTGAATCATTCTTTTATGCTTTCTGCAGATAATGCTCACGCGCTGCACCCAAATCATCCTGAATTCAGCGATAAGACGAATCAGGTGCTGATGAATCAGGGGGTTGTCGTTAAGGGGAACGCGAATCAGAAATATACGACTGACGGTGTCAGCAATGCGATCTTTAAGGCAATCTGTGAACAAGCCGGTGTGCCGCTTCAATTTTATTACAACCGTTCTGATATGCCGGGCGGTTCAACACTGGGCAATCTGTCATCAAGACATGTCAGCATCAAAACGATTGATATCGGTCTTGCCCAGCTGGCGATGCATTCATCCTATGAGACAGCGGGAATTAAGGATGGTCAGTATATGAGTCAGGCTTGTCAGGCTTTTTATGAAACATCTTTAACAATGGATGAGGAAGCAATCAGATTCTAATCATAGATTTTTCAGAAAATACTTTCAATCTTGATGAAAATCGTTGTATAATTGAGAAGTCTGAGGAGGAATCAATATGAATCATGAACGTTTAGTTCTCCCAGAGAACTATGAAAATAAATTAAATTATCTTGATACAGAGCTGGCGATTAAAATTGTGAAAGACTCTTTTGAGAAAAGACTGGCGCATCATTTGAATCTTGTGCGTGTATCGGCACCGCTGTTTGTACGCAATGATTCCGGTTTGAATGATAATTTGAACGGTGTGGAACGGCCGGTTGGTTTTGATATTAAGGATATCCACAGTGATGTGGAGGTCGTTCATTCGTTGGCTAAATGGAAGCGGCTGGCTTTGAAGCAGTATGATTTTGAAACCTACCGCGGCATTTATACCGATATGAACGCGATCCGCCGTGATGAGGAATTGGATAATCTGCATTCTGTTTATGTTGACCAGTGGGACTGGGAGAAGATTATTGAGCGTGAAGAACGAACGGTGGATACATTAAAGGAAACCGTGCGGGCGATCGTAAAAGCGATCAAGGAAACTGAATATGTGCTGCATGAGCATTATGATGAGCTGCAGCGAATAGTGCAGGGTGAGGTCTTTTTTATCACTTCTCAGGAGCTGGAGGATATGTATCCCAATAAGAGCGGCAAGGAACGTGAATATCTGATCTGTAAAGAGAAGAAAACAGTGTTTATCATGCAGATCGGCGATAAGCTGAAAAGCGGATTGCCGCATGACGGCCGCGCGCCGGATTATGATGATTGGAAATTAAACGGCGATCTGCTTGTTTATTATCCGATTCTTGACTGTGCTCTTGAATTATCCAGCATGGGTATCCGCGTCGACCGTGAATCACTGCTTGATCAGTGTACCAAGGCGAATACATTGGATCGTTTGGAATATCCTTTTCATAAGGCCTTGATGAATGATGAGCTGCCGCTTACGATGGGCGGCGGTATCGGTCAGTCACGGCTTTGTCTGATGATGCTGAATAAGGCGCATATCGGTGAGGTACAGGTTTCTACCTGGGGCGCGGATATGATTGAGGAATGCCGAAAACACGGCATCAGGTTGTTATAATGCAGTCTTTAATTCTTGAGGGCGGTACCTTTAGACCGGTATTCTCCTGCGGAATCATGGATTGTCTGCTTGACCATAAATTATATTTTCCTTATGTTATCGGTGTTTCGGCAGGAATTACCGATGGCATGAGCTATCTGTCACGTCAGAAGGGGCGCAACCTTGAGGTATTTATGCGCTACCGCAATGACAAGCGTTATGTCGGCATCGGCAATCTGATGAAACATCAAAGTCTGTTTGGCTTAGATTTTGTCTATGATGAAGTTCCCAATAAGCTTCTGCCCTTTGACTGGCAGGCATTCTATGATTACCCAGGTCAGGGCTGGGTCGGCGTAACTAATGCTGATACCGGTGAGGCTGAATACATTAATTGCCAGCTGCTTGATAAACAATGTACGATGTTGCGGGCAACGTGTGCGATTCCCTTAGTATTCCCGGCCATTGAATTAAATGGCAAACGGTTTTATGACGGTGGTTTGGCAGATCCGATCCCAATCCGCAAGGCCATCGCCGATGGCTGTGATAAGCATTTGATCATTTTAACCCGCTGCAAGGGCTATGTAAAGGAACTCAGCAAGCAGAACATTGTCGCGGCTAAGGTTTTGAAAAAGAAATATCCAAAGCTGGTGCCGCTGTTAGAAACAAGACATCTTGCCTATAATGAAACCGTGCAGTTCTGTGAACAGCTGGAGCGTGAGGGCAAGGCGCTGATCTTACGCCCTGAGTGGCCGATCGAAAGCTTTGAAAAGGATTTGAATAAGCTTCAGGCAGCCTATGATATGGGTTATCAGATGGCAGAGGCACATTTGGATGAAATCAAGGCTATTTTGAAACCTTCTAATAAATAAAGATACCGCATCACTTCCGTTGATGCGGTATTTACTTTCCTATGTGACAATAATGAAAGAATGCGCTTATCGGGAGCATGTTAAAATATAAATAGATAAAGTGTCCTTGATGCGGAAAGGAGAAGGCTATGATCACTATTTTTAATCGAAAAGAAGTAGCAGCTACATTTTCCGAAGAACGTCAGGCCGAGATCCGTCAGATTCTTGGCGCCTGCGGTGTTGATTACCGTTGGAAAATCATTCAGGCGGAACCCAATCGCGGCCGCATGACTGAAAGAAGCTGCTTTCAGGGAAAACGAGACAGTGAATATGTCATCTATGTAGCTAAAAGAGATTATGAGAAGGCGATGCATCTCTTACAAACGTATAAAAAACAAAAGAACTGAGGGGATAATATGCTTCACTTATTAAACCGCGCGGTACTGCTTGATACAGCTTCTGTTGATCGGCAGGTACAGATCAAAGATTTATTATTGGCTAATGGCTATGAGGTTTATGTTAAGGCGATGGCTTATCAACCGCTGCCGGCGGCCGCTTCACAATTAGGTAAGAAGTTTGGCGAACATAAGAGTGAGTGCATCTATCGGATTTATGTCAGACGATCAGAGCTTGCGATAATCATGAGTCTGATTAAAAAGCATAATCTATAATAGGGATAATAAAAGGCAGATTAATCTGCCTCTTTCATATTCAGACCTTACAAAATTGAAAGCTAACTGTAAGTGTAAGCGATGGCTGTCATTTAAACGCTGTTTTATAATGGTTATAGTAAAGGTGGTGATTCAGATGAAGAAACTGATCAAAGCATTCGCATTAACCATCATGGCTTGTTTTATGGTACTGCTGGTATTAGGCTTTATTGAATACCGCAGTGTAATCCGTGAAATGCCGATTCAGGATAAGGTAGCCTCAATCATGCA
This sequence comes from Dielma fastidiosa, assembly GCF_000313565.1. GTDB lineage: Bacteria > Bacillota_I > Bacilli_A > Erysipelotrichales > Erysipelotrichaceae > Dielma > Dielma fastidiosa. The sequence goes on along the minus strand of NZ_HE578927.1, from coordinate 68,620 downwards.
GAAGGACGATTATGTGCCGATTGATGAAATCAGTGATTATCTGAAGGTAGCGACAATATCCACAGAGGATAAGCGGTTCTATAAGCATCAAGGCGTTGACCTCATCGCTTATGGACGGATTCTTTATGTATTTATTACCAGCGGGCAAATCAGCGGCGGCGGTTCTACCATCACGCAGCAGCTGGCAAAAAACATGTATTTTTCCTTTCAGCCATCAATCATCCGCAAGGTTGCGGAATTCTTTGTAACAAAAGATTTAGAACGGCTCTATGATAAGGATACGCTTTTAGAATTATATCTCAACATCATAAATTATGGAGATAATAATATCGGTATTGCCAGTGCCAGCATGAATTACTTTCATGTTGAACCTGCTGATTTAAGCTTTGACCAGGCAACCTTACTGGCCGGCATCCCTCAGTCACCCGCTAATTATCAGTTAAGCAATCATGAGGATCAGGCCAGGCTCAGGCAGCAGGCAGTCTTGGCAACCATTGAGGATAACGGCTACTATGATGACGATGAGCTGGCAAGGCTGCTGTTAGGCGTCAATCCTTAATGACGGCGCTTTGTTAGATGCGTACTGAGTAGGTTTTGAATCGTTGCTGGTTCAGGATCGATATAAATAGTTTTATATGAGGAAAGCAGGGCTTGGCCAAGCATGCCGCCCTTTGCTTTTTTTAAATAGCGGACTTCACAATAATCAACAGGTACTGAGCTTGACTGCCGTCCCTGCGAATAATAAGCGGCTAACATCGCCGCCAGGCGCAGCAGCTCTTCATTGGGATGAGCGTCATTGATCAGAACATGAGCGCCGTGGAAATCCTTGGCATGCAGCCACAAATCATCCTTGCGCGCAAAGCGGAAGGTCAGATAATCATTTTGAATATTATTTTTTCCGACATAGATCTTATGACCGTCTTCAAATTCAAAAGTCATGAAATGCGGAATTTCATTTTGTTTTTTCTTTTTGATTCTCTGCTTCTGCGGTTTCAGATAATGCATTTTTTCTAATTCATTGCGAATTTCAACGGCATCCTCAAAGCTGGCATATTCAAGCTGAGCGCCGATCTCTTCAAAATAAGCGAGTTCTTTTTCGCAGAGTGAAATCTGTTCGCTGACTAAAAGCTGAGCAGTTTTACTTTTATGATATTTCTGATAATACTTTTTCGCGTTCTGCTTGGCATCAAAACGTATATCAAGCGGAATCCTAATCATTTCACCCGTTTCAAAATCAGGCAGCTCAACACTGCCGCTTTTTTCATTCAGCGTATCGGCATAGGCATAAAGCAAATCGCCGTACATTCTATAATGTTCGCAGTTCATCGCATCCTCAAGTGTCTGATTGAGTTTGCCCAGCTTATTGGTATTCTTATTGATTTCACGGCGAACAAGTTTAAATAAGTCACCGCTTTGCTGGCGGATGCGCTCCCGTTCTTCCTTGTGGTAGAAAATTACGTCGATGCCTTTTTGCAGGCTGTACGCGGCCGGCTGATTTTCAAGGTGAGTGAGCGGCAGACAATGAAACTGCGGTTCCTTTTCGGTTTCAGTAATATAAAGCGTTTTTGAGGCAAGCAGCTCCTTCATGATTTCCGCAAAATTTTCACCGTTATGCATGCGGTGCTGAAATTCACGGCTCAGCTGCGGGGAGAAGCCATGAAACTGCTTCACCAGCGATTCATCCGCGTCAGCGTCTAATGTGATCCGCGGATCTTTCTTCAGCTCCTGCGCCGGCAATGTATAAAGGGCGCCGGGATGAATCGTTCGCTTCGTATTTTCAAAGGGCGGAATCCGCTTCATCGCGTCAATGATCTTTTCATTTTCATCAACCAAGACACAATTGGCATATTTGCCCATCAATTCGATATACAAAGAAAAATCATGCTGGTCACCCAGATCATTGCGGGCAGTAATCAGCATATGCAGGATGCGGTCAAGGCCAACCTGTTCACATGAATTAATGATACCGCCGTCAAGATACTTCCTCAGCACCATGATGAAGTTATTTGGGACATCGGGAGCGGTGTATGTTTCTTCGGTAAGATTAATGCGGTTATATTGTGAGTGACAGCTGATCATCAGCTTAAAACCACTGCTGCGGGAGCGGCAGTTAAAGAGTATTTCAGTATCTGATATCTGCTGGATTTTATTGATTTTAGCCGGCAGCAGCTGTTTAATTTCTTCATTGATTTGATATAAGAGTAAGCCATCTAAAGCCATGGCAACCCCTCCTTTCATGTGCTTTATTATACCATGATTTAGCGGATGCATTGAATTATTTATTTAAAGCGCGGATATTCATCAGGGTATGCTTGAATGTCATAGGTATTATTTGTTAAGTTTGTATCTTTATAATGACGCCTTTAGGAAAATGTTTGACTTTCATTAAGGAGCGTTATATCATAATTAGTATCTATAAAAGGTGAGGACAGCAAAAATGAAAAAAGGGCTACTGATTATTATTAGCGGACCAAGCGGCGTAGGCAAGGGAACGATTCGCGAATACTTTATGAAGGATGAAAGTCTGAATCTTACATATTCTATTTCTATGACCACAAGAGCGCCAAGAGCCGGCGAGGTTAACAACGTTGATTATATTTTTACTGACAAGGCAGAATTTGAGCGTCAGATCAAAGCGGGCAAGCTGTTGGAATGGGCTGAATTTGTCGGCAATTATTATGGCACACCGTTAGAACAGGTTGAAAAGCTGCGCAATGAGGGGAAAAATGTCGTACTTGAAATTGAAGTTCAGGGGGCGACACAGGTACGTGAGAAATGTCCTGACGCAATTACGATCTTTATTATTCCGCCGACGATGGAAGAACTTGAAAAACGCATCCGCGGCCGTAAGAGCGAGCCGGAAGAAGTTATTCAGCAGCGCTTGGCGAAAGCAGCTTTAGAGATGAAGCAGATCTCTGATTATAAGTATGTAGTCTGCAACGACGATCCGGAGCTGGCAGCGGATGTCATCGGGCTGATTGTGAAACGCAACAGTAAATAGGGAATTGACAGGTTATCGAGGGATAGCCTGTTTTTATTTTAAAATAAAGGCTGAAAATACTTGTTATCACATAATTTCACAATGATTTTATTCAACGTTAAGGTGAAAATACTGTATAATGAATTTAGTAGGAGGTAGTTTTATGTCTGAATTAAAAAAGCAAACTTGTTCCCACTGCGGAAGTGAAATTGATGAGTCATGTAATTTCTGTCCCAATTGCGGAGCTAAAATAGTCAGAGCTGAAAAGGATGAAAAGGATGAAATCAGCGCTGTCATGAATGAATTGTTTGAGGATACGCCAATGGCGGAAAAAGAAGAACCGGTAACGATTCCTAAGTTCAGTGAGCCTCAGCGTCAGGCAGGCAAGGAGCCAAAGCCGATTCGTGAACAGGCCAAGCCGTCAAGGCCGCGTCCGGCTGAAAAAGAAAGCCGTCTGCCGGTAATCTTAACGGTGGCGGCGGTAGCGCTTGTTGTTCTGTTAGTTGCCGGCGGCGGGTTTATGATTTATAAGGCGATGCAGTCACCGTCAGATCCGACACCGCCAATTGTCGATAATAACAACAATGGCCAAAACAATCAGAATAACCAAAATAACAGCCAGCAGCCGGATAATCACCAGCCTGAAGATAAACCGATTGCCAGTGATGATGATAAAAAACCATCTAAGGATAAAGATTTGAAAGATGGTGTAATTCTTGATTTTACAGAAGATATGGGGCAGCTTGCGGGTATTGCCTCAATCAGTGAAATCAAGGTTCAGGATATGGATAACGGCAATCTGCGCTTTACGATCAGCTATGAGTCATCATCAGATCTGACAATGATTTTTGCCAACGCGCCGGATGGTCAGATTTTCCGCATCGAGGTCGATGTGACAGGCAGCGGTCAGGGCGCTTACTTTGAAGTAAGCAAGAGTATTTTAAAACCAGACATGGCACTGATGGTCACCTTGTTTGAAAAGGTTGAAGAAAGCAGCATGAGTGACGGTACGCCGATTGGCAGCGGCAGTGCTGTGATCAGTGCTGAAACGATGGCTGAAATCTTAGAATTAGCCGGTGAATAATTAAGTTGAATAAAGAATCTTGCAAGCTGAGATTCTTTTTCTTTTTGATATATAAAAGTTACAAAAAGGATGGGAAATCAATGAAAAATATTGTATGATAGTAATAATATAAAGAGGGTAAATATATGAAGGAAGAGCTTCAGAAAACATTTGATGATTATCTGGATCGTTTTGAGAGCGATGAGAGTGTCTGTGAGGGATTCAAGAAACTGCTGTTGGAACAGATCGGCCTTGGCCCTGTCCTAGAACCAGTTATGCAGCGCTATATTGAAATTGCGGAACGGAAGGCTTACGCTTATGCACTGCCCTTAGGTTATGCGATGATGTTTTATATATACTATGGCCGAAATCTCGATTTGGCGATTCACTATAATGAATTAGCCAGAGAAATGTTTATGCGTCAGCCAGACTATAAGGAACATGACGGCATTTTAACGGTAGCGAATAATGCCTTGCTCGGTCATATTTTTAAAGGGAATTACGGGGCGGCTTACCAGGAAATACTGGCAGCCATGCCAATTGCGGAAAAAGGCGGCCAGATAACCTATTACTCCGCGTTTTTAAATAATGGAGCAATCATTCTGCGGGAATTTGGCTTATATAAAAAAGCGATTCAGCAGGTTGAAGAAACATTGGAAAAAAGAGATTTTATCGGTGACAGTAATTTTTATACCACTGTTTTTTTATTATGCGGCTTATACCTTGCGGTTAAGGATACGGCTAAGGTTAAAAAGCTGCTTGATACATATGTGCCCGAATTACAGAAAACGGGTTATTTTGATGTAAATATTTTTAATTTAGGCTATCTTGACGCGGCCATTCTTGAGGATGATCGCAAGCTGGCTGATGAATTGTATCAAAAGTTTATCACATCTTATGATTTTACTAAGGGCGATGATATGGATAACGGCGAGGTTTATTTTACTTTAGGCCGCTATCATATGTATCGTAAAGAGTATGAGCAGGCATTAAAATATTATAAGCTTCTGCTTGATTATAAAGGCGGCTTTTTTGGTCATAAAAGACAGCTGCTGGAAGAAGCGGCAAAGCTTTATGATTGTTTAGGCGATCAGGATAAAGCTTATTGCTATTTACAGTCAGCTCATGAATTGACTAAGACATTTATTTCCTTTATTGATGATATTTATCACAAGGAGATTGAGGACGTATGGGAACAGAACCGGCGCTTATCGTATGAGGTAATGTATGACCGGCTTTTGGTCATGACTGAATTTGGTAAGGTTGTAACCTCTTGTTTGACCTGGCAGCAGCTGTTAGAGGTGATTACCCTTCATGCCGGCCGCATTTTCTCCTTTGATGAATGGCATTTGTTATTTTATGATGAGCCCTTGCAGCGTTTCGGCAGTTTGGATCATGAAAGCTATGATTTAGCTGATCATCCTTTATTGGCTCTGTGCGTCAGCAAAAACAGCGCGTATAAGCTGGGTAATTGGAATGCGGAAACTGATTTGGCTAAACGCTTGGGGAAGCTGTATGATGAACACAGCCGCTCAATGCTGATTCAGCCGGTCAGCTATCAGGGAGAATTGCTGGCATTATTTTGTATGAAGTCCAATCAGATTGAAAATTACAGCCGTACAGATCAGGGTCTGCTTCAGATTTTCGCAGATTATATCGCGATTGCGATTCACAATGTGAAGCAGTATTCAGCGGCGCTTGAAAAGTCGAGCTATGATTATCTCAGCGGTATTTATAACCGCAGTGCGCTGATGAAATATGGAGAAGGAATGCTTCAGCGCGCGGATCAGGAAAAGCATTCCATCGGAGCATTAATGATTGATATCGATGATTTTAAAAAGATTAATGACAGCTATGGACATATGCAGGGAGATCGGGTTATCTGCGCGGTTACGGATATTTTAAAGCAGCATCAGCAGCAGGGAATCATCGCCCGCTTTGGCGGTGAAGAATTCATTTTGCTGATTGATTCGCTCAGTGAACAGGCATTGTATGAATTAGCTGAACGCATTCGTTATGCTTGTGAAACAAACCGTGTGTCAATGGGTGAGACGGCAATTCATTACACAATCAGCATTGGCTGCTGTTACCGTGAATGCGCGCCGAAATCGCTGCATGAATTATTTGATGAAGCTGATCAGCGGATGTATATTGCCAAAAGAAATGGTAAGAACTGTGTTCAGATGTAATACAGGGTTATGTGAAAAGGAAAGAACTGAAAAGGTCAGGCAGAGCTATGGAAAAGGAACACGGATTTACTGAATATGAAGAATGGGCTGAATATTTTAAAATTTATACAGATCGTATTCTCAGTATTGAAAAGCTGACCTCTTTTTCATCTGCTCACTATCAGAATGGGGCTCACTGGCTGACATTATATAAAAAACGCGCCCTGTGCTTAAGGGAAATGTATCTGGATAATGAAAAATATCTTGAACGCCATCTTTACTGGTTTATTAAAAACCCAGAGCATTGGGAGGCGGATGTCGCGGCTTCCTTGCTTGATTATTTATTTAGAAACAGTATTCGCATAGAAGATATTGAGGCTACTCAGAAAACTGCCGAATCGCTTTATAATTATTATCAGCAGGCAGATAATGAGATTGCGATGATGAAATGTACCTTAATTATCCTCACAAACAGGATTATGCTTGATTTCCCCCATAATAAAGAGCAAATCTTATCGCTTTGTGAATGGGCAATCGATGTTTATGAGCGCAATTATGATCAGTTGAATGCTGTGGAACGCAGTATGGGATTGAGCTTTTATGATTATGAAAGCAATGCCTGCAGCGAATATGTGAATTTTGATCCGATTATAAGTCCGGAAACGTTGATTAAGCTGTATCAGCGGCGGATGCGTCACATTGAACGGTTTATAGCTGAAGAAGATTTGTCGCTGCGTGTTAATCATATTGTGCCTTATCTGCGGGTATGCTGGCAATGCGGTTTTGTCGGTATACCGATTAAAGCTGAGCATACCGCTTTTACGGCTGAACAATTAGCTATGTTTTATGAAGTATGCGGGCAGATGGAAAACGAAACACAGGCTGGTTCTATTCAGGATGTGAAGGTTTGTTTGATCAAGCTGATGCTTACATATCAAGAGCAGGGGCTTGATAAGGATCAGGTTATGGCTGAATTAATAAGACTTCAGAACATGCTGCCTAAACCGACGATGACCTATGATGATGAATTGATGGATGCTTTGCAGATACTTTCCTGTGCCATCCGCATTATTGCGAAAGATGATAAGAAATATCAGGCTGAGGTAAAGGGTATTCTGCAGATATTGCTTGATGCCTATCTTTGTCTGCCTAATGACAATTATATCGAGCATATTACCGATAATGCGATTTTTCTTTATATGTTTCCGCTGCTGAATGTTTTGCCGGCAGATGAGATCTTGCGAATTACTCTTTTTCTTACGATTTTCCGACAGCCTCAGACCGCCGCGCACACGATCATGGTTGGAAAGCTGGCAACTACGATCGTTGCCGCAATGATTGATAAGACACCGGCTTTATTCATGAGGATGAGCTGCTTTTCCTCGATTGCACATGTTCAGGCTAACCGTCAGAAAATTATTGACTATGTAGGTGAAGCTGCATTGCTGCATGATGTCGGAAAAATTTTAAGCAGCAATGTGATCAATATGCAATATCGGCGGCTGATTGATCTTGAATTTGAAGCGATTAAGCTGCATCCGATAAGCAGCGGTGAAATCTTGAAGCAGATTCCAACCATCGCTGATTTCTATGATATCGCCGTCGGTCATCATAAAAGCTATGACGGTCAAAAAGGTTATCCGATTGATTTTGATAATCTGCATTCACCGCAGAAGCTGTTTATTGATCTGATTACAATTTGTGACACATTAGATGCGGCAACCGATAATTTAGGCCGTAATTATGCGCGTACAAAACAATTTAAAGAAGTGCTGGAAGAATTAAACAGTGAAAAGGGAAGCCATTATTCTGATTCAATTGTTGATTTGATCCTGAATGATGATGAATTACAGATTCAATTGGAGGAACTGCTGAACAGCCGTGAGGAAAGCTATCGGCAAGTTTTTGAAATCATTGATTCAGAATTGAGAGAATTTCAAACGAAACAAACGATATAAAAAATAGTTATCTTTTCAGCCGGTTACGTCTTCTCTATAAGCTGAAAACCGCATGGTTATTGGGTTTCTTGTAAAATGAGCATATATGTAAAGTGGCAAAATGGTGCCCAGATGAACAAAAAGAGTTATGGACAGTAACATGAAGTTATGATACGAAATGAGCTGTTTGACATTTCCGCACGCTGATATTAGGATGGAAATGTTTAAGTTGTGTTTGTTTTTGGCGGATAAGATGTACTAAATAAAGGAGATGATGTTGATGAACGGACGTGATGTGAGAGTAGGCGCAAGCCTGTTAGTTGGCGATATGGACAGTATGGTACGGTTCTACAGAGATACATTGGGCTTTCGTACACAATGGGATGGTGGGGATTTCGCAGAGTTTGAAACGGCAAGCGGTGCGCTGTCTTTGTTCATGTACAGTAGGAAACAATTTGTAAAGGCGATTGGAGAGACCTACGTCCCGCCAAAGGGGATTAATCAGACGTTTGAAATAGCCCTTTGGTTGCCTAGCTTTGCTGATGTGGATGCGGAATATGAGCGGCTATCAAAGTTGGACTTGCAATTTCCTACTGGAGCACCCATTACCTATCCTTTCGGCATCCGCAACTTTTATGTTGCCGACTTGGAAGGCAACTTGCTTGAAATCGGTAGTACGAGCGAAACGTAGAGCTACGTCTTAATGGTAAAAGGCGTACTACGCTATAGTTGTTTTCAATCGTGGCAAGCAGTGTTTCGTGGTACACACGAAACGATTTTCCACTTTTTCGTCACCGCGAAAACCAGTAAAATCTTCTTGTTGAGGAGGCAATCCAACAAGCGTTTTGCAGAAGTATATACACTCCTGCCCTGCTTGCCACGATTGTTTTTTTGTGGATTGGTACACCAGTCACGCATGGAAATAGCCCCGGCATGTGACGGCGCCAATCTCATCGGGGAGGTTATGCACAATGATAAAACGCCCATTTCATGAGGGTTTGCGGGGCCTACATATGGAACAATTTGCCACCTTGTGACAACTGAAACAGTTATACAGGCAATAAAAAAACTGAAGCTGAACGCTCATGATTCATGAAGCGATTTCAAATCTTCAATTATTTTTCTATTGATTTAACAGTGCTTCGATGCGCTGGGCAACACCATCATCAAGGTTGCTGGCCGTAATTTCATCAGCAATTGCCAGTGCCTTTTGTGAACCGTTAGCCATGACCACGCCAATGCCGCATTCCTTCAGCATTTCTAAATCATTATCCTCATCACCAAAGGCCATTACATGATCTAATGTGAAGCCATGCAGCCGGGCAATTTGTTCGATACCACGGCTTTTAGAATTACGGGCATCAAATATTTCAAATAAATCCGGCTGTGAATGCACACCCCGCACATTTTCTATATGAATCTGGCTCATGACTTCTTCTACCCGCGCCATCTTTTCCTTTGGACAGGAAATTAAAAGCTTAGGGTGCTCATGACTGAGAATTTCATCAGTAAGCTCACGGCGCGGCAGCCGGTTGTTGCGGCTGAGCCGTTCACTGACAACATCAACCTTTTGTGTATAAATGCCGTCTTGTTCATATAACATGAAGTTAATGCCTTCATTTTCATAATGCTTCATAATTTCAAGCTGATTAGCTGATGAAAGCGGATAATTCAGGCGGCTTTCATTTAAGGTATAATCAATCAGCTGGGCGCCGTTAAAGCCAACGATGCAGTCGATGTCTTCTTCAATACCCCAAATTTTAATCAGCTCGCTGACCGCGTAAGGCGGCCGGCCGGTTGCGATACCAAAATATAGTCCCGCCTGCCGTGCCATTTTGATTGCTTTTTTAGTGCGGTCAGAAACTGAATTAGCACTTGTAAGCAGGGTGCCGTCAAGATCGCACATAATCATTTTAACTGTTTTCATTGCTGCCTCCCAGATAATGCAGGCATTCATAGGCTACACCATCTTCATTATTAGTTTTTGCGGATAAGGTCCGTGCCACGGCCAACGCTTTCTTTGTGCCGTTTTTCATCGTAACACCAATGCCGGCGCTTAACAGCAGCGGTTCATCATTGCCGGAATCGCCAAAGGCAATCACTTCATCAAGCTGAATGCCTGTCTGCCGGCAGATATATTCAACCGCGTTGCGTTTGCTGACGGATTTCTTACAGATTTCCACTGCCATTGGATTGACATAATAAAATGCGTACTGATCAGGATAAACCTTTTCCACAAGCTCAATCAGTTTTTTGATTCGCTTAACCGTACCGATGAAACAGATCTTATAAACATCCTCATTGAGATACTCACGCATGGATTGGACATTGCGGGTTTCTTCAAGCAGATGAACTGTGTAAGTGCCTTTTTGATATCCCAAACGATGCATCAGCTTTAATAATCCCACCGCGCCTTTTAAACCGCCGCCCAGTAAACGATTGATTTTCAGATGATATTGATCGGCGATGCGGACATATTGAATCAGCTTTAATTCATCGGCGATGCTGCACAGCTTCTGACTTTCCTGAGGATTCAATGAATCAAAGGTATGACAGCTGCCATCTGCCATGCGGGTTACCTCATAACCATTGGCACATACCATCCAGCCATTATATTCTTTTAATTTTAACTGCTTTGCATAGCGATCCACTTCACGCTGGAAACGGCCGCTGGCTAAGACGACAATACAGCCCTGCTGCTGATATTCCAGCAAGGTCTTTTCGGTAAACGCGCTGATTTTTTTAGCGTCATTAAGCAGGGTACCGTCAAGATCTGAGACAATCATTTTGATTTTATGCTCCATACTACCTCCATAAATGAAAAAGCTGAAACCAGATTATTTGATTTCTTCGGCCCAGCTTTTTTTCTTTTCTTTTTCTTTGATCTGCACTTTTTTCACAGGGCGGATCGGTTCAAACTGCTCCTGGCGTTCATTGAGGCTGATTGCGGCAGCCGGCTGTTGGGCACGGACATAAGCCATTTCCTCATGTTCGATTATTTCATCATCAGCCAGCAGCGGCCGGCCGTCACGATCGACAAGAACACACAGACCGGCGCCAGAACCTTCATTGTGGAACATATACTGTACATGGGTTTCTACATCTACTAAAAGCTTGGTACAGGCTGACATTCCATCATGATAAATCTCAGTCGTAATAAAACGGTTTTTATTCTTTTTCATGGCACCACGTCCTTTCTCTATTATTATACACAATCCCGCCGAACAATTCTATAACGGAAAGGGAATAATTGCGGCAGAATATTAAAAATTTCAGCCGTTATTAATGCGTGACTAAATGCATTTGAAAAAACGAAGCAGGTTGGCTTGGCTCATGGTATAATAGTAGGGTGAGGTGAAGTGAATGAATCTTGTCTACTGCTATATCGAACATCCTGTATCAGCCATTGATCAGCGGTATACCTATCAGTTTCATGATGAAAAAATTGAACCGGGGATGCGGATTCAGGTTGATTTTGCGCATCGGCTCTGTGTCGCTTTCGTTGATGAGGTTGTTTATAATACGAAGGAAAGCTTTGACTTTGAAATTAAGGATGTTGTCAAGGTATTGGATGCTTCACCAATTCTGAATGCGGAATTAATGGCTTTAGGCAAATGGCTGGCGGAAACGACGGTTTCACCGGTAATCGCCTGTTTTCAAGCGATGCTGCCGGCAAAGCTGAAACCTAAGTCAAGCAAACAGCGCATAAAAATGGAAAAATGGGTGCGTGTTCATCATGTGCCTTTGGTTATGACGCCTAAGCGTCAGGAAGCCTTGTCTGCCTTACAGGCGGTTGGGGAAATGACGCTGACCCTATGGCGCCGTGATTTTAAGAGTGTGGGAAAGGCGCTTGAGGAATGTCAGGCGGTGGAAGTGTTTGAAAAGGAAGCGAAAGCGGCTGAGGAGAAACTGAGTGTCAGTGATTTTGATTTGACTCTAAGTGAGGAGCAAAAGCAGGCCATTGAACAAGTGCTGCATCCGCGTAAGTCAGTGCTTTGTCTGCACGGCGTTACCGGCAGCGGCAAAACAGAGGTTTTTCTGCGCTGTGCCAAAGAGGTTTTAAAGCAGGGCAAGCAAGTGCTGCTGCTCGTACCGGAAATCGCGCTGACACCGATGATGGTGGAGCGGGTACAGAAGCGTTTTGGCAATGATGTGGCAATCTATCATTCCGCATTAAATGATCAGGAAAAATATGAACAGTTTCAAAGTGTGCGCAGGCATGAGAAAAATATTGTGGTCGGTACCCGTTCCGCAATCTTTATGCCTTTTGATCAATTAGGCTTGATCATCCTTGATGAAGAGCATGACAGCAGCTATAAGCAGGACAGTCAGCCGCAGTATCACTGCCGTGATGTAGCGATATGGCGGGGAGCTGTTCATCATGCGACCGTTTTGCTGGCGAGTGCGACGCCATCTTTAGAGACGTATGCGCGTGCCATTAAGGATGTTTATCAGCTGATATCACTGAAAAGCAGGGTAAGTAATAATCTGCCGGATGTGTCGCTGATCAATATGCAGCAGACTGTAAAAAAAGGCGGCTCTTATATATTGAGTCCGCAGCTGATTGATGCGATGCGTTTGAGTCTGGATCGCAATGAACAAGTGATTTTGCTGCTGAACCGGCGCGGTTATCAGCCGACGATTCATTGCAGTGAATGCGGAACAACACTGATGTGTCCGCATTGTGACCGGGCTTTAGTTTACCATAAGGATGATCAAAGCGCTAAATGCCATCTATGCGGTTACAGCATACCGGTACCCAGTGTTTGTCCATCGTGCAAATCACCTTCATTAAAGGGAATGGGGTTTGGAACACAGCGGCTGGCGGAAATGGTCAGCGAGCTGTTCCCGGATAAAAAAATCATTCGCATGGATGCCGACACGACAGCCCGCAAGAATGCGCACCGCGATTTACTGGCACAATTTGGCCGGCATGAAGCGGATATCCTGCTTGGTACGCAGATGATCGCGAAAGGCTTGGATTTTGAAAATGTCACGCTGGTGGGAATCCTCCAAGGTGATGCTATGCTTTATCGCTCTGATTATCGCAGCAGTGAGCTGACCTTTGATCTGCTGTGTCAAGCCAGCGGACGAAGCGGCCGCGGTCAGAAAAAGGGGAAGGTATTGCTTCAGGTTTTTGATGATCAGCACTATGCCGTGCGCTGTGCGCTGACCCATGATTATCTGAAATTTTTTGAACAGGAAATGCGCTACCGCCATTTAGCCGGTTATCCGCCATATACCTATTTGGCATCGATTCTGTATATTCATAAAGATAAGGAATCAGCCAGTGAGGCGGCGTGTGAGGGCATGCGCTGCTTGGCGGAAGAAACATTCAGGCTATTGGGGCCCAGTGAATTAATGAAGGTAAAGGATGAATATCGATTCCGTATTTGTATTAAAAGTAAATCACTGACGCAATTGCAGAAGGCGGTTTATCAGCTTTCACGCAAACATCGCTCATCAAAAAGCAAAGTCAGACTGCAGATCGATATCAATCCGCTGAATATGGATTAGAGGAGAATCTTATGAAAGCAAGAGAAAAAGCATACAATTGTTTATGTGATATTGTTTTAGGCAAGAGTTACAGCAATCTTTATCTGCGTAAAGAAATTAATGATTTCAGCTCAGCGGATAAGGGTTTGATTACCAATATCGTTTATGGTACGATGCAGAATTATCTCTATCTCAGATATCAATGGGAAGCCTATGTGCAAAGCGATATTGCCGCTGATATGGCGCTTTTGATGGATATGAGTATCTATCAGTTCCTGTTTATGGATAAGGTGCCTGAATATGCGGTGGTGAATGAAGCCGTGGAAATTGCGGCTAAGAAGCATAAAGGCAAGTATAAAGCGATGATTAACGCGATGCTGCGGCGCTTTTTAAGAGAGGGTAAACGTCCGATCCTTGGTGATGCGCTCTTTCAGCTGTCTATCAAAACATCGCATCCTTTATGGGTAGTCAAGATGTGGGAAAAACAATATGGATATGAAATTGCTGAGCGGATCTGTCTTGATGATCAGGGAGCACCGGCGTTAGCGGCCCGGGTGAATACATGTGTTACCAGCCGTGATGAAATCATTGCCGCCAATCCTGATTTTGAAAAGGGCTGTTTGAGTGAAGACGCGCTGATTTATCATGGCGGCAATATTGCCGATACAAAGGAATATCTGACCGGCAGAGTATCGATTCAGGATGAGGCAAGCCAGTGTGTCGCCTTATTAGTTGATCCTCAGCCCGATGAGAGTATTTTGGATATGTGCGCGGCGCCGGGAACGAAAACATGCCACATGGCCCAGCTGATGAAAAACGAGGGAGAAATCATCGCCTTGGATATTCATGAACATCGTGTTGAATTGATTAGTAATGCGGCGGCCAGACTTGGCTTAAGCATCATTCAGCCATGGTGCTTTGATGCCTGTGAAATCAATCATGAATATGATGAGGAAAGCTTTGATCGGGTATTGGTCGACGCGCCATGCTCGGGCTATGGTGTAATGAAGCGCAAAAATGATATCAAAGTACATATGCAGCCAGAAGACATGGATACTTTACTGCCGCTTCAGGCAAAGCTTTTAGATACCGCATTTAAAATGGTAAAACCGGGCGGCGTTCTTGTCTATTCAACATGTACGTTGAATAAAAAAGAAAATGAAAAGCAAATTGAGAAATTTCTGGGACTGCATGATAATGCGCAGCTGATTTCTCAGCGAACCATTTTCCCTTATGAATACAATACCGATGGCTTTTATATGGCCAAGCTGGTAAAAGCTGAAAAGGCATAATCATCAAATGATACAGACATGTGCAAACAGTCTGTATTTTTTTTGTAATTTCGTGCTTGACTTTACACTTAGCAAGCGGTACTATAAAGATGTAATAAGCAAAAGATTAGAATACTAAACAAATGATTATGGAAAGGAGGCAGTTATGATTACTGATCGAGAACGTCAAATTCTGCATTGGATCGAGGAAAATCCCTTGATCTCCCAACAGGAACTAGCAGATCTGGCAGGTATTACCCGCTCATCAGCAGCTGTGCATATCTCCAATCTGACTAAAAAGGGATTGATTCAGGGTAAGGGTTATATCTTACAGAAAAAGCCATATATCGTGGTGATTGGCGGTGTGAACATGGATATCTGCGGACGTCCGTATCAGCCATTGGTCATGCGTGATTCCAATCCCGGCACCACCTTTTTATCGGCGGGCGGCGTTGGCCGTAATATCGCGCATAATTTGGCGCTGTTAGATGAAGATGTGAAATTGATTACGGCTTTTGGCAGTGATGGCTATGCGTCACAGCTCAGTGAAGAATGCCATCGCATCGGCATTGATACATCCCAGTCCTTTACGATTCCCAACGGTGTGACATCGACTTATTTATTCATTACTGATGAGCATGGCGATATGGAATTAGCGGTGTCGGATATGGGGATTTATGAGCATTTAACACCTGAACTGATGGCAACCCGCATCGATTTTATCAATCGTGCAAGTCTTTGTATCTGTGATACCAATCTACCGCAGAATACCTTAGAATATCTTGCCGCGCATTGCCAGTGTCCGTTATTTGCTGATACGGTATCAACGACTAAGGCGAAAAAGCTGAAAGGCTTGTTAGGTAAGATTCACACATTGAAACCAAACCTTATTGAAGCGGAGGAGCTGACAGGCATTAAAATCGCTGATGAAAATTCCCTGCGCGCAGCGGCGGAGTGTTTTCTGAAACAGGGCATGCAGCAGGTTTTTATATCTTTAGGAGAAGAGGGTGTTTATGCGGCAAATAACCATGAGCATCTGCATCTGCCAAGCTTTCCATGTGAAATTGTCAATACGACAGGCGCCGGTGACAGCTTTGTCGCAGCTCTTGCCTGGGCATGGCGTCAGCAGCTTCCACTGCGCGATATTGCCAGAGCCGGTATGGCGGCAGCCAGCATTTGTATCGCCAGTGAATCAACCATCAGTCCGCATATCAGCTGTGAACATATACTTGAAATCCTGGATCAGCATCCAGTAAAATAGGAGGAAAAACATGAACACAAGTAACTTAAGAAAGTATTTAGACGTATCTGAAGAAGTACAGAAGGCATTAGCCGAGGGACGTCCGGTTGTAGCACTGGAATCAACGATTATCTCTCATGGCATGCCATATCCGCAGAATGTGGAAACCGCCTTAAATGTGGAAAAGGTCGTACGTGACAATGGTGCTGTACCGGCTACGATTGCCATTATCGGCGGTAAGCTGAAGGTAGGTATTTCAAAGGAAGAAATTGATCATTTAGGCCGTAAAGGACTGAATGTCATCAAAGCCAGCCGCCGTGATATTCCAGTGTTGGCTGCTAAGGGAGAAGATGGCGCGACAACCGTAGCGGCAACCATGATTCTTGCCAATCTTGCCGGTGTTAAAATCTTTGCGACCGGCGGTGTCGGCGGTGTTCACCGCGGAGCTGAAACTACGATGGATATTTCCGCTGACCTTGAGGAATTAGCTGAAACACCGGTGATGGTTGTCTGCGCAGGCGCTAAATCCATTCTTGATCTTGGTTTAACGCTTGAATATCTGGAAACCAAGGGGGTTACGGTATTTGGTTATCAGAGTGAAGAATTACCAGCCTTCTATACCCGCAAAAGCGGCTTTAAAGTAGACTACCGCATGGATACACCAAAGGAATTAGCTGATGTCTACAAGGCTAAAGAGGATTTAGGATTACGCGGCGGAATGCTGGTAACTAATCCAATCCCTGAAGAATATTCAATGGATCCGGATATGATTAATAAATCCATTGATGAAGCAATTGAAGAAGCTAACCGTTTAGGCATTAAAGGCAAGGATACCACGCCGTATTTATTGGATAAGATTCAAAAGATTACCGGCGGATCAAGTCTGGCTGCAAATATTCAGCTGGTTTATAATAACGCTAAGCTGGCATCACAGATTGCCTGTGAGTTAAGTAAGTTGAAATAAATAGTTGTGAAGTGAACTCATTAAATATGGGTTCGCTTTTTATGTGGTATAGGCAAACTCAACCTTAGGTTTGGTGTGTTTTATGAGAAATTGCTCAATAATTTATTTAGGAGGAATAGTAATGGTAAGAAAGCATGAGAAAACTGATTGATGCCAATGATATTTTAAGGTATCAGAATGTGACTGTTGGAGAAGTTCAGTCTGTTTGATGATAAGTATCATGTGCAATATAGAGTGACGAACCCTATGGATTTTCATGAAGGAATGGTAGATTAGTGGGAATGATACCTGTTTCAGAAAAAAAGTTCTTTCTTTTTCTTTATATATGAGTATAATTGAAACAAAGAAATGGGGTAGTTTATGAAACATAAGGGCGTCTTTTTTGAAGCGGTTGAAACCACAATTCCGGTCATGCTTGGCTATTTATTTGTCGGCATTGCTTTTGGTATGCTGTTTCAGGAAAAAGGATATAATTTTTTATGGGCGGCAGCCATGTCGGTATTTGTTTATGCCGGCAGTATGCAGTTTATCGGTATTAATTTTTTTGTGCCGGGAGTCAGTCTTGTGGAAGTAGCTTTGATGACCTTGCTGGTGAATGTACGGCATATATTTTATGGCTTAAGCATGATTGAGCCATTTTCGCATATGGGGCGCAAAAAGCCATATATGATTTTTTCTTTGACCGATGAAACTTATTCTTTGCTGGTCAATATCAAGAATGAGGAAGGTCACGCCGACAAGCTGATGTTTCTGATTTCATTTTTAGATCAATGCTACTGGATCATCGGCTCAATACTAGGTTCACTGATTGGCAGTATGCTGCCTTTTGATACAACAGGCATTGATTTTGCGCTGATTGCTTTGTTTGTGGTGATCTTTACGGAACAATGGCTAAGCTGTTCTGATCACCGCCCAGCATTGTGCGGAACCGCCTGCGGCTTGCTTTCACTAGTCGTATTTGGTGCTGAGAATATGGTTATTCCTTCAATGATTTTGATTGTGCTTGTGTTAATGGCAATGAAGAAGAAAGCGGGTGATGCTTCATGATTTCAACAGCAACGTCTATCTTAATTATTGCCATTATGGCGGGTGTTACCTTTTTAACCCGTGTCATTCCCTTTATCTTATGGGGAAATAAAAATGAGCTGCCATCGCTGATCCGCTATCTGGGAAATGTTTTGCCTTATGCGATGATGGGCCTATTAGTCATTTATTGTCTGCGCAATACAGCTGTGCTGTCAGCCCCTTATGGCATCCCTGAATTAATAGCGGTCAGTGCCGTAGTTGGACTGCATTGCTGGAAACGCAACAATTTAATCAGTATCTTAGGCGGCACGGCATTATATATGCTTCTGGTGCAGGTGATCTTTAAATAATTGATATAAATAAAACCCTCGATTGAGGGTTTTATTTACTAAAAAGGAAGTGACAGATAGGATAATAACAAGACAATGGCCGGCGGTATCGCTAAAAGTAAGAAAAGGTTTGTCGTGGCAAAACGGTTTTCATTTTTAGATGTGTTTAAATTAGCCCGCATACGATCCCCTGAGGTTAATAACCCACTGCTTAATACAGCGATAATTAATAACGCTGCTGTAATGATCAGTAAGATATTTTTAAAATTATAAACATTCAATAGCTGAAGGATGTAAATGACAATAAAAATCAGAGTATAAATGAGATAGACAATTTTCTTGTTCATATCAAATGCTCCTTTCCCAAGATTAAATGAATGTCTTCTATGGTTATATATATTATACCATAAGCATCTTACTGATTGAATTTAAAGGTAAAATTTAAGTAATCTTTAGAAATCTTTAAGCTTATCACCGTTAGGTTTTAAGAATGATTTGTTATTCTTAGAGCATGAAATGAGGGATAAGCGATGAAGCAAGTGGATCGTAATATTTTTAAAGGAATATGTGCTGTAATAGCTGGTGGTTTAATCTTATTGGGACTGATTTATTATGGCAAAGACCTGTTTAATCTATTAAGCAATATGGATCAGATGAAGGCCTTCCTTGAACAATTTGGTGCCAGCAGCATGCTGGTGGGTATATTGCTTTATGCCGCTCAAATTCTGATAGCCATTTTGCCGGGTGAAATTATTGAGGTATTGTTCGGTGTCCTTTATGGAAGTATCGGCGGTATGGCCTTCTGTTTAGTAGGCAATCTGATTGGTTCGACATTAATCTTCCTGTTAACTAAACGTTATGGCAAAAAATTTGTTCAGCGGTTTATTTCCGAAGAAAAAATGGATAAGATCAGTTTCTTTAAGGATGAGAGCCGGCTGAACGCCGTTACCTTTATCCTGTTTCTGATTCCGGGAACACCAAAGGATATCTTTACCTATTTGTTAGGTTTAACGAATATGAAGCTGTCAACCTTCCTGCTGATTTCAAGCATTGCCCGCATTCCTTCCATTTATTCATCAACCTTGGTCGGTGCTAATCTGGGCAGCAATATGCTTGCTCAGGCAATCTTGATTTATGCGATTACTGGCATCTTCTCCTTAGGCGGCTATCTGTTTTACCGTTTTGTATTTCAGAAAAAAGCGGCGGGAGCGCAAACCAGCGGTATCTAAACAATTGAATCGAGTACATAAAACATCTGCAGGTTCTTGATCT
>NZ_HE578927.1:33535-47824 GCF_000313565.1 Dielma fastidiosa | reverse complement strand
TCTCGCTTGCAGATTTTCTTTGTCTGGGATATACTACAAACAAGGATGTGAGAATATGAATGAGATAACATCAGTGAGTAATCCCCGTGTAAAACAATGGGTGAAATATCATGATAAGAAACACCGTGACAGAGACGGACTCTTTTTAGTTGAAGGGGAACATCTGATTCAGGAGGCAATCACTGCCGGTCTGTTAACGGCGCTGATCATCAGCCCTGACTGCCCGTATCAGTTTGATTTTGACGGGGAGTGCTATTTGGTCAGTGAGGAAATTATGAAGAAGCTGCGCAGCACCGTTTCGGTTAATACATGTGTGGGTGTCTGCAAGGTTAAGGACAGTAATGTTACGCTTGGTGATAAGGTGATTCTGCTTGATGATGTGCAGGATCCGGGGAATGCGGGAACAATCATTCGAACAGCTTATTCGTTTGGCTTTGACGCGGTTGTTTTCTCTGGCCGCAGCGTTGATATTTATAATGAAAAATTAATTCGCTCAACTCAGGGCGCGCTGTTTCATATGTCAGTATTAAAAGCTCATCTGCCGGATATGATTCATAAGCTGAAGCAGATGGGAACGATAGTATATGGAACTTCACTGCATGAGGCAAAGGGACTTTCAACCTTTGTGAATCAGCAAAAGACAGCGCTGGTTTTCGGCAACGAAGGTAACGGCGTCAGTGAAGCAATCTTAAATCTGTGTGATGATCGTATTTTTATTGAAATGAATCGTTTTGAAAGTTTAAATGTAGCGGTAGCAGCCGGTATTTGCTGTTACGCATTCAGAAAGCAGGACTTATGAGAAAAGTATTAGTAGCCATCCATGGCTTTGGGGACATGCGGCAGGAGAATTTCCGTAACTTGATTGAATGGTCAAAGGGGCAGGACTATGAGCTGATTACTTTTGATCTATATGATTTATCACCGCATCCAATTTGGACTGATTGGCTGAAAAAAGCCATTGAAGTATTAAAGGACATCGATTTTATGGAGTGTCAGGTTACCTTGTTAGGTTTTTCGATGGGCGGTGTTATTGCCAGTTATTTAGCCGATAAATTTCCGATTCAGAAGCTGATTTTGATTGCGCCGTCATTTAAGGTTTATGGCGTAAAACAGGTGCTTTCCTACTGCAATGATTTTAAATTCAAGGAAGGCGGCAAACCGGAAGTCAATGACCGTGATAAGGTACTGCTTGAATATTCGATAGAATTTGCGAAGCTGATTAATATGCTGCGTCCGTATCAAAAGAAAATCAAAGTGCCGGCATTGGTCATTCAGGGAATGGCGGATGATGTTGTGCCGCCGACGATTGGCAAACGTACCTATCATTTGATTAATCACCCGCAGAAAAGACTGTATCTGATTCCGGAAGGACCCCATGAGCTGTTGGAGGATGAGCGGTGCGGCAGGGAAACCTTTTCAATGATTAAGATGTATATGGATGAGGTAAGAGTATAATCCAGCTAATTAATGTAATCATAGAATTAAACTTATTATCATGAAGGGGGATGGCATGGATGAAAAAGATAATACTATTATGTTTAGGCATATTTCTTTTTGGCTGTACAGCTAAACCAGAATTTGAGGTTAGTGATGAAGTGCATTTTCATCCATTGACAAAATATGATTATGTGATGGATGAATATTTGCTAGAACATCCTGAAACGTTAAACTTTTTAGAAACGGAAGAAAATTTGTATCGCTTGTCCGTTTATCTGTGCGTCAATGCAGGGGGAAATAATGATTATCGTGTTAAGACTGTTGATTTTTCAACGCTTGATGATTACTTGAATGATTATCTTTATGAACCACCCTCAGAATTAGTAACTACTTTTTTATTTGATTTGCCATCATCAGGAAATCAAAGTATTTATAGTACAGATTATATTCTAATCCTTGAAGATAATGAAAAGGAGACTTTAATCGAAGGTCTTAAAGAGATCACTTTCATCATTGATATTGTTGATGGTGAGCATGGTTTAACTGCCAAGCAAATAAGTTTATCCAATTTTGTGGATTGATTTTGTAACTTTTGATGTTTTTGGAATATGCAGCGTTTAAACGGGTATGAATAAGGTGAAAAAGCATTTGTCAAATCCATTTTTTTGGGCTATAATAACAACTGTTAAATACTTTGAGAAGGACTAGTAAACATGAAGATATTCTCTATCAGGGATAAACAGCCACCCGACTGTAAGCTGTTTTTAGAGAAAGCTGTTGAATTCACCTTTGAATAGTGGGACTAATCATCCCCCGGGAAACAACCGGTTATCAGGGTAAAAGTGTGTCGCAAGACGAAGCAGGATGGTACCGCGCAAGAGCGTTCCTGCAGGCTTGCGGCTTTTTTATTAGTCGGAAAGGAAAAAACGATGAAAAATTTAGAACAGTTAAAAGAAGAGGGACTTAACGCGATTCGTGAAAGTCAGACACTGGCTGCGCTTCAGCAGCACCGGGTTCTTTATCTGGGTAAAAAAGGACCGATTCAGGAAGTAATGAAATCTATGAAAGATTTGAGTGCGGAAGAACGTCCTAAGTTTGGCGCTGCCGTTAATGAGATCAAGTCGCAGATTGCGGCTGCTATTGAAAGCAAATGGGCTGAACTTGAAGCCAAGGAGATGGAAGATCGTCTTGAACGTGAAAAGATTGATATCACACTGGAGGGCTATCATCCAACCGTTGGCAATCTGCATCCTCTGACGCTTGTTCAGCAGGAACTTGAGGATTTGTTTATCGGTTTAGGTTATACCATTGGTGAAGGACCGGAAATCGAATTTGATTTATATAACTTTGAACGGGCGAATATACCGAAGGGACATCCAGCCCGTGATATGCAGGATACATTCTATATTAATGCTGAGGAATTGCTGAGAACGCATACGACGGCGATTCAGACACGCCAGCTGGAAGCCTATGCACCTAAGTTGCCGATTAAGGTTGTTTGTCCAGGTAAAGTTTACCGCCGCGATGATGATGATGCGACACATTCTCATCAGTTTACACAAATGGAAGGCTTAGTTGTTGCGGAGAATATTACCTTATCTGATTTAAAGGGTACCTTAGAGTTTATGGCGAAGAAAATGTTTGGTGAAAAGCGTGTCATCCGTTTCCGTCCGAGCTATTTCCAATTCACTGAGCCAAGCGTAGAGGTTGACGTAAGCTGTCATATCTGCAATGGCAAGGGCTGTCCGGTATGTAAGGGAACTGGCTGGATTGAAATTCTCGGTGCTGGTATGGTACATCCAAATGTATTGGAGATGGCTGGCTATGATTCAAAGAAATGCAGCGGTTTTGCTTTTGGAGTTGGTATTGAACGTGTTGCCATGCTGAAATATGGTATTGATGATATCCGTCATTTCTATACGAATGATCTGCGTTTCTTAAAGACATTCACACGGTTTGAGTAGGAGGTATGTATGTTAACAAGTAAAAAATGGCTGAGCCAATATTTAGATTTAAGTGATATTACACCAGAGGTTTTGGCTGATAAGCTGACAACCGCTGGCAATGAAGTTGAAGGTTTGGAAAAG
This sequence comes from Dielma fastidiosa, assembly GCF_000313565.1. Taxonomy (GTDB): domain Bacteria; phylum Bacillota_I; class Bacilli_A; order Erysipelotrichales; family Erysipelotrichaceae; genus Dielma; species Dielma fastidiosa. Next base: position 44,300 of record NZ_HE578927.1, on the reverse strand, counting down.
ATGGCTCAGGGAAGCAACCTGATCATTGGTAAGGTATTGGAATGCGTCGACCATCCTGATTCCGATCATCTGCATGTCTGCAAGGTCGATCTTGGCGATAAGGTTGATACTATTGTCTGCGGCGCACCTAATGTAGCGGCAGGACAAAAGGTTATCGTAGCGCTGCCGGGCGCAAAGCTGCCGGGCGGTGAAATTAAGAATGGCGTGATACGCGGCATTGAATCAAATGGCATGATCTGTTCGCTGCTTGAATTAGGGGTTGATGCGAAACAGCTGAGTGAAGAAAGCAAAAATGGCATTGAGGTATTAGGTGATGATGCAGTTGTCGGTGATCGTGATCCGCTTCATTATTTAGGCCTTGATGATACATTGCTTGATGTCGGACTGACACCTAACCGCAATGACTGTCTGGCTTCTTGGGCATTAGCTAAAGAAGTAGGCGCTATTCTGCACCGTGATGTACAGCTGCCCGAATGTGAAGGCGCTGCCAATATTGGTGTGCCGACAAAATTAAAGGTATCCAGTGAAACTTCTAAATGTCCGATTTTCTTAGGCAAAGTTATTGGCTCTGTAACGATTAAACCATCACCAAAGTGGATGCAGGAGCTGCTGCATGCCGCCGGTGTTAAATCAATCAATAATGTTGTTGATATTTCAAACTTCGTGATGCTGGAAACCGGCCAGCCGACCCATTTCTATGATGCCGCGAAAATGCATCAGGAAATCATCGTTAAGGATGGCTTTGATACAACGTATACCGCTTTGGATGGCGTTGACTATAAGATTGAACCAGAAGATATCATGATTACGACTCAGGGTAATCCAGTAGGTATTGCCGGTATCATGGGCGGTGATGACAGTAAAATTGATGAGCAAACAAAGGGGATCATTATTGAGGTTGCGACTTTCAATTATGTTCAAGTCCGCAATACGGCCCGCCGTTTAAATATCACTTCTGATGCGGCCGTCCGCAATGCGAAGGAAATTGAACCGATGGCAGTTTATAAAGCAATGGATCGCTGTGTTCAATTATTGATTGAATATGCGGATGCAAGCTTGATTGAAGAAACTGCTCAATATGGCACGAATAACTATGTACCGGCTGAATTTACAGTAAATACGGATTCAATCAATCATCTGTTAGGCACTGATTTTAGTGAAGATGAAATCATGACAGAATTAAAATGGCTTGATCTGAAACCTGAAAAGGCAGGCAATGATATTAAGGTCAGCATTCCAAGCTATCGTACTGATTTAAAAATTGAAGCAGATATCGCAGAAGAAGTTATCCGCCTGATCGGCTATGACCGTCTGCCATCCACTCTGCCGACGATGAGTATGACTGTTGGCGCATTAGATAATCGTCAGGCCATGCGCAGAAGAATTCGTTCAATGTATGTCAATATGGGCTTGAATGAAACTGAAACCTATACGCTGGTCAGTCAGAAGCATTTAGATCATGCGATTCTGCCGATTACGCCGGCTGTGGAATTGGCTTCACCGATGAGTGAAGACCGCAAATACATCCGTTCTTCAATTTTACCGAGTATGCTTGATGCGGCTGCTTATAATAACAATCGTTCAATCAAGGATCTGGCATTCTTTGAAATTTCCAATGTTTATGCAAAGGATGTTGTCGAGGAACGTCTGGCACTTGTGATGAATGGTTTAATGCATAAGAGCCGCTGGCAGAAAATGAGCGTACCGGCTGATTTCTATACGATAAAGGGCTTGATTGAAACTATGCTGAGTCAGCTGGGCTATGAGGGAAGCCGTGTAAGTATTAAAGAAAACAAATTGGATACGACGCATTTCCATCCATATCGTTCAGCCTGCATCTATATCGGCAAAGAACTGTTTGGCATCTTTGGACAGATTCATCCGCAGATGGCTAAGGATTTTGATGTACCAAAAGAATTGGTAATGTTTGAAGGTAAGCTTGATGTACTGCTGAATAACAAACCATCAAAGGTAAAATATACACCGATCTCTAAATATCCGGCAGTTACCCGTGACCTTGCTTTCGTTGTAAAGGAAGATGTTAAGGTAGCTGATATCGTAGAAGCAATCCGCAAATGCGGCCGTCAGATTATTAAGGGTATCGAAGTATTTGATGTTTACACTGGCGAACATGTCGAGAAAGGGTTTAAGTCAATTGCTTTATCAATCAATTTCCAATCTGATGAAAAGACATTGACCGATGGGGAAATCAATAGTGTTCATGAAAAGATTCTGGCTGCATTAAAAGCAGAGCTGGATGCAATCTTAAGAGGTTAATTAAATTAGAAGAAACCGCAGTGTTTGAGGCTGCGGTTTTGTTTTTGTATATTTTGAAGAAATTTAAGATTATGTATTTAGTTTCCGTAAGAATTACGAACTTTGTATTTTTAATTCTTAGTTTTACCTATATTTGTTTTGATTAATTTATAAGTATTTTCGGATAGGGAATGCTATGCGGAATTTTAATGTAATCTTTGTTTAAATATTATATTGTATTTTATGCTCTGATTGAATTGTTATCAGTTTTCAAAGATTATTTTACTAAAGTGATGTGTTTTCTTGCGTGAACATTTTCTTAAAAATTTCAAAATGATTAAATTGAAAAAATATAATAAAATTATAAACTTCTGTTACATGGTATTGTTACTTGACCAAATAATTTAGAATAATATAATGAGAGTAAGGAGGTGGAAAGTATGAAAAGACTATCAGGGTTAGTCGTTGCAATTTTATGCTTCACTATTATGTGTACTCCCAATCATTGCATACATATTCATTCATCAGATTGTGGTTATGGTAGCGGTAAGTGCACACATCGTTGTTTTAATATTCAACCAAAACAAGATGAAAATCCCAAATTTTAGCCAAGAAATTGGCTATTCTTTTTATACATTTTATGGACACAAAATCTTATAACAGAAATATGAGAGTTGCTAAAGGTTTAAGTTTGCGAGCTTTAGCTAAGTTAACTGGGATAAATTATCAACATATACGTCGTTTTGAAATTGGTGAAGCTGATTTAAACGAGTATCAGCTAAAACAACTAGATAAAGTCCTAGATTTGAATAATTATAATAATGATGTATCTTATCAACAAGCGATTGAATTATTTGAAAAATTTTATATTGAAGTGGTTTATGATACAGTAGATTTAGCGTATTATAAACATCGCATTCCGGAGGTTTATATCACAATAAATGAGCATCTAGTCTATCTAGTGATGAAATATATAATTTATATTCAAGAAAATTATGTAGAAGGATGTCTAAAAATTGAAAACATAATATCGCAATATGAGATAAGCAATTTATTCATATATTCTGCTTATATGGACTATATGGGTATGAGGTTATTTACATGTGATCAACATGAAGAAGCTTTAAAAATATATAAATCATTATTAAAATCAAATTGTGAGAAGACAGAATTAGGGATAATAAAATACCATTTAGGCTTTATTTACAAAGATTTAAACTATTTTAATGAAGCGATGGAGGTTTTGCTGTCGGCTAAAGAGATATTTATGGATACAGCTAACTTGAAGCGCTTATTTGGATGTATGATGTTAATTGCTAGTGTTGAATTAAGAAAAAGAAATTATAAAAATGCTGAGTATTATTATATTAGTTGTATTAATTTAGGAAAAACACTAGATATAGATAAGAATGAGATTGCAAAAGTTTATAGAAATCTTTCTTGGTTAATGATACGAAAAAAAGTATACGATAAAGCACAAAAATATCTAGAAGAAGCCAATGAGTTTGGAAATACACATATACTTTCAAGATTATATAATATATGGATCAATTATAAATTAGAAAATTATTCAGAAGCATTAAGAGATATTACAAAAAGCAGATATATCAAAAATGAACAAAGAATTGTGTTAGTTCTGGACTTGTTTGAAAGCTTGTGTTATTTAGAAAATAAAATACCGTCTAATAAGATTATCAGTCAAGCAATCAAAGTATATGATTTTCATCGTAAAACAAATGATATTGATCTATCACTTTTCTATTTAGATATATTAATAAATCTATTAGAAAGAAAAAAAGCTAACGATTGTCTGATAATCTATTTAAAAGAAAAAATAATTTTATTAGAAAATTGATCTTGCTAAGTAATTCGTTGGGGAGTAAAATTGAAATCACTGATATTTTTTGCTAAAGAAGGGATTACTAATCAGGATGATGTATATGAGAAATAATAATTGAAGTTCTTTTGTACTAATGAATGTAGTTTACTTTTAAGACTTAAGAGAACTGGTGATAAAAAAAACAATGCTTATATCATTAGTTGCCAAATTAGCAAAAATAGATAGCTCTCATTTGTTTATAAAAGGATAAATCGAAAAAATTATACTTAAAAAGAAATTATTCTTGCTTGTAAGCAACAGCTTGTTACGTAATAAAGGGGTTGATTAAATTGTTTGAAAATACTAAACTGCAAATAAAGAAAGGGTTCACACATAGTGAAGGTGAGGATCAATGGATAATTTTGATAGAATCTAATATTCATGTTTATATGAAATCCTCTGAGCGAGGTGAAGGAGAATGTTATGAAAAAAATATTTAGTTCTTTTGTTGCTATATTAATGTTTTTTTCGCTAAATTTATCGAATGTTATGGCTGAATCTTCAGATGTGGTAAACACTGATGCCCCAGAAACTACTGAAATGATGTTAGAAACTAACATTAAGCATATCAGAGCAGAAGATAATTATATACTAAGTGATGGTAGCTATCTAGTGGACATGTCTACATTGGTAGGAACTGGCTTAGAAGGCAAAGTGGTTGTGGTTACTGAAAATGGCATTTATGCTAATGGCAAGATATTAGAAACAATTGCTGTTATAGTTGGCACTAAGGTTATAGGCGACTTTGTTGAAGGAGCGATAGTGTATGTATCAGGATACACAGGTCCTGAATTGGCCACTGTTGCAATCAACGCCATTGTTACTTTAGTTTCAGCACATCCAGCAGGATTCTTTGCATTAGTTGCATTAGCTGCATTTACAGCTGCAGTGGTAATGTCTTATAAGACAACAAGTGGTAATGAATGTGTTTTGAATCCTTCAGGACATGGTTATACATGCAAATATAGCCTGTAACTATTATGTGGATATACGCTTTAATCGGTTTCTTGCTGGGAGTAGTAGAGATTGACATTTTGCACTATTTACAAATAAAAGGAATTAAACGTATATTGATACTGGTTGCAAGTACGGTAATATTAGTCTTTGTTTTGTATTTTGTGTTTTTACATTTTAATCTCTGATTGAAGATGTTTTGTGTCTTTTTCTAGTAAGAAAATGGTTATGAGAAAAGCATTTACTGTTTAATTGCTTTATTAAAGGTTTCTACAGTTAAAAGCAGAGCTGGATGCAATCTTAAGAGGTTAATTAAATAAATAAACCGCAGTGTTTGAGGCTGCGGTTTTGTTTTTTTCTGCTTGATTTGGCCGTCCAGTTTAATATAATGTAGATAAGTATGTTGGGGGATGTGTTTATGATGAGAAAAATGATGTCTATTTTATTAATAATGTTACTATCCGGCTGTATGACGCAGGAAAAAAATCAGGAAGCTTTAACGGAAGTGCCAACCCTTGAAACGTCGAGTTATCTAAGTGATGAAATGAAGGAAAACGCAATAAAGTTAACGTTTCAGGCAAGTTTTGTTAAGGGTTTTGATGATATGAAATTACAAGTTGAGAATTGTTCAGATATTGTCTTAGCGGCTGTTGTATCTTTAGATGGCGCGGATACGATTTATCCTGATGGCAGTAAATCAATCCATGGTTATACTTATGGTAATTTTGTCGTTTATGATGTTTTGAAAGGAAACTTATCGATGGGGGAGGTGGTTCAGTATGCCCGCAATGGCGGTGTGATTACTCAAGCACAATATGATAAACTACGGCCTGCTTCATCACTTGAAAAAGCAAAGGCTTTACGTGAACAGAATGGTTTTGACGAAGATTTATCCGAATTATTTATCGATACACTGATTGAGGGAGATGTACCCATTGAGGCTGGCAAGACATATCTAATGATTCTGCAATATGATGAGGCGAATGATTTATATCGAGTGATTGATTATATGTATGGTCTGCGTGAGGCATCACTGCCGCAGCGTGAAGCCATACCGCTTGAATTGTCAGAGGCAGATTTATCCGGCTTGCAGATTTTGAATAATGTGACGGGTGAATTTGAATCATATGATGAATATCTGGAAACATATGGTTTGAAGAATCAATCGTTTAAATTTCATGAATAAAATTAATTCTATAATTTGGACGATTGTGATTTGTTTTCAAAGGCGGTACGGGCGATATGTTTCTTGCTTAGTTTATAATACAAATTAGATTACATACTGATGTGAGGAGAGTGCTTATGTGGAAATATATAATAATTGCTATTTTATGGGTTTGGACAGAAAATTATATATTAAGTAAATTACAGATAACGGGTAAGAAACGCATAGTAATAAAAATTGTGACATTAATTATATTGGTTATTATTTTATATTTTATATTATCTTATTTTAATCTGTAATCTATCAATTAAGGATAGGCGTAGGTGCAATAGGAGAGCTGAAGCTATTATTTCATTATTACTGTTTTATTCATAAGCCATAAAACTTAATGACACTTTTGCTATATTCATGGTCTTTTTGTTGATTGGATGCTATACTTATACCATGAGGTGATAGTATGCGTATACGTTGTAAATATTGCAAAACATGGTTCGATACAAAAGACAAATATTGTCCATATTGTTATGCAAGAGTCAGGGAAAATGATTCTGTTTCACTGAATGACGGCCGTGCTAAAGCTGCTATTTTCAGGCATGCTGACAGTCATTTAGAACAAAACTCAAAATATGTTAGGGAAACTGGTAAGGAAGCTAAACCATGCACTGCTAATATGGTAAATGATCCATACAGCAAATCTGCCGGTCATTCAAATACTCATAGCAGCTACTCTTCAGCAAATAGTGATCGTTACGCTAAAACAGCGAACTCACGGTCAATGAATGAACGTAAGCCAGTTAATCGCCGGCCTGCAAATCGGCAGCAGGGAAATTCCATTTCTAAAATCATTGGTTGGGTCATAATTATCTATGTGCTGATTCAAGTGTTTTCGGTACTGGCGGCACTCCTATTCTTTTAACGGATTGAAAGATCCGTTTTTTGTGTTTAATGTTGTTGTTTTGTTGTGAATAGGATAAACTAGTGAAGTGTAATTAAGTTTAGAGGATGATTATATGAAAATAAGTAAGTTTTTTAGTTTAATGCTTTGTCTTTCTCTGGCATCAGCTTGCAGTGCCAGTCAATATACTCAAGCTCGTCAAACCGGCTATCAAAATGATCATGAATTAAGAAATCATGTTAAATTATGCCATTTCGCAATCCCGCAGTCTTATGGAGAACCAGTGCCTAGAAGTGAAGCGGTTGAGAATAGTTATTTTGATGACGCGGCTTTTGCCGGTGATTCACGCATTGCCGGTATCGCTGAACTTTATGTATTAGCTGACACCACGGCAAGAATCTATGGCTCTGTCTCATTGGATGTCAGCAAGGCAACAATGCGTACCGTATTCCCTTTGGATAATGGCGGTATGGGCACGATGATTGACGCACTTGCGCAGACACCTGTTCAAAAGATTTATTTAAGCTTTGGCTTAAATGAATTAGGCTGGTATGTCATGGATATCTTTAAAGAAGATTATATCGATATTGTCAATCAGATCAAAGCCCTGCAGCCGCAGGCACAGATTTATCTGCTTGATGTTTATAATTTTTCAAAAAGCCGTGAATTTGAAAATGATTATACAAATCTTGATAAATTGAAACTGATTAATGATACAATTAAAGAGGTTGCGGCAGAAACTCAGGTGAATCTGATTCACAGTAATTCAATGTTTGAATCAGAGGATACATATCTGCCTGATGAATGGACCAGTGATGGTTATCATTTAAACAAAGAAGGTTTTAGTCATTGGCTGACGATGATTAAAGAACATGTGAATAAAGGAGAGATTTTATATGAAACGAAGCCTTGCGCTGATTAGTTTATGTCTGCTTACTGGCTGCAGCAGTAACCAAAGCAAAGAAATCGATATTGATAAGACAGCTGAAACAATGATTAGTGAGTATTATAATGATGAGATGATCAAGGCAAATGATGATCAAATCCGCAGTATTCTGATGATTGATATGGCGAAGAATACATGTGCAGTTTATGTTTCAAGCAGTAATGAAACAAATGAATTAGCTATTTGCAAAGGTGAAGATGAGGTACTAAAAAAAGCCTTTGAAGAACGCCGTGATTATAATCTGACCAGTGCTGAAAACTATTTCCCAGAGGAAGCTGATAAGATTAAAAACAGTGTCATTGAAAAGGTTGGCGATGCTTGGGTTTTGATTACTAATGATAATAGTCAGGATGTTTTAGAAGCAATCAAGGCTTCATTATAGTGTCAAAGACTCAGTTTTAATGGTTTTATAGGTGATTTCATCAGTTTATGTTGATTTTTATTTGTAGTCATGGTAAATATTTGCTATAATAAAATGCGGAAATTCAATAAAAATCTGGAAGGTGATTAAAATGGGTAGACATTTTGAAGTAAGAGCGGCAGCAATGGCTAAAACGTCAGCTGCAAATGCAAAGTTATTCTCAAGATTCAGTAAAGAAATTTATATGGCAGCAAAAGCGGGTGAACCTGATCCTTCAATGAACCAAGGATTAAAAAAGGTTATTGAACGTGCGAAGGCTAACAATGTACCGGCTGATGTAATTAAAAGAGCAATTGACAAGGCTAAGGGCGGTTCAACTGATTCTTATACCAGCTCAACTTATGAAGGCTTTGGAGCTGGAGCATCTACGGTTATCATTGAATGTTTAACAGATAATCAGAATCGTACAATCGCGTCTTTAAGAGCATGTTTCAATAAGGCTAAGGCTAAAATTGGGGTTGCCGGCAGTGTATCTTTCAATTATCAGCATGTAGGTAATTTAGTAATTGCTTATACTGATGAAGAAGCTATGCTGGATGCGCTGATTATGGCTGATGTAAATGTACTAGAGCTTGAAGTTGAAGGTGAATACATGAATATCAATGTAGAGCCGTCAGATTTATATAAGGCTAAAGAAGCAATTGAGGCATTAATTCCTGATGTGAAATTTGATGTATTAGAGCTGACAATGATCCCTAATGAATATTGCACATTAGAGGGTGATGATAAGGAATTATTCCAGCGCCTGCTTACTTTGCTTGATGATGTTGACGATGTGCAGAATGTTTGGCACAACGTTGAAAATATCGACTAACACTCTGCGGAGTGTTTTTTCTTATGCAAATCAGAAAAGCATGTGAACAGGATATTCAAGACATCGAGGCGGTATTGCTGGATGCTGTGCGATGGCTCACTTCAATTAATAAACGGGCATGGAGCGAGGAGGATGTGGCTTGGCATACCTTAAGTCAGACACATACTATTGATCAGTTTTATGTAGTGGAAGAAAAGGGCGAGGTTGTCGCGACCTTTCTGCTATGCGATGCAGATCCAATCTACTGGCCGGAAATAAAACCGGGGCAAAGCTTATATATCCATAAGCTGTGTGTGATGCGTAAGGCGGCTAAATCAATGGCTTCACAGATGATTATGGATTATTTTAAGGCAGAAGGCCGACGGCTGAAGAAAGATGCATGCAGACTGGACTGCCGTACTAATAAGCCTGAACTTAAGCATTTCTACGAGAAGCATGGTTTTCAGCTTGTCGATGAAGGAGAAATTGTGAAGGGGTATTGTACTTCACGCTATATGTATCAACTTGATGATTGATGGGTAAATCATTATCTGCTTTGCCGCTTTGATGTTATAATCATGGAGTGAAAGAAGGCGAGACAATGAAGGTGATTTATCATGTTGATGAGATGGCTAAATGGCCGCTGACCTTAACTAATGTATCAAATATGCTTGCGGTATATAAGCAGCAGGGTGAAGCGTATAAAATTGAGGTGCTTGCTAATAGCGCTGCTGTTAAACAGTATGCGCAGGCTGATGAATTAGAAGAGAAAATGGCAGCCTTGGTAAAGGAAGGTATTCTGTTTACCGCTTGCGGCAACGCGCTGAAAGCGAACCAACTCAAAGCTGAGGAACTGTATCCTTTTGTAGAGGTTGTAAGCGCGGGTGTTGTTGAATTAGCTAAGCGGCAGGCGGAAGGATATGCGTATATTAAACCATAGACATATGGTATAGTTTAGAATTATACTAATAATAGAAAATCGTGATAATATCAGTTTTGATTCTGATAGATATCACGATTTTTTATTGTATTTAATATCTCAAAAGTGATGAGTGTTGCTAAATGTATACTTTATGAGACACCATATTCCTCTTTCATTATATGCAATATTATAATATTCGTAAAGGTAAATAGACCGTTTTTTGCAATTTCATGACCGTTTTGTGTTATGCAGAGAGTGTATTACAAAGTATACCTTTTAAGACATATTCAAAAAACCTGGGGAGGTATTTTAATGAAAGTTAATAAAACAAAGTCAGCGATGACTGCTTTAGTCATAGCTGCAATGCTCTGTTCAGCAGCAATACCAATCAGAGCGGCTGAGGCTCAATGGGTCAATAATAACGGCACATGGTCTTATGTTAAGGAAGATGGCAGTAAAGCTAAGGGTTGGATCAAAGACAATGACTGCTGGTATGCTTTCGATGATAACGGAGCAATGCGTACCGGCTGGATC
>NZ_HE578927.1:0-33053 GCF_000313565.1 Dielma fastidiosa | reverse complement strand
CGAAGTCATTGAAGGTAACCTGTATGTTGATGTGACAACGGCCAAAGCGTTAGAATTAAAAGGTGTAACTGTAAAAGGCAAATTGGTTGTTATTGGTGACAATCAAACAGCCGGCAAGTTAACGATCACTGATTCAAAGATTGAAGCAATCAGTACGCAGACAAGAAATACAGAAGTCGTATTAAGCGGCGAAACAGAAATTAAGACAATCGTATTGGAAGAGACAGCTGTGGTAACACCAGACAAGAACTTCAAAGGTGAAGTAGAGAAGATTGAAGTACAGTCAACAACAAAGGGAGAAGTAGTTATCGAAGTACCAGCACAGGAAGTAAGTACACGGACATATGCAAGTGTGGATATTCAGGCGCCGGTAGAAAGTCTTGAAGTAAAGACAGACACTCAAATCAAGGTAAATGCCGATGTTAAGAATGTGGTGGTAACCGAAAGTGCAAAAGATACGAAGGTAGAAGTATCAAAAGGCAGTACGGTAGGCACATTGACAGCCGACGCACCAGTAAGTATTGACGGTAAAGGTACAATTAACAAAGTTGAAGCTAATGTTGACGGTGTAGAAGCAGGCAAGGATACAGTAATCAAAGATGTAGAAACAGGCAAAGATGTTGAGCAAGCACCAGAAGTAAACAAACCTTCAACTGGCGGATCATCGGGTGGCAGTGGCAGCGAGCCATCAATCACTTATTATACTGTTACGTTTAAAGACATGGATGGTAATACTATTGACACTCAAACAGTAGAACAAGGTAAATTAGTAACTGCACCTGTTGCTGTGGCTCCTGATGGGATGGTATTTGCGGCATGGTTTAAAGGTGATAAAAGATATGATCTGACAAAACCAGTGAAAGAAAATCTTGTATTAACAGCGCAGTTTGGTGTTTTGGTTGATAATGAAGATACATTAAAAGCAGCAGCGGCAAAAGGCGGCAATATTGTTTTAAAAAACGATATTCAAGTTAACGCAAAAGTTCAAGTTTCAACATCAGTTAATATTTTCGGTGATGATCATGCCATTATATCTAATAGTAATAATAGTGTGATTAGTATGGGTGATGATAATTCTACTGAATTAAATAATGGGACTGTTGGCTTGTATGATATAACTTTAAAACCTACAGATAAACTGAATATGGAATCAGGAATATACATTTGCAATGTAAAAGGTACGCACTTAATTATTGATAATACTTCAATATTTGCTTCTTCTTATACATTAAATATCTTTGATGATGCTTCTGATATGACTGTAGATATAACTGATTCACACATTGAAGGCTGGGCAGCAATAAGGTCTTTTTCAAATAACTCAGATTTCACTATTGAAAGAAGTTATTTAGTAGGTACTAATATTCATAGAGGATATGGAAATGCTTATTCAACTATCGTGATTAGTGGAAAACATGGTTATTATAGCGGTAATGATTATTATATTAATTATATTCCTGGTACTTTGGGTCAGAAAAATAAATTAACATTTATTGACAGTACAATTGAGGCGAATATTGACCCAGGTTCACAACCGCAAAAAGTGTTATCACTTCAATATGGGGCAAATGAAAATAATGTTAAATTTATAAATACAAAATTTATAAATGAAGGTTCTTATTGGATACTGGTACAAGCTCCTAAGAAATGTAATAATTCAGTGAGTGTTAATGGAAGTGAAGTGCAGACAGATGATCATTGGTTTTATTATACCGATGCTTCCTGGTATAATGAAAATGATTCAGAATTTACGATCAATACACCTGAAGAGCTTTCTGGTCTGTCTTATTTAGTCAATGATAAGAATATTGATTTAAATGGTAAGACCATAAATATTTCCGGTGATATTGATTTGGAAAATATAGAAATGAATACGATAGGCTATGATGTTACCAAATTTAACGGCACATTAAAGTTTACAAATGGTGCAGGACTTGTAAATTTTGTTGCTGATGACAGTGAACAGCTATTAGGTTTCATTGAATGTACTACTGGAAAAGTGCTGAATTTAAAGATTAATGGTAACGTAATAACAGATGAATCTGGGAACATTATAAATTCTATTGAAGATTAAATGAATAAAATCGTGAAAGCTTAGCTTAATGCTGACTTCCACGATTTTTCTTTAATTTTATTTTAATCTCACAGTACAAGGTATTGTACTTCGCAAAAAATTCCCTTGTTCGCTTCTTTAATGAAAAGGGTTCATCATCACCAATCATGGCAAATTCATCAAAGAACTTGCGGGCAAAGTAGGCAGACCGCCGGCAATGTGAGGTGCTGGTAACTACGATGATGGAATGTATCTGATGCTGGTCACAAAGCTGTTTGGAATACTTAAAATTATCATAGGTATTCATGGCTCTAGTTTCCATCAATATTGGTATCTGCGGATCACTTTGATGAATGTATTTCGCCATTGCTTCGGCTTCACATATAGCGTTATGTGCTTTACCGCCGCTGATCATGATTAAGGGAGCCTTTTGTTTAGACCATAAATCAATGGCTTTCTTACAGCGTCTGATTTGGGTTTGACAAAGACTTCCGTCTTCATGCGTCGGACAGCCTAATACAAGGATGCAATCGGCATGATCCATGTTTTGCTTAGGTTTGGGAAAATAGATAAAGATCGGCAGCAGCACAAGCATTAACAGAATTAAGTAAATCATTAAAGAATCACCGGTGCTTTCAATTCACGTTCAAGGATCTGCTGACGTTTTTCATCACTGCATGGATAACCGTAGAGCACACTGCTTTTGTATTCAATAGTTCGGTATGCTTCTGGTATCTGTGTGAATTTAGAAGCAATCAGTACGCCTTGTTCCTTTAATGCTTTTAAATGCGCGCGTCCTTTTTCATTGCATGCCAGTACCCGCAGATAATTCAGCGGCGGTAAATTGTCAATGTCCGCTTTCTTTGTCTGCATCATCAGGTGCAGCATAGTACGCTGAATTTTTGAACGTGTATAGCGCCTTGATGTGACGGCACTGATAAAATCTTCAAATTCAGGCAGTCTGGCATGTTTGATTAATAGATTTTCAATGCCCTCATCCATCATGAAATATGACGGCAGTGCTGATGAATCCATAGTTAATAAAACCGTTTGAAAATATCGGTAATAATCCTCAAGAAAGATAGGATCAGTAATTTCCATGCATGTCGCATGCTTAATATCAAGCTGATTTTTTATTGCATAGCGAATGGCTGTCGCGGAAGCAATCTGCTTGCTGGTATCCAATTCATGATAATGATTCGTTCGCTGTATGGAATAAGGCCGGATACCGCTGCCTTGCAGGGCGCGGATATAGTTTAAAGCTAGAATATCATTGGCATTGAGTGAGCCATATAAGATCTCATAGGCCTGTACTGGTGAAAGACCGCCTTTCATGGCATCACTCAGATTGACATCAAGCTCAGCCAATTGTTCCAATATTTCAAGATTGTTTGATTCACTGCCAAAGCAGATACTGTCAACACCTGCTAATTTTAATACGTCAACCGCGCCTTTCGCAAAATAGGCGGCACTTTGCGCTGCATAGACAAAGGGCAGCTCAAGGACTAAATCTACGCCATTTTCAACTGCTGTTTTAGCCCGCTCCCACTTAGTAGTGATTGCCGGTTCGCCGCGCTGCACAAAATGACCGGACATGGTACAAATTAAAAGATCACAGCCGGTAATTTCTTTTGTTTTATTTATATGATGAATATGACCGTTATGAAACGGATTATATTCAGCGATGATGCCTGTTATTTTCATTAAAAAATCCCTCTCGCAATAATGATAGCATAGAAATGGTCAGGTTTCCATATGCGAAAAAAATTCAAAGCCGTGTCAGAGTGAAGCAAGTGTGCTATACTGGATAAGAGGTGGAAGTATGTCAAAAATAAAAAATGAAACAATCACATCGGCTTATGATCAAACTCAGCTGGCTTTGCTAAGTGTTGAGCCGGAAGGTGAAATCAAAGGAATCATTCAGATGGTTCACGGTATGGCAGAGCATAAAGAACGGTATCTTGAAACCATGGAATATTTCGCGGATCATGGTTTTGTCTGCGTGATGCATGATCATCGCGGCCATGGCGACAGTGTAGCTTCACAGGATGATTATGGCTATTTTAATGATATTAATGGCGATGCCGTTGTTGATGATGTAGCGTTGATAACCGATATGCTTAAAGCGCGTTATCCGGGCCTGCCGCTCATTCTGTTTGGTCATTCGATGGGCAGTCTGATCGTTCGTGCTTATATGAAAAGATATGATGATAAAATCAATGGCTTAATTGTCTGCGGATCACCAAGTAAACGGACAACCCTGCCGGCTGAGAAGCTGTTCATTCAGCTGATGATCAAGCTTAAGGGTGAACGTTATCGTTCCGCTTTTATCAATAAATTATCCTTTGGTGCTTATAATAAGCGCTTCAGTCAGGAAAAGTCAGAAAATGCTTGGATCTGTTCTGACCCAGAGGTTGTGAGAGCATATGATGCCAGTGAGAAATGCGGCTTTACATTTACACTGAATGGGTTTATGAATGTATTAAATTTGATGGAGAAGACATATTCTAAGAATTACTGGCAGATGAAGAATCGCTATGTACCAATCCTTTTTATCATCGGCAGCGATGATCCATGCGCGGTGGATATGGAACAGTTCAAAGCAAGCGTTAATTTTATGTGTCAGGTTGGATATGAGAATATCTCGAATAAAATATATCCGAATGTACGTCATGAAATCTTGAATGATTTAAGTAAAAATGAAGTGCGCAGTGATATGCTGGCATTTATTGAAAAGGCAATTCAGAAATAAATTCCTACAATTTCGTCATAATCCTCGAAATATTTTGTGAATCAGGTATAATGGATTCACAAAGGGGGCTTGTGTATGGAAAATATTAAGAAGGCTAAAGATGTTTTAAAAGGCATTGCAATCCTAGCTTTAGTCGCATTGATTGCTTTTGCCGGCGGCCGCTTTTTCTCACCGAGTGCTAAGGCACCGCTTATCACCTCTGACCTGCTGACGACTAAATTGCAGAATGTCAGCGATTTAGCAACGCTTCGCTATAAATATACAAATATGGGTAAATTCGAACAAGCCACCGATTTTTATGGCTGGACGGTACCTTTTATGACAAAGTCATTTATTATTTCCTATGACGGTGTGATTCTGGCGGGGGTTGATCTTTCAGAAGCGGAAATACAAGTTGATGGCAATAAGGTAACGGTGCATCTGCCGGAAGCTAAAATTATTTCGCATGAAATTGATGAAGACAGCATTGAGGTATTTGATGAAACGAGAAATATCTTTAATCAGATAAAAATTACTGATTATACTAATTTCTCCAAGGATCAGAAAGCCAAGGTAGAAAGTGAAGCCATTGCGAACGGTTTGCTGACGGAAGCGATGGATAAGGCTAAAACTGTGATACAGGCACTGCTTGAACAAAGCGGTGAGGTTTATGAAATCGTTTATGAATAAACTATTTGTTTAGTAATGTTAAACTCTTGCCGCCGGTGAGAGTTTTTTGATGTTTTGAAGAGAATGTCAGCGATAATGAATGGCTTCTGAATTGTCACTCTTGTTTAATAATACTAAACAAAAAATTATAATTTATTAAACTTTTGGCTTGAAATCAGCTTTGTTCTATGTATAATAAAAAGCATGTGAAAAGCGGGGTGATGATTTCAGCGATTAACGATGAGGTACTTGTCAGGGACACCTGTGTTTTATGCAGATTGCCAGCTTATCATAAATAAAATCCTTGGGAATAATAAATAAAGAAAGTTGATGTTTGTCAGCAAGTACAACCTGTTTTTAAATTTTTCAGAAAGGGAAATGTTAAAATGAAAAAACTGATTGCTATTTTATGTTGTTTGATGACACTAACTGCCTGTGTAAAGGCGAATGCCGAACCACAGAGTAATTTTACAGATGAGATGAAGCTTGCCTATGGGCAGGATATTTCTTTAGAGGACGGTGCGGATGCCGTTGAACGTTTGGGAGATCATAAAGCTTCTCCGTATTTTACACAGCTTGATTTTTATAACATGGAATCAACTGATACTTTGACGATTCTTCCGCATTTCAAGACGATCCAGCAAAGCTCAGAATGGAGCTGCGGCGTTGCCAGCGCGATGATGGTTCTGGCTTATTATGATAAACTGGGGGATCATGATGAATATTCTTTGGCTCAGCTGCGCTCCAATGGCTTGACACCGGAAGCGACCACACTGCGTCAGGCAATGGAGATTTTTGAAGGTGTCGGCGGCTTTGAATTAGCGACAACCTTTGATTACGGTGATGAGCTTGCGGAAGCATTTACCTTATCGACCATTCAAGATTATTTGAAAGTAGGCATACCGGTAATGGTGGCATGGAATGATTGGGGCGGTCACTGGCAGGTAATCATCGGTTATGATACAATGGGGACAGATACGGAGCAGGATGATGTCTTGATCATGGCTGATCCATATGATACAACGGATCACAATCAGGATGGTTATGTCATTTATCCGGCTGAACGGTTCTATTACAATTTCACGATGTATGACTTCTTTCCGGAAGAAGAACTGAATGATATGCTTTTTATTGCCGCTCGTCCGATTGAATAATCAAATTGCTGATTGTTTTAAAGCCTGCTTTACTGCTTGAGCAGGCAGGCTTTTATGTTTAATGTCAGGCACAGAGAGGTGTGATGAAATGGGCTTTTTATTGCTGCTGCCGTTTTTCTTGATTCGTTTCCTGCTTTTATCAAGGCTAGATCAGCAGGCGCTGGGGCGGGCTGCTCATTTTGCACCGATGCCTAAAACGGAAAAAGGTTTTTATTGGCTTTATCAGGTCACCAATATCATGATTTTTATTTTGATTCTCGTACTGCCGATAAAGCGTTCGCCTTCTTCAATCTATTATATGGGCTTGCTGGTTTACCTTTTTGGCTTGCTGGCTTTAACGGCATCGATCATCAGCTTTGCCTCATGTGATAATACAGGGTTTAATTGCAGCGGTGTCTATCGATTTTCACGCAATCCGATGTATGCTGCCTATTTTATCTTCTTTATCGGCTGCGCGGTGCTGCTTCATTCACGGCTGCTGCTGGCTGCGGTACTGCTTTTTCAGTTGGCTGCGCATCGGATCATCCTTGCGGAAGAAAACTGGTGCATACAGCGCTTTGGCAGCAAGTATCTTGATTATATGAAAAAAGTCAGGCGCTATTTTTAAATCATAGTGTATGCGTGGGTTTGATTAACCATGAATTATATCGGCTGTGAACGGATTATACTTGCATCACAGGATTGAATAAGTTATACTAATATAGTTGACTTTGGAGTACAAATTCCTTATAATAAGTACGTTAAGCGACGAGGTGATTTTTTTGAAGTGGACCAAAAGTGAATTGCTGCAGGCCAGAGATTGCACAATTGAATTTGATGAATCAATCGCATTTGAGGAAGAAGCAATAGCTCGCATCCATCATTTAAGAAAATTACAGAATGTTACGGTATCCGGAAACATCCATTACGATTCGACTAGTGATTTGGCAATTGCCAACCTTGATATCGACGGCTGTATGGTTCTTCCATGTTCAATTACACTGGAAGATGTGGAGTATCCGTTTCATGTAAATTCAACGGAAGTCTATGCCTTTCATAAGGTAAGTGAAGAAGATGAGATGCATGAAGCTAAAGGTGATATCGTAGAGTTGTACCCAGTTCTCTTTCAGCTGATTATGATGGAAATTCCATATAAGGTCGTGAAAGAGGGGCTCACTGATTATCCGAAAGGAAAAGGGTGGGAAGTCGTCAGGGAGGAAGATTTAATTGCTTCAAAAGAGAAGGCGATTGATCCTCGGTTAGCAAAATTAAGAGATTTTAAGATCGAAAAATAAGTAGGGAGGTACCGACATGGCTGTTCAACAAAGACGTAATTCAAAAACTAGAACTGCAAAACGTAGAACACACTACAAACTGACTGCACCGGCATTAGTTAAATGCCCTCAATGTGGAGCTTTAAAGAGACAACACAGAGTATGCGGAGAATGTGGTTTTTACAACGGAGTAAAAGTTGCTTAGTTTAAAACGCTAATAGAGGCCCATGAGTTTTCGTGGGTTTTTATTTTGTTTTCTGATAAGTATGCATGGTTTGTTTAAGCATGCTATACTAATAGAAGGAATGTGAGGAGTGTTGGTTATGCTGCGTTTAATGATAGTTAAAATAATTCGCTGGCTGTTAGTAAAGCTGGGCCGGGGCGGATCGCTGCCGGGCAATATCGGATTAAAGATGGATTCACAGCTGCTGAGTCGATTCAAAATGCCAAAGCATGTGATTTTGGTAACCGGAACCAACGGCAAGACGACGACAAGCAATCTGATTGTTGAAAGCTTGCTGGCATCGGGGATGAAGGTGATCGGCAATCGCCGCGGCGATAATCTTCGTGAAGGGATTGCCACATTGCTGTGCGCAAACAGTGATCTGCATTATCGTGTCAAGGCGGATGCGGTTGTGCTTGAAGTTGATGAATTAACGATACCGAGGGTGTTTGATCAGCTGTCAGTGAGTGCCTTTGTGGTTAATAATTTCTTCCGTGATCAATTGGATCGGGCCGGGGAGATGGAGACGATCGTGCGTAAAATCGAATCGGTGCTGCCTGACTATCACGGCAAGCTGATTTTGAATGGCAATGATCCCAATGTCGTGCGGCTGGCGGATTGTGCCAAACAGGCCGAAGTGCTTTATTTTGATGTGAAGCAATGTGCGGTTTCACTTTCTGACAGCCATGAAGCGAGTGAGGGTAAATTCTGTCCGCGCTGCGGCGGTGAGCTGCATTATGATTATTATCAATATTCACATATCGGTCAGTTCAGCTGTCCGCGCGATGGCTTTGGCAGGCATGAGACGGCGGTTTGTGTGGAAAGTATCGATTTTAACATGCAGACGATGGTGGTAAACGCTCAGACGCTGCCGATGTTTCAAAACGCAATCTACGCGGTTTATAACTGTGCGGCGGTACTGACGCTTTTAAAGGCCATGGACATCAGCTGGGAATATGCGGCAAGGGTGTTTGCCGAGTTTGAGCTGAATGATGGGCGCAATGAGACATTTATGATCAACCATGAGAAATGTGTTTTGAATCTGATTAAAAATCCTACCGGTGCCAATGAGGTCATGAAGATGATTGCTCATGATGAACAGAAGCGTTCTGTGCTGATCGTGCTTAATGATAATGATCAGGATGGCAGAGATGTATCATGGATCTGGGACGCGCATTTTGATCTGCTGATTGATCCATTGACTGAATGCATTGTCTGTTCCGGTACCCGTGCCTATGACATGGCGCTGCGGCTGAAGTATGAGGGTTATAATGTCGGCCTTCAGGTGGAGGAAAATCTATCACAGGCGATTGATAAGCTTTGTGAATGTCCGGGTACGCATATGGTTATTTCAACATATACGGCGCTGCAGCAATGCCGTTCAATCTTAAGGAGGAAGGTTTCATGAAGCTGAAAATCTGCTGGATGTATCATGATCTGATGGATCTGTATGGCGATAAAGGGAATATCCAGGTGCTGAAAACCCGCTGTGAAAAGCGCGGCATTGAATGTGTTGTCGACACATGTACGCTGGATGAAGAAAAGACATTGGCGGATTATGATTTGCTGTTTATCGGCGGCGGTGCGGATCGTGAGCAGGGACTTTTGGTAAATGATCTGCTTAAGCGGCGTGACGCGATTCAAGAAGCGATGGATCAGGGTTCATTTATCCTGCTGATCTGCGGCGGTTATCAGCTGTTTGGCCAATATTACTTAGACGGCGACGGTCAGAAAATCGAAGGCTTAAAATTCTTTGATTATTATACGGAAGCCGCTTCCCGAAGTGATCGCTGCATCGGTAATATCGCGGTGGAAGCAGCTTTAGATAATGAGCGGATCATCGCGGTCGGTTTTGAGAATCACGGCGGTCAGACAAAGGGTGTGAATCAGCCCTTCGGAAAAGTGCTGAAAGGCCATGGCAATACATATCAAAGTGCCTTTGAGGGCTTTTATAACGGACAGGTATTGGGGACTTATATGCATGGCCCCCTGCTGCCTAAAAATCCTGAAATCGCCGACTTTATTCTGCGCAAGGCATTGGCTAAGCGGCATGGTGAATGCACTTTGGAACCGCTCAATGACATGCTTGAACATAAGGCAAAGGAAGTTATGCTGAAAAGGCTTGGTTTATAAAATAGCTGATTTAAAATAATGCGGAACTGACAGTGAATCTGATCAGTTCTTTTTTTGCTGTTAATGTGTTTAGCGAAAATATGCAAATAATAACTAAAATTGTTTTAAAAAGGGTGAATTTGTTTTAAGGGGCGGTAAAGCCGTTTGAAGGAAAGGACTTTGACATTTTTTAACTTATAAAAAAATCAATTCTCGATGGATTTCATCTATACAAAAAACACGATTTAGTCTATAATGGTGGTAAGAAGTAGGTAAAAGTGGAAGAAAGTGGGTGATTGTGATGTTCATGGGCGAATTCGCGCACAATATTGATGCGAAGGGGCGTCTGATCGTTCCTGCTAAATTCAGAAATGAATTGGGTTCTGCCATGATCGTTACCCGCGGTCTTGACGGCTGTCTCTCACTCTATACAAAGGAAGCATGGGATAAGATTTATGCTCAGCTCCTCGCTTTGCCTACGACTAAAAAAGAAGTGCGGATGTATGTTCGTACACTGACTTCCAAGGCCAGTGAAGTGGAGTTGGATAATCAGGGCAGAATCCTGATTCCCTCAATTCTGATCAAAGAAGCCGCAATCGTTAAGGAATGTGTGATTGTCGGTGTCGCTGATAAGGTTGAGATTTGGTCAAAAGAAAGATGGGAAGCATATTCTGACAGTGCTGATGATGAATTTGAAAGCATTGCCGAGAGTATCACGGATTTTATTATATGATGAAACATACAAGCGTACTTTTGCAGGAATGCATTGATTCTTTAGTTATTAAACCAAATGGTATTTATGTGGACGGTACATTGGGAAGAGCCGGTCACAGCAGTGAAATTTTAAAAAGGATTCCAAATGGTCATCTTTATTGCTTTGATAAAGATCAACAGGCAATTTTGGAATCAGAAGGCAGATTGGCGGCAATTGGCAGTAATTTTACAATTATCCATGCCGGCTTTAAAAATCTGAAGAGCGAGCTTCAAAATCGGGGTGTAGATGAAATTGACGGTCTGCTTCTTGATTTAGGTGTTTCTTCACCGCAGTTTGATGAAGCCAGCCGCGGTTTCAGCTACCGCTATGACGCGCCGCTGGATATGCGCATGGATCAAAGCCAGCCGCTCAGCGCTTATGAAGTAGTGAATACATATGAATTTAATGAACTGATGCGTATATTTTACCGTTATGGTGAAGACAGCTTCGCCAAACAGGTAGCCCGCAAAATTGAACAGGCCCGCAGCGTAAAACCAATTGAAACGACGTTTGAGCTGGTGGATATCATCAAGTCGGCTTATCCGGCTAAGGTGCTTAACAGCAAGGGACATCCGGCCAAGAAGATTTTTCAGGCCATCCGCATCGAGGTTAATGACGAGTTATCTGAACTGGAAACGGTGCTTGAGGATGCACTGGCAATGCTTAAGATCGGCGGCCGTGTCGCGGTGATCAGCTTTCATTCGCTGGAGGACCGCATCGTAAAGGAAACCTTTGTACGGATGAGCAGTCAGCCTAAGATTGATAAACGCATACCGCTTTTGCCGGGTCAGTTGGAAGAAGCGCCTTATCGGCTGGTTACTAAAAAGCCGATTCTGGCAGGGGAAGCAGAGTTAAAAGAAAATAACCGATCTCATTCGGCCAAACTCAGAGTGATAGAAAGGGTGAAATAGTTTATGGCTAAGATTGTGAAAAGGAAGAGAAGATTTAAATTTGGGACTTTTGTGAATGTGATTTTCAGCTTATCATTTATTGTCTATATTTGTTCCGTGACTTTTTTGCATTCGCATAATGTAGCTTTAAACTATAAGCTGACTGCCCAGCAGATTGAAATTGAAGATGCTAATAAGCGATTAGAGACGTTAAAGCTAGAGGTAGCGCAGTTTACAGAAAGAGAATATCTGATGACTATCAGTAATGAAAACGGGGGAAATCTGAAACTCGATCAAAAAAATATCGTGTATATCAGCAATGAAGACAAATAGAAGAGTGAGCTGGTAGAATGAAGAGATCAAATCTTAGAATCGCTGGGATTTTTACCGTCATTGCCGTATTGTCGTTAGTGGTCGTCATCAATGTTTTTGTGGTAACGATCGGCGGTGTCCATATGCGTTCGGGCACCAATATTTTGGCGAGCAAGGAAGGCAGTCAGGAACGGCAGGAGACTTTGCCGGCCAGACGCGGATATATTCGTGACCGCAATGGCAGTATCATCGCTCAGGATCAAGATACATATACAATTAAAGCTGTACTTTCTAAAGATCGTACAGGTGCTTATGCTTATGTTGACAACAAGGAGTTTACGGCTGCAGCCCTGGCTCCTATTTTAGGTATGAGCGAAGAAGATATCATGAATTATCTGAATCTTCAGGATCAGGGTGTCTATGAGACTTTGCTTGGTGAAAAGGGCAAAGGGCTGACAATCGAACAAAAGGAAGCGATTGAAGCGATTGAATATACGCCTGATCCAAATAAGAAATATCCGGGCTTGCCGGGGATTGAATTTGATAAGACAACGACCCGTTTTTATTCACCGGGTAAATTCGCGTCAAATCTTTTAGGCTTTGCGAATTATGATGAGGAGCAGCAGCGAATCGTCGGACAGATCGGTATCGAGGCTTTTCAGGACGCGGTGCTGAAGGGCAGCGACGGCTTGGTTACTTATCAGAAAGACGCGCTTGGCTATAAGCTGCCGGGTACGGAAAAGACGGAAAAAGCAGCGGTTAACGGCAATGATGTCTATCTGACTTTAGATAAGGATGTGCAAAGCGCGTTAGAAGTAGCGCTGCAGAGTACGATGGAGGCCAATGGTGCTGAACGTGCCTGGGGTGTTATCATGGAGGTTGAAACTGGTAAGATTTTAGCTTGGGCCGGTTATCCGACCTTTGATTTAAATAAGCGTAATATTGAAAGCTATGTAGATCTGCCGAGTATGTATGTGTTTGAACCAGGCTCCGTTATGAAGCCGTTTGCCTATGCGGCGGCGATGGATGCCGGTGTTTATAAAGGCGATGATACGGTATTTACCGGCCGCTTCTGTATTGCTTATGATGAAAACGGCGGTTTATATCGGACTAGCGGTCCATGTGAAGAAAACGGCAATATCAATGACGCTGAACGTGCCGGCTGGGGTACGATCAGTTTTGATGACGGTTTAATTCGTTCCTCAAATACATGTATCGCGACTTTGCTGACCGATTATCTGTCAACCGATGTGTTCTGGGACTATCTGGATAAATTCGGCTTCTTTAAACAAACCGGTATTGAAGGCTTGTCACAGAGTGAGGAATTCGGTATCAAGAATGATAAAACGCCGCTTGACCGTGTGGCTGCTGGCTTCGGTCAGGGTTCCGCGGTTACAACACTGCAGCTGATGCAGGCTTATACGGCAATCTTTAATGACGGCATCATGGTGCGTCCTTATTATATTGATAAGATCGTAAATCCAAATACCAATGAAATTATTGAAAGCGGAAAAACCCAATATGTTTATACGGATGAACAGGGTCAGCCGGTGCCAGTGCTGAAAAAGGAAACCACTGAGAAGATTTTGAAGCTGATGGAACAGATTGTTGAAGATCCTGAAAAGGGGACGGCGCATAAGTATAAGATTGACGGTGTATCGATGGTGGCTAAAACCGGTACCGGTGAGATTGCGAAGGATGGCAGCTACGGGGATACGGTTTATACATCAAGCATCATGGCGGCATCACCGGCTGATGATCCAAAAATTATGATGTATTATGCGTTTGAGAGCAGCAACTATCTTTATTATTCAGCTGATTATTTTAAAAACGCGTTCATGACCGCGCTTGATGCGGCGTCAATCAACAACGCGCAGCCATTAAAGGCGGTTGCCTATGATAACAGCTATGGCAGCACTTATCAGGAATATACAATGCCGACTTTAGTGAATCATACACTTCAGTATGCCAATTGGAAGCTGGATGAGATGGATGTCGACCGCATCATCATCGGTGATGGCAATCAGGTTGTTTCACAATATCCGAAAATGGGAACAACAATTGGTACCAAGCAGCATGCCTTTGTGAAGACCGATGGTATCAATTATACGATGCCGGATATGACTGGCTGGGCATATAAGGATGTGCAGATTTTTAAGGAATTAAGCGGCATGTCGATTGAGATGACGGGTCAGGGTGTTGTTGTCTGGCAGAATCTTGATGCCGGAACGAGCATTTTCTCTGATACAGAAATTAAAGTTACATTAGACTAGCACTTCGGTGCTATTTTTTTATGTGCTGGAATAAGATGTTTTGAGGTGAGTTCATGCTTCATGTCCGCAATAAGAAAAGAATTAATGCGATTTTTATCGGCGCTTTGGTTTTGTTTGGCTGTATTTTGAGCAAACTTGGTTATGAGCAGATCATTAATCAAGGCTCAATCGTTGATAAGGCCAAGGATCTGTGGCAGCGTGATTTTAAGCTGGCCGGCAATCGGGGCACGATTTATTCAAGTGACGGCCGTGAATTGGCGGTGGATGTACCGTCAACTTCAATTATTGTCGTACCGGCAATGATTGAGGAGCCTGAGCATGCGGCTGACGTTTTGAGTCAGATATTGAATACTGACCGTGACGCGCTTTATAAAAAGCTGACGAATCATGTCTCAACGCAGAAGCTGCAGCCGGAGGGCAGAAATATCAGTGATGAACAGGCGCTGGCCATTCAGGATGCGAATATTAAAGGCGTCGTGCTTGTTCAGGATTCCAAGCGTTATTATCCCAACGGCAATTATCTGGCACAGGTGCTGGGCTTTACCGGTATCGACAATCAGGGCTTGGCGGGTCTTGAACTTGAATACGACGAGTATTTGAGTGCTAAGAACGGTGACTTGAAGCTGCCCTTTGATGCGAAGGGAAATCAGCTGTCAATTAATGAAGAGGTGATCAATCAAGGACAGGGCATGGATATGGTACTGACGATTGATTCGACGATTCAGGATATTATTGAAAGAGAAATGAATAATCTGATGGAACGGTATAAACCAAAAAGTGCCTTAGCCTTGGCAATGAATCCTAAAACTGGGGAAGTTTTAGCAATGGTATCCAAACCGGACTTTGATCCCAATCATTATCAGGATTCAACCTCTGAAATCATTAACCGAAATCTGCCGATTTGGATGAGCTTTGAGCCGGGATCAACGTTTAAATCGATTGTCTTTGCTTCAGCCCTTGAGGAGAAATGCTTCAATATGTATACCGATACGTACTATGACCGCGGCTATGAAATGGTTGAGGGGGCCAGAATTAAATCATGGCGGGCTGGCGGTCATGGCTTGCAGACGTTCTTGCAGGTGCTGGAGAATTCAAGTAATCCAGGCTTTGTGGAAATTGGCCGGCGGCTTGGTTTGGATCGTCTTTATCAGTATGTGACGGATTTTGGCTTTGGCAGCAAGACAGGCATTGAATTACCGGGTGAGAGTACAGGCATCATGTTTAAAAAGGAAGCGATGGGGCCGGTGGAACAGGCAACCGTGGCATTCGGTCAGGGGTTATCAGTTACACCGATTCAGCTGGTGAGAGCTTTCAGCGCGGTGGTAAACGGCGGTACGCTGTATAAACCAATGATTGTGAAGCAGCTGGTTGATCCGATCAGCAAGGATATCGTACAAGAATTTGAACCGACACCGCAGGGACAGATCATCTCTAAAGAAACCAGTGATTTGATGCACGTGGCGCTGGAGAGTGTAGTTGCCAACGGCGGCGGCAAGAATTCATATATTAAAGGCTATAAGATCGGCGGTAAGACAGGAACCGCCCAGAAGGCCGTGGATGGCGTTTACTTAAGCAATGAATATATTCTGTCGTTTTTATCGGCGGCGCCGATGGATGATCCGCAGATTGTGATTTATGTAGCGGCTGATTCACCGCAAAATGATGTGCAGTATGGCGGTACCGTTGTCGCGCCGGTAGTCAGAAAATGCTATGAGGATATTCTGCCGTATCTGAATGTGGAAAAGGTAGAGGAACAGCTGCCTAAAAAGACAACATGGCTTGATCCGATTGAAATCATTGTCCCGGATTTGATCGGCAAGCAAAAGAATGAATGTAAGATGGAAGGCTTAACCTTTGAATTTGTGAATGAGGGGGAGGTTGTGATCGACCAGCTGCCAAAGGCTGGCGAGGTATTGCTTGAGGGCGGAAAGGTGATGATTACCCTTGGCTAAAGAATGCCGGCAGTTACTGGCTTTAATCGGCATATCCTGTGATGATTCAACAATCATTCAAGGAATAACCTGTGATTCAAGAGAAGTGAAGCAGGACTGGCTGTTTGTCAGTCTTCAGGGAATGTCGCATAACGGCGATGATTTTATTGATGAGGTAAGGGAGAAGGGCGGCATCGTCATCACATCGCACCCGCATCCGGACTGTTACGAAGTGTCTGATCCTCAAGCGGCGCTTGTGACGCTGATTAACGATTATTACGATTCACCCAGTGATAAGCTGACAATTATCGGTGTGACAGGCACCAACGGCAAGACGAGCGTCTGTTCCTTTCTGTCGCAGATGTTTACTGAATTTGGACAGCGCAATGTGGTCATCGGCACTAATGGCATCCAGCTTGACGGTTATTGTTATGCGACGCAAAATACAACGCCCGGCATGATGGTATGCCTGCGCGTCTTTTTGGAAGCGATACGAAGGGGAATCCACACGGTGATGATGGAGGTTTCCTCACACGCGATTGATGAGGGAAGATTGGGTTTTATCCGCTTTGACCGGCTGATTTATACGAATATCACTCAGGATCATCTCGATTATCATTTAACCTTTACTCATTATCAGTACACCAAATTTAAGGCTCGGCTCTATCTGAAGGAGAATGGACGGATTCTGTTAAATCAGGATCGTGATGAGTTGATGGAAATGCTGCATCTGCGTACCAAGGGCATTATTACTTATGGCCTTAAGCCATCGCATGTACAGATCAGCAATGTTGAACTGAGAAGCAGCGGTTCCAGCTTTGATATTGGTCAGCTGCATTTTGAGACATGCTTGTTAAGTATGAATAATGTTTATAATTTAGCTGCCTGCATCGCTTTGTTTAAAAGCTTGGGCATTCATTCTCATGAACTGTGTGAGGTTGTATCCCGCATCGAAGCGCCGGCGGGCCGCATGGAGGTCTTGAAGCTGAAGAATCATACGATCTGGATTGATTATGCGCATACGCCTGATGCGCTGCGGCGCTTGCTGGAATTTGCCAATCAGGTCTGTATCGGCAGAATCATCACGGTGCTGGGCTGCGGCGGCGAACGGGATCAGGATAAGCGGCATCAGATGGGTACGATTGCTTCAACGCTGAGCTATCGGGCGATTTTCACAGAGGATAACTCACGCGGGGAAGATCCGGCTGAAATCATCAAACAGATGTCGGTCAATGTACTGGATAATGTGAGTGTTTTGATTGATCGGCAAAAGGCAATCGCATTCGCACTGTCAATCAGTATGAAAAGTGATATAATAATAATCGCCGGTAAGGGAAATGAACAATTTTTGATTGTCAAAGAGGTTAAAATTCCTTATAATGATAAGGCGTTTATACTAAAACTTACCGAGGAGGAACCTCTATGAATCAATATTTATTAGCTGTCGGTCTGGGATTGTGCATCACGCTGGCTGTGATGCCGATCCTGATTCCGATTTTACATAAAGTTAAATTCGGACAGAGCGAGCGTGAAGAGGGACCGGCTTCCCATAAAGCCAAAAACGGTACGCCGACGATGGGCGGCATTGTTTTTATTCTGGTACCGATTCTGGTGCTGCTGATTTTGGATGCGCCGGCTTTCATGAATCCGGAAATGCAGATTGTCGTGCTGGCTTATGTCGGTTATGCGATGATTGGCTTTATTGATGATTTTATCATCGTGGTTCAAAAGAATAACCGCGGCTTATCACCGAAGATGAAATTTCTGATGCAGAGTGTGTTAGCGGTACTGTTCTTTTATCTTTATCAAAGAATTGCCCCGACAACCATCAATGTGCCAGTTCTGAATATGGAAATTGAATTAGGCTGGCTGTATTTCCTGCTGATCTTTATCATGTTTACGGCGGAAAGCAATGCGGTAAATTTGACTGATGGCCTAGATGGTTTATCGGCAGGCTGTGTGATTATTGCTCTTTCACCCTTTGTTCTGCTTTCCATACATCAGAGTAAAAGCGATTTAGCTTTATTCCTGCTGGCGGTGATCGCGTCTTTGCTTGGTTATCTTAAATTTAATCTGCATCCCGCCAAAATCTTCATGGGTGATACTGGTTCATTGGCGCTGGGCGGTCTTTTAGCTGCCACAGCAATGGTATTGAAGCAGGAATTGCTGTTGGTCATCATCGGCGGCATCTTTGTCATGGAATTGATGTCAGTAGTCATTCAGGTAACGAGCTTTAAGGCTACCGGCAAGCGGGTCTTTAAAATGGCGCCGCTGCATCATCATTTCGAATTAAGCGGCTTTAAGGAAACGCAGGTCGTAGTAATGTTTTGGATGATTTCCTTAGGTTTTGCAATCTTAGGTTATTTTCTGGGGGTAATGTAAATGGCAACGTGTCTGGTTATCGGCAATGCGAAAAGCGGCAATGCAGCCGCCCGGTTATTGAATCAAAAGGGTTATACGGTCACTTTAACGGATATGCAGCGTATTCCGGATAAGGAGGAGCTTGAAACATTGGGCATCCGAGTTGTGGATGAGGGGCATCCGGACTTCCTCTTCAACGATGACTATGCGTTTATCGTAAAGAATCCCGGTATAAAATATTCAGTGCCGATTATCCGCTATTTTGTTGAGCATCAAGTAAAAATCTATACGGAAATTGAAATTGCCAGCTGGTATGCAGAGAAGTTTCATTACGGCGCGGTGACTGGCACCAATGGCAAGACGACGATTACAAGCATGCTTTATGAGTGCTTAAAGGCGAATGGCCGCTGTGAGGCAGCCGGTAATATCGGTACACCGCTTAGTGAGCTGGCATTAAAATATGGTAATGAAGAAAAAGATATCGCGCTTGAATTATCTAATTTTCAGCTGTTAGGGATAGAAAGCTTTCATCCTGAGGCAGCGGTTGTCTGTAACCTGGCGCCGGATCATCTTGATTATATGAACAGTGTTGAAGAATATTACGCGTCAAAGTTTAGAATCGCCATGAATCAGCGTGGTGATGACTGGTTTTTGCGCAATGTGGATGATCCGATCGTGATGCAGTATGCGCGTGATCTCAAGTGTAAAATCATCGATTTCTCATTGCTTCGAACCGATACGCCGCTTTGCATTAAAGACGGCTGTGCATGGCTGTTTGACAAGCGCCTGTTTAAGCTTGATGATTTAAAGGTAGTCGGTATGCATAATGTCAGCAACGCGATGATCGCCGGTGCGATGGCAGTTAAATTAGGTGTGAGTTTTAAAGATGTTGAACAGGCATTAACTTCATTTAAGGGTATTGAACACCGCATTGAATATGTCGGTGAAAAAAATGGCGTCAGCTTCTACAATGATTCTAAGGCTACCAATACGCAGGCGGCTGCCATTGGTATTGCCTCATTCCCTAAAAATATCCTGTTATTGGCCGGCGGTCATGATAAGGGAATCCCTTTTGAAGAAATGCGCGCTTATGATGATCGAATCAAGTGCTGTCTGGCATTTGGTGAAACTAAAGCTAAAATTGCGGAGATATTTACCCGTTCAAAGCAATGTGAAACGATGTTTGATGCGCTGAATGAGGCATGGCAGATGAGCGCGCCGGGTGATGTGATCCTGCTTTCCCCCGCTTGTTCAAGCTATGATCAATTTGATAATTATGAACAGCGCGGCGATTTGTTTAAGGAAGCGGTATTGAAAATAATTCACGAATGAACTAATTGAACCTTTTCATTTTAATGAGAAGGTTTTTTTCTTGGCCTTGTATACCGCTAAAGCAATTGCTTTCCATAAATTATGATGATATACTTTAACTGGCATTAGTACCAAGAATTTTAATCAAATTTAATGCTTTTGACAGCCTACGCCAGCGGTACCTGTTTCACTGCCTGGCTGCTTTAAAAGCAGTGAAGGAGGAAAACAAGATGCGTGAATCAAATCGATACAGATGTTTGAAGGGGCTGGCGGTTTTATTATGTTTTTGTCTGGTTGGCGGCTGTCAGCAAAAGACTGTGGAGAAATCAGATAAAATCGTCATAACGGTGCTTTATACTAATAAATTTCCGCAATTGGAAGAGCTTGTGGAATCAACGTATTCAGATATTGATCTGCAATGTGAGATCACACCGTATACAAGCGAATTATCACGGCGTTTAGAAAATGGCTATGGCCCTGATTTAGTGCTCTCAAAAGAAGCTTATACCGATGATAACAGTCAATATCTTATTGACATCAGCGATTTGAGCGCCAGCGCTGCCTATGATGGTACGATTATGAAGGGTCTGCGTGTAGAAGGAAAAAATTATCAGCTGCCGCTGCCGGGGCAGTATTATGGCTATATCATTAATGAGACTTTGTTTGAACAGGCGGGCATTGAATTGCCTAACAGCAATCAATCATTGATTGAAGCCCTTGTTCAGTTAAAGCAGCAAGGCTATGGTCTTGGAGATGATGATAAGAATATAGCCATTCAAAGTGATTATAATACTTATTTTGGCTTGTTTTTAATCGGCGGTGAGGTGCCTGATTTTTTAGGTACGGTTGAGGGTGTTCAATGGCTTTCTGATTACAAAGAGAAAAACAGCCGTTTAACGGGTGTTTGGGATAATGTCTTTGATTTGACGGATGAGCTGGTAGCCAGCGGTGTTTTAGATGCGGCGCCATTAAGCAAGCAGCGCAACAGCATTCTTACCCATGAGCGGATGGCGTCGGGAAATCTGGCGGCCGTTTTTGGCGATTCCAGTCTTTTTGCGCAGTGTGTGAGTGAAAATCAAATAGCCTTTGAAGAAGGCAAAGCGATGCAGTATTCATACCGCATGCTGCCGTTAATGAGTGATGAGGGAAATGAATCTTGGATTCTTTATGCACCGTCAAGCTATGTCGGCATCAATGCATCAATCAGCGAGGAAAAGCAGGAAGCATGCAAGCGAATCTTAGCGCTGATATCTACTCAGGAAGGTCAGGATGCCATCATTAAGGATCTGCAGATGGGGGCTTCCAGTCTGCGTGGTTATGTTGCGAATGAAACATCGGTTCCTAATGGTGTAGAAACGTTTATTGATTCCGGTTATGTTTATAATTTGAATTTTCCGGAAAGAGTTGTCCAGTATCTGGGCAGCACGGCTCAGCAGCGGATGGCTGGCAGACTTACGAATGAGGAGCTGCTGCAGGCGGTGGATCAATATTATCTTGAGGGTTCACAGGCGATGGCTGATAATTTATCCGTGCTTACCGTTATGAAACAGGATCTGCTGTTTCAAAACTTTAATGTACGGCGCACCGAAACCGAACTTGGCAATTTTTTGGCTGACTGCATCGCTTCTGTGGCCGCGGCGCCGATTGCGGTGGTGAACGGCGGCAATATCCGCAGCAGCCTCTATATCGGTGATGTATATTGCGAAGATTTAGAAGCGCTGTTTCCGTTTGAAAATGAGGTCATCGTAATTGAAGCATCGGGTCAAACAATATGGGATATGCTGGAGAACTGCGTAACCTATAGTGATGATGAATTTCCTAATGGCCGTTTCCTGCAGATTTCTGGTCTGCATTATGTGTTTGACAGCTCTAAACCACGGGGCAGCCGAATGGTATCAGTTTCCCTGCCGGATGGTACACCGATTGATTTAAAGGCGAACTATCAGCTGGCGGTAAATAATTATATGGCAGGTGCGGTCGGTTATTTTGAGGGCAACGGCGATGGCTATACGATGCTGAATATCTATGATGAAAACACCCCAAAGGGTGATGTGACACTGATTAAAGAAAGCGGCATGAGCTATCGGGAAATGGTGAAGCAGTATTCCCGCGATCATCCTGAACAGGAGAAAATCATTGAGCTGGAAGGCAGGATCGTTGATCTTGCGAATGCGGATTAAGTCAAATAAAGGGGGAATAGTATGAAAAAGCATAAGATGAAGGGCGAGAAGCAGATTATTATTCTTGTCATTTGTACTTTGATTCTCTTTATTGTGTTGGCTTGCTCATTTGCTTTAAAGTCTTATAATGAAGCGGCATCGGAAACGGTGTCAAAAATCAGTGAGGTTTATCTGCAGGAAATGAATTCACAGACCAGCAGTCATTTTAATACAAATATGAAAAGTCAGTTCGCACAGATCAAGACAATGACGAATGCGCTGTCGATGAGTGAATTAAGCGATGAGGAAGCGCTGAAGTCGTTTTTGAAACAAATTCAGACGGATAATGATTTTTCCTATGTAGCGGTGATCAATTCACAGGGGATGGCTTATACACCACAGGGGTCACAGCCGGCGATTTCTAAAATCAGAGCGCTGAATGAACTGTTGAATGGCAGCAAGGAAATTATTTCAATTGATGAAACGATCTGGGATGATGATGTGATTCTGCTGGGGACTTCGATTGTTCCCAAAGCCTATAAAAATGAACAATTAGTGGCCGTCATTGTCGGAATTAATACAATGAAAATCAGTGAGAAGGTGGCACTGAATCAGAAAGGCACTAATTCTTATACCAATGTAATTAACCGTGAAGGTAATTTTATTATCCGCGGTGAGGATGTGAATCCGTTCTTAAGCGGCAGCAATCTGTTTTCAATCTTTAAGCAGCAGGCAGTATTTGATGCTGGCTATGAGCTGACATCACTGCAGAGTCAGATTGAGAACGGTCAAAGCGGGATGCTTTCTTTACGGTTGGGTGATGAACATGAATATCTGTATTATGCGCCAATTCCTGATACCGAATGGTATATGATGACCAGTATGGCTTATGAGACAGTGAATTCGCAGGTGTCGCGGCTCAGTCTTCTGATGCTGTTTGCGGCTGCCGGCATTTTTGTGACGGTCATGATAATTATTTTTGTATTTTTCATGCTTTACCGGCAGATTGAACAGCGCCATCAGCAGCTATTAATGGAAGCCAAGGAACGGGCGGAACAGGCGAATCAGGCAAAGAGTGATTTTCTTTCTCAGATGTCGCATGAGATTCGTACTCCGCTGAACGGCATTATCGGTATGACCGAGGTGGGACAGCGTTATATTGATCAGCCGGAACGAATGAAAAACTGTCTTGATAAAATCAGTTATTCTTCGAATCATCTGTTAGTTTTAATTAATGATATTTTGGATATGTCTAAGATTGAAAGAGGTAAAATTGAACTGCATCAGGCGGCGTTTAATTTCAGAGAATTACTGAAGGGAATTACAACCGTGTTCTATATTCAGGCATGTGAAAAGGGTATACATTTTAATGCTTATTGCGCGCAGGCAGTCAATGAAGTGCTGATTGGAGATTCCTTGCGACTGAATCAAATTTTAAATAATCTGCTTTCTAACGCATTGAAATTCACACCGACCGGCGGTACGATCGTTTTAAGTATTGAAACGTCATTAAGTGATGATGATCGTCTTTGGCTGACTTTTAAGGTCAGCGATACAGGCTGCGGCATCGCCAGGGAAAATTTTGATAAAATCTTTGAAGCCTTTATTCAGGAAACCTCAGGCGTTGCCCGTCAGTATGGGGGAACTGGCTTAGGTCTGCCGATTACCAAGCAATTTGTGCAGATGATGGGCGGTACCATCACCTTAGATAGTGAGGTTGGCAAGGGAAGCTGCTTCAAGGTTAATCTGCCGTTTGCTTATGAGCGTGAGGAACAGGCTCAGCCATTCAGCGGCCGTGTTTTAGTCATAGACGATTATCAGCCGCAGCGCCAAGCGCTCGCGGATCTGCTGCATCACTTAGGCTTTGAAGCTGTAGCAACCAAAACCGCCGAACAGGCATTAGCGCTTTGCAATACTGCGGCGTCGGTTGATGCGTGTTTTGTATCCTTGGCAGAAAGCAATGAGTTTACGCAAAAGTTGCAGTTACTTTATGACAGTGATAGAATAAGAATGCCTGAATTAATCTTAATGGGATATGATAAGGATGAATTGGAAGCCAGAGCTTCAGCATTAAAAATAGCCAAGGTGCTTTTCTTGCCGGCTTTTACTAAGGATATCGTGCAGCTGTTGGATGATGGTCAAGCCGATGCTCAGCCAGCCGATGACAGTGAGACAGCCTCAATATTAAGCGGTAAGCGTGTTTTGATTGTTGAAGATAATGAAATTAATCTTGAAATTGCAGTTGAACTGCTGAGGTTTGCAGGAGCGGTTATTGATACAGCGACTAACGGGCAGATCGCTGTTGAACGCTTTACCGCATCAGAAGAGGGTTATTATGATCTGATTCTGATGGATGTTCAGATGCCGATCATGGATGGCTGCAGTGCAACCGAAGTGATTCGCGCGTTAGATCGGCACGATGCAGGACAGGTAATCATTATTGCGATGACGGCTAATTCTTTCCAGGAGGATATTCAAAAATGTTTGGACTGCGGCATGGATGCGCATATCGGCAAGCCTTTTGTATTAGCTGATATCTGCACTCAGTATGGGCAAGTTCAAAAACATCGGCACTAATATTCTTAAAGCTGAGGGTTTATGACAAATGATCTTGTATGAAAAGGTTTATGTGAATTTGAAAAATAAAATAATCTGCGGTATCTTGCCGGCGGGCAGTCAGCTGCCCTCAAGAGCTAAGCTGTGTGAGGAATTCAACACTTCTGAAAAGACGGTGCGGCGTTCCCTGGAACTTTTAGCTCAGGAAGGTCTGATCGCGACTCAGAAGCGCAAACGGCCGATCATCATCTATCAGTCAATGCAGAAAACATCGCAGCTGGCTTTAAAGCAGGCAGATGCTATCGCGGCTGTGGACGCTTTACGGACAGGGGTACTGCTTTGTTATCCGTTGATTGATCAGGGTCTAAAGCTATGTCAGGATGCGGACTGGGCGTATTTAAGGACCATCATTGTAAGTATGGAGACGGTTTCAAAAGAGCGTTTTTGGCAGCTGTCTAATCAATTTTGGCGTTATCTGATTGCCCGCAACGGCAATGAGCTGATGCTGAGAGTTGTTGACAGCTTAGGCTTTTCAGAGCTGGAATCGCTGCACAGTGATGCTGCCATTCGTGAAACTTATCGCCGGCAGTTAACGCTGTTCTTAAAAACGGTCAAAAACGGCGGTGATCCGGCCAGTGTTAAATTTGATGATATGTCTGCTGTTTACGGCTTGGATAACGATGCTGAGGTACCACCTTATCAAGTAAAGCCGGATTCTATTTTTTGTGTCGGCTGCGCGGATTTGGAACAGAAGGTGCGCAAAAGCGAAGAACGGTATTCAAGTATTTGCGTCGATATTTTAGGTCGAATTGCCATTGGACAATATCCAAAGGGCAGCCGCCTGCCTTCACATAAGGAGCTTCAGAGCATCTATGGGGTCAGTATCGATACGACACTTAAGGCAATCAAAGAGCTGCAGGTCTTAGGCGCACTAAAGGCAGCCCCGCATTCAGGAATTGAAGTGATGATGGATCTGGATGAACTGAAACAGGCCCCCATTAAACCGGAATTAATTGCCGGCAATATCCGCCTGCTGTTAGACAGCTTAGAATTACTGGCGCTGAGTGTAGAAGGGGTGGCAGCTTCGGTGGTTTCAGCAGTGCTGCCAGACGATTGTTTAAAGCTGCAGAGGGAATTGGAGACAGCCTGGCATGATCCCTTTGATCACCGTTTTATCGCGGGTATTCTGCTGCAATTTATTATCGATCATATTCAATATGAAACACTGAAGACGATCTATGTGATGATTCGTAAGAATTTCATTGTCGGCAGACGTTTACCGGGCTTTATCAGCAAAGAAAAAAGCCAGCCTGAGTATGAAATCTACAAGCTGTGTATGAAAGCGTCAGCAGCGTTGGAAAAAGGAGAACGGGATCAATTTGCGGTTCAAACCGCTCATTTATTTCAGTTGATTCATCTGCAGATTATTCGGGAATGCAGCCAGCTCAATTATTTAGAGGCGGCTATGAATTACTATGATGCCGCAAAGCTGTGGCAATAATTTTATCAGAAAGCTGTGAGTATTGTGTTTAACGCAGTAACTCCAGCTTTTTTTATGTGTTGAAAATGTGAAAGAAAAAGCCGGTTTTTTTCATTTCATATCATTAATTCGATTGGTTGAAAGTTCAATAGGTTGGTGCTATTATAAATCTAGTTGAATATCCAACCATTTTTGGAGGCTGTATGGAAAAACGCAATAGTCTGCTGATGAATACCTCGATTTTATATCGGTATACACAGAAATATTATGATAAAAATTTAGATCTCTATCAAATTGGCGCCGGTCAGCTTCAGTTTTTGATTCTGATTTATGAACATGAAGGCATTACAATGTCTGATCTGTCTTTGATGGGCGGCTTTGATAAAGGAACGGTTACCAAGGGCATTCAGCGCTTAGAGGCGGAAGGCTATATCACAACCGCGGCAAATGAAAAAGATAAGCGCATTAAACATTTATATACGTGTGATAAGACGAAGAAAATCATTCCGGAAATCTATCTCGTTCGTCAGGAATGGTGGGAGAAAATAACCCAAGGCTTAAGTGAAGAAGAGCTGCAGCTGGCAGAGAACGTACAGGCAAAGCTGATTGCCAACGCGTCGGCTCTCACTCAGCCAACCAATCAGCTGAAAATCTTCGGCATGCAGAAGCTTACCTTATTGGATTATCCCTCTAAGCTGGCATCAACGCTGTTTACCGGCGGCTGCAACTTCCGCTGTCCTTTCTGTCAGAACGCGGATCTGGTTTTTCTGCCGGAGGATCTTTCTGAAATCAACAGTGATGATTTAGAAAGCTTTTTGAAACAGCGGCAGAAAACGTTGGACGGCATCTGTATCAGCGGCGGCGAGCCGTTGCTGCATGAAGAGCTGGAGCCTTTCTTATATAAATTGAAGGGGTTAGGATATAAGGTTAAATTAGACACCAACGGGAGCTATCCTAAGCTTTTAAAGAAATATGCAGCGGCTGGCTTAATTGACTATGTTGCGATGGATATAAAAAATGACAAAGCTCATTACGCGAAGACGATTGGTCTTGAAAGCTTTGATTTATCACCGATTGAGGAAAGCGTTGACTTTTTGCTTCACGGTGATCTTGATTATGAATTCAGAACTACGGTGGTCAGGGATTTTCACAGTGAAAAGGAAATCAGCGCCGCGGCAGAATGGCTGAAGGGCGCTAAAGCGTATTATCTGCAAGCCTTTGTAGACAGTGAATGCGTCATTCAAAAGGGTTTGCAGGGATATGATGCTGATGAAATGCAGAAGCTGTGTGAAGCAGCCAGAAAATTTGTACCTAACACGCAGGTGCGTGGGTTATAGAAGCGGAAAGGAAAGGGAAATAACTATGTATCAGGTAATTAAGAGGGACGGCAGTATTGCGGAGTTTGATTTAAAGAAGATTTGTGCTGCCATCACAAAGGCGTTTGACGCACAGAAAAAACAGTATCATCCAAGTGTCATCGAAATGCTGGCACTGCATGTAGCGGCCGATTTTGAAGATAAGATCGTTGATGATAAGATTCAGGTAGAAGCGATTCAGGACAGCGTTGAGGCGGTTTTGATTCAGGCGGGTTATGCCGATGTAGCAAAGGCTTATATTCTTTATCGTAAACAGCGTCAGAAAATCCGCAACATGAAATCAACGATTCTTGACTATAAGGAATTAGTAGACAGCTATGTGAAGGTTTCAGACTGGCGGGTTAAGGAAAATTCAACGGTCACTTATTCCGTCGGCGGTTTGATCTTAAGCAATTCCGGCGCGATTACCGCTAACTATTGGCTTTCAGAAATCTATGATGAGGAGATTGCCAATGCGCATCGCAGCGGTGAGATGCATCTCCATGATTTATCGATGCTGACAGGCTACTGCGCAGGCTGGTCACTGCGTCAATTGATCTGTGAAGGACTGGGCGGCGTTACCGGTAAAATCACATCAAAGCCGGCAAGACATCTGGCTTCCTTATGCAATCAGATGGTTAATTTTTTGGGCATTATGCAGAATGAATGGGCAGGCGCACAGGCTTTCTCATCCTTTGATACTTATTTAGCACCGTATGTAAAAGTTGATGATTTGAGCTATGAGAATGTAAAGAAATGTATTGAATCATTTGTTTATGGGGTAAATACACCAAGCCGCTGGGGAACTCAGGCACCATTCTCTAATATTACCTTGGACTGGACAGTACCAAAGGATCTTGCTGAACAGCAAGCCTTGATCGGCGGCAAGGAAATGGATTTTAAATATAAAGATTGTCAGAAAGAAATGGATATGATTAATAAGGCATTCATTGAAATCATGATTGAGGGTGATGCGAATGGCCGCGGCTTCCAATATCCGATTCCAACTTATTCAATCACTCGTGATTTTGACTGGTCAGAGACAGAAAACAACAAGCTGTTATTTGAAATGACATCAAAATACGGGACACCTTATTTCTCCAATTATGTAAACAGTGATATGGAACCAAGCGATGTGCGCAGTATGTGCTGCCGTCTGCGTCTTGATTTAAGAGAACTGCGCCGTAAATCCGGCGGCTTCTTCGGCAGCGGTGAAAGTACCGGTTCTGTCGGTGTGGTAACGATCAATATGCCGCGTATCGCTTATCTGGCTAAGGATGAAAATGATTTCTATAAACGTTTGGATCATTTGATGGATATTGCCGCCCGCTCACTGAGCGTAAAGCGTACAATCATTACCAAATTGCTGAATGAAGGCTTATATCCGTATACGAAGCGCTATTTGGGAAGCTTTGAGAACCATTTCTCGACGATCGGTTTAATCGGCATGAATGAGGTGGGCTTAAATGCGAACTGGCTGCGTGCGGATTTAACCCATCCGAAGACACAGAAATTTGCGCAGGAGGTTTTAAATCACATGCGTGAGCGTCTGGTTATTTATCAGGAAGAATACGGCGATTTATACAACCTTGAGGCAACACCGGCAGAATCAACAACGTATCGTTTAGCGAAGCATGATAAAGAATTATATCCGGATATTATCACGGCTACTGAAAATGACGCGAAGCCTTATTATACCAATAGCTCACATCTGCCGGTTGGTTATACAGAGGATATTTTTGAAGCGCTGGATATTCAGGACGAGCTGCAGACACTGTATACATCAGGCACTGTTTTCCATGCGTTCCTAGGTGAAAAGCTGCCGGATTGGAAGGCTGCGGCGGCCTTGGTGCGCAAGATTTCAGAGAATTATAAACTGCCTTATTATACTATTTCGCCAACTTATTCAATCTGCCGCAATCACGGCTATATCAGCGGTGAGGTTTATGAATGTCCGCACTGCGGTGAAAAGACGGAGGTTTACAGCCGTATTACCGGATATTACCGGCCGGTACAAAACTGGAATGAGGGCAAGACACAGGAATTCAGCGAACGTAAGGTATATGATATCGGTCACTCTGTGTTAAAGGGGAAACAGGCATTGAGTGATGTTCAGACGCCATGTGAAAAAGCGGAAGGCAAGCTGCTGCTGTTTACGACTAAGACTTGTCCGAACTGTAAGGCTGCTTATCAGTCATTGGAACAATCAAAGCTGAGCTATGAGAAGGTTGATGCTGAGGAGCAGGAGGCATTGGCAAGACAGTATGGTATTATGCAGGTACCAACCTTGGTGGTAGTAAAAGAAGATGGCTTCGAGAAGATCGGCAATGCATGGAAAATCCGCGAATTTGCGGAAATGAATCATCAGCAGTAATTTTATAAGAGTATTTGTCATTTTGATGATGAATACTCTTTTTCTATGGATTAATTAAACAAAAGCGGAGGAAAAAATGACTAATAAATCAATATTCATCGCTCTGTATAAGCACTTATACTAAAGAACTAAAGAATACTGATTCTAAAATTGGTATTCTGCCGTGGATGATTGCCATAACCCTCCTGCAATTTTTACTGGTTTTGTTTTAAACTGCCTTTGCATAGCCATGCAGGCCGCGCACACACTAAGGGCGGAGGTGGCTTATGGAAGACAAGAAGAAAAAAACATCAGAGCCTGCAGAAAAGGATGCCGGCAATAATCAGTGGACGAATAATAATCTGAAATATTATCCGGATAAACGTCCCCGTCAGGATGGCCCGGGTGGTAATTGATGATTAAAAAAATCGATCATCAGCTGATGGGAAGATTTCATAACAGCTGGCTGAATACTTATTATCATTTTTCCTTTGGTGATTATTATGACGCTGAGAAAATGCACTATGGCATGCTGAGGGTGGTTAATGATGATACGATTCAGCCGCTCAGCGGGTTTGATTTACATAGTCATAAGAATATGGAAATCTTAACCTATGTCGTACAAGGAGAATGTACCCATCGTGACAATGACCGCGAACAGACGTTAAAACGGGGAATGATGCAGCTGATGAGTGCTGGTACAGGTATTGCGCACAGTGAAGTGAATATGCAGGATTCACTGCTGAGAATGATTCAGATTTGGATTTATCCTAATGAATTAGATCTGACACCTGATTATCAGCTGGCAGCACTGCCATGGCATGAGCGGTATAACCGCTGGCTGCTTTTAGCTTCTCAAAGAGATGAAGCACCGCTTCATCTTCATCAGGATATGAATATTTATGCCTGTGAATTAAGCGACGCGGCAGAAATAGAATTAAAGGTAATGCCGCTTCGGCAGGTTTACCTAGTAGTGCTTGAAGGCCGGGTGCGAATTGAGGATATGCTCTTTGATGCCCATGATGGTGCTGGAATCGATGAAAGTACAAGACTGAAGGCGGCCAGCTGGGCCCATGTATTGATGTTTGAAATGGCTAAGCTATAAAAAGAAAACAAGTGAAGATCTCACTTGTTTTGGTTTAATTAATGATTGAAAATTTGAAAACCGACACGTTTTTTAACTTTCATTAATTTCTTATGCGCCAGCTTGCCTGCTTTCAGACGGCCTTCTTCCAATACCTGTTCACAGATGCCGCTGTTTATAATCTCATTGTAGCGTCCTTGCAGTTCAGTCAAGAATTTCTCGATATTGTCACCGATTTCTTTCTTCAGATCGCCGTAGCCCTTGCCTTTAAACCGT
This sequence comes from Dielma fastidiosa, assembly GCF_000313565.1. Taxonomy (GTDB): domain Bacteria; phylum Bacillota_I; class Bacilli_A; order Erysipelotrichales; family Erysipelotrichaceae; genus Dielma; species Dielma fastidiosa. Next base: position 1,763 of record NZ_HE578927.1, on the reverse strand, counting down.
TCAACAATGCTGTCAATTGATTCACCAGTCAGTGTAGAATGGATCGTTAACAGATTGGCGATACCCGGCTGATTTTCAACATCGTATTGAATGATGCCGATTGAATCGGTAACGGCTGACATGATTTTCTTTCTGGCAGCTTTAGGATCGTCTAAGAGATAAATGACACATTTTTCATCATCGCCTGATTTTGACATCTTCTTGGTCGGTTCAGTCAGTGACATAACCTTGGCTCCGACTTCTTCCACAAGCGGTTCAGGCACGGTAAATGTTTCACCGTAACGATTGTTGAAACGCTCAGCGATATTGCGGGCCAATTCAACATGCTGCTTCTGATCAATGCCTACCGGTACATAATCGGCATCATATAAAAGAATATCAGCAGCCATTAAAGATGGATAAGTAAATAAACCAGCGGTGATATTCGTTTCACCCTTTGCTGTTTTATCCTTATACTGGGTCATACGCTGAAGCTCACCCATGTAAGAATGACATGTTAAAATCCAGCCAAGCTCGGCATGCTCATGCACATCAGACTGTAAAAAGACAGTTGTCTTCTTCGGGTCAAGGCCGCATGCCAGATATAACGCGACTAAATCGCGGGTATTTTTCTTTAATTCCTTAGGATCAACCTGAATCGTAATAGCATGCAGATTCGCAATAAAGATATACATTTCATATTCATCCTGATACTTGGCAAATTGACGGATTGCACCGATATAATTTCCCAGTGTCAGCTTTCCGGTCGGCTTAATGCCGCTTAACATAGTTTTCATAATAGTTTCCTTTCTTGTTAAATAAAAAAAACGCCCCCATGCAGGGACGTAAAGTACGCGGTACCACCCAGCTTACTATAATAATATAGTCGCTCGCATATAACGGTGCTCACCGGCTACAGACTCATGCCTGCATCAGCTCAAAAGTCCCAATTCAATTAAAAATCACTGCTGACTCACACCGGCCGTCAGCTCTCTTTGAAGGTGATCGTTAATCTACTTCACTTTATCATCGCTTGTCAGTATTATCGTACACCAGTTTAATTAAAAACACAAGGAAGAAATATTAAGAAATCGATTCCGCAAATTGCATAACTGTTTGAGAATAGTTTGCAGTGACAGCAGAATTAGTCTATAATATTATATAGATATCAAGAGAATGGAGGCTGCATTATGATACTATTATATACATCTCCGGGCTGTGCTTCTTGTCGTAAGGCTAAACAATGGTTAAAAGATAATAATTTGCCGTTTGTGGAAAAGAACATCTTCACAACATTGTTGAAAGAGGATGAAATTAAATACTTATTAAAAAGAACAGAAAATGGTACTGAAGATATCATTTCGACCCGATCAAAGGTTTTTCAGGAAATGAATGTTGATTTAGATGATTTATCACTGAATGAATTAGTTAAGTTTATCCGTGAGAATCCTTCAATATTAAAAAGACCGATCATCTTAAATGAAAAGAATTTAGTTGTAGGCTATGATGATGATGAAATTACATCCTTTGTGCCTAGTGAACTGCGCAACCTTGTATCCAAGACATGCAATGAAACATGTCAGAATTATGAAATCTGCGGTGCATGCCGTAAAGAAGCTTAAGAGATAATCATTATCTCTTTTTTTTATGAAAGATACTCTGAAGCGGAATCCTTTATCATTTATTAAATAAAGATTTTAAGTAAGAAAGATTATTTTAATGAAAGATTCATAATAAGATAATTATTAATCAGCAAATAACCCCTGAATTATAAGCTTTTACGG
>NZ_HE578926.1:312813-410413 GCF_000313565.1 Dielma fastidiosa | reverse complement strand
ATCCATTGGCATTTGTGGTATAATATCTAAACTGTGGAGGTAATCATATGTTAGAATTTACAGATCAATTAAGCCGTGAAGAAAATGATGAATTTGTCAAAGCTCATCCGCTTTGCAATCTGCTTCAATCATCCTCCTGGGCAGATATAAAATCAAATTGGGATCATTGTTATACCGGTGTCAAAAAAGATGGCTTCTTAGCTGCGACAGCAATGGTATTAATCAAAAGACTGCCGTTAGGCTTTACTTTATTCTATATCCCAAGAGGTCCGATTATGGATTATAAGGATCAGGCATTAACCGCTTTTATGCTGAAAGAACTAAAAAAATTAGGTAAAAAGCATCACTGCCTCTATATCAAAATCGATCCATATATTCTAAAGAACCAATATCGTATCGAAGAAGCTAATGAATCAATAAATGATGAATGCAAACAGGTAATGAACAGCTTAAGAGCCTGCGGAGCGATTCATCAAGGCTTTACAAAAGATATTATGAGTACCATTCAGCCGCGTTATCAAGCCAATGTCTATGCAGTAGAAAATTTCGAAGAAAATTTGCCTAGACATACGAAACGGCTGATGAAGGACGCGCTTAAACGTCATGTTCAGTTAATCATGGGCGGCAGCGAACTGGTAAAGGAATTCGCGCAGGTCGTTGCGAAAACTGAGAATCGTAAGAAAATCGCTTTGCGTAATGAGGAATATTTTCAAAAGCTGATGAATGCCTATGGTGATGATGCTAAAATCCTGCTGGCTAAGGTGAACGTGAAACAGCTTGTGGATACAACCCAAACATCTCTTGAGACAATGACTCAGGAATATAATGACTTACCGGAAAACCAAGTCAAAAAACGCCGCCGGCTTGAGGAACAGTTATCCAGCCTGCGTAAGGATCTCAGTGAATATACTGAAATAGCTGCCGCTGTTGAGGGTCAAAGTGAAATGGTGATTGCCGGCTGCTTATCAGTGAAATACGGTCCAACCATGGAAATGCTTTATGCCGGTATGGATGAACGCTTTAAAAAATTTATGCCGCAATACAGTATTTATGTAAAACAAATGAATTGGGCCTTTGAAAATGGCTGCCATTGGTGTAATATGGGTGGTGTTGAAGGCACTTTAGATGATGGATTAACAAAATTTAAAGCCAATTTTAATCCTACGATTGATGAAACCATCGGTGAATTTGATCTGCCTGTAAACAAAAGTCTCTATAAAGCAAGTGAAATGGCTTATAAATTAAGAAAGAAAATGAAAGTGAAGGCATAAAACATGGTGAAGAAAACGATAGAAATTCATTCCAAGCAAGAAACCGAAGCCTTTGGTTTAAAGCTTGGAAGCCTTTTGAATGAAGGGATGTGCATCACCCTCAGCGGTGATCTGGGCGCTGGCAAAACAACGCTGACAAAGTCGATTGGTAAAGCCATCGGCGTAAATAAAACCATCAATTCACCGACTTTTACCATCTTAAAAATTTATCATGGCAAATTTCCGCTCTATCATATTGATGCTTACCGTCTTGAAGGCATAGAGCAGGATCTTGGCTTTGAAGAATTTATCGAAGGTGACGGGGTATGTGTGATTGAGTGGCCTGATTATATGGCAAATCAGCTGCCCGACCAGCGGCTTGAGATAACAATCCATAACGGCAGTGATGAAAATCGTGAATTTATCTGTACTGCGCTTGGCAGTAAGTATGAAGAGATCGTGGAGAAACTGATATGAAAACATTATGTATGGATACCGCGCACAAATTCCTTGTGATCGGTTTATTTGAAGATGAAAAGCTAATTGCGAAAGCATCGGAAAGAGCATGGAAACAGCAGTCTGAAAAATTCTTTCCGGCATTGATGGCATGCATGGAACAGGCAGGCTGGTGTGCGGATGACTTAGATGAGATCGTGATAACTGAGGGCCCGGGAAGCTACACGGGTGAGCGTATCGCGATGACGATAGCTAAAGTCTTATGCACCACTAAGCAAAAGCCTTTGTATACCATTTCAACATTTCAAATGGTTGCCGGCAGTCAGGATCGCTGTGAAGTCATTCTTGATGCCAGAAGCAATCGTGCCTATGTGGGAATCTGTGAAAAAGGTCAGCTGATCAGTGAATGTATCAAGACGCTGGATGAGATAAAAATCGATGCTGAGCATGAGCTGATTGTCGGTGATATAGAATTATTAGGACATGAATATGAAGAAATAGATTTTGTGAAGAATATGATGGATGTTAAGCCTTATTGGAAGAAAATTGAACATGTGCATCTTTTAGTTCCGCATTATCTTAAAAGTCAGGAAGAACTGGTTAAGCAATGATTTTACGAGAAATGAAGCTTGATGATCTTGATGCCGTCTTAGAAATCGAGAATGAGGCATTCAGTGATCATTGGCCGCGTACAGCTTATGAATACGAAATCAGTGAGAATGAATTTTCCACAGCCTTTGTCGCGGTGGATGGAGAACAAATTGTCGGTGCGGCAGTGTCTTATCTTATCTTTGATGATGCACAAATCGCTACGATTGCAGTCCGTAAGTCACATCAAGGACAGGGAATCGGCTCACTGATGATGGATAAGATTGTACAGGATGCTGATGCGGCCGGCTGTTCAACGCTTTCTTTGGAAGTGCGTATCAGCAATACCCCGGCAATTAAATTATATGAAAAATATGGTTTTATCAATGTGAATATCCGCAAAGGCTATTATGCTGACGGTGAAGATGCTTATTTAATGATCAAGCCTTTGGGAGGACAAACGGCATGGGTGGATTGACAAGCTATCAGGAACTTTATTCTGAAATTAGAAATGCCTTGCTTGCTTCTCGAAATCAGGCTTATAAAGCCGTGAACTTTGCGATGGTAAAAGCGTACTGGAATATTGGCCGTATCATCGTTGAGTATGAGCAGCAGGGAAAAGTACGTGCTGAGTATGGAAAATTTTTGCTTGATGAATTATCAGAACGATTAACGAAAGAGTTTGGTAAAGGTTTTTCAATAAGAACACTTCAGCAAATGAAGAAATTTTATTACCTTTATCCAAATGCGAACGCACTGCGTTCGGAATTGACCTGGACACATTACCGTCTTTTACTGAAAGTAGAAAACGATGATGCGAGAGCTTGGTATATGAATGAGTCTGCCGCATCTGCATGGTCTAGCAGACAGCTGGACAGACAGATATCTACGCTTTATTATGAAAGACTGCTTTCAAGTAAGGATAAAACACCAGTAAAAGAAGAAGCAATCGAACTTTTGAAACCTTTAGAAACGGATGACTATATAAAAGATCCGTATGTATTGGATTTTCTGGATTTGAAAAATTACCCAGCGCTTCGTGAATCTGATTTAGAACAGGCGTTAATCGATAAGTTACAAGAATTTCTTCTAGATCTAGGCCGTGGATTTTGCTTTGTGGCACGTCAAAAATTGATGCGCTATGAAGATGAAGATTTTTATCTGGACTTGGTATTCTATCATAGTATTTTAAAATGCCATGTATTGATTGATTTAAAAATCGGAAAACTAACTCATGGTGATGTTGGACAGATGGATAGCTACATTCGTATGTATGATGCCATCTATAAGAACGAGGATGACAATCCGACAATTGGTATCATTTTGTGTTCTCAGAAGAATGAAGCCATTGCAAAGTATTCGGTATTAAATGATGCGAAGCAAGTATTTGCTTCAAAATATTTGTTTACCTTGCCGACCGTGAATGAATTACAAGATGAAATTAAAGCGGAACGCAAGCGTATAGAAGATATGAAGGGAGGAAATGTAGATGACGAAGATATTAGCGATTGAATCAAGCTGTGATGAAACAGCGGCAGCCGTTATTGAAGACGGCAAAAAAATATTATCCAATGTAGTCGCAACCCAGATTGATGTACATAAGAAGTTCGGCGGTGTAATACCTGAAGTAGCGTCAAGAATTCATGTGGAAAATATCTCAATGGTGATTGCGGAGTGTATGGAAAAAGCGGGTTTAGGCATCGAAGAAATGGATGCTATTGCGGTAACGCAGGGGCCGGGATTGATTGGTTCTTTACATGTCGGGGTGCAGGCAGCAAAAACGTTAGCGTGGGCTTTCAATAAGCCGCTGGTGCCGGTGCATCATATTGCCGGTCATATTTATGCCAATCGTTTGATTGCTGATCTGAAATTTCCATTAATGGCGCTTGTTGTATCCGGCGGTCATACAGAATTAGTTTATATGAAGGATGAGTGGAGCTTTGAGGTCATCGGTACAACGCAGGATGATGCGATTGGCGAAGCCTTTGATAAAGTAGGACGTATCCTTGGTCTGCCATATCCAGGCGGTGTTTATATTGATAAATTATCAAAAGAGGGAAAGAATATTTATAAGCTGCCTAAGCCGCATCCGGAAAAGGAATTGGATTTCAGCTTCAGCGGATTAAAATCCGGGGTTCTGCAGTTCATTAAACGCTGTGAGCGCAACAATGAAACATTTGAACCTGCTGATCTTGCCTGCAGCTTTCAGGAAACAGCAATCGCCTGTCTTTTAGAAAGAGCTGAAAAGGCAATGAAGCAGATGCAGCCTAAAATGATCGTCCTTGCAGGCGGTGTCGCGGCGAATAGCTGTCTGCGTCAGCGCATCAGTGAATTGGTCAGTGAAAAATTCCCGCAGATTGAATGTATTATCCCGCCGTTGTCATGCTGTACCGATAATGCGGCGATGATTGGCGTAGCTGGAACGATCGCTTATGAGCATGGTGTGCGCGGCGATGCGTCATGTACGGCTGATCCTGCATTTGAATTATAAGTAGTTTAAAAAAACACATATTTCACAATCAAAAAAAGTGTGCTATAATAAGGTCGGTGATGAAAAATGGCAAATAAAAATGTACCAAAGGCAACGTTGCAGCGTTACCCAGTTTATCTAAAAGCACTGCGAAAACTAGCAAATTCCGGTGTTGAACGGATTATGTCTAAAGAATTATCTAATGTTGTCAGCATTGAGCCGACAACGATCCGCCGTGACTTCTCTTTCCTAGGCAATCTTGGCAAGCAGGGTTATGGTTATGACGTCAACAAGCTGATTGAAATCTTTAATCAGCAGCTGGGTCTTGACTTCGATGAGAAAATCATTTTAGTCGGAGCCGGAAACATGGGACGTGCCTTGATGAAATATAATAAGTGGAATCATGTGGTTGGTGAAATCACATGTGCATTTGATATCTCACCAGACCGCCAGGGAGTTCGTTTCGGAATCCCGGTTTACGACTTAAAAGATCTGGAAGAAAAAATTCCTCAGGGCTGCCGTATCGCAATCCTAACCGCTAATGTTGATATCCAGCAAACGGTTGACCGCATGGTAGCTGCCGGCATCGTCGGTATCGTTGATTTTACTCATGAGCACTTTCAAGTGCCAAAAGGGGTTGCAATTAAGACCGTAGATGTAGTATCATCTATACAAGAGCTGGTTTTTGAAACCAATTCATTAAAAGATTAATGGCGATGAAATGAGACAGCCTGACGGCACTTGTCAGCGACTCTGCGTATTGGTGAAAGGCAGAGAAGGAAAGTCAGTGACTGAACACTCATGGAGCTGAACCGGAGAACTAACAGTAGACGGTTTCGCTAAGGAGAGCGTTATCTCATAAAAGATGCATGGGCTGAGTCCCGTGAATCAGGATGGCACCGCGTAAATTACGTTCCTGTATAGGGACGTTTTTTTATTTTTTAAACAAATCCAGGAGGACAAAGATATGTTTGAATTTATGACCATTAGAGAATTATACGAAATGGTATTCTCCAACAATCATGTGGAAATTGATTCCCTTGAGTATGTTCAGCTGCAGGGTTGGGTAAGAACCAATCGTGATAATGGTAAAGTAGGCTTTATTGAATTAAATGACGGAACTTATTTCCGCAACGCCCAGTTGGTTTACGGTGATCTGATTAAGAACCGTGATGAAATTGCTAAATTTTCAACAGGCAGCGCAATTACGGTGACCGGACAGTTTAAGCTGACCCCCGATGCGAAGCAGCCATTTGAGATTGTTGTGACAGAAGCGGTATTAGAAGGCGCCTGCGATCCTTCCTATCCGCTGCAAAAGAAGCGTCACAGCTTTGAGTATATGCGTGAGATTGCGCATTTAAGACCAAGAGCGAATACGTTCTATGCGGTATTCCGTCTGCGTTCAGTTTTATCGATGGCAATCCACGAATTCTTCCAGGATCAGGGCTTTGTCTACGTACATACCCCAATTCTTACCGGTAATGACGGTGAGGGTGCCGGTGAAATGTTTACCGCGACAACACGCAAGGATGCGGACTATGAAAAGGATTTCTTTGGCAAGGAAGCTTTCTTAACGGTTACTGGTCAGCTGCATGTAGAGGCATTTGCGATGGCTTTCCGTGATGTATATACATTTGGCCCGGCATTCCGTGCTGAAAATTCAAATACGTCACGCCATGCATCAGAGTTCTGGATGATCGAACCGGAAATTGCTTTTGCTGATCTTGATGATAACATGGATCTGATTGAAGATATGGTTAAGTTCTGTATCAACTATGTGCTTGAGAATGCACTAGAAGAAATGAAGTTCTTTGAGAAGATGATCGATCAGGACTGCATTAAGCGAATTACCCATGTCCGTGATTCAGAGTTTAAGCGTATGCCGTACACTGAAGCAATTGAAATTCTTGAAAAAGCGGATGTGAAATTTGAGAATAAAGTATTCTGGGGCATGGATCTGAATTCTGAGCATGAGCGTTATATCTGTGAACAGGTAGTGAAAGGGCCAGTCTTCCTGACGGATTATCCTAAGGAGATCAAGGCTTTCTATATGCGTGTGAACGATGATAACAAGACAGTTGCCGCTTGTGATTTATTAGTGCCGGGTGTTGGTGAATTAGTCGGCGGATCACAGCGTGAAGAGCGTTATGATGTGCTTGATCATCGCATGGATGAATTAGGAATGAAAAAGGATAACCTGCAGTGGTACATGGATCTGCGCCGTTACGGCGGCTGCAAGCATGCCGGTTTTGGCCTTGGCTTTGACCGTTTCTTAATGTATCTGACGGGTATTCAAAACATCAGAGATGTTGAACCGTTCCCAAGAACACCAAGAAATTTATTATTCTAAGCGTTAAAGATCGGTGCCTGCCGGTCTTTTTCTTTATATAAAAACTTTCAGCGAAGAGCGGATAGTGCTATAATACGTTTTATAAAAGGAGCGTGAAGAAGATGATTATTGGAATTCCAAAGGAAATCAAAAATAATGAAAACCGTGTATCATGTACACCCGCTGGTGTATTTGCGTTATGCAAAGCCGGACATAAGGTGATCGTTGAAGCGAATGCCGGAATTGGCAGCGGTTTTAGCAATGAGGAATATCAAGAAGCAGGAGCTGAAATTGCGGATGTAAAGGAAGTCTTTAAAAGAGCGGAGCTGATTGTGAAGGTTAAAGAATATTTACCATCAGAATATCAATATCTGCGTGAGGATCAAATGGTATTTACCTACCTGCATATTGCCAATGATCCTGAATTCGCCAAAGCCCTGATTGATTCAAAAACAACAGCCATCGCTTATGAAACGGTGCGTGATCGTAAAGGCGGACTGCCGCTGTTAACGCCGATGAGTGAAGTTGCCGGACGGATGGCGGTACAGGTTGGGGCTACTATGCTTCAGAAAAATAACAATGGCCGCGGTTTGCTTTTGGGCGGTGTTCCCGGTGTATTCCCAGCCGAGGTCGTTATCATCGGCGGCGGTACGGTGGGTTTAAACGCGGCGAAGATTGCCTGCGGTTTAGGCGCCATCGTTACAGTCTTTGATATCAATGCTGAACGGATGGGATATATCGACGATATTTCCGGCGGTACGATTCATACGGCTTATAATAATGAATACAATCTCAGACGGGCATTAAAAACCGCTGATTTGGTCATCGGCGCGGTCTTAGTACCAGGTGCCAAAGCACCTAAGATCGTTACTAAGGATATGGTGCAGACAATGAAGCCAGGCAGCGCCATTGTTGATGTGGCCATTGATCAGGGCGGCTGTATTGAAACCAGTGATCATATTACCACTCATGATCAGCCTACCTTTGAACGCTATGGTGTTCTGCATTATTCAGTTGCGAATATGCCGGGAGCTGTACCGCGTACTTCCACAATGGCATTATCCAACGCGACACTGCCTTATCTGATGAAGCTGGCAGATCACGGAACTGCCGCATTAAAAGCAGATCCTGGCTTCCTGTTAGGGCTTAATACTTATCAGGGTCATATTACTTACCGCGGTGTCAGCGAAGCACTCGGTATGGCTTATACCGATCCTGAAACATTACTATAAATTCATCAATTTAGAAATCCTGACTCTGGTTGGGATTTTTTTTGTGCATTTGCCGCAGATTTGTGAACATTTATTTCCTATATATGAAAATTATGACAAATGTAATTTCAGCATTGTAAAACTTCATGAATAAATGCTGACAAAATACAGGTGTGTAAAATCAGCCTTTTGCTTAAAATGAAAGCGTAAACAACGGAGGGCAATAAAATGAATTACGTGATACTCATAACGCATGGAAAGTTTGCCGAAGGTCTTCACGATACACTGAAAATGTTTGTCGGTGAACGTGAGGATGTACTCAGTATTGGCTTAAGAGCAGGGGAAGATGTGGCAGCACTTGCCAGCCGTATCAATGAATGCTGTGAAGGCTTTAATGAAAATGATCAGTTTATTGTATTAGGCGATATGATCGGCGGTTCACCGCTGACCACACTGATGAATTGTTTCAGTGAGCATAATCTGCTGAAACGCTCAGTAATTCTTGGCGGTCTTAATCTGGCGATGGCGCTTAACGCGGTGCTGATGAAAGAGGGAAGTCTTGAAGATTGCAAAGCTGCGGCCTTGAGAGAGGGCATGCAGGCTGTGAATGAAGTAAAACTGTCATCAGATGATGACGATGAAATTTAAAGGGAGGAAATAATATGTCAATTAGTTTTATTCGTGTCGATGATCGTATGATTCATGGTCAGACATGCACGCGGTGGGCTTTGGAATATCCATGTGAGGGAATTGTTGCCGTCAATGATGATGCTGCTAACAACAGTGTATTAAAAGCTGCTTACAAGAGCGCAAGCGGGAAGAAAACCTTTATCTGGACGATGGAAGATTGGGAAAAGAAGTATCAGAAGGTGTTGGATTCCGATACAAACTATTTCCTAATTACTAAAAATCCATTGGATATGAAAAAGATATTAGTCGATCTAAACTTAAAATGCAATGTGAAGAAAGTCATCATCGGGCCCTGCAACGATCGTCCCAATGCTATTAAGCTAGGTAACAATCAATCCATTACACAGGCTGAAGCTGACGCTTTGGAAGCAATCAGTAAGGCTGGCTATGATGTTGAATTCCGTCTGATTCCTGATGAAAGCATCGGTAATTGGTCTAAGTTTAAAAATCAATTTGGTTATTAAAAAAAGGAGGAATAGAATATGACAATCAATGTTTTTCAGGCAGGCTTACTTGGCTTATTCGCTTGTTTAGCAAGTATGCCCGGCATGGGTGGTTCAGCCATCGGTAATTATACCTTAGGCCGTCCGCTGGTAGCAGGTTTAGTTGTTGGTATTATTTTAGGGGATGTGCGCACCGGTATATTGGTCGGCGCGGCAATGCAGTTATTATATATCGCCCTGGTAACTCCGGGCGGCACCGTATCGGCAGATGTGCGCGCAGTTAGTTATATTGGTATTCCACTAGCCATGCTGGCCCTTAAATCCTATGGCTTGGATGCCGCCAGTGCTGATGGCAATGGACTTGCGACTTCCTTCGGCGCCATGGTTGGTACGTTAGGTACGGTCTTATTTTATGGAACCGCAACAATGAATTTAATCTGGCAGCATATCGGCTGGGAAGCGATTGAAAAAGGAGAATTTAAGAAATTATATCTGGTTGACATGGGATTGCCTTGGATCTCCCATATTGTCTGTTCCTTTTTACCAACCTTCATTATCTGTTTGGCAGGTGCCGGCATGGTCGATACCATTAAAGCCGTTCTGCCGATGGATGGCCTGGCAATGAAAACAATCTTTACCGTAGGTTCATTACTGCCTTGTGTCGGTATTGCAATCCTGCTGAAACAAATCATTCTTAAGGGTGTTGACTTCATTCCTTTCTTCGTAGGCTTCGCATTGGCAGCCGCGTTAAATATTAACTTAGTTGTTGCTACAATTATTGCCGCTATGTTTGCCTATATGAATTATCAAATCAAATGTGCTCAGCTGATTCGTGTGAAAGCACCATCACAAGACATCGATGACGAAGAGGAGGATATCTGATCATGAAGAAATTATCTAAAAAGACCTTAAATAAATCATTCAGAAACTGGTATTATGGTCATCTGACTTGTTTCTCACAGGAACATATGCAGACATTTGGTTATCTTTGCGCGATGCTGCCGATCATTGAAGAACTCTATGATACAAAAGAGGAACAGAAGGAAGCATTGGAAACCTACAAAGCCTTCTTTAATACAGAACCGCAGTTAGGTACTGTCATCGTCGGTGTTACTGTCGGACTGGAAGAAGCGAAGGCAAATGGTGAAGGTGTTACTGGTGATACGATCAACGGTCTGCGCGCGGGTCTGATGGGCCCCATTGCCGGCATTGGTGATTCATTGGTTGTTGGTGTATTGATTCCTTTGCTGTTGGGTATTGCCTTAGGTTTATCAACGGGTGGTTCACCGGTTGGTGCGATCTTCTATATTATCGCATGGAATTTAATTGTTACCTTAGGGATGCGGATGCTTTATTTCAAGGGCTATGAATTTGGCGGTAAGGCAGTGGAATTTCTTACTGGTGATAAAGCGATGGCGCTTCGTGAATCCATCATGATGCTGGGCAGTATGGTTATCGGTGCGGTTGCCGCGTCATGGGTATCTGTCAATACGGTATTTAAAATGATTAATGCTGAAACTGGGGAAGCCTTCCTTGATTTAAACGCTCAGATTAATTCAGTTCTGCCAAAAGGCTTAACCGCGGCATTTGTGCTCTTTTGCTGGTACATGATTGCTAAAAAGAAAATGTCACCGATTAAGGTTATGCTGCTGCTTGTAGTAATTGCCTTTGTCGGCGTACTGATCGGTTTCTTTGATCCGCAGCTTGCTTACTAACATAAATCAAAGTCTTTATCTTGAAAGATAAGGACTTTTTAAATCAGGTATTGTATAATGATGCTGCAAGGGGAGATTGTATGAACGATAAAATAATGCGCCGGCTTTGCTTTGTATTATGCATGGTTCTCTGTATTGCCGGTTTACTTAAATTTTATAATTTCAGTGAAGAACAGCTTGCTGACGGAAAGCAAAAACCAATACTGTTTGGTTCTACCTATATGACGCTGAATAATCCCTTTTTTGATGTAATTAATGAGGAAATGCGGAATGTGATTGAAGCAAACGGTGATGTATTAATCACCATGGACCCGCAGCTTTCACTTGATAAACAAATTGATCAGATTCATTATCTGATGGATCTGGGCTGCTCAGTTTTAATAGTCAATCCGGTGGACAGCAAGGGACTGATCGATGTGCTGGCGGAAGCGAAGCAGCAAGGCATAATCATTGTTGCCGTGGATACGAATGTTTATAATGGACAGGATTTTGTTGATTATACCGTAGTTTCAGATAATTATCATGCCGGGCAGTTGTGTGCTGAGAATATGATGGCAGCTCTTGATCAGGCACAGATTATGATTCTGCGTCATGACGCGGCTTATTCAGCTATTGAACGGATTCAAGGCTTTAAAGATGCCATCAGCCAATATCCGCAGTATCAGATCGTTGATGAAATTGAGTGTGAAGGACAGCTTGAAATCAGTATGCCGCTGATTGCGCAGGCAATTACTGAGGGTGTGCAGTTTGATGTAGTCATGGCATTAAATGATCCTTCGGCATTAGGCGCCGTCGCCGCCTTACAGGAAGCTGACAAACTTTCAGAGGTATTGGTGTATGGTGTTGACGGTACGCCGGAAGCAAAGGTCTTAGTCAAAGAGGGCTTCATGCAGGCGACAGTTGCTCAATATCCAAAGCGGATGGGCAAGAAAGCTGTTGAAAGTGCCTATCGGCTGTTGAATCATGAAAGTGGAATCGTGGAGGAAAAGATTCCCGTTACTATGATTAATGGCAGCAACATCGATGAATTTTCATTAGAAAGCTGGCAATGATATGAAAACATATTTTTCAGACATTAAAAATCGGCTGAGTTTTTCCTATCAAAGCATGGTCATGATTTGTTTCCTCCAGCTTGCTTTTCTCAGCGCCTTAATTGTATTCAGTTCACTGCATATTCTCCAGCATTATCAGGCGGCTGCTTTTCTGAAGCAGGTGAATGTCATTCCGATTGCTTATTACCGGGTGCCTTTCTATACCGCCGGCAGTTTTATTTTACTGATGATTCTGCTGCGCCTGCGTTTTGTACTGAATGAAACATTCAGGAATACTTTATTCTTATTAATCGCGGAACTAGCTGTCTGCTACTTTATGATGTGGAGTTTATCCTTCAGCACCAATGATATTTTGCTGCTGGTCATCGCCAACATGGTGTCATTATCTAAAAAGAGACAATATCGGGGCCCATCCTTAGTCATCTACACTTTCATGTATCTGCTGACCAATACAAATGTAATTACGAATTTTATCCCGGTAACTGCTCTTGACGCTTATCTTGGTATCTACACGAGTCAGGCAGCTTCATTAATCATGGGTGTAAAAAATATACTTACTACGCTGTGTATTATATGTTTTATTGCGAATATGCTGTTTCTGATTCAAAATCAGTTGGATGAAAGTAAGAAAATCCAGCAATTAAATGAGGAACTGCAGAATTTGAATGAGGATTTAAAGGAATATGCCAATGTGCGTGAAAAAATGGGTGAAACGCGTGAACGAAACCGTTTAGCTAGAGAGATTCACGATACCTTGGGACATACCCTGACAGGTTTATCAACAGGTCTTGAAGCATGCGCCGCCTTAGTGGACATCAATCCAGAACTTGCCAAAAAACAGTTAACGCTGTTAGGCAATGTGGCCCGTGATGGTTTAAAAGATGTCCGGCATTCCGTCAATAAGCTGCGCCCTGATGCTCTTCAGAAGAAAACATTAAAGGAAGCATTAGCCACGATGATTGAGGAATTTCATCAATCCAGCGGCGTGCAGGTGCATTTTGCCTGTCATTTATCTTCCTTGGAATTTCAGCAGGATGAGGAGGATACGATTTATCGCATTGTACAGGAAGGGATGACGAATGCCCTCCGTCATGGCAAGGCGACGGAAATCTATATCTCGTTTGGTATGGATCAAATGAATCTTGTTATTATTATTGAAGATAACGGCATCGGCTGTACTCAAATTGTGGAGGGCTTTGGTCTGCATCATATGCGGGAGCGGGTAGCCTTGCTGCAGGGAACTTTGAGAGCTTACGGCACAGATGGCTTTGTGCTAATTGTCGAATTGCCGATTCGAAAGGAGGCTTAATCATGATTGAAGTAATGATTGCGGATGATCAGGAGCTGATGCGTGACAGCTTGCATATTCTGTTAAGCACAAAAGCTGATATTCATATTTGTTCATTAGTAAAAAATGGTAAGGAAGTATTGGCGCAGATTCCTGAAACGAAACCAGATGTAATCTTAATGGATATTCGAATGCCGGAATTGGATGGTGTCACATGCACCAAGCTTGTAAAGGAAGCCTATCCAGAGATTAAAATTATTGTGCTGACAACCTTTGATGATGATGAATATATTTACGATGCTTTAAAATATGGTGCCAGCAGTTATCTGCTTAAAGGTGTTTCTTTGGAAGAATTGTATCAGGCGATACAAACGGTTCAAAATGGCGGCGCGATTATTCATCCCAATGTCGCGGTTAAAGCGATGAAGATGTTTTCTGAAATGGCAAACAGCACACTGGAACCAGAAACCCCGGAGGGAATCAAGACCTTAAGCAAAACAGAATGGAAGATTCTTCAGCAGGTGGGCAATGGCTTATCCAATCGTGAAATTGCCGATAAGCTATGTTTCAGCGAAGGAACTGTGCGTAATTATATCAGTGTGATTCTTGATAAATTAAGTCTTCGTGACCGCACTCAATTAGCGATATGGGCAGTACAGAATCACAAGCTGGTAAATAAAGAGGATCAGAAATGAAACGGTTAAAACTGTGGCTGCTCTGCTTATGTGTGATGATCGCCGCGCTGATTCTTGTTTTCATTCCCAAACAGCAGAAATTAACGATTGGCATCTTCGCCGGCAGTAACTGGAATGTACCAAGCTCGGCAAGTGATGAACGCATTGAAAATGCCATTGCTGCTTTTAATGAAATATATCCTGATGTCAAGGTAGAATTTCAAAGCGGTATCCGGCCGGAATTGTATGAGGAATGGCTGTCTCGCCAAATCATTAATGATCAGCTGCCAGATGTCTTCTTTGTTCCCTCACAGATGTTTTCAATGCTGGCGAATAATGGCAGTCTGGCTGATTTAACTTATTTAAGTATTCACGACGATCAATTCCATCAAGAAGAATATTATGCCAATTCATTAAAGGAAGGAATGAAGGATAATAAACTGTACGCGCTGCCTTATGAAAGTGTGCCTACTTTAATGTTTGTAAATAAAACGCTCTTGGATAAGGAAGGCATTTCGATGCCGGACAGTGACTGGACATGGGATGATTTTTATTCAATCTGCAATCAGATCAGCAAAGATACAAATGGTGATGGTATTCAGGATCAATTCTGTTATTATGATTATACATGGGAGGATGCTTTATATAGCACCGGCACAGCTTTCTATGATGAAGTAAACAATCAAGTTGACTTAAACAATGAGACAACCGCGGAAACAGTGGCCTTCATGCGCAGGCTGAACGCGTTAAATACAGAAAAGGTGACGGCAGAAATGTTTGATAAGGGGCAGGTTGCTTTTCAGCCGATGAATTATAGTGATTATCGAACATATATGCCTTATCCGTGGCGTGTAAAAAAATACTCAACCTTTGAATGGGATTGTCTTACCATGCCGGCGGGGGCTAACGGCGGTAATATTTCGCAGATTGATACCTTAATGCTGGGTTTATCATCAAGAAGTAAAAATCAAGCAATGGCATGGGAATTCATGAAGCTGTTAAGCAGTGAACCGGCGATTCAAAGTGAACTTGCCAAAAATTCACCTGCCGTATCGGTACTCAGAAAGGTTATGCAATCACCTGAAGTCATTGATGCCTTAAAGGCAGATAATCCTGGCAGCAGCAGTTTTGAAATGACGATTCTGAATGATGTAATGGAACAGGGTATTGCAATCCGCCGTACAGATCAATATAATCAGATTATCCAAATAGCAAACAGTCAGATTAATGAATTAATGAATAATGATGCTGATATTGAGAATGGGTTAGCCAGTATGCAGCGTCAGATAGATACATATCTAAGAAAGTAGGAATCTTATGAAACAATTAAAAATGGTCGTTTTTGATGTAGATGGTACGCTTTATGATTTAGTTCGGCATGAAATACCGGCTTCATGTATTGAAGCGTTAAAGGAAATGAAGGCAAATGGATATCTGTTTGTCATAGCGACAGGCCGTGCTCATTATGGTCTAGGTAAGGCGCTGAATGACTTAAATGCCGATTATATCCTGTCGATGAACGGCGGTGTTGTCGTCGATCATGAAGGAAAGGTAATCTCTCATCATGATTTCACCAAAGCTGATGTGGATCGCTTGAATCAATTCTGCACGGACAATGAAGCTGGTTTAATCTGGAAATTCCTAGACGCGATGTATATTTATCAGTATCCTGAAAAGATTGACTGGCTGGCTGGTCAGATGAACAGTGATATCGGCCGCGATCCCTTTGTGGATTGTCCGCAGATGAATCGTCACCTGCGTGATGACGCGCCCCAGAGCGCCAGTGTTCATGCGTCGATTGATAAGGTGGAGCAAGCTTTTAATGAGGATGACAGCATAGCTTTCCTCAGATATTCAGAAGATGGTTTTGACGTTGTGCCGAAGGGCATTAATAAAAGTGTCGGCTTAAAGGATCTGATGGATTATCTGCATTTAAGTCATGATGAGGTTGCCTGTATCGGTGATAATTATAACGATTTAGAAATGATGGAAACCGCCGGAACAGCGATTGCGATGGGAAACGCAATTCCAGAGGTAAAGGCTAAGGCGGATTTTATCACCACGGCATCGGATCAGGATGGGATTGCGAATGCGCTGAAATATTTGGGGTGCATTAAGTAGATGGTGAATGTTTGATTGAAAAGGAGGCTGGGCTCAATGGATCGGGCAGCTTCCTTTTTTGCATTATAGGAAATTGCATGCTCAAGTATCAAAAGCCCAATATTTCATTATGAAAAGTTATTTGTTCTTGTTCTTTTTATTTCCCCTTAAATTCCGATATAAAAAATTAACATACTATATGTATATAAATGTATTGACATAACATTGACATAGCAATATATTAATAATGAGGAGGCTTAAATATGTCAAGTACAATCCAAATTAGAATTGATGATGATTTAAAGAAGAAGTCCGATAAACTTTTCAAAGATTTAGGAACTGATACAACCTCTGCAATTAGAATTTTCTTAACTCAGGCTGTTGCACATAATGGTTTTCCATTTGAAATTAAAAGAAGTTCAGTTAATGAGCATCCGTTAGCTGCGATGTCTGAGGATGAAATATTAGAAAGATTAACTATTGCGAGAGAACAGAGCGCTCAGGGAAAGCAAAGAGAGGCAATGGCTGTTATTTCTGATATTAGGTCAAAGTATGGATTATAATATAATCATAACTGAAAATGCAGAAAATGAATTAGACAGATATATTAGATATTTGCTTTTTGAAATAAGAAGTGAGCAGGCAGCTAGAAATCTTCTAGCTGATTTTGAAGAAACTGTTCAGATGTTGAAGAGTGTTGCAGGAAGTCTTAAAACATGTGAAAATCGAAGGCTTAAGGAACAGGGGTACAAAAGAATCAAATTTAAGAGACATGGGTATTTTATGCTTTTTCGTGTAGAAGAGAATGATGTGATTGTGGATGCTTTGTTTCACGAACTCCAAGATTATGAAAATAAAATAGAGTAATGAATAAAGATGATGTAAGTGTATATTGACTTAAAATTATGTTATAACACAACATTTTTGATTAAATATCAGATGTTAAGTATTCTGGAATCTTTAAAGCGGCTGCTGTAAGGTTTACATATGTAAAAGCGCGATGAAGCTGCTGAAAAGTCTAAGAATCAAGTAAGCGATCATAAGAACTAAAAGTTCAAATAGTCTCTTTTTTCTATCCAAGTAAACTTAGCAAATTTACTCGAAATCATTAAACAGGACTATGAGGTAATAGAGATTATCTCCCTCATTTTATATCGAAATGATGTAGATAACATTGGGATGACGTAGATAAAACTATGTAAGTTATTTGTTTCAACTTCCTATATATGAAAAAGAGTAGACGCGCTACTCTTTTATTTTGGACAATACAGTCCATAATTAATCATTTCTGAAAACAGGCTAATTCCCGCTTGCGAGACAATTCAGATAGGCAGTCAGTTCTTTTAAGGTGTTTAATTCAAAGATCTGATTTGGGCGGTGAATCTTAGGATAAGGATTCATCCAAATCGTAGTAGCGCCTAAGGCTTTAAACTGAAACAGATCATTATAATAGTGGTCACCAATCATCGTAATATTTTCAATATCATCTAAGATTTGCGGATTATAGGCTTTAATCGCATCCATTAAACCATAAGGTTTATGACAATCGTACAGGATAATTGAAAAAGCGTCGGTTAAGCCCAGCTTTTCAATAAAATCATGAGCGGTATCTTCAGGGGAATTAGTCAGCAGACAAACTGTCATCTTCTCATTGCATCGCCGGATGGCATCATTTAATGCGTGATTTACTTCCAGATGCTTTAACTGCCAGCTGCGTGTATGATAGAAAGCCTTTTGGGCGGTCACTTCATCAACACCGATACATTTGCCAATTAAGGTCAGCACAGCCCATAAATCACCAAGATAGAGGAAGCGCGGATCATTATTCAGAGTCACTTTTACAGGCTCTAAATGAGCAAGCATATCGGTCAGCTCCATAATTGTCTGCGCGTGTCTTTCAGGCAGCTGTATCTGAATATTCATGCGCAGAATTTCTCCCTGCATGATCAGCTCACATAATTCATGAAGATGCTTAAGTTCAAAGCGGGCATCATTTCTTAAAATATATTCAAAATAAACAAGATCAAAATCAAGATCCTGATACACTGTGCCATCACAATCCAAGATTAATGTTTTCATACTTATCCTTTCAGGCCGCCGCGGGCAACACCATTGACAATATATTTTCTGGCAAATAAGAAGAGCAGAATCATCGGAATAACTACGATTGCCGCCGCTGCCATCATCCGTTCAGTCTTAGCGCCGCCTTCGGTGACGAATGCATAAAGACCAAAGGGCAGTGTTCTGACGGCGGGTGAATTTGTTGCCAGCATAGGCCATAGAAAACTGTTCCAGCAGGCTATCGCGTTCAGCAGGGTAATGGTAACTAAAGAAGGCTTAGCCATTGGTACCATAATCTTCCATAGATATTTCCAATTCGAGCAGCCGTCAATGCGCGCCGCCTGATATAAAGAGTCAGGAATACTGGCGAAAAAATTACGCAGGATGTAAGTATAAAAAATACTCGATGTAAAGGGAATAATTAATGCGATGATCGTATCATGAATGCCCCAGGCGACAATGGTTCGATAATTGGTAATGATCAGCATCTCAAAGGGAATCATCATCAATGCGAGCAAAAGTGAAAATAAGAGATCACGGCCGGGAAACTGCAGTCTTGAGAATGCAAAGGCAGCCAGAATCGTTGTGAATCCGCAGCAGACCAAGCAGCAAATAGTGACGATGACAGAATTGATAAAATAAGTCGCAAAGGGGGCTGTTTCAAGGGCAAACTTAAAGTTATCCAGATTAAAGCTGGCAGGCAGCCATACCGGCGGGAATTGGGTAATCTCGGCAGAGGTCTTAAAAGCGCCGCTGATCATCCAATAAAAAGGCAGAACCATTAAAGCTGCTCCCATAAATAAAAAGAGATAGATCAGTGTGCGGCTGAATTTGAGCTTCATGCTTATCCCTCCTTTGACGCGCGCTTCTGAAGCCATAATTGAAGCATTGTGAAACAGAAAATGATGACAAAGAGTACCATGGCTGCCGCTGCGGCATTGCCATATTTAGGCGGTGTGAGTCCACGGAACTGATAATAAATATAATAAACGACAGTAAATAAATTATAGGCAACACCCGGTCCGTTGAATAATGGAAATAACTCATTGAAGACTTTAAATGCGCTGATCGTATTAACAATTAAAACAAGAAAAATAGTCGGCGCTAATAAAGGAATGGTAATCTTAAAAAAGATTCTTAGAGGACTGGCGCCATCAACCCGAGCCGCAGTATTATACAGGGGATCAATATTCTGTAAACCGGAAAGCAAGAGGATTATCGTAAAAGGAAGAATGCTCCAGATGCCGTAGATTACAAGCGCCAGAAAATTATTGCCGGCACTCTGCAGCCAGTTGATGCTTTCGAAGCCGAATATATTCAGAAAGAAATTAATTAAACCGCTGTTATAGTTAAACATGAATTTCCATGCCAAACCGACGGCAGTTACTGATGTAACCATCGGTAAGAAATAGGCAGTCTGAAGCAATGCCTTAAATTTAATATTTTGATTCAGCAAGGTTGCGATTACGATTGCCAGACATGTTGAGATGGGAATAACAGTTAATACATATTTGAAGGTATTAATGATTGCCTGCTGGAAATAAGGATCACTTAATACCGTAGTATAGTTATCCAAGCCAAAGCCGCTGAAGGCACCGGTCAGATACTTATAATTTTCTTTAAAGGACATGATAAAGACGTTAATCATCGGATAAAGGGTGAAGACGATAACACCGATCAAGAAGGGCGCCAGATAAAGATAGGGCGAAAGGGTTTCTTTCAGATTGCGTCTTCTTTTCATAAATACCGCTCCCCGCTGGCTTCATCAAAGATAAAGATTCCCTTATCACGGAAGCGAAGCGTCACTTCCAATCCAGCTGGCATGGCTTCATCACTGTCCATATAAGCACGGATCTGCGAATTGCCAATCTGCAGGGCAGCAATCATTTCCTTACCAATAACATAAGTTTGAATCAGCGTTGCACGCAGTCCCCCTGCCGCTTTCTGTAAACGGATGCTTTCCGCACGGCATGAAAAAATAAGTTTTCGCTGCTGCGGAAGTTCAGCGGTGTCGATTTCGGTCATCGGCTGACCTTCAACATATAAAATGCCGTCTTTTACTTCTGCGTTTAGTTTGTTGATGGTTGGATTACCTAGAAAATCGGCTACAAAGCAGTTAGCCGGATCATCATAGAGCCGCTGCGGCTGATCCATTTGCTGAAGCACACCATCCTTCATTAAAAGTATCGCATCAGAAATACTCATCGCTTCTTCCTGATCGTGGGTGACAAAGATGGTGGTTATCTTGGTTTCCTGTTGGATACGGCGGATTTCCTCACGCATTTCAATGCGCAGCCGGGCATCAAGATTACTCAGCGGTTCATCTAATAAGAGCAGTCTTGGTTTTTTCACCAGGGCGCGGGCGATTGCGACACGCTGCTGCTGACCGCCTGACAGCTGTGCCGGTTTGCGTTCCAGCATTGATTCCACATGAACCAGCTTAGCCATTTCGATTGCCCGGCGAGTACGCTCAGCCTTAGGCACTTTTTGAATTTCTAAAGGGAAGCAGATATTATCAAGAACACTCATATGCGGGTAGAGCGCATAATTCTGAAAGACTAAACCGACACCGCGTTTTTCCGGAGCGGTGAATGTCACATCCTCATCAGCAAAGAAGATTGAACCTTCCGTTGGTGTAAGGATTCCAGAAAGCATATTCAGCATCGTGCTTTTACCACAGCCGGAAGGACCGAGCAGAGCAATCAGCTGACCGGATTCAATTTCCGCGTTAAAGCGGCAAACAGCTGTGTGATTGGCAAACTGTTTCGTTAAATTTTCGATCTTAATTTTCATGAAATTCTCCTATTTTAATAGCTCCTGCCAAACTGTACCGTCAATATGATCCATAGTCAGAGAAAACATGGCAGCCATGGTCGGTGCTTCATTCACCATAGCTGAGCGCTCAATGACAACGCCTTTTTGTATAGCTGGTCCGCAGGCGATAAAGGTTGTCGTCTCATCTCTTGACGGCAGATGACCGTGACTGGCTAAGGTCTGATGATAACCGGCAGGCAGATGTTTCGCAAAGAGATCATTGCCGGCTAAGGTTGTCTGAAAGGACATCGGTTCTTTTCCTTCAAGTACAAAATCAAGCGGTCCGCTTAAACCAAATTGTGTTTCAGCTTCTTCTTTGGTAAATAAATAACCGATATTGTACTGCGGATCTGCTTTAATCATTTTTAAGAATTCGTATACTTTAGCCCGCATTGCTGAATCTTCTGGATTTTTAAGCTGAATCCATGCTGATAAGGCAGCTGAATGACAATAGGCATCATAATCTATTAATTCACCCTTCTCATTGCAGCGAATAAAACCATGCTGCTTCAAAAGCAGATTCATATTCAGACAGCGCTTAACATCCTGTTGGCCATGATCGCCGAGAATTACAAAATTAGTATTCTCAAAATCCCCATAGCGTTTAATACTCTCCACCAATACGCCGAATTCTTCATCATGCTTGCGCAGCTGTGCCTTTACCTGCTCATTATCAATGCCGTATTCATGACGGACACTGTCAAGATCACACATCTTTACAAACATGATATCCGGCTGCGCGTAATCACGGATCACATCCGCTGCCAATGCCATCGTATATAAGTCAAGATTTCGGTCTTTGCCTTTCAAATAACGGCCATATTTCCAATAATAACGATCCAGCAATGCTTTTGACGCGTTATCCTCAAGAAACTGATAGGGATTGAAGCCCTGATAACCAATCGGTACAATCATTGGCATATTTAAATCAATATCCGCCTTACCGCTCACTGGCCAGGTCAGGGAACAGGTTGTATATCCATTAGCTTTAAATAAATCAAAAAGGGTAGGACATTTTATATCCGAACGCTGATTGTACCAGGGAGCATCTTTACGCTCAACACCAACGATTTCATTATGCGGCACACCATGATGATTGACTGTACAGCCGGTGATGATTGAACAATGACACGGATAGGTGAGACTAGGATATACCGGTTCAACATGCTTAACCATTGATCCGTTTTCAAACATAAATTTAAAATGCGGCAATTCTTTCATATATTCAAGATCCAGAGTGCATAATGCATCAAGACAAAAGACGAGTAATTTGTGTTTCTTCATAGTTTTCCTTTCAAAAAATTGCTGAAAATTTCAGCAATTCTATTATTCACTCAGCGCCAGATTAGCAGCCTGCACAGCTTCATTCAAGGCGTCCTTGGCTGAGGCTTGGGCGGTGGCAGCCTTCTTAACCGCTTTTTCAAGCTCTGTGCGGACAGTGCTTGAACCCTTTAATACCGGCAGGGCACCAGCATAATCATTCTGCAGAGCTAATGCCTGAAGGGCGATATTACCGGCGATGTATTCTTTATAGGCCGATGTTGAATCAGCATCACTGTACGGGGAGAAGCCGCCAAAAGCAATCGCCCATGCTGCGGCGTTATCCGCATTAGTGAAGTATTCCGCAAAAGCGGCAACACCTTTTTCCTTCGTTTCATTACTCTTAAAGCCAATAATATTTCTAGTCCATTGCTGAACCCACTTTTCAGCACCATTGCTTAACTGCGGAACACTGGTACAAGCCAATTCATGATCACCCAGATCTAAGAACGGCAGACCCGCAGAAGAACCAATATAGGCACCTAATACATGAGCACCGATATCTCCTGAGTTGTAATCACCGGTAGTTGGCGCCAATTGGAAATAGCCTTCCTGAACACCCTTAGCGAACCAATCTACCAATTCAATATAACGATCATCCTGCCAATTGACAGTCTTTGTTTCCTTGTCAATATAACCAACGCCGGACTGATTTAACAGCATGATGGCAAGATCTGGAATAGAATCAACCGCAAAACCCGGAATTCCTTTTGCTTCATAGATTTTCTTTGAACTGTTCTCAACATCATCCCAAGTCTTCGGCGCGCTTAAACCTAATTCATCATAGAGTGTTTTGTCATAGAAGAATACCGGCCCGGTTGACTGAATGGCGATGCAGTGCCAGGCACCATCGGCAAAATCGGTGGATTCTTCAAATAAGCCTTCGCTGACTCTTGATTGATAAGTGTTAATATCAAGATAATCAGAAAAATCAATGGCCATCCCTTCCTCCGCATAATCCGCGGCTACTGAAGCATCCAGCATAACCATATCCGGCCCGGTGCCATTGGAAGCTGCTTCATAGACTTTTGATGAAAAGCCATCCAGCGGCTGTGTTAATGCTGTAACGGTATATGCATCCTGAGAAGCATTAAATTCACTGATAATGTTCTGCAGCGTTTCCTCATGAACCTCCGTAAACGTATGCCACAAGGTTATTTCCGTTTTTTCTGTGGTGTTATCCGATGCAGCATCAGGCTGCGCATTTGCTGAACATCCGCCTAAGAGCAGACATGCGGCAAGCAATAAGCTTTTATTCTTTTTCATATTACCTCCATGTTATTTAACATGTGTAAGCCTACCATCAGACATTAAATGTTCAATTAAAATTCTGTTAATATTTGGTTAAATCGATGCTTACCTATCAAACAGTAAATCGTAATTGTGGTATTTCAGCATTGTTTGCGTTAGAATAATAAAGAAGAAAGAAGGGATTTAAATGAAAGTATTAGCATTTATGGCTGATGGCTTTGAAGAAGTTGAATGTCTGGCGGTTGTGGATGTACTGCGCCGTGCCGGCATTGATACAGAATTAATTTCAATTAATAATCAGGCAAGCGTCTGCGGTTCGCATCAGATTGAAATAAAAGCAGATAAAACTTTAAAGGAAGCGGATCTTGATCATGCCGATGTATTATTTTTACCTGGCGGGTTACCGGGAACTACTAATTTAGCTGCTTGTGAGCCGCTGTGTGAGGCATTGGTTAAGGCAGCTGCTGACGGCCGCCGGCTTGCCGCAATCTGTGCCGGGCCAAGTGTACTCGGCAAATTAGGCTTGCTTAAGGGTAAACATGCGACATGTTTTCCAACCTTTGAGGATCAGCTGATCGGTGCTGAATATACAAGACAGGGTGTAATTACCGATGGCATGATTACAACCGCCCGCGGTTTAGGCTACGCGCTTGATCTTGGCCTTGAATTAGTCCGTTTGATTCAGGGTGAGGATAAGGCAAAAGCGGTTAAGGCATCGATTCAATACGATCAGTGTTAATAAAATTGTAGATCCAAGAAATCTCATGGCAGCGGCTGTGAGATTTTATTTTATCTGTTATATTTGCTGAAAGCTGAGTTATAAATTAAAAATTTATACTAAAAAAGGTTTCATTCATCGATAGATTTACCATAATTCTATATTTTAGTGTATAATAATGAAGAGTATGGATGAATGAAAATAGTACATAAATGATACAATCAGGTGACAAATGAAAGAATATATATTAAAAACCATGGATGACGGCCATGTGATAACTGTGCGTGATGTACAGATGGTTTTGCTTGAAATGCTTAAAATGATTGATAAAATATCCAAGGACTACGATATTCCTTATTATTTAGTTGGCGGCAGTGCTTTAGGCGCAATCCGTCATAAAGGGTTTATTCCTTGGGATGATGATGCCGACATTGCCATGATGCGTGAAGATTATGAAAAATTCTTAAAAATTCTGCCGGTTGCTTTGCCTGAGGGATATATGTTTCAGTGTTTCGATACTCATCAGGAATATACTGTCACGATACCGGCGATGAAAATACGCAAGAAGCATACTTACGTTAAAGAAGCGAATACTTTATTGGCTAATAAATGTCAGGATGGCGATGGTTTGTTTATCGATGTCTTCATCATTGATTATGTCAGTGAGCATAAGGCGGTGGATTTAATTCATCGAATCGGCAATGACGCGCTGATGCCGCTGATTACACTTTGTGAGAATCTGCATATGAATCCGCTTGGATTGAAAAAGCTGTTTGTGAATCACGCGAAGCGATATGGTGAAAAAGCGAAGGGCAGTCCGCTGATCGGTTATGATCTGACATGGACTTTCTATTCACCGTTTAAACCTATCGTATATCCTAAATCAATGATTTATCCGACCCGCTATGTACCGTTTGAGGATACGATGCTGCCGGTCCCAAATAAGGCGGAGGAATATTTGAAAATTGAAATTGGTGAGACTTATATGCAGTATCCTGCAGAAAAGGATCAGCAGCCCAAGCATATTATTGATATTAAACTTTAAGGAGGTGCCTTATGAGTTATGTGCCAAAGAAAAAATTAAAGGTGAAATGGAAAGTCGCAGTCCCTTTCTTTACCTTGATTATTCTTGTTGTATATCTTGTTTTTAATCTGTTGATATCACCGGATAAAGGAAATGACAACGGTTATACGATCTGTGGTTTTACACCTTCTAAAACGGCTTCTTTTATTAATAAAACGTTTGAGAATCAATATGAGATCAGCGACTATTTTTATTATGGTGAAACGCTGAATCTTTTGAAACAGCCTTATGATGTGCTGACTGCTGATGAAATGGTCGGCAAGACATTAAAGCTGGTTGATATTTGTACCGGCAAGGAATTAATGTTCTCGCTTGAAAATAAGGCGGATCATCAGTTGAATCTGGCAGAGGTTGAGAATGGTTTTTATGAGGTCTATTTAGTATATAATCTAAGCGATCAGCGGATTGTTATGAAGGAGCCATTAAAGGATGTTTTTCATACAGTAACCCGCAATAATGCCAGTAAGAAGGTAGAATTAATTGCGGATAAGGGAATTCTTAATGATGAGGAAACACTGCTTGATCAGAATTATATGTTCATCAATGTAACCAGTGATACTGTTCAGCATGATTCAGTGGATATTATGCTTGATCCGGCGGGCGGCAATGATGATTATGGCATGGGTGTCGATTGGGGTTATGATGCCAATGGTCTGAATGAGAATGATGAAATGTATGCCGCGGCTCTAGCATTAAAAGAAAAGCTGGAAGGCTATGGCTTTACGGTAGGAATTACCAAGGACAGCATCAAACAGGAAATTAATACATATGGATTAAATGGCAGATTATATAAGGCTTATGAAAAAAATGCTAAGTATTATATCAATCTTCAGTTTAATTCTTCCTCTTACAATTATTTGAATGGTATGGAGGTTTATTACTCAAATTATGCTTCATCAACATTGGCGAATCAACTGTTGTTTGATATGAAGAAAAATATTGATCTTGACGGCAGCTCGCTTTATACTTCAGGAACCAGTGTTGATGGTGTTGTACCGCCGGTATTGGCTGAGGGTGATGACGGACGCGCGGTCTATGACAGTATTCTTCAGATTCGTGAGGCTGGCGGTGTTGCCACTCAGGCGGGCATGATATCTGAGCGTTCACGCACTGAAAATTCTTTTGCGACAGCGAATAAGCATGGAATGCAGGCGGTAGTGATTAAATATCTGTATATTTCCAATGATGAGGATGCCGAGTTCTGGAAAACTAATTTTGATAAGATCATCAGTGAGACAGCGAATTCAATCGCCTCTTACTTGAAAGTTACAAAGGAATAAGGGTATGCAATATCAAATAAATAAAGGAACAAAAGGCTTCGGCGCGAATATTCTGTTTGAAAATATTCAGTTCGAGGTTAAGAATAATGAAAAAATCGCGGTAATCGGCGCTAACGGCTGCGGCAAAACAACGCTGATGAAGATTATCGCCAGTGAAGAGGAGCTGGATTCAGGAACGATTCATAAGGCTGGCAGCTGCCGGATCGGTTATCTGGCACAGACGACTTTTACCAGTGAATCACGCACTGTACAGGAAGAATTGAATGAGGTTTTTAAAGATGTAGAAATCATGCAGAAGCAGCTGAATGAAATGACTGAGGCGATGGTTTATGACCATTCTCAGGAGCTGCTTGACCGCTATGCCGACCTTCAGCATCGCTTTGAGGAACGGGGCGGTTATACGGTTCAGTCAGATATTTTAAATATCTTTACAAGGTTTGGCTTCCATGAAGAAGATCTTCAGCGTGAGGTGCAGACTTTTTCCGGCGGTCAGAAAACCCGTATTGCGTTTGTAAAGCTGCTGCTGTCAGCTCCGGATATTCTTTTGCTGGATGAACCAACCAACCATCTTGATCTGGAAACCATTGAATGGCTTGAAGGCTATGTGAAACGTTATCCGAAGGCGGTTGTGCTGGTTTCTCATGACCGGACTTTTATCGATAACGTGGCTGATGAAATCTATGAGATAGAATATGGTGTGATGCGCCGTTATGTCGGCAATTATTCATCCTACGTCAAACAGAAGGATAATGATATTGAGCGGCAGAAATCAGCCTATGCCCGTCAGCAAAAAGAAATTGAGCGGATGGAGGCTTTGATTGAGAAATTCCGT
This sequence comes from Dielma fastidiosa, assembly GCF_000313565.1. GTDB lineage: Bacteria > Bacillota_I > Bacilli_A > Erysipelotrichales > Erysipelotrichaceae > Dielma > Dielma fastidiosa. The sequence goes on along the minus strand of NZ_HE578926.1, from coordinate 382,787 downwards.
TATAAGAAAAATAAGGCGGCATTTGCACAGTCTAAAATAAAATATCTGGATCGCATGGAACGCATTGAAGATCCAAAAGAAAGTAAGAAGTCATTTAAGGCCAGCTTTACTTCAAGAATCCGCGGCGGCAAACGGGTGCTTAGTGTTGAAGAATTAAAAATTGGTTATGATCATGAGTTATGTACGATCAATCTTGAGGTCATGCAGGGGCAGCGGGTAGCGGTAATTGGGCCTAATGGCAAGGGTAAATCAACCTTTGTGAAAACCGTTATGGGTAAAATTCCAAGTCTGGGCGGTTCAGTGATGCTCGGTCATCAGATTGAACCCGGCTATTTTGATCAGGAGCTGGCGCAGTTTAATACGGCAAATACAATTCTTGAGGAAGTCTGGAATGATTTCCCTGATCTGACCCGTACAGAAGTAAGAAGCGCGTTAGGCTGTTTTCTATTTACCGGTGATGAGGTGTTTAAAACTGTTGATTGTTTATCCGGCGGTGAGAAGGTGCGCCTAAGCTTAGTGAAGCTGATGCTTTCGCAGCCTAACTTTTTGGTTATGGACGAACCGACCAATCACTTGGATTTATTGGGCAAGGAAGCATTGGAGAAAAGTCTTTCTGAATATGACGGCACCATGCTGTTTGTCTCACATGACCGTTATTTTATTTCCAAGCTGGCGACGGCGATTCTGCATATTGATGAAAACGGCGCGGTTTATACACCGATGAATTATCATGATTACATCGAAGGAAATAAGGTTGTTGAAGAAAATCAGGTTAAAGTGAGTCATCAGGAGAAAAAGAGCAAACCAGTGAATCTGAATATCGGCAAAGAGATTGCTAAGCTGGAGAAAAAGATCGCGGCTAAGGAAGAAGAAATTGAAGCCCTGCGTGAGCTGCGCTTTGATCCTGAATATTATCATGATTATCAGAAAATGAATGAATTGGATAATCAGATTGATGAAGTGAATAATGAAATAGAGAATTTAATGGCGCAGTGGGAAGAATACAGTGAGGCGCTTGAACAATGATGGAGAAAAAGCTGAAGGAGGCTGAATTCGCGTTATTGCTGATGCTGCTGGGACTGCCCTGTCTGCTTAGAATCTATATGGTAAATATCAATATTTTCTGGCTGCTTTTGGCAATCATTGATGCCGCTTCTGCTCAGTATCTTGATGAGGCATATATCGTTAAGCATATGGAGGAAATCACAGCGACAGCGCGCGGTAAAAGAGTCCGCTTCTACATCATAGCCATCATGGTTGGTTATCTTTTGATCGGTTTTAAAAGTTTTTCTTTAATGCTGATTCTGCTGGTGAATGATGTTGTCATCTCAATGCTGAGCGCTTTAAAGATTTTCTTCAATAAAAGCCGATAACGTCTCTTTTAAATTGCTTTAAAGTATGATAAAATAGGCACGTACTTAAATAGGAGGATTATAAAATGGCAAATTGTTTAGTTGCTCAATCTGGTGGACCTACTACCGTTATCAATGCATCACTTGCTGGCGTAGTTAAGGCAAACCAATTAAACCCGGTATATGATATAGTTTATGGCGGTTTGAATGGCATTGAAGGTATTCTTCAAGAAAGACTTGTTGATTTAACGCACATGCCGGATATGGAAAATCGTATCCTTCGTCAAACTCCATCTTCAGCATTAGGCTCATGCCGTTATAAATTAAAGAGAGATGACGAAACTGATTATCGCAAACTGGTAGCAGTTATGGATAAATTCAACATTGAAATTATGTTCTACATCGGCGGTAATGATTCAATGGATACAGTTGACGCATTAAGCCAGTGGGCTAAGAAAAACAATATCGCGAAACGTTTCGTAGGTATTCCTAAGACAGTTGATAATGACCTGATGGTTACTGATCACTGCCCTGGTTTTGCTTCTGCTGCGAAGTTTGTTAATGATGTTGTAACTTCTACATGGCTGGATTACAACGTATACACTCGTTCAGAAGTATTCATTCTTGAAACAATGGGAAGAGATGCTGGCTGGTTAGCTGGTTCTTCTGTAATTTCAGGTAAAGTGGATCTGCTTGTATTGCCTGAAGAAGATTTTGATCAGGAAGTATTCCTTGCAGAAGTTAAAAAATGCATGGAAACAAAGGGTAAATGTTATATCGTTGTCAGCGAGGGCGCGCATTTTGCTGATGGCTCTTATCTGGCTGCTGGCAAGGCAGTTAATGACGGTTTCGGTCACGCTGTATTAGGCGGTGCCGGTAATGCGGTTAAGAATATGATTCTTGAAGCAGGCATTGCACCTCGTGCTAAAGTTCAGGATTTAAGCACTGCACAGCGCTGCGCTAACTATACTCAAAGCTTAGTAGACGTTACAGAAGCCTTTGAATTAGGTATGTCTGCTCATATGAGAAGTGCTGACGGCAAATTCACTGGTCATGTTGTAGGTGTACAGCGTAAACCAGGTGCTGAATACGATGTTGAATTCATCGAAGGTCCAGCTGATCAATTCGCAAACCATGTTAAGCACATTCCTGCTGAATGGATTCTGCCTAACTATGCAGGTTTGAGTCAGGAAGCTTACGATTACTTCAAACCATTAATCGTTGGTGAGCCTGCATTAATCATGAAGGATGGCGTTCCTGCTTATGTGAAGCCATACCACATGAAATAATCTGAATTAAAAAAATGAATAAAAGGTATGAATAGGAGTCTTGCTCATTCATACCTTTTTATGTGCTTAAGATTTTAATTATACTGATAATTGTGCCAAATATATAAAAAGCTGCCCTGATAGGCAGCTTCTTTCATTATCAGCGATGCATAACAAAAAATACAACAATTGGCATACTGTGTCAAAAAGTATACATTATGAGACATCCTTCTTTTTACCATTTTATACCAATTTTTCAACTTTGTAAACACATTTTAGCGCATTTTGTTAATATTACAAACACATTTTAGTGCTTTTTAGACTGTCTTATAAAGTATACTTTGTAAGACAATTTTATCTGTACCGCCATTAGGAAATTGTTGATTGAGGCATTAAAACAAGAGGGGTGGTTGAATGATTGCTGTGAATACTGCTGTTGTTACTAAGAATTACACGTTTTATAAGGAAATGGTACCAATGGTTGAATTATATTTTAAGAAATTGAAGATCAAAACAGATTTTTTGTTATGCGGCGGATTAGCGGAACTGCATGATGTTGCGGAAAAGGGAAAGCGTTTGGATTTAATAGTAATTGAAATCAGTAATCAGCTGCCGATTGATGACATCCAAACCTTTATAGACGCTGATCAGTCTGCTGAATATATGCTTATCAGTGATGACAAGATTGTTGATTCCGCAGCTGTGAGGAATGGCAATCTGATTTATCGCAATCTCACACAAAATAATGTGAATCACATACTCAGCAGGCTGACAGATAAAACGAATATGGCAAAGCATTTACTGGTTCCCGTGGCTGGCTGCAGCCGTGTTGTCGCGGTCGATAAAATCGTATATGCGGAAATAATGAAAAGAACGCTTACGTTGCATTTAGAATCTGAAATTATTACCTATCAGGGCCAGCTGGACGTATTGGCGGCTCAGCTGCCTAAAACCAATTTTTTCAGATGTCATCGATCATATCTGGTTAATTTGGATTATGTAACTGGCATCAGGCGTTATGATTTTATCTTAAATGATGATATATACGTTCCAATTGCTAAGGGAACATGGAAAAAAGCGTCAGAAGCTTTATTGCAGTTTATTCGATAGCTTTAAACTGTATCAAACAGTTAAAGATAAATCTAGGAGGAAAATTATGAGTACATTTAATAATCCAAAATCAAACTTTGGTGATTTGGCAAAGAAAATGGGGATTGGGGGTAATGAGGAGAAACCGCAGCTGAGAACTGCGCCGCCGCTTACCAGTACAGTGAAGAAGAATACGGCTACTGTTATTTCATCCGATGTTGTGATTATCGGCAATATTAAAAGCCGTGAAGATTTTGAATTAAATGGTGAAGTGGTGGGTGATATTGAATCACAGGGTACGATCCGTATCAATGGTAAGGTGAAAGGTGATGTAAAGGCACTGAATGTACTTTTTCAGCATGCTTCTTATACAGGAAATATTGTATCTGAAAGTAAGATCATGATTGATTGTGATACTTCGATTACCGGTGATATATCAGCTAAAACGGTAACGATTGATGGTTATTTAAAGGGGAATACGGTTGCTGATGAAGAGGTGACCATTAAAGCGCAGGCGGTTGTGCAGGGTAATATAACAGCCAGACAGATCAGCATCGCGCAGGGCGCGCAGATTGTCGGCAGTATTGAAACGAAGGCGACGCCTGAACCGTCAGAGATTGAAGTAGATCACTCAGCTTTCATCGATGAAACGACAAGCTCTATTTTGGCGAGCATGGAAAATGAGGAAGAGCCGGAAGCTTCTTCAGAAGTAATTGCTTAAGATTATATCAATGACAATAACTATATGCAAAGGGCAGCTTGGCTGCCCTTGTATTTTGATGTCAATCTTTGTTTTTGATTAAAACCCGGATTCTGAAATAGAACCGAGGCTGTACCTTTGAATAATCAACACGGACTAAAAAACCGGTAACATCACTGCCTAAAGTATAATGATGCTCATTAATATAATCACGAATAGGTATTAAACAAGAAGCATCCAAAGCGTGAATATTATCAACTTCAATGATTGCTGAACAATAATATCCGCTGGGGAACTGAACGATTTTTGGGGTAAGCGGCAGTTCTGCCCGCTTAACAAACCACTGAAAAGTTCCGATGCCTGCTTTGATAGGAATTTTACCATGAGTTGTCATAGCCAACTCATTTTTATCTATATTTAAGGTTATCGTACACATATTGATATTCTGCAGCCATTTTGTCAGTATTTCTGAATCAGGGCCGTCGGACGGATAGATGTCATACTTAGTTTCCTCATAATATTCTATTTCAACACGATTCAGATTGGCTTTGCTGAGCTCTTGATGCTGTTTCGTTTTTTTCAGTGAATCAACACGTTTTTTTAAACGTTCGATTTCAGCCTCAGTCTCGGCAATTTGCTGGTCGTAGAGAGCAACCTGATAATCGGATTCAAGAGTATCAAAAGCGTGGCGGATATGTTCCAAAGGCATGCCATAATCTCGAAGCTGCCGGATATAAAGAAGGATATATACATCCTCTTCACTATATTCATAATACCCATTATCCGCCTGTATAGGACGCAGCAGCCCCTTTAACCGATAAGAGCGGATGGTTTCCTTATTAATATGTGTGCGGTTTGATAATTCCTGAATATTCATATTTTCACCAACCTTGTATTGACTCTGTAATAAATACAGAGTTTATAGTTATTATAGCATTTGTTAAACAAATAGCAAATAGGAGGGACGATATGAAGAAATTAAGTGTATTGTTTATTTCTTTCGTGATGGCAGTCACATTAAGTGCCTGCTCCACAGCACCTGCCAGTAGTGAAACTGCTTATAAAGCAGGTACATATACTGGCTCTGCACAGGGCATGAACGGCGAGGTAGTCGTTGAAGTTGAAGTCAGCGATGACGCGATTCTAAGCGTAAAGATTACCGATGAAAAGGAAACCGATGGTATTTCTGATCCGGCGATTGAAACACTGCCGGCAGAAATTGTTGAGTATCAGTCATTAGGACTTGATACAATTACCGGCTGTACAGTAACCAGTACCGCAATTCTTGAGGCGGCGGCCAAGGCTCTTGAATCAGCTGGTGCCGACTTAGCAAGCTTACAGAAACCGGTAGAGAAAATTGCCGGTGAAACGATTGAAAAAACCGCGGATGTAATTGTTGTTGGCGGCGGCGGTGCCGGTATATCAGCGGCAGCTACGGTCGCATCAGAAGGAAAAACAGTTATTTTAATTGAAAAAACAGCAGCTTTGGGCGGCAATACATTAGCCTCCGGCGGCGTATGGAATGCGGTTAATGCTGAATTAGACGCATTGACACCTTCAGATGAAGGACGGCTTTCTACACTGAGAACATATCTTGAATATGATGAGAATCTGTTTGTCGGTGAATTTAAAAATACTTACAGCACATTGAAGCAGCAGATTAACGATTATTTAAGCGGTGATACTTCTACATTATTTGATTCCGTAGAATTCCACTTGATTCAGAGTTATCTAGGCGGTTTGAGAGAAGATCTTGACGGCAATACGATTTATGGCAGCTATGATTTATTGAATACGCTTGTTACGAATAGTGACGCGACAATTTCTTGGCTGAAAGAAACTGCCGGTTCTGAATTCAATAATACATTATCCGAGCCAATTGGTTCATTATGGCTGAGATCACAGACACCAAAGACATCAAAGCAGGTAGATTTCTTTGATAAACCGGCGGCTTATGTAGAAAAGAATGGCGGCGAGATTATCTATCAGACCACTGCCGATGAATTATATGTGGAAAATGGCAGAATTGTCGGTGTGCATGCTGTGAAAAATGATGGAACTGAAGTGATTTTGCATGCTAATAATGGTGTTATACTTGCGACTGGCGGTTTTGCCGGAAATACCGAAATGGTAATGAAGTATGATAATTATTGGGGTGATGATCTGTATGCATCAATTGGTTCAACCAATGTATCCTCAACCGTAGGAGAAGGAATTATCATGGCTCAAAAGGCTGCTGATGCTGATGTAACCGGCATGGAATTTACCCAGCTGATGCCGATTGGCTTTGCGTCAAATGGCCGTCTTGCTTTAGGTAATGGCACCAATGTAATGTATGTGACACCGGAAGGTAAACGTTTTGTCGATGAATATGCGGAACGTGATGTTATTTCCAAGGCTGCTTTTGCTAATGGCGGTGAACAGGGACTCTTCTATGAAATTGGTTTAAAGTCTAATGTAGCATTATGGCAGGATGAAGACTGCTATGAAGCATCAAGCATTGAAGAACTGGCAAAACTGATCAATATGGACCCTGCTGTTTTAACAGCTGAGGTTGAAAAATATAACGGCTATGCAGACGCAGGTCTTGATGCTGATTTTGGCAAGACGGTATTTACTACAAAAATTGAAACCAGCGGTGATGATGTTTATGTTGCCCGTGCTATGAAACCATCATTGCATCACACAATGGGCGGTTTGGTTATCGATACTTTGTGTCATGTTTATAATCAGTCAGGCGAGGTTATTCCTGGTTTATATGCGGCTGGTGAAGTGACCGGCGGTATCCATGCGGGAAATCGTTTAGGCGGTAATGCAATCGCAGATATTTATACTTTTGGACATATTGCCGGACAAAGTGCCGCAAATGCCAATTAATGATTAAACACAGAATCCTTTCCTTATGAAGGGATTCTTTTTTTGACTAATATATTTATATAGTCAATATTTTGTTGACAGAAGCACACGAAAGTAGTAAACTCTAAACATGACTAATTTTATTTAATGGTCATTTATAGGAGGGCTTATGAACAAAATAGTAAAACGATTACTCATTGGTATCGCGTGTGTAGCAGTTGTCCTAGTGGGCGGTTTCTATGCCATGTTCCATAATGAACTGGCAACGCTTCAGTCAATGAAAAAAGTAGATGATTACGCGTTATATACAATGGAATATAAAGGCGATTATGGTTTTGATGATTTTCTGGCCACCGGCGCCAGTACGGATGCTGAACTGATTCAATTTGTATCCACAAAGCTTTTAAAGGGAATACCAGTAGAATTCAGCATTCCTAATCTTGGCTGCTCAACCTTTAACGCGGCCACACCGGATGGCGCGAAAATATTTGGCAGAAATTTTGATTTAACATATTCACCGGCTTTATTTGTGAAAACCCAGCCAGATAATGGCTATGCTTCTTTCTCAACGGTTAATTTAGGCTTTTTAGGCTATAATGAAGAAAAATTGCCGGATGGCTTATTGTCAAGCATTATTACGTTGGCGGCTCCTTATGCACCTCTTGATGGCATTAATGAAAAGGGCTTGGCCATCGGTGTATTGCTGATACCAACAGAGGCAACAAATCAGCAAACTGATAAAATTGACATCACTACGACGACAGCGGTGCGAATGGTATTGGATAAGGCAGCCACGGTTGATGAAGCAGTTGCTTTGTTAAAACAATATGACATGCATTCATCCGCAAACAGCAGCTATCATTTCCAAATTGCTGACGCCAATGGTAAATCAGTTGTCGTGGAATATGTTGATAATGAAATAAGTGTTGTTGAAATGGACGGCAATTGGCAGGCGGCCACAAACTTTCTGCTGACACCTGGTGATTATGACTTTGGCAAGGGGCAGGATCGCTATGCAACTTTGGAGAAGACACTGACAGAGAATAAAGGTATTTTGAGTGAGGCTGAAGGCATGAATCTGCTTAAAGCTGTTTCTCAGCCGCTGCATCTTAATGATGACAATGAAATGACAGGAACACAGTGGTCAATCATTTATAATCAGAGTGAATTGAGTGCTACAATCAGTATCGGGATGAAATATGATACTCCGTATACGTACAATTTGAACAAATAAGGAAGGGAACACGGACAGCAAAATGCTGAAAGTGTTCTTTTTTAAATCAAAAATTAACGTTAGATGATAATAAAACAAACAATTGATCCTTGATCAATAAAATGATATATGCGCTGCAGTTAGTGTCAGTAAGAGGTTTATTATGCAATATATGGAAAATTCAAATAATCAAGGGTGAAAATGTAGAAAAAATAGTGCTGAAATTATGCTTTTTTCAATAGAGTAATTAGCGTTAATTAGCTCTGTTTTTAGGTAAAAATAATTTAAAAAAAGGGTTGAAATAAGCATAAGTAAGGGCTTACAATATTTGTGTAAGAAAGGAGAACAATTTTATGGAAGAAAAGAAAGTAGTAGTTTTAGCTGAGGGGTTTGCAGCTATAGAAGCATCTATGGGTTGCCAAATTCATAATGAGTACGTTTGTAAATAATTATTATAGGCGCTGAATTAAATTCAACGCCTATAATAATTTTGTAATAAAAATTTGAAATGGAGGATTATATGAAATCATCTAATTATAATATATTTTATGCTGATAACCAGTTGTTGTTTAATTCATTTTCACAATGCTTATTACAAATACCATCTTCAATATATGAAATATTAAAAAATGAAAATTTTGATGAATTAGATGTCGATACATTAAATTTATTCAAAAATAAAAAGATTATAACTGAGAGTTATGAATATGAAAGACATCAACTAGAATGCGAATTGAATAATGCAATTCATTCTCATAAAAATGTAAATATAGTTATCTCGTTTACGTCAGCTTGTAATTTGAATTGTTGGTATTGCATTGAAAACGCTTGTAAAAATATAGATAATAATAAATTTTTAAATGAAGAAAATTGGCAGAAAATAAAAGAAGCAATCGTCAATGACATCATTAATGATGAAACAAGAAATGTTGACGTAGTATTATATGGCGGTGAACCGATGCTTAACAAGCCAATGGTTTTAAATGTCATAAATGATTTAAGAGATATTAAAAACGAAAATCTGAAAATGCGCTTAACTTTAATATCGAATGGTACATTGATGGATGGTGCAGATGAAATATTGAAAAAAGTAGATAATGTACAAATTACAATAGACGCAACAAAAGAAAATCATAATTATAATAGACCTTATAAAAACGGTAATGGTACATTTGATGACATATATAATTCATTGTTGAAATATGCGTTCTTATATTCTGACAAATTTATATTGAGAGTGAATGTGACCATAGAAGATTATGAAAAAGTAATTAATTTCATGTCTAAACTTAAAAATGATGGATTGAATAATGTCTTAAAATTTATATCATTTTGCCCAATCATGGATAATAAATGTAAGGAGTGTAGAGATGTAAGTATTGATGCTGAAGAATGCATATATAAATTAGAGTTGTTTGCTAAGCAGAATGGTTTTGAAACATCTCATCTACATGAATATGGATTGTGTGCTGCCTATAATGATTCAACATTATGTGTTGATGAAAATTTAAACTTGTACCCATGTATAGGATTTATATATGATCAAGCGATTGGCTGTATTGAAAATGGGAAAATAATCAAGAATAAAGTTAATATAAAAATGTCCTGCAATATTGATGATAAATGCAAATTTTTTCCTTTGTGTTTAGGTGAAGGCCCTTGTAGAAAGTTATGCTGTAAAGAATATTATGAAAAATTCTATCCTAAATATTTAATGCTAGAGCATAATATTCAATTGTAAGAAGGTACGATTATGATTGAATATGCTGGCAGAACATATACAGAAAATGATAGTATTAAATTTTATAGATTGTCTGAGGAAAAAATATATTTAAAGCTGCAAAACAATTTGTATGAATTCACTGGTAAAATGATTGAGTTATCACGCAAACTTTTAGACAATGAAGTATATCATATAAGTAACGAATATGATGTTATAATGAAATTGTTGCTAGAAAAGAATTTGATATCAGAACGGCACTTTTTAAAATATGAGTTAAATGATTATAGCTATTTGATGGAATATAAAGGCTATAAGTATATTGTAAATTTGTCCCAAGGTGAAATTTATCAACTTACTTCCTCAATATATAATATTTTGCTGAATGGTTGTGTCTCAAGATTGAATAAAAATGATTTATTTGAATTAAGAATACGAGATATTATTACACCTATGCAAGAAAGTAATGTTAAGGATATTAATGTTAATACATATAATAAACGTGTTTATTTAATAAATTCATTTAGATGTAATATGAATTGCATCTATTGCTTTGAACATAATAAAACGTTTGACATTATGCCGAATGATATTAAACATCAAACTATTGAATATATAAAAAAATTAAGTGAGCAAAATTTCATTACTTTGGTTTTCTATGGAGGAGAACCATTGTTAGAAGAAAATTATGCATTTATTGAAGATTTCTTAAAACTGCATTTAAACAATGTTGAGTATGAATTTATAACGAATGGCTTAGGAATCGATAATTATTTCTCATTACTTAGCAAATACAGACATCAAATATCTTGTTTTACTATTACGTTAGATGGACCTAAAAAAATCCATGATAAGCGTAGAATATTTAGAAATGGCAGCTTCGAATTAATTATAAATAATGTCAAGATGTTGGTTGAAAATGAGTTTTATGTAAAACTCAGAGTTAATTTAGATTATGATAATATTGCATATCTATCAGAATTGTGTGAGGAAATAGAAAATAAATTAAAAAATTATACTAAATTTTTTAAACTGGAATTACATTTAGTAAGCTGCAAGGATAACAGTGAATTTAAGCAAATAAGACTAATAGATTTATTGCAGTCGCTGTTAAAGCTAAAAGAATATAGCTTTAAGATAACTATTGCTGATCAATTCTTAAGGCGAATACGTAATTCTTTTGATGTATATGTTTCAAACTTTATGCAAACAGATTTTTGTAATTACTATGATAATATTGTCATCAATAATAATGGAGACATTTATCACTGCAATGAGGCAATGGGGACTAATGAATTTGTAATTGCAAACTTAAAGGATTCAGATGTATATAATAAAGTTAATTTAGTTAAGGAACAAACAAAGAAAATTTGTAATGGCTGTCCTTTTGACATTATATGCAAGGGAAAATGTAAGTTTGAAAACTATACTAAAAATGGGTCAATAGATAAAGTAACCTGTAATAAGGAAGAAATGCTCGAAGTTATTAAGTATCTAATTGACAATGGGGATTATGAAAGACTGCAGGAATAAAGTTGATTTTACAAATTTTAATTAGCGGTCAAAAAAAGATTGTAATGCAGCATGAAAAATTATGAAAATTAAAACAAATATTGTAAAAACGTGTGAAAATAGGCGATAAACATTATGGAAATACAGGAAAATAATGTTATACAAGTCACAAAAATGTGAATAAGGCTTGTAAAATCAAGGGTTGTTATGTATAATGATTACATTATCAATATAAGTTGATAGGAGGGAATTCTTTAATGAAAAAGTTAGTAGCAGTTTGTATGGTTGCGCTAATGGCTTTAGCTGGATGCAGCAATAACGGCAGCGGTAATGGCAATGGTGATGCCAATAACGGTGGCTCTGCAAATGCAGGTAAAGAATTAGTAGTCGCAACATTTGATATGAACGGTGATTTCCACCAATCTGCAGGTTTTGGAAACAGTTCATATGACAAGAACGTTCGTGATTTAATTCATGGATATTCACCGGTTGCTTTCACATCTGAAGGCGAATGGATCGTTGATGAAACAGTTATTAAAGAACTTGTTAAATCTGAAGATGCTGATGGCAACACAGTTTATACATGGACTTTAAATGATGGGTTAAAATGGAATGACGGCGAACCAGTAACCGCTGATGATTATGTATTTGCTTATTTAGTTGGTGGTTCTCCACAATTAGTAGCTGCAGGTGCATCTGAAACATTAGGTGAAAACTTCGTTGATTATGAAGCTTATCACACTGGTGAAACAGATGTTTTAGGCGGTGTTAAAAAAGTTGATGATCAAACTTTCTCAGTAACCGTATCTAAAGATCGTTTACCTTATTTCTGGGAACTGAGCTTCATGCGTGTATATCCATATCCAATGCACACATTAGCACCAGATGCTACCATTGAATCAACTGATGAAGGTTCTAAATTAGTGGGTGATCTGGCTGAAGCAGTTAACAAATTTGGCAGCGACTATCGTTTCGCTCCAACAGTAAGCTGCGGACCTTACAGCTTTATCTCATTTGAAAACAAACAAGTTAAACTTGTTAAAAATGATAACTTTGCAGGTACATGGGATAAGAAAACTCCATCTATCGAAACAATCATCGTAAAGACAGTTAATGCTACATTAGATGTTGATATGCTGGTTAATGGTGAAGTAGACATCGTTCAAGGTGTTGTAGAAGGCGACAAGATCGAAAAAGCAAAAGCTGCTGAAAATGTTCAGGAATCTACTTATGCTCGTAACGGTTTTGGTAACGTTCCTATGCACACAGACTTCGGCGCTACTAAAGAAAAAGAAGTACGTCACGCTATCGCCTACATTCTGGATAAAGATGATTTGATCAACAATATCCTTGGCGGTTACGGTACAACTGTTAACTCTGACTATGCTACTGCATACTGGACTTATCAAGTTAAGAAAGCTGAATTGGATTCTAAGCTGATCAACTACGCTTTCTCAATCGATAAAGCAAATGCTGAATTAGACAATTCTTCTTATAAATTTGAAGCAGACGGTGTTACTCCGTTTGATGTAACTAAAGCTGGTGAAGGTTATTACCGTCATAACGCTGCTGGTGAAGAATTAGTAATCACTCACTTAGGTACTAATGATAACCCAGTAACTGATACAATCGAACTGCAGCTGAAACAAAATGCACCTAAGGTTGGTATCCATTTCAATATCGAAAGAACTGACTTCGCTGGTCTGTTAGATGCTTACTATTATGGCGCAACTAAACCAGAGGGTGAAAGAAAGTATAATACTTTCAACATGGCTTCAAACTTCGATGATGCACCAGACCCTTACTATTCTTCATATGCATGCGATTTTGCTGGAACACCATCAAATGCTACTAATACATGTGATCCTGAACTTGATGAAATCATTCAACGTTTAAGACATACGCCTTCTGAAGATACTGAAACGTTTGCGGATATCTGGGTTGAATATCAGGTTAAGTGGAACGATATTATGCCGATGGTTCCAATTTATGCAAACCAATACTATGATTTTGCTGATGCTGATCTGAATGGCTTTAATACTACTCCATTTGCTTCTTGGGCACAAATTATTTGTGACATGAGCTGGAAATAGTCTTAAAAAATAAAAGTTAAGTTTATGCAGAGAAGATAGTAGAGAAATTTACTATCTTCTTTGTTGCTGTTATTGCTTGAAAGGAGGAGCAACATGATAAAGTACTCAATCAAGAGAATTTTCTCGCTGATTCCAGTAATATTTGCGATATCCATTGTATTGTTCGGATTGAACAAATTAATGCCTGGTGATCCAGTTGCGATGATGATTCCAACAAATACGCGTCCTGATCAATACGAACTCGTATATGCTGCGATTGAAGAAAATTTGGGGCTGGACAAACCAGTGCCTGTGCAATATGTTAACTGGGTGAGGAATATCGCTCAAGGTGAACTTGGTTACTCTACTACATATAACAAGCCAGTTAAAGATGTTTTAGCTGAGCCATTGAAGAATACAATTATTTTAAATGGTTTTGTTTTGTTATTTTCACTGACAATCTCTATTTTTGCCGGAATTTGGTCAGCGATTAAACGAGGGAAATTTGTCGATCAATTTTGGCAGGTATTCTCATTGATCGGTATGAGTATGCCGTCATTCTTTATTGGTTTATGTTTAATTTCAATTTTCGCATTTAAATTAAAATGGGTGCCGTCAAATGGTATGCCAACCGATCTTGGCGATTTAGGTGCTTGGGCACGTTATTTAGTATTGCCGGTCGCAACCTTAACAATCATGAGTTTGGCCGGAACGATTCGTTATGTGCGCAACGCTATGCTTGACGCTTTGAGTCAGGATTATATTCGTACAGCGCGTTCGAAAGGTTTGAGCGAAAAGGTAGTCATCTATTCGCATGCTTTTCGTAATGCCTTGATTCCTATCATTACGGTAGTTATCGCTCAAATAGGTACATTATTCTCAGGTTCAATGGTAGCGGAACAGATCTTCTCATGGAATGGTCTTGGCCGTGTCCTTGTAACGGCGCTGAATCGTCGTGATTCAATGACGGTTATCGCTTTGAATATGTTCTATGCAATTATTTATTTAGTGTCGAATTTTGTCTGCGACTTAGCTTACGCGCTTGTAGACCCACGTATCAAACTTGATTAAGGAGAGCAAAATATGGATAAAAAGAAAAATATATTTTCAAGAATGCTGAGCTCTTTCACGTCAATGTTTGCTGGTTTATTCTCACCTAAAGCAAGAAAAAGCATGAATGGGTTAAGCGTGTTGGAGGAAGAAGCGATTACTTCGCCAACTAAAGTTGTTTGGAAGAATTTTATTAATGATAAATTAGCACGTATTGGATTGATTGGATTTGTTGCAATCCTGTGTTTCTCTTTCATCGGATCAATTATGTTCCCGATGGATGCTTTAAATACTGAGGCGGTCATTAAGAACGTTCAGCCTGGTAAGGGTTATTTGAGCGTAAGTGATCAGCTTGTCAAGGAAGGGGTTAAGGATATTCGTTCCGGTATCACTTTCTCAATTGGTTTGTCTAACGAAGGTAATTTATACGGATGGGGTATTGATCAGGAAGGAAGCCTGAATATCCCTGATGATGTAAAATCACGTAAAATTGAGAAAATTTCGATTGGTGATAAGCATGTACTGGCACTGTCAGATACTGGAAAGCTTTATGCCTGGGGTTACAACAACTTCAATCAGGGCGAAGTGCCTGTTGAAATGAAGGGTTTATTTGAAATGGAAAAGATTCAGGATATTTTTGCTGGTGAACAATATTCTGCTGTCTTGACCAAAAAGGGAAATTTGTATATCTGGGGCAGTGTCTTATCCAGTAAATTGGATATCATCCCGGAAGAGTACCAAGGCCGTATTGTCGATATGAAGGGTTCAAGCTATAACATGCTGCTGCTTCTTGATGATGGTACAGTAGGTACATTAGGTGTTGCGGGTAATGACTTCTCCGCAGTGCCGGAAGAATTAAAAGATGGTTCAGTAAAGGCAACGCAAATCGCTATTTCATTCCGTAATGGTCTGGTATTAGATGATCAGGGTAAACTGCATGTTTGGGGTTCCCGTGATAAGCATTGTCTGGAAATGCCTGAAATTGATGAAAAGATTGTAGAAATTCAAAGCGGTAAGAACAGCTTCTACGCACTCGGCGAAAGCGGTACGGTTTATACTTGGGGTACAAACGATTTGGGTGAACAGAATGTTCCGTCAAATTTAAAAGCGACAGCGATCTATGGCGATTACTTCCAGGTATATGCGTTGCAGGAAAATGGCAAAGTAGCGACATGGGGTAATGACGGTTATACGTTAGGTACCGATGAACAGGGCCGTGACTTGCTGACGCGTTTAATCCACGGCGGTAAGGTAACCTTAATCGTAGGTTTCATCGCCTGCTTGATTCAGGGTGTTATCGGTATCATCGTCGGCATGGTTTCTGGTTTTAAAGGCGGCTGGGTTGATAACCTGATGATGCGTCTGACAGAAATTATTTCTTCAATTCCATTTATGCCATTGGTTATCACATTATCTGCATTCTTATCTACGGATATGACCAGTGATCAGAAAATGTATTTGATTATGTTTATTCTTGGATGTATTTCATGGCCGGGCCTGGCACGTTTGATTCGTGGTCAGATCCTGATTGAACGTGAAAAAGATTTCGTACTGGCTGCCCGTGCTCTTGGTATTAAAGAAGCCGGCATCATGGTACGTCACATCCTGCCAAACGTTTTAAATATTTGTATTGTTAATATTACATTGAGCTATGCTTCTAATATGCTGACTGAATCTGCATTGTCCTTCTTGGGATTCGGTGTTCAGCCGCCTATGCCTTCTTGGGGTAATATGCTGACGAATGCACAGAAGATGACGGTTATCGAGCTCTACTGGTGGCAGTGGATCTTACCGGCTCTTTGTATCTTTATCGCTGCTTTCTCTATCAACCTGATAGGTGATGGCTTGCGTGCTGCCCTTGATCCAAAGGCTAATGAAAAGTAGGTGTAAATCATGAGTTTATTAGAAATTAAAGATCTACATACGTATTTTGATACCAAGCGCGGATTGATCAAGGCCGTTAATGGTGTTTCATTAACCATCGAAGAAGGACGTACATTAGGTGTAGTTGGTGAGTCAGGTTCTGGTAAGAGTCAGACTGCCATGAGTATTTTGAAGTTATTTGAACAAAATCAGAAGATTTATTCTGGTGAAATTTATTTTGACGGCAAGAAGATTTCTGATCTGAATGCACAGCAGATGAGTCATATCCGCGGAAATGATATTTCAATCATTTTCCAGGAACCAATGACTTCATTAAATCCGATTTTTACGGTAAACCGTCAGATCAGTGAGGTTTTGATGCTGCATCAGAAGCTCAGCAAAAAAGAAGCTGAGAAGCGCAGTATTGAAATGCTTCAGCAGGTTAAAATTGCAAATCCAGTACAGGTAAACAAAAGCTATCCATTCCAATTATCTGGTGGTATGCGTCAGCGTGTAATGATCGCAATGGCACTTGCCTGCCGGCCAAAGCTGCTGATTGCCGATGAACCGACAACGGCGCTGGATGTTACGATTCAGGCACAGATTCTGCGTTTGATGAATGATCTGAAGCATGAGCTGGGTACATCAATCATGTTCATTACTCATGATTTAGGTGTTATCAACCAGATGGCTGATGATGTTGCGGTTATGTATTGCGGACAGGTTGTTGAGTCTGCACCGGTTGAAAATATTTTCCGTGGTTCTGAATATCTGCATCCTTATACTGAGGGACTGCTGACTTCAATTCCTCGTCTTAACTCTGAACGTACAGAGCGTCTGGATGCAATTCCAGGCTCCGTTCCGCATCCATTGGCACTGCCTGAAGGCTGTAAATTTGCACCGCGCTGTAAGTATGCGTGTGACAAATGCCGTAAGGAAGAACCTGAATTGGTAAAGGTAGGAGAAAATCACAGCATTCGCTGCTTCTATCCGGTAAAGAGGGGGGAAAAATAATGGCTAAAGAAAAACTAATTGAAGTAACTAATCTTAAACAATATTTTCCCGTTAAAAAGTCTTCTTGGTTTCAAAAGGAACAGCTGTATGTAAAGGCTAATGATGGTATTTCAATTCATATCAATAAGGGTGAAACCTATGGTTTAGTTGGTGAGTCAGGCTGCGGTAAATCAACGCTTGGCCGTGTCATCCTTCAGCTTTATCCGCAGACACAAGGAAATACGGTTTATTATGGCCGTACAATATATGAATATCAGCCGCAGTATGTGGAAAGAGTGCTTAAAAATCTTGATAAAGAGATTGGTAAGTACAAGAAGGCTGTGGAGAAGGCTAAGACTGATACAAATTCAGTAAATAACTTCCCAGCGGATGATGCGGATCGTTTGTTCCATCAAATTGCCCGTTTAACCGGCGGTTTGTTCTATGCCTCTGATTTAAAAGCAGCAGGTGACGCATTGCTGGAAGAATATCATGCCGGCTGTGAAGTTGCTAAGCTCGCAGAGACATTGGATGTGAATAATACAGCCAGCCGCACTGCTTATGAAGCTGCTGAAAAGAAGCAGGCTGACTGCCGTGCTAAGCTGGATAAGCTGAAGGAAGCATGCAAGTCTCATGAGGGCTTTGATAAAGCTGAATCATTATGGGATCAGGGCATTGACCTTGGTATGCTTACCCGTGAAGAAGGCCGTGTACTCCGTCAGGATCTGCAGATTATTTTCCAAGATCCATATTCATCATTGAATCCTCGTATGACGGTAGGACAAATTATTTCTGAAGCATTGGTTGCTCATAAGAAATTTAAAAAAGGTTCTCAGGAACTTGAAGATTACATTATTGACATCATGGAAAAATGTGGTTTGGATAAATATTTTATTCACCGCTATCCTCACCAGTTCTCAGGCGGTCAGAGACAGCGTATCGGTATTGCCCGTGCGCTTGCTTTGAATCCTAAGTTCATTGTCTGTGATGAGGCTGTATCAGCGCTTGACGTTTCGATTCAGTCACAGGTAATTAATCTGCTGCAAGACTTAAAAGAAAAAGAAGATTTGACTTATTTATTTATTTCCCACGATTTAAGTGTTGTTAAATACATTTCTGATCGTATCGGTGTAATGTATCTGGGTAATATGGTTGAAAGCGCGCCATCAGAACGCATTTTCAAAAATCCTAAGCACCCATATACAATCGCTTTGCTGGAAGCAATTCCTACTACGGAACCAGACAGCAAGGAACTGGCTATACTTGAAGGGGATATTCCAAGTCCTGTCAACCCTCCGACGGGCTGTAAATTCCATACAAGATGTAAGCATGCAATGGATATCTGTAAGGCTGAGTGCCCAAGATGGCGTGAAGTTGAACCAGAACATTGGGTAGCTTGTCATCTTCTGGATAATAATGAATAATGAGTAAAAATTTTAAGGAATATAAAAAACAGCTTGGGGATAGGGATGAAGAATTAAAAGACAAGTTTAAAGATGTGGAATTTGATAAGCATGATGGTATTGCAATGTTTATTGCTGCTTTCGTTACGTTTGTCCCCGTTATCCTTGTTATTCTTGGCG
The DNA here is from genome assembly GCF_000313565.1 of Dielma fastidiosa. Lineage (GTDB taxonomy): Bacteria > Bacillota_I > Bacilli_A > Erysipelotrichales > Erysipelotrichaceae > Dielma > Dielma fastidiosa. The sequence goes on along the minus strand of NZ_HE578926.1, from coordinate 363,516 downwards.
GTATCTATTTCATTGTCTGGCTGTTATTTCTTAGATAGTTGATGAGTCACTGGCTATTGTCAGTGGCTTTTTTTCTTGCCTAAAAGTAATAACTTGATAAAATCGGTAAATATGCATATTTTCTTTAAATTATATATAAAAATAACTAAGTTATTGGCTGCTGCCAATGACTTTTTTTCTTAACGAAATCTTAATGCCGGTGCTTTTAACCCTAACACCATCCTAATTCTTTAAATGTTATTGTATTCATGCAGGAGGAAATAAAGATGAATTTAATCATACTAGGGATTGGGCTATGTGCCCTGCTCATGCTTATTTACTATATTGTTTTATTGATGAGGGGTGATAACAATGATTGAGATGTTAATGCAATATCTGCCATATTTACTTATTTTGCTAGTATTAGCTGTGCCATTAGGCGGATACATCAGCCGTGTTATGGATGGCGAACATGTATTTCTTTCAAGATTTCTAAAGCCATGCGAGAGATTAATTTATAAGCTTTTAAGAATTGATGAAACACAGACAATGGATTGGAAACAATACTTGATCAGTGTCATACTCTTCTCTCTATTTGGTTTTGTATTATTGTTTCTATTACTGATGCTTCAGGGTGTATTGCTTGGCAATCCAGAAGGATTTTCAGGTTTGCCGTGGGACCTGTCGTTTAATACGGCGGCCAGCTTTGTAACCAACACAAACTGGCAGGCATACAGCGGTGAGTCACAGTTGAGTTATCTGTCACAGGCATTGGGACTGACCGTTCAAAACTTTGTGTCAGCCGGTACTGGACTTGCGGTACTATATGCGCTGATTCGTGGTTTCTTAAAGACGAACGCGAATTCGTTAGGTAATTTCTGGATTGATCTGACACGGAGTATTCTCTATATTTTAATGCCGCTGAGTCTTGTGCTTTCGTTACTGCTAGTATCACAGGGAGTAATTCAAAACTTAAAGCCGGGGGCGGCTGTATCGTTGGTTGAACCTGTTGCTGTCAGCGAAGATGGAACAATTCTGACGGATATTGAAATTGTAAACGGTGAGGTATTTGCTAAGGGTCAGAAAGTTGATGCTCAAATAGTTACTGAGCAATTTGTTCCAATGGGTCCGGCAGCTAGTCAGATTGCAATTAAACAGCTAGGTACAAATGGCGGCGGTTATATGGGAACTAATTCTGCGCATCCCCTTGAAAACCCAACTTATTTAAGCAATTTAGCTGAGGTAATTGCTATTTTGCTGATTCCCGCGGCACTGTGCTTCTCCTTTGGTCAAAGCATTAAGGATAAGCGGCAGGGACGAGCGATATTTATTGCTATGCTGAGTATGCTGTTAGTGGCATGGGCTGTTATTGCGGTAAATGAACAAGCTGCTACGCCGCAGCTTGCACAGAACGGTATTGTGGATATCAGCAGCATTAATCAGGCAGGCGGTAATATGGAAGGTAAAGAATCGCGGTTTGGTATTGCTGGTTCATCAACGTGGGCAGCTTTCACAACGGCGGCTTCTAATGGTTCTGTCAACTCGATGCATGACAGCTATACGCCTTTGGGCGGTATGATGACGATGCTTCAGATGCAGCTGGGCGAAGTTATATTCGGCGGTGTCGGCTGTGGGTTGTACGGCATGCTGGCATTTGCAATTCTGGCCGTGTTTATCGCAGGTTTAATGGTTGGCCGTACACCTGAATATCTGGGGAAGAAGATAGAACCCTACGAAATGAAATGGGCGGTGCTGGCTTGTCTGGCAACACCGATTAGTATTCTGGTTGGCAGCGGCATCGCAGCTGGTTTACCTTCAATCATGGATAGTTTAACAAACGGCGGTGCTCATGGCTTCTCTGAATTGCTGTATGCATATTCTTCAGCCGGCGGCAATAACGGTTCAGCCTTTGCTGGCTTTGCGGCCAATACCGTATTCCTTAATGTTTCTTTAGGATTAGTCATGCTGTTTGCAAGATTTTTACCAATCATCAGTATTTTGGCGATTGCCGGCAGCCTGGCTAAGAAAAAGAAGATTGCGGTTACGGCTGGTACATTATCAACATGCAGCCCGCTGTTTGTATTCTTGCTGGTCTTTGTCGTATTGCTGGTTGGCGCGTTAAGCTTCTTCCCAGCGCTGGCTTTGGGACCTATCGCTGAGTATTTTCAGATGATTGTTTAGGAGGGATGAATATGAGTCATAAACAAACAGTTTTTGCGGATCGCAAAATGGTACTGCGTGCCATAAAGGATTCTTTTATAAAATTAGATCCCAGAATTCAAGTCAAAAATCCAGTCATGCTTTTAGTCTATGTATCAGCAATTTTGACTACGCTTCTTTCCATTTTAGCAATCTTTGATATAAAAGATAGTTCAGGTGGTTATACATTAGCAATCGCTATTATTCTCTGGTTCACCGTATTGTTTGCCAACTTTGCGGAAGCAATTGCTCAGGGAAGGGGAAAGGCACAGGCAGATGCGCTTCGGGCAGCTAAAAAAGATGTAATTGCCCATAAGATCCCTTCTTTAGATCAGCGTGATATGATTTGTGATGTCGCGTCAACAGCATTGAAAAAGAAAGATTTATACATCGTCAAGGCAGGCGAACAGGTTCCTGCTGACGGTGAAGTTATAGAGGGTGCAGCTTCTGTTGATGAATCAGCTATTACTGGTGAATCAGCACCAGTAATTAGAGAAGCCGGCGGTGACCGCAGTGCTGTTACCGGCGGAACTACTGTAATATCAGATTGGCTGATCGTAGAAGTAAGCAATGAGGCCGGTGAAAGCTTTCTTGATAAGATGATTGCAATGGTAGAGGGAGCGTCACGTAAAAAAACACCGAATGAAATTGCTTTGCAGATCTTTTTAATCGCGCTTTCAATCATCTTCATTTTAGTTACTCTGTCTTTGTATATGTATGCCAATTTCTCGGCGAAACTGGCAGGTATTGTTAATCCGACATCCGTAACGACATTGGTGGCACTGCTTGTCTGCTTAGCGCCAACAACGATAGGTGCCCTGCTTTCTGCCATCGGTATTGCCGGTATGAGCAGGCTGAATCAGGCTAATGTATTGGCAATGAGCGGCCGTGCTATTGAAGCGGCAGGCGATGTCGATATTCTGATGCTGGATAAAACCGGAACGATAACATTTGGCAATCGCCAGGCAAGTGAATTCATCCCTTTGCAGGGTGTATCCGCTGATGATTTAGCTGATGCGGCACAGCTTTCCTCACTGGCTGATGAAACGCCGGAGGGAAGAAGCATCGTGGTTCTTGCTAAGGAACAATTTAATCTGCGTGGTCGCAGTCTCAGCGATCAAGGCATGACCTTTATTCCGTTTACCGCTAAAACAAGAATGAGCGGTGTAGATATTAAAGGCGAAGAAATTCGCAAGGGGGCGGCTGAAACCATTAAGGCATATGTTCAAGAAAATGGCGGCATCTATCCAAAGGAATGTGATGAGATTGTAACCCGCATAGCGAATATGGGCGGTACACCGCTGGTTGTTTCTAAAAAATATCAAGTCTTAGGTGTCATTTATTTAAAGGATATCATCAAGCATGGTGTTTCGGAAAAGTTTGCTGATTTGCGGAAAATGGGTATAAAAACGATTATGATTACCGGTGATAATCCTTTAACTGCCGCTGCGATTGCGGCTGAAGCAGGCGTTGATGATTTTCTTGCTGAAGCAACACCGGAAGGTAAACTTGCTATGATTCGTGATTTTCAGCGTCAGGGTCATCTGGTAGCAATGACTGGAGATGGTACCAATGACGCGCCGGCTCTGGCACAGGCTGATGTTGCAGTGGCTATGAATTCTGGCACACAGGCGGCTAAAGAAGCTGGCAACATGGTTGATTTAGACTCTTCACCGACAAAATTGATTGATATAGTGCGAATCGGCAAGCAGCTGCTGATGACCCGCGGCAGTCTGACAACTTTCAGCATCGCTAATGATGTCGCTAAATACTTTGCGATTATTCCGGCAATGTTTCTTACCATCTATCCAGAACTTTCGGCATTAAATATCATGCATCTGCATAATTCACAAAGTGCTGTCTTATCAGCAATTATCTATAACGCGCTGATTATTGTGGCATTAATTCCCTTGGCATTAAAGGGAGTACGTTACCGTGAGGTCTCAGCCGGCAGTCTGTTAAGCAGGAATCTGTTGATTTATGGTCTTGGCGGCATTATTACACCGTTTATTTTCGTTAAACTGATTGATATGCTTCTGGTATTTTTCCATCTTGTTTAGAAAGGGGTAAGCTTATGATACAAACAATTAAAGCCCAGCTAGGTAAAGCGGCTGGCTTAGTATTAATTTTTACATTGATCTGCGGTGTGATTTATACACTGGCAGTCACAGGAATTTCACAGCTTTTGTTTCCCATTCAGGCCAATGGCAGCATGATTGAGGTTGACGGCAAAGTATACGGCAGTGAACTGCTTGGCCAGCAATATACGGATGAAGCACATATGTGGGGAAGAATCATGAATATTGAAGCAGCGACCTTCACAAACGATGAAGGAGAAATGATGATGTATGCATGGGCAGGTAATATCAGTCCAGCCAGTGATGAATATGAGGCATTAATTGCTCAGCGAGTTGAAGCAATTCAGGCCGCGCATCCGCAAATGAAAGATCAGCCGATTCCGGTTGATTTAGTTACCATGTCTGGAAGCGGCTTAGATCCGCATATTTCAGTGGCAGCCGCTCAATATCAAGCCGCCCGCTTAGCTGAAAATAATAATATGACACTGACGGAAATTGACGCCATCATTGAGGCATGCACCGAAGATAAATTCTTAGGCTTCTTTGGCGAAGGATGCGTGAACGTATTGAAAGTAAATTTAATGCTGGATGGAATATTGGAGTAAATTATGCACAAGAAAAACATCGCCCTAGAATTTGAAATAGACTTGCCTGCCTATGATTGTACTGATGGCGCACAGGAGGAATTGATAGCCCTGTTACTGACAATATCATCAGAATTATCGATGAATCCAACAATTTACACAAATGAGAATAATCTTTGGATTTATTATGGTCATTCATATTTCCAATGTGAGATTTTACTGAATGATTTACTCTATTCGATAGCTTATATTTCACATAAATATCCCATTTCTATCTATGGCTGTGCCAATGGTATCGAAACAGCTCAAATCATACTAGAAGTAGGAAATGATAAAGTAAAGGTCCAAAAGCTGAATGTTTCCGGACAGGATTTCAGTGAACTATATGATTTATGTCTGCGGATCAGCTGTCCAGATCAGGAGCAGTTAAAAATGCTGAGTGATATCCTGCAGGGCATTGATTATCGTCATGATTTTCTGCTCATCAAAAGGAATGCGTTTACCAATCAAAGCTTTACACATTATCCTGACTTAGATAAGAATACGTATTTTCGCTATCTGCCGCTTAGACCCATTGATGAATTAGATCTGGATCGTTTCAGTTATACGCTGAAGCAGCAGGTCGATTTATGGCTGCTGCTGTTAATAGATGGGGTAAGTGCAGTGGAGTTTAGTGTCTTGATGAATAAGCTTGAAATGGGCTGTCTTAATTCTTTCTTCACATGGGAGCTATCACTTCGTTTTGCTCTTCAGCAAGCCAATATAAAAATAACTTATGATGATAATGGCTTTATCATGCAGGATAGAAATGGTAAACGAATACTGTATGACTATGTTCATGGGTCACCGGCTCAACAGCTGCTGCTGAAAATTATCTTTCCAGCCCCGCCGCTTCATCGCTGATCTTTATACAATCTTAATACCGGCGGCTTTATTCCTTATGATTTATTAATTTCACTTATGATATAATATGAAGCATATAGAGGTGAGCTGATGATCAGAAAAGAAACGCCAGATGAGCTGTTAGAACGTCTTAAATATGAAGAATCGATCAACAGCCGCGGCCGGTTGAAAATCTTTTTTGGCTATGCGGCGGGGGTTGGCAAAACTTATGCGATGCTGTCAGCGGCTCATGATCTGAAAAAACAGGGTATTGATGTCGTGATTGGTTATATTGAACCGCATACCCGTGAAAAGACCATGGCATTGTGTGAAGGTTTGGAAAAGATAGCGACTAAAACAGTTAATTATCATAATATAAAATTAAACGAATTTGATCTTGATCAGGCTTTAGTACGACATCCGCAGGTTTTGCTGGTTGATGAATTGGCACATACCAATGCCCATGGCAGCCGTCATGAAAAACGTTATCAGGATATTGAAGAATTGCTGAAGGCGGGAATTAATGTATTTACCACCGTTAATGTTCAGCATCTTGAAAGCTTAAATGATATTATCGCTTCGATTACCGGTGTTGTTGTTCATGAGCGGATTCCTGATCGGATTTTTGATCAGGCGGATCAGGTAGAGCTTGTGGATATTGAGCCGGAGGAACTGACACGCCGTCTTAATGAGGGATTGATTTACCGCAAGCAGCAGGCAGATCAGGCTATTACAGGCTTTTTTAATTCAGCCAATCTGACTTCTCTGCGTGAAATTGCTTTGCGCAGAGCGGCGGATCGAGTAAATAAGCTGGCAGAACAGGTAAATCATGCAGGTATAGGATATGCTGATGAGCATATCCTTGTGTGTTTATCTCCCTCACCATCAAATCCAAAGATCATCCGCACAGGCTCGCGCATGGCATCAGCATTTAAAGGAAAGCTGACGGCTTTATTTGTGGAAACCTCGGAATTTCCATCGATGACGAAGGAAAATCGGGAACGTTTGCGCGATAATATCCACTTAGCAAGTCAGCTGGGGGCAAATATTGAGACGGCTTTTGGTGATGATGTAGCGTTTCAAATCGCTGAATTTGCCCGCAATAATAAGGTCAGTAAGATTGTTCTTGGCCGCAGTAATACACGTACGAGATTTGGTTTAATCCGCCGCCCGTTCTCTGAACAGCTGACGGCTTATGCTCCCAATCTTGATATCTATATTATTCCGGATAAAGATACGCCGGTATTAAAGCGTAAGCTGACATATGCGGGCAGCTGTGAATTAAATATTAAGAATTTGGGCTTTGCGGCAGCCGCGTTGCTGCTGTCGACCTTGATTAGTTTTATTTTTTATGAGATGGGTTTCAGTGAAGCAAATATTATTACAATCTATATTTTAGGTGTATTAATAACTTCGGTGGTTACTGCTAATCAATTAATCAGCGCTTTGTCTTCAATTTTAAGTGTTGTTATTTTTAATTTCTTTTTTACTATCCCGCGCTATACACTGGCAGCTTATGATTCTGGTTATCCGGTTACCTTTATCATCATGTTTATTGCAGCTGTAATAACCGGTGATTTAGCAATCCGTATTCGTAAGCAGGCGCGGCAATCAGCGAATACAGCTTTTCAGACAAAGATTTTGCTGGAAACCAGTCAGCTGCTGCAGAATGCAAAGAGTGCGGAGGATATTATCGCATGTACCTCAAATCAACTGATAAAACTGCTTGAAGTGCCGGTAATCTTTTATCCGTCTGACGATGGCCATGGCTTAAAGGAGCCAAGTATCTTTGCTTTAGAACCAATGCCGGCAGCCAACATTGTTTCGGATAATGAGAAGGCAGTTGCGGAATGGGTTTATGAAAACAATAAACGTGCCGGTAAGACAACGAATACATTAGGCAACGCCCAATGTCTTTATCTGGCTGTCCGCAGTGATTCCCAAGTACAGGGGGTTGTAGGATTGGCTTTAAAGGAGGCGCTGGACACGTTTGCCAGTAATCTTGTATTATCAATTCTCAGTGAATGCGCGCTTGCCTTGGAAAAGGATATGTATAATTATAAGCGTGAGGAGGCTGCTGTAAAGGCCCGCAATGAAAAATTAAGAGCTGATCTGCTGCGAAGCATTTCTCATGATTTCAGGACACCGCTGACCAGTATTTCCGGCAATGCCAGTATGCTGATGAATAACTGCGACCGCTTAGAGGCTGCCAAACGAAATCAGCTGCTGATGGATATCTATGATGATTCAATGTGGCTGATTAATCTGACCGAGAATCTGCTTTCAGTAACTCGGATTGAAGATGGTACAGCGCATTTAAATATGCAGGCAGAAGTTGTTGATGAGGTGATTTTGGAAGCCATGAAGCATATTAATCGTCATGCTTCTGAACATCAGCTTAAGGTAATTGAAAGTGATGAAGTTTTATTGGCCAAGATGGACAGTCATTTAATTATGCAGGTTTTAATCAATCTGATCGACAACGCGATTAAATATACGCCTTCAGGTTCTGAAATCATTATAAGCAGTAATAAAAAAGGTGATATGATTGAAATTAAGGTAGCGGATAATGGCAATGGAATTCAAGATAAGGATAAAGCTCAGCTGTTTGATATGTTTTATACGGTTAAGAAATCGGTTGCTGACAGCCGGCGCGGTATGGGGATTGGGTTATCCTTATGCCGTACCATTGTACAGGCGCATGGCGGCAGCATTATGGTAGCTGATAATGTTGGGCATGGTACAATATTTACGATTCTGCTGCCAAGTGAGGAGGTAGATTTACATGAATAAACCCTTTCTGCTTGTGGTTGAGGATGACTCTGCCATCCGTAATTTAATTGCGGCAACCTTGGAAACACAAGGTTATCATTTTCATGTGAGCACTACTGGCAGTGAAGCAATCAGCGAAGCGGTTACGCATAATCCTGATGTTGTCCTGCTTGATCTCGGACTGCCGGATATTGATGGTATTGAAATTATAAAGAAGCTGCGTTCCTGGTCACTGATGCCGATTATTGTAATAAGTGCCCGGGTTGAAGACCGGGATAAGATTGAGGCACTGGATGCCGGGGCTGACGATTATCTGACTAAACCCTTTTCCGTGGAAGAACTGCTGGCTCGCTTACGGGTGGCGCTGCGCCGTATTCATTATATGCAAAGCAGCAATGCCGCCGCGTCCGTCTTCGTTAATGGCGGCTTGAAAATTGACTATGCGGGCGGCTGTGTTTATCTTAATGATCAGGAACTGCATGTCACACCTATTGAATATAAATTATTGTGTCTGCTGGCAAAGAATGTCGGCAAGGTACTGACACATACAACTATCACCCGTGAAATCTGGGGCAGCGCATGGGATAATGATGTGGCTTCACTGCGTGTTTTTATGGCTGGGCTGCGCAAAAAAATCGAACCTGATCCGTCTCATCCGCGATATATTCAAACTCATGTCGGGATTGGTTATCGTTTACTTAGAATTGATGAAAAAAATGAATGATTTTTAGGTATTTAATGCTTTTCTGCATATATATTAACTAAGGGAATGGGTGAATGATATGCAGAAGGACAATGAAGCTATTGTGAAGCAATTGGCGATGATTTATAAGAAGCTGAAACGCCAGTATTATGATATAGATAATTTGATGGTTTCGGAGTGTGATAATCGTGAGCTGGCAGAGGCTTTTGAATATATCGAAACGATTGACGTGATTCTTGCCAGCCTGCCTGATGATGAGGCGCTGATCCTGCGTAATGATTATTTCAGCAGCCGTCAGGCTAAATGGTATATGAATTATTTCACAAAGAGCACTTATTACCGTATCCGATCAAGAGCTATTGATGAATTTGTGCGTTGCGTAACCGCTTAAATAATGATAAAATAAAGTTTAGATAAGAACGGTTATTTATAGTCAACTGAACGACGTTTAGACGTTGTGCTTATCATGAAGAGATCTTGAGGAGGACGAAAAAAGTATGTTAAAAGGTATTGCTGCATCTGCTGGCGTTGCTATTGCGAAAGTTTATAAGCTTGAACAGCCTAAGGTTGAAATTGTCAAGGTTGACAATATCGATGCTGCTAATGAAATTGCCAAGTTTAATGAGGCTTTAGAGGCAACTAAGAAAGATATCGAAGGAATCAAAGAAAGAGCTGCTGGAAAATTATCCGAAGAAGAGCTGGCAGTATTTGACGCCCATTTAATGATGGCTTCAGATCCTGATTTTGCGTCACAAATCGTTGCGATGATTGAAAATGATAAGGTAAATGCTGAATTCGCAGCAGATACAGTTGCGAAGAATACAATTGCGATGTTTGAAGCGATGGATAATGATTATTTCCGTGAAAGAGCGGCTGATATTAAGGATGTTACGCATCGTTTAACAGCTCATTTATTGGGTTTGATCATTCCTGATCTGTCTGCGGTTGATGAAGATTCTGTTATCGTAGCACATGATTTAACACCTTCTGATACAGCTCAGCTGAATGAACACGCTAAAGGTTTTGCGACTGCAATCGGCGGCAGAACGTCTCATTCCGCTATCATGGCAAGAAGCCTTGAAATTCCTGCCGTTGTTGGCTGTGCCGGTGTGCTTGAAGCAGCTAATCATGGTGATTTAGTAATTTTGGATGCGGTTGCTGGTGAAGTGTTCCTGAATCCAGATGCTGAAACTGTTGCTTTATATGAACAGAAAGCAAAAGATTTTGCTGAAGAAAGAGAAGCATTAAAAGTATTAAAGACTGCAAAATCAGTGACTGTTGATGGTCATGAGGTTGAATTGGCAGGTAATATCGGTACACCAAAGGATGTTGAAGGTGTATTGAATAATGGCGGTGAAGGCGTAGGTCTGTACCGTACTGAATTCTTATACATGAATTCAGATCATTTCCCAACTGAAGATGAACAATTTGAAGCTTATAAAGAAGTATTAGAGGGAATGAACGGCAAGAAGGTTGTTGTTCGTACATTGGATATCGGCGGTGATAAGAAGCTGCCTTACTTTACATTCCCTGAAGAAATGAATCCATTCTTGGGTTATCGCGCGATTCGTCTGTGTCTGGATCGTACTGATATTTTCCGTACTCAATTAAGAGCGCTGATCAGAGCATCTGTATATGGCAAGCTTTGCATCATGTTCCCAATGATTGCGACAATCAATGAATTCCGTCAGGCTAAAGCAATCTTCCTTGAAGAAAAAGAAAATCTGATTAAGGAAGGTGTTAAAGTTGCGGATAATATTGAAGTAGGTATGATGGTTGAAATTCCGGCTTCGGCTATTTTGGCTGATAACTTTGCGAAGGAAGCTGATTTCTTCTCAATCGGAACAAATGACTTAGTACAATACTCAATGGCTGCTGACCGTATGAGTGAGAAAGTTTCTTACTTGTATCAGCCGCTGAATCCATCTCTGTTACGTTTAATCAAACTGACAATTGATGGTGCTCACAGCAATGGCCGCTGGGCTGGTATGTGCGGTGAAATGGCCGGTGATCCATATGCAGTGCCTGTACTGCTTGGTTTAGGCTTAGATGAATTCTCAATGAGTGCTACATCAATCCTGCCTGCACGTAAGATCGTTAACTCTTTAAGCAAGAAAGAAATGGAAGAGCTGGCTGCTAAGGCGCTGACTCTGGATACAGCTGAAGAAGTAACTGAACTGGTAAAGGCTGCATTAAATAAATAAACATATTAAAAAGATGTACATATTAACTTGTACATCTTTTTTTGACATTTATCTCAAAAAAAATACGAAAATTCTGATTTTTCTTGAGATAAAAATCAGATTGATTAAAATAACAAAACCACTGACGCTTCTTAATAGTGTCAGTGGTTCCTTATAAATGTGTTTTATTTAAGCTGCGTCAGGGTGTTTAGCAAGCCAGTTCACCGCATAGGAACAGGACGCTTTTACATGCTTCTTCTGTTTTTTTATTTCATTGACTGCCGCTTGTACAAGTTGGGAAGCGATGCCCTGTCCGCGCAGACTGTCATCGACAAAGGTATGATTAATGGTCATACTGTTTTCATCGCTGTCGATAAAGGTAATTTCCGCGAGCAGTTTGCCGTCTGCTTCATAATAAATGCGATTCTTTTCAGTTGTAAAGTTCATAGTTTATATCTCCTTTAGATAATGACCGGTGATTGATTCCGGATTTTCACTGATTTCAAGAGGTGTTCCTTGAGCGATGACTTTACCGCCATGAATGCCGCCCAAAGGTCCCAGATCGATGATGTAATCGGCTTGCCGGATCAGCTGAAGATTATGTTCTACCACAATAACCGTGTTTCCCTGATCAACCAGACGCTGAAGCAGCTTCAGAAAATTATCAATGTCGAGGGGATGCAGACCCGTCGTTGGTTCATCAATCAGATAAAGATTTCCCTGCTTCTGACTCTGATTTAATTCATTGGCAAGCTTTAGCCGCTGTGCTTCACCGGCAGATAATGTCGTGCAAGACTGCGCCAGTTCAAGATAACCTAAGCCGCTGTCGATAAGCAGTGTTAATATTTTCATCAGCTTCGGAAATTCTTGGAAGACTATCGCGGCTTCCATTATTGATAAATGCAGAATTTCATGAATATTGTAGCCCTTAAATTTTATTTTTAATACATCATCACTGAATTGTCTGCCATGACAGATCGGGCATGTGACTTCTATATCATTGAAAAATAAGAGATTGCTGGTGACCGTACCCAATCCCTGACAATGCTCACAGCGGCCGCCGGGAGCATTAAATGAGAAATGCCGAGGTGTCAGACCAGCCGCATATCCCTGTTTGGCATAGATCTTTCTGATTTCGGTAAAAAGAGTGCTATATGTCGCTACATTAGAGCGTTTCATGCGGTTCAGCGGTGTCTGCTCAATGGCGATAATCTTTTTAAATTGTTGAAGATTCAAGATTGCATCACACGCCTGCTGCTTTGCCAGTACCTCAAATATTAGCGTTGATTTACCTGATCCGGATACCCCGGTGACTGCGCATAACACATTGATCGGCAGCTTAATATCGAGGTGCTTCAAGTTGTTGCGCGTTGCATTGATGATTTCAATCCAGCCCTGAGGCTGACGGTTTTTTCCTTGGCAGGTCCGCTGCTTTTTAAAATACTGACCCGTGATGGAGGAAGCCTGTTTCTGCAGTTCTTCAAAACTGCCCTGAGCGACGATTTCACCGCCAAAACGGCCGGCCCCTGGACCCATGTCGATAATCTGATCAGCAGCCTTCATCACATCAGGATCATGCTCGATGACAAGTACCGTATTACCCATCGCCTTGAGCTTGTTCATCAATTGAATAATACCTTCTGTATCCTTGGCATGCAGACCGGTTGTCGGTTCATCGAGAATATAGAGGACGCCGCTTAATTCAGAATCTAAAGCCGCGGCCAGTCTGATTCGCTGCAGCTCACCGCCGGAGAGTGTCATCGTCTGCCGGTCAAGTGTCAGATAGGAAAGACCGGCATTAATCAGCCGCTGCAGCTTGGTTTTTAAATCAAGCAGATAAACTTCAACCAATACCAGCTGTTCTTGACTGCACTGCTTTTCAAGGCAATCAATCCATTGCCAGAGCGCTTCTAAGGAATATTGCACAAGTTCTGGCAGCCGGGTATGCATGATACTTGCTTCACGGCTGAGCATATTAAGCCGTTCGCCATGGCATTCACGGCATTCACCCTCAATGAAATAAGGCGCCAGCTGTTTGCTTAAACTGCCTTTTTCACTTAACCGCCGCCACAGGATGGGCCGCACACCTTCAAACAGACCTTCAGAAACCGTTTTAGGCGCTTTAATGTGCGGATAGGCAATTCGTATCCATGGGTTATCAGTTCCATCAAGCAGCAGCGATTTCTGAGCCTCTGAGAAGTCTTTAACCGGCAAATCATGAACAGCAGGCAAGCCATAAACCTTTAAAGCCTTTTCATATAAATCAATCTGATACTCTTTGTAGCGGGCTTCCCAATAAGCAACCGCACCTGCCTTTAAACTTAATGTCTCATCAATAAGCTTTGACTCATTAAGCATCAGCTCCTGACCAAGTCCCTGACAAGCCGTACAGGCACCTTCTCTTGTATTATAAGAAAAATGGGACCGGGTTAATTTTTCAATCCTTGCATGACAATGCGGACAATGAATGTAAACCTTAAACGAATCCTCTTGTTTTTCAGTTTCTTCCTTAATCATCGATTGATCAAACAGCTCATGACAGATTGGACAGCGGCGGGCAGACAGCTTTTCATAAAGCATCCGCAGATCAGTATAAATATTACTCATCGTACCTAATGAAGAACGCGGATTATTCACACTATGACCGGCAGTAATCAAAATAGCCGGCGAACCGCCCGATAAGCTGTCCAGCTTAGGCTTTTGAATGCCCTGCATGCCCATCGCTTCAAGATAACGCCGCTGACATTCCTGAAATAAAGTATCAATGGCCAAGGTGGACTTCCCGCAGCCGGATACGCCTGTTAAAACAACTAACTGCTGTTTAGGAATGGTGGCATCAATATTCTTCAGATTTCCTGTACGCGCACCTTTAATGATAATGGCTGACATATATGATCCTCCTTGTGTTTTTTTACTCATCCTGCATCTGATGATAGTATAACACAAACGATTCTGACATGGTGAAACAGCAGAGAGAATCAAAGCTTTAGTATAGATTTATGATATTCTATAAGTATCAAAGGAGGTACAGCTATGTACGCATGGGAATCGATACAATGCACGCTGGATTTTATTGAAGAAAATCTGGATGCGAAACAGGATATTAAACAATTGGCCGCGAAGGCAGCCCTATCCCCTTTTTATTATCAGCGGTTATTTACAAAATTAGTTAAAAAGCCGGTCATGGAATATATTAAGCTGCGGCGTTTGGCAAAGGCGTGTGAAATACTGAAGGAGAGTGATGATACAATCCTGAATATCGCGGTTAGCTGCGGTTTTGGTTCACAGGAAGTATTTACCCGCTCATTTAAAGAGGCTTATGGCATGACACCGACAAGCTATCGTCAAAAGCCCATCATGCTGAATCAATTCGATAAGCCGGATTTGCTGCTGAATGAAACAGAGATTGAAGAAAATAGTCCGTTAGTCAGTGAGGGCTTGGTGCTGGAAATGAAGCACATTGTTTTAGAACAGCCGATTCATTTTACAGGCATCAGCGGTATTGTTCCAATCAGCGCTCAGCTGCCGTTGGGAGAAACCTGCGGGGTAGATATACCCGGTCAATTGTGGACGCAGTTTCATCAGCTGAAACATCAGCTGCCCGTACTTCATCACGGCCGTGAAATTGGCGTTTCTTATCTGAACAGCAAAACCCCTGATGGCTGCTTTACCTATTTTACCGGTGCCGAGTGTGAAGCCGCTAATACCCAATGGGAGAGCTTCACTCTGCCGCCAAGAGCCTACATTATCTGCAGCTTTGAAGCGGAAACCTTTGATGAGCTGGTAACGGCTTCGCTCAATAAAGCGGTAAAATTCAGCACTCGGTGGCTGTCTGAACATGGTTATGTGATGGATTGTTTCGCGCCTGAAATTTATCATACTGCGCAGATTCCATCGATGGAGCTCTGGTATCCGTATCAGTCTCAATAATTAAAAAGATCTCGCTTTTCATCAGTGAGATCTTTTAACTATTTTATTTAGATAATTCAAGGAACTGGTCGATCAGTTCTTCACAGGATACCAAGGCATCTTCCCAGAATTCCTCTTTGGTCAAATCAATATCACAGATCGCCGCTACATCCTCAACGCTGCTGATTGTTGTCGCATGCAGCAATTCACGATATTTAGGCACAAAATCAGCACCTTCCTTCTTATATTTCGCATAGAGGCCTCTGGCAAACAGACCGCCGAACGCATATGGGAAATTATAGAAGCTTAAACCTGAAGAATAATAATGAGATTTACAGATCCACATATAAGGATTCAATGTCTTTTCATCAAGACCATCACCATATGCCTTCTTCTGTGCTTCAATCATCATTTCACATAAGCTGTCAGCAAACATGAATTGATCCTTCGCATTTTCAAAAACAGCACTTTCAAACAGATACCGGGAATAAATATCACAGATGATCTGATTCAGATCCTGAAGCTGTTTTTCAATCAGCGCCATTTTTTCTTTTTTATCTTCAGTTTCATCAATAACAGAATTCATAATCAAATTTTCATTAAAGGTAGACGCCGTCTCAGCTACCGGCATTGAATAGTTTACATTCAGCGGCCGGTGGTCTTGAATGTTGTAGCCGTGATAAGCATGTCCCAGCTCATGGGCCAAAGTAACGACATCACCTAACGCGCCGTCAAAATTAGTGAGTACACGGCTCTGTTTAAACTGCGGCAGGTTTTCACAGAACGCACCGCCGACTTTACCCTTATGCGGATAAAAATCAATCCATGCGTTGTCAAAGGCTTCCGCGACCATATCGGCAAGGTCATCAGCGAAGCCGCGGAAATGATTAACTAAATAATCTCTGGCTTCTTCCACTGTGAATTTACGATCACTTTCACCTAACGGTGCAAATAAATCATACCATGGCAGTCCGTTCTCATGTCCTAATAATTCTGCCTTGCGCTTCATATAAGCTCTGAATTTTGGCATATGCTTATCCATTGCCTTCAGCATCGCATCAAGGGTTGAACGCTGCATGCGGCTGTCTTCCAGCGTCATTGCCAGCGGTGATTCATAGCCTCTTAACGCCGCTACTGTGTTAACCTGTTTCTTAATATTATTCAGCGCGAAAGCCACCGGCTCCTTGATTTTCTCATAACCCGCCAGCTCTGCTTCATAAGCGGCCTTGCGTACCTCAGCACTTTCATCATAGGCTAGATTGCGCACCATGCTCAGGTTAACCTTTTCACCCTTGTAATCCACTTCTAAGGTAGAAGTCATGTATTCCTGAAGATTGCCCCATGCTTCACCGCCGGTCAGATCCATCATTGAAAGAACTTCTTCTACTTCTTCACTCAGCAGATGCTTGGCATTCTGTTTAATTTCATGAAGCATGAAACGATAGGTTTTTAATAATTCATCCTGTTCAATCACTTCATCAAGATTTTCAATCCCGGCAATAAACTTATTGATGGCAGTAGTTGGTTTAGCAGTTGCCGCCATCATCTGACTCAGCTGCGCACCATAAGCAACTGTCTGGGCATCTGATGTGTTGACCGTCTGCC
The DNA here is from genome assembly GCF_000313565.1 of Dielma fastidiosa. Classification (GTDB taxonomy): domain Bacteria; phylum Bacillota_I; class Bacilli_A; order Erysipelotrichales; family Erysipelotrichaceae; genus Dielma; species Dielma fastidiosa. Next base: position 346,622 of record NZ_HE578926.1, on the reverse strand, counting down.
GCAGATTGATGTAATAGGCAAGCCGGCTTACTGCCAATGTCAGCTTTTCATTCAGCATCAGCACTTCCACTAGCTTATCCTTTACCGCACCCTCATCAAGATGCTTCGCACATTCGCTCAATTCATCGATTAAAGCCGGCAGAGCTTTAAAATCATGCTGAAATTCTTCACTTTCATAACTCTTATACAAGATATCAAGATTCCATTCTTTATTCATCGTTTTTCCTCCTTGCATTAGTATGCTTCAATTACTCTGTAATATAAGCCAGGATCAATTTCATCGTCGCGTCAAGAGCCTGCATATGCGTGCGCTCCATCCCATGAGACGCGTGGACACCCGGACCAATCAAGGCACCCTTAATATCATTGCCACCGCGCAGGCCGGCACCGACGTCACTGCCATAGTATGGATAAATATCCACGGCAAAGTTTAGCTTTTCACGCTTTGCCAATTCAATCAGCTTGCTGGTCATCGCATAATCATAAGGTCCGCCGCTGTCTTTTGCGCAAATCGATACATCATATTCACTGCATGCCAGATCAAGACCGATACAGCCCATATCACAGGCAATCAGCTCATTAAGCTCAGGCAGTGAGCTGGCGCCATGACCTACCTCTTCATAAGTGGTAATGATAAAGATACAGCGATGCTTTGGCGTAATCTTTTGTTCACGCATCATTTTTAATACGCCAAACAGACATACGACAGAAATCTTATCATCAAGAAACCGGCTTTTCACAAAACCGCTTGGTGTAATTACCGTTTTTGGATCATAGGCAATAATATCCCCATTCATGATGCCCAATGCCTTTACATCTTCCTTATTCTTTACAACCTCATCGATTCTTACCAGCATGTTGTCACAGTCACGCGCCTTGCTTTTGGCATCCGCGTAAACATGAACCGCCGGTGAAGAAGACAAAATCGTACCGGTGTAGACCTTTTGATCACGGGTGATGATCCGGCAGTATTCACCATCCAGAGTTGGCATGATGGGGCCGCCTAAAGCGGTAATTGCCAGTGTGCCGTCTGCATTGATTGAACGCACCATTAATCCCAATGTATCGGTATGCGCGCTGATACCTACCGTTCTTGATTCATCACAGCCATTCACCATGATATGCAGATTGCCTTTCTCATTGCGGAAGGCCGCATAACCAAGACTTTGGGCCTCCTGCTCTAAAAAGGCTATCGCATTGCCCGTATAACCGCTGGGGGAGTCAATACTGAACAGCTTTTCAGCCAATGCTTTGATATACTCTTTATCCATTTCATTCTCCTCTTTCAATTGTGACACAATCCATGCCGTCACTTTCTTTCATTTTTACACGTATCGTCTCCTGAATCGAGCTGGGTATATTTTTACCGACATAATCAGCCCGTATCGGCAGCTCACGATGGCCGCGGTCAACCAGCACTGCCAGCTGAACCTCTTTGGCCCGTCCATAATGCAGGATACCTTCAAGCGCCGCTCTGACTGTCCGTCCCTTAAACAAGACGTCATCAACCAGAATCACTTTCTTATCTTTTACTGAAAAATCAATCTCCGGCAATGGGTATTTCTCATCAAGATCATCACGCCATGCCTGAATATTCATCGCATGACATTCAACCTCAACCCCTTCTACCTTCTTAATCAGCGCCGCCATTCTTAGGGCCAGAAATTCACCTCGGGTTTTAATACCCACTAATACGATGTTATCCACACCCTTGTTGCGTTCAATAATTTCGTGAGACATACGGGTTAAAGAACGCCGCATCGCATCTTCATCTAGTATAATTTTTTTCTCCATTGTTCACCTCTAAAATAAATCCATGATTTCTTTCTTGCTCATGCTTGTAATTAAACCATCATTCTCATTGATAATCGAATCTGATAAATCCTTCTTAAGATCCTGTAAGGTCTGAATCTTTTCCTCAATCGTATCCTTCATAATCAGCTTAAATACTTGTACATTCTTATGCTGGCCAATTCGATACGCGCGGTCGGTAGCCTGATTCTGGGCAGAGACATTCCACCATGGATCAAAGTGAATTACGACCTCAGCACTGGTCAGATTCAAACCGGTGCCGCCGGCTTTTAATGAGATTAGGAAAACCTGTGTATCATCCTGATTAAAGGCATGGACACTATTTTGACGATCAATTTTGGAAGTTGATCCTTTAAGCAGATAATACGATATCTTTTCTTTCTTTAATTCAGTTTCAATCAATGCCAATAAGCTTGTGAATTGTGAAAAGATTAAAACCTTCTTCTTTGATTCACAGCACTGATGGATCAATTCCATACAGGCATTCAGCTTGCATGATTCACCGGTATAATGATCATAAATCAACCGTGGATCACAGCAGAACTGACGCAGCCGAGTCAGCATTGACAGAATTAAAATCTTACTCTTTTCAAAGCCGTTCTTATTAAATTCATTGCTTAATTCCTGTTTGATAGAAGCTACATTGGCGATATAGAGCTTACGGCTTTCTTCATCCATATCGATAACCATTGTATTTTCAACCTTTTCCGGCAATTCCTTTAATACATCTTTCTTGATTCTTCTTAATATAAAAGGTTCAACCATGCGTTTTAAGCTTTCCAGCATCACATCATCATGATCTCTGACAATTGGAATCTCAAAGCTTTTCCTAAAATGGTTATAGCTGTACAGATAACCCGGCATCAAGAAATCAAAGATGCTCCAAAGCTCCGCCAGTGAATTTTCAATTGGTGTACCAGTCAAGGCAAATTTATTCGCGCTGCTGATCTTTTTCACACTTATCGCGTTTTTTGTGGAAGTATTTTTAATATACTGAGCTTCGTCTAATATCTGGAACTGGAAATGACGGCCCTCATACTGATCCACATCCCGTTTCAAATAATCATAAGAAGTGATCAGCACATCATAGTCATCAGCCATCGCAATCAGCTTTGAGCGTTCTTCTGCGGTGCCGCTGATAACCAAAGAGCGAAGACTTGGCGCGAATTTTTTGATTTCACTTTCCCAGTTAAGGATCAGTGAACTTGGACAGATAACCAAACTGGTACTTTCAGGATGATGCAGCCGTTCATCCTCAAATAAGGTGATGACCTGAATCGTTTTACCGATACCCATATCATCAGCCAGAATGCCGCCAAAGCCATAGGAGGCCATGGTTTTAAGCCATCGGAAGCCGACTTTCTGATAATTTCTAAGGATTGGCTTTAAAGCCGCCGGTACACTGTAGTCACTGTCGGATACGTTTTTAATCGCTTTCACCAAGGTTTTGAAATTGCCGTCACGCTCAACCTTTAAAAGCTCCATCTTACGCAGCCGGGCATCTAAAGACAGCGAGCGGTATTTTTCAACGACAATATGTCCCTCATTCAATTCTTTGCTGGAAACATTCAGACCATTAAGCGCTTCGCTTAACTCACTCAGCGATGAATCCTCAAGGTTGATGAAGGAGCCTGATTTCATACGGTAATATTTCTTGTTTAAGCTATATGCCTGAAGTACATTCTGTAATTCATCAATCGGGAAATCACTCGTATCAAACTGAATTTCTAAAAGATCATTTTCAATCTTAACACCCATGGAAATTGAGACATTGCTGCGGATCTGTACTTGCTTGATCTTATCGGTCGCATAGATCTGACAGCAGTGTTCACATTCCTCGATGCCCTGAGAGAAAAATTCGTAAAAGGCGTCCTGACTGTTTTCAATATAAGAGATACCGGTTGTATTATCAATGCGGGTCATATATTTTCTGACAATCATCTGAATCGCGATTTCCTCTGAGAAATTACGGTAGGTACTCATTTTCGTAGGCATAAAGGCATTGTATTCTTCACTGCCATAGCTGAATACAAGCCGGGCACTGACTACGTTATGCTTAGGCATATCCAAATATAAACGGGCAGCCAAAGGCAGCGGCGCAAATTCACTGATATCATCTCCGCTTAAAACAATGAGTGAATTAATCGAAGTTAAGACATTGTTATAGAAGGAAGGCATGTGTCTGACATCGACCAACAAGCCCCGTTTAATCGACGCGAACAGCTTCAGCAGCGGCATCAGATGGGTGGAATATTCACTGTCTAAGCGATAGAGAATTAAATCGTGAAACAAATAGAGATGCTGTTTGCCTTCAATTAATTTAAAATCTTTCAGCGATAAGGTAAATTCATAGGTCGTATCATCATAACGCATCGCGTTTAAGCGCAGCGGCGGATTTTCATCCTTGAAGACGACATTGATAATTCGGTTAGCTTCAATATGATAATTGATGCCTTCACTCATAAAACGGTCAAAGAAGGCGTCTACAGAGCTAGGCTTCATATAAAGCAGGCGCGGATTGGCGGCAAGGCTGCGGTTTTCATAATAAACATGATCAAATTCGAGCGTTTCCATGAAGGTCAGCAGCTTCTGAGCTTGATCATTGAGCGAGTAACTGTTGTGGATAAACTCACATTCATTGCCATATTGTATGACTACATTCTGCTGCATATCATGAAGAAACTGAGTTGGATTTTTTAATATGTAAAGCTTATTATAACCGAGCTTAAAGCTGAGTGCGGCCGCTGTGAGCGGTGTTGTATCCAATAATTCTAAGATTGGCATAATCTGAATCTTACGGCCGTTATTCATCGCCAAGGTGGAATACACAATACTTTGTTCATATTCCTTAATACAATCCAGTACCTGCGGGTCAGTTAAGACCGTCTTGGCCTTATCAGCTTCTTGATTTGCCAGCTCTTTAAAGTAGAGCTTCAGTAAAACAGCGACCGCGTGACGGCATACCGGATGGGAGGTGCCATGTAGCGGACAGTTGCAGTGATGGGCTTTAATCGTATAATCATCCTTGGTAATTGCCAGATTGACTTCATAGTAGGTTTTATCTTCCTGTACGGTCGCATTCACTAAAATAATGGCAGGATCAAAGTTAGCATCTACCTCTAAAGATACTACCCGGCCATCTTCATAGTATTTAAGACCTTCATTATATATATCAGGGCTGATTGCAAAATCTTTTATTTGCGCTAGCGTCAATTCCATATCGATCCTCCAAGCTCCATATCATTACTCTTTATTCTATCATTTTCTTTGGCTGATGTCTTGAAAAAAGATGAGCAGTGACTCTTTTTAACTTACTTATGCACAAAAAGGGGCGCTTTGAATATTTTCCAGAATCGCTTTCGCTAAGTCAACCGCGCTGCGGTAATCAGCATAACTGGCAAAGCCGTGATGGGAGTGAATATAGCGTACCGGAATACCGATGACGATCGTCGGTATATCTTTGACATGAATAAAAGCACCGTTTGTACCGCCGCCGCTGCGCACACTTTCCTGACAGGGAATCTGTTTGGCATCCGCAAGCTGTAATGCAAAACGCTGAAAACCGGGATGGGTTATCATTGAACGGTCAAAATGCCGCAGCATGCAGCCCTTTTTCAAAGCGGTTTGAATCATATAGGGTTCCTGAAACGTATCATCAGCCGGACAGCCTTCAAAGACAATTGCTAAATCTGGTTTCAACCGTTCAAGGTTGGCTTGAATGCCGCGCTCACCGACCTCTTCCTGCACTGAGAAGGAGGCACAGACATCAGCGGCTGGCTGCTGTAATTCCTTAAGCGTATCGATCAGCGCTGAAACGCCAATGCGGCAGTCCAGTGCTTTCCCTAAAATTAAATCATGTCTTTCATCATAACTGCATGTGACATCAGGCACCACTGGGGCAGCCATTCCTATTTTAAAATTCTCCTTGAGATCGGTATCACTCACCGCTCCGACATCGATGACCATCTTACTCAGATCAGCCCCCGCATGCTTTTCACTCTCACTCATAAAATGAATCGGTTTGGCGGCAATGATTCCCTCAATCAGCTCGCCATCTGTGCTGCGGACTTTTACCTTGTGAGCCGGTGCTGTATTCGCTACCCAGCCGCCCAATGGCAGAAACGGCATTGTACCGTTAGGTTTCACTGCCTGAATAATAAAGCCTACCTCATCAAGATGGGCATCCAGCATGACCTTTAAACGATTGCCGGTATTTTTAATGGATTGTGCGGTTACATTATGCAGACTGTCCTCATGAACATCCTTTACCTGAACCAGCATCTTTTTTACTAAAGCCGCGATATCTTCTTCAAAGCCGCTGGGGCCAAAAGCGTCAGAAAGCGCGCATATCTGTTTTATTGAATCATTCATCATTTTATCCTCTTTTCAATTGCAAAACTATTATACACCAATCCGCCATTCATGGTAGAATATTATCAAGGAGAAAAGAAAGGATGGGGAGGCGAGGATGCAACTAGGTATTTCTGAAAAGGATAAAGAAAGATTAAACTGCATTATCCGCTGGCTGCAATTAAAGCATCACATAAAAGTTGAAAATATGATCGAAGGTATCTGTTCACGAGGTACCTACAATAAGATCCGCAAAGGGGAAGCGGTTAAGAATGATGAAATCTATGAACGGCTGCTGGCCATCTTTGGATATGAATATACTTATGATGAGCAGCAGGAGGCTGAACTGGAAATCATGTTCAGAGAACTGAGACTGAAAGCTGACCGCTATGATCCGGATCGTCAGAATACGATGGATGAATGTATCCGTTATTTAAAAGCGCAGGGCAGCAGTGTGTTCTGTTCGCTGTATCTTGAAGCGTTGGAAATGATTAATGATTATTGGAATAAGGATATATCTGATCGCGATCATGCCGAAGAATTGTTTCAAATCATATCGATATTTCCTGATCCGCTGATTGATATGCTGATGGATTTTATCTTCAGGATGCGCTGGAATGCTCATCTTGACCGGCCTGAATTATTTGAAGAATTGATGGATGTCTATGATTTTAAACATTCTGCCTGCATCAGCAACCGTATGAATTATATTCATATCTTAATTTTTAACCGCCGTAATTTTGACGCAGCCATGGAAATCGACAAGCTGGAAAAATTAATTGATCCCAACCGCAATGCTGCTCAATATCTGCGTCTTTTTGTCTTTAAGCTGCAGATGATCAATAACATCCAGGGAAAATCAATTCTTGAATATTATGAACAGCTGAAATGCTTCTTACACACACATTATGAGCAGCTGCCTTATAAACAAAGCATGAGCTCTTTATACAACATCGGCATTTATCTGTTTGATCAGGGGCATTTTGATGAGGCTAAAAAGGTATTGGAATATGTCGGCAAGCTGCCGCGCTATAAGTATAAAACCTATATCCTGCTGCAGGGAATATCCCGTCAGGTCGATCATTGCCGGCTGAAAACCAATCCGGATCTTGACCGCTTGCAGGACGAAAGTCATAAGCTGCAGGCGATGGTCAATTATTTCTGTCACCGTGAAGAGAAAACATTTGATGAACAAGTCAATGAATTGAATCAGGTAGTTTGTACATATATGGAAAAAAGCGGTCTTGATGATCCATTTTATGAGATATTCAGAGATGAAATGACCGCATTATTTGATGAGGAATGCGCGCGTGTTCCTGAAAACAGGGCAGTTCTGACACGCCGTAAGTATCATTTGCTGCGTAAATTCAGACAGGTTGTGGAATAAAAATTAGAAAAAAAGCCGTTAAATGTGCTAATTGTCATTTATAAACCAAAATTTTCTAGTTTTAACACAGATGATAAAAAATGTGCTATCCTAAACATGTGAAAAAAGTCATGAGAGTGACTTCATTGATGCGAAAACATTCAACGGGGGTTGAATGTTTTTTCAGCTTTCAAGCATCAAATTGATTGTTTTTTGACGCTGAGTGGTATAATGATAAAAAAGAGAGAAGGGTTAAAATGAGTTTTCTTGATACATTGAGAAAAGATAAAATGGAAGCATTAAAGAATAAGGATACGGTTAAGAATGGTGTATGTTCACTGTTGATATCAGCGATTGCCTTAAAGGAAAAAGAGGGGCATGCGGAATTGAGTGATGATGAGGCGATGAGTTATGTACAGAAAGAGTTAAAGCAGACGAAAGAAGCTTTATCGCTGACACCTGCTGATCGTATGGATTTGATTGAGGAGACTAAGCGCAAGATTGAAATTCTTGAGGCCTATCTGCCTAAGCAGATGAGCGCTGATGAATTACGAGCGGCAATTCTTGAGATCCTTGAAGAAAAGCAGCTTGAACGCAGCAATAAAAGCAAGGGCATATTGATTAAAGAAACGCTGGCTCGCTATCCTGGCAAAACTGACGGCAAGGCGGTCAATCAGGCATTGGCCCAACTGCTTAAATAAATTAAATAGACACCGGCATGCATTGTATCATTCAATGCGCCAGTGTCTATTTTCTTATTTGTTTTCAGCCAGTGTTTTAATCTCACCGTTGAGGACAGCACCCTGCGATACCCCAATGCGGCGTGTCTGAATATTGCCGTTTAATACAGCGTGTTCTTTAATCAGACAAGTATCTTCCGCGATGATTTTACCATTCATCTGGCCGTCCAGTGTTAATGAGCGGGCTGATAAATCACCGACGATAGTTGTTGCTTCATCAACGATGATATTCTCAAGCACTGAAGCATTGCCCTTAAGATCGGCTGCCGAAAAGGTTACGCTTTCGGCTTTAATATCGCCGGTAACCGTGCCGTTCAATAAAATGCAGCCGCCGGCTTCAATATTACCTTGTACATTACCGTGCAGCTCAATACTGCCGCCCGTCTTAATATTACCGATGATTTCAACATCGCTGCCGATAATTGTCGATGAATTGCTGGTTTTGTTTGGCTCAGCGGGCTTGGGAGGTTCGTTATGTGAAACAGGCTGCGGTTTTTCCAATTTAACCGGCTCCTCTTTTTCTTCACTGATTCCCATTTTGCGAATCAAATCCCCAAATGAATTTTTTGATGTAGTCGTATTCATAGTTTCCCTCCAGAAATGTGCCCCAATTTTTTATTATTATATCACATATTTTAAGGAATAGAAACTTATGGCAACAATGAAGAATTTATTTGTTTATTTATAAACGGTATAGCTTCCTTTTTGACAGCTTTTACTGAAATAAAGCGCTTTGTCAGCATTTTTATACATATTTTGAAAGCTGCTGATCTGTTGATCATTGTAAGCAATACCGATAGTGCAGCTAAACGGCATCGCAATCGTGTTCTTTAATTCATCAAGCAGGCTCTCGATCAATGCTTCCACATCTTCTTTGGATGAATAATCAGCGATAAATACACTGAATTCATCACCGCCAAGACGGCTGATTAGTTCATTGTGGCAGAAGGTTTTATTCAGCAGATCGGCAAAGCTGCGCAGGAAGAGATCACCCTGAAGATGCCCGTAATTATCGTTGATTGATTTAAAGTCATCAATATCAATCATGAGAAACGCGCAATGACGATCATGGGCTGTCAGCACGCTGTTGACACTTTTTTCATAGGCTGTGCGGTTATAAAGACCGGTCAGAGAATCAAGCTTAAGCTGCTGTTCAAGAAACATTGAACGCTCAATGGCATCGTTTGCTTTTTGAGTGATTGTTTTTGGATAAAATTCACCCATTGCCTGATCCATATTCGGAACTGAATGATGCAGGTTGCATAGGATTGCTTCACCGTTTTCATAACGATAGACAGCGGTAAAGCGAGTATCCATATCGGCTATGACTTGCGTTCTGCTATGACTGATTTCACGGGCATAAAAGCCGCCGTAAACAAAGCATAAATCATCACTTAGCGCCTGTGCTTCATACCATTCATCCATAATTTCAAACTGTGCGCCGTCTTGTTCCTGCTGATCTTTCGCAAGCAGCGCCGCCATGTTGTCAGCACCCTTAAATATCTCATGCTTGCCAGTTCCGATAATGATAAAATCATCAGCGATATGTTGGAGCAGAAATCTGAATTCAGCTTCTGAATGATCGATTAAATAACTGCGCCAGAGTCTTTTCATGGAATCAATAGCTAATTGGTGAAATGCTGTTTGGTTCATAAAACTGCCTCCTTTTCTGATGCAAGACGCAGCTGCAGGGCATAATTATCGTCTTGAATCATTTGATAGATATTTAATAATTCCTGAGCATGCTGATGCGCGGTTTCAAGAATATCGTCATAATGTTCAATCATACAGTCAACGACATGTACATCAATCAGCTGCTGCTGACTGTAAGAGAGCAAAAGGGCAATTGTGGTATCCTTGGCATAAGCTTTTTTATAGCTGCGCCGTCCGCTTAAGGCACTGACGATATCAGCAACCGCGACGATTCGCTGCGGCAGTGTCAGATCCTTTTCACTAAGACCTAAAGGATAGCCGGAGCCATTTAATTTTTCATGATGACGCAGGCTGATCTGGATAATTTCATCATCAAGCAGTCCATGCAGGATATGCTCAGTGAGGGTTACATGTGAGCGCATGATGGTCATCTGCGCCTCATTGAGTTTGCCGTCATATTCAAGAATTTCAACTGGGATACCGATTTTGCCAAGATCATGAAGCATAGCGCCGCAGACGATTTTCTGAACAAGGGCATCTGATAAGCCCATGCGCACGGCTATTTCACGGCTGATCGTCGTTGTGGTAATCGTATGTGTAACCGTATAACGGCTGCGGAAATCCATGCAGTATATGGCCATTTTCACATACTGATCAACTTCGGATTGGGTAAAGGGAATGCCGGTAAGCAGGACGTGAAGTTCTTGGGTGTAGAGCTGTTCTTCAGACATCGGGTATTGGATTTGATGTTTCAGCAGCGCATCAGCGATTCGCTGATCAAAGCGATTGGCATTCTGTAATTCATGATGCAGTGATTCCCAGCTGTGACCTTCACTCAGATAAATATCAGCGCGGTCGGCAATGTTGATGATCTGCGCCATATCACGAAGCAATGGATCAAGTTTGAAATTCACTAATTCAGAAGCATTGGTGTGGTGATACAGAACCGCGTCCGCATAGTCTTTCAGCGGTGAAAAATACAGCAAAAACAGATAGCCGTAGATGGCATGCTGCCAGCTGCTGTCTGTTTCAAATTTTAATAAATTATCTATTTCATCGGTTTTATTGGCACCAATATCATGCAGCAAGGCAGTTAAAATAAGATTACGCCGAATAAGCGGATCGCAATCAGGATATAATTCCTGAAGCATGTGATCGGCATGTGCTGCAACACGGAAACCATGATCTACCAATCTGGTATCGACATGATTCAACATACGCTGAAAAAGGGTAATCACAGAATGATTATCCATTGGATAAACAAAAGGCAGCATGGTAAAACCTCCCAGTTTTTTATAAACTCAATCTTTGTTAATTATACAATAGAAATAGGAAAATCAGCAATTAATTCATCACAATTGAATCAAGGATTGGCAAAAAAATAAAAAAACCTGCCGCAATTGACAGGTATTCTTTTAAATGGTCGGGATGACAGGATTTGAACCTGCGACCCCTTACTCCCGAAGCAAGTGCACTACCAAGCTGTGCTACATCCCGATGACCTCTTATAATTCTACTCTATTTTTTCAGAATTGCAAGTCCTCTAAAGAAGCTTTTATGAATTTATTTGATTATTTGCTTCATAGATAAAATCATAAGTATGCGGCTGCAGCTGCTGAAACGTTTCCGGATCATACAGGTAATTAATATAGCTTTCCACAAAATATTCGCTGCAGTGATATTGGGGATCATAATAGGTGATGATCCGTGCATTATACTCATTATCCATTTCAGCTTCACATAGCTTTTGAAATTGAGCGGACGCGGAAAACTGAAAGCGGGCGTCAATGACATGCAATGCTTCATGCAGCAGTGTTGTTTCTCTAAATAAAGAATCTGATAAATAAATAGTCGAACCAGTGTATTGATCATCAAGGAAGTAGGTACGTGTATAACCGCTTGTATTCGCAGAGAATTCCTCGTCGATTTCTTTTTGTTCAATAATTACGATTTCATCAAGATAAGGGAGGAAAGACGCTGGCAAGGGATAGGCATCATATTGATATTGGGCGATGATATCGGATATATCATTGGGTGTATTCAGTTCCACAGGCAAGCCATACAGCTTGATATCACTTGTCTGTCTTGAAAAAACAGTCGTAATTTCTTGGCTGTGATGGATGGCGGGAGACATAAATAATAAAAGCACAAACAGGAGTATAATTGTGAAAAAACGCATTGTATCACCTGTTTTAGTTTATGTCATGCTTTTATTTTCATTCTATAAAGCAAATATTCCAAATGATAATCTTATCTCATTGACATTATCGAATATCGATATTACAATTGAATTAGGAAATAACGAATATCGATATTGGATGGAGGTAATGCTGACAATGGCCAGAGAACGATTTCAGACATTAACGGAACAGATGTTTTATATCCTGCTTTGTCTTCGTGAAGAATGCTGCGGGACGGATATTATGGCCAAAGTAAAACAGCTGAGCGATGGCAGGGTGATGGTTGGCCCAGGTACGCTTTATAATTTACTTGAAAACTTCGTACTTGCGGATTTAATTGTTGAGACGAAGGTTGAAGGCCGCAAAAGAAGCTATATCATAACGGAAGCGGGGCAGCAGGCATTAGCGGATGAAGTTCAGCGATTGAAGTGTTTGATTCATGATTATCAAAAACCAATAATATAAAGAGGTGAGTAAGAATGAAGAAAAGAATACAGCTGGCATTTTTTGACTTTTATGATTCAACTGGAATTGAGCGTCATTTAACGAAGATGGCATCAAAGGGGTGGCGCTTATGCAATATCTCAGGGTGGTGGACATATCAAAAAATCGAACCGCAGAAGCTAAAATTTGCCGTGACTTATTTTTCTGAGGCATCTGATTTTGATCCATATCCCAGTGATAATCAGGAGATATTCCTTGATTATTGTGAAAGTGCTGATTGGCAGCTGGCGGCTAGTAACGCTGCGATGCAGATCTTCTATACGGCACAAGCAGATGCTATACCGATTGAAACCGATGAAGCACTTAAGCTGGATAAGATTCACCATGTAATGAAAAGGGGCGTTTTACTCAATGAGGGCATACTCTTAGTGCTCAGTCTTTTATTATGTATCAGCAATGTCCGTCAAATGTTTGATCAGCCGCTTGTAAGGTTTTCTGATCCATCACACTGGCTGCTTCTAGGCGTGGACTTGCTGGCTTTCCTCTATCTATTGATTGATATAATTCGCTATGATACTTGGTATAAATGTTCTGTTAAGGCCGTGAAAAAAGGCGGTTCTTGCTGTGAGGTCAGGCATTCGAAGCACCGTGCGCTTTTTTTGCTTGGCTGTCTGCTTCTGGCTCTTTTCAGTCAAGCATGGCTGGCATTGTTAATGATGCTTGCCGTAATTGTGTCTTTGCTTGCAAGTTATCTTTTCAGCCGGTTTGTTCAGTATCATCTAAAAAAGCACAGCGCTGCGCGTTTGGAAAATTTATCTTGTACAGTCCTTGCTTTTATTGCCGTTTTCATAGCTTCAATTCATCTTTTCTCCTCTGCTGTCGATCAGTATCAATTAGCTATCAAAGCTGATAATCAGGAAGTAAGAGAGGTGTTTGATGCTGCGGGAAATCGTCATGAATGGCTGATTACACATGATATCTTACCGTTAACTGTTGAAGAGCTGCTGCCGATTCAAAACGATGACTATACCTATATCAATGATCATCAGGAATCCTTTGTACTGGCTTATTCACGCTGTGCTCAGCAGCTGCCTAAAATTTATTCGCATGAACCGCAGCTCACTTATGAAATTGTTGATATCAAGGCAGACTGGCTTTATGAAACATGTCTGAATAATCTGCGGCATATCCACCTAAACAACAACGCATACTGGCAGGAAGCCGACGCTTCGCTCTGGCAGGCAGATACTGTTTATCAGCTATATCATAATGATCAGCCTTTTTTAAATGAATATATTATTTGTTATAAAGAGCGGATCGTTAAAATTGAATTTAACTGGCAAGCCACGATGCAGGAACTGCAGATTGCCGCCGAGCATCTGCGTCCGTAATGCTAGTCTAAGTCTTCTAAGCTCATCAGCCTGCATCCCTTGCTTTCATAATAATTCAGCATTTCATCAAGCTTACGTTTATCATAACTGGTGATGCATTCCTTTAATACATTAACCTTATAATCAGCTTTGCGCATATTGTAACAGGTTGATTTGACACAGGCGACAGCATCGGCACCAGTAATGTAGAATTCATTAATGTTGTGCTTTTCGATAAAGGCACTGAATTCTGCACTTGTTAAGGCATTCCCTTTATCTTTAGTAAATATGTTATTTGATACGATTTTCAAATCAGAAGCTAACTCAGCACCGGCAGTACCCGGCTTGAATGTTCTTGTTTTACTTGATAAATTCTCATGGCGGATATAAATCACAGGCAAACCCTTGGCGGCTGCCCAATCAATTGCTTGATTGATTTTATCGATTATATCTTTGTAATTCTTGGTAATATCATTCTGAATGTCAATGATGACTAAAGCTTTTTCCATAGTATTGGCTCCGATCTGTCATTTCGCAATTGGACAAATTATGTCCTTGCCGTTATGACATTCATAGAATATCATATTGAACTTGTAACCCCGTGTCATGTTTTATATTTTTCCACAATGTTTCGAGCTCTTTCAGCTATTTTTTCGCGGACGCTTTGCGGCTTGATCACTTCCACACTATCTCCGCATGACAGAATATAGCTGTATAACAAATTATTATCAGGCATATATGTTTCTACTAATAAACGGCCGTCAGGCATTTTGGTGACCTCATCATCAAACTTATCGTAAACTCTAAATGCCATGCAGGGGTCAAAGACAAGTGTTACGGGGGTCATAGCCATTGCGAAATTTTCGGATTCTTTAAACAGCTGATCGGGAATTGGCCGATCATATACTTCATCACACAGGGTAAGCCTGCGGATTCTGGTTAATTTAAAAAAACGAAAGTCATTGCGTAGCGTACAGAAACCATACACATACCAATCATAAGATTTAAAAACCAGTTTCAGCGGTTCGATGGTTCGCTCATTGACTTCTCCCCTGCCATTGCAATAAAGAAACTTGACCCTGCGGCTTTTTAGGATTGCGTTTTGAAGCGTCTGAAAGAGGACTTTCACGGCACCGCTTTTGGTCCAGCTTGAAAAATCAATTTCCAGCCAGTCAACATGTTCCCTTTGGAATACACTGCTTAATTTCAATAAGAGTGATTTTGCGGATTCTCCTTCAATCACCTGCATACTTTGTAAAGCCATGAGAATGTGTTTCTGTTCCTCTTGACTGAGCATCGATTTTTTAAGCACATAATTATCTTGAATTGAGATACCGCCGCCCCTGCCTTGGCTGGCATAGATAGGAATACCGGCAGCACTTAGGATATCGATATCTCTATAAATCGTTCTTACGGATACCTCAAAATATGCCGCTAATTGCGGTGCTGTCATCGTACCCTTTTCTAATAATAAATAAACCATCTGAAAATATCTGTTTTCTTTCATGGCTGTCTCCAATCTTAGATTAATAAAAGTAATCTGTATTGATAATTATACCGCATAAACTTGACAGCTTAAGTCATGTTTTGAATTTAATCTTCCCTTTATGAATAAATTTGAAATAGAAAGGACTATAACAGTTTGAACAAAGTTATAGTCCTTAATTGTTTAAAATTAACATGGTTTAATGATGATTGAATCGAAATATTGCAAAGGGGAAAATTTATATCGACGTTCAAATTCTTGAAATGAAATTATTGACATCATTTTCCTGTAATCTATGTAGTCTTGTAAAAATTGTAATGCTTCTTGGTTGATTTTATCTAAATTGGTAATATATTCTATATATTCATCATTGTCAATAATTATGTTATTGACAGAATCGATGTAACTGTCTTGATTAATAATAATCATTTTTTGATAATCCAAGCCTGATATATGAGCTTTTGAACGATTCGTTCTCTTAAAATGATAAGCATATTTATGTCTAATATTTGTTCTGAATGGTACGCATAAAAAATAATCACCTAGTCCTTTAATTAGTACAACATTATAATTTCAGGATAGTTTATTTCATCGTAATCAATAAAAAATGTATGTGTAAGCCTTTTGATATTACTTATGTAATTTATTGTCATTCCCCCTCAAATATTCCCTTAATAAAAATAAGGGGCGCATACCCCTTATCCATCGCTCGGTCAATTTTTATTTTATCGACGAATCAGAACCGTCACTCGTACACATCGCTCGGTCAATTTTTATTTTATCGACGAGTCAGAACCGTCACTCGTACACATCAAAATAGCGATGAAATACTTTTTACTACGTTTTTAGTATATGACATATTGTTGTATTTGTCAATTTGATTACAATAAAATGATGGTTCAGCTAACAAGACGAGAATTTACTTCGGCATAGAAATTTCTAATGTTTTTAATTTTTAGAAAGTCATAGTACAAATCGCAGAAAAAGCATTAAAATTATGAATTCAGGCGCATACTAGAGGAGAAAGGATGAGCCTTATGAATTTTTCAGAAATTTTGCTTCGTGTAGTCGCAACAATTCTTGTCATGCTGATCATGGCGCGGCTAAATGGGCCAAAGCAAATCGCACAGATGAGTTTCTATGATTATGTAACAGGGATTAGCGTTGGTTCCATTGCGGCGACAATCAGTATAAACACTGATCTGTCATTAACATCAGGACTGTTTGCCATTATTTTATTTTTTGCAGGCAATCTGTTATTAAATAAAATCACCCAGATTAATTTAATAGCAAATGCGGTTTTAACTGGTAAACCAATAGCTTTGATTGAAAAAGGCAGCATTAAGATCAGTGGACTTCAGCAATCAAAAATGACCGTTTCTGAATTGCTCAGTAATCTAAGAACCAGCGGTTATTTTAATATCAATGATGTATATACTGCCAACCTTGAGCCAACCGGTAAACTTTCTGTACAGCCAAAAGGCTTCGCAAGACCAGCACGTAATGATGATCTGCAGCTGAAAGCGGCAAACCCCATTCAGGTGCTGTCAGTTATCATGGATGGGGTGATTCTCCAATCAAATCTTAAGCTGATGAATATTGATGAGAAATGGTTGGTCAGAGAATTAAGAAAACAGAACATTGATGAAGCAGAATTGGATCAAATTATTTTAGCTGTTGTGGATGAAAATCATAAACTGACCGTATACAAGCAGGCATAAAGCAATACCATAAAATATTTATAAACAAAAGGGACATTCGTTGTCCCTTTTCAATTTATTGAATTTCAATCATGATTTTTTCATAGGCAGAACGCGGCAGCCAGACGGAAACAGAACCACCGTCGACAAGAAAGCGTCCGTTGCCCTCCTGATCAATGACGATGACTTCATCACGATGATTCATGACGTCAAGATATTCTTCACCGGCGTGGTTTAGTCCCGCAAACATGACCTTCTCACCGCCAGCGCTGTCACTTGCCAGCATCGCATATCCGCCTTGAGATTCGCCTTCCTGCGTCCAGCCAATGATATTTGGATCATCTAAGTATTCATGCCAAAGCCCTGTCGCAGTCTCTTTTCTGATGAGCAGCAGCCGCTGCAACTCATCAACTGGGGCAATATCATCATGGGGAATGCCATATACATCACCATAAAATACACAAGGTGTTGAATCCGGATGAAGAAGTATCAGCGCATAGGCAATCGGCTTAAACCAACCGTCAACCCATGATTCCAGTGACTGATGCGGCTGTGTATCATGATTATCCACAAAGGTTATCGCATGCAAAGGATCAAGTTTAAGCAGGGTGTTGTCAAAAATTGTCCGCATATCAAAATTACCATTTGATTTAGAGGCTCTTTCAAGCTGATAATGCAGAGGCACATCAAATAAATGACAGACATTGCCAGTCTTATGCAGGTAGTCAAGCAAAACATTCACATCACTGTTCCAGTATTCACCAATAGCATATAGGTTAGGGTATTGGCCGCGCATCACATTTAAAAACTCAGGAATATAATAGGCATCAATATGCTTTAACGCATCCATACGAAAGCCATCGATTTTGGTAAAAGCCAAAAACCAGCTGCCCCATTTTTTTAATTCCTCACGTACCTCAGGACAGCTGAAATCAAGATCACAGCCCATCAAATAATCATAATTGCCATTCTCCTGATCAACATTGCGGTCCCATTCCTTCCCTTCAAATTGATAAATACTGCTGCGCTGTGTTTTCTGATCCCAATCAGTGCCGTCAAAATGCTTCCAATTCCATGTGAAATCAGAATATTTTGCATGACGGTTAGGAAAGGTAAATTTAGTCCAGGCAGTTATCATATGGCTGCCGCTGATTTCACTATTACGGTTGTTGCCGGCATCTTCATGTGCCATTACTTCCTCCGTTTCATCAGCACCCATTTTATGATTCATTACCACATCCGCAATCACTTCAATCTGATTATCATGCAAACACTTAATGGCTTCAATGTATTCATCTTTTGTGCCATATTTTGTAGGAATGCTGCCTTTCTGATTAAATTCACCTAAATCATATAAGTCATAAATACCATAACCAACATCCTTATCACCGGCACTGCCTTTATAAGCAGGCGGCAGCCATAAAGTTGTAATACCATCATGTTTTAGCTGTTCCGCTTGATGTGCCGCGCGTTTCCACAGCGTTTGATCAGCAGGCAGATACCATTCAAAATACTGCATTAGCGTTCTTTTGTATGTCATGATCTTCCTCACTCTCTGGTTTTAGTATAGGAGGGTTTTTATTAAAATACAAGCGGTGCTTTTATCCATAAATTTGGTCAAATATCTGAAACGGCAAAAAAAGTGTCTCAAAAAACCATTTTAGACATCGATTTTAGGTTCATATTTATATTGATAATGTTAAAATGATAGTGTCGTGAATTTGACAAGGAGATAGCTATGACAAGTCAGAATATTGAATCATTAGAAATACAGATTAAGCAGCTCGAAGAACAGCTGCGGTTTTATCGTGATTATGATTCACTGACCGGTGTCTGTAATAAACATGTCTTTTATGAAACCATTCAGCAGATTTTAGATGCAGTGCCTAATGAAATCTTTCAGATCATTACCGTAGACATTGAACGGTTTCGCTTGATTAATGATTTTTATGGAACTGAACAGGGAGATGCGCTGCTGCAATATCTAGCCCATCAGCTGCAATCTGAGCTGGCTTGTGAGAACAGCTGTTTCTCACGCATTGGTTCTGATGTTTTTGCCGTCTTTCTGCCATCAAAAAACGGCGGTGAAAAGGCAGCGGATAAAATTGTAAACATCTGCCGGAATTATCCGCTAAATATGGAAATTATCCCGGCTATCGGCATTTATGAGATCACTGACCGCAGTATCCGCGCAAGTCTGATGTGTGACCGTTCAGTGATGGCCGGCAAATCCGTAAAAGGGAATTATGTGCATCATTTAGCTTGGTATAATGACAGTATGCGTAATCTTTTGATCGAGGAGCAGGATCTGCTGAACAATGTGGAAACCTCACTGGCTAATCATGAGTTTGAGATTTATATTCAGCCAAAATGCAATATGAAAACCGGACTGATTGTCGGCGGGGAAGTATTGGTTCGCTGGAATCATCCATTAAAGGGACTGATCCCGCCTACGGTTTTCATTCCTTTATTTGAACGGAATGGGTTTATTAAAAAATTAGATGCCTATGTGTGGGAACAGGCCGCCCGATGGCTGCATCAGCGCAAACAGCAGGGGTTATCAGTGCTGCCGCTTTCGGTTAACGTATCGCGGAGTGATATTTTCAGCATGGATGTTTTTGCGATGATTAAAGCATTGGCTGATAAATATGAACTTGATGCCGCTTGGCTGGAAATCGAAGTGACAGAAAGTGCATACAGCAGCCGTACCGATGAAATTATTCAGGTAATCAGCCAGCTGATGAATGAAGGCTTTACAGTTTCTATGGATGATTTTGGCAGCGGTTATTCTTCATTAAATATTTTAAAGGATATTAATATCAATGTGCTGAAGCTGGATATGCGTTTTCTTGACAACAATGACCGCAAGAGCAAGGATATTGTGGAATCTGTGGTACATATGGCGAAATGGCTTGATCTTAAGGTGATTGCGGAGGGTGTTGAAAACCGCGAACAAGTTGATTTCCTGCTGGGAATCGGCTGCGTTTATGCTCAGGGCTTTTATTATTACCGGCCAATGAAGCTGACAGCTTTTGAGGAATTGATCAGGGATGAGAGCAAGATTGATGTTCGTGATCACTTGAATCAGAAAACACTGGAAGACTGGCAGCTTAATTTTAAGGATCTCTTTCATGAGGATATGATGTCGGAGGCATTGCTGAATAATATACTTGGACAGGTTGTACTCTATTCCTTTGACGGACAGGATATCCGCGTCATGAAGGCAAATGAGCAATATTATAATTTAATGTGTGAACATGATATGATGGATTTTTATAAGCATGATGAATTACCGATTCTTGAGGAAGACCGGCCGCTGATGATGGCTGCGCTTTTAAAGGCTAATGAGAATGGCGATAAAGGTTCAGAGGTTATTGTACGCCGGTATTCTTCAAAAGGAGTGTTATGGGTTAAAATCCGTCTGTTCTATCTTTCAGAGATTAATAATAAAGATATTTACTATGCGTCAGTATCGGATGTCAGTGATTATATGGAAACTATTGAAGAATTGAAACTTGCTGAAAAACGGTTCTATTTAACGATGGAATCAGGCCGGGATACGATTTTTGAATTAGATATCGCTACTCGTACCGCTTATTATGCTAAGCATACACAGGATGATTTTGGTTTATCTGACTGTGTGGTAAACGCGCCGGAAGGATTTATTGAACAGGGGTCGGTTTGTGAAGGGTATGAGGATGATTTTATTCAAATGTATCAGGATATCTATGATGGTAAGGATCAGGCAAGCTGCACCATTCAGGCACATATGGGTGATGACAGCATTGTTTGGAATCATATTACACTGACGGCTGTTAAGGATGAGAACGGTAAGTCGGTAAAAGCTGTCGGCTTGATTCAAAATGTCACTAAGGAAAAAGAAATGGAAATGCGTAAAAAGCAGTCCCAGCAAACAATGAAAGTGAATTCTGCCGGTTAATGCGGCAGTTTTTTCTTGTCTGAGATGTGTTATAATAGGATTAAATTTGAATGAGGGATGACGATGAAAATTAAAATTGTATTTATTGATGTAGATGGAACATTAGTTGAAACAAGTAAGGGTATCGTGGCTCAAAGCTCTATCGACGCGATTGCTGATTTACAGCGCCATGGAGTAAAATGTGTACTGTGTACCGGACGGCCGCCGATTCATACAAAGGCGATTACTGATTTAATTGATTTTGATGCCAGAATTAATTTAAACGGCGGTTATATTGAAGATAGGAAGGGTCAGGCTTTGTTTGAAAATCCGATGAGTCATCATGATTTTCAAATGATTTGGGATTATGCGCGGGCGCATGAGTGTGGTCTGTGTTTCCATTTTGATGATTTCTCTTATGGTTATCATCGGTTTGATAAAATCGAGGACTTTTTCAGAACCCATGTGAAGGAAGGCTGTACAATCATTAAGGATGATCCAACCCATAAGCGGCATCTGCATAATATGCCATATAACGGTGTAGTGGTTGCTGAGGATGAACAGGCATTAGTTGATTTTGTCAATGCCACCCCTAATTTGCGCTGTGATAAGATTGCGGAGCATGTTTTTGATGTGTTTCGTGCCGATAATGATAAGGCTAGGGCGATTGAGATATTGCTGGATAAATTTAATCTGACATGGCATGAGGCAGCGGCGATCGGTGACTCTACCAATGATTTGAAAATGCTTGAATTGGCAGGCTGCGGGATCGCGATGGGAAATGCGAGTGAATATGTAAAAAGTCATGCGGACTGGATCAGTGATGATGCGGCGCATAACGGTGTAGCTAAGGCAATTTGGCACCTGTTAGAAAATAATCAGGCATAAGTTTTATTTTATCTGACCCATTTACATAAAGCTTGCAGAATCGGCATTATGCTGACGCTTTTTCAGAAAGTGAATATTCTACCTTTGGCGGTGGATATTCTTAGTGAATGATTTCTTGTATGTATCAAAATCTTGAATCAAGCCAACAGGGATATTTCAGCGAATTGTCAGCGGCCATTAAGAAAGCTGTTTTTATCCAACGGGGGTTGGGGTAAGTGCGGCCAAAGCCTTGCTGAATTAGCAAAAAGCGGATATGATTGGGTTTGCCATATTTTATTAAAGGATACGTCATGGCCTAAGCGGGCGGTGGCTTATAAGAATTAATGAGAGAATCGTGGCAGCACGATTTTTTTTCTATCCTATATTCTTAATTTAATGGCTGAACAGCTGATTCAGGAAATCAGCAATTCCATCATCTTCAGCATTTCCGCAAACCACATCCGCAGCCGCCTTTAAGCTGCCGCAGGCATTTCCCATCGCAACGCCCAAGCCGGCCTTTTGAATCATAGTAAGATCATTTTCCGCGTCGCCAAAGCACAGTACATTTTCCCAATTGAGATTCAATTGCTTTAAAACTAATTCGATGCCAAACGATTTGTCCGCGTCACAGCCATAGACATCATATCCATCACCTCCCTTAGTAAAAACTAATGAATGGAATTGCTTCGCAAGCAAGGAAATGGAAAAATTTGGCGGTGGAATAAGAAAACAACCATAGATTTCTTTGGCTGTCCGCTCCAGTTTGGCCGACTTATCAATGTTTGCATCTAAAACATGCTGATAGCTATCCCTTGTCTTATATATCAGTGATAGATGATGGCTGAAACAGAAAGCGTATAGTTCACTGATAACCTGACGGTCTATGGGCGCCGATTTGATAATCTCATTTTGTTTTAATATGATATGACCATTGATGGTTATGAGAAAAGGCGGTTTAAGCACATCAATGATTTGTGCAGGAGTATTATAACTGCCTCGGCCTGTGGCTGGAATGGTGATAATGCCATTTTCATGAAGCTGATGAATCGCTTTTTTAGTAGGTGATGAAAGTGCAAAGCGGCCGCGGGGAAGCAGTGTATCATCAATATCAAAAACAGCCAGCTTGATTTGATCAGTCGGGAATGATTTCATTAATCAGCCGCACAGCGCTTTGAATCGACGATTCAAGCAACGCCTTACCTTTCTCAGCGGTTGCCTTGCCGCCGTCACCAAAAGAGCCGCTTTCAATATAATGCTCCCAACTAACCGGCCGATACTTCGCATCCTGAGGCAGCGTAGGAAATTCAGCGGTTGCCCTTTCCATATGAACTAAATCAGGGCGGATGGCTAAAAGCATTGAAGTTTCCATCTCGCCGGCATGAACACAGCCGCAGGGAATTGGCGTTTCCATGAGTTTCATTAAGGATGAATCAATTTCAGCACAAAGATACCACACATTCTCCCATTGATATTCATCAAGCAGCTGACGGGCGGCTTCTTTTAACGCATTTGAATTACCATTATGTCCAGCTAATAAGATAATGTTTCTGACATGATGAGACTGCAGAGATATGACAACTTCCTTAATAATGCTGATTAATGTATTAGTGCTGAGGGCAATTGTGCCGGGAAATTTTCTGGCTGACCATACCTGTCCGTAATTGATGGCCGGCATCACCAGACAGTGACAGCGCTTGGCTGTCTCCATAGCCAAATAGCTGCCAATTAGATTATCGGTATCCAATGGCATATGATGACCATGCTGTTCACATGAGCCAATAGGCAAAATGACAGCTTTGCATTCCTTAACTGCCCTTGCGAATTCCGGCGAAGTCAGATTGCCTGCATAAACATCTTTCATAAATATAAACCTCCTTTATAGTTGATTAACTAGTCTCATTATAAGCACATACATGAAATATTTTCAATATGTTTAAGATAAAACACAGTTAAAATTATAATAAAATGGCGAATCAAATGATAAAAAGAGGTAAATATTGGAAATTTTATGATTAATTCATAATTTATATGATAAAATTATCATAAAATGATTGACGATGTCTGATGTAAGCGCTATACTGAAGCCATAAACAAATAGTTCAAACAAAAGGAGGTAGAAGCTATGTTTACATTCTTACAAATGCTGTCGAGCAACATTCTTACGCAGCCTGCATACTTTATTGGCATCATGGTATTTATCGGTCTGCTTGCGATGAAGAAGCCGTTTCATGAAGCGCTGGCCGGTTTTATTAAAACGGCTGTCGGTTTCTTTATCCTGACCATCGGTTCCGGCGGTCTGACCAGTACATTTAAGCCGATCATTGATGCTTTGGGTACAAAGTTTCAAATGGAAGCGGCGGTTGTCGACACGTATTTCCTAATGGGACAGATGTATGGGGATACGGGTTTATTTTCCATTGAAGGGGCGGTCGTCTGGACGATGTTTGCTTTTGCCGTTTCAATCGCTGTCAACTTCATTTTAGTTATCCTTAATAAATGGACGCGCTGCCGTACATTATATGTAACCGGTCATACACTGCAGGGCTATACAACATTGATGATGTGGCTTGTCTATTTAGTATGCCCGGCTGCCCGCAATATGGGATTCACCATTTTATTCGGCGCACTGTGTGGTGTCTGGGCGGCGGTCGGTTCTAATATTACCGTTGAAGCGACTCAGAATCTGACTGGCGGAGCGGGCTTCGCAATCGGTCATCAGGAGATGCTGGGCATCTGGTTCACAGATAAAATTGCTGGTTTCTTCGGCAAACCTGAGGATAGTGTTGAAAACATCCAATTGCCGGGCTTCTTATCAATCTTTAAGGATAATGTTGTATCAACAGCGATTCTAATGACTATTTTCTTTGGCGGTCTGATGCTGGTAATTGGGGAACCGGCGATGCGCGAAATAGATTCTACGTTTACCGCTACAACCTTATTCATCGTCTATATTATTACGAAATGTATCTATTTTTCTGTATATATGTATATTTTGTTAGCCGGTGTCAGAATGTTTGTGGCAGAACTGATGAAAGCCTTTGAGGGTATCTCACAAAAGCTGATTAAAGGCTCTATGCCGGCTGTTGACTGCGCGGTAGCATTCAATTATGCACATCCTAATGTTCCGTTAATTGGCTTCATTTTCGGCTTTTTCGGTCAGATTATCGCGATTGCCGGTCTGTTGATTTTCAAATCACCGCTGTTTTTGGTGCCGGGCTTCGTACCGTTGTTTTTTGATAACGCGACCATCGCAATCTATGCCAACAAACGCGGCGGTAAGAACGCGGCTATCCTGTGTTCAATACTGAACGGACTATTCCAAGTGCTGATTTCATTTGTGATGATTATGTTTGTGAAAGGTGTCGGCGGTTATTCACTTTCCGCTTGGCCGGCTTTCTTCGACAACAACACCTTCTTCGCCGGTTTAATGGTTGTGATTCATTTTGTTGGGCCATATGGCGGCGCAATGATCGCTATCATCGCTTTATTGGCCTTGAATCAGCTTTACTATCGTAAGCATAAAGCAGTTTATTACAATCACATAAAGGAGAATTAAAATATGTTAAAGGTTATGGTTGCCTGCGGCAATGGCATGGGTTCAAGCATGCTGATTAAAATGAAGGTAGAAGCTATTTTTAAAAAGCATCAGGTTGAGGCGCAAATTGATCATACTAGTGTCGGTGATGCTATTTCATCAGCGGCTAATTATGATATCATCCTCTGTCCGCTGTCCTTTGAAGGATCATTTAATCAAGGCGGCAAGACACAGGTTATCGGACTGCAGAATGTTCTCTCAGAAGCGGAAATTACTGAGAAACTAAAGAATGCGTCAATTCTATAATTCATCCCTTTCAACTGTGCACTTGCTCGCACAGCGATGAAATAAAAACCTGCCGTTTGGCAGGTTTTATTATGCTTTATCTGGGTTAACGATGATGACCTCGATACCGCGGCGTCTGAATTCATAAACAGCCAGCATATCAACCTTATTATCAGTGATGATTGTATCCACCAAATCTAAGCTGCCGCAGAAGAAACGGTCAGTTTTATTGATCCGCTCGCTGCTGGCAACGACAAAGCATTCACCGGTACAGCATTTAAGCATCAATTCGGTGATGCTGGCTTCATGCAGTATGGATGAGCTCAATCCGCTTTCAAGACTGATACCGTCAACACCGATGATACATTTATTAGCTTTGATCTGTGAGATCGTATTATAGGCAATTTCACCGACAATTGAGCTTCGAGGTTCACGGATTTCACCGCCGGTAAGCAGGGCTACAATGGACTTATCACGTTCAATGTTGACAATGTTGGTGTTATTCGTAATGATGGTACAATGTATATCCTTGATATATTTTACGGTACCTAATGCTGTATAGCTGGTATTTATAAACAATACATCATTTTCTTCGACATGCTTGGCCGCTTCTTTCTGAATGGCTTTGCGTTCACGCGAATATTTATTTTGTTTTAATTTAAGCTTAAAATCATCATTCAGCTTCAGATTGCCGTTTTTTTGACCAATAATTTGATTCGCCTTGAATTCTTCGATATCTCTGCGTACCGTTAAGGTTGAAATAGAAAGATAGCTGGCAATGTCTTCAATGTTAGATTCACCATTTTCCAGCAGATAAGTGATGATATTTTCACGTCTTTTTTCAATTTCGGCTTTGGAGCTGCGCATGAGTATCCCCCTTCAAATTTCTATACTTATCTATTATACCTTATTTTACGAAAATATTTTAGTCTATTTTTGATAATATTTCATAAACATTAGGAGCATGAGAAAGGGGAAATGGCTTATGATAATTCAAACTGACCGGTGTACAGCTTATAGTAAGTGCCTTCCTGAGCAATCAGTTCATCATGACTGCCGCGTTCAATAATACGGCCTTGATCAAGAACCATGATTGCTTTTGAGTTACGGACGGTTGATAAGCGGTGGGCGATGACAAAGACGGTGCGGCCTTCCATCAAGGAATCCATGCCTTTTTCAATCAGCTTTTCGGTTCTTGTATCGATGGAGCTGGTAGCTTCATCAAGAATCAGTACCGGCGGGTCGGCAATAGCGGCTCTCGCAATCGCTAGCAGCTGACGCTGACCTTGTGAAAGATTCGCGCCGTCGCTGTGCAGCATTGTTTGATAGCCGTCAGGCAGACGCCGGATAAAGGAATCGGCATTAGCCAGTTTGGCAGCCTTAATGACATCCTCATCGCTGGCATAAAGGTTGCCGTAACGGATGTTGTCGGCAATTGTACCGGTAAATAAATGGGTATCCTGAAGCACCATGCCTAAAGAGCGGCGCAAATCATCTTTTTTAATCAATTTGACATCAATGCCGTCGTAGGTAATACTGCCGCTGTCTACTTCATAGAAGCGGTTGATCAGATTTGTAATTGTCGTTTTACCGGCACCGGTAGCGCCGACAAAGGCGATCTTTTGACCCGGTTTAGCGTACAGATTGATGCCATGGAGGATTTCATGGCCTGTATCATAACTGAATACGACATCTTTAAAGCGTACATCACCTTTCAATTCAACAAGTTCAGCCGAACCGTCAGAATGCGGATGCCGCCATGCCCAATGACCGGTAGTAGTATCACATTCATGCATCACACCGTTTTCATCTTTGCAGACCCGAACGAGTGTTACAATACCCTGATCAATTTCTTCAGCTTCATCCATCATTTCAAAGATTCTTTCCGCGCCGGACATTGCCGCCAGAATAAAATTGATCTGTTGGGTAAACTGATTAATTGGCATCGCCGTCTGTCTGACATAGACAAGATATGCCGCCAATGATCCGAGATCCATTAAGCCGGCAATTGAGAAAAAGCCGCCGATCATCGCTGATATCGCATAATTCAGATAGGACATGCTGACAACGACAGGTACCATGATACCTGAATAAGTCAGTGCCTCGGTGGCTGATTCACGCAGCAGCTCATTGCGTCTGACAAATTCCTCAAAATCCTTTTCCTCATGATTAAATACCTTTACAACCTTTTGACCCTCCACCATTTCTTCGATAAATCCATTCAGAGAGCCGATATATTTTTGCTGCTTATTGAAATAATGCTTACTTTTTTTACCGCTGGTTTGAATAAACAGGGTCATCAGCAGCATTGCAATCAATACGACAATGGATAAACGCCAGTTTAAGACAACGATGATGATCACAGTACCGGTAATCATCACAAAATTATTAATGACCGCCGTAAATGAATTATTCAGCGCATCCGCGACAACATCGATATCATTTGTAAACCGGCTCATCAGTTCACCGTGGGTACGGGCGTCAAAATAACGAAGCGGCAGATTTTGTGTCTTCGCAAACAGATCACTGCGGATCTCTTTAATAATTTGCTGGGCCATTTTTACCATCAGCTGTGTATAGCCAAGCGTACATAAAACACCGGCTAAATAGATGCCGCCCATCGTAGCAACCATCTTCATCAGACCCATCAGATCTTTAGTAAGAATAAAGGAATTGATCGTTGGTTTCAGCATGTAGGTACCAGCCAGATTAACCCCGGCAGAAAGGATGACCAGGATGGCGACAATAAACATAGCGAATTTATGATTGCCGAGATAAGCCATTAATTTAGTAACTGTACGTTTTAAATCCTTAGGCCGTTTATAATTCATTTGTCTTGCCATTATAACTCAGCCCCTTCCTTTTGTGATAAATAGATTTCCTGATAAATCGGATTTGTTTTTAAAAGCTTTTCATGAGTACCGGCAGCATTGACATAACCGCCTTCAAGAATAATGATCTGATCAGCATGCAGGACAGAGGAAATTCGCTGCGCGATGATGATCTTCGTTGTATCCTTCAGCTCATGATTTAATGCGTTGCGGATCTTGGCTTCGGTACCTGTATCAACGGCGCTTGTGGAATCATCAAAGATCAGCACCTTGGGTTTCTTTAGTAAGGCTCTGGCAATACAAAGCCGCTGTTTCTGACCGCCGGAAACATTGACGCCGCCCTGCCCGAGATCAGTATCCAATCCCTTTGGCATGCGCTCAATAAATTCATCGGCACAGGCAATCCGGCATGCCGCCATTAACTCTTCATCATCCGCAGATTCATTGCCCCATTTCAGATTATCACGGATCGTACCGCTGAACAGCGTATTCTTTTGAAGCACAACGCCGATGGCATCCCGCAGATGTTTAATAGGATATTCTTTAACATTCACCCCATCAATTAACACAGCTCCCTTGGAAACATCATATAGCCGGGGTATCAGCTGAATCAGCGATGTCTTTGCTGACCCGGTGCCGCCGATAATGCCGATGGTCTGTCCGGCTTTAATGGAAAGATTAATATCTGAAAGCACATATTCTTGAGCCGCTTCTTTATATTTGAAATAGACATGTTCAAAGTCAATATTGCCGTCTTTAACTGTCAGCGGTTTGCTTTCATCACTTTGAATACTTGGCACTTCCTCAAAAACCTCTTGGATACGGGCCGCTGAAGCGATGGAACGGGTCAGCATCATAAAGACATTGGAAATCATCATCAGTGAATTTAAAATCTGCAGTACATAGCTTAAGAAGCCGGTTAATTCACCCACCTTCATATTGCCGACAAAAATCATCTGACCGCCGAACCATAGAATCGCAACGATCGTTGAATACATGACAAATTGAAAGGCCGGCATATTTAATACCGCGAAATGGAAGGCTTTTTCGGAGGTTGTCTGCAGATTAAAATTAACCTCTTCGAATTTTTCTTTTTCATAAGTACCGCGCACATAGGATTTAACGACCCGGATGGCAATCAGATTCTCCTGAATGACACGGTTGACTAAATCAACGGCTTTCTGCATTTTGCCATAAAGCGGTCTTAATGTCCTTACGATAAGAAAAAGAATGGTTCCCAATACCGGCAGCGCAACCATAAAGACAACAGCTAAATCTTTATTGATCATGATTGCCATGCCTAAGGCAGTAACCAGCATAAACGGTGCTCTGACAATCGGCCGGATGCCGGAAGAGATGGCTGTCTGCAAGACGTTGACATCACTGGTCAGACGGGTAACTAAGGATGAGGTAGAAAAATGATCGGTATTTGCAAAGGAAAAGCTTTGCACCTTCTGATATTCAGCTTTTCTTAGCTCACTGCCAAACCCTTGCCCGGCCGTCGCCGCAAACCGCGCATAGGCCATGCCCAGCGCCAGCGATATCAGCGCGCAGAATATCATTTGCGCACCTTTAATTAAAATCAGCTGTGTGTCTTGATTTGCCACCCCGATGTCGATGATATCTGCCATAATCAGCGGAATAATCAATTCAAACAAGGTTTCAAGCATGACACAGACAGCCGCAAAGATTAAATGCTTTTTATAATCTTTAAAATAAACAAAAAATTTTTTAAGCATACTGTGATCTCCTATTCTATTTCTTTACCACTCAAATTTTTATACATACGGCTTAAATAATCAGCAAAAGCCGCTTTTTCTTCCTCACTGAATCCCTGAAGACCGCGTGCTTCAATTGTAAAACATTCCTCATTCCACGCTTCAATTGCCTTACGGCCGGCATCGGTAATACTGATACTGCCAGCCCGTCGGTCATCCTGAGCTTCACTGCGGGTAATCAATCCGGCTTCTTCCATCTTTGATAAAAGATTGCTGACGGTAGCGGCGCTGATTTCACAGGCGTTTGCCAGTTCTTTCTGCATCCAATGATCCCGCTTTGATAAATAACGCAGAATCTTAGGCTGACCCGGTGACAGGCCATAGACAGCCATTCTCGGTCTGGTACAGTTTTTCAATGCGTTATGTGTTTTAAACACTGTCAAATATAAAGGCAGTTTCATTCAACCCCTCCTTAATTAGTTAGCTTACTAACTATCATATGTAGAAATATACTCCTGGTGTGTATAATTGTCAATGTTAAACATTGTAAATAAGAAAAAGGACTGTCTTATGCAGTTCAGTCCTTATTTGATTTAAAGATAGATGGTGAATACAGCAATCTGCGGCGGATTCATAAAGCGGATCGGCAGCTTGGTGGTGCCGATGCCGGCATTGACATAATGCTTGGTTGTTTGATCATTCATATCATAAAAGCCCCGCTTATAGTGTCTTGCCAATGGCGGTGTAAAAGGAATAAAGAAGGGCAGTGATATCTGTCCGCCGTGCGAATGGCCGCTTAATAAGAGCTGATAACCCTTCGTTGAGCCAGTATCGGCAAGATCTGGTTCATGCAGCAGCAGAATATTGTAATCAGCATCAGCCGCGGGAATCAAGCTTAAATCAGGATCACCCAATAAGCCGTCATCAAGACCGGCGAGCCAGAGTGTGTGCTGATCGTTTAAGGAAATCAATTCACCGCTGTTTTGCAGCAGGGTGAAACCGGCATCATTCATAATCTGCTCATAGTAACGAACACCGCCGCCGCCATAATCATGATTGCCCCAAATCGCATAACGGCCCAAGGGCGCGTTGATGTCAGCTAGGATCGGCGCTATTTCATCTAACTGATCAAAGCTTGCGAAATGATCAACCAGATCACCGGTAAAGACAACAAGATCAGGCTTTTGTTCATTGACCTTGACGGTCAGCCTTGCTAAATCATCCAATGTGAAGCTGTCGCTTAAATGGATATCAGAAAGCTGGATCACCTTAAAAGAAGGCTGATTCTTTTCTGTTTTATTTAATTCATAAGTATAGATTTTCAACATTTTACCCTCGATAAATAAAGCATATGCAGCAATCAGCAAAAATATGATGCCGATGATCATCAGCTTTTTCTTCAAAGCAGCGGCTCCTTGGCAAGCTGTATCAAGGCTTTATCACAAAGCCGGTAAACTGTCCATTCATGCATAGGTTCAGCATGCAGCTTCTGCGTATAAAACTTAATAGCGGAAGCATTCCAGTCAAGACACCACCAATCCAAACGTTCACAGTTGCGCTCAACAGCAATTTCCGCAAGTCTTTTGAATAATTGTGAGCCGATGCCTTGATGACGGTAAGTCTCGTCAACATATAAATCCTCAAGGTAGAGGTTGGCTTTCCCTAAAAAGGTGGAAAAGTTATGGAAATAAAGGGCAAAGCCAACTGGCTGTTCATCATCAAATGCCATTAATACTTCTGCCTGACGGCGGACAAAAAGACTTTCATATAACAGTTCAGGGGTTGCTTTTACTTCCTTTTCTTTTTTCTCATATTGCGCAAGCTTCATAATAAAATCATAAATCAGCGGTGTATCTTCAGGTAGTGCGGTGCGTATATTTACTTTTTTCATTTCTTCATCTCCTGTCAGCGATTGTCATTATTATAAAGCATTCTTTTAAATTTGTTTCTTAATATTTACAAAAGATTATGAATTTGAAAATCATACTGCCATTTTACCTTGAATTTGAGTATAATGTTAGATATATGGAGTTGATAGGATGAATACTAGAAAAAATGTTTTGATTTTATTAATGATACTGCCTTTAATTGGTTTTATCTTTGCATTTATATTATTTCCATCTCAGATACCGATGCATTTTGATTTATTAGGTGCTGTGGATCGGATGGGTTCAGTCTTTGAACTGCTGATATTTTTTGCGGTTTCTCTGCTTTTGGGCGGCATCGGTTTAGCCATCGTGAAATATACAGAAGCTGCCAGCAAGGCGTGGCTTTGTTCCTTATTGCCATTGATCGTGGTTAATCTGACAATGCTTTATGTACTTGCCTATATCGGTTATGTGAATCAGGGCTTAACCCCGATCAGTCTGCCGCGTTATCTCTGTCTGCTGTTTGGTTTGCTGATGATAGTGGTTGGGTTTATGTTCCATAAATCAAAGCTGAATTCAGGCAATGGACTGCGTACTCATTGGAGCTTAAAAAATGAGGCTGCATGGTCGGTTACCCAGCGTTGGAGCGGTGTATTGTTTGTATTAGGCGGTTTGCTGATCTGTGCTGAGGCAGTGCTGCTGGTTGCGGATCTAGTAATGCTGCCAGCGGTGATTTTGACTTTTGTATCATGCTATGCCCTTTGTGTATTTTGCTCATGGCGGGCAGCTCGCAGAGTGCGCTTTTAATTCGGCCATCATTTTGATGGCTTTTCTATTGATCTTTGTGTATGCTTATAGTGAGGTGAAGCGAATGATCGAAAATGGTCAGCGTGTTTATTATTTGATAAATGGTGTATTATTCTCAGGCAGGATCATGGATCTGGAATGTGTTGGGAATAAGCAGACCTTTAGTATTGACAGCTACGGCGGCTGTGAAGGGCAGTTTGTGATCGATATCGATCAGCTGCATCAGCGTGTATTTCTGTCCATTCAGGAAGCGGAGGCTGCCGCTGCCCAGGGTGAGCAGGGATTTATGGCCAGCTGTTAAGCATATAAAATGAAAGGAGTGTTCCCAATGCTGGAAGAAATTGTTAAGCGCAGAAGTATTAGAAAATTTACGGATCAGGAAGTTGAAGAGGCGAAAATTGAAGATTTGCTGAGGGCGGCTATGAGCGCGCCGACGGCCCGCAATACACAATCATGGCGATTTTTAGTAGTGAAGAACCGTGAGGCTTTGAATTCAATGGTTGAGCTTCAGCCCTATACAGGAATGATGAAAACCGCGTCCTGCGCGATCATCGTAATGGGGGATCGTGAAGCTTCCCAGCCAGATGAATATTTATATGTTGATGCTGCGGCGGCAATTGAAAATATGCTGCTGGAAGCTGTCCATCTAAACCTTGGCACATGCTGGTGCGCGATTGGTCCTAGGGCGGAAAGAATCAAAAACTTCCGGGACTATTATGCAATTGATGAGCGTTATATCCCAATTGCGGCTGTGGCCGTCGGTTATCCTGATGAAGTAAAGGAATCACAGGATCGCTATGATCCAAAGAAAGTCACATGGTACCGTTAAGGGCCGCTAATTTCAGTATAATAACTAGAAAAAGAGTCTGATTGACAAC
>NZ_HE578926.1:256141-311298 GCF_000313565.1 Dielma fastidiosa | reverse complement strand
AGATCAAACCATTTATGGTATTAATCAGACTCTTTAATTTCCCGGGTAATATTACAATTGACTAAGATAATTCTTCGGCACCCGTACAAAGCTGATAATATTTGCCTTTTTGGGCAAGCAGCTCTTCGTGGTCACCGCGTTCAATGATTTCACCATGCTCAAGAACCATGATGGCATTCGCATTGCGCACGGTTGACAGACGGTGGGCGATGACAAAGACAGTTCGTCCCTTCATCAGACGATCCATGCCGTCTTGAATGATGGCTTCTGTTCTTGTATCGATACTGGAGGTAGCTTCATCTAAAATCAATACCGGTGGATTTGCTACCGCGGCTCTGGCAATTGCCAGCAGCTGCCGCTGTCCTTGTGACAGATTGCTGCCGTCAGCGGTAAGAATTGTCTGATAGCCCTGCGGCAGATGGCGGATAAAACCATCAGCGTTTGCCAGCTTCGCGGCGGCAATAACTTCTTCATCTGTTGCGTTCAGATTACCATAACGAATATTTTCCATCACTGTTTCGGTAAACAAATGAGTATCCTGAAGCACCATAGCTAATGAAGTACGCAGATCATCTTTTTTAATCAGCTTAATATCAATACCATCATAAGTAATACTTCCCTTATTAATATCATAGAAGCGGTTGATCAGATTCGTAATCGTTGTCTTACCAGCACCGGTTGAACCGACAAAGGCGATTTTTTGACCCGGCTTCGCAAATAAATTAATATTTTTCAGTACCGTGTGGTTTTCTTCATAACCGAAGACAACGTCGTGGAAGCGTAC
Source organism: Dielma fastidiosa (assembly GCF_000313565.1). Classification (GTDB taxonomy): domain Bacteria; phylum Bacillota_I; class Bacilli_A; order Erysipelotrichales; family Erysipelotrichaceae; genus Dielma; species Dielma fastidiosa. Next base: position 310,514 of record NZ_HE578926.1, on the reverse strand, counting down.
ATCTCCCTTCATTTCAACAAGGGTAAATTCATTGCCATGCGGATGCTTCCATGCCCAGCGATTTGTCCGCTGTTCACATTCCACAAGCTGACCGTCTACTTCTTCAACATTCACCAACGTAACGATACCGTCATCGACTTCCGGTTTTTCATCAATCAGCGCAAAGATTCGCTCCGCACCGGCTAAGGCCGCCAAAATACTGTTGAATTGCTGAGACATATTGACTAATGGCTGTGAGAAGCTGCGGGAATACTGAAGGAAGCTAGCTAATGAACCGACATCCAAAGTACCGCCGATGATTTGTGTCGCACCCACACCGGCTATTAAGGCATAAGTAATGTAGGAAAGATTTCCCATGATCGGCATGATGATCGATGCCAGCGTATTAGCAATCGTCGCTTCATCACGCAGCTGTTTATTTAAGTCATCAAATGTATCACAGATTTTCTTTTCATGATTAAATACTTTAACGACCTTAACACCTTCAAACATTTCTTCTACATAACCATTTACCTTACCGATTGCAGCCTGCTGACGGCGGAAATAGATTCTTGATTTACCGCCGATCGTGCGGATTGTCAGAAACATGATAATCATCATAATTACAATGATACATGTCAGTGACGGTGATAAAACCACCATCATGGTAAACGTACCGATAACTGTTGTTAATGATTGAATAACCGCGGTAAAGCTTTCACTCATCGATTCACGGATCGTATCAACGTCATTGGTGTAACAGGACATGATTTCACCATGCGCATGAGTGTCATAATATTTAACCGGCAGATCCTGCATTTTATTAAATAAATCAGTACGGATTTCATTTAATGCACGATTGCTCATTTTCATCATTAAATATTTATAAGCATAAGAAGAACAGATGCCGACGATATAAATGATCGCCATCATACAAAGCATCATAATAAAGCTGCTGTAATTGCGGGCAGCCTTGCTGACACCGATCATTGGCATAATATAATCATTAATGATTGGCTTCAGAAAATAATTGCCGGCTACCTGTGCGCCGCTGGAAAGAATAACCAGCAGGACTACAAGAACTAGCTGAACTCGATTTCTTGATAAGTAAGAAAGGATTCTCAGCAATGTTTTACCGCCGTTTTGTGGTTTAGCTGCTGCTTTCATTCGCTGATCACTCCTTTCATCTGTGAATTATAAACTTCTTGATAAATCGCATTTCTGCTTAACAATTCATCATGAGTACCGATATCATCAATCATACCGTCATTGAGAACAATGATCCGATCCGCGTCTTGTACTGAAGAGATACGCTGTGCAATAATCAGCGTCGTTGTTTCAGACAGTGTCTCATTAAAGGCTTTGCGAATTGACGCATCAGTTGCGGTATCGACAGCGCTGGTGGAATCATCAAGAATGATAATTTTTGGTTTTTTAATCAAAGCTCTGGCAATACACAGACGCTGCTTTTGACCGCCGGATACGTTAGTGCCGCCCTGATCGAGATGCGTTTGATAACCATCAGGGAAATCCATAATGAAATCATGAGCACAGGCAGCAACACAAGCCTCTTTAATTTCTTCAAGCGTCGCGTTTTCATTGCCCCAGCGCAGATTTTCTTCAATGGTACCGCTGAATAAGACATTTTTCTGCAATACCATACCTACGGCATCACGCAGCGTTACCACATCAATCTCTCTGACATCACGGTTATCAACTAAAACACTGCCTTCACTGACATCATAAAGACGCGGAATCAATTGAACAAAGGTTGTCTTACTTGAACCAGTACCGCCGATAATACCAATGGTTTCACCTGATTGAATACTCAGGTTAATATTTTTCAGGACATAGTCCTCGCTTTCTTTTTTATATTTGAAAGAAACATTTTTAAATTCAATGGTTCCGCTTGATAAAGGGCCTTTATAGGCATTTGCGGAATTCACGATATCGATTTCTTCGTTAAGCACTTCAACGATACGCTCAGCGGAAGCACCGGAAATGAGACAGTTAACAAACAGCATGCTCAGCATCATCAAAGCCATGAGAATCTGCGTAACATAAGTGATGAAACTCATTAATTCACCGGTCAGCATCGTTTGGTTCATCACCATTTCGCCGCCGAACCAAAGAATCAGTATAATACATAAATAAGTGGAAAACTGCATGATTGGCAGGTTCCAGATGATGAAGCTTTCAGCCTTGATTGAAGCTTCCATCAAAGCGTCATTACTGGTTTTAAATTTCATTTTCTCAAATTTAGAACGCACAAAAGCTTTCACAACCCGAATACTGGTTAGGTTTTCCTGAACAGATGCGTTCAGACCATCATATTTTTTTAGCATTGCCTCAAATAAAGGGAATGCTTTATGAATAATGAAGTATAATGCAAAGCCTAAAATCGGTACAATCAACAGGAAGATAAAAACTAACTGGGAATTGATCGTAGCCGCAATCGCAATAGCAACAACCAGCATGATCGGACTTCTGAATGCCATCTTATTCAGCATCAGAAACATTCTCTGCACGTTGTTGGTATCCGCGGTAGCGCGGGTAATCAGGGAAGCGGTTGAGAACTTATCAATATTGGAAAATGAAAAGTCCTGAATTTTATCGAATAATGCCTTTCTGATCTGTGAGCCAAAGCCCATGCCAGCCTTTGATGATAGATAAGACCCGGCAGCTCCGGCAAGCAGCGAAACCAGGGACATCCCAAACATCAGCAGGCCAACCCTGATAACATAATCCAAATCACGGTTGGTAATGCCGATATCGACGATTTTAGCCATCATAAAGGGAATCATTATTTCTAACACTGCCTCTATAACAACACAGAATATGCAGGCTATCGCATATTTTTCATACCCCTTAAGGTATTTAGCCAATGTTTTAATCATTGTTGTCCCTCCTTTTCAAGTCGTTGATTAAGTTTTACGATCAACGCGGATAATTGTTCCTTATCTGTTTCACTGAAATCAGCAAATAAGCGGTCATCCAGTTCATCAAATTTTTTGCGGCAGGCATTGGTGACAGACTGACCTTTTTCACTGATGCTGACCAGCGTTGCCCGCTGATCCTTTTCATCATTGCTTTTGATCAGATAACCATGCTTAACCAGCCGTTTGACGCTGACAGCGACACTTGGCGCCGAAACCTTTAATTCCTCAACAATTTCTTTCTGAGTGCATTTTCCTTTCTCAGAAACAATTTCAAGAATCGGCAGCTGCCCGTAATATAAACCTTCACTTTCCATGATTCGTCTTACTTCACAGCCATGCAGACGATTGAAAGCATGTATTTTGCGTATAATGTCACGTGGTGTCATGAACAACCTCCATTTAGTTAACCGACTAATAATTAATCGACTAAGTAATGATATCGCTAACTATATAGGATGTCAAGTAGATTTGTGTGCCTTATCTTTGACATAAGTGATAAAAAGATTAAAGAGGGCTTGACTTGGAGTGTACTCCAAGTGTTATCATGAGCTTAACAGGAGGGGATGGCATGACAATAGCGGAAGTCAGTAAGAAATATGATATTACAAGTGATACCCTGCGGTATTATGAACGCATCGGTTTAATTCCGCCGGTACCAAGAACTAAAAGCGGTATACGGGATTATGATGAAAATTCATGCGCATGGATTGAGTTAATGAAATGTATGCGCAAGGCGGGTGTTCAGATCGAAGCATTGATTGAATATGTAGCCTTGTTTCAAAAGGGTGATGAAACGATTGACGCGCGCAAGGCATTATTGATTGAACAGCGTCATCAGCTTCAGGAAAGAATGAAGGAAATGCAGCTTTCATTGGATCGTTTAAATCAGAAAATCGATAAATATGAAAAGGGTTTGATGAAGGCAGAGAAAAAATTAAGATAAGTGAGGGTGAAAAATGAAAAATATACTGATTCTATCGGCAAGTCCGAGAAAAGGCGGCAATTCTGATTTGTTATGTGATGAATTTATGCGCGGTGCTTTAGATGCCGGCAATCAAGTTGAAAAGCTGTGTCTGAGTGATTATAAGATAAATTATTGTACAGGCTGCGGTTTATGCTCAGAGTTTGGAAAACCTTGTCCGCAGACTGATGATATGGCAATGATATTAGAGAAAATGATTGCGGCTGATGTACTGGTAATGGCAACTCCCGTTTATTTTTATACAATGAATGCGCAAATGAAAACATTGATTGACCGTGCCTGCGCAAGATATATGGAAATCAGTCATAAGGAATTCTATTACATTCTCGCCGCGGCAGAAAATGATCGGGCATTGATGACAAGAACGATTGAAGGCTTCCGAGGTTTCACGGATTGTTTAGAAGAGCCTGTGGAAAAGGGTGTTATTTATGGTATCGGCGCATGGAAAAAAGGTGAGATCAAGCCGCTGCCTGTCATGCATGAAGCCTATGAGATGGGCATGAAGGTATAGTTATGATGGACAGAGAGAGGGCTGCTGCTGACAAGATTAAGCGTCTGTATGGTGAAGCTGGATTGATGCATGAGGAGGATCATGATTTAGAACATCTTTATGAATTATTTGCATATGGTGAAATTTATAACCGAAGCCTGCTTAATGATCAGCAGCGTGAGATAATAGCATTGGCAGTGCTGAGTACGAATCAGACGCTGAATCAGCTGCCTGAACATGTGCATGCGGGTTTAAATGCGGGCTTGAAGGCTGAGGAGATACAGGAAGTGATTATTCAATGCACACCGTATATCGGTTTCTCCAAGGCGCTGGAAGCTGTGAATGTGGTGAATGAGACACTAAAGGCGGAAGGCTTTGAGCTGCCGCTTGCAAGTCAGCGGCAAAGTGATGAATCAGATCGATTTGAAAAGGGCTTGGCTTTGCAGAAACGGATTTTTGGTGAACGAATCGATGAATTGCGGGCTAATGCGCCGAGGAATCAAATGCATATTCAGGATGCTTTATCGGCCATGTGTTTCGGTGATTTTTATACACGCGGCTCGCTTGATGTGAAAACTAGGGAATTGATTACCTTGTGTGTGCTGGCGGCGCTGGGCGGCTGTGAGAATCAGCTGAGAAGTCATGTACAGGGGAATGCTGCGGTCGGCAACAGCAAAGAATTAATGATTGAAGCTATCACTGTATGCCTGATTCACATCGGTTTTCCGCGTACCTTGAATGCGTTAAATTGTATCAATGAATGCCTGCCTGAGTAATAGCCCGTTAATCGGGCTTTTCTATATTTTAGAATCGTAGGAGTAATGATATAATAGACCTAACAGGAGGGTAGGATATGTTAACAGATAATTTTTATTTAGAAACTGAAAGACTGCAGATAGTTCCTTTTGATTATCAATATCTTCAAAATTATGCGGAGGAGTTTACTGAAGAAATTGCTCGGCTTCAATATCCTGATCCCTTTTCTTCAATAGACGCAGCCAAACAAGTGGTTGATGAATTTGTCAATGAGATGTATCAGGGCAGAATGCTGGAGCTGCTTATTTTAAGCAAGAGCGGTGAATTTCTTGGCAGCATGGAGGTATTTGGGCTTGAAGAGACAAGCCCTGAGGTCGGTTTGTGGCTAAAGCAGAGCTGTCATCGTCAGGGATACGGCTATGAGGCATTATCCGCGATGATTAGTTTTTTGAATGATTTGGAGAAATATAATGGTTATATTTATGCCGTGGATGAGCGAAATATGGCAAGTCTGGCATTAGTAAAGCGTTTTGAATGTGAACAGATCGGTCTTGATCCAATTGTTACTGAGAGCGGGAAGCAATTGAAGCTGCTGCTTTATAAGATATATAGATAGTTATGTGAAAAAAAGCCAAGAGGTAAATATGAAAAAAACAGTTTATGAATGGCGGCGGTTGTCGTATCGATTGTTAATTGTCAGCTGTCTATTATTTGCTGCGGCATGCTGGCTGGGCTATCAGCTGGATAGTATGATCTGTATTTATATCCTTGCTGCCGGCGGTTTTCTTTTCATGCTTGCTTCAGCTATTGTTTATTATGAATTTTGGCGCTGCCCAAAATGTGATGCGAAGCTGCCAAATGAAAGTGCATTTTTTGGAGAGTTTAATTGTTGTCCGTATTGCGGTTATAAATTGCGGAATGATCATGATCAAGTGGATACAAACTTGTTGTAGCTGGCAGTAACAGAAAACAGCCACCGAAGTGACTGTTTTCTGACAAATTGTAAAAGGGAGTGTCAGTAAAGTGCCTTGAGGTCATCACGCTCAATGGGAATGGCGCTTTACTTTCACTGTCATTATTTCCAGAATTCGTATTTCTAAACATCAATTACTAAAAAATGGCTGAATTTCTTTTTAAGTTATTCACGGTTACTACTTGTCATCGATAAAAAAATATGATAAAGTATTAAAGCAGTAAATCTTAGGGGTGTAGTACAATGGTAGTATAACGGTCTCCAAAACCGCTGATGGGAGTTCGATCCTCTCCACCCCTGCCATATATCAATTAAAGCCTTATAAATAAGGCTTTTTTAATTTATTATGAAAAAATTCAAATTTTAAGAAGAAATAATTTAATAAATCTCGTATATTTATAGTAATGAGGAAAGAGGGTATGAAAAAAATACTAGCAAGTTTCTTATGGATGACAATGATAGCAGGATGTGTCCAAACACCGCCAAAAGCCGAGGAACCGGAAGAACCTTCGATTGTTGAACAGCCGGAAAAGCCTGTAGAACCAGAAGAATCAGAAGAATTAAAGTATAGTATAGATGAATTGGTTACAATTGAAACAATCGATATTTCAGTTACTGATTTTCAACGAGAAATTAATGATCGATGGGATTTCTCATATCAGCTTGATAAAGTTCAAATCAACTTAGACAGTGACGAAATTAATCAATTTAATCAGCAAATGGCAGAACGCTATGATAAATATGTAAACGGACTTCAATATGAAGGAGATACATTAAGAAAAGGCTATTTCATGAATATCTCTGCATATTTGAACAAAAATATTCTTTCATTGGTGATTAGGGATCAGTGGTTTCTATTTGAAGCTGGCTTAAGACCGGCAAATTATGAAATTATTCATATTGATTTAGAAACAGGCCACATTCTCAGCAACAATGAATTACTAGCTTATTTAAATTTAGATAAGGATAATCTGTATTATGTTGATAATGATGAAGAAGTTTCAGTTAATGATAATACTGATTTAGTATTAAAAGATGATCAATTATATGCATTAGAAAATATTAATCTTACAAAACTTAAAGCAATAACTTATAGAGAAATGTTGCCTGTTAAGGAACGCTGAAAAAGCGTTCTTTTTTCTGGACGCATTTATTACTGGATATTGATTTTTGGCTATTGGCTTATTCTGAGAAAGCTGAATCTAAGCTTGGACAAAGCCATTTTTTTCTTCGCATATTAACGAATATTAAAAAGTTAAAGAATAAAAAAGCCAACCAATAAACCTGCGATAAATATAAGTACATACTTAATGACAGTTTTCTTATCCATAAATTTACCTCCTTTCTTAATATGAAGATTCCATATACGAATCCTGTTTCCTGTTTTTGTTAGCATGGATATTTTTTAGTATAACGTTGTAGCTATGCTTTGAATTTGATAAACTAGTTTCATAGATGTTGATTCATTTAGAGTGAGGTTAAATTATGAAAAGGAAATATTCTCAGGAAGAAGTAGAACAATTAATGATAGGACGGATATACTGCAATCATGAAGACTTGAATATTTTTGTCAGGCGGAAAGGGCTTTATGCTTGGACAATGAATTTAGGAAATAAGTGGAGTTGGATAATCACAGTTACAGCAGCAATGATCATCATTGTGATAGTATTTATGATGTTGGAATTATCATAAATAATCGTATTTTATTTCAGGAGTGCTTATTTCTTTTTCTTATCAGCCATACAAGAATGATAATGACAATCACTATGCCAAACCAAAATGGGAATGAGTCGAATCCATAAAAATCGATAACAGTTGAACTGTAATTTTGAATCGCTTGCAACAGCATTTGTATCACTCTTTTCTTGTTGATGTTTATCTTACTTTCATTCTAGCATAGAAAATAAAAAAAGTGATAAATATTAGATCGTGTCGGAATACTTATTTGTGTAAATGAAAAAGGTAATGAATAAAACTAACACGGTATTTGATATTAAATTATCGCTGAGTATTTCATCATAAGCTTATAATGTTATACTATTGGAAGAGGTGATAGTATGCTGAATCAGCGGCAAAGCTTTATCCTAAAAGATTTAGAGGCAGCTAAAGAGCCGATTACGGCTAAAGCTCTGGCTGCTAAATATAACATTTCACTGCGCACGATTCGTAATGATATCAATGAAATCAGCGATTATGTTAATACTCTTGAGGGAGTAAGTTTTATTAAAGTACCTGGTCTTGGAATGCGAATTGATGCAAAACAAAATATATATAATCAATTAGAAAAGGAAATCAATCTTGAAAACTTAAGCATTTACCATGCCGAAGACCGCAGTCATGTCCTGCTGTTCTGCTTTTTACTGCTGCCTAATCCAATTACCGCAGAAGCTTTGGCTGAAAAGATGCAGCTATCAAAAAATACCGTCATGAATGAATTAAAAGCTGTTAATGAACAACTCACAGATTATCACTTGCAGGTTGTTGGCAGAAAGAATCATGGTTTCTATCTGAAAGGTGAAGAAATCGATGTTATATCGTTAATCAACGCATTGATTGAAAAGGCTAATAAGAAAAAGATTCAGTATCTGCTATTTGAAAGTGAAGACACCTTTTTAAACAATGTGGAAAAGATGCAGATTGATCAGCTGCTTAATTTTATTAATGATGACCTCGTTTTAATGATTAATGATTATGTTAGGCTGAAAATATGGCTTGCCTTTTTTATTAAACGCTGTTCTTATGGTAATTCATTACAGTTGAATCACAATTATTATGCTGATGTACTCAATGATGAGAATCATATAAAAATTGAACGGCTGACGCAGGAAATCAATAATCTATTCAGCCTGTGTCTTGATGATGGACAAATTGAATTTTTGACTTTCATCATTGCGAACTATACCTATTGGGTTGATGATAAGATTGTCAAAGAAGAAACCAGTAAATTGGTACAAGCGGTGGAGGCAATGCTGAAAGAGGCGCAGCATGTATATCCTGAACTGGCTGTTGAATATGATCAGCTGAAAAATGACATTCTGACTCATATTCAGTTAACTTTAAATCGCTACAAGCTGAACTTACCAAATACAAATCCAATTTTGACGCAAATTAAAGCTAAATATGGAGAGCTTTACGGTGTGGTTGAACATGCTTCAAAGGCTTTTGAGGATGTGTATGGCTTATCGATGGATGAAGATGAAATCGGGTTTTTAACGCTTTATTTCTGCCGCAGCCTAGAGAAAAGTCATCAATTAGCAGAAGCTCGTATCCTGGTGGTGTGCAATACAGGACGGGGAGCTAGTAAGCTGTTGGCTGCCCGCATTATGAACAATATGCCGGAAGTTCATATTGTAGGCATGATTCCAGTTCTTGATTTAGAAAGGCAGTCAGATTTAGTGGATAATGCGGATCTGATTCTATCCACAATACCGCTTCATGATATTAAAAAACCGGTTGTTTTGGTCAGTCCCTTTGTCAGTGAACAGGAAATATTGAAGATAAAAGAGGTTATTGTTGAAGGTAAAACTCATAGTCGGCATTCATTAACAGATGCCACAGATTTAATGAATTCACTGATTACACAATATGTACCTGGCAGCAAAGTCAATGAATTTTCAGCCCGTCTGGGAAGCTTAATCAATTTCAATTTTGCGGCGAGTGAACCAGCCTCACTTTCTGCACAGCTATATGCGGAAACATGTGTTGAGGCTTGTATCATGATGTCAGAATGTTCGGCCAATCATGGCAAAGTCGTTGATTACCATCGGTTCTCAGGGATTCTCGCCCATATTGTTATGTCGGTGCCGCGCTGGGTTAATGGCCGTTTCATCAGTGCTTCTGATTATGAAGAAATGAAAAAAGCATATGCCAAGGAATATGAAATTATTGTTAAGTTTCTGCATGTCATGGAAGAAAAGCTCGGTGTCTATATTGACCCAATTGAAGCAATAGCGATTCTCCGTTATTTAATTTGAATTCTTTAATAACACCATTTGATTGCACTAATCATGTGGTGTTTTTGTTATTTTAATTTTACAAATTCAATGCTATTCTGATATCAGATAAAGAAACACCTGATAAAACTAGAGAAAAAGGGTGAAAATACTTATCTTCATAAATTGGAAAAGAGGTGTCTTAATTTGAAAAGAGTTTTGATTAAAAATGGTATTCTTGTAGATAAACATAATGATTTGCACCAAGTAAAGAAGGATATCCTTTGCGAAGATGGTCTGATTACCGATATCCAGGATGTGATTAATGATGAAAACGCCCAGGTAATCGATGCAGAGGGACTTTATGTCAGTGCCGGGATGATTGATATTCACATGCACAATCGGCTTCGTGAGGCTGTAATGGATGTGGATAAGCTCGGTGTTTATCGGGGTGTGACGGCGATGATTGAATGCGGTTCGGCAGCGGTGGATGAAGCTGATAAATTTGCGGCTGAAGCTAAGGCTGCCAAGACAAAATATTATGCGCTGCTCAGCGGTCATAGTGAGCATGGTTTTTCAAAAGATATGGCGGACATGGATGTTGAAAAAATAAATCCTACCCATTATCTGGAATGCTTCGACCGCTATCCCGATATCTTTTTAGGCATCAAGGTTGCCTGCAGCAATACAATTACCAATGATCAGGGTTACGCGTTAGTGAAAAAGGCAAAGTCTATTGCGAAAGAGCGCTGTCTGCCGGTAACTGTTCATGTTGGCACATTCCCGCCTGATCCCTGCGGCTTGGTTGAGTTTCTGGAAGCGGGTGATGTCATTACGCATACTTATCATGGCAAGGAAGTATCTCTCTTTCAGAAAGATGGAACACCGAAACGCAGCTTTGTGAGAGCCAGAAATCGAGGTGTATTATTCGATGTGGGTCACGGCAGTGCCAGCTTCTGTTATCCGGTAGCAGCAAGGGCATTTCATAAAGGGTTTACACCAGATTTGATCAGTACGGATATCCGTCTGTCAAATATTAATGGCCCTGCTTATTCACTGGCAATAGTAATGAGTAAATGCATGGCAATGGGTATGAATCTTTTGGATGTAGTAGACTGCGTTACTTATCGGGCAGCCAAAACATATCATCTGGATATGCTGGGGGAAATTAAAATCGGCAAATCAGCAGATTTCACTTTCTTTGACATAAAAGAAGTAAATCTTGAATTAGAAGATTGTTATTATAACCTTCAGAAAGTCAGTCAATGTATAGTGCCGGAAAAAGTCATGGTATCTGGAGGTGGAGAAAGTGAATTATATCAGTGTACTGAGGGATATTCTAAAGCTTAATCATGATGAAATCGCAGCTGTCAGTGATGATTTTGAAAGCATCAATGCTTATCTTGAAGCTCATCAAATCATCATTCCTGATGATTTTCAGGTGACGCTTTGCAATCATATTAATGTGATGCTGCTGCGGTTTAAAACAAATGAATGTGCGCAGATTGAAGTTAATGAAGATGTATATCGGCAAGTTTCAAAGCGAAGCCTTGATTATGCTGAAGAATGTCTGACACCAATCTGCAGGAAATATGGTATTTTGCTGAATCAAGCAGAAAAAGTTTTATTTGCAATTTATTTACAGACAGGGATATCAAAGGAGGATGGATCATGTCAAATAATCCAGTAATTGTAATTGGTCATCGGATGGGTGATGGAAAGCGAACGGCGAAAGGAATTGAAGCAGCTGGCGGAACCGCTATTTTAATTCCAGGTATGCTGGCGGATATGAAGCTAGGCGATGTCATGCATGAGAATAATGCGGATCTTGGTTTGAGCTTCTGCGGCAGCGGCGGTGCTGGGGCGGTTACGGCAGCTACTAAATATGGTTATAAATATAAGCAGTATCAGAGGACGCCGGCAGCTGGCGCTCAATGTGTTAAGGAAGGCTGTCAGGTGATTGGCTTCCCGTTTATGGACAGCGAAGAGCTGGGTGAAACGATTGTTAAGGCATGGAAAGATAAGTATGAAAAATAATGAACAGGACGGTAATGATTTAAAACAGAAAGTGGTTGATATTGAAGTCAGTGCCAGTTCAAAGCAGGGACGGGCAGATGCTATTTCTAAGGCTTTTACAGATATGCGCAAACGTGTATATGAAGTGGTAAATGGTGCAATTATTTATTTAAAACCAACCAATGTTCAAATTCTTGAGGAAAAGGTTACAACTCCAAAGGAACATTTCCTGTTCATCTTTATGCCAAGAATTAAAGAAGAGGTTACAATGCGTTTAAAAATTAGTGTTGAAGTTCAATATATGGAACTGTAAGGAGGTAGAAGCATGTTTGAATTAATTATTAAGTCCATCGTTATCGGCGGTTTGGCTGGTGCTGGTGTAGGGGCTGGCGCGGCTCGTATGTACTATGCGCCTGAATTACAGGCGGCCGGTGCTTTCAGAACACTTGGTGAAATGAATGCGTGTCAGGGCGATCCAGTATCACATTTCAGCTTTGGTTTTTCTTTCTATATAAATTGTATGGCAAACGGTCTGGCAACAGGTTGTTTTGATCAGGATTTCCTGCATCGTGTGATTCCTAATATCAGTGCCGGTGTCTTGCTGACAAAGAATAAGGATGTAAAAGAAACAATCCAAAATCCTGCCAAGATGGCTGTCGTAGGTGCAATTGTTGGTATTATCGGTTTAGTAATTCTAAATAGTTCGGTAAGTATTGTACCTGCTTATGTATCAACGACCTTAACGGAAATCTTCACACCAGCCATCAACAATTTTATAATCGTTATGCAGGTTCTTTTCCTAATCGCGGCTTTAGATAATGGTAAGATTACTGGCTGTTGGGGTATTGCTTTAGGTTCAATCGCATTCTTAGTTACCGGCAATGCGACACCTGGTTTAATTTTAGGAATTATTACAGGTCAGACGATTGAGAATAATGGCGTAAAGAGTAAGATTTCTATTATCTTTATCGTGTTGATGATCGTTATTTGGGGCTTGATTGCATATTTTAGAGGCTTCTTTCCACAGCTGATTGATGCATTTACAGCGGCAGTGGCCATGATCGGTTAGGAGGTTGAATCATGATTGAAAAATTAAATAAATTCTTAATGAAGGATTGGACATTTATTTTGATTTGCATGTTGATTTGTGCGGCAGTTGTCGGAGGTACTCATACTTATATTGTTGATGGCACTGGTTATCTTAATGGTTTTGCTGGCGGTCAAATGCTGAAGTTAGGTATTGAAAATGGTGATTTTGGTGCGGCAGTCGGTTTTGGCGGCGGTTTCCTGATTGCTCGAATTCTTGAAGGACCATTGGTAGGTTTGATTGATATTGGCGGATCGATGATGCATGGTGTAGGCTGCGGCGTCTGTGCTTTGATATTCAGTATGGGCTGGGGCTTCCTAATTTATAATTTCCCATTAGCCATTTTGACTGGCGGCGTCATTGGATTAGTCATTGGTTTAATTGTCATGGGTGTTCGTAAATTAATACCAAGCGGTGTTACGGCTGGCGGTACAGCGATTATGATGGGTGTCGGGCATCAATTAAGTAACTTTTTGGCACCGCTGTTTCTGTTAAGTGCTCTTCAATATTCGATTCCTATCGGTATTGCTGGTGCTTTGGGTGGTATTGCATTTTATATTAAAGGTAAGAATTGTGTCGGCGGCATCATAATTGGTATGTTTATAGCGGCTTTCTTCTTCTAATTATATATTGTGACTGCAAAGTGATGATTGCTTTCACTAAAAATATATGAATTTTCCCCTTTCAATAATTTAAAAGATTGACACCATGATCGTATCAAGCTCATTTGGTTAAAATGGCTTTGTGAAATCAGGGTGTCATTGCTTTTGCTGGCGTTATGGTAAAGCATATTGAAAATCTATAAATCTTTATGTTCAAAATTAAAAAATGATGCATTATCCTATAATTAACGGGTATGCATCATTTTTAATTAATCTGTTAGTTAGAGAATGATCTCACTAACTGCTTATTGAGATAAGTGAGTGAAACTTAATCATAATTGCTGCCTTGCATAATTGATCATTTTATTGGGGTATACCATGTTGGTTTAGTGTTAGTCATATTGTTAAACCATTTTAAGACATTTTGATTCAATTCCAAAATCGAAGTCAGTCGCTCTGGCGCAAAATATTTAGACCACACAATCGAAGTAATTGCACTGGCAGAAAGATAAAAAGCAAGGAGTTTCCAAAATTCTTCAGGTACATTATTGTCAAAATAACCATCTATTTGTCCTGATGCAAAAGTAGGATATTCAATACCGATTCGATTAAACTCATACCATGGATCACCATAATTCTCAAAATCAACAGTATGCCAATCGATAACAAAGAGCTGTCCGCTTTTTGATAGAATTAAATTCCCCATATGATAATCACCATGGTGATAACACTGTGGTCGGTTCCGAAGCAGATGCCTATTCGTATCGATGTAGTCTAAAATAATCTCGTTTTCAGCAAACTTAATACCTTCGCTGCGAAATGCTGCTAGTCTTTCGTCCATGGTTGAAAAATAACGTGTCTCCCAATCAGAAATGTTTTGTGGAGAATTCAGAGAATGAATCTTTCGTAATATCCTGCCTGATTCTTTCCCTAATTCATATTGTTTTTCTTTTGATAGCTTTGGTATAGTGATTTCAGCTTCTTCACCATCAATCCAGGATAACAAAGTATATACATTCGCATTTTTATTGCAAACACCAAAGTCAATAGCTGACGGCATAGGAATATTCAACTGGGAAAGTTTTCTTATTAGTTCATATTCAGCTTTTTTTCGATCGAATTCTCTATATTCAGCTAACCGTAATAAAAAATGTTCGCCATTTTTAGCTGTGACAAAGTATTTTTTATCGCTTGACATGCCCTTATTGATAGGCTGAATGTCTTTAAAATCAGCTGCCATTGGAATATCTAGCAAATTACTCACCCCTTAAAACAAAATCAGCATCCTTCATATTTTGTTAGCTAAACTATATCATATAATACTTTGCTTTTCCATTTTATATTTAGAGGTAATGGTACCTATCGTAATGAAAAAGCATATAAAAATTCCCTCTTGACATTTATGAAAGCGCATACTAGAATAGAATTGTAAAACTTAATAAAAAGGTTTGTTACTCTCTGAGGCTTTTCCTTAAAATACTTTTGTATTTTTATGTTGCTAAGAGAGTTTTTTTATAGGCATTTATTTTTATAGATATTGAATAGCATTTAAAAATTCATATTTAATTTGTGCATTATATTAATCTTTACCTAAATTTATTATAATGAAAATTCATACTTATTTGAAAATGAATAAGATGCATCAATATTTATTTAATAATTTGGTTGTGATTAATAGAAAGGAATGAGAGACATGTATCATGAAAATATTAAATTAATATTGAAATTGAAAGCGCAACACATTTAAATTATTCTAAATCATGGGGTAGGGAAATAGATTACACTTTTGAAGTATTATTAAATATGAAGCGAGGGGTGATTTATTCCATGAAGGTAATTAAAAATATCAATAATAATGTATCAATATGTTTAGACAGTAAAGGAACAGAAATTGTAGTATTTGGAAGAGGAATTGGTTTCTGTAAACCTCCATACGAGCTTGATATTCAAAAAATTCAACAGACTTTCTATAATATTGATCCAATGTACATTCGGATGATTCAAAGTATACCTGAAGAAATGATTGATATATCAGCACAGGTTATTGATTATGCGAGAACAAAAATAAAATATGTACTAAATTCTAATATTATATTTACATTAGCTGATCATCTTAATTTTGCAATCCAAAGGTACCGTCAGAATTTGATATTACCTATGCCAATGTATTATGATGTAAAGTCTTTATATGAATTAGAATATGATATTGGCGTTTATGCATTGGATCTCATTTATCATAAATTTTCCATTCGTTTACCTAAGGAAGAAATTGCGAGCATTGTGCTGCATCTAATTAATGCAGCTGCCTTTACAAAAAATGAAAGTGAGATAAAGGATAATGAAGCAGCAATTTCATTTATAAAAAAAATGATTGAAAAACATTTTCAAATTACAATATCTGAAGATGACTATAATTATTCAAGGTTTGTATCGCATTTACAGTATTTGATGAAAAGGGGGCAGCAAAACAAAAATGTAAAAAGTGAAAATGCTACTCTATATGAGTCGATTAAAGAGAGTTTTCCTGAAGTATATCAGTGTGCTTTGAAAATTAATGACTATTTGAATGCTCTTTATAATTATGCTTTTAACGATGAAGAGCTGTTATATCTTATGTTACATATTAATCGTTTGTGTGTACGTGAGGATTGTCACCATTAATATGGGCTTCACCTCAGCATAATAACAAACTGCTTATTTTAAGCAGATGTATTTATGTTGAGGTTTTCTTTTGGCAAGATCAATGAAAGATGCGCGCGTTTCGTTGTTTGCAATAAATAAAAGGAGGAAATGAAATGAAACAAAAAGATTATCATGCTCTAGCAGATCAAATTATCAAATTACTTGGTGGTGCAGAAAATGTATCCTTTTATACACGTTGTGTAACCAGACTACGTTTTCATATCAAAGATCGAGGCGAAATGAACAAAGAGGCAATTGAAGGACTCAGCGGTGTTTATGGAACACAATGGCAGGCTGATGAGTTTCAAATCATCATAGGTCAAGATGTTGGGAATGCTTATGAAGAGATTGTTAGTATATTAGGTGATTCTGTATCGGAAGTGGAAGAAAATAAGGTAGAAAAAAATAGTTTACACAATCTAATTAATAAAATGTGTAATACATTATCAGCCTGTATTCTTCCTGTGTTACCTACAATTATTGGCGTAGGAATGATAAAAGTCGTATTAACAGTGATTGGCCCTAATGTTTGCAACTTAGTAGGTGCAGATAATTCAACAATAATTTTTCTGAATTTTGTCAGTGATGCCGGCTTTTATTTTTTACCTGCATTTGTTGGCTATACATCAGCAAAATATTTTAAAACAAATGAAGTTCTTGGTATTTTGATGGGTGTTATGATGATTTCACCTGCTTTTATAGAATTAGTGGAAAGCGGAGCCAATATGAGTTTTTTTGGTATACCGATTATTGCAAACAGTTATGCAAATGCTATTCTACCGTTGATTATTATCGTATGGATTATGTCAAATGTTTATCGCTTTATTGATCGTTTTATTCCAGCATCTTTGAAAAGTTTGATTGTACCGGCATTAACCATTGTGATCATGATTCCGGTTGCATTTTGTGCTATTGGTCCGCTTAGCTCAGTAATAAGTAATTATTTGATGCAGGGACTGTTATGGCTTAATGAACATACGGGTGGCTTTGCGGTTGCGATTGCAACTAGTTGGTTGCCTCTAGTTATTATATTTGGTTTGAGTGGTGCATCTGTCACCATAGGTCAGATGATGCTTGCACAATACGGTTATGAGATTTTTTGGATTTATCCAGCAATTTTATTTAATACAACATTGGGTGTAGCCTTATTTGCTGTGTATTTAAAACAGAAAAAAGCGGAAATGCTTCCATTGTCCATTACTGCCATGTTTGGCGGAGTATCAGAACCAGGACTTTTTGGTTATATGGTGAAAAATCAGAAAGCATTGATTTCGCTGATGGTAGCATTATTCTTTGGAGGTCTGTATGGTGGTTTTTCAGGTGTTAAGAATTTTGCTGTTACATCAGGCGGCATTTTTGGAATTGTAGGCACGATTGGTCCTGAATCTAGTATCGTACATGCTTTTATTGGTTTGGCAATCAGTTGGATACTTGCCTTTGTATTAACATATTATGTAGCTTTGAAAAAAAAGTAATGAGAGGAGAAAACGAAAATGTTACCAAAAGAATTTCTATGGGGCGGAGCAACCGCTGCGAATCAATGCGAAGGGGCATATTTAGAAGGTGGGAAAAAAATGAATGTTACGGACATCATTACATCAGGAAAACATAATGTCCCCCGCCGTATTACACCCAAATTAGAGTCTGATGCTTGGTATCCAAATCATACAGCGATTGATTTTTATCATCATTACAAAGAAGATATTGCTTTATTTGCGGAAATGGGGTTTAAATCTTATCGCATGAGCATTGCATGGACAAGAATTTTCCCAAATGGTGATGATAAATTACCGAATGAAGAAGGGTTGCAATTCTATGATGAGGTATTTGATGAATGTCATAAATATGGGATAGAACCTGTTGTTACATTATTACATTATGACACTCCATTAAATATTGTGGACACATATGGAGGTTGGACTAATCGAAAAGTGATAGATTTGTTTGTTACATATGCAACTACTGTATTGAGACACTATGCTGACAAAGTTAAATATTGGTTGTTAATTAATGAAATTAATTGTATAGAAACAGTTCCCTGGTATTCAGCAGGTATAAAAAATGCAACACGAGAGAATATAGCCATTGCTGCATATCATCAGTTAATTGCTTGTGCAAAAACAGTAATCGCTGCACGGGAAATTTCGTTAGATTTTAAAATGGGAATGATGTATGCCGGTTATTTTACATATGCAAATTCTAAAGATCCAGAAGATGTATGGGGGAATTATGCATTTCAAAGGAACCATTTGTTTTATGCAGATGTGCAATGTCGAGGATATTATCCAAATTATAAATTAAAAGAATTTGAACGTGATGGAATCGTTCTTCCAACAGTAAAAGGAGATAATGAAATATTGCAGAATGGTACTGTTGATTTTATTTCATTCAGCTATTATTTTACAAAAGTTGCAGGTAAAAAAACAGATTTTCATAATGTCACAAATTGCTTGTCAGATACAGGATATGTAAATGAATTACTGCCTAAAAGCGCTTGGGATTGGCAAATTGATGCCAAGGGTTTACGTTATGCTTTAAATTTATTATATGATCGTTATCAAAAACCTTTAATGATTGTAGAGAATGGTTTAGGTGCAAATGATCAATTTTCAGAGGATGGTATGATACATGATGATTATAGAATCGATTATCTACGTAATCATTTTAATGAAATGAAGGATGCGGTAACATTAGATGGTGTTGAATTAATGGGTTATCATATGTGGGGATGTATTGATATAATTTCATTTGCTACTGGTGAAATGTCAAAACGTTACGGATTTATTTATGTAGATGTAGATGATGCGGGTAAAGGAACTTATAAACGATTAAGAAAGGATTCTTTTTATTGGTATCAGAAATGTATTGCATCCAATGGTGAAGATTTAAATTAACGTAGTATAAAATTTGGGTTAAGCAATTATATTTGAATTCAATTTATTTATAAGTAAAATATAAATGAAATTATATGATTCACTAATACAATAAGCTTGTATTATTAATATATGGTTGCGAAAGCTAATAATTATGACAGATATGGAATATCTAAAAAGTCATTTTTTCTAATAAAATGACTTTTTTAAACCTCATAATAACAATTGACAAAAGTATAAACAAAGTATATACTATAGGTGTAGTAAGCAATAGAAATTAATAAATTAATAAGATAACAGAAAATTTTAAGATGACTAAAACTAATTATAAAATTATACAATAGAGAAGGTAAATAAATATGAAGAAAAATTGTGAACTAACCACTTATGAATATGCACTTACTACAAAAATAAAAAAATGGGGGAATGGAAAAGGTATTTTATTACCTAAAGCTATTTTAGGTTTATTAGCCTTAAAAGAAAATGATTCTCTCTCTCTTGAAGTTGAAAATGGTCTTATTATTTTAAAGCCTGCTGAAAACAGACATTTAACTTTAGCTGAGCGATTTGCTAATTACGAGGGAGAAATGAATCAGGAAGAATACTGGACAGATTCCCCTGTTGGAAAGGAAATCATTTAGTATATGCGTCAAATGAATCCGGGTGATATTGTTATGATGAATTTTGATCCGACAAGGGGTCATGAACAAGCAGGATATCGCCCTGCTGTAATTGTCAGCAACCAAGATTATGGAAGGCTTATGCAGTTAGCAATTGTATGTCCAATAACAAACACACACAATAATTTCCCGGTACACATCCCATTAGATGAGCGTACCAAGACTACGGGATGTGTTTTATGTGAACATGTCAGAACTGTCGATTTAACAAAAAGAGAAACAAAATTTGTAGAAAAAATCCCAGAGGATATTTTTGATGAAATCAAAGAAATTGTCATAAGTTTCTTCGAATAGCACCTTATTAGGTGCTATTTTCTTATTCTGAAATATAAGAATATATCTGTCTAATAAATTTAAAGGTATTCATTGGTAAATGTTATTTAATAATTATAGATGATTCAATAATTACTATTAATTTTTAATCCCACTTTCTTTTCTCTCAAGGTGGATTTTTTATGTTTATTTACTCTGGTTTAAATATGAATTGCTGTATAATATTCAATAGGAATATTGATATGAAAGTTTGATAACGTTTACAATTTTGATTCTATGGTGTACTATTTATCAGATAAACAGGAAGGAGTGAGTTTTTTGCTTCGTAAATCAAAAATTAGTGAAATGCTTAAGAAAGCATGTGAAAAATACACATTAAAGGATATTGAAAATGGTTTTGAGGGTTTTAGCGCGACGCAGCTGGCGGATCAACTGGCTATGGATCGTGCCAATGTCAGTAAAGAACTGAATACTCTATTTTTGGAACAGCGGGTAATTAAGGTAATCGGCCGCCCCGTTTATTATTTTGACGCGGAAGTATTTGAAAAGCTTACTCATGGCAAAAACGAAGTATTTGAAACTGATCATCTGAATCTGCTGATTAAAGAACATAAACAGCATGTCAGTGATCCTTTTGAATTAATTATCGGCAGTGAAGGCAGTTTAAAAACCATTATTAAAAAGGCAAAGGCCGCGATGATTTATCCGCCTTTTGGCCTGCATACATTATTAATTGGCCCTACGGGTGTCGGCAAGACGATGTTTGCGGAAATCATGTATTCTTTTGCCAAGGAGCAGGGTGTTTTAAATGAAAAAGCTGAATTTGTAGTATTTAACTGTGCGGAATATGCAGATAATCCACAGCTGCTGCTAGGTCAGCTGTTTGGTTATGTAAAGGGTGCCTATACGGGTGCTGATCATGATTCGGAAGGCCTGATTCATCGTGCCAACAACGGCATTCTGTTTTTAGATGAGATCCACCGTCTTTCACCGGAAGGTCAGGAGATGCTTTTTATGCTGATTGATAAGGGTGAGTACCGCCGCATGGGTGATTCTAAGAATACGAAGGCCAATGTACTGATTCTTGGCGCTACCACTGAAAATACTGACTCAGCCCTGCTGAAAACCTTTCTGCGGCGTATTCCGATGACGATAACGATTCCAAGTCTTCAAGAGCGTACAATTAAAGAACGCTACGACCTGATTGAAAAATTTCTCCGTCAGGAATACAGTCAGCTTAAAATACCTATTCAAGTAACTAAAAAGGGTATGAAGGCTTTGATGGGCTATGACTGTCCCGGCAATATCGGTCAGCTGAAGGCGGATATCCGGCTGCTGTGTGCCCGTGCTTTCCTTGATTATAAGGCCCGTGATTTAGCCCGTGTAGAAATCAATTCATCGCTGCTTGCGGATTCAACCTATGCTGGTATCTTTAAATCAGAGAAACAGCCGGAAATCATGGAAATCATCGATTCTCATGCCGGTAATCTCTTCATTTATAATCAGGAAATTAATTTTGAATCCTTTGATTTCCGTGATCTTGAGGATATCTACGGTTTGATTGAGAAATCCTTCTCCCGTTATGAGATTGAAGGCTATTCTGCCGATACGATCAGCCGTGAGATTAAGAAGCAGATTGAGGAGTATATCTCGCGTCTGATGAATAAGCTGGTAAATACCGACATCTCTCAGAAGGAAGAATTATATAAGATTGTATCACCGCGCATTTATCGTTCTGTCGAGATTGCCATGCAGATTGCTGAGCATCACATTAACCGCAGTATACCGAAGAAGGCTTATGCCGCGATGGCTCTGCATATGTCTGCCATTGTTGAGAATCATGTAACTCATTCAGCATTCAGCGCCAATCAATATACAATGGCAATGGATCATCCGCTTGAATATCAAACAGCTAAAACGGTCAGAACAATATTACAGAGTGAACTTGATATTGAACTGCCGGAGCAGGAAATCATTTTCATTACCTTATTTTTAAGTATGGAAGAGGAACGCAAGACAGAATCAAGTCATATTGGTTTATTAGTGCTTGCCCATGGCAATGGGGTTGCCCGCAATATGGCTGATGTAGCAAATACCTTACTCTGTACACATCACGCGCATGCGCTTGATATGCCGCTGAAACAGAATGTTCAGGAATTTTTAGAGGTTGTCAGTGATAAGGTTAAAGAAATTGATGAAGGCAAGGGCGTCCTGCTGATGGTTGATATGGGCTCTCTATTATCCTTTGGTGAATTAATTACTGAGAAAACCAATATTCCTGTTGCCACGGTGGAGATGGTTTCTACGCCTTTAGTGCTTGAGGCCACCCGCAAAACGATGATGGTTGAATATACATTAGATGAATTAGCAAAAGAATTTAAGGATATGCTGCCTTATATCGGCCGTTCCTTTTCTTTGGAGATGAAAAACCGCATCCAGCAGAATTACGCGATTATCTGCACATGTCTGACTGGTGAAGGAGCCGCAATTAAACTGGGCAATCTATTACGCTCAGCGATTCCTTTAATTCAGGAATATGATATTGAAGTGCTTTGCTGCAACAAAGAGACATTCAAAGAAATTGATCTGAAAGGTAAGACGATTCTAGCAATTGTCGGCGCTGTTGATCTGCTGCTGGAAAATGTTCCTTACATCCCTTCTGATAAAATGATCCTTGAAAATGGACTTTATGAAATAAATCAGATTATACAGCGAATGGTGGGATCGAAATCTGATATCCAGGAAGTACCGAATTATATCACGCATACGGTACTTGCCGAATCATTGACTTTCCTCGATCTGGATAAAACTGAAGATGTAATTCAAAAGTCTTTTAAACTGATTGAAAAGATGGTTGATATTCAGGATTATAACCGTATTTTGGTGAATTATATTCTGCATGTGGGAAGCATGGCAGAGCGCTGCATTCAAGGCCAGATTCTTAATTATGAGAAGATTGATGAGCTGATAGCCGCTAAACCGGCACTGTATCATGCGGTTAAACTGGGAATGATGATTTTAGAAGAAGAATTCAAATGCAGTGTGCCTGACACAGAAATAGGCTATGTTATGGATTTGTTTGACACAGAATAACACACAGAAGAAAATTGTCGAAAAAGATGCGGAAATATCGCATCTTTTTTAAGTTGCCACGATTCTTGCTGGTATATAGGTGAAAGTTAACTTTGAAAGGAGAAGTTTGAATGAGTAACCATGTATTCCTGATTTGCACACATGGACGCTTCGGTGAGGAATTAATCAAATCCGCGGAAATGATTGGAGGACAACTAAAGAATGTTTATGCGTTTTCACTGCTGCAGGGTGTTGAACCTGAAATCTACATGCAACAAATCGAGGAAAAGCTAAAAGAGCTAAAGGGACAGTCGATTATTTGTCTTGTTGATTTATTTGGCGGTACACCGTGCAATACTGTGGCACAGCTGACTCAGCGTTATGATTTACAGATCGTAACCGGTGTTAATCTGGCAATGTTATTGGAAATGGATTCACAAAAGAATAATTTAGAAAGCAAGGAATTGATTGAATTAGGTTTAAATACCTTAAAAGAAAGCGGCAGAGATGTGCTTTCATATCTGAAAGGAAGGTAATAAATATGGCAAACATTAAGCTTATTCGTATTGATTTCCGTTTGATCCACGGACAGGTTGTAAACAAATGGATCAAAATTACCCGTTCCAATAAGATCGTGGTAATTGATGATTCACTGGCATCAAATGAATTTATGCGCAGCGTGTATATCATGGCAGCGCCTCCAGGGGTTGATGTTCAGGTTTACAGCATTAATGATGCGATTAAAGAATGGAAAGAAAATCAGTTTGGCGAGGGTGAAGTCTTAGTATTGTTTAAGAGTGTGCCTGATGCTTACCGCTGTTTCAAAGAGGGTTTTGAAATCAAAGAACTGCAGATTGGCGGTCTTGGCGCACAGCCGGGACGTAAGATTGTTTATGGACCGATCACTTTAGATAAGAGTGACGCGGATCAATTAAGCGAAATGCAGCATGCCGGTGTTCGGGTTTATTTCCATCAGGTACCGGATGATCCATCTGCAGAATATGACAAAGTAATGGAAAAAGTAAAATTCTAAATTAGAAAGAGGAGAAAGAAATTATGACAACATTCATGATTGCAGTCATCAGCGGTATCCTTTATTTTCTGGGTACTTCGAGAATCGGATATGGTATATCCAGCACATTGGGCGCACCGGTATTCTTAGGCTTTATTTATGGTTTGCTTTTTGGTGATGTAGCGAATGGTTTAATTATCGGCGCATCAATCAATCTATTATATTTAGGGGTTGTATTTACCGGCGGCAACGTACCGAGTGATGGTGCATTGGCAGCTTGTATTTCGATTCCGGTTGCTTTACAGCTTGGTTTAGATGTTGATACAGCAGTTACGATTGCGGTTCCATTTGGTATTCTTGGTTCATTTGTCGATCAGATTCGCCGTACAAGCAACCTGATCTGGTTACATAAGGCTGATGATTTTGCCGCTAAGGGTGATGAAAAGGGAATCTATCGCTGTGCGATGGTTTATCCTACTATTACCGCATTCTTTATTCGTTTTATTCCTGTTTTCGCAGTAAATCTGTTTGGTGCTGACGCTGTGCAAGTATTGCTTAACTATCTGCCTGCCTTTATCACAACCGGTCTGTCAGTAGCCGGCGGTATTCTGCCTGCTATTGGTTTCGCGGTTATTATCATGTCTATTGGACGTAATGAATTGCTGCCTTATTACTTCATCGGTTTCTTTGCGGTTAAGTATTTAGGTATCGGCAATATGGCATGTGCGGTATTCGGTATCTGTATCGCTGCACTGATGATTTATAGAGATAGTAAGAAAGGGGCGCAAGCATAATGTCAGAACGTTTATTAACTAAAAAGGAAGTCAATCAGGCTCACTTATATTGGTATTTAGCTGCTGAAACAAATAACTCTTATGAACGTCTTCAGGCACCTTCATTCTGTGCCGCGATGGCAAAGAATTTAAGAAAAATCTATAAGGATGACGATGAAGCTTATAAGGAAGCTTTACAGCGTCATTTGGAATTCTATAACACTGAGGGTACGATTGGTGCTGTAGTCGTTGGTATCGCATTGGCTATGGAAGAAGAAAAAGCCAAAGGCAATCTTACCGGTGATGTTATTACAGGTATCAAGCTTGGTTTAATGGGCCCTATTGCCGGTATCGGTGATACATTAATCTGGGGTATGTCTAAAGCTATCTTATTAGGTATGGCTTGTACTTTCGCTCTTGAGGGAAGCCCGGTAGCTTTATTATTCCCGCCGATTTTCTCAATCATGATCTTTGTGGTTGGCCGTTATACTTGTAATTTAGGTTATAAATTAGGCAGTGAGGCAGTACCGAAGCTATTAAAATCAGGTACGATGAATACTTTAATTACTGCCGCATCAGTTTTAGGTTTATTAATGATGGGAGCTTTATCCGCTTCTTATGTTAAGGTTTCTACACCATTGGCATGGACAATGTCTTCAACCGGTGCGGAAATTGGTCTGCAGGCGAACCTAGATGCTATTCTTCCTGGTATGCTTCAATTATTGGCAGTATTTGGTATTTATTGGTATTTTACGCATAAAGGTCAAAATTATATTAAACTGGTATTTACAATCCTTGCGATTTCAATTGTTGCCGCGTTCTTTGGCATTTTAGGTTAAGGTCAGCAAAATGGAAATGTCATGGATCAAACAGCAGTGTGATCGTTATTTGGACGAGCATCTTGATGAGCTGTGGGAGATTTCCCGTTATGTACATGCCAATCCTGAATTAGCTTATGAGGAATATAAGGCTTGTAAAGTACAGTGTGATTATCTGAAGAAAATGGGGTTTGAAGTCGTTGAGGGGGCAGGCAATGTGCCTACCGCCTTTACGGCTAAAACCGGATCAGGCAAACCGGTAGTGGCGATTGTGTCAGAATATGACGCATTGCCGGAGCTGGGTCATGCCTGCGGTCACAATCTGATTTGTACGAGTGCTTTAGGCGCGGCGATTGAGGCTAAGCATTTTCTTGATGAACAGTCTGTGACAGGTACGCTGTATGTTATTGGAACACCGGCAGAGGAAAGCGGCGGCGGCAAGATCAAATTGCTGGAAGCTGGTATTTTTGATGAGGTGGATGCCGTGATTATGCAGCATCCGACGAGTGCGCCAACTCGTTTGGCAGGTGCCTGCATGTCATCAATGCGTTTGGATATTGAATTTTTCGGTAAGTCTGCCCATGCCGGCAGTCATCCAGAAAATGGTATTAACGCGTTAAGCGCGGCTAATTTATATTTTGTGGCCACGGGCTTATTGCGCCAGCATTTTAAAGGTGATATGCGGCTTTCCGGTATTATTACCGAGGGCGGCAAGGGTACCGGTTTAATTCCTGATTATGCGCATGTGAAAGGCAGTATTTCCTCTTTCAGTCTGAAGGATTTGAAAATGAATGCGGAAAAAGTAAGACACTGCGCGGAAGGCTGTGCTCACGCGCTTGACTGTGAAGTTAAAATTACGATTGAAGAAGGTTATCAGGGACGGGTGCCGAATGAAATCTTATCAGAAGTGTGCCGCAAAGAATTGATGGCCTTAAATGAACCGCTGCTTGAGGGCATGCCGTTTGATTACGGCGGTGAAGATTTAGGCAATGTTTCACGCCGAATACCAATTTGTAACCCATATGTAACAATATTCCCTGATTATAAAATCAGTAATCATACCGCGCAGTTCAGAGAATTGGCAATTTCAGAGAATGGCAAACATTGTCTGGAAATTGCTTCTAAGGCAATGGGCAGAACGGCGATGGAATTCTTGACCCACCCGGAAATTCTTGAAGCTGCGAAGGAAGAACTTGCTGAACGTTTGAAAAACGAAGATTAGGTTGTGTCAGTTGGCAGAAAGTAGGATGTGTTGAAGATGAAATACCAGACAACCCAAGCACAGAAACAAAAGCAGAAGCAAATTTATGCCAAGCAGCAGATTCAAGAGCTGCGTCTTTTGGAAATGGGCAGTGATGAATTATCATCACTGGTTGAGCTGGAACTGGAGAATAATCCTTTTTTAGAGATGGATGACAATTATTTTAAGGGTGATCCTGATTTTGATTTAATTTTGAATTATATCCAGCCAGAAGAAACTTTAACGGATGTGCTGATGAGCCAGCTGAGAATTGGTGACTATGAGGATGAGCGGTTAATTGAAGCGCTCATCCTGCTTCTTGATTCAAATGGTTATCTGAATATGACACTTGATGAAATATGCCGTCTGCTGAACAGTGATGCGAAAACAGCAGAAAGAGCATTGGCTGATCTGAGATCCTTTGAACCTTATGGCATCGGTGCCTTTAACCTAAAAGACTGTCTGATTTTACAGCTGATTCACAGCGATAATATTTATGCTGATCTGGCAATTGAAATTGTCGAACAGGAGTTAGAGCTGCTGGCTGAGAATAAATTAAAACAGCTTGCGGTTAAGCTGAAGGAAGAACTGGATGATGTGGTAAAGGCAGTAGCTTTGATCCGTTCCCTTGATCCAAAACCAGGCGCACGGTATGCTTCAATGTCTCCGCCGATTGAGCCGGATGTAATTATCAAGCATAATGATGAGGGGCTCTGTGTTGAATTGAAGGATCGTGCTGTCTATCATCTTCAGATATCGACAATCTGTCTTGATGATGAAGACGAGAGTGTAAAAGCGGTACGCAAAAAATATGTATTAGATGCTCAGCAGCTAATCAGCGGTATAACCCGCCGCTGTTCGACATTGCTGAATGTGATGGCACAGATTCTGATTATTCAGGAAGCTTATTTTCTGCATCAGGGTGATCTGAAGCCCATGTCATTAAAAATGTTAAGCAATGCGCTTAATTTGAATGAATCAACGATATCAAGATGTATCAAGGATAAGACTTTGCAGTTTGACGGGCAGTTCATGGAAATTAAACAGCTTTTTACTGCTGCTGTTAAGAGCGGTGAAAGTAATCAGCAAATCATGGAACAGCTTCAGCGATTCATTAAGCATGAGGATAAGGAACATCCGTATAGTGATCAGGAACTAATGCTGATCCTTAAAGATGAGGGAGTTGAAATATCAAGAAGTGCGATTGCGAAGTATCGCAAAATATTAAATATTCCTCCTGCGTATAAACGTAAGAATTTTTAAAATAGATATCTAAGCAGAGGGGTGAGATCGTGAATATCGCAGGTATCTTAATGACGGTGATTTCCGCCATGATTTTTGGCTTTACACCCGTTCTGACAAAGTATATTTATGGGCTGGGCGGTAATGCGATGACTGTGATTTTCTATCGAAATCTCATTATTATGCCGGTTTTGTATTTACTGGCCAAGCGTCAGCACGCGTCGTTTCAAATGCGTGGGGATATGCGGTTAAATATGCTGATAACCGGTGTAATTGGTTCAACTGGAACAACCCTTTTGCTTAGCTATTCCTATAATTGGATTTCTGTAGGTACAGCTACTACGCTGCATTTTCTGTATCCGATCTTTGTGGCTCTGCTTTGCCGTTTCTGTTACGGTGAAAAGCTGGGCGGCGGCAAGACGCTCGCGTTGATTTTGGCGCTGCTTGGCACTTGCTGCTTTATGGATCTGCATGATATGGAGAAAATGGGCGGTCTTTTAATGGCAGTTGGTTCTGGCTGCACCTATGCTTTTTATATGGTTTTGACTGAAAAAAAGAATCTGAAGGAAATCAATCCCTTTGTGTATTCATTTAATATTTCCTTGATTATATGTGTCTGCATGCTGCTGCTGAATTTATTTACTCATGAAATTATTTGGCGGCTGGATCTAGTCTGTTTTGGTTTAATCGTTTTATTGGCGATCCTAAATTCGGTATTTGCGATTACCTTGCTGCAGGTAGGTATTAAAAAGCTGGGTGCGACAACGGCTTCCATTTTCTGTCTGTTTGAGCCCATTAACAGTGTGGTTTGTGAATGGCTGTTTCTGAATGAAAGTTTATCCTTTTCTAAATTGCTGGGATGTACGATAATAATAGCAGCTATCGTTTTACTGGTAGTATTTGAAAATCGCAAGGTGAAGCAGCGAAGAAAGGCAGCGTAAATGATGATAAAGGCATTACTTCTTGATTTAGATGGCACATTGATTGATTCTGAGCGGATTCCCAGAATGGCATGGCAAAAAGCGGCTGAGCATTTTGGCTTTACCGCCGATGAAACATTTTTAAATCAGCTGACAGGCATGACAAAGCAAACCGCTCAGGGTTTAGTGAAAAAGGTATTGCCTGAAAATGTTGATGTGGAAGCTTTTCAAGCTTATCGGCATCAAATCATGGCGCAGATTTTAAAAGAGCAAGGAATCAAAGCCAAAAAAGGCGCCCGGGAATTGTTGCTTAAGGCGCGGCATGAAAATGTAGAATGTATTGTGGTAACTTCCTCTTATACTGTTAGCGTAGGTGAAAAGCTGGCAGCGGCAGGGTTAGCGGATTTGATTGAGAAGATTGTTTGCGGTGATGAGGTTATGCATGGCAAGCCAGCACCGGATATATATTTATTAGCTATGGAGCGCTATCATCTAAACAAGGATGAGTGCATCGTTATTGAAGATTCAAAGAATGGTTTGCTGAGTGCAAAACAGGCAGAAATCAAGTCGATCCTGGTACCTGATTTAATCAGTCCGGATGCTGAAATGACTGCATGCGCTGAAGTGGTGCTTAATGATTTAACAGCCGTCTTAAAGTATCTGTTTAAAAATCAGATTTCTGCGGTGCGGGGTGATGATCCCATCGTTGAAATAATTGATCAGACATCCCTTTCATTTGATCAAAGCAAGTGAATCACTCAACGCAGTGATTCTTTTGCTTTTTGGCATAAAACAGCTGATATTTGGCAATCAATTAGCTGATAAGCGCAAAGTTCGACGTTTCATCAAGCCGAAGCGGATATTATTTATAGTTTGCATTATAGATAAATGTGCTATAATATGCGGGTTAAAGGATAAAAATATATTGTATAAGTAACAAATTAGCCTTTAACTAAAGGAATGAGATGTTCCTTGCATAACCATCTCATAAATAAAAAACAGGGAGGAAAATTTAATGAGCGATATGGTGCGTTACAGTAAAGTAACAGCTAAAAACCAGCGTGAAATCGTACTGCTGAAAGGCAGACCTTGTGTTTGGGGCAGATGTGCATTCTGCGATTATACCCTTGATAATGGTGAAGACGAAGCGGCGATGGTTGAGTTTAACCGCAATGTTCTGCGGCAGATTACAGGTGAGTTTGGTGTTTTGGAGGTTATTAATTCAGGCAGTGTGTTTGAATTGCCGACACAAACATTAGCGGAACTACGCGAAATTGTTCAGGATAAGGGCATCAAAAAATTATTCTTTGAGGTTTATTGGTGTTATCGTGAGCGTTTATCTGAGATTGAAGACTATTTTCAAATTCCTATTATTTTTAAAAATGGTGTAGAAACCTTTGATGATGATTTCAGGAATCGTGTTTTAAAAAAGGGAACGGTATTCAGCGGACCGGAAGAGGTTGCGCAGTATTTTAAATCGATTTGTCTGATGGTAGGTATTCAAGGTCAGAGTAAGGAAATGATTGATCGTGATATGGAATATCTCCAAAAATATTTTGAATATGGCTGTGTTAATATGTATGTAAATAATACGACAAAAATTAAGGAGGACCCTCAGCTTGCTGCTTGGTTCAGAGAAAAATATGCTTATTTAGAAGCTGATCCAAAAATTGAAGTGCTGTGGAACAATACTGATTTTGGTGTTGGCGAGGTATTGTCATGAGGAAGCAATCAGTAAGAGCCATTGCGATGCAGGCAATTGTAGCCGCATTATATGTAGTGCTGACATGGGCGGTGGCGCCGTTAAGCTTTGGCGCTGTACAGTTTCGTTTTTCTGAAATAATGATCTTGCTTGTATTTGTTGATAAGCGGTACGGTCCGGCGATGATCTTGGCATGCGCATTAGCAAATTGCTTCAGCCCGCTGGGTATTGTCGATGTTATATTTGGTACAGCGGCAACCTTCTGCGCGGTGGAATGTATCAAACGCAGTAAGTCATTACTCATTGCGACGCTTTGGCCTACGCTATTTTGTGTTATCATCGGCGTAGAATTAAATGTAGTTTCAGATCTGCCGTTTCTGTTTACCACCTTTACCATTATGCTGGGTGAATTTGTTGTTGTGACGTGCATCGGCTATCCGATTTTCAAAGCCTTGATGAAAAATGAAGCTTTGCTGAAATTAATTAAATTGGATTAGCATCACGAATAGGATAATACGGTTATAAAATATATCAATATGAGAATTTTTTTTATATTTCAAAAATAGTGTTGATATGATAAAATTATAGAGAAGAAAACATCTAACAGAGTGACTGCCGATAAGCTCCTCTCTCTTTTTTCCTTTTGGGATTGGAAGGGAGGATAAACGGTATGGATTTATCACTTATAATTGCTGTTATAGCATCGGTTTTGTCTGGTGCAGCGATAGTGATCGATTTGATCCGTCTTTGTTTTTACATCCTCTTTGAAAGTTCAAAGAAGGAAAAATAAAAACAAAACACTCTGTTTTCTAAATTTGACCGTTTAGACAGAGTGCTTGTTTTTAACATTGTTTAAGGCAGACACCTGAAAGATGTCTTTCTTCACTATTATTATAAGCAAATCTAAAAAATAAATCAAGCAATCTGTGAAATACAAGGCAGCTTTTACAGCTGTTTTGAATAAGTTATTTGAGAGTTTTAAGATAAAACTAAAACATTTGGGTGTCATGAGCAATGTCAACTAGATGTTTTTTTGATATAATAAAAGTAAGAAGGTGAGGACATGAAAGCGCAGCTGATTAAAGTATTGAAAAATACACGGCGGGTCGTATTTTATCGGGGGTTAGAAATATTCAGTCAGCATGCACTGACGCTGAATAAAAAGTTTGGCAATAATGTTTACAGTTTTCATGTGCATAATTCTCAGCAGGGTGTTTATCAGACGAATATTTATCTGAATGATGAGCATGAAGTGATGCATATGGATTGCTCATGCCCTTATGGACATGGCGGCTATTGTAAGCATGAAATTGCGGCATTGCTTGTATTGCTGAATGAATTTGATCCTGATCTTGATATTTTAGCGACCGCCGCAACTTTTAATGAATGGCTGGATGAGGCATATCCGCAGCAGCAAAGTCTGATGGAATATCTTTTTAAAGAAGAGGCGCAGATTGCCAGAGATTTTGATTTGGGTCAGTTTCTGGATTTGTTTTCTAAGCGGCAGCTTTTGTCTGAAATGAAGGACTTTGATCAATTTTCAGACTTGCTGAGAGCTTTCTTATATTTACGGTATCGGGATGTAATTAAAAAAAGCTATGATGCTAATTACAAAAAAGTATCATAGCTGCAGAAAGGAAGTTGAATTGTGTATCAAATTATAATCGGTGATGATGATCAGTCATTTTTAAAAGAAGCGGCGGTTGAAACAGCGGCGCTAATGGAACATAATGGAATAAGACAGGGCATTGATTATGAACTGTTAACGTTTAATGAACCTCAGCGGTTGATCGATTATCTGCATCAAAACAAGGATGCGTGTCAGCTTTTAATGCTTGATGTTGAATTCGGTTCAAAAAACGGCTTAGCGATTATGAAAGAGCTGCGTGAACAGGAATTAAAATGCAGCTTAATTTATCTGACAAACTATCGTGATTATGTTTATGATTGTTTTGATACACAGCCGCTCTATTATATGCTGAAGCCTATTGATTGGCAGAAGCTTGGTGATGTGATATTAAAGAATTACCATGAGCATTATCAGGGCAGCAAGCTGAATTTAAAATTATCAGGCAAACATGTGATGCTGGCTTATGATGATATTTATGCTCTTGAAGCAACGTCTCATAAGGTGTGTATTTGGCTGAAAGATAGTCAGCTGGCATGGAACGGAACCTTGTCCGCCATTGAACAGCATTTACCGAGTCATTTATTCTGCCGCTGTCACAATAGTTTTCTTGTGAATCTGAAACATATTCAGGAATTAGACCGCAAGGAAATCAAAATGGACAATGGCGCTCGTTTTCCCGTCAGCAAGCGGCTTTATGCTACAGCTCTCAGACAGTATTTTGCATATTTAAAGAATTAGAAATTTAATCGCTGTTTTGGTCAATTAAGAGTAAAAGGGCAGTTTGCACAGCAAAACGATCAGGCAGAATATCCACCTGAAGATCACTGTGATAGCGTCTGGCAATATCCAGCATGGTTTTCATGCCATAACCGTGATTTTTACCCTTACTGCTGATAATATTTCCCTTGGCATCATGCAGAACCTCGCCGGTGCGTGAATTTTCAGCTTCAATATATAAATAATTTGCGCGTATATGCATCGTTAATTTGATCCAACGCTGATTTATTGGCAGCATAGCAGCGGCATCAATAGCATTATCCAGTAAATTCATAAGATAATTGCACAAATCGACATCCTTAATCGATAATTCTGCAGGCAGATTGATCTGATAGGTCATATCAATGCCTGCTTTTTTCGCGCGTTCTAAGGCACTGACAACAATGGCATTGACAATCGGCTGCTCACAAATTCTCATCGGTAATATTTTCTCAGAATCATTGGTTATCCTGCTTCAGATAATCGGCAACAAGCTGTGTTTCTCCCTGCTGATTCAAATCGGACAGAATATTAAAATGATGCAGTACATTATGGCGCATTTTCGCTAGTTCTTCACTGCTTTGGTTCATTAATCTGAGGTTATCATAAGCTAATTGATTTTTAAGTGACAATGCCTGTATTTCAGTCTGGAAGTTGATTGAACGGCGAATCAGTTCAATAAATCTTATCAGCATGCAAAACAGAAAAAGCAAGGTGCCAGTCCAGTTAATTAAGACATCAGGCATTGATAAAGTAAATAATTGAGCGAACATTGAATTAATGTAAGATGTATAAAAGCCGTCACTAAATAAAGCCGAGCCAATATATAGACCGCAGACGCATACAGCGGCAATTGACAATGCCGGTACGAATATTTTGAAAACACTGTTTTCATCACGCATCTCAAGAACAGAAAAAATAATTAAGAGAATCAGCTCAGGAATCAGCAGCTGCCATGAAAGATAAATAAGATCCCATACGTTTACGCCCAGCAGGCCTAAATATTCAAATAAAGTCGTAAAGAATGCGGGAATCAGCAGCAAAGGGGCATAAATTTTCCGGTATTTGTCCATTTGCAGCCAAAGATAAATCATCGGCATATAAACAAACAACGGCCGTCCAAGTCCAAGTATTGGAATATCAAAGAGCTGGTTGTTCGGTAAGTAATAACCCAAATTGCGCAGATAATAAAAGGTCTGTACCAAGGCAGCTAACAGCAGCAGCAAAATTGAGAAATTCCATTTCCCGCTGATGCCGGTGTAAAACCACAGTCCTATTAAAAGTAAGGCGGCTATTGCCAAAGCTGCCGCTGGAA
Organism: Dielma fastidiosa; assembly: GCF_000313565.1. GTDB lineage: Bacteria > Bacillota_I > Bacilli_A > Erysipelotrichales > Erysipelotrichaceae > Dielma > Dielma fastidiosa. The sequence continues at coordinate 275,770 of NZ_HE578926.1, read as the reverse complement.
TGATAATGCGGTTTACTGCCGCAGTAACCTCGGTTCTATCAAGGGCAATGCTGGATAGAAAAATCATCGGCAGCCCCGAGTATTCAACATTCATAGAAGCAAGCGTCAATTCCTTTCCAACATAATCAGGCGGCAGTGTAACTGTTATATTTTCAGCGATAAATGGAACCGCAAATGTTTCTTGCGGAAAATCAAGTGCGCCAATTTCTCCGGTTAGATTGGGAATATTTGTATAAAACAGAACATCATCAAGAAATAAAGCACAGGGATTTGTATAATTTAGCTTAATCGTTGTGATACCTGCTTGCTGTTCAGATTCACTCAGTGTACGTGATAAATAATAAACTTCATTTTGGGTTTCAAATAATTCACGGGCCGTCAGAGAAGTCTTTTCATCTCCATTGTAATAGTACATTTCCCAGCCTATTGCATCATCAAAAGTTGGGGATAGTATTTGCATTTGTGAATCAATGAGCGTGAAGTTGAAAAATAATGTAATGAATGCTAATACAATGCCTGCGAAAAGGAAAGAAATGATCCAGTTTTTTTTATCTGACAGCTTTTTCATGACACTCCCCGCTTTCTATATATTAAGGATATATGAGATTCAGAAAGCCGTCAAGATTCACAACATTCCCTTTTAAGCAGAAAAAGATGCCACTTAGGAAAGGGCTGTTTTTAAACAAAAAGCGTTTTGATAGAATGAAAGTGAAATCATAGGTAATTTTTTATTGTAATCAGACGATGTTTAATGCGTGAGAAGATCAGCGGCTATGTCTGATTTTTTGGAATTATCTAAATTAAAAAACTGGAGGGTCTTATGGGTAGTTCAAAACCAAATTTTAATGAGTTAGTAAAGAAAATGGGTTTTGATGATACAAAGGAAAGTGTCGTTGAAACAGAAAAGAGTGAGGTTGTGAAACAGCCGCCGCTGATGCAGCCACATCAAACAGAAAAAGGTACTCTTATTGCTGAAGATGTTGTAATTACCGGTGATATCAAAGCAAGACAGAATATTGAATTTTGTGGTGAAATTAAGGGTAACATTGAAACAGCTGGTATTTTACAGCTTAATGGAAAAGCAGAAGGAAATATAAAAGCAGATAATCTTATTCTGCAAAATGCCATTGTACATGGCAATGTCACATCAAATAATCAAATTAGTATCGATAGGGATACGGAAGTTGTGGGAGATTTAACGGCTCGTTCAATTATAATTGGCGGGAATCTTAAAGGAAATATATTTGCTGAGGAATCAGTGCTGATACAGGAGCAGGCGGTGATTAAGGGCGATATCTCAACGGGTTTGATTGATATTAGGCAGGGAGCGCAATTGAGCGGTAAAGTTGAAACAGGAGTTGATGTTAAGAATAAGAAAAAAGCGGAATGAATTATGGAATATGATTTTGATATAGAAGATCATTCACAAATGATATACAGTTAGGGGGTATAAGCGTGTTTGAAAGACTATTAAATGCAATTGTAATATTTGGGAAAGAGCATAAACGATTAAGAACCTATTCTGTTATTGTACTATTTATAGTTTTTTATGGTTATGCTGCCATTAGCGGACTTGTTGATTTGATTGGAAAAGGGCTTCATACTTTATGGTTATTTATGAAGAATTTTTTGCTGCTGCCGAAATTAAGTTTTGATATCTCATTAAATCATACTAAAAGTATGGTTCGCGTATCCGCAGCGGCATTAAGTTTATGTTTAGTGGTGAATTTGATGCCAACATCAGTGTTTGCCGAGGAGGAAATACTGGATACCGATAATAAAATAGCCGAAACGGAATGCATAGACGGTATTTGTGAGGATGATTTGAAATGTACTGATTGCACACCTGATGATAGCAACCAGGAAAATGATCTTGATGATTCGCAAACGGATCAATGTTTATGTGATCCGGTGATTGAGAATGAGGGTGTTCATACAAACCCAGATTGTCCATTATATAATATATACAATAAACGAAAATCAGTGGTTCCTAATGCGAGGATCAATAATCTGTCATTTGATCTAACAAATATTGAGTATGAAGACTTAAGTACAGATTCGGCAGTTATTGTGAAAATAATGCCTGCTCAAGGATACAGATTACCTGATGAATCTGACATAATTGTAGAATCTAATGGTAGTGTATTAACCCTTGGGAGAGATTATATAATTGCTCGTATGGGTCAAGATTATTTGATTCAGACTACTAGATTTACAAACTTAAAAATAATAGCTCAAGGAATTGAGTTAAATCATGAAGCTGATTTGCTTAAGCTTGATATAAATTTTAAAAGCATTGAAGCTGGTTATAATTATAATTCAGATAATACTGGTTATGGTTGGATAAATGTGCCGATAGTTGAGGGACAATATGATTATAATGTAACATTGCCATTTTCGATACAAGATAAGAAAATTTATTTTGAAGTAAATAGGTCTTCTTTATCAACCATTAATCATGAAGGTTATTTATTTCTAGATAGTGAGGGTAAAGGAAAATACGAAATAGAAATTATTGCTGAAGATGGCATAACAAAAAATACGTACATTATAAATTGTAGTACATTACCTGAATTTTTAAACACAGTTTATGTTGACGGTGAAAATGGAAATGATGCAAACTTTGGTGATACTGCTGATAGGGCAGTGAAGACTTTTGAACAAGCTAAAAAATTAGTCGCAGATGAAGGGATTATTTATGTGACAGGCACTATTACTGTTGATGATAATCAAAATTGGTATTTGTCAGATAAAGGTGCAATAGTTAAAAGAGACAGCAGTTTCATAAATGGTGCAATGATTAATGTTAATTATCAAGGTAACTTAACACTTGATCATATTATTATTGATGGAAATTCAGCTGTTGTATCAGAGAGTCCTATAGTAAACGTTATTGGCGGTAAATTATTGATTAATAATGGCGCATACCTGAAAAATAATATCAATGGTACAGGGTATGGTGGTGCAGTTGTTGTTAACAATGCGAATGTATCATCTATTAATGGAAATTCTGAATACATTGGTAAAGTTATTCTAGCAGAAGGAGGCGCAATCTATAATAATAAAGCTAAATCTGGTGGCGCAGGCATATATGTACAAGGAGAGTTCACTATGACAGGGGGCAGTATAACTGGTAATTCAAGTGCTGAGGGCAACGGTGGCGGTATCCTGATTTCTAGTGATGAGCTTTGTACAATTACAGGTGGTTATATTACAAATAATAATGCTAAATATGGTGGTGGAATTTATATAACCACCGGTAAACTTGTATTAACTGGCGGTAAACTTAACAAAAATCAGTCTAAAAGCGGTGGTAATGGTATTTATTTTATGAATAATACAAATCTTGAAATTGGAGCTTCTGTTATTATTTATGATAAGATAGCATTTGAATCAGGCGCGTTTGTGGAAGTTAATAGTGACTTGACAGGGGATGTAAAGATTCCTGTTCATGTTAGCGGTAATAAAAATAATGATTTGGTAGGGAAGTCAATAGTAAAGACATCAATGGACTACGACAAAGAATTGGACATGGATAATTTTGCGATTACCTTTGATTACAAGGGATATGAAGCTAAACTGAGTAGTAATAGTAAGAGTATAGATATTGTCTTATCGAAACCATATCTGGAATTGAATCTTGATACATCAATTGAAAATGATACTGTTTGTAAGGAAGATACCTATGCGAAAAGTTATGTGAGCTTTTTCGGTGATGATCAGGGTATAGCACAAAAAGCTTATATAATTTCACTCACCGGAAATGAAAGCAAGAATACGAAAGTAACGCCTAATGATAATTATTTTGGTACGCAGTATTTTACTCTAACCATTGGAGCTGATGAAACAGCGGAAGAAATCGTTATGAAAGTCGAATTAGTCGATCATCCTGAGATCTTTGTTACTTATACATTTAAAGTTTCCGGTAATGAAAGATATGCAGTCACAGTTGAAAATAGCTATGCTGCAGATAACGGTGCTGACAAATACAGACAAGGTGAAACGGTTACTATTGATGCCGGTAAACGCTCTGGATATACCTTTGATAAATGGGTAAGCAATGATGCAGAGCTTAACTTTAAGAATGACAAAGAAAGTACAACTACCTTCATTATGCCAGACCATGCAGTAAAAGTGACCGCACAATGGATTTCAGTTAGCAGTGGTTCAAGTTCATCGAATTCACATACAGGTATCGTTGAACGAAAAGATGAAAGTTATTACTACATTAAAGGTAAACCAGCAGACCAAGGCTTCGTCTTACTTGATGAAAAAGATAAGTTAATTGATAAGCTGGCAGTCGATGAGTTTTTAACTATACCAGTAAAGGCTGATGACGTATATTTCGTAAAAGCTGATAAAACTATTGCTAAATATGAATGGATAATTTTAAATCAAAACGGGGAAGTAGAAAAAATATTGCCGGTAGGCACGTTCTTAAAGCAATATGATTCGAATTATAAAGTATATTTAGCTGATAGTGATGGTAAATTAGTTAAATCATGGACAGAAATTGAGGGCAATATTTATTATTTCAATAATGATTATACAGCTAAGAATAAATATTGGACGCTTTATCAAAATGAGTGGTATCTTTTTGATAATTACAGCTTAGTAAGAAGTCAATGGTATGCTGCTTCTAATGGCCGTTGGTATTATTTAGATCAGCAAGGTAGGATGCTGGTAAATCAATGGATAGATGGCTGTTGGATTAATGAAGATGGAATTTATTGGAGTCCTTATGTTAAATAACAATCATAAATTTATGTGATAGTGAATTTCACACTAAAGAGTCAGTCTGTTAAAAGGCTGGCTTTTTAAATGTTAATACTAGAAGTATGGAATCAATTTCGATAAGACTGAATGTATTATTGAAGCATTAAAAGCTAAACATCATGAATATTCAGTGCTTAAATGACTTACATAAAGTAATCCATTATGAGTTCAAAACTAAGAAACAGGTACCCTATTGACATATACTCAATGGGTACCTGTTTATCAATTGTATTGTTTATGGTAACGAAATAATAGATTAAAACAAATTTTTATACACATCATTGATAATGGAAATCAAATTTTCATAAGTAGGAACCTTTGTAATTCGATCCAGCATGTCTTTATTGGATATCAAAAACGATAAATAATACCATAGCTGATAAGCTCTGACATTGTTTTTATCAATAGAAACTAACATTACTAAATTAATACTCGTATCACCTTCCCAGATTATTTCTTCTTTAGGAATGCCGACGGTAATAAAGGTGCAGTCCGTGATTAAACGCTCAGGATGTGGAATTGCAAGTTTATTGCCAAAGCAGGAAGAAGCGATTTTTTCATGAAGCATTACAGAATCGTAGAGTTCATCCGACAGTTTGAATTTCTTTTTTGCTTTCTTAAATAAAATATCTATCATTTCATACTTATCTTTTACATTACCATAATAAAATAAATCTTCATCAAATTTATCTAAAATATCCTTCACACTGGTAAAGCCATTCAATGCCATTTCGATCTTTTGATAATCAGTATCAGTTAAAAAGTAATTCACCAGCATTGCTTTTGGATAAGCTTCTGCAATCTTGCTTTCCGTAGTAAGGATAGCATTGTAATCATCAAATATTTCAGGTTTAACCATTGAAGCGGAAACAGTTTTTATCTCGTTAATGTTATTAAACCATTGCTTGATTTTCTGTTGAATTAATATCGTTTCACTTTTTTGCTGAGAACAGATAAGCAGGATGTCCTTTCGATTCGCTACGGGTGTAGTCTGATTCAAACTTACTGAAAAATGCAGTGCTAAATATGATATTTCATCGTCAGATAAGCGCTCTTTATATTCAGGCAGAATTGAATAGGTAAAGGTTGACGCTATATCAAACGCAAAGGGGAATTTCTGCTTGATGGTATAAGTCATAATGTTTTTAAGCAGCATTCCTGTTTTTAAACGTGATAATAATGGGAGAATATGAAGTCCCAAAGAAATTCTTAAATTAAGATCGTTGGTTAAATCGAGATTGTAATTCTCATTAATCTGCTGAAGTCCATGGTAGATTTTTTTGTTGATTTCATCGGATATGTATTCCTGCTGATCATATTCTCTTTTACCTTGGAGATTTAAGGCTAATAAGACGACCTCACTCTCAGTATATGGGAGTGAATATTTATTGCAGCAGCTTTGTATGATTTTATTGGATATTTCAAGTACATGATGAAAAACATCATCATCCTTTAAATTGATGGACTGCTGTTCAAGGTAATTACCGCTTCGCATACGTTCAATGGCGGTAGCTATGTGAATGATTAGATTCTGCAGTGCTATATCAGAAATTTTATAATGTGAATCTACAAGAATCTGCGTTACGATGTTTTTTACCTCATTAATAATTGGCTCATCCTTTTCATTCTGAATAAAATTATGCGCGAAACATAAATTTTCCTTAATGATGCATTGTCTTTTATTGATTTCGCTGCCTTCAATTTTTAAACCGTAATAGGGTTTGCTTACCAGCGATAAATTATATTTTTTTAAGACTTCCTTAAGCAGGGCCAAATCAACAGATATCCGTGAACGGCTGATATACATTGCGTCTGCAAGGTCCTGACTTTTAATAAAATCATGGGATGTAATCAGTGTAGACAGCAGATAGTCTACCCGTGATGCCTGTACATCAAAGAAATAATTACTATTATAATCAAGCGTGAGATGATCGGCAAAACTGGCGCATAATGCTTGGTTTTTTATTAGCAGAACATGACCTTTTGAGCTGATTGATTTTAGTTCAGCACCGGCTTTTTCAACTTCATCGCGGATGACTTGAATATCGTTTTGAATTGTCCGAATGCTGATATTATATTTATCGGCAAGTATTTTTGATTTAATGATTTCATCATGATGAGCATAATAGTCCATGAAAATTTCGATTTGTCTTTTTGTCAGCATGCGCTCACCTCCACAGTCCTTTATTATTTATATAATACCATAAGCTGAAATAATTAATTTCTTCTGATTTGCGTAATGATTCGCGAAAATATGAAGAAACACGTTATAAAAAATTAATGTTATAGTGAAAGCGTGATAAGAAAGGCATGAAAATTATGGATAATTATGAAGCAATATTTAGATACGATTCAGCCTGAAAATGAAGCGTTGGTTGAAGTGATTTTAACAGCCGGAGAAATTTTGATTAAGGCAAATGCTGAGGCATACCGTATCGAAGACAGTTTAAAGCGAATGTTTTCTGCTTATAAGTGTCAAGCTGATATCATTGCTCAATCGACAAGCTTAATCGCAACGATCCGCTTCCCTGATCAGCAAACTATCACGGTGATACGGCGTGTTAATGAACATCAGACAAATCTCAATCATGTTCATACAATCAACAGCATATCACGGAATCTTACTGATGGGAAATATACTTTATCTCAGGCTGCCAATGCGATGGATGAATTGCTTATATCATCGAATACAAGCCGTAATAAAAGGCTGTATAAGCTTGGCTTCTTGATGCTTGGGTGCAGTTTTTCTCTCGTCTTTAAGGGCGGCTTTAATGAATTTATTGCATCATTTCTGAATGGATGCATTTATGTATTGCTTTTGGTATTAAATGATGCAGCAGGATTGTCTGAGCTTATGTTTGATTTATTGGCATCATTGGTTCTATCGTTATCGGTAATTGCTTTAACTGCCTTATTCACTTATTTTAGAATGTCTTTCGATGGTTCCATTGTCTTAATTTCATCAATTATGCCAATGGTGCCTGGCATTGCACTGACTAATGCGCTGCGTGATTTATTAAATGGTGATTTTGTATCAGGATCTAACCGTTTATTGGAGGCATTGGTTATTGCGGGTACGATTGCGGTAGGTATTGGATTTGGTATGGGAATCGGCGGCGATGGTTTATGGTTTTAGAAGTCTTTGGAGCTTTTATGACAAGCGTAGCTTATTCATTGGTAATGCAGGTTCCTTTCGATAAAATCATACCGGCGTCTGTCAACGGAGCATTTGCGTGGTTTATCTTTTTATTGCTTAATAATATGTGCGGGCTGGCTTTCAGTACATATATTGCAGGCATCTGTATGTCAATGGGTACCCAATTGCTTTCAAGAAAATATAAGACACCTATTACCGTGATACTGATACCAAGTTTTATACCTTTTGTACCGGGCGCTGACATATATAAATGTATGTTTTATTTGATGAAAGGTCAGTCATCGCTTTCTGTTTATCATTTAGGATTGACCATTACGGTAGCTGGTATGATTGGCTTAGGCGCATTGAGCGTAGAAGCGCTGCTGCGATTAATTAAAAAAGCGGCATTATAAAAAACAAGATAAGGATGAGGTACTTTTATGGAAGAAAAAATTATCTTACTGACACATGGGGACTGGGGAAAAGCGCTTAAGTCCAGTGTGGAAATGATTCTCGGAAAAGCAGATTTTGTATCTGCGGTAGCGTTAACCCCTGAAATGCTGCTGGCGGAATTTAGGCAGGCAGTAGAGGCGGCGATTCTGGCAGAGGTAAAAAAAGCTCAGGAAAAACATGTTTTGCTGCATATAACATTAATGACCGATGTTTTTGGCGGTACACCGACTAATGTTGCGGCAGTGATTGCGAAAGAACGGGAAGATTGTGCAATCAGTGTAATCACCGGTCTTAATTGTCCGCTGCTGATTGAGGCTTGTACACAAATTTCGTTCGGCGGTGAGTTGGATATAAAGAAGGTACTTGCCAGCTGCCAATCATCAATTTTTGATGTTATGGAGAAGATTACAGGGAAATAAAAATCATTATATTGAAGCTATTTATTATTTGTTACTTAAAAGGAGGGTGTAACATGAACAATATTGTATTGTGCCGTATTGACAGCCGTTTGATTCACGGACAGGTCATGACAAAGTGGGTTCAGCAATCACAGGCGAATAAGATTGTTATTATCAGTGATGCTGTTGCCAAGGATTTATTTTTATTGGAGATTTATAAAATGTCAGCGCCTCCGGGCATCGTGATTGAATGCTATGGCATTGAAGCTGCCGTTGAAAAATGGCAGAATCATGAATTTGAGACAGGTAAAATCTTATTGCTGCTTCCGGATATTAAAACGCTGAGTGAGTTAGCGGCTAAAGGTGTGTTGGTGAATAAGGTTCAGATTGGCGGCTTAGGCGGCGGTCCGAGCCGTAAGGTCGTTTATCAAAACATTACCCTTGATGATGCTGACGCAAATGCTTTACAGGCATTAAGCAGTCAGGGTGTGGATATTATTTTTCAGACAATTCCAGAGGATAATCCTTTGAAATTTGAAGATGCATTAAATCGGTTTAAACGCTGATCATTCGACGGGATGATCTTAAGGCATTCGTATGCGAAAGCTTAGCTTATGAATATTGCTTTTAGAGAAAGGAGATCAGAAACTTAAATAGTTTCGTAAATCAAATGGGAAATACTTTAATTATTGCCATATGTATGGGGTTGTATTATTGGATTTGCAGATTGCGTTTTGGTTATACTTTTTCAAGCATGCTGCTTCAGCCAGTAGTAATTGGTATCTTTGTAGGGGTGCTTTCAGGAAAAATGGTTGAGGCTATGCAGATCGGCGCGGCTTTACAGCTTGTTTATCTTGGTGTGACATCAACACCGGGCGGTAATGTGCCTAATGATCCGGCTTTAGCTGGCTGTATTGCTATTCCGATCGGTGTACTTTCCGGTATGAGTCCAGAAGTAGCGATTACACTCGCAGTTCCTTTTGGGGTTATTGGTGTATTTGTTGATCAGATTCGCCGTACAACGAATACCTTGTGGGTACATAAAGCAGATCAATATGCGGAAGAAGGAAATTCACGCGGTATTTTTACATGTGCTTATATTTTACCTACGATTGTTGGCTTCATCATCCGTTTTCCAATCGTATTTGTTATTGATTTCTATGGTGTAGAATTTGCTAAACAGGTATTGACTATGATTCCTGATTGGCTGCTGCATTCTTTTGAGGTTATGGGCGGTATCTTACCGGCTTTAGGCTTTGCAATTACGTTAACTGTTATTGGTAAGAAGCAGCTAATTCCATTCTTTATTATCGGTTTCTTTATGGTTAAATATTTCAGTCTTGATGTTATGGCAGTCGCTATCTTTGCAGTAGCTACGGCATCACTCTTATATTTATTCTTATTCAGGAAGGAGGAAATATCATAATGGAAGAGTCTAAAATGAATGAAGTAAGATTAACTAAAAAAGATGTTAATCGGTGTATGAATCGATTATATATCGGTGCTGAGATGTCCAATTCTTATGAACGTCTTCAGGCATTAGTATTTTGTGCTTCCATGATTCCTGCTTTAAAGAAGCTTTATCCTGAAAAGGAAGAGTATGTTCAGGCATTAAAGCGGCATCTGGTTTTCTATAACACAGATTCTATTCCTGGTGGTATAATATTAGGTATCACATTAGGTATGGAAGAAGAAAAGGCAAATGGCGGCAGTATTACTGACGATGCCATCACAAGTATTAAAACAGGTTTGATGGGGCCGGTAGCGGCTGTCGGTGATACGTTGATTTGGGCTGCATACATGCCGATTCTAATTGCTTTATTCCTGCCCTTTGCGAAAAATGGCAATCCGATTGGCGGTATCCTGCCGCTGCTGATTTATCCTATCAGTACATATTATCTGATGAAATATATGACGCAGAAAGGATATCAGCTGGGCCGTGAATCCGTATTGAAAATTTTGAAGAACGGGTCAATGCAAGCGGTAATTTTCTTTGCCAATGTAGTTGGTTTAATGATGATGGGGGCTTTGACAGCGGGGAATGTTTCTATTTCAACGCCGTTAAGTCTGTCTGCCAGTGGATCTGAGTTTGCTTTACAGGCATTTTTAGACAGTGTAGTTCCCGGTATTCTGCCATTAGCCGCAGTTTTCGCAATTTATATTTATATGGCTAAGAAGGGACAAAATTTTAACCGCATTTTATTGGTTATCTTAATTGTTTCAGTTATAGGATCATTATTAGGTATTTTATAAACTGCTGATGCAGGAAGGAGGAAGTATAATGAAGTTTTTATGGAAAGGTAAGCTTGTTGAACAGCAAGAGATGAATATTGATTTCAATGACCGCGGTTATCAATTCGGCGACGGTATTTATGAGTTCGTGAGAGTGTATAACGGAAAGCTGTTCGCTTTGGAAGAGCATCTGGATCGTTTTGAAAATTCTGCCCGTCTGCTGGATATGAATTTGAATTATACTCGTGATGAAATCCGTCAATTCTTCTATGACTTGGTAGAAGCAAATGATTTAGACAGCGGCAATGTATACATGCAGTTTACTCGCGGTGATGGTAAACCAAGAAACCATAATTATCCTGATTTTAAAGATCAGCAATCGGTTGTATCCGGCTGTGTGTCTCATTATTACCGCGGCACGGATAAGATTGAAAATGGTGTGTCAGCAATCTTGTATCCTGATAAACGCTGGCTTCTTTGCAATGCGAAGTCCTTGAATCTGCTTCCTAACTGTATGGCAATTGCTGAAGCAAAAAAACACGGTGCTGATAAAGCGATTCTGTATCGTGACGGTTATATCACTGAAGAACGTGCGGGTAATGTTCTTATCGTTAAAAATGGTGAAGTTTTCACCACACCTGATGGACCTGAGATTCTGCCGGGTATTACTAAATTGCTTGTGCTGCAGATCTGCCGTAAAAAATGTATTCCTTATGAAGAACGCAAATTTACAATCAATGAACTACTGGATGCTGATGAGGTAATTGTTACCGATTCAAAAACAGAAGTTTGTCCAATTATAAAAATCAATGATAAGGTTATCGGTAATGGTCAGCGCGGGCCAGTTACTAAGCTGCTTGATGATGAATATAAGAATTTAATTATTGAGCAGTGCGGCAAAGTAATGTAGCAGGAGGCAGTCATATGAACTTTAATGAGGTACTGGATCAACGCCGATTGCTGCCGTTGTATACAGTCAAAGATTTAGAAGAATGCTTAGCGGTAGGCAAATGCCTCGTTGAAGGTAATCTGCCAATTATTGAAGTTGCTTTTCGTTCTGATTATGCGGCTGAAGGGATCAAGGCTTTATCGTCAATTGATGGTTTGCTGGTTGGCGCCGGCACAGTAAAAACAACAGCACAGGCACAGCAGGCGATTGAAAGCGGCGCGGCGTTCCTTGTTACCCCTGGTCTATCCGCAGAAGTCGTGGAATATGCCAAAGAGCAGAATGTACCTATTGTAGCCGGTGCTGTGACACCCTCTGAAATCATGCAGGCTAATCAGTTAGGTTTAACATGCCTGAAGTTCTTTCCAGCAGATGTATATGGTGGTATTTCAGCATTAAAGGCACTGCATGGCCCTTTCTTTGAATCGACTTTTGTACCGACCGGCGGTGTTACGCTTGAAAATTATAAAGAGTATCTTGCCTTGAATTATGTCAAAGCGGTTGGCGGCAGCTTTATACTTCCCAAGGAGCTGCTGAAAGCAAAGGATTGGCAAGGCTTAAGCTCATTTATTAAAGGTTTATAACAATATTAAGCAGGAATTGTTTGATTGACATATCCTGCTTTTTCTTTATGCTTTATAATAGGAATTAAAGGGAGCTGATAGGATGAGTGAATATTCTGAACTGATTAAACATTTTGAACCGCTGCGTGAATATATGCGTGACTTTTATGTTTATGGGTTTAAAGGCCGTGAAGATTTCAAAGGAAAAAGCCTGCGCAGCTATGATAATGAACGGCGCAGGATAGAAAGCTATCTCGGCGATACGATGGCTTTCCGTCAGGAAAAGAACGGTAAAAAGGTATTTTTATCTGTTGACAGCAGTGAGATTTATGAGAATCCATTTTACCGCGTGTTCAAGGCAAAATCATTCACCCGCAATGATATTATGCTGCATTTCTATCTTCTTGATTTGCTTCAAAATGATACGGCTATGAGTGCGTCAGAGCTTGAAAGTGCCATTGCCGATCAATATATGTCCTTTTTTGAAAAGCCTGTGCTGCTTGATGTGTCAACCATTCGCAAGAAGCTGCAAGAGTATGAACAGTTAGGGCTGCTGCAATCAAAAATGATCGGTAAGAAAAAGGTCTATATGCGGACAGATTCAATGATTAATCCAGCACCAGCTGTTGACGCGGTACGCTATTTTTCTGAAGTTTCACCTTTAGGAGTCATCGGTTCTACTCTTCTTGATAGAATTAATGAACCATCCATCGCTTTAGGCTTTAAGCATCACTACATCGTACATGCATTAGAGAGTGAAGTCTGTTATGCCTTATTAGAAGCGATTCATCATCATCAAAGAATTGAAGCAGTCTGTTATACAGGCCGTGCCCAAAATATTAAGCATTCATTGATTCCTTTAAAAATATTAATCAGCGTACAGGGCGGCCGTCAATATGTATGTGCCTATAATACATTAAAGCATCGCTTTATGTCGATTCGTCTTGATAATATCCAATCGATTGCGGTATGTGAGTACAGCGTACAATTTGAACATGCCTTAAAACAGCTGAATCACCTGTTGGAGCATACATGGGGAGTATCATTTAAAGACGGCAGACGTCTTGAGCATCTTGAAATGATATTAGAAATACAGCCATATGAACAATACATTCTTCATCGCGTTGAAAGAGAAGGCCGCATGGGAAAGCTCGAGGCAGTCAGCGATACACTTTACAAATTCAGTATTGATCTTTATGATGCCATGGAAATGCTGCCGTGGATCAGAACCTTTATCGGCCGGATTGTAAAGCTTGAATGCGATAATCCATTAGTGACAGCTACTTTTTATAAGGATTTTAATTTGATGCTGAATATGAATGGAGTTGATACAAGTGCTGTTCAGTGAGATATATAACGCATATTTCAAAGCGATGGCAGAGCTGCTTACCGCGGCTCTTGATGAATCCTTGGATACTGCGAAAGCCATGGAGATTATTAATCACTGTGCTTTTAGGGAAAGCTTTACGGTAATTTTAGATGCTATCAGAAATGAGGAATGGCTGCTGATGAACCGGCAGTATCAAACACCGCTGCACAACATACCGAGCCAGCCGTTTTCATTGCTGCAGCTGCGTTTTCTTAAAACCATAACCCTTGATCCCCGCTTATCCTTATTTGGCAATATCATTGAATTGCCTGAGGATATTGAACCCTTATATACGGCTGATGATATTTATTATTTTGATCAGATCAAGGATGGCGACCCTTATGAATCCGAGGAATACCGCAGCCATTTTCAAGAAATTCATCATGCGTTAAAGCATCAGAAAATGCTGTCAGTCATTTATCAGGGAAAAGCGAAACGCCGTCATATCAATGTTCATCCATCTAAACTGGAATACTCACTAAAAGACGATAAATTCAGACTGATTGCATACTGGGAAGGACGTTCAATCATCTTAAATCTTGCCCGTATAGTTGAATGCAGTGAGCTTTCTGATAACTGCATACCATCACTGCCAAAAATGAAGAAAGCATCTGTGACTGTTGAAATCATTGATGTCAGAAACGCGCTGGAACGGGCAATGCTGCATTTTGCCAATTATGAAAAAGAAACACGGCAGATTTCAGATACGGTGTATCATATGAAATGTTCGTATAATAAAAGCGATGAAACAGAGGTGCTGATTCGGATTCTTTCTTTTGGGCCGATGCTGCGTGTTTTAGAACCAGCATCATTTGTTAAACAAATAAATGAGCGTTTGCTAAGGCAGGCTAAACTGATTAAGGATTATGAACTTATTGAAAATCATGATTAAATGAATATCCGCGTCATTGAGAAATTCGATGACGTTTTTTTCTGCATTCTATAAGTTCGCAGCTTTTTTTCCATGATTATCCAGACAGTATCCCGTAAACTATGGGTACAAGGTCATCGATACGCTGGGCGTTTTATTTCCCGCAGTGCCTGAGGTCTCCCGAAAGGTATGCTGGTGATTCTTGGATACAGGTTCGATTCCTGTTCGGATTTAACCATCCGTCTTGGTAAGGAAAACTTAGCCGCAAGGCCCATTGTAGAGACGAAGCTGCACACAGCCGCCATTTGCGGGCTGTAAATAATCTGTCTGCCTTGCCGGTTTTCGGATACCGATGATGAGATCATTAAGCCATAGCTCAGCTCCCGCTTATTGCTTCCATCATCTTAAGAAAGCTGCCGCATTCAGATTATGCAGACGAGTCTAATTAAAGGAGGAACTGTGATGAAACAGATTATAAATGAAAATGAAAGAGGCTTATTATTTAAAAAAGGTTTATTTGTGAAGATGCTGATGCCGGGCTGTGTCCGTTATTTTGGTAAAGCTAAAGAAATCAAAATTGTGTCGCTGAATGATGAATTCCAAATTGAAGATTATGATTTAAACATCTTCCTCAGCAACCCTGAGTTAGCGGCTCAGCTTGATCTTGTTGAGATTAAGGATCAAACTTTTGTACTGCACTTTGTAAATGACTGCTTTGCAGGCTGTCTGACAAGAGGCCGCCGCGCGTTCTGGAATGTCTATGATAAACATACATTTGTAACCGTAGATACGTCTAATGCAGAAGTGGCAGAGGATTTTCCAAAGTATTTATTCGCTAAAATCTCAAAGCAGCTTTATACGAAAATTGATGTAGCGGCTCATGAAAAGGCACTGCTTTATATTGATAAGAAATTGAATCGCGTATTAAATGGCGGTACTTACTATTTCTGGAATAATGAATCGGAAATTACCGTTCAGCATGTTGATACACGGCTTCTGCAGATGGATATCTGCGGTCAGGAAATGCTGACGCTGGATAAGGTTACACTGCGCATCAACTTCGTCTGCCGATATGTGGTGAAGGATGCTGTGCGTCTTTGTACAGAGATTGCCGACTTTCAAAATCAGATCTATGTTGTCTTCCAGCAAGTGCTGCGTGAATTTGTCGGCAAGTACCGCCTTGATGAAATCTTAGAGAATAAAGAACAAATGTCAGAATATGTTTATCAGGCAGTCAAGGCTAGAGAAGATGAATTCTATATCAGCATCAAGGATGCCGGTTTAAAGGATATTATTCTGCCGGGTGAAATCCGCAATATCATGAATACTGTGTTAATTGCGGAAAAGCGGGCACAGGCTAATGTCATCACTCGCCGCGAAGAAGTCGCTTCCACAAGAAGCCTGTTGAATACCGCGAAGCTCATGGATGAGAATAAGACATTATATAAATTAAAAGAACTCGAATATTTAGAGAAGATCTGTGAAAATGTCGGCACGATTACCGTCAATGGCGGCAATGATCTGCTTGCTAATCTTCGCAATCTGATGAAAGGAGATTAACTATGTTAGAAATTAAGGGGAAATACAATCATGCAAAGGTATTTACCGATACCATCGAAGAATCAGCGATTGAACAGATTCAGACTTTATGTGATATGCCTTATACAGCGGGTCTTAAAATCCGCATCATGCCTGATGTACATGCCGGTGCGGGCTGTACGATTGGTACTACGATGGAAATTAAAGATAAAGTGGTGCCGAATTTAGTAGGCGTAGATATCGGCTGCGGGATGGAAGTTGTGCGTCTGGCAGAAACTGAATTAGATCTTGAAAAATTAGATCAGATCATTCATACACACATTCCATCAGGGTTTCATATCCGTACCCAGCCGCATGCTTACAGTGAAAAAATCAATCTCCATGAGCTGAAATGCGCGCCTTTTGTCAAGCTTGATCGAGCGGTGAAAAGTATCGGTACATTAGGCGGCGGCAATCATTTCATCGAAATTGACAAAGATGATGAGGGACAGCTGTATCTGGTGATCCACTCAGGCAGCCGGCATTTAGGCAATGAGGCAGCGCATCATTATCAGCGGCTTGGCTGGCAGCGAATGAATCATTTTGATCCTAAAACAATTGCTGATATGATTGTGGAATATCGTAAAAGCGGCCGTGAACAGGAAATACAAAAAGAGATTGAACGCATGAAAAATATCCAGCGTTCAGATATTCCGGCTTCGCTGGCTTATGTCGAGGAGGATTTGTTTGAAGACTATCTTCATGACCTGGTGATTATTCAGCAATTTGCGATGCTGAACCGTCAGGCAATCGCTGATGAAATTATGACGGCGATGAATCTGCATGCTGCTGATCAATTTACAACCATTCATAACTATATTGATACTGAAACGATGATTCTTAGAAAAGGAGCAGTGTCAGCCAAAAAGGGAGAAATCCTTTTGATTCCAATTAATATGCGTGATGGTTCATTGATCTGCATGGGCAAGGGAAATCCTGACTGGAATGAATCAGCACCGCATGGCGCCGGCCGATTATTCAGCCGAATGTCTGCCCGTAAGCAGTTTACTCTGGAAGCTTTTAAGGCATCAATGGAAGGTATCTATACAACCTCAATTCAACCGGAGACATTGGATGAATGCCCGATGGCTTACAAAGATATGAATGAAATTATAAAGAATATAGAACCCACTGTGGAGCTTATAAGAATTATAAAACCAATCTACAATTTTAAGGCAGGTGAATAAAATGCGTAATCAAGTGCAGGAAAAATTAAATCAGATTGCTTTGGATCATCATGTGCGTATTCTCTTTGCGGCTGAATCAGGCAGCCGAGCTTGGGGCTTTGCCTCTGCGGACAGTGATTTTGATGTGCGTTTTATCTATGCGAGAGAGTTGTCTGATTATTTGAAATTAGAGAAACAGCGGGATGTGATTGAACTGCCGGTAGACGCGGTTTGGGATATCAACGGCTGGGATCTGAAAAAGGCGCTGAAGCTGCTGCATGATGGCAATCCTACGCTTTTAGAGTGGCTGCATTCGCCGATTATTTACCAAACCTCAGACGCGGCAGAACAATTGCTTCATTGTTCACAAAATTTTAATGTCCGCCGTGCTGCGTTTCATTATTTGAAGATTGCTGAAAATGTATATGCCCAGTGCAGCGGCAGTCAGATTCAGCCTAAAAAATATCTCTATGTAATGCGAGGACTTCTCGCGTGTCAGTGGATACTTGAAAAAGCCTGTCCGCCGCCCGTGCGCTTTACCGATTTGATGACAGCTGAACTGAACGATCCATTGAGTCAGATACTTCTCGATTTAATGGCAGCAAAGCAGCAAGCATGTGAAAAAGATACAATAAATCGAATTGAAGCGCTGGATCTATTCATTGAAAGTCAGCTGATTGCTTTAAACCAAAAGGCTGAAGCATTGGTTAAACAGGATGTACAATCATGGGAGCCATTTAATGATTGCTTTATGCGTATTCTTCAATCATAAATTTTCTGTTTACGAAAAACAGTTTGTTTTATCAGTACAATTTATACTGATTGCAGTTGACCAACTTTATTCTATGTGATATATTTATAACATAAAGATAGAAATATATCACATAGGAGGAGTATCATGAAAAGTCACAAATATCTATATGGAGCAATGAGCTTACTTTCGTTATTAGGCTTTATTGGCATATTTACAGAAGAAAAAGGATTTTTAGGCTTCTTTGCATTTGCAGTTAATTTAGAATATTTTTTTATAAAATCTGATGAAATGTTGGAAGAGTATATGAATAAATCAGCTTCAAGAGCATTTTATTGTGGAATGATTATGACAGCAATCATTACAACAATCTATTTTCTATTCCAGAATCGTGCTGGGCATGATGCTCTTTCAATAGGCTTTGCATCTGGCTGGGCTGTTTCAGTTATCGTCTATGCTTTATCTACGGCATTTTATGGCTTTAAAGAAAAGTGGGAATTAAGTAATGATTGAGAATAGAATTAAAGAATTTCGAGCAAAGAACGACATGAAGCAAGAGGATTTAGCACAATTGGTAGGTGTGCGCCGAGAGACAATTGGCAATCTTGAAAAAGGGAGATACAATCCTTCTTTGGTTCTAGCTTGGAATATAGCAAAAGTATTTGGTGTCACTATTGAGGAGATTTTCACTGTTATCGACGATTGCATAAGCAGCTAATTACAAATTTGTTAAAGAAAACCATCGGTTATGTATCCCTGTTGAGCATAATCGATGTTTTTTTTCGCAATTATGTACAAATCCCTGTTGCCCTAAAATCAAAATATCCCTTATTTTGCGGCCATTATCGCCATTACTAATGATTCTCTTACGCTTTTTCTCTACTCAAAAGAAAAAAGCGTTGCGGAAAAGTATTCGCAGAAATGGAATAATAAAGGCAAGGAGGTATTGTTTATGAGTTTTCCAAAAGATTTTTACTGGGGCGGCGCAACCGCTGCCAATCAGTGTGAGGGTGCATGGAACGCAGATGGCCGCGGCATGGCTTTGACGGATGTCACTACCGGCGGTTCAGTCAAGGAACCAAGAATGATCACTTATATCGGTGCTGACGGCAAACCGGGAAAGATCAGAAGTATGGGTGAAGCGCTTCCTGAGGGTGCTAAATATGCCGTGCTTGATGATTGCTATTATCCAAATCATGACGGCATCGATTTCTATCACCGCTATAAAGAGGATATCGCTTTGTTTGCGGAAATGGGCTTTAAAATGTTCAGAATGTCAATCTCATGGTCTCGTCTCTATCCTAACGGTGATGAATTAGAGCCTAATCATAAGGGGATTGAATTCTATCGCTCAGTATTTGAAGAATGTAAAAAGTATAACATCGAACCA
>NZ_HE578926.1:173759-255769 GCF_000313565.1 Dielma fastidiosa | reverse complement strand
TCTTCTATTGCGGTGATGTGCAGTGCAAGGGAAAATATCCAACCTTTGCGAAACGTTTGTGGGATGAACACAACGTTCATTTAGATATCACGGATCAGGACTTGATCGATTTGCAAGAAGGTAAGGTAGATCTGTATACGTTCTCTTATTACATGTCAACCGTGGTAACGAGCCATGAAGTAAAGGAAACGGTAAGCGGCAATTTCTCAGCCGGAGCAAAGAATCCATATCTGACGTATTCGGACTGGGGCTGGGCCTTAGATCCAAAGGGACTGCGCTATTATCTGGAAATGATCTATGACCGCTATGAGCTGCCGTTAATGGTGGTAGAGAATGGTTTGGGAGCTTACGATGAAGTGGAAAGTGACGGAGCGATTCATGATCCATACCGCATCGACTATATCCGGGAACATATCCTCGACATGGATAAGGCAATCGAAGCGGGAGTCAACCTGATTGGGTATACGACATGGGGCTGTATCGATCTGGTATCCGCAGGAACCGGCGAGATGCGGAAGCGATATGGATTCATATATGTAGATAAAGATGATGAAGGCAAGGGAAGCTTTGAGCGCAGCAAAAAAGACAGCTTCTATTGGTATAAAAAGGTTATCGCCAGCAATGGTAAGGATTTAGATTAATTTCCAATTGATTTTTTCTCCTTCTATGCGGAATATAAAGCATTGGAAGGAAATAGTAAAAAGTGGCATAATGGTATCAAGGTGATAACATGTTAAATAAAATCGACTATCAAATTTTGGAACTATTAGCTAAAAATAAAGAAGGCATGTCCAGCAAGAGCATATCCTTTTCATTATCTAAAAGCTCTAAAACCATTCAAAACCGCATCCCGCTGTTAAACGATGAATTGAAATCTTATGGCGCCACAATTCTCGTCAAAAAGGGTATCGGTTATGAATTAAAAATTGATGACGAAGACCTATTTAATATGATATGGCAGCATGAAGAAGCCTCTGAGGATGATGTCATTGATAAGCTCATTCAGGAATTGATTAAAACGGATGGCTATATCAAGGCTGATGATTTAGTTGCAAGTCTGTATATTTCTAAATCAACCTTAACCAAAGCACTTAATCAGCTTCGGGGCATCTTAGCAAACTATAACCTTGAAATTGAGGTAAAGCCTCATTATGGACTTAGAATCCATGGCAATGAATTTGATTACCGCCGTTTTATTTCCAGTAATTATGTACAGAAATGTTTAGTAAAAGAATCAATGTTTAAATCCATTGATGAAGATAACGATGTTTATGAAAAAATAAGAAATATCGTGAACAATGCTTTTATAACCTGTAACTACAGCTTGCCGGAGTATTTAACCGACGGCTTGATCCGCCATCTATACATCTCAATCAAAAGAATTATGAAAGGGAATACGATTGATTTCAGTTTAGAAAGCGCGCATTGTTCACAGAATGAAGATAAGCTGATGGACCTGATTATTCAGCAGCTGGAAGCGGAATTCTCCATTCAATTTAATGATTCAGAACAGGAATATGTGCTGCTGCAGCTGCTTTCTAAGCAGGAAATAGATCAAAAAGACAGCTCGCAGGTACCTGAAGAAATCAACGAACTTGTTGAAAAGATTCTGATCTATTTGCGCGATACCATGAATTTTAACTTTCTGAATGACTTCAATCTCAGAATCATGCTCGGCCTGCATCTAGTCCCTTTAAAATTCCGGCTTGAGCATGGCATCGTGTTGAAAAATCCGATTATTGAGGAGGTTCGGCTGCAATGCATCAGCGGCTATGACCTGGCGATTGTCGCGACACATATGATTGAAGAAGCATGGGGTTATTCAATCTCTGAATCAGAGATCAGTTATTTCGCATTGCATTTTGACGTAGCTTTAAAGAAGGAAAAACAGCTGATATCCAAAAAGAAGGTACTGGTAGTCTGCGGAAGCGGCCGCGCCAGCTCACAGCTGATTTATTATAATTTCCAGCAATACTTCTCCCAATTCATTGAAACCATTGATATATGTGATGTGAATCGGGTAGAGGCAATGCTTGAAAGTCACCCGATTGATTATATTTTTACAACTGTGCCATTGAAAATAAAAACATCCGTTCCAATCTTTGAATTTTCATTCTTCTTGAATGAGGACAGCATTCAGAAAATCAAGTCGGTGCTGACCAATGAAATTCAAATCAAGGATATCGTACAGTTCTTTAAACCGGAATTATTCTTTACGAATGTGGAAGCAGCGAATAAGGATGAAGCGCTGGCTGCTATCTTTAAGCGTGTGCGTGAAAATATCGAGCTGCCGGATGAGTTTGAGGAGCTGGTATTGGAAAGAGAGAAATTTTCATCCACGGATTTGCTGCCGCATGTCGCGCTGCCGCACCCCAACAAAACATGTACAGAGTCAACCTTCATTTCTGTAACGATGCTGAAAAAGCCAATCGAATGGAATAAGCAGAAGGTCTGGATCATCTTTCTGATTTCGATGAGTAAAACATCCAGTGAAAAATATAAGTTCTTGTATGAATGGATTATAAAGCTGCTGTCAAAAAACAACACGGTTCAGCGGCTGATTGATAACGCTAATTATGAAACGTTTGTTGAGGAATTGATGCGGTTGAATTAAAGGAGGAAGATTGTGAATCAAATACGATTAGAGAAAGCCTATAATTTCAGAGATATAGGCGGTTATGAAACGAATGAGGGACTTGTGGTGAAGAAAGGTTTACTGTTTCGTTCAGATGAATTAAGCAAGCTGAGTGAGGCAGATATTGAAACAATCCGCAAGCTGAATATTAAAACGATTATTGATTATCGCTCTGAGCGGGAAAGAGTCAATAATGAGGATAAGCCCATTCCGGGTGCTAAAGTGATCTATCTTGATCCTAAGGCGGATGTCGCGGCGCTGGCAAGTTCGGATAACAAGCATCTGCTTGAACAGCGTACCGACAAGATTACAGCAAAACAAGCCTATGACATGATGTCTTCACAGAATCGTGAATTTGTTTTAGCACCGAGTGCCAAAGCAAGCTACGCGCAGATGCTGCAGCTGGTTTTAGATCCAGCAAACTGCGGGATTGTCCAACATTGCCGCGGTGGTAAAGACCGCACTGGTTATGGGATTGCCTTAATCTTGCTGCTGCTGGGTGTGGATCAGAAAACCGTTGTGGAAGATTACATGCTTACCAATGTATGCAAGCATGAGAAGAATACACGCAGCTTGGCAGAGGCCTATGAGCAAACACACAATGAAGATTTTGTATTAGCATTGCGTTATCTGAAAGAAGCCAGAGAGGAATTCCTGTTAGGGGCATTAGATATTATTAATAATTCCTATGGCGGTATCGAGCAGTACGCAATTAATGAATTAAATTTCAGCAGGGAAAATATTCAAACATTAAAACAAATTTATTTGGAGGAAAAAATATGAAATTTGACAATTTAAAGGATGGCTTAAATAAATTTTCAATAGCCTTCTCGAATAATGTATATATGAAAGCATTGTCTCAGGGTATGATGGGTACGATGTCATTAATGATGATCAGTTCTGTCTTTACCTTGATTGGTGCAATTGATATCGGGCCGACACAGGCATTTATGGCCAGTACCGGTATTCTGCAAATCTGTAAATTAATTTCTACGATGACGATTGATATCATTTCAGTATATATCGCTTTCTTAGTTGCCTATAAATTAGGTGATATTATGAAGAAAGACGCGCTGAACTGCGGTATTATGGGTCTGCTGGCATTCTTTATCCTGTGTCCGTTAACCTTGACCGTATCGGAAAGTCAAGCCTTCGCTGTCAGCAATTTCGGCAGTCAGGGTGTATTTACAGCGCTGTTTGGTTCACTGTTAGCAGCTCGCTTATATATCTGGGCAGTTGATCATAAATTAACGATTAAGATGCCGGATTCAGTACCGCCGTTTGTTGCGAATTCATTTGCGGCAATTATTCCGGGTATCTTTGTTGCTGTTCTCTTCGCAATCATTGCTTATGTAATGACCTTAACACCATATGGTACAGTAACCGCAATGCTGATGAAGTTCATTCAAACACCGTTCATGCATTTAGGCAACAATATTTTCTCAGCAATGATTATTGTGGCATTCATTGAACTCTTATGGTTCTTTGGTATGCATGGTGTAGTTACGATGATGCCAATCATCATGATGCTGTGGATGGAACCGCAGATGGCTAACTTATCCGCCTACGCGGCTGGTGAAACACTGCCTTATTTATTCACTTATGGTTTTGTACTTGGCAACCGCGGCGCAAGATCATTGGCAGTATCACTTCATTGTATGTTTAACTGTAAATCAGAAAGACTTAAGGCAACTGGTAAGCTTGGTTTAGTGCCTGCCTTATTCGGTATTTCTGAGCCGATTAAATTTGGTATTCCTCAGGTTATGAATATTCGTATGCTGCTGCCATTAATGCTGACACCGGCGGTTTCCGTATTATCTGCTTATTTACTTACAATTATTGGTTTTCTCCCTTATACTAATGGTGTAACACTGCCAACAGGTTTCCCGGTAATTATCAGCGGTTTCTTCACTAATGGCTGGCAGGGTATCATCGCGCAATTAGTACAGCTGGTTTTATGTTATATTATCTATATTCCATTCATGCGCAGAGAAGACAAATTCGCATGTGCTGAAGAAGCTTTAAATGAACAGGAGGCATAAGTATGAAAAAAATTGTATTGTTATGTGCCGGCGGCATGTCTACGAGTATCTTAGTTAATAAAATGAAAGCTCACGCGGCTTCCATCGGCAAAGAATTTGATATTGACGCATTCTCAATCGACTCAGCAGCCAATGTGGCAAAGGATGCTGACTGTGTGCTGTTAGGACCGCAGGTTTCTTATCGTAAAAGTGATGTAGCACAGTATGTCAGCTGTCCGATTGACGCGATTGATATGATGGCATACGGTTTGATGGACGGCAAAAAAGTATTGCTTCAGGCATTAAAACTAATGGGGGATGAATAGTGGAAGCATTAGAAAATGTAAGCTTTCAGATTATCAGCTATGCGGGCAGCGCGAAGGCAAAATGCTATGAGGCACTGCAGGCGGTAAAAGCCGGTGATTTTGAGAAAGCGGAATTATTATTAAAAGAAGGGCAGGAGCTGTTTATTGAGGCTCATAAGGTGCATACCCAGCTGATTCAAAAAGAAGCGAATAATGAAGCTGTGACACCGACACTGCTGCTGATCCATGCTGAGGATCAATTGATGAATGCCGAGATTTCAAGGGAATATCTGCTTGAAATTATCGCCTTGCAGAAAGAAGTCGCTCAGCTGAAAAAAGAAAAATAGATGTACCAGTTAGGGGCTATTTCTGACCATTCAGGAATAGCTTCTTTTTTCTATTAAAATTGTTTGATAAACTGAACATAACTATTACTAATTTAAGTTGTCAAGGGCATGGCGGCAGATAGGAGGGTTATCTTGAAGCGGGAACAATTTAATCTGAAGCAGGCGGCGCTTGCTTTTGCCGATAAACTGATCGAGCTTTATTTTATCGACCGCAGGCTTGATCGATTGCCGGCTTATATGAATGAAAAGATATCATGGATCGGTACTGGTGAAAATGAGCTTTGTCAGAATCTGATGGAAGCCAAGCAAGCCTTAAAAGCCGAATTCAAGGAATACAGCGGTTCGTTTATCATCCGCCAGCGGCAAGTATATGCTGTGCCGTTTGATGATGCCTGCATTGTTTATGGGATGCTTGAGGCGGAGCCAGAGGATAAGATGTTTGCGATTGAGAAGCTGCGTTTTTCAATCGTTCTTGACAAGGAGCTGAAGCTTCTGCATCTTCATTTCTCTTATCCGGATATGGATCAAAAGGCTGCCCATTATTATGTTGAAAGCCGTGACAGATCGAATTTACAGGATCTGAAACAAACACTGGCATTACGCAGCCGCCAGCTTGAACTGTTAAACAACAGTCTCCCCGGCAGTGCTCATCAATGCAGGAAAGACGCTCATTTTACATTGATTACCATGTCTGACAGCTTTTTATCAATGTTTGGTTATACACGGGAGGAAATCGCAAATCGCTTCCATAATCATTTTATTGAGATGGTTTATCCTAATGATCGTTCAATGATGCTGTCAATGATTCATAAACAGCTGAAAAAGGGCAGTGATATTGAGCTTGAATATCGGGTTTTATGTAAGAGCGGCAAACCCATATGGGTACTGGATAAGGGCAGATTATTAACCGAGCGTGACGGCAGTGAAAACTTTTTCAGCTTGCTTATCGAAATCACGCAGCGCAAACAGGCACAGGAAGCGTTAAGGCTGTCCTTAGAGCGTTATCAGGTAATTATGGATCAGGCGACAGATATTATTTTTGAGTGGGATATCGCCAGGGATACGTTGTTTTTCTCCCCCAATTGGTATAAAAAATTCGGCTACGCGGCCATCAGTAAACAGATCAGCCAGCGGATTCCCGTTTCTGAAAATATCCATCCTGATGACATGCACGCGTTTATGAGAATCATGAAGGATACGGCAGCGGGAGTTCCATATTCTGAAACTGAATTTCGTATCCGTGATCGGCAAGGTAAGTATCATTGGTGCCGGATCAGGGCTACCGCGCAGTTTGATGCTGATGGCAAGGCAATTAAAGCGGTTGGCGTCATCCTCGATATTGATGATGAAAAAAGGCAGCATTTAGTGCTGCTGGATATGGCTCAGAAGGATGCCTTGACCGGTCTCTATAATAAAGCCGCAATCGATTCATTAGTAGCCGCCCGGATGCAGAATTGTGAAGCTTCTGGAAAGCAGGCGCTTTTGATTTTAGATGTCGATCATTTTAAATCAGTCAATGATACTTATGGTCATTTGGCGGGTGACAGCTTGCTGGCCAGTGTGGCGGCAGTCATAAAGTCACAGATCCGCAGCTCAGATCTGGCGGGCAGAATCGGCGGCGATGAGTTTTTGATTTATATGGCATCAATCAATGATGAAGAAAATGTACTTCGTAAAGCTGAAAAGCTGTTGTCAGCGCTGGAAGAATTAACCCCATTGCCGAATGCTTTACCGATCACATGCAGTATTGGTGCGGCGGTATTTTCGTATGGCGAGGGTGATTATCATACGTTCTTTCAATGTGCCGATCAGGCTTTATATATCCGTAAGAAAAGCGGCCGCAAGGGAGTTACCTTTTACCAAGCCGTTAAGGAATGTTCATCCGATCATTTGATGAGCGCGGTGAATGAGGAAAGCAATATTGACCAGGTAGAAATCATGGAGGAACAGCTCGCCCAATATGCGTTCCGTAAATTATATGCGGCAAAGGATATTCATTTAACTATTGAGCGTTTATTGGGAATCATCGGTCATGCCTATGATGTAAGCCGTGTCTATATCTTTGAAAGCAATGACGGACACTCATGTTTTAATACCTTTGAATGGTGTGCGAAGGGAATCAAGCCGATGAATTCCTCAATTTCCGTTTCACTGGCTGAAACAGCTCAGCGTTTTGATGAACAAGGCTTATTTTATTGCGCTGAAGTAAAACCGATGTCTAAACATTACCACAGTTACTTGGCCGGCCAGGATTGCTGCTCCCTGCTTCAATGCGCGATATTGGATGAGGGGGAGTTTGCGGGCTATGTCGGTTTTGATGAATGCCGGGAGCATCGCGTTTGGGAATCTAAACAGATTGCCGCGTTTAAATTAACAGCCGATGTGCTGTCAGCTTTTTTAATGAAGCTGCGGCTGAAGCAGGCACTGAAGATAAAATAAAGCCCTCCATGTGGAAGGGCTGTTTTATACTCAGCTATTTAAAATACGCATAAATTCCTCACCGGTAATGGTTTCTTTCTCATAGAGATATTGGGCAAGCTTATCGAGCTTTTGACGGTTAGCGCGCAGTAATTCAAGCGCCTTGTCATGCTGCTGTTTCACTAATTCCATAACCTTCTCATCGATCTTAGCTTGTGTATCCGCAGAACAAGCAAGTGAGGTATCACCGCCCAAATATTGATTTGTGACGGTTTCCATAGCTACCATGCCGAAATCCTCGCTCATGCCATAACGGGTAATCATGGCGCGTGCCAGCTTGGTGGCTTGTTCAATATCGTTTGAAGCACCGGTGGTAATAGAGCCAAAGGCGATTTCCTCGGCGGCCCGGCCGCCGGTTAAGGTCGCAATCTTATTTTCTATTTCAGTTTTATTCATCAGATAATGATTGCCCTCATCAACCTGCATCGTATAGCCTAAAGCTCCGGAAGTGCGCGGTACAATCGTGATTTTGGTAACCGGTGCTGATTGGGTTTGTAAGGCGGCAACCAGCGCGTGGCCGATTTCATGATAGGAAACAATCAGCTTTTCATGATCGGTAAGAATCGCGTTTTTCTTTTGATAGCCGGCAATAACGGTTTCAATGCTTTCCTCAAGATCTGCCTGTGAGGCACAGCTGCGGCCGTCACGGACAGCTCGTAGGGCAGCTTCATTAATGATATTAGCAAGCTCGGCGCCGGAAGCTCCGGAAGCCATACGGGCAATCTTGCCAAAATCAACATTCTCAGCAATTTTGATTTTTTTCGCATGCACGATCAGGATTTCTTCTCGTCCCTTTAAGTCCGGTAATTCAACCGGTACACGGCGGTCAAAACGGCCGGGGCGGGTTAATGCCGGGTCTAATGATTCAGGACGGTTGGTAGCAGCCAGAATCATGACACCGTTGTTGCCCTCAAAGCCATCCATTTCAGTCAGCAGCTGATTCAGCGTCTGTTCACGTTCATCGTTGCCGCCCATCTTGTTGTCACGCTTTTGACCGATGGCATCAATTTCATCGATGAATACAATACAAGGGGCTTTTTCTTTTGCCTGTTTAAACAGATCGCGCACCTTAGAAGCACCCATGCCGACAAACATTTCCACAAATTCTGAACCGGAAATTGAGAAGAAAGGTACATTGGCTTCCCCGGCAACTGCTTTCGCAAGCATGGTTTTACCAGTACCCGGCGGCCCGACCAAAAGGATTCCTTTTGGCATTGAAGCACCAATCTGCTGATATTTATCGGGGTTATGCAGATAATCGACAATCTCGGCAAGATTTTCTTTTGCCTCATCTTCTCCGGCTACATCGGCAAACTTAATGCCTTCGGATGATTTGACATAGATTTTCGCATTGCTTTTGCCAAAGGTTAAGGCGTTGGCGCCGCCGGCCCGATTCATCAGCTTTTTAGACATGTATTGCCCGATACCGACAAAGAGCAGAATCGGCAGTACCCATGATAAGATAAAATTAAGAATCGGAGAAGTCTGTTCGATGATTTCACCATAGAAAGGAATCTCAGCATCATATAAACGCTGTGATAGCTCTGGATCATTGACCATGCCAGTCTTATAAACAACCTTATTTTCAGGATCGGTAAATAAAATCTGGTTCTCACTTTCCTGAATTTCAACTTTACCGATTTCACCGTTTTCACTCATACTGATAAAGGTGCCGTAATCAACTTCCTTTATCTGACGCTGCATCAGATAAGGCATCGCAAATAGATTAAACAGCATCAGAACCAGCATCACAATGCCGTAATAATAAATCAGCGGCTTTTTCGGCGGTTTGATTTCATTCATTTTATGACCTCCTCTTTTTCTTCAATTGTCATCTGCATATCGATTGCCTTTAATGCTGCCAGTCTTGCGTGATCCATGGCAAGGGCGGCATAATCAAGGGCAAATTCAGCATATAAAGCCATCATTTCCGCATTCTTTTCATCGCTTAAACAAGCGCTTGCGGCCTGCTTAAGCAGCTTATCGCACTGCTGACAGTAGCTTTCCTGAATCGCTGACAACGCGCAGGCGGCAGCTGAATGACTAGTCTGAGCTTTTTCATTAAGACTTTTTTCCTTTCTCAGATATTCATCCGCAAGCAGCCTGAAGTCATGGCAAAGCTGCTCATGCTTATCTGTTTGTTGATCAAGTGCCAACTGATTTGTCAGCTGGCAGAATTGCTGCTGTAATTCCATCAATTTAATATTCAGCAGGGTCTGACGCATTCTATCACACCTTTCAAAAATACTATAAAGGAAAGCTAGGGCTGCCGCCATTCGCAGATTCAGCAATCTGTATTAACAAAATCCCCAAAATGTAAGGATTTGTTACACTTTGGGGATTCTGTTTAGATTAATTAAAATTGATTAGCCTGCCGGATAAAAGCAGATTCAGCTGATGGGCAAAGCGATTAATATCCAGCTGTTTCATCGAACTGTATTCAAGCAGCAGACCGACAATGCCGTAGGTATAGAAATGCACAGCCATCTCTAAATCGCTGTAACTCAGATCGTGAGGTGCTTTGTCGCGGGCCAGCTGCATCATGCCGTCTTGAATCGCATGAAACATCATACGTTCAACCTGTTCGCGGCGCTGTGAATGCATCAGCTTTTTAATGATCTCTTGGTTTTCAGCGGCGGCGGTAATGAAAATCCGCAGTGCTTTTTCAGGATCATCGACCGCTAGACTTTGCGCGAGCATTTCCTGCATTGCCTGCTGCATCGACCATTCGATTACTTCCAAAATATCCTGAAAATGATAATAAAATGTCTGACGTGAAATTCCGCATGCTTCCACCAGATCTT
The DNA here is from genome assembly GCF_000313565.1 of Dielma fastidiosa. Taxonomy (GTDB): domain Bacteria; phylum Bacillota_I; class Bacilli_A; order Erysipelotrichales; family Erysipelotrichaceae; genus Dielma; species Dielma fastidiosa. The sequence goes on along the minus strand of NZ_HE578926.1, from coordinate 245,179 downwards.
TAACAGTTATTTTATCGACATTTTTACGCTGTGCCAGTGAAACAAAGGCATCGGCAATCACGGCTTTCATATTGATCGGCATGGCTGTGTCTCCTTGATTTTACTAAAATTTTACCATACTTAAAATTAAATGTCTAATCAAGGCAGAGGGATTATTGGCTATGCGAATAGCGCTTTTTGATGATAAATAAAATTATCAGTATCAGCGTCAGGCCGCCGGCCAATAGGAGTGTATAGCTTTTCTTGGGTGTGATGCAGAATATCAATTCACTCTCTTCCATATCGATTTGAAGATAACTGCCGCAGTCGGTAAACGGCTTAGAAACCCATGCTCCCGCATCGTTTAAGACCCATAAGCTAACCTTGCCGTCAATGGGTTTTAAAAGTCTCAGTGTGATGTTTTCACTTTGTTTGGCTGTTAATTGTACTTGCCAGCAATTATCATCCTTAAACTGACTTACCGTCAATAAATCCTGATCGGTAAATGCCCCCTGTGCTAAAACCAGCGGTTTTTCATCGATGCAGACATCACTGGCGAGGACGCTGATCATTGGCTGATACTGTGCTGTCAGAACTTCTGAAAATTGCATGCGATGATAATCAAATGCAGGCCAGCTGGCATAATAGCCGGCCTTTTCCGGAATTGCCGGCAGTGTCAGCGAGCTTAAATCCTCATTAAAATCAAACGGAATTGTTTTGATTGTCTGATTGTCTGCCTTAAAGGTTAAAGTGAATTCAAAGAAGGCGCTGGGAAGTGTATTCAGCTCTTTTAGGGCTTGATAGTCGATTGGCTGAGCGATATCCGCATAGCTGATGCCATCAATTCCGGCGAATCCAGTATCGACAAAATAATTCCCGCTGATTTGGCTGTGCTTGTTTGAAGCACCGGCGATCGCACCGATGCGGCCAATACCTTCACTGACTTTGATTAAGGCATAGGAATCAATGAGCGTTGAGGCCATGCCAGCGATGCCGCCAATATAATTATTTCCTTTTAACTCAGCTTTGGCGATACATTGCTGAATCTTGGCATCGGCATATCCGGCAATGCCGCCGACGTAGTCACCGCTTGTACTTTCTACCGTGCCATAGCCTTCACATTGGCTGACTGTCCCTAAATCAAGGCGTCCGACTAAACCGCCCACATTATTCTTTTTCGCAATGACTGAACCCTTATTGATACAGCCGCTCATGACAGCCTTGGTTTCATAGCGGTAATTCAGCTTGTCGGCAGCCGATGATAAATCATCTTCAGGATCAAGATCAAACTCGATGGCCATTGAACCGGCAATGCCGCCAATATTCACATCACCCTCCACAATATCGTAATTGACTGAATCAGCAACCTTACCGTTGGTTGTGGCATCAATATCCTGATCGGAGGTATCCTCAAAGACATCACTCACTGTATCCGGCTGAGAAAGGGCTTCAATCATCAGATGCATAATGACATTAAACTGATCACTAATCGCGCGGATATCGGCAGTCAGGGTTTTCGATGAACGTTCAACCTCCTGATTCAATGATTTCAGGGAAGCGGATATGCCGCTGATCGAAGCATGAAGCTGATTGCTGTCCTGCTGATATCCCGATGGCAGCCGTGTAAACTGAATGGGCTCCTTATCGGCCAGCGCTTTAACTTGCTTGCGTATCTCACGAACCATATTCGAAAAATCATCACTTGTTGATGCGAGTGCGCGTGTAGTTTTCCGCAGCTGAGTATATAATGGCGCTAAATCATCATTGAGTGCTTCTAATTCATCCAGCGCCGATCCCAATTTCTTTAGACCTTCATTAAAATCAGCGCTTGCCTTTTGAACATCAGCCAGCGCATCTGATGCTTCTTTTAACGCTTCTGATACCTTTGTCCAGTCAATTTCATCAATCAGCGTCTTTAGTGCGTCATTGGTTTTAGTGATCGCATCGCTCATTGCCGATAAGGAAAGTGAAAGCTCTTCAAGGGCATCAGATGCATTGTCTCTGCCCTTCATCGCATCCGCAAACCGCTTCATCGCCTCACTGCCTTGATGAGCGGCATCGCTTAATTCCCGCATGCCCTCATTCAGCTGGTTCAGCGCTTCATTTATTTTTTCCTGATCACCGCTGGCCGCCGCGTCACTCAATAGCTGCAGAGCCTTATCAAGCTTATCGGCAGCGCTGGCTAAGGCTTGATTAGCCTTTTTTAAATCATCAAGAGCCAGATTGACTTGATGAATGACAGCACCGCTGTCATCAGAGATGATTTGCAGCTCTTTGATGGCCTTTTCCAATTGTGAACAAGTCTGAGTGAATGAATCAGAAGTAATTTTTAACTTTTTGATGATTGGATCAAGACGATCAAGTGCTTCGACCATTAAAGTGCTTGTATCATTGATTGTTTCAATCGTGGAGTCGATATAATCAGCACTTTGATCCAAAACCCGTTTTGAACTGTCGGCCGCAGCGTCTGCGTAATTTGCCAGAGTGTTAATTTCAATGCTGATCGCGGAGGATGACGCATTTGCATGATTCATGGCATTATCAATCATCCGCTGCAGCTGATCCAGCTCATCGCCAAGACTTTGCAGCTGGTTTCGGGAAATCTGCTGGATAAAAGCCGGTTCCATCTGTCCGACAATACCGCCGACATCCTTACGGCCGAAAATGTGACCGTAATTGCTGCAGCCGGATAAATAACCGGACTGCCGCCCAACGATGCCGCCGATATTATAGCCCATATGCGGATAACCGATCATCGCGTAATTGATACAGCTTTGAATGATGCCGGAGGAATAACCGCTGATGCCGCCGGTATCTGTATGAGTATTGATCGGCTTCACGTTATTAAAGGATTCCAATTGATTCAAATCGAGGTTTTCCAGATCCAGCGTATTTTCTTTTGCGGATGTGTTGATTCGGCAGCGATTTACACATTTGATAATACTGCCGAAATTCTCGCCGCTGATGCCGCCGGTATACTTTTCACCGCCCAGCGTGCCGGATACCTCACAGTTGGCGATTCTGCCGCTGTCCTGATTAATACCGGCAATACCGCCGATGATCGCGTCGCCATAGATCTTGCCGTAAAACTTGCAATTAATAATCCGTCCATAATTTTCGCCAGCGATACCCCCGAAAATCTGCCGTCCTTCATCAGCGGCAATCGCTGATGAAACATTGAGATTTTGAACAATACCCTCAGCCTCTATGATGCGGAATAAGCCCTTAATGGGTTCGTTAGCGTCAATTTGAATGCCGGTAATTGTATGTCCCTGCCCATCAAACATACCGCTGAAAATAGGAACCGATGTAAATTCCTGTTCCGTGAAATCGAGATCGCAGTCCAGATAGACGCTTTTATTGCGCGACCATGTATCAAGCCTGCTTAATTGCACAAATTCATTAAAATCTTCGATGGATTTGATGTGTATCATTTCCGTTTCCGCCTGCAGTTTCTGTGGGAATAAAGTAAAGATCATCATGAATGTAATGATTATGCAGATGCATTTTTTAAGCCTTCTCATCATCAATCACCTCACTTGCTGTCTCAATTTTGCCGGCTTCAATGGCAGCGCTGATCGTACCCTGTAACGTGCCTTTGAAATCTGCGTCAATCATACCCGAAACATAACCGCGCACATGACCGTTCATTTTAATTGATCCAGTCTGTGTCTGCAGGCGGGATGGCTTTTTCAATGTAAACGCTGTTTTTTCAATAATCATATCGCCAAGCATCAGAATCTGCGGCAGAACACCCATCACTAAGAGAATGGAAAGAATCGTGCCGCGGCCCAGACATGTACCGATGGAAGAAATCGCCGGATCACTGGACAGCTGACCGATCAGCGTACCCGCAGATGCCAGCATCATGCCGGAGGTTACAATCGTTGGGAACGCCTGATTCAGTGCCTCAACCATCGCATCCGCAATCGGCATTTCCTTTTTCAAAGAGGTGTAGCGATTAGTTATAACAATGGCATAATCAATATTGGCGCCCATCTGGATTGAACTGACAACAAGATAGCTCATAAAGAAGAGATTGGTTTTACTGAGATATGGAAAGGAGAAATTCATCCAGATACTGCCTTGAATTACCAGAATCAATAAGATTGGCAGACCCGCTGATTTAAAGGTAAACAGCAATACGATAATGACAAAAACTGCTGATAGGATACTGATCAGAATATTATCATTGCTGAAGGAAGCGAAAAGATCATAATCATTGGTTGAATTGCCGACCAGATAGAGATCCTCAGAATCATAAAACTCTCTTGCGCACTGATGGATTTCCTGCAGAAAAGCAAATGTTTCAGGGCTTTCTTCAGGCAGATCAAGATAAATCAGAATACGGCTGTAATGTTCACCCAAAAGCTGTACCTGAGCATCAGTCAGCTGATTATGAATATCCTCCAGCTCTTCATCTAAATCGGCGGCCAGACTCACATAGCCAGCTTCCTTTTGATCGTAGAGGAACATAAACATATCGATTAAAGGAACGCTGTAATTATCAATGCCGCTGACAATCTGACCATATGTTTTCTGATCCGCAGCATAAGCGCCATAAAGCAGGCGGGCAATTTCAATATCTAAATCCGTCAGTTCCGCAAACTGGCGCGGTGATAATGTATCCGTCAATACATAACCATCCATTGCCTCAATATTAGCAAGACCCATCACTGATTGGACATGTTCCTTTGCTTCCAGTTTGGCAAGCAATTTAGCTTCCGTTTTATAATCGCCGCTTGGCACTAGCAGCGCCATCATGTTGGTGCTGCCAAAATTAGCTTCAATCTTATCCGCGGCAATTTGACTTTCATTCTGTTTGACAGTTGTCAGTGTGCTGTATCCATACACATAAGGACAGCGGTTAGAAAAGATAAACGCCCAAACCAGCAAGAGTACAAAGATCGGCGGCACGATTTTCCTTGTCTTTACCGTCAGCTTCCCCCAAGCGCTGATCTTAGGCACAAAGCTGCGGTGGTGGGTTTTATCAATCCATGGACTAAACAGCATCAGCAGTCCCGGCATCAGCGTAAAGACACAAAGAATACTGAACAGTATCGCTTTAATCAAAACTAATCCCATATCATAACCGATTTTAAACTGCATAAACATCATGGCAATCAAACCGGAAATCGTAGTCAGACAGCTTCCGGATATTTCTGGTATCGCCTTGCTTAATGCGATAATCACTGCCTCTCTGGCTGGTTTAGTTGTTCTTTCTTCGGTATATCGATGACAAAGAATAATTGCGTAATCTAAGGCCAGTGCCAGCTGCAGCACAACCGCGATCGAATTGGATACGAAGGAAATTTCACCAAAAATGAAATTAGTACCCATGTTTAAAATCGCGGCGGCAGCAAAAGTAATCAGCAGCACCGGAATCTCCATATAAGTATGCGAAGTAAACAGTAAGACGGCAATTATAATCACAACGGCTATAATCATTACCACATTCATTTCAGAAGCAATTTCATCAGACTGTGAGCTGCCTACCTCACTGACGATATACACATCTTCATCAACTAGCATCGCTTTTATTTCATTCATCGCCTGAATACTGATTTCATCATCGCTCTCACCATCAAAGGTGACAGAAAATAAAGCTGACGCATTATTAAAATGATCCTTACTGTCATCAAACTCCACACTCTTAACACCTTGAATTTTAGTTAATTCATCACTTATTTTCTCTGCCTGCTGGATGGTGAGATTATCAACCATGACCTCGGCGCTGCCAAATGTCACAAACTCCTCATCCATGATTGTCAAGCCCTGCCGTGTCTCAGTTTCTGCCGGTAAATAAGATGTCAGATCATCATTGACCTGAACCCAGCCTGTGGAAAAAACACAAAAAATGGCAAACCCGATGAATGCCAAAAAGAAACCATTCCGTTTATCAACAATAAAAGCCGCGGCAGTGTCTACAAAACCTGGCTTTGCTTCTTCTGTTTCCTTTTTCAAACCCATTCCTCCCTTGATGAAAGATACGATTTTTCATTATCGTTATCTGTATGATCAAGCAATTAACGTAATTGCCGATAGGTATGCTTTTATGAATGTATACTAGCACTGTCATGGCATGAAGAAAATCGACAACTTTCTTGATTTGTCTGAATTTAGACAAAATGAAGCATTTGTATAACAGCTATGCAAGTGATATACTTTTCATGAGGAAGCTATGAAATAATAAAAGGTACCTATAAAATAATACATAACCTGCTGCCTTGAAAAAAGCTGAAACAGCCGCCATTTGATAAGATTGCTTTGATTATCCTTCTCATAATATGAGTGCGCGGGGCGTTTGGTTATTTAAACAGAATGATTTTTCTTAGCTCTAAAGGATGACTGTTTGTCCTGTTGGATTATATTGAGGAGAATGAGGCGGTATGCAACTCACGGCGATGATTTTGGCCTAAGATAGTTGGATAGGGTAAGAGATTTATGAGGTAAATGATGAACTTTTATATATAGCTGCATGAAGGTGTGATGTAATCGTGTGTGCGAACGTGTGTTTGCAGGAGGAAATCAGTATGAGTGAGTGGTTTACTATTGAAAAAATTGATGATCAGACATATGCCATCAGTGAATATAAGCATTGGGAACAGGTGCATTCTTATTTGGTAATAGGTGATGAATCGGCCTGTCTGATTGACAGTGGTTTGGGTGTGGAGAATATTCACGAAGCTTGTAAACAGCTGACATCCCTGCCGATAATGACAGCGACCACCCATGTGCATTGGGATCATATCGGTTCACATCACGCTTTTGATCAGATTGCGGTTCATGAAAAAGAAGCTGATTGGCTGCGGCATTTTCCGATTCCATTGCCAGTGGTAAAGGCTAATTTACTGCGCGATCCCTGTGACTTTCCAAAATCCTTTGATCCATCAGCTTATACGGTTTTTCAAGGTGAGCCAACCCGTATTCTGCATGACGATGATGAAATAAAACTGGGCGGCAGAACTTTGCGGGTAGTGGCCTCTCCCGGCCATTCACCAGGTCATGTCTGTTATTTTGATGAGGCAAGAGGACAATTATTTTCCGGTGATCTTATCTATGCCGGCTGTCTTTATGCTTTTTATCCAACGACCGATCCAATCGCTTTCCGGGCTTCAATACAACATGTGAAAACTTTACATGTCAAACGGTTATTGCCAGCTCATTATGCTTTGAATATACCAGTATCGTTAATCGATGAAATTGATGAGGGCTTTATGATGATTGAAGCAAAGGGCTTGCTGAAGCAGGGAAGCGGACAGTTTGACTTTGAACATTTCAGTATTCACATTTAAGAGGAATGAATTTAGAAAAGCATGAATAAGCAGTACAGCGAACCGCGAATCATGGAGTACATAAGCTGAACCAAAAGATGCTGTAAATTTGATTTATAGTTTGTGTATCACCGGTTTTATTCTGATTTTGTTAAATTATGTCAATATCTTCTTGCTGCCGCTTGGCATCCTAGTGGAAGGTTTGGCGGTTGTGTGTAATTTACTTTTCTTTAAGTGTCCGCATTGCGGCAGACATCTTGGTCAAACAGCGTCGATTATTGTCAGCACTTTGGAAAAGGGGTTAATGATTAATTGCATGAAGCTTGAAAGAGATATAATTCTTAAATTGAATGAGTTGACTTTCTGTGCTTTGCGCATATAATGGAATTAGTAAAACAAATAAATATGTGGTAGGTGAGGCTACTACAGGGATATGGGTTGCTGCCGCAAAATAGTGGAGACACTATGCGTTGGTTAGCAGACTGCGTCGGTTCAAGGCGTAGTCTAATGCAATTTCATGGTCAACAAACCACGCCCTGTAAAGCTAAAGCTTGGATGACAGACAATCTTTTTTATGTTCGCATAAAGACTCTTTGTCATCGCACAGAGAGTTTTTTTATTTGTCTGGAAAGGGGTGACAGAAATGGAATCAGGCTGCAGTGGCATAGGACATGATGATGGACATGCCCGAGTGAGTATCCTATTGACAGAAAGTGATCAAACCTGCATCTTGATCCTTTCTGACCTTTAATCGCGGGCAGGTTCACCTTCTTGGCTTATGTCGTTTTCTAAAACAAAGGAGGATAAGAAAATGACATTCAAGAAGTTATTAACACAAAATAATTTAATTAAGTATAGAAAAAATGAAGCAGATAAAAAAAGACTTCAATTAAAACAGCGTTTATCAGCGTTATCTTTACTGAGTGAAGAAGCGCTGCTGCAGGAATTTAATCAAAGCATGAATGGTTTTAATGAGGTACAAGCTGAACTCATGCGTGAAAAATATGGGACGAATACGCTGCCGAAGCAGAAGGCTGATTGGGCTGGACTGCGTCTTTTGCGCTGCTTATTTACACCTTTTACCTTAATCCTGATCGCATTGATGGGGATTTCCGCTATTACTGATGTTGTGATGGTAAGTGCTAAGGATCAAGACTTTTCTAAGATCATTATCATTTTTGTGATGATTACCCTAAGCACTGTAATACGTTTTGTTCAGGAGACTAAATCCAGCCGGGAAGCTGAGAAGCTGAATGAAATGGTAGAAACAACAACCTTGGTTTATCGAAATCAGAGTGCGAAGGAAATTCCCGCGGATGAAGTAGTTGCCGGTGATTTGGTGCGGCTGGCGGCTGGTGATTTAGTCGTTGCTGATGTAAGAATTCTGCAGGCTAAGGATCTGTTTATCTCACAGGCTTCATTAAGCGGCGAGAGTGATCCGCTTGAGAAGCAGGGGATTGCTTTGAGTGAGCCGGCGGCATCGGTAACTGACAGTGAGAACCTTGCTTTTATGGGCAGCAATGTAATCAGCGGCTCAGCGTTAGGTATGGTTATCGCTGTAGGCTCTGATACTTTCTTTGGCAGTATGGCAGAAAGCTTCAGTGAACCGCAGGATGCCACCAGCTTTGAAAAGGGTATGAATGCGGTTACTAAAATATTGATGCGTTTCATGCTGGTTATGGTACCTGTTGTATTTGTAATCAATGGTTTTACTAAGCATGATTGGCTGAGTGCCTTCATGTTTGCGGTATCGATTGCTGTCGGCATGACGCCGGAAATGCTGCCGATGATTGTAACAACATGTCTGGCCAAGGGCGCGTTAGTGATGTCGAAGCAAAAGACGATTATTAAAGATTTAAACGCTATTCAGAATTTTGGCGCGATGGATATTCTGTGTACTGATAAAACCGGTACCCTGACGTTAGATAAGGTTGCCCTTGAATATCACCTTGATGTTTTAGGCAATGAAGATTCAAGAGTGCTGCGTCATGCCTTTTTAAACAGCTATTTTCAGACAGGATTGAAAAATCTGCTTGATGTGGCAATCATTGAAAGAACCTTTGCGGAGGCAGAGCATGATGAAGCTTTTGCGGCTTTAAGCAATCTGTATGAAAAGGTAGACGAAATTCCCTATGATTTTAACCGCCGCCGTATGAGTGTGGTTGTTAAGGATGGGAATGGCAAGACACAGCTGATTACTAAGGGTGCTGTAGAGGAAATCTTAAAAATCTGTACCCATGTGGAAATTAATCATCAATCGGTTATGATGAGTGAAGAGCTGCGTGTTCAGATTTTAAAAACCGTTGCTGATTTTAATGATCAGGGACTGCGGGTACTGGCTGTCGCGCAGAAAACCAATCCGCGGGAGGCTGGTATGTTTGGCGTAGAAGATGAAAAGGATATGATCTTGATCGGTTATCTCGCTTTTCTTGATCCGCCAAAAGGCAGTGCAAAGAGCGCGATAGCCAGTCTGCACGAATATGGTACTGAGGTAAAGGTTCTAACCGGTGACAGTGATCGAGTTACCTGCAGTGTCTGTGAACAGGTGGGAATCGATACCGGGCATATTGTATTGGGTTTTGAAATTGAAGCGATGAGTGATGATGAATTGAAAGTGCTAGTTGAGGAATGCAGGGTTTTCGCAAAGCTGTCACCGGATCAAAAAGCGCGGATTGTCGCACAGCTAAAGGCGAATGGCCATACCGTGGGGTATATGGGTGACGGCATTAATGACGCCATGGCAATGCGTCAAGCAGATGTCGGCATTTCAGTAGATACAGCAGTGGATATCGCGAAGGAAACGGCTGATGTCATTTTGCTTGAAAAGGATTTAATGGTTTTGAAGGAAGGTATTCTTGAGGGACGCCGCACCTATGCGAATACAATTAAATACATTAAGATGACGGCCAGCTCAAGCTTTGGCAATATGTTTTCAGTGCTCTGCGCCAGTGCATTTCTGCCTTTCTTACCGATGACCTCGATACAGCTGATCCTGCTTTCACTTGTATATGATCTCTCCTGCGCGGCAATTCCATCTGATAATGTTGATTCAGAATTTCTGCGTCAGCCAAGACCATGGGCTGCTGAGAGCATCAGCAAATTTATGCTTTGGATGGGCCCTATCAGTTCAGTATTTGATATCTGCACCTATCTTCTGCTTTATTTTGTAATTGCCCCAATGGCAGTGAAAGGCGGCTATCATACGCTTACTGATCAAAGCAGCATCACCTTGTTTATTTCTGTTTTTCAAACCGGTTGGTTTATTGAATCCATGTGGACACAGACGCTTGTACTGCATACACTGCGCTCAGCCAAGCTGCCTTTTATACAGACAAGAGCTTCTAAGCCGGTTACTTTGCTGTCATTAGCAGGCATCTTCCTGCTGACGCTGCTGCCATCCACCCAAATCGGCAAGGCCTTGGGTTTAGTCAGCATGCCTTTGATGTATTATGGCTGGCTGCTGCTGATCGTAGCTGGTTATCTGGTTATTACTACAGTTGTGAAGGTTTTCTATATCCGCCGATATGGGGAATTATTATAAGTAAAACATCGGGTCTTGGGCCCGATGTTGTTTTAATATTTATTTTCGATTCTTTCAATCAGCTGCTGCTCATACGCATCGAATTTCAGCTGATACTCATTAGCTGCATCATCACTTATTTTTTTAATGTCAGTTATTTGATTCAGCTCATTACGAATTACGCTGAGATTGATCGTTCCAGCAGGATCATTCCAAAAACTCTCATATAGGTTATCGCCAAGTTCATCAATAAAGGTTTTAACCCTTGTACCCTGATAATATAATACTCCATCTGAGTATTCAATCCCTAGAGTCTTGTATTGATCAAACTTAGTGTCAGCCGTATAATTTTCATTAAAATGCGTACTGTTTAGCTCCTCTTTGAAAAAGGCATCATAGTATGCCTTGGCATCCTGAGCGGTGATGGTTTCAATGCCGATAATCTCACCGCCGCTGTTTCTGACTGCCGATAAATTCTCATGACCGTTTTCATCCCAATAGAAGGCATCGGATACCGCCTGCTGATCGATAAATGAACGGATTGGTTCACCGTTATAAAGCAGCTTAGTGCCATCTTCAGAAATCGTGATACCAAAGGCTGAGTAAGCGGCATAGAGTTCAGGATCAGGCATGAAGGCCACGTTGATATTAGATGAAGGAACAATGTGCTCTCGAATGATTTCCGGTGAAGTATTCTTTTCATTTGCTGCTATGATGATGCCGCTGCCTAAAGTAAATGCCATGACAGCACTGAGAACGGCAATTCCCGTTTTTTTCTGTTTTGTATCCATAATTGCTTTGATTCTTTTTTTCATGTCTTTTTTACCTCCATAAAAATTAGTTGATAAAGCTGTTTTTAATTTTGAATTAAATCTGACAACACCAAGAATCGTTTTACTATAAGATTGTCGCGTTTCAGAATCAGTATGCAAAACGACTTGTTCATCACAAGCTAATTCACACTGAATGTCGATAACTCTTGTTATGATAATCATGATCGGATTGAACCAATGGATGGCGGCAGCGAGCAGTACCAGATATTTGTACCAAAGGTCTTTCTGACGATAATGAATTAATTCATGCTTTAGAATTAAGAAGTATTCATCTTGTGTGAACTGCACCGCCGGCATTAAGATTTTGGGATGAATGATGCCGATCAGCATCGGCGAACCGATACATTCACAGGTTTGCAGGCTGATATCTTTATTAATTCCCATCTGTGTTTTAAGTATCTGCATGATTGTTAGCATATTTTCATCAGATGTCGGTTCACTCCAGCGTGATGCCAGCTTTAAAAAACGATAATGCTTGATTATATGATAAATCAGAAATAAAAGCATTCCCAACAGCCAGCCAGCTGTAATAAGCGTATTCCATGGTATACTTACCGAGGGTGACTGAGCGTTGCTGATGAGCGTCGGTGCGGCGGCAGGCAGCTGGTCAGCGCTTGGTATGAGCGCAATGTTCTTTGGTAAATCAATCTTTACCAGGGCATTGCGGAAACGGGGACGAAAGGGAATGATAAACCCGAGGATAATAATCAGCCATGCATAATAGCGGCTCTTAATCGAATAGCGTTTTGATAAAAGCGGTGTGAGGGCAATATAGATAAGCGCCAGCACTGACATAAGGTATGAACACATCAGCAGGTGCGATATAAAGTTTTGCATATTAGTCCTTTCTCTGTTTCGCCCATTCTAATAATTCATTGATATCATTATCAGTCAGAGCTTGGTCCGCATACAGCGTATTCACAAGATCGAGAAGTGAATTATCATGAAATTGTCTCATGAAATTACTGGTTTCAAATTTAAGATAGTCTTCTTTATTAATCAAAGGATAATAGATACGTTCTTTACCTTTCTTATCGGTACTTAAGAAGTCGCGTTCAACTAAACGAAGCATCAATGAATTTACTGTCTGTGCCTTCCACCCCTTCTCATATCCGATCTGTTCCATAATTATATTTGTGGTAATCGGCGGTTCATTGGCCCATACAACCTTCATAACTTCAAACTCCGCATCCGGTAATTTCTTCATCATTGTCATGCTATCAGCTCCTTTAACCATATTCTACAACTGTCTTATATAAGTGTCAAGCATATTTAAGACAAATGTAGAAAATAAGATAAAAATATCAGCAGCATCACTGCCGCTGACATAATTCACTCATCTTTCTTATATTCAAGCAGATCGCCCGGCTGACAATCCAGCACCTCACAGATAGCTTCTAATGTAGAAAAGCGGATCGCGCTGATCTTACCGGTTTTGATCTTGGATAAATTGACATTGGTTACCCCGACTTTTTCCGATAATTCATTTAATGAAATTTTGCGATCTGCCATAACCCTGTCCAATCTTAATATGATAGCCATAATATCACTTACAATGTCTCATCAGATAACTGCTGAAGCAAAGCACCGTATTCAAATATTAAAGCGATTGCAAAAAGCAGCAGGGCAGCGATAATAAAAGCCGGGTCAGGGACTTGTGAAGCAGGGGCAGAGTCTGCAAAGGAAGCATAGAAGCCTTTACGTGCGATAACCTCTACAAAGGCATAGACGATCATTCCGATACCTGCTTTCTTTAACTTAATAATATTGTCAGCCTTAAAGGGACGGGCATCGTTTTTAGTTGATTTGAAAAATAAATAAGCATGGCGTATGATCAGCATCAGCATCAAGGCTGATACCATGTCGATGCCAATTTCAGCACATAAAACACCTTTTGAATTCGCATGAAGTGCAATCAATAAAAACTGATAGAACTGACTGCTTTCAGGCGAACTGATTAATAGCCATAAGAGGGCAATCAATGAAACAATAAAATCCAAAAGTAAAAACGCACCGATAACTAATGACACAGCTGCGATGATACCACTTCTCTTTTTTAACTTATCCTCTAAAGTCTGCATGAAGAATACCTCCTGTTGATACTTGAAGTATATCACTCATAGTTACGATAGTCAAATAAAATTTAATGATAAACATTAAATAATATCTGTTTTACGATTAATTATTTATGCTTGGTGAATAATTTACGCTGGCTGGATAACAGTGTGTTCTTCATACAGCTGCGATTTCATGAAAGATGCTGACGATCCTGAAGCAGGACAATGCCAATACAAAGCATACCGATGCCCAGTAATGTGAAGCCGGTGTGCAAATCAAGCTTGTCAAGAATCGATAAAACTAAGACTGCTGTACCCATAGCCACGACGATTGCTTTGAGAACTGTCTGTATCACTTCATTGATACGATTCATGATGGATTCGTTTTTAGGACATGCTTTTCCCTGCATTAACTCATCAACAGTGACATTTAAAATTTCTGCTAATTTAGGCATTGAATTAATATCCGGACATGACAGATCGCGTTCCCATTTTGATACTGCCTTATCAGTCACATTCATTTTATCTGCGAGCACTGCCTGCGTCATTCCCTGTTCCTTACGCAGTGATGCGATCATTTCACCTAGTGTTTGTTTTTTCATTTTGTTTTCTCCTTTAACATAAGCTCATTGTAACAGATGCGCTCAGCGGCTCAACCGACCATCAGTTTACCTTTCAGATTTTTTGGTTTACCTGCAGTTTACTGATTAATCAGATTACTGGTATATTCAATTTTATTACTCAAAACATCATCATAATATTGCTGTTTAGCATCTATATAGGCAATACTTTCATTGATTTGATTTAACTGTGCAAGCAATGCCTGTTTTTTATCGGCTAAAATCATTTTACGGGTTGGAATTGATGAGCTTCCCATTAAGCAAAGAGTGACATAATGCTGCATTTCTTTAATTCCCATTCCACAGTTTTTTAAGCATGATAGGCTTCTTATCCACTCAATATCTCTTTCATCAAATACTCTATAATTATGATTATCTCTTTTCACATTGGGAACAAGGCCTTCATTACAGTAAAATTTCAGCGTTTCATAAGTAAGGCCTGTTTTTAGACAAGCTTCTTTCATGTTGAACATTTTGTTTCTCCTTTTTTTAAATAAGTATTGACCGGTAGTTACTACCGACATGTATAATCCAATTGTAGCTGAAATAAAGCAACTGTCAAGGAGGAAATATTTATGGAATATGTATACTTAAGTAACGGTGTTAAAATGCCCAAGTTGGGTTTTGGTGTTTTTCAAATAGCAAAAGAGGATTGTGAACAATGTGTATTAGATGCAATACAAGCAGGTTATCGCCATTTTGATACTGCACAATCTTATTTTAATGAGGAAGAGGTTGGGAATGCCATTAGTAAGTGTGGAATACCAAGAAATGAATTTTTTATCACAACGAAGGTGTGGATCGATAACTATGGCTACGATAAGACAAAACATTCAATTTATTTGTCGATGGAAAAGCTTAAGACGGACGTGATTGATTTAGTCTTATTGCATCAGCCTTTTAATGATACTTATGGTTCCTATCGTGCATTAGAGGAATTATATGAGGCAGGTAGAATCAGAGCTATTGGTGTCAGCAATTTCCCGCCTGATCGCTTAGCGGATATTGCTGCGTTTAACCGTATCCAGCCACATGTGAATCAAGTAGAAACAAATCCGCTTAATCAACAGATCAAAGCACAGATGAATATGGTGAAAAGAGATGTGCAGATCGAAGCATGGGCTCCGTTTGGGGAAGGTAAAAGCAATATGTTTGCGAATCCGGTATTAAAAGCAATCGCAGATACCCATGGTAAGTCAGTAGCACAGGTTATTTTAAGATGGCTTATGCAGCGAAATGTGGTAGCATTAGCTAAATCGATACATATTGAGCGAATGAAAGAAAATATAGATATTTTTGATTTTCAGCTTTCAGAAGAGGAAATGTGTAAAATTGCGCAATTAGATACAGGTACCAGTTTGTTTTTTGACCATCAAACACCAGAAACAGTTGATATGTTTGTGAAAATGATTCAGGATCGTAAGAATAAAATATAAAAAGCTGATGAGCATCATTAATGGTTGAACTATTGTACCGTTTTGTGAAAAGGTTTAAGATTAAGAAAAAAGGAGGATCACTATGAAGGTATTAATGATTAACGGCAGTCCGCATCCGGCAGGAAATACTTCAATCGCGCTGAATGAAATGGCAAAGATTTTCAGTGATGAATCAATTGAGACAGAAATCCTGCAGATTGGCAGCCAGGCAATCCGCGGCTGCATCGCCTGCGGACGGTGTCATGAATTAGGAAGATGTGTATTTGATGATAGCGTCAATGAAGCAGCTTTAAAATTTGCGGAATGCGATGGCCTGGTGATCGGCAGCCCGGTCTATTATGCATCAGCAAACGCGACGCTGATTGCCTTTTTGGATCGTTTATTTTACAGTACGAGCTTTGATAAAACGATGAAGACAGGCGCCAGTGTCGTTGTGGCGAGACGGGGCGGTTTATCCTCAACCTTTGATGAATTGAATAAGTATTTTACTATTTCCGGCATGCCGGTTGCTTCCAGTCAATATTGGAACAGTGTTCATGGCAGAAGTGCCAATGAAGCGCTGCAGGATGGCGAGGGTCTTCAGACAATGCGCACGTTAGCAAGAAATATGGCGTTTTTAATGAAGAGCATTGAGTTGGGTAAAGCGGCTTATGGCCTGCCGGTTAAGGAAGCGGCTGTGCATACTCACTTCATCAGATAGTTTTCAAAATGAATAAGAAAAAAAGGTATACGGGTGTATGCCTTTTTGTATGCTTATTTGATTTTGTCGATGATCTCACTGGCCGCTTCTTGATCAAGAATCACGGTTACATCCTGATGCAGCTGAAAAATTGAAACCGGAAAATCTTGAGTGATCGGTTCAAAGAATGCCTTTCGCGCTGTCTCTGCCTTTGCTTTGCCAGACAGGATGAAGACGATGCTGTTTGCGGCCATGATCGTTTTTGGCCCCATTGTAATATAATGCTCGGGAATTCTTGTCTCATCATCAGAATTCAGGTCCTCATGAAGCAGCTGAACCATCAGATCCTCAATCACCTTGGTCGCATGGGCATCAATCGTATGTACACCCTCATCCCAGCTTTTAAATGTCTCCGGCTGATTGCCGCAGAAATGACCATTTGTGCCAATTCCCATCAGCACCAAATCAAGTCCGCCGTCCTGTTTGATTTCATCGTCAACCCGATCTTTGTTCACTTCAGTCAGATTGTGAATATGGTCATCCGCAACATTTGCCAGATTGAAATATTTGCGGTCCAGACTGGCACGGCAGATTCCCACCGGATCATTCTTATACCAGAATTCATCAAAAATATAATAATGCACATGATTAAAATAAGCCTTATCTCTTGTCTGCGCGGCAAGCAGCTTATAACCCTCAACCGGTGTTTCGCCAGTGGTGATCGCAATGTTCACCCTTTTTTTTGTGCTGTGCATGTGCTTCAGCATCAGCTGAGCCATCACCTGACTCAATTCCTGATAATCTTTGGTAACTATAAAACGCATAATGAACCTCCCTTTATTAATAACTTCACTCTAACGCATCCATACTTTATTTAGCGTCACTGTCAGCAAGTTAAACACAATCATTGGTAAAATCATCACTATTATTTAAAGACTAAACCTAATTCTTCAGATTGTATTATTTCTCAACACAACCTGAAATTTTTGTCATAAATGCTTTTTTTTTCTGTGATGCTGCCAAAATCTTCCAAGCTAACTGCAGATTAGTGTCGACAACAGCACATCTATTTAAAGTAAAATTAAATTAAACCTCAGTCTATGATGAAATTAAGCGGCACTGTGCTGAAACCGTCAACACATGCCACACAGGGGAAGTCATTTGTTTATGATAAAGGCAGATGAAGGGCTGTCTTTAAGAAAGGATCTATGATGGATAAAGCAACAAAGAGTGAAATTTATGATTTGATACTTCAATGTACCTTAGAATTCTGCAGTTCACAAAAGCTGAACAGTGATTCAGCAACACTGGGGGAACGTCTGAATATATCAAGATCTTTAGCTTCACAATATCTCAATGAATATTTTAAAGACGGCACATTCATTAAGATATCAACACGGCCGGTTTATTTTCTGGATAAGAAAACCGTCGAGAAAAGTTTTCGCATCGATTTAAAAAGCAATGAATTCTATGATGTGAATGAATTGATTCAGCTTGTTGAAAAGGGACTGCTTGCGCAGAAAAGCTTCCTGCAGGCGATTGGCCATGATACATCACTGGCTTACTGCATCATGCAGTGTCAGTCTGCCATCAAATATCCGCCGAATGGACTGCCGATTCTCCTTTACGGTGAGCATGGTGTCGGCAAGACTTATCTGAGTCATTTGATTTATCAGTATGCCTTAGAAGAAAGAATCATTCCGGATGACGCGAAGCTGATGTTTCTTCATGAAGCTGACAGCAATCTTGATGATTATAAAAAAATCTTTGGCTCGATTCGTATTCAGGGCGATAAGAAACTGCTTCAGGAAGGACTGCTGGCTAAAGCGAAGAATGGTATTTTGGTGATTGATCATGCGGAAACATTGTCGGATAAATGTTACCGGCAGCTGATGAGTTATATGAAAAGCGGAGACTATACGGTTGAAAACTATGGCACCTTTCATTCGGCGACACGCTTAGTCATGACAAGCTGTGTCGATCCAAAAGAAAATATTGACAGTCTGTTTCTTCATAACGTACCAATTTTATGTCAGATACCGTCATTGGAAGAACGGCCGCTTGAGGATAAGGAAGCGTTTGTGATTCACTTTCTAAAAGAAGAGGAGGAGAATCTCCGCAAGCAGATTTATATCTCAAGCAAAGCATTTGCGGCTTTAATTGAGGGACATTATAAGAATAACATTGAGGAATTGATCGGCTGCATTAAGACCAGCTGTGCGAATGCCTATCTAGCCAGTGATCAAGCTATGAAGAAACTGGAAATTTATTTGTATCATTTACCGGTATCAGCTATCAGTACCGTTCTGCCAGTGAGTGAGGAAGAAAATCTGATCTGCGTCGATCAGACGATCAATCACAGCATCAGCGGGAAGCTGCTGAGTTACTTTGATTATATGCTTGAATTATTTCATGAGTATGAAAAGGGGAATCTGAGTGATAAGCAATTCAGTGAGAAATGCTTTGAAGGCATGAATCAGTATTATGACTACATTGTATTTGAAAGAAAATATACCAATCCCAGAGTTTCCGCTTATGAAAAATTAATTGTGAATATCTTTGAGAATATGCTGGATCAATATGATATTTATATTCCCGCCAACTGTGCCTTTGTCATTGCCAGAATCATTTACAATATGATGCAGATGGTATCAAGCATTAAGGCATGGGAACTAAAAAATAAGGAAAGCATTCAGCATCTCTTAAATTGTCTGAAGCAAAATTATGCCGCGGAGGCAAGTGTGGCTGTTGATGTGCAGCTTAAAATCAGGCAAACGCTCGATATTGAATTAAATATGATGAATCTCGCTTTTCTGATCTTGAATATTCAGTTTTATAACCGTGAAATGAATCGTTATCTATATAACTGTATGGTTCTCGCGCATGGATATTCCACTGCTTCCTCGATTGCTGATGCAGCAAATAAGCTGGTTGGCTCACATGTGATGGACGCGATTGATATGCCGCTGAATACATCGGTGGATGAATTAATCTGCACCTTAAGAAAATATATCCGCCGCCGCAATCAGAATAAAGATTTGATATTAATGGTGGATATGGGGTCTTTAGAAGATATCGGCAATCAGATCAGTGATATCGCGAATATGCGGATCGGCGTCATCAACAATGTTTCTACTAAAATTGCCGTCAATATCGCTTATAAGGTAAAGCAGGGACTTGAAATGAATGAGATTTTTTCAAGCATTACCAAGGAAACCTATTTAGATACCAAGATTATCAGTAATGTGAAACGGAAAAAAGCGATAATCTTTACTTCTGAAACGGGTGAAACAGCGGCTGAGAGAGTTGTGCAGCTATTTAAAAACAGCCTGCCAAGACCGGTGGATATCAGTATCTTTACTTATGATTACTACCGCCTGTCAAAAAATTTAGATGATGATGAGGTTTTTGTTCAGTTTGATGTGATCTTCGTTGCCGGTACGATTCAGCTGCCTTTGACTAAGGTTGCTTATGTATCGCTGGAGGATGTGATTGCTTTTAAGGATATTGACCGTATCTCCTTAATGCTGACTCGTTATTTCAGTGAAGCGGAGGCGGAACAATTCAATAAGAATTTAGTGAAGAATTTTACACTTGAGAATGTGATGAATTATTTGACAATCCTCAATCCCGATAAGCTGATTACTTATATTGAAGCGGCTTTGTCACAGCTGCAGAATTTGATGGGGATCATGCTGCCGAATAAAACGATGGTTGGTATGTATATTCATATCAGCTGTCTGGTGGAACGGCTGATTACGAAGGATGACAGCGGCAAGAAGCTGGCGGAAGCGGGTTTGTTGAATAAGGATGAAAAGCGTTTTGTGAAGATGTTTAATGAAAGCTTCACGGATTTATTAAATCATTACCGGGTGGTGATCCCGTTAAATGAAATACTCTATCTTTATGAATATATTTTTAAGGATTTAGGAATTTAGGCAGATCTTATGCGGCTGTTTGAGCTCACAGCTTCAGAGACTGCCGGAAAGGGAGGAACTTATGATTACATTATTTCGCATTGATTTTAGATTGCTGCACTTTCAGACCGCACAGGTTTGGCCGCAGAAAACCGGCGCCAATGAGATCGTTGTCGCCAATGACAGTGTTGCCAAGGATGCACTGAGAATCAGTTTGATGAAAATGTCAGCTCCGCATGGCTGTAAATTGAAAATCATACCGGTTGCGGAGGCAATCACATATCTGAACAGTGAGGCAAGCAAGGAGCGCAAGATTGAATTGCTTGTGGAAACTACTCATGACGCACTGCGGATTGCGGAGGCGGTAGAAGGCATCACAGCTTTAAATGCGGCGCTGATGAAGGGCGGTGAAGGCAAAAAGATGGTTAGTCCGTCATTAGCCTTTGCACCGGAGGATTTTGAGAATTTCAGAAAAATTTTAGCCAAAGGGATACGGGTAGAATCTTATGTGGCTCCGGATGATCGGCCGGTACCGATTGAAAAATATTTATAAATAAAAATGAGGAGGATTTATGACAACAGCACTATTATTAGGGTTAGTTTATGCGTTAGCCTGGTGTTCTGATAACTTTGCGGGCAGTTCCTATATGGATCGTCCAATCGTTGTCGGCGCGCTGACAGGTTTAGTTATGGGAAGATTCACTGAGGGCTTAATCATTGGCGGAACAATGGAACTTGCCTGGATGGGCTTTCTGCCTTATGCCGGTATGATTACCGGTGAAACACGAATTGGCGCCATTTTGGGAACATACTTTGCGATATCGACAGGAAATTCATTTGAAGTTGCTATTTCGATCGCGCTGCCGGTAGCGATTCTGGGCGCCAACATTTCCACCACCTTTAATACGATTGGTTCTTATGTCATGCATAAATGTGATGGCTGGGCCGCAGAGGGTGAGTTTGAGAAAATCAATCGCTTTCATATCTGTTATGGGTTGATTAAATTATTATTTATGACTTCATTGGTGGTACTTGCGGTATGGCTGGGTACAGATGCTATTACTAATCTGATCAACATGATTCCAGAGGGTATCATGAATGGTTTAAGCAAGGCCTCTGATTTATTGCCGGCTGTCGGCTTTGCGATGCTGATCAATATCATGTGGGATAAACGCTTTATTCCATTATACTTTGTCGGTTTTGCGGCGGCTGCCTATCTGGGCTTAGATGTGATGGCAATTACGATCATTACATTATGTCTGGCCTTATACCGTATGTTTATGAAGGAAGGAGAAGCCGACTATGAGTGAGAAAAAGTTTGAGATAACCAAATCAGATCTGAATAAAGTATTCTGGCGCAGTATGCCGGTAGAGCTTTCATACAACAGTGAACGAATGCATAATTTGTTTTATATTTATTCCCTAACACCGATTTTTAAGAAGATCTATAAAGATGATCCGGAAGGCATGAAGCAGGCATTGCTGCGCCATGTGGAATTTTATAACACAACACCGCAGATTGAACCATGGGTAGTTGGCATTACCGCTGCCTTGGAGGTACAGAACGCGGAATCGGGCAATCAGATGGGTGATACGGTTACGGCCATCAAAACAGGCTTAATGGGCCCGATATCGGTAATCGGCGATACTTTATTCTTTACGAGCGGTTTCCGTGTAATTGCGGCCAGTGTCGGTGCTGCGATGTGTATCGCCGGCAATCCATTTGGTATCCTTGTGTATTTCTTAATCTTCAACGTGCCTAATTATGTCTGTCACTGGTACGGCATTCATTATGGCTTCAAGCTGGGCAGCAGTTTCATTGATAAAGTAGTGGCGTCCGGCTTGCTGCAGAAGGTGACGGATATCGCCTTGACCGTTGGTTTGACGGTGTTAGGCGCGCTGACCTCATCGTATGTCTTCCTGTCAACGAATCTGTCTATTACTTATGATCAGGCGGAGGTTTCTCTGCAGGCAATTCTTGACGGCATCTGTCCGAATCTTTTGCCGCTTTCACTCACCTTGTTCTGCGCGTGGCTGATGCGCAAAAAGAATGTGAAGGCACCGATGCTGATGGTTACGGTTATTGTGGTGGGCGTTATTCTTGGCGCTTTTGGTATTATTTAAAGTCGGAAAGGATTTGTAAGGTATGGAAGAAGAGAATAAACACGCGATGATGGAATGCATCATGGCTGAGCCTGAATTGATCCGTACCCTGATTGCGCATCGCAAGCAATTAAGCAGGGAATTTGTGGCATTGTTTTTGAAGCATCCGATTAAGAAGATTTACTTCAGCGGTCAGGCTTCAGGCACTTATATCGGCATGATGCTGAAACCGATGATTGAGGAGTTGCTGGCAATCGAAGTTACCGTTACAAATCCAGCTGCCTTTTTAGAACATGAGCAGTTTAATGTGAATGGGGTTTATCGTCCTGATGAAATAGCCATGCTATGTCCGGCGCATTCAGGATCTACAAAGGGACCAGTGAAAATGGCTGAGATTGCTTTGCAATTAGGGATTCCTGTCATTTGTACCACCTATGATATTCATTCTGAATTAGCGAAACGCAGCACAGTGGTAATTGACAAAATGTCCTATGAGGAAGCATCTTATATTGAAACGAAGGGACATATCGCTTCGCTGACCATTTTCTTTCTCTGTATCTTAGAAACCGCTTATGCGTATGGTAAGCTGAGTCAAGGCGAATATGAACAATGGATCAGTGATTTTGAAAAGCTGCCGGCGGCTTGTGAGGACTGCATCATACAAACTAAAAAATGGTATGAAGCTAATAAACATATGCTGATTCATTCTAAAGTGGCCCGTTATATCGGCTTTGGATCAGGCTATGCTTTAGCGCTTGAAGGCAGTTTAAAGATTGCGGAAGCCACGGCGTTAGCACCTGTCGTTTATGAAATGGAAGAATTTATGCATCAGGGAACGACGCAGATCGAGACGGATTCGCTCATTTTCCTGATCGCGCCTAAAGCAAAAGAATCACAGCGGTTGAGTCAGCTTTTGAAATGGTGCAGACAGTATTCAAACAATTGCGTGCTGATTGCGCATAACGATCATCCCGATCTGGACGCTGTCTCACTGCATGCGGATTTTCTTGATAAAGAGTATATTTATGTACTTGAATATCTGATTCCATTTCAGATGATTGCGCATCTGATGGCAATGGATATGGGTCTGAGCACGATTCATGCCCGCAATGATGGCGCCAGCAGTCAGCTGGAAACACATGTGAATTAGAGAGGTAAATGAATGAAATATATAATCGCGACACATGGACATTTGGCTGACGGATATGCCAGCGCAATCAAGGTACTCAGCGGCAATCAGGATATTTATACGCTTAATGCCTATGTAGATGGACAGTTTGATGTAACCGCTGCTTTGAAATCAC
Source organism: Dielma fastidiosa (assembly GCF_000313565.1). Classification (GTDB taxonomy): domain Bacteria; phylum Bacillota_I; class Bacilli_A; order Erysipelotrichales; family Erysipelotrichaceae; genus Dielma; species Dielma fastidiosa. Next base: position 221,457 of record NZ_HE578926.1, on the reverse strand, counting down.
TGCTGGATGCGTTTGAAGCAGGGGAAAAGGTTCTGATTTTTACTGATGTGATCGGCGGCAGTGTCACACAAGTCGTATCAAGACTGATCGGTGAGTATAATATCGTTTGTATCACAGGCATTAATCTGGGCTTAGTCATGGAATGTATTTTTGCCGGTGAGGCATTAAATGATCAGCGAATCGATGAAATCGTCGAAGAAGCCCGCCGTCAGATACTTTGCATCAATCATATACTTAGAGACTAAAGGATCATATCAATGGTCCTTTTTTTGTGTAAAGCCTGTGAGCTTGACGTTTATCATGAAACACGATAAACTTATCATACAAAGATAAAAACACGAACTGGCCGGTAGTCCAGTTGCAGGAAACTGTCAGTAACCTTCCTCCTTAGGTCGTCCATTCTTTGTTCATGTATAGTTAAAGGAGGATTTATCATGAACAAAGGATCACAGTGTCTTAAGGTTTACTTTGAAGACCCTTTTTGGGTTGGCGTTATTGAGCGGCAGGCGGATCATAAGCTTGAAGCTTGTAAGATTACTTTTGGTAGTGAACCAAAAGAAACAGAGCTGTTAGCCTTGCTGCCGCGCTTAAGAGAACTGCCATTCAGTCCGGCGGTCAGTATCAAGGTTAAAGAGCGGTCAAAGAATTATAAACGCCGTTTAAAAGAAAGCCGCCGTGAGTTACAAAACGCATCACACAGCACGAAAGCACAGCAGGCGTTAAAGCTCAGACAGCAGGAATTGCTGAATGCGCGCAAAGCAGAGCGAAAAGAACAGAAGCAGGCAAAACAAAAAGGCAGGAAATAGAAGCTCACAGAAAAATAAATGAGGCAGTAAAGGCTTAGATTCTATATCTAGAGATTTACTGCTTTTTGATTTATAGTATGAAGATATTATTTTCTTGTTGACACTGACACAGCGTCATAGTGTAAATTGTTAATATCAAGGGAGGGATAATATGAAAACAGTAAAAGAAGTATCTGAAATCAGCGGTATCAGTGTGCGCACACTGCATTATTATGACAAAATTAATTTGCTGAAGCCGACAGCTTATAGTGTATCAGGATATCGTTATTATGATGAAGAAGCACTGGCAAAACTCCAACAGATTTTATTTTTTAAAGAATTTGATTTGCCGCTGAAGAAAATTAAGATAATCATAGAAAATCCATCCTTTGATAAAGAAGCAGCATTGATTAAACAGAAACGATTATTACAAATGAAAAAACATCGGCTTGGTAATCTGATTCGTTTAATTGATGATGTAATGAAAGGAGAAAATACAATGAGTTTTAAGGAATTCAGTCAGCTTGAAATTGAACAATTGTTTCAGGAATTAATTACAGATATGCGAGAAGAACAGCTACAGGCACTTACTGATCAATTTGGCGGTATAGAAGCATATCGGCAAGTATATATGAATCATGCAGGAGAGTCTAAGGCACAGCAGAATTTTAAGAAAATGATTGAATGGTATGGAAAACCGAGTGAAAATAATCAGCTTCTTAATTCATATCAGCGACGTATAGATGAGCTGTTTAAGCGTATCGCAGAGCATGAACGATTGGGCGGCGATGAGTTATCAGCTAAGCGAATGATTGGTGAATATGAGTTTGTCTGCCGGCAGCTTTATCAGGCTGTTGATGTCAAAGCGCTGTTGTGCAAACAAGCAGAACTGTTTGTTAAGGATAAAGAAATGCTCTCTGTATTAGATCAGCGTTATGGAAAAGGAAGCGCATTGGCAATCAGCCATGCAATTATGAATTTTTATAGTTAAAAATTATTGAGGGATTAATTAAAAACAGAACTATTAGGGATGTGTACATTGACGTTCGTTTTATTGTTTTTGAGAAACACTATATGATAATCTCTCAAATCATTGATGATATTGTATATGCAGATTATGTAGTGGATTGTCGGCAGGATTATGGCTGGCTCATTCATTAAAATTAAATAATAAAAATCGTCACTTTTTGCGGGTGACGATTTTATGGGTAATGGGCAATAGTATTAAAAGAAAATGAAGCAGGTTCTAGTGATTGAATTATAGCCTGCTTTTTTGATATTTCCTTATAAACTGACTTCTGGTTTTAATTCAGTGCGATTTAAGGTTATCATCAAATAGTCATGATGATCACTGAGATATGTGCTGCTTGCTAAAACAGGCGTTGGCTTGCCTTTAATCAGCAGGTTGAATTCAAAGGTAAAGATACGTTTGCCGATATTCAGCTGATGACATGAAAGATCAATGAGCTCCTTCATACTCAGCGGCGGCATCAGAAATTGATCCAGCTGCAGCGGATAAGCTTTCGCATTGACAAATTCAAGCATGAATGGATTTGCATAGACACAAGCATGCTTTGCAATGTCAAAAATCATCACTGCCTCAGGCAGCGGATCATAGACATGACACTTGCTTTCACATAGTGCTTCAATTCGTAACTGTCTTCTTAAATCACGCGTATAACCGGCAACCAGATATTCATTTTTATATCGGATGCGAACTAAAGTAACCTCACAAGGCATTGGCTCACCATTCAGTTTTTGATGCTGCCAATAGAATACACAGCTGCCTTTTTCAAAGGCTTTACTGATATATTCTTTTGCTTTCTGCATGGAGGGTGTACCGTCAGGCTGATATTCTGGGGATAAATCATAGAAATGATCGAGATATTCCTCTTCGCTTAATAAGTCAAACATCTTAACAGCGGCATGATTGCATTCTACATTCTGATAATTGTGATTCCATAAGTTAAAGCCTAGAGGTACCGCATCCATCATCATTAACAACAAATCCTTATTGCTGGACATTTTAATGCAGTATGGCGGCAATTCCTCTTTAATCGCATATTTACCCATACAGTCTGGCTGTGCGATGAAATTCTCTTCAAAGCTTTGCGGCGGTATTGGTTTTGAGAAGAAATAGCCTTGTAAAGTATCTGAATAAAGTGAACTGATGCTTTGCTGTTCCTCACAGGTTTCCACACCTTCCACACATACCTTCATACCGGCACTGTGGCAAAGCCGGATGACCGCTTCAATAAAGCTGTGATTAAAATGGTTGGCATAGAGCTGCTGCACAAACAAACGGTCAATTTTCACAATATCAATATTAAAGTTTGTCAGTCTTCCCAATGAGGAATATCCGGTGCCAAAATCATCCATAGCAATGTTGCAGCCCAGTTTCCGCAGTTTTGATAACGCGTCTGCGATGATATCACTATCACTCACGAAATAAGATTCAGTCATTTCTAAGATCAGGCTGTCGGCCGGCAGATGGGCTTTCTCAAGCTCCGTTTCTACGATATGAGGAAAATCATCATCTTTAAGCTGCAGACAGGAAACATTTACACTCATGACGAATTCCGGAATCCGCTGACGCCATTTCGCGCACATTTTGATTGCTTCGCTGAGTACCCAGCGTCCGACTGGCAGAATCAAGCCGGAATTTTCAAGCAGATGGATAAATTCATCGGGATATAAGGCGCCATAGGTTTTACTTTGATAGCGAAGCAGTGCCTCAGCGCCGATGATACGCAGCGTTGCCGCGTCGGCTATTGGCTGATAGACAAGATGATAGCCTGCATAGTTATCGGCAATACTTTCCTGAAGATCCTGAAGGATCGCCTGTTCTCTAACTTTATAATCCAGCATGCTTTCCTCAAAGAAGACACACTGATTTTTACCGTTCGCTTTTGCTTCTTTTAAAGCGATAGCCGCGCATTTTTCAGCTTTTTCATCGATGTCGCTGATATCGGCAAAACGTACCGCCCCAGCTGACATAGTGAAATCATAGGTCTGGCCCTCCGCACTGTGACTGTGCGATGTATAAGCCTGAATGGTTTCATAGATTGCCCGTAATGAGCAGCGGGTGCCGTCGGGTGTAAAAATGGCAAATTGATCGCCGTCAAAACGATAGAGCTGAACGCTTTCAGGCAATAAACCTGTCAGATCCTGAGCCGTATTGCGCAGTACGATATCACCAAAATGGTGTGTTTTCAGCGTATTGATTTTGGTGAAATTATCTATGCCGAGAATCATAAAACCGGCGTTATCGAGCATGCCGTCCGCCGAGAGATTCTGCAGCGTTTCCTGAAACGTTTCATGGGCAAGCAGTCCGGTAATAGAATCAACCTTGCCAAGTGATGATGGTTTCTTTACAATACCGATGAATGAAAGCGGCGCCTGTGTTTGCGGATCACGATACAGACATCCCTTGCAATGTACCCAAACATACTGACCCTTGCGGTTGCGGATCTGATATTCCTCGTTATGTGAATCCGCTTTGCCAGCCAGCATATCATCAATGGATTTAAAGTAGCGTTCTTTATCCTTTTCATGAATCAATCTTCCCCAGACATTAACCAGATCCTCTACTAAACGGCCGGGTAAATCAAAATCATCATACATATTCTGTGAAACAAAAAACACATTAGTTGTCAGATCTCCCAAATAGATATAATCATCGATACTGCTCATCAAAGCCTTACTGACCATTTTGTCATCAACATAAAAGTTATCAAGTTTCACAGAATCACCCCTTATTGTCCTTCTATATATTTTATCTTATCTTTATTTACCAAAAAATGCAAGGAAACGATATCATTCAGCGGGAACAAGCAGACGGAAGGAGATTGGCAGCCGCAGTTCTTCAGGCTGCATTCCCTGTTTCAGCAGATAGTTTTCTGCACGGATAAACTGACGGCTTACAAAATCTTTAATCAGCAGCGCGGTTTCATTAATATTTTTATTTTCAAGAGTATGTATCAGTGCCAGAGTAAAATCTTGATCGCTGATATTATGCTCGCCTCTTTCATGATTAGCTTTTAATGGGTGTCCCCATAGAAATAAACCATATAATTTGCCGTATATTTCACGGATGCTGTGCAGCGGACACGCCTCAGCAATCGTGATCAGCAGACACCAGAGCGATAATTCACATTGGTCAGTGTCTGCATAGATTTTCAGCTGATTGATTAAATCATTGTACTGCTGAGCAGTCAGCGTCGGCAGAGTCATCATAAAGACATTTTCACATGAATAGATGATTAACTCAAAGGCCTGAAAAAAGTAGGCGAGATTGCGGCGGATCGCCTTGCAGCTGAAATCCGGTGAATCACCCTTTTCGCCAATCGTGAAGATACGGGTACCTTTGCCATTTTCACTGCGGCATGTGCCAAGCTGATTCAGCAATTTAATTGTTCGGCGGATCGTACTGATGGAATATCCATATTTTTCTGCCATTTTTTCATAAGAGGGCAGATAGTGTGAAGCTCGGTATTCGCCTAGATATATGTCATGCATCAAACGCACCGCCAAGCTGTAACAATGCTGCGGACGTTCACGATAAATCCGCCATCTAAAAGGCAGCTGGGGAGCGCTGCTGTTTGCCTCTTGGGCTTTTTGTATATAATCGGCAGAGCGGGCATAAATATTATCCTGAAGCAAGAGCAGCTGATCTAAGAGGTTAGGCCATGCTTTTATTTTGAGGTGATGCACAGCGCCTTTTAATCCCTGACGAATCAAATCAAGATTATAGAAATTATCGGTATTGTTGCGATGAGTGATAGGGAATCCCTGATAGAGTGTAAATTCCCAAAAGAGATTCATAGCTAATGGATTTTCCAGCTTCTGCAGAATAAAACAATAGAAATAAACCGGATCTTCCACATGGGTACATTCCGCCAGTGAAGAAAGATAATGAATTTCATCCGCATTCAGCTGTTTCATTCCCTCAATCAGCAGGGGAATCCAGATTAATCGCCCAGCCTCACTTAAATCCGCAAAAGCAGCGCTGCGCTCGGCAAAAAAGCGCAGATTAAATGCCTGTGCTTCCGCTTCACTCTGGCTGAAAATCACTTTCGTATATTGACCATTGCGCATCGTTATATAACCCTCATCACGCAGCCGTTTAAGCGCGGTCTGTACAGTTTGCGCAGAAACGCTGAATTCGCGGCAGAAACTATCAATAGTTGGCAGCGTATCATTTAGCTGATAGTGCTGAAAATGGAATTTTTGAAGTAGATATTCATAGATCAGATTTGAAAATTGCTGTTCATTTCTCAAGGATGATACCTCCTAGTGATTGTTTACTTATTATTTTAACATTTACCATGATTTGACTCCATAGGATAGTTGAGTTTTTTAGAAATTGCGTTATAATTAAAGAAATGCTTATGAACAAGGTTATATAAGATCGTGCATTCTTCTGTTTGGATGATCACATACTTCTGTTTGCGCAGCAGAATGAGACAAATTTTAAATAATAATTAAGATGAAGGTGCGGGAGGTCTTGCGATGACAGAAAAAGAAATATCCGATATGATGCAGACAGCTTCGGATTATGAATATAGTACATTAATGCAATTATTGGGCGTCAGTGTCAGTAAGCATCTTTTAGATGATCATTTTACACTCATTTGGGCCAATGATTTTTATTATCAGCTCATTGATTGGCCGAAGGATGAATATGAGGCGATTTTTCATAACCGTCCTGATTTATACTATGAATATATGGACTGTCAGGAAGAATGGCAGAAGCTTGGCAAAACCGTGATGAAGGCGCTTGAGGAGCATCAAAGCGGTTATAAAATGGTATCCCGTCTGCGCCGTAAGGGCGGTGAGGATGTCTGGGTGCAGTTTTCAGCCCAGTTTGCTGATGAATACATTAATGGTTATCAGGTCGCTTATTCAGTGCTAACCAATATTGATGATTTGGTACGTACCCAGAAGGAGCAGTCTGTAACTTATGAAAATCTGCCAGGTTTTGTGGCCAAATATCGAATTGAAAAAGATCTGCGTTTAACAGCGTTAGATGGTAATGAGCGGTTTATGAATTATTTCGGCGGTGATGCTTTAAATAATGGCAATGAACTGCATCGGAATAATATTGAAAATAATTTAGAGGTTATCAGCGAACATAAAGATGAATTACTGGCTGGCAAGCCGGTTCGTTTTGTGATGCATGTTAAGAGCCAGCAGGGGGATACGCTATGGCTTCAGGTGAATGCTTCATGTATTGACTGGCAGAATGGCTGTCCGATTTATTTATGTATCTTTATTGATATTACTGATGTGACTGAATTAAGGGAGATTCAAAGAAAATTAACCCGTCAGGCGGCTGCTCTTCAGGACGCACTGAATGCCGCTGAACAGGCCAATCAAGCTAAAACTGATTTCTTGTCACGCATGAGTCATGAAATCCGCACACCGATGAACGCGATTATTGGTATGACGACGATTGCGGCAGCTTATATTGATGATCAGCGGCGTGTCAGTGACTGTCTTGAAAAGATTGGTTATGCTTCTAAGCATTTAATGACTTTAATTAATGATATTTTAGATATGTCTAAGATTAATGAAGGTAAGATGCTGATCGCGCATGAGCCATTTAATCTGGAAACTGTGGTGGATTCAATTTTTTCCATTATTTATCCACAGGCAGAGGCTAAGGGACTGACATTTTCAGTACCGGTGATTGATCTTGTGCAGACCGAGCTTTTGGGTGACGCCCTGCGTTTGAATCAGATCTTGCTGAATTTATTATCGAATGCGCTGAAGTTCACGCCTGAAGGCGGTACGATCCGTTTGGAAATACGTCAGCTGCAGCGCCACGATCAGCGTCTGCGCCTGCGTTTTACGGTCAGTGATACGGGAATCGGCATGAATGAGGAATTCATGGATCGCTTATTTAAACCTTTTGAACAGGCAAGTGCCGCCACCGGTCAAAAATACGGCGGTACTGGCTTAGGCATGTCAATAGCCAAAAATCTGGTTACCTTAATGGGCGGTACAATCACCGTCAGCAGCAAAGAAAACAGCGGATCAACATTTGCGGTTGAGCTTGATTTTGATTTGCCTGATAAACCATTGACAGTTATTAAACCAAATGTCATCGAATCATTAAAGGTGCTGATTGCCGATGATGATAAAGATGGCTGTATTCATACTTCATTGCTGCTTAAAAATCTGGGTATCTGTGCTGATTGGGTACTGACAGGCAAAGCATGTGTCGATAAGGTATATGAGGCGTATCAAAGCGGCGAAGGCTATGATGTGTGTCTGATTGACTGGAAGCTTTCGGATATTGACGGCGTTGAGGTAACGCGCCGTATCCGTCAGTTTGCGGATGCGAACACGGTAATCATTATTGTCACAGCATACGATTGGAGCGCTATTGAAGAAAGTGCCAGAGCGGCGGGAGCTAATTCATTTTTATCTAAACCGGTGTTTGCCTCTTCCTTATACAATACACTCTTATCGATTACCGGCATTGAAAAAGCAGTGCGCCCGCCAATGGAAAGGGTGCAATATCCATCCTTGCGCGGCCGTCATATCCTACTTGCGGAAGATAATGAACTGAACCGTGAAATCGCTGTGGAGTTATTAAAAATGGTAGGCATCAGTGTGGACTGGGTGGCCGATGGTCAGCAGGCACTAGATAAATTTATGGCTAAAGGGCATCTTTATGATTTGATTTTGATGGATATCCAGATGCCGGTTATGGATGGCTATTCAGCCGCCGAGAGAATCAGAAAATCATCGCATCCAAGAGCATGTACCATCCCAATTATCGCAATGACCGCTGATGCTTTCCATGAAGATGTGGTAAAAGCAAGTGAAGCAGGCATGAATGGACATCTCTCTAAACCAATTGATCCGGATCAGCTTTATCAAACAATTGCTGATCATATTGAAATATGAAAAAAGGAACGCGCGTTCCTTTTTAATTATTCTTTATTTTTAAATATACATTGATCCGCTTGTAGAAGGTAGCCATCAATAAGGCTGTGGCAGTGATCCATGCGGATATTTCCGCAACACCGATGCTGTGGAAAGCAATAATGCCGGGCAGTGTGACAGCAATAACGATACGGGTGATAAATTCTACAGCGCCGGATACCATCGGAATGACGGTATCACCCATTCCCTGAAGCGATGAACGATAGATGAACAGCAGTCCTAATACCCATAAAGCCAGCACACAGATAACGATATATTGATAAGCGATTTGTATCACTTCAACCTCACTGCCGGAAACCATCAGCGCTAAGATTTGTTTGCCGAAAAGCAGCATGATTAAGGCTAATACGATATTGACACCGGTAGATATCTGAATTGTTTTATTCAGTCCCAGTTTAATCCGCTCATATTGACCGGCACCGAGATTTTGTCCCGCGTAAGTTGCCATAGCTAAGCCAAAGGTAACACCGGGCTGTTCGACAAGGTTCATGATTTTATTGGCAGTGGAATAAGCAGCTACATAGATGGAGCCAAAACCATTGACAACAAACTGCAGAACCATGACGCCGATAGCCGTTACGGAATTCATAAAGGCTACAGGTACACCCAATTTAAACAGGCGGAGCAGCAATTCCGGATGAAAGCTCCAATGCTGTTTTTTCAGATGCAGATCTTTGATGCCGAGGATTCTGAAAAAGCAGAAAAAACATGACAGAATTTGAGCAATTACTGTCGCATAGGCTGCACCGGCAACTCCCATACCCAAACTGATGACAAAGTAGAGATCAAGACCGATATTGACTAATGAAGAAACAATCATCGCATACAGGGGTGTACGGCTGTCACCCAACGCTCTGAGCATCGCGGAAAATAAATTAAAGGCAATTGTTGCGCCAATGCCCCAGAATATAATAATGATGTAGGTTAAGGCATCTTCAAGGATGTTGGCAGGGGTATTCATCACTTCCAGAAGCGGTCGTGCGCCAAGTACCGAAATGGTTGTTATCAAGATTGTTGCACCGATTGAAAGATAAACAGACATGGTAACACTGCGTTTCATTTCATCAAGATCATTGGCACCGTAATATTGAGAGATGAGAATTGAAAAACCAGTTGTCAGACCAATTACAAATCCCAATACTAAAAAATTTATTGAACCGGTAGCACCGACAGCGGCTAATGCGTCAACACCGATACCGCGGCCGACAATAATACTGTCAACCATATTATATAACTGCTGAAATATATTACCCAGCAATAAAGGAACAGCAAAGCCAAGGATAAGCTGTGTTGGATTGCCGCTTGTCATATCTTTTGTCATAAAAACCTCCATAAAATACAATTCATTATACAATAGATAACAGGGAAGTAAAAGGCTGTGAATGATAATTTAACGAAAAAAGAACATACTATACAAATGACAGCGTTTACGTTAAACTAATGCTTAGAAATGAGGATGATTATGAAACTATTTGTATATGGCTCATTAATGAAAAATCGATGGAATCATGGATTTATGGAGAATGCAGAATTTATAGGTGAAGCGGTTTTGCATGATTATGCGCTTTATCATTTGATTACCTATCCGGCAATTAAACCGGAAGCGGGTGCCAAGGTTAAAGGGGAGTTGTATGAGGTCGATGAAGCAATGCTGCCCGCCCTTGATGACTTAGAGGATGAAGGATCTGAATATCAGCGTACATTGGTTAAGATTCAGCTTGGAAATGAAATGGTGGAAGCGTCAGCCTATGTTTATCTGCTGACGGTGGACGAATCAAGAAGGATTGCTTATGATAAGCAGCCATGGTTTGCGGATTATGTATGGTATGCTTGTTATGGCTCAAATCTGCTTGAAGAACGGTTTATGTATTATTTAGCGGGCGGCCGTTCAGTCTTTGACCATACTGAATACAAGGGATGTAAAGATCAAAGCCGTTATCTGACATCATGTCCGACAACGATACCTTATCAATTGTATTTTTCTCGTTTAGCTGCCAAATGGGGAAATGGTGGCGTGGCGTTTTTAGATGTCTGTCAGCCGGGCATGACATTAGGCAGGATGTATCTTGTGACAAGAGAACAGTTTATGGATATTCAAGCGCAGGAAGGCTTGTGGTATCAGCAGTCACTGGATCTCGGTACCTATCAGGGTCTGCCAATCATTACCTTTACTGATACACAGCGCATGCCAAACCATCAGCCGCATAGTTCTTACTTAGAAGTGATACGGCATGGGTTAAGACAGACCTATCCGGATATGATTGATGAAGAAATTGAAAGCTATTTGTCAGAAGCAATTCAATGTGATAAAAGGTAAAAACTTTTGTCACATTTTTATATTCTCATGTGTGATATAGGTGAAAAGGCTTAAGCAAAGCCTTAGTCAATCGCTTAAACGCGCGGAGGGAAATATGAAAAATATAATTTTAAAATGTGCATTAGCAGCCGCATTATCACTAGGTTCAGCTTCGGTATTTACAGAAGCATTAAAAGCTAAATCATTCAGTTATCATGAGGAAAAGAAAGATAAAGGAATTGATGAATTAAAAGAATTAGAAAAAGCCAAAGCTGAGGTGAATAATGAGATAGCCAAGGTTGAAAAGCAGCTGAGACAGGGGAAACTTACAAAGCAGCAGGCAGAAAAAAAGGTAATTGAATTAGAAAAAGCTATGGCAGAAATAGTTAAGGCGCAGGCTAAGCTTTTTGATAATCTGAACAATTATGAGATTTCTGCAGAGGAATTAAAAAAGCTGGCCCATGAAATTGATAAAAAAGAGGATGCGGCAGAGCAGCGTCAAGAAAAAGCAGAAGCCGACTATAAGCATGGTAAGATTACCCGGGCTGAATGGCTTGCTGTCAAGAAGCAGGCAGAAGCCGATAAATTGGAACTTGAAGTATACAAGCTGAAATTAATGGAAGCTCAATTGAAAAATTATAGCGGGGAAGAACAGAAAGTGATGCATAAGCTTCTTGAATTAAAGAAAAGAGAATTAGAGCTGGAACAGGCAGAGCATAGCTTAAAGGCTGATTATCAAAGCGGTAAATTAACCTATGAGGAATATCGAAAGGCAAAGCAGGCACTAGATAAAGCAGATGATCAATTAGATAGGGAAAAAGAAGAATTTGAGAAAACAACCAGTAATTTTGATGAGTTAGAGGATAAGCTTGAATTTGAGGATGATATTGATGAAGATGATGATCATGATGACGAAGACGATGATGACGACGATGAAGAGGAAGAGCTTGATGATTAACAAGCTGTGAATAATTAAAAGAAGGTGTTTTGGGATAGCTTCCAAACAAGAAAAATTGGCGATACTTGGTTTTCACAACCAGGGATTGCCTTTTTCTATCTCTATCTGAATTATTGGAACTATTACTGGAGGTACATACGATGCAAGAACTGAACTAAACTCGTCGTGGTAATTACGATATTTACAATATTCACTTACCGGAGGAAAACAAACCTATTGGTTGTTGGGGTCGGTTATACAGAGACTATCTCAAAGAGCACCATCCCATCTGCTTCAATGCTCTGTGTCTTAGTGCAATGAGGTTTTACATATCAATCTATTGCTTGGCTGACCTGAACCGAATTTGCTTCATCTCGAACTTGCGACGAAAATGTCGAAACTTTGTTGTAAACTTTTCTGAATGATACTGATATTTTTTGATTTCTGTGCTATCCTATACATGAAAGTAACGACGAAAATGTCGCAAGTTCGAGGTGAAAACTATGATTAAACGAGATTCTTACCTGAATCGCATTGTCCATAATATGTGGAATGACGAAGTAAAAGTCATTACCGGTATACGTCGGTGTGGGAAATCTGTGCTGCTCTTTGAGTTGTTCTATGAATATCTCATCTCTCAGGGCGTTACGGAGGATCACATCATTAAGATTGAGTTGGATCAGCGCCGGTTCTATAAATTCAGAAACCCCATTACGCTTTGTGAACATGCGGAGTCTCTTGTTGCGGAGCAAAAGGACGAGAAATTCTATCTGTTCATTGATGAGGTTCAGCTTACCATGAAGGTAATAGACGAAGCTAACGGCGGCATTGAAGTATCCATTTACGATATGCTGAATGAACTCAAAGCCTACAAAAATCTGGATGTCTATGTAACGGGCAGCAATTCTAAGGGCTTGTCCAAGGATATTGCTACGGAGTTTCGTGGTCGTGCAACGCAAATCCATGTGTATCCTCTATCATTCGCAGAGTTTTACTCCCATGTGGGCGGCGATGAGCGGAAGGCACTGGATGCGTATATGCTTTATGGCGGTATGCCCCGTGTAACAGCCTTAAAGGATGAAAAGGACAAAAAGGATTACTTAACTGGCCTGTATAAGGAACTGTATATGAAAGACATCGTGGAGCGCAACGGCATCGAGCGTGAGGATATTCTTGGTGACATTTTGGATTTTCTTGCTTCGCAGATCAGCTCTCTGACCAATCCAACCAATATTGCCAACGCACTGGCGAGCATGAAGAACGAGAAGGTCAATCCTACGTTGATTTCAAACTACATTCAGCATATCATAGACTCGTTCCTTATCTCAATGGCGAAGCGTTACGATGTCAAGGGTAAAACCTATTTCAAGTACCCCAACAAATACTACTATACAGATATCGGGCTTCGTAATGCTCGACTCAACTATCGTCAATACGACCCCGGTCACATTATGGAAAACATCATTTATAACGAGCTCCTGCAGCGGGGATATTCCGTGGATGTGGGCGTCGTTACCGACCGCACCAGCGGTGCAAATCTGCAAAAGGAAATTGACTTCGTTGTAAATGATGCGGATAAGAAAATCTATATCCAATCCGCATTCCAAATGGATACAACAAAAAAGGAGTCTTCAGAATTAGCATCACTGCTGCTGACAAAGGACTTTTTCAAGAAGATCATCGTCCGCATGGATATTCCCCACAACTTCTACGATGACAACGGCATTTTCCATTGCAATCTGATTGACTTTTTGCTTGACCGTGTTGAACTGTTTTGACCAACGCATCTTGTTATAGGCAATTCGATTATTCAGCATTTTTTATTTGCTGTTATTAAACCAAAACCGGACTCCCCATAAAAGGTAGCCCGGTTTCGCTTCTAGTCCGCAGCTGGGGCTGTATGTATTGAGTTAACTTCGCCCCATACTTTTATCCAGTATATGATTACCCCCGATAGACAAAGTGTTATGAGCGCTGCTGAAGCGGGCCAGTCCTCTAATTTGAAATCAAGGTGTGTATCGACAGAAACATTAGGGATATGGGATGCGGCTTTTAAGATTTCGTTTTTCATGTTATAGACTCCTTTTGCAAATTCTATCTTAATTTTTGGTGCTTTCGTGATATTATAATAGCAGATTATAATATCCGCGAAAACTTGATAAATTAGTTAAAATGTCCGCGTGTGAGGGAACTATGCCAAAAGGAATAATTTATAAAATCCCGGTCGATAAAACAGTATTTATGTCTATTGTGAAGGAGTGTGGCTCCAGCATTATTAAGCTGGGTGAATGCGAAAAAATAGACTGTACTGAAAGAACCATCCGTCGATCATTAAACGAAGGTAAAATGACCCCTTGTTTCTTGGATCAAATTGCTAAGCACTTGGATGTTGATTCTCGTCTGCTATCAGGTGAACTTCATGGAAAAGCGGCGTTGTATAATGACGATTTCCTTAGAATGATGTATTTGGCTCAGTTGAAAGCCGAAAGATATCCTTATTATCGTAAAAGGAAAGTGGATCTGAGCCAACAGTCTATAGAAAAGCTATTGGAACAGATTCTTTCTGTATTTGATATCTCCTTCTCACAATTTGAAGACATGGATTTTGAAAGTCAATATCTTCTGCAGCACGATTTGTTTGATGCACTGGTACCTGTAATCAGAAAACATTTTTTTGTGGATGCTTACGGTCAGAAAGATCTGCCTCACCTTGAAAAAATAATATGTGACTTAGAAAATTTTCGTGATGATTATTATCAGCGCCTGCACGCTGAGGAAGTGCTGCGCATAAAATTCTTGGAGCATCCCCCTTGTGGAAAAACGAAAGCAGATGTTCTTAGAATGAGCGCCGAGGATCTAATTGCACTTGATATGGATAATGATTACAGTAAATAGAGGATAAGCTTGATTTTGATGATGATATCGTTGAAGATGATGATCATGATGACGATGAAGAGGAAGAGCTTGATGATTAACAAGCTGTGAATAATTAAAAGAAGGTGCTGTGTGCGCCTTTTCTTATGGTTATATGTTATTTTTAAAATAAATGTCAGCAAATGCGCAAGATAAGTGAAAGGCAGGCTTGTGAAATTTGTTAAGATAAAGGCAGGAGGGATTGCATGAAAAATAATTATGAAATCATTGACACGGTGCTGACATTGATTGAAGAACAGCTTTATGATGAATCATTGAATCTTGAATCATTAGCTGCCAGTATTGGTTATTCAAAATATCATCTTCATCGCATGTTCAGTGCTGTTACCCATTATTCGCTGCATGAATATATTCAACGCCGCAGACTGAATGAAGCTGGCAGACAGCTTATCGAATCAAATAAAACAATAATTGAAATAAGCCAGGAAGCTGGTTATGATACACAGCGAACGTTTACCCGTGCCTTTAAGGCAGTATTCAAAAACAGTCCGGCAGCTTTTAGAAAACAAAGAGAATTTATGCCGGTACAGCTGAAACTGAATGTATATGAATTATCAAATCAGAGGGAGAGGGTTATGGATATCCGTATTATTGAACATGATGAAATGAAATTGGTTGGTTTTACTGGCAATACAAAACATGGTTTCAATGCTATCGGACGCTGTTGGCACAAACTTCATAAGTACAAGCATAAGATTATTAACCGCGCTGAACCAGACTTTCTGATAGGTGTTAATGATTATTCAGCATTTGAAAAACAGGAACAGCATCCGATTTTCAAAGTAATGGCTGCTGCTGAGACGACATCCTTTATTGCAGTGCCAAAAGGCATGAATCATCTTATTCTGCCAGCCAGCAAATATGTTGTATTTACTTTTCACGGCAGGAATGAGGACAGTATGCAGCCAGTTGCTGAATATATTTACGGGCAATGGTTTCCTAATTCAACCTTAATCTTTAATGAAAACTGTTGTTATGATTTTGTGAAATACAATGAGCAATCGGATGACAGAGGGGAAAGTGATATTGAATACTGGGTGCCGATTCTTTAATATAATTACCTTAAGGAAATACTTTCATCATCAAGCATAAAAAAACCTTGTCACATTAATAAACACTACATTGGCAAGGTTCTTTTATATGTGCTGCATTGATTAATCATCATCGTTTTCGTCTTCTATATCATCATCTTCTGTCTCAGTTTCTTTATTGTCTTTCTCCTTTTCTTTATCTGAATTTCCCCTATTTTCATACTCTTCATCTTTCTCATCAAGCTCATTCTCTTCATCATCCATATCATATTCATCATCATCTTCTTGATCTTCTATGGCATCTTCTAAATCATCAAGCTGATCCTCCTGATGATCCAAAGCGTCTTCTTTTTGTTCAAGAGCTTCTTTTTGCTGTTGGTATTCGGTTTTGCTGATTAACCCTTGTTTATATTGTTCTTTAAGCTGGTCTTCTTCAATTTCCAGCGCTTCTGCCTGCTGCTCCAATAATTTTTTCTGCTCATAAAGCTTTTGATAATTGCTGTCAGTCTGTGCATAACTGTTTTCCCATTGATCTTTTTCAGCGCTTAAATCATGCTGCTGCTGTTCTAGCGGCTGTTTTCTGTCAATGTATGTTTGCCAATCAATCTGACCGGATTCATATAATGCCATTAACTCATCATTTTTATTAAGCAGATCAGCGGTTTTATTATCTAAGGTTGTTTTCTGTAAATAAAAATCTTTAAGCTGCTGATCTCTTGCGGTATCTTGACTGAATTTTATTTGATTCAGATCAAGCGGCTGGTCAAGCTTGTACTCCTGCTTCAATTCAACCTGTTTTTTCAACAATTCCGCTTGATCTTTTCTTAAAGCAGTCATCCTTTGCTGGTACTCAGACTCTGAGATAAGTCCCAAATCAAATTGCACATCAAGCTCCTCCATCGCCTGCTGATTTTTTTGCAGTGGGTATTCTACCTCACTGGCTGAAATGGTCAGATAACGCTCATAATCAAGGAATTGACTGCCACTCTGTGAGGCGGTATAAATCATAAAGATGCCAATCAACGCAAATGATACGAGAACCTTTGACAAGAGCGGAAATCGGCGTGAATTTTTAGCTTGCCGTTTTTGTATTTGCGTCAGCAATTCAGTTTTTGCCTGTTTGGAAACATGCAGGTGATCAAATTCATTTAATTGTTTATTCTTCATCAAAGCTCACCTCATTTCTCAGCATTTCTCTTCCGCGTTTTAACCGTGTTCTGACAGCAGCATCGCTGGTATTTAATAATTCCGCGATTTTTAAGGTTGGATATCCTTCATAATAATATAAATAAATGACATCACGGTACTTGGCGGGTAATTTTAATACATAAGCCATCAAACCGTGGTCACTGTCTGCCTGGGGCGGTGAAGAAAGCTGTTCATCCAGCTCCACATGTGCGTGGAAAAGCGAAAAACGCAGGGCATTCCTGCATTTATTGGCAGCCACCTTTAACAGCCATGCTTTACAGTGTTCCTCATCATTAAAGGTCTTGCCGCAATCATATAGCTTTAAAAATGTTTCCTGATAGATATCTTCCGCATCACTGCGGTTTTTCATATACATGTAGCAAAGTCTGAAGACATAATCACCATAGTCCTCGATGATTTTCTCAATCCAGCCGCTGTCCCTGATTGCGAACATAATTTCATCCCTCTCTATTAATAAAACAATGAAGCTGTATGAAATGTGACAATAAATTTAAATAAAAAAAGCTGGCAGCCAGCTTTTAATTTGAGTTTTCAGCGTTTGCGGATATAGTTCAGCTGATATTTAGGAGAATTCATATACTGTTCCGTAAAATCCATTACATCACCATTTTCAAGAAAGGTTGTATTATTGACTTTAATGATCGGTGTATCACGGTCGATATTAAACATCGCCTGAATCCTTTCATTTGGCAGCATTGGAATCGTATTATGGAAGCTGAAATCTATCTTAAGCCCTTTGATTTTTTCAATATAATCAAATTTACTCTTTTCAAGATACTGAATGCTTAAATCCGGAAATTTTTTAATTGCCATATGGGTGATTTCAAACATGAGGATATCATCATTGCCATAACGGCTGCGTTCAATGTAATAAACCATATCCTTTTCCTCAATACCTAAAATACTGGCAATCTGCGCATCCGCTTCTTTCAGTGAAAAGGTATTTACAATGGTCTTACAAGTCATGCCTAAAGATTTCATATCCTCAGTGAAACTGCGCTGTGAGGTTGTTTTCTGTGAGGCGATGCTGTGTTTGACAAAGGTGCCTAAGCCCGCGGTTCTGCTCAGCATGCCTTTCGCAACCAGATTATCCATTGCCTTGCGGACGGTGACTCTTGATACATTATATTTTTTAGCTAATTCAAGCTCCGTAGGGATCAGATCATCTTTTTTATAATAACCGGTATTGATTCTTTCAATCAAGTCATTTTCAATTGTTTTATATAATGGAATTTTAGAATTGCTCATCATTCTGCCCTCTTTCTTCTTAAATGTATTATAAGTGAAAAACAATGGTTTATCAACGAAATGTATTGATTTATTTTTAAATGAAGAGATATTTAATAGTGATTTAATGAAATGTATCATTGTTTTGCTTGATTTCTAATACATATGATAAGTGATTCACAATGATTGGCTATGATAGTCATTTAAGATTGAAATATATTGATATACAGGTGCATGATTCACTTTGATTCTTTCATCGGATTCGACAATTAAATTGAGTCTTGTTTCATATACTGTCAGTATGGAGGATATGGAATGGCAAAGAATTATTTTGAAGGTTGGTATTATAAGCATCAGTTTAAGGATGATACATTGATCTGTATTCCCGGTATTCATGATGAAGAAGGTGTGCGGCGCGGGTTTATTCAGCTTGTATTCAGGGATCAGAATCGTTATTTGGAGTTTACTGAGGATGAAATCGGTACCGTGAGTGATACTTGTGTTGAATTGGGTAAAAATATATTTACCTGTTATGGAATTCATCTTGATAATGAGTGGATTTTGGCAGATTTGTCATATGGTGAGTTTAAACCGCTGCGTTATGATATTATGGGGCCTTTTGTATGGCTGCCTAGAATGGAGTGCAGTCATGGTGTTTTAAGTCTTTATCATAATGTGTATGGCCGTATATGCTGGGATAATGAAGAGATTAAGGTAGATGGTATCGGTTATATTGAAAAGGATAAGGGAACTTCCTTTCCCAGTGAGTATTGCTGGTTTCAGTCTAACGCTTTTAATTCAGAAGCCTGTGTGCTGTTTGCGATGGCCCGCATTCCTTATCTCGGTTTCAAATTCTGGGGACATTTCGCGGTTGTTTATGATGGGGTAAAGGAATATCGTTTCGCAACCTATCTGGGAGCAGAGCTTCTGCAGTGTGATAAGACGCATCTGCGGCTGAAGCAGGGCAGCTATTATCTGCGCATCAAGGTACATTTCCGTGAAGGCGTGCCGCTGAAGGCACCGGACGCGGGCAGTATGAAACGGATTATACATGAGGCGGTCATGTGTGAGGGAGAAATTTGGCTGTATAAAAAAAGCGAGCTGATTTTTCATGAGTGTACACCAGCAGCCAGCTATGAAGTATGTATGAATGATTAAGATCAGCCTGCGGCTGATTTTTTCTTGAAGATAATCAATTGTTCGTAATGTCTGTGAAAATGATATAATATTTAAAAAGGAAGTGAGGGTATGGGGAAAGCGTTAGAAATATCCCGGTCAATTCGTGAAGGTAAATGGCTGTCCATTGAGTATGACAGTAAATCTGAACAGCGGATCACTTATTTCTGGGCCCGCGTCATTGATGTGTTTGTAAAGCCGAACGTTCGTTTAAAGGTTCAGATGTTTAATTCGGAATTATCAATGACTGTGATGGATAATGTCCTGCTTTATTATGATGCGATTCTTGATGCCCGGGTAATTGAGGGGACTACTTGCGAGATACAAAGCACCCTGATAAAGAAGATAACCTCCGATTATCAGGCCTATGCCTTTCTTGAATATCTTGGTGTTAATGAGCGGGTATTAGCTTATTATCTGGAATGCAGTAAGCATGATAAGGAAGCCAGCATCCGTCAGTTTAAGCTTGTGGAGGGACTTGATGATGATGTTCTGCAGGGGAATGAGTATCGTCTGAATGATAAAAATTTAAAGGAAATGATTCAGTCATTAAAGCTTCAAATTAAAGAGGATAAGAATGAAACAAATCAGCATTTGGTGAAATTGGCAGTAAATCTGCTGGCGATTCAAACCTCAAGAGGACTTTTTCCTATCGCTTATCGGGATTTGTTATTTAATGTGGAAAAACGCACGCTGCTGGCGGCTCCCTATATCAGTTATAATCTGAAGCTGAATGATGAACAGGATAATCCGTGCTTTAATTTAAGCCGATATTATGATGGGGATGTCCGCCAGTTTATGACTCAATATGAAACAAATCGTGAGGCGCTGATTGAAAATCTTCAGACCAATCTTAAAAAGGGTGAGAGGCTGAATGAGATGCCGTATGTATTTCGTTTTGAAAAGACATTTGCAATCAATCTGAAGGATGAATACAGCAAGATCAGCGCGGCTTATCAGGATAATAGGTTAAGTGAACCAGCCCGGGTGTTCTTTGGGATGAGTGCGAATAAACGCCGGTATCGTGCCAATCCAATCATGGCGGTGGATTCTAAAGTGAATATGGATCAGTACCGGACAATATACAATGCGATGAATCAGACGATTACCTATGTGCAGGGGCCGCCGGGTACCGGTAAGACTTCAACCATTGTGAATGTGGTTCTTTCAAGTTTATTGAATCGTCAAAAGGTATTGATTGTTTCAAATAATAATGAAGCCATTAATAATATTTACCGTAAGTTAAGCAGCTTTATGCGGCAGGGAGAATTGATTCAAATTCCGATGCTGCGGCTTGGTGCCAATGCCTATATTGAAAAAGCGCTGCAGGCGGCTCATGAGCTGTTATTCAGCTATTTTGACAAACCGTTTGATAAGGCTATGAAGCAGCGTCTAACGCAGGCTGAACAAGCTGTGATTGAACATTTCGCAGTCATCCGCGATCAGCTGAGGGCTTATGAGGAAGCGATTCAAAACCGTGAACAGCGGGAGTCGCTGCAGGAGGTTTTAACCAAACTGAACAATAACGCTGAGGCTGATGAAGTATCCAAGGCAATGATGAGCGCCGGCATTAAGGCACAGATGGCCAACATACCAGCAGCAAATGTCAGCTCGCATTTAGCACCCTTGCAGGTTGATTCAGCTATTGTTTATGAATATTTATATCTGCGCTCACTTGAATGCATAAATCATCTCTACAAGAAGGGAAATCAAGCGCTTTTCGCAATCCTGAAAAGGGAGGAGAAAGAGGTGCGGATGCTTGAATTTAAAAAATATATCAGCAGCAAGGATGGCTTGAAAAGCTTGCTGGATTGTTTTCCAATCATTATATCAACGAATATGTCAGCATTAAAGCTTGGCAGCTGTGAACCGCAATTTGATTTAATGATTATGGATGAAGCAAGTCAGTGCAGCAATCCATATGCCCTGCTGCCGATGGTAAGAAGCAAGCGCGCCTTATTTGTCGGTGATCAGAATCAGCTGCAGCCGGTCATTGTCATGGATGGCGTCAAAAACAGTCTGCTGCTGGATGCCTATGATATACCGCCTCAATATGATTATAAAAGCAATTCAATCTTAAGTACGATGCTGAAGGTTGATCCGCTGTCTACCTTTATCCTGCTGCGTGACCATTACCGTTCTCATGATAAAATCATTGATTTCTCTAATAAGAAATATTACGGCAGTGAGCTGCATCTATGCTCCCATCGCAGCAATCCTGAACCATTAAAGCTGATTGATATCGATTCATCACTGACCAATGAGAAAAATACGAGTGTTCAGGAGGCAGAGGCGATTATCAATGAAATCAGAAAGGGTGAAAGTCAGGATGTCGCGGTGATTACACCTTTCAGAAAACAAGCCGATTTACTGGAACGGCAATTAAATGAGGCGGGTCTTGATTTTGTCAAGGTAGGCACGATTCATACGTTCCAAGGTGACGAAAAACAGAAAATCATTGTCAGCAGTGCCGTGACAAAAAATACCAAGCCATCCACCTTTAACTGGCTGAAAAATAATCAGGAACTGATCAATGTTGCGGTTACCCGGGCCAGAGAAAACCTGGTGCTGGTGACAGACATGCGTCAGCTGCATGAACTCAGTCAGCATGAGACTAACGATTTTATTGAGTTGGCGGATTACATAGCAAAAGATGGCAAATTAGAAGTCAGCTATAAAGAAAATGAAATCTTTAATTCAAAGGTTAAGAATTTCAAATATTATAATACAGCTTGCGAAGAAGAATTTTTGGGTACTTTAATGCATCTGAAAACAGTATTCGGTCAGCTTCAGGTAGCGGTTAAGGTAAAGGTCAGCGATGTGCTTGATCTGGACAGTGTATCTAAAAAATTATTTATCTATGGCAATCAGGCACATTTCGATTTTGTTGTGTATGATATGATGAAAAAACCATTATTAGCCATTGAAGTTATGGGACTTGAGCATTTCAGTGAGCTCAAGGTAAGGGAAAGAGATGAGCGGAAGCAGGAAATCTGCCGGCAATGTAATTTAAAGCTCATTTCAATCCATAATGATTATGTAAGACGTTATCAATATATTAAGAATATTATTTTAAATACGCTGAAAAGCAGCTAGCATGATATACTTGTAACAGGAGCTGATAGTATGAAATTAGAAAAAGAGGCGGGACTGGCAGCTTTGAAAAAAGCGGGGTTGATTTTTACTGCGCGATATTTGAATCGCATCATGGAATTTTATATGACGGGGGCCAAAACTTATCCGGAAGAGATTTTAATGATTGCCAATTTGTTTGATGAAATTCATGATGTCAATATCACGGTGACAGAAAAACGGTTCGCGGCAGTGAAGGCAATGCTTAAAGGGGATTTTGTTGTGGAGGCATTGACGCTGATATTGAATAATCAAAGAGTTAAAATGATGGATCGTGAAGCTTATGAAATAGCGGCTGATACTTATGAGCGAATTAAAAATGGAATGATTCCGCTGCTGATTTATGATGATGAGTTTATCATCAAACCGCATGATTCTAAAACAGAGGTCTATTCCATGGGTGATATCAATATTAATATCACCGCGCTTATGGCGGATATTGAAAAGAATCCAAAGGCTTATCCAATCAGTGAAATACAGGCAGACTGGGTTTTCTGGCATGCCTGTAAGCCAGATAAAATCGATGTGGCTTATGCGATGAATGAAACGGATCTGCATCAGCCCTTACTCTTTATTGAGAAGAAAATTGGTCAGTATGTCTGCGCGGATGGTTTTCATCGCTTATATCGGGCTTATCAGGAAGAAGTGAAAATGGTGCCGATCCATCGTTTAAGTGTTACTCAATATTTGCCTTATCTGCTGGATAAGCGTTCTTACCGGCGCTTTATCAGCTATTGGAATGAATCCTTATTTAATGTGTTATAGCCATTGAGAGTTTAAAAGCTCTCTTTTTCATATTATTTTATGTTTTTATCACGAAGCAGTTCTTGGATATAGGGGATGCATTGCACTTTATCGTGTATTTCATCGGATTCTATGCTATAATAGCCAAATACAGAAACGAGGAACACAATGAATTTTAATGAATTAAATATCAGCAAGCCGCTTTTAAAGGCTTTGACTGATTGTGGATATAAGACACCGACACCAATCCAGGAGCAGGCAATTCCACATTTGCTTAAGGGTGCGGATCTGCTTGGCTGCGCGCAGACGGGAACGGGTAAAACCTGTGCCTTCGCGGTGCCGATTCTGCAGCGGATTTCGGATAAAAAGGGAATTAAAGCGCTGATTTTGACACCGACAAGGGAGTTAGCGGCGCAGATTTATGATAATTGTATTACTTATGCGAAATATACGAAGCAGCGCTCAGTCGTTATCTTTGGCGGCGTTAAACAGCGCGGTCAGGAAAATGAATTAAAAAAGGGCTGTGATGTTTTAATTGCGACACCAGGACGTCTAAATGATCTGGTATCACAGGGAATTATCACTTTAGATACGATTGAAATATTTGTTTTAGATGAAGCGGATCGAATGCTGGATATGGGCTTTATTCATGATGTGAAAAAAATCATGCGTCAATTGCCGGCCAAGCGTCAGACAATGTTATTTTCAGCAACTATGCCGCCCGCGATCAAAAAGCTGGCGGATCAGCTGTTGAAAAATCCTAAATATGTCAGTGTAGCACCGGTATCTTCTACCACAGAATTGGTAAAGCAGTCAGTGATGTTTGTCAGTAAAAATGATAAGAAAAAAGCCTTGATTTATTTGCTGCGCAAACCAGAACTGCGCTCGGTGCTCGTATTTACAAGAACGAAGCATCTTGCGAACCGGGTTGTGCGTGATCTTGAAGGCAATGGCATTAAAGCGATGGCGATACATGGCAATAAGTCACAGAACCAGCGAACTGAGGCACTCAGTAAATTTAAAAGCAATGAGATTCGTGTTTTAGTGGCTACCGATATTGCCGCCCGCGGTTTGGATATCGATGAATTAAGTCATGTCATTAATTATGATTTACCGAATATATCAGAAACATATGTTCACCGCATTGGCCGTACCGGCCGAGCAGGCATGAGCGGCACCGCTATTTCCTTCTGTGATGAAGAGGAGCGCGCTTACCTTAAGGATATTGAAAAGCTGATCGGTAAGAAAATTGAAGTTGTTGATGATGATCATTATCAGCAGATGGAAATTAAAAAGGCTGTGAAGGTTAAGCCGCAAAGCAGCAAGCCAAAGGCTGCTGTCAATAAGCCGCTTAACGCTAAACCAAAGCGTGTAAAACAGCGGGCCAGCGATAAGGTGGAACAAATTCTCAGACAGGCAGAAACAAAATCAAGAACACGTTATTAGAACGTGTTCTTTTGGGTTGAATTGAGGGTGCGTGAGTGGTAAAATTAGAACAATGAGCCGGAGGGAAATGTTATGCAGGATGAATTAAAATACAGAATTAAGAATGAAATACAGGAATTTAGGGAAACGGTGAATAAATTTTTTAATAAAGAGTTAAGTGTTAAAGATTTTAAGGGGATGTCTGGCGGTTTTGGCTGCTATGCTCAGCGCGGCGGGAACGCGATGATGCTGCGGTTAAGAATGACCGCCGGTGTTCTCAGTAAGGATAAAATGCATTTTACTGCCAGAAGGATGGCTGAATATGGTATTAAAAGAGCGCATTTCACAACTTGTTCAACGATTCAGCTGCATGATTTAAGCGCTGATGAAGCTTTGATTATCATGGATCAGGCACTGGATCATGATATCGTATGCCGAGGCGGCGGCGGAGATTATCCGAGAAATGTAATTGCCTCACCATTAAGCGGTGTTGAAAAGGGCGAGGCTTTTGATATTATGCCGTATGCGATGGCTGCCGGTGAATATATGATCACTTTAGTAAGCGATATTAAACTGCCGCGCAAGCTTAAGGTCGCTTTTGCCAATTCATCTAAAGACAGCGTTCATGCTTCTTTCCGTGATTTAGGCTTTATGGCTAATTCGGATCATACATTTGATGTTTATTGCTGCGGCGGTTTAGGCAATAATCCGAAGCTGGGTGTGAAAGTGGCAGAGCATATTGATCCTTTGGATGTTTTGATCTATATTAATGCGATGATTGAACTGTTTAAAGAACATGGCAATTATGAAAACCGCGCTAAGGCAAGAACTCGTTATATGCAGGAATCATTAGGTCTTGAAAAGCTGCAGAGTGAGTTTGACCGTTATGTGGATTTAGCGCGTCAAAAACCTGAACTGAAACTATCAGTTAAGGAATCAACAATCAACAAGTCACCTTGCGGAGTATTGTCTGATCCTAGAGCCATCGAACAGAAGCAGCCGGGTTTATATGCAGTCTATTACCATCCGATCGGCGGCAATATCGATATTGATCGTTTCATTAAACTGGATCAGCTGATTGCTGATATGCCGTCAGTGGAATGTCGAATTACTGCTAATGAGGGAATGTATATCATTAATCTGACTGCGGATGAAGCTAAAAAAGTATTGGCACTGACAGATGACAGCGCGCAAAATGAGTTTGAAACAAGTATTGCATGCATCGGCGCTTCAATCTGTCAGGTGGGTCTGCGTGATTCTCAGGAAATGCTGCATGAATTGATTATGGCTATGCGGGAGTTGAATTTTAAGGATCATGTTTTGCCTAAAATTCATATTTCCGGCTGCCCAAGCTCATGCGGAACTCATCAAATCGGCAGCATCGGTTTCCAAGGCAGTGTAAAGGTCATCGATAAGCAGCCGCATCAGGCATTTGTGATGGTTGTTAACGGCAGGGAAAATTTAGAAGAACGCCGGCTTGGACAAAGTATCGGGACCATTTTAAAAAGAGATATGATTCCTTTCTTTACTGAATTAGGCACAACGATTCAAAATGCTGGCAGTACCTTTGCTGATTGGACAGCCGCTCATCCTGATGAATTCATAATGCTTTGCGAAAAGTATACGGCTTAAGCAGCAGTTTATAAAAAAACCGATAATGTTTAAATTGATACTACGATCAGTTTAAAATATCGGTTTTTATTTGGGAAGATAATTATTTTAGTTCATTCTAACTATTAGTACCAATCATGTTTTTCATTTCTGTCCAGCGCGTTAATTTGCGCCATTTCGTCCTGTGATAATTCAAAAGTGAATAAGTCAAGGTTCTCCTGAATATGGTTGGGATTGCTTGAACCAGGAATTACGGTAACACCTTTCTGTAAATTCCAGCGCAAGATCACTTGCGCAGGGGTTACATTATGAGCAGCCGCTATCGTTGTAATTGTCTTATCGCTGAGTAATTCAGATGTGTGGCCTCTGCCGCCAAAGGGATACCACCCCTGCATTGTTATGCCTAGATTTTGAACATAGGGAATGACATCATTTTCTTGATAATATGGATGAATCTCATTTTGTATTAAGGCAGGTGTTATACTTATCTGTGGTAAAAAGGCTTCTAATTCTTCCACATACCAATTAGATAAACCAATGGAATGAATTTTTCCATCTTTAACCGCCTGTTCCATTGCTTTATAAGCCTCGACGTCACCTTCACCTGGGTGATGAAGCAGCATCAAATCAATATAATCTAAACCGAGACGCTCCAATGCTTCATCGATGGCATTTGCGGCATCTGAATATTGAGTGAGGTAAAGTTTGGTTGTTACAAAGATTTCTTCTCGAGCTATATTTGATTCACGCACCGCTCTGCCGACACTTGCTTCATTATGATACATATAAGCAGTGTCAATAAGACGTCCGCCGTTTTTAAGCAAGGCAATGATTGAATTGTAACATTCATCATCAGAAAGGCTGTATGTCCCTAATCCCATCATCGGCATTTCATATCCGCTGTTGAGTTTAACAACATGTTTATCAAAATCAAACGCGTTCTTATCTGGTTTTATAGCCATGCTGTCTAACCATTCCTTAATCGTTTCTCTTGTCGTATCAGCTGCGAAGCGTCTGCCCTCAAGCCATTTCGCATTGTCAGCGAGTGAATGAAGATTCGTATCGCTTGTGCCGATACCACTGCTTTGTGATGTGCAAAATGGCAATATTGTTTTATTTGAGAAATCATAGCTTTCTAAAAAGGTACTGATGATTCTTGGGGCTTGACCATGCCAGATCGGATAACCAAGGACGATGGTTTCATACTGCTCGATATTTTTAATGGGTTCACTGATGGCTGGACGTGCCTCATTATCCTGTTGCTCTTGATCCGCGCGGCCATCAGTATAATATGCTAAATCTTCCTCGGTATAAGGTATGGCAGGAACAATTTCATAAATATCAGAATTAAGAATATCGGCTGCATGTTCAGATAATGTTTTAGTTGTTCCAGTAGCGGAAAAATATACAACTAAAGTCTTTTTTTCAACTGTATCCTCATTATTTGATTCTTTAACTGTGGGATTATCTGTCGCTGCAATAGTATGGTTTTGTTTAAGCTCATTACCGCATGCGCTTAATATACACAAAAGCGATATCATAAACATTGCTGCTAAGGGATTGTGTCTTTTCATCGTATTTCACTCCTTTTAAATTAGGGATGCGTTAAAAGTTTTAAGCATTTCGATTTTCTCTTCTAAATCATCGGTTTTCGTTGTAAGTGTAGATTTCCTTATTTTCCTGCTCATCCTAAGATGCTATGTGCTTTAATAACTTAGCTGGGACGCCGCCTACGATTGTGTTTGCAGGCACATCCTTTGTTACCACGGCACCAGCAGCAATAATCGCATTGTCATTAATCGTTACCCCGGGCAGAATCGCAGCATGAGAGCCAATCCATACATTTTTTCCAATGTGTATCGGCGCTGGATAACTATTTGCGCGTTCAGATGGCTTTTGCCCGTGATTGATTGTTGCCATGACAACATATGAGCCAATTTGTGTTCCTTCATCGATATAGATGCCGCCATGGTCTTGAAAATGACAGCCGCAGTTAATAAAAACATGTTCCGCAATAAAGATATTTTTACCACATTCAGAATAGAAGGGCGGAAATAACGAAAAGCTTGCGGGTACTGGTTTACCTATCAGCTCTGCAAACAATGAACGAATTTCATTTGCATTATGATAGTGATTATTAAGTTTGGCGCTTATTCGCATAGCATCATCCGCAAGCTGATGCATGAGCTGCTGTTCATTGGAATCTTTAGCAATAGGTTTTCCTTGTCTTAGATCGTTTAAAAACATCTCGATATTCATAGTGTTATCCTGTGCCTAACGATAAGATTTCTCAAAGATTCCAGCACAATCCTCATCTGTCATTTCACAGGGATTGGCTTCAAATAAACCGCCCTGCATAGATCGCGCGCCTTTTGCCAATGTCATTGCTTCATCAATTGTAATGCCATAATCACTCATTTTTAAGTCTGCAACCCCGCAGGCTTCCTGTAATTGAAGTAAGGCTGTAATGAAATCTTGGGGTTTATCAGCTTGATGTATACCCATTGCTTTTGCCATTTTAATAAATTGTTCATCACAAGCATGTTTTTCAATAAAGAATTCAGCAAAGGCTTTAGATATCATGATCAATCCTGCGCCATGCGGCAGATTATGATGGTAAGCGCTCATTGAATGCTCCATGCTGTGCTGAGCGGTTGTTGAGGTTAGCTGCATGGTAATACCTGCCATCGTGCTGCCATAGGCAATCTGTTCTCTTGCTTCTAAATCTTTACCATTTTTAACAGCTCTAGGTAAATATTCGGCAATGCTTTCAATCGCACAGAGGGCTATGGTTTCACTTAATTTATTGATTCCTTTTGACATCATGACCTCAGTATTATGGAACAGCGCATCAAAGCCCTGATAAGCGGTATATTTTGCGGGAACTGTCTGCATTAATTCAGGATCAACAATCGCGATTACTGGTGTCAGTGAGGGATTGCCAAAACCAATTTTTTCTTTTGTTTCTAAATTGGAAATAACCCCGAACCCATTCATTTCAGAACCTGTACCTGAGGTTGTCGCAATCGCAACAATGGGTAATCCTGCATTTGAAAGCGGCTGACACTTACCAGTGCCGCCAAACACATAATCCCATAAATCACCTTGGTTAGTTACCATTGCGGCAATAGCAGAAGAAGCGTCAATCACCGCACCGCCGCCAAGTGCTACAATGAAATCACATTCATTTTCCCGCGCGAAAGCGGCACCTTCCATAATCACATCTTTAACTGGATTCTCCATGATTTTATCGAATACAACAGTTTCAGCACCGGCCTTTTTTAATTCGGCAAGCGTTCGGTCAAGATAGCCATTGGCTTTAGTAGATTTTCCATTTGAAATTAAAACCAACGCTTTTTTTCCTGGCAGTTTAAGACTTCCTAAGCGATTTAATGAACCGCTGCCAAAGTAAAGATTTGTGGGATTGCTGAAGTTAAAGCTCATCATAAAAATACCTCCTAAATTGTAACTTTTTGAATTTTAGAAATTAGAATTTTGTTCAGCCCGTCCTTGTAAGCTGAGCTGACTATTTACATAGGACATACATGTTTTTGTCATCTGCTCATCATTCGTGACGGCCATCATGTTGTACATCCTGATTTCATTATAAATAATGTTTTGAGATATAGCTAATACTTATAATCTATACCTTGATATGCTTTATATGAATACCTTGCTTCATTATGATTTGCTGAAGAAATTCTTATGTCTATAATTGCTTGAAAAACTTAGTTGGAAGATGCATAAAAAATCAATGATTTACATTACTTCATTGGGCAGTGTTAGAATGTATAACAAAAAAGCAGAACCACACTTTGATCTAAGATCATCGTTAATGTGATTCTGCTTTTTATTGTTCTAATAAATTATTTCGCCTTGATTGGCAATAAGCTGCTGATACCAATAGTAGGAATCCTTGGGAATGCGTTTTAAGCTGCCGCTGCCATCATTATGCTTATCAACATAAATGAGACCATAGCGTTTATCCATTTCACCGCTGCCGGCACTTACTAAATCAATAATTCCCCAAGCTAAATAGCCAAGGCAGTGAACACCATCAAGTAAAATAGCTTTTTCCATTTCGCTGATGTGCGCGCTCAGATAGTCAATGCGGTAGGAATCATGAACACCATCATTCGCTAATACATCTTCACAGCCTAAACCATTTTCCACAATAAATAATGGCTTCTGATATCTTTGGTAAAGGTCATTCATTGTAACTCTTAACCCGATAGGATCAATCTGCCGACCCCATTTGGTGATTGAAAGATGGGGATTGCGCAGGGTTGTTATCGCATTGCCGTCGGCAATCTTCACATCTACAGGGTGAGCGGAAGTCAGGCGTGATGAATAATAGCTGAAGCCGATAAAATCACATGTGTTTGCCTTGATTAAAACCAGATCCTCAGGAAGAATATCAAGCGTTAGCTCCATTTGTTTAAATAAGCATTCTGCATAGCTTGAATATTCACCGCGCATCTGCACATCAATGAAGATATAATTTCGGCTGTTAGCATCACAGGCTGCCATAACATCTTCAGGATGGCATGTATAAGGATAAAACGTACCAGCGGCCATCATACAGCCAATTTTAAAATCTGGATTAATGCGATGCGCGGTGGCGGTTGCTTTGGCACTTGCTGTCAGCTGGTAATGCGCTGCCTGATAAACGATCTGATTAAAATCTTCATCCTTACCGATAATCACACCTCCGCCTAGAAAGGGAATATGCGTCATCATGTTAATTTCATTAAAGGTCATCCAATACTTTACCTTGTCTTTATAGCGAGTTAAGACAACCTCACAATAATGTTCATAGAAATCAATCATTTTTCGGCTGCGCCATGAACCATATTTTTCAACAAGGTGCCATGGTACATCGAAATGGCATAATGTAACAACTGGCTCCATGCCTTGTTTTAAGCATTCATCAAATAAATCGTCATAAAACTGCAGCCCTGCCTCATTAGGCTCTGTTTCATCGCCTAAAGGGAAAATACGTGACCAGCTGATTGATGTTCTAAATGCTTTTAACCCCAGCTTGCCAAGCAGGCTTAAGTCTTCCTTATAACGATGATAGAAATCAATCGCTTCATGACTTGGATAACTGCCGTGATCTTTTTGAAGGGTTAAATGAGGCTGATAGAGAACTTCTTTGCGGCCATGCTCAGCATCAGGTATCTTGTCCATCAGCGAGAGTCCTTTGCCATCTTCAAAAGCAGCTCCCTCACATTGATTGGCGGCCATTGCACCGCCCCATAAAAAATTCTGTCCCAGTTTCATATTAAAGAATTTCAATGATCATGTCATCTTGCGTGACATTCGGTTTTTCTAATCCTTTAATATTCACAAATTCTTTTGAATTCGTTACAATCACCGGTGTAATTAAATCATATCCCTCGGCTTTAATTGCCTCGGCATCAAATTCAAGCAATACATCTCCCTTTTTGACTAAATCGCCATCTTTAACTTTCATATTAAAATATTTGCCGTCAAGACGTACAGTATCAATACCAACGTGAATGAGCAATTCTACACCATTTTCATCAATCAACCCAATGGCATGGCCTGTGATAAAGGCAGTAAGCACCCGGCCGTTAAAAGGGGATGTGACTTTACCTTCACTTGGAATAATCGCGATTCCCTTACCCATGATTTCATTGGCAAAGGTCGCGTCATTAACATTGGATAAGGCAACGGCTTCACCTGTTAGCGGCGAACTGATTTCTATTTTTTTGTTTAAGGCTTCAACACTCTGCTGTTTTAATTCTTCCTTATAGCCCATAAAAAAGGTTAGGGCAAAGGTAATGACGAAACCAATACCGGCGGAAATAAAGGCGTTGACTATATTCATTGGATTTTCACCGATAAAAATCGCAAATGAAAGTAAACCCGGCGTACCTGATGTATAACGGACAACACCATTAATACCGGCATACAGACCACCGACAGCACCGCCGATAATAACGCAATAAAGGATTTTCTTTTGTTTTAATGTAACCCCGAAAAGTGCTGGCTCAGTGACTCCGAGCAAGGCTGTGATGCCTGCTGAACTGGCAATCTGCTTTAATTCTTTATCTTTGGTCTTAACTGCAACAGCTAAAGAAGCCGCACCCTGACAGATATTAGATACAAAGCTGCCTGGTCCCATGACTGCTTCATAACCAAATGATGCATAGGATTGCAGGATGATTGGTGTAAATGACCAATGCATACCCGTTAACACAAGCAAAGGCATAAAGGCACCCATTAAGGTTGGTACTAACCAAGGAATTGATTCATTCAGGAAATTAGCGATTGAAGCGATGCCGGTACCTACCAGATAACCAAGCGGTCCTAAAACTATTAAGGTCACTGGTGCTACAATCAATATCGTAATCAATGGTTTTGATAAGAATTTGATTGGTTTAGGTGAAATACGATCAGCGAAGGGTTCAACATACTTCATTAATACTACCGCTAATATGATTGGTATTACACTGGAAGCATAGTTTACTAAAGTCACTGGTATACCAAATAATGCGACAGGATCACCGGCTGCATTTAAGGCTGAAAGATTTGGGTGCAGTAAGACAGCACCAATCACTGCAGCCAGATAAGGGTTGCATTTTAACTTTGTTGCTGCTGAGAAACCAACTAAAATCGGCAGGAAATAGAAAGTTGCATCTGCGATAAAATTCAAAATATAATAGGTCTGGCTTTCCTTAGAAACCAGTGAGAAAAAGGTTAAAACCGTTAACAATGCTTTAAGCATACCGGCCCCGGTTAAGGCAGGTACGATGGGTGTAAAGATACCCGCAAAGATATCAAGCAGCTGATCGAACTTCCGTTTGTTGGCTGAAGGTTCTTGTTTGATATCCGTAATGGGGCCTAATTTTTCAATTTCTGCTTTTACATGAGCTACATCGGTTCCAATGATAAACTGATATTGCCCCCCCTTGTAGACAGCACCAATTACACCGGGAATTTGTTTGATTTCTTCAAGGTTGATTTTTGAATCATCCTTAAAATTTAAACGCAGGCGGGTGGCGCAGTTAGTGATAAAAGCAATATTTTCTATGCCGCCAATTTTATCACAAATATCTTTTGCTAATTGACTATAATTCATAATATAGTCCTCCTTTCATTGTATATATCAACGGTATTCACCGATAATATCAAATAAAAAACCTGGCATATAAAAAAGTCATCGACTTTTCAATACCAGGAATTGCCCGTTAGGTTACAAACCCGAAATTTATAAATCTCTTGTTGTTACTCGATTAATATGTATGATTAAGTAAGATAATTCTTCATTGGTTAAGGTTATGTTACAGCGTTTATTAAAGTAATCTTTGATTTTAAGCGCGCATTCATAAGCACGGTGATAACTGTTCTTTAACGTATTAAATAATAAATCTTCATGATTGACTGCCAGCTCGCCATGCAGCATTCTTAACGTAAAATAGCGAAGATGGGTAATCAGCCGGCTGTAATTGAGTGAATGCTCATCAAGATTCATATTAAACTGAAACTTGATAATTTGTACAACATCCTGAACGATATCAGTCATTAAGATTGTCGTTTCCATATTGCTGTCCTGCTGCGCATTCACGAAATGCAAAGCGATGTAACCAGCTTCATCCTCACTCAGTTTAACATTTTCATAATAGGCTATCAGATCAAGCGCTTTTAATGCCACTGCAAATTCTTTCGCATAGAATTTTTTAATTTCCCACAGCATCGCGTTTTTAAGATTCATATGTTCTCTGGCGCGGGTTAACGCATAATTCAAGTGATCGGTTAATCCAATATAGATTGAATCATTAAACGTTACATTCAGTTCTTTTTCAGCATTGGTTATGATTTTGTTTATAAGGTCGATTTGCTGAAGCGGTACCTTGTTCAGAAGCTGAATAAACTGGTTGGCAACGTCCTGATAATCTGGTACGAATTTCTTTTCAATGAGCGTCTCATCGATACGCTCGCCTACTTTTTTTTCAAAGGCAATGCTTTTACCAAGCAGGACGACTTCATTGTGATTTTCATCTTCTGCCAGCAGAATATTATTATTGAACTTTTTCTTGATAATCATTGACTCACCCCTTCCAGTAAAAATAAAAAACACCTAAAAATATTATACCACACAAAAGTTAGCGATAATATTTAAGGTGTTGCCCATTTCCACGGTTACAAACCAATTTATATTCTTAATCTAGCATGGCTAAATGAAATTGTCAATCATAATTTGTGAAATTATGCCGATTCAGTTAAATTTCTTTTAGCTTATTGATGCCTCGTTTTCATTGTTACTTCGGCTTTCATTAGAATTTTTAATTAAAGATCTGAAAAATTACCAATAAGAAATTTTGATTGTCATGACCAAAAAACGGTAAAAATGCCAGTTTTTGATCATGGAATGGTTTGCTTCTTTTGGAATGAAGCATCTAATTACCTAAAATTTACATTAATACGGTTTTAGGTAATGGTGTAATTAATAAACGAAAAGAGTTAGATTAATGCTGTTACCTTATCTGAAATACATAAAATTAGTTTATTTCGTTTTAATTTGACACCAATAGCAAAAAGTCTTGAAAATATTATTCCAAACCATTCTCTAACGCATCTTCTAAATGTGCCTTAGAATATAACAGGATGAAATGTTTATAAACGTGTCTATATGCAGTTCCCATGAAGGTATCAATTTTCTCATCCTCATCATGATGTGTCAGCAAGTCTTTCAAACCATCTATTGATTCATCAATGATACCGCGATCAATTGGTTTTTCGCCATGCGCGGGGTAGATTTCCTCAATCTTCCGCATCTGAGCCAATTTTTTGTAAGTCGCCATCAGGACACTTAACCGCGGTGAATCAACAAAATCCATTTGATTCCAGATGTTATAATGAGCCAATGTATCGCCGGTAAACAGCCATCCCTTTGTTTCTTCATACAAGGCGACAGAACCATAGGAGTGACCCGGAATCTCAATGATTTTCAGCACAATACCGCCCAGATCAAAACTATCACCCTCTTTAAAATATCGGAATGTGGTCTGCTTAATCAATTTCTGATTATAGACTTCAGGATTCATCTGATTGATTAATTCTGGCATCTTCTTTAAACGATGATTCACAGCCAATGCTTTAGTTTCTTGATTGTCATCTTTTAATAAACGCAGATAATCTTTTTCATGTACCCATACTTCATCAAACAAATAAGCACCCAGACCATGATCCGGATGGCCATGCGTTAAGACGGTAATTAATGGCTTATCGGTGATTTTTTTAATTAGCTGACGGAAATCCGCAAAGCCATAGCCAGTATCAATCAGCATCGCTTGATCACTGCCCACCACAACATAGCGATTCACTGAATCACATTCTTTTATACAGTATAAATATTCATTTAATTGTTCAATATCCTGATTAACGAGCATTATAATTCACCTCCATTGGTTTAAATGCAATGCTCAATAAAAACTATTTTTGCAGTATCGTTTCCTATGTTATTTCCTTCTTCGTTCTGATCGACATAGATAAAGCTGTAACGTTTAGACATTTCAGAGCTGTCTGACGATATACGATCGATGAGTTCCCACATCATATAACCAACGTCAACATTATAGTTACATTCACTCTGACAGGCGGAAATGCGTCCCATAAAAAATTTTCAGGGAAGCTCATCGTTTTTCCTCAATCCTGTATAGCTTTCGGCAGTTCTCTCCGGCAGCAAGGCGAAAGACTTCCGCGGTATCATTTTGAGAATATTCTGCTGCTTTTTTTAACCTTTATTTGTTCCATCTCATAAAGATAGAAAGGGAAGTCGGCTCCCATTAATACTTTATCAGGGACTTCATTCATCGCTCTGCGCAGGGCATTGAAAGAAGCAATGCCGGTATCCAGATAAATGTTATCATTGCGCTTTGCTGTTTCAATCGCCTGATCTGCGCACCAGATAGCTCCCATGTGAGCGATTTGAAAGGTAGCATGCGGATAGCATTTTGCCATCGTTTCTATATGGTAAGGATGAACACGGTGGTCATCTGAAGTGCAGTGTATCACAATATTCAACCGATGTTCATCGCAGCAGCTGAACAATTCATGCAATTTACTGCGGTCATCGATATGAAAATTACTCAAGGTTGGATGTATCTTTAAACCGCGCATGCCATATTCTTCAATGCATTGTTTAAATTGAGAAAGTGCCTCTTTTTCATTGGGATTGATAAAGGCAAGCGGAATAAGATTTGGATGACCTTTAATTGCATCAACTAATTCTTTATTTGCTGAAAATGCATCTGAAAGCGGGAATACAATTGCCGCATCGGTATTTGCTGCATGCATTTCTTCCAGTAAATGATCAACGGATGCGATGGGATTTGTGTTATTTGTGCAGATATGTGTATGGGCATCAATAATCATGCCGGACCTCCTTATAAGCAAGACAATTT
The DNA here is from genome assembly GCF_000313565.1 of Dielma fastidiosa. GTDB lineage: Bacteria > Bacillota_I > Bacilli_A > Erysipelotrichales > Erysipelotrichaceae > Dielma > Dielma fastidiosa. Next base: position 184,561 of record NZ_HE578926.1, on the reverse strand, counting down.
GTCTTTCAGTGGTTCATGAATCAGATGACTGCGATTATTTTATCGCCAGCCTTTACTTTATTTTCATCAACAGCGAGGATATCCGTGAAATCCTTTGTGTTGGTGATTACAATAGGGGTGGTCAAATCGTAGTTTTTAGCTTTTAGCTTCTGAATATCAAAGGTCATAATTAAATCGCCTCTTTCTACTCTTTGACCTTCTTTGACCTTGCATTTGAATTCATTTTCAATCAATTCAGACTGCGTACCGATGTGAATTAAGATTTCAATGCCGTTCTTCGTCCTGAAGCCAATCGCATGCTGTGATGGCGGAATAACGATGATTTCACCATCACATGGTGCGTATACTTTACCGTCTTCAGGCAATACAGCAATTCCTTCGCCCATTAATCCTGTTGAGAAAACAGGATCTCCAACTTCCTTTAGGGGAATTAACGAACCAGCAACTGGGCTGACGATTATTGATTCGTTTAAGCTTTTTTTGGTTCTAAATCCTCACTGTCACTATCTTCAAAGCCGCTTTCATCAAAGCCCAGAAGCCAAGTAGCGATGAAGGTAACGATAATGGTAAGGGCTACTGCGCCTAATGCCAAATAAAAGTTATTTGAACCCGCGGGATCAATAAAGTTGGCTAAGGTTAAAAAGGCAGGCGCGCCAAATGAGTAGATTTTAACTTGTGTGAGAGCGCAGTAGACACCATTTGCGATACAGCCGATAAAGGTTGCAATCAAAGGTTTCTTTAAACGCAGACATAATCCATATAATGCTGGTTCTGTCGTGCCAGTCAGAAAAGCTGTCAAGCCGGTAGAGAAGGCAGTTGATTTCAGCGCCGGTTTTTTCGACTTGAAGAATACGGCGGCCGATACCGCGAATTGTGAGAAGTTCATGCCGATAAAAGCAATCAATAAGCTGTTATCATAACCCAAATTGGTAAAATTGGCTACTAACAGCGGCATTAATGCCAAATGACTTCCTGTTAAGACAAGGAAAGGCGCGATGGCGCTAAGCACAAGGACTGTCAGCCATGGCACATGACTATTCAGCCAAGTAACCAGCAGTGACATCAAGTCACCAACCCAAGCTCCAACTGGACCGCTGACACAAAGCATAATCGGTATCATAATCAGCATTACACCTAAAGGGGCAAGAATATAACGGATTGCATCCGGACAATACTTTTCAACCAATGCCGTTACATAATGCATGATCCAAATTGTCAGAATAATAGGAATCAGAGAAGTAGAATAATTAACCGCAGTTACCGGCAGACCAAACAAACTGATCATACCGCCGGCGTTACCCGCTTCAATCAGCGTAGGGTAAAGCATGATACCGGCTAGGAACAGCGCCAAAATCGGACTGACCTTCCAGTGTTTGGCGGAAGTATAGGCCGTTAATACAGGCAGGAAGTAAAAAGGCGCCTGCGATGCCGCATATAAAATGGTATAGGTCGAGCTGTCCGTAGATAGACCGGCAAATGTGCAGAGGGTAAGCAATGCTGAAATCAATCCCGCGACAACAATCGCAGGAATTGCCGGTCCCATAATATCCGCTAATGTATTTAATAACAATTCAAAAGGATTTGCGGCTACTCTGCCGGTTTCACCGCTGGCTTTAATGCTGTAATTCTCTGTAATTGCTTTATATACTTTAGAAACATTATTGCCGACGATGATCTGATATCCGCCAATAGCTTTTACCACATCCAAGACACCATCAATCTTTTTAATCTCATCAAATTCAAAAATTTCTTCATTTCTAACTTTTAATCGTAAGCGTGTAGAACAGTGATTTAAGGCTGTAATGTTATCACTGCCGCCAACATGGCTCATAATCTCTTTAGCTAATCGTAGATTGTTATCCATAGTTAATCTCCTTATGTTGCATTTATATCAAACAGCGTTGGCGCCTTATGCTGTAATGACCTATTTATTAACCAATCTTGCCAGATGAATAATGAGATACATACGATCTGTATCCGTCAATTCATAATTAAAATCCAAGAGTGTAATAGCACTGATTTTGTCTAAGCATTCATTAATATTTTTATATTTCTCAACTAACATCTGATACAATGAATCATCGCTCAAGCTTTTATCATTGCGGGATGTACTGGTAATCATTTTAGTCATAAAGAATTTTAAATGAATGATAAAACGTGAGTATTCATAGCTTTCTTTATCTAAGGTGACATGCAGATATTTTTCAAAAGCCTTGATAATTTTCTGCATTTTAATCAGCAAATCATTGGCATCAATAGTACCGGATGTACTTTCACAGCTGACGATATGAAAAGCGATAAAACCAGCTTCATCCTCACCTAAACGAGTACCCAGTCTTCGATTTACTAAGCCTATCGCAGCGATGCCTATTTCAAATTCTTTTTTATAAAATTGTTTGATTTCATTAAGCATCAGATTGGGGGTTTTGATCCCTTTCTTATCTTTTTCATATGAATAATGCAGATGATCAGCTAGATGAAGAAGCAGCCCTTCATCTAATTCAGATTCTAAAATCTTTTTGGCGTTCATTGTTATATCTGAGGCTATAGCAAAGAATTCATAGGGTATTTCAGAAGCCAGCTGCTGCAGTTTGCTTTGCTGATTCTTACTCTTTAGGGCATAAATACCAGTAATGAGCTCTTCATCAACTTCATCATAAATATCTTTTTTAAATGCTATCCCTTTACCCATAACAACAATCTCTTTATGATTTTCATCCTTTGAGATGATGGCATTATTATTTAGTTTTTTATATATCAACATCGTCGATCACCTCCAAAATAACAAAAAAAGGCAAACCTGCATGAAAACATGTATGGTTTTGCCTTTAGTTACAATCCGTTTACACAGCTATTATAGCATCTATAATGGGTTTGTCAAACGGTAAAAAAAGTAAATGTTTCTGAAATAAATAGCTGTGATGCAGTTTTATAAATAAGCAGACAAAATGAACACTGACAAAATCATAATGGTTTCAGCAAATTTAAGCATGAATTGCGGTTATTTTCTTTACTTCATATAGGATAGTCAGCATTATTTTATCTCAATTTTTCGATAAATTTTGGAATGGTGCTTGACATAAGCGCTTTCAGCCGCTATAATGAACTCGTATTTAGGATTGTAACTTGAGACAAGGCAAAGCCTAAACTATAACCAAAAATTCTATTGGGTGTAGTTTAGGCTTTTATAGTTTTAAGGGGGTGTAAAAGTTGAAAGTCAAGAAAGTATTCAATAACAATATTCTGCTAGCTGAAGATGAACAAATGCTGGAAACAGTATTGATGGGTAAAGGCATTGGTTTTGCGATGAAGCCAGGCGATACACCCGATGAGAGTAAGATTGATAAAATTTTTAAACTTGATTCTAAGGGTCTTCAAAATCAGTTTGTTAAGCTTGTTGATGATATTCCGGTTAATCAGTTAGAACTGACAAGACGGATTATTGATTTTGCGGAACAGGATTTGAATACCCAGTTTGATTATTCGATTTTTATCGGTCTGGCTGATCATATCAATTTCGCTGTTAAAAGAGCTAAAGAGAATGACAGTTTAAATAACGCGTTATTGTGGGAAATCAAAAAATTCTATAAAAAGGAATTTGATACTGCTCTCAAATGTCTGGATATCATTGAGTATTATGAGGGTATCCGGATGAGTGAGGATGAAGCGAGCTTTATTGCCATGCACTTTGTAAATGGCCAGCAAAGTGGTGAAGGCGTAAGAAGCACAGTAGCGGCAACCAATGTAATTCAAGACATCCTGAATATTATTAAATTTCATTATAAGATTGATCTTGATGAAGAATCAATCAATTACAGTCGTTTTATCACTCATATTCGTTTCTTTCTGCAGCGGGCACATCAGCCCTCTGATAGCGAGGATGATTATCTTTATGAACAAATAAAAACAAAGTATCCAGATACATATGAGTGTGTATTAAGGGTCAAGAAATATTTGGATAATAAGCTGGCAATTGATTTGTCAAATGAAGAAATGTTATACTTCATGCTGCATATCCGAAGATTGACGGATCGTGTGAAAAACCAAACAAAATAGGATTGTAACCGTAAGGGCAAAGCCTGGATGATTTCAAAAGAATGTGCTGATCACATGCTTTTTGAATGAAATTCAGGCTTTTATTTTTATTAAAAAGGAGAAAAAATATGAAATATCAAGAAATGATTAAAGAGATACTTATTCATATCGGCGGTGAAGCTAATATTGAATCAGTGACCCATTGTATGACTCGCCTGCGTTTTGTCTTAAAGGATGACAGCAAGGCAGATAGTTCAGCAGTCAAAAATATTAAAGGTGTGGTAGGCTGTGTTAATAAAGGCGGTCAATTTCAAATTGTTATCGGTACTCATGTTGCCGAGGTGTATGAGGAATTGAGTGGAACTGTTGGTATTAAAAACGGTAATACGCAAACCAAAAAGAAATTTGAATTATCTCAGGTCTTTGATTTAATAGCCGGTATTTTTATGCCGATTGTCGGAGCGCTGGCTGGTTCTGGTATGGTTAAGGCAATATTATCCGTTTGCGTAGCAGCTAACTGGATTGATACGACGTCTCAGACTTATACACTTTTATATATGATTTCTGATATTGTGTTTTACTATCTGCCGTTCTTTCTTGCTTATTCAGCCGCAAAGAAATTTAAAATTAATCCATATGTATCATTAATCTTTGCCGGTATGCTTGTTCATCCTACTTTCACAGGTTTGAAAAGCGCGGGAGAAGCTGTTTCATTCTTAGGGCTGCCAGTGAATATGGCCACCTATACATCCAGTGTTATACCGATTATTTTGATTGTTGCTTTTCAGGCAATTATTGAAAAATATGTTAAGAAATTTACTCCTAATGCGATTAAGACTTTCTTTGTGCCAATGATGACAATATTAATTGTGGCGCCGGTAGGCTTAATTGTGCTAGGGCCTTTAGGAGCTATCTTAGGCGGCTATTTAAGTACGTTCTTTACTTTCTTGGATACTAAAGCAAGCTGGATCGTACCTACCTTGGTAGGCGGCTTGGCACCGTTATTGGTAATGACTGGCATGCATTATAGTCTGGGAGCGGCTCAGTCAGTTCAGCGTGCAACCGTAGGCTATGCAACCATTTTAGCGCCGGGTATGATTTCAAGCAACATGGCTCAGGCAGCGGCTACTTTTGCGGTATCTGTGAAGACTAAAAATAAAGATTTAAAAGCATTAGCTTCATCTTGCGCTGTAACAGCGATCTGCGGTATTACTGAACCAGCGCTGTATGGTGTAAATATGAAATTGAAACGGCCGCTTTATGCAACAATGCTGGCCGGCGGCTGTGCGGGTTTATATGCCGGTATAACGGGTGTGAAAGCTTGGTCAGCAGGTACTTCAAACATTTTCGCTTTGCCAATTTATATCGGTGCTGATAATTCATTTATGAATGCATGTATCACGGTTGCGATTGCTTTAGTATTAGGTTTTATTTTCTCATGGGTATTGTATAAAGAACCGATTGAATTTGAAGAAGAAAAAAAAGCTGAACCAAGCAGTTTGAATAAAAAAACAGAAATTTATGCACCTCTTAAGGGAGCTGTACTGCCGTTGTCAGAAGTTAAGGATGACGCCTTCAGCAGTGAAGCATTAGGTAAGGGATGTGCCATTGTACCGGTAGATGGGGAAATTGTGTCACCTTTTGATGGTACAGTAGTAATGTTATTTGAAACTAAACACGCGGTTGGTTTAACATCCGAGGATGGTACAGAGGTTCTAATTCATTTTGGCTTAGATACAGTAAAATTAAATGGTAAATATTTCACTGCTCATGTGAAAACCGGCGATAAGGTAAAACGCGGTGATAAGTTAATCAGTGCTGATTTAAACGCAATACAGGATAAGGGTTATGATGTAATTACACCAATCATCATTACGAATTCAAATAATTATTTAGATGTTGTGGAAACTGATCAGGATAATGCAGATTTACAGACAGTGCTGCTTACAGCCATTCGATAATTATGAGCTTTCCAGATAATTTTCTATGGGGCGGTGCGTTATCCGCTAATCAGTGTGAGGGCGCATATCTTGAAGACGGCAAAGGACTTTCTCAGCAGGATGTGATGCCTAAAGGCGTCCACGCCCCAATGACGGCAATGCCGACGGCTGACAATCTTAAATTAAAGGGAACTGATTTTTATCATCGCTATCAAGAAGATATTGCTTTATTAGCAGAAATGGGATGCAATGTCTTTCGCTTCTCAATTGCTTGGAGCCGTATATTTCCAATGGGTGATGAGGAAGTTCCTAATGAAAAAGGATTAGCCTTTTATGATGCGGTGATTGATGAGTGTTTGAAATATGGTATAAAGCCATTGATTACGCTCTCCCATTATGAGATGCCGCTGCATTTATGTCAGAAGTATGATGGCTTTCGTTCACGGGAAACCATTGATTGCTTTGTTCATTATGCAGAAACAGTCATCAGACGTTATCATGATCGGGTAAAATACTGGCTGACCTTTAATGAAATTAATGTAACGCTGATATCGCCATTGCTGGGAGCCGGTATAATAACACCTAAAAATGAATTAACTCAACAAGATAAATATCAAGCTGCACATCATCAATTAGTAGCGAGTGCCAAGGCTACAAAGCTTGCGAGAATGATTGATCCTGATTTAAAAATTGGCTGTATGGCAGCTTCCGCACCGCGCTATCCAATGACATGTAAGCCTGATGACATGATGGAGATGCTGAATTCCCAGCATGAATTAGATTACTTCATTCACGTTCATTGCACTGGTGAATATCCGTATTACGCTAAGCGGCTGTGGAAGGAAAATAATGTTGAAGTGAAGTTTGCTGACGGTGATGCGGAAGTGCTTCAAAATACTGTTGATTTTATTTCTTTCAGCTATTACAGCAGCAAGGTTGTCGCTGCTGATGAGAGTCAATATGAAATGGCAAATGGCAACATTATGCGTGGTTTAAAAAATCCATATGTAGAGTATACGGATTACGATTATCCCATTGATCCGCAGGGACTGCGCTATGTGCTGAATTATCTTTATGATCATTTTCATAAGCCGCTGTTTGTTGCGGAAAATGGCATTGGTGCTAAGGATGTGCTGATTGTGAATGCAAAGGGGGTCAAAACTGTTGATGATGATTATCGCATTGCATATCATCAATCGCATATTGCCGCTATGAAACAAGCGATAGATGATGGTGTTGAAGTATTTGGTTATACTTCATGGGGCCCAATTGATTGTATCAGTGCAGCATCAGCAGAAATCAGCAAACGTTATGGTTTTGTCTATGTAGATTTGCAGCCGGATGGCAGCGGATCACTTGAGCGGTACCGTAAAAAAAGCTTTTATTGGTATCGGGACTGCATTCTATCAAAGGGAGAAATCTGCGAATAAAATAACTAGGCATCTCATGGACTTGAGATGTCTTCTTTTGATTAACGATTAATTTTTCAGAAACTACTTGTTTTTTTGCCCAGATAAGTTAAAATTACCCATGGTAAATTTAATGTCGTAACGGCCATGTTTTTTTCGTTTTCCATTACCAAAACGAAGAAAAGCATGACCTTTTTATTTGTTTGAGGAGGTATATATGGAACAAAATAAAATGGGAACCAAAGCGGTTTTTCCACTCTTAATGTCAATGGCTTTTCCGCCGATGCTTTCAATGCTGGTGCAGTCATTATACAATATTGTCGACAGCGTTTATGTCGCGCAGATTTCACAGGATGCAATTACGGCGGTATCGCTTGCTTTTCCAATTCAGAACTTTTTGCTGGCAGTTGCCGTGGGAACGGGTGTCGGCATGAATTCTTATATTTCCCGAAAGCTGGGAATGCAGGATATCAAGGAAGCGAATAATGCGGTAACACATGGCATTTTGCTGGCAGTAATCAGCTCTATCGTATTTGCAATTGCGTCTTTCTTTGTGATTACACCGTTTTTTAATCTGTTTACGGATGATCCTGTTATTTTTCAGATGGGTAAGCAATATATTGAAATCATCATGCTGATTTCTTTTGGGCAGATGGTTCATATAGCGATAGAAAAGGTTTTTCAGGCAACAGGCAAGATGTCACTGCCGATGATTATGCAGGCAGTTGGCTGTATTGTGAACATTATTCTCGATCCAATATTTATCTTTACTTTTGGTTTAGGGGTAAGAGGTGCGGCGATTGCCACAGTTATCGGTCAGCTTACATCCATGAGTATTGCAATTTATATGCTTTTTGCGAAGAAGAATGAAGTAAAATTTGATTTAAAATCTTTCCATTTAGACTTTAATTGCATTAAACAGATCTATGCGGTAGGAGTGCCTACTATATTGATGAATTCATTGGGCTCAGTCTTAGTTATGGGATTGAATTCACTGCTGGTTACATTCTCTAATATGGCAGTATCATTATTTGGTATTTATTATAAGCTGCAGACTTTTGTATTTATGCCTGTCAGCGGTCTGACACAGGGAGCTTTGCCGATCTTTGGTTATAATTATGGCGCTCAAAATCATCAGCGTTTAAAGGATACGCTGAAATACGCGCTGATGGTTGCCTTATTGATTATGGCTGTGGGGACTTTGCTGTTTGAAGCAGCACCCGGTCTTCTGCTGAAAATGTTTAATGCGGATGATGAAATGCTGAGAATTGGTATTCCGGCATTAAGAATCATCGCGCTGTCTTATCTGCCAGCTGCCTTGGGTATGATTTTCCCAACGCTGTTTCAGGGAATGGGCAAAGGGTTGTACAGCTTTATTATCTTCATGACCCGTCAGTTGGTGATCACTTTGCCGGCAGCGTATTTATTGGCACCTGTGCTTGGTTTAACTGGCATATGGATTGCATTCCCGATTGCTGAATGTGCAGCTGCTCTCATTGCCTTTATCTTGTATTTGAAGATTCATAAAACGGATAAGGTGTTTATTGAACAAACCAATTAATAATCAAATAACAAGCCGGAGAATGACAGAGTGATATCTGAACTTATCCGGCATTTTTTTATTGCCTATATATCCATTTTAGCAGCCATAATATGTCAAATCATTCCACAGGAAAGCCCCGCAAACCCGCATGAAATAGGTGTTTTCTCAAATTCTACGAATAAAGCGGCATAATTTGTAACAGCACGGTTTTGTAAATTTGGGCACCAAGAAATACAAAAACAGCAAGTTCTTGTCAAACCTGCTGCTGTGCATAGTATACCATACCTATCCTGAATCCTTGAAAATGTGCTCCTATCTATCCGCATGACCTCCCCAACAAGCGGATTTTCGGTGAAAACCGCAAGTGCATATGCACTTGCCCTGCTTGCCGCTATTGAACTGCTGATACTAACAACTTTGTTTAACCCAATAAGACGCAGATAAATCAGCCCGACAAATGGGAAATGGTTGAGAAAGACGCTATATTGAAATCCAAAATCTTAGAATAATGCCACTCTTACTTAATCCAACTGTATCGGCAATTTCGTTTTCGATCACTCCACCGTTTTTAATAATTGTCCTTTGCGAAGCTACATTTCCCTTATCGCAGGTCAATAAAACCCTGCTTTCTCCAAACTCACGACAAAAGGGTAAAATCAATCCTAACATTTCAGACGCATAACCTTTTCGTCTTTCTGACGGACGAACACTATATCCGATATTACCCCCAAAATTTTTAAGAAAATCCGATAATGGGTGTCGAAAATCAATCATGCCAACAACAAAATCGTCGTTTCGCCTTACTGCTAAAAAGACTTCTGATGGAACATATCCGCTTTTATATTTTTCTCTTAATCTTCTTTCAAAATCAATCCATTCGTCAAATGATTGGACATCTTCAAGCCCTGCACAACCATCAAAACTATCTCCACATTGCAACATTTCTTCTTTATATGACATAACTTGTTCTGCATATAGTTTAGATGGTCTAACCAACATCAATTCACACATAACATTCATCCTCACAAATTGCGATTTGTCGAGTACACCTTATCCGCCAAAGGTGACCAAACATAACTTAGCTTTTTCCATTCTAATATTTGCGTGCGGAAATGTCAAACAACTCATTTCGTGTCATAACTTCATGTTACTGCCCATAACTCTTTTTGTTCGTTTGGTCACCATTTTGCCACTTTACAGATAGATTCATTCTATAAAAACCCACCATGCGCTTTTCAGCTTATAGAGACGCCGCAACAAGCCGGAAAGATAATTATTTTTTATATCAACTGGAAATCGTTTCATTATATATGATGCTTGCGTGTTAGAAATACAGAGATTTGTAACAGTTATGAGATATTGTGTCAAAAAGTATACATTTTGATACACTAAAATACACCTTTATTATAGGATGATTTTAGATATATGTAAACATCTTTAGACCTTTTATTGACATTTCATAGCATGATTTTGCTTTTTCTTGTCTGTCTTATAAGGTATACATTATAAGACAAATTAAAAAACCTGGGGAGGTAATTAAAGTGAAATCAAACAAAACAAAGTCAGCGATGACTGCTTTAGTCATAGCTGCAATGCTCTGTTCAGCAGCAATGCCAATCAGAGCGGCTGAGGCTCAATGGGTCAATAACAACGGCACATGGTCTTATGTTAAGGAAGATGGCAGTATAGCCAAGGGTTGGATCAAAGATGGCGATTGCTGGTATGCTTTCGATGATAACGGAGCAATGCGTACCGGCTGGATCGCTTCCAATGAGCATTGGTATTTCATGGGTGAATCTGGTGTCATGCAGGCAGATGCTTGGGTAGAGGATAACGGCGCCCGCTATTATATTAAAGGTACCGGTGTTATGGCAA
>NZ_HE578926.1:55579-173381 GCF_000313565.1 Dielma fastidiosa | reverse complement strand
AGGATTATGTCAAAGACGGTTATGAGTTGACTGAAGATGGCAAAGCCATTCCATTAGCTGAATCAAAATCAGTTGTTGTGACAGATCCAGAAGCAATAGAAGGTGAAGTCATTGAAGGTAACCTCTATGTTGATGTAACAACAGCGAAAGCATTAGAATTAAAAGGTGTAACCGTAAAAGGCAAATTGGTTGTTATTGGTGATAACCAAACAGCTGGTAAGTTAACGATCACTGATTCAAAGATTGAAGCAATCAGTACACAGACAAGAAATACAGAAGTCGTATTAAGCGGCGAAACAGAAGTTAAGACAATCGTATTGGAAGAAACAGCAGCGGTAACACCGGATAAGAACTTCAAAGGGGAAGTAGAGAAGATTGAAGTGCAGTCAACAACCAAAGGTGAAATCGTGATTGAAGTCCCTGCACAGGAAGTAAGTACACGGACATATGCAAGTGTCGATATTCAGGCACCGGTAGAAAGCCTTGAAGTAAAGACCGATACACAAATCAAGGTGAATGCGGATGTTAAGAATGTTGTGGTAACAGAAAGTGCAAAAGATACGAAGGTAGAAGTATCAAAAGGCAGTACAGTAGGCACAATTACAGCTAATGCTCCGGTAAAAATTGAAGGTAATGGTACAATTAACAAAGTTGAAGCAAACGTTGATGGCGTAGAAGCTGGAAAGGATACAGTAATTAAAGATGTAGAAACAGGCAAAGATGTTGAGCAAGCACCTGAAGTAAATAAACCTTCAACTGGTGGTTCATCGGGGGGTTCTAGTACAAGTTCTTATACTGTTAAATATGCAGTTGATGGTTCAATTACATTTGATGTGCCAGCAGCGGTTACCGTAACAAGCGGTTCAACTATAACAGAACCAGCAAAACCAGAAGATCCAGATAATGGATATTCATACAAATGGGTTACTTCTGATGGCAAGCCATTTGATTTCAGCAGTAAGATTAGAAACAGCATGACGTTAACATTAATTCTGACAAGTAATGATTTTGCAGGTGGGAATGGCAGTGAGCAATTTCCATATCTAATTGAAAATCATGAACAAATAACTAAAATCGGAGATCACTTTAGTACTAAAGATAGTTACAATTATAAATTGATTTCAGATATTACCATTCCAGCTGGACATATCCAAATGAGCAATTTTACGGGAGTGTTTGATGGGGATAATCATACTATTACATTACCAGATAGTGATTCAGTTATCAAAGATGCAAAAGGTGGTATTGCTTATTCATGGTTTGCATCAAGTTCATACGGAGATGCTACATTTAAAAATTTCACACTTGAGCATGGTTCACAAGGAATTTTATCATTATTGGAAACAGCTAATATGAATATCATTAATAGCTCAGATGGTAAAGTTTATGAATCAGTAATAAATGAAAATACTATTTTATTTGATTCAATCACAATTAATTCTAAAGATAATAAAGTGGTTGAGGTAACTGTTAATGATAATAATGAAGCACCGCTAATAACTTTCTCAGGCGCTTTGAATACTGTATTTAATGATGTTGAGAATAATTTAAGCGTTAAGAGAACTTCAGGTAATGTTTATGTGTCATTCTATGTTGGTGGCTATGTACAAACAAAACTTGGAGCCATTGGATTAAACCGTACAAAATATTTGAAATTCAATAATTGTGTTAATCACGGTAATATGGATGTAACATATGCTTCTTTATATCTAGGTAATGGCAGCCAAGGTGATAATCTAGTCATTGAGGTAAATGATTGTACTAATACGGGTGTGATAAATGGCTATCAAGAATCAGAGCCTTTTGCGGCAAATGAGCATGGTAGCTTAACTGCCGATATGAAATCACTTAATGATAATCTAAAGGATAATAATTATACGAATGTGGATGAAATGAATATCAGTTATGATGAAACCGCAAAGAAATATAAATTCAGTAAACAAGATGCAGTCGAATATCGTGTAACTTATACGGCTTACGCTAGAGATGATAACGGCACAGTAATGATTAGTGTTGAATTGAATAATGATAATTTAAGTTTAACTGAATCGAAGTATGGAAAGTTAAGAATGATAGCTTATACTGATGATTATTCTGAATGCGAATTCACACCGCTTAATTCTTATGGCATGGAATATTATGTGGATACAGATAAAGATTTAATTGTTGTGAAACTTGGTATTTATGCTGATTATGATGGTATTCAGCTGAACAGTGCTGCAAGAGTAACGGTTACTGCAATTGATAGTAATGGTAAAGTAATCGCAATTGGTACTGCTAAGTAAACACAGGGTAATATACAGTTAAAACTCCAGACTTTATGCTTGGAGTTTTTTCATGATTATTTTGTATGTTAATTCATGCTGTTTAAATAAAAAATTAATTTATTTTGTTTTTACTCACATGATCCAAAACAGAAAACTTGAAATTATGAACCTTTTTGCGAGTAAATAGGAAATATAATATATAGTAAATATATACTTTGATGTGTTTTCACATAACGATTAAATATAGTGAAAAGGGAAAAACAAATATTCCATTATCATAAAGACAATATTAATTATGATTTTATGTTGTTTAAGTCTATTATATACATTTTTTGGCTGCTAATTTTGTCTTTATTTAGTATTTAAATTTGCTTTATAAGTATTCTAACTTTTTTATATAACAAAACGAAATAGTGTGTCAAAAAGTATACATTATGAGACACTTTATTTACCTTAATTATAAGCCTGTTTATAGCATTTGTAAAACGATTTTTACCATATTTTGTATAATTTTAGCCCTTTTTATACTGTCTTATAAGGTATACCTTATAAGACAGTTTTATTTTATGCGGGGGAATTTATGAAAGAATTACAATTAGCATGTTTCCCCGTTGAATGATTTTAGTAGTGGAAGAGAAGAGGGATAGCTATACATAATCTGTAATTGTTTATGAATGCGCAGAAACGAATGAAAAGAGGGAAACAGATGAAATTCAAGAGAATGATTGGTATTATTTTATCTTCTGCAATGGCAGCAGTGTTAGTTTCAGGTAGTTATGCTACTGAAATATTTGCTGAATCAGACGAATTTAATGAAGAAGGAAATATTGAGATGGTATCGCATACAAATGCGGATGGTGAAGAGGAATACGCTTTATTACTGCATGGACATTCAATATTTATTGACACAAGCCGAGTTGATGATACATATACCAAAATTTATGATGATAAAAATCATAATGGTTTACTTGATAGCAGTGATCCAGAAATTGATATTAAGTCTTTAGGTGAAGAGGTTGGAATCGATATTGATTCTTATCCAAATAATGGTTATGATTGCACAAATGTTGTTATTTATGGTGTTGGCGGCTTCAATGATGATTATTATTCAGAGCATACTGGCAATGTTATGATTACTTATAAGGGCGGTGCCATTAAGGGTATCGTTGGTTCTACAGGTGGCTGTGAACAGACAGGCGATTTTATATTTAATACAATGGGCAGAGATACAGGTGAAGTTGAGTTCATAGAAGGAGCTGGCGCTGGTACATGGAATGGGGATATCACAATGGTAATCTATGGAGAAACTCCATTTCATGAAGTATATGGCGGATCAAAGAATGCTGAAACAATAGTCAATGGTAACGTAATGATTCGCTCACACGAAACATTTACAATAGCTGGAGTCTTTGGTGATTCTGCATATAGCCCTACAAGCGGCGGTGTATATGCAGGCGGTGAGGGTACAACAATTAATGGCGATTTTGAATTCTGGATTCAGCCAAATCAAGAATATACTATTTATGATCTTGATAGTTCAAAAGCAACAATTACCGGCGAAGTGAAATATACGCTGAGCGCTTCACACTTCTATGGTGATGTTAGAACAAATGACAAGGCTGATGCTACAATTAAGGCAGGCGGTATCTCAACTTGCAATGAAAATTCTGTAATATATTTAAATAAAGACGTAGTTATCGATCCTAGTGATACAGTAATTGAGTATAGTAGGTACGGAATAAATATTGAGCCAGAAATTAAGGCTTTAGGAACGGTTATTGTGAAACCAACAGATGAAAGTATTGTATTGACTAATGCTGATTCGTATAAAGGTGTTAATTTATTAAAAAATACAGGTTATGTTTTGAATGATCAGAATGAAATAGTTATTGGCAGAGCAAATAAGGATGTAATGATGATTACTTTGGAAACTGGAACAAGTCAAATGCTTGAACCACAACTAGAGATAAAGGGAGATGCAGTAAAATTACCAAAACCTACACGTTCAGGTTATGAATTCGCGGGCTGGAGCGATGGCACGACTACTTATGCGCCAGGCAGTGATTATACTGTTCCAGAAGCTGATGTTATACTTACCGCTGTTTGGAAATCTGTTTCTTCGGGTTCTAGTTCATCCCCTACATCTTCAAACGGTTTTGTGAATAAAAAAGGTGAAACCTACTTCTATGAAAAAGGTAAACCAGTGCAGAATGGCTTTGTGGTTGTAAACGATAAGGATAAACTGGTTGAAACGATCAAGCCGGATAATATGGAGGAATTATCTGATTCCGATTATAAGGCTTATTATGCTAAACCTGATGGTACAGTTGCTAAGGCGGAATGGATCGTTCTTGATAAAAACGGCAAACTGATTGATACCCTGCCGCTTGGTGAGTTTAAGAAGCAATATGGTAATGAATATAAAGTATATCTGGCAGATACCAATGGTAAACTAATCAGATCATGGAAGGATACAGAAAATAACTGGTATTATTTCAATGCAGATTTCTCGGCAAAATATGAATATTGGCAGGCTCATTATGAAGACTGGTATTATTTTGATAATTATTCATATCTAAAGAATACATGGCATGCAACAGATAACGGCAGATGGTATTACCTTGATGCAGAGGGTAAAATGGTTAGAAATCAGTGGGTTGATGGCTGCTGGATCAATGAATTAGGTATTTATTGGAGTCCGATTTATTCTGATCCCGAATTTATAGCAAATTATAAGCAATAATCAAAAATATGTAGCAAATTTGCAAATGATTAGCTGTAAATTGTGAGCATTCGATAAAATTCGATTCAACAAATTTACTTCCCAGATATTGAAAAAAGCTCTTTGAGTCCAAAGCGGTGACTGAAAGAGCTTTTTAGTGGTGTAAAAAAAATCAGCGCCTAAGCGCCGATTCATTTCGATAATTAACAGCTGATAACACTGCCGTCCTGAGCTACAGTACAAGTATCATTACCAACCGTATATGTACCTGAACGTTTCATGCTGCCAGCAAATTCACCAGTATTTTCAAGCAGATACTGAACACCGTCAATAGTTTTCAAGCCCGTCTGCATGATGCCGTTTGCTGGATTTAAATAATACCAATGAGTGCTGTCACCGGCAATCCAGCCCGTCTGCATTTCACCAGTCACAAAATCAAGCAGGTACCAGCATTGATATTCATCCTTGAACCAGCCGGTTACTTTTTGATCATTCTTATAATAATACCAAGTATTGCCGCTTTGTACCCAGCCATTCTTGCCAGCCGGTTTCTCACTGCCTTGATTGTTATTTGTACTGAAAACTTTTTTTAGATTGTTTAATTCAGTCTGTGAGCCGGAAGCTACTAATTGATCATATCTGAATAACGCATAACCGCTGTAGCCTAATGCTGCGGCTTTTTCAGCCTGTGTTGCGAGATTGTCTGAAGACCATGCCCAGCCGGCGTCACCGCTGCCCTGACCATTAACTTTATAAAGTGCCAAGCCAACTCTTAAATCAATGTTCTTATTCGTCCAAATATTTTTGAATGCTTTGGCACGATCAGAGAACATTGTTGTCGTACCGCTGGTGCCATATTGATCAGTCCAGTAAATCTGCGGCATAACATAATCTACATAGCCTTCTGTTGACAGCCATGTGTCAATGTCAGCACCATGATCACGGTCATTATCCAGATTGCCCTGCGGAGAGATACCAAAGACTTTATCCGAACCGGCATTCTTAACCGTTTGATAGACACGTTTCACAAGTGTATTAACATAATCCTTGCGCTCCTGCTGTGAAGTGTTGCCGTATGTACCGGATACATAGAAATAATCATCAAAGTGAATGCCGTCAACATCATAGTTATCAACGATTTCTCTGACCCCTTCGACAATCGCGTTCTGCGCTGTCTTGCTGGCCGGATTTAAAATCATTTTATGCTGACCGTCATTGTCATATTCAATTAAATCATCCTGCGCAAAATCTTTAAAGTATTCTGAGCTCGCAAAACGCTGTGTTTCAGATGTCTTTAATGAAATGCGGAATGGGTTGATCCACGCTTCAAATTTCAATCCCTTGCGGTGAGCAATCTCAATCATCACTTCCAATGGATCATAGCCTGGATCTTTCATGTCTGAATTCAGCCATTCTGCCCATGGATAATTTGCCGTTGGATAGACCGCGTCATTAAATGCACGCACATGGACAATCAGTGTATTCAGATTGTTGTCAAGGGCATTGTCACAGATCGCGGTGAATGCTGATTTAAATTCACTTTCATTCTTATCCTTCAAATATTGCTGAAAGTCAAGATATGAGACCCAGACAGCTCTTGATGTCATGGCATCTTCTGCTTTTACGGCGGTTGGAACATTAAATACCGCCAGCATGACTAAAGCTGCCACGAACCCTTTAAAAAGTTTTTTTACCATATTCAAACTTCCTCCTCTCATCAAGTATACACTACCAAATCACTAATTTCATTAGAAAATTCTCCCAGATCCTTCCAAATCAGGCTCATCATTGATAAAATAAGCGTTTGTGAAATTATGTGAAATTAACGAACGACTTTGAAAGCGGCAGTTTGTTGCTTATAATAAATAAAAAGGGTGAATTTATGGCAGCAAAGAGAAAAAGAAAACGTTACCGTTTGACTGAAAAGGGAAAAATAGCGGCAGGTGTAATCTGCGCGGCTTTTGTTTTGATGGGCACACTGCTTTTTATGTTATCTGAGGGTTATTTTGAACATACAGATCCGCAGATTGTCCGCCTTGTATCTGCTGATGCTACGATACCTATCTATGAAACAAGCACCTCTGAAACACCTTTTACCTATGTCACTGCTGATAACGCTTATGGAGCGGATGCGGCACTGATCAGTCAGTCGAGACATCGTTATGAAATCATGCTTGCCGGCTGCCGCGGCTGGATTAAAATGGAGAATGCCGAGCTGTCTGAACAGGGATATGATTATCCTTCTTATTATACGGTTGATGAGCGGCAGAATTTGATCCATATGGTTAGTACCAATCTTAATGAACCGATTTATATGCCAATCGTGCTTTGCGCAGCGCCTTCATGGCTGAAGCAGGGTGAGATTGTTTACAGCTATGACGGACATTATTTTTATCGTTCATTAGATCAATATTTAGCGGATTTGAATAACCGCCAGATGGCCAACAGCATTAATTCAATCCCGTTTTACAATTATTATCAGTATTTGCCGATGCATTCAGCAACCTCATTAAGCGGCAGTCAGCTGAATGGCTGGCTGAATAATGAAAAAGCTGATTATGCCCCGGCCTCAGTATTAGCGGATGCCGGTGAAGCGTTTATTGCCGCCCAGCAGGAATCAGGCTGCAATGCCTTATTAATATATGCGGTTGCGATGAATGAGAGCCGCTTCGGCACCAGTGATTTCGCAGTCAATCGTTACAATCTATTTGGATATAATGCGGTTGATGGCAATACCGCTGCTGCAGATACTTATGAATCCGTTTATGATTGTCTGCTTACTTATACGACCGCCCATTTGAACTGGGGCTTTTTCGATGCCCTTGATTCTCGCTATCATGGCAGCCATCTTGGCGATAAGGGCAGCGGTTTAAATGTGATGTATGCTTCTGATCCTTATTGGGGTGAAAAAGCCGCCGGTTATGCCTATGCTGTAGATAGCTATTACTTCAGTCAAGATTATAATAAATATAAAATTATGATCAAAACCGATACCGGCAGCGTAAATGTCAGAAAAGACGCGTCAACCCAGATAGCCGCAATCAGCCAGCTGTCATCGACCGCTAATGTGCCAATCCTTGTATTAGAAGAAATACAGGGTGAATCAATATCCGGGAATTCACTCTGGTATAAAATTCAAGTTGATTCTGTGCTAGATGAAAATCATGAGCTGCATGAATTTAACGGTGTTTTTATCCCATATTCATTAAGTGATTCTATCGGTTATGTACATTCTCAAAATTTTATTCCACTGCTTCAATAAGCATAATAAAAATGCACTCATTTAATTAAAAATGGGTGCATTTTATTAGTTATTCCATGTTGCTGCTGTTGAGCGTATCGATAATGTTTCCCGAAGGATCAAGATAATTAACAATAATATCCTTGCTGCCGGCTTCTTCACCAAGCAATACCTGATACATGAAGCCATACATATACAGCATCAAGATTGATAACGAATCCATCAAACCTACCTGACCATTCTCTAAAGTTACATCAAATTGGGTGAAATCATCATTCACACTGATTTTTGTAATGTTGGGGAAGGTTTCTGTATCCTTTTCAATCTCATCCAATGAGGTTCTGATCTGCGTCTTGTATTCTTCTAAATACTTTGCATATTTATCGGCGTCAAAGACGAGTGTCACAGAACCATCCTCGTTGGTAGTCATTGACTTATAAGCATCATTATTGCTTAATGCCGTTGCGGCATCAGTCCCCGCCATTTCAAAATATTCCTTTGGCAAAGTGATTGTCACATCTTCTTTTTTTACAGCACAGCCGCTCAGCATGAGGGTTAACGCCAACATGCCGCTGATGAATCGTTTCATTATTATTTCCTCCCCTATAAATCATTTACTGATTTCTTTATCTTAATAGTATCTGAATTAATCAGAGAATGCAAGTTTCTGTGAAAATTATGTGAGAGTGTGGAAATTAATGAAAGAAGTGGCAATCTCAGGCTTAAAGGTCTATAATTAAACCAATGCTGGAGGTGTTTTAAATGAAAATGAGTGATCGTTTTCGTAATTTTATGCGGGGCCGTTATGGGGTTGATCAGCTGTCTAACGGTTTAGTATTTTTATTTTTTATCTTAATTCTAATTGGTATTCTGACTCGCAATACCATTTTCACATGGATCGCGCTGATCCCAATGATTTTAAGCTATTACCGGATGTTTTCCAAGAATTTTTCTAAGCGTTATAATGAAAATCGCATTTATACAAATCTGATGAGTCCAGTCTATGATTTACTGGATAAAATTAAGGGCTTCTTTAATCGGAAAATTAAACGATTTAAAACGCGTAAGGAATATAAGTATTTTAAATGTCCTAACTGTAAGCAGGAGTTAAGGGTGCCAAGAGGCCGCGGTGAGATTACCGTTACCTGTCCTAAATGCAAACAGTCTTTCGACCGTAAATCATAGACAGCTTGAATGCTGTCTTTATTTTGGTTAAAATGGTTGAGTAGTGAGAGGAGAGAGAAGATGCTGGAAGGTTTATATTTGCTTGTTGTTTATCCGATATATACATTTTGGTTTGCCAATCATGCGTCAATTTTTGATGAAAATCTCTCCTATGTGGGAAACCTGGATCACCTGCATTGGGCTTTTATCCTTTGGGGTTTGCTGACTGTTCTCGCGCTGGCTTTAGGCTTGCGGACATGCATTGATCATTCCTTATTTAAGAAACGCAACCGGATGTTAGTGATGCTTGCGGCTTGTTTGCTGATGCTGGCTGTCACATTGCCGTATCGGCCTTTAGATCTGCCCTTGCTCTCTTTGATTCATATCCTTTTATCCTTTGCGGCACCCTTGAGTCTGCTGGCGGCTGTCTTCATGATCTTTATGGATCTGCGCATGCTTTACCCATCGCTTATGGCTCCCTATCTGAGCGTGTTTTTGCTGATCTGTGTCATCGCATTGGGAATTTATTTTAAATATGCCAGTGTAAATACGCTGGTTGAAATCTTTTTATCAATCGCGGTATCAAATCTGCTCAAATTTACGGCTAGAAATCTGACAAAAGTGTCAGGCAAGACTGATGAGTATCAGGTATAATGAGGGTGGAAGAAGGTGTGAAATGAAAACTCAATATGGTGATATTTCAATATTTTGGCCGATTCTTTTTGGCTTAATTCTCGCTGCTTTTCTGCTGCTGATCATCGTTAAGCTGAAACGTTTATATGATAACTTCCGCGCACCCAAAATCACTGTTTATGCAAGACTGCTCGATAAGCATGAGAATTCAGCGCCGATTCATCAGGGCGGCATCAGTTCACAAAGTATGACGGTTTCCTTCTCTTTTATATTTGAAACAGATTCAGGAATGCTGGAATTTAAGGTGAATCCGCAGGTTTATGCCGCTCATGCCGTCGGTGAGGAAGGCAGGCTGGTCTATAAAGGCAAGAAATTGCTCACCTTTGAGCGCTGATTATGACAAAAGTGTGAGACAGAAAGGCGGAACTTTCGGTATAATAGAAGTAGATATAGGATAGGAGAGTGAAAGTATGAGTATGGGAATGTTTGGCTTGATGGATACATTGTTTCCAATTATGTTTTTTACCATTTTTGCTATTGTGATAGGGGCGTTTATTTTTACTATTGTTAGGGGTATTACCACATGGCATAAGAATAATAATTCACCGCGTTTGGTTGTGAATGCCATTGTAGCGGATAAGCATGAGGATGTCAGTGTTCATCATCATAATGATAATGGCATGTCGCATTCAACATCAAGTACATCCTATTATGTTACTTTTACGGTTGAGGGCGGAGAACGGCTGGTGTTTCAGGTTGACCGGCAGGAATATGGCTATCTGATTGTGAATGATCAGGGGAAGCTGACCTTTCAGGGAACTCGTTATCTAGGTTTTGACCGTGAATAATCAAGCAGGTTCGCCTGCTTTTTTTCTGATTTTGACATAACTCCACACAACCTCCATAAACACATGGTATACTTTTGGAAACGGGGTGAGTGCATGAAGCATCTGTTAGTCGTAGAGGATGAGTTTGATATTCAGGAATTGCTGCAGAATTATTTAGAACATGCGGGCTATCAGGTAAGTGTGGCGGAGGATGGTGTGCAGGCATTGGAGCTGTTTCATAAGGGCAGCTATGATTTAGTGCTGCTGGATCTGATGCTGCCAAAGATTGATGGCTTTGGGGTCTGTGAGGTGATCCGCAGAGAATCTGATCTGCCCATTTTAATGCTGACGGCATTAGACAGTGAGGCGCATCAGCTGCGTGGTTTTGATTTGAAGATTGATGATTATATTACGAAGCCGTTCTCAATGTCAGTGCTGTTAAAGAAAATTGAAGCTGTGCTGCGGCGCTGTCAGCAGCCGGTCTCTAAGCTTATCACCTATAAAGAATTAGTCATGGATCTGAGTGCTTATCAGGCTTTTGTTAATGATCAGATCATAGAGCTGACACAGCGTGAGTTTGATCTGCTGAGTGATTTATTGATGAATCAGGGAAAGGTTATGAGCCGTCAGAGCCTGTTAAATCGGGTATGGGGTTATGATTATTTCGGTGATGAGCGAATCGTGGATACGCATATTAAAAATATCCGCAAGAAGTTAAACCGTGATTATATTGAAACGATACGAGGGGTGGGATACCGCATTGATAAAAGCAATTAAGAGCAACCTTTCCTTAAAGGTGTTTATGATTACCTTTGTTTTGCTGATGAGTGCCAGTATGCTGACTTATCTTTTTATATCATGGACGATGCCGATTACCTATAAAGCCGCGCAAAGTGAAGTGCTGAGTGCTGATGCTGAGGCGTTGGCGGCAACGCTGAATCAGCATACTTTAGAAGAAAGCGCTCAGCTGCTTGAAGAATTTTCACAACGGCATAGTGTAGAAGTGCAGCTGTCTGATAATCAGGGAAATCTACTGACACCGGCAAAGGATAAAACCTTTGATTCCAAGTATAACGCGTTTTTGCTTACCGATGATTTAGAGTCAATCGATATTGCGCCAAGTGATGAAATCGATACCGCGGTTGGCTTTTCTTTCACCTTTAAGGGTGACAGTACGACGTACACGCTGATTGCCAAGGGCAGCATGAAGGCGGTGAATCAGGCTGTCGAGGCTTTGAAGAAAACATGGCCTTGGCTGGTTTTATCGGTCTTTATTATTTCGATCTTAAGCTCATGGTTTTATTCACGCTATCTGACTCGGCCTATCGTGCAGATTTCCGCTATTGCCCGCAAGATGTCAGAGCTTGAATTTGACTGGCGCTGTGATGATAAGCGCAGGGATGAAATTGGCAGCTTGGGCGGCAGCTTAAATGAATTGTCAGAAAGATTGTCAGAAGCGATGAATGAATTAAAAAGGACTAATCAGGCGCTGCAGGCGGATATTGACCGCGAGCGTGAGCTTGAAGAGCAGCGGCTGGCCTTTTTTACGGCGGTATCCCATGAATTAAAAACCCCGCTGACCGTGCTGAAGGGACAGCTTGAGGGGATGAGTGATGGAATCGGTGTCTATGCCGACCGTGATAAATATCTGCGCCGTTCTTTAGGGGTTGTCAACCGCATGGAAGAGCTGGTCGCGCAGATCGTTGCCGTATCTAAGATGGAAAAAAATGATTTTGATTTACAAAAAGACCGCTTTGATCTGGGCCTTTTGTGCAGGGAATGCATTGAGGCATGCCATGAATTAGCCTTGTCACGCCATGATCAATGGGAGTGTGTGATTGAGGAAGAATTAATGGTTGTCGGCAATCGAGCGCTGATGCAGAAAGCATTGGATAACATTCTCTGCAACGCTATTGTTTATTCACCGATGCATGCGAAGATAACCGTTCGTGTGTATCAAAAGGAACACTTCATCAATTTTGAATGCGTCAATTCGGATACCGAAATACCTGCCGCTTCATTACCGCATCTTTTTGAAGCCTTTTACCGCGTTGAACAATCACGCAGCCGAAGCAGCGGCGGCAGCGGTTTAGGCTTATATTTGGTAAAACTGATTGCTGATGCTCATCATGCCCAAGCCGCTATTCAGAATACGGCAAAGGGTGTCTGTTTTACATTAAGCTTTCCATTAATAATGAATGAATTGAAACAGGATCAGTAAGCGCTGATCTTTCTTCTACATTCAATCTCCACAATGGCTACATAAAGGCTTCATATTTAGCTGATACACTAAGGGCAGTTAAAAAGGAGAACTTTATGAAAATAACAATTGAAAACCTGTCAATGGTTTATCCAAATGGCAAAACAGCACTTGATCAGATTAGCTGTACCTTGGAAAGTCCTAATCTGATTGGTTTATTAGGGCCTAATGGCGCCGGCAAGTCAACCTTGATGAAATTGCTGACAGCCGCACTTGTACCTACGTCGGGCAGAATTCTTGTCGATGGCGAACCCTTGCTGAAACATGAACAGCAGCTGAAGCAGCAGCTCGGCTATCTTCCGCAAGCCTTTGGTTTATATGATGAATTGACAATCTGGCAGTTTTTAGATTATATGGCGGCATTAAAGCAGATTAATCAGCCGGCAAAGGCGATTGAACAGGCGATATGGGATACGAATCTAAATGCGAAAAGGAAAAGCAGAATCAGCAGTTTATCGGGCGGTGAACGGCAGCGGGTAGGAATTGCGCAGGCGATGCTTGATGATCCGCAGTTTTTGATTTTAGATGAGCCGACGGTAGGGCTTGATCCTAAGGAACGGCTCGATTTTCGAAATTTGTTTTCTAAGAAGGCACAGGATCACTTAGTCCTTTTATCAACACATATTATTGATGATGTGCAGTCGGTATGCAACCAGCTGATTGTCATTGATCACGGCAGAATCCTTTTTATCGGTACGCCAGCCCAGTTGATCGCATCGGCCCGCGGTCATGTCGCTTTGTTTAATGATCAGCCGGTAAGTGATAAGATTCATATAACTGCCAGAATCAATACAGCGGAAGGGATTCAATGCCGCGGTGTAGCGGAAAATATGCCTGCTGACAGCATGCTTGTGGAGCCTACCTTAGAAGATGCCTATATGTATCTGATTCAGTATAAGGGGGCGTAAAGATGGTTTTTCTTCATATTTTATTTGTAGAGTTTAAGCGTCTGCTTGTTTCAAAAGGTACATGGCTTGTGATGGCATGCAGCTTATGTATGCCGCTGTTGGGTTATTCTTTTTATACCCCGGCAAGTACCGCGACGGCATTCAGCGCTCAAATGGCAAATCCAATTTTAGCCGGCGGTCTGGGCGGTGCCTTTTGTTTCAGTGTCTTTACATTGATTGAGTATGATCGGATCAATAAATATCAGTGTGAGGCTGTGATGGACAGCATCATTTCACCATTAATTATGAGTTTTGCCAAATGTCTCTCTATTTTATTAATCGCATCTCTGACTTGGCTGGCAGCCCTTTGTCTCTATCTGCCAATTATGAGAGCGGCATTGGGTACAGCGTTTATACTCAGTGAAACATTGCTGGCGTTCAGTGTGATGATGCTTCCGACATTGTGGATGGGAGTATTGGCCTCAGCGGCATTTTACCAGCTTTTTCGCCGTATTGATTTAAGCTTTATCAGTTTTACTGCTTTGGCTTTATTCAGTATGAGTAAATGGTGCAGTGACCTGTATCTGATGCGCTGGATCAATCCATTAGTAACAGTATTCTCAAATGATTTCAATAACACATTGTTCTATCGGCTGGCGGCATACAGCCGTCTGCTTTGGCTTTTAATATTCAGTGCGTTCTATGTATTTTCATTGATCTGTGTCCGCAGCCATGGCTTAGGCATCACCGGCTCATTCAAGATTCATCTGCGTAAAATTTATCTGCCTTTATTGGCTTGTCTGCTGGCAATGGGCAGTGTTTGGATGGTTGTTTCAGAGCCCTATATTGATAAGGCGGCGCTTGTCCAAAAAGATGATGGGCCAGTCAGCGGCGGTATGGTTTACAGTGTTTCTGTTGATGATGAAACTGACTATCCGGATATCGACCTTCTGAATCAATATGTCAGATTGTCAGTGAACGCGCAAAAAGGCTATGTCGATGGCAATGCCAGTTATCAGCTGCATAATAAAACGCGTGAAAGTCAATGGGTGACGATGCTTTTGCTGCCAGGATATACAATCAATACGATTACCGCTAACGGCAAAGTGATTGAATATGTAGATCCAGGCATTGACCAGGAGTACAGTCAGCATCCGATCAAGATTCAATTGCCGGCTGATGAATGGATTGAGCTTGAAGTAAGCTACACCGGTCATCCTAAAATCGCCAACGCGGCACGTTCAACACTTATGGGAAATGAAATCAGCGCTGATTATCTTTTTATGAATTCCCTGTCAATCCTGCCGCAATTGTCATTAAATGAAGCTGAAAATTTTATCAATGAGGGGGAAGTGGTGCTGCCGGCAAATCTTGAATTGATCAGTTTAGGGAATGAGGCAGAAGTAGTCAGTGAAAATGCTTCAACTAAAACATGGCGGTTTACCAATACCTCAAGCAAGCTGCGCTTTATTGCCGGTGATTATGTAAAGCTGGCTGTCAAAGACAGTCCATTCCCGGTATATTTTTATTACAGCCGCCGTCATCAGCAGGAATTTGAAGCAATGGATATTGATAAGGTTTTGAGTGATACATTAAATTATTGTGCGAAGCAATTTGGGCTATTGCCTTACAGTGAAGATTATCCGCTGAATATTATCATGATCAGCGCGCATTTTATGGGCGGCGCTGCTAACGGTAATTTCAGCTTTATGGGTGAAATCTATTTCAGCAAAGAGAATCTAAGCAATCCAAGCAAGGGTGCCAGTGCCGCCGAGGTGATTGCCCATGAAATTATTCATCAGTGGTGGGGTGTTCATAGTTATTTAATGGATATGGAAAATACGGATTGGAGCTCGGAAGGCTTAACAGTTTATACTACCTATCGAATGATGAAGGAAAAATACGGAGAAGCATATGTTAAGCAGTTCTATATTGATCAATGGCTGAACAGTCTGGCGGCTTTGCGTAATAATTATTTTCTGCGCAATCCGGATATGCAGGCGATGCTGCCGGATAAATATCTATTGAGTCTTGAGCAGCTAGTCTTTGACGCTACGATTTATAACAAGATGCCGCTGCAGATTCTGAAAGCTGAACAGCTGATCGGTGAAGCTAAAATGGATGAAGTGCTTGCCAATCTGTTTGAAAATGGCGGGACAGAAATGCCGCCATATGTGACATGGCAGGATTTCCTTGACGCATGTAATTTAACGGAGGAAGAATTAATGCTAGATCAGGCCTTTATTGAAAGCTTAGGAGGGGAATTTAATGTTTAAGATTTATTATTATGAATTACGCAGACTGCTGGTAAATAAATTCTTTCTGTGTCTGTTGTTGATTACCGCCTTTTACAGCTATCAGACCATGAGCGGTGAAATCATTCTCGGTATCGCGGATACGGCGCCTTTTTCGGGCTGGAGCTATGGCGTTTATCTGGCAAAGGTCTTGCCGCTGCTGCTTGTCAGTCTGTTGTTTTTTATCAGCTTTCTGTATTTAAGAAAAGAACTGCAGGTTAAGGTATTGACCCAGACGGCACCCTTTTCAGCATCGGTTTATCGGCTGATTAAAACATCAGCAATCACCTCTGCCTTTATTTTGATCAGTCTGGTGCCGATCGCTATCAGCAGTTGGTTCTATGCCGCTTATTTTCATCTGGGCCCCTCGCTTGAGCAAGCTGCCGCGTGTCTTTATACGCTGGTGCCGGCCGCGGTATTTACCCTTGGACTTGGCTTATTGCTGGGGCGGCTGCAGCCATTATTGATTTATGCTTGTATGGCGGCAGCCTTGGTACTTGATGCCTTGCCGATATCCTTTGATCTGTATGGGCTGCGTTTTCTGTCGTCATATCCGCTTACCTTAAAGCGGTTAGATCCAATTTTTCAGATACCCTTGGAACAATTGATTCAGCGTCTGCTTTTGATTTGTGCCGGTTTGCTTATGGTACTGGCAGCATCGCATTTGAAAAATTCAGCGTCTGCGCAGTAAGTATTTGACAACCTATCACTTGCGGCTTAGAATGAAGACAGATAGAGGGGTATTTATGTCGACTAGAAAAATTCATTTCACATTATTGATGTCAGTGCTGTTATGGGCGGTACTTACGAATGCATGGGGAACATCCGCCCTTGTGTTTGGCACCCTTCCCAATCAGTGGGACAACTATTTATACGGATATCTCAGCAGACTTGTTTGGGCTTTGCCTTTTATCCTCTTGATTATAAAATATTCTGATCAGTTGTTGGTTGATTTTAAAGCGCTGTTTACACAGCGGCCGGATTGGCGTTCAGTATGCATTGTGTACCTCTTGATTACATTTTATCTGCTGGCTGGTATGGCCGCAAATCATGGTGGTTTTTGGGTCAATCATGAATTGAATCTGCTTCAGGAACTGCCTAAATTTCTGATTGTGGGTTTCAGTGAGGAAATCGTATACCGCGGCTGGGGAATGAATGTGCTTGCTGCTTCGATGCGTAAGAATAAGGCGAATCTCATCGCCAGCGGCTACTTTGTTTTGCTTCATTTTCCAAGCTATTTTATCCATTGGTATTTAGAGGGCTCATTGGCGTTATCCGTAATGCTGACACAGGCGGTTTATGTGCTGATTCTCGGTTTGGTATTTGGTTATTTATTTAAAAAAAGCAAGAATATTCTGCCTGCGATGTTGATTCATTTCTGGTCAGATTTTGGCTCTATTTTATTAATTGGTTAAGTATGATACAGGGGGAAGCAGGATGAAAAAGGAAAAAGTGATAAGGATTACGAATCATCGCCAACAGGCAATTTATTGGAGTGTCAGTTTTGCTTTGTTTGGCGCTGCCAATCTGATCAGCATGTTGAATAATTGGCTGTTGATTGTGCCGGCGGCGTATCTGTTTGTGTGGTACAGGTTTGACAAACACTATGTTGAAGAAAACATCGGCTATAAAGAAAAAAGATCTTTCAAAGATCTTTTGATTATCTTGCCAGGGATTATGTTCATGCGTGAAACAAGCTGGTACATTGATATTTTCATTAACTGGCTTACTCAGACACTGGGCAGTATGCTTGGCTGATAAGAGATTGAGGGCATCCTTTAATGGATGCTCTTTTATTGATGCTTACGATAACCGGTGGCGCGGTCAACAACATTCTTTAAAGGTTCACCTTTTAAATAAGCTTCGAGATTATCACTGACAAGCGTATAAATGAGCTCGGTAGTCAGCTTGAGATTGCTGCCGCCGGCGATATGCGGGGTAAGCAGCAAATTGCCGCAGTTCCACAGCGGATGGTTTAAAGGCAGCGGTTCAGGATCAACGACATCAAGGGCAGCACCATAGATTTCATGAGCTTTCAAAGCATCACATAAGGCGTCGGTATCGACCGCCTGTCCGCGCCCAACATTAATAAAAATCGCGGAGTCCTTCATCAGCTTAAATTGCTTAGCGGTAAAAACCTTTTCAGTAGCCTTTGAGTTAGGCAGGCATGAAGCAATGATGTCCATTTCAGGCAAAAGCTCATCAAGCTGATCCAAAGCCGCAATCGCGTCAACAAAGTCAGGCTGATCGGCAGTATTGCGGCGGATACCGGTGATCTTTGCGCCTAAGGCACGCATTTTAATGGCAAACTGTGAGCCAATATCGCCTAATCCAACGATTAAAACCTTTGATCCTAGGATGGAGGATACCTTGCCTGCATTCTGCCATGCGCGCAGATGCTGCTGATCGCGGTAGCTTGGCAATCTCAGCATCAATGACAGACAGACACCAATCATATATTCAGAAATGGCCGGGCCGTAACAGCCGCTGGCATTGCATAAGAGTACCGACTCATCTAAAGCCGCGGCATAGGCATCTGAACCGGCACTGCCTAACTGCATCAGTTTCGCATTTTCACAAAGGTCTAATTGATTCAGCAGCAGATTGCCGATGATGCATTCAGCCTGACGGATTTCTTCATCGCTGACTTCATGCTTTGATTTAAAGGTAAACGAACAATCCGCAAATCTTTTTTGGAGCTGCTGACGCTGCTCCTCATTTGTCTCAAGCAGATATAATATATTTCTCATAAGATCCCAACTTTCCTGTTAATTGTCGGACTCAGTGTATCATAAAAAGGTGTTTTCTTCAATGAATTAAGCAGGCTGAATGATAACTTGATGAAAATTATGAAAAATATTGAATAATGTGAAATAAATTACATATTTACTATTGATTTGCTTTTCAAAGGGCGGTAAAATAACGATATACTTTATGAAAGAGGGACGAATATGAAAAATAGAAAGATCATGCCTTTAATTCTGGCATTCAGCATGTGTCTGGCAGGGTTAAGCGGCTGCTCGCAGGACGCGGCAAATCCGAATAATGATTCAGGAAGTGATGATAAGCTGACTATCGGTATTGTTCAGCATCAGGAACATCCGGCGCTTGACTCAGCGCGGGAAGGCTTCTTGGCAAAGCTGAAGGAATTAGGTTATGATGAAACCAAAGTTGATTTTCAAATCAAATATGCGCAAGGTGAGGCAAGCACTGATGATCTGATCGCAAAGCAGTTTGTGAGTGACAAGGTTGATTTGATCTATGCGATTGCGACACCGGCGGCTCAATCAGCCTACAATGCGACAATGGATACTGAGGTACCGGTAATCTTTAACGCGGTTACCGATGCGGTGGAGGCAGGTATCGTTCAAAGCAATGAACAGCCGGGCGGCAATGTTACGGGTGTCAGTGACGCGGCGCCTTTAGAGGCACAGATCAAGCTGATCCGGGAAATGCTGCCGGAAGCTAAAACGATTGGTATGCTTTATAACTTAGGTGAAGTAAATGGTAAAATACAGGTCGATCAGGTAAAGGCAATGGCACCTGATTATGGCTTTGAGGTGAAAGAATTAGGTGTCAGTGCGACGACGGAAATTCCTACGGCGGCTGAACAGTTAAGCGGTGATGTTGATTGTTTCTATAATATTACCGATAACATGGTAGTAAATGCGACTGCCAGTGTTGTTGATAAGGCTAACGCGAAGAACCTGCCGGTATTTGCTGCAGAGGATGGGCAAATGGCGCAGGGACTGCTGGCTTCTGATTCAATCAGCTATTACAGTCTGGGTGAGCAGGCTGGACAGATGGCTTATGATATTCTTATTAATGGCAAAGCACCAGCTGATATTCCGGTAGAAACAGCTAAGGATACGACTTTGATTTTAAATCAGAAGGTTGCGGAAACATTGGGCATCGAAGTTCCGGAAGATTTATTAAAACGTGCTTCTCTGTTTGAAGAATAGGTGAGCTTATGGCCGATTTCATATTAGATGTACTGATACAAGGGCTAGCCTACGGCTTTCTTGCCCTTGGCGTCTATATTACTTATAAGGTCTTGGATTACGCAGACCTGAGTGTTGAGGGTTCATTCCCGATGGGAGCGGCGATTGCGGCCATGTGTATCATCAATGGCTGGAATCCGTTTCTCACGCTGATTGTCTCATTTATCGGCGGTTTGCTGGCGGGCTGCGTGACCGGTCTGCTGCATGTGATGTTTAAAATATCATCGCTATTAAGCGGTATCTTGGTCATGACTGGTATGTATTCAATTAATCTGATTATTACTGCCGAGAAAAGTAATCTGCCAATTTTTAATTATGATACCATTTTTACGATCGGTACCAAGCTGGCTAAACAGATTGATGGTGAATTGGGAATCTGGCTGGCTAAGCTTTATCCGGTTTTCCTGCTTTTGATTTTGGTGCTGCTGGCTAAATTCTTATTGGACTGGTTCTTGAATACGAAGCTGGGCTTTATGCTTCGCATCACTGGTGACAACCCGCAGTTAGTTGCTTCACTCGGACAGAATATCGGTCTGATCAAGATTATCGGATTGGCAATTTCCAATGGCTATGCGGCATTGTCGGGCGCGGTGGTATGCCAAGTATTAAAATACTTTGATATGCAGTTAAAGGACGGTATCATCGTACTGGGTCTTGCCTCTGTAATTCTTGGTATTTCCGTTTTTGGCAAGAGCAAGCATCTGAAATCAACCAGTGTGGTAATCTTAGGCGCTATCGTGTATCGTTTGACGATTGCTGTCGCCTTAAAATTCGGTTTACCGGCTTATTATCTGAAGCTGATTATGGCGGTGATTTTCATTCTGGCTTTAATCAGCAACAATGGCGTCTTTACCAAATGGCTGCCTAAAGGAGGCAAAGAGTAATGCTGGAGCTGAAGCATATCGCAAAAACATTTAACAAGGGACTGGCTAATGAGGTTGTCCTTTATACCGATCTGAATGTGGAAATCAAGCAGGGTGAATTTGTGACCATCATCGGATCTAACGGCAGCGGCAAATCGACCTTCTTTAATATTGTGTCAGGCAATATTCGTCAGGATAAGGGTAAAATTCTGTTTAAAGGCATGGATATTTCCAACCTGCGTGAACATAAGCGTTCAAAGTTTATCGGCCGAGTCTTCCAAGATCCGCTGAAAGGGACTGCACCCTCATTGACGATTCTTGAAAATATGGCTATGGCTTATAATAAGGGGAAGTTTTATGGCTTGAGCCGCGGTGTTAAACCGGAGCAAAGAGAGCTGTTTTCAAAAGAACTGGCCGGCATGCATCTTAATCTTGAGAACAAAATGGATGTCAAGGTCGGGGCTTTATCCGGCGGTCAGCGGCAGGCTTTATCACTGCTGATGGCAACTATGATTACTCCGGATCTATTGCTGCTTGATGAACACACAGCGGCGCTTGATCCGAAGACGAGTGATTTAATCATCGATTTAACCGAACAGATTGTAAAAGAAAAGGCAATAACGACGATTATGATTACGCATAATCTAAAACATGCCATCCAGCATGGCAATCGGCTGCTGATGTTTCATGAGGGAAAAGTAATCCTTGATATCAGCGGTGAAGAAAAGAAAAAACTGACTACTGAAAAGTTGATTGAACAGTTTAATTCATTAAATGTGATCGATGATATCGGGGATAAGTTAGCATTTAGTCAGATGTAAAGCATCTGACTTTTTACATGTTTTAAATGACGACATTGTTATTGTATTAGCGTATTGATTTAGCTATAATGGTCGCAAGAGGTGAAATTATGGAAAAAAAGGTTACCATTCGCAAGGCTGAAAAGTCAGATGCAGAAATGATCTGGCAATGTAACTGTGAAGGCTTGGGATATACATTTGCCCTTGAAGATACGATCCGCAGGGTTCATGATATCATGGATCGTTTCCCGCAGGATTTATTTCTGGTGGCATGTGTTGATGATCAGCCAGCTGGTTACATCCATGCGACAGATTATGAATGCACTTATATGGAAGCGTATAAAGATATTGAGGAACTGGCTGTGCTGCCGGGTTATCAGGGCTATGGCATCGGCCGCAAACTGCTGAATGAGGCAGAAGCATGGGCACGTGAATGCGGTGTTGCCGGTGTTAGATTGATCAGTGGTTTTGCCCGTACCGGCGCTCATCAATTTTATTTAAAATGCGGTTATACACATCGCAAGGATCACAAAAATTTTGTGAAGAACTTTTAGGAGCCAGCGATGAAAAAACGTACAATTTGTATTACATTAGCGGCTTTGCTGATGCTTGGCGGGGTTGGCGGCTGTGCTAAAATCAGAAATGCTTTTCAGAAATGGAAGGGATCACTGATCGGTCTTGAATTTGATATTTATACCTATGATGATTATGGCAATACGACATTAACAGTGCATGGCAAGAATGTTGAGGTTGAAGTCAAGCAGGAAGAGGGAGCCAGTGAAAATGCTGATTTTACCTCAGAGGTGCTTGAAATTACGATTGACGGCAATCAAATGCTGCAGATCGGCAATACGATGGTTTTCGCGGAAGCGGGACTGGATCAAATCACTGACTTTGAAATGCAGGATGAAATCGATACCGATGACGGGATTATTAATTTTATCCCATTTGATCGGGTACTGAATCAATATAAGAATGATATCGGCAAAGCTAAGACGATCCTGATTTCATCCCAGCAGGGAATACCGATCGCTGTTTATCAGGGGAATAGTGTGTATGTGGAAATTCCTAACGATTTACCTAAAATGACACGATTGAATATCGATGGCAAGAGCCTATATATTCATCGGGCTAATTATGTCATTCTTGATTCAGAAATGATTGACTGAGGCATATCATAGGCTGTAATTTAAAGGAAGCGGGGAATTTTGTTGGCAAGGATAGAATTAAAATTTCAATATACACAAAGTGAGTATGTGCGTGCAGAAAGACTGTATTTAATTGCAGCTAAAATTTTACATAAGTATGATCCTGTTTTAGCGGTTTTATGCTTATTAATTGCGATGATTTATATGCTTGCTTCTGCATTCAGTACCCTGAGTGTAATACTCTTTGGGATAGTGATTCTTGTTGTCATAATGGGTTGCTGTTTATATTTTTTAATGCCAATCCTTAAGTATAAAAACACTTCAAAATTTCATGAAGCATATACTCTGATATTTTCAGAGGATGCGATTTATTTCAAAACCGACAGCATTGATTCAGAATTGCAGTGGAATGTTTATTCACAGCTTTGGCATAACGATAATTTCTATTATTTAATCCAAGGTGTACGGATGTATACATTAATTCCCAAAAGAGTTTTTAAAGATTCAGATGAGCAAGAGGCTTTTGAAGAGCTTGTCCAATCAAAGCTGAAATTGATTAAAAGGATATAGGACTGTGATTTATGCTTTCTTGATTTATGCAATAGCAAGTATTTGATTCATCTACACGATGGGAGTGAAGCTCATGCGGTACACATTTAAGAATGAAATATTTAAAGAAGGCAATCGTTATTTTATCAAAGTTCCCTTTAATGTGTGGGAAGAATGCGGACAAAAGGGTTTGATACCTGTGGAGGTTTCAATTGGCAGCACTCATTTTGAATGCCGTCTGGTACCTAAAGGCAATGGTGTTTATTACATCCCGATATTAAAGAAATTGGTTTCTCAAATCATGGATGAAGCAGCAGAGGGTACCTTTCAAATCATTGATGGTTTAACACGAATTAATCATGATAGTCCGTATTCAAAGCAGCATCCAATACGAAAAATTGATAATATTCAAAAGCTGGTATATCCGAAAGAGGGCTATTGCGGTCAGACATGTATTGCGATGCTGACAGGGCAAAGTGTAGAGGAAATCATTGATATTATGCATGCGAAAGCATGGCGGTGTTCATTTGCCAAGCTGATTGAAGCACTTGATTATTTTGGAATTCAGCATGGGGATCGGGTTACTTATACACATGGTGAAGAATTTATTTTACCTAAATGCTGTATTGTTAATGTGAGGGATGAGCGTGTCAGTCATTATGTCTTGTATTATCAAGGGCATTATTATGATTCAAAAGAGATTCATTTCAAAGATATTATTAATTATTTAGAAATTATTGTTGAGTAGAAAAGGACGTTTTATCAATATTACGGCTTTTTGATCAGACAAATAATGCAAATATCCGGCAGTTTTTTGCGAAAGTATTGTTGAGATCATCGAAAAAGTTTATAATATTGCATATATGGAGGGTTAAAAATGTACGAAAGTCCAACTTATGTACCTGGCGTGAGTGAGAATTCATATGCTAGGAAAGTATTTTTATGGCTGTTTATAGGATTGATGGTTACAGCGGCAAGCGCCTTAGTGTTTACGGAAACTAATCTGTGGATGGTTGTTTTCAGTAATCAGCTGATTTATTGGGGAATGTTCATCGTTGAATTGTTCTTGGTGTTTAAAATCAGCGCAAGTCTGCATAAGATTTCAGCCGGTGCGGCAAGAGTTTATTTTCTGCTTTATTCTGTGATGACAGGGCTGACTGTGGCAGGTATTACTTTTATCTTTGGAATGTATACAACATTCGTCGCTTTTGCTTATACGTCATTGCTGTTTGGCAGTATGGCTCTGATCGGCTTTACAACGAAGCGTGATTTAATGAGGTTTTCAAGCGTTGTGATGGCTGGTTTGATTACTCTGCTGATTGCCAGTGTAGCTAATATCTTCCTGCGTCTTCAAGGGCTTGATCTTGTATTGAGCTATGCCGGTATTATTCTGTTTATGGGTATCACGGCTTATGATATTCAGAAGATGAAACGCTTATATGAAGCAAATGAGGGTAATGATGAGGCTTTGAATAAATTAGCCATCTTCAGTGCTCTTGATTTATATCTTGATTTTATTAATATCTTCCTGCGTATTGTTCAAATTCTAGGAAGAAGCAGCCGTAAATAAGTTTAAGATCATATCTGGGTTAACCGGATGTGGTCTTTTTTTCTTTGTGTTGAAAGCAACTTTTGATTGTGGATTTGCGTGACTGGTATTAAAAAGCCCGGCGAGAGGTAAGGGAAACGCATTGTAAACGCTGCCATAAACTCTTATAATAGTTTATAAGCGGAGGTGTGTTTATGAAAGTCATGAAGGAATTTTATGAAGTGATTGAAAAGGAGCTGGCAGCTTCCTTGGCACAAGAAGAGGTTTTAAATCAGGCTGTCGAGGCAATGAGTGAAACCGTGGCGGCAGGCGGTGTTATCCATGTATTTGGCTGCGGTCATTCTCAGATGTTTGGTGAGGAGCTTTGTTTCCGTACCGGCGGCTTGGTGCCCGTGAATGCGATTATGATCCCACAGTATAATATTTATCCCAAGGTTCGTTATTCACAGACGATGGAGCGTACAGAAGGTTTTGCGCAGGGTGTTTTAGAAGCGATGCATCCGCGCAGTTATGATACGATGATTATTGTTTCGGTATCTGGGCGCAATGCGGCTGGTGTGGATATGGCGCTGGCAGCGAAGGCCATGGGTATGAAGGTTATCACCTTGACTTCATTAAAGTATACCAATGGTGTAACCTCACGTCATTCATCCGGGAAGCTGGTGCGTGATGTAGCGGATATTGTTATCGATATGGGCGGCATTAAGGGTGATGCAGCACTGCATCGTGAGAATGTGAAGGAAAACTTCTGTTCACCGTCAACCATCATTGGCATGTCAATACTGGTTGGCTTAGTTGGTGAGGTTATCGTTAAGCTAGCGGATCAGGGCATTGAAGTACCGATTTGGGTCAGCGGCAATCTGGACCGCGGTGATGCTGTGAATCAGGAATACATTAAAAACTACCATGGTAAGGTGGATATCCTATAATATCAGTTCTGTAAGAAAGATTGAAATGTCGAAATCCCTCTTTTATAATAGAAAACATAAAGGGGGATTTTTCTATGGAACCAAATATTCAGGCGCTTGAAATCAGAAGACGTCAGCTATCTTCACGGGTAAGCCGCTTCTTTGCGTTAACCGGCGTGCTGGCAGTGATTTTTCTAATGCTGTCAATGATTTGTTCCTCAATGCTGCTTTTAATACCTTTTGTGATTGTCTTGCTTATTGCTTTAGCCGTTTATTATGGAGCTATCAATCCAGAGATAAAACAATTTAAGCTGGATGCCAAGCAATTGCTGGTTCAGAATGTACTGGCGGAAAAATTTACCGATTTAACGTATTCACCTAATGGTTTATCTCAGTCACGCTTTGATGCGGCTGAACTGTATAATCATTATACGAATTATAAATCCAACGATTTGATCCGCGCGCGGTATCAGGGACGAGCGTTTATCTGCAGTGATGTTTATATCAATGAAGTGCGTTCGGCTGGTAAAACTACGGTTACCGTAGATATATTTAAGGGTCATTTCTTTATTCTTGATATCAGCCGTCAGATTCATTCACTGACTCAGGTGTATCCAAAAGTGCTGATCGGCAATGATAACCATTCCGGCGGCTTCTTTGATGATACGCCGCAAACAGAAAAGGTAAAGCTTGAAAGTGTTGAATTTAATCGGCAGTTTGTAGTTTATAGTGAGGATGGTCATGAGGCTTTTTATCTGCTGACACCAAAAGTGATGGAGATTCTGTTAGATTTGAAAAAAAGGCTTGATTTAAGTGTCAGTTTTTATGATAATAAGTTATATGTGGCGGTAGCTGATGAAAATGATCCATTTGAAATTAAGTTACATGATACTATTGATGAGTCACTGCTCAGAAAGCTGCATCGGGATTGCGCGGATTTATGCGAAATTCTGAATCTGATTAATCAGATTGAATGGAATACATAGGAGGCATTTTTATGGAATTAAGTATTGGGACGGTACTCCTGCTGATATTGGCAGTTATTATTACAATGTTGTATAACATGGTCATCCGAGCAAGACTGAAGATGGATGAGAGCGGATCAACAATTGATATTTTGTTGAATAAGCGCTTTGATCTGATTACGAATCTTGTAGAGGTGGTAAAGGGTTATACAAAATATGAGGAGGATGTATTAAGCAAGGTTGTTGAACTGCGAAATACATGTCATGTGAAACCAAATAAGAATAAGTATAATGAGGGGCTGAATGAGGCGGAAACCAAGCTTTTGGCTGTTGTCGAGGGGTATCCGGATCTGAAGGCTGACGCGTTGTATCTCGAATTAATGAAACAGCTCAGCGATGTTGAGGAACAGCTGCAGGCTGCCCGCCGTTTCTATAATGCTAATGTGACGAATTACAACAATCGGGTAACGACGTTTCCAAGTGCGTTGGTGGCTAAGGCTATGAAGGCGAAGACGAGAAAATATTTTGCGGCTGAAGAAGATGTGAAGGCGAATGTTAAGGTTGAGCTGTAAAATTGAAGTATGAGAAATAAAAAAGATTGTGAAGAGGTGTAAAGCAGACAGCTGTTTGATAAACTTTATAACACAATCTTTTTTTTGCTCTCTGTTATTTAATATGGCTAAAGAGATATTTAAATTTATTGAGAAGTAACTAAAGCAGAAAATTTTTCATTTATATAATGAATAGTTTTCTGTTTTTTATTATTGATTAGAGTATAATGTTCGGTCTTTACTGCAATTGTGAATTCATTTATTTTAATTATTAGAATATACTTCTGAATTGAATAAGTATTGTAAGCTGTTACAAAAAAAGTGTTGACATCGAATAATACATCATTTATAATTTCGTTGTGAGAAACGATGTTTCGTAAAACGAAACAAATGTGATACATCACTACTATCATAAAGAGAGGAGATAAGTATGAATCAGGTTTTACAACCCAAAAAAACTAGAAATTATGCTGTTGATTTCTGGCGTGTATTTGCAACATTAGCGGTATGTTGGGGACATTTTGGAAGCGTGGGTTTCCGATTTGCAGGAGGTTCTCATTATCCTGCTAGCACTTTATTTACAAATGGTCCCGTGCTAGGTGTATTTTTAATTTTTACAGGTTATTTTTTAATGAAGTCATTTCAAAGCAAAAAAGCAAAGGGAATGAATTCAGATAAGTCAGCTAGAGTTCAAGCAATTGAGTATTTAAAAAGTCGATACATAGGTCTATGGCCAGCACTATTTACTGGTGTTGCTTTCGGTTTTGTTATTTCTATAACAGGCGAATTGACAGGTTTATGGCATGGCAAGCTCTTAACCGTTGGCGAACATTTTAATGGTATTACTGATATATTTGCTGCTTTAAATGTATCTATACTTCAATTTTTAGGTTTAGATGCTACTGGTTTGCTAAGTGATACTGGTTTTGCATATTCATGGAATTCGCCGCTCTGGTATATTTCAGCAATTTTTGTGGGTGGTTATTTCCTCTATTATTGTTTAGCAAAGAATGAAGATTTCACACGCGGATTTATTATTCCGGCTATCGTAATTATCTGTCCTTCAGTTTGGGCAATGAATAGTGCTTTAAGTATGAATGATCGTTCGGTTTTATTCTTAGGTTTATTTGATAATGCTATAGCTTTTGGTTCATGGGGTATGGCACTGGGAATCCTTCTGTATCAGCCATATGAACGATTTAGAAAAATGAAAATCGGGAATATTGGTAAAAAATGGCTGACTGTTATTCATGTTCTTTTTGCAGGGTGGTTATTTTATATAACGATTGTAGGTTTTGATGGTTTATACGCTAGTGCAGCAAGTGATGGAGGGCGTATCAATAGTGAAATGTATGTAAATATCATTGTTGCCATTACGCTGGCTTTTGCAGTGGCAAATCAGGATTATCTGACAGAAAAGATTTTTAATCGGCCAATTTTCGGTAAACTTGGTGAATTTGCATTATATTATTTTATTGTTCATATCCATGTTATCAACGTTGTGCTTGGTTTAGTAGGTGGTGAAAATGTAACAACCAGTGGTCAGTATTACATGTGGTTAATAATCGTTAATATAATCTGTATAATACTGGGGTTAATCGCTCAGCAATTTTGCAAAAAGGTTATTTCTCCATTACTAAAAAAACTGGATAATAATATCCAACGCTGTACACAAGAAGGTATTGCAGAAGGTATTCAATAAAATTTAGATTGTAACCCGGAGACAGAAATTATTTTGCATTGTAATTTTGAAAAACAAAAGATCTCCCAATAAAATATTCAATTTATTGAGAGATCTTTTTAAAAAGTTAAGCTTTATAGCCAAGATTTTCTGAAATTGAAGCAGCTAAATTTTCTAATATATCTAGATATTCACTAAAATATTGTTCTATATTTTGTGAAAGTGTCACGACTGATATGGCAGCGACAACTTGGTTACTGTAATTTCGAATGGGAACTGCAACGCTTCCAAAGCCTGGATAGCGATCATTAATGTCAGTCGCATAGCCATGTTCCCGTGTCTGAATAATGATTTGATCTAATTCTGTTTTGTTTTTAATTGAATTAGATGAATATTGTTTAAAGCTAAAATCTTCACATAATTTTTGATAAAAAGTATCACTTAAGGACGATAAAAGTACCCGTCCCATAGCAGTTACATATAGTTGAGCACTCATACCTACTCTGCCTGTAACTTCCAAGTCATTTGATGAGTTTTCAATATGAATAGTAATGACACGGTTACCTGAAATCACACCTAAATGAATGGGAACGTGTGACATTAAGCTTGCCTTTTGAATTAATGGTTTAGATACTGATACTAAATCTAATTTGGCTGTAACAATGCTTCCATATTTAAGAAAGGCTAATCCAAGCTTATAGCGTGCATCTTCACTTTTCTCTACAAAATTATTCGCTTCTAACGTATATAAGATTCGGAAAGTACTTGCTTTATCAAAATTGCTTAATTTACTTATTTCTGCTAATGAAAGACTTTCGTGTTTACTTAATATATTAATTACCAGCAAGGCTTTGCTGAGTGAATTTAAAAGATATTTATCTTTTTCCATAAGTGCCTCCTTACAGTGGTTGTTAATAAGATTATTTGAATTACAATACAATTTTAACACATTTCAAAAGTTAATAAAAGATACATAAAAGTAGGCAGATGAATTGAAAAAATTATTTTCATAATATAAGGAGGACTAGGAGCATACCATTGCATTCTTTAACAGAATATTACAACAAAAGGATATTTAAATGAATATCTAACATCGATTAATGGATGTTTAGATATTAAAGGCGTAATACCTTTACAAAACTATTATACGAGGAGGGTTCATATGAAGAAAATTTTTGTAATTAATTTAGGTTCTACATCAACAAAAATTGCTTATTTTGAAAATGATCAATGTATATATAAAGAAAATCTGATACACCCAGCTGAAGAAATAAAAAAATATGAAACTATTTGGGAACAGTTTGATTTAAGAAAGGCA
Source organism: Dielma fastidiosa (assembly GCF_000313565.1). Classification (GTDB taxonomy): domain Bacteria; phylum Bacillota_I; class Bacilli_A; order Erysipelotrichales; family Erysipelotrichaceae; genus Dielma; species Dielma fastidiosa. The sequence goes on along the minus strand of NZ_HE578926.1, from coordinate 142,753 downwards.
GCGTTGGATGAATTCATGCAAACACATAGTATTGTTGTGAGTGAATTGGATGCAATAGTTTCGCGAGGAGGACATACAGAACCACTTAGTAGTGGAACATATCGAATTACTGAAAAAATGCTGGCACAGTCTAGAAGCATGAAATACGGTAATCATGTCACGGATTTGGGACTTCAATTAGCGGCTGCTTATGCAAAAGAAGGACCTGTGCCTTTTACTGTTGACACTTCTTGTACAGATGAATTTGAACCGTTAGCTCGATACAGCGGTTTAAAAGAAATTGAACGTGTCAGTCGCTTTCATGCATTGAATCACAAGGCTGTAGCAAGAAAATATGCAAGTGAACAAAATAAGAGTTATGAAGAGATGAATTTAGTTGTTTGCCATATGGGTGGTGGTACATCAGTAGCTGCTCACAAACATGGTAGAATGATTGATGGTGATTATGGATTAGAAGGAGATGGTCCATTCTCAACAGACAGGGCCTGTGGATTACCAGTAGGAGCATTGATTGACCTTTGTTATAGTAATCAATACACTTACAAAGAAATGAAACGGAAAGTAAAGGGTTTAGGCGGTTTAATGAGCTATGTTGGAGAAACTGATGTAAAAAAAGTAGAGAAGGCTGCTATGGAAGGAAATCATGAATGTAAGGAAGCACTTAAAGCAATGTGCTATCAGACCGCGAAAGAAATTGCAGCAATGGCTTCGGTAATGAATGGAGACGTAGATGCTATCTTGATAACTGGTGGTATCGCTAATTCTAAATTTTTGATGTCTGAAATTGAACGTCGAGTAAAATTCATAGCACCAGTGATTCTGTATCCTGGTGAGTTTGAAATGGAATCTTTGGGTGTCAATACATATAAGGCATTAATAGGTATTAATGAAATTAAAGAGTTATAAAGTATTTTTATATTCTGTGAACAATAAAAAGAGGAGTGAGAACATGAAGTTTACAAGTTTTAATGAAATAGAATCTTATATTTTAAATAATCAATTGGTTAAAACAGTGGCTTTGGCTTGTGCCCAAGATGAACTAGCATTACAGGCAGTAGTAGCCGCTAAACGAAAAGGTGTACTTAATGCGATACTGATTGGTGATTGTGAAAAGTTAGAAGCATTGTTAAATCAAATGGGTGAGGACTCTACGGATTACCAATGTATCGAATGTTTAGATGAACAGGAGGCTGGTCGGTTAGCAGTTCAAATGGTTGTCGAAGGAAAAGCGGACATACCTATGAAAGGATTGATGATGACAGCTTCTTTCATGAAAGCAATACTAAATAAAGAAGCTGGTTTTATAAAGGAAGGTGCTTTACTTTCGCAGGCTACAGTACTTGAGTTTACTGAAGAAAATCGCTTATTAATCATTAGTGATTGTGCTGTTAATATTACACCCAATGTAGAACAGAAAATTAAGATCACCCAAAATGCAGTCAATCTGGCTCATCATTTAGGAATTAATGAGCCTAATGTTGCTGTATTATCAGCACTTGAAAAAGTTAATCCAAAAATGCCGAGTTCAGTAGATGCACAAGCTGTTGCTGATTATGCGGGTTATAGCGGTATTGGTGCTATTGCCGGACCACTGGCATTGGACATTACAATCAGTAGAGAAGCGGCTGAACATAAAGGAATTTATAATCAGGTTTGTGGTAATGCAGATATTTTAATTATGCCAGAGATTACAGCAGGCAATATTTTTACTAAATCTTTAACTTTTTTTGCTCATCTAAAATCTTGTGGTTCATTAATTGGAACTACGCATCCTGTTATCATGACGAGTCGGACAGATACTGCTGAAGATAAATATTTTTCAATCTTAGTAGCTATTTTAAACAGTATGAATTAATTATGAAAAAAAAGATTTTCGATCAGGTAATCAATTGTGAGGTAACACGTTTGGGACGTGATTTTGCTATCTGTGTCTATGGTGGGGACGAGCCGCATCTTGGTGCTTTATGTCTTGCTGTTCCTTATTATAAGAATGAAAAACTGCATGCTAGTGTATCAACATTAGTTATCCCCACTCATAGAGATAATGTGATAGCGGAACTGTTTGCTAAACGTTTTGCGCTTGCATTCAATAGTAATGTTTCATGTAGCTGTGGTATTCATTATGATATTATTACTTCATCAGAAATTGAAAAATTTATTTTATTAATGGAATTATTTGCAGAAGAAGTTATTGAGAAGGAGCGTGCTTATGAGTAAATATGATTTGAGATATGCATTAAAGTTGTTATCTAAGCTTGATCATCAGTTAATTGAGACAGAGGTAGAAGTAGATCCAATGGGAGAGTTAGCTGGTGTCTACCGACATATTGGAGCTGGAGGGACTGTTCAAAGACCTACAAAGGAAGGACCAGCTATGATTTTTAAGAACATTAAGGGGTTTCCAAACGCAAGCGTTGTTATTGGCTTAATGGCTTCTCGGAAACGTGTGGGTTATTTATTAAATTGTTTGCCTGAGCGACTTGGATTTCTTTTGAAGGAATCTGTTAATAACCCTATTCCTCCTATTGTTGTGCCTAATTCACAGGCAAAATGTCAAGAAATTGTTTATCGAGCAGAAGATGAAGGCTTTGATATTCGTAAATTAATTCCTGCACCAACCAATACATTAGAAGATGCAGGCCCATATATTACATTGGGAATGTGCTATGCTTCAAATCCGGATACGGGTGAATCAGATGTGACTATTCATCGAATGTGTCTTCAGTCAAAAGATGAAATATCAATTTTTTTACAGCCAGGAGCACGGCATATTGGATATTTTAGAGAGTTAGCAGAAGCTAAGGGGCAATCCCTGCCAATATCTATTAGTATTGGGGTTGATCCTGCTATAGCGATTGGTTCATGCTTTGAAGCACCAACAACACCTTTAGGTTATGATGAATTGCAAGTGGCTGGCGCTATTAGAAATGAAGCTGTTGAACTTGTACAATGTCTTACCATAAATGAAAAAGCAATAGCTAATGCTGAATATGTTATTGAAGGTGAATTAATGCCATTTATTCGTGTACGCGAGGATCAAAATAGTAATACTGGTAAAGCAATGCCAGAGTTTCCTGGTTATTGTGGGCCGGCCAATCCTTCACTGCCTGTTATTAAAGTGAAGGCAGTGACAACACGCAAAAACCCAATCATGCAAACATGTATTGGTCCAAGCGAAGAACATGTTAGCATGGCTGGGATTCCAACAGAGGCTAGTATTTTAGGCATGGTTGATAAAGCTATGCCTGGAAAGTTATTGAATGTGTATTGTGCAAGCAGTGGGGGCGGGAAATACATAGCTGTCATGCAATTTAAAAAAACAATGCCTTCTGATGAAGGAAGACAGCGACAAGCTGCTTTGCTGGCTTTTAGTGCTTTTGCTGAATTGAAGCATATTTATCTTGTTGATGAAGATGTAGATCCATTTGATATGAATGATGTACTTTGGGCAATGACTACCCGATTCCAAAGCAACGAAGATATTATTATGATACCAAGTGTACAATGTCATCCGTTAGATCCATCTAATCAGCGAGAGTATTCATCTAAATTGAAAGCAAAGGGGAATGCCTGCAAAACAATTTTTGATTGCACAGTTCCTTTCTGTTTAAAAGAAAAATTCGAAAGGGCAAAGTTTATGGAAGTGAATCCTAAACATTGGGTATCTGATTTTGAGTAATAAAAAGCGGCTGATAGTTGCTATCAGTGGGGCAGATGGTATTCAACTTGCGTTTTGTCTTTTACGTTTGCTGAAAGACAATGATGAGATAGAAAGTCACTTAGTTATATCAAAAGGTGCTGAAAAAGCTTTAGGGACATTAAATAATATTGATGCTTTAAAAGCAATGGCTGATGTCGTTTATGATAATGAGGATAATAGGGCTGATATAGCAAGTGGTTCCTATGAAACTATTGGCATGATTGTAATTCCTTGTAGTATGAAAACTTTATCAAGTATACGAAATAGTTATGCTGATGGATTAATAGCAAGAGCTGCGGATGTTTGTATCAAAGAACATCGTTGTCTTGTGTTGGTAACAAGAGAATCACCGCTTTCCGCAATTCATTTAGATAATATGGCTTATTTAGCAAGGCTTCAAAATGTGTTTATCATGCCTCCCGTTTTAACATATTATACAGGGGTTAATAGTCTAAAGGATATGGAAATACAAATTGTTGGGCGCATTCTAAATAAATTTAAAATTGTAGTTACTGGTTATCAGACATGGAATTCAAAAAATAAAAATCTAAGTATATAATTCAGAGATTATTGTATGCAGAAATAATGAATTTCAATTATAAAGTTAATGATGCCAACACGTTGTATCTCGAATTAATGAAACAGCTCAGCGATGTTGAGGAACAGCTGCAGGCTGCCCGCCGTTTCTATAATGCTAATGTGACGAATTACAACAATCGGGTAACGACGTTTCCAAGTGCGTTGGTGGCCAAGGCAATGAAGGCGAAGACGAGAAAATATTTTGCGGCTGAAGAAGATGTGAAGGCGAATGTTAAGGTTGAGCTGTAGTTGATAAATGTATATGAAATTGGTTTTTAAGACAATTAAAAAGGAAGTTGGGATTCATCGTATTAATGAATTTGAACTTCCTTTTTGTTTTTATATCATAGTAATTTTTTTAGCTGTTAAGTATCGTACTTCGACGGTTTACTTTTGAATCCAGCGGCCAAAGATACCGCATGGCAGTACCGTATGGGAACGCGTAATCGGCAACCCGATTTCACCGGCAGTAATGCTGCCCTCAGGGTGTTTCTTGCCGATCGTGCTGACTAACAGATTATTTAATACTGTAGGCGGGAATCCGGTCGTATATGAATTAACGAGGAAGAACAATGGCTCATCATCCAGAATTTCCAAACATGCACTGATTAAAGGATACAGCTGTTCCTCAATCTTCCAGATTTCACCATTAGGCCCGCGGCCATAGCTAGGCGGATCCATGATGATTGCATGATATGTATGCCCGCGGCGCTTTTCACGTGCGACAAATTTTAATACATCATCAACAATGAAGCGGATCTTTTTATCCTCCAAATGCGAATAGGCCATGTTTTCCTTTGCCCATTGAACCATTCCCTTACTGGCATCAACGTGAACGACTTCCGCGGCACCGGCACTTGCGCAAGCCATAGTTGCACCGCCGGTATAAGCGAATAAATTCAAAACACGAATCTCACGGTCAGCTTCATGAATGGCTTTCATCATCCAATCCCAATTTGCTGCCTGTTCAGGAAATAAACCTGTATGTTTAAAACCCGTAGGACTTACTTTAAAGGTTAAATGCCGGTAATTGACGGTCCAAGTATCCTTTACCGGTTTTAAAAACTCCCAGCTGCCGCCGCCTGATGATGAGCGGTGATAATGCGCATGGGGATGTTTCCATAAGCTATCTTCATGATCAATCGGCCAAATGGTTTGAGGATCAGGACGTCTTAAAATGATGTCCTTCCAACGTTCTAATTTCTCACCATTGCCAGTATCAATACATTCATAATCTTTCCAATTTTCTGCGACTTGATTCATAGGTACACCTCATTTTGCTTAATCATTATAGCATAGATAAGAAAGGATTTACGACAATTTCACACATTGTTTTGATGATATGATTCAATTTTGACCCTGATTGGGTGTATAATAAAAAGTAAGAACAAAAGGAGGGGTCGTATGATAAATAAGAATTATGATCAGTGCTTTCATTGTGAGTGTACTGCCCGTGTCAAAGAAGTAGTCGAAGAAAAGGACTTTTATTGGCACTATTTGGATAATACAATTTTCTTTGTAGAGTCGGGCGGCATGCGCAGTGATATAGGAACGATCAACAATCTTCCGGTACTTGGATTGAAAGTTGAAAACAATAAAGTCTGGCATTTGCTGGATCAAAAGCTTGATGGAACAGTATTTTTATCAGTGAATCTGCATGAGCGTTTCCGCAAAGCGCAGGTACACACTGCCCAGCATTTGATTTCAGCGCTTATTGGGGGAATTTATGGGGCTAAGACAATCTCACATCATGTAGGTGATGATGAGAATGATGTAGAGTTTGAAATGACATCGTTTACGCAGCGGCAATGCAGTGAATTACAGATTCTGACCAACGGCTTGATCCGTGATGATCTGCCGGTAACGATCACTTATCCTAGCAAGGCTGAAGCGATGAAATTTGCTCCAAAGGATAAATGTGAGCATGATGAGATTCGTGTCGTTAAGATTGGCAATCTTGATTATAATCTCTGCGGCTGCATTCATGTGCCAAGTCTGAAATATATTCAGATGATTAAAATACTGGGCTTTGAGAAAACAACACGCGGTATCAAAATTAAATATCTGTGCGGTGATCAGTTCTTAGACGCGTTTGAAAAGCGCTATGATGTATTGGAAGAAATGTCTCATACATTAGCACTGCCGCATCTTTACGTGATGAGCGGTGTCAATAAGCTGATGAATGACAAAAAGAAACTGACTGAGCAGCTTGTGGAAATGAAGAATAATTATTATACTTATCTCGCGAAGGAAATAGCAACGACAAATAAGAAGAATACAGTAATTCATGAGTTTACAGACTTTGATGCTAAGGATTTGAGTCAGTTCACTTTAGCGTTTGTTAATAACTATGATCGAGTAGCAATTTTTATTACTCATACAGATTCTGAAAATATGCACATAACGATTGGTCATAGTCCGAATATCGCTTTTAATTCTCAGGTATTCTTTAAATTATTGGCAGAGAAGTTCGGCCTGCATGGCGGCGGCAACGCGGCTCTTGCGCAAGGCGGCGGGAAATATGATCCGCAAATTCTTGAATTTCTTAAAAATAGTCCGATATTCTAATAAATATGATATACTTAATGCGGTTTGGAGGTAAAGCATGAAAATGAAGATAAAAACATTGCTGAGCATGGGGGTTGCTTTAACCCTTGTATTAAGCGGATGTTCAAAACCGGAGGAAGAACCTGCTCCGATAGAAGATGTAGTTGAGACGCTGCGCGGCAATGATGCCTACGCGTCACCAGTTAATCCGACCAATGAACAGATTTTGGCATTTAATGCACTGACGGACGCGGTTGCCAGCGGCAATACCGAAGAGATTGCGAAAAATGTTGCGATCTGCTTCGCCTTTGATTTCTTCTCTATGAAGAATAAAACCGGTCAGGATGATGTCGGCGGCTTAACTTATCTGCCAGATGACCGCATTGAAGAATTTAAAACTTATGCTGTCTCACATTATTATCAAAATTATGCAACAATTGTAAATGATTATGGTCAGGAATCACTGCCATGCGTTAAGTCGGTGACGATTAATTCCACAACTTCTCAGCAGGTGCAGTATCTTGGCAATGCATATGATGGTTATGTGGTCAAGGCATCCATTGAATATCAGAAAACCAAGATGGATGAAACTACATTAAAGACTGAAATTACAGCCACAATGATTGTAGATAACGGCATCGTAGGATTAATTGCAGTAGAATAAAAGTTCAAAAAGCCTCATTTCAAAGTGGGGCTTTTTTGCGGCTTATTGATAAATAAAACCCGCTGTTAGACAGCGGGTTTGGATTATGGTTCAAGCGTTGGATCGATTGGCTGTGTCGGATCGACAGGCAATGTCGGATCAATAACCGGTGCTTCAGGATCTTGATCCGGCGTTTCAGCCGGCGGTTCTGGAGTACCTGGTTCAGGATCGGTTGGATCGGAAGGTTCACCTGGATGATCCGGCATATTCGGATCTTCATTTGGTTTTTCACCTTCAGGATCATTTGGATCAATTTCACCTTCAGGATTTTCCTCATCTTCACTTGGTTCAGTTTCTGGATATTCCAAAGAATAGAATTGGTATATTTTAGTTGTAACATTATCTGTCCACAGCATATATGGACTTTCAAGCGGATATTCAACAGGATCACTTAAATCGTCAAGTCTGAATGCAAATTCATTTAGCTTCATGGTTTCAAACATCTGCAGGTATTTGCGATAAACTGTACGCACATCCTCACGATTCAAAATATAGACGCTCAGCGGCAGATCCGCTCCCATGCTGGCGGTCGGATACATGTCAGAGTAACCATTTTCCATATGCAGTGTTTCAAATGTCCATGGCTGAATTTCCTCGGCTTCTGACTTAATGAGCCGTTTCACCAGATCCATAGGGATATTTGTTGATACATATTTAGGGCCAATCTCCAATAGGGTAGGAACCTTATTGATACCATCGGCTGATAATACTTTATTGATAATGCCTTTAATGATTTCCTGCTGAGCCATGGTTCGCTCAATATCACCATAAGATTTACGATGACGGGCATAAGCAAGTGCCTGTTTTCCGTTGAGCGTCTGTTCACCTTGATTAAGGCAAATCAGATCCTCAGGGGCAAAGCTGCGGTTTTCATCCTGTTCACAGAAAGTAACGGCCACATTCGCATTGATACCGCCCAGTGTGTCAACAATTTCAATAAGTGAAGTGAAACTTACCTTGGCATAATAATCAATAGGGAAGCCAAATACTTTCTCCATGGTGGAAATCGTTGTATCAATACCGTAAATGCCTGTATGTGTCAGCTTGTCCGGGAAATTTGCGGCTGCAGTGTTTGGAACATAAGCATCGCGCGGAATGGAGACCATTTCAATGTGATTGGTCAGCGGGTTTACCAGCAGCAGAAGGTTGACATCACTGCGTAAATTAATGGTTGGTTCACCTACTTCATCCATGCCGGAAATGTAAATTGTAAAGGGTTCTTTACTAATATCCTTGGTTGACTGTGAAGCGGTGTTGCTGTTCGCGCGATCAAAGGTTGCGATAATTTTAAATTTAGTATCAAAATCCTCAATTTGTTCATTCAGTGTTGATGCGTAAGAAGAAGTAAAAATCATCGCTTCTACTTTACCGCTCAGGACATCTTGAGCCAAAGTCAGATAATTAGTGTAGGATTCATATGTTGGATTGACAAGTGTTGTATTACTCAGCAGCTGATCGATTACATAATTCGCATTGTCAGCATCATTGCCCTCTTGATAGCCTATTTTGGCATTGCTTAAATCAGCTAAGGCATTAACGGATGAATCAGCGGGTACCATCACAGTGATTCGGTTTGTCATAACCGTAGGACTATTGTCAATGCTGGCCATCGCGCTGTTGACCTTCCACATGAAGAAAGCCCCAAAGCATAAGAAGATGCTGAGCACGACACTGCACGCTCGTTTAGTAATCTTGATCCAGCCCTTATATTCAAGGATATCTATAATAATAAGGATAAAGGCTAAAATCAGTAAAGCGGCTATGATTAATACAAGAAATTTAGTAGGTATCATGTTTAGATGGAAGCATTCAAACATAAAAATCAGCATACAAATTATATAAAAGACATCTAGTCCGATATCTAAAGCATTTCTTTTCAGCTTTTCTATTAATTGTGAATCGATATGCATTCAATCACCTCGTTTATTTATTATACATTAAAAGTTCCTATTTGAAAGGATTTCAGATAATTTTCCATAATTTTATTGAGTTTTCAGTAACAAAGTATCCAAGACAAAATGAAGAGTGTCTTAAAAAGTATACTTTTTGAGACACTCAATTTTAATTAATTATAAGCTGAATATCTATGTTTGTAAATGAAATTTGCGCTAAAATTAATGAATTTACTCATGATTTCTAGTGTCTTAAAAAGTATACATTATGAGACAAATGTTAAATTAAGGGGGATGAAAAATGAAACTTAAAAATAAAATATGCTCAATTATGTCTATTTCAATGGCATTTACAGTCTTTAATACAACATTAAATGTTAAAGCGGCAGAAGCTCAATGGGTTAAGAAAGACGGTCAATGGTCATACATTAAAGAAAATGGTGAATCGGCGACTGGCTGGCTGAAAGATGGAAATTGCTGGTATGCATTTGATAGTGAAGGCGTAATGCGTACAGGCTGGGTTGCATCGAATGAACACTGGTATTATATGGGTGAATCAGGTGTTATGCAGTCAGGAACGTGGATTGAAAGTCAAGGCAGTATGTACTATGTAAAAGGTACAGGGCAAATGGCTAAAGATTATATCAAAGATGATTATGAATTAAATGATTACGGACAGGCTATACCTTTAGCTGATTCTAATTCAGTCATTGCCGATGATATTGAAGCTTTAAAGGGTAGCGTTATTGAAGGCAATCTATACATTGATGTTACCAACAAGAAAAATATTGAACTGAGTGATGTAACAGTAAAAGGCAAGCTAGTGATTATTGGTGACAACGCTTCATCAGCAAATATTAATATTAAAAACTCAGTAATTGAAACGATTAGTAATCAAAACAGGAATACTGAAATCGTTCTATTTAAAGATGCGGATATTAAAAATGTGATATTAGAGGAAGCAGGTAATATCACAGCTGATAAGAGCTTTAAAAAGACGATAAGAAATATTGAAATTCAATCAACAGTCAAAGATACAATCGTAATTAACGCGCCAGCATTGAATGTTGTCACTAGATCCTATGCGAATATAGAAGTTCAATCACCGGTTGAAATGCTTATAATGAATGCAACTACGGATGTGAAAGTAGCGGCTGATGTTAAAAATATAGTAATCACTGGCTCTGCGGCGCATAGTCAAGTAGAAATCGCAAGTGGGAAAACTGTCGAGACTATTATTGCTGATGCAATAATATCAATTGACGGCAAGGGGACTGTTAATAAACTTGAAGCAAATGCAAACGGAATTAAATCATCTTCAAGCATTAATATAAATGAAGTTGAAAAGAATAAAGAGGTTACTGATGTTCCGGAAGCTAATAAACCAAGCGCTGGCGGCTCATCGGGCGGCGGTGCGTCAGGAGGCTCTTCAGGAGGCTCATCAGGCGGCAGTGGCAGTGTTACTGATCCTGACGCCGAGAAAGTTGAAATTATTTTTGATACGGATTCGGCAGAAACTGAACTAGAGAGTATAATTGCGACTGTGGGAACTACTATAAATTTACCAACCAATTTAGTAAAAACGGGCTATGTTTTTGATGGTTGGTATATGGATGTTGGAAAAACGCGTACATTCCCAAATAATCAAATGAAAGTACGTTCATCTTCAAAACACAGTAGAACTATTACAGCAAAATGGGTTAGAGTTTTTGATACTAACACACCATTAGATAAAATGATGAATGATATTAAAGATGGTGATATTATTAAACTTTCAGCTGGTTCTTATGGTTTATCTGAAAGTTTGGATACATTAATAATAGATAAATCAGTTACATTTGAGGGAAACGAGAATGAAAATATCATTATAAATGCTAAAATTAATATATTAGGAAATGAAATTGAATCTAAAGTAAAATTTATTAATACCTTAATTAGATCCAACTTATATAACCAAAATGTGATAGATATGTTTGGTATATCATCATTACATATGAAAAATTCTATTTTAGAAGTTACTGCTGGAGATATTGAAAAAGATGGAATAATATTTCCTGTTTCAGGCATTAAAGCAAATAATGATCGAGAATATATGAGTTTGGAAGATGTGGTAATCAGGCTTAATAAATCTTCTGAAGAAAACAAAACCGCAATTGCAATATTTGGCGGTGATTATACTGGTGTGAATAAACATACAGGTATAGGTTTGTTTTTACATAATATTTCAATTGAAGATGAAGATTTATGTGCTGCAGATGGAATTATAAGAATGATGGGAATCAAATCTACGGATATAGAAATAGTAGAATCAAATCTAATAAATGAAAAACCTTTTACACACACATTATGGTTTAAAGATATCGAAAATGGATATATACACGTAGAAGAATCCACTATTAAGGGAAACAGCCCTGTATATCTGCAATCAATATATGGTGAGGATGGTAATGTAAGTATATCTGGAACACAACTAATTAATTCTTCATATAATGAGCTAAGCGAATTAGAGAGTATTCGTTCTGCTTTAACTGTTGTAAACTGTGATTTTTATGTTAGTATGGGAGGTGGTTCATTAATTAATGATTTTGAATATACCAAACCAATTACTTTAACAAATGCCTATTTCAATAAAGAATATTCTAGTATAGAAAATGATGGATATGGTATATCATTATCCAAGGTTAAAATGACAGGATATGATGATATTCCATTGATCTATTTTGAAAAAAAGCAACACAACAGAGACGATTATGAAGAATATGAAATTATTAATGGCTACCGTGTTGATGGGGTAAGCATTTCACAAATGCTAGATGATAATATTTTAATTGAATATGCAGGATCTGTGAATCAACATAAAAAATTCAAAGTGACAAATAAAGTTAACTTTGAAAGTATAATAGAAGATATATCTTATTCATGGTATGGAAGTAACAGTCTGGATGGTTCATATACCTACATTAGTGACGGCGAAACATGTATTATCAATATTGATACTGTTAAATTGAGATGCAGAGTAAATTTTAAAACCACGATAAATGATAAAAAATATCAATTTATTGTGGATATTCAAGTACCATTATCTTAAATATAAAATATAAGCTATAAAAAAAGGAAGCTTTGACGCTATTGAATATTCAATAACTTCAAAACTTCCTTTTATATGCTTACCACTATTCTGTCAATGCCTATGAATTACTATTCATAATTTTCTGCCCAAACTAAATTTGGATTTGACGGCATCTGCTTCACATAACGATTCAAATCGTTCAAATCAAACTTTAAGTCATTAAGCTCCACCGGATCATGCATTGCCTGATAGCGCTCATACACCTTTACGACATCACTGTAACTGAGAATCATTACATCCTGATACAGATCAGGAACACTTGCCGTTGGCATCAGCTGAGAGATGCCGTTTGTCAGTCCGATTGAATCAAATGTCCAGTCACCAATATTATTCATCTCCGCGGATACAAAGTTGGTAATAGCTGAATAAGGCATATTCGTTACCATATACTGCGGAATAATGCTCAGCACATCAGGGATGCGGCTGAAGCCAACCGGTGTCATCATTCGCTTAACAATAGCCTTAATGATATCCTGCTGTACTTGATTGCGGGTCAGCTCATTCGCATAGCTGGCACGATGTCTTGCCAGTGCCAAAGCCGCTGGCCCATAGATGAAACGCTCTCCCTCTTCAAGACAAATCTGATCATCCCATAAATAAGAACGCTCAGCATTTTGTTCACAGAAGGTAACCGGCACATTCACCGTAATACCGTCCACAGTATTAACAATTTCTATCAGTGATGAGAAGCTCACCTTTACATAATAATCAATCGGGAAACCAAACAACTCCTCGGCGGCTGCTATCGTGGTATCAATACTGTATAGTCCGGTATGTGTCAGTTTATCCAGCTGATCATTTTTGGCAGGATTCGGTACATAGGCATCCCGCGGTATTGAAATCATCGTAACATGATTCGCCACCGGGTCAACAAGCATCAGGATATTTACATCACTGCGCAGCTGCTGATGCGGATCGCCTAATTCATCCATGCCGGAGAGATAGACCGCAAATGGTTCATCAGGCAGCTTTGCATTAACTTCTGCCGGTGTCAGCTCAATCTCTCTAGTAAATGTTTCGATTACCTTATAAGAACCAGCAAACCCTTCAACTGAATCAGCCATCATTTTTATGTATGCGTCATTAATTAAGATTGCGTCATCATAGCCCAGCAGGAAATCATTAATCATCACCGAGTAATCAACATACTCATACTTGCCGTATTCAATGCGCTGATCAATCTTGCCAAGCGCAAATTCAGTTAAATCTTTATCCGTCCCTGTCTGCAGGCCAATAGTCTTGCCATTGAAATCTTCAATTGAATTACCTTCGTTATCAGCCAATGTCAGCAGTGATATTTTGTCAATGCGCGTCTGTGTCTCATTCGTTATAGTTTTAAGCGTATTGGTCAGCGTTCCGGCATAATGATTGCCAACCAGCATGACAGCTATCAGCAGAACCTGAACTACTCTTTTTACTGTGGTAACACCGCGTCCAAGCTTCATAATCATTAATACAGTAAACATTGCCAATAAGACGAATAAGAGGGCAATAATTAATACCAGCCATTTAAAATTCAGCATATTCAAATTAATCAGTGTATAAATAAATAAAATCATAACACTGACTTGGATCAGTAATAGAATCAGATCAGGAATCCTTGTCCTTTTCCTTCTTGGTCTTTTTTCCGCCTTCATAAAAACCTCCAATTATTTCATGTATCATTATACCCTAAGCAAATAAAGATTAACAGCAGTTTCAGAAAATTGAAAGAAACATTAAACAGCCATTATATATGTGAGATATTTAAAATATATAGAAAAGGAATCTTTTCTATGTAATTCACTAAAAAAGTAGACAGGTTTTTTGGTATAATGATACGCAGAGGTGATCGCATGTCTTATTTAGATAGTTTAAATCCGAGTCAATATGACGCGGTAACATACACAGATGGCCATATCCGGATCATTGCCGGTGCGGGTTCAGGAAAAACCAGAGTTATAACTACACGTATCGCTTATTTAATTGAATCGTTAGGGATTGCGCCTTATCGTATTTTAGCGATAACGTTTACGAATAAAGCGGCTAATGAAATGAAAGAGCGTGTTTATTCCATCCTTGGTGATGATGCATCAGGGATGTTTGTTTCAACGATACACTCCTTTTGTGTTCGTTTATTGAGAGAAGATATACATAAAATGGGCGATGGATATCCGCGCAATTTCACAATCGTAGACAGCGATGATCAGAAAAGTATTCTTAAGGAAGCTTACAAGATGTACGGCATTGAGGTAAAGAGCTACAGCTATGCGAATGTACTCTCTTATATTTCTGCATGCAAGGGTGAAGAAATTTCCCCGGAAGCAGCTATGAGCATTGCCAATGAGTTTACGAGTGAGAAAATTAAAGCTCAGGTTTATGATTATTATGAAAAACGTCTGGAGCATATGAAGGCGCTTGACTTTGATGATTTATTGCTGTTTACCAATCGGCTTTTAAAGAAGGATCAAGAGGTGCGGGTTAAGTGGCAGCGCCGTTTTGATTATATTCATGTCGATGAGTTTCAGGATGTTGATAAGATTCAGTACAGCATTATCCGCTATCTGGTATCAGATAAATGCAATCTTTGTGTGGTTGGCGATCCCGATCAGACGATTTACACATGGCGCGGCGCGGATGTGAATATCATCATGAATTTTGAGAAAGATTTTGCGCCTGTTCATACCGTGATGCTGAATGAGAATTACCGCTCATGCCCGTCGATTCTTAAGGGTGCCAACAGCGTTATTAAAAATAATAAGAATCGTATTGATAAGGATTTGTATACATCAAGGCAGGAGGATAATAAAATTAT
This sequence comes from Dielma fastidiosa, assembly GCF_000313565.1. GTDB lineage: Bacteria > Bacillota_I > Bacilli_A > Erysipelotrichales > Erysipelotrichaceae > Dielma > Dielma fastidiosa. The sequence goes on along the minus strand of NZ_HE578926.1, from coordinate 127,408 downwards.
TCATTATTCTGCTTTTGAAGAAGCGCTTGAACCAGCCTGGGTCTGCCAGCAGATCAATAAGTGCATTCAAAGCGGTGCGGCTTATCGTGACATCGCGGTGCTTTACCGCAGCAATTATCTGTCGCGTTCTTTAGAAAAACAGCTGCTTGAAGCAAGGATTCCTTACCGTATCTATGGCGGTGTACGATTCTATGACCGTGCGGAAATCAAGGATGCACTCTCTTATTTAAGAATGCTGATTCATGATAACGCGGCCATTGATCTGGCATTAAAACGTATTATCAATGTGCCTAAGCGCAGTATCGGCAATAAGACGGTAGAGACGATTGAAGATTATTCGCGCAGTGAGAATATGAATATGTATGAAGTGATCAAGAATCATGATGTAGCCCGCGGCAAAGCGCAGACAGCGCTGAATGATTTTATTAAGCTGATTGAGAAATATCGCAATTTAGTAAATTCAATGTCTATTTCGATGCTGCTTGAGGGTTTAATGGATGAATGCGGCTATATGCAGATGCTTGAGGATGATAAGGAAACTGAGCGAATTGAGAACGTTAAGGAATTAATTAATGATATCGAGGATTTTGAAACCGCCAATCCTGATGGTACGCTGGATGAATATCTCCAGCAGATTGCTTTGTATACCGATAAGGAACAGGAAAATAACGGTCAGTTTGTGCAGCTGATGACAATTCATGCGGCAAAGGGACTGGAATTTGATATTGTGTTTGTTTACAGTATGTGTGATGGTATTTTCCCAAGTGAGAAAGCTATCAGTGAAGGCGGAAGAACGGCGCTTGAGGAAGAACGGCGCTTGGCTTATGTGGCTTTCACCAGAGCGCGTAAGCAGCTGTTTATATCTGATGCGCAGGGGTATAGTTATGTTATGGACCGCATTAAACTGCCATCGCGTTTTATCAAAGAGATTGATCCGGATACGATTGAACATTTTGGTGTACAGGATGCGACTCAGCATACAGCTTCCCGGCAGGAAGAGCTGCCTTCCGGTCAAGCTGCCAAAGCGCTCACCTATGTGGATGAAGAAGGTCATGCGCCGGTAAAAACATCGGGCCGCATCCGTAAAGGTGATTTAGTGGTACATACTAGTTTTGGGGAGGGTGTCGTGCTTGATACATCCCAGGGTGTCTGGAAAATTGCTTTCAATAATAAATTCGGCATCCGCAAGATCATGGCGAATCATCCTTCAATCACTAAAAAATAAAGAGAGGTATCGGTATGAGCATAGAGAGAATTAATGAATTGCGGGATATTTTACGCAGACTGTCCCGTGAATATTATGAACTGGATGCGCCTAGTGTCAGTGATCAGGAATATGATCGTTATATGCAGGAGCTGATTGAATTAGAAAATCAGTATCCAGAGGCATATGATCCTGAATCACCGACTCAAAAGGTTGGCGGCAAGGTATTGGAAGGCTTTAATAAGGTAGCTCATAAGGAAGTGATGCTTTCTTTAGGCAATGCTTATAATTTTGAGGATCTGCAGGCTTTTGATGAGCGGGTGCGCAATGAAGTCGGCAATGTGGAATATGTTGTGGAATGCAAGATCGATGGTTTGGCGATGAGCTTGATTTATGATGAAGGTAAGCTGCAGATGGCGGTTACCCGCGGTGATGGTACAGTGGGTGAAGATGTGACAAATAATGTGTTAACGATTCGATCAATTCCAAGAACTATTGATTTTAAAGGGCCGATGGAGCTGCGCGGTGAGGTGTATATGCCCAAGGCCAGCTTTGAGCATCTGAATGCGATTCGCCGTGAACGCGGTGAGGATGAATTTGCGAATCCGCGTAATGCGGCTGCCGGCTCAATCCGTCAGCTTGATTCCAGAATCGCGGCCAGCCGTAAGCTTGACGCTTTCTGGTATACTTATGTCAATGCGGAAAATGATGGCATGACGACGCATGAACAATGCTTAGAGCGCTTTGCGCAATTGGGTTTTCACTGCAATGAGGAACGCCGCGTGTGTAAAACAATTCAGGATGCCTGGGACTATATTCAGGAAATGACAGAAAAGCGCAATGATCTGGCTTTTGATATTGACGGCATGGTGCTGAAGGTAAATTCACTCGCTGATCAGCGCCGTTTGGGGGCTACCATTAAAACACCTAAATGGGCGATTGCTTATAAATTCCCGGCTGAAGAAGTTATTACCAAGCTGCATGATATTATGATTACCGTAGGCCGTACCGGTAAAATCACCCCTAATGCGGTACTGGAACCGGTAAGAGTTGCGGGTACCAGTGTGTCAGCGGCAACCCTGCATAATGAAGATATGATTAACGCCAAGGATGTGCGGGTAAATGATTTTGTGGTAATCCGCAAGGCCGGCGACATTATTCCAGAGGTGGTCAGAGCGCTGCCTGAACGCCGTGAGGCTGATTCAAAGCCTTATGTATTCCCGACTATCTGTCCGATCTGCGGTTCTAAATTAATCCGTTTTGAAGATGAAGCGAATCATTACTGCATCAATCAGGACTGTCCGGCCAGAGTTGTGGAAAGCATCATTCACTTCGCTTCCCGTGATGCGATGGATATTGATACGCTGGGTGATAAAAAGGTTGAATTTTTACATAACCATGGCTGGCTGAATACGGTTGAAGATATTTATAAGCTGAAAAATCACCGTGAGGATCTTCTGCAATGTGAAGGCTATAAAGAAAAATCAGTAGATAAGCTGTTAAATGCGATTGAAGACAGTAAACAGAATCCTTTGGAGGATTTGATCTTTGGTTTAGGAATCCGTCAGGTCGGTAAAAAGGCGGCGAAAATTTTGGCGCAGCAATTTCAGACGATGGATAAGCTAATGCTCGCGGAAAAAGAAACGCTGACTAAGATTCATGATATCGGTGAAATAACCGCTGATGCGATACTGGCTTTCTTTGCGGAAGAAAAGAATCAGCAGCTGATTGAAGCATTAAAGCATGAAGGGCTTCGTATGGACAGTGATCAAATTGAAAAAGTGGAGAGCTATTTCACGAATAAAACGGTTGTCCTGACGGGTTCCTTAGAAAGAATGACAAGAGATGAAGCGAAAGACCTGCTTGAAAAATACGGCGCCAATGTTTCCGGCAGCGTTTCCAAAAAAACCGATCTGGTTATTTATGGCGAAAACGCTGGCAGTAAGCTGCAAAAAGCATTACAATTAAACATAGAAACAATGGATGAAGTCTCATTTATAAGCGAGGTGAACCGCTATGAAACTACATAAAACGGCAGTGCTGCTGCTTTGTGCCGCGCTTTTTGGCAGTGCATGTACGAAGCAGGAGATCGACGATCAGGATCAAATCACTGAGATTAAACCGGTAATCAGCGGTGAATATGGTTATGTTTTGGATTATGAAGCCAGTGACACAAGAATTGTGCATAACAGCTATCGCTCCTCAAAATATGATCCGCTGTCGATGGGCTATCTTGCCCAGCAGCTGGCCAAGAAATATTTTGATCCGGGTGAGTATTTGGTGAAGGAGGGTCAGATTGTCAGTGCGTTAGAGCTTGAACGCTATGAAACTGACGGCTCGGCACGCGGACTTTTGAAGTTTAAATCAACCGAAAACACCGAAGGCTTGAATCCGGAAAAAGGAATTGCTATTTCCAATGGTTTTGGTACCAATATGTATAATCCGATTCTGATTTCAGATCTATATGAAATTGATTTTATGAAGCAGGAAAACGGTCAGTATGATTATGCCGGTTTTACCTTTGTGATTGTATTAAACAGTTATGTGTCTTATCGTGAGGCAGAATTGAATGATGACGGCAGTGTGAAAACAGATGAGAATGGTGAGACGCTTTTAAAAGGCGGCAGTCAGACCACTCAGGTATCGAAGGAACAGCTTTATACATACGGCAGTGTAGAGGCGGGGCAGCGTTTGGTTAATTATCTGCGCAACAATCACCCGGAAGTCGGCAGTCTGCCGATTCATGTAGTGCTCTATATGGCACCGGCGGCTGATTCAAAAACGCCGGGAGTGGTAATCGGAGAGTCTTATGTGACTGACCGTTCATCATCCTATACGCCGATCAATCAGGAATGGATTTACTTTCCAAGTGATGATGCCAACGCGATCAACGGGGTAATTGCTTCTCAGTTTAATCAGATGAAGCAGTCATTGTTTCAGCATTTCCCAACGGATGTCGGCTTGTTTGGCATGGGGCTGTTTGAGGACAGCGCGTTAAGCAAGCTTGAATTAAGTGTGAATATGCAGGCTAAAACTTACGTTGAAACGCAAAGTCTGATTCAATATGTGGTACAATTATGTTCGTTATTTACCGATACGAATTATTCTATTCAGGTGGATATCAAATCGGATGATGAAACAGTTGCTCTTTTATCGAGGCAGAAGGGGAGCAGCAATATCGATATTATGCTGAATTAACAGGAGGAAGATCGATGGAGAAATTTGAAAAAGGAATGCTGAAAAAACTGGCTAATGATGTCATGTTTGATTTAAATGATCAGGAAATCAGCGAATTGCAGGAAGAGTTTGAGATTTATGTGCGGCAGATGGATTTGTTAAACCGCATAGATACGGAAAATGTAGAGGAAATGGTATATCCGTTTGAAACACCTACAACATTTATCCGTGATGATGAGCATGAGTATGCATTAAGCGCGGCAGATGCGCTGGCGAATGCTCCGCGGGTGGCAGCGAATCATATTGTAGTGCCAAAGGTGGTGAAATAATGAAGCTGAATGATTTAGGAAAGAATGTTGAAGCAAACGTAGAATGCGTGCTGGCTAAGGCTCACGCGAGTCAGGATAAGCTGAATGCGGTTGTTACTTTTGTCGATTGTGAAAAGCAGATTGAAGAAGTTAAAAAGCTGGATCAGAATTTACCGCTTTATGGTGTACCGGTGGCGGTTAAGGATAATATTTCCACAAAGGGTATCCGTACCACTGCTTCTTCAAGAATTTTAGATAACTATGTACCGGTTTTTGATGCCCATGTCATTGCGAAGCTGAAAGCGGCCGGGGCCGTTGTTGCTGTGAAAACAAGCATGGATGAGCTGGGTATGGGTGGAACCAATCTGAATGCCTATACCGGTAAGGTGAATAATCCATATGACTTTGAACGTATTTCAGGCGGTTCCAGCGGCGGCAGTGCGGCATTGACAGCAGCGGGTGTTGTTGCGTTAGCACTGGGAACCGATACCGGTGACTCGATTCGTAAACCGGCAGCCTATTGTGGGGTTGTTGGCTTTAAACCAACTTATGGACGCATTTCCCGCTATGGTGTCATTCCATATGCTTCTTCTTTAGACCATGTCGGCTGTTTCACAACCTGTGTTAAAGATGCGGCTGCCGCTTTAGAAGTGCTGGCGGGCAGAGATGATCGGGATATGACTTCTTCCTATGAACCAGTTGGACATTATGCTGAAGCGTTAAACAGTGATTTAAAAGGAAAACGTATTGCGGTGCTTGCCAATGTGATGGATTCCATCAAGGATGAGGCTATCTTAAAAAACTTTGACGTTTTATGTGAAAAGCTTAAAGCCCGCGGCGCGATCGTAGAAAAGGTTAAAATGAATGATGAGCTTTTAGAAACCCTGCTGCCGGTATATTTGATTATCGCGAATGCGGAGGCATGTGCAAACCATTCTAACCTTGATGGTGTGCGTTTTGGTATGCGTGAAGAGGGAGCTAATCTGGAAGAAATCATGATCAATTCCAGAACTAAGGGCTTCTCATCCGCAGTGCGTAAGCGTTTTGTTTTAGGCAGCTGGTCGCTGTTTGTAGAAAACCAGGAAAAATTGTTCAGAAAGGCCCAAAAAGTACGCCGTGTGATCGTTAATGCTTATGCGGATGTATTAAAGGATTATGATGTGGTTTTGGCTAGTGCTGCCAGCACAACAGCACCGAAACCGGATGAATCGAATGATGAAAAGATGTCAGATACTTATTTGGTTGCTGAAAACCATATGGTGCTGGGCAATCTGTCCGGATATCCAAGTATTACAGTGCCGTGCGGTTTTGTGGAAGGTCTGCCAATCGGTGTGAATTTAACAGCTAAGGCATTTGATGAACAGAATTTATTGAATATCGCAAAAGCAATTGAAGAAGAAACAGGATTAGAAGGAAAGACTGTGGAGGTAAACGCATGAACTTTGAAACCATCATCGGGATTGAAATCCACTGTGAATTAAAAACCAATACCAAGATGTTCTCCGCCGGACCGGTACGCTTTGGCGCGGCGCCGAATACTTGTACCAATGAAATTGATCTGGGTATGCCGGGTACGCTGCCATGTTTAAATATGCACGCGGTAGAATTAGCAATCCGCGCTTGCAGCGGCGCTCACTGTACGATTGATCCATTGATTAAATTTGATCGTAAGAATTACTATTATTCTGATTTGCCAAAGGGCTTCCAGATTACTCAGCAGTTCCACCCAATCGGCAGCAATGGTTATCTAACCATCGATACAGAAGCCGGTAAGAAAAAGATCCGCATTAACCGCATTCATATGGAAGAGGATACGGCGAAGCAGTTCCATACTGCTAATGGTACGATGATCGACTTCAACCGTGCCGGTACGCCGCTTGTGGAAATTGTTTCAGAACCGGATATCCGCAGTGGTAAGGAAGCGGCTGCCTATGTGGAACAGCTGCGCAATATGCTTTATTATTTGGGTGTATCAGATTGTAAGATGGAAGAGGGCAGCATGCGCTGTGACGTAAATATTTCCCTGCGCCCTTATGGCTATGACGGCTATGGCACAAAAACGGAAATCAAGAATCTGAATTCATTAAGCAACGTACAGAAAGCAGTGGATGAAGAAATCCAGCGGCAAAGTAAAATCTATCTTGAAGGCGGTACGGTGATTCAGGAAACCCGCCGTTTTGATGAAGCAAGCAAAACGACCATTTCGATGCGTAAAAAGGAAGGCAATGTCGATTATAAATTCTTCCCAGAGCCTAATATTTTCCCGATTCAGCTTGATGAGGCATGGATTAAGAGTATTCAGGAGAACTTGAATGAGGTGCCTGAACAGCGCAAAGAGCGTTATATGAATCAATATGGCTTGAGTGATTATGACGCCGTTACCTTGACTGCTACGAAGGAATTATCTGATTTCTATGATGAGGTAATCATGCATACTAATGAGTATAAGCTTGCCAGCAACTGGGTGACTACTGAGATGGTAGCTTATCTGAATAAGGAAGGCATCAGCTTTGAAGAAAATAAGCTGCAGCCAGAACATCTTGCAGTAATGATTGATATGATCATTAAGGGTGAGATTTCCGGCAAGCAGGCTAAGGTTGTCTTTGAGGAAATGATGCAGGGTAAAGATCCAAAAGCGGTTGCGGAAGCGAAGGGTATGAAGCAGATGAGTGATCCGTCTGCAATTCTGGCATTGATTACTGCCGCTATTGAAGCCAATCCGCAGTCAGTGACAGACTTTAAAAATGGTAAAGATAAGGCAGTCGGCTTTTTAGTTGGTCAGGTTATGAAGGCCAGCAAGGGAACTGCTAATCCGGCTATGACCAATAAGATGGTTCAGGAAGAGCTTAAGAAAAGATAGCCAAACAGCATAATTTGAAGTACAATAGTACGTGAAGGAGTGAGTTGATGGCTAAAAAAACATCGAATCCCGTTAAGCTGAAAAAGCCGCACGTTATCTTGTGGCTGGGCATTATCATTGTATTGGTACCATGTATCATCCTTGGTGTCGTGCTGATGAACTCATTAGAAAACAGCCGTGAACCAGTGGTTGCGGATCGTTTTAAGAATGAGCTGAATCCGGCAATTACCGAAACTGATCTTGCCAGTATCAGAAGTAATTTGAATTATGACAATATCGATAATTTGGAAGTAAATCTGATCAGCGCAACGCTTAGAGTGATGATTAATACCAGTGATGATATGGCAGAGGGAGATCTTCTTTGGATCTTAAACGATGCTGCTGATAAAATAGCTGCGGTACTGCCGATAGAAACCTATTTCACAAACAGTGCTGCAACCAAGATGTATGATCTTGAAATTCATGTGTATAACACAACCAAGGGCAGTGAAGCATTGCCGCAGATTTATTATGTGAAAACAAAGAATGCGGCTAATGAGGATTGGGTCATTGATAATTATACCGTGGCCAAAAATCCAGAATTGGCAAAATCAATTCTTGATCCTAATATTACAGATACCGATATTGAAAATGTGAAGGCTGCATTAAGCTATGACAATGTCGATAGTGTTCGGGTCAGTGTTATAGACAATCTTCTGCGGGTCAGCATTGACGCTAATGATAACATTGGCGAAGATGATTTGCTTTGGCTTTTAAATGATGCCGCTGAAAAGGTTGTTTCAGTATTGCCGATCGAAACATATTTCTCAGATGCGGAAGATGCTAAGAATATGAATCTTGAGGTTCATGTTTATAATATAGCAGAGGGATCGGATGATCTGCCGCAGATCTATTATGTAAAGGCAAAGATGGCTGATGCCGCGGACTGGTCGGTTGTTAATCAAGCTGACAGCAATTAATAAGTGAAACCTGGAGTGATCCGGGTTTTTCTTGCCAATTGCTGATTAAATTTAATTATAAGAGGAAGCAGGTGAGGGGATGGATTACCATCAGAAATTATTGAGTAAAAACGGTCTTTCAACAATGACATTAGCGAAGGAGTTTTTATTTTGGCAGCTTGGGGAGAAGATACCAACCGTTTCTGATCTAAAAGAGAAAGTAGGACTTGCACGGGGGACAATTCAAAATTCAATTAAATTCCTTCAGGAAAACGGCGCGATCAAGCTTGAATCTAAGGGACATCTGGGAACCTTTCTGATCGCGAAGAACACGGCGATCTTACTGGCCTTTGCCGGCATTACATCGATTGTCGGAGTTATGCCGCTGCCGTATTCAAAACGCTATGAGGGATTTGCGACGGGTTTGATTGTGGCGATGGAAAACCAGTATAATTTACCGGCATCCATGGCCTATATGCGGGGAGCGACCAACCGTATCGCGATGCTGCTTGCGGATCGGTATGATTTTGCGATTATATCCCGTTATGCGGCGAATAATATTATGAAGAAGAATGATTCCGTACAGATTGTGAAAGCGTTTGGCCGACATTCTTATTTGTCGGAGCATGTGATTGTATTTCATGATGCCAAATGCAAGGCAATTGAAAATGGCATGAAAATTGGTATCGATAATGATTCTATTGACCAAAAGGTATTGACCGAGCATGCATGTGAAGGCAGGCAGGTGGAGTTTGTCCAGGTGGAATATAACCAAATCCTTGAGAAAATTATCAGCGGTGAGCTTGATGCGGCGATTTGGAACGAAGATGAAATTACTGATAAGCATCTGCATATCAATTATGTTTCGCTGCCATCCGATAACATTGATGATACGGAAGCTGTTATGGTAGTGAATGCACGGCGGCGTGAAATGGCTGGCTTGCTGAGTGAGTTGATTGATGTACAGATCGTACTGGATAATCAGAAGCTGGTACTGGAAGGAAAGATCACACCAAGCTATTAAATTTTGAAATCTAACTAAAGGTAACGGTATTACGTTGCCTTTTACTTTATTAGCATACAGTTATTAATGTGAATACTTGCGAATAATAGGGTTGACATTCATCGGGAATCAGTCTATAATTTATTTGTACAAAAAAATGTATATTGGAATTATAAATATTGATTTGCATCATGCAAATCTTATTCATTCAATCAATATACAAAAAAATGTATATTAGAGGAGGAGTTATGCTGAAGGAGCGTATATCAATTTTAGAAAATGCAGGAGTTATCTCAGCGGAAGTTGCAGAGTTTGTGAACCAAGTCATCGATGAGGATCTGGTGGCATTCATGGATAAAGAAAGTATTCTTGAAATGTTTACGACTCACTTGGCAATGGCTGCCCAACGGATATGCACAGGTCAGGAAGTAGAAACATTAGATGAGAGCATCTGGAATGAGGTAGTGAATAGTTCGGGTATTCATCAGGCAGAAAAGCTTTATGAAACATTGATGGAAAAGTCGCCTTGTACTTTCCCGGAAGGTGAGAAACGTTTTCTGCTGATGCATCTATGCAATCTATATCAATAAGAAAGGAGGATTTGCGGGATGGTGAGAATCGTAGTTGGCGGTCAGATCAATAAGCAGGAGATTCATGACTTTCTTCAAAAAAATTATGAAGGTATTGAATTAGCTGTTAAGAATGATCTGGACGCAGTAAATGCTTTAAAGATGGGGAAGTTTGATTATTATGTAGGTGCCTGTAATACGGGCGGCGGCGGTGCGTTGGCAATGGCAATTGCTTTATTGGGACAGAATCAATGCAAGACGATTTCTATGCCGGGCAAGGTTTTCCCTGATGAGGAAATCATCGCGGCAGTGAAAGAGGGCAAAAAGGCATTTGGCTTTACAGCCCAGCATGCTGAACAGGTGCTGCCAGTATTAATGAAGGCTATTCTAGAAAAAATGGAGGACTAGAAAATGAAGTACATTATCATCGCGGCAATTGGTGCGTTGGCATCAATTCTGGCGAACAAGGGGATTGCGGTGTTTAATGATGGTTTCAGACCCATCGTTCCGCAGTATTTTGATGGTCAGATTTCACGTAAAGAACTGGCTACCATGAGTTTCGCAATTAGCTTTGGTTTAGTTATCGGTTTTGGTATTCCAACCTCAATTGCGGCTACAATTATATTAATTCACTGTTTGCTTCTGACTACGGATATCATTGGTACATGGTGTCCTGATAATAATAAGGGTACAATCATGGCTGGTGTAATCGGCGCTCTGTATGGTTTGCTGATTCTGGTCGGACTTGATTTTGTCGTAACAGCATTTAGTTATCTGCCATATAATTTCCTTGATGCATTAGGCAGCGTTTCTAAATATGTAACAGTTGCGTTTGCCATTTTCCCAGCTCTCGCGGTTGCTTATCAGCATGGCTTTAAAAAAGGCGCGATTACGGCAGGTATTGTGGTTGCCGTTTATTTCCTGATTAAAAAGTTTGGTGTTATTACACTTGGTGAAGGTGTTAGTATCGCGTTAAATGGCGAGGGTATGGCAATGCTCGCAGGTACGATTGCGATGCTGGCTTTCGCGGCTTCTGTAAAGGGAGAAGCAGGTACGGCCAATACGGATCTGGTAAATGTGTTCTCAGAAAAAGTAGCTAAAATCAGAAAGAATTGGTTCTTGCTTGCTATCATGGGCGGCTTGCTGGCTTGCGGTACAAGTATGGCAATGATTGCCGGTGACCCAATTTCATTAGCTTTAGTAAGCAATGGCGCAATTTCTGAAGCAGCTATGGCTGCGGCGGCACGGGCTATTGGTTTCATTCCTTTGGTATTCACAACAGCAATCGTTACTGGTGTTTATGGACCGGCAGGCTGTACATTTGTCTTCGTTATGGGTCTGTTATTCTTTAATAATCCATTAGTTGCAATGATTGCCGGTGCGGCGGTTATGATTATTGAATTATTGCTGATCAATGTTTTCGCAAAAGGCATGGATAAGTTCCCAGGTGTAAAAGACATGGGTGAGCATATCCGTACTTCAATGAATAAAGTCTTAGAGGTTGCCTTACTTGTTGGTGCTGTCGCATCAGCTGAAGCTATGTCTGCGGCAGTTGGGTTAAGCGGTATCGGTGCATTATTTGTAATCGGCTGTCTGCTGCTGAACCGTGTTTCCAAGAAACCGATTGTTGAACTTGCCGTTGGACCGGTTGCTTGTATTCTCTATGGTATTTTGATTAACCTGCTGGTTGTTATTCAATTAGTAACACTGGCAGCTTAAATTTCATGAAAATGGCGGGTAAAGTGACAATCACTTGCTCGTCATTTATTTTAAGAAAGGATAAGAATAATGAAATTAAACGATGGCTATACGATGATGCATGAGCATATGCATATTGATTTATCCGGTGTGAAAAAAGATCAGGATTGCTGTCTTGACTGTTTTGATGAAATCTGTGCTGAATTGAAACAGCTTTATGCTTATGGGGTACGCAATATTTGGGAAGTTACTAATGTTGGCATGGGCCGTGATGTAGATACGATTTTAAAACTGGAAAAGGCATCAGGCATCCATTTTATGATCTCTACCGGCTGCTATAAGGATCCTTTTATTCCAGAGGCGATGAATCGGCTGACAGCAGAAGAGCTGGCTGATTTCATGATTAAAGAGATCATGGAAGGCATTGATGGAAGTACAGTTAAAGCAGATGCCATCGGTGAGATAGGAACAAGTAAAAATGAATGGACAGCGAATGAACGCAAGTTGTTTGAAGCGGCATTAATCGCCCATAAGGAAACACATAAACCCATTTATACCCATACTACATTGGCTACGCTGGCAAAAGATCAGGCATTATATTTAGTTGATCATGGCGCAGATCCAAATAAGGTTGTAATTGGGCATGTTGATTTAAGCGGTGATCTTGATATGATCCGTTCCGTTATAGCATGCGGGGTTACAGTTGGCTTTGACACAATTGGCAAAAATAATTATCTCCCAGATGAAAAAAGAATTGAATTCCTGCTTGCGTTAGAAAAAGACGGCTTGCTGAATCAGGTGGTGCTGTCGGAGGATCTGACCCGCAAATCCCATCTGAAATATAAAGGCGGCATCGGTTATTGCTACTTGTTTGAAAGCTTTATTCCAAAGCTGCTTGAAGCTGGTTTATCACAGGCATCACTGGATCAGATGCTGATTCATAATCCGCAAAGGATTTTTGGAGAATGATGATGCCTGATGTTGAAGAACGTCATGCGTTAGCTGAATTAAATCCTTATCATTCGGTGGAACAGTGTTTTGAAGTGCATCATAATGAACTCTTGGTGGGTATTAAAAATGTTGAACAGATTCCCGCTTCTTTATTAAAGCGTCTGCAGAGCAAGGATCGTTATGCGCTGCATACATTAGATGCTCATGCATTGGGCGGCCGGGCGGTTGATCTTCAATTGATTAATCCAATCAGCGGCCGGTGGATGAGCGGCAGTTCAAGCGGTACAGCCATCAATGTGCTCACTTATATTAATGATGTGGGAATTGGGACTGATGGCGGCGGTTCTGTGCTGGCTCCGGCTATGTCAGTGAATTTGTTTGGTTTTATTTCCCCCTTGATTGAGGCGGAAAGTATGAAACAATACACGAAGCAATCAACGGATGGTATATCATTTACCCCTTCTATCGGTTTCATGACCCGAGATTATGAGATGATGATCAAGGTTGTAAAGGATGCTTATCCATTGCCTGAGGCAGAAACGCAAAGCGATATTTTAATCAGCGATAGGGATTCACAGAACTATCCATTTGCGGTTAGATCCTGTTCCTTTCCTGATCTTGGCGGCAGCCGCTTGGATTTGATTGATTTTTTGAATAGCGTGCTGCCAACATGCGATTGTTTGATTTCCTACGAAGGTCCTATTGATTTGGAGGGGTTTGGCGATACGTTATTCGGTCATTTTGATAAACGGTCGCAGGCTATTCAAAAGGCGGCCTCAAAAGGGCTGATCCGGGTTGTCAATATGGTAAATGCTACAGCGCTGTGCGTACCTTCTTCGGCATTGGGCTGTGGGTTTGTATTAATTTGTGAAAGTAAAGAAACAAAGATTGCGGGAATGCTGGCACTGGCAGGTCAGCTGGCGGGGGAACCAGATGTGATGGTACACCGCTATTTCCAAAATCTATCAATGTATTTTTCAAAAGGTTATCTCAGCGAGGAGGAAAGATGATGAAAACATATCCGCTGCACTCCATTTCTTTGGAGGAAGCTAAACAAAAGCAATTTGCTTTGGTTGATGAAATATGCCGTGAATTTGAAGGCGCAGAATTTTTGAATCTGGGTGATTTAGGTGTTGTTCAGCCAGGTAATAAGCCATCCTATGCGGGAAAAGCTGAACGGGTGCTGGCACGTTTTTTCCATGCGGAGAAAGCAATCCTGGTAACCGGCGCCGGTACTGGTGCGATTCGCTGGGGCTTAACCGCGATGCTGAAGCCTAACAGCCGTGTGCTGGTACATAAAGCACCGGTTTATCCAACCACGCTGACTTCTTTAAATGGTTTGAATGCGACCTTGATAGAGGCTGATTTTAATGATTTAGAGGATATTCGCAAAGTGATGCAGGAACAGGATGTCGATGGAGCCATTGTGCAGTACACAAGGCAGAAGCCTGACGACAGCTATGAAATGCAGGCGGTCATTGATACGATTAAAGCGTGCAAGGATATTCCAATTATTACTGATGATAATTACGCGGCGATGAAGGTCAGCAAAATCGGTGTTGAATTAGGGGCGGATTTAAGTGCCTTCTCAGCATTCAAACTGCTGGGTCCGGAAGGTGTCGGCATCCTGCTTGGCAAGGCTGAACTCATTGATGAGGTAGAACGCAATAATTATTCCGGCGGCAGTAAGGTACAGGGCTGGCAGGCGATGGAGCTGCTGAGAATGCTTGTCTATGCTCCGGTAGCTCTGGCGATTCAGGCAGAGGAAAATGAACGAATCGTACATGCATTAAATGATGGCAGAATCCCGGAAATTAAAGATGCCTTCTTGGCAAATGCCCAATCAAAGGTACTTTTGGTTGAATTTAGGGAAGATATTGCGGAAGCTGTACTGGAAGAAGCGCAAAAACTGGGTGCGGCGCCAAATCCGGTAGGTGCTGAATCTAAATATGAAGTGGTACCGATGTTTTATCGGGTATCGGGAACTTTCCTTAAAAACGATCCGACATTGAAAAAACGAATGATTCGTATCAATCCAATGCGCGGCGGCAGTGAGACTATTCTGCGGATTTTAAAGGAAAGTATAAGGAAGGTGAAAGAATGTTCTTAAGCTCTACGTTAAGAAGAAACCGTGAACTTATCGAGGCATCGTTTCAGCTTCATCAGCAGGGACTTATTTTGCCGGATACGTATGTGGTAGATCTTGATACATTAAAAAAGAATGCGAAACAGATGCTGGCGGCTGCAAATCAGCAGCATATCGCTTTGTACTTTATGCTGAAACAGCTGGGCCGTAATCCTTTGATTGCGAAGACGCTTGTTGAATTAGGGTTTGAAGGAGCTGTGGTGGTAGACTTTAAAGAAGCCAAGGTGATGATTGATCATCAGATACCAATCGCCAATGTCGGTCATCTGGTTCAGGCACCGAAAGCGATGCTTAAAGCATTAGTAGCCTATGGCTGTCATTATTTCACTATATTTTCTGTGGAAAAGGCACGGGAAATTAATGAATGTGCGAAAGCGCTTGGTATCAGGCAAAAGGTTTTGCTGAAAGTTGTCGGTCCAAGGGATATGATTTACAGCGGCCAGACAGCGGGCTTTCGCTTAGATGTTTTGCCGGCGGTTATTGAGGAATTAAAAAAACTTGAAGCGATTGAAATTGCCGGTGTGACTTCGTTCCCATGCTTTCTTTATGATGAAGAAAAGGATACGATTGCACCGACACCGAATATGGAATCATTGCTGAAGGCACAGGAAATGCTGGCAGAACATGGCATCGAGATTGAAAATGTGAATGCGCCGTCAGCGACTTGTACCTTTACCTTGAATGAAATGAAGGGCTATCCGGTAAACAGCGGTGAACCAGGGCATGGTTTGAGTGGAACAACGCCGCTTCATGCGCATAAGGAATGTGTGGAGATTCCCTGCGTGACTTATGTCAGTGAGATATCGCATAATTTTGATGAGCGTTCCTATTGTTATGGCGGTGGTTTTTATCGCCGTTCTCATGTTGCGAATGCATTGGTTGGTCAGTCCGCGGATCATGCAAGGCTGTACCATGTAGAACCGCCGAGTCTGGAAAGTATTGACTATTATTTTGAATTGGATCAGCCTTGTACGGTGAGTGATACGGTGGTCATGGCTTTCCGTTTTCAGATTTTTGTGACGCGCAGCAATGTAGCGGTTGTTGAAGGCATCCATACAGGCGAGATGAAGCTGCTTGGAATTTACAACAGCTTGGGAGATGAAATAAAATGAATCAGCGATTTGTAGTCATTGTACTGGATGGTTTTGGCATCGGCGCGATGAGCGATGCGGCAACGGCACGGCCCGGCGATGAAAGCAGCTCTACATTAGGCAGTATTTTGAATGATTATCCGGATTTAAAGCTGCCGGCATTGGAACGGCTGGGATTGATGAATGCGTTTGGCAAGACAAGCAAAAATATGCATTTCAGCAAGGAAGCTAATTTTGGAAAATGTGAGTTGATGCATTTTGGCGCTGATACGTTTATGGGACATCAGGAAATTATGGGCACTTTGCCAAAGGTTCCAAAGGTACAGCCTTTTCAGGATAAGGTGGATGAGGTTGCTGAGCATTTGCTTTCCTTGGGTCATAAGGTTGATGTTATCAGCCGCGGCAAGCTGCGTTATCTGTTAGTGGATGATGCGTGTACGGTGGCGGATAATATTGATGCAGATTTTGGCATGGCGTATAATTGTACGGCGCCGCTGGATGTCATGCCGTTTGAAAAAGAGCTGGAGCTGGCCCGGCAGGTCAGAGAGGTAGTAACGGTCAACCGGGTGATTCCTTTTGGCGGTACAGGTAATACGATTAAGGATATTCTGGCTGCCGAGGAGACGCGTGAGGATCGTTTTATCGGGATTCATGCCGTGAAGTCAAAGTCATATGAACAAGGTTATATGTGCCGCCATCTTGGTTATGGTGTGGATAAGAGCGTTCAGGCACCGACGATTTTGAGTGAGGCGGGGATTGAAGTAACGCTGCTTGGTAAGGTGGCAGACATTGTCGCAAATGATGATGGCAAGTCGATTTCCTGTGTGGATACTGGTGAAGTGCTGGATCTGACGCTGGATGCCGTGAAGTCTATGAAGCATGGTTTTATTTGTACCAATGTGCAGGAGACCGATCTTGCCGGTCACAGTCAGGATGCTAAGTGGTATATGGAATTGCTGAAGCTGGCGGATGCGAAGATTGCTCAAATCATTGAACTGCTGAATGATGAGGATGTGCTGGTCGTGATGGCAGATCATGGCAACGATCCGGATATCGGTCATAATAAGCATACGCGTGAAAATGTGCCGCTGTTGGTATGGCATGGGCAGGTGCATGGCGTTGAGTTAGGCTTGCGGAAGTCATTGTCGGATGTGGGTGCGAGCGTCTGCGATTTCTTTGGAGTGGCGGCGCCGCAGAATGGCAGCTCGTTTATGGGATTGCTGAAGCAGAAATAATAGGTTCGAAAAATTGGGGCTTTTTTGTGGAGGAATGTATTATGCATTTCTCTTTTTCTTTGTAAGTGGAGCTGAGTTTTTGATAGATCTATGATGACATTACATGTAAGGGATAATAAATCCACAAGTGATTATTGATGCTTGTAAGCTAAACAATTCACAAAACTGTCTTGACATTGAAGCAACTTCAGGTATACTAATAGTAGACCGTTCGTCTAGTGAAATACAAACGGGATAGGAGGAACTATGAAAAAGGCTAAATTATTGAGTTTATGCTTAGCTGGAGCAATGTTGTTCTCCGGTTGTGCGCCTAAGAGCGATGCACCTGTCGATGACAAAACAGGGATGACAGCTGGAACATATGAAGCAACAGCAAAAGGGTTTGGCGGTGATTTAAAGATCTCGGTGACTGTGGATGCTGATAAGATCACGGCTATTGATGTATTAGAGAATTCAGAAACTGAAGCGATCGGCGGTGCGGCGCTGCCAACTTTGGTACAGGAAGTGCTGGATAGTCAAAGTATTGCGATTGATACGGTTAGCGGTGCTACAGTAACAAGCAATGGCTTTATTGAAGCATTAAAGGATGCGCTGACTCAGGCTGGTGCTGATCTGGATAAGATGAGCCAGGCTGTAACTGGCAATACTGAGAAGGAAACAGTTGAATTAACAACGGATATCTTGGTAATTGGTGCTGGTGGTGCTGGTTTGACAGCTTCATTATCTGCCCTTCAGGAAGGCAATAAAGTTGTATTATTAGAAAAGATGTCTTTTGCCGGCGGTGCGTCATCAATGGCTGGTGCTGGAACGACGGCGACAGGCAGTAAGTGGCAGATTGAATCAGGTTATGAAGACAGTCCTGAAATGCTTAAGGCGGATATGCTGGCTAATGGACATAATTATAATGATGAAGCTACCTTGGATATTTTCGTAAATACAGTAGGTGCTGCTTTTGACTGGTTGGTTGATCCGGAAGGCGCTAATGTTGAATACGATAATTCTGAACCGGGACGTACTTACTCAGGTGTTGGACGCGGTGCTGGTGTTGTTAAGACATTGCTTCAGCGTGTAGAGGATGCCGGCGGTGATGTTTATTTGAATACTGCAGGTACTGAATTGATTATTGAAAATGGCAAGGTTGTGGGTGCTAAAGCTGAAAGCAAGGATAAGATTTATACAATTAATGCGAAGGCTGTTATTTTAGCGACTGGCGGCTTTGGTGCTAATGACGAGTTAGTTCCGGCTGAATATCAGGAATTTGTTTATGCCGGTGCAGCTGGTGCGACAGGTGATGCAATTGAAATGACTAAAGCTGTTGATGCTGATTTGATCAATATGGAATTTGTGAATGTACAGCCTAACAGTATTGTAATGCCTAGCGGATTAGGTCAATACTGCAATCCAGGTGTCGGCGGTGCTTATGCGACAAGTGGTGCATTCTTAGTAAATGAAAACGGTGTTCGTTTTGCGAATGAACAAGGTAAGGCTTATGATCTGATTCAGGCTATGAAACAGAATAAGACTAATTATTTAATTCTTGATCAGGCTTCTTTTGATGCCTTCAATAAGGGAATGATCGGCAGTGCAATTTATACTGAAGAGAATGTTAAGGAATGGCTTGAAAATAATGGTTCATCAAATCCAGTGATGGTTAAGGGTGAAACGCTTGAAGATCTTGCGAAGACATTGAATCTGCCTGAAGGTTCATTAACTGCTGCGGCAGAGAAGTATAATGCTGATGTGGCTGCAGGTACTGATGAATTCGGCAGAAAGCTAACGGTTGAAATCAGCAATGATGGTCCTTATTATGCAGTGCAGATGTGGCTGCGTTATTATGCAACATTAGGCGGCTTGCATATTAATGATCAGATGCAGGTTCTGAATACGAAGCAGGAGGCTGTTGATGGATTGTTTGCTGCCGGTGAGGTTGTCGGCGGTCTTGAAGGCGATATCTATTATGGCGGTTCATTGTTCGGTTGGGCTATGACTAGCGGTAGAAATGCTGGTGTGTCTGCTTCCTCAATGATTAAATAATGCTTGTGAATGTAAAAAAGCAGAAGAAATAAGCGAAAATTTTATAAATAAGGGGTTGATATTAGAAGTCAGCCCCTTTATTATATATTTAATTGTAAGGGTGGTGGCAGTATGAATCACAGTGCGGAAAAGCGGGAGATGATACTTGAAAAGGCGTCTACATTATTCTCGCAGAAGGGTTATTTTGGTGTTGGTATCAATGAGATCGTAAGTGCATGTGATATTCCAAAAGGATCTTTTTATCATTATTTTCCTGGCGGTAAGAATCAGCTGGCGGTGGCTGTTGTTCATGACGCTTATGATAAGATGGAGATGGGGATTCGCAAGAATATATTTTCAGTCTCTGATAATGCGGTGGAGGTTTTTTGCTGGATGGCGGAATGTCTTGCCAGAGATATTGAAAATGGCAGGGAAGGTCTGAAGTCGCTGATTATCACGTTTATGGGGATTGAGGCTACTTATATCAGTGAGGAGCTGGATGAGGCTTCAAAGGAAGTGTATCGAAAGTGGGAGGTTTTGTATCGTGAGAAATTGATGGCGTGCGGTTATGATGAGATGCATGCGGATCAGTATTCGAAGATGCTGCTGACGCTGATTCATGGGAATCTGATTTCCTGCTGGATCAGTAAGGATTCTACGAATTTGAGGAATATTAAAAATCTGCTGCCGAACTTGCTGCCTGATGAAAATTAGGCGGCTTTTTTATGTTATAATGGTGATAATTAATGATGAGAGTGAGTGTTGATGATGAAGAAAAATGATCGTGTTACAGGGACGTGCCTGAATTATACTTTTGAAGGTCTGGGAGTTGTGAAGGTGGATGGTTTTCCGCTTTTTGTGAAGGATATGCTAGTTGGGGAATGCGGTGAGATTGTGGTTACGCAGGTGAGGAAGAATTTTGGCTACGGCAGGCTGATGAAGCTGATTAGTGCGAGTCCTGAGCGGGCAGAACCGCCTTGTAAGATTTTTAAGCAGTGCGGCGGTTGTCAGCTGCAGCATTTTTCGTTGGCGGAGCTGCAGCGATTTAAGACGCAGCGGGTGAAGGATGCGCTTGAGCGGATCGGTGGTTTGGATTGTCATGTCGAGGATGCGCTGATGATGGAGGATGGCTGGTATTACCGCAACAAGGGGCAGGTGCCGGTTGGTGTGGATAAGGCTGGGAAGACGGTGTGTGGGTTTTATCGGATCAACAGCAATGATATTATCGATATGGATGTGTGTTTGATTCAGCATGAGCTGATTAATAAGACGGTGCAGTGCATGAAGCGGCTGATTGGGGAGTTTGGCAACGCGGAGGTGTTTCGGCATTTATTGGTGAAGGTGGGGTTCAGTACCCGTGAGATAATGGTGGTTTTTATTGTTAGGGAGAAAAGGGTTGCTGAGCTGAAAAAGATGGCAAGCATGCTGGTGGCTGAGGTACCAGAGGTTAAGAGTGTCATTTTGAATTTGAATCAGCGTGCGGATAATGTGATTTTGGGGGATGAGGAGGAGCTGCTTTATGGGCGGCCGACGATTGTAGATGAGTTGGATGGGCTGTGTTTTGAGATTTCATCAAAGTCGTTTTATCAGGTGAATCCGGTGCAGACGGTGAAGCTGTATAATCAGGCAGTGGCGTTTGCGGAGTTATCGAAGGATGATCGTGTGGTTGATTTGTATTGCGGAATTGGGACGATTACGCAGTTTATGGCAAGGCAGGCAGCGCATGTGCAGGGGGTTGAGGTTGTGGCTGCGGCGATCGAGGATGCGAAACGGAATGCGGCGCGGAATGGGATTGTGAATGTAGATTTTGTGTGCGCGGATGCTGGGGAGTATGCGGCGCGGATTGCGGATAGCGGGGAAAGGGTGGATGTGGTTTGTGTGGATCCGCCGCGTAAGGGCTGTGATGAGCGGACGCTGGAGGCGATGCTGACGATGGCGCCGAGGCGGATTGTGTATGTGTCGTGTGATCCGTCGACGCTGGCGAGGGATTTGAAGTATTTGGGGGAGCGAGGATATGGGGTGGAACGGGTGCAGCCGGTGGATATGTTTCCGTGGACGTATCATGTGGAGACGGTTGTGTTACTTTCCAAACTTATTACAAAAAAACATGTCAACATAGAGTTACATGCGGATGAATTAGATTTGACTTCTTCTAAGAGTAAATAAATTTAATTGTTCGAGAGGAGGGATTTAATGAAAGATATAGTATCGCATGGAGAACAGTTTCAAAAAATCATTACTATTATTGAATCAGCTAAAGATAGAGCGTATCGTAAAGTGAATGAAGAACTGATCTTGATGTATCGTGATATAGGTGAATACATTAGCAGAGAATCAAAAAATGCGGAATATGGAGATGCTTTTGTAGAGAGGCTTGCTAATTTCTTTTCTGAAAATTATCCTGAATTAAAAGGATTTAATCGTCGTGGATTATATAGAATGAAGCAATTTTATGAAATGTACAAAGATGAAGAAAAAGTGTCACCACTGGTGACACAATTGAGCTGGACGAATCATTTGAAGATTATGTCTGCGTGCAAAACAATGGAAGAACGTATTTTTTACATGAATATGTGTGTGAAAGAGCGACTTTCAAAAAGAGAATTAGAAAGACAAATAGATAGCAGTTATTTTGAACGATATATGTTATCACAAAAAACACTAACACCTGCTATTGCAGAATCAAAGAGAGCAACTGGAAATGTTTTTCTTGATAATTATGTGCTTGACTTTCTTGATGTGCCGGAAACTGTTTCTGAACGTGATTTGCAGAAATCTATTATACGGAATTTAAAAGATTTTATTCTTGAAATCGGCAAGGATTTTACCTTTATTGGAGAAGAATATCGTGTTCAAGTTGGTAAGCATGATTATTACATTGATCTTTTATTTTATCATAGAGGACTTTCTTGCCTGGTAGCTTTTGAATTAAAAATTGGAGAGTTCAAGCCGGAATATGTAGGTAAAATAAATCTATATCTTGAAGCTTTAGATCGTGAAGTGAAAAAGGAAAATGAAAATCCAAGTGTAGGTGTTATTCTTTGTGCAAGTAAAGATGATGAGGTTGTAGAATTTGCACTTAGTCGTAGTTTGTCTCCAACGATGGTTTCAGAATATAATTTGAAATTAATAGATAAGAGCCTACTACAGAGAAAACTAAAGGAATATATCGAACTAGCCGAAGCTGACTTGGAGGAGAATTAAAACAATAATGGAAACACCAAATGGTGAAAAAAATGAAAAAATAAAGAGTGTATTGAGGTGCTTTGAGGAGATATAAGTATGTTAGATGAAAAAAATATGAGTATGTGTTGCCAACTGAAAATAATGAACCAATTGTACATCAGGGTAAATGGCATTCTATGGTTATAATAGGGGCTAATGGTTCTGGAAAAAGTTAATTAGGTGCGTGAATAGAGAAACAAACCCCCAATAATACGTATAGAATAAGTGCTCAAAGAGCTTTGACATTTGGAAATTATATTCAGCAAAAAAGTTATGAGCAAGCTACAAATTTACTTATTTACGGAAGAGAAACTCCAACAAATGGACATGATGATAGATGGCAATGGGACGGAGAAAAATATAATTATACATCATCGTTACTTAATGATTATGAAAACGTGCTTTCTGCTATGGTTGCATCGCAAACAAATCAGCAAGAAGAGTTTGTAACAGAATGTAAAGAAAGAGAAGCACAAGGGGGAAATGCATAATTTAGTTCCTGAATTGGTGTTAGATAAATTGCAACGTATTTGGAAGTCTATATTTCCTCATAGAGATATAGTAATTGCAGATGGAAAAAGTTATGGCTGCTACAGAAAAAGAAGGAGAATAAATGCTGTTTCCGGCGAAACTGCTGCGGAGGTGATTTACCATCGTGCGGATGCCGAAAAAGACTTCATGGGATTGATGTCATTTTCGGGAGAACAGCCGACGCTGCGAGAAGCGAAAATCGCAAAGAATTATTTGGACGAAAAAGAATTGCAGGCAATGGGTCAGTTAGTATCTGGTTATTGATTTTGCGCAGAGATAAGCAGAACGTGAAGTGCCTATGACAATGGAGGATTGGGTAAAACATTTGGATGGGATTTTGACTTCAACGGGTGAAAATCTTCTCATTGGAAATGGAGCAGTTAGTCATTTGCAGGCGGTGGAAAAAGCTCAGATGGAATATAAGAAATATAAAGCCAAAACACTTAGCCGTGTGGAAAAGGATTATTTGAAAAGCATTAAAATGCTGGAGCAATAAGAAAAAAAGCATCGATTGGAGGACATTATTATGTTTGTTGAAAAATGGGAAAAGGAAAATAGAAATTTCAGAAAACAGGATGTTAGAGAAACAAGCTATTCTGTAACTGAAATTTATGGAGAAAAACTATTTCAAATCCAGACGTATAGTTCTGAAGGTAGTACAGCAGGAGCAAAACAAACAATTCAGTTTGATAAGAAACGTGCATCTGAATTGATTGATATTTTGAGAACGGAGTTCAATTTATAAGTAGAGACGCTAAAAGTCAAAGTCGTGACGGTTGCGAAAAAAGCCCTATTCCTCTAACGTATATAATCTAGGGAGGAATGTGCTATTGGAACTGTTTCTACAAATGCAAAATCGACATGATATGTTTCCGAGAACAGGCAGCGACTATCAAGTTGGCCTGACATCATAATCGAGGTGTCGAGCCATGTGGAGACCGTTGTACTTTTAAGAAGAGAAAAATGAATGGTTATGCCTGCATATAATTATGCTCATTATGAAATAAAATCATTGAAAACAAATTAATTACAGTGATTGATAATTGCTGAAAATTACAGATAATGCAAATTAAACATTTCTGAGTTAAAGAGAATAGAATTAGATTTACAATTAGATATAGAAGACGTTAAGCTAAAAGGAGGGTGTTGTAATGAAGGACATTGACAAATATCGAGGTTGCTTAATTGGCGGTGCTGCTGGTGATGCATTAGGCTATCCCGTGGAGTTTATGAAAGACTCTGCTATCTTTTCAAAATACGGGAATAATGGCATTACTGAATATTCGCTTGAGAATGGTGTTGCTGAAATTTCTGATGATACCCAGATGACCTTATTTACCGCTACAGGTCTTTTATATGGTCATACAAGAGGAATGACTCGAGGCATAATGGGGAGTTATCCTAACTATGTATTTGAAAGCTATAAAGATTGGTATAGAACCCAAATTGAGCGTTATCCTTTGCCAAAGGAACAACACACTTCTTGGTTAGTAGATATTCCTGAATTATTTGTATGCAGAGATCCTGGCTATACATGTATTTCTACAATTTCAAATGGCATAAACGGGACAATAAATAGACCGCTCAATAAAAGCAAAGGTTGTGGTGGTGTGATGCGGGTCGCTCCTGTTGGTCTATATTTTAGTGAAAAATGGAGTAGCGAAAAGGTTGATATGATTGGAGCTGAAGTTGCAGCTTTAACACATGGACATCCGCTGGGCTACATTCCTGCAGCAGGATTGGTTCACATTATTAATCTTGTTGCTCATAATGATGATATATCACTTATAGATGCGGTTAAAGATATGAAAAGAGCTATTGCTCAACTATTTTCTGATAAAATGTTTTTACAAGATTTCCTTGATTTAGTGGATAAAGCAATCGAATTATCTCAAAAAAGTGATATTAATGACTTGGATGCCATCAAGCAAATAGGTGAAGGTTGGGTGGCTGAGGAAACTTTAGCGATTGCTATTTATTGTTCATTAAAATATAGTGATGACTTTGATAAAGCACTTATTGCCTCTGTGAATCATAGCGGTGATAGTGATTCAACCGGAGCAGTCACTGGAAACATATTAGGAGCCTATTTAGGGCTAAAAGCCATTCCACAGAAATATTTAGACAATCTTGAATTAAAAGATATTATCATTGAGCTGGCAAATGATTTGTATAATGATTGTAAAATTTCAGAATTCTCGCATTATCATGATGAAATTTGGGAACAAAAATATATCTACAGCCAATATCCTTCAAAATAGGACAAAATATAATTAGTAATTGGTAAATAATACTTGTGAGGTAAACTCTAAATAAAACTTATCTTTATTAATTAATTAATTGATAATAAATAATATGCAAATTTAAATTTTTCAGTCCCTTTCCCACACGCCTCCAATATGCTATGATGTACTCATATCAGGAGGCTTTTTTTCATGAACAAACCAAACATCTTATTTATCACAACCGACCAGCAGCGCTACGACACCATCCACGCTCACGGTTATGAATTTATGCATACGCCAAACCTCGACCGCCTGGCACACGAAGGCTGCAGCTACACGCACGCCTTTTCACCCAACCCCGTCTGCATCCCGGCTCGTCACAACATCCTCTGCGGCCTGCCATGCAAAGAACATACCTTTGACGACAACTATTTCGATGACTCCCATCAAATCCCTTATGACCTGCCTACCTTCGCGCAGATTTTAAGCGACGCCGGCTATGACACCATCGCTGTCGGTAAAATGCACTTTCAGCCTTATCGCCGACACAATGGCTTCCACCGCCTGCTTTTAATGGATGAAATACCAAGATTCAGAGAAGATGATGAATACGCACTCTATCTAAAAGAAAAATATCCGCACCTGCAAAGCCTGCACGGTGTCCGTCACGCGCTGTACATGCAGCCTCAGCAATCCTTAGTCAAAGAAGAAGACCACGGCTCAAGCTGGGTAGCCAAAGAAACCATCAACTACCTCAAAAACAAGAGCAAGGATAAACCCTTCATGCTATGGGCTGGCTTCATAGCGCCACACCCGCCGTTTGACGTACCGGCATCTTATGCTGAAATGTACAAAGGCAAAGCAATCCCTAAGCCTTCCATCACCAAAACCACACTTTCAACACTTGCAGAAGAAAACAAAAATATCGCCGATTATCCTAACATGGAAACGCTCATGCGTGCAAGGGAGCTGTACTATGCTTCCATCAGTTTTGTTGATAAAAACATTGGCCTGATTCTCGACCAGCTGGAAGCCATGGGTGAACTTGACAATACATTGATCCTCTTCACCAGCGATCATGGCGAAATGCTGGGCGATCTGGGTACATATCAAAAATTCCTGCCTTATGACCCTTCCTGCCGCGTACCAATGATCCTTCGCTATCCAGGAAAAGTTAAACCCAACACCTTCTGCGATGACTTTGTAGATCTCAACGACATCCTGCCAACCTTCCTTGATGCCGCCAACGTCCCTTATCCATCAAATAAAGAACTGCCGGGTGCCTCATTGCTAAAAAACGAGAAAGACCGCAGCATGCAATACGTTGAACATCAGCATGGAGCCCGCCGCTGGGTTAGCCTGCGCAGAGGCAGCTTCAAATACAATTACTACTATGGCGGCCCGCGTGAGGAATTATTCGACTTACAAAATGACCCTCAGGAAACAGAGAACCTATTGGAAACAAAGCCTGAGGCATATAATGCCAAACGTCTTGAACTGCGGCGTGACTTGATTGCCCATGAGAAAAAATGGGGACTTGAAGGCTGCATCGTCAATGATGATTTTGTATCTTATCCAGACTTCACACTGAACTTCTATCGTGAATGCAATCCGCCTTTCTTTCCATCCCATCTGGCTCATGAAGAAGAATGCCAACAGCTATGGCCCTTGGAAAAAGAATTGCTGGCAGCAATCAAGGACGAACCGGTTGTAGATCTAAACAAGCTTGATCTGGACTACTTTGCCACGCGCCATGTTTTAAATAAAGAAGAATTGCTGAAACATGCCGATGACAACCAGCCTGCCAAAAAATAAATATCTATTAACACAAAATCTTTAGAGCAATCTGAAGATTTTTTATTTTTCAGCGTTTTCATGCCTTCCATTTATCAACAGGTATAGATTAGTTGCATGACCTTGTGCAATTATTAACTTTTTTTATCCTCCAATTTCCATGATAATGAAATTAAGAAAAAGGTTGATACACCATCAACATTAAGGAGGGATCACATGTTTAAGCAATTTGTCTATGATATTGGTACGAAAGTCTATTTCGGCCCTATTGATAAGTCCTCGCTGGGACAGGAAATCACACGCTATGGTCATAAACTCTTCTTCATTTATCAAGGCGACTTTATCAAACAGCTGGGCATCTATGACTTAGTCATCAGTGCAGGTAAAGAATACGGCTTTGAAATTGTTGAATTCACCAAGATTCAGCCTAACCCGCGTCATAGCGATGTCCAGGAAGGCATCGACCTTTGCCGCCAAGAACAATGTGATGTAATTCTCGTTGCCGGCGGCGGTTCCGCCATTGACAGTGCCAAGGCAATCGCTTCAGGTGTGCTGATTGACGCCCCTATCTGGGATGTCGTATTAGGTAAATATCCAGTGGAAAACAGTCTGCCGTTACTCACAATTTCCACGGTATCTGCCACAGGCTCTGAAATGAACTTCGGCGCTATCATCTCCAATCTTGAAACTAAAGATAAACTGGGCCTGCGCAAACCCAGCCAACGGCCTAAGGCTACCTTTTTGAATCCAGAATATACTTATTCCGTTCCGCAATTTCAAACCGCCTGCGGCTCCGCTGACATTCTCTGTCATACACTTGAAACTTACTTTTCCAGTGATAACTGCATGTTCATGCTTGACACCTTTATGGAAGGCTTAGTCCGTACCGTGATTCAATATGCGCCAATAGCCTATACGCAGCCTGATAATTATGAAGCAAGAGCCAATCTGATGTGGGCCGCGCCATGGGCAATCAACGATTTTTTACGCTATGACAAAGAAAATAACTGGACGATGCACCCCATTGAACATGAAATTTCAGCCTACTATGACATCACGCATGGTTTAGGACTCGCGATTATTATGCCGCGTTATCTTCGTCACATCATTGATGAAAAAAGCTTAAAACGCTTTAGAAATCTCGGCATCAATGCCTTCGGCTTAAGCTGCGAAAATGACGATATCACCTTGGCAGAGAAAACCATTGAAGCAATTGAAGCCTTCTGTTATGAACAGCTGCATCTTGAATCACATTTATCGTCTTTAGGCATCGACAACCGATACTTTGATGAAATGGCCGCCAAGCTTGCCTCAGATCACGGTTATTTCACGAGTGGCTATCGCAAATTATCTAAACAAGACATTGTTCAAATACTCAACGAATGTCTATAAATCAAAAGGAGGGATACTATGAATGAATTTCACATCTATCATAAACAGCTGACTTTTGAAACCCAGGGGAATAAGGCCACCTATTTTGAAATACGTCAAGACTGCCGCAACTTTGTCAATGAAACGGGAATCCAAAATGGCATCCTTGTCGTACAGTCACCGCATACCACTTGCGCCGTCTTCTTCGAAGAAATGGTCCATGACTTTGATGCACTCGGTGATGAATATCTGCAGGCTGACTTAAATAAAGGTCTCAATAAACTGTTTCCCAAACAGCTTGCTTACGATGACGATTATAAATATCCAGGCCCGCTCCATCGTCAATTCTCCAAAGACAATGGCGGCGCTATGGCCACACGTCCGGCCAGCCTATTAAATGGCGATGCCCACTGCAAAGCTACATTATTAGGTTCAGATAAAACCTTCATTATCAAAAATGGTGAAATCCTGACCGGCACCTATGGCTATATCTACTTTGTTGACTATGACGGCAACCGCTCCCGCAAAAGAAACTGCCATCTTTGCGCCATGGGTATCTAAAAAGCATCATACAAAAACAATTTGGAGAACAGAATATGATTCAGTAAGAATATCGTTGTCTTGCCCAGCCAGTCAAGGAATTATAACTTTTAAAACAGTATATTCAGAATTCAGTCAACGCACAATATTTATGTCATCTTTTTAAAATAAGCAGCCGCTTAACCAATCTTATGTGAAAGGCTCAGCCGCTCATCAAAGGGGAAGTAATTTCATAATTAGGATCAACGATATGCTGAACCAACTTAAAACCCTATTTAATGCTTATTATAAGTTAGATTGTCACCGTGTGATTGGAGGAACCATTATGTCTGTTTTCACATCAAGAGAAAAAAAGTTAATCAAATATCTGTCGCAAAGGGATGCTTGGGTTTCATCCAATGAAATTGTATCCTTTTTCGGCATATCATTAAGAACACTGCGCAGCGATGTCAAAAACATCAATACATCAGGCAGCTATATACTTTCGTCGAATCAAGGGTATCGAATTATTAAAAAGACGAAAGAAATTGAAGAACTGCTTCAGGATAAAGATCAGCCCGAAACATCTGATGAAAATAATCGTGAATTAATCATCTTAAAGGAATTATTAATCAGTAAACAGCCTCTCGATTATTTCGATTTAGCCAATTCCTTATTTATCAGTGAACAGACACTGCTGACATCAATCACCGCATTAAAGAAAATCATTGCACCCTATGAAGTTACTATTATCCGCCGTAAGACAACACTTGCGCTGAAAGGGACGGAGAAAAACATCCGCCGGCTGTTCTGTGACATGGTTTATAAAGAGGCTGAAAACAGCATTTTAAATACCGCCATTCTCAATGCTTTCTTTGTGGATATTGATGTCTTTGAAATAAAAAATACCATTTTTAAAATCATCAGTGAACAGCAGTTTGAAATCAATGACTTTGCCTTAAACAACATCGTCCTGCATGTATGCATCATCATTGACCGTAATAAGTATGAGCTTCAGCCAGAACTTTTTGAAATGAAACCAGCGCTGCTTGACGCTGACTCGCCTTCTCAATGTGCTGCTCAAATCTTAGCGCGGATAACGGATAAATATGATTTTAAGGCAAGCAGAAATGATTTTGACAGTATCTATGCGCTTCTGCTGATAAGTATGAAAAAAATAGGTGTAAAGGAAAACTATGCGCGGCTGAATGAATTTGTGGAACCATCTATTATCCGCTTTGTTAAGAAATTAATCGTGGAAATTTACAATGAATACTATATCAACCTGGACAATGATGAATTCATTTCCAATTTCGCATTACATTTAAATAACATCATTAATCGTAAAATGTCATTGCGCAATCCATTATTGACCAGCATTAAAGATTCTTATCCGACAATCTATGAAATATCGGTATTTATAGCCAAGCAAATTCAGG
The DNA here is from genome assembly GCF_000313565.1 of Dielma fastidiosa. Taxonomy (GTDB): domain Bacteria; phylum Bacillota_I; class Bacilli_A; order Erysipelotrichales; family Erysipelotrichaceae; genus Dielma; species Dielma fastidiosa. The sequence goes on along the minus strand of NZ_HE578926.1, from coordinate 97,111 downwards.
ATCAATATGCCGGTATCGATATGAATGATCATCAGATTTCCTATATTGCCCTGCATGTCGGCGCTCAAATTGAAAAGCAGACACTGACAAAAATCAAGACGGTAGTCATTAATCCGGAATATCTGAAATTAAATGCCTTGATTTACTCGAAATTGGAAACAAATTTTCTGAATGATCTAAGTATTACAATGGTTTCTGATGAAAGTGAACTGGCTAAAATCGGCAGTAAAAACATTGATTTAATTTTAACTACAATGCCGCTGAAAGGCTATTACACTTGTGAGATTGTTGATGTCACCGTCTTTATTTCACAGAAAGATATCGAAACTATTTTTGCGGCTATCAGTGATATTAAGAAGAAACGCATGATGGAGAATGATTCACTGCTGCAATATTTTGATGGTACTTTCTGTTACTTTGAACATGCAAAGAATTATGAAGAAGTAATAAAGCAGCTATGTGCAACACATAAAGAGCTGGATGATGATTTTTTGAAGCGCGTCATGATCAGAGAGGAAATATCACCCTCAGAATATATGAACATCGCGGTGCTGCATCCCATTCAGTGTGATGAAAAGAGTACGTTCATAACGGTTGGCATATTTAAAAAACCTTTCCGCTGGCGGAAGAATGATATTAATATCATTTTCCTGCTTTCAGTATCACAGAAGGATAAGAATAATTTTTTAAAGATTTTAAAACAATTAATTGAGATGTTTTCATCATCAAGATGGATGGCGCATCACAGCTATATCAACACATATGATAAATTTGTTCGATTTATTAAAGAGCATAAGTAATAAATACAGCCGTGTATATGATTACACTTAATAAGCTGAAAGGAAGGCTTATAATCGTTGAAAGTTAGGAGAATGAGAATGGTACATATCAGTGAATTAATTGAAAATGGCAAGGTTTACTTTTGTGATTTCACAAGCAGAGATGATTTATATGCGTATTTGGCAGATGATTTATATGCTCAAGATTATGTGCAGGATACCTTTCTGTCAGCCTTGAAAGAGCGGGAAGCAACATTTCCAACGGGGATAATCGCCACCTGTTACAACATCGCTCTGCCGCATGTCGATGCAGTGCATGTGAAGAAAAACGCTTTAATCATCGCTGTATTAAACCATCCGATCAATTATGTGCGGATGGATAAGCTTGATGAGCAGATCCATGTAAAGGTTGTATTTATGCTGCTGATCAAAGATATATCAGTGCATACTCAAGCCATTTCCAGTTTGGCAAAGCTCTGGTTCAATCAGACATTCATGAATGCTGTCTTGTCTGTGAAAAGTAAGGAGGAATTAGTGGCTTTGGTTAAGCAGGCTGAAGCTGAGTAGTTTTATCCGGCAGTTTATTTTTAGGCTTTTATGATTGAAAAATAAAAAAAGAAAGGAGGCAGTGAATATGAAGACTGTAATTATAGCATGTGGAAGCGGCATTGCTACTTCGACGATGATTTCCATGCGGATCGATGAATTATTAAATGATCATAATATTTCTCATGAAATTATTCAATGCAGCATTAATGAGATTGACAGCTATGAAGACCGCGGCGATGTTATTGTCAGTTCCACTCAGTTACAAAATGAATATTCGATTCCGTCGGTCATGGGTATTGGGTTTATTTCCGGCATAGGGGCAGAAGAAGCGGCAAGTAAACTGTTAGAAATCTTAAATAAATAAAAGGAGGTAGGATTCTATGGAATTTCTAAGTACATTTTTCAGTACGATTTCTGGCTTAGGCAAATATTTGATGGTTCCGTTAATGGTTGCATTGATCGGTATTGCCTTCAAGTGTAATGTTAATAAAGCGGTTAAGGGTGGTATAACTGTTGGTATTGGTTTATTTGGCTTAGATTTAGCCTTGTCTATTGTCTCAAATTATCTGGGGCCGGTGGCAACTGGACTGGTCGGTAAAGCTAATTTGAATCTTGATGTCATTGATGTAGGCTGGACCGCTTTATCGGGAATTGCCTATGGCACAGAAATTGGTGCTTTCATCATTCCGCTTATGCTGGCGTTTAATTTAATTATGTTAGCTGTCGGAGCGACGAAAACAATGGATATCGATATCTGGAATTTCTGGCATTATGCGTTAACTGGTTCATTGATTTATGTCATTACGAATAATTTATTCTTTGGTTTACTGGCAGCGCTGGCGCATGCGGCTGTTATCTTCTTAATTGCGGATCGAACAGCAAAACGCGTTCAGGAGGTTATCGGTATTCCGGGTATTTCAATTCCGCACGGCGGCTGTCTTGGGCAATGGATCGTCGGTTTTATTCTTGAGCCTTTATATAATTTACTCGGCAAAGGGAAAACGGGTGAAGAAAAAACGATCAGTCAGACAAATGCTAAGAAGCTGCAGGATAATCCGGTATTAAAGGTCATAAAAGATCCAATTTATCTGGGATTTATCTTGGGTACCGTGATTGCGTTTATCGGCGGTCAGGATGCGAAAACATCTTTTACGACAGGAATGGCAATGGCGGCTTTATTATATTTAACACCGCGGATGGTGAAGATTTTAATGGAAGGCTTGGTACCGATTTCTCAGGCATGCAGTAAGATTATGGCTGAGAAGAATAAGAGCGGTGAATTATATATTGGTATGGATAATGCGGTTGGTTTAGGACATACAACCGTAATGCTGATTTCAGTAATAGCGATTCCAGTCTGTGTCGCGTTATGTGCAATCGTGCCTGGCAATCGAATCATTCCTATCGCTTCCTTGGCGGCCTGTGGTTACAATTGTTCCATGCTGAATGTTGTGCATCGCGGCAAGGTTGGCAGAACCTTGTTATCCTGTACGATATTTTTAGCCTTAACCTTAGTGATTGCTTCCATCATGGCACCGAAAATCACGGAGGTTGCCTTATCCAGCGGTTATACGTGGAGTCAGAGTGAGTATACGCTGATTTCAGCTATATCAGGTACCTTATGGTCAACCTTCCCGCTGTTCCTGCTGTTTAATATCAATTCTACGATAGGGGCAGTCTGCTGTTTAGCAATTATCATCGCTTGTGTTGTTTTACAAAAGATCTATTTCAAGAAGAAAATGCAGTCAGCAGCTGAGCTTGCCAAGGCTGAAAAACAGGATCATTAGGAAAGAAGGGTAAGAAATGCTGGTAAATACAAAAGCTATGCTGATGGCGGCTAATGACAGTAATTATGCAATCCCTTCACCGGATTATTGCAACATGAATATGGCAAGAGCGTATGTTGAAGCTGCGCAATCTGTCGGCAGACCGGTAATTTTAGCTTATAGTGAAGCGATGCAGTCGGTACTCTCTTTGGAGGATGCGTATTTTATCGGCCGCTATTATGCTGAAAAAGCTGATGTGGAAGTAGCTTTGCATATTGATCATGGCAAATCTATTGAATTTGTGAAGCAAGCAATCGATTTAGGATTTACGTCTGTTATGATTGATGCCTCTGCCGATACGCTTGCTGAGAATATCAGAAAAACCAAGATTATCGTTGATTATGCACATCCGCGTAATGTGAGTGTAGAGGCAGAAATCGGCCATGTGGGAGCGGGAATCAATTATGAAGAAGAAAAAGGGGATGCTTCTGTCTATACTGAAGCGGCTGATCTGGTTGAGTTTGTAAATGCGACCGGCATTGATTCAGTTGCTGTTTCCATCGGTACCGCTCATGGCTTCTATAAGGGAACACCCAAGATTAATTTTGACCGCTTGGCTGAACTGAAAGCCGCGGTATCGATCCCATTAGTGCTGCATGGCGGCTCCTCAACCGGTGATGAAAACTTACGGCGATGCGCTGAATCAGGCATCAGCAAGATTAATATTTTCACGGATTTCTGCACAGCCGGCGCGCAGGCAATTAATCAGGAGCATGCAGATAATTATAAGCAGATGATGAGTACCGCCGATAAGGCGATCAAGGCTGTTCTTGAACATTATTATCACGTCTTTAACTGTGATTAGGAGGTTGTAAATGAAACATAAAAAACAGATTAAAACACCTACTTTGGGAGTAAATGCAAAAGCTTATATGTGGGGAGAGGAATTGCTGACAATTGCGAAATATTGCGAAAAGATTGCGGTTGATCATGATGTAACAGTGACATTGAATGTACCTATCGTTGATATCTACCGCATTGCGCAGGCGGCCCCCCATGTAATCATCAATGCTCAGTTCATGGACCCAATTGAACCTGGCGGTACGATGGGCGGCGTGCTTGCTGAGGCGTTGGCACAGGCTGGCGCTGATGGTGTGATTCTCAATCATGCATCCGCCAAACCGATAACCTTAAGTCAATTAATCAAATCCATCGAGCTGGCTAAAAAAGCAGGACTGTATACCTTTGTGTGTGCTGACTCGGTTGAGGAGGCATTAATTATCGCATCACTGCATCCAACCGGCATTATCTGCGAACAATCAAAACTGATCGGCACCGGTATAGTGGCCTCTGAAGATTATCTATTAGCGACAACGAAAGCCATTAAGGACTATGATGCCAATATCATGGTCTTACAGGGAGCCGGCATTAAAAATGGCGAGGATATTTATCATAATATCAAATATGGCTCGGAATCAGGCGGCGGCGCTTCAGGTATTTTCTGCAGTGATGATCCGCTGGCAAAAATTGATGATTTTTTAGCCGGCATTCTTAAAGCCAGAAAAGATTTTGGCTCAAGAATCGTACAGGATGATGAAGCATGATAAAAATAAATTATATTGAGCTTGAAACCCGTTATCCTAAAATATATTTCTTTAATATTACCGATGAAATAAAAGCGCGGATTGCTGAATCAGGAATTTCTAATGGCACTGTTACAGTTCAGTCGCTGCATACGACATGCGCAATATTCTTTGAAGAATATGTACATGATGAAGATCCGAATGGCACCGATTATCTGCAGCTGGATCTGAACCGCTGTTTAAGAAAAATATTTCCCGATGAGGTTGCATTTAATGACAACTATTATTATCCTGGACCTAAGCATATGAATCGTGAAGGCCGTCCGCACTTTGATTTTCAAGGCATTAGTCTAAATGGGCCTGCGCATTTAAAATCTACAATGATTGGCGCAAGTCAAACCTTTGTAATCGATCAAGGTGTTTTGCAAAGCGGCCCCTTTGGTTCCATCTGGTTTGTTGATTTTGATACGACACGGCCAAGAAAAAGGAAATGTGTTCTCTGTATTAACGGTGAATGAAAACTAAGTAGAATCTCTTTGAGAAAAGTCTTTGACATCAGTCAGAGATTTTTTCTTTTAACCCAGAGCATTAAAGTTGCGTGATGCCGACAGCCATGGTATCCTGTATGCAGTTAGTTAAGACTAACTAATGAATAATAGCATAAAGTTGAAGCATGCTAATAAGGGTGCTTTGATTCATGAGGTTTATGCTTCATATTCATAGACTATACGACAATGGAGGATATAAAATATGTCATTAATCGGTAAAACAATTGAAGATTTTAAAGTTCAGGCTTATGTAAATAATGAATTTAAAGAAGTAAGTAAAGAAGATGTATTAGGTAAATGGAGTGTTTTCTTCTTCTATCCAGCGGATTTCACATTCGTATGTCCAACTGAATTAGAAGATCTAGCCAACAAATATGAAGAATTCAAAGCAATTAATTGTGAAATTTATTCAGTAAGCTGTGATTCACACTTTGTACACAAAGCATGGCATGATGCTTCTAAGACAATTCAAAAGATTCAGTATCCAATGCTTGCGGACCCAACAGCTCTCTTAGCAAAGAATTTTGAGGTTTATATCGAAGCTGACGGTATGGCGGAAAGAGGCAGCTTTATCGTTAATCCAGACGGAAAGATCGTAGCTTATGAGGTAATTGCCGGTAATGTTGGCCGTAACGCTGATGAGTTATTCAGACGTGTTCAGGCTTCTCAGTTTGTTCATGAACACGGTGATCAGGTATGTCCGGCTAAGTGGCAGCCAGGTGCTGATACATTAAAACCATCTTTAGATCTGGTAGGTATTATCTAATATGAATAAAGCCTACGATGCTATCGTCGTTGGCGGCGGGCCGGCTGGTTTATCGGCGGCAATTTATCTGGCGCGTGCCAAGTTCAGTGTATTGGTATTGGAAAAAGAAAAATTCGGCGGGCAAATAACGATTACTTCAGAAGTGGTTAACTATCCGGGGGTAATTAAAACCGACGGAAAAAAACTGACAGCGGAAATGCGGGAACAGGCGAGTCTGTTTGGCGCCGAATTCCTGCTGGCTGAGGTTGAAGAATTACAGCTTGAGGATGAAATCAAAACCGTTAAAACAGACAAAGGTAATTTTCAATGCGCAGGCATCGTTTTGGCAACCGGCTCAAGTCCGCGCAAGCTTGGTTTTAAAGGTGAAAAAGAGTTTCAGGGACGCGGAGTCGCCTATTGTGCTACATGCGACGGCGAGTTCTTCACCGGTTCGGAGGTCTTTGTCATCGGCGGCGGCTTTGCGGCAGCTGAGGAAGCCATTTTCCTTACTAAATATGCTCGTCATGTAAATATCATTGTGCGTGAACCAGATTTCACATGCGCCAAGACGATCGCTGATAAAGCACGTGCCAATGAGCATATCACGGTTTATACCAACACTGAAATCATTGAGGCCAGCGGTGAAGGCTCTTTAAAGAAGGCTGTCTTTATCAACAATGAAACTAAAGAAACGTGGACTTATGAAGCAAAAGCAAATGAAAGCTTCGGTATCTTTGTTTTTGCCGGCTATGAACCGGCCAATGCCTTATTTAAGGATCAGGTTAAGCTTAATGAAGTTGGTAATGTCATCACTGATATGAACCGCAAAACTTCCCTGGATGGTGTTTATGCGGCGGGTGATATCTGTGAAAAAAATCTGCGTCAGGTGGTAACGGCAGTGAGTGATGGCGCCATCGCTGCTACCTCACTGGAACGGGTGATTGAGGCAGTGGTGGAAAAGCATGGCTTGAAAACTGAAAAACTGAAAGTAAAAGCAAATACATCGGCAGATAATGTTGAAGCAGCATCCGCAGACAGCTTTATCAGCAGTGATATGACTGCCCAGCTCAAAACACTTTACCAAAAGCTGGATAAAGATGTATGGATCAGCTGTTATGCTGATGAGAGTAAGTTTGGGTTGGAGATGAGTAATTTCATCGATGAATTTGCTCAGACAAGCCCCCATATCAAGGTGACTAAGCAGCCGCTTGATGCCGCACATTCACAGCCTTGCTTTGTGTTCTGTGATGCTGATAAACAACCGCTCGGCTTGATCTATCATGCGGTTCCCGGCGGCCATGAGTTCACATCCTTTGCACTGGCAGTCTATAATGCCGCAGGCCCAAAACAGCCGCTTGATGAAAGTCTCTTAGAAGCCATTCACAAAATGACAGCTAAACAGAACATCAAAGTAATGGTATCCTTATCCTGTACGATGTGTCCGGAAGTAGTCCAATCTGCCCAGCGAATCGCACTGGAAAATCATCATGTTGATACGGAAATCTATGATCTCGCGCAATTCCCTGAATTAAAAGAGAAATATAAAATCATGAGTGTTCCGTGTATGGTAATCAATGATGAAAAGGTACATTTTGGTAAGAAATCATTAAAAGATATACTTGAATTACTGTAAAGGGGTATGGGTCCTTGGGCCTAACCCTTTTTTCTTATCAAATAGGCTGAGCGGATTGTAATGCAAAACGGAACTGATTGTGATAAAATGCTGGTATAAGGAAGTGATGCTGATGTATACCACAATACAGCCTGATCTGCTGATTGGCTTTTCCGATGTTGTACGCCGTTTTTATACATATTATGAAAAGGAAATTGACGCATTAAAAATTAAAGAAACACATGCGAAAATTATCCATCTGATTGCGGATCATGAGGGTATTACCCAACAGGAGATTGCCAATGTTTCCATGATGAAACGTTCAACTACCTCAGAAATTATTACTGAAATGGTCAAAGCAGGGCTTGTTGAGCGCCGTGGAGATGCCAGTGATAAACGTGTGGCCCGCATCTATCTGAGTGCTAAGGGCAGCGAAACCGCGGCAGCTATTAAAACATATTTTGATGAATACTGCGCTCGCTGTTATAAGAATTTCAGTGAAGAAGAGATTGAGGTTTTTCAGAAGCTGATAACGAAATTTAATTATAAAAACTAACAAGACTGCATTCAGGACATTGAGTGCAGTCTTGCTTTATACAATGCGCTTTGTTAGTATCAACGTTTTTCATAATACCATGCCATTTTGTAAGATGAATGATAATACAAGTATGTTCACATCACTTCAACTTATATGTGTATTAATTATAATGTTCGTATATCATACTAAAATGTGAAAAATATATCAAAATTTTATTGACATTTTAATGTGAAATTGTTAAATTATTAGTGTATTTGTTCGGTAACAGAACAAAAATGGAGGGACATATGAAGAATAAATCATGGAAAGTGTTGACGGCGCTTTCACTTTCAATCTTCATGGTTATGAGCGGATGTACTGCCAATAATGACAAACCATCTGATCAGCCTGAAGGTAAGATTACGGCTGGTGAATATACAGCAGCGGCAGCCGGTTACGGCGGTGATGTAACAGTAACCTTAACGATTGATGAAAATGGAAAGATTACTGACGGCAAGGTAAATGCCACAACTGAAACCGATAAAATCGGTCAAGTAGCCGCACCAGAAGTTATGCAGGCAATCATTGACGGTAATACGGTTGAAGTAGAAACAGTATCCGGTGCGACAATGACAAGCAAAGCTATCATTGAAGCCAGTAAGGATTGTTTGAAACAAGCCGGTGTCGGTGTTGAAGAAAAAGAAGTTGTAAAGGCGGATGATGAAGAAATCACTGTCGATGTAGTAGTAGTTGGTGCTGGTTTATCTGGTTTATCAGCTTCCGGAGCGGCTTTAAAAGAAGGCGCTAATGTATTGTGTGTTGAAAAGACAAGCAATGTCGGCGGTATCAGTAAATTCTTCTCTGGCGGGCCTTTTGCGGTAGAAAGTCACCTGCAGAAAGAAGCTGGCGGGGAATATGCAGCTATTACGACAGAAGAGTTATTCCAAACTTTAAATGATTACAGTCATTTTATTAATTACGCACCATTAACAAAAGAAATTATTGAAACAAGTGCGGATACGATTGAATTCTTAGAGAGCTATGGCTTGACTTTCCATGTCAATCCAGAAGCACCGCAGCTGGCTCATCAGGCAGATGGTCTGAGATGGCGGATCTATCACTGGTTTGATACTTTCTCTTATGCACCTACAGATATTTCCGCAAGTGATGTATTAAGAGATAACATGGTAGCGGCTGGTCTTGATTTAAGAATGAATACTACATGTGATGAATTAATCATCGAAGACGGTGTTGTTAAGGGCATTATCGCTACTAAAGAAGATGGCAGTAAATTAATTGTACATGCTGATTCAGTAGTGCTGGGCACTGGTGGTTTTGCCGGCAATGCTGATATGATGAGTGAATATTATCATACGCCATACATCTCTACATGGGGTGAAACAGGCAGCGGTGTACAGATGGCATGGAATGCCGGTGCTGCAAAATGGGATATTCAATCTTCACTGCTGCATGGTTCAGGTATTGTAGCTGCGACTAATCCAACAGAAGTAAGTTTAGCTTCTTCACCATTTAATCAGATTGTACGTTCACCATTATTATGGATTGACCGTTCAGGTAACCGTTTTGGTAATGAAGAAGCTGTTTATGATACAGCGTATACATCAAATCTTGGTTATTCAGTGGGTGGTATCTATTATATCGTTGTCGATACTGCAACTTTAAATGCTTATACAGAAGGCAAACATTTAGTGACTGACCCAGCAGTTGGCGGCGCTAATTTTGATCCGGCTGATTTTGTGGAATTAGCTGAAGAAGGTGTTAAGCAAGGAAATGTATTTAAGGGTGAGACTTTAGAAGAACTGGCAAAAAATACCGGTATGGATCCTGAACGTTTTGCTGCTAATATTGAAGAATACAATGCCGCATGCGCTTCTAAAGCGGATCCATTCGGCAAGAGTGCTGAAAATCTGGTTTATCCGGTAAGTGACGGTCCTTTCTATGCTGTTAAGATGCAGATCAGTAATTTAGGTACATTAGGCGGTGTACGCGTTAATGAAAAATTACAGGCAGTTAATATTGATCTTGAACCTGTTAAGGGATTATATGTAGTTGGTAATGATGCTGGCGGTTTCTATGGCAATATTACATCTTATCCTTCATATGAAGGTTTGGCAACTGGATTTGCCTTGAATTCAGGTAAATTAGGCGGTATGAATGCTGCTAAAGAAGCATTAGCTAAATAAGTTTAATAAGCTGAGCAATGGCTCATACAATAAAAAGGAAGCTTTAATTCATTGCAATGATTATAAGGCTTCCTTTTTTCTATGTGATGATGGTTATTCGTATACATCAAGATCCTTGCCCATAGCGAGAGCACCGTCGTATATTTCTCTGATCTCCTGTTCAATGAGTTTGTCGCGTTCCTGCATTTTAACCGTGATATCCTCATGGTTATCCTGTATGTTCATATGATAAATGCGATGATAAGTAATTAATAATTTGACATGGGCAGCCTGCGCAATTTTTGCCAGCGCATAGGAAGAAGTATGCATCGAAGCATGGTATTTCTGCCACGCGGGTGTCCGCTGCGCAAGACCGGCGGCATAATATACTTCATGAAGCAGGATATCACAGTTCTTAGCTTTTTGTATCATAAGGTCTAACGGACAAGTATCACCGCTGATGACAATCGTTTTATCTGGAGTAATGATTTTATATGCATAGCAAGGCCATTCACCATGACTGACCGCAAAGGCTTCTATCTTGACCGTGTCATTCTGAAAGACAATACCGGCTTCAATCTCATGAATGATTGGCTGGCATGCCTTCGCATCTGCTTGTTCAAAGCCATGAATACGCAGCTCAATATCAGCCTGATAAGCCAGCATCAGATGTTCAACCATCGCTTTAATTCCTTTAGGACCATAAATATGCAGCGGCTCATGACGTTCAAGTACCCAGGGTGTCAGGATCAGATCATTTAAGCCAAGCGTGTGATCAGAATGCAGATGGGTGATGAATACATACTTCAAACGATCCATGCTTAATGCATCAATTCCCTGATGATATGCTTTCGCAGCCTGTCTGACAATGCCTGGACCGCAGTCAAAAAGATAGCTGTCCTCACCGTAAGTAATGGCTGAGGCGGGGCCAGATGCGTTAGGGCATGCATTGGGTGTTCCGCAGCCTAATAGAACTAATTGAGTTTTCATACAATTCCTCATTTCTTTTGGTATTATCATAGCATATTCATCATAAATTTAAAGAAAATCTGATGGATTTACATCCTTGTCAGCATACATAAAATTATGATTTGTAGTGAATAGGAATATTTTTATGCTATAATGATTAATAAAGCGGAGGACGTATGGCATGAGTCATGAACTACATAAAAATTTATCGATAATATCTTATAAGCATGCGGTCAGCGTCTGTTATCCTTTTCTTGTGCGAGTCTGCCTCTAAGCTGGATTGAATTAATATAATTAAAGAGAGGGAGACGATTATGAAAAAATTGAGTTTATCACAAATTGCAGGATTATCCTGTATGATTTTTGCTATCTTTTTTGGTGCTGGAAATATGATATTCCCACCAGCTATGGCTCAGCTTGCGGGCAGCAGTACGCCGATTGCCCTTTTAGGTTTTGTTTTAAGCGATGTAGGGATTGCGGTAGCAGGTGTTATGGCTGTCGTTATCGCCGGAACTTCAATGAATGAGCTGGCCTCAAGGGTTTCAAAGAAATTCTCATTGTTTCTGTCTTTTGCTGTGTATTTATGTATTGGTCCGCTCTTTGCACTGCCAAGATGCGGTTCGGTATCCTTTGAAATTGGTCTGCTGCCTTACATAAACAATCAGCCGATGCTATTTTCAGTATTGTTTACTGCAGTATTCTTTGGCCTGACCTTTCTTTTAAGTATTCGACCAGGTAAAATTGTAGATATTGTCGGTAAAGTGCTGACACCGATTCTGCTGCTTACCATTCTGGCATTATTCATCGCGGCGTTAATGAATCCGCTGGGCGGTGTAGGCATGCCGCGGGGTGAGTATCTGGAGATTCCGCTGTTTAAGGGTATCATTGAGGGGTATCTGGCATTAGACGGTTTTGCTGGTTTAGTGTTTGCCATTCTTGTTTATCAGGCATTGAAGCAGTTTCAGATTACTGATCACAAAACCATGGTGAAATCGGCATTCCTATGCAGCTGTCTGGCAGGCCTGCTGCTGATTCTTGTTTATGCGGCATTGGCGCTGATCGGTCTGCAAACATCATCAATGGATTTATTTGCCAATGGCGGCGCTTTACTGAGCTATGCTTCACGTACTTTATTTGGTGGTTTAGGCGGATTTATTCTTGGCGCTGCGGTGGTTTTGGCTTGTCTTACTACATCCATCGGTTTATCCACCTCTTTCGCTGATTTTATTTGTTCGCATTTCCCTAAGCTGGCTTACCGCTGGGTATTGGCTGGTGTATGCTTATTTTCCTTTGTGATTTCTAATGTGGGTTTAAGCATGCTGATTAAAATTGTGCTGCCGGTACTGATTGTTTTATATCCGATCGTAGTTGTGCTGATTGTGGTTTCATTGCTTGATCCATGGCTGAAGGATCACAATCGAATCATGCTGTGCGGTATGCTTTTTGTATTTCCGTTCTCTTTGCTTGATGGCTTAAAAAATGCTGGAATCCTGCTTCCGGGCATCAGTGCATGGGCATCATCATTGCCTTTGTTTAATCTTGGTCTGGGTTGGCTGATACCGGCCATAATAGGTTGTGTGATCGGTTATTTTGTGCGGTCTGAAAAGCCGGCAGTTGGCAAATAAAAAAATAAGGAGAGTCATAAATAACTTCATCCTTATGATTATAGATAAAACAGTCATGCTTATATTTGGCAATATCAATGCCGATAAAGTATGTCATGATGACATCTTCTTATAAATGGAACTATTGATAATATTCATATCGTGTTCAGTTCAAATAAACATGTTATTTATAAATCATCAAGGTGTTAATCAACAAATCAGAAAAGAACTGTGGCAGGATGCTCCTTTTAACCGTTAAGCTTTAAATTTATAGAAACTTATTCACAGTGTAAAATAAATATATCAGATGGCCGTAAGATATACTTATTATAGTTCGGTCTAGGAAGGAAAAATCAATATAGACGATTCCTATATTGATGATTTGAGGTTTATGAAAAAATTATTATTGATTACTACGGGCGGTACCATCGCATCCGCTAAAGGTGAGGAAGGACTAGAGCCTGAACTGACCAGCTCACAATTGCTTGATTTCCTGCCGCCGCAATCCGATATTAGTATCGACTGCATTGACCTGATGAAGATTGATAGTTCTAATATGCAGCCGGAGGAATGGCAGGTGATAGCCAGAGAAATTGCCCGCCATGTTGATGAGGTTGACGGCATCGTGCTGACGCACGGAACAGATACGATGGCTTATACCGCTTCTTCTTTAAGCTTTATGCTGCGCAATCTGCCAATTCCCGTCGTATTGACAGGATCTCAGCTGCCTTTATCACATCCGTTAAGCGATGGATATGATAATATCCGCTGTGCGATTGCGATGGCTGCCAGTGATAGCTGTGGTGTGTTTGTAGCTTTTAATCGTAAAATAATTCTTGGTTCACGTTCTGTTAAGGTACGAACGATGGGCTTTGACGCATTTGAAAGTGTTAATTGTGAACCTGTAGGCTGTGTTGATGCCCGTGGCTTAACGATTCATCGTGAACTGCTGCCTAAGCGTACTGGCGATTTTAAGCTGGAGGCAGATTTATGCAGTGAAGTGATTCTGATTAAATTGACACCTGGCTTTAATCCTGATTTTTTTGATTTGCTTGTATCAATGCGTTATAAGGGCATTGTCATTGAAGCCTTTGGTGCCGGCGGGCTGCATTTTATCCGCCGTGATTTAATTGCTAAGCTGCAGCTATTGGTAGATCATGGCATCAGTGTTGTGGTATGTTCTCAATGCTTGTATGAGCGAAGTGATTTTTCTATCTATCAGACAGGTCAGAAGGTGCTGAAGCAAGGTGTGATTCAAGGCTTTGACATGACCAGTGAAGCAGCGGTTACAAAACTGATGTGGGCGCTTGGTAAAACCTTAGATCCGCAGGTGGTGAAGGCTATTTTTGAGGTGAATTATGTAGGTGAAGTAAGTCTTTAAAAAGTGTTAGCGTTATCATCTGATTTGATTATTTACATTTAGTGAAATTGCTGTATCATAAACATGTTTAATGCGAAGGGGACTTGTTTATGCTGTCAGAAAAATATGATTCACGTAAAGTTTTTATGATGTCGGTGCCGATTTTTATCGAGCTTTTGCTGCAGATGCTGGTTGGCAATGTCGATCAGATCATGCTGTCGCAGTTTTCTCAAAATTCAGTGGCAGCAATCGGTAATGGCAATCAGATAATGAATTTGATTATCATTGTTTTAAATATGACAAGTGTCGGCATTACGATCATGATTTCGCAATATATTGGTGCTAAGGATGAGCATAAGGTTTCTGAAGTATGTAATGTGTCTCTGGCTATCATGGGCTTTTTCAGTGTTGCGCTCACGGTTGTATTGTTTCTGTTTTATAAGCCGGTCTTCCAGCTGCTTTCAATACCGGAAAAAATTTTCAATGAAGCGGCTTCTTATCTTTTGATTGTCGGCAGCTTTATTTTAGTACAGGGATTGTATCTGACGTTTTCAGCAATTTTGCGCAGTTATGCACTGATGAAGCAAGTTATGACTATATCGGTGGTGATGAATGTGCTGAATATCATCGGCAATGCGATGCTGATCAATGGCTATTTCTTTTTCCCAAGACTAGGCATCGTAGGGGCGGCGATTTCAACCAATTTCAGTAAGCTGATCGGTTTGGTGTTGGTATTCATGCTCTTTCGTTTCAGAGGCTATGCTGAGCTGAAGCTGTCTTATTTGAAGCCTTTTCCTGTTGAAACATGTAAAAAGCTGCTGTATATATCACTGCCTTCAGGTGCGGAGGCATTGTCATATAATTTGTCACAGACGATCATCATGAAATTTATTAATATGATGGGTACGGCAGTGATTGCGACAAAGGTGTATTGCAGCATGATGGCGAATGTAGCCTATATTTATTCAATGGCGATTGCTCAGGCTACCCAAATTATCATTGGTTACTTAGTAGGTGCCGGGCGGCTGAATGAGGTTGGCCGCAAAGTATGGAACTGTGTATTTATATCGATTGCAGTATCGGTTGGCTTAACGGGCATTATTTATTTTAATTCTGATTTGATTTTTGGCATCTTTACGAATGATCCGCAAATTCTCGCATTGGCGAAACAAATTGTTTTTGTGGAGTTTGCCTTGGAGGTGGGCCGGTCAGTGAACATTGCAATGACCCGCACGTTAGTCGCGACCTATGATGTGAATGTGCCAGTTATTGCCGGCGTGTTGTCAGCATGGGGAATTGCTGTCGGAGTGGGTTATCTGTTAGGTGTGCAGTGGGGCTGGGGATTGGTTGGCATCTGGATTGCGATGGCAGCCGATGAGTTGATTCGAGCCGGTGTGTTTATTCTGCGTTTCATCAGCGGAGTGTGGAGGCAAAAGGTAAGCCGGGCATTGCCGCAGACGGCTGAAAGTAAATGAATCTAATGGTTGTTTTACTATGTAAACACTTGATTTGTTCAGGAAAGTAAGCTTAAATTTAAAAAAAGTATTGACGGCATCTATGGGTATTTGCTATAATCTAAAAGCACTGCTGATACTGCAGTTCTGGCTCGTTGGAGAAACGGTTAACTCACTTGCCTTTCACGCAAGCATTCACGGGTTCGAATCCCGTACGAGTCACCAAATTATAAATAAACGCCTATTACAAGGCGTTTTTTTATGCTTAGTGCTATCAATGTCCAATTTGTGTCCAGTTTTTCGTTATTTTTAATAATTGAATCCAGGTAGTTGACACAAACTGTACGCTGATCAGGAAACATGTGCGTGTAAGTATTAAGGGTTTCTGGCACATCAGAATGACCTAGTCTTGATGATATAAGTTTGATGTTCATGTTGCCATTAATTAAAAGTGAAGCATGAGAATGTCGAAAACCATATATAGTGATGTATTTGAGACCAGCTGCCAACATAGCATCATCAGCCCTTCTTCGTAAGATTGAATGGGATAAAGGTGTTGGAAAAATGAACCATGTTTCTTCAAATCCCTCCTTCTTTTTTTTCATGCTCAAGGAGTTCATTCATTGATATGATGAGGTTGTGAGGTAAAACGATTTCTCTTTTAGAGGTATTTGTTTTTACAGACTTTATTAAGTAACTGGCTGTCTTAGTTTTCTTGGTAAGTGATTTATTGATAATGATTGTACTTCTGGTAAAATCTTACCAAGTTACAGCAAGCATTTCACCGCAGCGCAACCTGTATAATAAAGTTTCGATAGATATACATATTTAAAATATCAGAATATTGAAGAAGCATCAGTGCAGCTAGCTACGCAAAAAATTAGCAAAGATAGATATTGAGACATATGAAACGGATTATGAATTTTCTATTGAATTGATTAAGCACAAGCTTCTGGAAAGATTGGATTGGCTTGAGAAAAGCATTTATGATAATATGGATATGCAAAGCAGTATAGATCAATTGGAAATAATTTACGAATTATTAGAAAGTTTGTATGGAGGTGGTAATTATGTATAATTATAATGAATTAATCAACAGATACAATTAAATAGATTCTTCAACTTCTCAGGAGGAAATTAAGAAACTGATGCAGGACATGGAAAAATTTGTGAGTGAAGATCATCCTAGAGAGGAAAAAGTTAAATTTGCAGGGCCTCTTGGTCTTCTTGAATCATTAGGCTTCCTTATAGATGAGTGAAGCTATAAATATATTAGAAAAATTAGGGAAATGTTAAAATGAATAGATTTGATGAAATCTATGATAGATTTCTGCATGTGGATAAGATGAGCTTAGAAGAAGTAAAAAAGTTAATGAAAGATCTCAAAGAATATCATTTATCAAATCCTGATTCCTCGGAGTTTTTACATGATTGGAATCCATTGATGATGATCCATGTAGTAGCTCATTATCTTAACTAATGTCAGAAATTTGTTAACTATGATAGCTCAAAGGCATATGAGTAAGTACAGAAATAAAAAAGGGAAAATGTGATGACATTCAAAACTATGATGATTTAATAAAAAGAAATGAAGACTTGTGGATAAGGCTTAAAGATGACTCTGCATCCAAAGCAGTTACCAAAAAAGAAATACAAAAACTAGTTCAGGATATGGTTGAATTTGTTGAAGAAGATCATCCTGCTAATGAGATAGCAATGTTTTATCCATTAGGGTGTATCGAGAACTTGGGCTTTTTATTAGATGATTCGAATCCTGAAAAATCTCATAAATTCAGTGATGATGAATAGACTTTGTATTATAATCCGATCGACGGATTGCGTTAACAAGGAACGAAATTGAATTGCCTGCAGGGCACGCGGATGAATACTGGTTAATAGAACATAATGTAGCTAAAGGAAAATTTGCAAATAAATCTAGTATTGATATACTAGATTTAGAATCGAACGGGATATTAAAAGATGTTTATGAGGAATATAAAAGGATGGTGGGATAAATGGGTAATGGTATTATGGAAACTTTAGTTAATGATCAAGAGATAGCTGAACTAAGGCATGAATATTTTGAGTTATATGGTAAGGGATGTCCGTATCATTGGGATACTTATGACAGTATTGAGCAATATCGTAAGTATTTGAAAGATAAAATCAAAGAAGCTAAAGAAAAAATGTTTTAGCACCTGTATAGGGTATTTTTCTTTACCTTGAAGGAAGATGAGGAGGTGTGTAATCACGCTTATGTAAAAACGATTGATAAAACGTATAATGACCATGAATTAAAATGCAGGATTCTCATTGAGGAGAGTACCTGCATTTTTTATTGCCGAAAAGAAAAAGAAAGGAGCATCTATATGGAACCACCAAGAAGGAAACTGCCGAAATCTATCAAATTATGATGTAGATGCACTGAATCAGAAAATCAAAGATCTAGTAGCAAATTGATAAAGAAAATGAGTAAATCAAAACCGTGGAGTCATTCGCCGTAACCTAGAAATATCCTGAAAAATCTCGTATACTTATACTAACAAGGTGAGATATTATGAAAAAAATACTAACAAGTTTCTTATTAATGGTAATGATAGTGGGATGTGTTCAGCAAGGCCCGACGGAGGCAGAGAAACCAGAAGAACCGCCGGTGGTTGAACAGCCTGAAAAGCCTGTGGAACAGGAGAAGCCGGAAGAAACTAAGTATGTTAAAAAAATTGATGAAAATAAGGATTGGGTTATTGTTGAAAAAACAGAAGTATTAGATTTATATTCAACAGAAGAAGAGAAAATATTTCGAAAAATGCTCTCTGATTTAGTATCTACGCATAGTGATGATTTTACGAATTGGTATAATACAATCTATACACCAAATCCTGAAATCACTTTATTTAGCATTAATATAGATAGTAAGGATGCAGATACAGTTAATAAATACATTAAAGAGCTATATGAAAGTAAGCAAACAGAAGTAGGTCATCAATACTTAAGCTATAAATGTTTTTTTAATGATAGCATACTTTCTATAGTAGTGAAGGAAGGGAGCTTCATTCCGGGATCAGATTGGAAAGGGAGCAAATTTGTCTATAACTTTGATATAACAAATGGAAATCTAATTTCTAACACAAATCTAATTGATCGTTATTCTTTAAGTATAGATGATATAAAGGATAAACTTCTAGATTTTTATGCTTCAAAGGGATCGACGGTTTCCTGCGATAAGGCGGAAACAGAGGAAGAGCAAAATTATTGTTTTACTGAACCAAATCATATCAAACAAGATAACTTAGAAAGATACGTATTGTTTGTTGAAAATAATGATTTATATTTCATGGGCTTTCTAAATAATCCATTATATTTTGGCAATAGTATTAAAATAAAAATAAGTTAAGAAGAGCACCGTTTGGTGCTTTTTTAGGAGGAATTTATATGCAAACAAGTTTATTTCCAACAAGAAGTGCAGCTGTGACTCAAACTGCTGGAATTGATCGTAATAATATAGCTTTAACTACATTTTCACATCAGGAAAATAGAGCGAATGATATTTGTCCTACAGACGGAAAATTCTACGCACCTTTTGATATGCACTGTGTAATGCATGAGAGTAAAATACATAGAGATGGATCAATTTCACCATATATGTCGGTATTTGTTTCAGATAATGTAGTTATGACTCCTGTAGGTAACCATAAGGTTACTTTTTTTTGTACACATGGCGGTAAAAAGATTGTAACTGACAAAGGAGTCGAGGTAAAGAAAGGAGCTTCCTTCAAACAAGGAGATCATTTTTATACACAAGGAAGAGAAGATGGTAAAGATAATGATGGTAATCTAATTGAATTTGGACCACATATACATATTGATGCGAGACTAGGCGATAATTTCATTGATATGGATCTAACAAAAATTAAACAAAACTATTATTTAGAGGGTGACTTACCAATTGAGGATATTTTCTATAATAATGGTACGAAGCTTGATTTTGAAAATTCAATATATGTTAGAAAATTTACACTAATTAATTCTGGTCAATGGAATGGTTGGATTGCAGATGGTTCAGAATGGTACTATTACGAAAACGGTGTAAAAGTATCGGGATGGAAACAAACTAGCGATGGTTGGTTCTATTTAGATCCTAATAAAGGTAATGCCATGTTGACAGGCTGGTTTACAGAAAAAGGATCAAGTTATTACTTTAATCCGAAGGATGGAGAAGCAGGGCATAAAGAGAATTATGTTGGGGGTGTAATGCTTACTGGATGGCAGTGGATTGATGATCACTGGTATTTGTTTGGTGATGGTGGTGTAATGCAGACAGGCTGGGTATGGAGCTCCGCTTGGCTAGGGTGGTATTTCTTATATACTTCTGGTGCTGAAGCAGGACAAATGGCTGTTTCAACATGGATTGATAAAGTCTATTATGTTGGCTCTGACGGGAAAATGTATAAAGACGGTATTTTCACTGTTGACGGTGTAAGATATTCTTTCGACAATAGTGGCGTTGCTACTAGACTTTAATATATAAAAATTGGCTTACTCTCTTAATTGAGGGTAAGCTGTTTTATTATTTAGATTTCGATAGTCCTAAAATATAGTCAGTGGATACTCCGTATAACTTGCTTAATGCAATCAAATGACGGATAGGCAATTCCGATGCGCCACGTTCATATCTAGCATACATGGTTTGTGATGTACCTAATTTCTCAGCAATTTGCTGTTGAGTATAATCATTATCTTCTCTCAATTCTCTAATAATTTGTATGTAATTTTTATTCATATTAATCACCTAACTCAATTTATCATGTGCTAAGTGATAACAAGTAAATCTAATAAATATATTTACTAAAATATAATAAATATATATACTAATGCTGAGAGGCGATGAATACGAAAAAAATCAAGAAATTTGAAGAGATAAATAAGGCAGCGAAGGTTAGAAGATTAAATAAAATTAAGAGAATTATGGATGTGCCCAATGACTATCATCAGCTATATAGCTTTTACAATAGGAATAATAAAAATGAAGAATTGTTATTCATAATGAGAAAAGTTTTACTTGAGCAAAAAGAATTGCCGGATGAAGTGAAACGACTTTTACTTTAACTAGTTTTTATGTCCAATTTATGTCCACTTTTAGTAAAAGACATATAAATTAATGGGTTATTATATACATAGATAATTGATTATATGCATTTTATAATTATATAAAAACATTAAAAAACACTATTGTTCGAATCCCGTACGAGTCACCAAATTATAAATAAACTTTTTGATAATCAAAAAGGATGATCCCACCGGAAAATTTGTTTCTGGTGGGATTTTTGTTATATATGAAATCGTATTTTTAAGCATCTAAATACCTTTACAAAATCATATCATTTTGTATAGCTTTACGGTATGCCAATGGTGTCATGTTCATTTCTTTTTTAAACACATCTGTAAAGTAACGCATATTTGTAAAACCAACAGCAGTCATGATCTCTTGGATATCCAAATCAGTTGCTAAAAGTGACCTTGCTTTATCAATTCTCAGCTTAGAAATATATTCGCTGATTGACATTGTTACCTCACGATTAAAATCTGTACTGAGGGAAGTTGGATTCACATTTGTATATTCAGAAATTATTTTTAAAGATACGTCTTGAGTATAGTTATCCATAATAAAACTAATCGCAAGCAATACGTTGTGTGAGAAGCGCTGACGATTCTGACAAGCTTCATAAATCAAAGTAAGCCGTGCTTTTAAGTCTTTGATATAAGCTTCCAAAGAATCATAATCCTTTTGACGTTTTTTAGAAGGAATATTTGTCAAATTATAGACTTTTTGAAACAGCTGAATCATCATTTCACAGAGAATGAATGCCGTATTAAAACATTCAGCACTCAAAGAGTAGCGTACCAATTCATTAAATATAACATCTACCTGATGCAGAATTTCTTCTAAGGATGCATTGCAGCATAAATATTTTAATTTACGGCAATTTTCATCAATTAAGGTTAATGCACATTCAACTGTAGTCTGGCTTACAAGCTCCTGAGTAATAACTTTTTCGTTGATGCCAAAGAAAACCAGCTGATTTAAACGGCGGGCTTCTTCATAAGCTAAATGAATTGATTCATAACCGCTGTAATTCACTGCCAACGAAGTTGCAATAGGAACATATCGGTCACGGTAATGGGCCTTGATTACGTTATCAATCTTTGTTGCAGCCGCAATTGGCGGACAAAGCGGTTGTCCCTTTTCACTAAATAAAACAGCGATTTTTTTAGAATTATCGACTTTGATCAGAAAACAATTCCCTTGATAATGATATTTTTCAAGTATATCATAAATGATTTCATATTCTTTTAATACTTTAGCTACATCATGGTCAAAGGAATCTGATTTAGTATAATTATTATATTTGCTGTCTACACCGGTAATGCAGAAATGGTAGTGATTGACATCAAAATTGATCTCTAATTCACAATTTTTGATGAAGCTTTCAATTAATAATTGATTATCATCCCATAGCCAATAATTCATCAGCATATTATGGGCAACAAAGTCAGTGCTGCGTTTTTGTATTAACTCATGTTTTTCCATGTTTCCAGTTTAGCATAAATTTTCTGAAAATAAAATATTTTGGCGTACTATGATAATATATTAGCATGATAAAATATGGACAGGAGGGATTTAAGAATGAAAAAGTTATTGAAATTAGCTTTAAGCAGCATGATGATCTGCACAGTTCTTGCCGGCTGTTCTAACACACAGACACCGGTTCAAAGTGACTACACTTACGCAGATACGATTGCATGGGATGCGCAGTATGATGTTGTTGTCGCAGGGTTTGGTGCCGCAGGTGCCGTAACAGCCAAGACAGCAGCTGAAGAAGGTGCTACTGTATTAATTGTAGAAAAGATGAGTGAAGGTGAATCTGGCGGTAATAGTAAATATGCCGGTCAGTTATTCGCAAACGGACATGGTGATGTTGAGAAAACATTAAATTATTACAAACAGCTTGCTGCTGATACGGATGTACCAGAATCAATGCTGAGAGTAATTGCTACAGGTGTAGCGAATATGGCTGATACATTAGCTAATGATTTTGGTGCTGACAGATCACAGTTTATGTCTTGGACAGGCTTGCCTGTAATTGGCAATATGTCACCGGAATATCCTGAATTTGAAGATTCAGACAATATTTCACTGGATACTATTCACCAAGGTGTCAGTGATGGTGAATTATATCGTTTATTAAAGAAGAATGTAACAGATCGTTCGGATAAAATTGATGTTTGGTTTGAAAGTCCAGCTGTTCAATTGATTCAGGACCCAGTCTCAAAAACTATCATTGGTGTGAAAGTTGAACGTGACGGTAAAACAATGAATGTTCGTGCCAATAATGGTGTTGTATTATGTACTGGTGGTTTTGAAGACAATGCCGAAATGGTAGAAACTTACTTAGGCTTAAGTAATTATGCGGTAATCGGTGCCTTGTATAATACAGGTGACGGCCTGCGTATGGCTCAAGAGGTTGGCGCTGACTTATGGCATATGCATGTATATGAAGGTGGTTTTGGTTTAGGCGGTACTTCATTTAAAGTTAATGAAGGTGAACGTGCTTCTCAGGTAGCTGTTCTGACACTGAATGATTTTAACCAAGGTTCACTGATTATGGTTGGTACTGACGGCGACCGTTATTTGAATGAATCAGAAGTTGTACGTCATGGTCATGTTTATAACAATGGTGTTTGGGAAAATCCACAATACCCAACTAAATCATGGGTTGTTTATGATCAGGCTAAGGCTGATGAGATTGCAGCTAATGAAAGCATGCCTGAGCAATTCAGAAATCAGGTCGTAAGTGCGGCTACAATCGAAGAATTGGCAGGTTTAATCGGTGCCAAAGCCGATCAATTGAAAGCTTCTATTGAAAATTTCTCTAATTATGCATCTACAGGTATTGATTTAGAACAAAACAGACCTGCGGATACAATGCGTGCTTTTGATGGCAAGGCTTATTATGCATTTGAAGTTCTGCCTGAGATTTTAAACACTCAGGGCGGACCTAAACGGAATGAAAATGCTGAAATTCTTGATGTGAACGGTAATCCAATTCCTCACTTATACAGTGCGGGTGAATTAGGCGGTATCACTTCTTCAATGTATCAGGGTGGTACAAACCTTGCAGAATGTATCACATTCGGACAGATTGCTGGTAAGAATGCAGCGGCCGCAAAAGAAGCATTGCCGGTTTATACACCAGCTGCTAAGGTAGAATCAACACCTACTGGTTTAGGTGATGTTACCGATCTCAAGAATGACGCACCGGAAATCGAAACAGCAGATAATGAATATATCGGCTCAGCCGAAGGTATGGGCGGCACACTGACGGTTAAAGTTACAATGGATGGCGACAAGATTGCTAAAGTTGAAATTGTCTCTCATTCAGAATCAGAAGGAATCAGTGATCCGGCAATTGAAGCTGTACCGGATGAAATCGTTGAAGCTCAGTCAACAGAAGTAGAAACAATCTCTGGCGCAACTGTAACCAGCAAGGCAATTATTGCTGCAGTTGAAGATGCGTTAGCAAAAATTAAATAAGTGAATTTAAACAGCCATTATAAAATGGCTGTTTGTCTTTATATTGGCAGAAATTGGTATCAAAAAAATGATAAAAATTTAAAAAAGTGCTTGCTAAATCAATATCCCTGTGGTATTATAATTAAGCACTTGCCTAAATAGCTCAGTAGGTAGAGCATTCGGCTGTTAACCGAACGGTCACAGGTTCGAGTCCTGTTTTAGGCGCCATTTTGGCTCGTTGGAGAAACGGTTAACTCACTTGCCTTTCACGCAAGCATTCACGGGTTCGAATCCCGTACGAGTCACCAAGTGTAAAACAAATCCAAGGATGATATCCATGGATTTTTTTATTATATAGGAAATTTTATTTTCATTGTGATTAAACGGAAAAATAACCAAAATGAAAAATATTAAAAAAGTACGATTAAAAATAGACAATGGAAAATTAATTGTGTTCCTTAACGGATTGATTTTATCAGAACTTAAATTCTAATATTATATATCAAACGAGAAGTGTCTCATAAAGTATACTTTATGAGACACTGTATTTAATCACATTATAAGGCTTTTTTTGATGTTTGTAAAACTAATTTTGCTGATTATTGTGCTTTTTAACCGGATTTTTACGTGTCTTACAAAGTATACTTTATAAGACGGCAGGTAAAAAAAGCAGTTTTACCGGCTTTTTCTAAAGGGGCGGAGCTGTTATTATTTTTAATATGATAATTTTTTATCAAAGCTGTGTTTTAAATCCTGAACAGGGTTGACTTTTTAAGATTTAACATCTATGATTTGCATATCGATAGAACTTAAATAATTATAACTATTTACATGTTTTTGATTGCTGCATAGGATATGTAAATAAGAAAGGGTGAGTACCATTGGCTAAGGAAGCTGAATATGAACAACTGATAGTAAAGCATCTGGATAATATCGTTTATGTTTCTGATCCTGTTACTTATGAATTGCTTTATCTTAACGAGAAGGGGAAAAAGGCATTTCAAATTGAAGATAATAAATATCAAGGCCAGAAGTGTTATAAGCTGCTTCAAGGCAAAGACTCACCCTGTGAATTCTGCACGAATCATTTATTGAATAAGCAAAGCTTTTACCAATGGACACATTTTAATGTACCGCTTAACCGTTACTTTATGATGAATGATAAGCTGATTGAAATTGAACCGGGCCATGCAGTCCGTCTGGAAATTGCTGTTGATATTACCGAAAGTGAAAAGCGGGCTCAGGATCTCGAGCAGCGGCTGACAACAGAAGAAACCTTGCTTAAATGTGTACAGACGCTCTCAGCTTATAATGATCAGCAGGCGGCGATTAATGAGCTTCTGAACATTGTGGCAGCCTATTATCAGGGACAGCGTGTCTATATTTTTGAAATCAATTATGATAATGATACAATTTCCAATACTTATGAATGGTGCGCTGAAGGTGTCAGTGAGGAAATTCAGAATTTGAAAGATATGCCAATCGATACTATCAGCCGCTGGCTAGCGAAGTTTGAAAAATTTGGTGAATTTTATATTACCTCAGTAAATGAAACATTAAATAAAGACAGTGAAGAATACCGCATCCTAGCGGCTCAGGGAATCAAAAGCCTGATAGCTGCACCGTTAATTGAAAATGATGTGATTATCGGTTTCATTGGTGTAGATGATCCGATTGCCAATATGAATAATCTGCATCTTTTAAAATCGATTACTTATTATATTATTAATGATATTCAAAAGCGTAAAATGCTGATGAAGTTAGAGTATATGAGCTATATAGACTTATTGACAGGGGTTTATAACCGCAACCGTTATATCTCAGATCTTGAAAGTATAAAGCTTGAAAACCACATGTACAGCGGTGTACTCTATCTTGATATCAACGGTCTGAAAAGAATTAATGATAGTTTTGGTCACCGCTATGGTGACTATATTATCAAAAAAGCGGCTGATATATTATGCGGTGTTTTTAGTGAACCAATTTATCGAATCGGCGGTGATGAGTTTGTGGTGATCTGCCTTGATCTTGATGAAGATGCTTTTAATCAGCGTATCGCATTGCTTCGCAGGCGTCTTAGTGAAGATAGTGAGCTTGATGCTTCCATCGGTTCTACTTGGCAGCAGGGTACGATTAAAATGGATTCTTTGGTCAATCATGCCGATGATTTAATGTATGCGGAAAAGCAAAACTATCACGACCAGCATCCGAATGCAAGTAATGATCATGCTGATGCTGTTGCGAGGGTAATCAGTGAAATTAACAATGAACGGTTTGCGGTTTTTCTCCAGCCGAGGATATGGTTAAGCAGCAATGAGCTTGCCGGAGCACAGGCGTTGATTCGCCGGCAGTTACAGGATGGCAGCTTTCTATGGTATGATCAATTCAAATCTGAATTTGAAAATGAAGGGGTAATTCGCTTTAT
The DNA here is from genome assembly GCF_000313565.1 of Dielma fastidiosa. Classification (GTDB taxonomy): domain Bacteria; phylum Bacillota_I; class Bacilli_A; order Erysipelotrichales; family Erysipelotrichaceae; genus Dielma; species Dielma fastidiosa. The sequence goes on along the minus strand of NZ_HE578926.1, from coordinate 70,445 downwards.
TGATTTTTATGCACTGGAAACGATATGCAAAGCATTAAGCAGCTGGGGAAAACTTGGTGAAAAGAAAATCAGAATTTCAATTAAGCTGTCACAGACAACACTCTTAGAACCTAACATTGTTGAGTCCATCCAGCGGGTGCTGAAACTGCATGAAGTACATCCAAGACAATTCTGCCTTGAAATTGATGAAGCTGTTTCAAAGCTTCATATAAATGAACTTAAAGCTGTTGTTGATCGGTTTTTAGCCAGCGGATTTGCGGTCTCTTTAAATGCGCACGTGCTGAATGATTTAGCGCTGACGAATGAAATTGCGCTTAATGAAATTAGATTTGATGAAGCTTGTATTCAAATGCTGATGAGTGATGCTGAATGTGGAAAGCATATCCGACAAAGCATCAATATGTGCAGTGATGCTAAGCAGCCGCAGAGTGTGGCTTTAGGCATCAGTAATCAGGAGCAGTTTGAACAGTTAAAAGCTTGCGGCTTCAATATCGGACAAGGAAATTACTTCTCCTCGCCGCTGTTGATTTCACAATTTGAAACCAGCTGTCTGCATTTAAAAAGCAGCTTGTACAAGCATAAAAAATAAGCGCATATAACGATTGAAAAAGATGCCAAGTGCATCTTTTTTTCTTGCCCATTAAGCCAGTGATGACAGTGAAATGACCGTTTATTGAAAGCGGTTGAAAATGCATAATCGTTCATGTTTAAATAATCATGAAGTTAACATAGACCCGCTGCTTCAGCCTAAAGTCAGCAGTCTATGAAGAATTTTACAAGGTCAGAAACTAAGAAAGAGAGAGTAAAAATGGACAAGAAAAAGGGAATATTTTACACAATTGTTTCAGCAACTGCTTTTGGTTTAACACCGCTGCTTTGCGCCAGTGCCAATAAGCTGGGAGCAACACCGGAAACACTGGTATTTTTAAGAAATCTATTCGTTATACCGGTTTTATTTATTGTCTGCAAGGCACAGAAAATTGATTTGAAAATGGGCGGTACGGATTTAAAGCATGCATTCATTGTCGGGGTATTTGGTATGACAGCGACCGCGCTGCTGCTGTATAACGCATATCTGTATCTGCCGGTAGGAACGGTAACCACCCTGCACTTCTTATATCCGGTATTCGTAGCGTTGATTGGTTTAGTGGTATTTAAAGAAAAAATCTCAAAGGTAAAGGGTTTTGTACTGTTGATTGCTACCTGCGGCATCTTCTTCTTCCTTGAATCAATGGAAGGCAGCAACGCTTTATTAGGTATCGTATTATCAGTATTATCAGGTGGTACGTATGCTTTCTACATGAGCGGTATTGAAATCTTCAAGCTAAATAAAATTAATTCCTATAAGCTGACGTTATATCTGGCTATCTTCTCAGCCATCGTTATGCTAGGATACAGTCTTGTTACTGGTAAATTATCTTTATCACAGATGGCACCGATGGCTTATGTATATGCGTTTATAATCGGTATCGGAACATCTTTCCTGGCAGTTTATACTTTGCAGCTGGGAATCAAATATCTAGGTGCTTCAACAGCTGCCATCTTCTGTATGTTTGAACCGGTTACCGCGGTAGTCGGCGAATTGATTGTCTTCGGTACCCCTTTGACACCGATGAAAATCATGGGCTGTATCGTCATTCTCGGCTCTGTGACATTGTTGACTGTCCTTGATAAAAAGGCAGAGGCAAAGGAAGCTAAAGTAGCGCTGGAAGCGCAGGCTGAGGCTGGTAAAGCATAGATATTAAATAACCAAAAAGCATTCGTTTGTGATGAACGAATGCTTTATTTATTTAACGGGATCATAATGCTGACGGTGAAAGTTGTATCATCATGCTCAACATTCTGTGTGCCGTTATATTTAGTCACTACATGCTGGACATTCTTTAATCCGAGGCCATGTTCATGACTGTCTTTTTTTGTTGTCAGATAGACAGCATGACTGGAAATAATCTCACCGTTATAATGATTCTTTACACTGATAAACAGATTTCCTTTATAAATATGAATATGGGATTCAATCATCCGATCGCTTTCCAGCTTCAGGCTTGCTTCAATCGCATTATCCAAAAGATTAGAAAGAATCACGGACAAGTCAACGCTGTCGATATCTATATGCGGTGGTACGACAATGTTGTTATGACAGACGATATGATTCGCCTTGGCAAGTGAGGCTTTAGCATTGTAAATTACATCAATGACAGAATTGCCGGTATTAATGACCGCTTCCACACGATTTAATTTCTTGCTGATTGATTCCAAGTAATTCTTCGCTTCTTCAATTTCATTACTTTCAAGCATCCCATAGACACTGTCTAAATGATTAATCATATCATGCTTGTAACGTGACATATTGTGGTTATACTGCTCAATATCCTTGTAATAAACACTCTGCATCTGGAGCCGCTCATGCATCAGATTGCTCTGCATCAGATGGGTATTGGAGTAAATGATCTGATCGATAATAAAAAAGAGCAGAAAGGTGTAACAGAACAGCAGCATCGTAATATTAAAATACAGATTGACCGGCTGAAGATTTTCCAGTAAATGCATTGACACATAAAGAATCGTCAGCGGCAGGATAAAAATTAAAATATTTACAAGTATTTTAACCGCGTTGTTGCTGATCTTACGCAGGGCGATGATCAAGGTAATGACCAAAGCCATGATGATGCAGGCCATTAGCTGTGTCGGCAGATTTAATACATAAGTAAACGGATTATTCGTCATCGTATAATCTGTCAAAGCGGTAAAGATAATTGCCGATAGCAGCTTCGACGCATAATTCAAAGTCACAAACATACTGGATGCGATCAGCTTGATGCGTATTTCATTAAAATAAAACAGCAGTGAAATCACTAAGGTAAAAAGCACATAATAGGTACTTGTTGAAAAGAATGGGAAGTCAATCAGATAGGTAATGCACTGAAAAACAAAATAGAGAACATAAGCCGCTGTCCGCTCATGCTTTAATTCATCAATTTTCGTCAGCAGGTTATTTAAAAAATAGACAATCAGAAACGTTTCACACGTTGCCAGAAACAGCTTAAATAACAGCTCAATCATACATGCTCCTGAATATACTTCACCAGCTGTTCATGGGTTTCCTTAGAGCGGTGCTTGCTTAATAATATCTGTTCGCCATTATCCAAGGTTATCGTATCCTTGAAAATATTCTGCACATAACGAAGGTTTACAAGAAAGCTTTTATGAACACGGATAAAATGCTGATGCCTCAGTGATTCTTCAAACTTACTGATTTTCCCAACCATCGTATAATTTTTATCTTTTGTATGAATTTGAATGGTTCTGAGCATTGACTCAATATAATAAATATCACTCAATCTGATTCTCGTCAGCCCAGATGCGTTGCTGATCGTCATATAATCATTATTCTTAGCATAAGCCAGCGCTAAAATCTTCTTCAGATCACGCAGGAAGCAAACCTCATCCAGCGGTTTAAGATAATAGCGGGCGGCATTGACCTCATAGCCGGCCAAGGCAAACTCCGGTGTCGCGGTGATAAAAATCAGCGGTGTATCCGGATGTGTTTCCCGCAGCTTTTGTGCGATATCGATCCCATTGTCTTTATTCATTAAGATATCAAGCAGAAAACAGTCAAAAATCATACCCTGTTCAATGGCTTGGATACACTCATTCGGATCAGTATATTCATGGATTTCATATTCAATTAATGAAATCTTTTCCACAATTATTTTAATTTGTTTTAGTTCTGATGCATTGTCATCGCAGATAGCAATATGAATCATAAGAACCCCCTTTTTTTTCTACACTTATAGCGTACACTAAAGGATTTAAAACTTCAATCATTTAAAGAGTGATGCGCTGACCAATTATGACAGTGAAAATCCCATTTGTTGAAACAGGGTTGTCAAGCCTTAGATTTCATAGTTAAATAGGGTCATGAACAGTGAAAGCGCTGTCACGAAAGCCTTATAAATCAGGCTTAAAAGAGAAAAGGAGAAAGAATACTATGTCTAAAGTTGCATTTGTAAATGGATTACTGATTGATGGTACCGGCTGTGAACCGATTGAAAAATCACTGGTATTAGTTGATGGCAAGAAAATCGTTTATGCAGGTGAAAGTAAAGAAGTACCAGCTGATTATGAGGTACGCGATATCAGCGGCAAAACAATTATGCCAGGTCTTATTGACAGCCATTTGCATTTCTCAGGGAATTTAACTGATGATGATTCTGATTGGGTATTGGAGCATCCAGTACAAAAAACTGTTGTTGCTGTACAGCAGGCACATGAATGTCTGGAACATGGCTTAACAACCGTTGGGGAAATCTCTCGTTCAGGTCTGCACATCCGCAATATGATTGAAGCAGGTGTAATGAGCGGTCCGCGTGTTGTAGGTACGGGTACAGGATTCTGCCGCACATGCGGTCATGGTGACTCACACAAGCTGCCAACCTGGTATAATAATGAATCTCATCCATGGGCAGAAAGAGTTGACGGACCATGGGAATTACGCAAAGCAGTAAGAGCGAAACTGCGTGAAAATCCAGACGCGATCAAGATCTGGTCAACCGGCGGCGGTATCTGGCGCTGGGATCAAAAGCTGGATCAGCATTATACCTTTGAAGAAATTAAAGCGGTTGTTGATGAATGCAACATGGTCGGCATTCCGGTTTGGTCACATGCGGAAGGCTATGGCGGTGCTCTTGATTCTGCGAAGGCCGGTGTGCATCTGATTATTCACGGTCAGACATTAAATGATGAATGCTTAGATATCATGGCTGAAAAAGGTATTTACTTCTGTCCTACGATTCAATTCTTAAATGAATGGTTTAAAACCTATCAGCCGCCTTATATCCCAGAGGTTCATGATAAATTCCCAGGTGATACAGTTGCGGAAAAAGAATTGAACCGCGTGTACGGCAATCTGCGCCGCGCTAAGGAAAAGGGTATCAAGCTGACAATTGGTTCAGATTCCTTCTGTTCTAGTCTGACACCTTATGGCACCACCGCAATTGGTGAAATGTATAGCTTCAATGAAAAAGCAGGCATCTCAGCAATGGATACAATCATTGCGGCTACCAGAGACGGCGCTGAAATGCTGAAGGTCGGCGATATTACTGGTACACTTGAAGCCGGCAAGTTTGCTGACTTGTTAGTAATTAATGGCAACCCATTAGAAAACATCCGTGCAATCGCTGTCGAAAACATGGAAGTAATCATGAAGGAAGGCGCCATTGTCAGAGGTTAAAAGCAGTTAAAACACGGTATTATGTCAAGCTGGGGAGCGGTTTATTGATTAAATCGCTCCTTTCATTATAAATTTTAATGAAATATTTATTTTTTTAATTTATGCGTCAATTAAATCTACAAGAATTGTCAAATAAGTGCTATAATCAATCATTGTTGGTAATTGCTTTTCTTATAAGGGGAACCAAACAGAATCAATTACGCTAATTCATAATTATATGAACCAGCGGCGATGAAAGACTGATTGTTTATTCAGGGTTGCAGCTGGAAGAAAGGATGGGAAAATGGTTATTGGAATGCTTTTGCTCTGGATTCTTTTTAATGGCCGGATCACTTTAGAAATCTTGATTTTCGGTATTGTTATATGCAGTGCAATCTGTCTGCTGTTAAGTATGATTACTAGTCAGAACCTGTTTAAGATTGATCAGCGGATGCTGAAAAGGATTGCTTACCGCCTGCGTTATTACGGCGTTTTGGTGGTAGAAATCGTTAAGGCGAATCTTCAGGTCATGGATTTAATCCTTACACCGGGGGAGATTGAAATTAAACCAGTGCTGACGGAGTTTAAATCAGTGCTGAAACATTCTAAGCTGAATGTATTGCTGGCTAATTCGATTACTTTAACGCCGGGGACGATTACGGTTGATCTTGACCGTGACCGTTTTCTTGTGTTAGCGGTTGATGAAAGCTTTGCTGAGGATTTAGATCAATCAGTATTTGTGAAGGAATTGAAAATTCTGGATGATAAGGATCTGGATTAGGAGGACATATGGAACCAAATGCGATTAAAAATATGGTGCTTATTTTCTGTATGATCATTCTGACAGTGTTGTTTTTCTTCTGCATCTATCGGGCCATCCGCGGTCCTCGATATTCTGACCGTCTGGTTGCCAATAACGTAATCTGTACGATGTCGGTAATCTTTATCTGTATTTTATCCGTCTACTTAAAAGAAGCGGCGCTTGTTGACATAGCTTTGATTTATACGCTGTTAAGCTGTTTGTCAGGAGTTGTGGTTTGTCATGTAATCACGCTGCATCATAAGGGACGCTTATTGAATCAGAAACAAAAGGAGGAAGAACTATGATCCGTGTAATATTAGCATCCATTTTGCTGTTAGCTGGAATGTTCTGCATTGCGGTATCAGTGTTGGGATTGTTTAGATTTAATTATGTATTAAACCGCATGCATGCGGCATCGATTGCGGATACGATGGGCTTGCTGCTTTGTGTTTTGGGATTAATGCTGTTAGCGCTTGATTTTTTCCATGTGCTGCGTTTAGGTTTGGCAGTTATCTTTTTATGGATGGCCAGTCCCGTATGTTCGCATATCATTGCTAAAACGGAAATTTTAACTAATACCAAAATAGATGAAAGGATCGGTAGAAAATAATGGAAATCAGTGAAATTATTCAAATCCTGCTGCTGGTATTTCTGATCATATCAGCATTGGCAGTTTCTTTCTATAAAAACCTGATGCAGGCAATCCTGATCTTTATGGGTTATTCTACGATCATGTCAATCATCTGGCTGTTTCTTGAATCACCGGATCTGGCGATTACCGAAGCGGCAGTCGGGGCCGGTGTTACCAGTGTGCTTTTCTTCCTCACTTTGAAAAAGACGCATATGCTGGAAGGAACCCGCGATAATGGCTAAGCTGCCAAAGGGCGGTCTGTCCCGTTTTGTTGCTTGGGTCAACGGAGAGGAAGTCGTTGATGATTTAAAGCATGGGCATCATCAAAAGAAAAAGACAAAAGCAAAGCATCTGCCGCATTTAACAATGGAACAGCGTTTGCTTGGTTATCGTATCCTAGGTGTGCTGATCTGCAGTATATTTGTATTGATTCTGCTTGCGACAGTGAGTAAGCTGCCAACCTTCGGCAGTCCGAATAATCCAGCCAGCAATGAGGTTGTAGAGCGCTATATTGAATCAGGCATTGAAGAAACCGGCGCTATTAATCTGGTTGCGGGAATGATTCTTGACTATCGTGCCTTTGATACCTTTGGTGAATCAAATGTCTTATTTTTAGCAGTTATTTCTGTCGTGATGCTGCTTAAACGCGACCGCAATAATTTTGATGAAGATGATGAAAAGATTTTAAATGAGGATATGGATCTTGATGATGAGGATGATAATATCATATTAAAACGCTTTACCATGATCATCTTCCCGCTGATTACCCTATATGGTGTTTATGTTATTTTAAATGGACATCTTTCACCAGGCGGCGGTTTTTCCGGCGGTGCAATCATCGGTGCCGGACTGATTCTTTTTGATACAGCCTTTGGTCAAAGCGCAGTCCGCAAATTCTTTAATTTTAAACGCTTTACTTATATCAGTGTCGGCTGCTTATTAACTTATTGTGCCTGTAAGAGCTATTCCTTCTTTACCGGTGCTAACCATCTTGAAAATATTATTCCTAAGGGAATCCCCGGGAATATCTTAAGCGGAGGTTTGATTCTGCCGCTGAATATCTGTGTCGGACTGATTGTAGCTTGTACAATGTATGGCTTCTATGCCTTATTTACGCGAGGTGAAATCTAATGGAACATCTCATGCATAACTATTATGAAGCAGCTGCTGTAATTCTTTTCGGCATTGGCTTTATGAATCTGCTGCTGCAGAGCAATTTAATTAAAAAGTTTATTGGTTTGAATATCATGGATACCGCGGTTTACCTGTTTTTGGCAGCTAAAGGCTTTATCTATGGCCGGGTTGCACCTATCGTCACAAGCGGGGAAGCGGTGATTGAGCGTTTTGTCAATCCGGTACCGAGCGGCTTAGTATTGACTGGTATCGTTGTTTCTGTCAGTGTGACCGCTTTTTCACTGGCTTTAATTATCCGTCTGTATAAGGTGTATCATACTTTTGATATGGATGAGATCATGAAGCTGGCTAGAGAGGAGGAAAAACGTGAGTATTAATTGGATTCATAACTTTCCCTTTTTCTCAATCTTTTTGGCAATGCTGGGAGGGATTTTAACCGCTTTGCTGAATGACGGGAAAAAGGCTCTGCGATTGAATCAGCTGATTACTCTGATCGTTGCGATTCTTTCTTTATGTTTATTATTAAATGTCACAGCTAATAATGAATCATTTACTTTTATGATGGGACATTTTCCAGCCCCTTGGGGAAATGAGCTAAGAGCCGGCCCGCTGGAAGCATTAATGGCATTTGTATTCAGTATTTTAATGTTTCTGACGGTAACCGGCGGTCAAAGAGAAATTTTTACCGATGTTGTGTCAGATAAAGTAAAGTATTTCTTTATTATGATCAATCTGATTTTTGGTTCAATCTTGGCGCTGATTTATACAAATGATGTATTTACCGCCTATGTATTTATTGAAATTAATACGATTGCTTCCTGTGCAGTGGTTATGGCTAAGGGACATGGCCGCAGTATTATCGCATCAATTCATTATTTGATCATGAGTTCACTGGGATCAGGTTTGTTTTTGATCGGTTTGTGTCTGCTTTATGATATTACCGGTCATCTCTTGATGCCAAATATTCAGGAACAGTTGATTTTATTATCAAGAAGCGGGGAATATGCGCTGCCGTTAACCGTAGTATGCGGGCTGGTGTTTATTGGTCTGGCGATTAAAAGCGCGTTGTTTCCTTTCCATACAATGCTGCCGAATGCTTATGATAATTCAACCTCAGCGGGTGCCGGTATCTTATCGGGACTGGTGCTGAAAAGCTATATTATTCTGATTTTGAAGTTTATCTTTCAGGTATTTTCACTTGAAGTCATTCAGGCATTAAAGATTGAGAATGTATTATTTGTCTTTGGTATTGTCGGTATGATTATGGGATCGATTTATGCCTTCAGGGAGGTACGCATCAAGAAAATGCTTGCCTATTCCTCAGTCGCGCAGATCGGATATATCTTCATGGGCTTTGGTATCGGCAATATGGCCGGCTTTACGGCTTCCTGTTTTCATATTCTTGCTCATGCGGCTACCAAAACATTGCTGTTTGTCAGCGTTGGCTCATTGATTGAAACTAATGGCGGCAAGACGGGAATCCGAGATCTTCAGGGGGCTGGCCGTTTAAATCCGTTTGCCGGTGTCGCTTATAGTGTCGGAGCCTTATCAATGGTTGGTATCCCGCTGTTTGCCGGCTTTGCTTCTAAGTATTATTTTGCTTTATCAGCAGCCGGCGGCAAGCTTCAGCTGAGTATTGTATTGACGGCTTTAGCTATTTCAATGATCTTGAATGCGATTTATTTTATTCCTACCGTGATCAGTATCTGGTCAAAACCAGAAGGGGAAATTAAGCCTAAAGCAGAACCGACATTCAGCTTTAAATGTGTATGTGTAGCTTTTATGATGATTAATTTTATTCTCGGCATCTTTTTCCAGCCGATTGTTGCAGTGATCGAACAGGGACTGCGTTTATTAGGATAGGGGGAACAATATGGAAGTATTATGTTTAATTGCACTTTTCCTGCCTGTCCTTACTGGTTTTATCGCCGGTTGTCTGAAACAGGACAGGTTGAGAAATGGTGTTGTATTAATTAGTTTGCTTATACAGGTATTTGTGGCAGTTATGCTTATTATGCATCCAGTCAGTGAATTTGAATTGCTGCGTTTTACTGATTCGATTGCACTGGTATTTGGTGTTGATGTCATATCAATGATCTTTTTACTGTTAATCAGTGTGCTGTGGCTGATGGCGGCGGTTTATTCATTTGAATATATGAAGCATGAGGATCATCGCCCGCGCTATTTCCTATTTTATATGCTGACACTGGCGGCCTTAATGGGCTTGTCGATGGCAAAGAATCTAGTGACGATGTATCTGTGCTATGAAATGATGACGCTGCTGAGTGTGCCTTTGGTTCTGCATACACAGAGCAAGGAAGCAATCAGCGCGGGTTTGAAATATCTCGGTTATTCCGTCTTTGGCGCTGGTTTAGGCCTTTTGGGGATATTCTTTATCAATCACTTTGCCGCTACATTAGCCTTTGTGCCGGGTGGAAGTTTAGTCCCAGAGCTGATTGCGGGCAACGAGAATTTGCTTTATACCGTTTATTTATTGATGATGATTGGTTTTGGCTGCAAAGCGGGTATGTTTCCGCTGCATGCATGGCTGCCGGCGGCGCATCCCATTGCTCCTTCACCGGCTTCCGCACTGCTGTCCGGTGTAATTACTAAGGGTGGTGTGCTGGCCATTATCAGAGTTACTTATTTTGTCTTTGGCGCATCGTTTCTGCAAGGCAGTTTCGCGCAGACAATCTGTCTTGGCTTAGCTATATTTACGATCTTTATGGGTTCAATGCTGGCTTATAAGGAAAAAGTCTTAAAGAAAAGATTGGCTTATTCTACCGTATCACAAGTATCCTATGTGCTGTTTGCCTTATTCTTAATGACACCGCTTGGCTTGATTGGTGCAATTCTGCAGATTATTTATCATGCATTGGCTAAGAATATGCTCTTCCTTTCAGCGGGATCAATCATTTATAAGACAGGTCTGAAACGGGTTGATGAATATAAAGGACTCGGTAAGCAGATGCCATTTGTCATGATTATCTTTACCATTGCTTCCTTATCATTGATCGGTATTCCACCATTGGGCGGTTTTGTCAGCAAATGGTATATCGCGCAGGGAGCTTTCAGTAATCCGTTAGGTTTATTGGGTATTGCGGTATTGATGATTTCAGCCCTTTTGACAGCTGGTTATACGCTGCCTATCATCATTGACGCGTTCTTTCCAGGCTCTGCGTTTAATTATAAGAAGCTGAAAAAGAATGATGTGAATATACTTATGGGGCTGCCGTTAGGCCTATTGGCAGTGATTTTGATCGTTTGCGGGTTATTCCCAAAAACAATCATGGATTCATTGACGCTGTTGCTTAGCGCACTCTTTTAAAACAGGAGGTAACAAGATGCTTGATTCAGTTTTAACTATCATCCCCGTGCTATTTCCTGTTTTGACAGGAGCTGGCTTGCTGACGTTCCGTTTTAAGGAACGCAAGACGTTGTATTTTTGGGTTGCCGGTATTGTGATTTTAAATGCTTTGGCAGCTTTATTGATGATTTTTACCCACGGTGCTGAACCGTTTGTACTGTTTAGCTTTACAGATACGCTGGCTTTTGTATTCAGAGTAGATTCACTTTCAGCCTTCTTTGGCACGATGGTTTCAATCCTCTGGGTATTAACTACTTTTTATGCCTTTGAATATATGAAGCATGAAGGACATGAGCAGCGTTTCTTTGCTTTCTTTATCATGGCCTTTGGGGTTGTGCTTGGTTTGGCATTTGCGGGCAATATGTTTACACTTTATGTATTTTATGAGTTCTTGACGCTGTCAACGATTCCTTTAGTGATGCATGCGATGGATGGCAAGGCGCGGCATGCGGGCAAGACTTATATTATCTATATGATGGCAGGTGCATCCTTGGCATTTATCGGTTTTATTTTCATTTGTCTGTATGGCGGCAATGAATTATTCACCTTGGGCGGTACGCTTGATCCGATGCTTGTGAAGGGCAATGAGGAGCTGCTGCGTTTTGTCTTCCTGCTGACCTTTTTGGGTTTTGGCGTCAAGGCGGCATTATTCCCATTCAGTCATTGGCTGCCGGCGGCATCCGTGGCACCGACACCGGTAACTGCTTTACTGCATGCGGTAGCGGTTGTTAAGTCAGGGATATTTGCGATGATTCGTCTGACCTATTTCAGCTTTGGCACTGAATTGATCAGCGGTTCTTGGGAACAGTCATTTTTGCTGATTCTGGCGATGATTACCATTCTCTACGGTTCCATCATGGCATTAAGAACACCGCATATCAAACGCCGTTTTGCTTATTCGACAATTTCTAATCTTTCTTATATTATCTTTGGTATTCTGCTGTGTACACCGCAGGGGATGTCAGCCGCGCTGCTGCATCTGATTTATCATGCGCTGATTAAGATTACCTTGTTCTTTGCGGCAGGAGCTATCTTATATAAGACACATAAGGAATATATTTATGAAATTGGCGGTTTGGCCAGAAAGATGCCGATTGTCTTTGGCTGTATGGCAGTGGCATCCTTTGGGTTAATTGGTGTTCCGCCGTTCGCTGGTTTCTTCAGTAAATGGGCATTGGCTACGGCAGCGGTAGACAGCGGTAATCCATTAGCCTATGTCGGTGTGATGGTATTAATTCTATCGGCATTGCTGACCGCTTTATATTGTATATCATTATTGGTTAAGGCCTATTTCCCGCCAAAGGGTGAACAGGCAGAAGGGCATGATCCGAATTGGCTCATGTGCGCACCATTGATTATTTTATCAGCAGCAACTATACTTGTGGCACTATATCCGCAGCCATTGCTGCAGGCAATCAATTTGATTGCGGGTATCAGTTAGGAGGGAAAGACGATGACCATTGAAATAATGCTGATTTTCACCGTATTTTTTCCGCTGCTGATGGCCCCTGTCAGTTACTTGATCGGGCGTTATAATAAGCATGCCAGAAATTGGTTCGCAATCTTAGTTACCGTTTTAGTGATGGGAGCAGCTTTGAGCTTGCTTAATCAGAATGGAACATTAACTTTGGAAAATATTTGTGGGTTGGGTTTGAGCTTTGATGCAAGCGGCATCCATGGTGTGCTTGCTTGTTTGTGCGCGTTTATCTGGATGATGACAACGATTTTCTCTGATGAATATTTCGCGCATTATCGTAACCGCAACCGTTATTATTTCTTCATGCTGGCAAGCTTAGGAGCGACGCTGGGCGTCTTCCTGTCAGCGGATTTATTCACGACTTTTGTCTTCTTTGAAATTATGTCCTTCACTTCATTTGTCCTGGTTATTCATGATGAGAGTGATACGGCATTAAAAGCGGCAAAGACGTATCTGGCGGTTGCGGTTGTCGGCGGTTTAGTGACGTTGATGGGTATCTTTATGGTCTATCATCAATGTCAGACGTTATTTTATAATGAATTAATTGGAGCGGTGGATACTGTAGCTGATCCAGGGCTGCTGATGATCAGCGGCATCTTGGTATTAACCGGCTTCGCGGCGAAGGCGGGAATGTTTCCGCTGCATATCTGGCTGCCTGAAGCGCATCCGGCAGCACCGGCACCGGCGAGTGCATTGCTTTCCTGCATCCTAACGAAAAGCGGTGTGTTTGGTGTCATTATGCTGAGCTGCGGAATGTTTCTGCATAATGCGGACTGGGGAATGATGATTTTAATTCTTGGTGTTATCACTATGGTATTAGGCGCGGTACTGGCAGTGTTCTCAATCAACCTGAAACGAACGCTGGCTTGTTCATCACTTTCACAGATTGGGTTTATTACCGTGGCCATCGGTATGCAGTGTTTATTGGGCGAGCATAATACATTGGCTGCTCAAGGTACGATGCTGCATATTCTTAATCATGGTTTATTGAAGCTGGTACTGTTTATGGCGGCAGGAGTTGTCTACATGAATCTGCATGAGCTTGATTTAAACAAGATCCGTGGATATGGGAAGCATAAAAAATTATTAATGTTTATCTTTTTAATGGGTGTATTGGGAATCTGTGGGATTCCTTTGTGGAATGGCTATATTTCTAAAACGTTAATTCATGAAAGTATTGTTGAGATGATTGCAATGTCACAAGGCAGTTCAATGCTTTTCTTCAAGGGTGTTGAAATGCTGTTCCTTTTTGCGGGCGGCTTGACAATCGCTTATATGACAAAATTATTTGTAGCTTTATTTGTGGAATCAAATGCTGATCAAAAGAAAATGGATCAAGCTAAATCAATGAATAAAGTCAGCGGTGCTGTCTTGTTGATTGCGGCATTGATCCTGCCGATTTTAGGAATGTTCCCGCATCAGAGCATGGACGCTATTGCGGCTATGACGCTGGGATCAATGAACGCACATGCCGGGGAAGCTGTCGCATATTTCTCATTGACTAATTTAAAGGGTGCTTTAATTTCCATCGTTATCGGTGCCGTTGTTTACTTTGGTTTTGTCCGCACATGGTTGATGAGTAAGCAGGCTGATGGATCTAGTGTTTATGTGGATCGCTGGCCGGCATGGCTTAATCTTGAGAATGGCGTTTACCGGCCATTGCTGCTGCATGTACTGCCATTTATTGGCGCTTTAGTTTCACGGGTGATTGCCTCAATTCCTGAATGGCTGATTAAACTGTCACGAAGATTTATCTTCAATCAGGAAAATGGTGTTGTAATACCGCCTGAGGATGATAAAATTACGATTGCGGCGCTTGATCCTGATAAGGCACAATCAATTAATCTGGCAAAGAGCCTTGTGCTGTTTGGTTTGGGTATGACAATTGCCATGTTGTATTTGATTTTCTAAACATAAAAGTTCATATCATATGAAAGGCTAATTGTTTGTGATTAGCTGTAAAGAATAATATAAGAAGCCGAATTATGCAGAATTAATATCTGCATTGATTCGGCTTTTTTGTTTGAAGAATATGGATGGAATAGTTAAATATTCTTTTGATTGTTTATTATTAAAGAAATTGTTTTAAAAAAATCACAATTTAGTATAGTGTATCAAAAAGTATACTTTATGAGACACTTCATTTCTCCTTCATTATAGGCATTTTTGAGTCGTTTGTAAAGGCTCGCAGGCTTTTTTATGCACTTTCACAGTTGTTTTTTGTCTCTCCTTCAGTGTGGTAT
>NZ_HE578926.1:0-55151 GCF_000313565.1 Dielma fastidiosa | reverse complement strand
TCAAAGGTACCGGTGTTATGGCGAAGGATTATGTCAAAGACGGTTATGAGTTGACTGAAGATGGCAAAGCTATTCCATTAGCTGAATCAAAATCCGTAGTATTAACAGATCCAGAAGCAATAGAAGGTGAAGTCATTGAAGGTAACCTGTATGTTGATGTGACAACAGCGAAAGCATTAGAATTAAAAGGTGTAACTGTAAAAGGTAAATTGGTTATTATTGGTGACAACAAGACAGCCGGTAAGTTAACAATCACTGATTCAAAGATTGAATCAATCAGCACACAGACAAGAAATACAGAAGTCGTATTAAGCGGCGAAACAGAAGTTAAGACAATCGTATTGGAAGAGACAGCAGCGGTAACACCGGACAAGAGCTTCAAGGGTGAAGTAGAGAAGATTGAAGTACAATCAACAACCAAAGGTGAAATCGTGATTGAAGTACCGGCACAGGAAGTAAGTACACGGACATATGCGAGCGTGGACATTCAGGCACCGGTAGAAAGTCTTGAAGTAAAGACTGATACACAAATCAAGGTAAATGCCGACGTTAAGAATGTAATAGTAACAGAAAGTGCAAAAGATACGAAGGTAGAAGTATCAAAAGGCAGTACGGTAGGCACATTGACAGCTGACGCGCCAGTAAGCATTGACGGTAAAGGTACAATTAACAAAGTTGAAGCGAATGTTGACGGTGTAGAAGCTGGCAAGGATACAGTTATCAAGGATGTAGAAACAGGCAAGGATGTTGAGAAAGCACCAGAAGTAAATAAACCTTCAACTGGCGGATCAACTGGTGGTTCTTCAAGCGGCGGCAGTGAGACAAGACCGACTGTGGAAACAACACTTGCACCAGTGGCTGTGAGACAGGATGGACCAAATGCAATGGCTCCAGATGAAAGTGAATTTGGAGGGAAAGAAACTTTCGAATACGCCAACGCATATGAAGCAGCGGGTGCTGACATTAAGACTGAAAACGGCAAGGCAACCATTATACTGCCAGAGGCATTTAATGAAAGTAATAAGGCAGCATTACTAGAATTATTTGGTGATGAAGCATTAGGTGCTGATAAAAATACTTTATATGCTGGTTTGGAAATTGCCATACCGGCAGGCGCTACACAAGTAAAATCATCAAAAAATCTAAATGATTTAGGTAATGCCGAAGTAATAGATAATACCAATAGCTATGGTAACTGCTTGATGCAGTATATTGGTATTGCGACAACAGACGATCAAGGAACTCATCCAGCTGCTGAATCAAAAACGGATTTGTATTATCAATTCTTAGACGAGAATAATCAGGTTTTAAAAACATATAAATTGACAGTTGAAAAGGTTAGAGCAAATCCAATCAGTAAAACTTCAGTAACTAAATTGTTTGACGGTAAAGATTATGCAAAGGCTACTACTGATTTAGGAAGTGTTTCTTATACTCGCAACGGTAATACCATTAAAGCATCAGGAGATGTTAATTATATTACTGGCTGGAGTGCATATCCGGGTGAAGAAGCTAATGGTTATTACATCGTTTTAGATATTGATGTAAAAGGCTTTGAAAAAACAGCCGTATCAAAAATGACATTATCAGATAATAATACTGTGAAAGAATTAAAGAATACTGCTGAAAACCAGAACGATACCCACACTTGGATTGTTCGTTTGCGTGATAATGAAGATACAATCAAGGTAAGCGTTGATTTCGAAGGCAATGGAAACTTCATTGAATATACAATTGATACTTCAGATTTGACACTCAAAGAACCGGTAACATTCACAGCCAATGATGATTTTGATTGGTACGGTAAAAAATTAGCTGATATTCAATCAAATGTTGAGGTTACCAATGATACAATTACGGGTACTTTAAACTATGTGACTGGCTGGAGTGCGGGTGCATGGGGTGAAGAGATGAATGAGGGATATTATATTGTATTTGATATTAATGTTCCTAATGCTAAAACCATAACTATGCGTGGAGATAAGCCTAATCAAGGTGAAACACCCCATACTTGGGTTATCTATCTTGGAAAAACTGAAGATGAAGTTAGAGCTAAATCCTCTTTGGAGATCATAGTAGACATGGATGGTGATATGGAAAAAACTAGTAATGATAAATTCACATATACACTTGATTTATCTGGACTTGTTTTAACTCCTAAACCTGAAACTATTCCTAATCCTGGGGAGAATATCACAGAGTAGATAATAAAATAGATATCGGGTAAGAGAATAAAAATAAATGACAGGCAGAAGTGTCCAAAAGGGCAACTGCCTGTTTTTTAATTTGCTATGATAAAAGCATCTGAATACTAATAAAAATAGCTTGCAAATTATATTTGTAACATGAAATGTTGAACATCAAACAGATTCATGGTATAGATGTATTAAAGAAGGGGAGCGTGCCATATGTTTTAATTGGTATGTTTTGGTGAAATTTATGAAACATATTATCAGTTTTCTAATAGGTATGATTGAATTTGAACTTTATAATAAATTTTATGCAAAAGGGGATAAGAAAAAAGTTTTACTAGGGCTTATTGGCGGTGTAGTTGTTGGTTTGGTTGTTTTATTTATATTATCGTTGCTTGATGTCTGATCATAAATACGGACTGCTGACATATCGCTGGCAGTCTTTTATTATGGCTTTGAAAGTTTGTCATATTTATATTCATTTTTTATATTTACTTTATGACGAACAAAGGTATAATATAAAGTATAAAACATGAAAGGAGAATGGATGTGGAAAATATTTCGGTAATAAATATCGGTATGAAAATTAAAAAATTACGAGAAAATGCTAATCTTACTCAAAAACAAGTTGCTGATTACTTATCAATTGATCAAAGTTTAGTATCTAAATTTGAAAAAGGTGAAAGATCTATAAATTCTGATCTATTAAATGATATTGCAAATCTTTTTTGCTGTCCTATTCAGGATTTGGTTTCTGATAAAGATATTACATCCATATATACAATAGCTTTCAGAACGGGGTCGATTGAAACAGCGGATCTATATGCTTTGTCCGTGATTAATAAAATAGCTTTAAATCAATTTAAAATGGATCAGCTTGCGGGAGGTATTGAGAATGATCAATAAAATGGATTTAAACAACAAAGCAATAAGCATAAGGCATCTTCTATGTGAAGATGAATTATCTCCCATTGATATTTTTTCATTATCACAAACTATTCAGACGCTTTCATTAGTGTTTTATCCGCTAGGCAAAAATATTAGCGGAGCTTGTTTTAAAAATCAATTATCCTCAATCATAGCAATAAACTCAGACATGTCTATTGGCAGACAGCGGTATACTTTAGCACATGAACTTTACCATCTTTACTTTGATGAGGTTGATTTTACTACCATCTGCTCAAGTAAAATAGATGAAGATAGTGAAAATGAGAAAAAAGCGAATCAGTTTGCTTCTTATTTTTTGATGCCTTCAGCAGCTTTATATGAATCAATCCAGAAATTAAAAAATGGTATAAACAGACAGTTAACTATAGAAGAAATAATTCGATTGGAACAATATTTCGGTGTAAGTCATCAAGTAATGTTAATCCGTTTGCAGGAGGAGGGAGAAATATCATCAGCGATTGTGGCTTCTATGCAAACAGGGATTATTAGCTTGGCTGCTAGACTT
Organism: Dielma fastidiosa; assembly: GCF_000313565.1. Taxonomy (GTDB): domain Bacteria; phylum Bacillota_I; class Bacilli_A; order Erysipelotrichales; family Erysipelotrichaceae; genus Dielma; species Dielma fastidiosa. The sequence continues at coordinate 51,506 of NZ_HE578926.1, read as the reverse complement.
GGATATGATGTCTCTTTATATAAACCATCAGCTGAAAATAAAAAAATGTGTGTTTATGGTCATTACATCTATCAAGCTGAAAATTTATACAAACATAATTTAATTTCCAATGGTAAGTATGAGGAGTTATTATTAGATGCTTTCCGCAGTGATATAGTTTTTGGTGAAGAAACGGAGGGAGGGGCAGTGCTTGACTGATTTGCTTTTCTTTGATACTGATTGCCTTAGTGCTTTTCTTTGGGTACATAACGAAAGCTTATTACCAAGACTCTATCCGGGAAAAGTCGTTATACCTAAACCCGTATATATTGAGCTTTCTAAACCGAGTGTTCCTCAATTAAGAGATCGGATTAAAATATTAATTGAACTGCAGCTCGTTTCATTACAAGATATAATCGTTGGTTCTGAGGAATATGCAACCTATTATGAATTAACAGAAGCACCAAAAGGCGGGCATAAAATTATCGGTAAAGGTGAAGCAGCTGCAATTTCTTTAGCAAAAAAATACGATGGAATTGTTGCTAGTAATAATTTAGCAGATATCGCAGATTATATATCTGAATACCATCTAAAGCATACTACAACAAGTGATATTCTTATAGATGCCTATAATCGCTTAATTATTACAGAATTTGAAGCGAATGCTATCTGGGCTAAAATGCTCTCAAAACGAAGAAAGTTAGGAGCGGCAACATTTACTGAATATTTAAAATTAAAACAGTCATAGCACAATTAAATGATATTTATTAACTGATCAATAGACTGCTGACATACCGCTGGCAGTCTTTTTTCTTGCATTGATGAACATTAGTAGGAATATGATTTAATTTATTTCCCAGGCAATTATCATTACTTTCATATAGTATTGAAAAATTAACAATATTATATTGACATCTATACTATACGCTGTATAATATTGTTAAGGAGGTCGATGATATGGTATTTCAACTAGGCTCGGCTTTGCTGGATGCCTGTGTGCTGGCTATATTGCAGAAAGAAGATGCATATGGTTATAAGCTGACACAGGAAGCAAAAAAAGTAATGAATGTTTCAGAATCAACATTATATCCTGTACTTCGCAGATTGATGAAGGAGGGGTATCTGGAAACATATGATCAAGAATATCAAGGCAGAAACCGAAGATATTATCGTTTAACAGATTCAGGAAGAGTAAAGTGCCAGTATTATCTTGCGGAATGGGACTTGTTCAGCAAGAATGTGGATTCTATCCTAAAAGGGGGTAATGAAAATGACTAAGAAAGAATATATTTACCATTTAAAAAACCGGCTGCGCAATCTTCCTATTGATGAAGTTGAGAGTGCTGTTGATTATGTAAGTGAATTATTTGATGAGGCAGGCGAGGAAAATGCTGAGGAAGTAGCTAGAGATTTAGGTTCACCGGCTAAGTTCGCGGCTCAGATTCGTGCTGAATATGCAATCAATCAGCATTGCCTTCCTGAAGATACAACAACGGTATACCGTGAGAAACCAAAAAGCAATAATGGCTGGAAAACATTAGCGCTGATCCTTCTTGGCATTGCGGCATTACCGGTCGGCTTGCCGTTGGTGCTTGTACTCGCGGTACTGATCTTTGTGGCCGTGGTTGTTGGTGTTTGTCTGCTGTTTGCTTTAGGCTGCGTGCTGTTGGCAGGCTTCATTGCTGTATGCAGTTTGGTATATGCAGGGTTTAAAATGCTGACGGTTTCTTTAGCATCAGGACTTATGTCAATTGGTCTTGGCTTGATTGGTATCAGCGGTGTCGTACTGATTGCTACGGCTGCGATTTACTTATTTATTAAATTAAAACCAATCGTAATTAATGGTTTTGCAAATCTATATAACCGTTTGAAAGGGGATAAAGAGCATGTCGATGAATAAAACACTGAAAACAATTTTATGTGTATCCGGCTGTGTCTTTGCCGTAGGTACTGTCTGCTGCGGTATTGGTTATGCGTTAGGCGCTCGGCCAAATCAGATCCGATACAATAATCATATGGGAATGAATATGCATGATATGCATTGGTTTGATGATTATGATGATTATGACGATTATGATCATTATTATGATGAAGATATGAATCATCAATCTGATCATATGACACATCATGAGACACCCAGCAGCATAAAAGGCTTTGACATTGTCACTGCCTGCAGCAGCATTACAGCTATTGAAGGTGATGAAAATAAAATTGAATTTTTAAATATTAATGAAGATGACTTAACAATCAGCAATAAAGATGGTATGTATACAATCAATGTAGCTGATACCCATTGCAACGCTTCTTATGATCAGCGCATTTTGATTAAAGTTAAGGATGATGATCTATTGGATCTGTTTAAGGTGGATAGTCAGGCAGGTGCCATCAGTGTCAAGGATCTTGATTTTAAAGAGATTAATATTAATTCTGAGGCTGGTGCTATCAAGCTGATTGATGTAGACAGTGATAAAACAACGATTAAGTCTGAGGTAGGCGCAATCGCATTGGAAGGAGATTTCCGCAATGATACAATTATTGAAGGTAGTGTCGGTGCTATTGATCTGGAGTTTGATGATCATCATGACGCTTATGATTATGTCATTCACCACGACATGGGGATGGTTATGATCGACGGCGAAAGCATGAAAATTAATACAGGTGAAATTTCTAATCATAACAATTCCGCTAAGCATCATCTGACAGTCACTAATGATACCGGTATGATTAACGTAAGCTTCGGTGACTGATATGGATGGCTTCATTAAGGTTGCTGCGGCCGTTCTGACATTGACGATGCTTTCTGCATGTGCCGTGATTCCGTTTCAGAAAGAGGCAGAGGTAAAAGAACAGGAAGACGATGAAGTTTATGAAGTGAAGATGCGTGATGATTATACGGATCTTGCGAAAAAGATGTTTTATGACCTGACATTTATGTGCAAACAGCTGGAAGGCCGGCAATATGGGCTGTATGACTGTATTTCTAAAAAAGAGTTTTACGCTTTGCAGCAGGCAGCTGCCGATAAGCTGAATGATTTAAGTGAGGTTGATTACTATTTTGAACTGCGGCGGATAATCGCTTCAATCGGGGTAGCGCATACGACGCTTAATTTGAATTATACCGGGACATTCCCGTTTCAAATGTTGCCTTATTCACTGCATTATTATCATGACGGCTGGATATTGAACGGGATTGATGGTGAATATGCCGATTATTTGGGTGCTGAGATTGTAGCGCTTAACGGTGTAGAAATGGCCGATGTCAAAGCGAAGGCAAAAGAACTTATCAGCTATGAAAATGAATCATGGCTTAATGAACAGATGCCTTCACTGTTGGTTAATGCGGATGCCTTAGTAAACATGGGAATCCTTGAAGATAACAAGGCATTGACGCTGACTGTAAAAAAGGATGATGAAATCAGTGAGATCACCTTGCATTCGGAAACTGGCCCCTTGCTTGTCGGCCGGCTGGAGACAGTTCAGCTGCCAAAGACGGCAACTTACCGGCAGCCTAAGTTCTACACAGGCTTCATGCTGGCGGATCAGACATATTATGTTCAATATAATTCATGTGAAGAAATATCAAATTACTCCATGAGCCAGTTTGCTTCCGATGTGGAAAAGACGATGAATGAGCAGCACTGCAAGAAGCTGATTCTTGATCTACGTTATAATACCGGCGGTAATTCACTGGTGATAGAACCATTGCTGATGATGATTAATCGTTATTGTCAGGATAATGATTTGAAGCTTATTACTTTAATTGCTGAACAGACATACTCCAGCGGCATCATGAATGCGGTACAGCTGAAATATAATTATGATTCTGTTTTGATTGGTACACCAACCGGCGGGAATGTAAATGGTTATGGGGAGACTGATCAATTTTATTTGAATTACTTTCCTTATTTTGTTATTTATTGTCAGGAATATTTTGAAATGGTACCAGGATATGAATTGGATTCACTTTATCCGGATATCGATGTTGAGGTTAACTATAAGGATCTGATGCAGGGAATCGATCGATGTGTTGAGATTGCACTGCAGGAATAGGAGTGAATATGAAAAAGTTAGGACTTGTGTTGGTTTTGCTGCTGAGCGGCTGTTCACGTATTGTCCCACCGGCAAGAACCAATTACAATTATGAAAAAATTGAAAAAATGGAGTTGCTGGATGATTTTACAAATATTGATATCGACAGCGGCTTCAGTGATGTAATACTGAAAAGCGGCAAAACCTTTGAAATTCATACAGAATTTTATGGTGCTAAATGGAAACCGGAATTCAGTGTCAAAGAGGATACCTTGCATGTGTCTGTGATTGATACAATGCCTAATACGGTGAATTGGAATGCGAATAAGAGTAATAAAATAGAAATAACATATCCGGCTGACAGTCAGTTTAAGGAGCTAATGATTTTTACTGAATTTGGTGATTTAGAAGCGAGTGATCTGAATGGTGACAAGATACAGCTGAATCTAAGTTATGCTGATTTTAAGCTAAAGGATTGTGCATGGCAGGACTATAAGCTAAATTATTCTTTTTCTGATGGTACAATGCGTAATATTACATTAGGCAGCGGCAGCTTTGATTTTGATTATACGACGCTTGATATAGAGGGGCTGATGGCCGATAAAATGACAAGCAACAGCTCATTTACTACATTGACAGCTGAAAATATTCAGCTTAAGGATTTTATCTTTAATGGTGAATACAGTGAAGTGGATCTTCGTAAAGCTGTGGGTGAATCTTTTGATTATACGAATCATTTCGGTTCGTTAGATTATCGGGGTGAGATTCTTAAAACGGGCAGTCTGTACAGCAGCTATGGAGACATTGATCTTAAGCTGAATCAGGACGTGCAGGATTTCCGTTTTGATTTTAATCCTGATATGGCGGATATTTACCTCAATAAGGATCATTTTGAGAAAGCGTCCTCGGTTAACAGCGGTTCTGTGTCGATGACAGTCGGCATTGAGTTTGGAACTGCGAATATTGATACTGATTAAACGGCTGCGGCCGTTTTTTCTTTTGATTGTGAAGACTGCCTTACATTATTGTAATTCAAAAATAATGAATGACATGGTATGATTATACCAATCAAAGAGGTCGTCAGCTAGGCTGAAGATGCTTGCCTTGGTTGGCTTAAAATGCAGTTTTAAGTCTAAAAGATATCATAAAAAGGGGTGTATGACGATGTTGGAAATAAATGAAAAGTTAGCGGATGCGAAGTTTCGCATGGAGCATTATCAGCGGTTGTGCGAAGAAAGAAATGAATTAGTGCTGAAATTGGATGAAGCGCATCGGGTTTATGAGATGCTGTGTGATCAGCTTGAGAAAGAAGATCGGGATGTTGCGAAGCTGAACTCTTTGTCGATGGCAAATTTGTTCGCAACCTTGACGCAGCGTAAAGAGGAGCGGCTTGAAAAAGAAGAAGAGGAAGCCTTGGCGGCATTAAGAGCAGTGAAGAAGCAGGAAAATGAAATCAGTGTGCTGCAGTTTCAATTAGATGCACTGAACCAAAAGCTGCGTGAGCTGGAAAAGGCGGAGGCCGAATATAATGAACTGCTGAATCTGAAAAAGAGCTTAATTGATGATCCAGCCATTCACTCGATGGAACGTGAGCTTGAGGATATTACTCTGCGTCAGCGGGAGATCAATGAGGCGATGGATGCCGGTGATCTTGTGCTGAGCCGTCTTAAGGATGCCCGTGAAAAGCTTTCCTCGGCAGCTGGCTGGGGAATCTATGACATGGTTGGCGGCGGGATGATCGCGACAGCAATTAAGCATGAACGAATCAGTGAAGCACAGGCAAGTCTGCAGTCGCTGGAAAGTGATATCCGTCATTTTAATAAGGAATTAAACGATGTTAAACTGGCATCAGCCTCTGATTTAGAGATGGACTCTTTTTCAGTAATTGGTGATTATCTCTTTGATAATCTGTTTATGGATTGGCATGTACAGAATCAAGTGAGCCGCATGCAGGATGTCGTTGATACATCAATTGATGAGGTGGATGCTTTGCTGCAGCAGCTATATCGTCAGCAATTAGCCAATCAGCAGGCTGCCGATGCCTTGAAGGGTAAAATAGAAGAAAGGCTCGCATCACTTTAAAATTGACAACCGCTCATGAATTATGTAGACTTAATAAGTTGAGAGGTAAGTGTATGAGAAGTTGTCAGGAAGCAGAAAGAAGTATTATTAAAACCTATCGGAAAGGTATCTGGTCAAGGTTTATTAAAGGCATTAAAGATTATGAGCTAATTAAAGCTAATGATAAAATCGCTGTGTGTATTTCTGGCGGTAAGGACAGTATGCTGCTGGCTAAATGTATTCAGGAATTGATTCGTCACAGTCAGATACCGTTTACTGCGGAATATATTGTCATGGATCCGGGTTATAATGAGGCTAATCTGAAGCAAATCAGAGAGAATGCTGAGTTTTTGAATATTCCGATTCAGATTTTTAAAGCGGAAATCTTTGATTATGTAGTAACACAAGGTCAGTCACCCTGTTACTTATGTGCCAGAATGCGGCGGGGACATCTTTATGCCTATGCGCAGTCACTGGGCTGTAATAAGATTGCCTTGGGCCATCACTATGATGATGTAATTGAAACGATTTTGATGGGGATGCTGTATGGCGCCCAGATTCAGACGATGATGCCGAAGCTGCACAGTGATAACTTTGCGGGCATGGAATTGATCCGGCCGCTTTACTTAGTCAGAGAAAGTGATATTAAGGCATGGTGCGCGCATAATGAACTGCAGTTTATTCAATGCGCATGCCGGTTTACGGAAGAAAGTGAGCGCACGAATGGCGAGAATTCCAAACGCCAGGAAATGAAGAAGCTGATCAGTCATTTCCGAACGGTGAATCCTTATATTGAATATAATATTTTTAAGAGTGTGCATAATGTGAATCTCCAAACGATTATCGGCTATCATGATGATAAGATGAGTTATAATTTTTTGGACGATTATGATGAAAAAGGAAAAAAAGCGGCTAAGGAACCGCTGGAATAAGTAAAAATAAGTCAGGATGTATGTTAGGTACATGCTGACTTTTTCTAAAAGCTGATTTTATTGAAAATGACCCGGCCGATAATCTGTACCGGCAGCTCATTGACTTCTTCCTTTGTATAATAACGGTTTTCGTAATTTGGATTGGTAGCTTCAAGAATCATCATATCCTGCTTCCAAATGACTTTCTTCACCGTAACTTCCTGATGAGCGATGATTACGATGGCAATCTGACCGCTTTCCACATAATCACAGGCTTTAATATACAATAAATCATTATCATAGATTCTTGAGCCGGTCATTGAATCACCCTGAACCCTTAGATAATAATCACCCAGCTGACTTTCTTTTTCACTGACCTCTTCATATCCGAGGATATTTTCTTCCGCAAATAAGTCATAGCCTGCCTTGACGGTACCGAGAATAGGTTTCATGATGCTTGTTTCATCCATACCTCTCAGATGATCAACGCTGGTTTGTAAGACAGCTGCCAGTTTTTCCAGCTTACTGGCGGGAATCCGTGTTGTTGTGCCTGCCATCCAGCGAAACAGCGTGGCTCTGGATACACCAACCTCCCGCATCAGGTCTTCGACAGTCAATCCCAGCTGTTCTTTTCTTTGTCTGAGTATTTCCGCTTTCATACTGTTCCTCCTGTATTCATATCGTATCAAAAAGTATCACTATTTACAAGTATTAAACACTCATAATTCTGGAAATAGCTGGATATCGTCTCATAATTATTGAAAAATGAGACTTTTGAGACTATAATAAGTGCAGATGAGGTGATACTGTGGATAACAGACGAGTCGTTCTGCATTGTGATATTAATCATTGTTACGCGCAGATTGAAGAAATGAAGGTACCGGAACTGCGTAAGGTGCCGATGGCTGTTGGCGGTCATGAGACAACCCGTCACGGCATTATTCTGGCGAAGAATGATCTGGCAAAGGAATACCATATCAAAACGGGTGAATCACTTCGTGAGGCCTATGCGAAATGTCCGCAGCTAGTGGTTATTCCGCCTAATTATGATGATTATCTTTATTATAGTGAAAAGGTGAAGGACATCTATCGGGAATATACAGATCGGGTGGAAAGCTTTGGTCTTGATGAAGCGTGGATTGATGTCAGCGCATCCTCAAAGATTTATGGCAGCGGTGAAGCGATTGCGCGGGAAATCAAGAAAAAGGTTTATGAACAGCTGGGTTTAACGATTTCTGTGGGTGTCAGTTTTAATAAGGTTTTCGCAAAGCTGGGTTCTGATATGATAAAACCGGATGGTTTGGTTGTAATTGATGAGGAAAACTATCAGCAGCTGGTCTGGCCGCTGCCGGTGGAGGAACTGATTTATATCGGCCGGGCAACAAAGCGGAAGCTGAATGAATTTGGCATTAAAACAATTGGTGATCTGGCAGTATTTCGAGCCGATCTGATAGAGAGCCGGATGGGGAAGGTTGGGGTGATGATTCATGAATTTGCCAACGGCATCGATGATAAAAGCGTGGCTTTTACCGGTTATCAGGATGAAGCTAAATCGGTAGGCAATGGCATCACCTCGATTCGGGACATGCGCAGTCTAAAGGATGTCGAATTGGTATTTCGGGTACTTGCCGAATCGGTGGCTTCAAGACTACGTGATATGGGGGTAGAAGGTCAGGTGGTTACGATTGGTCTGCGGGATAATGAGCTGCATGGTTTGAGCCGTCAGCGCAAGCTTGCTGAACCGACGTGTCTTGCCGATGAGATTTTAGCCATGGCGATGCAGCTTACCCGTGAGCATTACAGCTTTATTTTACCGCTTAGAAGTATTTCTTTGACGATGAGTGATCTGCAGAAGCCAGCAGCGGTGGAACAGCTCTCTTTTTTTACAGATCATGGCAAAATAAAACAGCGTGTACTTGATGAAACCGTGGATGCGATACGCAGCCGCTATGGGTTCACGAAGATTAAACGCTGTTCAATGTTGCTGGATGATGAGCTGACTAATTTTAATCCAAAGGCGGATCATATTATTTTTCCAGTCAGCTTCTTATAATGGTGATTGCTATGTATAAAAAATATGTTGATGTAATTACTATGGTGGATAAGCATGGTGAAGTCAAACCGCTGGCTATTCAGTGGGATGAAATCAAACGGTATCCGATTGAACGGGTTGTTGATATCCGCTGGGCAGCATCACCGGTGGGCGGCAGCGGTCTGCGCTTTACATGTCAGATTGCCGGTCATGAACGGATTCTGTTTTATGAACGCAACCGCTGGTTTATTGAGAGTCTGCAGCCCTGAGCTGATTCCAGTCAGGATCAAGGAATTTTTGGAATTCCAATGTATAGCCATTGTTATCGAGGATAAAGAAATGATAAAGATTAAACTGATCATTGCGTTTAGGCGGTTCAACTACCTCGCAGTGATCTTTTAATTTGGCAAAACAGCCGTCAATGTCATCAAGGACAAAGGTCAGCATCGGACTTTTAAGACTGTGAGTCACATCGAGATGCTCACAAAAGGCTGCCAGCGCGTGCGGGGCAACTTCAAAAATACGGCATTTGCCTTGATCACTTGCCAGTCTTAAACCCAGCAGATCTTGATAAAAAGCAGTGGTCGCTTCAATATCCTTAGTTCCGTAAAAAGTAATTAAGTCTGTGTAATTCATTTGTTTTCCTCCTTGTCAAATTGACGCAGCCATTTAGAAAAAACAGCTAAACCCTCAGCGAGCTGCTTAGGCTCAATGCCGCCGCCAAGGCGCAGGTGATGATCAATATCAAAGCAAGTGCCCGGGACAAAGAAAACGCCGGTTTCTTTCTGCAGGCGAAGTGCTAGTTCATCACTGGGAATATCCATATCATAACGGATAAACAGTGTTGTGCTGTCAGTAAATACAACATCGATATGAGGCTCTTCAGCTGCCCAGCGCTGAATTGTTTTTCGATTCTGCAGGCTGATCAGTCGATTGCGTTTTAAAATCTTGTCTTTGTTTTTTAATGCCAGAATTGAGAGTGTATCATTAATCTTCGGCAATGAGATAATGTGGTAATCACGGCGTATCGTTATTTTATCGATAAAAGACTGAGGCGCTGCCAGCCAGCCCATGCGAAGACCCGGCAGGGCAAAGGTTTTAGACAAGCCGCCGCTGACAATACACTTATCATAGAAATCAAAGAAAGAGGAACCAAAGCTGTCATCATGCTGATTCAAACCGCGGTAAACCTCATCGACAAAAAGCCATAAATCATGCTGGCGGGCAAACTGCGCAATCGCCTGCATCTGCTCATCCGTATACAGATAACCGGTAGGGTTGCATGGATTATTCAGACAGAGCACCTTGGTGTTGGGCTTTAGTGCTGCTTTCAGCTTACTGATATCCGGCTCCCAATTTGCCTCTTCAAGACAGGGAATACAGGTAATTTCAGCACCGATGGATAAGGGCAGGGATAAAAGCTGCTGATAGAGCGGGGTAAAGGCAATGATATGATCGCCTTTTTCAATTAATTCATAGAGCGCCATGGCATTAGCATTAATAGCACCTTGCGCAATAGCAATCTGATCCGGCGAACAGTTTTTATAAAGCGAGGCAATTTCTTGGCGCAATTCATTTGAGCCGGCGATTGGCCCATAATCTAACCGCACTTCCAGCAAATCCTCCATAAAGGCTTCACGCACTTCACAGAGATCTAACAGCTCACGCATCGTCAGCGGTGTAAAACAGCTCTCTGTAAGATTATAAATACAGTCATTTTCATGTTCATTCATCCAAGTTTCTACTTTAAAATTTTCTAGTTTCATTGGTGTCTCCATTTATTTAAAAAAGATTATTCTAGTGAATAATCTTACTTAAGAATTCCTTTGCGCGATCAGTTTCAGGATTTGTGAAGAAGGTCTGCGGGTCTTTTTCTTCAATGATTTGTCCATCCTCAAGGAAGATTACCCGGTTGGCGATTTCTTTCGCAAAGCCCATTTCGTGAGTTACTACAGCCATGGTCATACCATCCTTCGCAAGTTCCTTCATAACCTCTAATACCTCTACAACCATTTCCGGATCAAGGGCACTGGTCGGTTCATCAAACAGCATCATTTCCGGATTCATGGCTAATGAGCGGGCAATTGCGACACGCTGCTTCTGACCGCCGGAGAGCTGTTTTGGATAGGCATCCTTTTTATCTTCAAGGCCAACCCGCTTTAAAAGAGCCACTGCCTGTTTTTCAGCACTTTCTTTATCCATGCCTAAGACTTGAATCGGCGAAAGCGTTAAATTGTCAAGGACACTCATATGCGGAAACAGGTTGAAATGCTGGAATACAAAGCCCATCCGGCTGCGGGCCTGTTTAATGGAAGCTTCATTATTAAAATCAATCACTTCATCAAAGATTTCTACTGTTCCGCTGTCAGGGATCTCTAAACCGTCAATACAGCGCAGGACGGTACTTTTACCGCTGCCGCTTGGACCAATCAGACAGACGATCTCACCCTGTTTAATTTCTAATGATACATCCTTAACCGCATCTACGGTACCGAAGGATTTTGAAATATGATTTAATTTAATCACTGACCGCCATCCTCCTTTCAAGATGCATTGCGATAAAGGCAATAATTGAAGTCATAATCAGATACACAACGCTGACTGCCAGCAGGGGAATCAGATAGTTGTAATATTTAGCACCGATAATCTGAGCGCTTTGCAGAAGCTCAACGGCACCGATAACACTGGCGAGCGATGAATCCTTGATCAATGTAATATACTCACTGACCATTGGCGGAATAATTTGTTTGAATGCCTGCGGCAGAATGATGAAACGCATCATCTGCATATAAGATAAACCTAATGTCTTACTGGCTTCCCATTGACCTTTGTCAATGGCCATAATACCAGAACGAATCAATTCGGTGGAATAGGCACCACTGTTTAAGCTGATGGCGGCGATAGCGACAACATAAGCCTGTGCTCTCAGCACTTCACCGGTAATAGCACGAAACAGCAGCGGGAAACCCAGATAGAAAAACAAAATCTGAAGCAGCATTGGCGTGCCGCGGAACAGATTTACATAAATTGTTGATAAGGTTCTTAAAATCGGGTTCTTAGAAATCTTGCCGGCCGCGCCGAGAATCCCGAAAATAGTACCAAAGAGAAGGGCGATGGTAGCGATAACTAATGAGATACCGGCACCCTTTAGAATAAATAACAGATTCTCCGGGGAGAGTATCTTATCTGCATTTTGAAATATCAGCTCTATATCCATGTCTTATCCTCCATAAGAAAGGGGTAATTAATTCATACCCCATTTTTCTTTTAATTCATTGTAAGCATCACTGGCTTTAAATGCTTTAACTGCTTCATTAACTTTAGCAATCAGCTCATCATTGCCTTTAGCAGCGATGATTGATGTACTTTCATCGATCAGCACTTCATCCAGCATAACAAAGCCTGCATTCTCTACATAACCTTTCGCAACCGGAATATCTACGACAACTGCATCTAATGCGTTGCTCTTTAATGATTCAATCAATACATTAACACTGCTTACGGCCTGAACATCTGCGCCTTCGATTGAGTTAGCCGCTTTTTCAGCTGTTGCACCTAGCTGAGCACCAATTTTTTTGTTTTTCAGATCATCTACTGTTTTAATATCAGAATCAGGATTTACTAAGGCAACCTGACCGCTTTCCATGTATGGTTCAGAGAATAATACATCACGGTCTGGATCATAAGTAAAGCCGGCTACCCCTAAGTCAACTTGACCTGTTTGAACAGAAGAGATAATTGTATCAAATGACATCTGTACCCATTCAATTTCATAAGGAGCATCTTCACTACCGAAATATTTCTGCAGTTCAGCTACCATGTCGATATCAAAGCCTTCCATGTTGCCGCTGGCATCTAATGATTCATAAGGCGGATAGTCAGGAGAGATACCGATTGCGATAACGCCTTTTTTGCCTAATTGATCTTCCCATGTAGCAGCAGTCTGCGGATCATTGTTATCAGTTGGTTTTGAAGAACATCCTGTGATTAGCGCGCATGTCATCAGCATGGCAGCTGTAATTTTTACTAGTTTTTTCATTGTTTTTTTCCTCTTTCTTTCTTATATTTTATAAGTATTTTATGCTTTTATTAGTCTACATTTTTCTCTGTTTCAAAAACATCATCGTCGTTTTTGAAACTTATGAGAAGAAAGCTGTTTCATTTTCTTCACCCCTTGTAATAAAAAAACGCCTCTTCATAATGAAGAGACGATGTTATTCGCGGTACCACTCTACTTGTCAGCATTTGCTGACCACCTCTGCCCTTAATGCGGGAAACAGTTGCCTTACTTTCATACGGCAACATCTCCAAAGCTCGTTCATTTCTTTTGACCTGTCATGTTTCACCAAACCATGACTCTCTGCAAGTGCCGCTGGAAACTACTACTCTTTTTCATTGATGTTGAATCAATAATAGCTACAAAAATTTGAAATGTCAAGAGGTAAATGATAAAAAGATGAAAATTTTCAGGAAAAAGAGGGTTTTATGAAAGAATAACGCATTTAGAGAACATTATTGAATGCTGGCTTTGAATTCAGCTTTGATTTTTGCCAGTAGATCAGGCTGACTGATGCAGTCTTCACCAATTGATGCAAGGGCGGCAGCTCCGTTGATTAAGGCAGCTCTGCCCATTGGTGAAATCGTCGCGTCGGCTCTTTCTTTTGAGTGACCGGCAGCTTCCTGTCCGCAGATTTTGATATAGCCATGCAGGGCTGGGCAGCGGTAACTGACACTGCCGATATCGCTTGAACCGCCTGGTACCTCATCAACCGGCGTGGCTTCTAAACCTAATTCACTATATTTATCTTTGAGGCAATCAGCCAGTGTGTAGTTGATGACATTGTCTTCATACGGACATTCATAGACGGATGTTTCATAGGTTGTGCCGCAGGCTTTACAGGCGCCCTCAACACATTGGATGGCCTGTTCGCCCATAGCTTTCGCTTCTTTCATGGTAGCAGCACGGAAGTAGTATTCAAGAGAAGCATAGGCAGGAATGACATTGGCTGCCTCACCGCCGTTGCGGATAATGCCGTGGATGAATGAATTGGCAGGTGCGAATTGCCGCATGAAATTGATATTTACATAGGATAAGACAGCGGCATCGAGGGCGCTTTTGCCATCTCGCGGATGACAGCCATGGGCATTTTTGCCAAAGAATTCAAATTTTAATGGATAGATTGCATTGGTTCTGCCGCCTAAGCCATTCTCATCACTGGGATGCAGCATCATCGCGACATCGACATTGTCAAAGACACCGGCTTCAGCCATCGAAACTTTGCCGCCGAAGTTTTCTTCTGCCGGGGTGCCGATGATCCAGATCTGACCGCCGAGTTCATCAATTTTTGACTTTAAGGCGGCACCGGCGGTAATTCCAATACCGGCAATCAAGTTATGGCCGCAGCCGTGACCGACTTCTGGTAGCGCGTCAAATTCGCATAGATAAGCGATGGTTGGCCCGGGTTTTTTTGAATCATATTTAGCAATCCAGCCAGTCGGCACCACATAGCCTTCACTGACTTCAAAGCCAAGCAACCGGCATTTATCACACAGGACACCCATTGAGCGGAATTCTTCGTTGCCGATTTCAGGGTGATCATAGAGATCCTTAACAAGCTCCATCATTTCATCGGCAAGCGCTTCAGTTTGTATCTTCATATCAGTCAGCATAAAAGTACCTCGTTTCTTTTTCCATTATTATAAGAGCGTTTTTGAAAATGTAAAGGATTTTTTTGGGAAAAAGAAAAATACCTGACAGTTTCCTATCAGGTATTTCTCTGCAGTCCCCCGTGAAGGGGTGACTCTGATAATGAGTCTTGCAAAATGTATTTGTGCTTAGTTCAAGGCGTCCCTTGACTGTCTTTATGATAAATGAAATTATAAGAAAAGTCAATATGAAGGTATGAGTGTTTTTTTTGATTTATGAAGTAACTATTATGATATATATAACCTAAAAAACATAAAAATCTAGTAATATAAGCAATATATAATGATTACTATTATAAAGACTTCTTGCTGCTTTGTTTAGCCATGAAAACTACTTCGATAAATGAGGGTAACCTGATTAGGTAATACCTCTGCAGTCCATAGCTAAAACGTTTATTAACCATCTTGGTTCTAGAAGATGCTGTGAATGCTGAGCGGTGTTTTATTGTTCAGCTTTTATTTTATATAAAAAGGATCAATCAGTAAGGAGCTCCTGTACTTTTTGAAAATGTAAAATCAACTAGAATTCTGTGAAAGAGTGATTTTAACTTTAGGAAGTCAGAAGTGGAATTTAACTTACCATTTTAAATTTATATAAGTATTATGAATTAAGCTTTGACATAATATTCGTTTGTGTTAAAATTAACTTAATAAGTTATGCAGTTAAATTTGGGCTCTGCACAAAAAGAGGTGTTGGATAAAATAACATCTAGTATTTAGTAATGTGCTGTAAAACTATTTTTATATTTGTCTTACACAAAAATAGGGAGGTAAAGTAAATGAAAGAGAAATATATACTGGGTATTGATTTAGGTGTTGGCTCTATTGGATGGAGTTGCATGGCAGTGAATAATGAGAATGAACCAATTAGGATCATAGATTTGGGCAGCAGGATTTTTAGCGCGGAAAATGGTTCTATGGAAGATCGCCGAAATGCACGTGGATTACGCCGTCTGCTGCGCAGAAGAAAAGCAAGAATTCAGAAAACCAAAAATTTATTTATATCTAATAATTACTTTACAAAAGATGAAATGAATCTATTTTTTGAGAAAGAAGCTTGTAAGTATGACAATCCCTATTTATTAAAAGTAAAAGGGTTAAATAATAAATTAACGATTGAGGAACTTTTGATTTGTCTAGTGCATTATTCAAAATATCGCGGTTTTAAATCAAATCGTAAAGTAAAGGATGAGCATTCCACAAATAGTACGGCTTCAGCTTCTGAGGATCAAAAGCTACTTTATTCAATTCAAACAACAGAGAATGAATTAATAAACAATCAATGGACGATTTCTGAATATATAGTTAATGATCCTAAATTTAAAGATAAAATTAAGAATACAAGCGGAGAATATAAGATAGGTATCACAAGAGAAATGATTGTTAAGGAAGCTGAATTATTACTGAATAAACAGATTGAGATGAACGTAATCAGCGATCAATTCAAAAATGATTATTTGACTATTTTAACTAAACAATTATCTTTTTCAGAAGGACCAGAATGGGGACCTTATCATGATCCTTTATCTAAAATGATTGGTATCTGTAAATTTGACAAACAGGATCGAGCGCCTATTACATCTTATAGCTATGAGCTATATATTATGATTCAGAAATTGCGCAATATCACCTTTTATGAAGAAGGCAGTCGAATTAAGAATCGTTTAAATAATGAGCAAATTAAGAAACTACTTGAGGAAGCTGTCTCTGGAAAAGAAATTAAATATAAGAATATTCAAAAGGTGATCGGACATCAAGTCAATTTTCCAGGTCTTTTATTGACTAAGAAAGATTTTATGAAAATTGTCAGTAAATCCAAAGAAGAAAAAAATAAAGATAAAACATTAGAAGAATTAAAGAATGAAGCTAAGAATAACATTTCTGTCTATGAAATGAAAAATACTAAGATCCTGAAATCTCAGTTAAAAAAATTAGGTTATGAAAATGTCGAAGTGAAGGTTTTAGATGCTTTGGCTAATCTATTATCACGTTATAAATCAGATGATGAAATTCGCAAAGGAATAGAAGAAGATGAGCTTTTAAAAAATCAAGATCAATTATTTAAAGCGGCCATTCTGAAACTTGATGAAGGAAGTTTTAAAGAATTTGGTAAGCTTTCCTTCAATATGCTTTATCAGCTTTTACCATTGATGATTAATGAAGGAATGGATTATGCTCAGGCAATGGCAGCATTAAATCTTGACCATTCACAAGCGCATAAAAATGATACTGATTATGAAGAGCTGCCGCCGCTGAAAGAGGTTTTTGAAGAGTTGGATAAGACAGTTACAAATCGGTCTGTAATCGCAACTTTACAACAAACAAAAATGGTGATTAATGCTATTTTTGCACGTTATGGTAAACCAGTAGCTATTCATGTTGAAGTTGCCCGTGAATTAACTAAAAATGATACCGAGCGCAAACAATTAATGGATATGCAATTATCAAATCAAGTGACTAACACTAGTTTGAAAATGCAGATATTTAATAAGTATTCTGATCAGTTTACTTCTATGGCGAAAATTAGTCATGATGATTTAGTTAAGTATAAACTATTTATTGAGCAAGGCGGCATTGATCCTTATACGCTCGCTTTAACAAATGATGAAATGGCTGCGAAAATTAATGAAAAAACATTATTCACCCGTGAATATGAAATCGATCATATTATGCCATATTCAATTAGTTTTAATGATACTTTTGCTAATAAAACATTAGTTCGCAAAGAAAGAAATTTGGAAAAAGCGAATAATATACCTTATGAAGTATTTGGCAGAGATTCAGGATACGCAAAATATGAAGCATGGGTACTGCGTACGATTAATGATCCTAAAAAACAAGAGATATATTTATTAAAGAAAATACCGGATGATTTACAAGAAGAGTTCAGTGCAAGAGCTTTGAATGATACAAGATATGCCACTAAGGTTATTTGTGAGATTTTAAAGTATTGTTTTCCTTCCATCAAAGTTAAAAGCTTTACGGGGCAGATAACGGATAAATTAAAGGGAGTTTGGGGATTAAAAAATTTGACACATTCCTATCAAAATCCAAGTTATATACTGCATGATGAATTTGATGAAGAATTGAAGAAAAAATATGATTTACTGTCAATTTATATTACAGAAGAAAAAAATAATAAAGAGATTAAAAAGCTGAAGGAAGAAGTTGTGAAGCTGGAGAAACAAAGAGATCAAAAAAATCGTAAAAATCATCTTCATCATGCGTTGGATGCTGCAATTATTGCGTGTGCCACAGACTCCTTGCGTAGACGAGTAGAAATTCATGAGCAGAATCTGAGACAAAATTCATCTACAATGAGGAAATTTAAAGTTTCCGTAGTAGATCCGGCAACGGGTGAAATATCAACGCAAATAATCAATAGGACGGTGGCTGACTATGGCCAGCTTTATGATTTAACAAAGAATAGTGATCCTCGTCATTTCCCAATGCCATATGATAGTTTTAGGGATGAAATTAAATTAAGACTTTATGAGCGTGATGAGGCTACAATGAAGCGTGGCCTCATGTGTCTGGCAAATTATAACGCGGCTCAGGTAAATCAATGTAAGCCAGTGATTATTTCTCACCAATATACTAAAAAGGTAAATGGGCGGTTACATAAAGCTACTATTTATGGTGTTGCGCCGAAGCCTAAAACAGAAAACACAGTTGTTTTAACAAATCGAATGGCTGTAACTGATAAGAAATTTGATTATAAACAGCTTGATAAAATTTATGATAAAGAGGGGACTCAAAAGGCAGTGTATGAGGCTGTTAAATCATGGTTAAGCGGATATGCAAATGGTGAGGAAGCTTATAATTCACACAAGGAATTGCCTAAAAATAGTAATGGTAATCCAATTAAGAAAGTAAAATTAGATTATGATAGTCCAAAGGAAGAAATATTGCTGCATGAAGAGAAAAAACAATATGTAGAAAAGGAGAATGTAATCCAAACGCATGTGTTTAGACGTGAAGATTCTGATAAGCTATATTTTATAGGCATGGATCGCTATCGAGTGATGAATTTTAAAAATGACCCTGAGGTGCTTATTTGGTGGGGACAATCGAAAAATAATCGAAAAATCAAATATAGTGAATTAGCAAGAGAAGGCTATATTCCTTATGTGAAATTATACAAGAATCAAATCATTTTGCTGGAATTGCGAAATGGTGCTAAGGGACTATGTAAAGTTAATGGATTTAGTGCAGGAATGTTTGAAATAACCAGTATTTTAGGTGATGATTATGATATTTTAGCTTCAGGTTTACAAACTAAATCTAAATCACGATTAATAATAACAGTATCAACAATAAAATCTATTCAGCCAATTAATGTAGATATTTTAGGCAAGGTACATTTATGAGCTATCGTCAAATCTATATACGCAAAGCTGAAAAGTTATCGCTTAGGCATCATAGTTTAATTATAAAAAAAGAAAGTGAAGAGATTGCGATTCCTTTGGAGGATATCGCATCTCTTCTTTTAGAAGATCATCAAACTGTAATCACTGCAGCATTGTTAGCGGCACTGTCTGATTATTATATAACTTTAATCATTTGTGATGAAAAACATTTACCAATAACACAAACATTACCGATGAATATGCATTATAAACAATTGAAAGTATTTTATGATCAGTTAGGTGTTAAAAAGCCTTTTAATTCTCAATTATGGAATCGCTTGATTCATTATAAAATTTCGAATCAAAAAGCAGTTGTTGACAGTACTGTTAAGAATGAAGATGCATCAGTTAAATTGAAACAATGTATTAAAGATTTGCAGTCAGGTGATAAAACAAATAGAGAGGCGATAGCTGCTAAAATATTTTTTGAAGCAATGTACGGAAATGTATTTAGTCGTAAAAGAAAATCAGAGGATGCTGTGAATGCTGCTTTGAATTATGGATATAGCATTGTTGCTGGACAAGTTACTCGTGTCCTGACAATGTATGGTTTTAATACTAATATTGGCATTCATCATGAGTCAATGAATAATAGCTTCAACCTCAGTTATGATTTTGTGGAACCTTATCGCCCTGTTGTTGACCTTTATGTTTATAAGCATTTGAATGAGTTAGATTATCCGCTTCCTATAGCTATCCGAAAAGAATTAATTGAACTTCTTCAATTTAAAGTGAAAATGAATAAAAAATTTTATAATCTTCAGTTTGCCATCGAAGAAACTGTGAAAAGTTATATAAAATGTTTAGAAAATGATGATTCCTCATTATTGTGTTTACCTGAACTTACCATAGATGAAAATCAAGAAGATGATTCAATCGAGTTATAAATACATGCGATTAATGGTTGCTTTTGATCTTCCGATGGTAAGTAAACGTGATAAAAGGGTTTATACAAAATTTAGAAAGTTTCTGATGGATGATGGCTTTATTATGATGCAGTTTTCTGTTTATACTAGATTTTGCCGAAACCAAGCAGATGCAGATAAACATATACAGAGAGTAAAATCTAATTCGCCGGATACAGGGAATGTCAGAATATTATCCATTACGGAGAAACAATTTGAAGATATGCTATTAATAGTAGGGACAGCTATTCCTACAGGAAGAGAAGTAGATAAAAAATTTACATTGGTGATAGAATGAATAAACTCAGTTTTTATTATAATGAGCAGTATTATGAATTAAATTTTGATAAAATACTATGTTTTAATGTCAACTGTAAGTATATGAATGATTTAGCTGATATCATAGTTGATGGATTATCTGGCGGAACTAAAGAATTTCAATTTAATAATACGCTTATCAAGAAAAAAGAATACGAGGTCATTGATTATAATGGGACTACCATATTGGATGATTTAAAACTAACATCAAAAAGTTATAATTTAAAATTTCTTAAAGCAATAATTCAAGAATATGAGTATAAAGATATGTTATTAGCTCAATTAGCAGAATGCTTATGTGATATACAATTGGTAGTTCAAAGCAAATATAAATTTTTGTTAGAAGATTACCCAGGACTAGTTTCCCCTGAATTTAAAATGGATAATTTAGAGAATATATTTCAAAACTTGTTTCATTTAGTTGATAAGGAAGAGATTAACGATTCAATATCCAGGGAAATGCAACTTTTGTTGATACTTCATTTCTTAAATGTTAAAAGGGATAGCTTTCTAATTATTCGAGATTTCAAACAGGGATTAGATTTATCACAACAATTATATATTTTGGATAAGATGATGAGGAATGGAAAAGTGTATGTTGTATTATTCCTTAATGATGCAGAATTTTATTATTATACAAAAAATTTGATTTCTCATTTATTTGTAACAGATTATAAAATTGATTGCATTTTTAATAATGAAATTATTGAGAACTGTGAAAAGAAGATTTTGTATAAAGATTTTTTAGATCGTAATGAATATCATAATATTATTAAAGTTCTAGAAAAACAGCATACGTTTCTTAAATACAATGAATTATTATCTGAACGAGCTGATTTTATAAATTATTTTTTTGAGAAATATAACATAGATGATGTGATATAATTGGAAAACGGTAAAATTGCAGAAAATATTACATGATGAATGAAAGAAAAGCCGGTGAAATACGTAGGAAATATAGTAAAATCTTGCCATCTAATAGTGATTCTAGTAAAATGTATTTGTGCTTAGACATTTAATAACTCTTGTATTACAAATTCTCAATAGTGATTCTAGTAAAATGTATTTGTGCTTAGACGTAACGGTCATCACAAGTATCACCGGTGGCAATAGTGATTCTAGTAAAATGTATTTGTGCTTAGACAATATGGATATTGATGTTCGGGGCTTTAAATAGTGATTCTAGTAAAATGTATTTGTGCTTAGACATTTCGTTCAGTTCGCGCAAATCCTCCGCAATAGTGATTCTAGTAAAATGTATTTGTGCTTAGACTTAGGATTTCGTCACTTTTGTCGATCCATTAATAGTGATTCTAGTAAAATGTATTTGTGCTTAGACGTAAAAATTACATGAGGCGGTTCAGAACTGAATAGTGATTCTAGTAAGATGTATTTGTGCTTAGACTCATGTTTAAAGCAATATAACTTCCCAATAAATAGTGATTCTAGTAAAATGTATTTGTGCTTAGACTGAACCTGTACTCTCTCGGTCCCAAGCCGAAATAGTGATTCTAGTAAAATGTATTTGTGCTTAGACTTGGATTGCGCTTTTTCTTTACCCATTTAAAATAGTGATTCTGGTAAAATGTATTTGTGCTTAGACAGATCACCAACTGAAACAGGGGAGTTCAAAATAGTGATTCTAGTAAAATGTATTTGTGCTTAGACTATACATGGTACACTACTTATAGGTTCAGTAATAGTGATTCTAGTAAAATGTATTTGTGCTTAGACTCATTGCTTGTAACAAGCATAGTTACATCAATAGTGATTCTAGTAAAATGTATTTGTGCTTAGACGAGTAATTGAGGGAAATACTTATTGTCTTAAATAGTGATTCTAGTAAAATGTATTTGTGCTTAGACTCTATTATCTCAACAACATCGCCAGTGCGCAATAGTGATTCTAGTAAAATGTATTTGTGCAAAATTTACTTGGAAATTGTTCATGATTGCCATTTAATAGAAATTCTAGTAAAATATATTAGTGCTTAAACCTAGATTAAAAACATAGGTATTATGAGTTAATAATGATTCTAGTAAAATGTATTTGTGCTTAGACATTTCTGCCGATTCCTTATCAATGTATTTAATAGTGATTCTAATAAAATGTATTTGTATCTAATTAATTTTGTAATCATACTCAATTTTTCAAATTCATATATGACCTAATTAATTATTATGCTAAGTCATAAATTTGATTGAATTACACTTGTTAATATATTCAAGTTGATTTTTATTAATTGTATTTTATAATTAATGTTTCTAGTAAAATGTATTTGTGCCTAAATAATGTTATTAATTGCATTTCAAAATTGTTGCTTTCAGCCTCACACTTCCTTGACACCCCTCATATAATATGTTATAACACAGTTAACTCTTTGCACTGCATTACATTCTATTGAATGCGAGATCAACAGTACAAACTGAGCAGGCGATGAACCTTTTAGGTCATGGGGCCGGGCTGCTGAGGCGGCAACAGATGTTAACTTAGCATCTGTGGGACAGTTGTATGTTCCACAGATGTTTTTTTTAACCATTTGCGGAATTCATTCTCAATGAAGTGCCATAAGAGATAAGACATTTTCGTACATTTATGACGAAATTAGGAGGACTCTTTTATGACAACAGAAAACAAAACGCCATGTGAAATGGCAATCAGCACCGCTGACAAGAATGAAGCGGTAATTATTCGCAAACTGTCAATGGTAAGTTTAATTGGCAACACCGCATTATCCGGTTTTAAAATGTTCGCGGGCATCGCAGGCAACTCAGGAGCTATGATTTCCGATGCCATCCACTCTTTCTCCGATGTTTTAACAACTTTAATCGCGTGGATCGGTGTCAAGGTTTCCAAGAAAGCCGCTGACGACTCACATCCTTATGGTCATGAGCGCTTAGAATGTGTCGCGTCATTAATCCTAGGACTGGTATTAATGGCTACCGGACTTGGGGTTGGCAAGGTTGGAATAGAAAATATCATTGCCAATCAATATGATGCGTTAGCCGTACCCAAAGCCATCGCTCTTGCCGCTGCCGTATTTTCCATAATAGGAAAGGAAGCAATGTTTTGGTATACAAGACATTATGCGCGAATCATTCATTCATCCGCATTCATGGCAGACGCATGGCATCACCGTTCAGACGCGCTTTCCTCTATCGGCTCATTGATCGGCATAGCCGGTGCGATGTTAGGCTACCCCGTCATGGACTCAATCGCAAGTGTTGTCATCTGTTTATTCATTTTAAAGGTTGCTTACGATATTTCAAAAGACGCGCTGATCAAAATGCTGGACACTTCCTGCGGTGAAGATTATGAAGAGCAGCTGACTAGCTTTATTGCTGAAAAGGAATCTGTACTATCCGTCGATATGCTTCATTCACGGATGTTTGGCAACAAGGTTTATATTGATTTAGAAATATCTGTTGATGGCAATAAATCACTCCGTGAGGCTCATGAGGTCGCTGAGCATATACACAAGGATGTAGAACATAACTATCCTGAAATTAAACATATCATGATCCATGTAAATCCGGCGAATGAGTAAAGTTCAAAACATCGTTATTCATTTATCTCAACTATCACAACTCACCAATTGTACTTTAAACACAAAAAAAGTATAATAGGCGTATAAATGGGAGGTATGAATTATGGATAAAGCTAAAGTTTACTATTGTGACTTTACCGCAACGGCTGACTGCAATCTGCTTCAAAAGCTGGAAAAGCTAATCAAAACGGCAGGTATTGAAACAATTGATTTCAAAGATAAATTTACGGCGATTAAAATACATTTTGGTGAACCGGGAAATCTGTCTTATTTAAGACCTAATTATGCGAAAGTTTTAGTTGATTTAATTAAAAAGAATGGCGGCAGCGCTTTTCTTACTGACTGCAATACACTTTATGTAGGCCGCCGTAAGAATGCGATTGATCATTTGGATACGGCTTATGAAAATGGCTTCAATCCTTTTGCGACAAACTGTCATGTCATTATCGCTGATGGCTTGAAAGGCACTGATGATATTGATGTGCCGGTTAATGGCGAATATGTGACATCAGCAAAAATTGGCCGTGCTGTTATGGACGCTGATATTTTCATTACGCTGACACATTTTAAGGGTCATGAATCAACTGGTTTTGGCGGCTGTCTGAAAAATATCGGCATGGGCTGCGGTTCAAGGGCCGGTAAGATGGAAATGCATTATAGCGGCAAGCCGATGGTTAATCAGGAAATGTGTGTCAGCTGCGGTCAGTGTTATAAAAACTGTGCGCATGGCGCTATTTCATTTGTTGAACGCAAGGCCGTTATCGATCATACCAAGTGTGTTGGCTGCGGCCGCTGCATCGGTGCCTGCAATCATGATGCTATCCACCCTACCAATGGTTCGGCCAATGATCTGCTGAATAAAAAGATTGCGGAATATTCGCTGGCTGTTGTTCAGAACCGCCCGCAGTTTCATATCTCATTAGTCGTTGACGTATCACCATGCTGCGACTGTCACTCTGAAAACGATTTGCCAATCATCGGTGATGTCGGTATGTTTGCGTCTTTTGATCCTGTCGCTATCGATCAGGCATGTGCTGATATGTGTCAAAAGGCACCGGTTATTCCAGGTTCTCAGCTTGCTAAAAACCGGGAACACCACTGTGATCACCATGATCCGTTTACCGGCACGCACCCGGATACAAATTGGGAAGTTTGTTTGGAGCACGCGCAGAAAATCGGTCTCGGCACCCGCAGCTATGAATTAATCGAAATTAAATAACTAGTAAAAGCAAAACCCGCTGTCACAATATGTCAGCGGGTCTTTTCATTTTAAACAGAAAAAAAGAATTGTCTTTTGACTAGGAGGACAATTCTTGAGGGCTGTGAAACAATTGCTTTCGTTGAGTTTTAGGTAGGTAGGGACAAATATAGTTCATGAAAAAGTTTAATGATTGTTTCACATGCATACTATAACACGTCATTAACAAAAAGAAAACGGAAGTGACAAAACTGTAACACAATTTTAACTCAATGTTAATAATCAGCATAGTATATCTTGAAAAGAGGTTTCTGATGAAAGATAAATGTATTGAGCTGAGTCTGTTTGCATTGATTTTAGTGATTCTTGCGGTGATACTGAATTTTAGACAGATCGTGCAATATCTGATGCTAATACTATAAATTGTTCGTTAATCAGTGTATAATAAAGGGGATTGGCAGGTGGAATATGAAAAGTAAACAGGATTTTAATATGCATACCCACACCAAGCGCTGCGGACATGCCTACGGCGATGATGAACAATATGTTTTGGCCGCTATTGATGCAGGTTTTAAACAGCTTGGCTTTAGTGAACATATCGGTTATACATGGTTTGATATACCGACAGACCGCATGCTTTATCGGGATACTAATGATTATCTGACTTCGATTTATCATCTGAAAGAAAAGTATCGTGACAAAATTGATATTAAAGTTGGTTTTGAAATCGAGTATTATGATAGTGAGGTTGATTTTCTTAAAGACATGCGTGAACGCTGTGATTATATGATTGTTGGTCAGCATTGCAAATATGTTGATGGTTTTGGTTTTGATTATTTATGCCGGGATGAGGATGTCAGAGATTATACTGATCTTGTCTGTAAGGCAATGCGCAGCGGTTTAGTCAGCTGTTTGGCGCATCCGGATTACTTCATGCTTGGCCGCCGCAGTTTTTCCAAGGCTTGTGAGGAAGCGGCTCATCAGATTGCCCAATGCGCGGTTGAATGTGATGTTTTGCTGGAAGTGAATCTGAAAGGAAGAAAGAGCGGCAAGAAGCCTTATGCACAAGGTGACGCTTATCCGTATCCTTATCGGCCTTTTTGGGAGATTATTGCCCAATATTCGGTGCAGTGTGTCTATGGCTATGACGCTCATGTACCCGTTGATCTGCTTGATGAACGAGCAATTGATGAATGTAATAAACTGATTGAGGGTCTGAATCTGACCTTTGCGGATGAATTTAAGATAAAATAGGAGATGAATTATGAAGCAGGATTTAAAAGATAAATATACACAAACTTATGGCTGCCGTTTTTATTCATGGCAGAAGAAGAAATTCCATGCGGCCTTGGATGAGGATTTTAAGGCATTGGGAATGGAAGGCTCTGTGCTGATGAAGAAACGTTTCAGTGTTTTTCCGCGTTATGATTATGTGTACGGTAATTTGAAACAGGCAAAAAATATCTTGGTGATTCCTTATGATACACCAGAGCGCTGTCTGTGGTATAAAAATACATATTATGTCAATAACGGAACAAAGAATCAGAATGCCGGTTTAGTACAGACATTTGTACCGATCATTGTATTCTATCTGCTGTTTGTTGTCTTGCTGTATGTGCTGCCGCCTTATTTTCCAACGGCTGGGGCGCAGGCTGCAATCAGTCTGATCAGTTTATTGCTGATGGCACTGATTCTAGTTGCATTAACTAAGGGATTTCCTAATAAGAAGAATTTTAACCGTAATACGAGTGGTATTCTGGCAGCTCTTGAAATTGCGGATGCAATTGGGGTTGACGGCCGCCGCAAGACAGCCTTCGTCTTTACAGACGCGAATAAGGGTGTCTTCTTCGGCGATATGATTTTAAAGGATGAATTATCCTTTATGAATCGTAATCCCAATGTGATTCAGCTGAATTGTGTTGGTGACGGTGAGGAGCTTTCAATCGGTTATACACAGGGTAACCGCAAGTCAGCCAATGAATTAGTTAAATGCTGTAAGGGTGATGTGAAGCATGAAATGTGTGAATTAAAAGAGGAGGAACGTCAGAATTCTTCGATGGCACATTATAAAAAAGGATTGTTGGTTACCAGTGGTACAATGAATGAAAAGGGCTATCTGGTAACAATGAAAACAGCTTCCGGGAAGGATTGTGTCCTGGATGATGCTTTGATTGATACGGTTACTGAAATGCTGAAACGCTTTATCGCTGCGGATAAGAAATAAGCTTTATTATTTAGTCAAGGGCGGGAGGTGAACTTATGAATTTGAAGAAGCTGGTAAGCGTGCTGACTTCTAAGACAGCTTTTGTGGCTTACCTGATTCTGCTTCAGCTGTTGTTTTTGCTGAGTGTGGTTTCAATACTGAGCGCCTATTCCAGATTTATCAATCAGATTTTAAATCTGCTGAGTATTGTCATGGTCATCTATATCATGAATAAGGATGAAAATCCTTCTTATAAACTAGCTTGGATCGTTGTCATTATGCTGGTGCCGATTTTCGGCGGACTGCTTTATCTGCTGTTTGGCGGACAAAAGGTGCCGAAGGCTTTAATGCGCCGTGATCATGAATCACAGCTAAATGTTCATAGGATCATTTCACAGGATAAGCAGATCATGCAGGAAATCCGCGATCAGGATGAGAATGCTTATAAGCAGGCTAATTATCTTTGGAAAAATGCTGATTTCCCGGTTTATAAACGAACGCAGACAACCTTTCTGCCAAGCGGTGAGGTAAAGTTTGAACGGTTAGTTGAAGAATTGAAAAAAGCAAAGAAATTTATCTTCCTTGAATATTTCATTATTGAAGAAGGGATTATGTGGAATACCATCCTTGATGTTTTGGTGGAAAAGGTGAAGCAGGGTGTTGATGTCAGATTGATGTATGATGATGCCGGCTGTATCCCTAAGCTAGATCCCGATTATTATAAGACGATTCAGGCATTAGGCATTAAGTGTAAGGTATTTAATCCGATTCAGGCAAAGCTGGCAATACAAATGAACAATCGTGATCACCGTAAGATTGTGGTGATTGATGGTTTGGTTGGCGTAACCGGCGGTATTAATTTGGCTGATGAATATATGAATGCGAAAACAGTTTATGGTCATTGGAAAGATTGTTCAATTATGATCCGTGGTGAAGCGGTATGGAATTTTACTTTGATGTTTCTGCAGTTTTGGAATTATGATGAAAAGGTTTGCGACGACTATCTGCTGTATAAAGCGGATGCTCATGCCTTTGATGATCTGAGTGATGATGGGTATGTACAGCCTTTCTCTGATTCACCGACAGATGATGAGCATGTGGGTGAAAATATTCATATCTCACTGGTAAATGCCGCAAATCGTTATATATTTATTCAGACGCCTTATTTGGTACTGGATAATGAAATGAAAACATCGCTGGAGCTGGCGGCTAAATGCGGTGTTGATGTGCGCATCATGGTACCGCATATTCCGGATAAAAAGTTTGTGTTTGAGGTAACGCGGGCCAATTATCGCTCTCTGCTTAAGAACGGTGTGAAGATTTATGAATATACCCCGGGCTTTGTCCATGCGAAAACGATGGTCACTGATGATAAATTAGCAGTTATTGGTACGATTAATCTTGACTTCAGAAGTTATTATCTGCATTATGAATGTGGTGTCTGGATGTATGAAAGCCGGGCTGTCATGGATCTGAAGGCAGATTACTTAAAAACATTGGAAAAATGTGAAGAAATCACTTACGAAAAATATATGAAGTCAAATATTTTGAGAAGGGCTTACCGTTCCATTTTAAGTCTGTTCTCACCATTGCTTTAAAGGAGATTGAAGAATGAAAGAAAAAATAGGTTTAATCTGTGAAGGGGGAGGCACTAAAGCGGCATATACGGCAGGTGTTCTGCAGTGCTTCTTAGATAACAATATTGAATTCCCCTATACGGTGGGTATTAGTGCCGGAGCGGTTTGTCTGATGCCGTATGTGTCTAAGC
The DNA here is from genome assembly GCF_000313565.1 of Dielma fastidiosa. Classification (GTDB taxonomy): domain Bacteria; phylum Bacillota_I; class Bacilli_A; order Erysipelotrichales; family Erysipelotrichaceae; genus Dielma; species Dielma fastidiosa. Next base: position 22,440 of record NZ_HE578926.1, on the reverse strand, counting down.
AGCGGGATCGTCTGCGGGTGACAGGCGTTGATTCCGCAAGCCGTAAGGAAGCGGTCGGTTTATCACCGATCCTTCATGAACACGCGGTATTTGGTATTTATTCTACCTACAATTATATTGAGGAAATGACACCTTTGGATCATGAGGCTTATCAAAAAAACGCTGCCCAGATGGATGTTGGTTTATATAATTTGGATACTGGTGAGGTTGAATACTTTGATAAATCTTATCATGAACAGGATGATATTTTGATTAAAGCAGCCTGTGCTTTGCTGTTGCTGACGAAACCGGTGGCATTTAATCATGGCACTTATATGGACGGCGGTTTGGTCGATATGATTCCCATCGAGCAATCCATTCGTCAGGGCTGCAGCAAGCATGTCTTCATTTCAACCAAAGAAGAGAATTATGTCCGTAAACCGGCGGCTAAGTATCAGCTGATGCTGGCATCGCTGTTTTATGGCAAGTATAAGCATGTACGCAAGGATCTTGAGCTGCGCCATGTTCATTATAATGAACAGTGGGAGAAGGTAAAACAGCTTGAAAAAGAAGGCAAGGCGATAACGCTTCGGCCATCAAGAGATATGGGAGTTACCCGTTATACTCAGGATAAGGAATTGCTGGGGGCTTGGTTTGACCTAGGTTATCAGGATACTTTGGATCGCATGGATATGATTCTTGATTTTATCAACAGTTAAAAATGCGTTTTATAATTGGCTGGACGAGGTTAGAATGCAATTAAACAAACTTTATACTGATTAGAAAAATAAAAGAGCCTTGGCTATTGGACATATAGCCGTGGCTCTTTCTTTACGGGCAGCTATTTTTTGCCTTTTCCATCTATCTATTACGCTTGATTTTGCGAGATAACATCAAAGAGATGCTGGTTAAATATCTATCGTACAGTTTATTGCTATGAGGACTAAAAAGTTATGGAAGCTAAATAAGGAATTGAATTTTTGATAGCTCAAAAAGACTTACAGCTAATGTTCCATTTGTGGCAGGTGTGTTAATATGATTTTAATAAACGCAAAAATTGCGCATTTTACTTTTATTAAACACGCAATTTTTGCACTTTTTATTTTATTCAATACGCAATTATTGCGTGTTATCCCTTTTAATGATATACTATCTATAGAGGTGATGGATGTGACGTTAAGGCAACTTCGCAAACAAAAACAACTAACTCAGTGTGAATGTGCTCAATACCTTGGCATTCCTTTGCGTACCTATCAAAACTACGAAACAGATGAAGCCAAGGTGACATCAATTAAATATGCTTTTATGATGCAGAAGTTAGAACAATATGGTTTCGTTGATGAAACACATGGCATTTTGACGCTTAATCAAATAAAAGAGATATGTACTGATATTTTCAGAAATTTTGATATTGAATATTGCTATTTATTTGGTTCTTATGCTAAAGAAACCGCCAATGAAAAGAGCGATGTGGATCTTTTGATTTCCACTTCTATTACAGGAATGAAATATTATGATTTGGTTGAAGCATTACGCGAAGGTTTGAAAAAGAAGGTTGACGTCTTAAAGCGTGAACAGTTGAATGACAATCCAGAATTAATGAATGAAATATTGAAAGATGGAATAAAAATATATGGATAATAAGAAAGATAATCAATATTACATTAAGAAAATAGTCACTGATTTAGAATTTATTATAGAACATACAGAAGGACTGACGCAATCTGAACTCGAAGATAATGAACTCCTTACTGATTCAGTGATGTTTAGGTTGATTCAAATTTCGGAAAACGCAGATCGCTTGACAGACAATTTCAAAAATCAAACTTCGATACCATGGCGTGCAGTTAAAGGTATGAGAAACCGAATTGTTCATGAATATGGTGATGTTGATTTAACTGTAGTGTATGATACCGTACATGAAGATCTTCCAGAACTCCTTCATGAGTTAAATAAAATATGCAAGCAGACAGTGAAAAATTGAAACTTTAATATTGTAAATTAGATAATCGGATTTGATTCTCGTTAGTATTCATGCAGGTGGTGTCGAATTTGCTGATGTTAATAAAAAATTCGTGTTTCGCACTAATGAATTTGATTAAGATATATGATAATAAAGGGAGGTATTGAAGAGAAATGGAAGATAATGAACAGATTTTTTGTCCTATTGTTGAACGGATGATTAACATTATAAATTGTATTGTATGCAGAGATGTCGTAGACAAGCAGTTGATAGAAACTTGTCTTGAAGCTGAGTTTAATAAAGATGATTTTAGAGAAAAATGTAAAAACTGTAAATATTATGCTTATTAAGCACCCATAAAAGGGTGCTTTATTAGAAGCAATTGGACTGATATAAAAAAAGCAGCCAGAGCTGCTAGAAATTAAATATAGTAAATACTGCTGTCAGCATTCCCTGATCTACTGCATACATATACAGAAGATATAGGGCAAAAAGACAAAGTCCGAAGAGGACTAGCTTAAAGATTTTTTTAATCAGCCCGAAGATAATAAATAGGGCTAATAATATCAGAATAATCGATGAATCCATAAAATTTCACTCCTAACGAATAAAGGCAAAGTACAAAAGGACAAGCACCCCCAAAGCGATGCGGTAATAACCAAAAATCTTGAAATCATGTTTGCGGATATATTTCATCAATGCGCGGATTGCAACGACGGATACTAAAAAGGCTGTGACCATACCTACCAAAAGAACCAATACCTGTGCAAAGGTGAAAGAACCGCTGTACTTAACAATATCAAGCAATGAAGCACCAAACATCACCGGAATCGCGACAAAGAAGGTAAATTCACTGGCAACGGTTCGTGATAAACCAAGCATGATGCCGCCTAAGATTGTCGCCCCGGAGCGTGAAGTGCCGGGAATCAATGCTAATACCTGAAAGACGCCGATCAGCAGTGCTTCTTTGTAAGTAATTGCATTTAATGTGTTGGTAACAGATACTTTCTTTTGGTTCTCAATCAGAATAAAGCCGATACCGTAGACAATTAAAGTGATTGCCACCACCGTTGAATTAAAAAACAGCTCTTTGATCGTATCATTAAATAAAACACCGATAATACCGGCTGGCACACATGCTACCAGAACCTTAGACCATAATTCAAAGGTATTGGCTTTTTCGGTTGCTGATTTTCTTCGGGAGAAGGGATTCAGCTTATGGAAATACAGTAATACTACGGCAAGAATCGAGCCAAACTGAACGACAACGAGAAACAGATCGACAAACTCAGCAGGAAACTGCATTTTGATAAATTCATCAACCAGAATCATATGGCCGGTACTGCTGATTGGCAGCCATTCAGTGATACCCTGTACAATGCCAAGCAAAATCGCTTTTAATATTTCAAGAGTAAGATTCATAATTTCCTCCAGACTTTCCTATTATATGAAAAGAATACTCATTTATTGTACCTTGACTGGCGCTATACTTCAAGATTTTTTCGCAAACCCATTCGGTTTATTAGTTAAATACAGTTGTTCATTTAAGTTTACGCTGAATCAAAAAAGGGGATATAATAAGGCGGTAAAGAGCATTGGTGACAGCCTAGATAATCTTGCGTAAGATTTGACGAAATTTTCCATAATTGTTCACCTAATCTTCACATTGATTTCATATAAATGTCACGAATGCTTCCTATACTAGAAGCATAAACAAGGAGGTTGAGTTTATGAGTAATGAAGAAAGAAATCCTGAAATACTGGAAGCAGAGGTTAATGAAAGACAGGTTGAACAGCCTGAGAAGAAGCACTTCTTCCGTTCGAATAAAAAAATTATCGCATTGTGTCTGGCAGGCTGTTTATTATCCACCGGATTAGGCTTTGCCGGCGGTTATCTGGCAGTCAGCTTGACGAGTCCAAGCAATGACAGCAGTAAATCAGTTTTGTATCAGTCAGTGATACAAACGAAGGCGGATGGCAGTGAGGCAACGAATATGTCGATTCCTGATGTCGCGGCAACAGTAAAGGAAAGTGTGGTTGAGATCGTTACATCAACGGTTAAGACTAGTACCTTCCTGCAGCAATATGTAGCCAGCGGTGCCGGTTCGGGAGTAATCATTTCATCAGACGGTACAATTATAACGAATAATCATGTAATTGAGGGTGCTACTTCGATTACGGTACGTTTAAGTGATGGTACAGAATATGATGCGGAAGTGATTGGCAGTGATTCGCAGACCGATGTCGCGGTAATTAAAATCAACGCGTCTAATTTAAAACCAGCCGTCTTTGGTGATTCAAGCAATCTGGTAGTTGGTCAAAGTGTTGTCGCGGTTGGCAATCCATTAGGTGAGTTAGGCGGTTCAGTGACCGAGGGTATTATCAGCGCGCTTGATCGTTCAATTACAATCAGCGGTCAGACTATGACGCTGCTGCAGACTACGGCGGCTATTAATCCGGGTAATTCTGGCGGTGGTTTATTTAATACAAATGGTGAACTGATCGGTATTGTCAATGCTAAATCAAGCGGCAGTGATGTCGAAGGTATCGGCTTTGCAATTCCGGTTAATATTGCCAAGGAAGTTGCGGAGCAGCTGATCTCAAACGGTAAGGTTGAAGGCCGTCTGACATTGGGTATCAGTTATGTGGAAATCAGCAATGTACAGACAGCGATGAGCTATGGTGTGAATACTCTTGGCTTATTAGTTGCGGAAGTAAGTGAGGGCTCTAATGCTGAACGCGCGGGCTTCATGAAAGGTGATTTGATTATTGCTGCCGATGAGGAACAAATCTCTTCTTCAGCGGAATTAAAGGCTAAGCTGCAAAGTCATGTGCCGGGTGATACAATGACTTTCAAGGTTATTCGTGATAAGCATTACATTGATCTAAGTGTTGTTCTTGAATAATAAATAATCATCAAGAGTAAAATAAAAACGGCGGAGCAAGCGCCGTTTTTATATGCGATTTTTCTGTTTTCGAAGTGAAAGGGATTTAAACACTTCATGTTTAACAGAAGTTAAAGGCAACATATTCTGAGTATCGCAATACAGAAGTATGTCTTCATCAGCCTTTATGCTTCCATTTTATCGAAAGCACTTACAAAATTCAAGTTCAAAATGTTAAATTCTCATTGAAAAGATTCAAAATGCACAAATGTTCATCATAAGTCTGCTATAATATCAGTATCAATGAGAGTAATTTCAAAAGGAGTGGATTTTTATGGTTATAGTTATACTTTGTGTCGCATTGGGTGTATTCCTTGCCTATAAACGTGTTAAACAGTTTTTGATGACCCGCACGGCCATTCAGGAAGCAATCAAGGGCGGCCAAAAGCTTCAGCTGCTGCGTTTAAGCACCGGCAATGTCATTCTGTTTCTGATTACTGCCGGCTTAGCGGGATTTGCCTTATATCGTTATATTGCTGATCCGGTAACGACCGCGGTCTGTGCATTGCTGATTCTGTTAAGTATCGGTGAAATCTTTGGTGCTATCACAGTTAAAGACTTCTATTATGATGAACATGGCTTTTTCTATTGCAATAAATATTTTAAATACAGTGAAGTAAAGAAGCTGACAACCCAGAAGGGGATCGTTATGATGTATGGGGTAGAGACAACAACGAATGATTTATTCTCGGTCAGCAAGCAGGCTTATGAGATCATTGCAAAACATAGTAAGAAGTAACTTTTATGAACGGTTATTAATTTATATGAATTTTTAAAACTTTAGAAATGCACATTCGTGCAAGTAAATGGCAGAGCGTTGACAAATGTTCTGCCATTTATTATTTTATAAGTGTAAAGCGCTTACACCAAGGAGTGAAATTATGAAGGAAGAATTACTTAGCAAAGATTGTATTCAAATCGCCGATAGCGTTACGGACTGGCAGGCCGCAATTAAGCTGGCGGCACAGCCGATGCTGAACAAGGGGTATATAGAAGAACGGTATATTGACGCGATGATTGAAACAGTCAATACGCTGGGTGCCTATATTGTTATAGCTCCAAATATTGCCATGCCGCACGCACGCTCAGAAAGCGGTGCTCTGAAAAATGGTTTTGCCATATTAAAATTGAAAACCCCCGTATATTTTGATGAGTCTCAAGACAGCCGGGCGGTATTGATTCTGCCGATTTCATGTGTTGATAATGCTGCACATATGAAAATGCTGCAGGCTTTGGCAGCCGTACTTGGCGACCCTGAGCTTGCGGAAAAGGTCGTAGGCAGCAATGAAATTGATGAGATTTATAACATATTCGCAAACGTTGAATTAGAGGACGAATAAGGAGGAAATATGAACGGATTTATTAGCTTTATCGTTAATGACTTTTTGACACAGCCGGTTATCCTGATCGGATTGCTGATCTGTATCGGCTATATCATGAATAAAGAAAGTATTACCAAAGTAATCACCGGTACCTTAAGTGCTATGGTTGGTATTCAGATGGTAATCTTTGGCGGCGGCCAGTTTACCAGTATTTTTAAACCGATTACTACGGCAGTAAGTAATTCATTTGGTATTCAGGGTTATATCATGGATTCTTATGCTATGAAGGCCACAACTCAGGAAGCCTTGGGCAGTCTGTTTGGTCTTGTCGGTTATGTGTTCCTGATTGCTTTCGCAGTGAATCTGGTGCTTGTTTATTTTGGCCGTTTCACAAAAGCAAAGGGTATCTTCCTTACAGGTAATGCCGGTATTGCGCATTCACAAGCTATTTTATGGCTCGTTCTAGCAACTTTAGGACTTGGCACAACCGCTTCTGTGATCATTGCCGGTGTATTAGTTGGTGTTTATTGGGCATTCTCTACGACCTTGGCGTATAAGACGGTCGATGATGTGACAGGCGGCGCCGGTTTCACCATCGGTCATAATCAGCAGATTGGTATTTGGTTCTTCGGAAAAATCGCGCATTTCTTCGGCAATCCGGAACAGGACGCGGAAAACATGAAGCTGCCGGGCTGGCTGAATATTTTCAATAATAATGTTACTTCAGTAGCTATCATTATGACAGTTTTCGTAGGTGCCTTTATGGCGCCGCTGGGAATCAGCGGAATTCAGGAATTAGCTGGCAATACACACTGGTTTGTTTATATTATTTTAACGGGTATCAATTTCTCAATGAACATGGTTATCCTGCTGACTGGTGTGCGTATGATGTGCGGTGAGTTGACCGGTGCATTTAAAGGTATTCAAGAAAAAATCGTACCAGATGCAGTGCCTGCTATCGACGTTGCTGCCTTGCTGCCTTTCTCACCAAACGCGGCTACTTTAGGTTTCATTTTCACAACGGTTGGTACTGTATTAGCAATGTTAGTCTTATTAGCTATGAATTCTTCAATCATGGTACTGCCTGGTTTCGTACCGCTGTTCTTCTCAGGTGGCCCAATCGGTGTTGTTGCGAATAAATACGGCGGTATTAAATCAATTATCGTATGTTCAATTTTATTAGGCTTTATTCAGACTTTCGGCAGTGTTTGGGCAATCAATCTGATGTATTATCCAGAAGGAACTGGTTGGTCTGGTATGTTTGACTTCTCAACATTCTGGCCGGCAGTGACTGAGGGCTTACGTTTTATCGGCAATTTAATTCATTAATTAAATAAATCATGGAGGAAAAAAAGATGAAAGATAAGGTAAATGTATTATTTGTATGCGGTTATGGTGTTGGCAGCAGCGCTATTTCAGAATCAATCGTTAAAAAGGCTTTAGCCGCTGACGGCATCAATGCTGAGGTAAAGCATACCGCCGTAGGTGAAATGGGTTCACAGAGTGACTGGACAGATATTATCGCTATCTCCAAAAAATTGGCTGAAGGTGCTTCTTTCCCGGCAGATGCCCATGTAATCGAGGTTGTTAATATCATGGATGGTAAGGGGATCGCCGCTTCAATCGGTAAGATCGTTGATGAATTTTATCCTGAAGCACGTAAGAACTAGGTGGTTCGATGAGAACGATCATCGTTTTTTATGACAGTCTGAATAAGCGCTTTTTACCGCCCTACAATCCAGATTGTGATACGATTGCGCCTAATTTTGAACGATTGGCACAAAAAGCCATTACCTTTGACAACTCTTATGTAGGCAGTATGCCATGTATTCCAGCTCGCCGTGAGCTGCATACCGGCCGGCATAATTTCCTTCATCGTGAATGGGGACCCCTGGAGCCTTTTGATGATTCAATGCCGGAAATCTTAAAGAAGCATGGTGTCTATACCCATCTGATCAGCGATCATCTGCATTATTGGGAAGATGGCGGCTGCAACTTCCACGCTCGTTATTCATCTTGGGAAGTTGTGCGCGGTCAGGAGGGAGATCATTGGAAAGCGGAGATAAAAGATCCGCAGATTCCAGAGGTTGTTTTTGTACCAAAGAAACAGACTGGCGAGGGGGTCAGCGGACTTTGGCGCTATGACTGGATAAACCGCAAGTATATCATTGAAGAAAAGGATTTTCCGCAGACGCAGGTGTTTGACCGCGGCTGTGAATTTATCGAAAAGAATCAGGATCAGGACAATTGGCTTTTAGATATTGAAACCTTTGATCCTCATGAACCCTTTTATGTTCCGCAGGAATATCTGGATCTCTATCCGGAGGACTATGACGGCAAGCATTTTGATTGGCCGCGCGGTCAGGTTGATCAAAGTGAAGCTGAAGTCAATCACTGCCGCCGTCAATACAAGGCCTTAGTGTCAATGTGTGATAAAAATCTCGGCCGGGTATTGGATATGATGGACCGCTACAACATGTGGGAGGATACGATGCTGATAGTCGGCACCGATCATGGCTTCCTGCTGGGCGAACATGGCTGGTGGGGCAAGAATCAAATGCCTTATTACAATGAGGTCGCAAACAATCCATTATTTATCTGGGACCCGCGCTGCAAGAAGCAGGGTGAACATCGTCAGAGTCTTGTACAGCTGATTGACTGGGCACCGACAATCTTGAATTTCCATGGCCTTGAGGTACCAAAGGATATGCAGGGCTATGATTTAAGCAAGGTGATTGAAAAGGATGAAAAAGTACGGGATACGGCAATTTATGGTGTATTCTCCGGTCATGTGAATATCACGGATGGTCAGTATTCCTATATGCGCGCCGCCGTGAAGGGCAGAGAGAATGAGGTATATAACTATACTTTAGTTCCTCAGCATATGACAGAGCGGTTTAAGGTTAAGGAACTTCAGGATGTTGAGTTAAGAGAACCGTTTACCTTTACAAAGGGCTGTTCCGTTTTGAAAATTAAAGCGAAAGAGAATTATAAGGTCTCACAATTCGGCAATCTGCTGTTTGATTTGAAGGATGATCCTGAACAGCTTAAGCCAATCCGCGACGCGGAGGCTGAGAAACGTCTGATTGCGGCAATGATTGCGAAGATGCGTGAAAATGACGCGCCAGAGGAGCAATTCTACCGGTTGGGATTGACTGATTAATCATTAAATAAAAAACACTTATGGATCTTATGATTTATAAGTGTTTTTGCTTCAAAATGTTATAATAAATGAAAGGAGGGGGTAATATGAAAATTAATGATGAAGAATTGGGCATCATGGCAGAGGTTGCCAGTCTATACTTCGAACAGAATTTTTCACAGCAGGAGATTGCCGATAAGCTCTATTTTTCAAGATCTAAGGTAAGCCGTCTGTTAAGCAAGGCCATTGAAAGCAAGGTGGTTGAGATAACGATTAACTATCCGCTGGAGCGGATTATGAATCTTGAGATGAAATTGAAAGACATCTTTGAACTGAATGAGGTTATCGTCATCAAAGATTATTCCACAACCTATGAAATGCTGCTGAAACGTCTGGGGAACGCGGCAGCTCAGTATTTGGATGGTGTGATCAAGGATAATACTTCAATGGGCATTACATGGGGACAGACGATTTATCATATCGTAGAAGCCATGAATGCCAATCATCATAAGAATCTGCGGGTGATCCAGCTGATGGGAACGACAGAAAGTGATAATAACAGTGCCTATGACGCACCTGAATTAGTGCGTAAGATTGTTGATAAATACGGCGGCAGTTTTTCACAGTTCTATTCACCGCTGGTAGTGGAAAATGAATTGGTGCGTGATTCATTAGTCCGTGAGCCGATTATCCGCAAGGTGTTGGAGGAAGCGCGGCAGGTGGATATTGTCGTAACCAGCATCGGGCATTTTTCATCAAGAAAAATCAAGGCATGGGAGCATCACCTTGATGATGCCGGCTATCGTCAGCTCAGCGACAAGGGAGCGGTAGGCGTCTTGCTGGCTCACTTTATTAATCAGCATGGTCATCTGGTTGATGAAACCTTGGATCAGCAAGTAATTGGAATCAAGCTTGAGGATCTTAAGCAAATAAAAAATGTCGTAGCAGTGGCCGGCGGCGTCAATAAGGCCAAGGGTGTATACGGTGCCGTCAAGGGCGGCTATGTCAATACTTTGATCGTTGATGAACGGCTGGCATTAGGACTGCTGGATCTGGAGGCAAAGCAGTAATTACACAGGATAATAAATGATAAAGAAGAATTTAATTATCAAAAGACTGCTTTTTCTTAATCTTAATGATCACTCAGAGACACTTAAGGAAATAAACAAGTAAATATTAAAAGACAGCCATGGGCTGTCTGATGAGTTGGCTGATTGCCGGCTCTTTTATTTTATAGACTGTATTGCTTTCTCATAACAGCTGCCAACCGCTTTGACATGCTTTGCTAAACCATCTCGGAAGTTTTTATCTAAGAGTGCCTTACGATCCTTTTCAAAGAAATAACCGCCCTGATATTCAATCAGCTGATCAAATGCCGCTTTTTCTTGCGCAAACAGATCAATAAGGGTTTTCAGCTGTGCTTCAATTTCCGGACAGAGCGTTAACGCGTTTTTCAGATAATCATCAAGGTAGAATAAGTTAGTGCCAGTTTGAACCACACAGCTTTGATAAGTATCCAAAGGCCCTTCCAGCATCGTTTCATCCTGGAAATATTCATCGCATAACAATGAATCCGCCCAGGCATCAAAGGCATCCTTGCCCATCCGCAGCTCATCAGTGGACGGTAAAGCCGCTAATGCCGGGATATTTAAAATAGACTGCTTGATATTTTCCGCAATTGATACCCGCGGTTTCTGTTTACCAAAGAAAATTAAAGCTTCAATATGTGTTAAATCATTCCCTACCTGGAAATAATTTTCCGCGCAGACCTGATCAATTAATTCATCTTCATTAGTTTCACCGGTAAATTGTGACCAGCCGATCAGCTGTTTGCCATCTTGCGCATAGCCGCAGATAATTGAACAATTCGGCGGTCCGACGATGCCAAAGGCAAGAACTGGCAGTCCCTTATCAATTGACGCGATAATTTTTTGAAGCATTTCCGCTTCATTTTCCTTTATCTGTGTATTATCAACATATGTATATTCAAAACCACAGGCATCAAAGGCAGCTTTAATCGGTTTTTGACTCGCTTTGCAGACATTTGAATAAGAATCATTATAACGCCATTTAGGCTCCAGCCACAGCTGTGTAAAGAAGTCGCCGCTGACCCCTGCAAAGAAGGAAAAATCATAAGCCTGATCTTCATTAAAGGCAGCCATTACTGAACGCATACAGCTGGGAAACATATAATTCTCTGATTTTACCTGATACAGCTTTTCCACATTAGGAATCAGCTTTCTCGACATGATAAAACCGCCGCTGACATCAATCTTAATATTTAACGGTAAAAAGTAATTCAGCTGACAGATCCCTTTGCGCAGTGATGAAGGGGTAAAGCCATGAAAACGCGTAAATGCCTTGGTAAAACTCTCCGGTGATTCATAACCATATTTAAGCGCGGCATCTATAATTTTAATCTTGTTGCCTGCCAATTCTTCACCAGCTAGTGAAAGCCGCCGGTTTTTAATGTAATCATTAATTGTAAAGCCGGTAATAATGCTGAATATCTTTTGAAAATAAATGCTTGAAATAAAGAATTGACTGGCAATCTTATCGGCATTGATATCTTCAAGCAGATGATCCTCAATGTAATTTAAAGTATTCTGTACGATATTGATCCATTCCATGATATCTCTCCTTTTATCCTATTGTATCAGCCGCCAACTATTTTGTCCTGTTTTATTATAAGCACATTTGTCTGGTATTAATTGGCATCGCTGAATTCGCTGTATATGAACATATTTTCAATAATTTTAAAATTGGAAAACATTCATAGTGAAATTAATTTCATAATATTAGCTATCTATTGCATAAATTTCATATTTTGCTATACTGAAAATGCGTTAAGCGTTTACATTAATTAAAGGAGTGAAAAATATGGATGCGTTTATGGGTATAGTTAATTCAGCTTGGGTCTTTTTATTTAATAACGTTCTTTCCAGACCAGCTATTTTTATTGGATTGATCGTTTTGGTGGGGTATATTTTATTAAAGCGTAAATGGTATGAAGTGCTTGCTGGTTTTATTAAAGCAATGGTTGGTTATATGATTCTGCAGGTTGGGGCTAAACAGCTTGTCGCTTCAGTAACACCGATCTTAAATGGTATTCAGCAGCGTTTCGCGTTGAATGCCGTAGTTATCGATCCTAACTTTGGCTTTGTAGCCGCGAATTCAGCTTTGGAGTCAATTGGGGTAACGACTTCCTTTGCGATGATTACATTACTGATTGCCTTTATCTGGAATATTGTTTTGATTTTATTTAGAAAATATACAAAGGTAAGAACATTGTTTACGACCGGTCATATCATGGTTAAACAAGCGGCCGTAGCTACATGGATCATTTACTTTTTGATTCCTGGTTTCCGCAATATGACAGGCATCATCGTTACCGGTTTACTGATTGGTACTTATTGGTCAGTCTTCTCAAATCTTACTGTTGAAGCTACACAGGATTTAACGGAAGGGGCAGGCTTTGCGATTGGTCATCAGCAGATGCTGGGCGTTTGGTTCGCAGATCGTTTCTCTGGTAAAATCGGTGATCCTGAAAAGGGTGTTGATAATATTAAATTAAATGGTGCTTTGCAGCTGTTTGATGATTATGTAGTATCAACAACAATCCTAATGCTTGTATTCTTTGGCATCGTGCTGATTGTAATCGGTCCGTCAATTCTGATGGAACTCGATGCTGGCAATTTCCCTGCCGGACTTGCATTCCCTGTCTATATCCTTGAAAAGTGCGCGTCTTTCGCGGTAAATCTGGTAATCTTAAAAACAGGTGTCAGAATGTTCGTTTCAGAGATGGTTGAATCATTCAACGGTATTTCTAATTCAATTCTTAAGGGCTGTCTGCCGGCGGTTGACTGTGCGGCTACCTATGCGTTTGGTTCAAGCAATGCGGTTACTTTAGGCTTTCTGTTTGGTGCTATCGGACAAATCATCGCTATCGCGGGTTTATTGATTACTAAGTCACCATTGATGATTATTCCCGGCTTTGTTCCTTTATTCTATGACAATGCGACAATTGGCTTATATGCGAATAAAAAGGGCGGCTTTAAGGCATTGATCGTTATGTGTATCGGCAGCGGTTTAATTCAAGTATTAGGTAGTGCGCTGGCAATCACCTTATTTGGTATGTCTGGCTTCGGCGGTTATGTCGGTAACTTTGACTGGGCGACTTTATGGCCGGCTATGGGTTTTATTATTAAGTATTTATCAATTCCAGGCGTCTTGTTATGTATCGTTGGCATGCTGGTAATTCCACAGCTGCAATATCGTCATAACAAAGAGAGATATTTTGATCTGGCAGAAAGTGAGGACTAAGAAAATGTTGAAAGTAGTAGTAGCATGCGGATGTGGTATGGGCAGCAGTCAAATGATGAAAATGCGTGCTCAGGAAGTATTTAAAAAATTAAATGTACAGGTTTCTTTGCATCATACAAGTATCGATGAAGCAAGCTCAAGTGCAAATGAGTATGACTTGATTATTGTTTCAGAAGCATTGGTGCGCAATTTTAAGAATACAAAGGCGAAGGTTATTGGTTTAAAAAATATTATGTCAAAGGCTGAAATGGAACAGAAAATCCTTGAATCAGGCATTATTGAATAAGGGCAGCTATGACAAATGTAGTTTATATTCACACCCATGACAGCGGCCGTTTCTTTTCGCCTTATGGCGCTGAGGTTTTTACCCCAAATCTTGAACAATTTGCGGCTGATGCCTGTGTGTTTACCAATGCCTATTGTACATCGCCGACATGTTCGCCAAGCCGCTCAGCATTAGTCAGCGGCCGGTATCCGCACAACAATGGCATGCTTGGGCTAGCCAACCGCGGTTTTAAATTAAATGATTATCGTGAGCATCTTGTGCATCTGTTTAACAGCAATGGCTATCAGACACTGCTTTGCGGTGTTCAGCATGAAGCCGGCCGTTATGTGGAGCATGAACAGGGAGCTGCGATTATCGGTTATCAGCGTGATTTATCAGCCGATAATCAGGGGTTGTCAGAAAAGCAGCTGGTCGAGTGGGATCGAGCCAATGTGCGTAACTGTACAAAATGGCTGAGCAGCGAGGAAGCTAAAAAGCCATTCTTTCTCTCAATGGGTTTCTTTGCGACACACCGCGAATATCCAGATACCGATGACAGCTTTACCGGTAAAATACCGCCCTATCTTCAAGACTGTGAGGCAGTCCGCAGGGATCTTCAAGGCCATGCCGCTTCTCTGAAGCATTTTGATACATGCTTTGGCCAGCTAATACAGGCGCTGAAAGAAAACCACCTGTATGAGAATACGATTCTGTTGTTTACCACCGATCATGGCATTCCCTACCCAATGGCTAAATGTACGCTGTATGATGCCGGTATCGGGGTTGCCTTAATGATGCGTGTACCAGGTAAAAAACAGGGTATTGTCTGTGATGAATTAGTATCCCAGGTTGATCTTTATCCGACATTATGTTCATTGCTTAAGCTTGATTTGGAACATGAAGTTGACGGTGTTGATTTTTCCGCTCTGTTTGATCATCCCAATCAGGCAGTCCGCGAAGCGGTTTTCGCAGAGGTTAACTTTCATACTTCTTATGAGCCAATCCGCTGCATCAGAACGAAGACGGCCAAGCTGATCCGTTATTATGATGAGGAATGGCGGCAGCTGAATCTGTCCAATATTGATAACTCCATCAGCAAAGAGGCATATCTGAAACAGCTTGAGGATTCAAAAAAGGATATGGTTCAGTTATACGATCTTCGCAAGGATCCTTATGAACAGCATAATCTTGCGGATGATGAAGCTTATCAATCGCTGCTTGAGGAAATGGATGCCAAGCTATTAAAATGGCAGCAGGATTTCCATGATCCGCTGTTGAAAGGGCCGATTGCGCTGCAGGCGGGCTGGATTGTTAATAAGGGTTCCTGTATCGATCCAAAAAGTAAAAACAGCTGTGACTTTATACAAAAATAAATTATAATAAGGGTAAGCGAAAGCTTGCCTTTCTTTGGAGATGGAAGCATGAAAGAAAAAGAGTCAGATGAACTGGCAGTTATTGCGGAAGTTGCCAGTATGTATTATGAACATGATATTCCGCAGAATGTTATTGCTGAGAAGATGTTTTTCTCGCGGGCAAAAGTCAGCCGCTTATTGAAAAAAGCAAGGGAACAGGGAATTGTGGAAATCATTATCCGTTTTCCATTAGAACGTGTGGTAACCTTAGAGCGGACATTGTGTGAAGTATTTGGTCTAAAGGATGCTGTCGTAATCAAAAATTATCCGGAAAATAATAATGCGAATACGCGGCTGAGCCGTTTAGGCAAGATTGCCGGTGAATATCTGGATGAAAAGCTGAAGGACGGCGATACGATTGGCCTTGCATGGGGCAGAACACTTTATCAGATGGTATCGCAGATCAAGCCGAAAAGCAGCCGGGATATTCATGTTGTTCAGCTGACCGGGGCGGCGGCCGACGGTTACAATGCCCAAATGGACTCACCGTTTTTAGTACGCAAGCTGGCGGAGAAATATCGGGGAACGTACTCACAGATTTATGCGCCGCTGTTTGTGGAAAACAACATTGTCAAGCAGTCATTAGTCCGTGAGGTCATCATTGCCAAGGCTTTGCAGGAGGCGCGCAGTGTCGATTATTTAGTGACAGGGATCGCTGACTTTCATTCCGGTGATAATGTCAACAGCTGGGCGGGTTATCTCGATCAGGCACGCAAGCAGCGCTTGATTCAAAAAGGAGCGGTAGGTTTTATCTGCGGGCATTTTTTGGATCAGAATGGTAATAAGATCTTTGATGATGTGGAAAATAATTTAATTGGTGTCAGCCTTGATGATCTAAAAAAAGCTAAAAATGTAATTGCCGTATCCGGCGGTGTCGATAAGGCACATGCAACTTATGCAGCCTTAAAGGGGAATTATATTCATTGCTTGATTACCGATGAATTTATTGCTGAGAAGATTCTCAGACTTCATGAACAGGATAAAAAATAAAAGGCAGGACCCTGCAGGGGATCTGCCTTATTCTGTGTAATGAGAAAATTCAGCGAGTGATTTCGCTTTCTAACGCACAGCCCTGCCAGACATTGCGGCGGGCCATTTCCTTATCAATATCATTGAGAATTGTAACCTTACGGACGGTCCACATCGGCGCTATTAAATCACTCAGAACGCCATCACCAGTTAAACGCTGAATAACGATTTCCTTTGGCAGCACCATCAATTGTTCAACGACCGTATGAATATATTCTTCACGGCTCATCATGGCAAAGGGCTGTTTTAGATAATCGTTACCCATACGGGTATTTTTCAGCAGATGCAGCATATGAATTTTTACCGCATGAATCGGCAGCTGACCGATTGCTTTAGCACTTTCAATCATCATTTCACTTGTTTCATGAGGCAGGGAATTCATCAGATGCACACAGATTTTTAAATCAGTTCTGGCAAGCCGCTGAATCGTATCCAAAAAGCATTCATAAGTATGACCGCGGTTAACTGCCATCGCAGTTTCATTGTGAATCGTCTGCAGGCCAAGCTCAATCCAGATTTCTTTATGCGCGGTACAGCTTTGCAGATAATCAATGACATCATCCTCAAGACAATCAGCTCTCGTCGCAATGGCAATAGCTTTGATATCCTCACGCTGTACAAATGGTTCAAAGGTTTGTTTCAGTACACTTAATGGGGCATAAGTATTTGTATATGCCTGAAAATATGCCATCGCTTCACCATTAGGCCATTTTCTGCGCATTATTTCAATGCCTTTTTCAAATTGCTGCATACAATCTTCCTTTGCATTGCCGGCCATATCACCGCTGCCCAGCGAGCTGCAGAAGGTACAGCCGCCGACACCGCATTTGCCATCGCGGTTAGGACAGGAAAAATCGGCATTTAAGGCTACCTTAAATACCTTTTTATGAAAGCGATGCTTTAAATAATAATTCCATGTATGATAGCGTTTATTGTCATCACTGTATGGAAATGGATTTGTTTTCTGTTTCATAATTTCACCGGTTCTATTTTATCATAGATTTGCATTTTGATCGTAAAAATGAAATAATGTTAGCGGTGATTCGTTTGACAAGTGAAATACGAAAAGTGGCGGTAGGCAGCCATATTATACAATACACATTAATTATTAAAAACGTGAAGAATATTAATATGCACGTAAGTGAAAAGGGAGAGATTTTAGTTTCTGCCAATGCTTATTGTCCTTTAAATAAAATTGACGCCTTTGTGGCGGATAAGGTAGATTGGATCTTAAAATGCCAGCAGGCAGCCCGTGATAAGGCTGACGTATTCTATCACGCTGATGATCAGGTATTGAATTATCTGGGGGCGGCTTATCCGATTCGGCTGGTTTTAGGTCAGCGCAAGGGGGTTAAGCTTGAGCATCATGAATGTATTGTTTATCTTCATGAGGCAAAAGAAGCACCTTCACTGATCCGCAGTTTTTTAATCCGCCAATGTGAAAAAATCTTTATGGCTGAGGTAGAAGCGGTTTATGAATTAATGAGCCGTGATTATGTATTGCCGGTGCCAAGATTAAAAATCAGAGAGATGAACAGCCGCTGGGGAAGCTGTATGCCCTCCAAACGGCAGATTACCTTAAATGTTCGCTGTATCTACTACCAAAGAGAATTTCTGCGGTATGTAGTAATCCATGAATTTGCTCATTTTATTCAGCCTAATCATTCTAAACAGTTTTATTATATTATTGAAAAATATATGCCGGATTATAAACGCTGCAGTAAATTATTTGAAGCGCCGATGGTCAAGGCATCACTTAACGGTAATCAATAAAGATTACCTTTTTTTGTAAAAAATTTCAAAAATGATATATTTTACATTTTTTGTGATTTATTTTCAATGGGAGCTGTGCATTAAATCGAAAGAATGCTATAATGTTAACTTGTAAAGGAGCTGAAGGGATGTTTAAAATTTTAGAAAAAAAGGCGTTGAATCCAACCGTAGTGAAAATGGTGATTGAAGCGCCGTTGATTGCGAAAAAAGCGAAAGCGGGACAATTTATTATTCTTAGAAGTGATGATCATTCAGAACGGATTCCGCTGACAATTGCGGATATTGATCAAAGCAGGGGCAGTATAACAATCATTTTCCAAATTGTCGGTGCAGCAACCTATAAATTGAATATGCTTGAAGCGGGAGATGAGCTGCATGATTTTGTAGGGCCTTTGGGACGGGCCAGTGAGATAGAAGGCTTAAAAAAGGTTTGTGTGATCGGCGGCGGTGTAGGCTGCGCGATTGCTTATCCGGTTGCTAAGGCACTGCATGAACAGGGGAGTGAGGTAATTGCTGTGGCTGGTTTCAGAAATCGTGATCTAGTCATTCTTGAAGATGAATTCAATGCTGTCAGTCAGTTTTATCTTGTCAGTGATGATGGCAGTACCGGTCAGCAGGGCTTAGTTACCGATGTCTTGCGGCAGCTGCTTGATCAGGGGGAACAGTTTGATGAAGTCATTGCGATTGGCCCATTGGTAATGATGAAATTTGTCTGCCAGCTGACTAAGGAATATAATGTTAAGACGGTTGTTTCAATGAATCCCATCATGATTGACGGTACAGGAATGTGCGGCGGCTGCCGTTTAACCGTTGGCAATGAAGTGAAATTTGCCTGTGTTGACGGACCGGATTTTGACGGTGCGCTGGTTGACTTTGATGAAGCGATTGCCCGCAGCAAAATGTATCAGCAGCAGGAACGCCATATGTATGATGAAGCTTGTAATCTGTTGAATAAGGGGGTAAGTCAGGATGCCTAATATGAGTTTAAAGAAGGTGGCGATGCCGCTGCAGGATGGAGAGGTGCGCCGGAATAATTTTGATGAGGTCGCGCTTGGCTATACGAAGGAAATGGCGATGGAGGAAGCTGAGCGCTGTCTGAATTGCAAGCATTCACCTTGTATCAGCGGCTGTCCGGTTGCCGTAAATATCCCAGCGTTCATTAATGAGGTCAAGCAGGGAAATTTTGAAGCCGCTTATAAAATCATTCGGGAAACCAGTTCGCTGCCGGCGGTGTGCGGCCGTGTCTGCCCGCAGGAGAGTCAGTGTGAAAAACACTGTGTGCGCGGTGTTAAAGGAGAAGCTGTGGGCATTGGCCGGCTGGAACGTTTTGTGGCTGACTGGGCCAGAGAGAATCTGAATGAATATAATCAGTGTACGGTTTCCAATCATCATAAGGTTGCTGTTATCGGCGGCGGTCCGGCAGGACTTACCTGTGCCGGTGATCTTGCGAAAAAGGGATATGAGGTTACCGTTTATGAAGCGCTGCATGTTGCCGGCGGAGTGCTGGTTTATGGTATTCCTGAGTTCCGTCTGCCTAAGTCAATCGTGAATTATGAAATAGAAGGCTTAAAACAAGTAGGTGTTAAAATTGAAACAAATATGGTCATCGGTAAGATATTAACGATTGATGAATTATTTGAAGCTGGCTATGAGGCTATATTTATTGGTTCTGGTGCCGGTTTGCCTAACTTTATGAATATTCCCGGTGAAAATTTAAAGGGAGTTTATTCTGCCAATGAATTTTTAACCCGGGTCAATCTGATGAAGGCTTATCAGCCTGACAGTGAGACACCGATTCAGCACGCGCGAAGATGTGTGGTAGTCGGCGGCGGCAATGTGGCTATGGATGCAGCCCGCTGTGCAAAACGATTAGGGGTAGAAAACGTAACCATCGTCTATCGGCGTTCAATGGATGAGCTCCCGGCACGCCGTGAAGAGGTTGAACATGCGCAGGAGGAAGGCATTGAGTTCCAACTGCTGTGTAATCCTGTCCGCGTGCACAGCGATGAATACGGCAATGTGAGCGGCGTAGAATGCATCCGAATGGAATTAGGTGATGCGGACAGCTCAGGAAGACGGCGTCCGGTAGAAATCAAGGACAGCAATTTCATCATTGAAGCGGATTGTATGATTATGGCTATCGGCACAAGTCCGAATCCATTGCTGAGAAGCACAACTGAGCATCTTGAGGCAAATAAAAGGGGATGTTTGATCGTTGATGAAGACAGCATGACAACCCGTGAAAATGTTTATGCCGGCGGTGATGCGGTCACTGGCGCGGCAACGGTTATTCTGGCTATGGGGGCCGGTAAAAAGGCTGCGGAAGCCATCGATAATAAGATAAAGGGAAACGCTTAGCATTTCCCTTTTTACTTTATGTGAACTTGTATTATTTATATAAAATGTGTTATACTTATTGTGGAATTAATGAAATTATTCCCAATTTGTTATTTATATGACCCATTTTGTTCCTGCATAACAATTTTGTGAATCGAGGCTTCGATATCTTTTCTCGCGTTAGCGCTTACAGATTTGGGTAAAAGAACAATAGAGTTTTTATCATGAATATACATATCTTCAGTAAGACCCATCATATAATCGATACTGACATTAAAGAATTTAGCCAGCATGATTTTAATATCATCTGAGGGCATATTTTTACCTCTTTCATAGTTACAGACAGCGTAATAGGTAACATTCAATATTAGGGCTAACTCTGATTGAGTGATGCCTTTGCTTTTTCTAAGTTCCCTGAGTCTTTTTCCAAAAATTTCCTTCATGCAATCACCCGACCCTTTATGTATAATTATATTGATTAAGCAATTCAATCAGTTTTAACTACAAGTAATGCTCATATTAATATAGGCATATTAAATGTTCTGCTCATATATGCTTGCGTTAACCTGCCAAGAATTGTAAAATTATCAATAAAAGGAGTAAGGTAAACATGGGCAAGGGAATCAGTGAGCTGGAATATTGGGGTGTCCATTATTTCCATGAGCTTTACGTTGAGTTGTATAATGCCGAAATGAATAGTGATGCGATGAAACAGCATCTCATTGATCGCTGGGGTGCGCAGATCGTTGAGGAATACTGGCAGTTATATCAGCAACAAATTCATACAGCTGTCAACAGAATGAATGAAATAGGGGTTTAAGAGTAAAAACAAAGCAGAGGCTTTGTTTTTTAGTTTGTGAGACAAAATGTCTGTTGGTTTTTCATCAGCCATTGATCTAACAACTGATTTTTATAGGTAAGCCGCAGCTGAATCCTCTGACCTTTAAGCATTATCGCTGCATCTGAGGCTTTGGGAACAGCTGAAAGATAACTGATATTTTCCGCGTTAACCAACATTGCGGACATGTCCATACAAAAAGGTTCACCGGCATAAAAGACATCAATGATATCAATATTACTTTGTCTTTCAAGCATGTCAATCAATTCTTCTTTATTGCGGATTACTGTCGTTTCTTTTTCAAGATCGGTATAGCTTTGCCATTCATGCAGCCGCAGGGAGTGTGCAAAGTCATCCGCTTGATAATCGTCAGGCAGAGTATTCATCATAAAATAAGTATTTGAGTCATTAAATGTATCGGCCATCGTAACATCAAAGAACAGCCACTGATTTAGATAAATTGCATTCCATGAGTGCGGCTGGCCGCGCCAAGTTCCGGTGATAATCATACTGTCATAGCCAAGTGAGCGGGTTAGCCAGTAAAAGCAGGCTGCATAATTGAAACAGATTCCATAATGATCAAGAAGAATTGGCGCAGCTTCCCAAAGCCGGCGCTGAATGCCGATCGTTTCATTGTCAGTTTCATAATCGCCCCAGCGTGTCTGATCAGTCGTATGCGGTTTATAAAAAGCATGTTCCATGAGCCATGTCTGAATGGCCATTAACTGATCCCGCTCAGAGCGGGTTGAATCATAAATTGAATCAAGAATATCAGCTGCAAGATGATCCAATGTTTTATAGCCGCTCAGCAGTAATGGATACTGCAGGGTGCGCTGCCAGCGGCCTTGCTGATCAAACCATTCATAATGGTCGTCCAATTTAACGATTCCTTTGCTTATACTGCCGTTATCATTCAGTAAATACCAATCATCATCTAAGGCTTTCCATTCCGCAGCCTTAATCGGCTGCGTATTTATAAAAAGAATGCTGAGACATAAAATTAATTTTTTCATATTCCTCCTTCTGGTCTGCTCTCTTCATACAAGCATAATATCACTTAAACATACACTATTAATGGAAGGATATAATTTTGATAAAAGAATCTTAATCAA
>NZ_HE578925.1:390732-434182 GCF_000313565.1 Dielma fastidiosa | reverse complement strand
TAAAGAAACAAGAAAATGATTTCCTTCATGGCGCTTGGATGCTAGAAAATGAAATTTCCTATATAACGAAAAAATACCCCCAAAGGAGTATTTTTGAAAAATGACTAGAACAAAAAGCCTGTAACCTTAATATCAATCACATCCGGCGCATATTCACTCATGTGCTTGATCGAGTCATAGATCTTATTTTGAAGCTTTGCGCAAATCTCATTTACATTTGCATTATACATCACTTTAATATCTACGGACAAGTAAAGACGGTCATCGGTAATCTTGCAACCCAGTGGACTCTTAAATGGCGTTGCCTCAGCTAAAGCCACATTTTCCTCTTCCTCTACCTCTATCTCGGCAATCGTTTGAAAAACGGACTTGCTGATAGCGATTAAACCTAAATCATTTTTCTGTTTTACTGCGATGTATTCCTGAGCCATAATTATCACCTTCTACCTGTATTATACTTGATGTCCTAAGACATTTCAACTAAAAGATACTTCGATTGTTTTTTCATTTCCGACCTTTTCATAAAGCAGATTCATGATCTGATTTGCCAGATTCAGATCTTTTCCCTGTTCATAGACCGTTACTCTGACCACACTCTCATCAATCTCTACAACACATTTAAAGCCCTGTTCACTAAGCAGTGCTTCATATTCCTGCTGCTGCTTCTGTTTGTTTTCCAGCTTGGCAATCGCATCCAGCGCTTCCGATTTTTCTTCACTGTCACCCTTAGTACCAAGAATTTCCTTCTGCTTTTGGATCTCACTTTGATCCTGTTCATTGATTTGATCCTTTAAAGGCTGTGAACCATCGCTCAGCGTTGAAACCACTTCATGATCCTGCGGCTGAATGACGGCTACATCATCGTTATCCATGCTTACATAATAGACGGAAAGCATCAGTATCAAGGAAAACAAAGAGATAAACGCAATGGCTTGTCGATTCATAAGCAAACCTCCTTTGCTACTGTAGCCTATGCCGCAGCGCAAAGGTTTATGCTAACGATTAAAAATATGATTCATCCGATTTAACCAATCATGATAATAAGCTTCTTTATAATTCATGAAATCACTGTAATTAATGACTCTGGTTTCCAGCTCCTGAATGAATAAAACAAAAGCTTTATTAACAGCAATCATCTTGTCATCATCGATGATCGCTATCGTTTTAATAGCAACCAGGGAACGTGCCAGAATGGCCGCACATTCATCTTGAACCATGACACTTTCACTCATGCTTAATCTTACAAAGCTGGTTTTCAGCCAATAATCATCGACCAAATAATTTTTGATGACTTTAAGGAATAAAACAAAATCTTCAGTATTATTGCCTGGTTCAATAAAAAACAGCATCTTGAAGAAAACATACCAGTCATAATCTATATTGATGACTGAAACAAGATATTCACCGAGAATTTGAATAAACGGGTCATTTGAACTGAAATCACCATCCAGTACGATTTCATTTTCAAAATCCATCTGTGAATTATTCACTTTCTTAAACGTTTTAAATAACAGCGAGATGCGGTCATTATTCATTGAGGAATGACGGATATCCTTGATAAAAATATAATGACCTAAAATTGAACTGGTACTCTTTAAATTAATCGTAAAGCCGATTGATTCATTCATCTTCATCGCAAAGAGATCATTAATCGCCTTTGTAACGATTTTCTCAAAACTCTTCTCACTGATTGAAACATCACTCATACTTGAATTCTGCATCTGATTGTAAATGATGCTGAGCTGGCGGTCAATGATCGTCAGATTCGCTTTTATTGAGGAGAGAATATCAACCATAAAACTATCATAGACATAATAATTTGTATTCTTATAAACGAGCTTATGTTCAATATCACCCCAAAACGCATGAACCAGTGCTTTAATCTGCAGTTCAAAGTTGATCTTCATGCCGTTATGCATGATAAAACCATCAATCCGATAAATTGAAAAACCATTTTTCTGAACCTGCGGCTGTCTTGAAGCAGTATCTAAAAACAGCTCAGGATGATTCTCATTATAAAAATAACCGCTTGCTTCATCAGGGACGATGAAATATTCACGCAGACGTTTTAGTACCTTATATTCTTCTTCAATAAAGCGGCATTCGATGCTGACACCAATCAAATCAGAAAGATTGTCGAGGATATCCTCACTGTTGTCATAGTTGATATAGAAACGATTGCGGATGATTTTTTCACGCAGACTCTCGCGCGTCTTAACACGTGAAAAAATATCGACGATCATTTCCGCGTCTGCTTCAAAAATAGCATAAAGATCTGATTTCAGCTGCTGTTCCAATTCATGATAAAGATCATTTCGCTCATCAAGCAGAGCCAGCGTGGAATCAATGGTATCAAAGATACTTAAACGCATGCCATTCCCTCTTTTCTTTGATAATTCTTTGTATTGAGCCGGTCAGCGTTTAACTGAGCAATCAGCTCATCAGCACTGGCAAACTTTACTTCATCACGCAGCTTTTCATAAAAATACAGCGTAATCGTCTGACCATAAAGATCCTGATTGAAATCGATCAGGTGGGCTTCGACGCTGAGCTCATCACGATGGTTGCATGTTGGGTTATGTCCAATGTTGATCATCGCCTTTATCAATTCACCGTTACAGCGGCAGGCGCCAACATAGACACCGCGCTTAGGAATCACATAATGATCGCTGAGAGCTAAATTGGCAGTTGGAAAGCCCAGTACGTTGGTGCCGACGTGATTGCCGCGCACAACGCTGCCATGCAGGCTGTAAGGACGGCCCAAAAGCTTTTCACTCAAAACCATATCGCCTTCACTGATCGCTTTTTCAATTCTTGTGGAACTGATCTTCTCCCCCGCATAATCGACCTCCGCAACTACCTTGACATCAAAAACACTCTGTTTTTTCAGCGTATCGACGTTCCCCTGCCCGCGGCAGCCATAATGATAATCAAAGCCGCAGACTAATGTGTGCAGATTCAGCGGAATCAAAATCTGATTTAAAAAAGCTTCCGGCGTTAACGCGGCCAGCTCTTTTGTAAATTCCAAGATAATCCATTTTTCAATGCCCAGCTTAGCGCCTAATTCAATGCGTTCTGCCATCGTTGTCAAATGGTCGATATCCTGAAGATCTTTTAATACTGCCCAAGGGTCAGGATCAAAGGTGATCAGCGCGCTTTGGCAGTGATGATCCTTGGCAGCTGCGATTGCGTTGGCTACCAGCTGCTGATGGCCTAAATGCAGACCGTCAAAATATCCGATACAAGCTGATAACGGTACCGGCGATGATTGAATCGAACCGATACCCATTCTTATTACTTCCATAACTCTCTCCTTACCATAATCCCCGCACACAGCGATAGATATTTTCTTTTTCACGTTCATAGACAGCCAGCACTTCATCGTTGCTGATCATCACGACCTGCGCTTCATCGCAGTTTAATTGCACCCGCTTGCCATTTCTTATATCAGCTTCATTGGCCGGTGTAATCATTGGCAGATGCTTTAATGCTTCAATCATCGGCAGCAGTTTGTAATTGCCTTTAGCGACATCCTCAAGGCTGACACATTGAGCCAAGGTAAAATGACCTGCCTTACTGCGCACTAATGAGCTCATGCAGCCCAGATTTCCGCTTTTCTCAGCCAAATCACGGCACAGCGAACGGATATAAGTACCGCTTGAACAAGCTACGCGAAAACGCAGCTCTTTGGCATCCAGCACTTGGGTTTCATAGATTTCAATGTCTCTGAGCGGCCGTTCTACCGCCTCGCCGCTTCGGGCATATTCATAAAGCTTCTTCCCATTCACCTTAATTGATGAAACCATTGGCGGCAGCTGCTTCTGTCTGCCCTCAAAGCTTTTCAATAAGCCTTCAAAATCCTCAATCGGTTTAATTTCACCGGTGGCAAGCACCTTGCCCCAAATATCTTCAGTATCAGTTGTCTGACCCAGCATAAGCTGAGCGATATATTCTTTATCGGTATTTTCCAAAAACGGCAAAATCTTGCAGGCTCTGCCGACTAAGACGATCAGAACACCTGTCGCATCCGGATCAAGCGTTCCAGTATGACCGATTTTTTTAGTATTCAGCAGCTTTCGTAATTTAAACACGACATCATGACTTGTCATGCCGGCCGCTTTATTAATTAAAAGAATTCCATCCATTATTTATTCACCTCATGGCTTCTGCTTTATTATAACATAAAATAAGAAGCATGTTGAGAAAACGATTTGCGGCCTTTTCCTGATGCTTGTTTTGAGATGAGAAAGTATGACGAAATAAAATTTCTAAACATTTCCTAAAAGTCAAGAGTATTATTTAGATTTTTTTAAGATATAATAAGATTATCCAAAAGGTATAAAATTTTTCCTACAAGTTGAGATAAGGGAATCCGGACGTTGTATTTTGGTGTGAATGCCTGCACGAGTGCAGGAATCCTAAAAACTTACACAGGATGCCCACCTGTATATACAGGGAAAAGGTCTCACCTTTTGGTGGCAGGCAGCGATGCCTGCCTTTTATTTTAGCTAAAAAGAAAACTGTCAGCGTTCTGACAGATATTTTTCAATTTCTTCATCACTCAGGCGGCGTACCTGTGTGTTTGGATAGGCAATGAATTCTTTTGCCGTATAGACAGGCGCCATCGCCGAGCAGCTTTTATCCTTATGCTTATTCAGATAAAGCTGCAAATCATCAGCGCCGGTAAATATTTTATAAATTGATTGTCCCCTGCTGTTTTCTATCTGATAGATTCCGCAGGCTTTTTTTGTAGTATAATCTGCTGCCCGCAGATACATCTTCGCAATTTCCAATGTCTTGAAAGGAAAATTCCAACGCTGCAAAGAGCGTTTAGGATCTGCTTCAATACAGATGCAGCGGCCGCAGGTAGAGCAAATGTATTGGGTATGATTTTTTAAACAATCTAATGGTTTTAAAAGCGGTGTACACCGGCTATCTGTGACATAACATTCTTTACACATAACGTTCTCCATTTATTCCCAGCGGATTAATTCCGCTACTTCAACATCCAATGCGTGTGCTACTGTTTCCAAGGTATTCAGCGTCATCCCGCCGCTGCCCTTAATAATCGATGATAAGGTAGAATAGAGATATTTCATATCCATTGGCAGGGTCAGGCGTTTATTTTTATAATAACCCCGTGATTTTAATATTGTAATTATATTAAGCCGGACAATATCATTTAAGGTCATTGCATCACCCCTGTTTCTCTATCTATTGTAGGACAAAAAAAGCAATAGTTCAAACGTTATGGGATAGAAAAGCAGCTTTAATTACGATTGGACAAATTGTGAAGCATACAATGAGGCATAGAAACCATGCTGATTCAATAATGTCTCATGGTTCCCTTTTTCAATCACCCGGCCATCCTTCATCACTAAAATACAGTCTGCTTCTTTGATGGTAGAAAGGCGGTGAGCGACCACAAAACTGGTCTTCCCAGCCATGATTTTATCAAAGGCCCGCTGAATCTTGACCTCAGTTCGGGTGTCAATATTACTGGTTGCTTCATCTAAAATTAAAATTGAGGGCTGCATCAGCATGATGCGGGCAATGCATAGAAGCTGTTTCTGTCCGGCTGAGAGATTATCGCCTTCACTTATCTGGGTATCATAGCCCTGCGGAAGCCTTTTGATAAAACTGTGGGCATAGGCCGCTTTGGCAGCGGCAATGATTTCCTCATCAGAAGCGTTGGGCTTACCATAAGCAATATTATCACGAATCGTACCGGAAAACAGCCAAGTATCCTGCAGCACCATCCCTATCTGAGAACGCAGGCTTTTTTTGCTGACGGTGCGGATATCGATGCCATCGATTTTTATAGATCCGCCCTCCAATTCATAGAAGCGCATCAGCAGGTTGATTAAGGTTGTCTTGCCGCAGCCGGTGGGACCCACTAACGCAATATGCTGGCCGCTTTTTACATCAATACTGAAATCGTCAATAAAGGGCTGATTGGTATAAGAAAATTTCAGCTTATCAAGCTGTACGTGACCCTTGCTTAAAGGCAAGCTTTCACTGCTATCAGCGATTTCTTCCTCGCTGTCAAGCAATTCAAAAACTCTGGCGGCTGAAGCAAAGGCATTCTGCAGCTCGCTCACAACACCGGTAATCTCATTAAAGGGTTTGCTGTATTGGTTGGCATAGGCTAAAAAACTAGAAAGCTGGCCAGTTGTCAGCATCCCATTAAAGACAAGAACAGCACCGCTAATCCCTACACACGCATAAATCAGAGCATTAATGAAACGCGTGGCGGGATTGGCTATAGAAGAAAAAAACTGACTTTTAACACCGCTGTCATATAACCGCTGATTCATTTCTTCGAACTGTTTTTGGGCGGCCGCTTCATGATGAAATGCTTTGACTACTTTCATTGAGCCAACCATTTCCTCAATATTCGCGCTTAACTCACCGCGCAGTCTTGACTGTGAGCGAAAGTAGTGATAATTTCTTTTGGCTATAAAGCTTGTCAGCCATAGGGATAACGGCGTTAATACAACAACTAACAGCATGATGAGCCGATTGATTGAAGCCATGAAAAGCAAGGTAACGACAATGGTTACAAGACCGGTAAAAAGCTGTGAAAAGGTCTGCAGCAAGCCATCGGAAATGATGTCAATATCAGCGATAATACGGGCAATTAAATCACCGCGTGAATGATTATCAATCGTTTTAAGCGGCAGCCGTGAAAACTTTTGAAATGCTGACTGCCGTAAATCACGGATACTGCCATAGGTCATTTGATTGGTCGCCAGCATCATCGTTTTTTGAAAAAAGGCAGAAACAATCAAAACAAAGGCAAGCTGAGCCAAATAGTGTGACATTAAACTAAAATCCACATTACCTATCGCAATGATGCAGTCAATCGCATGACCGATAATGATCGGCGCATAAAGTGATGCTGTCACACTCAAAATTGCCGAAAGAATTGCCAGCAGCAGATAATGTTTGTATGGAAGCAGATAGCGCATCAGCCGTTTCATTATTTTCATAAATTATTCATCTCCTTCTCACTCAACTGTGAAGCACAGATTTCAACATAGACCGGTGAGCTTTTCAACAGCTCCTCATGAGTACCCAAGCCAGCCATTTTACCATCATCAAGCACCAAAATCTGATCAGCATAACGAAGTGAATTCGCCCGCTGTGAAATGAGTATCAAGGAACGCTTTTTGCCTTTTAGCTTTAAGGCTTTTTGAAGCTTGGCATCGGTTGCGTAGTCAAGGGCTGAGGAGCTGTCATCAAGAATCAGCAGCGCCGGTTTTTTAACTAATGCGCGGGCGATTGCAAGCCGCTGGCGCTGACCGCCGGAGAAATTACGGCCGCCCTGATTCACCAGTGTATCCAAGCCAGATTTTTGCTGCATCACAAAATCCGCCGCTTGAGCATCACGCAATGCTTCCCATATTTCTTCATCATCAGCATCAGGCTTTCCCCAGCACATATTTTCACGGATCGTACCGGTAAACAAAATATTTTTCTGCGGCACCAGACCGATTAAACCGCGAAGCTCATCCTCGGTTATGTTTTTGGGATCTCTGCCGTAAAGGGTCAGCTCACCTTCACTGATGTCATAGAAACGATTGATTAAATGAATCAATGTGGATTTACCAGCACCGGTACCGCCAATAATGCCTAATACCTCACCGGGTTTCAGCGTAAAGCTGATATCCTCTAAAATATTCTCCTCACTGTTTGGATAATGGAAGGAAACGTGCTTCATCGTCACGGTTGCTTCGCTATCCTTTGCCAAGGGCTGATGATCGTTAAATTGAATTGAGGAGCTTAAGCTCAGCACTTCACTCACTCGGTTGGCACTGGCGCCCGCTTTAGTAAATATCACAACTAAATTAGCGACCACATTCAAAGCCAGAAGCATCTGTGTCATATAACTGACAAAGGCGATAATTTCACCTTGTGTCAGCGATCCGCCGTAGACGCGATGTGAGCCATAATAGATAATTGCCAGAATCGAAAAATTTACGATCAAATAAGTCAGCGGATTCAGATTAGACTGAATTTTACCGGCCTTAATTGAAGTGTCAAAAAGCTCTTCAACTGCCAGGGTAAACCGCTGCTGCTCATGTTCCTGGTTTGAAGTTGCCCGGATTACCCTGATTCCGTCAAGATTCTCACGGGTCAGCAAAGAGAGTCTGTCCAATTTGCTTTGAATAGAGCGGTAGTATGGGATAGAGCGGCTCATGATCAGATACAGAACAATAGTTATCAGCGGTGCTGCAATCAGAAAGACTAAAGCCAGCTGCCAATCAATGCGCATAGCCATGATACAGCTGCCAAGAACTAAAAAAGGTGCCCGCAGAGCGAGACGTATTATCATCGCAACCGCTAACTGAAGCTGATTAATATCATTGTTGCAGCGTGTGATCAAGGAGAGTGTACCGATTTGATCCACTTCGAAATAAGAAAGTGACTGAATATGGGCAAACATGGCATTGCGAAGGTCAGTGCCGAAGCCCTGCGAAGCCAATGCCGCAAAATACTGACAGATCAATGAGCTGGCTAGACCGACAACCGCCAGCAGCACCAGCAGCAAGCCGTAATGAAGAATTAAAGGCAGATCATGCCCCTTGATTCCCTGATCGATGATGGCAGCCATAATTAACGGTACAATCAGTTCAAATATTGCTTCGACCAGCTTAAACAGCGGGCCTAATACTAATTCCTTCTGATATTTTTTTAAATAGATAAGCAGCTTTTTCATAACTTCTCTCCCTTGCTTTTTTATCCTCTTCCAGTTATCATAGTAGCATATCCGATAATATATGAATATTATTTAATTTATATACATACTATTCAAAAAGTATATAGGAGGAATTATGGATCTGCATCAGCTTGAAGTCTTTACTGCCATCGTAGAAGAAGGCACCTTATCAGCAGCCGCTAAACGGCTGCATTGTTCACAGCCGCCCTTATCGTATCAGCTCAGCAATCTTGAGAAGGAATTAAATGTCACCTTGATTCAGCGCGGTTCACGCCAGTGTGTCTGCACCGAGGCAGGGCTTCAGCTTTATAAGCGGGCGCTGCAGATTCTTGAGCTAAGCTCTCTGGCAGCCGCTGAGCTGCAGCAAGCCGGCAATCATGTCAGCGGTACCCTGCGGATCGGTGTGATCTCATCAGCCGTATCCGTCTTATTGAATCAGCAGCTGGATCAATTTCATCAACAATATCCGCTGATTACTTTTCAGCTGTTTGAAGGCAATACTTTTGAATTATTGGAGGAATTAAAAAAAGGGCTGCTTGATCTGGCAATCGTCAGAACGCCCTTTAAAGATGATGTCGTTAAGCTGCATCTGCAAAGTGAAGCGATGCTTGCGGTTTCTACCCAGCCGCTTTGCGGGCATGAGTCAATTACCATTCAGGAATTAAGCAAGCACCCATTAATTATTTACCGCCGTTTTGAAAAGCTGGTCAGAACAGCTTTTGCGGATGCCGGCTGTGAATTGCAGCTGGCTTGTTTAAATGATGATGCGAGAACGACCTACTGCTGGGCAAAAGCCGGTATGGGCGTAGGCCTTGTCCCGGCTTCCCTGCTGCCGATGTTTGCGAGTGATAACCTTGCCGCGGTTCCTATTGCCGAAGACAGCTTCTATACCCAGATTGTCGTTACTTATAAAAGCCGGGATACTCTTGCACCGCCTGCCCGCTGCTTTTTATCGCATATGGAAAAGCTGCTGAGTGAAGAAAAGAAAAAGACATAGCAGGCGCTATATCTTATTTTTTTCTGGCTTTAACGATCAGCATCATTGGCCGCCGCAGTTCATCCTTCATGCCTGCGACACTTTCCAGCATCTCATCGCTGGGCTTTGGCTCAACGATATTTAATAGTTCAAAGCCGTGATTCAGCAATGTATTCAGATAAGTCGTTAATGTTTTATGATATTTTGTGACTTCTTCACCTAAGAAGATTGCCTTGCGTTCCCCTTCTATAAAGTAATTATCAACCGGAAAATGCAAAATGCTGCCGTCCTCATCATAATACCAGTCCTGCTTTCCTTCAGCGGTAAAAAGCGGATGCTCACAAGAGAATATCAGAATGCCGTCTTTGCTTAAAACGCGGCTGATTTTGGCTGCCAAGGCGTCAAAATCCTTGACATAATGAAAAGCCAGTGAGCTTAATACAATATCAAAGGATGCATCCGCAAACGCAAAATCTTCCATTGATTCACGCTGATAGCTGACCTGCTCATAGGGTGTCTTACTTCTCGCTACAGCCAGCATTTTTTCAGAGAGATCAATGCCGATTACCTGATCAGCATGGTGCTGAGCCGCATAGATGCAGTGCCAGCCATAACCGCAGCCTAAATCAAGCACACGTTTATGTTCAAAATCAGGCAGCAGTTTCTCCAATGCCGGCCATTCGCCGGCTCCCTGAAGACCTTTTAAAGAGCGGTCCATCTCACTGTATTTCTTGAAAAATTGTTCATCATCATATTTGTTTTCTTTCATAATGCTCCTTTCAAAAAATCCGCATAAGCGGATTTTATTCTTGATTGATACGAATATGCAGTTCCTCAAGCTGTGCCGGATCTACACTGTCAGGCGCTTCACACATCGGACAGCGGGCATTGGCGTTTTTCGGGAATGCGATAACGTCACGGATAGAATCTGAACCAGTCAAGATCATCGCAACACGGTCTAAGCCAAGTGCCAAACCGCCATGCGGAGGTGTTCCGTATTTGAAGGCATCAACAAACCAGCCAAAGCTTGAACGAATTTTTTCTTCAGTAAAGCCCAATACTTCAAACATCTTTTCTTGAAGCTTTTGATCATAGATACGCAGTGAACCGCCGCCAAGCTCATAACCATTTAAGACAATGTCATAAGCGGCAGCTTTAACCGCGCCTGGATCGGTATCCAAAAGCGGCAGATCTTCAGCTTTTGGCATTGTAAATGGATGATGCATCGCATAATAGCGGCCATCTTCTTCGTTATATTCAAGCAATGGGAAATCAGTAACCCATAAAAAGCTGAATGTATTTACATCAAGCAGGTTTTTCTCTTTCGCAAAGTAACCGCGCAATGCTCCTAATACATCACAGGCTGTCTTCCATTTGTCAGAGACAATAAAGATTACATCCTCTTCCTGAGCATTCATCGCTTTAATCATCGCTGCTTTTTCATCCTCATTAAAGAACTTGGCTGCACTGCCTTCTACCGTGCCATTAAGCACCTTTAATACAACAAGCCCTTTAGCGCCATATTTCTTAGCAAAATCAGTAGCATGATCAATGTCCTTGCGTGTCATATGACTTTGATGATCAACACAGATTGCTTTAATTACACCCTTATTGGCAAGACAATCCTTAAATACCTTAAACTCACAGTTAACAAACAGATCTGAAAGATCATGCAGCTCATAGCCAAAACGGTTGTCCGGCTTGTCACTGCCGTATTTATTCATCGCATCATGCCATGTCATGCGCAAGAATGGTGTTTTAACATCGATGCCCTTAACTTCCTTCATCACTGCCTTAAGCATGTTTTCAGTCATTTCAATAATTTCATCTTCGCTCATAAAGCTGGTTTCAATATCAAACTGTGTAAAATCCAGCTGACGGTCAGCACGTAAATCCTCATCACGGAAACAGCGGGCTACTTGGTAATAACGTTCAAAGCCGGAAACCATCAGCAATTGCTTAAACAATTGCGGAGACTGCGGCAGCGCATAGAACTGGCCCGGATGAATGCGTGAAGGAACCAGATAATCACGAGCCCCTTCCGGCGTAGATTTACCAAGAATCGGTGTTTCAATCTCAATGAAGCCCTGATCATCAAGCACCCGGCGCATCACACGGGTAATCTGTGCCCGTTCGATGAGCTTTTTCTGCATCACTGGTCTTCTTAAATCAAGATAACGGTATTTTAAACGAGTATCCTCTAAAGCGTCGGTTTCATCCGCAATCAATAAAGGTGTTGTTTCAGCACTGTTGATAATGGTTACTTTTTCAACGATGATTTCAATATCACCGGTAGCCATTTTAGGATTCTTATCCTTACGTTCGCAGACGTTGCCGCTTACTTCCAAGATATATTCATTGCGGACAGATGTAATCTGATCAGAAATCGTTTCATCAAAGACACATTGTGTAATGCCGGTACGATCTCTTAAATCGATAAAAACTAATGATCCGAAATTTCTTCGTTTGGCTACCCAGCCAATCAGAGTGACATTTTGTCCTGCTTCAAGCATGCTTAATTCGCCGCAGCTATGTGTACGTTTCATTTATTGATCCTCCTATTCATGATTGCCGCATGTGCAGTTACCCTCGCCACATGTGCAAGTATGTTCATGTTCATCCTCCATGGCAAACATTGAATCCATGGCATCAATCAAATCGCTCATCGGGACGCTGACCTGTGTTTGATCATCGATGCGTTTAATCGTGACACTTTGATTTTTAACTTCAGTTTCACCGATCAAGATAGCAGCCTTTGCCTTCTTGCGGTCTACCGTTTTAAATTGAGCCTTAAAGGAACGGTTCAGATAATCCATGTCTGAGCGATATCCGGCAGCTCTTAATTCAGTCGTGATTTTAAAGGCTTCTAAGGCAGCACTTTCATCAAGACACAGCACATAGGCATCTAATTCCTCAGGATCACTCATATCGATGCCTTCAGCTTCAAGAGCTATCAGGATTCGTTCCATGCCCATTGCCCAGCCAATGCCGGACATGCCCTGCGGACCGCCGAAATATTCTACTAAACCATCATAACGGCCGCCGGCTAAGACAGTGCTTTGCGAACCCATCTGTTCATTCACGGAAACAACCTCAAAGACCGTATGTGTATAATAATCCAAACCGCGCACTAAGCGGTCTTCAATTACATAGGGAATTCCCAGCGCATCTAAGCCAGCGCATACAGCGTCAAAATACGCCTTTGATTCAGGGGTCAGATAGTCGTGAATCTTAGGTACGGTTTTCATAATTTCAGCTTCAGCGTCAACCTTGCAATCCAGAATTCTTAACGGATTCTGTTCATAACGGCGCTGACAGTCAGAACACATGGAAGAAATATCCTTTTTAAAGTGTTCCTTTAAAGCTGTTCGGTAGGCATCCCGTGATTCGTCATCACCCAATGTATTTAATAAGACTTTCAAATCTGACAAGCCTAAGGCAGACAGGATTGACCAGCCTAAAGAGATGGCTTCAACATCAAGCAGCGGATTTTTAGCGCCGATTACCTCAACACCAAACTGATTGAAGATGCGCTGTCTTCCCTTCTGCGGACGTTCATAACGAAACTGCGGTCCCATGTAATACATTTTAACCGGCAGATCCGCACTGCCAAACAGTTTATTCTCTACAAAGCTGCGGGCAACCCCAGCCGTTCCCTCCGGCCGCAGAGTTAACGAACGGCCGCCGTTATCCATAAACGTATACATTTCCTTGTTCACCATATCTGATGAATCATTGCCGCGTTTAAATACTTCTGTGTGTTCAAAGATCGGTGTGCGGATTTCACTGTAATCATAGACATAACAGAACTGACGCAGTAAGTCTTCCAGCTTGTGCCATTTCGATGACATTGCCGGCAGAATATCCTGAGTGCCTCTTGGCATTTGATAATTGCTCATACTATTTCTCCTTTTTGGTAAATAAAAAGCGCCCTCATCTAAGGACGCATAAGCGCGGTACCACCTTAGTTCAGCACGAATGCTGCAACTTTGTTCCCTAACGCGGAATTAACGGCTGAACCTTATCAGAACAGCTCCTCCAAAGTGTCCAGTTTCAGAACTCAACAAAGGCTTACACCAACCGCCTTCTCTCTTCGCATGACTTCTAAAACACGCTTATTCATAGGATTTACTATAAGTTTACCATCTTTGAAGGTTTTGTCAAGACTTAATCATTAAGGCTGCACACAGCCAAAGAAAAGAAAATTACAAGGTCATAATTTGAGCAATCTGATTGATAACAGCGTTATCTTTACAGCTGCCAATAATATATTTAGCACTGTTTTTTGCTTTTTCAGACGCATTGTCAACGGCATAGGAATGATCATAGGCCGCTAACAGCATCGCATCATTATCGCCGTCACCAAAGACATAGATGTTATCCTTATGCCAACCGGTAAGCTGAAGCAGCTTATCCATCGCGCTTTGCTTTGTGACACCGGCTGCGGTTAGTTCTAAAACATGAGTATCAAAAGGGTTGTTGACGACCTCATCAAAGGTTTTGAAAAAAGCTTCTTTCTCTTTATATTTTTTCGCATCCATCTCCAAAATATTTATTTTTACCACTTGATCTTTAATTTGGCTGATATCCGCATCAAAGACATAGTGTGATAACATGAATTGAAACTGTTCATCATTGACGCTCATTTTCTTTTGCCAGACATCCCATTGACCATAATTCATCAGATAAGCTTCTTTTGAGATGGCCATAAATGTTTTATTTTGGGTGATATATTCTACATTATCATTTGGATATCGGCGATAAGCAGCACGTACCACCTGTTCATCAATCGCCTTTTTATAAAGCACCGCTTTATTGCGGTCTAAAAGTATCGCGCCGTTCATGATGATGAAATAAATCGGCGCGTCATAAAAATTCAAAACCTTTATACCATGCAGTGAACGGCCGGTGGCAATAACTAACTCATTTTTTGAATGCAGGATCTGCTGCACACAGGCTTTCACTGCATCATTGTTTTGCAGCGACTGATCAATCAGCGTACCATCCAGATCACTGACAAATATTTTCATCATTCAAGCATCGTTCCATTGGATGCGATGACCTGCTTGTAGTAATCAAAGCTGTCCTTCTTGATCCGCTTGCCGGTACCGCTGCCATAATCATCCAAGTCAACATAGATAAAGCCATAACGCTTTGACATTTCTCTTGTTGATTCCGATAACAGATCGATGCAGCCCCACCATGTGTAGCCCATCAAGTCAACGCCATCTAGATTAATCGCGTCACTCATCGCGCAGACATGTTCCTTTAGATAGGCTTTACGGTAAGGATCATGGATATGACCATCTTCGCTAACCGTATCTCTGGCGCCTAACCCATTTTCAACAATGAAAAGCGGTTTCCTGAAACGATCATATAATTCCACTAAAGAATAGCGCAAGCCGGAAGCATCTGTCTGCCAGCCCCATTCACTGCTTGGCAGATATGGGTTTTTAACACCGTTAAACGTGTTGCCCGGCGAAAGCTCCAAGCCATTCGTATCCGCAGCCCAGCAGGAGGTCATGTAGTAAGAAAAGCTGACAAAATCTACAATTCCTTCTTTTAATATTTGTTCATCATTTTCTTCAAATTTAACCGTATATCCCTTATTGCTGATTTCTTTCTTCAGATAGATTGGATATTCACCAAATACCTGTATGTCTACATATCGGTAAATACTTCTCATTCGCTGCTGAGTCGCCAGATTATCCTCCGGCTTGCACGTATAAGGGTAAAAACACAGCTTGGTCATCATACAGCCGATTTGCGCGTCAGGGTATAATTCATGACCGGCTTTAACCGCTAACGCGCTGGCAATCATTTGGTGATGCATTGCCTGATACATCGCCTGTTCAAACGGCACATCCTCAAACTGATCCTCAATCAGACCGCCGCTGGTTACCGGATGGCGCAGCATCGCATCAACCTCATTAAAGGTTAACCAGTATTTGACATAGGGCCCGAAATGTTCAAAGCATACCTTCGCGTATTTAACGAATAAACCGACACATTCTCTGCCGTACCAGCCGCGGTATTTCTTGATTAATGCGACAGGTACATCATAATGTGATAAGGTCACCAAAGGTTCAATGTTATACTTTTTACATTCTTTTAAAACATTAACATAAAATTCAATTCCCTTTTCATTGGGTGTTTCATCTTCAGGGTCAGTGAAGATTCTTGACCAGCAGATCGACATACGATAAACCTTAAAACCCATTTCCGCGAATAGAGCGATATCTTCTTTATAATGATGATAAAAATCAATACCTCTGCGTTTAGGATAATTGATTGTATTCACGCTCTGCGCTTTGTTTAAATCCTCAGAAGTAAAAGCAAACTGTTTAGTCATATTGGAAATATTGCCGGCTCTGAATTCCAGACAGTCCTGAATCGTCATTCCCTTGCCGTCGATATCCCATGCTCCTTCACATTGATTTGCGGCCGTAGCGCCGCCCCACAGGAAGCCCTGAGGAAATCTTAATTCACTTTGATTGGTATACATTTAACTCCTCCTTTTATAAAATGATTTCAGCTTTTTCTTTAAGACCGAATGATGAAAATACATATTCATCTTTGGTTGGTTCAGTGATGATCAGCATCGTGGTCATTGAATAACCAGCGGCTTGAATTGCGGCTAAATCAGCCTCAACGATTTTTTGCCCCGCTTGTACTTTGGCTCCTTGTTTAGCAAGTACTTTAAAGCCATGACCCTGCAAATCAACGGTATTGATACCGATATGCACCAGTACACCCGTACCGTCCTGCATCCGGATTGCAAAAGCATGACCGGTTGGAAACATTACCTCTAAGGTACCATTGCAGGGTGATACAAATTTATTTGAACTTGGAATAAAACCAATTGTTTTGCCTAAAGTTTCATTTGCGAAGACCTTATCCTCGATCTGATTCGGCGCAATCATCTCACCTTTCACAACTGCGACGATATTTTGATCGGATACTGCAGGCAGTTTTTCTTTTTTACTAAATAAATCTAATAAACCCATAGCTCTCCTCCTTCCCGCAATCTTCAAGTTTTATTTATCGTCATTAACGCCCAGAACCATAACCATTGAAAACGCAATGGCCGCTGAGACAAACATGCCAAGAGCTACACACCAGAAATTTTCAGTCATAAATACCGGTGTTGAAAGGATAGATGAATTAACGTATGCTAAGGCACGGCCGCCAAACAAACCAACAATAGCGCCGCCGACAGCACCGCCGACAATCGTTGCCAGCATCGCGTTTTTAAATTTCAGGAAAATGCCATAAATACCAGGTTCGGTAATTCCGATAAAAGATGAAATGGCTGTGGAAGCGCCGATCTGTTTGTTTTCCGTATTTTTAGCTTTTACCCAGACACCCATACAAGCACCGAATAAAGCAAGAGTTCCCATCGTATGCATCGGCAGCAGCCAGTCATAGCCAAGCTCTGCAAGATTGCCGATACAAATTGTGCTTAACGATAAATGCATTCCGGTCATAACGACAAACAATCGTGTACCGCCGATAATTGTTCCTGCGATAATCGGCGATAAGCCATATAGGAAATTGAATAAGCCAACTAGCAGTGTTGAAATATACATCGCCAGCGGACCGATTGCGGTTAAGGTTAATGGCGTCATAATCAATAAGACAAGCGTCGGTGTAAATACGATGCGCAGACTTTTTGGCATAAATTTATTGATATACTTATATACATAGCTTAACACCCACACCGTTAAGATAATAGGAATCGTACTGCCAAAATAACTTGGAAATGGAATCGGCATACCAAACAAACTCATTGCTTCTGCACCGGCTGTATTACCGGCTGTCATCGTTGGGTATAAGAGTACACCAGCCAGTGAAATGGCTAATGCCGTATTGGTTTCAAAACGCTTTGATGCTGACCAGGCAACTAAGAACGGTAAGAAATAGAAGGCACAATCGCCCGCCATATTCATGACTGTAATAAATGTTGAGGCAGCATCTACCCCTAAATAAGAAGTTAAAATCGTTGACAGACCCTTGATCATACCAGCGCCGGCTAATGCGGGAATGACCGGTAATAAAATTGCAGATAATGTTTGAAAGATTAAACCGATGCTGAATTTTTTCTTTTCTTTGTCTAAATTCTCTTCGATTTTTCTTTCCGCGTCAATGCCGGCAGTCTTGCAGAAATTCACATACAAATCATCGACCTCCTGACCGACAATGATCTGCATCTGACTGCCATTCCACTGACAGCCGGCAATACCGCTTAGCTTTTCCAACGCTTCTGTATTAACTAAGCCTTTATCCTTTACATCTAAACGCAAACGCGTCATACAGTGATAAGCACGGGCAATATTCTCCCTGCCGCCTACTTCGATCAGAATCTTTTCAGATAATTCATCATAATTCTTTTTAGCCACTTTGTGTTTCCTCCTTACAGCTATCTATTTTTTTCGAATTCATCGGCGCCAATGGTTCGTAAAAAACTTAAAGGGTTTCTTCTCTGCTGCTTAAACGATTTACATGCAGAATTAAATACAGCAATTCTTCATCATTGAGTTTAATTTCCAATGCTTTACATATTCTTATTGCACATTCATAAGTTTGGGGATATTCGAGAATCAATTGATCAAACATCTTTTGATTCTGTGTTTTAATTTCTTTGTTGTTTGCGACACGATCTAATAAATAATACATATGCGAAACAAATCTTGAATAATTAAACCCTTCCTTATCGATCTTTATATTCATACATTCTTCTACGATTTCCGCGCATTGATCGATTCTGCTTTGACTATTGCTGTTGGTCAGCTGATTATCAACCAGACCATAATCAATCACATGCAGGGTGATGATCGCCGCTTCCTGCTTCGGCAGCTCGGCATTTAGTTTTTCTTTTATAATTTTTAACGCATATTCACCGATTTTGATTTCCGTTGGATACATATGCTTGACCTCATGGGCCAGCGGCAGATTGATATTGATGTGCTCTTTCTGACGTTTCATACTGAACATAATATGATCTGCCAGTGTAAATATCAGATTATCGTTAAATTTACCGTTCAGCATCTGATTCGCATAATCAATAATATCGGTACTGACTTGGATGATCGCCTCCGGTATCTGCGATAAAGTATCAACAAGAATGGGATTCGCGTTATAGAAAGTACGTTCAATCTGCGAAACAGGGATATCATAAGGCGGCTTTCTAAAACCGATCCCTTTGCCAAATGCGATTACTTCATTCCCCTTAGAATCAAGGCATAAAGATATATTGTTATGAATATTTTTAATCACTCTCATAGTTTCACCCGCCTATAAAAAAAACTCTTCGATGCCGCCAGCAACACAAAAAATATTTGTGTTCTAGGACAAGCCTCAAAGAGTAACTAACCTATTTACATTGTCTATAATAGTATGCGCTTTCAGAATTGTCAACCCTAAATTTGATTAATTTTTAGGTTTTTAAACAGCCAGCAGATTCTTCATGGCAGGATTGATCAGCTGTGTATCGATTTGACAATCATACTGTTTTATTCCCTCAACATATGTTTGAACAACATGCCAATCCTGATCGAGAATGACAAAATCAGCGTCCTTGCCGATTGCGATACTGCCTTTCTTTTCTTCTAAATGAAAATATTTGGCTGGCTGCAGCGAAGCCATTTTAATCACTTTATCCACAGGCATCTGGTGTTTAAAGATCAGATTGCGCATATCATATAAAACATACTTTCCGCTGCCGCTGATCGTGCCGTCATCAAGCACAATGTGCCCCGCTTCGGTTACGATGCGTTCTTTGCCTCTTGCATAATATCGGCCCGCCGGCATACAGGCAAGCTCTGATGAATCAGAAATCAGAATAAAATGCTCACTGTCTTTGACTCTGAAATATAAATCGATGATTTCCGGAGCCAGATGCACATGATCGCAGATGATTTCCAGAATGATATCTTCATCTAATAAGCAGGCGGTTATGGCACCGCCGCTGCGCTGATGAATCGGCCGCATCGCATTGCCAAAATGAGAGATACTGGTAGCACCCATTTTAAAACCTTTTTTCATTTCTTCATAATCAGCATCGGTATGACCGGCAGCAATGCGAATGTTTTGACTCAGTAAATACTGCATAACGGGTTCAATCCCCTCAAGATCCGTCGATACTGACATATATTTCAAATGACCCTTGGCCGCTTCTCTCATTTGTTTCGCATAATCAACGCTTGGCTTAGGCCAGTTAAAGCCTTTGCTGGCACCCATATATTTAGGATGGCGGAAAGGCCCCTCAGCCTGTATGCCAAGGATGCGCGCTCCCTTAACAATCCCGGAATCAATTACATCGGCAACCTTAGCCATACTGTCAAATTCCTGAGTGGTTGCGAAAACGCCAGTGACACCAGTTGCGGCAATGGCCTTGGTAAACCCATATACCTCATCCATGTCTTTACACGTTGCGGAATAGCCCATGCAGCCATGGGAATGAATATCGATGATACCTGGAATGATAATTTTATCCGTGTGATCATGCACCGGCAGCATGCCAGTATAATCATCAAGAAGCTCACTGATCCGACCGTCTTCAACAACCAAATAAGCATCATCCATGATCCGCTGTTCAGTGTAAATTCTGCCGGCTTTAAATATTTCTTTCATCGTTTCACATCCTTTATCAAAGCTTGATTATTTTGAAAAAAAGACTCTTAAAGTCTTTCTTTCTTAGTAACTGGCGACACTGCCATCGGTACGTGATTCGCAGGCGCCGATGTAGACACCATTTTCCATTCTTAAAATCATTTCAGCCCGGCCGAAAGACAGCTTGTTTTCCGCCGCAACCATCTGATGCCCGCGCTTTTTCAGCGCTTCTATCAATGCTTCAGGAACATCCGGTTCAACATCGAAACGTATGCCCTCTTTCCATTGCCACCTCGGCGCGTCGAGACACATCTGCGGATTCAGATGAAAATCAATCAGATTCATCATAACCTGCACATGACCCTGCGGCTGCATATAACCGCCCATCACACCAAAAGGTCCCAAGGCCTTGCCGTCTTTTGTCAGAAAACCCGGAATGATTGTATGATAACTGCGTTTTCTTGGTGCCAGAGCATTAATGCTGGCAGGATCTAAGGAAAAATCATGCCCGCGGTTCTGTAAGGCGATGCCGTAATCTTCAATGACGATGCCGCTGCCAAAATCCATATAATTGCTTTGAATGTAGGAGACCATGTTTCCTTCATCATCGGCTGTGCACAGATAAACCGTACCGCTTTTCGGCGGTTCTACCGGTTTTGGCTGCTGAGCCTGATTAGTGATTTCAGCCGCCCGTTTCTTACCGTATTCATCACTGAGATAATAACGATAATCAACCTTCATATCCTTACTGTCCGTAACTGTCGCATAAGCGTCTGAGAAAGCCATTTTCATCGCTTCGAATTGCTTATGAACGGTATCGGTGTCATCCCTTGATGTGAACTCAAAATTTTTCAGTATATTTAATGCCATTAAGGCAACAATTCCCTGACCATTCGGCGGGATTTCCCAAACATCATAGCCGCGGTAGCTGACATGAATCGGATCGACCCATTCAACATCATATTCAGCCAGATCCTCCTTGCGGATAAAACCGCCGTCACGTTTGCTTTGCGCATCAATCTGATCGGCAATTTCACCCTTATAAAAAGC
This sequence comes from Dielma fastidiosa, assembly GCF_000313565.1. Lineage (GTDB taxonomy): Bacteria > Bacillota_I > Bacilli_A > Erysipelotrichales > Erysipelotrichaceae > Dielma > Dielma fastidiosa. Next base: position 412,823 of record NZ_HE578925.1, on the reverse strand, counting down.
ATCAGCATTACTTTGCGCAATTAAACGCAGAGTCTTCGCATGATTCTTAAATTTAACGATCTCACCAAATTGGTAAGGCTCACCATTTTTGGTAAAGGTTTTAAACCATTCATCAAAAATGGGATTATCTTTAAACAGTTTAGAATCCTGACGAACATATTTGTCCCACAAAACGGAAACAACAGCAGAAACCGGGTAGCCTTCTTCAGCATAACGGATAGCGGGGGCTAACACGTCTTCAAGGCTCAGCTTGCCAAAGCGTTTGGAAAGCGCTGCCCATGCTTTAGGCTGACCAGGAACTGTGACCGGAAGCCAGCCGTGCTTTGGCATTTTATTATAACCGGCTGCTTTGAGTTTATCGATGGAGATTTCCTTTGGACTATAACCAGATGCATTTAAGCCAACCATTTTATCTTTCATCCAGACAATCGCAAAGGCATCGCCGCCCAGTCCATTACTGACGGGTTCTACGACGGTGAGAACGGCCGCCACCGCAATTGCGGCATCGACGGCATTCCCGCCCTTTTTTAATATTTCCAATCCTGCAGAAGATGCCAACGCACTACTGCTGCAAACCATACCATGCTGGGCCGTAACACTGTAACGGCTTAGCTGATAGGGCTGATCCATTGCGTTAAACTTCATTTTACATCTCCTATCTTTTGTTAGTATTTCTTTAATGCGTCATTAACATCGACATAAGCGCCGCCGGGAACGCCTTGGGCATATAATTTAATTCCCTTTTGGGCAATTCCCTTCCAGATTTCAAGTTCTTCCTTTGTCGCAAACATCTGACTTGCTAACTGAAGCTTGTTTTCACCTGAACGCTGATTACCGATATTTACTTCCTTCATTTCGATGCCTTTTTCAATCAATGCCGCTAATTCAGCAGGCCCCTTCACAAGGATCATGACTTTTTTATTCTTGTATGTATCATTTAGAATTTTTTCAGCTGCTTCATCAATTGTTAAGAAATATGGAGTAACACCCGGAGGCGTAGCCATTTTCATTAACTGACATTGCATCTTATTTTTGGCAGTTGGATCATCAATTGCCAGAATTGTATTAATTCCTCTTGACCGTGTCCAGCCAATAGCTACCTGTCCATGGATGAGCCGATCATCGACTCTCACTAATTCAATACCCATATATTTGTCCTCCGTGTTTAATTATAATTACAGGATGCCGAAGAAGCCTAAGACTAAACCGACAACCACAATGGCCATCATCACCCAAGTCGTGCTCTTGCCTTTGCGCAGCAGTCCGAATACGGCCAGTGTGCATACTAATGGCAGCATTTTAGGCAGAATCGCGTCAAGCGTTGATTGTAAAGAAATGGCAGCGTCACCAACATTATAAGTTAATTTAGTTGTAACATTCAGCCATGTAGCAGTTAAGCCGCCGACAACAAATAAGCCAAGAATCGTTGCCGCTTCCATCCATACTTTGATCTGCATGCTTTCCATCTTATCCATAAATTGATCAGCAAGATTATAGCCCATATGAACGCCCCAGTATTGCATACCAAAGTGAATCACATTCATAATGATAACAAATACCAATGGTGCGATGCCGTTGCCGCTCAATGCCAAGGAAGCACAGATACCGGCAGTAATTGGACGCAGGGTACTCCATAACAAGGAATCACCAATACCCGCCAGCGGTCCCATTAAGGCTCCCTTTACGGCTTGGATATTTTCTTCACTGATTTCATCGCCATTTGCCATTTTCTCTTCCATTGATGCCACGATACCAAAGATTGGCCCGCAGGTCCATGGATGTGAGTTAAAGTAACCGATATGACGTTTATAACCGGCAATTCTCTCTTCCTTTGTCGGATATAATTTATTGATGACAGGAATCATTGCCCATTCAAAGCCCAGTGCCTGCTGACGTTCAAAGTTAAAGGCGGATTGAATCGCATTTGAACGGATGAATAATTTATTTAAATCCTTTTTTGTTAAAGTAACTTTTTCTCCCATCTTACAGATCTCCTTCCGCTTTATTCAATTTATTAAATACATAGACTGCGCAGTATGCGATGCCGATGAAGGCTACACCCATTACGCCAAAGGCTGGAATATACGCTACCATCGCAAAACCGATAAAGAAATATCCCATATATTCTTTAGTGCTCAGATTATTCAGCAGCAGACCGAAACCTAAAGCCGGCAATAATGCGCCTACGGCACTGATCCCCGCCATGATGTTGGCAGGAATGCTGTTCATGATGTTGGTAACATATTCAGCGCCAAAATATAAACCTAAGAAAGTCGGAATGAAATAAGCTAAGAAATGCAAGCCATTGCCTAGCCACATCATCATTGAGATACCTTTCCAATCACCTTTATTGGCATAAGTATCAGCAGCATGCATGAAGAATGCGCAGGCAGCCTTGGCAAAGGTTTCAAAGGTACTGGCGACTACCGCAACCGGCAGCGCTACGACCATGGCACCCTCTAAACCAGTACCGCTCAAAATAGCCGCGGTTGTACCTAATGCACTGGCAATCGCTACGTTTGAAGGTACTGAGCCGCCAATGGCCTGAGCACCCATGAAGACAAGTTCTAATGAAGCTCCGACAAATAAGCCGGTGCCGAAATCACCTAAAATCAAACCGATGATTGGTCCTAAAACCAAAGGTCTCTCTAACTGGCAGTCACCTAATACTCTTCGCTGTAAATAGGCTAGGCCGGTAATTAAGCTAATAATAAAAGTTGTAGTAATACTCATATTTTACCTCCGTATAATTACGTCTATCAAAGAATTATCCTTGTCTTGTCAACCCCTGCTATCCTCCTCTTTTTCATTGTCTAATCCTTTGCTTAATCAAATCATAGCATTAATTTTTTAATATGTCCATACATTTATCATAATTACGCACAATAAATGTACGAATATTTGAAAACCCTTACTTAATTACAAATAAACCTATAAATTTAAGTGTAAATAGGTTAAAATAGATATATAAGTTTATGGAGGGAATATGAATACAACAAAGAAAACATCTAAAAAGCAAATCATTGAAAATTATTTGCTGACCGAAATCGTCAATGGGCATTTTAAAATCGGCGATCAAATCCCATCGGAATTAGAATTATCAAAGAAATTTAATTTTGGCCGGCAGACCGTTCACTCTGCCCTTTCTGATCTCGCACTGATGGGCATTATCGAAAGAACCCCCGGCAAAGGCTCATTTGTATCCCGGCATCCGGTTAACCGCAATATTCAAAAGAAAAAAAGCTTTACTGAGGATATGCAAAGTATCGGCATGGTTCCCGGCAGTCAGCTTTTAGAATTTAAAATTATTAAAGCAAAAGAAGTTCCTGAGGTGGCCAAAGAGCTTAAAATTGAAGCCAGTGAGGAACTATATGCATTAGTCCGGCTCAGAACCGGCAATAATACACCGATTGCCCTGCAGTATACGTATATTCCGCGTAAATTCATTGAGCATTTTGATTTAAGCGTTTTGGATAAATCACTGGAAAGCTATATTGAATCGCTGGGTTATGATATAACTGGCTTCTTGACAAGACTTCGGGCTATGGAAGGAAATGAGGATCAGCTGAGAATTCTGCAGACTACCAATCGGGCGATCCTGAACAGTATTTCGATTCGTTATGTTGATACTACGATTCCCTTCTATTACACATCTTCCTTTTATCGTTCCGATCTTTATGAATATACCTTTTCATCTTTTAATTAAGCAAAATAAAAGATTCATCATTTTATACGTGATGAATCTTTTTAATTTAAAATGGGATGAAGATACCCGCTATTGCCGCGAGGGCAATATAAATAACTGGATGCTTTTTGTATTTTACAAGCAGGATATATAAGATGGCAAAGCAAGCCAGCGCCGGCCAATTAAAAAACGCCAAAAGATCAGATCCCGCATGAAAGAGTGTGGACTGGATAACGTTCCATGCAGATGCCAGAATCAAGGCGGCAACAGCCGGCCGGATGCCGTAGAATGCGGATTGTACATACTTATTGTCTTTAAACTTATCCAAAACCTTGGCAATCGTGATGATCACTAAGAGCGCCGGCACAACGATGCCCATTGTGGCAGTGATGCCGCCGATGATACCCGCTGTATTATAACCGGCAAAGGTGGCCATATTTACACCGATTGGACCTGGTGTGCTTTCAGAGATAGCAATCATATCAATGAGCTGCACGCGGGTAAACCAATCATAACGATCCGCTAAATCATAGAGGAATGGCAGTGTTGCCAAACCGCCGCCGACGGAAAACAGACCAATCTTAAAGAATTCAAGAAATAATGTGATAAGTGTCATTATTGTTTATCCTTTCTGCTATGCAGCAAAATACCCAGGATTGCCGAAGTGACAACAACCGGTATCGGTGAAATCGAGGTGAACATTAAAACGAGGAAGACTAAAGCGAAAATAATGAAGGTAGCAAGATCAACAACGCCCTTTTTATACAGTGTTACCGTCGCATGAACAACCAATACACCCACCGCGATCCGCACGCCTGAGAAAGCCATCTGCACCATTGGATAAGCCATAATATTGCTTAAAAACATCGCGATGATTAAAATGATCACAATTGATGGAAACACCATGCCTAAGGCGGCAGCAATCGCACCGAATTCTTTTTTGCATTTATAACCGATAAAGATAGCGGTATTAACCGCGATAATGCCAGGTGTACACTGACTGATCGCATAATAATCCATAATCTCCTCATCGCTTGCCCATCCCCTGCTTTGTACGATTTCCTTCTGCAGAATAGGCAGCATCGCATAACCGCCCCCAAAGGTTACCGCGCCGATCCGTGCAAAGATAAGAAATAAATCTAGATATTCTTTCATATGTTTTTATCCTTTCAGCTTCTTATTTACCCGTATTATACTAAAATGTACGTACAATATCAATAATATATGTAAATATTTTAGAATTATCGGTTTTTAATTAGCATAGCGGCTTTTTAATCATTTATACAAAGAAAAAGACAGCACTTTTTCAGTACTGCCTTAGATAGCTTTAATTATTGAATCACTCGTTCAACGGTACGCACACTGTTGATTTTGCGCAGATTGGCGATCAGATTGCGCAGATGTTCCTTATCCTTGACTACAACGCTCATTTTAGTAGTGGCAGTCACTTTATCATCATCTACCTTTGAATCAACGTGAAGCAGACCCGCTTTGCATTGGGATACCACCGTCACAATATCACTCAGCAGATAATTGCGGTCGGTGGAATGAACAACAAGCTTAGCTTCATATTCCTTATTGTCAATCACATCTTCCCATTCAACATCAATGAGCCTTGTTTCATTAGCGATATTCGGACAGTCGGCACGATGTACCTTCACACCCTGCCCCTTTGAAATATAACCGACAATGGCATCACCAGGCACTGGGTTGCAGCAGGCAGCCAGCGATACTAAGATTGAATCAATACCGGCTACCTTAACGCCTGTCTTATTTAATGGATTGCGGCGCTTAGTTTCCTGACGGTTAAACATTTTAACGAGATCATCGTTACCCATCGTCGAGGTTTTATGCGTCAGCATCCGTTCAACACACGTTGAAGCAGACAGTGACTTCGTAGCTATTGCATAATACATATCATTCGGTGAAGCGTAGGTGAGGTTGCTTACCAAGGCTTCCAAATGTTTTTTATCCATGTAAAGTGCCGGGTCAAGATTACGCTTAATAAGTTCATCGCTCAGCATCTCGCGGCCTTTATCAACGTCCGCCTGCTTGCGGTCATTTTCCTGTTTAATGAAGAACTGACGGATCTTATTGCGGGCATGCGTAGACTTCACGATTTTCAGCCAGTCCTCGCTCGGTCCGGCAGACTGATTGCTGGTACGGATCGATACGACATCCCCGGTTTTCAAAACATAGTTCAACGGTACAATGCCGCCGTTAACACTGGCACCGATTGTTTTATGGCCGATTTCCGTATGAATACGGTAAGCAAAGTCAATCGGCGTTGAGCCATTAGGCAGTGCGATAACTCTGCCCTTCGGCGACATCACATAGACATTCGCTTCAAAAATATCCTTTTGCAGAAGATTCATATACTCCATGGCATCTTCACTGACACCCTCCCCTGTCATTACAGAGAATTCCTTCAGCCATGCCAGCTGTTCTTCAATTTCCTTCTGCGGAACTTCCTTGCCGCCGTTCAGCGACTCTTTATAGCGCCAATGCGCAGCAATACCCTTTTCAGCAATAGCGTCCATTTCTTCCGTTCGGATTTGAACCTCAAAGATATGGCCCTCATCAGCAACGATGGTCGTATGCAGCGACTGATACATATTCATCTTCGGCATGGCGATATAATCCTTAAACCTGCCTGGAATCGGCCGGTAGGTCGCATGAATATAACCGAGAATTTCGTAACAGCTCGTTTCATTATCGGTAATGATGCGAATCGCCAGCAGATCGAGGATTTCTTCAAACCGCTTATGCTTATTGGTCATCTTTTTATAAATACTGTAAAGATGCTTACTGCGGCCAAAGATACGGTATTGGATATGATGCTCATCAAGCAGCGCCGATATATCATTGATCATCAGCTTGACCTGTTCATCACGTTCAGCCTTGCGAACCTGAACCAAATGAGCAATCTCATAATATTTTTCCTTATTCAGATACATGAAGCTTAAATCTTCAAGCTCATTTTTGATTTCACTGATACCTAAGCGGTGCGCAATCGGTGCATATACCTCAAGCGTTTCGGCGGCAATCCGCTGCTGCTTCTCCTCTGTCATGTACTGAAGCGTACGCATATTATGCAGCCGGTCAACGAGCTTGATTAAAATAACTCTGACATCCTTCGCCATCGCGATGAAAATCTTACGATGATTGGCGGCTTGATATTCCTTTTCATCACGGAATTCAATATTACCGATCTTAGTAACACTTTCGACAAGATTTAATACATCTTCTCCAAACATCGCTTTGACTTCTTCATCACTGGTCTCACAGTCTTCAATCACGTCATGAAGCAGTCCAGCCGCTATGGTCTGCGGACCGCAGCGCAGGGTGGCAAGGATGTAGCCAACCTGAATTACATGAATGACATACGGCTCCCCGCTTTTTCTAAACTGACCTTCATGCATCTTATTGGCAAATTCATAAGCTCTCGTAATTAAATCGATATTTTCCGGTTTGACCATATATTTTTTAACTTCATTCATAATATCGTCAAACGTCGCTTTTTTATTTTCCATCCCTGTCACCTCACATTTCTATTTTGAAAAAAAGGGGAAGCCCCTTTTACTCGTAACTCATTAACGATTTAACATTATAACCTTTTAATGCTTCACGACCCTTTAAACCAGTTAATTCAATCAGGAAAGCACAGCCTACAACTTCCCCGCCCATTGCTTCCACAAGCTTGATCGTCGCATCAACAGTACCGCCAGTAGCCAGAAGGTCATCAATGATCAATACCTTCTGTCCCTTTTTAATTGAATCAGCATGCATATGCAGTTCATTGCTGCCATATTCTAAATCATATTTTAAAGAAACCGTCTCTCTTGGCAGTTTTCCTGGCTTGCGTACCGGCACAAAACCGATTTTCAATTCAGAAGATACCGGGCAGCCAAAGATAAAGCCTCTGGACTCAGGTCCTACGACTACTTCTGCGCCTACCTGACGGGCAAAGTCAATCAACTCATTGCACGCATAGGCAAAAGCTTCACCATCCGCCATTAAAGGTGTAATATCTCTAAATAAAATTCCTGCCTGCGGAAAATCAGGAATGGTTGCAATATAATTTTTTAAATCCATAAAAACTGCCTCCTTCAATATTCTACATTATATCAAAACTTAAGCGGCTTTGCATCAAGAAAATACAGATTCCATGACATTCATTGACACTGTGCGCCTGCCTCTGAAGCTGTTGATTGAAACATTTCCTATAAAACCAACTTCTGTACACTGACGATACTGCTCAGCGCCCGCGCCTTCATTAAATAAAATATACTCATTATTTAACTGACTGATAATCTTTAGATGCGCGTTGCCGCCCATGGTTTTCACTTCTTTAATCTGTACCTTTACTTCAAAAATCGGTGCTTCAAAGCCAGTGCCAAAAGGTCTTAAACAATTCAATGCATCAATGTTTTCCAATGTCAGCATGGTTTCATCTAACTTAATTGTGTTCAAAACCGGCTTTTCATATACAAAATCATGACTGTTTTCTTCAATATAATGACATACTTCTTCATAGGCTTCCTCTTTAAAGCTGATGCCCGCCGCCATCGCATGTCCGCCATAAGCCTCCAATAAATCTAAGCAGCCGTCAAAGAAGGTGGTCAGATCAAGACCCTCAACACTGCGGATACTGCCTTTATATAATCCGTCCTTATGCGCTAAAACCATAAAAGGCTTGTTTAGCTGATTTGCCAGCCGGCCGGCGACTAAACCTACAACCCCTTCATGGAATGTATCATCATGAACGATCTGAAAGAAGGCTTCACTCAGCTGGCGTTCAGAAATGCTGACCATTTCCATCGTAATCTGTTTGCGGATCTCATTCAATTCATTAATCTGAACAACCCCGCTGTCAATCAGCCGTTCATCATTGCTTAACAGATAACGCACCGTATTATTCGCCTTCGCACGGTCAGCCAAACGGCCGGTTACGTTTAATTTAGGAGCAATTTGAAAACCGATCGTCGTTTCATCACAGCGTTCAAACTGATTGTTTTTCAATCGATTGACGGCCGGATAACAGCCCTGATTCAAATATTTTAAACCAAGCCGAATCAGTGAGCGGGTTTCACCCCAGACCGGCATGCAGTCAGCAATCGCCGCCACACAGGCAAGAATGACCGCCTCCCGGCTCTCTTTCATCAGCATTCTGGCAATCAGACAGGCGACACCAGCACCGCTGAGCGTTTGAAACTTTGAATCCATCTTAAAAGGATGCACAAAGCAGTCACAAAGAATTTCACTTTCATCATAATTGTGATGATCAGTGAGAATCAAGGTTGCATTGGCTGCCCTGATTGCCTGCATCGCCTCAACGGCCTTTACCCCGTTATCTACGGTAATAAAATACTTATAGCCTTTTGCTAACGCATTGTTCACCGTGTTGACATTCAGCCCATAGCCTTCAGTTAAGCGATCAGGTATATAATAGCCGCATTCAATGCCCGCCTTTTTCAAAGCCATTACCAGTATCGCTGTCGCACAGATGCCATCCGCATCATAATCACCGCAGACCAGAATCTTTTCTTTTTCATCTTTTACCTTTTTCAAAATCCGGCCGCATTCTAGGATACCCTTTGCTTCATATGGATTTGATAAGACAGGCTCATTAAATATTTCATTCAGTTTTTCTTCATCAAGATCATATGCGTCTAATACGATCTTTACTAATTCATTGTTTATTTTCATAAATACCTCTGGTTCTATTCTAACACAAAAGAAAAAACATTCATTTCTGAATGCCTGAACTTTCGAATAAATCACTGAATTCATCCAAACTCATCTGCGCTCCCAGTACGACTGCCTGATTAGACAGGAAGGCAACAACCTCATTGACATTTAATTTTAAGATGTCATCAACAGCTTCACTTAAAGTCTTAGGCGTATGAAGAGACCATATAAAGCCGAATAAAGTATCTCTGACTTGCTTGGCGGTAAGCGACTCGAGATATTCACGGCGCAGCTGATTTGTTTTAATCGCGATTGCTAAATCAATCTGTGAATTTTGCTGAAGATCAAACTTCTCCATTCAAGCCCCTCCAATCATACTTGTCTATTATATAGCATATACTCATAAATGTGGAGTGGTAATTTTGAAAAATAAAATAATTCAATCAACAATTCTTTTAATCATCTTTTCAGTGATTGCTAAGGTACTGTCCTTTTTTGTAAGAATTTATCTGGCCCGGACGCTGAGTGCGGATGCGATGAATATCTATTCCCTGGCATCACCAACGCTGGTTTTCATTATTACCATTGCCCAAATGGGAATTCCGGCCGCTTTATCAAAAGTGATCGCGCAGAGTAAATCCTCAGCATCAGCACTGCTGACCAGCATCATCCTTTCACTTGTGAATAATATTATTGTTATCACATTATTTATGCTGCTGATCCCTTTTTTAGCGCAGATCATCTTAAAGGATGCTCAAATAATTCCAGTCATGAAAGCGATGCTGCCAATGATTCCGATGGTGACGCTGTCCGGCTTGCTTAAAGGGTATCTGCAGGGCAAGCAGGAACATGTCAGCGCCTGTGCTTCCCAAATGTTTGAGGAAATCTTCCGCATTATTTATCTATTGATCAGTTTTACCAACGCGCCAGTTATGACGCCGGTAAGAATGGCCGAAATTGCAATGCTCAGCGTATTTGTCGGTGAATGCGGTTCTTCACTCTATATGTTTATCTTCTGCATGATTAAAAGGACGGCCGCTTTTCCGGTTAACGAATTGATCTTAAAGCTGAATAGGGCCAGCTTTGATGAGATACTGCGGGTATCGATTCCAATGACTTCCTCAAGATTAATCGGCTCACTGACCTTTTTTCTTGAACCGATGCTGATGGTGCTCAGTGTCAGCAATGCATCGTCAATCGTTGCCACTTATGGACAGTTAAACGGCTATGTGCTGCCGATCTTAACGATGCCCTCATTCATTACTGTCACCTTGGCCAACACGCTGCTGCCCTCTTTTACGTATGAGACAAGCCATGGCAACCGCAAGCGCGGTATGAAAATCTTCAATGTTATTTTCTGGATCTGTCTGCTGATCGGTTTCAGCTGCTCGGCCATTTCCTTCTTTTTTACCGATCAATGCCTTAATCTGTTTTATCACAATACATTGGGCTCCTCTTATTTAAAATCATTGGCATGGCCATTTGCCTTCTATGCTTTGCAGCCGGTTTTATCCAGCATGCTGCACGCGTTTGGACAAAGTAAAAAGGCGATGATCGATACCCTGAGCGGGTCTGTCATTCGCCTCTTGATCATTACCTTTTTAACACCTGTATTAAATGAAGCAGCGCTGCCGCTGGCATTGACTGCCTCCATGCTGATTACTACTTTCATGCATGCAATCAGAGTTAGTTTTTACTTGTGGAAGGAGCCTTCTTCAGCATAAAATAACCATTTTTCTGATAGAGACAGATAAAGCAATCTTCAATCTTATCAATCCCATTTGCCTTACAGAGCTTTAATAACTCGGCTTCATTAACACCTAAGGTATCCATGACCTCATGATGCATAACGCCATCCTGAATCAAAGGAAAAGGATATTTCATATGATTGCAGTTGGCTGGCAGTACAGAAAGTGAACCGCTGTTTTCAAGAATCGCAAAAGCAACTTCTTCCGGGGTGCCGATATTCTTATCCCGCAATTGGGTCATCAAATCATCGATACTGTAACGCTCCTTGCGCATGGCTTTTTGATTAATTACGCCATGATCAATCAGAATTACCGGTTTGCCATCAACAAAGTCGCGGACTTTTTGAAAGCGCAATAGTATCTGCGATAAAAGAATCTGCAGAAAGGCCAAGGTAAATAAAGGCACCAGTGCTTTAAAGATGGAATCATCAGCTTCAGTGATGGATAATGCCAGTAATTCTGACATAACTAAATAGATAACGATATCAAAAACACTTAATTCGCCGACTTCACGCTTGCCCATTAAGCGCAGGGCAAAAATAATAACAAAATAAAAGAAGAAACACTTCCAGATTAAGGTGAAATATTCGCTCATAAACGTCCTCCCAGCATAAATTGATTTTTCTTTTCATATCCTACAATGAGGTGAATCATGAAACAAAAAGCAATAACTATTTCAATTTCATTTGGCATCCTGCTTGGATCTACATTTTTATTATCGCTGATTTTTGCACTCTTATTCCATTTTGGCCTTTTTTCACCAAAAAGCATGAAGCTTACATCACTGATTCTTGGTTGTTTATGCTATCTTGGTGCCGGATCAATAATCGGTATCAAAATTAACCGCAAGCCTTTCCTCTATGCATTGGAGGCAGCGGCGGTTCTGCTCATCATATTATTGCTGATCAGTGAGAAAGCGTTCTTTCCGATTCTTGGCGTAATATTAAAGTGCTGCTGTCTGTGTATCGGCTGTATTTTGGGAATGATTATCAGTAACCGATAAAGAAAAAAGATCTTTTTAGTCATCAAAACCAAAAAGATCTTTTTGATAGGAAATACCAAGATGCTCATATGCCTTAGGTGTCGCAACACGGCCGCGCGGTGTACGGTTAATAAAACCGATCTGCAGCAAATACGGTTCATAGACATCCTCAAGTGTCATGGCTTCTTCACCGATAGAAGCAGCGATTGCCTCAAGTCCTACCGGGCCGCCGCTGAAGCGTTCAATAATGCCTCTAAGATATTGATGATCGACATGATCTAGGCCAAGATGATCAACCTTTAAACGATCCAAAGCCATAGCGGCAATCTTTTGATCGATGATGCCATTATTCATCACCTGTGCAAAATCACGGACGCGGCGGAACAGCCGATTAGCAATACGCGGTGTACCGCGGCTGCGGCGGGCTATTTCTAATACAGCTTGTTCATCAATAGCATTGCCCATCACCCGGCTTGTTCGTCGAACGATCTGTGACAGATCCTCCAAATCATAAAATTGCAGCTGGGAAACGATCCCAAAGCGGTCACGCAAAGGGGCTGTCAGATCACCGGCACGTGTTGTCGCGCCGACTAAGGTAAAAGGCGGCAGATTCAATCGAATTGTACGCACCGTTGATTCCTTGCCGACGACGATATCGATGCAGAAGTCCTCCATCGCCGGATAAAGAATTTCCTCTACTGCTTTTGGCAGCCGGTGAATCTCATCAATAAATAAAACATCACCTGGCTGAAGCGTTGACAGAATCGCTGCCAGATCACCGCCCTTTTCAATGGAAGGACCGCTGGCTGTACGAATCTGGGTTCCCATTTCATTTGCCAAAATATAAGAAAGCGTCGTCTTGCCTAAACCCGGCGGACCATAAAGCAGAACATGATCCAACGCTTCATTCCGCTGCAGCGCCGCCTGAATAAATATTGTCAGATTCTGTTTCAGATCCTTTTGGCCGATATATTCATCCAACGTTTTAGGCCGCAGTGACGCATCTTCATCAAAACTGCTTTCTTCAGCTGATACTAATCTTTCTTCCATAAGTCTCTCACTTTCTGTTTGCCAGCAGATTCAGTGATAAACGGATTGCCTCATCACTGCCTGCATATTCCATGGCTGACACCTGTTTTAATACCTTATTGATTTCACTTTGTTTATATCCCAATGCCAACAAAGCGTCATTCGCATCCTGCAGGCTGTCACTGAGCACTTCTTTTTTACCGCCCAGTTCGCTTTCTACGACAACTAATTTATTCTTCAGATCCAATACGATCTGCTGGGCTGTTTTAGCGCCGATGCCTGGCATTGATTTAAGATAAGCCACATCATTTTGTTCGATGGCTTCAACCAATCGGGCCGCTGAGCTGACACTAAGAATGTTTACCGCGGTTTTAGGGCCTAAACCCTTTACCTCAATCAATCTGAGAAACAGCTCATATTCCTCCCATTTAGCAAAACCAAACAACAGGATTGCATCCTCACGAACATGCTGATAAGTAAATAAGGTTACCTCACTGCCATACTGAAAGCTTTGCGGATTCGGTGTGAAAATCTGATACCCGATGCCGTTGTTATCTAAAATTACATAGTCTTTTAAGGTTCTGAATACGATTCCTTTCACAAATGCTATCATGCTATCACCTGCCTTATTATATCATGAAACTAGGTGCCTTTACAGTCTATCTTTGTCCCAATATGAAAAGGCGCATTCCACGCCTTATAGTAATTCTTTGAAGCTTTTTATCAGCCTTGCCGCATTTTCCTTCAATAAATGCTGGTCATCATGAGAACTGGCATCATAAACACCTATCGTCTGCATACCGGCAGCGGCCGCACTGCAGATGGCTGTATTCAAATCATCATAGACAATGCACATATTTGGCTCAGCGTTCATCAGCTTAGCGCATTGAGTAAAAAAAGCCGATTTATCCTTACCGATACCAAGCTCATGAGTAGTTATGATGCGTTCAAAATAATGCAGCACATGCAGTCTTTTTAAAGCGGCTGACGCAAATTGGACATCACAGGAAGTTGCCACGATCATTCGATCCTGCCGCTGATGAATGAGCTTTAAATAATCAGCCGCAAATGGCTTAAGCTGCAGTTCATGCTCATAACTGGCCTTTGCCATCGCCGCCCATTCAGCCATCATCACTGCCGGGGCTTTATCGATATGAAAGGTCTTGATAAAATAATCGGCACATTCACGGTTGGTCATGTTCTTAATCACATCCAGCTGTTCATCTGTATAAGTAATGTGATGCATCGCCAAATAACGATGATCTATATCACGCCACAAATGCATAGAATCAAGCAAGGTGCCATCCATATCAAAAATATGCAGAAAACTCATAGATCGATTTCCAATTCAACGGGACAATGATCACTGCCGACAATATCCGTATGAATTTTCGCATCCTTAACCGCATCCTTTAAGCAATCTGAAATCACAAAATAATCAATTCGCCATCCGGCATTATTCTTACGCGCGTTGAAGCGATAACTCCACCAAGAATATTCAACCTTGTCCGGATAAAGATAGCGATATGTATCAATAAATCCAGCCGCCAGCAATTCGCTGAATTTATTTCTTTCCTGATCAGAGAAACCAGCATTCTGACGATTGCTTGATGGATTCTTCAAATCGATTTCCTGATGAGCAACATTAAGATCCCCACATAAAATAACTGGTTTCTTACTTTCCAGCTGTTTTAAATAAGCGCGGAAGGCATCTTCCCAAACCATGCGGTAATCAAGACGGGCAAGCTTTTCCTTTGAGTTTGGCGTGTAACAGTCCACCAGATAGAATTTCTCATATTCACAGGTAATTACCCTGCCCTCATGATCGTGTTCTTCAATACCGATTCCATAGCTTACAGAAAGCGGCTCCTGCTTAGTAAAAACGATCGTTCCCGAATACCCTTTCTTTTCAGCACTATTCATATAAATGTGATAGCCATCTGCCGCAAAGTCATGCTGACCCTCCTGCATTTTAGATTCCTGAATGGAAAAAATATCAGCATCTAACTCTTTCATCACATCGTAAAAACCCTTCGTTACACAGGCGCGAAGCCCATTGACATTCCAACTGACTAATTTCATAACAAAACCTCCAAGTAATGATTTTATTATACTATAAAGTACAGTGAAATAGGTACTAAATGCTCATTGAGTTATAGGTTTATCATTAACATTTTGAGCACTGCATAAGATTAACTGCAAACATTATTGTAAAACCTCAACAATCCTCATAGCCTCCAAATCCAAGTCACTTGTCAGCTGTCCGTTCGCTTTATCATAAATGAATACCGCTGCGGGATAATAGACAAATTCACTGCCGTTGTCATAACCCTTTAAATCACGCCGAATCGCTTTTACTTCGATTTTTGCCTCATCTTCATCAATGATATAACCGTTAATTGTTCCACGCATCATCTGAATTTGATGATTGATTAAATAGGCTGAATAACCGCTTAGATTAAATTGCGGCATCGCTTGTTGGTAATTAGAAGGATATGTGTATTTCCCTTCATATAAGCCATTACTTTGGTAAACATTTACTATGGGCAAAGCAGGATCTAGTAAACCGCTTTTGGTATCTACTGCGTCATGAGCCGCCTCCACCATAATAAGTTCACCATCTTCCTTTTGTTTTATTTTAAATGTCCAATGCGTAAATCGATCTTGATTAGCAAGCAATGCTTCCCCATACGATATTCCTTCATAATAATTGAATTCTGAACGTTTTAATGGTTTCCAATTCTGATCATAAATCAGGATGCGCGGCTGATCGTTCAGCATGATTGGTTCAGTATAGAAAGCTAGTGCGTCAACAAATATAAAATCATTTTCAACGCTTTGCTGAGTGACAAGAATCTGCCAGTTTTCATATCTAAATACATTATCATGAGGTATTTCATAACAATCATATTTTTCAATATAGCCTGCTAACCTCATTTCAGCTTCAGTAAATGTCTGTGCGGTTACTTCCTTTAGATGCGCACGGAATTCATCACCCGGCATAATTCGTGTTTGATCAGACAACGAATAACCCCAATCCATCACTATCGTCTCACCATCTTTTTCATAACAATTGCTGGTAATTGGTATTGTTGGATAATTAAGCATGATAAACTGATAAGCCTCGCCAATATCATGAAAAGTACCATTAAAACTTCCTGTTATAAAAACTGAAGATAAAGCTTTGCGCAGCGGATCAGTTTCATCAAAGGTAAATTTATTATCTATAATCAGATCACCGCCGATGTTTAATTGAGGATAAACTTCATCTTGATTGATTAGATAAGGCGTATTGGCTGATGCCTCAGCAAATTGATTTTCATAAGCACCCACTTCTCCTGGTCCTTTTAAACTCACGCCCAGATTAATAAAATCAAAATAATTTTCAAATGTTTTTTGAAATTCATTGGAAAAAGATATGAAATACTCAGTATTGGAAGCATCACACATTATAAAACTTGGATTGTTTAAACCAATCGCGAGCCGGCAATTAATTTCTTCGTTATCCTGAGTAAGCAATTTTACATCGGCATGAATCTTTTTATCTTGATTATAATAATCCGGAAAGTATTGATTAAAACTTATGGGTTCAGCGATATCAAACAGTTTAAAGAAATCACTGATTTTTTCAGGATCAGCAATGGTTTCAGCTTTTTTTCGATTGCCTATTGATAATTCAAAGGTAAGTTCATCATACTCATATCTTCGGATATCATTAAATAAATCCAAGGTTTGCTGGTCAAAATCATTTTTTATACAATCCTCTAACGATGTCTCTGATTTTTCATCGTTCTGATTCTCAATATCACTGTCACTTGATGTTGCATTAAGCTGAATGTTTTCATCATTAGAAATATCTTTCGTATCCTGCGGATCATCAATTTTCTCATTCTGATGCTGACAGCCGCATAGAATAAGCAGTAAACACAGCATTATTTTCCTCATGTCAATTCCCCCTTATCGACGGCAGTTATCGATATTAAAATCATGATATAAACGATAATCTTCTGTAATACCGAATTGGTCAAGATAACCAAAAGTGATGGCTGAACCATTAAAATCGGTAAGCTCATGGGTAATTTTATCATAACGATAGCCGCTGATTGGCTCATCGTTTAACTTAGTTTTATCTAATTCAGCAATATATGCCTGTTGATCGTCTTCATAAGCTTTTAATTTATATTTATCCTTTTGATAATTGCTGTGATAATATAATTGTTCATTAACCTCTCTGGCAAGCGTACCGCTGAGATTGAATTGTGGAATTGGTGTCCAATCATTATCTGAGACTTTATAGACATTGATGATTGGCTTACTGGAATCAATAACCTGCATTACATCCCGCTCATTCAATGTTTCTATGGACACAATCGAGTAGGTTCCATCAGCATGAGCTTTTAATTTAATTCCAAGCTGCAATAAATCATCCTTAAAAACATTTAGAAGCTCATCAAGCTTATTGAGGGATAAATTAATCGTTGAAGCATCAATTAAAGAGTAATCCTGACGATAGAGGAAGCAGTCAGTTCTGCCTTTCTGAACATTATCTTTTATCTCAGTATAAGCCACTGATGCTTCAATTATAGCAATACCCTCCCGTTCATGCTGATCATTGATCCTCATGATCCAGCCTGTATAATCATTAGATACTGCACCGTCAGCATAAACATAGTACACATATAGATCCTCATGCTTAATATATTGTCCGCTCACAAACCATTGCGGTGAATAGTACCATGAAGTAGATTCATCAAAGCTTGATTCACGGTCAAATAATTCACGATAAGCAGCCCTGAATTGCTCGCCGCTCATGATTGTAGAGTTTGCAGGAATCGGCTCGGCTAAGTGAATGGTTTTTTCCTCATCACCATCAAGATAATGAATTTCATCACTGGTAACCGTCAAATCGGGATATATTGCGTGTATGTTCGGATAGTTTTTCATGATATAAATAAATAGTTCAAAAGAGGGTTCTGGCGGGATTGGCACACTGCCTAAATTGATAATTGCATTCATTGCCTTATCAAAAGAATCTAAATCATTGTCATAGTTTAAATCTTTTTTCTGTAGATAAAAATTATTCGCTTGCCAATCATCAATTTTAAATGCCTTTCCACTGTCGTAGATATTCGGTGTATCGGCATTTGCCCAGATCCATTTACCCATTAATTCATTTGATTTCGGTTGGGTATCTACATAAACAAAATCAAAAAAAGAGTATAAGTTAAAATCTGCGCCTAAATCAATCAGATAATCTTTAGAATTATCTTTAATTCTCAGCACATGAGGTACAATGGCATAAAGGGTAAATTGAGAGGTTTCACCCATCGCATCCACCGCACTGATGATGAAGAAGGAATTGGCAGCATCCAGTTCTTGAATGGTTCTGCCGGGGCCATAATAATTCAAATCAACGATTGCCGATTCAATCAAATCAAAGAGTTCGGTTAGCTTATCGGCATTATCAAATTCAACACTGTTCATCATGCCACTGTTAAAATAACTGAAAGCAGTTGAGACATATTCTTTATTTGCAAGCTGCTGATAAAGCTCTGCTGTCCTTTGATCCGTATCATTTTCAATCAATTCGGTCAGTGAGCTGCCATATTTCATGACCGGCTGACTTTTCTCTTTAGCACAGCCAATCAATAATAAGGATAAACATAGGATCATTTTTAATGTTTTCATACTTCCCCCTAACGCACTTTACTATATTCAAGATATTCCTTAAATGTTTTTATGCCATATACAAACCCCTGTTGATCATGGAGCTGTTTTGTTGTTAGATCATAGATATATTCATGCTTCACTATCAGCGCCTTGTTACTTGGGGTATTATAATCATTTTCCGCATAACATCGCAGAATCGCTTGTTGATCATTTATTTCTATTTCATAGCCAGCATATTCTGATGTATTCTTAATATAATTATTCACTTTGTAAGCAGCACTGCCACTTAGATTGAACTGTGGAACAGCCTGTTTATAACTCGGGATTAAGCATGAATCTTGTGCATCACGATAAACCATAATAATGGGCTGAGATGGATCATTCAGCTCTACTCTTTCAAGAACTTCATTAAAAATCTTGGCTGACAGCAAAGCATACGTATCATCCTCACGGTGCAGGATATGCAAAGTTACCTGTTTAAAATCTTCCTTATTCGCAAGGACACATTCCTTCAGCGATTCTTCATTACAGTTTTGCGTATCGGCATGCTTGAGTCTTGAGCCATCCGCCTTGTAAATAACAGTATGTGTCCCTGAATCCCAATCATTTTTCTCATTTAATTCTGTTTCGCTGTAAAACAGCAGGGCCGATACTTCTATTTCATTACCGGTTTCATTCTTTTCATCAATTAAAAGATTGTAGCCGGAATATCCCGGCATTACGATACCTGCCGCAATGTGACTGTAAAAGTACATATCCGCGCCATGAATATAACCATAGGTTGTACCTAAATCTGTCAGTGACCAGCTCTGTGATTCATCAAAGGGTGCATCACAATTAAACAATTCAAAGTAGCGATTGCGAAATACATCTCCCTTTATCAAACGGCTGTCAGCGCCAATTTCAATATCGGATTGAAAATTTTTTACTTCGCCATTTTCTAGATAACTGATATCAGTAATCATGTTATAGGAATTATCCATAGTTATATTATACGGCGTAGTCTTAAATATGAACTTAAACGTATTTTCCTCAGGCTGATTGGTAAATTCACCGGTATAGAAAAAACTATATATGGCAAGGTCAAAATTGCTTGGTTCATCACGCCAATAAAAACCTATAAAATCACGGTAACAATCCTCATCGCTGAAATAATAAGCATTATCTTCAGGCATCAGAATCGGTGAATGAATTGTTGCCCTTACTAAGTTAAAATCTGAATATTCATTGATATCGGAATTCTTTTGAATCCAGCGGCTGGCAATTTTCATGTTTAAGTCATGATTTTCAATTTTTCTTTGATTTGAATTAATTGATACTGAACAGCCGCCAATAAACAGTGCAAGCAAAAGCAGCAGTTTCCACATGACAATCCCCCTTTTCGATTTAGTAGTATTGCTTCCAAGCTAAAATCTTCTCTGCATTAATAAATGCCTGAGTCGTTTTATCGTAAGTATAAGAAGCCTTCACAAAATATAGATACTGATACTTGAATGGCAATAAATAGCGGTCGATAGCCTTTACGGTTACTTGTTTACCATCATTTTCGACTATGAAGCCGCGGACTGAAGAACTGCTGTCGGCAATTTCTTGATTAATCAGATAAGCATCCAATCCCGATATTGTAAACTGCGGCATCAAATATAAATCACTTGATGATATACGACCCATTGGTTTCTTTACAATTTCAATCATTGATTCATTCATGATATAAGGTTCATTTTGATTGAGGCACGACGCTGATAGAAAAGCATAGCTGCCATCCTCTCGATGCAGCAATTTTACCTCCCATTGTAAAAAACGGTCACGATGATCCAAAAGAAAATTTCTGAGCGGTAAGCCTTCTGCCCACCCTAACTCCGCAATGCTTACCGGCTGCCAATCTTTATCATAAAGCTTGGCATAATTATCATTGCCAATCCAATCATAGTTTGTATAAAAATCAAGCAGCTTGATATTAACCATCGAATCATTTTCCAACACATCTTCAATCAGCAGATTCCAGCCAGCATATCCGCCTACAGCACCCAAGCAATAGCACGCATAATAATAGAGATCATGATCTGCAAAGTAGCCATAACCGTCACGGCCCAAAGCACCGCTGTGATATGACTTTGATTCATCCCAATTGAACTCCTGATTGAATAATTGACGATATGCGGATCGGAAAACTTCACCATTCATCAGAATACTGTACCCGGCAATCGGCCGATCTAAACTGATTGTTTCTTCGACGCCATCACGCATAAAAGTTATTTCAGAAAGAGCTTCCACATCACCGCCGATGATGCGTTCTGATTCATGATTCAGGATAATATATCGAAATATTCCCTCATCAAAAGAAGGCGCTGACGACATTTCTCCAGTATAGAATAACATCGCTAAAATCCGATTAAGATCATTTGGGTTTTGACCATACGTATCACTGTGTGATTTTCTGATTAACCCCTCGGATAAGCTTAGATTCTCTTTGAATAGATATGCTGTTCTATCATATTCTGCTGTTATATCGGTTTCATTAATAAATTGTTTTTCATAATTATCAGCATCATCAGCATCTACATCGTTTCCTAATTTCAGAAATTGAAAATAATTATACATCGGCTCATCCAATGCCGATTTAAAATGAATCTGATATTCATCCGTATTATCCATTAATATCAGCAATGGGTCAGCTTCATTAAAAATATACTGACAATGAATATGCTGATTCATCGCATTAGATGCGATAAGATCAATTTTTAAGTCATTATCCTTTACCGTTTGTGATTCATTAAGGGCAATGATTTCACCATTTTTCAAAAGACTGAAAAATCGAGTGATTTGATTTATATCAAAGCTCTGCACCTGTGTCTGCTGGTCAGCAAAGACAGCTGTGAATACCGCATTATCATAACGGCTTGAGACCATTTCATCAAATAAATCAGCCGCTCTTTGATCGCGTTCATCATGAATTAACGCATCCAGCATTGCTTTATAATCTATTTTCTCATTATCCGCTGATGGCGCGATAATGGTTTCATTATTATTTTCAATTTCACTGTTTGTTGCGGTTTCTTCCGGCAGCTTGTGACTTTCACTGATAGATGGGTCTTCGTATTTTGTACAGCCTGATAAGATTAGGCATAAAACGAGAAACAGTTTTTTCATAAAAATGCCCCTTTCTCCATGTACATACATAGATTGTTTTAAATATTATCGTCAAGCCCAATAATCCTCTCTTTAATTATAATATACGATTTCTACCCATTATTTACAAGAAAAATTCCTTGATAATAAAAACTCC
>NZ_HE578925.1:280677-389304 GCF_000313565.1 Dielma fastidiosa | reverse complement strand
AAAACTCCCCGCGTATGCGGAGAGTTCCTGTTTCTATAAACCTTTATAATATTCTACAGCCAATTCGACAGCTTTAATCATCGCATTGGAAGTAACCGTAGCGCCTGACACTGCATCTACCTTGCTTAAATCGTCTTGACCTGCGATTAAAGCATTGATGAAATCAGAATTTTCAGCCGTTAATACACCGCCGACATTTTCGGTTTCCTGAGCATCTCTGACATTGATTGCGGTAATTTTACCTTCCGCATCAAAAGTGACATGGGTTTCCATTTCACCGCCGTAGCCTTGAGTTACAACCTCAACCTTAGTATTACCGTCAGTCGTTGTATGAGTTACCACACCTTCAAATAATTCACCATGAATCGCAAGATAAACCATTCTCTGGAAATCACCGACAAAGGTAATTGTCGCTCCAGAAATGGTGTCTCTTTCTTCAATCGGCTCACTGGCCTGATTTGTTGTTTTAAACATTTCGTAGACATCTTCTAATGTCATTTTGTTTTCTAAAATATAAGCTTCAATGGCTGCCATCTGTTCGCCGTAGCTTCTGCCGCCATGATAGCCGGCAAATGAGATACGTTTAGATCCTTCCTGATAAGAACCATCAGCATATAAACCATGCATACTGAGAATATCTTTCACCAATGTCTCTTCATTCAGTTCGATGCCGCCATCCTTTGCAAGATAGCCATAGGCTAACAACGCTTTATCCATCGCTACAGATACTGCATTATCCGGTGAAGACAAGGCGTCATCCCTGAAATTCAGTTCCTTAAATGTTGTTGTGTCAGTCAGATTATCGCATGAAGCTGAAACCATGAACTGCGCAAGCGCACCTTCACCATAAGCAGGATCATAACCATAAGCGGTTAAAGTTGTCAGCTTATAGCCGTCTGCTGTCTTTTCTACAGCCGCATCAGAGATATTCATTAAATATCCCATAATATCTTTTTTCGAATACTCACCTTCGCTGCCTTTGTTGCGGATAATATCAAAATTCAATTCTGTGATGATGCCATCTTCAGTTTTACCTTCAAAAATGAATGTATCATTTTTAGGCTTGCCGCTGGATGTCGTACCCTTCATTTCATACTCTGCCGCGAATGTTTCCACAGCCGGCTCCTTGACCTCAATCTCTGGTTTAGGATCTTTGTTTTCTGTCGAACAAGCGCTTAGTCCTAGCACTAAGGCTGATACTGATAGAATACTGATTATTTTGTTTTTCATTGACTTTCCCTCCGTCAAATTAATTATTTCACATAAAGGTATTTAAATCAACAACTTTTAATTATATTTAATATTTATTTACTATTAATAATTATATATTATGATATTTCGCTATTTGAAATGAAATTTATTTACAATCTTGTTACAGCTAATTTGTACATTATAATTTATATCTTACACTCCATGATAGTAATAAAAAATAGATATTTTTCCAGCAGGTTAAGGCTTCCCAATAAGCTGGAAAGCGCATGGTTACTGGGTTTTAGCCAAATGTATAGTTTATATATTGGACGATTTGCAGCCCAAATGCCGCCCATATTTACTAAAGCGTTATAAAGGCTTGTAGAAACAAGTAACAGTTTTTAACTATGCCGCTCTAAATTTGACTTTTATGAGGTGTAGCTTTAGAATGTAAACAAATACACCTTTGGCTTATAAGGCGTATTCAGCAAATCGGAATTTAATGGAGAGAAATTTGTGGGAACAGGAATAATTGTATGTGGTCTAAACGGGACTGGAAAGAGTACGTTGGGAAAAGTCTTAGCAGAGAAATTAAATTTTCATTTTATTGATAACGAAAGCCTGTATTTTCCTATGGCGGATCATCATTATATTTATGCTTATCCACGCACCCGCGAAGAAGCTACAAAGCTCCTTTTCGATGAAATTAAAATATATGAAAATTTTGTTCTTGCTTCAGTAAAAGGGGATTACGGAGAATGGTTCTATCCCTATTTACAGTATGCCGTTTTGATTGATGTTCCGAAAGATGTTCGGTTACAACGCGTTAAAAACCGTTCTTTTCAGAAATTTGGTAATAGAATGCTGCCGGGTGGAGATTTATATGAGCAGGAAAACAACTTCTTTAATCTTGTTCAATTTAGAGATGAAAATGTTGTTGAAGAATGGCTGCAATCTTTAAACTGTCCTATTATACGAGTGGATGGAACAAAGTCCATAGGAGAAAACACAAAACATATTATTGAGCAAATAAGACTCTAAATTCCAGTTTGTCAGGCTGATTTAAGCACACATCATTTGGCGCACTATGCTATCTAGTTGTTTTCAATCGTGGGATTGGAATTCCCGCCGCGCATGAAAATAGCCCCGGCATGAGACGGGGCCAGTCTCACGCCGAGGCGGTCATGCGGAACGATAGAAGCTCATTTCCTTGGGTTCGGGATAAGCATGCAGGCCCCCAAGGTTTGGTCTCCGCAAGGCCCCATTTGTCCGCGCGCATCCCCTGATTTCATGCAGGTTTGCGGGACGCCCCGCAAAAACTTACATAGCCTTTTAAGTGTTTCTTTCGCTTTCAGGCAATAAAAAAGGATGATTGCTCACCCTTAATCGATAAAATTAAATTCTGTATCGCAGATAACTACAATATCGCCGTCTTGACAGCCAGCGTCACGCAGTGCCTGATCGACATTGAGTACACGCATCTTGCGGGCAAAACGCTGATCGGCTTCTTCAGAATTAAAACGTGTCGCATTAAATGCACGTTCAATTTCTTCGCCGGCAATCTGCCATTTGCCATTGCCGAGATTACGAATCTCAAACGGTTTTTCAGGTTCTTCAAATTTATAAAGCACCCCTTCGCTCTCTTGATCTTCAACCTCACTGTGCATTGGGAATTCCGGAGTCACGGCTAGTAAATCAGCAGCCCGATACAATACTGGATCCAAGCCTTCCGCAATAATCGTTGTGGTTTCAAATACCTCAACATCCGGATAGGCTTCTTTAAACCGGCGCAGATTATCTGCAGCAGCGTCTAAATCCATCTTGTTAGCAACCACAATCTGCGGTCTTTCCATCAGACGATATTCATAGGAAGCCAATTCATTATTAATGATGCGGTAATCCTCAACAGGATCACGGCCGTCATTGGCCCCCATATCAATGATATGAATAATTACCCGGCAGCGCTCAATATGTCTTAAGAACTGAATACCAAGCCCCTTGCCTTCACTGGCTCCTTCAATCAAGCCCGGTAAATCTGCCATAACAAAACTGCGGCCGTCAGCAACCTGAACTAAACCGAGATTGGGCGTGATGGTCGTAAAATGATAATCAGCGATTTCCGGCTTGGCTTTTGAAACAACGGAAAGCAGCGTTGATTTACCAACGGATGGGAAACCGACTAAGCCGACATCTGCCAATACCTTTAATTCTACCTGAATATCATATTCATCGCCAAAGGTACCCATTTCACTATATTCAGGTGCTGAATTAACACTTGATTTGAAATGGAAATTACCACGGCCGCCTTTACCGCCGGCAGCAATGACCGCCTGCTGATTCGGCCGGGTCAAATCGGCGAGAATACTGCCGTTTTCACGTTTTACCAACGTTCCCGGCGGCACCTTGATAATGGTATCCTTACCGTCAGCGCCATGCATTTTCTTTGGCTTGCCCTTGCCGCCGTCCTCAGCGACGATCTTGCGGTTATAACGAAGATCCAGCAATGTTGACTTTCCGGTATCTACCTGAAAGATAACACTGCCGCCCTTGCCGCCGTCACCGCCGCTTGGCCCGCCCAGCGGTACATACTTTTCACGGCGAAACGCAACGATACCATCGCCGCCCTTGCCAGCTTTTACTTTTAACTTTACGCGATCAACAAACATGTTCGCACCTCTTTTCTTGCTTCAAAAATAAAATCCCCTTTCGGGGACTTTTTATGCTTGTGGGTAAACAGAAACTTTCTTTTTGTCTTTACCAAGACGTTCGAACTTAACGATACCGTCGCATTTTGCGAACAATGTATCATCACCACCGCGACCAACATTAGTTCCCGGGTGAATCTTGGTTCCGCGTTGACGATAAATAATAGAACCGCCAGTGCAGAATTGACCATCAGCCAACTTAGCGCCTAAACGTTTTGATTGAGAGTCACGGCCGTTCTTAGTAGAACCTACTCCCTTTTTAGATGCGAATAATTGGATATCTAATACAAATTTCATGATGCCACCTCCATTTGCTGTATTTGAATGTATTTTTTATAAGTTTCCGTCATAGTCTGAAACTGAATCAGCATGACCTTTAAAATCAGCTGTGCCGTCTCATTATGACGATTTAATACGTGTATACTGATGAAGCCACTGTCCATTTGCAGTGAGCATTCACCTTCAGCCAGTTCCTCCAATGCGTTCAGAATACCTACACCGATTGAACTGACACCGGCACAGACCAAATCCTGCCCATGTTCAGCATAATCAGCATGTCCGCTTATCTCTACGGCCGCTATCTCATCCTGCACTGTATTCACTGTAACCGTAACCACAATTAAGCCTCGATTGCTTCGATTGTTAATTTAGTATAAGGTTGTCTGTGACCTTGTTTACGGTGTGAGCTTCCATCTTTACATTTGTATTTGTAAATCGTGATTTTCTTAGCCTTGCCTTGTTTTTCAACTTTAGCAGTAACTTTAGCACCCTTAACATAAGGAGCACCAACTTTAGTTGTTCTGTTTGAATAGCAAACAACTTTGTCAAAGACAACCTGCTCGCCTTCCTGAACATCTAATTTTTCAACAAAGATTGTTGAACCAACTTCACAAAGAACTTGTTTTCCACCTGTTTCGATAATTGCGTACATAATCGCACCTCCTTCTTTCATAAGACTCGCCAATAACAGGAGACTTGCGTACTTGTAACCCTGTATCATGCGGTTGTAAGCCAAAAGGACATACAACATAGTTATGTTACCATATAAAGGTAAATCCGTCAATTATTTTCCGTAAAATAATCTTAAAAACATCTATACAAGGCCCGGCGGTGTCACTTCCTGAAGCTGTTTCACCAAGCAGCTGTCCTCTCGGGTAATATCTCCCTGAATCAAAACCATCCTGCCTTTAATCAAATATTGAATATATTTTTGATAAACACGCGGCATCAGCACTAAATCATAGGTTGTCGTTTCATCCATCAAGGTCACAAAAGCCATTAAATCACCGGTTTTTGTTTTATGCTGGCGAACGCGCTCGATTTGACCAAACATTTCAGCCTTGCCCATCTTGCCTTTATAATCAATCAGAAGCGGGGCTTTGATATCAAGCTGAGAACGCAGCTCCGTAATCGGATGCTTGCTGAGATAGAAACCAAGCACTTCCCTTTCTGCTTCACATTTACGCTCATTTGTTTCTTTAATCATAATCGGTGCCGGTTTCGATACAAGATTGAAATTAATCGTAATCTGATTCTGATCCTCCACCTTTACAATTTCCGCATAACGAATAGCCTCTTCAAGTGATGCGCGCATGGAAGCCCGGTTCATGCCGAAATCATCTAATGCGCCGGCATCAATCAAACATTCGATGCACTTTCGTGAAACTTTGCATGTTGCCATACGGGCGACAAAATCATAGAAATCAGCATAACGGCCATTGATTGAACGGTCTTTCAGAATACTGTCACAGACTGCCACACCGATATTTTTGATACCTAAGAGCGGAAAGCGGATGGCCTGCTGCTCGATCAGATAATCAGCGTTAGATTCATTAACACTTGGCGGCAGAATCGTCAGCCGCCGTTTGCGGGCTTCAAAGATATATTCGCTGGTCTTGCTCTCACTGCCGATGACACTGTTTAAAAGGCTGGTAAAGAACTGCAAAGGCGCATTAGCCTTCAGATAGGCCATCTGATAAGCAAGCAGGCCATAGGCAATAGAATGCGATTTATTGAAGCCATAATTGGCAAATTTCAAAATCAAGGCATAAACCTTATGTACAACCTCTTCTTTATAGCCCTTAGCCAAGGCCCCCTGCGTAAACTCTTTTTCTAGCTGCTGAAGATCCTTCAGCTTTTTCTTACTCATCGCCTTACGCAGAATATCCGCTTTCGCAAGGGAGAAGCCAGCCATTTTCTGCGCGATCTGCATGATCTGCTCCTGATACAGAATTATGCCGTAGGTATCTTTAAGTATGGGAATTAAATCCTCATGATCATAGACAATCTGATCGTTGTGTGCCCGATTTTCTAAATAAAGCGATATATTTTCCATCGGACCTGGACGATATAAAGCAATGGTTGCGGCAATCTCTTCAAAGCTGCGGGGTTTCATCCTGCGAATCAGATTTTTCATTCCCTCTGACTCGAGCTGGAAGATACCGACCGTATCGGCTGCCTGTATACAAGCAAAGGTCTTTTCATCATCCAGCGGTATTTTCATAATATCCAGTTTTTCCGTCTGCTGGGCATTGATATTCTGCACGATTTCATCAATAATCGTTAAATTTCTAAGCCCCAAAAAGTCCATCTTAATAAGTCCCAGTTCTTCTAAATATTCCATTGTGAACTGCGTGGAATAGATCCCCTCTTCGGTTTCCATCAGCGGACAGACGTTCGTTATCGCGGTATCACATAAGACAATACCGGCAGCATGTGTTGAAGCATGACGCGGCAGTCCTTCCAGCTTTTTCGCGATCGCATAAAGATGTTCGAAATTTTTGGACGCGTGAATCATTTTCTTAAACCGCTGATCAGCCATGTTATAAGCATAATCAAGCGTTACCTTAGGAACATTGGGAATTGCCTTGCTTAACATATCGAGATCATGAACCGCGATTCCCAACACCTTGCCGACATCACGGATCACCTGTTTCGCTGCCAAGGTACCAAAGGTTACAATATGGGCCACATGATCCTGCGAATACTTATCACGGACATAGTCGATCACCTCATCACGGCGGTTGTCAGGAAAATCGGTATCGATATCCGGCATACTGATACGATCCGGATTCAGAAAACGTTCAAACAGCAGGTGATATTTTAAAGGATCGACATGAGTAATACCCAAACAATAGGCCACCAAAGAACCCGGCGCGCTGCCGCGTCCCGGCCCTACATAAATATTTTGTGAACGGGCAAAACGAATGAAGTCATAAACAATCAAAAAGTAATCGGCAAACTGCATTTTCAAAATAACATCAAGTTCATATTTCAAGCGGTTATAATAATTATCCGGAATCGTTTGATAACCAAAACGTTTCTTTAATCCCTGCATACAAAGCTGACGCAGATATTCCTCGCTGCTGACATGAAATTTATTCTCATAAACCGGCAGGGATGCCTTTGGGAAAGCCATTCTCACATCACAGGACGCAGCAATCGCATCGGTAGCCGCTAAATCATCAGCATCATAAAGCTGTGCCATCTCCTCCTGAGTTCTAAAATAGCGCAGGGAGGATACATTTAATGTCTTATCATGCAATGAAACACCCTGATCGATAGCACATAGTACGCGATAGCTTTCCTCATCCTCACGATCCGCATAATAGATTCTTGATAAAGCTGTTGTTTTAACACTGTTATTCAGACAAATCTCTTTCAGATACGCATTTTTGATACTGAACAGACCGGAATCATTCATCGCGATTGACACATAAAAATCTCGGAAATGCTGATTAAACTCGGTTATGA
Organism: Dielma fastidiosa; assembly: GCF_000313565.1. Lineage (GTDB taxonomy): Bacteria > Bacillota_I > Bacilli_A > Erysipelotrichales > Erysipelotrichaceae > Dielma > Dielma fastidiosa. The sequence goes on along the minus strand of NZ_HE578925.1, from coordinate 381,655 downwards.
TTTCTTCCAGACGCACCTTATCTTCATTAATCAAATACTGTTCAAAAACTGAATGCTCTCCGGCAGTCAGCACAACACAGTCCTTTGTATAATCAATCAGATCATCAAAGGCAATGATCTTGCTTTTTGTGTTCAAATAGGTAGATAAAGCCATCAGCGAACGATAACCATCGTCATTTTTCGCCAGCAGCAGCAAAGGGATGATCTGATCATGCAGATTGACATCACATTCAAGGCCGAGAATCGGCTTAATCTGCTGACGCATACATTCATGATAAAAAGCCATGGCGCCATGCATTACATTCTTGTCCGTCAGCGCTACCGCATGATATCCATAGGCTTTAGCCTTTGCGACGATCTCTTTGATCCGCAGCGGACTTTTCAGCAAGGTGTAACAGCTTCTTGTATGTAAATGCACACTCATGAAAACATCCCCTTTCTTTTCTTCTATTATAACATAAAAGCAGGCATCGCCTGCTTATTCTGCAATTCGTTTCATTAAGCGTGACAGCAGCTCATCAATATCCAAGCGCGTGAGCTTCTTAACACCGCTGGCCAGCTTATGGCCGCCGCCGTGATATTCATTTGCGATATCATTGATGGTTTTGCGATAAGAACGCAGCGAACCATTATATAGATGGCCTTCCTCATTAGGATTGCGGGTAAATAACGCCCATACTTCAATCCCGCTGATGCCGGCAAACGCATTCACTTTATCCTTAGCCTCTATAAAGCTGAGACCAAAACGCTCATATTCTTCCTGTTCAATGATTTTATAGATCAGCTGATCATCAATGATTGTGCATGTATTCTTCAGATAGGCTTCAAATCTGAATGATTTCAGATCAGTTGCAAACATCTGATGATTCAAAGCCGAAATATCGACACCCTGAGCACTGAGCCAGGCAGCGCAGGCCATCGTCTGCGCGCTGACACTCGGTATGGAGAACTTCTGTGAATCGGTCAGCAAGCCGCAGTACAGATAGCTCGCCGCCGCTTTGGAGCATGTATCCTTCACACCCATCAGCAGTTTCGTCAATACTTCACAGGTTGAGCAGGCTTGCTCTTCCACAAGATTGAGATCCCCGTAGCTTTCAACCACCGGATGATGATCAATTTTAATTACCGTATCACATAGCTTATAACGCTGATCATCGATGCGGTCGACATTGGCTGTATCAAGAATGATCGCACAGGCACCCTTCAGCGCTTCATCACTGATCGTATCACTGATAGGAAAAGCTGAATCAGCATTTTCATTATCCCCTAAAGCAACTATGCGCTTATCAGGATAAGCTTCTTCAAGCCATAGCTTAAGGCCGAATTGAGAACCCAGCGCGTCGCCGTCAGGAAATACATGACGGAAAAGCGCTAGAGTATCATATTGTTCAATGATTTCAAAGAAATCCTTAGCCATCTTAGAAACCTAACAGGCTGTAAGTATCTCTGGCAATAACCAATTCTTCATTAGTTGGTACTACCCAAACCTGTACCTTAGAATCATCGGCAGAAACACAGACTTCCTTACCGCGGGTTTTATCATTTAATTCATAATTCATTTTCAGATCCATTGCTTTTTCAAGCTTTTCACAGATCTGATGACGCAGGTTGCAGTCATTTTCACCAAGACCCGCTGTAAATACGATTGCATCACAGCCGCCTAACTGGAAGTAATAACCACCGATAACATTAATCGCGCGGTTAACATAAAGCTGCTGAGTTAAAATAGCGCGTTCATTGCCTTCCGCAACTGCGTTTTCAATATCACGGGCATCGCTGGAAATGCCTGAAATACCTAACATACCTGATTTCTTATTCAATGCTGTATCCATTTCATCTGGTGTCATGCCAGTCTTTTTCATTACGAAAGGTACGATAGCCGGGTCAATATCACCGCAGCGAGTACCCATCATGATACCGCCAAGCGGCGTTAAGCCCATTGATGTATTGATACATTTACCGCCGTCAACAGCCGTAATTGAAGCACCGTTGCCTAAATGACAAGTGATGATTTTAAGATCCTTAACATCTTTGCCCATCAATTCAGCGCAGCGCTGAGAAACATATTGATGACTTGTACCGTGAGCACCATAGCGGCGAACCTTGTAGTTTTCATACCATTCCATCGGTACTGGGAATAAATAGCTTTCCGGTGTCATTGTCTGATGGAAGGCAGTATCAAAAACAAAAACGTGGCCAATCTGCGGCAAAGCTTCTTTAAATGCGCGATAACCAATCAAATGAGCCGGATTATGCAACGGCGCTAAATCAGAAAGTTCTTCTACCTTATTCACTACATCCTCATCCACAACCGCGCTTGAATCAAAATAGCTGCCGCCTTGTACGATACGATGACCCGCACCCTTAATTTCTTCAAGATTTTCAACGATCTTATGTTCTACAAGTGCTTTAAGCAGTAAATCTACCGCTACCTTATGATCCTTAATCGGCAGATTCTGTGTATGTTTTTCACCATTATATTTGATTGTGAAAATCCCCTCTTCAAGGCCGATACGCTCAGCGATACCAGAAGTCAGCACTTCTTCTGACGGCATTTCAAAAAGCTGGAATTTTAAGCTTGAACTGCCCGCATTTACTGAAATAATTTTTGTCATAATTTACCTCCGTTACTCATTTTCTTCTAATAACATGACATATTGATTAATTTCTTTATTACCAAACGATTTTATTTTATCATAAATTTCTGATCGTGCATGAAATTTTTGCACAAGCTGTAACTTTTCTTCATATTCTTCCATGATTTTCTCACTGCGTCTCAGTGTATCAAGAATAGCACTGCGTGAAACATCGAAATTTTCACTGATTTCTGCTAATGAAAAATCCTCACGATAATACTGAGTACAGATTTCTTTTTGCTTTTCAGTCAGCAAATCCTCATACCAATCAAGATATTCATTCATTTTCTCAGTCTTATTATTCATTACCAGCCAATCCTTCACACAGACTATATAAATAAGCATCTAAGTCAAATGGCCGCAAATCATCTAATTTTTCACCCAAACCGATATATTTTACCGGCAGGCCTAAACGATCACGAATCGCGATGACGATGCCGCCCTTAGCCGTACCATCTAATTTCGTCAAAATAATGCCTGTCACATTGCATGCTTCAGTAAATAGCTCAGCCTGTGAGATCCCATTTTGACCAGTAGTCGCATCCAATACCAGCCATACCTCATGAGGGGCGCCCGGGATTTCCCGTTCAACAACACGGTGCATTTTGGAAAGCTCATTCATCAGATTAGTCTTATTCTGCAGACGGCCGGCGGTATCACCGATCAGCACATCAATCTTATTTTCAACCGCATAACGGCAGCCATCGACTAATGCCGCACTTGGATCGCCGTTTTCGCGTCCTTTAATGCAGTGGATATTTAAACGCTCAGCCCAAACCGCCAGCTGATCAATCGCACCGGCACGGAAAGTATCTGCCGCCGCAACGGCCACTGTTTTGCCCTGATCCAGAAACAGCTTTGAAAGCTTGGCGGTGGTCGTCGTCTTGCCGCTGCCGTTAACGCCAACCATCAGAATTACTGTCGGTCCCTGATCATTAAACTCAAATTCACGGTCTTCCTTGGCATTATACATTTTTGCCATTTCTTCAATCAGGCATTCAACGATCTCATCAAAATTTTTCAGTTTGCGGTCCATTGCCGTATTCTCAACCGCATCGACAATTTTCTGAGCGGTGTGAATCCCGATGTCCGCTTCCAAGAGAATCACCATCAGCTCCTCAAGAAATTCTTCATTTACGCCGGTGAAATTCAAGGATAAACGGCGGATTTTTTCCGAAAAAGACTTTCTTGATTTATCCAGGCCGCTTAAATAGCGGTCACTGTCCTGTTTGCCTGAAAATGCCTGTTTTAATTTAGAAAAGATACCCATTAGGCATTCACCTCTTTCTTATCTACATATTGCATAGCTTCCTGCAGCTGCACCTTAAGCAGTGAGCTGACACCATTTTGTTTCATTGTCACGCCATAGAGCGCGTCACACTGCGCCATCGTACCCGGCCGGTGAGTCACAACGATAAACTGACTGCCGCCGCGGAAATGGGAGATATACTTAGCAAATCGCTCAACATTAGCCTGATCCAGCGCTGCCTCAACCTCATCGAAAATACAAAGCGGCATTGTTCTTGCCTTTAATATAGCAAAAAGAACACAAATGGCGATCAAGCTCTTTTCACCACCGGAGAACAGCTTGATGTTTTGAACATTCTTGCCCGGCGGCTGAACATCAATATCAATACCCGTATTCAGGATATCATTGGGATCGACAAGCACCAGTGAGGCACGGCCGCCGCCAAACAGCGTTCTGAATACATCGTTTAACTCCGCGTTGATCTTATCAAACATTTCCTTGAACTGCTTGATCATCACCTGATCCATTTCATCAATAGCTTCAAGAATCTTGTCCTTGGCAGCAAGCAGATCACCCTTTTGCTTCGTCAGGAATTCAAAACGGCCGCTGACTTCTTCATACTGAGCCGGCGCTTCCAGATTGACATTGCCTAATGCGCTGATTTCCTGACGCAGCACCTGTACGCGTTTTCTGGCTTCCGCAATATCGGTATCCATTTTTTGCGTCTGGGCATATTCAAACGTCATTTCATAATCACTGCTTAAACGGTTTAAAGCGTTCTGAAGCATTGTTTCTGCCTTAACCCGGCTTAATTCATATTCACGCTCATCAGCAAGCAGCGCATTGCATTCACGGCGCAAATTGCGGATTGAAACATCATTGCGTTCCACTTCCGCGCCAGCCTTCGCGCGGCGTTCGCGTTTAATTTTTAACTGTGAGGTAATCGCGTCACGTTTAGAATACGCGCCGCTTAACTGGGCAACTAAAGTATCCTCGCTCACCGCTTCATCATCATTCAGCTCACCCGGCTTTAATTCCTCATACTCAGCCTTCAGACGATCCATCTTCGCTTTCTTCGCATCCACGACCGGCTGCAGCTGTGCAATATCAATTTTCAGCTGTACCAACGATGCCTGCAAGGCTTCACCTCTTGAAGCCAGTGATGAACAATCATCTCTCAGCTTATCCGTCTTGACCTGCTGATTCGCAATTTTTTCATGAATCTGATCCAATTCCTTCTGCAGTGACATCGGTGAATAGGAATCTCTTACCTTACCGCCGCTCATACTGCCGCCCTTATGGACCACATCGCCGTCTAACGTTACGATTTTATAATTAAAGTGGAGGGTACGGGCAAGCTCATTCGCATTGATCAGATTATCACAGACCAATACATTGCCCATCAGTGAGTCACGAACAACCTCAAATGCCGTATCACAGTCTACAAATTCATTGGCAGTGCCAAGGTAGCCGACACTGTTTTTAGCAATGATCTCATGCTCCTTGAAGATACCGCGTTTTTTCAATACGGTAATCGGCAAAAAGGTCGCCCTGCCTGACGCATTCTTTTTCAGATAAGTAATGGCGTGACGGGCACTGATTTCATCCTCAGTGACAATATAATACAAAGCACCGCCAATCGCATTGCTGACAGCATTTTCATAATTGTCATGCGGTTTTAATATCTGTGAAACAACACCTAAAACACCATTTAAAGAATCCTTTACCTCTAAGATTGCCTTTACACCCTGCTGATGATTAAACGGCTGCTTCACCAGATTCTCAAGTACCGAGCGGCGGTTTAACAGACTGTTCAGATAAGCGTTCTGTTCATTCAGCATCACATTGCATTGAGCCGCATCATTGCTTAGCTTATCCGCCTTCTCCTGATTCAGCTTTAAATCAACATTTAATTCATTTAAACGTGAGCTGCGGTCATTATACTCATACTGTGCTTCATCAATCATCGCTTTTAATTCTTTAGCTCTGATTTCGGCATTAGCCGAAGCCATGGCATATTTGCGCTTTTCATCAATTTCTGTTTTACGGGCATCCAATGACTGAATTTCACCCATAATTTTCATAAATTCATCCTGAAGCTGATTCACCTCACGGTCAAGCTGTGACATTTCCTGCTTCAGCTCAAGATTCTTGCTTTCACTGACCGCAATCGTCGTTTCATGCAGCGCTTTTTTGCTCTGCAAATCAAACGCTTTTTTCTTTCCCTCTTCAATCTGTTCATTCAGATGCTCAATCTCATCGACAAGTACGCTGATTTCAATGGCTTCCAATTCCTGCTTCTTTTCCAAATAAGTCTCAGCTTTTTTCGCCTGCCGCTTTAATGGGGTCACCTGACGTTCAAGCTCCATGATAATATCTTCCAAGCGATCAAGATTCTCCTGAGTGCGGCTCAGTTTTCCCAATGACTCGATTTTACGTTTTTTATACTTTGCTACACCGGCCGCTTCTTCAAATAGACCGCGGCGATCTTCCGGTTTTGATTCCGCAAAGCTGGAAATGGTGCCTTGCGAGATAATAGACAAGGAGTCACGGCCCAAGCCGGTATCCATGATCAGATTTTGAATATCCTTTAGCCGGCACGGTGTGCGGTTCAGAAAGTATTCCCCTTCACCGGTTGAACGATGCAGCCGTCTTGTGATTTCTACCTCTTCATAATCAACATGCAGAAAATGCTGTGTATTATCAAATACCAAGGTAACCTCAGCCATATTTACAGCCTTGCGGGTATCTGAACCCGAAAAGATCACATCGCTCATTGAAGTTCCGCGCAGACTTTTTACGGACTGTTCACCCAACACCCAGCGAATCGCGTCGTTGATATTGCTTTTACCGCAGCCATTAGGTCCTACAATACCGATTACATCAGAATCAAAGGTGATGATTGTTTTATCGGCAAAGGATTTAAAACCCTGCAGTTCTATACGTTTAAGGAACATGATTTCCTCCTTTACAAGCTAACTTATGCCATACCATTATAGCATAACAAAGACAAGAATTGAATTAAATTCTAAAGCGTGCTACACTAAGTGCCTAGAGGTGATAACCATGTCTTTGAATTCAATGAAAAACATGACAAGGCTCAGTTTCAGCGAAGAAGTCGGCAATACGCTCACCCATGGCATCATGGCGCTGCTGTTTCTGTTTGCCCTGCCCTATGCCGCAATCTTAGGTTATATTAAAGGCGGCGCAATGCAGGCATTTGGAGTATCCGTCTTTGTCATATCCATCTTTTTAATGTTTCTGATCTCTGCGCTTTATCATTCAACACCCTTTGAATCTACGAATAAGCTAGTCTTCAGAATCCTTGATCACAGCTGTATTTATATCGCGATAGCAGGCTCCTATACACCGATTGCGATAACCATGATACAAGGCTGGCAGAGTGTGCTGATTTTGATCATTGAATGGTCAATCGTTATTGGCGGCATCCTTTACAAAATATTCGGCAAGCGTGAATTCAGCAAGCTCTCATTAGCTATTTATCTGATAATGGGCTGGATTGCCGTTTTCTTCCTGCCGACGATTATTGCGAAAGCAGCTTGGCAGTTTATCTTCTTTATAGTCCTAGGCGGTGTCTTTTATTCAATCGGTGTCTATTTTTATTCTCATCAAAAAAAGAAATATTATCATGTGATTTGGCATCTATTTATTAATTTAGCATCGATTGTACACTTCATTGCCATTGTTTATTATCTGTAACAAGAAAAAGACGCGGTTTTCTGAATCATCAGAAGCTGCGTCTTTTATATTGGTAAATGTGTGATAATCCATGCCCCTAAAACAAGACTGGCCGCGTTGGCAATAAGACATGTGAAAAAATTTCTGATTTTTTTGTGTTCATCAATAAATGCCGTATAAGGAATTAGTTCAAATAACACGACAAGCATTTCTAAAACAAAATAAATAATAATTGCGTATGAATTCGCAATAGATTTACTTAACATGATATTCACGAACCCTTGTGTGAGTAAGTTGGTAATCAAAAAGATCTGCCAGCTCTTTTTCTGCCGGTAGCCAAACAGGAAGAAGACAATCCCCTCAATGACTAAAGTCAAGCTTACCCGCATGCTGACTAAGAGCGGCGCGCGGTATGGTGAAATCCCCATTTCAACCGTTTGTGTTTTAAGATTCAATTGAAGCAGGTTGTTGTAGGTCTCAAACGCTGCCGCAGGCAAGTCACAGCTGAAATTTATATTTGCGCTGCTTACAATCAGCTTGGCCTTGGTGAAGTCAACGTCATACCGTGCCTCAGATAAATGATAGTAATAGCGATAATACGTCTCCCAAGCTTTTCTCTCTACTCTCAGCTCAATGATTTCCTGCTCATCAAATTGAATTGCCAGCCGCATGTCTTCAGGCGCGTTCTCAACAACGATAAGCAAGCCCGGCGGCTCCGCGGAATTGGCCTGAATCGGCAATGCATTCAAAAGCGGAAAGATCAAAATCAACACTGCCATGAATAACTTGTATTTTCTCACTTTCGATCCCCTCTTTCATTGATATGATTTCTATATATATATATCATAGCATTAATAACTATTAAATGTTTACAGAATCAAGACCGCAGGACAAACGCAGACATTGTGCTGTCAGCGTAGAAGCCTTTTGAATCATCATCAGCGGCGTACCGGTGAAAACTACCTCACCGCCGTTTTTACCGCCATCCGGCCCGATATCGATCAGCCAGTCTGCCTGTTTCATCACATCAAGATTATGTTCAATAACAATCAGCGTATTGCCGCGTGCCACAATGGTATCAAACAGCTTTAATAATTTTTCTATATCAGAAAGATGCAGGCCGGTGGTTGGTTCATCCATAATAATGATACTGCCCTTCTTACTTAGATTTTTAGCCAGCTTCAGCCGCTGCCGTTCACCGCCGGAAAGTGTGCTGAGCGGTTGTCCAAGGCTGAGATAGTCCAGCCCCACCTGCTGAAGCTGTTTCAGATGCCGGCTTATTTTCGAATCTGTAAATACAGCCATTGCTTCAAGTACCGTAAGATTCAATAATTCAACAATATTCATCCCTTTATATGTACAGGCCAGTGCTTTTTGATTATATCTTTTCCCTTCACAGGCTTCACATTCAGTCACGATGGGGTCCATGAACGCAAGTTCAGTCACAAGTACGCCCTTACCCCCGCATACCGGACAGGCACCTGCTGAATTAAAGCTGAACAGACTCTCCGGCTGATTATTTTCTTTCGCCAGCAATTTGCGGATTTCATCAAAAAAGCCAAGATAAGAAGCCGGTGTAGAACGATTTGTCGCCATAATCGGCCCCTGATCAATCAATACGCATCGATCAGCATATTGTTTGGCAAATACTTGTGAAATCAGGGTACTTTTACCAGAACCGGCAACCCCGCTGATCACACTCATGACACCCAGCGGTATATCAGCATCCACATGCTTTAAGTTATGCAGACAGGCATCGCGGATCGGCAGACTGCCCTTAGGCTGGCGCGTTTTCATCTTGATCGGCAGTATCTGACGCATTGCTTGCCCAGTCAGTGTATCAGCATTCAGCAGTTCTTGATACGTGCCTTCAAACATGATTTCACCGCCTTGTGTGCCGGCTTTTGGACCGACATCAATCACATGATCCGCAATGGCGATTACATCCTTGTCATGCTCGACAACCAACACGGTATTCCCCTTATCCCTTAACTGTTTTAATAGCTTATTCATGCGATAAACATCACGCGGATGCATACCGGTACTCGGTTCATCAAAAATATAAGTCATGCCGCTGAGGCTGCTGCCCATATACCGCACCAGCTTTAAGCGCTGCGCCTCACCGCCGGACAGGGTTGATGTCTCACGGTTTAAGTGAAGATAAGGCAGTCCGATGTCAATCAGCCGATCCAAGCCTTCAATCAGCGACTGTACAAGCAAGTCCACCCTTTGATCCTTGATCTGCGTCAAAACGATCTTTAGCTGCGTAAGCTCCATTTCACATAAATCGGCAATTGAATAGCCATTGATTTTACAATTCAGCGCCGCCGCATTTAACCGCTTGCCATGGCAGTCATCACATTCCTTTTCCACGATCAGCTGCCGAGATTTTTCCTGTGAGTGACGGCTTTTAACGCTGATATCCCGATTTAATAATGTCTTCGTATATTTATTAACTAAACCGCTGACTTTGGGATGAACCATTTCCCCATCATCACTTCTTGTACCATAAAGAAGCAGATGATATTCCTCTGCCGTATACGCTTTGATCGGCTTATCCAAATCAAACAATCCTGATTCAGCGTACTGCCGCCAATACCATGTACCGGGTGCATACAAAGAGTCATTCACACAGCCTTCCCGCCAAGATTTATTCACATCAATGATAGCCTCAATATCAACCTTCGTCACTTTGCCAAGTCCGGCACATGTCTTGCACATGCCGTTTGGATCATTAAAGGAAAAATAAGAAGCACTGCCGGCATAGGGTGTGCCGATTCTTGAAAACAAAAGCCTTAAACTGGCATATAAGGAACTGATGGTACCGACTGTTGAGCGGGCATTGCTGCCTAACGGTGACTGATCGACAACAATTGAAGCGGTCAGATTCTCAATTTTCTCAACACTGGGTTTTGGATACTTAGGCAGTCTGGATCGGATATAAGCAGGATAAGATGCATTCATCTGCCGCTGTGCTTCAGCCGCTATCGTATCAAAAACAATACTGGACTTACCTGAGCCTGATACACCGGTAAATACCGTTATTTTTTCTTTGGGTATGCTTAATGAAACATGCTTTAAATTATTCTGGGTAAGCCCAACTATTGTGATATCCCTCATTTTAACCTCTTTCCATTCAAGTTTATTATCATGAATTAGATTCTTTTGATTATACAGCATGAATCATAAAATTACCTCTCATTTTATGACTTGTTTGAATAGCTTATTTTTATAACCCAAAGCCTGTAATTTATGAATATAAAACAGCATACCTAATCGCTTATGATTAAGATATGCTGTTTATTTAAAGCTATATTGGCAGAAACATTAGAATTAAGGCACCAAAAACCAGACTCATCAGATTAGCACTTACAACATAACCAAAGGTTCGCCGTCTTCGATGTTCATTGATAATTATCATAAACGGAATCATCTCAAGCACTAGAACGAGAAATTCCAACATTTGATAAGTTATGATGATATGATCATTAATCATGGAAGTGCTCAGCGACACATTCACAAAGCCTTGGGTCAGCAAGTTAACGATGAAAAAGGTAATCCAGCTTTTTAGCTTTCGATAGCCGAAAAGGTAAAAGACGATGCCTTCAATAACCAGTGTCAAGCTTACCCGCAAAATAACTAGCAAGGCTGTCCTCAGCTTGGACTTTCCCTCTTGAATTGTCTGCGTCTTTAAATCAAGTGTGACTAGATTGTTGTAGCGATGAAAGACTGTGTCCGGCAGATTGCAGCTAAAATTAAATTCAGCACTGCTGACGATCAGCTTGGCATGACTAAAATCGATGTCCGTTAAATCATTGCCAACCTTATGATAATAAAATTGATAATAGCCTTCCCATGCTTTTCGTTCTGAAACAAGTTCTGCCTCAGCATCATCAAATTGAAGGGATAAGGTTAAATCATCAGGCGGGTTATTCACAATGATAACTAAACCGGGCGGTTCAGCTGAATTTGCCTGAATTGAAAGCGGCAGAAAGAAGGCAAAAAGCAATAGGAATAATGTACAAAACGATGTTTTCTTCATTACTGACACCTCACTTATTATCAATCAGCCACGGTTTAGAAATTATGATAAGCTTATTCATCTATATTAATCATACTAAACATTCGGTATAATATCAAATAAATCGAAGTACAGGAAGCATCATGAAAATTCACTAGGCTGCAGTTTCTTTCTTCTTTGGCAGTTCACGCAGTTCAAACACCGGTTTACCGTTTCGGATATGCATGATCAGCAGTTTAATCTCATCATTGGCTAATCTTACCTGACACCAATGATCCTTAATCAGCTTTTTAGCCATTAAAGCGGTAGGCACTTTGTTGATTGAGGTCAGAAAGAAATCATTTTTCCAGATTGCGAATTTACAGCCGTTGCGATAATTGGTACAGCCAAAGCTTTTAGGATATTCCACGATTTTATGACCGCAGATTGGGCATACGCCTAAGCTTTCCCGGCTGTCCATATAAATCGTCTTCTCTAAATTAGGCATAAAGGCATCTACTACCGTCTTCACTAAATCAGCGACATCCGCCTTGCCCTCTTTAATATCCTCCTGAATCACCCACCAGCGAGCCGTACAATCCGCTTTCTTTATTTCATCAGGCAGAATCTGGTAAAAATCGCGTCCCAGCTGCGTGGATAAAATCTGTTTTCCCTTCATTTCCACATAACCGCGCTTGATTAATGTTTCAACGATCGTCGAACGGGTAGCACTGGTGCCAATCGATCCATTTTCACCCTTTTTATCTTTATCCTTGGCTTTTAATATCTTCTTAACCTCTGGATCTTCAACATATTTTGCAATGCTTGTCATATCGCGGATCAATGAGGCCTGAGTATAATGCTTCGGCGGATTTGTCGCCTTTTCACTAATCACACTGTTAAGCACACGCCCGTCATATTTTCCCGGTTTAAACTCCAGTTCATCACTTTCTTCACCGTCATCATTTTCCTTGATTTCCTGAAAATACTGACGATATCCCTGATCTAAAATCTTCGTCAGCACTAACCGCAGCTCACCGCCGTCCACCGGCGCGCTTAAAGTAGTCTGCAGCTTTTGAATCGGCGGCAGAAACTGCATAAAATACATATTACAGATTTCAGTATAAACATTCATTTCCTCTTCACTCAAGGCTTTGATATTAAAATTGGACATCGTTGGAATGATGGCATGATGGGCCGTAACAAATTGATCATTAAAACACTCCGAATGCAGAGTATAATCAAGCAGCAGCGCCAATCCCAATTTATTCATAACAAATGGCAGCAATTTGCCGGCTTCTTGATAATGCTCCTCTTTCAGATATTGGGAATCTGAACGATTGTAGGTAATTGCCTGATAACGGTCACGAAGTGTCTGCGTAATACGGTCAGTGCGGCTTAGATCATAGCCATACTTGACATTCATTGCCGCCTGCAGCTTAGCCAGATTATAAGGCAGCGGCGGCCGCTGACTGTTTTCCTTTTGTTCAACCTTTACTTTTAGAAGCTGATCCGTTAATTTTTCCTTCAGTTCATCCAGAATACTGCGGTCAAGGATATTCTTTTCATCATTCAAAATCGCTTTGCTTGGCTTATACTTCATTTTGACCTGTTTATTATCAACTTCCACATCAACATCTAACTCATAATATACTTGCTTCTGATGAGTTTCTATCTGTAAATCACGGGCCACGATTAAGCCGAGGGTAGGACTTTGAACCCGTCCGACACTCATCGCTTTTTTACGCAGTGATACGGAGAACAGTCTTGTATAATTGATACCCACGACATAATCAGCAACAGCTCTGGCATAGGCGCTGCGGCCAGCCAACCGGCAGCTTTCATCATTGTCCTTCATTTCTTTAATTGAACGGCGAATCAGCTCCGGTGTATTGTCATTGATATAAAGCCTTTTGACCGGCTTGTCACAATGATGATAATCAAGAATCTCATCAATCAGATACTGTCCCTCATCATCAGGGTCACCGGCATGGATAATTTGATCCGCATTGCTGATCAGTGTGCCGATTTGGGCTACACGGTTTGCCTTATCGCCATCTGGTACCTGCTGCCATTCATCAAAAACAATCGGCAGATCTTCCTTTTTCCATTGCTTATATTTAGGATCATATTCTTCCGGCTCTTTTAATCGCAAAAGGTGACCATAAGCCCAGGTAATTGTTAAATCACCCTTTTGGATCACTCCCTGACGTTCGCGTTCAGTTGCGTTTACCGCGGCCGCAATGGCTCTGCCAAGCTCTGGCTTTTCTGCTAAAATCAGTGTTTTCAAAAGCAGCCCTCCCTTCAAAAAACGAAGGCATCGCCTTCGCTTAATTAAAACAGTCGCAAAATATCATTCCAGGTTACAAATACCATTAAGCCAACAACCAGTGCGACACCAATCATCATAATAATGGTTTCCCATTTTTCGCTGAGCTTCTTACCAATCAGCTTTTCAAGCAGTACGATAACGATGCGTCCGCCATCAAGAATCGGCAGCGGCAGCAAGTTAAAGATACCGATATTTAAAGATAACAGACCCAGCCATGTCATAAAGGCTGTGGCGCCTGATTGTGTGATCTGACTCGTTGCTTGGAAAATACCAACCGGTCCTGACATATCCTCAAGACCCACGCCTCTGACAAGGTTGCCTAAGGCTGAAATGATCTGCATCATCGAGCTGCCCATTGCCATCGTACCATATTTAAAGGCTTCATACCATTGAATCTCAATGACAGAGCTGCTGGCCTGAATACCGATCAGATACGTCGTGCCATCACGCTGCAGTTCAGGGGTAATCATATAATCCTTGATTTGTCCGGCTCTTGAAACCGTCAGAATGATTCGATCCTGAGGATTCTGCTGAGTACGGGCAATTATATCATCAAAGGTTTCCGGAATGAATGACGTACCATCGTTCAGTGTTACCTTAACGATTTCATCACCTGGCTGAAGTCCTACCTTTTCAGCCGGTGAATTCTCAATAATTCCTGATAATACCGGCAATGCAGGTCCAGCTACCGATCCTCTGGCCATGACGATACCGACAAAAATCACCCAAGCCAGCACAACATTCATAAAAGCGCCGGCGGCCATAACAACGACCTGCTGCCATGTCTTAATGCCTTTAATTGTCCGCTCATAAGGGATGCCAGTCGTATCTGTACCTTCTTCTCCCGCCATCTGCACATAACCGCCCAGCGGTAAAGCACGGATTGAGAAGACAGTCTCGTTATTCTTATTTTGATAAAGGGCAGGCCCCATACCAATTGAAAATTCGCTGCAGTATACATTAAAGTGCTTTGCGGTAATCAGATGTCCAAATTCATGGACAACAACAATTACCATCAGCAGCAGAATAAACATAATAAAGTTAAATAAAAATTGCATTAAACGGCTCCTTTCACAGCTTCATTGACAAATGCTCTAGCAGCACCGTCACTGCGGATAATATCCTCTAGGGTAGCATTTTCGATGAATTCAATGCTTTCTACAGCCTTGAATACATAAGTTTCAATATCTAAGAAGGTAATCTTCCCAGCCAAAAACAACGCTACTGCTTCTTCATTGGCAGCATTCATAATAGCGCACGCATTGCCTTCAAGCCGGCCGGCCTTATAGGCCAGTCCAAGCAATGGATAGCGGTCAAAATCAGCCTTTTCAAAATGCAGTGTACCAATTTTCGCAAGATCCAGCGTTTCACTGTTCATTAACGGCAGTCTTGCCGGATGCGTCAAAGCATACTGAATCGGCAGCCGCATATCAGCTGTACCTAATTGTGCCATCAGCGCATGATCACAGTATTGTACTAAAGAATGAACAATACTTTCCCGATGCAGCAGCACTTCAATTTTATCATAATCGATATCAAAAAGGTAATGCGCTTCAATAACTTCAAAGCCTTTATTCATCATTGTTGCAGAATCAATCGTTATTTTTGCCCCCATTGACCAGTTAGGATGTGACAAAGCTTCTTTTACCGTAACACCCTGCAGCTGATCACGGCTGCGGTCACGGAAACTGCCGCCGCTGGCAGTGATAATCAATTTTTCAACACTGCCATGCGCATTGCCCTGCAAACACTGGAAAATCGCGGAATGTTCACTGTCAATCGGTTTCAGGGAAACACCGTATTCCTTAACCGCGGCTTTCACAAACTTGCCGCCGACAATCAAGGTTTCCTTATTCGCCAGCGCGATATCCTTGCGGCATTCAATCGCTTTAAGCGTTGGCAGCAAGCCGACAAAGCCCACCAAGGCATTGACTAAGGTATCACCATAAGGTAGCGCTGCCAGTTCAAGCAGACCTTGATCACCGATATGAATATCCAGATGCGGATATTTTTTTCTGATTTCATCGGCATCCTGTTCATCCTTAACACAGATTGCCCGCACCTTAAATTCATCAAGAATTTTATAGGCTGACGCCAATCGGCTGCGGACACTGAAAGCTGCTAATTCAAACAGCTCCGGATGAGAACGAATCACATCCAGCGTCTGTTCACCGATTGAACCAGATGCGCCTAATAAAATGATTTGTTTCATAATAAGTTCACCGCCGTAAAGATCAGATAGAAAACCGTCAGATTAAACAGCAAAGAATCCACCCGGTCAAGGATGCCGCCGTGTCCCGGTAATAAATAACCGAAATCCTTGATTTTATAGCTGCGTTTAATGGCCGAAAATGCCAAGTCGCCAATCTGACCGAAAATCGGCAGGAAAATACTGCCTAACGCCATCGCCAGCAGATGTTCATGTGAAATAAAGAAATACGCAAACAGGAAAGAAATCACTGCCGCGAAAAACCAGCCGCCGATACTTCCCTCAATCGTTTTCTTCGGAGAGATTCTGACACATAGCTTATGCTTGCCAAAAAAGCGGCCGCACAAGTAGGCGAAGGAATCACAGACATAGGTTGCCAGAATGATAAACCAGATAAACAGCGGTTCCTGATTATACATCGCCAGAAAGCCAGTGCCGATGGTAACGAAAAAAGCCGCGAACGCCATACATAGAAACGTATCAGACACCAGCATTTTTTCACTGAAGACAGGCATTGCCAACAATATAATACATACAAAGCCAACATAAGGCAGGCGCAGCCGGGCATCCAAAATAAGTGAGAATAAGACTGCCGCGATCAGAAAATACTCAACGGCGCGCGGACAATGCTGCTCACTCAGCTGACATACCTCATGCAAACCAACAACAATAATGAAAACCACTAAGGCGTCAATCAAAATACCGCCAAACAATAATGCCGGTATCACACAGGCAAGAATAGCAAACATGGTTAAGATTCGAGTTTTCATTCCTTTAACCCTCCAAACCGGCGGTCACGCTGCTGATATTGTTCAAGGCAGCGATGCAGCTCTGCTTCATTAAAATCAGGCCAAGCCGTATCTGTAAATATCATTTCCGCATAAGCGCATTGCCATAACAAAAAATTTGATAAACGTACTTCGCCAGATGTGCGGATCAGCAAATCAAGCTCCTGATGCTCACCCATCATATATTGACCAAAAGCCTGTTCATCGATATCCAGTGATGCTTTATCAGCCAATACATCCTTAGCATATTGCTGCGCCGCCAGCGTAATTTCCCGGCGAGCACCGTAATTTACCGCTAAACAAAGGTTTAAACCGGTATTCATCGCTGTCTCATCAATGGCATTCTTGATCACCGTAACGGTATCTTTGGGAAACTTCTCATATTCGCCGATACATGACACCCTGATATTCAGCGCCTTTAATTCTTTAATATATTTAGAAAAAAACATCTTCGGCAGCTTACAGAGATAATCAATTTCCGATTCCGGCCGATTCCAGTTTTCCGTAGAAAAAGCATATAAAATTAAGGTTTTCACCCCTAAACGATTCGCTTCCTTAGCAATCGTGCGCACATTTTCAGCACCCTGAAGATGGCCGGCTGTCCGCGGCAGACCGCGTTTTTTTGCCCAACGTCCATTGCCGTCCATGATAATGGCAATGTGAGCAGGTATTCTTTGTAAATCCATGCGTGATCCTCCTAAAGTAAAGCCCACAATGCTGTGGGCTACAATACTGCATGATGCAACGGATTAAACAGCCATGATCTCCTTGGATTTTTCATCCACGATCGTATCAATTTTCTTAACGAATTCATCAGTCAGCTTCTGAATCTTTTCATTCGCCTGCTTAGCCTGATCCTCCGGTAATTCCTTATTCTTCTTAACCGCATCATTTGCTTCACGGCGCACGTTACGAATCGCTACCTTCGCTTCTTCACCCATCTTGCTTGCTGACTTACTTAATTCACGGCGGCGGTCTTCTGTAAGAGCCGGAACATTAATACGAATCATCGTACCGTCATTCTGCGGCACTAAACCTAAATCAGCCACTTCAATCGCCTTTTCAATTTCCTTCATAATCGATTTATCAAAAGGCTTAATGCAAAGCTGACGGCCCTCCACTACTGAAATGCTGCTCACCTGATTGATCGGTGTAGAGCTTCCGTAATAATCAATATGCACACGGTCTAAAATCTGCGGATTCGCTCTGCCGGTTCTGATTGTAGCCAGATTGCCGTGCAGACTTTCGATTGCTTTGTTCATTTTTACTGTTGCATTATCTAAGATTTCCTTCATAATTATTGTCCTTTCTTGGTAATTAATGTACCATTTACTTCACCCTTGACAGCTTTTAGAATATTGCCGGGTTCGTTCATATTAAATACGATCAGATCAATGTCATTATCCATACACATTGAAGTGGCTGTCGTATCCATGACATGGAGATTTTGCTGAATCAGATCCATATATGTAAGTGACTGATAGCGCACCGCATTCTTGTCAATCTTCGGATCAGCTGAATAAACGCCGTCTACACCGTTTTTAGCCATTAAGATGACATCAGCGTTAATTTCACTGGCTCTTAAAGCGGCTGTCGTATCCGTTGAAAAATAAGGATTACCGGTACCGGCGCCGAAGATGACAACCCGTCCCTTTTCCAAATGACGAAGCGCTCTTCTTAAAATGAATGGTTCTGCGACCTTATTCATTTCAATTGCTGACTGCACTCGAGTAGGCACGTTCTCCTGTTCAAGCGCGTTCTGTACTGCCAGCGCGTTGATTACGGTTGCCAGCATACCCATATAATCGGCCTGAGTTCTTTCCAGACCCATCTGTTCACATAATTTACCGCGGATGAAATTACCGCCGCCGACTACAATAGCCAGATCAACGCCTAACTCAGCCACCTCTTTTAATTCTCTTGCTAGTCCCTTTAAAATCTGGGGATCAAATGAATTACCCGGTGAAGACAACGCTTCCCCGCTCAACTTCAGCAAAACTCTTTTATACATTGTTATTTTCCACCTTTTCGCTACATCTCTTTAAAGATAGACCGGTTTTAAACACACGTTTCTACCATAACAATTATACTAGATAAAGCCTTCAGTTACAACACTCATTCACGAAAAATCTTGTTCATAACAGAACTGCTTCGGCAGCAGATGAAAAAAAAGCATCGATGATTCTAATGAATCACCAATGCCTTTTCAGTTTAAATTAGTTGCCTTTGATCTGATTCATTACTTCATCAGCAAAGTTTTCACTGCGTTTTTCAATACCTTCACCTACTGCATAGCGGATGAATGATTTACAAACTGCATTGTTTTCTTTCAGGTATTGACCTACTTTTAAATCAGGGTTCTTGAAGTAAACCTGATCTACTAAGCACATTTCCTGTAAAGATTTAGTCAGACGGCCTTCAACGATACCGTGTAATACTTTTTCAGGCTTAGAAGCTAAAGAAGCATCGTTCTTTAAGATTTCTAATTGTACGTGTCTTTCATTTTCAATGAATTCAGCAGGCATATCATCGCGTGATACGAATTGCGGACTCATTGAAGCTACCTGCATAGCGATATCCTTTGCAACAGCTGTGTCAGTACCAGAAATTACGGATAAAGCTGAAATCTTGCCACCCATGTGAATATAAGCGCCGAAAGCTTCATCATCAGCTTTTTCAACGATTGCGAAACGGCGGAAAGTAATTTTTTCACCGATTGTAGCAGTCGCTTCAGTAACTAAAGTTTCTAAAGTCTTGCCATCTGCTTCAGCAGCCAGTGCCGCTTCCATAGAAGCTGGTTTAGCGCTCAGCAGCAGGTTTTGTACCTGATTCATTAATGCCAGGAATTGTTCATTCTTAGCAACGAAGTCAGTTTCTGAGTTAACTTCAAATACAACAGCGGTGTTGCCATCTACAGCAACGCGGGTTGCACCTTCAGCAGCAATGCGGTCAGCTTTTTTAGCAGCCTTTGCGATACCCTTTTCACGAAGCCATTCGCTTGCTTTATCAATATCGCCATCGCATTCTGTCAATGCTTTTTTGCAGTCCATCATACCAGCACCTGTCTTATCGCGAAGTGCTTTTACATCTTGAGCAGTAATTGCCATTTGATTTTCCTCCTTGTTCGTAAATTTCGAAGTGGTAATTATTCAGCAGCCGGAGCTGGTGCAGCTTCAGTTGTTGCTGCTGGTTTTACAGTTTCTTTCTTTACGAAAGGTTTGCCGCTGCGAGGGCCGTTACCATTACGGTTGTCTCTGTTGTAAGGACGACGGTTAGCTTGTGCTGCACGGCGTTCTTCATTTCTCTGACGGCGGCGACGATCGTTTTCAGCGATTTTTTCTTCAACATTAACGATTACATCAGCCATTGTGATATCTTCGCCTTCTTCGATGTTATGAGCAACTGAAAGCAGACCGCCCTTAGCTTCAACGATAGCATCAGCCATTAATTCAACGATCAGCTTCACAGAACTGTTGCCGTCATCATTTGATGCGATTGGGTAATCAACAGCTTCAGGATCACAGTTAGTATCTACCATTGCAAATACAGGGATACCTAATTTCTTAGCTTCCGCAACTGCATTGTGTTCTTCTTTTGGATCGATAACGAAGATTGCGTTAGGCAGTTTCTTCATTTCTTTAATACCGCCCAGGAAGTTTTCTAATTTAGCTTTTTCTTTTTTGATTTGAGCGATTTCCTTCTTAGGATATACATCGATCAGACCGCTTGCTTCCATTTCTTCAATTTCAATTAAACGTTTAACACGTTTTTGAATTGTGCGGAAGTTAGTTAATAAACCACCCAGCCATCTTTGGTTAACAAAGAATGAACCTGAGCGCAAAGCTTCGTCAACAACGATTTGCTGAGCCTGCTTTTTAGTTCCTACGAATAAAACCTTACCGCCTTTTTCAGCAATGTCCTTCATTGCTTCATAAGCTGTATCGATTTGTTCGATTGTCTTTTCCAGGTTAATGATATATACACCATTTCTTGATGCATAAATGTTTGGTTTCATTTTAGGATTCCATCTTCTAGTTTGATGTCCGAAATGAACGCCAGCTTCTAATAATTTTCTCATTGAAACAACAGCCATTTTAATTCCTCCGTTTTACCTCCATCATTTCTAGCATTGATAACCCTGTAGTGACAGTCTTTAGTCAAGGGCACGGATCAATGAATCCATGATGTGTGTGTTTCTCACGTATTAACGTGCTTTACAATTATAACAAAGTTAGATTTTGTTGGCAAGGCTATTTTGATACTTTTGCCCTCGGAAATGCACTATTATAGGCATTTTTAAGCCTTTCGCGGGTTACATGCGTATAAATTTGCGTCGTTGACAGCGACGCATGGCCTAAAAGCTCCTGAACCAGACGCAGATCAGCGCCATTATCCAGCATGTGCGTTGCGAATGAATGACGCAGCATATGCGGGTGAACTCGCAGCATCAGGCCGCTTTTTTTGACAGTCTGATCCAAAATGTATTGAATACCGCGGCTAGTCAGCGGCCGCCCATGCTGATTAATAAAGACAAAAGCATGATCATCCGCGCACCAAAGCGGCCTTACTTCGCGAAGATAACGAAGCAGAAATTCCTTTGCGACATCGTGGAAAGGTACGACTCTTTCCTTGTTGCCCTTACCAAGAATATGAACAATACATTCACTGAAATCAAGATCGCTGATTTTAAGCGCTGCCGCTTCGCTGACACGCAAGCCGCAGGCATAGATCAATTCAAACATCGCCCGATCACGCAAACCAGCCGCTGTTTCAATATCAATGCTGTCAAACAGCGCGTCAAGCTCATCATAAAATAAAAACTCGGGCACCTGCCGGCGGACACTGCCCAGCTTCACAAGCACAAAGGGATTGGCTGAAAGGATGCCGTATTCATTCAAATATGTATAAAAAGAGCGCAGTGTTGATACCCTGCGCAAAACCGAATTATTTTTAAGCATACATTCTTCGCGCAGATAACTGATATAATTCAAAACAATACTGCGGTCAACCATTTCCAGCTTTTCGATCCCTTCACGATGCAAAAAGTCTCTAAATTTATGGAGATCCCGTTCATATGCGTCACGGGTATGCTCAGAATTCGTATTAATCTGGGATATATAATTCAAGAAGCGTTCAATTTGCTCATTCATGAGTATGATCCCTGAATTCTCTGATCACCGATAAAGCCTGCTGGGCGAGCTTTTCCTTGCGGTCTTTCTTATTAGTCTTAACCACACACTGCAGCAAACCAAAGGTCGCGTTCATCGGCTGAAAATGATCAGCATGTGTATGCGTTATGTAATAAGCCATCGCGCCAATCATACAGGTCGGCGGCAAAATCACTGCTTCCTTGCCCTGCATTTTAAGCGCCATATTGATTCCCGCCAATAAACCGCTGGCAGCTGATTCAACATAACCCTCAACCCCGCACATCTGGCCGGCAAAAAACAGATTTTCTTTTTCCTTGCACTCATAGCTGGCCTTTAAACATTTCGGCGAACAGATATAAGTATTGCGGTGCATGACCCCATAACGGGCAAAGCGGGCATTTTCAAGACCCGGAATCATGGCGATGACACGTTTTTGTTCACCCCATAATAAATGCGTCTGAAAACCAACAATGTTATAAAGCGTAGCCGCCGCGTTATCCTGACGCAGCTGCACAACCGCATAAGGATGTTCACCCTCACGGCCCAGTCCAACCGGCTTCATCGGCCCATAAAGCAAGGTTTTCTCACCGCGCTTCGCCATTTCTTCAAAAGGCATGCAGCCTTCAAAATATTTCTCATCTTCAAATTCATGCATTTTTGTGCATTCAGCACTGATTACCGCCTGATAGAAAGCGTCAAATTCTTCTTTATTCATCGGACAGTTGATATAATCAGCATCCCCCTTGTCGTAACGGCTCTTATAATAAGCCTTACTGAAATCGATGCTGTCTTTTTCAATAATCGGTGCCGCCGCGTCATAGAAATAGAAGCGTTCTTCATGGAGTAAACGCTGAATCGCTGCGCTTAATGCTTCACTTGTCAGCGGGCCGGTCGCAATGATTGCCGGGCCTTCAGGAATCTCACAAAGCTCCTCATGGACAACCTCTACCAGCTCATGGCCTTTAATAAAATCAGTGATTTGTTTAGAAAATGCTTCACGATCAACCGCCAGCGCGCTGCCAGCCGGCACCTGATTAGCATCCGCAAACCGCATGATCAATGAATCAAGTTCACGCATTTCCTGTTTCAAAAGCCCTACCGCATTATTAATATCATTGCTGCGCAGTGAATTTGAACAAACAAGCTCCGCGAAATTTTCACTGTGATGAGCTGGTGAACTTTTTTGCGGCCGCATTTCAATCAGGGTTACCGGAATATTCCGTTTAATCAGCTGCCAGCATGCTTCACAGCCGGCCAGCCCGGCGCCAACAACTGTTACTCTATTCATCAGCATCGCTCACTTTCTTCTTACTTACCGTCTTCTTCACTGTTTTTTTCGCAGCGGTTTTCTTTTTAGCTTCTTTTTTCGCTGCCGCTTCTGGATCCTTTTTAATATAACGGCATTTTGGATAACCGCTGCAGCCGACAAAGGTTGTACCAAAACAGCTCTTGCGCTTCACCAATGGCTTGCCGCATTCCGGACAATCCTCACCTGTAGGAACGGGTTCTTCCTTTACCTTATTGCTTTTGATGTATTTACATTCAGGATAATTGGAACAAGCGAGGAAAGCACCAAAACGGCCTTTTTTCATAACCAGCTTGCTGCCGCAGTTTGGACATACCTCATCCGTTTCATTGTTTTCTTCATTTTCCGCCTTCGTATACCGGCAGCTTGGGAAATTGATGCAGGATACAAAACGGCCATAACGGCCATTGCGGTATACAAGCTCATTGCCGCATTCCGGACAAAGCTCACCGGTTCTCTCCAGTTCCTTCTTTTCCATATTTTCATACGCGTGATCAAGCAGCGGCATAAACTGATCATAAAATTCACGCAGCTCCTTGACATTATCCCGTTCACCCTCGGCAATCTCATCAAGATCTTTTTCCATATTAGCTGTATAGGATACGTTGATGATGGACGAAAAGAATTCCTGTAATTTTTTATCAGTCAAAATTCCCTGCTCCGTTGGGAAGAACACCTTCGTCTTACTTCCCTCGCTGGCTTTTTCAAGTGAAACATAACCGCGGGCCTGAATCGTATCGATGATCATCGCATAAGTGGAAGGACGGCCAATTCCCTTTTCTTCCATTTCTTTAATCAAACGCGCTTCTGAATAACGAGCCGGCGGTTCTGTAAAGTGCTGCTTGCCATCCAGCTGAACATGCTCAAGCACTTCTTTTTCTTCAAGATCCGGCAGCAATTCATCCTTAGTCTGTTCATAATCCTTATAAACCGCTAAATAACCGTCAAAGGTAATGATGCTTCCGTTAGCTGTAAATTCACAGCCGTTATTAGCAATCGTCGCAGTTACAACATCACTTTTGCTAGGCGCCATTAAATAAGCCAATGCCCGTGCATAAATCAGCTTATAGAGCTTGTATTGATCATTAGTCAGATATTCCTTTACCGAATCCGGTGTGTTATGCACATTGGTCGGACGGATGGCCTCATGGGCATCCTGCGCATTCTGACTGTTCTTCTGATGCACAAAACCAACATACTTCTTACCATAAGTCTCCTCAATATGATGAAAGGCATCCTTAACAAAAACATCACTCAAACGGGTTGAATCCGTACGCATATAGGAAATAAGACCTTCCGTATGACCACCCAGACTGATACCTTCATAAAGCTTCTGCGCTACCTGCATCGTCTTTTTAGAACTGAAACCCAGCTTAGTTGAAGCCTCCTGCTGCAAAGTAGAAGTAATAAACGGCAGTCTGGCTGCCTTGCTTTTCACCTTGCGTTCAATTTTATCGATGACAAACTCACCGGTGCAGCGATCAAGAACCGCCTGCGCCGCCGCTTCATCCTTCAATTCCGGTTTCTTTCCATCAACCCGGATCAAACCCGCTTTAAATTCTTTTTTATTCTTTTTAATCAGCGCATCAATAGTCCAATACTCTTCACTCTTAAATGCTTTAATTTCATTTTCACGTTCAACGATCAATCGTAAAGCGACCGACTGCACCCGTCCCGCTGATTTTGACTGAATCTTATTCTGAAGCAGCTTACTAAGCTTAAAACCGATGATACGATCAAGCATCCGACGGGTTTCCTGGCTTTTTACCAGGTTCAGATCAATCGTTCTCGGATGCTCAAAGGCCTCCAAAACAGCATTCTTAGTAATTTCATTAAAAATAACACGATTCTGCTGAGCCGTATCAAGTCCCAGCTCCTGCGCTAAATGCCAGCTGATCGCTTCTCCTTCACGGTCAGGGTCACTGGCCAGATAAACTTCATCCGCTTTTTTAGCACGCGCCTTTAAATCCTTTACAATATCCTTTTTATCACTGCTTACTTTATAAGTAGGCTTAAAATCATCTTCAACATCAATACCCAAGCCACCCTTGCCTGTAGTAGCCAAATCGCGGATATGACCTTTGCTGGATACAACACTGTAATCCGGGCCAAGGTATTTTTCAATCGTCTTTGATTTGGAAGGTGATTCCACAATCACTAATTTCTTCATGGCATTTCTCCTTGTTACACTTATCTTATTATTCTATAACTTTTTAATTTGTCAAACATTTTTTCATAAATTTTCAATTTCTTCATCAAAAACGAGCATATTTGCCCCTTGTTGGATCAGCATATTGCAGCCTTTGCCAAATGCGTCATCATAACGATATGGAAACACATAGACATCTTTATCAAGTCTTAAAGCCTCATTCACCGTCAGCATCGTACCGCTTTTCTCCTTCGCCTCAACTACCACGATCCGTTTAGCCAAAGCCGCAATGATACGATTACGCCAAGGAAAATGTGACGCATACGGCGGTGTATGTTCAGGATATTCACTTAAAATCAATTGATTGACAGCCATTTGCTCATAAAGATATTGATTCTCTTGCGGATAGACACGTTCAATGCCGCAGCCAATCACCCCAATGGTAGAACGGCCGCTGCGAATCGCGTTCGCATGTGCCGCCGCGTCGATGCCTTTTGCCAAGCCGCTGACAATGCCATAATGTGAAGGGCATTTTTTAATCAGATAAGCCGTATAATTCAGCCCCACCGATGAGGCCAAACGGCTGCCGATAATGCCCAGATATTCATTTTCAAGCAACCTTATATCCCCTTTATAAAACAAAATAAAAGGAGGATCTTCAAGAAGAAGCAAGGCTTTTGGATAATTCTCATCGAGAATCGTCAGGTAATGACCCTTATAATCAGGCATCTGCCATGCCTCGTCATCCTGTATCGCCTTCTTCATTCTGTCATATTCTCCGTTATATTTCAAAGCATATGCCAATAATTGTTCACGCATGATATCACCCACTTATGATATATGCGCTTCAAGCCTAATTTCCTAAATTAATTTGCCTCTTCAGGATCAAGCTCCTTCCCATTAATAGTACAGAACCACATATCTTTACCATTTCCATACACATAAAGATATACGCAATAATTCTTTTCATCAAGATAATATGTTACGGTACTGCCATCTAAGCCTTGCTCACTTCCAACAGAAAATACTACCCTTGGATATTCAGTCATAGACGGAATTTTACCATCTATAATAAAGTAGCAAGCAATATCTCCCATATTGTCGCATACTTCCTTTTCAATCAGTTTTTTCTGCTGTGCTTCATTCTTTTCTTCTTCATATTTTGTCAATGCGAACGAATAAGCCCCTTGTCCTGTCCTGACATTCGCCTTCATAATCTGAATTTTCGCATCTCTTGCGTAGCCCATAAAAGAAGGCACTAAAAATAATGCCAAAATGCCAAGGATGGCAATTACCACAATCAGTTCAATTAATGTAAACCCTTTTTTAGTTTTCACTTTGAAGTACCTCATCAATTATTATTAACTATCTAATACCATAATAAAAAACAAAATACAAGCGCACAGCAAAAAACGTACTTTATATGTCAAACTGCAGCTGATCCATTGCCTTGACCGGCCCATAGCTGTACCGATAGATTTTATCGATAACACCATACTGATGCATCGCTTCAATATGTGCCTTCGTCGGATAACCCTTATGCTTTGCGAAACCATATTCAGGATACAGAACATCATAGCCGCTCATGATGCCATCTCTTGTCACCTTAGCTAAAATCGAGGCGGCCGCGATGCTGACACTTTTCTGATCGCCTTTAATGATGGGTATGTATTCACAGGGACAGACTTTCAGCGGCATCGCATCCGTAAGTACGCCATCACACTGCTTAAACATCAGCACTAAATCTTCCATCGCTTTTTGAGTCGCCCGATAGATATTTAATTCATCCACGGTTTTTGTATCGATAATTAATATATGATACTCATCCGCAAGCTTGATAATTTCCTTAAATAACAAACGGCGTTTCTTTTCACTGAGCTTTTTTGAATCATAGATTTCCTCATGATCAAAATCAGCGGGAAAACGCACAGCCGCAACAACTAACGGCCCGGCAATCGGCCCGCGGCCAGCTTCATCAATCCCGACAATGGCGTGACGGCCTTGCTGCCACCATGCTTTTTCATATTCATTCGCCGGTTTCATCAACAAACTCCCAAGTGATACGGCCGACAAAATCATCACGGATATCTCTTAAAAAACGCTGAATTGCCCGATCCATATCCAGCTGATTATTGGCTTTGATAAAACCGCGGCGAGCGGCTATCCGTTCAATCATCACATATGGATCATCAACGATTTCCACGTCAAAGCGTTCCTTAAGCTGCTGCGGATAATATTGAATCAAATGACGCATCGCGTAAGCGCACACTTCCTCCAACGGCAGGATTTCATCACGAATCGCACCGGTTACAGCTAAACACATACCTACATGCTCATCTTCAAATTTAGGCCATAAAACACCCGGTGTATCAAGTAATTCAAGACCCTTAGTAACCTTTACCCAAGTTAAAGAACGTGTAACCCCCGGCCGATCAGCGGCCTGTACAGCTTTTTTATTGGCGATTCGATTAATCAAGGTTGATTTGCCGACATTAGGAATTCCTACAACCATCGCCCTTATTGCTCTTGGATTGATACCACGGCGTTTCTGCCGCTCAATCATCGCTTTCATACATTCCTGACTGGCAGTTGTAATCAGTGACACAACATTATCCTTTAAGACATTCACTGCCAATACCTGTGTTGTATCATTACTCAGACAGTCAATCCATTCTTTAGTGCGGACTGGATCTGCCTTATCAATTTTTGTCAGTAAAATTAAACGCGGCTTCTGTTGGATAATTTCCTCCAAAAGCGGGTTTTTGCTTGAATAAGGGATACGGGCATCACGGCATTCAATCACCATGTCTACCATTTTTAATTTCTCCTGCATTTCCCTTTTAGCTTTGGTCATATGCCCAGGAAACCAGTTAATATTTAATTTAGACGCATTCTGCTCGTTATCTTTCATACTATCACCTTCTTATTCTGCCAACATTAAAAAATATAGCTTAATAGAGCCCAATCTGATTCAGCGGCCAGAAAATCAGAACACCCTTACTGATCAAATCCGCTTCTTTAAAAGGTCCGACTAATGAAGAATCCTTTGATTCAGGACGGTTATCACCCAATAAGAAATATTCATCATCAGCTAATGTAATCTCATCAAAATCACGATTAAAATGTCCGTATTCCGCAGTCTTTTCAGCAATGTAATCAGCATCGAGATAAGATTCATCAATCGGTTCATCATTTACATAAACAATGCCGTCCTCACCTCTTAGTGTATCTCCCGGCATACCGATAATACGCTTTACCCAATGCTCCGTATCATTATCCTTGCTGTTAACCACAACAATATCATAACGCTCAACCCCAAAATTTAAGCCAACCATATTGCTTAAACCACGGTCTTTGTCATGCAGTGTCGGATACATACTGATGCCATCGACAATTACAGGGTTAAATAAAAACTTAGTAATCAGCCAAAAACAAGCGAAGCTGATTACAAATACTTTCAGAAGACTTAATAATTCTTTTACTGTATCATTTTTCTTTTCCATTTTATTTCACCAATTTGAAATTTGAGAACGGATAATAAATCAGCACATCCTTACACGTAATATTATCGCGGGTAAAAGGCCCGAGATTACGTGAATCTGTGGAATTTGTACGATTATCACCCATCACAAAATATTCATCCTCTCCGAGTGTCACTTCATCAAAATCACTTGTGAAGAAGCCCAGATTCTCACGCTGAGTATTTGCATATTCAGTATCAAGAAACGGCTCCTCAATCGGCTCACCATTAATATATACAACATCATCCATACAGGAAATGGTTTCACCAGGCAGCCCAATTACTCGTTTTACCCAATGATCCTTGCTGTTTTCGGCCTTATCGTTAACAATAACGATATCAAAGCGTTCAATCTCCAAATGCTTTGCCGAAAAGATACTGGCAATACCTAAATCATCCTCGTGCAATGTCGGATACATACTCATACCATCTATAATAATGGGGTTAAATAAAAACTTAGTAATCAGCCAAAAACAAGCGAAGCTGATTACAAATACTTTCAGAAGACTTAATAATTCTTTTACTGTATCATTTTTCTTTTCCATTTTATTTCACCAATTTGAAATTTGAGAACGGATAATAAATCAGCACATCCTTACACGTAATATTATCGCGGGTAAAAGGCCCGACATAACGTGAATCTGTGGAATTTGTGCGATTATCACCCATCACAAAATATTCATTCTCTCCGAGTGTCACTTCATCAAAATCACTTGTGAAAAAGCCAAGATTCTTACGCTGAGTGTTTGCATATTCAGTATCAAGGAATGGTTCCTCAATCGGCTCACCATTAATATATACAACATCATCCATACAGGATATAGTTTCACCAGGCAGCCCAATTACCCGCTTTACCCAATGATCCTTGCTGTTTTCGGCCTTATCGTTAACAACCACGACATCAAAGCGCTCAATCTTTAAATACTTTGCCGAAAAGATACTGGCAATACCTAAATCATCGTCGTGCAGCGTCGGATACATACTCATGCCGTCAACTCTAACGGGTGTAAAGACAAAGGTTGTCAGCAGCCAAACCGCGCCAAGACAAATAACAAAGGTTTTAATAAAGTCAATTGCTTCCTCTTTAAACGTAGGCTTTTTCTCCGGTTCTTTTGCTTCTTCTGTCTTTTCTTCTTCAATGACTTCTTCTTTAATTACATCGACATCGATGATATCATTTGTTTTATCATTCTCCATACCAAAATCTCCTTTTCAGCATCCAATTGCCCTATGCCATATAGCTATTTTACCATATTCATTAATCACTTTCATTGGCTGGAACGAATTATTTCTAATCTGTCATATTCTTTAAATAAAAAAGCCGGTTCCCCGACTTTTTGAATTAACGAATTTCTTTGATACGAGATGCTTTACCAGAAAGTCCACGTAAGTAGAATAATTTATTTCTTCTAACTTTACCTTTACGTACTACTTCAATCTTATCGATGATTGGTGAATGTACTGGGAAAGTTCTTTCAACACCAACACCGTTAGAAATCTTACGAACAGTGAAGTTGTCGCTGATGCCACCGCCCTGACGAGCAATAACTAAACCTTCAAAAACCTGGATACGAGATTTGTCACCTTCCTTGATCTTAACGTGAACACGTACTGTGCAGCCAGATCTGAATTCAGGAACATCTTTTTTTAATTGAGTTGCAGTAACTTCATTAACTAAATTTAAATTCATAACTCTCTTTTCTCCTTTTCTTTCATTTATTTAAACGGCTTACTCATTCGTCAGGAATAAATCGCTGACCAGCGGAATAATCGTGCTTTAACAGCCTTTTAATGTTATCACAGAATATTTAAGATTGCAATTATTTTTTATCAATTTCTGCCAATATTTCATCAAAAAGCACTTTTTCTTCTTTTGTAAAGACTCTGTCCTTTAATAATTCAGGTCTTCGCAGATAAGTCTTTCTCAATGATTCTTTCAAACGCCATTTACGAATGTTAGCATGATGACCGGATAATAAAACTTCCGGCACCTGCTGCCCCTCATAATCAATGGGTCTTGTGTATTGCGGATATTCCAGCAAGCCATTCTCAAAGCTGTCATCCTCATGACTTGCTTCCCTGATGACACCTGTGCATAATCTGAAAACCGCATCACTGATAGCCATAGCGCCGATTTCACCGCCTGTCAGCACATAATCGCCAATCGACACCTCCGCATCAACTAAAGAGCGAATACGCTCATCAAAGCCTTCATAATGGCCGCAGATTAAAATCAAATGATCATAGCCGGCATATGTATGCGCCATCTGTTGTTTGAATGGTGTACCCTGCGGCGTTAACAATACAACGTAGCTGTTTTCTGTTCTGACACTTTTCAGCGCATCCGCAATCGGCTGAACCATCAATACCATACCCGCGCCGCCGCCGCATGGTGTATCATCAACATGATTATGCTTATCTTTAGTAAACAAACGGTAGTCAACCGTCTCAAATTCTATTTCCTGTTTAGCTAAAGCTCTGGCGATGATCGAGGTTGACCTAAAGGAATCAAAAAATTCAGGAAACAGTGTTAATACTGTTATTTTCATAGCAGCCCCTCAATCACATGCACGACAATCTTCTTCAACTCAACATCCACATCAACAATAAAGGCATCCACATAAGGAATCAGCACTTCTTTACCTTCAGCATTGCGCACCCTTAACGTATCATGCGCCAACGTTTCAATGATTTCTACTACCTTACCTAATTCATTTTCTTCTTCATCCACTACCTGACAATCCAGCAGCTGATAAAAATACACCTCATCCTCATCAAGCTTTTGCAGTTCATCAGAATCAACACTAATTACACAGCCCTTATATTTCTCAACAAAATTAATATTCAGCAAATCTTTGAAAGCTACGAGAAGACATCCTTTATGACGCCGAAAACTAGCCACTTCCATTGGCACCAGTTCCTTGCCGAATTGAATATTTACCGTATTGCCGACAGCAAAACGCTCTTCTTCAAAATCCGTACTGCTGATGATTTTAAGTTCACCCTTAATACCATGAGTATTGATGATTTTTCCAATTTCAATCTGCATCATGATTCCTCCTCTTTAAAAATAGGATGCTGATAAGCATCCTAATAAGATTCAAATTTAATCGTAATTTTCTTATCTTCCTTGCGGGAAGCAACTGACATCATCTGACGGATAGAACCAGCCATACTGCCCTTACGTCCGATTAATCTAGCTACATCTTCACTATTCGCATAAACATAAAGCAAGATTTCCTTTTCATCCAACGTTGACATTAACTTAACCGATAAACTGGCCTTGTCATCAACAATTGGACTGCAAAGATCATATAGAACCTTTTCGAAATCAATCATTGTTATTTAGCGTTTTTTTCTTCGTGAAAACGTTTCATGATACCGTCTTTAGACAGTAAGTTGCGAACAGTATCGCTTGGTTGTGCGCCATTGTTCAGCCATTTCATAGCTAATTCAGCATCAATCTTTACTTCCGCAGGGTTTTTTGTAGGATTGTAATAACCTAAAGATTCGATGATTCTACCATCTCTTGGTGATCTTGAATCAGCAGCAACAATTCTATAAAATGGAGATTTCTTTGAACCCATTCTCTTTAATCTTAATTTAACAGCCATCTTAATTTCCTCCTAATCGTTAACTTAACGAATACTACTCTACCATACAAATAAAAAGGTGTCAAGGTTTTTACCTTAACATCTTTATTTTTTTATTCAATTAACGGCGGCGGCCAAAACCACCAAAATTATTCTTAGGCTTTTTACCCATTAACGCACCCATATTCGGCATTTTACCGTTCTTGCCCATATTACCCATCATTTTCATCATTTGACGAGTCTGTTCAAACTGCTTGATTAAACGATTAATATCCGCAACCTGAGTGCCTGAACCCTTCGCAATACGGCTCTTGCGTGAAGCACGCAGTATATCTGGATTTTCACGTTCTTCCATCGTCATACTCAGAATAATCGCTTCTGTCTTTTTCATTTGACCTTCAGCTTTTGCTTCATCGATCTGACCGGCCATCTGCGACATTCCCGGAATCATCTTCATGATGCCGCCAAGACTGCCCAGCTTATTCATCTGGCGGATCTGCATCAGCATATCATCCAGCGTAAATTTGCCGCTCATCATTTTAGAAGCCGCTTTAGCCTGTTCCTCCATGTCCATCTTTTCCTGAGCCTGTTCGACAAAGGTCATGATGTCACCCATACCCAAGATACGGTCAGCCATACGATCCGGATAGAAGATATCTAAATCATCAACCTTTTCACCCTGACCAACAAACTTCACAGGAACATTTGTGATTGCACGTACAGATAAGATACCGCCGCCTCTTGAATCACCGTCAAGTTTAGTGAGAACTAAACCTGTCACAGCCAACTGTTCATTAAAGCTTTGCGCTACGGTCACAATATCCTGACCGGTCATCGCATCAACGGTCAGCAAAATATCATCAGGCTGAACCGCTTCTTTAATATCCGCAAGCTCCTGCATCAATTCTTCATCAATATGCAGACGGCCGGCAGTATCAAATAAAACTGTGTCATAACCGTTAGCCTTCGCATATTCCATTGCATTTTTAGCCTGTGTCAGCGCTGGTACATCTGCCCCTTCACTATACACTTCCACATCAATGCTGTTTCCTAATGTCTTTAACTGTTCAATTGCCGCCGGACGGACAATATCGCAGGCAACTAACAATGGCTTTCTCGCCTTTTTCTTCTTCAATACATTCGCAATCTTTGCGGAAGCCGTAGTTTTACCAGTACCCTGCAAACCAACCATCATGATAGTTGTAATACCGCTGGACTTAAAATTGATTGACGCCTCAGAAGTACCTAATAATTCAACAATCTCATCATGTACGATTTTAACAACCATCTGACTTGGATTCAGCGAAGACATAACATCCGCGCCCAAAGCCTTTTCCTTTACATGATCGATAAAATCCTTAACTACCTTATAGTTAACATCCGCTTCCAATAATGACATACGCACTTCACGCAGCATGTCATTCATATTTTTCTCAGTTAATTTCCCTTTACCTGTAATATCTCTAAACGCTTTATTCAAACGATTCGTCAATGATTCAAACGCCATAAAATCTCCACCTTTCAGCTTTATTTATTATAACAAAGAATAGTAGAAGTGAAAAGAAGAAAAAAGAAGATACACATGAAATGTACCTTCCCAATAGAATTTAATCAATAATTACCGCACAGAATATCTTCGCCATCTAATGTTTCACAAGCGATACCATCTTTAACATAAGACACATATGTTACTGACTTACCATCATCGCTTAAAGTTATACTGATCTGATCAATACTGAAACTAGCACCCAGCTTCTCAGCAACCTTTTCAGTGAAATTATCCTTAGTAATTCTTGTATCATATTCCTTAGTGAAGAGAATCTGATCTGCAACGATCCAGACCGTATGTGTATTAGCTCTTGCGACCTGAACCTTTACACCCTTGGAATAATTTCTTAATTGTATACCCAAAAATATGACTAAGATACAGAGTAAAGAAACAGCGATAATCAGTCCTTTAAAAGGAAAAATTTTCTTGATTCTTTTATTTTTCATAAGTCACCTCTTGAAAATTAGACTGCATAGCATATTTACTTGTAGCTATTGCTTATTTAATTTATCATTTTCTCAATCACCTCTATATATAGTACAGTTGATATCACTTCCGTTTATAGTATCACATATGTAATCACCAGTACTGTAAGTGGCAGAAATTACAATTCCTTTTTCTCCATCAAACTCGACATCAACTTCATCAGCATCAAAACTCGAGCCAAGTTTTTCTATTACCTTTTCATTAAAATTATCAGCATTTATAGTAGTATCATATTGTTGTGCTACTTCAACAGCCTTTGCCGCCGACCACACAGTACGTAAATTAGCTTTAGCAACCTGCATTTTGGCATCATCTGCATAACCCATAAACTGCGGCACTAAAAATAATGCCAATATCCCCAAGATAGCGATTACTACAATCAATTCAATTAAAGTAAAGCCTTTTTTATTTTTCATAAAGTTACCTCTTAAAAAGAACATACCGAAGTATGTCCTATATGATTAGATATTATTCTGTTGTAGTACACTTAATATCATCTTCATCTGCTGATGGTTTATAAGTACATGTAACACCATTAGTTTTATATGAAACTGATGTTAATGACCAAGTTTTTCCATCAGCATTTTTTGTAGCTTCGACTTTTACGTCAGCTACAGTAAACGAAGTACCTAATTTATCAGTTACTTCTTTTGTAAAAGCAGTCAAATCTTTAAATTCTTTATATTCAGAAGTAGTCTCCGCAGCTTTTGCAGCTGTCCAAACAGTACGAGTATTAGCTTTTGCTACTTGTAATTTCGCATCTTGACTATAACCCATGAACTGTGGCAACAAGAACAGTGCCAAAATACCTAAAATAGCAATAACCACAATCAATTCAATCAATGTAAAACCTTTTTTGTTTTTTAAATTTTTCATTTTCTTACCCTCCAGTTTTTTCATGAAAAACCACCAATTTTTGAGATTGGTATACCCATTGCTAACCATATCCTTTAATAATTATATCTCACAAAGGATATAACATCAAGTGATTAAATATAAATAAAACAATAATGCGCACAAACAGACACCTCATCAGCATAAACCCCTAAATTTGACGCAAACACTCTGATTAAGGCTCGTTGAAATATATTATTACATTTATTCATATCGATTAGATTAAAGGCAATAATCTTACGTCTACATTATACAATTTACACAAACTATCGTTAAGTCCCATTCGTTTATCGGCAATGAAATGTCATAATTCGGACATTATTTTTGATATAAATCAATCAAAAAATCGATTTCAGTTGATAATTCGGTTAACGTGTTCAAGCGAGCTGCGGATGCCTGGCTCGTTTTCCAATAATAAGGCGTCATCATGAATAATGCCTTGATCTGATCATTAGACATTAAATGAATCTGATCTGTTACATTTACTCTTTGAATGTGCGTTAAACCCTTTAATTCAACGCTTTCTTCTTCATTGTCATAGACCTCATCATAAAGCACTTCCTTGAGTCCGTGCAGATGCTTGGCACCCGGCCCTACCTTAATCAGAATACCGTCCTTTTTCAAGATTCGGTTTATCTCATCAACGGGTGTCGGTGCAAAAATATTGACCACGCAATCCGCACTGGCATCACCAATCGGCATATCAAAGATCGAAGCGATCGCATAAATGGTATCCTGATCCAGCTTTGCCGCGGTATTCAATGCCGGTTTGCTTAAATCAAATGCTATGATCTGATTGCCGCAATCATGAAACTGTCTTGTATAATAGCCCTCTCCGCAGCCTGCGTCAATCAGCATATCCGGCTTTATTTCCTTCAGCAGTTCAATCAGTTTATCAGCCAGCACCTGATAATAACCAGCAGATAAAAACAAGGTTCTGGCATCAACCATTTCCTTAGAATCACCGCTGATTTTCTGATTGCCTAACACCAGATTTACATACCCTTTTTTCGCAATATCATAGGAATGCCTTGCTGAACAGTGATATGTTTTCTCATGCCTGACAAGCGGCAGTCTGCATTTGGGACAAACTAACATTGGTTCTTCCCCTTTTCATAATAGATGCCGTCAAAGTCTTCAAAGGTAACTGATTTATAACCATTTTCATCTTTTTCATAGATAATCATGTCAAAATGCTCATCGGTATGCATAAATACTGTATTGCCGTTTTTAGTTACAATCTCGGTGAAGTCATCTTCGTTCTGATCATGATTCAACCGTGTATCAAAAATAAAGCTTGATTCCTTCTTTATCTTCCAATATAATTCACCATAGATTGATTTAACTTCAATATAGATGATTTCATCGCCCTTTAATGATGCGTTTAATTCAGCAAAAGCATTGGCAATATCAGAAACCACCTCATAACCGTCCGGCAGATCCAAGGAAAGCAGCATGCCGCTGTAACATTTATAGCCAGCATACGGCACTACG
Organism: Dielma fastidiosa; assembly: GCF_000313565.1. Taxonomy (GTDB): domain Bacteria; phylum Bacillota_I; class Bacilli_A; order Erysipelotrichales; family Erysipelotrichaceae; genus Dielma; species Dielma fastidiosa. The sequence goes on along the minus strand of NZ_HE578925.1, from coordinate 344,601 downwards.
ATCCGTTTGATTGGATTATTGGCAAAGGCATCCTTTGCTATCCGTGGTATTTCTGCACGTTCAAACACAATTTTCTCAATTTTATTATTCGCGAAAGCACGGCTTTCAATTACCTTCATTTTCTTATGAAAAACAACTTTTCTCAGATAATTGCCGGCAAATGTTTCTTCACCGATCCGTGTTGCTTTTTCACCTAATTCAATATTCATTAAGCTTTTATTCATAAAGTCTGAACCGCTGATATCCAATAAAAAATCACTGAAATAAGCAGTCCCATCCTTTAATAAATAATATTTCTTATCAACTGCCATTTAGATCACACCCTTCTTTCATATTATACCATTTTTTACTATCACGAAGAATGAAAATTATTTTCTTGATAATGGTTTAAGTGTTACCGGTACAAAAACATAAAGAATCAGATATTTAGCCGGTATAAAGCCGGCGATCATGATTATTAGAATAATATATGGGTTATTGATATAATTCACTAATTCCAAAGTAATAGAGCTTAAGACAAGACAGTAGATAATCATAAGCGCGATACTTTTTATCGTATTCAGTTTAACCTCATAATTCCTGCCGCAGTTTGGGCAACGAACCTGTTTATCTGTCATTTTAACTTTCATTTTAGTTTTGCATTGTGGACATTGCATCAGCATCACCTGCTTTCTATTTAATTGTACTTGAATTTAAGTGACTTAGCAACCGGAGGCTGTTTCAAGCACAAAAAAACTGTAATTTTCAGAGGAACTCTTACTTGTTACAGCTTCTGTCTATCGAATGGTGGGGCCGGGGGGACTTGAACCCCCACGGGATTGCTCCCAACGGATTTTAAGTCCGTTGCGTCTGCCTATTTCGCCACGGCCCCAACTGGAGGTACCAATCAGATTTGAACTGATGATCACAGAGTTGCAGTCTATTGCCTTACCACTTGGCTATGGTACCATACCTATTTAATTGTTTTACAATGAATGGTGGGGCCGGGGGGACTTGAACCCCCACGGGATTGCTCCCAACGGATTTTAAGTCCGTTGCGTCTGCCTATTTCGCCACGGCCCCAAAACTTTTCATTGCTCGTCTATTATATTAAATTTAATCAGAAAATGCAACAGCTTTTCACACTTTTTTAGAAAAAAAGAGCAAAAACATTTCTGTCTCTGCTCCCCTTTTATCTATTCAGTTTTACTGAGCCTTTACTTTAAGCCATAATTCAGCCAGTTTGCTGACCATTTCCGCATTATAAACAAAGACTTCATCTTTAGCATAACCAACTCTTGGCAAATAGGCTTCATTGTCTTCATATAAGCCGCCTGGCGCTGTCATATCATCTAATACTTCCTGATTGCTTGATGCATAGCCAACTTCTTCAGAATTGCCGTATGATGCTTCATAAGTCAACACATAATTGATAAATTCATTAGCTAATTTAGGATTCTTGGCATTCGCTGGAATAACCATGCCGTCAGACCAGATATTTGTTCCCTCATTCGGCTGGAAATAACGCATATCTTCATTTTCAGAAAGAATATAAGCAGCATCGCCTGAGTAAACAACCGCAAGATCCTTCATGCCGTTAACCATGTTGTCAATAACCTCATCGGTAACATAAGCCGGGTCCATTGTATTGTTGATCTGTGACAGCCATTCATAGGCAGCCTGAATTTCAGCATCATCAGAGCTGTTCATTGAATAGCCCAGATTTTTAAGCGCGATCATAAATGAATCACGTTCTGAGTCATACATATAAATGCGGCCCTTGTAATCTGTATCCTGAAGAATAGCATAACCCTCTTTTTCTACTTTTTCACTTGGCACATTGGCTGAATTGTATACAATCCCTACACTGCCCCAGAAATAAGGCGCGGAATAAGTGTTATCTGGATCATAAGGCAGGTTTTTAACCCCCTCTGCCAGATTTGCAAGATTAGGAATCATTGATTTATCAAGCTCCTGAAGCATATTTTCTTTAACCAGACGTTCAATCATGTAATCGGAAGGAACCAGTACATCATATGAATCACCGGCCTGTAATTTAGTATACATTTCTTCATTGGAATTAAAGTATTCTACAACAACCTTTACACCAAACTCTCTTTCAAAATCAGGAATTAAATCTTCACCCATATAGGCACCCCAGTTATAGAGCTTTAATGTATCTGAACCATATTTTTCAACAGCATCACTGGAGCCATTGGAAGAGGAACAGCCGCTTAACAGCAGCATGGCGCTTGTCAGTACAGCAAGTGTTTTTTTCATATTCTCTTTTTCTCCTTTTTATCTTTTAAAAGTGGTACAACATTGGCCAAAATCAGTCCAATGGTAATAATAACGATAATAATTGTCGATAAGGCATTGATGGATGGATTGATGCGTTTTGACATCGTCCATACCAGTGTTGAAATATTGTTGACGCCATTGCCGGTAACGAAATAAGAAATAACAAAGTCATCAAATGACATCGTAAAGGCAATTAACGCGCCGGATACGATTCCCGGCATAATCTGCGGTACGATGACCTTCGTTAATGCCTGCCATGGTGTAGCGCCTAAATCCATCGCCGCTTCCGTAAGATTTGGATCAAGAGTTCTCAGCTTTGGTGTGACGCTTAATATTACATAAGGAATACAGAACATAATATGCGCCAGCAGCAAAGTGACAAAGCCTTTTTCTATCCCTTTGATTGATGCAAAGAGCATCAGCAGGCCAACCGCGGTAACAATTTCCGGGTTCATAATCGGCAGATTGTTGATTTGTTCAACAATATTCTGTACGATTCTTTTTGATTTAGATAAACCAATCGCGGTAATCGTACCGACGATGGTTGATACAACCGTGGCAATAATCGCGATGATAAAGGTATACCAGATGGCTTCCATCATCGTGCGGTCGGCAAACATTTTTTCATACCAGCGCAATGAGAAGCCGCTGAAATGAGTTAATGATTTAGTTTCATTAAATGAGAAGAAAATCGTATAAATAATCGGCAGATAGAAGAATATCAGCATTAAAACAATATAAATATTGAAAATAGGCTGTTTCTTTTTCTTCATTAGATACGCCCCCTTCCATTCGACGGGTCTTTATCTACTTTCTTAGTCAGATACATCAGGAACATGATGATGACCGCTAAAATCAAAGACAGTGCCGATCCGGCATTCCAATCGCCGGATTTCAGAAATAAGGTTTCAATAATATTTCCGACGTTGGAGAATTTACCGCCGCCGATCAATGACGTAATGGTAAAGGTAGATACCGCCGGTAAGAAAACTAAGGTGATACCGCTGACTACACCCGGCAAAGATAAAGGCAGGGTGATTTTTCTGAATGCCTCAAGCGGTGTCGCCCCTAAATCACTGGCAGCTTCCAGATAGCTTTTATCCATTTTAGTCAGTGATGTATAAATCTGCAGAATCATAAACGGAATAAAATTATAAATCATAACAAAGACAACCGCTGCCTCAGTATGAATCATTTTTACCGGGCCAATGCCGATCAGCCCCAGCAAGGTATTAAACAAGCCGTCATCCTGAAGCATTCCCATCCACGCATACGTTCTTACTAACATATTGATCCACATCGGCAAGGTAATCAGCAGTACCAAAAGAGTCTGCGTTTTTTCATTGCAGCGTGAGATCGCATAAGCCGCCGGATAGCCAAGCAGGATACAAAAGAAGGTTGTCACTACGGCAATCCGCATTGAACGGATCAGCACATCGATATAGATTGGTTCCACAAAGAATTTAGCAAAATTATCCAAGGTGAAATTCAAGGTTACAACACTGTTCCCTTCCTTGGTAATGCCATACATAAAGATAAACAGCATCGGTATAACGATCATGACCGACATCCATACAATGTATGGAATCGTCATCTTTCTAAACTGCTTCATAGCTTAATAGCTCCCTGACTTACTCATGATATGAATATCTTCAGGCTCAAATTTAAGACCGACAACACTGTCAACTTCGGCATAATCTGTCGTATCTACCTTATATTCATAACCACTCGTTTTAAAGGTCACATAATAAGTTCCCGGTACAATCGTTTCCGGATCAAAATCATAATCAACGGTCGTAATTTCTACCTTAATATCTTCATCAAGATCCCATGCCTGCGCGTTCGCCCAGATTTTTAAATCAGTATCCAAGGCGACACTGTCCTGAATCTCATCTACTTTTTTAAAGAAATTCTCAGCGAAAATCTCTTCACCGTATTCTTTAGATACCACACGGTTTTGATCCTTAACAATCATATTAACTGTAACGGAAGTACCGTTTGAGGTTGAGAAGGTAACCGGATAAGTTCCCTTTTCAGGTTTAATATCATATTCAACCTTACTGATTGAGATTGATTCTTCCTCATCATCCATACTCCATGCCTGCGCGTCAGCACGGGCAATGATTTCCGCGTCTGTCAATTCCTTTACGTCCTCAACATCCAGATAGAAAACATTGGCACTCATTTTTTCACGGGCTGATTCATTTATTACTGGCCGATCATCCGATACATGCATCTGTACTGTGATACTTGTACCTGATTTAGTTTCAACAATAATTTCATAATGCACACCCTTAAATAAAACTGATTTTACAATACCGCGCAGCTTGCCCTGACTTTTAGGTACAATATCTAAATCCTCAGGACGAATTACAACATCAACCTTTTCATTAGGTTTAAAGCCAAAATCCACACAGGTAAATTTCTTATCTTCAAACATAACCTCATAATCTTTTGTCATAACGCCGTCTACAATATTACTCTCACCAATGAAGTTTGCGACATATTCATTGATCGGTTCGTTGTAAATATCTTCTGGTGTACCTACCTGCTGAATTTCACCATCCTTCATAACCACAATCTTATCTGACATTGTCAGCGCTTCTTCCTGATCATGGGTTACAAAGATAAAGGTGATGCCTACTTCTTGCTGGATTTTCTTTAATTCATGCTGCATTTCCTTGCGCAGCTTTAAATCCAAAGCACCCAGCGGTTCATCCAAAAGCAAAACCTTTGGTTCATTGACTAAAGCGCGGGCAATCGCGACACGCTGCTGCTGACCGCCGGACATTTCCGTAACTGAACGCTTTGCATATTCCTCAAGATTTACCAGCTTCAGCATACGGTTAACCTTTTGTTCAATTAAGTCTTTAGCTTCTTTCTTAATTTTTAAGCCAAAAGCCACATTGTCATAAACATTCATATGCGGAAATAAAGCGTATTTTTGGAATACGGTGTTGATTTCTCTTTTATATGCAGGCAGCTTGCTGATTTCTTCACCATCAAACATGACCTGACCTTCAGTCTGTTCCAAAAAGCCGCCAAGGATACGCAGCAGTGTCGTTTTACCGCAGCCGCTCGGTCCTAGCAGAGTAACAAACTCGTTTTCATAAATATCTAGATTTATCCCTTTCAGCACTAGCTGACCATCGAATTCTTTTACGATGTTTTTAAATTGAATCAGTGGTTTCATTGCTGCTCCTTTCCACTAAAACAGAGGCGGTGTGGTAATCCACAGCACCTTGGCAACAGCCTGACTTTCATTTTTTAAATAATGACTGTTGGTTCCGTTAATATAAAAAGTTTCCCCTTTTCTAACTGTAAATTCACTTTCACCGTCAACCAGAACGATCCGGCCGCTCAGGACATAACCAAACTCTTCCCCGTCATGGGGATCGATAACCTGTGAGGTGCCGTTTACTTCCAGTTCAAGAAGGATGGGTTCCATTTCATTCTTTTGGGCATTAGGCACGATCCAATGAACAGTGCTGCCCTCACGCTCATCAACAAAATAATCGTCCTTGGTAAAGACGCACTTCTCATCCTTATCCTCTTGAAAGAAACTAGCCAAAGTTGTTCCCAGCGCCTCCAAAATGTCCTCTAAGGTGGCAATGGAAGGCGACGTCAGATTTCGTTCAACCTGTGACAGAAATCCCTTGGTCAGCTCACTTCTTGAAGCCAGCTCCTCAAGCGTTAAACTATTTTTAATGCGCAGCTGCTTCAGCTTATGTCCGATATCCACCAAACCCCTCCTTTTGTTTAGCAATAGTAAACTTAATGTTTTTCATTTTCAAACAATACTATTATACCCAATTCGTTTTGAAATGCAATACTAATTAAACAAAAAGTTTTATTTATTAAACAAAAGTTTCAGGCAAAGAAAAAAGACTGCCGAAGCAGTCTTCTGTTTAGTCCTGTTTAATTGCAGATAATGCTGAAATACTTACCGCGCGGTTGGCAGGATAAATACCAGACAACAGTCCTACCAGTGTTGAGAACAGCAATGCTCCCACCACCAGCCACCAAGGAATCACTGATGTAGAACCGATGCCGCCCTGCAGGGCACCATAGATGTCCTGACTGCCGCCGCCGCCAAACGTATTAATCAGATAGGAAACGCCATAGCTGACACCAACGCCAAGCACACCGCCCAAGAAACCTATCGTTCCGGCTTCCATTAAGAACACTGTACGGATATCACTGATAAAGCAGCCCAGTACCTTCATAACACCAATTTCACGTGTACGTTCATAAATTGACATCATCATTGTATTCATGATACCTAAAGCCGCAACCAACAATGAAATAGCACCCAATGAACCAAGCATCAGCTGATCTTTCTGAGCCTTCTCCTGCATCGGCTTACGAATCGTTTCCATGGAATTGGTTGTATAGCCCATTCCCTGAATAACCTCTTCCACCGCCGCGACATTGTTCATATCATCGACTTTAACCGTCACACTGTCATAGCTCTTTTTTGCATCCTTGTTAACAGTAATATTATTTAATTTGTTATATTCATTCTCTAACTTTTTCAAATAATCGACACTCACAAAGACACCCCAGCCGCTGGACGGACTCTTACTCCAATCCTGTTCCATCGTACCGCCATAAACTAAATCAAATTCTTTAGGCTTTTTATTTTCTTTCTGTGAACTTACGACAAACTTCATTTTATCCTTGTTTGGATCAACGAAAGGATCTTTGCCTGATCCTTCATAAACTCGGTTATTAGAACGTTTTTTCGTATTATAGAAATCATAAACCGCCGAAGAACTGAAATAAACCGTATTTTCCTTTACACCCTCTTCACCAGGCCACGAACCCTCTGTAAGCTTATAACCTAAAGCCTCAAGATCATTCAGTGAAACACCGTAAATCATACTGTCATACATATATTTACCGCTGGTAATACTGATTGATCCCCAATTGCTCAATTGATAAGCAGGAGTTAAAGCTACTACATGATCCAGCTCGCGAAACTTTTCCAGCATGGCATCATCCAGCGGATCTATATCCGGTGAAATGCCATATGAATTCACATTGATGATTGTTAAATCACCCATTTGTGACAATGCTTCTTCCTGAGCCTGCTGCATGCCTACGCCCAATGAAACGGTGATAATGATTGCACATGTTCCGACAACAACACCCACGGTTGTCAGCAGCGTTCTAACCTTTCTTTTATAAAGGTTAGAAAAACACATGATAATCTTATCCTTAATACTCATAATTATTCACCATCTTCTGGGAAATCATCATAAGATTCAGCTTCTTGCAATTTAGACTTAGCCTTTTTCTTTTTAATCACTACATAAGCCACTGCCGCGATACCGCCAACAACAACTACGCCAATCAAGATTTTGCCCCACATCGGCATCCCTTCCGGCTGCGTTGGTTCAGGAATATCCATGCCTGGATCAGGTTCAAAATTCATCGAAATCGCGTCACTGCTGAATTCCTTTTCAACAACTACTGTCTGTCCGTTCGCATCCTCATAAGAGAATTTAATCTTACCCTTAACCGGACCTTCCTGATTAGCAGTGATATTTACAGAGTAATAATCAGAGTTGCCTGATTCAACATTTCCTACATAGGATCTTGATTCCATCGCGGTCATATTTTCTCCCTCAACAGAAATCTCAAGGTTATTAATTGTAGATTTACCCTTATTTACATAAGAAACATTGATCTGACTTTCCATACCGACATATATCGGCCCCCACATATCGACTTCACCTACTTCAAAGCGATCGGATTGCTTTAATGGAATAGAAATCTGTTCTGTGGAGCTGCCTTCCTGCAGTTCACCCTTAATGACATATTCAAATTCAAAACGAATTTCCAAGCCATAAGATTTAGGGTCAGCATCTGCCTTTGGCATTAAATTGATACTTTGTCCAATTGAACCATTTGGCGCAATACTCTTCACAAAGAATGAGTTACTGGAGCTAGTCGGTGTAAACGCACCGCCGGTTTTCTCATCAGCAACACTTTGAATTGTCATTTTTAAATTCTCAATCGTAATATTGCTGCTTGTATTTCTGAATACCATCGATAAATCAAAAGGCTGACCGCCAGTTACCGCTGTACCGCCATAGTCATAGCTGTCAATAACAATTTTAGGTTTACCGTTGAGAGCCGCTTCAGAGCCATCGGCTGATTTAGAAATAAAAGCGAAAATCTTTGATGTAAGCGGTGAATCAATGCCATCCGCTGTCACAGATAATTCCAGCATTTGAGAATTCTTATCGATATTCTTGCTGGCAATCATCGGGAAGGTTAATGTCTTTGTTGAATTAGCAGGTAATTCAGGCAGATACATCGTATCGATTGCATTGTTCATCATAATCGTTTCCGTGGTTAAATTGCCGATATTTACATTGACATTCTTAACCGCGCCGTTTGATGGATTATTTAATTCTACAGTTAAATTAAAGGCTTCGCCGGCTTTGATATTCTGACGGTCAAAACTGTAATTGGTGATTTTCAAACGATTAGCAGGATTGCTGTCAGTGCCGTTGATTTTGATATAGGCATTAACTGTTTCAGTTATCGGATTAGAATTGCCAGAATATTTATAAGTAATTTTAATCGGCACTGTCACCGTACCGCTCTTCGCATCGGAGCTTGCTGAAATGCTGGCCTTTAAGATAGCGACCTTGCCCTCAAAACGTTTGTCATCCTTTTGAGTTTTCACATCAAATGACTGAATGTCATTAGCTTCGTAGAAATACAAGCCATCCGGCAAGGTAATTTGTGCCTGTTCATAACTGGTTGCTGTCTTTTTAGTTGCGTAGACAATCGGAAATTCAATCACCTTGGATTCGCCGGCATTGATCGTCGGTGTGTCATAACCCGGATATAATTTAAAAATGTTGCCGTAAATTGGCGTGTCGGGCTCAGGATCAGAAGGCACTTCTACTGTTTCTCTTTTTACACATATAACAGCCCCTGTATCTTGATCAAATGAACCAAAAGCCAACCCTCTGTCTTCACAATATTTTTTAGCATCATCCTCAGACATAGCCGCCTTCACATTCATCCCCGGCATCATGCTGCCCATCATCATCAATGACAGCATCGCCGCAGCACTCTTTAATAGAATTTTATTTTTCCTCATTGCTTTTTCCCTCTTCATTCTTTTTCTGATCCTTAACCTGTTTTGCAGTTTCAGAATCTTTCTCTCTTTTAGTCTTCATAATCGATTCATTAGGTTTATCTGATTTTATATTTCCATCAAGTAAATAAATAATTCGATCTGCATAAGACGCAATTTCCTGATCATGGGTAACAATAATCAAGGTTTCCTTATATCGCCTTGCCATATCAATCATGATTTCCATAACCTCTATGGTTGTATGACTATCCAGATTTCCTGTTGGTTCATCCGCATAAACAATTTTAGGCCGGGCAACGAATGCTCTGGCTATACCTACACGCTGCTGCTGACCGCCGGACATCTGTGAAGGCTTATGCCCCATACGTCCATCCAGTTTTACCGCTTTCAGCATCTCTATCGCATAGTGATTCCGTTTCTTTTTACTCATGCCTCTAAACATCAAGGGCATTGCGACATTTTCAATCGCTGTTTGTGTTGACATCAGATTGTATGACTGAAATACAAAGCCGATATTTTTCTGCCGGAAAGCAGCCAGTTTTTTCTCACTTAACTGGCAAATATCAACGCCGTCAATAAAAACACTTCCTAATGACGGTTTTTCCAGACCTGCCATAATATTCAACAGTGTTGATTTACCGGAACCAGAAGTTCCCAGCACACAACATATTTCTCCCTTTTCAATTTTGAGATTGATACGGTTTAAAGCAACAATTCGCTCCGTATCTACATGGTAAACTTTACGGAGATCCCTTACCTCTATCAAAGACATTGGCTTTCTCTCCTTTTTTACTCTATATGCAAACCCATTATATCATAATTTAATGAAGGGAAAATGCCATTTCTGTCACATTAATCTTAAAAATTTCTTACACAAAATAACAGATTTTCGATAATTGTTTTAAAACAGAACAATTTTAAATTATTGGAAAATAAAAAAAACATCCTCAATTGGATGTTAGATAGCAGAATTTAATAATGCCTGAAGCTGATTCTTAGGCTGGAAGCCAACTACTTGTTTGACTACATCGCCATTTTTAAATAATACCAGATTAGGGATTGACATTACACCGTAACGGCCGGCAATATCGCCATTTTCATCAACATTGACCTTTACGATTGTAACCTTTCCTTCATATTCTTTAGCTAATTCTTCAAGAATTGGAGAAATCATTTTGCATGGGCCGCACCAGTCTGCATAGAAATCAACTAATACTACGCCATTGTCTTTGATTGCATCGAATTCTGCTGTGTTTGTAATTTTCATAAGTAAATACCTCCTGTTTGTTGTTTGTATTATACCATCTATTATTCATGCTTACTCGTAATTTGCTCTAAATTTTCGATGGCATAGGCAATTCCATTATGATTGTTATCTAAGGTAACACCATTGGCTGCCTGTTTGACTATATCCATCGCATTGCCCATCGCAATGGCAATACCGGCACTGGCAAACATTGAACAGTCATTTTCCCCGTCACCAAATACTAAAACTTCATCCTTTTTGATTTGATTGGCACTCATTAACGCTGTCAGTGCATTTCCCTTGCTGATTCCCTTGGGCGATATTTCAACCCATCTTGGTGATGTCCGCACAATTTCATATTCATCATTCAAGGCTTTTTTTAAGGCCTCAAAAACTTCACTGATCCGGGTTGGAAAATGGGTCAGGCACAGTTTGTTGCAGGCATCCGGAAAAGCTTCAAGCCGCTCAGCAAAAAACTGATTGGGATAGCCGCCCCGATTATCACTGATCCAATCACGATGACCGCCGGTCAAAGGAAAGTCCTCAGGAAAGTTGTTTTCAATGCGATAAGCTATTTTAGATTGACGGATATTTTCAGAAAAGTAATCATATAAGCCATCATCCAAAGAAGCGATCAGTTCTAAATCATATGTCTGGGCAAGCTTGAAGACCCGTTCGATATCCTGCTTATTCAATTCTGCTTTCTTCTGCCTTGCATGTGTCATGCAGTCATAAACCGCCAAACCATTGGCTTCTATCAGCATTCCGTGATAAACATCCATTTTCAGCTGAATGGCATAATCCATCAGCTTGCGGTAATTGCGGCCGCTGGCAAGCAGCAGACGCACACCTTTTTCTTCTTGTTTAATTAATATTTGTCTGGTTTGCTCATCGATTCTGTTTTCATCATTCAGCAATGTGCCATCCATATCCATAACGATCCATTTTATCATATGTGTACCTCAGAACCATTATAACTTAATTCATGAACATTTCAACTTTCATGTGTGAATTAGCTATGATAAAATAGAGCTGTTTAACAAGATAGAGGTACTTATGAAGATAAAAATAAAAGCAGATCAAACAATTCGTTTATACAATGACAATGTTCTTTGGTTTGAAATGATGAATGATGGTTATTATCTGTGCAATGAGCAAAAGTTTTGGTTCAGCAAGGCACAGGAAATTACAACGACTGAATTTAATAATGGTTTAGGTTCAGGGTTTAAAACCATTTATAAGGGGTTTAATGACGGTGAAGACGCATGTGAAGTCCTTGTTTGGGTTGAAGAAAGCACTCAGGATATTTATTTTGAATGGCTGCCGTTAATTGAAGATAAGCTTAAACCAAGTGCTGTTTATTGGCCGATGCCGATTCGTTTTGATGATGGGAATGCTGAAAGCTATACATTAATTAATCAGATGCAGGGAACGCTGATTCCTAACAATTGGCCGCATGCTGTGAATCAATTGCATTTTGATGGTCAGTTAGGCAGCAGCGCGGCTTATATGCCTTGGTTTGCACAGGTAAATCAACAGGCTGGTTATCTTGCGGAATGTTTAGATCCTGCCGATGCCGCCTATCAGATTGATCATCCTGCGAATGGACCTTATACCAGCATCAGCATTCGCTGGCTTCCAACTTTAGGCAAAATGCGATACCGCCGCCGGATGCGTTATTCTTTACGGGCCAACTGTGACTATAATGATTTATGCAAGCTTTATCGTCAGCATGTAAAGGAAAGCGGTCTATTTACAAGTCTTCGTGAAAAAGCTGCCCGCAATCCGCTCGTTGATCAATTAATTGGTTCTGCCTTTGTGCATAAAGGAATCAAATCACATATTGAGCCAGATTCACTGTTTTATGATTCTGATAACCCTGAACATAACGATCATCTGACATCTTTTGATACCAGAACAGAAGAAATAAAACAATATCATGAAATGGGCATTAAAAAGCTTTATCTGCATCTTGATGGCTGGGCTGAACCCGGTTATGACAATCAGCATCCCGATATTCTGCCTCCTTGCATTCAGGCCGGCGGCTGGGATGGATTAAAAAAGCTTTCTGATACGATGCAGACATATAATTATATGCTGGGTCTTCATGATCAATATCGCGATTATTATTTTAACGCGAAGAGCTTTGATCCTGCGAATGCCTGCATGAATGAGGATGGCTCGATCTTTGATATGGCCCGCTGGGCAGGCGGCCGTCAGAGCCTCTTATGCGCTTCTCAGGCAGCCATGTATGTAAAACGCAATTTCACTGAATTATTAAAACACGGCATTCACCTTGAAGCCAGCTATCTGGACGTATTTACCTGCAATGAAGGTGATGAGTGTTTCAATCCAGAACATATGATGAACCGCAAGGAATGCTTTGAATATCGCAGGGAATGCTTTTCAATGCTGAATAGTATGAAAATCTTGCCTAGCTCCGAGGAATGCGGCGATTGGGCAATGCGTGAATTAGTATTTGCGCATTATGGCCCTTATGACTTCATGCTGAAAGCACCAGATACACCGCGCAATGGCTATCCGGTTCCCCTGTTTAATCTAGTCTATCATGACTGTATGCTTTTGCCATGGCCGATGGATCAGCACCCAGATCAGGAAGATTATATGCTTTATGCACTGCTGAACGGCGGCGGTGCTTATCTTGAAAAAGAGGGCGCTTATCCGAATACCGATGGTGTGTTTGATACCGATCAGCCAAAAGATTTAGCAACCGCTTGGCAGCGCTGCAAACAGGTGCTTGAGCTTCAGGAAAAGGTTGCAAAAGAAGAAATGGTATCTCATCATTTTATTAATAACGATTGGAAACAGCAAGAAACGCTGTTCGCAGATGGTACCAGAGTTATGGTAGACTTTAATACTCAAAGCTATAAAATAGAAAGGAGCTGAGTCCATGTCAAACAAACAACGCAAATTAGTCATCAATATAACCAATGTAGTTGCCCTGCTGGCAATCTTTACGAGCGGAACCTCCCTGCTTGGTATGCTGACGAAACTATTAGGGTTGCTGGCAGTGATTATAAACCTGATTACCCTAGTGCGTATCATTAAGAGTGAAAAATAAAGACTTTTTGATGTGATTCAGCTTTTTAAAAAATATACTTGAAAATTAACAAAATCGCGCTATAATATAAGGGCGTAATTTCAAGTACGCCGACTTAGCTCAGTCGGTAGAGCAACTCATTCGTAATGAGTAGGTCGGAGGTTCGATTCCTCTAGTCGGCACCATATAAAAACTAAAGCCCATTTAAGGGCTTTTTTGTTTCATTTTTTAGATTTGGTGTAATTTTAAATTATTCACTTTTTCACCTAGTGTTACTTATCAATCTCATCCCTAAAAATATCGATAATACGAAACAGCGTCTCAGCATCGCCAATTCAGCATGACAGTTACAGCATACCCTTCATTGTTTCAATGTCCTTGAGCCACCCTTTAATATAGGTGTCGTATTCCTGCCTTTTCTCTGAGTCTTTGATGTAGCCCTGCATCATTTCCAGCTGATGCCGATAATAATTAGAAAGATTTGTTAACAGTGCAGACAATCCATTCAGCTTCTCAACGTCTTTTTTGTTATAGGCAATCTGATATTGATGTAATGCGGCTGCCATCTCATCGGCAGAATGGCCCGCATATTTTTTGAAATCACGCAGCATCCATTGCTTTTCAAATATATTTCTTTTTTTCCAACCCTCATTCTGTTCATCAAATGTTTTGACGATTGCGATCAGCAGCGTTTGTCCTTCTTCGCTCAATGATGCCGATATTTTTTCATCATTATTTTTATGAATTCCTGCGTCTATCAGCGCCTGTATACCGCCAATCTCTTGACCATGATATTTTTTCGCAAAGAGCAATGACACGGCGAATGCGGTTCCAGCCTCCTGAGCGGAAACAATGTTTTCGCGATTCATATGATAGAAGTCCTCGGTGGAAATCCCCATAAGAGGCGCTACTTTCTCAATTCCCTGCATAGCTGTCTGCGTCTTCACAAGGCCAGGGCCAATACTATAAACCGACAGTCCGGTATCTTCCAGTTCTGCCGCCAATGTATTTGCCAATTCGACCTGCGATGTCTTAAACACCTCATAGCCTCCCATATAGGCTACTGCACCGGAGGATGGAGTGAATACAAGAACACCCTGATTTTTCTCCAACATTTTAGGCAGGAAAAATTGTATCATTTGCAGCGGCCCGCGCAAATGGACATGATAGCTTCTGTCCCAGTCTGAAAGCGGAAGCCGTTCAATGGAATCAAAAGGGGTTATCGCGGCATTATTGATGATGGCATAGGGAGTTCCATATTCTGCCGTTACTTTCTCACAAAAGGCTTGTATAGCCTCAGGCTTCTCAAGATCAAGAGGAATAAATTGAACACGACCAGGGAACTTGGCCGCAATCAAGCTTTCTGCCTTTCTTCCCTTTTCCTCATCCACCTCACCAATAATTACTTTTGCTCCCATATAAGCCAGAGCAAGCCCGGCTTCCAATGCAATTCCGCCACCGCCGCCGGTGATGATAATGGGTTTATCCGCAAGTGCAGACATGTCCCCTTTCATGTTTTCTATGATCATAATTAAATTACGCCTCCTTAGCTTTATTTTAAATTATTTAACTTCAAAAACAAATCAGCAGCCGCTACTTCAAAATTCAGTTTACCTTGCTCTGTGCCATTAACAATAAGTGTTAGCGAATGCATTCCAGGGTAATGTTTTCTTGTACTCAAATCTGCGAAAGAATGTTTTTTTATATACGTCTTTTCTTGCTTTGCCGCAAATGAAGTTTCAGCTATTTTAAATATTTTAAGATTTCGCGTACCGTTCGCTTTCACATAATGAATACCATATTCCAGCCGTACCTTGGCTGCTTTTTTCGCCTTGACTTTAAAAGAAAATGTAATCTCCTCGCCAATGGAAACAGATTTGGCTCGCATGGAAAAATCGCTAACAGTGATATGCCTTGCATCGGCAACACCAAAAATAGCAAGCACCCTTTTGTCACCCCTTTTTAAAAGTGTCCGGCAGCCATGTTTTACGATCCAGTCCGTATACTCATTTTGGCCATACCATTCGCTTGCTATTTGCACAACAAGCTCAGGATGTGTTTTGGATATGTCATTCAGATT
This sequence comes from Dielma fastidiosa, assembly GCF_000313565.1. Classification (GTDB taxonomy): domain Bacteria; phylum Bacillota_I; class Bacilli_A; order Erysipelotrichales; family Erysipelotrichaceae; genus Dielma; species Dielma fastidiosa. The sequence continues at coordinate 328,814 of NZ_HE578925.1, read as the reverse complement.
ATTGGCCACACTTTTACGAACATAGAGTGAAGGATCAGCTTTTAATTGCCCTAAAACAGCAAGCACTAAGGTTGGATCTTTTTTAAACCTAGCCAATGCTTGTCCCCACGGCAGTGCAGGCCGGCATCCCTCACTGGCAAGCCGCCGAACGTGCTCATTGCTGTGTTTTGCCCATATGGACATTTGTGCCATCATGCGTTCCTCATGCTTTATAATAAACTCCCGCACAGCAAATTCAGCAGTTGAACATTGAGTATATCTCTCTAAGGCAGCCATTGACAGATCCCAATTACACTCAGCCTGTCCATAAACTTCTACAAAATCCGGGAAGTAAATGAATGCAAGATCATTATGATGGGCTGGATAACTCGCAATCACCTGATCAAGGACGGCCAATGCCTGTTCATACTCAGAGGGCAAATATTTTCCAAGATTTATCGTAATATGGCGCATACGGCCTTTTAGTGAAAGCGCCTCCCATGTTTCATCCATAATATCACTTATAAAATCACTATCCCGAAAGGAAGGATATATCACCTTAATACGGAAGGCTAATTCATGAATTGAATTAAAATTATAATATCTGTCTTTCAATAATTCAGGCATTGATTCCCTCCTTTCATTTAATTCAGAATAAATTTAAAAAGCAGCAGCATGCGGATAACAGGAAGACTGAAGAATCAATTTACTTCCAGAAAGGAATTATTGCTTTTGCCAGTTCTTCAGGATTATCTGTATTTACTTCATGACCAGCATTTTGAATTAATTTGAATTGACTGTCTTTAATCTGCTCATGCAGTTTAAGCGCACTCTTACGGTTTGCTGAATCTTTCTCACCGCATAAGATCAACACAGGACAGCTAATCTTGTTTAAATCTTTTCTTATATCCAAGCTGCCCATTGAATTAACCAGACTGATAAAGTCATGTTTATTAGATCCCATTTTTCTAAACGTTGATTCAGGCATTAGTTTAAATATGAATCCTTGCAGCTTAAACAGCCGTTTAGGTATTTCATAAGGTGTACCAATTAAAATAACTGAATTTACCTTTTCCGGATATGCTTTGACATAATCAAGCGCTAAAATCCCACCCAGTGAAAGCCCGCATAAACTCACCTTTTCATTATACCCTTGGCAGTCTTCAGCAAAAGCCTTTGCCAGCGCATCATACGTTATGGCCTGCGGATATGACTTAAATAAATCAGGACAATCAGCGTCTATGCCCGTTCCATTTAAATACTGCCGGACAGCCTGCCAGCTTTCACTGTTTTGACCTAAACCATGAATGAGAATATTTTTCATATGTATACCCTTGTCCTTAGATTAAGGATAGCATATCAATGCATCAGCGGCAAGTAAACTTAATCACACAAAGGATTTAAAAACGCAAATGACGGATCTTTTGCTCATAGGCTTCCTTTTCCCGCTGATAAATCGCGGCATCTTCCGGCATATAACCCTGTCTTTTACATTCATTAATATAACGAAATAAATACTGATTGATAATTTTACAGCGATACATCGGATCTTGTTCAAAGGCATCCTTATTATACCTCTTGATCAAACATAAATAATCAATAAAACTTTTCATTTTATCACCTCAGGGGTAGTATACCTTTAAACCTGACACGATTTATGTCACAAAAAGAAAAAAAGCCTTGCGGCTAATTTCTGATAATGATATAAGTTAGATAAATTGCGAAGAGTACCAGCATCGTAATCCCCGCCTTTTTATTAAAGCATTTCTGTTTCATTGATATTACCAGCGTCTGAATGAAAATCACCATCATAAAGATCAAATCGGTAAAGATAACCGGTGCGATTTCAATTGGATTCACCATTGATGACAAACCAATAATAAACAGGATATTAAAAATATTAGAGCCGATAACATTACCTAAGGCAATATCACTTTGTCCTTTGCGGGCAGCTACCACCGAGGTAACAAGCTCAGGCAGTGAGGTACCCACGGAAATGATTGTTAAACCGATCAGCGTCTCACTCAAGCCAAAGCTGCGGGCGATACTGGTTGCTGAATCAACCACCCATTGACCGCCAAAAATAATCAGTGCTAAACCGATAATTGATACTGCTACACTCATCGGTACATTGAATTTAGGCTCATTCACTTCAATACTGTGACGGCTTTTTAATGAAGTAATTACCGTATAGCCAACATAAGCAAGGATCAATACGAACAAAATTGCCCCCTCAATACGGCTGACTACATTGCCGGTATAACAAAACAGACAAAGCAGCAAGCCGCCGACAATCATGACCGGCAAATCAAAGTCAATGATTCGCTTTTGTACCTTTACGGTTTTTAAAGCTGCCGACGCGCCGAGTACAATCAAAAGATTGAAAATATTAGAGCCGACAACATTGCCTACCGCAATCGCATTGGAACCTGATATACCAGCAGTAATACTGACCGCTGCTTCCGGAGCACTGGTGCCAAAGGCTACAATGGTTAACCCGATAACAATCGCCGGTACCTTTAAATGATCAGCGATTGAGCTGGCCCCATCCACAAAGAAATCAGCGCCCTTTACTAAAAATGCAAAACCTACAATTAATAACAAAAAATCCAGCATGATGCTTCCTCCCAAAAAAAAGCCTATGCTACATAGCGTAACATAGGTCTTGTCTTTTATAATTAAACCAGTTTCAGCAATGAAACATGATGTTGATTTAATGACGCTCACAGCGCAGACTACTCCCCTAATGGAAATACTTCATTATTATAATGGACAAAAACCTAAAGTTCAACCTTTTTCTTTCACTTTTTGTAATTTAGGATTATAATATCAGCGGTGATTTTATGAAATTAGAAAAAACAAATGCGATGCGGATTCTCGATAAAGCCAAAATCAGTTATCAGACATATACCTATGATGCTGATGATGGTGCTATTGATGGCGTATCAGTCGCTAAGAAATGCTCACAGGCTCCGCAAAAAGTATTTAAAACCCTGCTTACGCGCGGCAGCAGCAAAAATTATTTTGTATTTGTCATTCCTGTTGAACATGAACTAGATTTAAAGAAATGTGCAAAAGCGGTTAATGAAAAGAGCGTCGATATGATTCCGGTCAGTGAAATCAACAAAGTCAGCGGCTATATCCGCGGCGGCTGTTCGCCTATCGGTATGAAAAAGCTGTATAAAACTGTCCTGCATGAAAGCTGTCAAACATTAGATACAATCATATTCAGCGGCGGTAAAATCGGTTTTCAGATTGAAATGAACCCGCATGAACTGATTCAGCTCATTCATGCAGAAACAGCGGATCTAGTTAAAGCATAAATTAATCTTTTAGGTTAATTTATGCTTTTCTTTAGCTTAATCACCATATCAAGAGTCGTATCCGTTCCCTTTAAATAAAGCAGAGACTGACCGTTTTCTTCATAAAGAATCATTTCGGTATCTGGTTTTAAATGAGGATTTGCGTCCTTTAACTGCTGATAATAGAAGTCAGCTTCACTTTGACTCATTGGCTGATTAAAGGTTTTATTTTGCTTATCCAAAAGATAAACCAGTAATTCATCCTTATTCTTAGTCGCTGTGTAAACAACCGCATAGCGTTCATCCTCATAAAATGTATAGCGGTTGCAGGTCTTTAAATCACGATTCATATCATAAAGCATCGTAGTGTTCGCACTGCGGGCTAAATTACAGTCAAACAAAGGCATGAAGATAGTATTATGATCAATACGCTCAAAGTTATTATAGAAAATAACATCCTTTTCAGGCATTGTAATTAATGTTTTATCTTCAACCTTACTTAATGAATAGCTTCCCCATGAATTGAGCTTGCCATGGATTTCAAACTTATCGAAATAATCACCCTGCTCATTAATTAATTCCTTAATACTTAGAATACCATCAGCTTTAGCTGCCGCTGAGAAATGGCGGTCAGCGATTGGCAAGCCTGAATTTTTATAACAATGAACAGTTTCTTTGTCATAATCAAAGCTTGTGTTGATAGATGCTACCTGAAGGATCATTTCATTACCTGAAAGCTTAACATCATAGGCATAGGGTGTATCATACGTGTAACCGCCGACAGCTCCGTCACGATACTCATGATAAGTGAACAAATCATATTCAGCCTCATAGGTGTAGCCGAGCCATGGACTGTTATCATTCTCAATCATTCCTAACGGCACGCCATATAATTCTTCATATTTTTGCCGGACAGCTTCGCCCTTATAGAATTCACTGTAATCAGGAATCGGTGTTTCCAGTTTTATGAGCTGGCCGTCAATGACGATTTCATCGATGTCATCCATAGCATAGCGTCCCACAGCAATAGGTTCAACAAGGGTGAATACATATTGCATCTTCTCGAAGAAGCCCTGCTGATCCGCATAGAAAGCAAGCATCAGCTGCTGGATATTTCGCTCTGCCTGCTCCTTACTAAAGGAAACACTTTCCCATATTCCTAATGATAAGTAAGGCAGATCAATGGTTATCTCTGAGCGATTTTCTGCTAAGAACTGCTTAGAGACTCTTGCATCAGCTGGAATAGTGAAATCTGGCTGATAGGCTGTGCCTAGTGATGAAATATCCAAGCTCTTATCACGAATAAATGCAGGATGCTCCCGCAGCTTAAAATAATCTACCGGATAGATATTCACAGAACCTTTAAATTTTAGAAAATAAATGTTTGATGACAAAAAGGCATCGTAGACAGCAAATCCTTGATCACCATATTCTACATCAATAAGCGTTTTTAATGTTTTGTCTGAACTTGTTGAAACATCATTTTCACTGATTATCAACTGCTCGTCATAATCATGAGTCGGCGTTAATTCTAAAGATTTCAGCCATTCAATGACTGCCGCCTTTTGATTATTAGAAACAGCATCACCATTCAGCTTCATAACCCCAAGATCCTTTGTAAAAGATTCGATTTCCGGCATGATGATGACTGGCTTTAAATCCGTTTCGGTACTGACATCGCCGCTGTCTCCCTCATTCGGCAATTCATTAGGCATTGCGGGCTGACAGGCGCAAAGCAAAAGCGCAAGTACACATAAGCTAAGTTTCTTCATCAAACCACCCCTCTTTACCCTTAGTATACAACACATAAACAAAAACAACAAAAAAAAGACGCTTATTGCGTCAATTCTTGAAACAGCTTCAAATAAGTCTGTTTGATTTCTGAACAAGTTTTTTCCTTTAAGTCAGGTTCAGTAATCAGCTCAGCTTGATACTCAATCAATTCAGGTCCTACCAAATCCTTAAATTCCGCAGCCAGCATTGCATCATCAATCATTTTAATGGAAGCCGGCAATTCAGGATCAAGGCCATACTTCTTCAAAATGACTGCCAGCAGCTGATCCTCAGCCTCACAATACTTTGGCATCTGCTGTTTGATTGGCCGTATCAGATCCGCCATATAGGCCTCAGAGGCATCATGCAGCAGGGCTGTCAGCTGCAGCTGCTTGCCAAAGCCGCGCGCCTTAGCTTCCAAAGCACAATTAATGCAGTGCTGACCTACTGAATAAAAATATTTCGTATGTCCATTCGCCCGGCACAGCTGTGACAGGGCATGGGCAATATCCTCAATATGAATTTGCTTTTCATCACAAGCCAGCGGAGTGACTCTTTCACCGCTTTGCGTTACCATGCTATCGCTCATAAAGCTCATCCTTAAAATGCTCAATCGCCTTAGTGATTCCCTGCTGCATATTAGTATCGGTCACATAATAAGCCGCCGCCTTAACATTCTCCATTGCATTCCCCATCGCGATGCCATATTTAACACATTCAATCATAGAAAGATCATTCTCCGCATCACCAAAGCACATGATTTCATCATGGCTGATACCCAGCCGCTGGGCTACTTTCAAAACACCTTTTCCCTTGCTGATGCCTTTTTTCATGATTTCGAGCCAGCGCGGGCCAACAATCATCACATCATAGTCAGCCAACGCACTCATCAGCTTCGGCTTTAACTGAACAATTTTATCATCCTGAAGAATCAGCTTATTAATCGCTGGTTCAATCAAATCATCCGGATGCTTCAAATAGCAGTTATTCACCATTTCACCTTCAAAGCCGATTTCCTTCAGTTTACCTTCAAAGAATGACAGTATGCGATTCCACCAGCGATGATAAGGTTTTACATAAAAATAAAAGCGTTCAAAGGTAAAAGCGATACCCTTTAAATCATAACGATGAGCAAGCTTGAAAACATAGCTCGCATCCTTGCTGTCAAGCTGTCCCTCAACCTCATGACTGCCATCCTTTAAGCACATGATTTCAAGACCATTAATGCCTACGATATAGCCGGTTTCACGCATATCCAAGATATCCGTTACCTTCAGCAGATCGCTGCAGTTTCTGCCGGATGCCAAAACAAGCACGATTCCCTGCTGCTGACATTGCTTCAGTATTTCAATGGTAGATGGATCAATCGATTTATCATTGCGGTAAAGCGTACCATCCATATCCATAACAATCATTTTTATGGCCATAACTACCCTCCAAAAGAAAAACAGCCTTGCGACTGTTTCGTCTTCCTTATTTTAACTTGCTGGCTGCCGCTTTGTCAACGATAACCACTACATCCGGATGATTCTGCAGAACAGATGCCGGGCAGTCAACACTTACCGGACCATCAACCATTGCACTGACAGCATCCGCTTTATTAGCGCCGGTAGCAACTAAAAGAATCTTTTTAGCTTTCATGATGGTAGCGATACCCATCGTGATCGCATGAGTAGGAACCTTATTGATGTCGTTTTCGAAGAAACGCGCATTATCCTTACGTGTGCCTTCCTTTAAAGTAACGATATGTGTTTCTTCATCAAAAGAAGTACCTGGTTCATTGAAACCGATATGACCATTGCTGCCGATACCTAATACTTGAATATCAACAGTTACATTATCCATTGAACGTTCATAAGCTTCACAGTCTTCTTTTGTATTGCCATATGGCAGATGTACATTTTCTTCTTTAATATCGATGCCGTTAAACAGATTTTCATGCATAAATGTATAATAAGACTGTTCATGATTACGGTCGATACCTACATATTCATCAAGATTAAAGCTTTGACATTCAGCATAGCTTGTACCGTTTTCCTTATGGTCTTTGATCATATTTTCATATAAGCCGATCGGGCTTGAGCCAGTTGCCAAACCTAATACCGCATTGGGTTTAGACGCCACTAATTCATGCATTACTTTGAATGCTTCAGCACTTACTTCTGCATAATTTTCTACTACGATTACTTTCATAAAATACCCTCCTTGTTGATGATTTTATTATATCAAAGAGTGAAGTGAAATCATAGCCCGCAGACTTTAAACTATCAATAAAGAACATAAAATAATGTTGATTATTGTTTATTCTCTATAAAATGAACAATTTTATTTGTGAACTTTATAAATTCTGTCAAAAGAAAACCGAGGCTTCTCAGCCTCAGTCACATTCTTTATTTAACATCAATAATCTTCATTGTGTTGGTTGCGCCAGAACCAGTTGGATATCCAGCAACCAAGATAATTGTCTCACCCACAGCAATGCCGTGTTCTTTGGCAATTTCTCTTGCTAATTCACATTCATTCAGCTGAGTATTCACGGTCTTGCTGAGGTATGTGGATACGCCCCAGTTAACAGCCAATGAACGTTCAACCTCTTCATCAAAGCATACAGCGATGATTGGTGCCTTTGGACGGAATTTAGCGATTCTTCTTGCTGAATTACCGCTTGAAGTGAAGCAGATAATACCGGCAACATCTAAAGACATCGCAGTGTCAGCCGCTGACATACCGATAGCATCTTCCTTTGTTTTTCTTGAAGTAGCGATTGCTTTATCAAGACGTTCACGGTAAGGCAGAATAGTTTCCATTGCTTTAGAAATCTTATCCATTGTCTGAACCGCTTCAATCGGATAAGCACCGACTGCTGATTCACCTGAAAGCATGATGCCGTCAGTACCATCTAAAACCGCATTGGCAACGTCGCTTGCTTCAGCACGTGTCGGTCTTGGATTTGCCTGCATTGATTCAAGCATATGAGTTGCTGTGATAACCGGTTTACCAAACGCGTTAGCACGTTTGATCATTTGCTTTTGATAAATTGGTACTAATTCAACAGATACGTCAACACCTAAGTCACCGCGGGCAACCATGATGCCGTCAACAACGTTCAGGATTTCATCAAGATTGTCATAACCTTCCTGGTTTTCAATCTTTGCGATGATCTGAATATGATTATCGCCTTCTTCTTCAAGAATACGGCGGATTGCCAGCACATCTTCTTTTCTTCTAGTAAAAGACGCTGCAATGTAATCTAAATGATTTCTTGCCGCAAAACGAATATCGCTTTCATCTTTTGGTGAAATGAATGGCATACTTAATTTAACATTAGGCACGTTGCATCCCTTACGGTTCTTGATCACACCCGGATTTTCAATACGGCAGTCAAGCTCACCGTCACGTTTTTCAAGAATTGTCAGACGCACTTTACCGTCGTCGATCAAAATTGTACCGCCAACTGAAACATCGTCAAACATTTCCGGACATTGAATGTGAAAGCGTTCTTTAGTTCCTTCGATTTCTTCACGAACCAAAGTAACGATATCACCTTTCGCATATGTTTCCTGACCGTTTTTGAAAACGCCGCAGCGAATTTCAGGTCCCTTAGTATCCAGCAGAATTGCAAACTTCTTACCGGATTCCTTGGCTACTTTTCTGATTCTCTCAATTCTCTCAAGATGTGCATCATGTGTTTCATGAGAAAAGTTTAAACGGCAAACGTTCATTCCGGCTTCAGCCATTTTAACTAACATTTCTTCACTTTCAGTAGCTGGACCAATGGTGCAAATAATTTTAGTCTTTCTTTCCATTTTTTTAATATCTCCTTGTTTTTAAACCTTAAACTAAACGATCAAACAAATCCTGCAATCGCTTCCTGGAAGCGCGCGGCATATCCAAAGCTTCTTCAATCGGTACGGCAATAATCTGGTTATCCTTGATACCCACACATTGTCCGCCGATACCAGCCAGCAGCAGATCCACAGCTTTTTCACCCATCCGCGATGCCAATACACGGTCGATCGGCGTCGGTGAACCACCGCGCTGCACGTGACCTAATACCGTAGCACGGCCCGAAAAGCCAGTATTGAGACTTACCTTTTTCGCAAATGCGTCAACATCGGTAATTTTCTCGCTGATTACAACAATTGCATGACGTTTCTTCTTCACAACATCAAATTCTTTAAGGCGTTCGAGAACCTCAGTTTCCTCAAAACCGGTCTGAGCAGTGATTACGATTTCTGCACCGCAGGCGATTCCTGACCATAAAGCCAGATCTCCGCAGTGGTTGCCCATAACCTCTACCACCGAACAGCGGTGATGAGAGCTTGAAGTATCTCTTAATTTATCTACGGCCTCTACTACTGTTGACAGAGCAGTATCAAATCCGATTGTTGAATCTGTACATGTGATATCATTATCGATAGTACCCGGCAAGCCGATACAGTTGATGCCCTGATTTGTCAATGCGAGCGCCCCCCGATAGGAGCCGTCGCCGCCAATCACGACAAGCGCGTCAATTTCACGCTTTCTTAACTGCATGATGCCCTTCTCCTGCACCGCAGGATCTTTAAATTCAGGCAAACGTGCCGATCCTAAGATCGTTCCGCCGCGGTCAATAATATCACCAACATCATTTCTTGTCAGTGGTTCAATATAGCCTTCAACTAAACCACGATAACCATCGTAGATGCCATAGACTTCAACGCCGCTCTTCAAAGCGACACGGGTTACAGCACGGATGGCTGCATTCATTCCTGGAGCGTCACCTCCGGAAGTGAGAATACCTATACGTTTCACCATATCTGATTCCTCCGTTCATGCCCTATTATGATAGCATTTTTACAAACTTTTGACTAGTATTTTAAGTACGTCTGTTACAACCTTTTACATTTTTTTCAAATGTAAGTGCTTTAATTCTTTCAATCAGCCGATTTGCCTTAATCGGATCGCTGTTGCCGCGGCTATCCATTGCGAAATGCCCTTCCAGTTCTTTAATCGTATAATTACTCGTAAAGTAAGTTAAACGATGCTTTTCCATCCGTTCATTCAGAATCGGCAGCAGGATTTCATCACGGCTCCATGCCGTTACACTTTCACCGCCGATATCATCAAATAAAACAACATCTGCCCTTTTTAATGAACGAATCATATTCTCCATAATACTATTTTCACTCATGTTTAATTTCAACGCCATGATCAGCTCCGGTACATTGACAAAGGCTACTTTCTTATTATGCTTCGCAAAGTAATTGGTAATACATGCTCCCAGATAAGTCTTGCCTACACCCGGCGCGCCATGCAAATACAAGCCCTTGACTGGCTCTTTAAGATTCCTGACCACTTCCGAAACCGCACTCACATAAGCCGGCTTCTCATTGCTTAAATCAATGTTTTCAACCGCCACTTTCAGCAGATCATCACTGAGGTGGTGAAGAATATAATTTTTAACATGCGTCAATTCATCACGGCGTACACGCTGATAGCGGCAATCTGTCAGCTGATAATTAAGCAGACCGTCATAAACCAAATTCAGCAATTGGCCTTGACTTGGCTGAACACATTTATCAAGCCCTGAACATGACTGACATTTTTTCAGACTCATCAGCCATTCGTGAATTTTAGTCGTATGCTTTTCAAGAAAGCTTTCATCGAGCTGGTATTGATGCAGCCAGCGCTTCACTTCCGGATCGGCCTTCAGTAAGCGCAGACGTTCTTCCTTTAACCGCCGCTGCTCTTCATTCAGTTCAAAATGCACCTCAATCTTCTCCATTTACTCACCCCGCATTTTCGCTAATTCAGCCTTCAGCTTTTCAATATCCTCAGGCTTTAATTCTTCATCTTCCTCTTGCTGATTGCCGGTATACCAATCCGGCAGCTGTTTCTCTGTTGTTTTAAGTTTAGCCGATGGCTTGCGTTTCGGTTTTGGTTCTTTAATTTTCTGAACCTGATCCAGCGCTTTTTCCATCGTATCAATATTCAACCTCACCCATGATCCGGCAATCTTTTCGACATAAGCCTTGCTGAGATTTTGATTCAGCGTATTCAGCACATATTCGACAAGCACATTGACGACTTCCTTAGGCAGCTTTAACTCATCTTCAAGATAAGCAAGCAAACGCTTATCGGTGTTAGTAACCGGTACGCCATTTTGCTTCATCTGCAGGAATTTAATTACCGGCAAACGATATGGATTAGCATCGGCTTCAACCACCTGATATTTCTTTGTAATTGCATTTTTCAGCCGGCTGACACTCAGCGTTTGGGTTTTCAAATTAATGCTGCGGGCCACCAGCTTGATCATTTCTTCTTCATTCACACCATAATAAGAGCCAAGCTGCTCAATAGTTTCTATATTTTCCTTCGTTCTCGCGGCTGCCGGAAAAGCCAGCTTTGAACATTGGGTTAAGAATAATTCGGTATTAAAAGTAATTCGCATCGTGTTTTTCTTTTCAGGCTTAACCTCATGGAATTTCTTTTCCTCTTCTTCTTCCCATTCAAACCAATCGGCCATCCGAAACGGTTCGCTGATTTCTTCATATCCCTCAGCGATCTGTCCCTTCGCAAAGCTTACCTGCATCATCTCATACATCTGACGGCCTTGCTGTTTTAAGTATAAACGGCCAAACACATCATGCCGCAAAAAATCTAAGCCCTTTTTAGGCACCTTGAGCTGAATCAGCATATGATCGGCGCCGGCATAGGTTTTAATCAGCATAAACTGTTCAAGGATTTTGCGGCTTTTAGTCAGTTCCGCAGGTGATAGCTGGAGACTTTGACAAAGCAGAATTGTTGAACAAGTATTCTGATTCATCGTGCATAAGGCTTCCAGCAGGCTGTAAAGGTGAAGCGCACGGGAACCGATCAAAGGCCCGTAAAGCACGAAAAGCGATGCTCTCTCTTCATCGCTGATGCTTTCAATCCGTTCTATTTTTAACTGTTCATCTTTTACCATCGCGCTTATCCACTCCATGCAGCAAACTGTCAATCTGTGACTGTAATTCTTCAAGAGAAGCATTATTCACAATGACATGATCAGCTTTTTTTATCTTCATTTCACTCTTCATCTGCGTCTTTAAACGCGCTTTAATCGCTTCATCATCCATACCGCGGTTTTGTTTCAAACGTTTTATGACAACCGCTTCATCAGCAACAACGACCCAGCTTTCATCGAAATATTTTTCCCAGCCGCTTTCAAACAACAGCGGTACTTCCACAAAAATCAGAGCGTCCGTGCTGGCTGCACACTGCTCCTTAACCCATGCCAAAATCAGCGGATGCTGAATGGCTTCCAGCAGTTTCCTTTTGTCTGGATCGGCGAACACAAGAGATGCGAGTTTTTGGCGGTCAATATTACCAGCCGCATCCAAAATACACGCTGAGAATGCATCAATCATCTGCTGGTAACCCAAGGTGCCTTTATCACAGCACAGCCGCGATCCCTGATCACAATCAATTACCAAATAGCCGCGTTCGCGCAGCGCTTTAGAAAGTGTTGACTTGCCGCTGCCGATAATACCGGTAATGGCGATTACTTTCTTTTCTGGCATTTTGGACACAGACAAGTCCCCCTTCCTATCACTTTAATTTTTTTAATGGGTGTCTGGCAGATCAAACACGGCTGATTTTCTCTGGCATGTACCTTCAGTTTCAGCTGAAACAAGCCGGTAACCCCTAATGATGAGGTATAAGAGCGAATCGTTGTGCCGCCTGCCTTAACCGCCCCGGCTAAAATCCTGCGGGTATGAAATAAAATATTTTCAAAATCCTTCTTTGAACAATGACTGACTGGGGTTTTCGGATGCAAACCACAGGCAAAACAGATTTCATCAGCATAGATATTGCCGATACCTGCCAAAAAGGTTTGATCCAGCAGCATCGCTTTCAGCGGCATTTTTTTAGGATGCCACTTTTTATATAATGCCAATGCGTCAAGCCGTTCATCAAATGCATCCAGACCGGTATTTTTAAGCATTGGATAATTCTCATCTTCAGCCAGCGGATAAATCTCCATGCGGCCAAACTTGCGGGTATCATTATAATGCAGCTCACGGCCATCATCCAAATGAAATACCACATGAGTATGCTTATTACGCATCGTTGGCTGATCATAAATATAAAATTTACCTTCCATGCGCAGATGGGCAATCAGCATATCCTCATCAAGAACAAACATCAAATACTTGCCGCGGCGTTTATACGCCTGAATCGACTGACCGATAATCTTCTGTTTGAAAAAATCACTGCCCTGCGGCAGAATATTCTCCCAATAGACATCAACTCCGACGATTTTGGGATGTCCCAGCTGTACTTCAAGCGTCGCTCTGACGGTTTCTACTTCAGGTAGCTCAGGCATACGCTTACCTATTTGGCATCATACCATGATTTGCCGATATTTGCGTCCGCAATCAAAGGTACTTTCAAGGCCATTGCCTGTTCCATAGCATTCTTAACTAAAGTCTTCATCAATTCAATTTCATCCTCACAAACATCAAAGATCAATTCATCGTGAATCTGAAGAATTATTTTTGATTTGCACTGCTGCTTCACCATTGCATTGTATACATTAACCATCGCCACCTTGATCAAATCGGCGCTGGATCCCTGTATCGGGGCATTCATTGCCGCCCGCTTGCCAAACTCACGAACCATGTAGTTTTTATCATGAATTTCATTAATTTCACGGCGGCGGTTAAACAGTGTCTTCACATAACCATTGGCTTCACAGAAAGCGACGGTCTCATCCATAAACTGCTTGATTTCCGGATACGATGCAAAATAACGTTCAATGAAATCCTTTGCCTCATTGCGGCTGATGCCAAGCTGTTCGCTTAAGCCAAACTCACTGATCCCGTAAACAATCCCAAAATTAACCGCCTTAGCCTGACGGCGCATATTGCTTGTAACATCATCATGAGCAACACCAAACACTGACATGGCCGTTTGTGTATGAATATCAATACCACTGTTGAAGGCATTGATCATTTCCTTCACATCCGCCATATGCGCCAGCATGCGCAATTCAATCTGAGAGTAGTCCGCTGACAGCAGCACATGGTTTGGACTGGCTACAAAAGCCTTGCGGATTTCCTTGCCTTCTTCATCGCGCACTGAAATATTCTGCAGATTCGGTTCAGAAGATGATAATCGACCAGTGGTAGTCAGACATTGGTTAAACAATGTATGTATCTTTCCGTCAGCCTTTACATGCTTGGCAAGACCAATCGCATAAGTGCTGTAAACCTTCTGGAATTTACGATGCTCCATCAGCAGCGGAATGATCGGATGCGCATTCATCAGTTTTTCCAATACATCGACTGCCGTCGAACGCTTTTTGCCAGCTTTTAGTCCCAGCTCATCAAATAAAACAACAGCCAGCTGCTTTGGTGAATTGATATTAAATTCATGGCCGGCAGCCTCATAGATTTGTTTGGTCAAAGCCAATACTTTCTGATTCGTATTTTCGGCGATTTCATTCAACACATTCAGATCGGTGCAGATGCCGTTGTTTTCCATTTCAAATAAAACCTTTGTAACCGGCATCTCGATATCATAAAACAAGCTGTTTAGTTCCTTTTCAGCTAATTCCTTCTTCAGCTGTTCAATCGCCGCATAACAGCCATGCGCCTGAATCTTAACATATTCGATACGTGATAATTCATCACTCAGCTGCGGACGGCCTTTTTTGCCGTAAACATCATCACTTGTAAGCTTGCGGTCAATCTTGAATTTTTCAGCAAACGCATCATAGCTGGTAATCGTGCCGTCACTTAGAAAAGCCGCGATCCAGCAATCAAAATCTAAGCCATTAACCGGAATCTGCACATGTTCAAACAAATGCATCAGATGCTTGACATCAAAGCCCGCCTTGCTATCCTGACTGGCTAAGAATGCCTGAGCACGCGCATCCCTGCGCAAATCATCAATTTCAATATATTCACAGCCGCCCTCATTAACCCATGCCAAACCAAAGAATTCAGCATCCTCATAGGCTTCATTGTTGCAGTCTGGATATAACAGCACACCGTTTTTAAGCAGTGATTCACTGATTTGTTCTACCTTTTTTATCTCTGTATCCGCATAGACGGTCTTATCCTCAACCTGTTTGACAAATGAGAGCATTTCATATTTTTTATAGAAACTGTTGCTTCTTTCCACATCTTCATGAAAAACACAGGATTCCAAATCAAAAGGCAGCTTCGCGTCGGTAACGATGGTAGCTAAAAATAAAGAAAGCTCAGCTTTATCCTTATTCATTTCTAACTTTTCTTTCAGCTTGCCCTTAATCTCATCAATATGCTCATACAGATTATGAACCGTTTCATATTGATCCAAAAGCTTCAGCGCTGTTTTTTCACCGACGCCTGGAACACCAGGGATGTTATCCGCTGTATCACCCATCAGACCCTTTAATTCAATGATTTGAGAAGGTGTGACATGAAAGTTATCCTTTAATCCCTGTACATCGACCAATTCCATTTCCGTAATGCCTTTTTTCATCAGCAGCACATTGGTTGTCTCATCAATCAGCTGCAGCAAATCACGATCTGATGTCAAGATTACCGTCTGATAATCAGGATAGGTTTTAGCGGCGCTGCCGATGATGTCATCAGCCTCAATGCCCTCACATTCATACCATGGAATGCCCTTAGCTTCCAGATATTCTCTGGCAATAGGAAATTGTACGATCAGCTCCTGATCCAGCTGCCTGCGGGTTCCCTTATACTCTTTAAATGTCTCATGGCGAAAGGTTGGCTTGCCGCTGTCAAAAGCTACCAGCAAATGATCCGGCTTAATTAAATCCAGCGCCTTGTTTATCATTGTGATAAAGCCATAGACAGCATTGGTAGGAATACCGTTAGATGTAGTCATCATACGGCCATATAGGGTTGCGTAATATGCTCGAAAGAGCATCGCATTGCCATCAATCAATAAACATTTTTTCATAAATAATACCTCCTGCACATAAAACAAACTTCCATATTATTCTACCACAAATTTAGACTCACTAACAGAATTTGACAAAGAAAAACACTCCGCAGAGTGCTTAATTCATAATGATCAATTCATACCAGTAATCTAAAGATTCTATCTTAGCTAAAAAGTAATGTTTCCTAAATGCAGAGCAGAAGCACACAAATCCTTATTTCTTTGATAATTTAACTCCATCCATATTCCAATGTGATTTCATTGGATATATAGGCTTGCAATATATAAGTTATCGTTAAGCATCCCCTGCTCCTAAATCATTCTTATACACTTTAAAAATGCTCATAAAACCGCGGTACTCTAGCCGAAATCTGACATACCAAATCATTATTGATGGTATGAACACAGCGGCTCCATTCATCAATGGTGACACGCTCATTGCCATCCTGTCCGATTAAAGTAACGATATCACCGCTCTTAACATGCTCGATGCCTGTTACATCAATCATCAGCTGATCCATACAGATATTGCCGACAATCTCAGCACGCTGAGAATGAAGCAGCACCTGCATGCCCTGATTGCTGGCGGCTCTAGGAATACCATCCGCATAACCGATGGATACGGTTGCTATCAAGCGATCCTCCTTTGCCTTATAATGCCGGCCATAACCAACACTGCAGCCCTTTTTCACTAAGCGTACACGAGATACTTCCGCATACAAGGACATGGCTGGGATAAATTCAGGCGATGTATTAATCGAGATCGAATCATCGCTGGTAAAACCAAGCATAAGGATGCCAGGTCTGACATAATCGTAACAAAGTTCGGGATAGTTCAGCACCCCATAGCTGTTTTGCAGATGCAGCTTTCCTGGATTTAATCCAGCCTGTAAAACATCAGCGATAACTTGATCAAAAAGCTCGCGCTGATGAATCGTATAAGCGCGATCATCTTCAATATCTAAGCTGTCCGCTACACTGAAATGAGAAAACAAGCCCTCCACCGATAAATGCTGTAGCTTGTAAATTTCAAAAACCTCTTGAATATTATAATCATCATCAAGACAACGGATACCTAAGCGTGCCATACCCGTATCGATTTTGATGTGACCGCGGATCACAACATGATGCAAAGACGCGTATTCATCTAATTGAGACGCGTAATCAAGAGATAAGAAATTCTGCAGCAGCTGTTTTTCATGCAGATAGTGAAAATGCTCCTTAGGCGTATACCCCAGAATTAAAATTTCGCCGCTAATCCCTGCCTCCCGCAGATTTAATGCCTCATCAACGCTGCTTACCGCGAAGGTTTTAATTCCCTCCTGCTGCATCAGCATCGATAACTGCCGGTCGCCGTGACCATAACAATTAGCTTTCACCACAGCCATGATTTCCGTTGTCTCAGGGATCAGGTTTTTAATTTCCTTCAGATTATGCCGGACTGCATCGCCATCAACCTGCAGCCATGCTCTTGATTTAGATTGCAGCATGCTATCCCTCCATTCTTTTTATTTTTCTAATGCGAGCTGTACAAGACGATCAATCAATTCACCAAACCCAATACCGGCAGCCTTCATCATAGACGGATAACGGCTGGTAGCGGTAAAGCCCGGAATGGTATTCACTTCATTGAAAATAATCTTTTGCCGGCTGTTGATAAACATATCGACACGGCACATGCCGCTGCAGTTTAATGTGCGGTATGCCTTTTTCGCTATCTGTTTCGCTTCATCACTCAGCGCTTTTGAGATGCGCGCCGGACAATGAATCTGAGTGTTTTCCAGGGCGTATTTAGCCGCAAAATCAAAGAATGAATTCTTCGTATCGATTTCATCGCATTCACCAACAATCAGTTCATGATTGCCCAAAACCGCACAGCCGATTTCAAAACCGTCAATCGCCGCTTCAACTAATACCTTGCAGTCATAGTTAAAAGCAAATTCCATACCCTTGATAAATTCTTCCTCACTGTTTATTTTAGAAATACCATAGGATGAACCCGCATTCGCCGGTTTAATAAACATCGGCAGACCAAGTTTATTGAACGCCTGATTATAGATAGCTTTCAGATCCAACGCGTTATCCTTATAAACACAAAGATAAGGGGCACAAGCAATGCCGGCATTCTCACATAGAATATGAGTAAACTCCTTATCCATTCCACAAGCAGAAGCTAATGGCCCGCAGCCCACATAAGGAATTGACGCCAGTTCAAAAAGTCCCTGAATCGTTCCATCCTCACCGTTTGGCCCATGCAGACATGGAAAAATCACATCTACGGGCAGCTTTTTAAAACCTGTTTCATCAATTTCAAGCAAGCCTCTTGAGCTGCTTGGACTCAGCACAACCTCGCGGCAGTCAGCATCCAAATGCCATGTATCGTGAGCGACAGCCTCAAAATCCAGCTTAGGATAATGGAGCCATTTGCCTGCTTCGGTAATACCGATCAGGATCAGCTCATATTTATTCTGGTCACAATGTGCCAAAAGACTCTCTGCTGAATGTAAAGATACACTATATTCACTTGATTTACCGCCAAAAATGACAGCCAATTTAATTTTTTCCATTTATTTAACCTTTTCCTTTATCTGATCGAATATCTCATCGAGCTTCATTCCCCGTGAGCCTTTAAATAATACGGTTGCTTCATGATCTGTTTCCGCAAGTAAGGCAGCAAGCAGTTCATCACGTTCAATAAAATGCCGGACATCGCTGATACCAGCCGCTTTCGCACCCTTGGCAATATATTCAGCCAACGGGCCCAGGCAGAAAACCTTATCCAGCTTAAATTTCGCACAGTCACGGCCTAGCTGCTCATGAAGCATAGGACTCGTCTCCCCTAAATCAAGCATATCGCCAAGCACCGCTATACGGTTGCCGCCCTTTATCTGATCGAAGGTAGCCAAAGCAGCCAAAGCACTCTGCGGATTGGACTTATACGCATCATTCAGCACCAGCCATTTCCCCACTGAGCTTAATTCGTTGCGCATACTGGTTGTTTCCACACGCTGAAAACCGCGCTGTATTTCATCATCGCTCATTCCCAATTCATGACCTGCCAAATAAGCCGCGCAGCCATTCATCGCCTGATGACGGCCAAGAATATTACAGCTGAATGTTTGATCAGTTAATGAAAGCGTAAATGTGATGCCTTCATGATGCTGAGAAAACGATGTAAGCCTGCAGTCATTATGCTCACCCTCGCCAAAGGTTTGCACCCTTAGCTGACGCAGATCATGAGATGGAATTTCCTGACCGAGATAAGGATCATCGCCATTATAAAAGAAAGCACTACCGTTATGTAACCCTTCAATCAATTCGCATTTAGCTTTGGCAATATTCGCCATGCTGCCTAAATTCTCAAGATGCGCTACACCAACATTAGTAATAATACCAATATCCGGTTTCACAATTTCACATAAGGCTTCAATTTCATGGCGATTTTCCATTCCCATTTCCACAACCGCCACATCGATATCCTCATCAAAGGAAAGCAGTGTCAGCGGTACACCAATCTCATTGTTGTGGTTTCCCTGTGTTTTCATGACCCGATAACGCTCAGACAACACGCCGGCTACCATATCCTTCGTGGAGGTCTTGCCATTACTGCCCGTAATTCCCACCGTCTTATAATGACAAAGCAGCCGATACGCACCCGCCAGCCGCCAAAGCGCTGCTGCTGTATCTTCAACCAAGATTACTGCCGCATCCTTAGGCGGATTGGGCTCATTCACATTCCAAAGCATGGCAGCTGCACCATTGGCTAAAGCCATGTCTGCATAGGCGTGACCATTCACCCGCTCACCAACAAGCGGAATAAATAAATTCCCAGCTTCAACCTGCCTTGAATCAATACAGACTCCCTTGACAGCAACCTCATCAACCATCGTATTTTCATTCTTTAATCCTAACATCTGCCGGATTTCAGAAACTGTTTTTTTTATCATTGCCAAACCCTCTAACATTTCTTTCAATATTATAGCATAACTTTTCCATTGTGCACGAGAAATCCGTACCTCTCAGTACGCAAGTAAATGATTTCCTGCAAACCTTCAGGAATCATACCATCAAAGATAACAGTTCCTGCTATATTTTAATGTCTCTCTTTTTACCTGCCTAGCTTACCACATACTTTTATTACTGGCAGATGCTTGAAGATGCAAAATGAAAAAAAGGCTATTTGCCTTTTTTTGCATTTAAATACCGATAAATTACATAAGCCGTCGCTGAAACGATCGCATATGCAGGTAAACCTATTGTATTCATAATTAGTTCCCTCCTACCTCTATATACGCAAGGCAGGTCGAGTTTTCTAATTATTTATGTTCAAGCAAATAATAATTGCGTTTACCCTTTTTAATTAAAGTCAGATTCGCCAGCAATGCGTTTTCTGGTGTCAGCACCGCTTCAAGATCGGTAACCTTATCACCGTTTACCTGAATTGAACCTTGTTTGATCCATTCGCGGGCTTCACGCTTGCTGCTGGCAATACCGCCCTCAACAAGTGCGTCAACCAAAGGCAGTGTATTCGCAACTTCACGTTTTTCAAAGCCATGGAAAGCATCTTTTAATTCACTTTCATCAAGCTCGCGGATATTGCCTTTGAATAATACATTCGTAATTTTTAATGCTTTCTGATATTCTTCTTCACCATGGAGGAAGGTCACAACTGACTGAGCCAGTGCCTTTTGAGCCTCACGCAGATGCGGTTCAGTTTTTACCTTCTCCTCATAAGCCTCAATCTCTTCCTTACCCATAAAGGTCAGCTTTTTCAAGTAGTCGATAACCTTTTCATCTTCAGAATTTACTAAAAATTGATACATCTCATAGGAAGAAGTCTTATTCTTATCCAGCCAGACAGAACCGCTTTCACTCTTACCAAACTTCGTACCATCTGCCTTGGTAATCAGCGGCATCGTAAAGCCATAGCATTCAGTATTCGTACCATGTTTTTTGCGGATCAATTCTAATCCTGAAGTGATATTGCCCCATTGATCCTGACCGCCGATCTGCATGACACAGTTTTTGGTTTCATAAAGATGCAGGAAGTCAATCGACTGAAGAATCATATAGGAGAATTCAGTATATGAAATACCTGATTCCAGACGGCTTTTTACGGTTTCCTTGCTTAACATATAATTCACATTAAACAGCTTGCCGTAATCTCGCAGGTAATCAATAAAGTTCAAATCTTTATACCAGTCATAGTTATTTACTAACTCACAATCAAAAATCGTCGTAATTTGCTTGCTTAAAGCTTCAAAATTCTTATTCAGCACATCCTTAGAAATAACATCACGCTCCGAAGTCGAACGCGGATCACCAATCAGGCCAGTACCGCCGCCAACCAGAATAATTGGATGATGCCCATGATCTGCTAATCGTTTAGCTGTTAACATCGAAGAAAAATGTCCGATATGCAGACTGTCTGCCGTAGGGTCAGTACCAATATAAAACGTCATGCCGCCATTATTGATTTTTTCTTCAAGCTCCGGCGAAGTGACACTTTCAATCAACCCCCGCCATTTTAATTCTTCAAATAATTTCATTTTCCTTTTCCTCCATCAAATAAAAAAAGCGCCCTAATCCAAGGACGCTTAGCGTGGTACCACCTTAGTTCATGTGAAAAACACATGCCCTCAATCAGATAACGGAATCAACCGGTCTATCTTTGCAATAGACAGCTCCAAGGTGTATTTCTATCAGCTTATCTGTGATTCTCACCAACCATCACATCTCTTTGCATAATACCAATAGCTCTTTTCTTTTCAACGCTTATATTAAACAGTATATTGATTCAAAACGATTTGTCAACTTATTTCGTAGATTTACGCGGTGAATAAATATAACTCAATTCAATTTCCTTATCAATAACCTCATCTTCATCATGAAGCATTTTTGTCATCACACGCATCGCTACGGCACCTAAATCATAATCCGGAATCTTAAAGCCGGAGATCTGCGGTCTTGCCATCGCATTGTACTTGCTGTCAAGGATGCAGACAACTTCCATATCCTCAGGAATACGGATATTATTTTCAGCAGCCGTATTCAGCACCGCCATTGCCTGTGAATCACGATATGTAATAACTAATTCATGTTTATGGCTCTTAAAATACTCCTGCAGGAATAAATAAGATGAACGATAGTCCTTAGGAATTTCAATGTAGTTGTCAAAGCTCTTGCCGGCATCCGCAAAAGCACGGGAAATGCCGTCAAACAACTGCTTGATCATCGCCGGATTCTTACGGTCTTCAACTAAGGCAATATCGGTAATGCCTTTATTGAGATACTTCGTAGTAAAATCATAAACCAGCTTAGAGTAGTCAACATAGACAGAGCCAATGGTATCATCAGACATTTTATTGCCGATGACAACGATTGGTACTTGATACCGTGTCAGCGTATTCAGTTCATTTTTAGACAATTTGTCATTAAAAATCACTACGCCGTCAACCCGTGACTTAATAATTGTTTCAATGATATCATTCATTTCAATGATACCCTCAGTAGCCGTATGTAAAACGATGTTGTATTTATAAATTTTAGCAACATCGATCAGACCATTGATAATCTGTCCGGTATAGAAGAAACTCGCCTCCGGAACGATCAGCGCAATCGTCGTTGTTTTCTGCAAAGCCAGCCCCTGAGCAATCGCATTTGGTTTGTAGCCCAGCTTTTCAATCGCTTCCTGTACCTTAACACGAGTATCCTCACGGACTACTTCACTGCCGTTGATAACCCTTGATACGGTAGCCAGCGATACATCGGCTTCCTTCGCAACATCATAAATAGTAATTCTTTTCATATCTTCACCTAACCTTGTTCTTCTTCATCAGCTTTTTCAGATGTTTCAAGGCAGCATTGTGCAGCTTTGGCTTCATCCTTCTCTTTAAGCTCATCCGCCTTTAATACCTTTTTCAAGCCTTCCAGCGCACTTTCTGCAACCTTCAGCGTTGAACGGCGTACCTTATCAATACCATCCTGTACATGCTCATCCTGTATTACTTCAACGATTTTATCGGAAACCGTATCAATAGTAGATGCCACCGCCGGATTATTCAGAATATCCTGAACACTGGTATCAATGGCAGAAATTACAGTTTCAGCTGTTTTCTTTACCGTTTCCTTACCGGTCTCAAGCTTATGCATCAAATCTTCATTCTCTTTTAATGAATCTACCTTTTCCTTTGAAAAACTGATTAGGCGGTCGATTTCAAGCTGAATCTTAGCCTTTACCTCAGCCCGTTTTTCAGGATCATCATTTTCTCTGCACCATTTTTTGAATTCTTCAGAAATTCGTTCCAATTCCTTAATTACCTGATCAATAAATGGATTTGTATTTCCTTTTTCTTCTTCATCCTGCAAAGTGATGATTTTATACTTTACTTCCTTTTCAATTTCCTTTGCTTCTTCAGCAACTTCTTCATTATTCAGCTTTGCATTAGGCTCTTCCATAAGTTTGACCTCCTTTAGTCCTGACTTTCTTCAGCAGCTGGTGCTGGTTCTGCAGCCGTATTTTCTGATTCGTCAACCCCGCCATGATTCAACAGCCAGTCACGAATTACATTCAGATTTGATATCAATGCCAGCAATGCGGATTTAACAGCATTCTGACTCATTTCATGCAGATTATCCAAGGTCTGAGAAAATTCGGTGACCGTATTCAGCGGTGCATCCAGCTTTCTGATCTGTTCCTCGACAACACTTACCGTTGAATCAACAGTAATCATTGTCTTCTGCATGCTCACAAAGAATTGTATGATTTTTCTCAGCAGAAGAATCACATAGATCAAAACAATTACCCCGATGATCGGCAAAAGCTTTGAACACAATTCACTAAAAAATTCAATAAACTGATCTGTAGTCATAGTAACACCTCATATTAAGTGTACAACACTTTGAAACCTATTTCAAGATTAATGAAAACTCTTTACAATATTTTTAAATTTATAGATATCTTTTGAACTCATAAAAAGATACACGGCTTCGCCATAAGCCGCTAAACGCTTCGCGTTTGCTTCATTCTCAACCATTACCTCGGCATTTGGAATCAGCTTCTGAAGATCCTCAATCGTGATATCAATGCCCTCTTCATGCTTGGCATTTTCCGGGAACGGACAAAGAACTACTTCATCAGCACTGCTTAAGCTTTTCGCAAAATCATCCATAAAGGCATAAATGCGTGAATAACGATCCGGTTTAAAGATGGCAATGATCTTTTTGCCGGGAAAGCGAACGCGGGCCGCTTCAATCGTTGCTTTAATCGCTGTTGGATGATGCGCGTAGTCATCAACATAAACATACTGCCCGTTTTCTTCGATATTAAACCTGCGCTTCACACCGCCGAAGCTGCTCATCTGAGATTGAATCAAATCACCGTCAGCTCCCTCAAGAAGCGCGATGGCGATCACTGCCAATGAGTTCAAAAGCAAATGTCTGCCTACATAAGGCAATTCAAAATGATGGAAGAACTTATGATGATAATATAAATCAAAGCGCATGCCGCGTTCATCCTCTTGGAAATTCACAGCCTGAACATCGTCACAATCATTAAAGCCATAAGTCAGGATCGGTGTCTTAATTGACAATGATCGAATATTCTCATCATCGCCGCAGACTACCACAGCCTTCTTTACCTGATTGGCAAAAGCCTCAAAAGCGCTCTTATAATCTTCTAAATCTTTATAATAATCGATATGATCCAAATCAATATTGGTAATAATCGCATAATCAGGATGATAAGCCATAAAATGCCGCTGGTATTCACACGATTCCAAGGCGAAATAATGACTGTCTTTCGGCATTTCACCAGTACCGTCACCAATCAGATAGCCGGTTTTATTTAACGCTGACATCATGTGTGAAAGCATACCGGTCGTCGTCGTTTTGCCATGTGTACCCGCTACGCTGATGGTCGTATAACGTTCAACCAGCTGACCCAAATATTCATGATAATAATAGCTTTTGACACCCTCGGTATGCAGTGCCTTAGCAACTTCACAATTACTTTCATCAAACGCATTGCCGATAATGACATTCATCCCCGGCTGAATATTATCCGCGTCAAAGGGTGTGATTTTAATCTTTCTCGCCTCTAACGGCTGTTGAGTAAAGATATATTTTTCAATATCGGATCCGGTTACTGTTTCACCTAAATCATTTAGAATACATGCCAGGGATGCCATTCCTGAACCTTTAATACCTATAAAGTGAACCATGCTTTCATCTCCCTAAGCTTCTTTTTCTTCTTTTTTATCGGCATTTTCTAACTCGATATTACTTAACGGCGTCTCATCGCCAAATAATGAAAACTGCACACAGTCATCAAGACTGTTTTCACTTTCATTGACAATCAGATCATCCAGTGACAAGCCTTCTTCAACTTCTTCAATGATCGGCGCGCTTTCCTGACGCTTTTCTTTTTCCTGCAGCTCAATCTGCGCTTCACTTTCGAAACGATCCAATTCACTCTGCCCATACATCGGAGAAATAACGGTACCTAAAGCATTGCGCTTCTTAGCAGGGCCTGTTTCCACGATGGGCGCCGGACGTTTTGGCTTTTTCACTTCGCTGGAACCAAACATCGGTGAGATTACAGGTGAAAATTCAAACTCCTTCTTCACCGTTTTTTGCACCTCACGCTGCGGGCGCACCGGTTCTTTTTTTTCAGGCTCCAGCTTAATATCAATGGTCTGTGTCCGTGTAACTGGTTCACTTTCCACTTCAATTGGCCGGCTGAGTGGCTGTGTTTGCGGACGCGGCTGCGGGCGCAGCTGATCGACCCGTTTCTCACTGTTGACAATAGATGAAAATTCCTCGTTTTGAACGCGGCTGAAATCAACCTTTTCTAAATCGTCATCAACGACGACTTCATCATCTTCTTCAAATAAAAATGAAAGGATTTTTTTAAACATCTTCTCTACCTCCCAAAAAATGGTGAACCAATCTCTGCCTGATCATCAAGAATCAAGATACCGCGCTTGGGTTCATCAATCAGACGCAGCTCCCATTCTGAACAAAGCATGCCAGCAGAATCAACACCGCGCAGCGCTGAAGCTTCAATCAGCCTGCCATCTGGCAATACAGCCCCCGGCAGCGCCGCTACAACCTTTTGATTAGCCGCTATATTGGCCGCTCCGCAGACAATCTGCACGCATTCCTGACCAACATCCACCTGACAGACATGCAGATGGTCAGAATCCGGATGCGTTTCACACGTTTTCACATAGCCAACCACAAGCCTTGGCGTGGGATCGATTTCAATGGCCGCAAAACCAGCTTTGATCAGCTTTTCATTAACAAATGCCAAAGTCTCATCATTCCATGGCTGATAGCCGTCATTCAAATTTTCAAAATAAGGGCTGATGAGATTATAGCCGATAATTTCATGTTTAAGATCGTAGATTGCACATACCTCACCGATAGTTTCAGAAGCCGCCGGTGCAGCATCTTTCAAAACGATCATGCCGACGCCGCTGAAGGCCTTGCGGTTGATAAACAATCTTGCTGAACAGCTCATTGCAGACCTCCAAGAAAGTAATCAATTTCAGCTTCACTTTTTCTCAGCTTGCTGACAAAACGATTCAATTCCTGTCCGTTTTTAACCGCTACAAAAGAAGGAATACCTAAAATATTCAGACGCTGACAAATTGGCAGCCACGCGTCACGATCCACATAAATAAACTCATAATGCTTGTATTTCTCTACCAATTTCGGCATAAATGGCTTAATAAACATACAGTCAGGACACCAATCGGCGGAGAATACAAACACACTCACCTGATCAGAATTCCATGCTGCCTCAAACATCTCCATCGATGTCAGCTGCTTCATATAGTCTTTCATTAATCAAATCCTCCTATTTTTCAACTAAATCTTTGATATAACCGTCTACCGGCACTTCTTCATTAAGATAATCCAGATTTTGCTGCTGCTGAGCCGTTGCACTTTTCAGTGAAAAATCATTCAGGATCAGCTGCCGCTCTACTTTTACTGACTGCATGATCGTTAACATACAATTCAGCAGTGACTTGATCTCTGTATAAGGAACAATGCTGTAAAAGCGAAGCTCACTGGCCGCAAGATCAATATAGTAATAGCCGTCTGTCAATTTTTCTAGCCGCAGCGTATAATTCTTAGTTTCTTCGGCAGTATTTATGTAGCTGCCCTGATAGACCATCCCTGCCGGCGAAGTTTCCATCTGCACCTCTGAAACAGGCTCTGCCGGCGCTTCTGTATAATATTCATCAATAATAATCTGAGAAGCATCCAGATTCATTACAAATTTATAACCGTCCTTAAGATAAACACCGCTCAGCGAATTGCCAGTGCCGCGGCCGACATCCCGGGGTAAATAATAACTGAAATACTTCTTCGACATATTCGTATCATTAAAAGGTTCAAGCATTGATTTTTCCTGCAATAAGGTCAGTACCTGATTTGACAGATCTGCTTCTGAGGCACAGCCGCCAAGCAGAAATAACGAAAGCATGAGCAACACTACTTTCTTCATCAAAACCCTCCCTTCTAAGCTTTATGCCATACCGCGCGATAAATTGGCTGATTCAGTTCCATGAACCGGTGCTCATATTCAGTAATCACATCCTCAGGATGCTCATCACGCCGATAATCGACACTGAATTCATCAAGCAGCCAGCCATTATTCTGAAATTCCAATATTGAAAATTCGAACAGCTTCACATTATCCGTTTTCATGATCAATTTACCCTCAGGTTTTAAGATCTGTTCATACCGCTTCAAAAATGAAGCATGCGATAAACGGTGCTTGCTGGCTCTTTTTTTAGGCCATGGGTCCGAAAAATTCAGATGGATGACATCCACCTCATCCTTCGCAAACCATGAATCAATAGCCTGCGCGTCATCGACGATAAACCGGCGGTTTAAATGTTCGCAGTTTTCAACCTTTTTCAAAGCGATCGCCGCGACATTAACATTCTTTTCGATACCGATCCAGCCGGCATTGGGATACAGTTCTGACATTTTGATCCAATAATCACCCTTGCCTGAACCAATCTCCACATGCAGTTCCTCTTGATTCAGCAGACGGCGCCACTGACCAGCCATTTCATCACAATTTCTAACGATGACAGACTGGGTGGCCAAAAAAGGCTCCGCCCATTTCAACTTCCGCATTCTCATGACTACTGTCCCAGTTTTTCAAGTGCTCCTGCATAAATTGCAACTGCACACAGCATATCATCAATAACAATTCCCTCATCCGCCTGATGCGGGCCGCCGATGACATGTTCACTTTGATGACGGGCAATCGGATATTCCGGGCCGAAAGCAACGCAATTCGGCAGCTTACGGGCATAAGTGCCGCCGCCCATCGTCATTGCTGGTGTAAATGTATCACCGCTGTATTCACGATAAACCGCCATCAATTTTTGAATCATCTCTGAATTAGGGTCTAGGAACAATGGCTTGCTGTCAGAGCGCACCACGATCTCTGCCGGATAGTCATAAGTCTTAAACGTTTCCTGATATCCCTTGATGATTGTTTCACTGTCTGTATCGTTAGGATAACGCATATCAATCACAATATTAAACTCATCATTTTCAAGATCAATAATGCCGACATTGGCTGTTAAGAAGCCCATATAAGCGCCTTCCTTAGCAATGCTGACACCGCTGCCGCGCCAATCGGACAGCATTCGATAAGTATTGGTTAAAAATTCATTCTCATACGTTGTACCAATAAAATTAATCAAATGCAGGGCGGCATTTGTACCGCGCCATGGCAGTGAAGCATGAGCAAAGACACCATCAATTTTCAGCACACACCCTGCTTCAGTATATTCAACACTGCCCTGCAGGTTATTGCTTCGCAGATAAAAATCAAATAAATCGACATATTCTTCTCTGAAATCCTTCACCAAAGCACTTGCCTTGCCAATCACGACATTTGGACGTTCACCGCAGTGCATTGACAAAATCGGTGTTTCCGCATGACCTATTAACGCGATCTGTAAAAGACCTTTTTCACCATAGATTACCGGGAATTCCGCATCCGGTGTAAAAGACATCGTCGGTACTTCCGCATGCTTGCAATAATAATCCATGCACTGCATACCGCTTTCTTCATCACAGCCGCAGATCAGCATGATCTTCTTATTCAGCTTTACATTATTATCCTTCAGCATCCGCATAGCGGTCAGACCTGCTACTGCCGGCCCTTTATCATCCAAGGTACCGCGGCCATACATGATGCCGTCAACCTCTTCACAGCCAAGCGGATCATGCGTCCAATCTTCACCGATCGGCACGATATCTAAATGGGCAAGAATACCTACGCTTTCCTCCCCTTCACCATATTCAATTGTACATGCGTAACCGTCAATATCCTTGACTGTAAAACCTGCCTCACGGCCGATTTCCATCATCTTATCCAGGGCTTTGCGGCACTGTTCGCCAAAAGGAGCATTTTCTTTCACTGTTGATTCATCTCTTAATGAAGGAATAGCAACTAATTCCTTTAAATCTTTTTTAAACTGAGCTTCATATTTTTTTGCTTCTGTATTCCAATTCATATGTTTTCACCTCACCTTATTATTCTATCACAAATAGCTCCTTCTTCAAAAGAAAAAAGCGACAAATTAAATGTCGCTTTCGTCATTATTCTGTAGTTTCAGCACGCTTCTCAGCTTTTGGCTTTTCAAGGCATGCTTTGCGTGATACATTGACGCGGCCCTTCTCATCGATTTCAATGACTTTAACCTTCACAATGTCACCTAATTTTAATACATCTTCTACCTTTTCAACACGTTCATGAGCGATCTTAGAAACATGCAGAAGACCGTCACAGCCTGGGAATAGTTCCACAAAGGCACCGAATTTTTCAATTCTGACAACCTTTCCTTCATAGATTTCATTCACTTTGGCTTCTCTGGTAATTGCTTCAATCATCGCTACTGCCTTCTTGATTGGTTCAATATCATGATGATAAATCAAGACTGTTCCGTCATCATCGATATCGATCTTCACATCATCGCAATCCGCAATAATCTGATTGATCATCTTACCGCCAGGTCCGATAACATCTTTGATCTTATCTGGTGAAATCATAATTTTTTCAATCTTCGGAGCATAACGGCCGACTTCCGGACGCGGTTCAGAAATAGCTTCCATCATGTTAGCCATGATTGTTTCACGGCCAGCCTTAGCCTGTTCCAATGCTTCCTGAAGGATTTCACGGGTAATACCGTCAATTTTGATATCCATCTGCAGGGCAGTGATGCCGTTCTTAGTACCGGCAACCTTGAAATCCATATCGCCGAAGTGATCTTCCATACCCTGAATATCAGTTAAAATCGTATAATGCTCGCCTTCCTTGACAAGACCCATCGCTACACCGGCAACCGGTGCTTTGATTGGTACACCAGCAGCCATCAATGCCATGGTACCGGCACAGATAGAAGCCTGTGAGCTTGAACCATTGGATTCCAAAACCTCAGCAACCAAACGGATTGCATATGGGAATTCATCTTCACTCGGCAATACTTGAGCTAATGCCTTTTCACCTAAAGCGCCATGGCCGATTTCTCGGCGGCCCGGTGAGCCCATACGGCCGACTTCACCAACACAGAACGGCGGGAAGTTGTAATGGTGCATAAAGCGTTTCTTTTCAATGTCTGTCAAATCATCAACGATCTGATTGTCATTTAAAGCACCCAGCGTACAAACTGAGAGCACCTGTGTTTCCCCGCGGGTAAATAATGCTGAACCGTGTACGCGCGGCAGCAGATCCACCTGTGAATTCAGCGGACGCACTTCATCAATCTTACGGCCGTCAGGACGAACCTTGTCAACCGTAATCAGGCGGCGCACCTCTTCAACTACAATATTGTGACAGATTTCATGAACAAACTTCAATGTCGTCTGCTTACTCTTTTCATCTTCATACTCTCTGGCTTCAAACACAGCAACTGTCTCATCTTCCAGATCATCAATCTTGCCATAACGTTCCAATTTTTCATGGATGCGTACAGCTTCCACAAGACGATCCTGAACCATATCACGAACCTCTTGATTTAAATCAGAAGGAATCTCATAAAGTGTAATCTCACGTTTCGGCTTACCGCAGGCTGCGATAATCTCTTCCTGGAACGCACACAATTTCTTGATATTTTCATGTCCGAAAAGAATTGCTTCCAGCATTTCCTCTTCATTGACTTCCGTAGCACTTGATTCAACCATATTAATGGCATCCTTTGTACCGGCAACCGCCAGTGTGATACGGCTTCTGCTTAATTCTTCAACTGATGGATTAATGATATACTCACCATCGACATACCCTACATAAACACCCGCAATCGGTCCGTTAAACGGAATATCAGATAAGCCCAGCGCTAAAGAAGCACCAAACATACCAGTCATTTCCGGTGTGCAGTCAGTATCAACTGACAGTACCGTATTAACTACCTGTACCTCATTGCGGAAGCCCTCCGCAAAAAGCGGACGAATCGGACGGTCAATCATACGCGCCGTCAATGTCGCATGTTCGCTCGGTCTTCCTTCACGGCGTAAGAAGCCGCCAGGAATCTTACCTGCAGAATATAACTTTTCTTCAAAAGTTACTGTTAATGGGAAAAAGTCAATGCCCTCTTTAGCCTGCTTGCTCGCAGTAGCACATGATAATACCGCTGTATCCTCATAACGCACCAATACGCTGCCACCGGCCTGCTTGGCAATTTCTCCCGTTTCTACTGTGATCACCCGACCACAGAAGTCCAAACTAAAAGTTTGCTTAGCCATTTTTTCACCTCATTGTTTTATCTTGATAATAATAGCATACTTTACTGATTTTGGAAACATTTTCAGTAATAAGAAAAAAGACTTTCCCGATTCGAGAAAGCCTGATAAACAACTATTTACGAATTCCTAAACGAGTGATCAGTTCTTTGTAACGATTCAAATCCTTGCTCTTTAAGTAAGCAAGCAGGTTACGGCGGTGACCAACCATCTGCATTAAACCACGCTGAGAATGGAAGTCATGCTTATGAACCTTCATGTGTTCAGTTAATGTGTTGATGTTATAAGTTAAAACAGCAACCTGTACTTCCGGAGAACCTGTATCTCCTTCAAAACGTGCGTATTCCTTCATAATCTCTTGTTTTTTTGCTTTTGAAATCATTTTAAATTTCCTCCTGTTGTTAAGTCATTTGTAACCGAGCATACCGCCGAGGAAGCGAATAGCACAGTAACAAATCTTTAATATACTACCACAGGCCAGATAAAAAAACAAGCATTTATAGGAAGATTTCGACAATTTTAAGAACTAAGCTGACGATTCCGCCGCATAAGCCGCCGACACAGAAGCCGTGACTGCCTAAATGCCGCCGTTCTTTCAGACCGATGGATGAAAATACGATGGCTAAAATCGAAACACTGCCTAAGGGATTAAACGCGAAGGATAATAAAGCAAAGGCAAAGCCAACTAGACTGAAGGATTGTTTTTCCATATAATCATCTCCACTCTTATTATAAGCCTTTAATCCATAAAAGCCATTAAAACATCATTTAAAAAAGTCATGCCCGCCTCACTTGGCCGCAGTGAATCACCCTCTATCAGCAGCCAGCCGCGCGCAATATTTTGATGAATCGCCGAGGCGTAGACATCGCTTAGTGAACACTGAAACAGCGCCTCAAAGCGGCTCAGTGATATCCCCTGCTTCATCCGCAGGCCCATCATGATAAATTCAAACATTTCATCAGACTTACTCAATTCAAGCCGCTCAAACACTTCCTCATCATTCAGATAATTCAGCAGCTGAAAAGGCCGGTCATAGCGAATATGGTTCTCCTTGCCGCTGGCGCCGCAGCCAATCCCCGCATAATCCTCATAACGCCAATACATCTGGTTGTGTTTGCTTTCATAACCGGGTTTCGCAAAATTGCTGATTTCATAATGCTGATAACCGTATTCAGGCAGTGTCTTAACAATCAGCTCATACATCGTTCCTTCCAATTCATTATCACAAGGCGCAATCTTTTGCCGGCCAAATTTGGAGTGTTCCTCAATCGTCAGCGAATATATCGAGATATGCTTAATGCGCTCATCATTGGCCGCTAAGTTTAAATCTTCCATTAGCATCGCTATCGTCTGATCCGGCAGGCCATACATCAGATCAATGGATATATTATGAATCCCCGCTTCATGAATCTGATCCAAAGCCTGATCGATTCGTTTTTTATCATGATGACGTTCAATGCGTTTTATCAGCTGGTCATTAAAGCTCTGCACCCCCAATGAGATGCGGTTTACCCCATGTGCCTTCATTACGGCCAGCTTCTCTAAACTTAAATTCTCCGGATTTGCTTCAACACTGTATTCCTCTGTTTGCTGAGCATAATCATCAAGCAGAGTGAGCAGAGTATCCAGCTGTTTAACCGAAAGCGCGCTGGGTGTGCCGCCGCCGATATAAAGCGTCGATATTGCGGTTGGCAGCTGGCGCTTTAATAATTCTCTCTCTATTGCTGTCAGCCAGCGATCCGCCAGCTGCGGCTGCATCTTACAGCGGCCGAAATCACAATAGGCACAGATTGAATCGCAGAAAGGCACATGCACATACATTGCCTTGACCATGATTAAAGCTCCACCCTATTTGACTGCAGCTGTCCATAAAAATACAGAATCCATTCTGAATTAGTCCGATGCCGGCCGCCTTCAAAGCGTGAAATTAATCGGCGAATCGATTTTTCAACCTTACTTTTGGTCGTATCATAATTCACTGCAATATAATCATAAATCACAGCCATTCTCACACTGTCGTCAACATTATTATCACGGCAGTATTCAACAGCTTTATTTAAATAATAGTAGCCAAGCAGACAGCTGTACATGCGGCTGCCAAATAAGAGACGTTCACTAACTTCATCCTTATTTAACGATGGTTCCTGATCAAGCAGATAATACTTAACCGCCGCATATAAGCTTTCCGGACTGACAGGTTTTAGTAAATGGGCGATGACCGTACCGCTTTTAGGATGATTAAACAGCAATTCAGAAAGCTCATTGCCAATAATCAAAAGCCGCATCCCCTGCAGCTTTTCAATTTGCTTATAAAGCAGTGAATCGCTTAATGAGCGGAAGTTATCAAAATCAAATATAACATGACTGATGTCGGCTTTATGAACGATGCTTAAATCAGCGCCGATATCATAGAAACGCAGTTCAGGCAGCCTCTCTTCCAACTGTTCGATGAGCAACCTGAGCTCCTTGTCATGACTTACATACCCAATATTTTTCATTTTATAATTCCCCTTTCATATCATATTAAATAAACAAATTTCTTTCCTACCTTCTGTTTCTTATACCAGCCAAGCTTAACCAGTTCATTGAGACTGGTTCGTGCTGTTTCATGGCTGCATTGATTCCACTTAGCATAATCATTGACGGTATAATAGTGCATCGCTTGACGATGCGCACAGTAGAACTGCACCTGAGCATCACTTAAAAACGGATAGCGGGCGCAAAGCTCTTTCACATCACCCTCATTCATAAAAGGTGAATGCTTCAGCTTTACCAGCTGCAGCTTTACTTTCAGCTTTTGATGCGCCTGATGAATCATCTTGATCATTTCTGCCGTACTGTCTTTGCAAGCCAGCAAGGACAGATCCAATAAATCAGCCGCTGATGGCAGGCAATAACGCTGAAGACAAAAAGCAGCAGCCGCCAAGCAATCCTCATGGCAAAAACAGCGAACTGCCATGATTTGTGCAAATACGTGCATCTGTGTCAGCGCTGTCAGCTGATCGCAGCTAAACATTTTGAAATAAGCTTTCAGATGATTCAAATAAAAGGCTTGCTCAGTTTCGGGATTTAGAGCTGCCTGAAGCATATAATCACTGGATTCACGCTGACCCATCAGCAGCTGATAAAACCGTATCTGTTGTTCCAGCGCGTAACATTGCGCGCAAAGCTGCGGTGTTAAAACTAAGGTAAAACACTGATTTGAAGTTTTCAGCTGCCATTCAAAGGGCTTTCGATACGCTTGGATCTCATGCCATACCGCCTGTGTATTTTGATAATTCAGAAGTGCTTCAAGTTCCTCAAAGCTTAAATATACATCATCTGTAAATTCCTGTGCTAATGACATAGCATCACCCTTAATCAGCATATCATATTTGGGTGAAAATTGGTCAAAAGCGACAAAACTAGAAAAAACAGTGCCTTTTCAGACACTATTCATCATCAACCGACAAAATAGCCATGAATGCTTCCTGCGGCACTTCAACGGAGCCCACCTGCTTCATACGCTTTTTACCTTCTTTTTGTTTTTCAAGCAATTTCTTTTTACGTGATACGTCACCGCCATAACATTTCGCAAGAACATTTTTACGCAATGCGGAAATATTAGAACGCGCAATGATCTTGCCATTCAGCGATGCCTGAATCGGAATTTCAAACTGCTGGCGCGGAATCAGCTTACGCAGGCGTTCACAAAGTGATTTACCGCGTTCATAAGCAAATTCACGGTGTACGATACTGGATAAGGCATCCACACATTCGCCGTTTAACAGGATATCCATCTTAGCCAGCTTACTGATTTGATAGCCGATCAGCTCATAATCAAAGGAAGCATAACCGCGTGAACATGATTTTAACTTATCAAAGAAATCATAAACTATTTCCCCTAAGGGCAGTTCATAAATAATCGATACCCGCGTCTCATCAAGATACTGCATATCTCGGTAAGTCCCGCGTTTGTTCTGACAAAGCTCCATAATTGGTCCAATATATTCCTTTGGACACATAATCGTTGCCTTGACATAAGGCTCTTCAATGGATTCAATCGTCTGCACATCCGACATCATCGAAGGATTATCAATCGTTATCTGTTCCTTATTCGTCAGATTGACATGATAAACAACGGAAGGCGCGGTCGCAATAATGTCCACATTATATTCACGCTCAATCCGCTCCTGAATCACATCCATATGCAGCAGTCCTAAAAAGCCGCAGCGGAAACCAAAACCAAGCGCCTGCGAGGTTTCAGCTTCAAAATGCAGTGAAGCATCATTAAGCTGAAGCTTTTCCAGTGCATCACGAAGATCATTGTAGCGGTTAGTTTCAATTGGATACAAGCCGCAGTAAACCATCGGATTCATCTCACGATAACCCGCCAGCGGTTCAATTGCCGGCTGATCCGCATGGGTGATCGTATCGCCGACCCGCACATCCTTAACCGTTTTAATACTGGCGGCGATCCAGCCTACTTCTCCGCATGACAGGCAGTCCTTCTTAACTTCCTTCGGTGTGCGGACACCCACCTCCAGCACCTCATATTCAGCACCGGTTGCCATGAAACGAATCTTATCGCCGACTTTCACGGTACCCTCTTTAACCCGCACAAAAGCGATAACCCCGCGATACGCGTCATAAATCGAGTCAAAAACCAAGGCCTTCAGCCGTGAATTCGGATTGCCGGAGGGCGCCGGCACCCGCTTAACGATCTGTTCCAGCACATCACGGACATTCAGACCGCTTTTTGCGGAAATGCATGGTGCGTCATGGGCTTCAAGACCGATGACATTTTCAATTTCATCCATAACCACTTCCGGCTGGGCGCTCGGCAGATCAATTTTATTGATAACCGGCAGAATTTCCAGATTGTTATCCAGTGCCAGATAGACATTGGCCAGCGTCTGCGCTTCAATTCCCTGCGCGGCATCTACAACCAGCACAGCCCCTTCACAGGCAGCCAGCGAACGTGATACCTCATAGGTAAAATCGACATGCCCCGGTGTATCAATCAGATGAAATGTATAATCCTCACCATCCAGTGCATGATATGTCAGCTGAACAGCATTTAACTTAATCGTGATTCCCCGTTCACGTTCCAGATCCATCATATCCAGCAGCTGTTCCTTCATTTCACGCTGCATGATCGTGTCCGTTATTTCTAAAATGCGATCCGCAAGCGTTGACTTGCCGTGATCTATATGCGCAATAATTGAGAAATTTCTAATTTTGCTTTGGTCCATCGAACCACTCCTATCTAAAAATCTTCTTTATTATAACAAATGTTTCATAATTAGCAAACATAAGCTTTTTGATAAGCGAATTAATTTTACAATTAACAGGAATCCAGCGCTTATAAAAAGTATAAATCAAAAATACACGCAGATTTTCCTAAAAAAGAGCTAAAAAAAATGACATATTTTTAATTTTTGTCATTTTAATTGATTCACATATGTCTTTCCTTCCTGATTCTGAAAGATCAGTTCGTTATCGACAATATAAACGCTATAAGTCAATTCACCCTCATGATAAATGCCGATCATTGGATGATCCGTGACATCAACAGCCTTTTCTTCAAGCAGAACGCCCGCCGGCAATTGAATGGCTGGTGAAACATCCTGATCGAGGGCTCTTGATTTTTGTGCTGATGGATCAAGGCTCATGACACTGATGGGACTGGACTCCGGCTCATCAACAGGCGAAGAGGGATTCATCGGCAGCACCACCAGGAAAGCCGCGGCAGTAAGCAGCAAGGATAGGTAACGCTTGCCAAAGTAAAACGAGCGTTTTTTTGAAGCATAGCCTAATTCACGCTGTCTTGCGTCTAATTGACTGTTTAAGGATGCCTCCTGAATCGAAACAACCGCTAAAACCAGGGCTGCCAGCAGCAAACATAAAGCAATCACCCATTTCATAACGGTTTCCTCCCTTCCATATATGCCTTAAAATCTTTCACAAAACTGCGATTGACCTCAAGGTGCTGATTATTTTCAAGTACAAGGAGTAGTTTACCATTAAAGCCCCGTTTGATCGCGGCAATTTTACCTACATTGACAATCTGTGATTTAGAGATCCTGACAAAGCCGTATTTACGCCACTCATCCTCAAGCTTATAAAGCTTACTGCTGATCCGCAGCACACGCTGATTCACGGAAGCACTGATCTCATTGCCGAATGATTCGATAAAATCAATCATATGCAAAGCTACCATTTCTTCGCCGCGTTCTGTTGTGCACGGCACTTTAATGCTTAACGGTGTATTTTTAAAAGCCATCAGCTTGGTTACCTGATCCAGATGCTCATAAGCAAAACAAAGGTTGATCTTATCAGCTTCAATGTCATCAGCCTTCTCGCAGAGTACGATCTGATAATCAGACTGTTCTTCGATATGCAGCTGCTTCAAAACACTGGCCTTCTGTTCAGCCAAAAATTTAACTTTAAACATGGAACCTCCCGGTACTAATTTTATTTTAGCTTAATTTTAATAATCAGCAAGGAAACCGAAACAACTTACTGCAATCAGCGGATAACCTGCAGAAATTTATCCGATATTTTCGCAAAAGGCTTGCTTAATGCCATCGCCAATGTACATGAAACAGCCACCTGTACAAAATTCATACCGATGGAAGCAAAAGCACTTGCCCACTGCATTGTTAAAAAGACATCTGTCAGCGCATAGCCTGCCACAACGATGATGGCTCCGCAGACAAAAGCCGGCAGCTTCTTTTTAAAACGGCGCGCCAGCAAGGAAACCAGCAGACCTTCCAAACCTTTGATAATAAATGTAAAGATCGCATACTGAGGAAAACCCAGATAAATATCCGACAGACAGCTGGCAATGCCGGAAATCAGAAAAGCCAGCGGTGATGATTCTAACACAGATGCAAACAGCATGATCATCGCATCGCCAATATTAATGTAACCTAAGTTCGCTACCGGCAGCGAGATAAATGCCGTTAAAATAAAAATTGCTGCAATGCCAAAAGCCCCAAATACTATTTCTTTTAATTTCATTTGTTAAATTCCTTCCCGATATAACTGCGTCCAGCTCCGTTATAAAATTCACGGGCACTGGTTTTTGCCTTGCCTTCCAGCTGCAGCTGATGAATGTGAATGATACCGCCATCCACAGCTACTTTCATTGAATCAGCGTCAAAACCTAAAATAGTTCCGCACGCCGCATCACTTTTTTCCAAACTCAAAGAGACTTGATGAAACTTCATCTTTTTACCATTGATCAGCGCATATCCCACAGGTGATGGAATTAATCCGCGCAGATGGTTATAGACCGCTTTGGCTGGCCGATTGAAATCAATCAGCTCTTCCTCCTTGGAAATATTCCAAGCAAACGTCGCTTGGCTCTCGTCCTGTTCGATAAATTTTGCTTCATCAGCAAAAAGCTTCGGCAACACTTCAGCCAGACAATCAGCCCCTAAGGCCATCAGCTTGTCATGCAGCGTGCCGGTTGTATCCGTCTCACTGATTTTAAGCGAAGCGACGGCACAGACTGGACCGGCATCCATTTTTTTAACCATCCTCATGATTGATACGCCGGTTTCAGCTTCCCCATAAATGATTGCCTTATGAATCGGCGCCCCGCCGCGCAGACGCGGCAATAAGGAGGCATGAACATTGATGCAGCCATATGCCGGCGCATCCAAAACAATTTGCGGAACGATTTGCCCATAGGCGCATGTAATGATCATATCTGGTTTTAATGCCAGTATCGGCTCATACTCCTCTTTGATACGCTGCGGCTGCAGTACCGGTATCCGATATTTTTCAGCCAGCTGCTTGATTGGCGTCGGCTGCAGTTCCTGCTTGCGGCCAACTTTTTTATCAGGCTGGGATACTACACCGACAATATTGCAGCCTTCATCAATCAATCGCTGCAGAATCCCGCATGCGAATACCGGTGTTCCCATAAAAATTATTCTTTGTTCGCTCATCTTGCTCACCTCGCGCTTAATTATACCACAGCTTTTCCTTCAAGAAAATGGTTAGCGTAAACTGGATAGCTGGTAAAAGAAAAGAACCTGTGTCCAGGTTCATTCTATCACACTGATAAACAATGACGTAATCATACTGACCGTCGTATCGACAACCTGTACGATAACCTCACTTGTACCCTCAGCCAGTTTGGCAGCTTTATTCATTTCGATTTTATTGAGCGAAGCACCTTCAACCTGCGGCTCAATGATTTGCTGCTCATCGACTGATTTTTCAAATTCTTCAATTCTGTACTGCATTGTAATCTGTTCTTCACCTTGTTGTTTCATCAGCGTTGAACCGATACCAACCAAAATAAAGATCAGCATACCATCCGCTAAAAAGCGTTTCATCGCATCACCCCAGAATCTGTGCAATGCCCAAAGCTAAGATATCAACACTATTTTTAACTTCATCAAATGTATTGTTATCACTGCCTACCTCGATCAGAAGCATCTTGTCACTCATATCCTGATTGTAATAAGCCTCTCGGGTCATTGTGTTCTTCATTATACCACCGACCAAAGCGTTGCAGCTGTCGTACAATGTCGAAGCTGTCTTGGTTATTTCATAGGAGTTATCAGTAAGGCCACCGATGACACACATCATTTTCGCATAATCGATGCCATTGACCGTAATATATGTGCTTTCTCTCGGCACGGAATCACGGTGAAAATCGATTATCAAATCAAAGCCGCCGTTATTCATAATCGCATCAGTGATAAATTTACGTGATATCTGATAGGACATATTGTAATCCATCTCATTTTCCTGACCGTATTTCACAAAATCGCCATCCTCTACAATCACCGTATAGCCTAGGGTCCGCAGCTTATCTGCCAAAACCTGTGCGGCATTATAGACGGTAAGCTCACCGATGTATGCCTCCTGCTGATGCGTATTATAGATATAGATTGATTTATCTTTTATGGGCTGCGGCTGGATGGTATCAATTACCGGCGGATTTTCCTTCTCTTCGATTGGTTCAGCCGGCACTTCATCAGGCAGCGGCGGTTCAGTTTCTTCAATCGGAACATTCTCGGTTTTCAAAGCATCCTCCGTTTTAGGTACACTGATCACATTTAAAGAATCCTGAAGATCTACAGGTTCAATATCCAAATTCGTATAAACCAAATGTTTGGCCAGCGTCTGTTCATTTACCGTTGTTTTTATCCCTTCCAAAAACGGTGTGCAGGCAAAAAAAAGCACCAGCGCGCAAAGCTTGATAAAGATTTGAAACGATGTTTTCATTGACCGGCCTCCTCTTTGTCATTCTATGTATTGGCCCAGTCATTTATGAGTTACATCGATTCGTAATCCGGATGGATAAAACAATTGATACTTTTCGACAAAATGCTGGCAATCTGATCGCATTCGATGTCCATGCTTCTCGGCGTTACGATACAGTCCAGCTGGTCATGCTTCAATTCACATTCCTCATTAAGCACATCATGGACGATGGCACCGATCGTCGTTACTGTCGCGACACCGATTGCGATAACCGGCACCTGCATGGTTTCATGATTAATTGCCAGACGATGATTGCCAACGCCGCTGCCTGGCACGATGCCGGTATTGCTGATCTGTACGACACGGTTGATTCTGGAAAGTGTATTGGTCGCCAGCGCGTCAACGGTAATCAATAAATCAGGCTGATAGAAGTCAACGACACCTTTTACAATACGGGCTGATTCAAGACCGGTCTGTCCCATGACCTTAGGGGCGATGGCCGCGCAGTTGCTGACACCATCGCCGACATCCTGATGATTTTCAAACAGATGAGCGGTTACCAAAATCTGTTCCGCGGTCTTAGGCCCAATGGCATCCGAAATCATTTCTTTATTGCCCAAACCAACTACCAGTACCTTATTTACAACGATTTCGCTGGTTAACTGATCGAGACAATTCACCACTTCTTCACTGATACCGTCACGCAAAAGAGCATCATCCATCTGTTTATATTCCAGAGTGATATAGTCTCCCTTATGCTTCTTAAATTCATTTTCGTCATTAAATACTTTCACCCAATTCATTTTCATATTCGGCATCTTTTTTTCAATGCGGTTGTAATGCTCAAATTCACCAATTGAGGTAATTACCTCATCGGCAAAATCCGTTCTTGGCATGTAATCTGCTTTTTTCAATCGATTCACCTCTACGATAGTATGTCTTTTTTTATTTGTCTTATTGCATTTCATAATAACTTTTGTTATAATCTAAAGGCAAATGAAAAAAATTAGGAGGTGTCGGAATGCCAAATATCAAGTCACAAAAGAAGCGTGTCTTAACTAATGATAAAAAACACATGGCTAATGCTGCTCAAAGATCAGAGCTGAAAACTGCAATCAAAAATGTAATTGCTGCTGTTGATGCGAACGATAAAGCGGCTGCCATTGCTGCATACAACCATGCAAGTTCTAAATTAGACAAAGCGATCTCTAGCGGAATTCACCATAAGAATTATGCCAGCAGACAAAAAGCTCGTCTGGCTGCAGCAATCAATAAAATCGCTTAATTAAACTAGTTCAGATGAGCTAGTTTTTTTATTCAAATAAAAAACACTGTGATCAGCGTGTAAATGCTTAATCACAGTGTTTTTTAGGTGCTGAATCAGCCAGCGGCACGACGGTCGCAAGACCGCCGAGGCTGGTTTCCTTTAATTCAATGGCAATCTTTCTGCCAGTATAATTCATCGTATTAACAACCATATCAAAGCTGACACGATGATCCTTCAGTGAACCTAATTCCTCAGCCATAAATGCCGCATCAATGGCTCTTAGGGCGGCTACAGAGTTTCGCTCAATGCATGGAATCATAACATAACCGCCGACTGGATCACAAGTCAGGCCCAAGAAATGTTCAATTCCAATTTCAGCCGCATATTCAATTTTATCATCATCCATATCATGAAGACTGGCCACTAACGCCGCCGCCATCGCACAGGCCGCGCCGATTTCTGCCTGACAGCCGCCCTGGGCTCCGGAAATCGTTGCGTTGGTTTTGATTAGATTGCCGATGATACCGGCAATTTTCAGGCCGTCTATAATTTTTTTGCGATCAATCTTTAAATCACGATAATAATAAGTAATTACGGCTGGCAGCACACCGCTGGCACCTAAGGTCGGTGCAGTAACTGTTGTACCGCCGCCGGCATTTTGCTCACTGGCACCATAAGCATAGGCCATAATCAGAAGCTTCTGCTTACGTGATGGGTCAGCCGCTTGCTTTGCTTTGCTGTATAAACCGCTGGCTACTCGTTCAAGCTGCAGACGGCCGGGCAGTACACCGGTAGTAATACAGCCGGTTGCCACAGTGGACAGCATTTGATCCAATATTTCATTCATGAAATCATCCAATGCCTCAAATTCATCCGTATATTGTGCCAGACGAATATTTCGCTGCTTGCAGTATGCCATGATTTCCGCAAAGGAATGATGCGGATAAATTTCTTCGGGTTCAAGATCAGCGCTGCCCTTAACCTTAATTGCACCGCCGCCTACTGAATAAACCGTCCACTCGCCAATGACTGCGCCCGTTTCATTTAAGGCTTTTAAAATCATCGTGTTGGCATGTTCAGGCGCGGTTTCCTGCATAAAGCAAACTTCACAGCTCTTTGGTAAGAAGGTTTTAATAATGATGGCGTCCGTCAAATGACCTTTGCCGGTAAATGAAAGTGAACCATAGAGTTCAGCAAGATAAGACACTGCCTGCGGATAAGCTTCCTGAAACAATTTTGCCGCCCGCTGCGGTCCTAATGTATGTGAGGATGAAGGTCCTGGCCCTATCCGATATAGTTCTTTTAATGATTTCACGCAAATACTCCTTTACAATGTATGAGAAATAATTCAAAGCCTAACTGTTTATCAAGCAAACCGCTCTTTATTTTCTGATCAGTATCCGCCAGCATCGCCAAAACTTTCAGCAGCTGATCACAGCTCACCGCACCCACCGCTTTTACGCTTAGCTTGACGCGATACGGATGCGCCTTCAATTCCTGAGTGATGTCATTTTCATTCAGACCGCTCACCAGCAAGGTTTTTACTTGATAATAAAAGCGAAACTGCGATGCCAGCACGGATATCATAAATATGGGTTCTTTATTCAACGCATTCAGATCGTTCCAGATCTTAAATACTTGTTTCTCCCTTCCCTTCATGATTGCGTCAGCCAGCGCAAATACATCATCCTCAATCTGTCTGGTAATTAACAGATCGATGACCCGCATGTTTAGGGTGTCGGGATATGCGATCAGCTTAGCCAGTTCATTTTCGATGATTGCCGAATCACAGGGCAGCAGACTGACAAGATGATTCAGTTCCTCATCACTGAGCTTAAGCTGACTGGCTTTCAGCGTCTGTATGACCTGAGCTCTTTTCCCCTGCTCATCCAATGTTGAACAGCTGATTACCCGGCAGGTCTTCTGAATCGTTTTCACGATTTTTTTACGTTTATCGACCTTTTCAAAATTACCGCTTAAAATCAATGTAGTCGTTAACATTGGGTGCTCGAGATAAGCCTCTAAGCTCTCAGTATTTTGACTGCCCTCATTGGCTGCACTTAAAAAGCTGCAGTTTTGAGCGACAATGATTTTATGCTCAGTAAAAAAAGGAATGGTTTGAGCATCGGCCAGAATTTCTTCCAGTGATGTTGTTGCCATATTGTATGTAATCG
This sequence comes from Dielma fastidiosa, assembly GCF_000313565.1. Taxonomy (GTDB): domain Bacteria; phylum Bacillota_I; class Bacilli_A; order Erysipelotrichales; family Erysipelotrichaceae; genus Dielma; species Dielma fastidiosa. Next base: position 284,411 of record NZ_HE578925.1, on the reverse strand, counting down.
TATCCGGCTTAACATCATTTGACATATTGTCCTTTACGATTTTCTGAATCTCTTTTTGAATCCGTCCGCGGTCTTCGCCATAAATCAGATAGTTCATCTTATCACCTTGTTTATTATACCAAATTCCCGGCTTCCTGTTATGATAAAGTTGAAATTTAGAAAACTTTTTATTTCGATATCACCCTGAAGATCCGTTCTGAAGCATTTAATCTGATAATCTGCCAAACGGGCAAGCACTTCATCATGCGGATGTCCGTAGCGGTTGTTGCGGCCTGCTGATATGACAGCGATCCGCGGTCTTAAGGTTTGCAGGAATAGTGCTGATGATGAAGAATTGCTGCCATGATGCCCAACCTTTAAAACATCACATTTAATGTTAGGATAAACACTCAGCAGCTGATTCTCAAAAGCTTGTGACGCATCCCCTGTAAACAAGTAATCAAGCGCGCCGATACGGCTCAGCAGTACGATGCTGTTGTCATTTTCATTACCAAAATCATTCTCTGCCAATAGTGAAATAAACTCGATGTTTTTATAATCCATTACCGCCTGCTTATCTGTAATCACCCGTTTGATCACAACTAAATCAGCAAGCTCCTGCAAACCGCCGGCATGATCCTTGTCGGCATGAGTTAGAATGAGCTGATCAATGGTCTTATATCCCTTAGCCTTTAATACCGGCAGGATTTTCCGTTCAGGAATATTCGTATAAAGGCTGCCTGCCGCGTCAATCATCATAGCCCCGCCATGGAATGGGAGCGTAATCAAAATACTGTCACCCTGACCGACATTTATATATGTGATAGTTGTAAACGGTTCAAGATAAGGTGAAAAATTAAGCACCAGCATGCCGCATAAAAGCCATTGCGCATGTTTAATGGACGCCTTGCTGATATATGCGATAACACAAATCAAATAAATGAGCAATGCCAATGTCGACGGTTTACCCCAAAGTGTGAACAGCGTAGGCTGAAGCTGCTGAACCGCTTGATCTGTCATGCGTAAAAAGATCAGCAGCCAATGCGTCGGAAAGAGTACGCAGACAAGGGTGAGCAGAAGATTGATGGAATACCAGACGCGGTAAAATAAAAAAAACAGCGGTGAGAGCAGATTAAATTCATAAAAACTAAGCAGCTGCACCGGCATTAAAACAAGCCATGATGAGAGCAGCTTGGATATCTTATGACAGCTGAAAATAGAGAGCAGCGTAAAACTTACGGGCAGAATAAAAGATAATTCATAGACGGCATATGGAAATAGAAGTAAAGTCAAAATCATGGCAATTCCTAATCGATCTTTGGATGAGGAATCCGGAAAAACTTGACGGACAGCAGTAAAAATCAATAAGCGGCAGATTGCGAAAGAAAAATAGATAAAGATGCCATAGAAAATCAGGAATGCTGCTGCCGCCGTTTTACTTTTCGTCATTTTTTCAATCAGCTGCATAATGAAGGATAAATGCAGTGCTGAAGCGGAAATCAGATAGAAGGCATCTTGTTCTCTCACCCCATAAAATACCTTAAAGCACCAATTTCTAAGCTCCTCATCAAAATTGTTCAGACGCTGGAAAAAGAAACGCTGAATTGATGATGATGGTTTAAGTATATTCAGTGATTTCGCATTAATTGATGCCGTGATGCCGCGGGCTCGACACCATGAGTCAAAATTAAAAGCGTACAGACTTGCGGTATTATCCAATGTTTGAAATTCACCATTCACCGAGATCATTGTACCCTTGGGCAGCACCTCATCAGTGTAGACAATAGCTTTGACGGAATCAAAATCTACTATTAAATAGCCATTACGGATTGATTCAACAACTCCGTTTTTTGTCTGCGGAAGCAGGTTCGGCTTAGGCTGATGAGTGATAAAGCCGATAATGAGTAAAACGATGAGTGCCGTAATCGGCAGACGCCGATATTTAAGCTGCCAGATAATAAGCAATCCATAAAAAAGAAGCCAATGCGGTATTGATACAATTATCATTAAAGATAAAGCAAGGTAAAGCCAACGGCCATTCATAAAGCCAGTTGATCCTTCATTTTCTCAAATGTCTTTTCCCCAATCCCCTTTACATTCATAATCTCTTCAATGGTTTTAAAACCTTGATGGGCTTCACGATATTCAAGAATCAGCCGCGCTTTGTTTTCCCCAATTCCTTTCAACCTCATTAATTCTTCAAGAGAGGCGCTGTTTAAAGAAATCTTGTCATCTTTATATACAGGAATCACAATTACTGACTGATGCAGCACCTGTTTGTTGACGTTGAGTGAAGATAGATCGGCCTCCTCAAGCGGCCCGCCAGCTAATTCTATCAAATCAGAAATCGTTGTCTTTTCAGTGATTTCATAACTGCCCGGCTGTACTACTGCACCTTTGATTTCGGCCATTAACTGTGCTGCCGCATAGTCATCCATCTGTATAGGCTGCCAGTTATAATTTAGGCCAATCGTCAGCAGAACAAGGAGTATAAGTATTACTTTTTTCATCCTATCACCACTTATATATAAGCGGTAAAGGGGAAAATGCCTAATTTTTTCTATCAAAATAAAAAAAGTACGGAAAATATTTTATTCCCGTACTGCGACCCAAACCTCCGCGTAATCATCTTCACCATAATATTCGATATCCGGCGCACCTGCTTTCATTCTGCCGGTTATATAGCCTGAATTTATTGGTTTATATTTGAATTTAGGCAGCCATTTCATGATTGCCTGTACCTCTGTTTTGGCTATGGTCTCAGGGGTACATGGAAATATGGCCCATGTTGCGGCTGGTATTGTATATGCCACCATTGATTCTGGCACTGGGTGTGTACTGGCAGCTGCTATGTAATAATCAAATCTGCGGCTGTCTGTATCAACATTGTATACGTTGACACCCATGATGCCATAAGGCTTGGAATTCATTAAAGGCAGTAATCTGTCAACAAGCTGCTGCTTTCTAAAATTCTCCCAAAACTCAGGAATTACATGTCTTCCTTCTTGTTTTTGGTTTGTTGTTTCAATTTTATAGCCAATCACCTGAAAGCTATCCATTTTCTCAATTCTGAATGGTTTTTCCATCAGTAGTTCCTCCCTTTAGGTATGTTTATTATAAATGATTGACGTGTCGCTTTCCTCTTCATTTTAATCGCAAAAGAAGAGCTGAACACCCGCTGTTATTGAATAGAGTAAGAAAATGATTTCCTTCATCAATCAATTCGGGAAATCATGTCATCATCATTCATACCATATCTTGTTTTTAACTGTTTCTGTAAAGAGACTGTTTCTTTGACACCATAAAAACAAGTAAGATAGAGTTGCTTATAAGCAGTATGCAGCATAGGGTTATACTTCGCAACCTCTTCTGATAACTCTTTATTATAGTAGCGATTTGAATAAGCCAGACACTTCATTGATGTTTCCCACTTGAACAAAAAAGCATCCCCTGGGATTCGATTGATACAAAGGAAACAAGGTGATGCTTAGGTTGAATTTAATGATTAAATATATGTTTTTTGTTACTCATAGTATACCATATTCACGCAATGTCATCTTTCTTTTCATTCTTTAGATTCCTTTTCATATTGAGATATTAGTGCTTTGATGCTTGAAAATAAAATTTCCTATAATAAAAAAAACGCCCGTTAAGGCGTATCAAATGTTTTTGGAGCGGATGATGAGAATCGAACTCACGTAGTCAGCTTGGAAGGCTGAAGTTCTACCATTGAACTACATCCGCACATAAAAAAA
>NZ_HE578925.1:225244-280199 GCF_000313565.1 Dielma fastidiosa | reverse complement strand
ATCTTTCGATTGCTCATTTATCTTACAGGAATTAGGCAAAAATGTCAACAGCTTTTTAAATTTTTTTGATTAAAAAAGCTCAGATTTTTAAAACTGATTATCATTGTATAAATCTGATGCAAAAAGAAAACGAAGGTTCCACTTCGTCTAAGTCTTAATGAATTGTTCTGATTTCATGATAAAAATCGTCGCAATATTTTTTCTGTTATGAATATCCTTAACTCCTATTGAATCTTCATATTGATTTCGATTTTTACTTGTTTTTTTATCAATGAGCTGTACCAATTTATCAGTTTCTTCATCATCAACACCAAGAATAAACGTAGTATTGCCATATTGAAGGAACTCACCAGTAGAAGCTACCATTGTTGCCATATAATCATTTTCACCCAGCAGTTCAAGCATTTCCTCCTGAAATTCATCATTTACAATTATCATCAGTAAATTCACTTTTACCACATCCATTCTTTCATGCTTTACCCTATTAAGTATATAATAAGATGTCCGCTTAATCAACTCATAATAAATCTCAATCTGTCTTAATTTCGCATTCAGATATTAGTGATTTTTGATATCCAACACCATTACAAGTTCATTATTAATATCGCGTTCACCGTTAAATGCAAAGCCAAGGGATTGATAGACTTTTATCGCCAGCTGATTTGACTCATAAACGCTTAAATAAACCTCATCGTATCCATACTCTTCATGGATTTTTCTTATTAGCTGAATTAAAACAGGCTTTGCATATCCTCGGCCCTGAAAACGTTCATCAATAAAGAATCTATCCAGCCACACTCTTCCGCGTTCACCTTCATTGATCCAAAGACCATACATAGCAAAACCAATCAACTGTTCACCATCGGCAATAGCGATAGGATGCCATAAAGAAAACTCCTCTGCTTCCCGGCAGCATTCTTCCACCGTTTCTACATTTCCCTTCTGTGATGCGCTAATATGTAAATTTTTGACCTCATCATAATTATGAGATGTAATCGGAATAAATTTTATATTCATCGAATCGCTCCATTTCTTTAACCATAATAAACTATTCTTTTCTTAGAATCGTTGTCATTGATTTACCTTTTGCCAGTTCATCAACCAATTTATCTAAATAGCGTATTTTACGCAGAACATCATCTTCAATCTCCTCAACACGGCAACCGCATATACTCCCCTTGATCAAAACCGCATTTGGATTAAAGTGCGGAGCTTGATTAAAGAAGGTTTCTAAATCAACTTCAGAATTGATTTGCTGCTGAAGCGTGTCTTCATTATAACCCGTCAGCCAAAAGAGGATTTCATTTACTTCATCTTGTGTGCGTCCTTTCTTTACCGCTTTATTGACGTACAACGGATATATTTTGCTAAATAACATTGTGTATGCCTTAGGCTTTTCCATTTTATTTTCCTCACTTTCAAAAAATTTAGTAGGCATTCTTTTAAAGCCTGCCTACTCAACAGTCTGTATTGTATTATTATACTCAATGTTGAAGCAAATAAAAAGCTTTCGGTATTTATCTCAATTAAATAAATTTTTAAATCATGAAAAAAAGTGCCATTAATCAGCACTTTTTGATATCATTTTCTATTCCCATTCAATTGTTGCCGTCGGTTTTGGTGATAAATCATAGCAAACACGATTTACATTGGCAACTTCCTTTAAGATACGATCTGTGATTTTCAGCAATACCGGCCAATCAATTTGTTCGATAGAGGCTGTCATTGCATCCACCGTATTTACTGCTCTTAAAATCACTGGATATTCAAATGATCTTGCGTTATCTCTAACACCCACCGATTTAAAATCAGGAACAACAGTAAAATACTGCCATACCTTTTTATCCAAGCCAGCATTGTGGAACTCTTCACGTAAAATTGCATCTGCTTCTCTTACCGCCTCAAGACGTTCTTTAGTAATTGCTCCTAAGCAGCGAACACCAAGTCCAGGTCCAGGGAATGGCTGACGGAAAACCATTTCATCAGGTAATCCTAACTCTAAACCGCAGGCACGTACCTCATCTTTAAATAATTGACGTAATGGTTCTACTAATTCAAAATTTAAATCTTCAGGCAGTCCTCCTACGTTATGATGTGATTTAACAACCTTCGCTGTCTTTGTACCGCTTTCCACGATATCTGGATAAATAGTTCCCTGTGCTAAAAAGTCAATGCCCTCAAGTTTTCTCGCTTCTTCTTCAAAAACACGGATAAATTCCGCACCGATAATTTTACGTTTTTCTTCAGGGTCAGCGACACCCGCCAGCTTGCCTAAAAATCTTTCACTCGCATCAACATAAACTAAATTGGCATCAAGCTGATTCTTAAATACTTCAACAACGCTTTCTGACTCACCCTTGCGCATGAGCCCATGGTTCACGTGTACACAAACCAATTGTTTGCCGATAGCCTTAACCAATAATGCCGCAACAACTGAACTGTCAACACCGCCAGACAATGCAAGTAAAACCTTACGATCACCCACCTGCTGACGAATTAATTCCACTTGATCAGCAACAAAGTTTTTCATGTTCCAATTAGCTTCGGCGTGACATGTGTCAAAAACAAATTTTTTAAGCAAGTCAGTGCGAGCATCCTTATCCTCAGGCCAGCAAGCTAATTTTTCTTCACAAATTGCTGGTTCATGTTCAACTGCCATTACCGGATAACCAGCTTCATATACACAATGGCATACATCAATCCGTTCTCCATCAATCATATGATTTGGACCGCCGTTAATAATAATTCCCTTAACATTTGGCAGTTTTGCCAATTCCTCCTTAGTAATATCATGCGGATAAATCTCGCTGTATACACCTAATTCACGAATTTCTCTGGCTAAACGCGTGTTATCGCTGCTGCCTAAATCCAATATTACAATCATATCTTGTTTCATTCCGTCTCTCCTTTACCTTTTAAACTACTATTAATGTACCATATTTTGACAATCGCTGCATCTAATAAAATAGAAACATAGCATCTTGGTTAATAATTAACAGAACCTAAATATTAATTTAATGTATTAAAGTATCTTTCTTTTACATATTGAATCATATTTTTATCATAAATTATACAACTAATCTCGTCTTTTGCATTTATTGCTTTTCCTGAATTTGAAAGCCAGTTGTGTGAACCTATTATCATGATTCTATCATCAATGATTAAAATTTTACAATGAATAGGTGGAATATATTCGAGATGATCTTTTATTAAATCATGCAATTCCTGAATACTCTTGATATCTTTTTCTTCACTTCCGTAATTATCCCTCTTTACTATTGCTGCTATATTAGACAAATCATAATTTGTTTTATGATAACCAAAACTAATATTCACTTCCTTTTTCTCATTCAATAATAATCTTAAAGAATCTAAAAATGAAGCATTTACAACACTTGACCGAATCCAAGGCGTGACTATTCGAAGTGAATTTTCTAATTTTGTTAGAACACCTAACAATAAAAGGTTATGTTTTTGAGGTGTTACGATCAAACCATTTTCAACATAATTCGCTAATTCGAGATCAACCAGTTTTTGCGTTACATTAGACTCAATAAACAAAGAGTAAAATTGTTCTTTGTACCCTTCTTCAAGATTATTTTCCTCAAAGATATCACCTTCGTAAATGGAAAATAATTTACCGCTTTCTTTCAGAACATTCATAGCTAAGCTCATATAATTCTTTGCATTAACACAAGCTTCATAATTACCTATCAAAATTAACTGCTTTTTAGCACGTGTAAATGCTACATTCAAATTATTTGCTTGTTTACCAATAAAATTCATACTACCTCGACTATCAGTACCGCCAGATACAATACTAAATAAAATTATATCTTTTTCACGACCTTGAAATAAATGAACAGTACCACATTCTATTTCTGGAATCCTCGCTTTTAATGCATCAGCTTGTTTTCTAAATGGTGTTATAATACCAATATTTTTCTTATAGTCATTTCCATATATCGCTAAAAGTCTGTCGATTATTTTAACACACATATCTATTTCTGTATTATTAATATGACGTTTTACTTCAACACTTCTAACATCTATCATGCATAAACTATATTTAAGAAACGGCTTTACAGTATCCTCTTTTATAATTTTCAATTGATTTTTATATACATATCGATTAGAGAATTCTACAATTGACCTCTCACAACGTCGATGTTCATTAAGAATTATTCCAACTTTTTTATCGTCCAAAATATCATAAACATCACTTGCCCTATCTGCAGCATTTTGTATACTATTCAAATTTACATCAAATAGTTGTTTCATTTGATCACTTAATTTGCTATTTTCAATAACATAATTATTCTGATTTCGTATTGGCTCAATTTGTTTAGTATCACCAACTATTATTGCCTTACGGCATCTGTATATTGGCGCTATAACAGTATGTATGGAATACTGTCCAGCTTCATCAATTAATATTGTATCGTACAATCCTTGTATTAAAGGAAATTTCATTCTATTTAATGAAAATAGTGTTGTTGTCACAACTGGAAAGCAAAGAAACAATGTTTCCCACATGGCCTTTAGATACCCTTCATATTTAATATCGTATCGAAAATCACGTCGATAAAATGCTTGAAACCATTTATCAGGATATACTTTTTCAAGATTAAAATGAATATAACGTGCATTTTTACATATGTATAACTTTATTAACAATAGTGATTTTTTAAATAAATCATATCTCAATTGAACTATGTAGTTATTATTAAATAAATCATACTCTGAGCTATTCCAATTGACATCTTTTAAACCAAGTTTGATTAAATCATCCGCCTTATCCTTTAACTTCTCAAATTCATCAATCAACAATAAGATTTCCTTGACCTTATCAATTTCTCTTTTTCTATTTTCTAATAAATTGTGAGCATCGGTTAATTGCTCTTCCAAAGTATTAAACTCTGCTTCTTGCTGATTATACAATATTTTTTCTAAATTATAATCATTTTCTAATAAGTTTACATTTTCGTATATACTTGACCTACTACCATATTTATTTTCCAAAGAACGTGCTAGAAAATGACCTATGAGAATAATTTTCGCCTTCTTATCAATTAATTGTACATATTGCCGTTTTTTGTCTAATTCTTCATTGATTTTCTTTAGATTATTAGATTTTTTAGCAATTTCATTAATTATAATAACTTTTCTTTTTTCTAATGCGGACAATTTGTTTTCTAATTGCTTAATAGTTTCAATAAGAATGCTGACTTCATGATTGTACTTAGATCTCGCTTTCTCAATTATTTGCTCATCTAGTTCTCTATCAAACACATTTGAAGCTAACATTTTATTGCAGAGAATTTCTCGATGTTTACTAAAATCAGATATCGTCTCTTTCAAACTTAACAAATTATTTACAGACGCTTTAAACGAAACGATTGTTTCATTCGCTTTTTGTTCATCGTAGATTGTTTCTTTTTCTAAGTAATTAATCAAGGGATTAAGGATATCATTTTTAAAGCTCTCAGTATTATCTTGATTTCCAAGTCTGGCACAAAGTATTCCTTTATATCCAGTTTTGTTAGTGTCCAATGCTTCCGAAAAATAATCAATTTCTTCAAGTAATTCTAACCCGATATTATCTACTGCTTTATTGTTACCACTGGCAATCAGCATAGAATAATCACATTTACCTTTTAATGGAGATTGATAAACCTCTTGATTATCCCAACCTATTTTTTCCCAACTTTGATTCCAAATCCCAAGTATTTTTATCGCTTTCTCAACAATATTATTCGCTATGACTTCTTTAATCACAGTTGTTTTTCCTGTACCGGGTGGGCCACTGACTGCTAACAAATTAGAGATTTTATAACTATTAATTACTTTTGCCTGTTTTTCATTAATTGGATAAGCTGATGTGTAACTACCGTAGTGAGTATTAATTTTTATGTTTTCAGAATATAATGATGTATCACAACCAAATAAATATTGGTCTAACAATTTAGAATTTTTATCTTTTAAATGAAATTTAACTTCCTCAATTTCTTCCTGATATGGAGGTAAAATCATTTCACCAAATGATTCCATTGTAAGAATAATTTCTTCTGTAACAGCCCAGTTACCATAATCTTTATACGACCAAAAACCTGTAAATAACTCTTTCGTAAATTTACCCATTAATTCATTTTCTATTATAGTAATCAATTCAAAAATATCTGTATTTTCATATACTGATATCGCTTCATAGAATTTTTCAAAATCAGGCATAGCGTATTCTACATCGGCTCTATCACATGATAAAATTTGGGATATAATCGTTCTCAATGCTTCTATTTGAACACGATAATTTTCTACAATTATTTTATTATCCTTAATTTCGACCTGGAAACTAATAAGTGGTATTTTTTGTTTTCCAAACGCAAAAACAGGATAAAGGATATAAATTTTATTATCATTTATTATCTTATTAATTTCTAGATTATCTTTTGCATAATTATCGCCATATTTATACTCGCTTTTGCTGACTAAATTATTAAAATCAAATCCTTCCTTTAATGTTAGGCTACCATTTTCAATCGTATTTAATAATTTGATTAAATCTTTTTTCCTATCTTCATTTTTGAACTTAATCGCATTTATAATCGTCTTAATTAAAGTTATTTTCTTACTTGTTAGTAAAAATTCTATGCTAGATAAATCAGTTAATTTATTTTTACTTAAATTTAGATAATTATTTTTGTTAATCGCAATTTTATATAATCTTTCCTCTAACTCAAAATTTATATAATAATCTAATACATCATTAATAGTATTCATAATTCCTCCCCATGTGTAAAATGAAAAAACTATACTAAAAACTAAATCTTTATTCCCATCCCCTTCAGCAGCAAATATGAGTTAGATAATTAAATTATGAATATGTAAATTTTTAATATCCCCATACCAACCCTCTGCATCAATAATGTATCATATTTTGTAAGCGTTTGCATCATAAAAAATCAAATTGATATGTCAATCTGATTTTTTTAACTCATCATTATATAAATCGCGAATTTTTTCAAGTGGCTGATTATATCCCTTTCGCTGACTTTCTTCAAACTCCTGCTGTCTTCGTTTACGCAGTCCTTCTACCTCTAACAGCAGTTCGCGGCTTGACATTCTATGTGCTCCCTGACCGCTGACAATCAATTGTTCCATTGCATCAGAGGTTGCGACAACAACTCGATAATCACTGCTCAATTTATGCGTTGCCCGCTCAATATACATATCAGCTGTCTGCGCCTGATCCGTATACACTACAAAAATACTGTGATCTTTAAACATTTGGCCAACACCTTCAGATACCTTATAGGCATCAAATACAAGAATTAACAGACATTGCTTATAGCCTTGAAAATCTCCCATCAGCTGCATCAGTCTCGAACGAGCAGCATCCAAATTATCGGCAGCCAGTTCCTTTAATTCAGGCCAAGAATGAATAATATTATAACCATCAATCAAATAACATAAAGGCCGACGTTTCACACTGGCCAACAAACCTTGAACACTTTCTTCTTTAGCTTTCTTTGAATTATTTTCCAAGCGCCGTTTTCCTGGTCCATATGTCTTAATAAATATCGCATCTAAATCTTCATCATTTAACTTTTTCATTTCCTTGGTCGGGGCACTTTGCTGTCTCTTTTCCGTCTTGCTGTAACTGGTTGTAACATGCATCTGCTTCTTTACCTCATGCCAAGGTACAAAATAACCGGCGCCGTGTGAACAAAAAATTGAACCTGTTGGATTATCGATATCGGTTTCACTATCATAGCCTGCTTCAGCAATGATTACATCTTGATTTTGACATGGCTTATAGCCTTCCATCACACAGGCTAATTTTCCTTTGCCCTTTGTATAAGCAACTAAGTCGCTTTGATAGTTCTGCATTTTTGCTACTGGCGCGCTGCCGCTCAGTACCGTCATTTCATTGACAGTATCATCGATTACAAAACTCCCATTCATCTGTTCAACATCAAAAACAGCACGGCTTAAATATTCTGTAGGTACTTCTAATTTAAATTTGAAATAAGGTTCTAATACGATTGATTTGGCAGATTTCAGCCCTTGACGCACAGCCCGATAAGTTGCTTCACGAAAATCTCCGCCTTCAGTATGCTTTTGATGAGCCCTACCGCTTAATAAAGTTATCTTCATATCGGTAATAGGTGATCCAGTTAACACTCCTAAATGCTCTTTTTCTTCAAGATGGCTCAATATCAGCCGCTGCCAATGACGATCCAGTTCATCTTCAGGACATGCACTAGCAATTTGGATACCGCTGCCTTCATCCCCTGGTTCAAGCAGCAAATGCACTTCAGCATAATGCCTTAATGGCTCATAATGCCCTACGCCTTCAACGGGCTCCAATATTGTTTCACGGTAGCTGATAGCACCATGATCAAAAGACACATCAACATTAAAACGATTGCTGATGATATTTTTTAATATTTCAGTCTGAATCTCTCCCATCATCTGAACTCTGATTTCTTTTAACCGTTCATTATATGTAATATGAAGCTGTGGGTCTTCCTCTCCTAGCTGTTTTAAATTTCTAAGCATAGTAAATGCATCACAGCCTTCAGGCAGCTGCATCCGGTAGTTCATATAGGAAGAAAGCAAAGGCTTTTCAGATTTTTTTTCAAAACCAAGTCCTTCGCCCGCATAGACATTCTGCAGTCCTTTAACCGCACATACCTCACCGGCTATAGCTTCATTAACCACAGTAAATTTACTGCCTGAATATTTACGAATCTGGTCAACCTTCTCACTTTCAATCAGTTTAGCTTTAACTTTTAAGCTGCCGCCAGTGATTTTCATATGTGCCAGCTTATTGCCATTCTCATCTCGAGTTATTTTGTATACCTTCGCACCAAATTCCTCAGGGTAATCATGCATTACAATAAATTCACTTAAACCATCAAGAAAAGTCTCTATGCCTTGCCTTTTTAATGCTGAACCAAAATAGCATGGAAATACCTTTCTTTCATGTATTTTAGCTAATAACAAAGATTTGTTTATAATCGTATGTTCCATATAATCTTCCAGCAATTCATCATCACACATGGCCGCCTGTTCCATCATTTCATCAGATGGAGCTGTAAAATCAATACATCTCTCATCTAACCGTTTACGTAACTCAGTCAGCAATACTTCTTTCGTTAGATATGCCGTATCCATCTTATTAATAAAAATAAATACAGGTATTTGATAATGCTCCAGCAATTTCCAAATTGTTTCCGTATGTGTCTGCACACCATCAACACCATTAATGATCAAAATTGCATAATCCAGAATCTGTAGGGTGCGTTCCATTTCACTTGAAAAATCGACATGACCCGGCGTATCAAGCAAGGTAAATTCGATGTCTTTCCATTGGCAAATAGCTTGTTTTGAAAATATAGTAATTCCGCGACTTCTCTCTTGTTTGTCATAGTCTAAAAAAGCATCACCATGATCGACACGCCCCAATTTTCGGATACTCCCACTCAAATAAAGCATACTTTCTGATAATGTTGTCTTGCCGGCATCTACATGTGCCAGAGTTCCGATTACTACATGCTTCATTTGATTACCTCCTGATTTCTTATCCAAAAAGACAGGTCAGTTGCCTGTCTAATTTTCATAGCATTTATAATATTATCACATTGTTCGTTATTTTTAAAATAATTTACTGTACAACATTTCTTAATTCGTTATCAAAAATTTATAATCTAAGTTAATTACAAGTCTATAAAGACAATAAAAGCCCTGGCTTCAATTTGTAGCCAAAGCTTTATTATTTAATTATAAGCATAACATTTTTATCTGATAAACTTCATATTAAACATGGTAAGAAATAATATCAATTTGAAATAGATCAGTAATTGCTAAATACAACCCTATTCCCACTCAATCGTCGCTGGTGGTTTCGACGTACAATCCAGCACTACTCGATTAATGCCCTTCACCTCATTGATGATCCGTCTTGAAATCTTATCCAGAACATCATATGGAATCCGCGCCCAATCTGCAGTCATACCATCAATTGACGTAACCGCACGAATACCAACCGTATATTCATATGTACGCTGATCACCCATAACACCTACTGACTTCATATCCGGCAAGGCTGTAAAATACTGCCAAATTTCCTTATCCAAGCCAGCCAGCGCAATCTCTTCACGCAAAATCGCATCACTGCGGCGTACCAGATCCAGCTTCTCTTCAGTCACTTCACCCAATACACGAATCGCAAGACCCGGCCCTGGGAATGGCTGACGGTGCACAATTTCATCAGGCAGCCCCAGCAGCGTACCTAACTCTCTCACTTCATCCTTAAACAAAGTATTCAGTGGTTCAATCAACTTAAACTGCATATTTTCAGGCAGGCCGCCAACATTATGATGACTCTTGATCGTCTGCGCGGTATCCGTTCCGGACTCAATCACATCTGTATACAATGTTCCCTGTGCCAGCCACTTAATCTGCGTAAACTTTGCAGACTCGCGTTCAAACACACGAATAAATTCATTACCGATAATCTTACGTTTCTGTTCAGGATCACTCACACCCTTCAGCAAACTCATGAACTCATTTCTCGCATCAATCTTATAAAGATTCATGCCAAAACGTCCCTTAAATGTATCTACTACAGATTCTGCCTCATTCAAGCGCAGCAAACCATGATCAACAAACATACAAGTCAGCTTATCACCAATCGCCTTATGCAGCAAAGCCGCCACAACCGCAGAGTCAACACCGCCTGACAATGCGCACAATACCTCATCATCACCGACTGTTTCCTTGATCTTCGCAATCTCTACATCAACGAATTCCTTCATACTCCAGTTATTCTTAGCCTCACATACACCAAATACAAAATTCTTCAGCATCGCAGTGCCGTTAACTGTATGACGCACTTCCGGATGGAATTGAATCGCATAAAAACGCTTCTCAGGATTACTCATCATAACAATTGGACAAGTTTGTGTAGAAGCATTAACCTCAAAGCACTCAGGAACCGCAGTAACCTGATCACCATGTGACATCCAAACCTGCTGAGTATTTTCCATACCCTTCAGCAACGCATTGCCAGCCTTAATTTCAATATCCGCTTTGCCATACTCCGCATGCTCACAAGACTCAACCTTGCCGCCCAAATCATGCGCCATCAGCTGCATCCCATAACAAATCCCTAAAATTGGCTTCCCAATCTTAAAAATTTCAGGGTCTACCTTAAAAGCATTCTCATCATATACCGAATTTGGCCCGCCTGAAAAAATAATACCTTTTATTTCAGGATCGGCAGCAATTTCCGCAGCACTTGTATGACGTGATTTCAATTCACTATATACGCCCATTTCACGAACACGACGTGCAATCAGCTGGTTATACTGACTGCCAAAGTCAAGAACGATAATTTTATCTGCCATAAACTTCTCCTTTTCTTTACAATTTCCTAACTATAATATCATTTTTATCACTCTTTTGCACTATTTTTTCTATCAACTTATCAGCGTTTCAATGGAACGATTTCAATCCAATAGCCATCCGGATCATTTATAAAATAAATTCCCATCGCTTCATTATTAAAGCACACGCAGCCCATCGCCTGATGCTTCTTAAAAGATGCTTCATAATCATTCACCGTCAAAGCCAAGTGAAACTCTTCTTCACCAAGATCATACTTCTGCGGATGATCCTTCAGCCAAGTCAATTCAAGAGTAAAATCACTCTTCCCATCACCCAGATAAGCCAATATAAAGCTGCCGTCAGCCGCTTCTTTCTTGCGCACAACCTCTAAGCCTAATGCTTCCTTATAAAACGTCAAGCTTTTCTGTAAATCACAGACATTAAAGTTTAAATGATTAAATGTATAATTCATGATTTTCTCCTTCCTTAATTGTAAATAATTGATTCATGTGTTCAATCTTAACGATTTTATCCTTATATTCCTCAGCCTCATCCAACGCTAAAAACCGTTCAATCACTGCATAGTCTTCCCACATATGCATTGGAAAAACCAATTTAGCATCCGCACTCTTTAAAAAGGCAAGCATCCCCCAGCTGAATTGCTTTTCCTGACGGGGATCAAGCGGAACAAAGGCCAAATCAAAGGTTCTGTCCTTCAGCTTATCCATTTCCTTTAAAAATGCATTCTTCGCAGCTTTATTTTCACCATCGCTGTTTTCCCCTTCCCAATGCCACCAATTCAAATCACCGGCATGGTAAATAGACACACCTTCTGCATCAATCATAAATGCAACGCCCTGATCAGTAGAAAGCAGCGTTTCACATTTCAGCTCATCAATTATATAACTGCTATTAGCTTTTACCTGATGAATTTTATCGGTTGGTTTAATTCGGATATCTTTTGATAATATCCATTGAATATCTCCCTGCCAATCAAGAATCTCACGATTAAAATGATCCTGATGAGTGTGAGAAGCAAAAACATACACCTTTTTTGACTGATCAAAAGCTGGTATCTCACCGCGATAATAATCAAAAACCAAAATTGTATGCACTAATTCAATCATAAAACCACTGTGATCAATATATGTTACTTTCATAAGAACTCCTATTGGTGTTTTTTACGCCATTCATTAATTTGCTTCATCCGTTCCTGTACACGTGCCTCTGATCCTTGATTTGTTGGATGATAATAAGAATGATTCAGCAAAGAATCAGGCAGACAGCGCATATTGGTAAGTTTATCTTCGGTATCATGAGCATACTGATAGCCTGCCCCATAATTTAAATCCTTCATCAGCTTGGTTGGTGCATTGCGTATCTGCAGCGGTACCGGTTCAGCCAGCATCTTTGAAGCATCATCAGCAGCTTTACCATAGGCAACATATAAAGCATTTGATTTTGGAGCCAATGCCATATACGTAACCGCATGCGTCAAATGCACATTACATTCCGGCATCCCCAGAAAATGACAGGCCTGATAAGCAGCAACCGCAATTTCCAATGCCCGGCTGTCAGCCATGCCGATATCCTCACTGGCAAAACGCACGACCCTGCGGGCCACATAAAGCGGGTCCTCGCCCGCTTCGAGCATTCTCGCAAGCCAATAGATGGACGCATCAACATCACTGTTACGCATTGATTTATGAAGCGCTGAGATAAGGTTATAATGTTCCTCCCCTTTTTTATCATAAAGCAATGATTTTTTACTGATGCATTGTTCCAAAGTCTCCTTGGTAATCGTAATCTCAATACCTTGACGTTCACCATTCAGCACAACCATTTCTAATGTATTTAATGCCACACGAGCATCACCATTAGCAAAATTAGCAATCATATATATCATTTCATCACTGATATTGATTTTAAAATTACCAAATCCCTTTGGTGAACTGATAGCATGACGAATTAATTCAGACAGATCATCTGCTGATAAGGCCTGAAGCACAAAAACCTTGCATCGGGACAATAACGCGGAATTAATCTCAAAGGAAGGATTTTCAGTTGTCGCGCCAATCAATATAATGCTTCCCTTTTCCACAAACGGCAGAAAAGCATCCTGCTGAGCCTTATTGAAACGATGAATCTCATCAATGAACAAAATCGTCCGTTCACCCATTAATCGTGCGCTTTCAGCCTTATTCATTACTTCCTTAATCTCTTTTATACCGCTCGTAACAGCACTGAAATCAATGAAACGGCTTTTCGTTTTACCGGCAATAATTCTTGCCAGCGTAGTCTTGCCGACACCCGGCGGACCCCAGAAAATCATTGAAGATACTTGATCGTTCTTAATTAACTGAGCAAGCACCTTTCCTTCACCCAAAAGATGCTTTTGTCCCACATATTCATCCAAGGTCTTCGGCCGCAGCCGGCTTGCCAGCGGATCACTCATCTCACGATCATCAAATAATGATTCCTGAACCATTTTTTCACCTCTTCCTTATGGATTACATACTTTACAAGGCGTATAACCTTGATTAACCGCATCCTCATAGCTATCAAATATAATTTGATTCTTTTCAGCAGGCAATGAATTACACTCTGCTAAATGAAATTTCTTAGAATTAAGATTCCCAATATAATATTCTGCTTCTTCTGCAGCTGATGTATCCTTATCATTAGACAGCTTATCACTTTCTGCCATTGCCTCAATGCTGAGATTTACGCCATCACTATGCACATGAAGCGTACCCTGCAGATCTGTTCGATACACCTCAATGCCATAAGCCGTCAGCCGATCCAGCACCTCTTGATGCGGATGACCATAGGAATTGTTCTTACCGCACAGAATGACCGCTATTTCCGGTTTTATACGTTCTAACAATTCTTGACTGGTGGAGGTTCTTGAACCATGGTGTCCGATTTTAACAAGATCCACATCATCAAGCTGATCTAAGACAGCCAGCTCCTGTGCCTTTTCAGCATCACTCATAAACAAGAAACGCTGCTGCTTATAAACTAATTCAACAATTAACGATACCTCATTGCCGCTTCCCTTAGCTTCTGTATTATAGAAACGCATAAACATCTCTGGCTGCAGATAAAACAGCTTATCAGCTAACGGAACCGAAGGTGATAATCCCCTGTCCACCGCCGCATTGACAAAATCACGATATGTTTTAGATTCTGCGGAACCATTTGAAATAAAAACCGTACCAATCGCAAAATTCTCAATAACCGCATCCAAACCGCCAGCATGATCCGCATCAGGATGTGTATTCACTAAATAATCTATTTTCTCAATCTTCAATGCTTTCAAAAAATCAACGATCATCGATTCATCATCATTATCTCCGGCATCAATCAGCACCTTTTGCTCTGCATTAATGAAAATACAGTCAGAATTACCCGTATCCAAAAAGTAAATTTCCAATTCACCCTCTGTATTTTCTGCATCTTCATTCACCGCTTCCGCAAGCTGATCTGACATCGGCGGCTGCTTCGCCTCATAAGCCCTAGAAGACTGACAGCCGCTGACACCAAGAATAAGCAGCAGCATCATCAACACTTTTCCAATATACTTCATATCTTCTCTCCTGACACATTTATTATAAACGATGATTGAGCTAATTTACAGTCTGACGCTGACTGGTTCCAATTTCTTACAAGCATAATGTTAGATTACCTCAGCACCAACATCTAAATCAGCGCAGTTTCATATTATGAATATCCATTTCATAAACAACATCCTTACGCTCCACAATTACCTGAATTTTAGCTTTTACCTCAGGATCGTTCATAATCCGATTCAGCAGCTCTCTGGTAGGATTTATCGCATAGGGATGTCCCACATGCTGAAACATCGTGAAATCACCTGTCGTATCTCCATAAGCATAACATTCATTCAAATCAAGATCATATTCACTGCATAATTGCTGAATCGCTTTCTGCTTGCTGCGGGAATCCCACATCGGTATGATTTCACCTGTATAACAACCCTTTTCATCTGTTTTATATACTGTACCGCGAAAATCATCAAACGCATACTTAGCCGCCATTTCACTAACCAATTCATAAGGTGACCCCGATATCGCAATCACCAAGTGCCCCAGCCTGCGATGCATCAAAATTTCATCACGGGTAAATGTATATACTCGATCTCCTTTCTGTTCAATGACCTTAGCGGCAATAAATTTAACATGTTCCTCAGACAGACCCACAATGGTTTCCTTAAATATATCTGTCATTTTCATCAAATAATCATCATATTCCCCTTGCCGGCGATCCCATTTCATAAAAACCGGCCGGACATCATCATGCCAGCGTGTCTGATCAACAAGCTCATGGGTCACAAATTTCTTAAATAATTCAGTAATTAGACCTTCCCGATAAATCGTTCCGTCAATATCAAAAAATGCCGCTGTCCTTTTCATTGTAAACCTCCTATACTTTTTTATATTATACCTTTTTCTTATCACAAAAAACACTCTGGCAATCAAAAAAGGCAGCCGCTTGAGTTATAACCCTCAATAGCTTCTGCCTTATTCTAACCTTTAAGCTGTTTGAACCTCTGCCTGTTTATCAATCAGCTGTTGGAATTCATCAAGCGGCATCGGTTTATAATAATAGAATCCCTGCACATAATCACAGCCTGCAGACTTAAGAAAGTCAACATATTCCTTAGTTTCAACACCTTCCGCAAGAATTTTTAGATTCATTTCCTTTAATGCAAGAATGGTGTAATTCAGCATCTTCGCATACTTCTCAGTTAACTGCTTCTGGAAAAACATTCGATCCAGCTTGATAATATCAACCTGTGTTTTTAATAATACATTATAAGAAGAATAACCGCTGCCAAAATCATCCAGAGAACATGTAAAACCAATCGCTTTCAGCTTCTCAATGGTTTCAATGACCTGCTCATTCAAGCCATATTGAATATCCTCTAAAAATTCAAATTCAATATATTCCTTGGGAATCTCATATTGATGCAGAATATTTAAATAATCATCAAGAAAATTAATATCAAAGAAAGAGGTATTGGTTATATTAAAACTTACCGGCACCAAAGGCTGCTTCGCTTTCAAACGCTGATTCATCCAATGACAAACCTGATCAAACAAATATAAATCAATCAAATAAATATCACCTTTTTCATTTAATGAAAAAAAGAAATTCGTTAAAGGGATTAATTCACCCTTTTCATTGATCCAACGCATTAAAATCTCGCCGCCAACTATCTGCTCGCTGGACAGATCAATTTTTGGCTGGATATAAGGAACAAATTCTTTATTTAGCCGCGCTTCTGTCAGCTTGCCATTTAAGGCATGGCGCATCATGTATTCCTCATACTTCTGTTTATTCAAATCATCAAAGCTAAATGAGCGGTGCTTAAGCTCACGGCATTCCAAGCGGGCTATTTCAGCCTTATTCGAGATATGAGCATAGTCCTCATTAGGATGCTCCAGCTTATAAAGACCAAAAGACATATAAATATTATGATAAAGCATTGGCTCGTCCACATCAAAAAGCTCATCAACAAATGGCACTAAAAACTTATCTACAAAAGCATCACAGTCTTCACAATAGATTAAAAGATGAAATTCATCAGCATAGACTCTTGCCGCATAGCTTTTATCATCAAGATGATGATAAAGACAGTCAAGCACTATTTTAAGGATTTGATTACCCTGTTCAAAACCATATTTGAGATTGAAGTAACGAAAATCTTTAATATTTGCAGTAGCAAATACATAATGCTGACAATCCTTCGAAACTGTTTCTTTATATATATGCCTTAGCCACACTGCACTAGGTCGGCCTGTTATTTCATCAATTTGATCGTTATTTGTTGTTTGCTTTACCATTGAAAATACCTCACATCAGCATTTAGATAATTATACCAAAAATTCATAAAGCAATCAAACTTTTAAGCTTTATGATCATCAGTTTCACCGATTAAACACGCTGAATCAATTTTTAGCACCACTTACTATGGAAAACTCTTGTCGTATTCTTGTTGTTTATCAATTTGAAATATGCTTACAAAAATTGAAGAACATAAAAAAAGCCCTAGAAATAAGGCTTATCCTCACTTCTAGGGATTGTTTTCAAATGGTGGTTCCGGTCGGAATCGAACCAACGACACAAGGATTTTCAGTCCTTTGCTCTACCGACTGAGCTACGGAACCATTTGGTTGCGGGAGAAGGATTTGAACCAACGACCTCCGGGTTATGAGCCCGACGAGCTACCAGACTGCTCTATCCCGCGATATATATTACAATTTTAAGGAAATTGTTAACCTTTTTTTTAATGGCGGAGGAACTGGGATTCGAACCCAGGCGCCGCTCGCACGACCTACCGGTTTTCAAGACCGGACCCTTCAGCCACTTGGGTATTCCTCCATATTCAATTTAAAATAAGCTGGTGGACCCTGTAGGACTCGAACCTACGACCCGCCGGTTATGAGCCGGATGCTCTAACCAACTGAGCTAAGGGTCCGCATCCTTAATTAGATCTATAAGTTGGTGGCTGGGGTGGGACTCGAACCCACGACCTTCCGGGTATGAACCGGATGCTCTAGCCAACTAAGCTACCCAGCCAAATTAATGGTCGGGATGACAGGATTCGAACCTGCGACCCCTTGATCCCAAATCAAGTGCACTACCAAGCTGTGCTACATCCCGTCGACAAACATTAAATTAAATGGCGCGCCATGCAGGAATCGAACCCACAACCTTTTGATCCGTAGTCAAACGCTCTATCCAGTTGAGCTAATGGCGCATCGGTGTTTCGCACTGTCTCATCAGTGCCCATTTATAATACCAAATACCTTTAGATAATGCAAGTATTTTTTTAACTTTTTTTAATTTTTTTAATCAATAATTTCCCGATTGCCGCAGAAGCCTTTAAATAGGCGGATTCTCACACTTGATGCTTAAAAGGCTGAAACCCATATTCACTAAAACAGCTTTTCTGTCTGTAACTTTCCGTATCAAGTATGCCCTGAAGCAAACACTTTTATTCCCAAATCATAAAAAACGCAAAAGAAAACCGCCGATTTTACTCGGCAGCTTCCTCTTTTATTTTATCCTTAGTTGTTTTGATTACCTTCTGACGCGAGAATTCTTCACGCTCTTTTTCTTCAAGCGCGTCACTGATATTCTTTACCGTCAGCTTAAAATCAGGAATCACAATATTCTTCAAAGCGTTAGCCCGCTTTTGCGTCTTGCGTATCGTATTGGCAAGCCGATAAACGCTGTTTTCAACCTCTGCCAGTACAATTGTCATTTCCTTAACCTTTGCAAAGCAGCGGTAGGCATAATCCAGCTTAGAATTTGCTCGCTCCAGTCCATAGGTCAATTCCATCGGCTGCTTTTCATAATGAATCTTCGGCAGTTCCACACCCATAACACTGCGGTAACTGACTTGAAGCCCATTATCTACCGGTATCGCATCGACGATATCAGTAATCAGACCCAATGACATATTGGCCTCCTGCAAAGCATAATAAGCGACAGCATACGTCTTGGTTATTTCATCACGAAGCATTTTCACATTTTCAACCTGCTCCATCATTTCACGAATCAAGATATTACGCTTACGGTCCATCAGATCATAACCTAAAGATGCTAATGACAGTGATTTCTTAGTGGCAATCAAATTACCTTTTGTCGGAGCTACCTGATTAGCCATAGGCTTACGCTCCCTGGTTTGCTAATTCTTTAATGATCGTTTCTTCTTTTAGATCAAACCGTTTAACTGCTGCTTCATGATCATAGAATTGATCAAGGACTGCATCATCTACACGGTCCAGCTCATTTTTAGGCAAGACGGATAGCAGTGACCAGCCAAGATCCAACGTTTCATCGATTGAGCGATTCTCATCAAATCCCTGATTGATAAAATGCTGTTCAAAAAGCTTGCCAAACTGCATATATTGCTTATCCGCATCAGAAAGCTCATCCTCACCGATAACTGAGGCAAGTGAGCGGGCATCCTGTACCTTGGCATAGCAGGCAAAAAGCTGATTGCTTACCGCTGAATGATCGGCTCTTGTATACCCTTCACCGATGCCGTCCTTCATCAGTCGTGATAAAGAAGGCAGTACACCTACCGGCGGATAAATCCCCATCGCTGTTAAATTACGATCCAGCGAAATCTGCCCTTCCGTGATATAGCCGGTTAAATCGGGTACCGGATGCGTAATATCATCATTTGGCATGGTCAGAATTGGAATCTGCGTCACCGATCCTTTAGCGCCCTTAATAATACCTGCTCTTTCATAAAGTGATGCCAGATCTGAGTACAGATAGCCCGGATAGCCTTTACGGCCTGGAATCTCTCCTTTACTGGAAGAGAATTCACGCAATGCTTCACAATAAGATGTGATATCAGTATTGATGACCAAAATATGCATATCATGCTCATAAGCAAGATACTCAGCGGCTGTTAAGGCACAGCGCGGTGTTAAAATACGTTCAATAATCGGGTCATTAGAAAGATTGATAAACATCACAACTCTTTCCATAACTCCTGCTTCTTCAAAAGAACGTTTAAAATAATCAGCGACATCATTGGTAACACCCATAGCTGCAAAGACAACACCAAAGCCTTTTCCTTCATCATCGGCAACCTTGGCCTGCTTGACGATCTGCACTGCCAACTGATTATGCGGCAAACCGCTGCCAGAGAAAATCGGCAGCTTCTGACCGCGGATCAGCGTCATCAGACAATCGATGGATGAGATTCCCGTATTAATATAGTTACGCGGATAAACACGGGATACCGGATTCAGCGGCTGGCCGTTGATATCGGCCCGTTTTTCCGCAAATACACTGCCAAGTCCATCGATAGGTACCCCAGCACCATTAAATGTACGGCCTAAAATTTCCTTAGAAAGCGGCATCTCCATCGGATGACCCAGCAATCTGGTTTTGGTATTTGTTAAAGAAAGTGTATTAGTTCCTTCAAAAACCTGAATCACACATCGCTTTCCTTCAATTTCTACAATTCTGCCCATTCTTGTGCGGCCATCTTTTAATGCGATTTCTACCATCTCATCAAAGCTGGCATTTTCAACATTATCAAGCACGACAAGCGGGCCATTTATTTCACTTAAACCTACATATTGAAGGCTCATTAACGAATTCCTCCCTTCTATTGGATCGTCAGCATCGCTTTATCGATCATATCCTTATAAGTATCAAGAAGTGCAAGATTATTATTAGGCACATCGTATTTCATCTTGACAACCTTATCAAATAACCCCAGCTGCATAATTGTGCTCACCGGTATATTTTTAGCGATAGCTTCTTTGCAGCGGCGATTTAAATGCAGAATAACATCCATCATCTTCAGCTGCTTTTCAAGCGGTACATACGTATCCTCCGGATGGAAAGCATTCTGCTGCAGATAACCTACACGAATCAGTTTAGCAATTTCAATCGTTAATTTCTGATCATCAGGCAATACATCAGAACCAATCAATTTAACAATTTCCATCAATTTAGTTTCTTCCGCAAGAATTGATGCGATTTCCTGACGGTCACGCATAAAACGCGGATCAACGTGTTTGCTGTACCATTTTTCTAAATCCGGAATATATTCACTATAACTCAATGTCCAGTTTACTGCCGCATAATGGCGGGCATAAGCCAACGCCTTATCCAAAGCCCAGAAGCAGCGCACAAAGCGTTTTGTATTCTGTGTTACCGGTTCTGAGAAATCTGAACCTTGCGGCGAAACGGCACCGATAATTGAAACCGAACCTTCCTGTCCGTTTAATGTTTCCATATAGCCGGCACGTTCATAGAATTGAGAAATCCTTGACGGCAGATAAGCTGGGAAGCCTTCTTCAGCCGGCATTTCTTCCAAACGGCCGCTGATTTCACGCAAAGCTTCAGCCCAGCGTGACGTTGAGTCAGCCATGATTGCTACATGATAGCCCATATCACGATAGTATTCAGCCAGCGTAATTCCCGTATAGATACTAGCCTCACGGGCAGCTACCGGCATGTTAGACGTATTCGCAATTAAAACGGTACGGTCAGTCAGCGGGCAGTTGCTCTTCGGGTCGATCAGCTCCTGAAATTCTTCAAGAACCTGAGTCATCTCATTACCGCGCTCACCGCAGCCGACATAAACGATAATATCCGCATCACACCATTTAGCAAGCTGATGCTGCATCATTGTCTTCCCTGTCCCAAAGCCGCCCGGCACAGCTGCCGTACCGCCCTTCGCAATTGGGAACAGTGTATCAACAACCCGCTGGCCGGTAATCAATGGAATCGAAATCGGCAGACGATGCTTAACTGGACGGGCATTTTTAATCGGCCATTTCTGGCAAAGTGTACATTCATGCTCGTTGCCCTCAGCATCCGCAAATTTCATAACCACATCATTAATCTTATATTGACCATTAGGTGCAACCCAAGTTACCTTTCCCTGCTGATAAGGAGGCACCATACATTTGTGCTCAATCAGTTTCGTTTCAGGAACAGTGGCATAAATTGTACCGCCCGCAACTTCTTCATTAGGCTTGACGCATAATGTCACATCCCATAATTGCTCCTCATCAAGCGGTGCCACCGCACTGCCGGTCGCTATAAACGCGCCGGATTCTTTCTCTATTTCTTTTAACGGCCGTTCAATGCCGTCAAAAATATTTCTTAAAATACCAGGTCCAAGTGTTAAACTGATTGGATTTCCTGTGCTGAATACAGGCTCACCCGGCCGCAGACCGGTCGTTGATTCATAAACCTGAATTGTCGTTTTACCCTTATTGATTGAAATAACTTCACCAATTAATCGGGCATTGCCGACATAAACCATTTCCAGCATTGAAAAATCAGTTGCATCCTTAACAGTTATAACAGGCCCGTTGATTGAATAAATTACATTTTCACTCACTTTATCACCTCTTGCAGGTTTGCCTGCTTTCTTATTGGATAATTAGACCTGAATGATTAGCAAACCATTCATGCTGATCCTTAAACGCGGCATCCAGTGTTTCATCATAAACTGCATGACTGAGGACATTCTCAAAAATAAAACCGCCCATCGCAATCGACGCATCAATTTTAACCTCACACTGATGACCATAAGCGCTGCTGATTGCTGCCGCATATTTTTCATCCTGCTTGCGAATCAGGAACGCTGAGCCGTCAAGCGAGCAGACAGCTGCCATCTTCTTAGCTTTTTTAATCAGAAATGCCTCATAATCCTTACTCGCCGTAAATTCATTTAACGTACGGATTACTTCCGCAAACACCATTTCTGTATAAACTTCCCGTTTCGCAATTAATTTCTTTGTAGTCTCACTATTGCTTTTTGATATTTCAATGGCCGCTTCAGCCTCGATTTCCGCCAGCTGACTGGCAAGCTGCAGCTGCGTATCCTTCTTAGCTTCCTTATAAAGCTCTTCTTCCGCCTTTGCCTTAGCTTCATTTACCTCGGCTAAAATACTGCTGCATTCCGCATCGGCAGTCTTTGAAATTTCATCTTCAATGTAGCGAACGACTTCTTCTATATTTTTCATCGCTTCACCTCTATAGTTTTACACCGATTGCTTCACTGACATAGCGGTCAATCTTTTCACCGATTTTGCTGTCGCCATGACGGTCAGGAATTTCAACAATCAGCGGTTTCTTTTGTTTCAATTTGATTTCAGATATTACATCAGGACACAGTTCAATCAGTTTGGTCGTCAGCAACACGATTGCAACCTCATCATCATGCATTACCTTTTCCAAGGTTTCCAGCATTTCATGCCGTTCATGTACTACAACGCCTTCAATTCCTGCCAGCCGCAATCCCATCTGGGTATCAATATTGTCACTGATCAAGAAAAATTTCATCGTCCTCACATCCCATCTTACAGCTTATTGATAATCAGGATTGAAATTAATACACCATAAATCGCAACACCTTCACCAAGGGCTACGAAAATCATTGATTTACCAAAGTTCTTCTCATTTTCAGAGAAAGCACCGATTGCTGCCGGCGCTGCTGCCGCAACAGCCACACCAGCCCCTAAAGCAGACATCCCGGTAGCTAATGCTGCCGCTAAGAAGCCCATGCCCTGAGCCGCTGTGCCAACAATTGAATTCACAGCATTTACATCACCTTCCGCAAATACGTGAAAGCCGTTGATTTCAAATAAAACAAATGCGCATAATACCGCAAAGAACATACTTGTATGAGCAGCCAAACGTGTTCTGGCTTGTTTCAAAGAAGTCTTTCCCTTAAATACATTGACCAAAGGCAGTGAAATTAAAACAATAATTAAAGCTGGTAATAAAAGTTCTAGTAAGTTCATAAGTTCCTCCTAATTTAATTGTTATTCAGCGCTTTAAAAGCGATGCCGTTACCATCAAAGTAACGTGAGAACATTTCATAGAATTCAAGACGCAGTACCTGAATACCTACAATCATACCTTCAAGTACCATTACGAAAATATTTCCTAAGACGAAGACAAGCGGACTGGCATTACCAACCATGCTCATCAAAGTGCTGACAACCAGCATCATACCGGCATGGGATAATACGAAACCGCCGACACGCAAATATGACATTGTATTTGCCAAAAAGGTCAGACAGATTTCAAACATCTCAAAGAAGGCTTCCATAAAGAAACCGCCAAAACCATTCGGGAATAGTTTTTCATGTTCTAACAGCCTTTCCAGCGGCTCCTGCATAAAAATCAAGACAGCTGGAATACCAATCAGTATCAAAATATAAGGCAGCGTCAGCACCTGAATGCCGGCACCCATCTGTAATGCAATCCCCACTAACAATGAGCCATACAATATGAATCCAGCAATGCCGTTTTGTGAAAACAGCGCCTTACCCAACTGCTTGTTTTTTAGACTCTGTGTCACATTGATCAGCATAGATACTAAAATCAAAACCGCGCCAATCGCAATCGCACTGATCAAAAGCGGCATAACAAAGCTAGGTGCCATGACTTCAAACGGTTTTTCCGCAAAGCCCAGCGCATGAAACATCGGATTCAACAGTTCCTCATTGCCAAAGACTGATCCAAAAATCAAACCAAAGAAAGCTGAGAACAATCCGATCCGCATCCCGACCTCACCAAGCCGCATATTCATCTTCTTATAAGCAATATAGCCGACTAATGAAAGCACCAGACCCTGGCCGACATCGGCAAACATAATACCAAACAGCAGACAATAGGTCAGCGCCACAAAAGGAGTTGGATCAAAATCCTCATAGCAAGGCATGCCGTACATTTCTACAAACATTTCAAAAGGACGGACAAACCAATTATTTTTTAATTTAGTCGGCGGCGTTAACCGTGAATCACTATGCGCCGGTCTTACTTCAACCTCAACATTTGCAATATCAGCAAATTGCTGTTTCACCCGCTCTACATCTTCCTCAGGCACAAAGCCGGAAATTGAAGCGCGCTCACCCAGCAGTACCACATATTTCTGTACCTCATAGGTTTGATTCAGACACTGCAGCTTAGTATAAAGCTCAGACAGCCGCTCAGCGCTCTCTTCTACAAATTTCTTCTCAGTTTCAATCACATGATCAAGATGCTCTTGATCCTGCTTCATATCCTCTTCCAATTCTTTTATTGCACCCTCTGGCGTACCATGAACAAAATCAGGAATCCGCACACGTTCAAAGTGCAGACTGGAGAAAATGTTATCGACTTCACCCTCATATCTCATGGTTGTAATATACATACACCAGCAGAAATGCTCATCCTTATTAAATTCCTTAAATATATAAGGGCGGTTATTATAATACTGAAGCTTATCTACACTTTGTTTAGGCATTCTGCCAACTCTGATTTTCAAATAGCGGCAAGAGAACAAATCATCAAAATTAATATTCATCGCTGATACATTCTTTACTTGAATGACCGCCATTTTATTTTCTTCGATTACGGTTTGCAATTCTTTCTTTATTTCATGAATCTGATCAAACTTCGCTTTGATTTCATTAATCATTTTATTTGTTTCATCAAGATTGATGAAATAAGAATCGATTGGCTTTTTAACTAAAGTCAAATCCATTTCAGCGCATAGCTCTGAAACCTTTGACAATAGATCGGCATACGGATTGGCATCATTCAAGACCGCTAATCCACTGACCCGATCAACTATTTTATTGGCAAGCTCAGGATGAAAATTATCCAGCGTACTGAAACGCAGCAGCATTTCTTCAAGATGCTGTTTATCCGTTATAATATTCATCAGCCTCATTTTAGTTATTGCCACATTATTCCTCCTTTCAATTTCTAATAAATACAAGTCTTTTCAATATGATCGGCAGAGACACCGTAACGCACCCCTTCAATAATATTAACAAGATTACTCATTTCAATTTCATGCAGGATCGTATAAGTCAGAAATACAATCGCCGGACTTGTAGAAAAACGCATATGCCGTTCAGCCAAATGATATTTAATCCGATCTGCATAGTATTCAATAAATACATAATCATGATTATCAGCAAATACACGATAAGGTGAATCAGCCAATATTCTTAAAAAACTTTCCGCATCCGCTGCCTCAATCAATTCCTCCATTTTGCTTTTAGAAATTCTGAGATAATCAAGCATCAAAGTCGGCCGAATCGTTTCAGCATCTGCATGATAATACTTTTTCAGACGATAAATCTTGGAAATATTCTGCAGCTCAATGCCGGTCAGAAAGATTGTCAGACAATCACTCTGTGTTTTTCCCCTTAAATGTCGTTTAATCGTCAGCAGTACACGGTCATAATAATACTTCGTCAGCGCGGTTTCAACTTGAGGATAATCAATTAATTCATTGCCCTTGGGCTGATACTTCAATAAAATCTTAGCATAATCGGTACGTGCCAGTATTTCACACAGAGCTGAATACGTCTGTGCCTCCTTAAGCTTATGCAAATCAAAGGAAGTATAGCGATTCAGATAGAATGGAATCTGTGATTCAAACTCGGAATACAGCGATGAATTGAAGAGCCGCAGTTTTCCTAAAATCAAATCAATTTCACTCTTAAAGATACCGATTTCATAAAGCTCTTTATCTTTGCCGTCAGCATAATGAGCTAACTTGCAGCCGCGCTCAAACATATCCTTTTTAAGCAGCGCTTCCAGATCACCTCGATGAATCTCACTTTCCTTCACATTGGCAAAGGTGCTGGCATAATCTGTTTCATTCTTTAAATAAGCAGCGATTTCAGCCACACTTTTCTTATGCACAAGCGCGTGATAATCCTCGCTTCTAAGCCGCCGGCCATACATTGCCTTAGCTTTGGTAGTAATGGCATTGGCGGATAATGATGTCATAATTTCACCTCGATTCTGTTTATAATAAGCAGATTTTTACACATGAAGACAGGCTTCAACAATTGATTTTACCCATTGTTCCCGGTTTTCATCGTAAATTTTCTGAAGTGAAATTAAGGATGCTTCATAGCGTTTCTGATTCTCTTCCTGCTGATCCTGAAGCCTTTTCGCAACCAATTGCTGATGCTTTGCAATGGCTTGCTTTTCTTCATCCATCAGCTGCTTATATACCTCATCACGATTGGCTTCCGTTTGGCTTCTAAGCTGCAGCCGCTGTTTTCTGGCAGCATCAACACGCTCACTTGCGGCATGATCTGCTTTTACGATAGCTTCTATAAATTTATCCAAATAATTCCCTCCTTACTGGTCTTAAAATTCAGGCCAAATGTAGTATAAACCTTTTTATTCGCTAAAACAATCAACAATCTTGCTCAATTATAAATCACTCTAAAATGAAGCCGTTTACAATTGTTCAAACAACTTTAACAGCGCTGGTTCTACAATTTGTATTTCCTTATTTTTCAAATAACTCAAACAGCCGGCATCGCTTTTAAAGGCAAAACAAAGCTTATAAGCACACAGCGCCTGTCCTTCAAGCTTTTTCATCGCTTTACCATGATATTTCACATCATTGACCAAGGGATGACCAATAAAAGAAAGCTGAGCTCGGATCTGATGACTCTTACCGGTCAGCAAATCAATATCTAACAAAGAATAGCCATGCTTTACCGCTAATGAGCGATAGCTCAGTCTGACCTCACTCATTCCAGCCGATGGTTTTTGCGCGAGATATGCCTTATTTTGCTGCTCATCCTTACGATAATAATGAACTAACGTACCACTGCCGTAAAGTTCACCTTCGACAATACATAAATAATGCTTTTCAATTTCACGTTCTCTGATTTTTTCATTCATCATCCGCAATGCCTCAGCACTTTTCGCCGCAATCACAAGACCTTCTGTATTACGGTCAATGCGATGGCATAGAGCCGGCATGAAGCTTTTTTCAGAAACCGGATCATAAGCCTTATGCTCAACTAAATATTTCAGGATGCGGTTGATTAAAGTATCCGTCTGATCCGCCTCATCACTGTGCACAAGCAAGTTGGCAGGCTTATTGACAATTAATAAATGATCATCTTCATAAACCACATTCTGCAGCTTTGATGCCTGCATAAATGAAGTATCCAGCTGTTCATCAAAAAACTCTTCACTGATATACATCTGAATAGTATCCCCGACATTTAACCGCTGAGATATTTCACAGCGCTGACGATTCACTTTTATCTTTTTATTGCGAATATATTTATACATCAAACTCTTAGGCAAACGCTTGAGACTCTTACTCAGATATTTATCTACACGCTGATCAGCATCATTCTTATTAACTACAAATTCTCTCATGCTTCACCTCTTTCCTATCTTTTAATTATAACCATTCTATTCCTAAAATGAAAGCGGGATTACCAATGACTTACAAGCAAATAAAAATACCGCTGACTGTATTGCCGGCGGTATTTTTCTTCAAAATAAACTATCGATTGTTATTTTGGTTGTTTTGTTGTTTTTCATTAAGCTTTCTCATATTGTTTTGAAGCTCATCCTTGCAGTATTCCTGTTTGTGCATGTTTTTAGCTTCTTCAATATCAGCGCCTAATTCATAACCCATTTCAAACTGATACAAGTTGTTTTGAACTGAGTTATTTTGTCTTTGATTCTGATTCTGATTTTGTCTCTGGTTTTGATTTTGATTCAAATTCTGATTCAGATTTTGGTTTTGATATTCTCTCTTGTGGTCCATTTTTATCACCTCAAGAATAGTTTATCTCCACCCTAAAACTTTATACTAAAATAAATCTTCTTCTGTGTTATTTTTTTGATTTGGATAAACATCAATGATTTCAATCTTATTCAGGCAATCCTCAATCAATGCATCATAATCAAATTTTTGTTCAAAAGCAGCCGCTTTACGGCTTACTGGATGCGTTACCGGATTTTTTGGCGTAAAGATCGTACAGCAGTCTTCAAACGGCTGAATTGATGTTTCATAAGTGCCGATTTTTTCTGATAAAGCAATAATTTCAAGTTTATCCATCGTCACAACCGGTCTGATTACCGGCATGGTCACTGTTTCATTGATTACATTCATACTCTCTAATGTCTGTGAAGCCACCTGACCGATGCTCTCGCCATTAACAATCGCCAAACAGTTCTGACGCTGAGCGAGACGCTCTGCGATGCGATACATCATACGGCGCATTAAGGTAATGCAATAGCTTTCATCCGCATGCTTATAAATAGCCAGCTGTAATTCAGTAAAGGGAATCACATGAATTCGGATATGGCCTTGATAAGCGGCTAAGATTTTAGCTAAATCCACGACCTTCTGCTGAGCACGCGGTGATGTATACGGCGGTGATGCGTAATGGATGCATTCTACTGTGATACCGCGTTTCATCATCAAATAAGCAGCCACAGGTGAATCGATACCGCCGGACAGCATAACCATCGATTTGCCGCCGACACCTACCGGATAACCCCCGGCTCCCAATAATTTATTGGTCATGATATAAGTTTCAAACTGACGCACTTCAATCATAATTCTCAGCTCAGGATGATGAACATCAACTTTCATTTCCGTATTCTTTAAAATCTCAGTAGCAACCGCCCGATTAATTTCATCAGAAATCATGCCAAACAGCTTGTAATGACGGCGGGCTTCCACCTTAAAAGTCTTAGCGCCGCTTTGGCTTGCGGAATGATAAGCCGCTGCGATAATATCTTCAATCTCACTGTTCACCTTGAGCGCATAAGAAAATGAACTGATTCCGAAAATACGGCTGATAATCGGCGCTATTTCATCAGGATCAACACCATTCAGCAGGATATACATCCGATCATGTGTACGTTCAAATTCCAAAGCCGGATAATTACGCAGGGCATTTTTCATATTCTGATGCAAACGGCGGATAAAATCCTTTTTATTTTTACCTTTTGTTGATAATTCGCCATAGCGAACTAAAATGTGGTCATAAACCATTTTATTATTTGATTCGATAGTCATTAAATATCTCCTTTAATACGTTCAGCAATTCATCAACCTCTGATTTCTTACTCAAATGAGAAAGCGAAATCCGCAGTGAATGAGTTGCTCTTTCCTCACTGATTCCCATAGCCATC
Organism: Dielma fastidiosa; assembly: GCF_000313565.1. GTDB lineage: Bacteria > Bacillota_I > Bacilli_A > Erysipelotrichales > Erysipelotrichaceae > Dielma > Dielma fastidiosa. The sequence goes on along the minus strand of NZ_HE578925.1, from coordinate 250,310 downwards.
AGCACCCTGGAAGGCGCCTTGGTTTTTGAGGAGCAGGTACTTCTTGATGAGACACAGATACCATAATGATTCAATGCGTTCAGCATGACCTCGCTGGTCATACCTTTGACTGAAAAATTTAAGATGTAGGGTGTCGCATCCTGCGGTGAATTAATTTCAACACCGTCAATTTCGGCCAATCCCAGACGCAGGCGCTGATTCAGTTCTGACACGTGCCGGCTGTGTTCATCCATTTTCTCAAACGCGATCCGCATCGTTTTAGCCCATGCAATATTGCAGGGCGCATTGCTTGTCCCGCCGCGCAGGCCGGCTTCCTGCTGACCGCCGCAGATCAATGGCACTAAACGCACATTCTGCTTGTGATAAAGCAGGCCGCTGCCCTTTAAGCCATAGATTTTATGAGCCGAAAATGAGGCTAACTCAATATCCGGCAAAAAAGTTAACGGCTGCTTGCCTAATATTTGTGTGCAGTCACTATGAAATACTGCCCGTGAAGATTCATGGGTCACTTTTGCCAGCTCAGCAATATCATTGATTGATCCCACTTCATTATTTAAAGCCATGATTGATACGAGAATCGTATCCTTTCGAAGGGCTTGACGCAATGTCTCTGCTTCTACAACACCGCTGCTGTTCACCGGCAGATAAGTCACTTCAAAGCCAAACAATTCCTGAAGCTGTTTCATTGTCTGATCGACACTTGAATGTTCCACACAGCTGGTAATCAAATGCTTGCCGCGGTGCTGCAGCGCAAACGCACTGCCTTTGATTGCCGTGTTGTTCGCTTCACTGGCGCCCGAGGTAAACATCAGTTCATTCGCTTTCACTTTTAAGCAGGAAGCTGTCTGCTCCCTGCTCTGTTCCATTAATTCCGCAACTTTTAAGCCTGCGTCATGCAGTGAATCTGTATTGGCGTAGTATTTCTCTAAAACATAGGTATAGGCTTTTAATACTTCCTGATTAACAGGCGTTGTTGATGCGTAGTCTAAATAAATCATAGCACACCTACGCAGCCGTTCCCTGCGTCTTGCGAATCAGCTTTTCGTAAGAACCAGGATGCAGTTTTTCAATCGTTTGGATAGCTATTTTTAATGCTTTCGTATATTGTCCGTTTCTGAAACACAATTCCGCCCTTGTCAGTTCAGAATCAATTTCCGGATAAGTGGAACGATAACGGTTGCCGAAGACAATGGTATTTTCAACCATGATTGCCATACCGACAAGGTTATTGACACTGTTAAATAAGGTATAGACAAAGTCAATCGCTTCTTTTAATTTTTCATTAAGACGAGCCACATCCAGCGGTGTTGCCTCAAGCAGACAGTTAATTTCATTAATAATCAGATTTGCTTTACGAAGATCTTCTTCATATTTTAAAGAGATCGACGGCAGGCGGTTCTTATTGATTTTCACCGTAATTTCATTCACGATCAGCTGAAGCTTAAGCAGCTGCTTTTTAGCCCGCTCTTCATCAGCGCATGCCGTATCAAGCTTTTTCTTCACCTTGCCAAGCTCATCCAGCAATTCCTTGCAGTGCTGCTTCAATTCATTCATCGAAAGCATCAGCGTAGTCGCTGGGATTGCCTGATTAGCGGTCGATTCCTTCAGCTTGTCCCGAGCTATCAGCACTTCACTCATCATGCGGTCAATCGCATCTAATGAATCATTCAGATTTTCAAAACCAAAACGGATCTTTACCTTTTCATATAAATCACGCAGCTTAATAATATTCTCATTCATTGTTTGAATGTCATTCAGCAATGGCTCATAGGATGCTGTAAAGTCCTCGGAAGCCTTCACTTCACGGTCAATTTGTTCCTTCAGCTGCTGGAGACGTTTTTCACATTCAAGCAAGGAATACATGACACCCTCGATCTGACCTTCTGCCAACCGGCCAAGATCGTCCTTAAGCATCGCGGTTACCGTCTCAAGATTGCGTTTTGCTTCAAGATGTTCCAGATAGACACCCTGATTACGTGCCTGAGCATAGACATATCCCGTTTCATCAATCGCCTTAGGCAATGACAGCTTCGCTTCCTCATACAAGGCAGGAAATTCGTCCATCAGCTGTTCAAGCTCCTTCATTGCCTCGCTGATTTCTACCTGCTGAGTGCCTGCCTTGGCAAATTCACTGGCGAACATCCATTCTTCAAAGGTAGAAAACATCTTTTCAATCGATGTTACCCGCGCTTCCAAAACTTCGATGCCGCTATTATAATTTTCTCGATTATCACGAATGATTTCTTTATCGATACGGAATTGGTTTTTCAGCTTATTGATTTGTTCACGCTGAGCGCTTTCCTGTTCCAGAATATTATCCAAAGAGGTTGATAATTTATGCACGCCCACCGAACAGTTCTCAAGCAGTTCCTGCAATTCCTTCAGCTGACGCTTTGCCTGCTTAACCTTATGTACGTAAATCAGATCATCAATTTCACCGAGATAGACGCTGGCTTCTTTCAGCTGTTCCTGAACGATATCAAATTCATTGCGGGAACGTTCCACACTTTCCGCAACGGCGGAATTGACTCTTGACAAAGCTACTGCCTTGTTCAGTTTAAAGGGTAAAGGAATACTCTTTAATGAATTATAATTCATCTCTGCTTCATTCAGCTGCTTTTTTACCTTTTTAGTGTTCAGAACCGTAAAAATAATCAGCAGGATCAAAATCACGCCGACCACGATTACACCTATCAAAAAGTTATTGTTTTCCCCAAGTCCTTTGAGCGTTTCCATAATCTTATCCATAAACACACCTCACTGTATTTATTGTATCATAAATCAACCCGTTATTAGCGTATAAATTAACGAAATTTTCAGCATTTCCACTTTTTTCATTGACTGGACATTCAATCAATGATATAGTAATATAGCGTCAAAATGATGGCAGCTCGTAAAGTCTTGTCTAAGGCGTCAATAACGCAGTTTCTGCGGGGTATCGGGTAGCATGCTGCAATATGTGAGGATACCGAAAGTATTGACACCCGTCAATGATGATTTACGCCCTGTTATTGTTTTATAGCCAAAAACCATAAAACAATTAAAGGAGGATTTTTAAATGGCACGTATTAATGGACCTGTTTGGAAGGTTTCCCGCCGCTTAGGTTTCTCAGTTCTTGAAACTGGCGAAGAATTACAAAAAAGAACTTATGCTCCTGGTCAGCATGGACCAACGAAGAGAGTAAAACTGACTAACTACGGTTTACAGTTAAGAGAAAAACAAAGAATTCGTTATATGTATGGAATCAATGAACGTCAATTCTACAACACTTTCAAAAAAGCATCTGCTATGAAGGGTGTTAAGGGTGACAACTTCATGTTCCTGCTTGAATCAAGACTGGATAACCTTGTATACCGCATGGGCTTTGCAAGAACTCGCCGCGCAGCACGTCAGCTTGTAAACCACGGTCACATCACTGTTGATGGAAAGAAAGTGGACATCCCTTCTTACATCGTTAAGCCTGGTATGACAATTGCAGTAAAAGAAACTTCAAAAGATATGAAAGCAATTGCTGAAGCTTTAGAAGCTACAATCAACACTAAAGCATTTGTTACTGTTGATAAAGAAGCTAAAAAAGGTGTTTATGTTCGTCTTCCTGAAAGAAGCGAATTAAACCAAGAAGTAAACGAACTGCTGGTTGTCGAATTCTACAACAGATAGTCACTTACGGACACGCACAAGCGTGTCTTTTTTTATATAAAATTAAAAAAAGTCCGATTTTGCATAAATCGGGCTTTTTTTGGGAATCCACTGTGATGAAATCAGGCTTTTTTGCTTGTCAAGTGCAAATTCGGACTTTTGCCAACTTTTTGTTTTTAAGGCATAATACAGCTACACATAAAAGGAGAACAAATTATGATCAATGTATTTGTAGTTATCGGCAAAGTTCTGGAAAAGCCGGAAATGAAAGAAACCCCTAATGGAACAAAGCATACTACCCTGCTCTTAAATGTAGAGCGCGGTTTCCGCAATTCCGAAGGGGTTTATGAATATGACCAAATTGCTGTCGAAGTCTGGCGTGCCAGTGCAGAAACGGTCGTAGATTATTGTAAAGTCGGTGACATGATGGGTATCAAGGGCCGCATTCAATCAAGAACCTACCAGTCGCAGGAAGGCAATGCGTTTATTAATTACGATATGATTGCCGAGAAAGTAGATTTTCTGAGCTATAAGTAATTACTCAATTGGCATCAGATGGAGAATAGCCTGATGTTCAAGATCCATCAATTCAGCAGCCGCCTGAATATCAGCCATTGTAATCGTATTGATTACGTCTAAAGCTTCAAAGAAGTCGATTTTATTGAAATAATCTCTCATAAAAGTAAAGGCTATATCATCAAAACTGTTTAAATCACGGATTGACTGCCCATAATAGCGGCGCTTCAGCTGATTAAGCGTTGTTTCACTGATACCATTAGCTTTTGCTTTTTCTAATGTCAGCTCAACAATTCGTTTGAATTCATCCAGCTTCTCAGTTTCCGTATAAAACATCATATAACCAAAATCTTCGCCAAATTCAAGTTCAAAGCCATAGAAATCATTGATTGTTCCATCAATCAGCCATTGCTGATAATCCTCGCTTAAGGAAGTGAAGGAAGCATCTAAAATAAATTTTAAGCACCATTCCATCTTAAGCCGCTGCATACCATCTTTAATTCCCTGAAGTTTATAGGCAATATTTACCTTGGGTGTTGTCACATCCATATTAAATTGGTAGTATGGACGCTTTACGGTCTGCGGTTCACTGAATTGTTTGCGGGTTACGTTTTTGATTGGCTTAAATTGCTTCTTCATTTGATTGTTTTTAATGATTTCCAGCAAGGGCTCAAGCTCGCGGCCGGTAACCCCGACTAAAATCATCGTAGAAGGATGATAATTTAAAGCATAGCATTCTTCCAGACTTGATTTAGTTATCCGATTCACTGATTCCGGTGAGCCGCCGACATCAAAACGCAGCGGATGCTCATGAAAAAGTGATGAGAAAGTTTCATTAATCAGCCGTGAATCAGACATCTGCTGATACATCTGCAGCTCCTGAATGATAATTCCCTTTTCCTTTTCTACCGATTCCTCACTGATCGTTAATCGCTGTACAAAATCAAGTAAGAGATTCAATGGCGCTTCAGGATCTTCTGAAGTTGTGAAATGATAGGCGGTTTCTGTATAGGAAGTAAAGGCGTTGACATTGGCTCCCATTTCCGAAAACAGATTCATTACATCTTTATCTTCATCTTCAAACATTTTATGTTCGAGAAAATGCGCAGTACCCGGTTCAAACTGAAAAGCCTTGCCGTCAGCATCCACCTGTTCAATATCTAAGGCACCCAAAGGAGTAGTCATCATGAAATAGCTTTTTTCATAGCCTTTTTTCTGCCACAGTACAACCTTTAATCCATTAGGCAGCGTCTCTTCGATATAAGACTCTTGATATTTATTGCTGATTACCTTATTCATGCGCCTTCTCCTTCCCTGTCAGCACGACTGTTGCCAGCAGCTCACAGGCATTAAATGCCTTAAGAATTGCCTCTTTACTGACATTGCTGATTCTTTCAATATTTTCTTCAATGGTTAATTCACGATTAAGCAGTGAATTGTTGTATGCATAAGACATCATTGAATTCATATCATCACGGCTCGCTTTCAGTGAATTGATAATCATTTTCTTGGTAACTGAAATTAATTCATCACTGAATTCACCCTTTTTGCAGCGTTCAAACTGCTCTTTAATCAGCTGTATTGTCTGATCGATATTTTGATGTTCAATACCGGTGCTTACCACTAAGGCCCCGTCAAAAGAAATCAAATTAGAAAAAATGGAGTAACAAAGGCTGTGTTTCTCACGAACTTCCTGAAACAGATAGCTCGTTGAGTATTGACCAAAAATACCATTAGCTACCCGCAATGCTGCATATTGTTCATCTACGACATCGATACCGTTTTTCCAGATCATAGCGATATTGGTCTGCGGGATATCCTTTTCAACCTTGGTAATTTCATCACTGGCAGCCGTATTAAGACAGTAGTGTGTATTTACCTTCGATGAGCGCTGTGTAAAGTCAAAAATAGATTCAATCATGCGTCCCATCTGCAATTCATCAAACTGGCCGCAAACCATGATTTCAACAGGATCATTAGTCAGCATGCTTTGATATTGCTTTTCAACATCTTCAATCGTCAGTTTTGACAATATATCAAGACTGCCCAGTGCCGATATACTTAACGGCTGCTGCTCACCAGCCTTTTGAAAAGCCAGCAGCAGTGAGTATGTCTGAGCATCATCAAGACGGCGCATGATTTTTGATTTAAGCAGCCGCACAGCCTCATCAAAAATCTCCTTACTGAAGTGTCCCTGCTCATAATAAGGATTAAATAGAATCTCTTTAATCAGACATAGCTGATCACGAAGCAAATTCGCACTCCCCTCAACATACATTGGATTAATGATTTTACTGCGAAATTCTACCACATGGCCGCCGCCGCAGCCAATGGTCCGGCATGACAAGGTAGCACCATATAGTTCATCACATACATTTGACATTTTCTGTTTCGTATCATATTTTTCACAGCGGTCAGTCATCATCATTGACAGCACCGAACGCTCGGTGGCATCTTTTTCATTTAACTCATGCAGAAAGTCAATATAAACAGCGATATCTTTAAATTTATCACTTTGGATAAAATTTAAAGTTACCCCCTCTCTGATTTTTATTTTCATCGAAAATCCTCCTTGTTTCTTAGTATAAACAATATTCTTATTTTAACGCATGACACAGTAAAAATAAAGGTAAATTAACAAAAAAGAGGCTCAATGAGCCTCTCAAGAGAGAAACAAATCAGTCTTTAATTTTTATATAATAACGCTTGTTGAACAGCCATGCTCTTCACAGATTTTCTGACAGCGCACAAGCTCATCATGGCTTACGATACTCTCGCCAAAAATCTTCACGCCGGCATCCCGTACACCAAAATAACGATACTTCAGTAATTTATAACGGCATTCACTCTTGATGATTTCAGAAACACCAGTTACAGTTTTTGTATTTTCATCTTCGTAACCCGGCAGAACAACGGTTCTGACCTCTTCAAGCTTATGCATTGCCAATAAGGTACGCAGATTTTTCAGAACCATCGCATTATGCTGTTCCGTGACAAAATAATGAAAATCATCAGAAATCGCTTTAACATCAAGCATGACGCCATCACAAACAGCCATCAATTCAGGATAATCTTCAAAATCATAGTAGCCATTGCTGTCAATCAGACAAGTTAAGCCAAGTTTTTTCGTTTCCTTGAATAATTCCAGAAGAAAATCAGCATGGTTCATACATTCACCGCCGCTTACTGTAATACCGCGGATAAACGGCTTAATTGATTTGATATGCTCAACCACATCCTCAACGCTCATCCAGCTGATTCTAGGCGATGCCAAATGCTTGCATGTTTTAATGCATGTATCACATTCAACGCATAGCTTCTTATCCCAAACCACTTTGCCGTCTACCATTTGAAGCGCCTGCACCGGACATGTTTTTACACACTCGCCGCAGTTGACGCACATATTAATCGTTTCAGGATTATGACAATATAAACAGCGAAACGGGCAGCTCTGAAAAAAGATTGAGCAGCGGTTGCCGGGACCGTCTACATTAGAAAACGAAATAATCTTATTAACTGCCGCTTTCATTATAAACACGGCGGTCTAAAGCATGTGAATCTCTGGCAGCTCCCTGACCGAAGGCACTGCAGTTATTAAGACTGGTCTTGTTATTGTTCAGCTTTTCAATTTCACTCTTCTTTACCAGATAACCGGTGACGCGCACAACATCATTATCCGCATTATAAGCTGTGAAATAACGCATTCCTGAATTAAAGGCTCCCTTGATAATATCAAGCACCGCACCCTTTGAATTATTCCATGTATCATCAAATTTGAAAATATCACCGATACCGGATACAAAATGCTTATGCATCTTTGTTTCAACCTGAATGTGCTTATAGAGCTCTGGTTCAAAGCCTACTGGAATTCTGGCGCCTGGTGAATCCTCCATGCCGTCAGTATCGATACCTACCTGTGCATGCATCACATACATGTTGTTGCAGCCTTCACAATAAACGCCGTGATGTGCATGTACCAATTCATTGATTTTATCTAAGATACGCTCACCTAAAGCATTTGCTTCTTCATTATTGCCGAAGCCCTTAGCCTTATCATCAATGCCAAGCAAATGATTGCAGCACTCTGCAAGACCTACGACACCCACCATACCCGTAAAGTTTTCACGCTTTACAAAGCCTTCAGTAGCTAAGAAGTTTGATTTGAAGAAGGAGCTTTCCTCAACAATATAACGGATACGCGCATCAATATTGCGGAAAATCAATTCACAATAATGCGGCAGTACCTCATTCATAAATTGATCAACATTAGCAGCCTTTAATGAGATTTCATAGAGACGCAGACGCGGTAATGTATATCCGCCGCCGCCAACCTTTAACGCATTATAGCAGCTGACAATCGCATAGGGTCCTTCATGCTCTTTTTTATACATCGCATGATTTGCAAAGCTTGGCTTTGAAGTAGCAAGCATACATTTAATGCAGGCTAAAGCTAATTCATCGCTAGTCTCGTTTTCATCATATAATAAAGAAATATTTGGAATTGCAAGCTGCATTTCCTCTGTCAAATCAAGAATAATACGTGTTACACGATTATCCTTAGGACCGATATTCGCATGTACGAAAGAGTCAGTCAGCGTTTTATCGATATGCTTTAAAAACAAACGCATTACTTTTCTTGTTTCTGCTTCATCCACATCAAATTTTTCAAACATTGTAGTAAAGTTTCCCAAATAGACAGGGAATGAAGTAATAGAAGGTACATGCTTATAAAAAATCAACAGATTATTTACAGCTTCTAACAGATCTTTAGGCGGATCCAGCTCTAAAAATTTACAGCCCTTCTCCATGAACAAATCATAATCAGGAACAATATAACGCGGCCGATACGGCGCATTTCCCTCACCCAAGTCACAAATCGTATGTTCTTTTAATGCTAATTTGAATTCATCATCGAGTTTTAATGTGTCATCTTCACTTTCCGCAAGTCTGGCTAACGCCAAAACCTGCTGAGCATAAGTTAAAGTTGGATTAGAAATAATTTCTGAAACTTTACTCATCGCTATCCGTCCTCTCTTTCTTTATGTAAACTTCACGAGGCTTGCTTCCTCTTGCAGGCCCAACTACGCCATTCTCCTCCAGCACATCCACCAGCCGGGCAGCCCGGGAATATCCAATGCTGAATTTACGCTGGATAAACGAGGTACTGGCCTTTTGTGACTGAATGACAAAGTTCCTAACTTCATCATACAACGGATCATCAGAAGAATCAATTAAACCGCTTCCACTATCGATCAGCTGCAGTCGAATAAACGCATCATCAAACTTCGGCCGTGCCTGAGCGCTGACAAAATCACAGACCTTACGCACTTCCTCATCTGAAACAAACACACCCTGAACACGGGTCACAACCTGCTCACCGACAGGAATATATAACATATCTCCCATACCAAGCAGCTTTTCAGCTCCCTGCTGATCCAATATCGTTCTTGAATCGATCGCACTGGATACCGCAAAGGCAATACGGCTTGGAATATTGGCTTTGATGATACCGGTAATAACATCCACACTAGGCCGCTGAGTAGCGACAATCAAATGAATACCGGCAGCCCGAGCCAGCTGAGTGATACGCTGAATACTTGCTTCAACATCTTTAGCGGCAACCAGCATCAGGTCAGCAAGCTCATCGATCACAACAACGATCCATGGCATTTTCTTCAAACCTTCTTCTGGATGCTCTTCAATATATTTGTTATAACCGCTGATATTGCGGACACCCGCCTGAGAGAACAATTCATAGCGGTTATCCATCGTATTAACAACAACTTTTAACGCGGTAGACGCCTCTGTACCATCAGTGATCACCGGCCCCAGCAAATGCGGAACCTGTGCGTACATCGTAAACTCAACCTTCTTCGGATCAATCAGCAGCAGCTTAACCTCATCCGGCTTAGCCCGCATTAAGATAGAAACGATGATTGAATTCACACATACCGACTTCCCTGAACCGGTAGCCCCGGCAATCAGCAAATGCGGCATCTTATTTAATTCGCCGTAAACACAATTGCCTAATAAATCCTTCCCTAAACCAAACAGCAATTTACTGTCCGCATATTTTTCAGGGACATTTTTCATCAATTCCTTCATGCCAACCGTCGTCTTCTCAATATTAGGAATTTCTATACCAACGGCAGACTTGCTTGGAATCGGAGCTTCGATACGAATATCCTTGGCCGCCAATCCCATTTTTATATCATGCTGAAGATTGCTGATTTTACTGACACGAACACCTAAATCAGGTTTTACCTCAAACTTAGTAACGCTTGGCCCAATATGTGTTTCCATCAATGTAGCTTTTACGCCAAATTCATCAAGAATCCGCATCAGCTTATCACCGCTCTCTTTAGCGGCCTTTATGTTCACGGATGATCTTGTATTCTTTGCATTCTCATTCAGCAAGGTAATTCTTGGTAATTTATAATTTGTGTAATCCTCTTCAAATACTGAAACAAAAGCCTCTTCCTGCTTTTCCTCTTTAACCTGCGGGATTTCCACACTTTTTAAAATATCCTGTTCAACTGGTTCTGCATGCTTAAGCGGCTCTGCAGATAATGTTTCATAATGAGCTGCTGGTTCTTCATGAACTGCCGGCTCCTCAAGATCATTAAATTCATCTGCCTCAAGATCAAGAAAATCAAATTTACTCTGATTTTGATTTGCGTTTAAGACATCCATATCAAATTCTTCCTGATCTTCCATGACTTTAACCGTCTTTGTCTTCTTTGGCTTCGCTTCACGCTTTTGTTTTTGACGCTTATTCATCAAAGAATTAAATAATAACGTACAGCGTTTGAAAAAGCCCTGAACATATTTGTTATTGGCAAACATTAACACACCCAGCAGCAATAATGCCACACTGAAGATTAAAGTACCAATCTTATCAAACAGCAGGGTTGACAATGAATAAAGAAAAGCCCCAATCAAACCGCCGTTGCCAACCGTTGTAGGCAGCTGGCCGCGAAATATCATAAACGAGTTCTTCACATATTCACTAAATATTGTCATGCCAGTGATTGAAGTGTCCTGGGGAGCTGATGTCTGCAGCAGCCATGCGCAAAACAGACAGAAGGCGCCAAATGCAGGCCTCAGCTTTAACTTTTTGATGTCATGGCGAAGCATCATCATCACCGCAGCAAAAATAATACCGGCATAAACTACACCATACAGACTGCCGAAGAAATAACGGACAACCTGATTCAAAAATTCACCGACAATCCCTATATTCAAAAGACCAATGATCGATAATGTGATAATCAGCAGCGCATAAATATAAATCAAAACCTCTTTATCTTCTTTAGTTGCTGCCGGACGTGTCTTCCTCTTCGTTTTGGCCATGGTCTACCTCCTGCTAAGCTTTATTATTAATCTCGATAATGACCGGCAGAACCATTGGCCGCTTGCCAGTTTCTTTCATTAAATATTTAGTTACTTTATCACGAATATTCGTGCGGGTTGCCAAATTCTCATAGACATGATCCTTAACCTCAGCTTCAATCGTATTTTCACAGATATTGCCGACTTCTTTCACGATATAGTCCGCATCCTTCAAATAAATCAAGCCGCGTGTCTGAACATCCGGGCCGCCGATAATTTTCTTCGTTTTAGCATCGATTGATACACCAACAATCATTACCCCATCCGTTGAAAGCAGCTCACGATCTTTTAAAACAACACCGGTAACATCCCAGTTTTCCTTACCGTCAATCATCGTATCTTCCAGCTCGATATGATCAGCCACTGACTTAAGCACCTTATTCTCAAAAGCCGCAATCTGACCATTATCTAAAATCACGATTTTATCCGGCCGATAACCCATTTTAGTCGCAAGATTAGCATTCACAACTAAATGACGATATTCACCTTTAACCGGAATGTAATATTTTGGTTTAAACAGATACAGCATCATTTTTAAGTCTTCACTGGACGGATGCATAGAATAAACCGTCTTCGATTTCAAAGAAAACAGCTTGCCGCCTTCCTTGTAAATCTCATTCTCCATATTCGCCGCTTCTAATTCTGTACCGCTAACCACCGGTGAAGCAATAATAATCGTATCATCACTGCGGAAATTAATATTCTTATCTTCATGCATAGCAATGTTTTGAATCTTCCTGAACAAATTCTTACCGCTGTCAGAAATCAAGACAACAACATCATCCATCGCATCATCAAATTGTTTTTCAGTTAATTCAATTTCACGAGGCAGCTTATAATAGCCTAATATCTCCATCTGATTTAACAATGCGCGCAATTCTTTATCATAAAAGAAAATCTTACGATTAAATTTTCTAGCCAGATCGATGATTTCAATGATTCTGAATAAGCTCTGACGATAAGCAGAAATCACAATACGATGCTCTGCACCTTCAAAAATCGGTTCAATCAGATTCGTAACGCGATGCTTCGGCGCTGTATGGCCTTCCTTATCTGCAGAAACCGATTCATTCAGAAGACACAAAACACCCTTTTTACCAATTTCACTTAGCTCATTCAAATCACACATATATTCTTCTTCAAGAACATCATAATCGATGATAAACTCACCGGTATAAACGATATACCCCTGACTGCTTTCAATAGCTACACCAAAATTGTCCGGATAAGCATGCGTCATCGGGAATGTTCTCACGGTTACACCACCGACATTCTGACGGCTGGTTCGCTTTATTTTGTGAATTTTCACATCGCGGATGCCTTCTTTTTTCAGCATATCATGCAGAATATTAGCGGTCAGCGCGCCAGTATAAACCGGTATCTTGATCTGCTTAAGCAGATAAGGCAGCGCCGCTATCACATCGTCGTGTCCATGAGTGATAAATATCCCCTTTACACGGTCTTTATTTTTTATTAAATAACTAAAATCAGGGATGACAAACTCCACCCCCAGCTGATCAGAATCAGGAAATTTCAATCCTGCCTCAATCAGAATAATCGCTTCATTTACTTCGACTACAAACATGTTCTTGCCGTTTTCATCGAGTCCACCAAGCGCAAAAATGCGTACTTGATCCATAAGTTCCTCCTTTATGCTCTTCTATCAAATTATATTTCAAATCTATTAGTATAAGTCGCTATGCATATTATACCACTACTTGCTAAAAATAACAAAAAAAGTGAACAACTATTCACTTTTAATTGCCTCTCCGTCCAACGACCAAGTCTTTACATCCGTGATCTGAACCTCGACGATATCACCTGGCTGAATCAACTGATCAGCTGTGAAGTTGACAAGCTTATTAGTTTCTGTATAGCCTGAATAAACTCGCTCATTTTTCTTAGACGGTCCATCGACCAAGACCTTCACGACGCGGCCTGCATAAGCCTCATTCTTCAAGCGGGCATAACGATTTGTATGCTCCATTAATTCATTCAGACGATCCTGTTTTACTTCTAAGCTGACATTATCCGCCATCGCGGCTGCCGGTGTACCGGCACGCGGTGAATAAATAAAGGTAAAGGCATTATCAAACTGACAATAATCAACAAGCTCTAAAGTTTTTTGGAACTGTTCATCAGTTTCATTTGGAAAACCAACAATGATATCCGTTGAAAAACCAACGCCTGGAATTTTAGACACAATCTTATCAAACAGTGTGCGGTATTGTTCTACCGTATAGCGGCGTCCCATGATTTTAAGAATTTCATTGCTGCCTGATTGAACCGGCAGATGAATAAACGGCATGATATTATCATAACGAGCGATTACATCAATCATTTCATCTGTAAAATCCCATGGATGCGAGGTTGTAAAACGAATTCGAGGGATACCGATTTTCGCGACTTCTTCAAGCAAGCCGGCAAAGCCGCCCACCAGCTGCAGATCCTTCCCATAGGAATTGACATTCTGCCCTAACAGCGTCACTTCCTTAAAGCCTTCCGCCTTTAGTTCTCTCACTTCATCCAAAATATCCTCAACGGTGCGCGAACGCTCTTTGCCGCGGGTATACGGAACAATGCAGTATGTACAGAATTTATCACAGCCATACATGATATTGACCCATGCCTTATGGGTACCAAAGCGTTTCACCGGCAGATTTTCAATAACTTCGCCCTCTTTTGAATAAACTTCAATCGTTTTCTCTCTGGCCATCATTGCCTGATACAGCAGAATCGGCAGACGATGAATATTATGTGTACCAAACACCAAATCCACATGCGGATATTTTTTGATGATTGTATCGACGATTTCCTCTTCCTGAGCCATACAGCCGCACATGCCGAATAATAGATCAGGATTTGTCTTGCGCAGGCGTTTTAATGAACCCAGCTCTCCCAAAACCTTATCTTCAGCATTTTTTCGCACCGCACATGTGTTCAGCAAAATAAAATCAGCTTCTTCTGGTGTATGACATTGTTCAAAGCCTAATTCCTCAAGAATACCGGCAATGGTTTCACCATCGCGTTCATTAGCCTGACAGCCGTAGGTACGCAGGAAATATTTACGGCCGCAGCCGATATTACGTGCTTCAAATGGTATATTAAACAGACTCTTTTCAATCGCAGCCTGTTGATCCGTTCTTTTTTGTGCTTCCTTTAAAGAAGGCTTCATCCAATCTTCATGTACTTTCATTCTATTTTCTCCTTTAAAATTAAAGCCCAAAAAAACCAAGCAAGGCTTGGTTTATTGTGAAATGGCTTCTACTGGGCAAGTTGATACACAAGCACCGCAATCAATACATGTTCCTTCATCACATGTTGATTTAGAGTCATCGTTCATTGACAATGCACCAACTGGGCAAACACCTACACAAGCACCGCAACCGATGCAAGTATCTTCGTTAATTTTTACTGGCATGATAAATCCTCCTTTTTCTTTCTTAACTATTATAACATAAGTTGTATCTACTGCAAGTATTTTAAGCCTGGAAACTGAATAAAAATCAATCACTGAAGAAAAAAAAGAAGAAGTGCAAATTTACACTTCTTCCTTAATTTGTATCCGTTCAACGCTGACTGCGCGATTGCTGATATCATCAATTTCTACGATCAAGCCACAGAAGATACCAGGGCCTGACGCCATTGTATATTTCGTCTTTTCACCGGTAAAACGCGCGATCACTTCATCAATATCACGCCCCAGCACACTGTTGTAAGGGCCGCACATGCCAAGATCACTGATCGCGGCACAGCCGTCAACGATCCGTTCATCGGCAGTCTGTACATGGGTATGCGTACCGACAACGGCAGCCAGCTGGTTCGCGAAGCAATAAGTAAACGCTATCTTCTCACTGGTAGCCTCGGCATGCAAATCAACAACATGCAGATCACAATCTTCATATGCCTCTAAAATATCTTCCATGCAGGCAAACGGTGAATCTGTGATATTATTCATAAACACCTCACCGCTGAGATTGCTTACTGCGATTTTTTTACCGCCGATTTGGACCACACAAGTGCTTTGCCCAGGTTCCGTCGGCTCCATATTCATCGGTCTGACCAGCCGATCGGCTTCATCGATAAACAGCAGGATATCATTTTTAGAAAAAGTATGATTTCCCATTGTAATCACATCAATGCCGGCGGCGATCAGCTGATTGTAGATCTTCTTGGTAATCCCCTTGCCATGGGCAGCATTTTCACCGTTGCAGATCACCATATCAATCGCTTTTTCTTCTTTTAGATGCGGAATTGTATCGATCACCATCTGGCGGCCGACACTGCCAACCACATCACCAACAAATAAAATTTTCATCGTTATTTAGCCAATTCACTCGCTCTTAATTCACGAATAACCGTAACCTTGATTTGGCCTGGATAAGTAAGCTCAGCCTCAATCTTATCACGAATACCGCGGGCCAGCTTCGTACATGCGTTATCATCCACTTTATCCGGATGAACCAGCACACGAATCTCACGGCCTGCCTGAATCGCATAGCATTGATCAACACCATCAAAGCTCTTAGTAATTTTCTCTAATTCCTCAAGGCGGTTGATATAATTCTGCATTGCCTCATAACGGGCACCCGGACGAGCCGCGCTTAATGTATCGGCAGCCTGTACAAGATTAGAAATCAGATAAGTAGGTTCTACTTCACCGTGATGCGACTGTATTGCATTCAGCACAACGTCACTTTCACCATGCTTCTTACAGAATTTATAACCAAGCTCAATATGACTGCCTTCCACTTCAAAATCAAGTGCCTTGCCAATATCATGCAGTAAACCCGCACGTTTTGCAAGATTTTGATTCAAGCCTAATTCAGCGGCCATCATGCCAGTCAGATAAGCAACCTCCATAGAATGCTGGAGGGCATTTTGACCATAGCTGTAACGATATTTCAGACGGCCGATCAATTTAACGATCTCACGGTCGATCTTACCGATACCCAGCTTAAATACGGTATCCTCACCAACCTTAACAATGTTGGCATTAATTTCATTACGCACCTTGTTTACAACTTCTTCGATTCTGCCCGGCTGGATGCGGCCATCACGAATCAAAGTTTCAAGAGCGATGCGGGCTACCTCACGGCGGATTGGATCAAAGCATGAAACGGTAATAGTTTCCGGTGTATCATCAATAATTAAATCAACACCCGTAGCCTGTTCAATTGCCTTGATATTGCGTCCTTCACGGCCGATAATACGTCCCTTCATCTCTTCTGTCGGCAGCGTTACAACAGAAACTGTCCGTTCCACCGCTTCATCTTGAGATAAACGCTGAATGGATAAAGCAATGATATTGCGCGCCTTTTCAGCAGCAACACTCTTCGCCTCATCTTCTTTTTCTTTGATATATGCAACTACTTCATTCTCCATACGTTTTTCAACGATATCAAATAATTCTTTCTTCGCTTCATTCGTCGACATAGCGGCAACTCTTTCCAATTCCGTTACCTGGACATCGATTTTCTCCTGAAGTTTCTTTTCCATCTCGTCTAGTTCAGACATTTTTTTAGTTAATTGACTGTTTTTCTGATCAATCTGCTGTTCTTTAGTTGTTAAAGTTTCATCACGAAAATTCAAATTATCTTCTCTGCGAAGCAATTTATTTTCCATATCCGAAACTTCCTGTTTACGTTCTTTAATTTCTTTTTCAGCAGCAAGCTTCATTTCATGAGTTTGTGTGCGGCCATCCAGGATTGCCTGTTTCAGCGTATTATCAGCTTTCGCCTTCGCTTCCTTCAGGATTTCCTCCGCCTTTTGTTGATCCCTATTTAAACCAGCCCTTGATCTGATCGCCATAATGACGATACCAAGAACTAAACCTATCATCCCTGACAAGAGAAAAGTAATAGGATTTTCCATCCTCTGACCTCCTTTTGTCATTTTATGAGAGAGTAAATAAAACTCCCTTTATTATTTTACACAATTCTCACACATTTCACAACCCAAATTATTTAAACTTAACAAGTATTCCTGAAAATGCAAAAGAGATGCTGTGCATCTCTTGTTATCTGGCATTCAGTTTTTCTTTCAGCAAACCGTAAATTTCATCCTGAACATCCTTATTCGCCTTAAGATAAGCCTTAACCGCTTCACGGCCCTGACCGATCTTGTCTCCCTTATAAGAGAACCAAGCACCGCTCTTCTGAATGACTTCATAATCAACACATAAATCGACAAGCTCGCCGACAAAGGAAAT
The DNA here is from genome assembly GCF_000313565.1 of Dielma fastidiosa. GTDB lineage: Bacteria > Bacillota_I > Bacilli_A > Erysipelotrichales > Erysipelotrichaceae > Dielma > Dielma fastidiosa. The sequence continues at coordinate 232,551 of NZ_HE578925.1, read as the reverse complement.
TCCTTCGCCATACATAATTTCAATCGCTGCGACCTTAAATGGCGGCGCTACCTTATTTTTAACTACTTTGACATTCACTTTATTACCGATGATATCAGAGCCATTCTTAATTGCCTCACTCTTACGGATATCAAGGCGCACAGAAGAATAGAATTTCAAAGCACGGCCGCCCGGCGTCGTCTCCGGATTACCGAACATGATGCCTACCTTCTCACGCAGCTGATTAATAAAAATCGCCGTACATTCACTGCGGTTCATCACTCCCGCCAGCTTACGCATCGCCTTTGACATTAAACGTGCCTGAAGGCCAACCTGTGAATCACTCATTTCACCATCTAATTCAGCCTGCGGCACCAAGGCAGCGACTGAGTCAATGACAACTAAATCAATTGCATTCGATTTAATCAGCAATTCAGTAATTTCAAGAGCCTGTTCACCGCTATCCGGCTGTGACAGAATCAAATCATTAATCTGCACACCCAAATTCTGTGCATAAAGCGGATCAATCGCATTTTCAGCATCGATAAAAGCCGCGCGGCCGCCGCGTTTCTGCACCTCCGCAATCGCATGCAGCGCTAAGGTTGTCTTACCGCTTGATTCAGGACCATAAATTTCAATAATTCTGCCCTTCGGATACCCGCCGATACCCAATGCTAAATCCAGTTTAATTGAACCGGAAGGAATCGCATCAATATCCACATTGGCACGGTCCCCTAATTTCATAATTGAACCCTTGCCATATTGTTTCTCAATTTGTTTAATTGTATCTTGAAGCAGTGAATCCTTTTTATCCGCTTCCTTCTCTAACATCTTATCTGTTTTCTTTTCATCCATGATTCTGCTCCTTCACACTTTTTATATATGCGTTATACTCCATAATGCCTAAATTTTCTATTAATCTTTGATGCTGCTTTTCAAAATCAGCTGCATGCCGGCTTCCCACAAGCTGCCGCAGAATTTCTTTCATTACTTCACATACCTGATGCCTTAACGCGTTTCGCTCGCCGCTTAACTGAAGCTTATAAACATAAACCGCGTCATCAAAAGCCACCGCGCTGTAAACAAGGCCAGCCGGTTTACCTTCCAAAACATCAGGACCGGCATTGCCAGTAAAAGAGATACAGCAGCCGCATTCAAGCAGCAGCCGGCTTTTTTCAGCCATTTCAATTGCGGTCGGTGCTGACACAACACCGTATTTATCAATCGTTTCCGCACTTACATGCACAACATCAATTTTACATGTATTCCAATAGGTAACAAACCCACCCTTAAAAACAGCAGATACCCCCGGCACTGAAGTCAGCTCAGAGGCAAACATACCGCCGGTTAAACTCTCACAGGTGCCGATACTCAGCGCTTCTGCTTTCAATGCATCAACCAATGCCTGCATTACATTGACTCCATAATAATATCCTTAAGCTGCATAAAATAAGAAATTCCTGACGCCACCGAAATCAATGTCGCAAACCAAAGTAAAAAATCACTCATCGGAAAACGAACTAATTCAAACGGCAGATTATTCAGCAGTATCACTATAATCGCCAGCATCTGCGTAACTGTTTTCAGTTTACCAAGGAAACCGGCAGCTACAACCTTTCCCTTCTGCGCCGCATTCATTCGCAGGCCATCTACAATCGTATCCCGCCAAATCATAATAATGACCGGCACTACCGGTACAACCGCAGTTGCGGCAAACATCACAAACATTGTATTTACCAGCAGCTTATCCGCAATAGGATCGATAAATTTTCCAAAAGAAGTTATCAGATTTCTTGAACGGGCAATATGACCATCAAGGAAATCCGTAAACGAAGCAATTGCGAAAAGCACCAGCACTAAAATATTCTTTAATGGCAAGGTCACAAAGCCAAACTGAAAATCCGGCATTGCAATTGAGAACTGTGCGTAAGGAAACAGCATAACAAGAACGATCAGCGGCACAATTGCCATTCTGAAACAAGATAATTTATTCGGCAGATTCACTAGATTTTCCTCCAATTTCAAAGCTGATTGTCAATGATCCAGGTGTATTAGCAATTGAATCATCCAGCTTCACTTCTACATCATTCACTTTAAATTTCATTCCCGCAAAATAACCAATTCTAAGATCCAGCACCTTATCCACACTCGGATTCAGCTTTAACTGCAGCGTCTCACCGGATTCATAGATTTTCGCCGTTGGATCACTCAGCACTACACCATCCTTGGTAGCCTGGAACCACGCGCGCGGCACAAATTCAACAGTCAGCGTCAATTCTTCCGCGTCACCATAACCGCTGATCACATAAGTCGTCGCATCCTTCGCAGAAACATTCAGCGTGGCTTCTGGTTCAGGATCAGGTTCTGGTTCAACAGGTACAGGATCAGGAACTTGATCGCTTGGCGTCGGTGTAACAATCGGTGGATTAGGCTGCAGCGGTGTCTGCATATTTCTTAAAATAAAGAATCCCGCTACAAATATAACCGAAGCAATCACGATAATAACAATGGTCAGAAAAGATATCAATGAAAAATCAATATGCTGGCGTGATTTACGCTTCTTGCTCTTTTGGGTTTTCTTCTGTTCGGCATTATGCGTGCGTACATGCTCTTCAATTTTTTTATGTTCTTCCATGGATTTAATAGAAAAAGTATGCGTATACTCCTCTACAACATCCTGCAGCTGATCCTTGATTGAATCAAAATCAACATCAACCAATTCACAATAAGAACGCAGAAAATACCGAAGATAAGGTAAATCATTTTTAAAATAATCTACATTGCCGGCTTCGATCGCTTTAATATGAGGAATAGATAAACGAGTCTTGTCACTGACTTCATCTATGGTGTAACCTTTTTCAAGTCTTTTTTGTTTTAGAAGTTCTCCTATTTCTTTCATTTAATCACCCTTTGTCGGTATTTTAATTCATTATAATTTATTATATCAATTTCAGCAAGGAAAGTAAATAAACACAAGAACCACTCACCTGCCTCATTTAGTATAACCGATTTTTTATAGAAAAGCACGGATTTATCAAAACAACAAGAAAAAACATAATTTTACCATTTTCTTCTAAAATTAAGTAAAATGCCAATCATCATTTAAACATGCAATTCCATAAAGAAAAATATTGTATTTATGCCAATTTTATTCCTTTCATACAAGCTGCTGTCATAAGTGAATGGGTATATTCTATAATATCACTAAAAAATCATCCTCATTTTTGATGAAATTAAAAAACACTCACAAGGAGTGTTTAAAGTCAACATTTTGTAAGCCATGTTCTGTCCTTCCTAAGAAGTGGCAACCATTTATCTACATATTGCTATGTCCTGTGATCCTTTCAGTTCATTCACACAGATTCCCCTACCAAATTTGGGTTTCTCGCTTGTGGGGTTTACCCGTTCCATCCGCTGAATTTCTTCAGCGCTCGTCTCTGTGGCACATTAACGGTTCCGCCATAGTTTCCCTTAGGCGAATTACCGGCCGTCAGATTTCTCTGCCTGGCCTTATTGATTCAGCCAGCACAAACACTACGTCCATCGCAGGACGTGCGAGCATGGACTTTCCTCTAACTGCAGGCAGTCAGCGGTTGCCCAAATGTTAACTTTAGCGTTTGAAAACTTCAGCTTCCAAACGTGAAAGACGTTTTAAAATATCCACATTGCTGTAAGCAGCCACGTGTTCTTCAGCATTTTTACTGCTGGTTTCCAATTCAGATATTTTGGCTTTCATGGTTTCAATTGTATTTTCATACTTCTGCATCGTCGCGCCAAGCTCCTGAATCATTTCCTCATACTGCTGGTAATCCTGGATCACCATATCCAGAAATTCATCAACTTCACTGGCGGCATAACCTTTAAAATCGATATTAAACTGCTTTTCAAGCACATCTTCGACCTTTAAATTGAATCTTCTGTCCATACAATCACCTTCCACCCTAATAGTTTCTCAAATCTTTGCACAAAAATCAAGTAAAATCAGAAGCAATTTAGTTTGCTATGGAAATAAGAAAGCAAATTGGTTATAATAGTAAAAGGTGATACTATGATTGGTTATCCAACCAAAAAAACAAATGTTTTGCAGACGTCCGCGGCGGAAGCGCTGAAAGTCGATGCCCGGCTCAGTCATATGGGACGCGGCATGACGCTGGAAAGTGATATCAACGCCAGCAATGACTATTATATTGAAATTGACCGTGCTTTGATACATAAGAAACCGACGCCGATTCAGGTTGTAAGAGTTGATTATCCCAAACGAAGCAGCGCCAAGATCGTTGAGGCTTATTATAAAACGCCCTCAACAACAGATTATAACGGCATCTACCGGGGTAAAGCGATTGATTTTGAGGCTAAAGAAACCAAAAACCGGACCAGCTTTACATTTAAAGCAATTCACCCGCATCAAATCAAGCATCTTGAAAAAGTATTGCTTCACGGCGGTATCGGATTTGTCATAATCCGCTTTACATGCCTGAATGAAACTTATCTTTTAGATGCTGCATATGTGATTGATGCTTATAACAATGAAACAAAAAAATCATTAACGATTCAGGAGATTCGCGCTCACGGATCACTGATCAGAGAAGGTTTGACACCGCGTCTGAACTATCTGGATAATGTTGATGAGCTTTATTTCATGGAGGATAAAAATGGAAAATAACAACAATATAAAAAAAGGCAGCAAAGGGGTTAAGGTACTGAATTCGATCATTATCGTTATTCTTTCGCTGGTCCTGATCGGCAGTGTTTCGGCTTTCTACTTGCTGGATGGCATTCTGAATGATCCTGATGCACCAAAGTATGATGCCAGTTCATTAGAAACTCAGGAAAGCTCGGTAATTTATGATACTGACGGCAACGTTATTATTGAATTAAGCCGTGAGGATGGCACGCGTGAAAATGTGTCTTATGATCAGATACCTCAGGTTGTCGTCGATGCCTTCCTTTCTATCGAGGATTCCCGTTTCTATAAGCATAATGGTTTTGACCTTCCCCGCTTTATAAAATCAGCGCTTGAAAATGTCAAACAAGGAAATCTTGGTCAGGGCGGTTCAACGCTGACCATGCAGATGATTGACGTATCTCATATGTCAAAGCTTGAAAAAGCGCCGAACGGCTTTGTCCGCATTGCCCGTAAGGTGCAGGAAATTTTCTTAAGTATGCAGGCTGAAAGTCATATCTCAAAGCAGCAAATTCTTGAGAAGTACCTCAATCTGATCAACTTTGGCGGTCCAGCCCGCGGCATTCAAAAAGGAGCTCAATATTATTTTGGCAAGGATGTCTCGCAGGTTACGTTATCCGAAGCAGCCTTCCTGGCCGGTGTTATCAACGCGCCAAACGGATTTGATCCATATTACAACTATGACGCAGCCATTGAACGGCGCAATGAAACGCTCGACTTGATGCTGTATCACGGCTATATTACTGAAGAAGAGCATGAATTAGCAGCCAATACTGAATTGGCGTTCCAGCTGAGCGGGCCTATCGTATTTGAAACCTCTCCTTATTTAAGCTATATCGATAAAGTACGTGAAGAAATTATTGAATTGACCGGCGGCCTTGATCCAACGGTAGTCGGTATGGAAATCTATACGAGTATGGATCGCGGTGCGCAGGAATTAGCGGATCAGATTCTAAATGGTGAAGCAGGTATTAATTATCCTGAAAATGATGAACTATTCCAGGTTGGTTTCTCTCTGATGAATAATCAAAACGGTGAGATCATCGCATTGGGCGGCGGCCGCGGCTATGACGGCGACAATCGGCGAAATCGTGCTTATGGTGTAGTTAAGCAGTCCGGATCTTCAATTAAACCGTTGATTGATTACTGTCTGACCTTTGATTATCTGGGCTGGGCAACTGATCATATCCTGCTTGATGCCCCGATGAAATACCGTGGTACAAATACGCCATTCTATAATGCCGACGGTCAGAACCGCGGTGATGTGACTTATCAGTATGCCGTAGCTGTTTCCTTAAATACAACAGCGATTACAGCCCTTCAGGAACTGTGTGATACAATCGGTGTTGACAAAGTTCTGGAACATATGAAAAAGCTCGGCTTCTCAGCCTTTGAAAATCTGACTGCCGAAGACTTCTCCTTCGGTTATGGTATCGGCGGTGCTGATATGACGACGACTCCTGTTGAAATGGCCGGCGCCTTCTCCATCTTTGCCAATAATGGTAACTACATTGAGCCGCATACGATCCGCAAGATTGTATTTAAAGACGGCAAAACCGAAAGCATTGAACCTAATTATGAATCTGTAAATGTAATTTCACCGCAGGCTGCTTATTTGATGTCAGTATTGCTTGAAGATGCAGTCAGCACAAATTGGCAGAATCTGCTTCAAATCATGATTTCACCATATCCTGTTTATGGTAAGACCGGTACGACAGACTGGGCACAGGATGGACTCGCATACGGTATCCCAGAAGTTGCCATGAAAGATAAATGGATGGTTGTTTATACTTCTAAGTATACAGCCGCTACATGGGCAGGTTATGATGAACCAGTTGCTGGTAAGTTTACTTGGTTTGATACGAATAAAATGCTCTTGAATGTACCAGGACAAATCAATAAAAAACTCTTTGATTTTATCCATCAAAATAATTATCCGTCAGCAATTCAACAGCCGTCAGGCATTGTATCAGTAACCCATGTGAAGGGTGCCTTCGATAATGGTTATTACGCAGTTCCTGAAGGAACCCCGGATGAAATGATTTCGACCGGTTTAATTAAGAGTGAATTTGCGACATTGAATGAATTAAAGCCTGATGAATTATCTGAATTAAAAACGTTTACTGCTGAGCTTGACGATGCTACCTCTAAGGTTAACTTCAAGTTCACGCCATATCCGGAAGCAGAAAAGCTCGAACCATTTGACGGCAAATATCACGGCGTTGAAGGTTATCCGAACTTCTCCGGTACAAAGCTTTACGATCCAAGTGCAATCTTCGGTGAGGTTGTTTACCGTGTTGAAGTAACCAGCAATAACATTAGTCTTGGTTCCTTCGATTATGCCACTGATACAGCGTCTGAATTACTGCCGATCATGCCGGGACAAAAGGTTGAGGTCTGCGGCAGTTACGCCTACAAGAACGGTATCGCCGCCAGCAATAAGATCTGTACAACAATTGAGTCTAAAGATGATGATGAACGGCCAAATCGTCCAACCGATCCTACTGATCCAAATGAACCAATTGGTCCAGGCAATCAAACTCCTTCAGATACAGATAAAAACGATCCTCAAAACAATCACAAGGATGATCCAAATACTGAAGAGCCTTTAGATCCAACCGATGAATAATAAAAAAATTGAAGC
>NZ_HE578925.1:0-224193 GCF_000313565.1 Dielma fastidiosa | reverse complement strand
TGATCAGCTAACTGACAGCTTCAATTTTTTTTCGTTTACATATTGACTGAAATGGACAGCGCTCACATTGAGGATTTCGCGCCATACATAAATATCTGCCAAAGAAGATAAATAAATGATGACTCTTATTCCAGCGTTCTCTTTTAATCTTACGTTTTAATTTTTTCTCTACTTCAAGCACACTGTCATCCGGTTTCGCTAATCCCAGTCGTTTGCTTACCCGTTCAACATGGGTATCAACAGCAATGGCCGGTACATTAAAAGCAACGCTGAGCACGACATTTGCCGTTTTTCTTCCGCAGCCAGGCAAAGCAGTCAATTCTTTCATAGTCGAAGGCACTATGCCTTGATGCTTCTCTACTAACGCAGCAGCGCAGCCCTTGATTGAACGCGCCTTATTGCGGTAGAGACCAATTGAATGAATGTATGGCTCAATCTCACTAAGCTCAGCCTTCGCCAATAGCTGTGGGGTTGGAAAGCGCTCAAACAAGGCGGGTGTAATCTTATTCACTGACACATCGGTTGTCTGCGCGGATAAAATTACAGCAATCAATAATTCATACGCATTTTTATGAATCAATTCACATTCAGCATTTGGAAAAATCAATTCAAGTTCATCAAGTATTTCATCCGTTGTCATTATTTATCCCCACTTTCATATTTCTCAGCTGTAATCCCCTTGCGCTGCCATTCATAAAGAATTTTATCGATGTAGTCAAAGCTCCATTTTTTATTAATTGAAGCCTCTCGAAGCGCATAACTGATTAATTTCAATTCATAAGTTTTTATCCAATCACTTAACCGCTGCAGTTCAATCTGTGTCAAAGGCCGTTTAAATTCATTCTCAAACATTTCAAACAAGGTTTCATTAAACTCCATAGCCTCTTCACTATGTTCAAAAATACCATCTAAATTAAATTCTAAAGTTCGATTCGTAAAACTGATCTTTAAATATCCCTTCTCACTTAAACCATTGATAATTTCATCTATCCGATCCACATCCACCTTCAGCTTTTGCGCAATAGATGCCGCTTCAATCGTCTGTTTATGATCATTATAAAACTGAATCAGCAAAACAACCATTCCCTCTTCAGCATTCAGATTGATCGTTTCAAACTCACTCAGGATATAACTGATCCGATCAATGTAATCCTTCTCAAACCATTTGCTCATACCAGCTTCTCCTTCATATAATAAACTACTTCAAGTGTATCATAATCAAGATACAAATAAGTACCCTTTTGCTCAAATACATATACAGCATTTTCATAACCATAGCCATAAACCGGCGCAATGTCACTGAAACCATATTCAGCCGCGATTCGCAGCGCTTCAGTAGTTTGTGCCGACGCTTTTGTTTTTGACTGAATCAGCTCGCCAAACTGATTAAACCAGTAAATCTTTTCCGCATCTGCTGCTGAATATGTCACATAACGAAAACTATGACGATAAAAATCCTCACACTGCGGGTATTCTTCCTGTATCTTTAAAATCATCTGTTTTTCTTCAGCCTCTGCCTTAATAGCCGGCCCGCTGATATTGAGCGCATAATTAACAACAATCAGAATCAGCAGCAGCAAGACCATAAACAACGATATTAATTTACTCTGTATTTTCAAAAGCGAATCATTCCTTCCAACCTTCGTCTCCTCTATTATACATTAAGTTAAGGGTTATTGTCATAAAATCTTGGTTATGTTAAAATAAATAGTACGGGGTGATTTATTATGAAAAAAACGCTTAAGATTGCCGCTGTCGCAGTAGCAATTTTCGCCATCCTTGCCGCCTTATCTTTGCTGTATACTTACATGAAGCTGCAAAAAGTAAATTTAAGTGTCGTAAATGCTAAACTTTATAAAGAAAGTGAAATAACAGATGTATTTGAAGCTGCTGAGGATCATACGATTTATGTATTTGTCTATGATTCTGAGAACGAAGATTGTATCTATCTTGATGAAGTTATGCTTAGGCAGATCAGCAATGAGAACGGTGAAATTCACTTCGATGAAATTTATAAAATAAATTATAAAGATTCATCCTCTACCTACAACAATCAAATCATAAAAAATCTCTATTCAATAGAGAGTATCCCAGCCATTGTCAAAGTAAAGAAACTTGACAGCGGTTATGATATCCTAGATACTTTTGAATGGTCAGCAAATACAAAAACGGATATTGAAAATCTGACGGCTTTCCTGAAAAGAAATGAATTGATACCTGTTAATTAACGTGCAAAGGCACGTTTTTTAATATAAAAAACCGCAAAAGCTGCGGTTTCAGCATCAGCCGATAAAAAGCGGCTCAATAGTATTTTTTATAAATGCGAGGCGGTCTTTCGCACGGGGAACAAAGAGCGAGGTAATGGCTATAACCAAATCATGCTCAGCATTATAATAGATCACGTTGCCGCCGTCTCCAACCGCTGCCGCTGAGTGCTTCTCTTCATCAATAACCCACCAAAGATAACCATACGCCAGCTTTTCCTGTTCCCAAAAATTTTGTCTTTTTGTACTCATCTTTACCCACTGCTCAGAAACGATTTGTTTGCCTTTCCAAAGACCGTTATCTAAATATAACTGACCGATTTTAGCCATATCTAACGTAGATAGCGTTAAGCCCCAGCCACCGGCGTTTAGACCCGTCAAATCAGCTGCCCAGCCGTTGATATCCTTAGCCTTATTGAAAGCCATCTGTTCTTCTTTGCTGTTAAAATAAATACTCTTTTCGACATTGATTCCCAAAGGTTCAAAAAGGTATTCTCTGGCAAATTCCAACACTGTCTGGCCGCTGGACCTGCGTAAGATGCCGGTAAAAATATCCGGGCCAATCAAGGGTGTATAGTTAAAGGTTTTGACAGGTTTTCGGCCGCCTAATAAGTCCAGCGTAAATTGCAGCCAGTCATCACTCTTAAAATATTTCAAATAAGGCGGGATTCGATATTTAAATGGTGCCTGCATGATCAGCAAGTCACGCAAGGTTATCTGCTGGATCAGCTTCTCGCCTCTTTTAATCACATATTCAGGAAAGAAATCAAGCACCTTCTGATCAATGCTTTTAATGAACCCTTGATCTAATGCAATGCCGATAAGAATTGAAACAATGCTTTTGGTTACGGAATAAACATGAACCATACTTTCAGCATCACAGCCATTAAAATATTGTTCAAGCATAAGCTGACCCTTTTTCATAACAACAATTCCGGCTGTATTCTTGTAATCTTTCATAACACAATTCTCAATTATTTTATACTGCTCCTGATTTATCATAATACGCATTTTCCTTTCGATTCAGCACATTCTCTTTTTTTCGGATTGGCAGATAAACTTCCGTGATCAGCTCATCATAGCTTTCAACCTGAGAAGGATCGTTAACATAGACCTCAAATAAGGCGTCCTTACTTTCATAACCTTCCTGATTGATCCAATCACTCTGTCTGGCATATACAGAAGGCAGATTATCATAAGAACCAGTCAGTACACTTTTCAAACAGAGGCCAGGCAAAAAAGCTCTGGTGCCGGTTACCCGCTCTTTGATCGGTATCGCAAATTCAGTATCCATCCCACAAGGGCTGAATTCATCACTGTGAAAAAGCACCATCGGCGCTGCTGCACATGTCAGCTGATCCTGCACAATTTTTCTGAATAAGGCAGCGAAACAATCCTCATACGCTGCTGGAAAGTCTGCCTGCTGAACTAGCTTGCGGATTGACAGAAGATTCATTTCAGGAACCTCTGTGAGCTGCACATCGATATCCTCCAAATATGAAAGGATAGATTTACCTTCCTTTAAAATCACTAAATCGTGATCCAGCTGATCAAGGGTACCATTCATCGCCTGGATCTGCTTTTCCATTTCTAGTTTGCGCTGTGATAAGGCCAAATAAAGCTGATCGCTGAAGTTATTTTCTGATTGAATCAATGCCTTGATCTGTTCTAATGAAAAGCCATAATTCTTTAATCGCTGAATAATCAGCATCGTTTCAAGCTGATTCATAGAATAGTAACGATAACCGGTTTCACGATTAATAAGCTCTGGCAATATTAAGCCAATCTCAGCATAATAACGCAATGTTTTCGCAGAAACCTTACATATTGCTGAGAATTCACCAATTGTCAGCATAAAGCCACCTCCTGTCTAAATCAATGGTACACCTTGCCCTAAGGGCAAAGTCAATATCAGAAATACAAGGAGTATAACATGATTAAAAATAGATTGCCATCTAATAGAAACAAGAAAAAGATTCCTTTTCAGTGACTTAAACTGTAGAGGAATCTTTAATTTTATTCAATACTCTCGCCATTGCTGGCGATTACTTCTTTATACCAATTGAAAGACTTCTTTCTGTATCTGTTGAGTGTCCCTGACCCATCATCCTGTTTATCAACGTAGATAAAGCCATATCGTTTCTTCATCTCTCCAGTTGTCGCACTGACTAAATCAATCGGTCCCCACATCAGATACCCAAAACAATCAACATCATCTTCAATAACTGCTTTTTTCAATTCTCTGATATGATCATTCAAATATTTAATTCGATAATCATCAATAATTTCATTATTTGCAGTGACCTCATCAGCAGCTCCTAGACCATTCTCTGTGATAATGATCGGCAGGTTATACCGCCGATAAACAAGGTTAAGCATATATCGCAAACCCTTTGCATCAATCGGCCAGCCCCAGTCGGATACTTCAAGGTAGGGATTGATATAACCGCCATGCAAGCCGCGGTTTTCAGACGTTTGTTTGGTGTTAAGCGTCGATGACATTTCACTTTGATAATAGTTAAAGCCTAAGAAATCCAATCTGCCCTCAAAAAAGAACTTTTCATCTTCCTCAAGAATATTGATATTTATATCATTGCTGATATATTCATTTATTTTATATTGAGGAAATTGACCAAAACACATAGCGTCAACTTGATAGAAATCACGCATCGTCTGTTTAAAAGCCGCTAAGACATCATCCGGATGCGGTGTTGCCGGATAAAATGGTGTAATGCCAAATACACAGCCCACTTTATTATCAGCGTTGATATTACGGGCTAAACAAGCAGCTTTCACGCTCGCTAAGCTCATGTTATAACCGATGTTCGCAAGTATCTGTTTAGGATTTTCCAGTTCAGAATACTTAATACCAGCCACTAGATAAGTAAACATATCGGAGGCCTTACTCATCGGATCAACATGGTTTAATTCATTAAAAGTAACCCAATACCGTACCTTATTGTTTAATGCCTTAAACATCGTTTCAGCAAATTTCAAATACAAATCAATAATTTTGCGATTTGCCCATGAACCGTATTGCCGGACAATTTCAACCGGCATTTCAAAATGATAAAGCGTAACCATCGGCTCTATTCCATAGCTCAGCATTTCATCAACCAGCCGCTGATAGAATTCTATTCCCTTTTGATTAGGAACTTCTTCATCACCACTTGGATATATCCGAGACCAGTCAATAGAAATTCTAAGACAATTAAATCCCATTTCAGCAAATAATTTAATATCTTCTTTATAACGATGATAAAAATCAATGCCCTCATGAGATGGATAGATTTTGCCAGGCTCAACCTGTTTTGTAAACTCACGCGGCACCCCATAGCTGCCCTGCGTTGCCAGATCCATAATCGCCAGCCCTTTGCCATCCTCCTGATAAGCGCCTTCACATTGATGCGCGGCAATACTTCCGCCCCATAAAAAATTTTCTTTTAAAGTTTTCATTTGTCCCTCTCAATTACTGAATTGCTTCATTCTGTTCAGCGCTCAGCTGGGCAGCCAATTCTTTTTTCTCAACATATTTAAAGAATGGATAATAAATAATAACACCGATTACCAGCATCACTAATTGGAATACCGCAGCCCGCCAATCACCGCCGGTAACTAGGAAACCATTTAATACTGGCGGTGTCGTCCAAGGAATAGCTACTACCGGCATACCAATCAAACCCATACTGCAGGCAAAATAATATAATGTTGTCGTTACTAACGGAGCTAAAATATAAGGAATCCACATAATTGGATTAAAAACGATTGGGAAGCCAAAAGCCACTGGCTCATTAATTTCAAAAATACCTGGAATAATTGACAGCTTTCCTAACTGGTTATACATTTTCACTTTTGACCGCAGCATTAGTAATACTAAAGCAATCGTAAGGCCCGTGCCACCCATCCAGAAGCCAAAATACTGAAATCCATAAGCACCGATATGAGTTACGGTTTCGCCAGCCTGCCAAGCTGCTGTGTTTTCAGCCAATAAAGCATACCATACAGGATAAGTTAACCCTGAAATAACCGATTCATTGATTCCGCAGCACCAAAGCGCTAAGGAAACAAAAACTACTAACAGCATACCCGGCAGAGTATCCAAGCCTCTGACTAATGGACTGAAAACCAGAGTCAAAATAGCGTTAAGATCTAAGCCTAAAATACTTGTTAATACCCAGAATAAGGTAATCACCACAAAACCCGGAATCAATACAGAAAATGAATCAGCTACCATGGTAGGAACGCTGGCGGGCAATTTAATCGTAATATTATTCTTCTCAAATATTTCAATGATTTTGGTAGAAATCAATGCAATCACAATTGCCAAGAATAAGCCAGTTGAGCCAAAATTAGCCGTACTGATCGTACCATCCAGCTGAGTCTGCGTAATTACAAATGCAACCAGCGAAACAAAGCCTGCCGACACTGGTTTTACACCCAACTGTTTCGCAACGTTATAAGCCACTGAATAAACCGCAATAATTGCCATCAAGCCCATGCATACAGTGTTAGGAATATTCAAATAAGCACTGTAAGGTTCAATAAAATTTGTCCAGGCTTTAACCGGAAAACTTGTAATAATCATGAAGATACTGCCAATAATCGTAAATGGAATAATGGCTGCGATACCATCTCTTAATGCAACTATGTATTTATTTGATCCGAATTTATTTACAGCTGGTAATAATGTCCCCTCTATGAATGTCATTAGTTTTTTCATAATCTTTCCCTTTCTTTAAGATAACGCTTCAAGCGCCTGTGTCAATATATTTTCCCCATTGCATCGACCATAATCAAGTTGACCGATCATCACAAATTTTTTATCAGCCTGTCGGCATCTTAATTCAAAATCACCCGCCCGATAAGCAATTTGCGGTGCCAGCATGACAATATCCGCTTTAGGCAGATTCTCATCAATATCTTTCTCACCTACCGCCCATATCCGGCAATCCACCCCTTTCTGCTTTGCTGCCTCTTTCATTTTCGATACGACTAAGCTTGTTGAAAAACCACCGCTGCAACACAATAATATATTCATTCTATTTTCCTCCTATCCTTTCATAAAGATGAATGAATTTCTGTGCTAAAATACATATTAGTTCTGCTGATGACAAATGATCTAAAGCATGCGCGAGAATTAAATCGACATCAATCTTTTGACCGTTAGCCAGCAAATCTAATATATCTTTATGTACCTGATGAGCTAAAACCAATTCCTTATCCGCTTTCTCAAGTTCCTGTTTTGCTTTCTCAAATTCATTTGTTTCCGCAAAGGCAATGCTCTCTAAAGCCATGCTCTTAGCATTACCCGCATGCAAAATAATCTCAAACCCTTTTTCAATTCCCATTTTAATGTTCTCCTTGTTTTTCTATTTCATTAAATAATGTCTGGTAAGTAGGATTTTTTATTAAAGTAAGAATGCTTTCCTTACTTGATACCAGCTTTGCAAACTCTTCATACATCCGCTGTGCTTTAGCGCCGTCCCCCTTTTTCACATTGCCGATCAATATTACCTGCACATAATCATGGGTCCAAAAGACTGGTTTATTTAAGATTGTTACCGACATAAAGGTTTCATTTGTTTCCTGCACCAGTGGATGCGGAAAAGCGATTTTATTGTCTATTTCCGTTGAAAATAATGCTTCACGGCGCAGAGTTTGTTCATAGAAATCTTCCTGCAGCTGATGATTTAATTTCAATCGCAAAACAATTGCATTAATAATTTCATGCTTATTCTCACCCTTTATATCAGTCATAAAATCTTCAGGAGATAATATATCAATCAAGCCCCAGCTCTCTTTTTGGGCATCAAAGAAGCTATTGATATTACCGATATCATTGCTGCTGAGCATATGTGAAATCTGCAATACAGGCTTCTGTAATTCATAAGGCAGCGGTACTGTCGTCAAGACATAATCATATTCATCGAGATTTTTTTCACTCACTTCATGAAGATCAGCAGTATCAATTTTTGAAATATATTTCGCAAAATTTGAGCTTACTTTAAAAGCCAGTAAATTGGCCATGCCGCCGCCGGTTGAACAGATTATCAAAATTTTTTTAAGGTTGATAATCTGAAGCTTTTCACGTTCGAGTGCAAGATTGAAATGCAGTGCCAGATAGCCTATCTCATCTTCGTCCAATCCCATATCAAATTCTTCTTCTAATACCATAGCTGCTTCAACTGCAATTTCATAGGCTAACGGATATGTTTTTTTAATATCACTGACATAGGGATTTTTGATGCCAAAATTAAATCGAATACGGCTTATTAAAGGAATCATATGCAGGCCAAGAGATATATAAAGTTCAAAATCTTTAGAAAAATCTTTAGCGAATAAATCATTGATTCGATGAAAAATCTTTTTAATCAAGCGATCCAGATCGAAATGAATCGATTCCTCAAATTTCTGGTATTTATCTTGACTATATTTCTGATTACCGCTGAGAAGCTGGGTCAGATAGGCAATTTCATCAATCGGCACAGGATCATGATTTTTATCTTCCATCAATTTGGCAAGTTCACTGGCAGCAGCAAATTCTTTCATTTCACAGCAGTAGCTTAATTCCGCGACATCCATTCCGATGTAACAATTCTTCTGCATACGATACATGGCAATTACCATATAAATCCTTATTGAATCTAATGAGGTAGATGACATCGATAATTCATGACGTTTAAGGATTTGTTTGATCTGATTCATCGCTAATAATTTTTCATATTGATTTAATTGCTCATTAGAAATATATGATGAGTAAATAGATTGAATATATCGACGGCGGTCTCTTTCTTTACCTTCAATTTTCATGCCATAAAATGGTTTTGACACGATTTCTAAATGGTATTTCATAAAGCTTTTATTAATTTTATTTAATACCGAAGATATCTTCGCTCTTGAAAAATAATAAATATCTGTCAGCTCATCAATTTTTATATAATTCTTGGTTGTAAGTAAAAAATAGGTCAGCTGAATTTCAATATTTTCATCACGATTTGCATCTTCCCGCTGTATGACGACACTTTTCAGAAATGAATTAAATCGATGTTCATCATCAATAATCAAGTGAATACCGATACTTCTTTTTGATTCAATATGCGCGCCTTTTGTACTTAATTCACGTTTTAATTGCATAAGATCATTCTGCACTGTTTTGTATGAAACATTTAATCTTAACGATAAATCCTTGATTGTCATCGGCTCATGATTTTCTAATAATTCATGCAATAGAATATTCAACCGTCTTTCTTGATTCATTTTCTTTCTCCTTACAGTTATATAATGCACTGCTTTTATAATTACCTCCATACTTATTTATGCCAAATAGTTTTGGTAAAATTGCTTTTATTATAAAGAAAAAAGCTGGAATCACAGGGATTTCAGCTTATAATATTGCTACGATTTGTTTAGTAAACTCAGCGGATCGCTTTGAAGCTACACTGACATATTTTAGAAAATCCATTGGTGAATCATCATTCACCGCTACATCTGAGAGCGAACGCAAAACGATAAATGGCAGTTTATAATAAGCCGCTGCCTGTGCGATACCGCCAGCTTCCATTTCAGCGCAGATACTTTTTGGATAGCGTGATAAGATGCGCTCTATCTGATGATCTTCATGGATAAATTGATCACCGGTCGCTACCATGCCAATATGATAAGGAATTGCCATGTTTTGAAGAACTTGGCTGGCGATTTCAAGCAAGTGCTGATCTGCTTCATAAAACAATCCATAACCGCTTTCCCCATCAATGCCGCTGGTATCAAAATCATGCTGAACAACACGATCACTGATCACGACATCAAGCACATGTTCACTCGCCTTTAAACCGCCGGCGGTGCCGATATTCAAGAGCGCCTTTAACGGATAGCGGGTCGCAAGCACCGTTGCCGCGATTGCCGCATTTACCTTGCCGACACCGCTCAGACACAGCACAACCTTTTTACCGGCTAATTCTGCTTCATAAACGGTTGTGTGAACGACCTGCTTTTCTTGCACATGTTCACACAGCAGCAGCATTTCATCAATTTCTTTCTGCATTGCCGCAATGATTCCAATCATTGTTCTGCCCCCTTTTTCAAAATATAGAAATATTTTTCTCCTTCAGTGATGCCGTCATGAATAAAATCCGTCACGATGTTCACTGTAAACCCGCATTTTTCAGCTTCAGCCTTCAGCCACAGCGGATCATACACACGCTGTATATGCTGTTCATAATGGGCATTGGCCGCTTCATCATAGAATACAAAATTCTGATAGATTAAATCATCATCACTTTGAATACTCCATTCATAATTTGTGCCGTCTAAACAGCCCTCTTCAAGAAATTCTTCCTTAAATTCATCAAGTCGGTCTAAGGAATGAACATCAAAGATAAATGTGCCCTGCTCAGAAAGCAGTTCATACGCTTGCTGCAGAAGATGAATGATCTGTTCATCCTCCAGAATATAATTTAAGCTGTCACAAAGACATAGCATCAGTTCAGGCACTGCTTTAATCTTTAAGTCAATCATGTTCTGAACACTCCAATCGACCTTATCCGCATCAGGCTTTTGCTTTGCCTGATTAATCATATCCTCAGATAAGTCACTGGCTTCAATCGTATAGCCCTTGCGCGCCAAAGCAAGTGTAATCTCCCCGCTTCCGCAGGCACATTCGACAACATGCTTAAAATCGGCAGAACGTTCAATCAGATCGACCCATGCCTGCGTAGCCTCATCATCCTTCACCAATGAATCATAATGAGCAGCTAAAGCATGATACATATTCATTAAAAATTCACCCGATCACAGCCGGCATACAGCTTCTCAAGCGCATAGACTGACCGTTCATTTTCTTCAAAGATATGGACAACAACACTATCAGCATCGACAAGCACCCATTTGCTTTCCTTGTTGCCTTCAATATGCTTTAACGGCAGCTGTTCTTTTAAAAGATCTTCACGGATATAATCAGCCAGCGCGTTAACCTGACGCAGATTGCTGGCAGTCGTGATTACCACATAATCGATGAATGGATTAAATTTATTAAAATCATAGACGATGGTGTTGTATCCTTTCGCTTTATCAATAGATTTCAAAATTGTTTCAAGCGTTTGATTCATAGTTTCTTCTCCTTCTTTAAATATGCCTGCTGCTGTGCATGAACCAGTTCATAGGCTTTATGCAGATTTTCTTCGGCAAGTACGATTTCCTGACTGGAATCATAATCACGCAGCGGGTCTAGCTTATCAGCCATATATAAAATCATCGCCAACGGGTCTGTACTGTCTCCCTTGACATGATGATAGATGGCGTTCAGAATTTTTTTATCATTTAACCGATAATGTCTTTTAACCGTATCAGCCCCCAGATAACCATGCCAGATGGCCGGTGCTTCATCCAGATATTGAGGAAATTGCGTCTGCATCCAAAGCCGTGCTTTTTCATAAGGCCATTGCTTGCAGATATCATGAAGCATCCCCGCTGTATAAGCGGCCTGGGCGTCAAGACCATGGGCTTTAGCCAAATGGGCGCTTAATGCCGCCACACTGACAGAATGCCGATACCGCTTCTCACTCATTGAATGAGCCGCGTATTCATCAATATAAAGCCGCTCCTGCGCTATAATAGAACGCACAGACGCGGGACAATGCTGAAAAGCCCCTTGGCGGATCTGCGTACTGGATACCGGCATTTCCTCCATATCCAAAATCGGCAGGTCATAAGCGCAGTTGATCAATTCCCCATTGCGGCGAAATATTTTAAAAGCAGCCAGCTGCAGACACTCCTCAATATTCTTCCATTTATCAAGCTGTGCAGCCTGATCAGCGCCGATGTACCAAACAAATTCAGCCTTTGGATAACGCTTCTTTAACGCTCTCAGCGTTCTCACCGTATAAGATGGAGCTGCCAGCTTTTCCTCAATCGTACATAATTTCATATGCCGATATGGCGCAACCGCCGCTTTCACCATGGCCGCGCGGATCGCATAGGAAGTCAGCGCCCGATCCTTCAGCGGGGTAGAAACCGTTGGAATATACCAAACCTCTTTGCAGTGATCCTTCCTCAGTGCCCATTTTCCCATTGCCAGATGGGCATTGTGGATTGGATCAAAGCTGCCGCCCACCAAACCAATCCGCATCTTATAATTCACACTTATTCTTTTTGCTGCGGCGATACAGGATAACTGTTTTGCCGATGATCTGTACAATTTCACTATTGGTGGCGGCTGACAGATCAAGCGCTGCTTCCTGAATACCCACCGGGCAAGTCTTCAAAGCATTCAGCTTCACAAGCTCATGTGCTTCCAAAGAATCAGACAAGGTGGCACATAGATTTTCGGTAATACCATCTTTGCCGATTTGAAATAAAGGACGAAGCTTCTGCCCCATGCCTCTTAATTTAGTTTTATCACTTTTACTTAACATTAAATCATTTCCTCTCTGAATGTCACATTGACATTTTTATCTGTATATACACGTATCTGAGACACATGTCCCTGAATGCAGAACCAGCCAAGTCCATGGATCACAACATCGATACTGCCATTCAATCCATCCCGCTGTACCATCGCAAAATCCCTGAATGATTTGCTGATTGATGGCACAAGCAGCTCATTGATATGATCCACCCACAGCTTATCCGCATTTTCCTGCTTGCCGCGGTGAATTTTTAATCGGTCACTGAAGTAGCAGACACAGCTCACCGCTTCACAATCCAATAAATCCAACCGTACCAAACCGCCTACGGAAAGGGTTTGTGAACCTTTCAGCTGATAAACAATCGGCTTCACCTGTTTCATCGGGATCACACTCTTTAAATCCGCATCGCTGATATGCGTCAGCAAGCTGTCTAAGCGTGTTAAGCCCGGTGTATCATAAATCACAAAATCTTCAAACGGCAGCTTGGTAAAATCTAAGGTCGTGCCGGGATGACGCGACGTAGTCAGCTGCGCTGAATTCATCAAAGCATTCAGCAGCGTTGATTTACCAGCATTAGCCATACCAATCACGGCCACATCACGATCATGACGCAGCAGATGGATACAGTTCAGCACCTCATCAACACTGTAATTCATCTGCGTATTGGCATTCTTAACCAAATCTCCGCATATCACGATTCCCTTGACACTGATGCCTGTCTGCTTCAATCGGCGCATGATAAACTGAGCCAGCTTCTCATTTCCCAGCGTATCCGGAAGCAGATCCCGCTTCGTACCAACCAGTACGATATCCTTACCCGCTAAATGGCGGTTTATGCCGCTTAGCAGATTCGCTTCAAAATCAAACAGATCCACAACCCATAAAATTAAAGCATCCAGTTCAGCAACCCGGCTCAGCACTGAATCAGAATCAATTCCCTGCTTCATTGAAATCATCACATCGTCATAATGACGGATGCGAAAACAACGCTGACAATAATCAGCCTCAGGTTTAGGTGTATATCCGATCTGGCCGGCATCCTCGCTCTGCAGCTCAGCACCGCAGCCAATACATTTTTTACTCATTCGTTTACCTCTTTTCAAACTGTTTCAGAATCCACCGCTCTGCATGACGATTGATTCGAGTATAAATAATATCCTTTTCAGATAAGGGCTGACTTAATATCATCAGCATCTTCATTCGCTTAGCACCCAGCCCATCAGTCAGCAGCTGATCGCCAAGACAGGCGCATTGATGAGCGTCAACCTGAAAATCATTCAATATTTTACGGTATGTATGCTTCATCGGCTTCAGCGCGAAAGCATATGACCTTACACCTAAAGCCTCACCATATTGCCTTACCCGCTCTTCTCGATTATTAGAAATCAGACAGAACTTAAGATTGGCAGCCTGTACCTTTCTGACAAATTCGCTTACATTTGCACCAGGCAGCTTTTCATCATGAACCGCCAATGTATTATCTATATCACAGATCAGCAATTCAATGCCTGCCCTTTGAAGCATGCCGACATCCAGCTGCTGATAAGATGCAATCTGCAGATCCGGTTTTAAATAATCAAACATAGGCCACCTCCTGCTTATTATACCAAAACCAGCAGTGTGAATAAAGACTTTTATCCGTGTTTAATCATCAAATCAACTGAATTCTCGGTTTTAAACACGATCCCTAAAGATTGTATCAAAACCGAATCAGATACAAAATAAATTAATTAGAAATAGTTTCTTAAAATTATTCATAGACTATATCAGGTGAGAAAATTATGTTTGAAACTTTATTATCGTGTTTTACCAATCTATTTACTTATTTAGGCTTTATCCAGTCCCGCCGCTTTAAAGATCCGCTTTCCAAAGAGGAAGAAGCTGAGCTGCTGCAGCGACTTGAAAATCATGATCAGGAAGCCCGCAACAAGCTGATTGAGCATAATCTCAGACTGGTCGCTCATATCGTAAAAAAATATGACATCAAGAAAATTGATAAAGAAGATCTGATCAGCATCGGTACGATTGGTTTGATTAAGGCGATTGATACGTATCGGCTGGAAACCGGCCATAAATTAACAACCTACGCAGCCCGATGCATTGAAAATGAAATTTTGATGGCTATTCGTTCTAATGCCAAACACGCGTCCACCATTTCGTTAAATGAACCGATTGGCAATGAAACTGACGGCAGTTCAATGTCTTTAATTGATGCCATTGCTTCAGAACCGACCAATCCGATTGATGATTATATGCTTGATGAAAACATTAAAAAAATGAAGGACTATCTCTATGTCCTTGATCAGCGTGAATTAGAGATTTTAACACGCCGTTATGGCTTATTTAATCATCCTGAACAGACGCAAAAGGAAATCGCAAAGGAATTTCACATTTCACGCTCCTATGTCTCACGGATCGAAAAAAGAGCGATAATCAATCTGTATAAGGAATTCTGCAAACATGAAAAAAGTGTCCGCTAAGTGACACTAATAAGGGAAATAATTCAGCTGAACTGGCAGCTTTTCATTGATTTTAACTAATGCCTGTTTAAAATCCTGACGGTCAAATACCGCAACATCGATATAACAATAATGCGTACCTAAAGCACCGCCGATGCAACGTGCCAGCCCCAGTGAATAAAGCAATTCATTCAATTCCCTTTCAAGCTGTTTTTTATTATGCGCGAGATTTTCACTTACTCCCTCATGCTCATAAACCAGAGTTCCGTATTCACCGCCAAGCCGATTAAAGTTATCTAAAATCAAACGCTGTTCATTCATGATTTCCACAAATAATTCCGGATGGCATGTAGTGATCAGCAGCTTATCGTGATGAACACTATCATTGATTTCTTCCTTATCCAGCTTATACGCCCGATAAATCTGGGTCGGATCTTTAAAGTCCGGCCATTTTTTAGTTTCAATCAGATCAAGCAATCGTTCATATAAATCGGCTAAGGCAAACCACTCTTCCTTGGCATCCTGCTGATCTACACAAGTAAAGCTATTGATATGAGCTTCCATCTGTAAAGTACCAATCATCATTTCAAGCAGCAGGGCGGTAATCGTTTGCTTTTCCTTTTCATCCTGCCATTCAAATGCCGCGCAGCACACATCAAGATCAACCATCTGAGCGCCCTCAAGCACATGCATGCATATTTGAATATCTTCAACTCCATAGCTGACATCGCGCACATCAAAACGTGTTTGAAAGCCTTTTTCGCTTAATGGCTGCTGGCAATCATTGATGATCCAATGATTTAATACTCTTTCCGGTGCAAATTTTTTGATATAAGCGCAGATAAGCTGTGAGCTTTTATCATCGCCGCTTAGAAAAGTACATTCATAAAAATCTTCGCCATTGCCTTCAACCTCTAAGAAACAACCGGCTGTTGATAATAATTCATCATTTAAAATCCGGACAAGCTCTATAATTTTTGCCTGCTGCTGATCCTTTAATGCTTCTTGTAGTTCCATTTGCTGCTTGATAAACAGCTGCCAGAATTTCTTAGTCTTAGTTTTGATTGTATCCATGTTCTATTGCCTCCTTAATGATTCCACAATTCAAAAGTCCGGATATCGATGCATTGCTTTTGACCTTGCCCAGAATCAAATCAGCAAAATAATTGATCTGCGGCGTAAATTCAGAAGGCTGGTCACAGATAAAGCTTTCCTTTAAACCATCATATCGCTGCAGCTCCATGCGGCTGCTCTTCCAAAAATCAGGAATCGTTATCGTTCCCTCACTGCCGTAAATAATCGCGGCATTCTGCTTATCAAGCAGGAAACTGGCCTGAATCGATGCCCAGGTATCTTGGTATGTCAATAATAATTCAGCCGTATCATCAACACCGCTGGCGCATAAATGAAACCATGCGTCAACATGATTGGGTTCATTCAGCAATTCACGTACCATTGCCAAGGCATAACAGCCGACATCAAATAAAGCACCGCCGCCCTTCTGCACATCAAAAATCGGATGGCTTGCATCAATGTCACTTTTGCGGCAGAAGCTAGCTTCCATGTGAATCACCTTACCGATTTTACCATCATTCAGCCATTGCTTCGCCTTTTGGGTGGTCGGCAGATAACAGACCTTCATGGCCTCCATCAGAATCAGATTATGCTCCTGGGCAAATTGATAGGCGCTTAAAGCTTGCGCTGGTTCAATAAACGCCGGCTTTTCTACCATACAATGCAGTCCAGCCCTTAAAGCCTGCATCACATTTTCAAAATGCAGAAAATTAGGGGTGGCAATATATACCGCATCAAGCTCATCATGATTCAGGAACTGATGAAGATCATCAGTATAGCTTTGAATATTAAAATCATCAGCAAATTGCTTTGCCTTATCCGCTTTACGCGCGTAAACACTGACAACGCTAAATGTCTCTGCTCCCTGTACACCCTTCATAAAACGATGAGCAATGTTGCCTGCTCCCAGAATTCCTAAACGAATCATTCTATACCACCTCAGCAATCGCATTTATTTTATCATTATTCAGTTATTTATACAATTGAAGAAAATCGACAATTGATGCTGATAATGATATAATAATAACACTTAAAAGAGGGTTTTATATGAAAAAAATAATGCTTACACTCTGCCTTTTCATGGCATCTTCCCTGTCTGTTCACGCGTTCAGCGAGGGCAGCTGGGTTAAGGAAGAAGCTGGCTGGGCTTATTATAATGTTGAAAATATGCGGCTCAGCGGCTGGATTCAGGATCAGTATCAATGCTGGTACATGCTGGATTATGACAGCGGCATCATGAAGACTGGCTGGGTTGCGGAAAACCGTGACTGGTATTACTTGAATCCTGATAACGGCATCATGCAGGACAGCAAATGGATTACTGAAAACGGTACAAGCTACTATCTATTGCCAAATGGTAAAATGGCGGTCGGCCTCGTTGAAATTGACGGTGTCAGTCACCTATTTGCGGAAAATGGCAGTTATCTCGGCGAAGCTTCTCAAAATGAACCGCTGCCGCCTGACAGTGATCTGAGCGAAAGCAGCTATGAACGCTCGATGGCTGAACAGGTCATTGATCAAGTCAATGAATATCGCGCTGAAGCTGGCTTAAAAGCACTCAGCAATGCTTCTGCCGCATTACAAAACGCTGCTGATATCCGAGTGAATGAGTTAGCCGCCGACTTCAGTCATGAAAGACCTGACGGCAGTTATTTCGCAACCGTGCTTGATGAGGTAGGAATTGATACATATTATTATGCGGAGAATATCGCTTTTGAATATCAAAGTGTTGATGAAGCCATGGATTTCTGGATGCATTCAGAGTCCCATCGCATCAATATCTTAAATGAAAGCTTTAATGAAATTGCTGTCAGCCTGATTCCTTCAAGCACAGGTTATCTGTGGGCGATGATCTGCATTGGAGAATAAGATGAAATTTTATAAAAAAGATGAATATGCCGTAACGGTGATTGAACATGACAGCTCTGTTGATGAGGTCTTGACAGCCTGCCGTCAGTCTAAAAAGCAGCGCTATCTCTGCTATCAGCAGCGAAGGCTGTTAGTGAATCAGCAGCCAATCATACAAAATTGTCCGTTAAAGCCGGGTGATGAATTGGCAATCCGTGTTTTCATTGATGAAGCCATCGACTTTCTGCCTGATGTCCTGCCCCTTGATATTGTTTATGAGGATGAGGTGCTGCTGATTGTCAATAAGCCGCCTGGATTATTAGTTCATCCGGATCAGAAGGATGGCCGTCATACCTTGGCAAATGCCGTCAGCGCTTATTATCACGCAAGCGGTCAATCACATGCGATCCGTCCGATTCATCGCCTTGATTTTGAAACCAGCGGTCTGGTATTATTCAGCAAATGCTCATTCTTTCAGCCGCTGCTTGATGAAATGCTCGCGAATAAGCAGATTGCCCGCAGCTATCTGGCCATCGTTAACGGTGCGCTGAAGCCTCACTCAACGCAGACCATTGACGCGCCGATTGGCAGTGACCGGCATGTAAACAATAAATACAGAGTAAGCAAGACCGGTAAGCCGGCGGTGACTCATATTACCTGTCTAAAAGAAAATCAGCGCAAGAAAATTTCACTTGTCGAGTGTCAGTTAGAAACCGGCAGGACGCACCAGATCCGTGTTCATTTGGCTTCAATACAGCGGCCAATTCTCGCCGATCCGATTTATGGAAAACCCTCGCCGCTGATTCAGCGATGTGCCTTGCATGCCTATAAGCTGCGATTGATTCATCCGATGAGTATGAAAGCCTTACTCATAGAAACAAAAATGCCGGAAGATATGCAATTATGTCTCAAAAAATAGAGGGCTGTGACAGCGATCACAACCCTTTTTCTATTCTTCAAGCAATAAAATATGAACCTGATACGTATCCCCTTGCTGGGCAATTCCCACCGCTGATTTGGTAAATGCTTTGTCATTCAGCGCTTTCATAAAGACATAATCATCTTCAAGCTGATTGATACAATCCTCTGCGCTTGTCACATTCAGGCAAATAGCTTCCTTCGCATCCAGATAGCTTATTTTCTGTTCATCCAAAACCGTCGTGAAATATGTATTATTCGGACGGATGGAATCAGCTCGCGACAATCCTTCAAAAGCTCTGATCTCAGCCGCCGTCTGCAGATCAGCCATTTGGGTATCAAGCTGACCGCCGCTCATTTTCTTTAATTCCTTGATAATTTCCTTTTTTAGATCAGCCGCATCACTTGTGACCATGGCTTCCCCATTCACATAATAAGCACTGATTCCATTGATCGTCTGCCAGCCATAAACTGCCGCTCCATCAGCCGCAAAATAAAGCTTTCTGCCATCTGCCTCCTGCCAGCCGGTCTGCGCTACATTCTGTTTATAGTAATATAGTTTGTCATTAATTGTCACCAATCCATTCAGCAAGCTTTCAGAACTTGTGCCAATATACTTGCCATCAGTCGCAAACTCAAAGGTTTGATTATCGATGACAACTCGGCCGGTTGCCATTTGACCATTACCTAAAAAATAGTAGCGGCTGCCATTCTCACTAAGCCACATGTTTGAATACATAATACCGTTTGCCGGATTCAGATAGAACCAAGATTTATTCTGTGCCAGCCAGCCGGTCACCATTTTGCCATTCTTCTCATCAAGATAGTACCAGCAGTCATTCGTTTTCAGCCAGCCCTTGGTCATATAACCATTATCCTTTTGGAAATAATACCAGCTGCCGTCGATTTTTTTCCATTCTTTTACCATTTTATTATCTTCAATGTAGACCCGGTTATCCCCTATGGTTGCCCAATCGGCAGATACCCTGATACTTGTCATCGCCAAACACAGGCTTAAGCTTAAAGCTGCGATCAATCCTTGTTTTATTCTCATCATCAACAACTCCTTCATTCAAATTATATCACGGATTCACTTTCGCGTATAGTTTCTAAAATCGTCCGCATACTACTTGCAGGAGGTGATTTCAATGGCTCAAACAAAAAAATACAAACCTGGTGAAAACTGTGAAAAAACAGCTAAATATGCTGAATATACAGAATCAGGCAAGTTAGTCAATGAAGATATCGACGTTGATGAAGGGCATCGTTTCCCACCAGCGCAACAGAAAGGTTCTTATTTTATAGAACAGAAATAATGAAATTGCAGCCCAGGCAAATGCTTAGGCTGCAATTTTATTTATTAATTCAAATCAAAAGCTTCCTGTTCTACTTCCAGATTATCTTCTAACGGTTCTGTTTCACTAAATTCACGAATCTCAACCGTTTGGATTCCTTTCAGCGGATAGCTGTCAGCTTCAAGATGAAGGGCGGACGAGAAGGTCGCATCCTTACTCATCAATGCGATATCCTTAAACAATACCGGTTCAATCTTTTCTTTCATAAAATCAATCGCGTCATTCAAATCACCGCTGGCAATCATCTTAATGACAGATGGATTTGATTTCACCTTTTTACAGATACTTTCACCGCGTACCGGTCTTCCCGTCAGCGGCAGATCACTGGTTTTCAGACGTTTGATTGATTGATTTTCACAATAGATAACAACATAATTCTCATTATTATTTAAGGCGCATAAACTAGCCATCGCCTCTGCCTTCATAGCAATAATTCCCTTGCTGCGCGCACCGGTAGGCGTTATGTTATTCACATTATAACGAGAAACAAAGCCATTAGCTGAACAAACGATTAAATCCGCATTGTCATAAACCACGCAGGCAGCTACGACACGATCCTCAGCCTTAAGTCCCATCAGGTTCATTGTCTTGTTGTTTCTTGAAACCATTAAATCTTTGACCATTGTTCGCTTGATCATTCCCTGCAGAGAGAGAGTAATAATCGAAGCATTAGTATCAAAGCTGCTCAAAACAAAGGAAGCAATAACTTTTTCCTCACTGCTGATGGATACCATCGTATTCAAGTGAGAACCGATATCCTTCCATTTAGCTTCCTCGATCTCATAGACCGGCGTATAGCCATAAGCGCCGGAGCTGGTTATATAAAGCAATGTATCAAGCATATTTACTTCCTTATAACCAATCAGCTCATCGCCATCTTTTAAGCCCGTAGACAGATGCTCGCTGGCACTGTAAGAACGCAGTGATACACGTTTTACATAACCATCGCGTGAGATTGTTACCATCACCCTCTCATTCGGTATCATCTGCTGCTTATCGATGACAATTTCCTGGATTTCATTCTCAATTTTAGTCAGACGCGGTGAACCAAAAGCCTTCTTAACTTCCTTTAATTCACGCACAATTTCTTTA
This sequence comes from Dielma fastidiosa, assembly GCF_000313565.1. GTDB lineage: Bacteria > Bacillota_I > Bacilli_A > Erysipelotrichales > Erysipelotrichaceae > Dielma > Dielma fastidiosa. Next base: position 202,780 of record NZ_HE578925.1, on the reverse strand, counting down.
CGCATCAGCTTTGGATAGGCAAGCATATCGTTTAAAATTTCCATTTCATTAACCAAATGTGAAAATTCATCACGCAGCTCATTGACATCGGTACTTGATAAACGATATAAACGTAAGGTTACAATAGCTTCTGCCTGTTCCTCGGTAAATTCAAAGCGTTCAATGATTCTTTTTTTAGAATCAGCCTTATCCTTAGATGATCGAATCAGCGCGATAATCTCATCCAAAACTGAAACAGCCTTAATCAAACCCTCTAAAATATGACAGCGTTTTTCCATGCGGTCCAATTCAAACTTACAGCGCCGGGTAATTACATCAATTCGATGGTTGATAAAAGCATCCAGCATCTGAGTCAGACCTAACTGCATCGGCCGCTTATTAACAATAGCCACGACGTTATAGTTATAAGAAACCTGCAGATCCGTATTCTTATACAGATAATTTAAAATCAGTTCAGCATTGGCTTCCTTCTTTAAATCAATCGCTACACGCAGACCATTGCGGTCACTCTCATCACGAACATCGATGATGCCGTCAATTTTTTTATTCAGACGAATGTCATCAATCTTGCGGACCAGATTGCATTTGATTACTTCATAAGGAAGTTCCTTCACAATAATCTGCTGGCCGGTTTTTGTCTGATTGATTTCAACCTTGGCGCGGACTACAATTTTACCGCGGCCGGTAGTAAAGGCATCTTTAATACCTTCGATTCCCTGTACGATACCGCCGGTTGGAAAATCTGGGCCCTGAATGTATTCCATCAGTTCATCTAATTCACAATCAGGAACCTGAAGCCGATAGATAGCCGCATCAATTACCTCACCTAAATTGTGCGGAGGAATATTGGTCGCGTAACCGGCGGCAATACCGCTGATACCATTCACTAAAAGGTTGGGATAGCGGGCAGGCAGCACTGTTGGCTCCATGTTGGTATCATCAAAGTTAGGCGTGAACTCTACGGTGTTTTTATCAATATCCTGAAGCAGATACTGGGCTAAGGGCGCTAATCTCGCTTCCGTATAACGCATGGCTGCCGGCGGATCATCATCCATAGAACCATTATTACCATGCATATCGATCAAAGGTTCCCGAGTTTTCCAGTTTTGCGACATACGAACCATGGCGTCATAAACCGAACTGTCGCCGTGCGGATGAAAATTACCGATAACTAAACCTACCGATTTTACTGATTTACGGTAAGGCTTATCATGGGTATTGCCATCGATCTGCATCGTATATAGGATTCGGCGCTGTACCGGTTTTAAACCATCACGGGCATCCGGAAGCGCTCGATCCTGAATAATATATTTTGAATAACGGCCAAAGCGATCACCCATGATCTCTTCAAGCGGCGATATCAAAACATGTGTTTTTTGTTCATCGGCCATTAACGTTTAACCTCCAATGCATAATTATCCTCAAGCGTAAAGCTGACATTCTCCTCAATCCAGTCACGGCGCACATCGGCTTTATCTCCCATCAGCACCGACACCCGGCGCTCCGCAAGCACCGCATCCTCAATGCTTACCTGAATCAATGTGCGGGTTTCCGGACACATCGTTGTATCCCACAGCTGATCGGCATTCATTTCACCAAGACCTTTATAGCGCTGCAAAGTGAAATTCTTCGGGAATGTTTTACGCAGTGCATTCAACTCCTCATCACTCCATGCATACTGTGTCTGATTGCCTTTGCTTAATTTATATAAAGGCGGCAATGCGATATAAACCATACCCTTTTCAATCAATTCACGCATATAACGGAAAAAGAAAGTAAGCAGCAAGACTTGAATATGCGCGCCGTCATCATCGGCATCGGTCATGATAATCACTTTGTGATAATTGCTGTCTTCAGCGGAGAAATTAGCTCCCACACCAGCTCCCAGCGCGTGAATAATTGTATTCAACTCTTCATTTTTTTCAATATTGGCGATGCTGGCTTTTTCTGTATTCAGCACCTTACCGCGCAGCGGCAGGATTGCCTGATAGCGGGAATCACGTCCCTGCTTGGCACTGCCGCCGGCAGAATCACCCTCGACCAGATATAACTCTTTTTTACGGGCATCCTTGCTTTGCGCAGCAGCCAGCTTACCAGATAAGATTTTCTCAGACTTACCGCGGCTTTTACCTTTACGCAGATCCTCACGCGCCTTGCGGGCCGCTTCACGCGCCTGAAAAGCCCGTGACATCTTTTTAATCAGCGTAAATGCCAAATCCTTATTTTCTTCAAGGAAATAAGTTAATTTTTCACTGACTAGATTTTCAACCGCTGACTTAGCCTCCGCGGTGCCCAGCTTCCCCTTTGTCTGTCCTTCAAACTGCAGTAAGTTCTCCGGAATCCCCAGTGACAAAATAACCGTCAGCCCCTCGCGGACATCACTGCCCTCAAAATTACGATCCTTTTCCTTTAAAAGACCATAACGGCGGGCATAATCATTAAACACCTTGGTAAAAGCGCTGCGGGCGCCTACCTCATGGGTACCGCCATCCTTCGTTCTTACCATATTGACAAAAGAAAACATATTCTCCTGATATTCATCGGTATACTGAAAAGCACAGTCAATCTGAATCTCATTCACCATACCGCTGAAGGATACCGGCTTATGAAAGACTTCCTTATCCTCATGAAGATACTCAATAAAAGCCTCTAAACCATTTTCATAGCAAAAGTCAGCATGCTTATCCTTGCGCAGATCCGTAACGATCATTCTCAGACCTTTTAATAAGAACGCGTTTTCTCTGGCTCTTTCTTCAATCGTTGAAAAAGAGAAATCCGTCGTTGAGAAAATCGTATCATCAGGCATAAAGCGCACTTTACTTCCCGTCTTATTCGTCTTTCCCAATTCCTTTAATTCAGAGACTTCGCTGCCGCCGTTTTTAAAACTCATGGCATACATCTTGCCGCCGGTGCAGACTGTCACCTCTACCCACTTACTCAACGCGTTAACAACGCTGGCACCTACGCCATGCAGACCGCCGCTGGTTTTATAACCGCCGCTGGTCGAGAATTTACCGCCCGCATGCAGTACCGTAAAAATAACCTGCAGTGTGGATACGCCGCTGGCATGCATCCCTACCGGCATGCCTCGGCCTTCATCTTCAACTGTCAGTGAACCATCTTTTTCAATGGTGATTTTAATTGTGTTCCCATGTCCGTTCAGTGCTTCATCGATTGCATTATCAACAATTTCCCAAACTAAATGGTGCAGCCCCCGGCTATCCGTTGAACCAATGTACATACCCGGACGCTTACGTACTGCCTCCAGACCATCTAAAATCTGTATACTGGTGGCATCATAAACATTTTCACTCATGGATTCACCTCATTCCATTTGTATAGTATAGCATAAAATGACCTGAATCCAATAATGAAATTTTTCATAATATTCAAAAAAACTTTTTAAAGTTGTACAACCATGATAGAATAGTCAATGAGGTGAAACTATGTTCATTCTTTATATGTTATTTGGCTATTTATTAGGCTCAATTCCATTTGCGTTAGTTATCGGGAAAGTCTTCTATCATACGGATGTACGCAATTATGGCTCAGGCAATCTCGGCGGCACCAATGCCGGCCGTGTACTCGGCAAGAAAGCAGGCATTGCCGTCATTGTATTAGACGCGCTGAAATGCGTACTGGCAATCTATCTTGTCTCACTCTTTGATAAGCAGGCATCGATCTGGTGCGGTCTTGCCGTTTGCATCGGCCACTGTTATCCAGTATTCGCACATTTTAAGGGAGGAAAAGCAGCTGCCAGTATGTTTGGCTTCTTATTTGCGGTTTCATTATTTACCGTCAATAACTTTCTCTGCTTCCTGATTCCCTTTCTCTGTTTCATGATCTGTCTTTATTTTTCAAAGATGGTTTCCTTGTCATCGATGGTCGCATCGCTGACTTCAACGCTCTGTCTGATTTTCTTCAAAGCGGAGACTTCGGTTATCATTGCCTCCCTGCTTATGGCAGTATTAATTATCTATCGTCATCAAGGCAATATTAAAAAGATTTTAAATGGCACAGAAAATAAAGTAAAGTGGTTATAAGAAACTGGCAGCACGACTTTCAAGGGTCATACTGCCAGTTTTTTTAATGTCTTTCAGGAAATACAAAATCGATCAGCGCCGCATTCAGGAAATCATTAAAGGGCTTCATCAGCCTGCATAGCTTGATCGTCTCGGCAATGAAACGCTCGCGCTCAGCAATCAGCTCATCTTCAATAAAGGCTTCCAGATACCAGCTCTTATACCGCAGATATTCACCCACTTTCGCATCCTCTTCATAACCCTTAGGCAGCTTTTTCAGCTTTGTGCCGCCAACCTTAAAATACTTGCGGAATTCAGAATCATTGATGATTGCCAGAAAAGCATCGGGATTTTGCTGGATATGACTGCGAATCATCGTAGTCGCGTCATTAAAAACATCTGCGAATAAACCGCCGCCGATAAACGACTGATTCTGTGAAGTCAATGAAATATAATAACCAACCGGTATCGGCAGCTTGCCGCCCGTTGATAAATGCGCGCGGAAGTTTGGATTGTAAAGGCTCTTATCCTTGCTGAAACGGGTATCCCGCACCATCCGATAGGTAAGCTCTTTGGGGTCCATGAAGCTTAATTCCCCTTCATCAAGCCCCTGTAAAAGATCACGAAGCAAATCATAAAAACACTGCTGAGCAGCTTGATATTCTTTTTTATGTTCATGCATCCATTCCTTATTGTTATGCTGTTTCAGTTCATTGATAAAATTTAATAATTCAGCGGTATTCATGCTGTCTCTCTCCCCTCATTCATCACTTCATTCAGCTGTCTGCTTTGCAGCAGTTTTTTTAAAAATTCTTTGATTTCAAGATGTGAGCAGAAACGTACTTCCTCACGATAAACATCTGATATTTCATCTAAATCTTCCATATTTTGAATAAAGTTCTCTATCTTAACATGATCACTGTATTCAAGATGCTGCGGATTCAGCCGGTGGGTTTTAATCGCAACGCCCAAACGTTTTTGACAGCTGCAGCTATCCTTATTGACAAGGCCGCAGTATTGTTTAAGAAAATCGCCCACCTTCTTACGTGAACGTGAAAGCCGCTGCCGATAGTTCTCCGCACTGATATTCAGGATATCCGCCGCATTCTGACTGTCAAGCTTAAACATCGTTCCCAGTATAAAGATACAGCGGTCTTCTGGCTTCAGGCATTGCAGCATAACATTAGTACATGACAATTTCAGCTCATCAGCCAATACTTCATGATCAACACCGCATGTATCCTTTTGCGAAGCTTCAATATAACCTGCCTCAATATCCTGCCCCATGATTTCAAAGCTGAGCGGCTGATCGGCAAACATGCTTTTACGGGTAGTCAGCAAGGTATTGACGGCAATCCTATATACCCATGTCGAAAAGGCACTTTCCTGACGGAAAGCAGATAAATTGCACATTACCTTGATTAATATTTCCGAAGCAGCATCCTCCGCATCAGCAACGCTGCCCAGCATTCTTAACGCCAAGGTAAAAATCTGATCCCGAACACTCAGCAGCAATTCCTCAAGTGCGCCACTGTCACCTTGAATGGCAGCTTGAATTAATTCCTGTTCATTTTTCTTGTCCATGATTCCATCTCCTTTATAAGTTAGACTTCAAAGCAGTCAATTTGTGACATCTTTTTTTATTTTTTTGAAATCCTGTTTTAATAAGCATACCATAGCATTTAAACCTTGGCTTCAAGAAAATGAAAAACCCCATTAAAAAAGCAGGTTGCCCTGCTAATTGATTAATTCAATCATATTATTTTCAATACAGTGGGATAAAGACAGCGTCTTGGACTCCATCTCAAAGCGCACGGTAATTTTACCCTCGGAAAGATTTGATATGATTCCCTTGCCAAACAGTTTATGCTGAATCTTAGCACCGCGCCGCAGTCTTGCAGCCGGCTTATTCGTCTCCTCAGCAACCTCACTTTCAGCTTCCTTGGAACATAATGTATACATAAAATCTGACATTCTCACCTTGACCTGCGCAGCAGCCTTATAAGCTATCAGCTCTAAATGATTGCCGGCTCTTGACATTAAATACGCAAACAAAGAGATTTCCTGCGGATAATCTGGATGTGCCTTGCCGACAAGCGGGAAGCTTGTATTGATACAATCTAAAAGATAAACATCATCAAAGCTTTGACCAAAGGCATTCTCTACCGATGTTAAAATCAAAGGTGCTGAAGCGTTAGGATGGATTTTCTTCAATTCATCAAGCCGGGCAAGCAGCATATCCGCTTTCGGATAACGTTTCGCAAGCAGCAGCATCGTGCTGTAAAAATGGATATCCGCAGCCAAACCATTGCGCTTCAGATATGCTGCATAACCGGATTCCTCATGGATAAATTCAAGCAGCCGGTAAGCATTCATATCCTTAGCCATGCGGATAGCTTCTAATGAAGAAATAATTTTTTGCTTCTGAGCATTCCGCATATTGCATTCAAGCATTGCCTGATATACATCAAGCTGCGGATTTACCAACATAATTTCTCTGACTTGTTTTGCCTGATTTGCCGTTAAACCAAAATCCAGCTGCTCATAAACATCCATGAATGCATCAAGATCATGAGCATTCATAAACAAACGCATAATTGACAGCAATTCATGAGCCGTGTCATTCTCCAGCATCAGTGCCATTGAATCATGCAGCTGGAACGGTACCGCCATCTCCAGCAACCGATCAATCAGCAGCAAGGCTGTTGATGAATGCCGATAAATCAATGCCGTTTCCTTTTCCGCACTGATATTCTTAAGCAGATAATCCATCATCAGCTCTTTATCGCGAAGTGCCTTAAAAGCGACTACATCCGCCGCTTCATTACCGCTGTTTAATGGCTTCTTAACCAAACGGCTCATACATTCAGTAATCGTTGCCGGTGTATGATAATCAACAGCCGCCTTGATCCATAAAGGATTGTCATAAGTGGTATTAAAAGCATCATAAGCCTGCGGAAATGCGCCCTGAGCGAATCGGAACGTATTATCGCGATTGATGGCAAAGAAAATACTCTGCAGATCAGCAGCCAGCTGTTTAATGAGAAAATGATCCAGAAAAGACAGATTTTCCGCATCATCCAGCATCAGATGCGTCAGTCTGAGATCACATGCCTCTAAGCTGTAAGCCTTACTCGTCAACAGCTGTAAGGATAATGAACGGACATCCATGAGATCTCTGATTTCATTATTTTTCTTTAGTTTCTTTAATGCCTTTACTAAATAAGCAAGATCGATCTGATCAAACATTTTGCCATTGATTTCACTCTCCGGCAGCATCATCGCATCGCATTCAATCAGCTTATCAATTAGTTTAGCCAAACGTTCACTGCTTAAATGCACACCAAAGGCATCCTTACAGATTTTTTTCACAAAACGATCCATCCGTTTATAAATACGGGCTGATTTAATACCATTTTGTTTTTCATAGCCGAGAACCAGCTTCGCGCAGAGACGATCCAGTGTTGTGATTAGGGGAGCCTTTAGCTCAGGATGCTCATAATTAAACAAACGCTGTGTTTCTTTCACACAGTATTCATTCGCACACAGAATTAAAATTGATTGTGGAATCACCCCTGATTCAATCAAGCGCGCTGCCCTTTCGCGAATCAATGTGCTCTTTCCAGAACCTGTACTTCCCTCAAAAACACAGGCACCTCTATCGTGTACAAGTGCCTGCTGCAATTCATCGTTAAATAATGTCTTCAATCCTCTCAACCTACCTCTACTCTAAAAATGCATACTTTATAATCATACTATATTTTTACTGTATTTGCCAGTAAAACTTTTACTTCAGCCATTGCTGGGTGAAGGCTTCCACCGGTGCCGGGCGGCCGTAATAATAACCCTGAATCAGATTACAGCCAAGCTGAACCAATAATTCAACCTGTTCCTTCATCTCCACACCCTCAGATAATGACGTAATATTCATTTCTGCACAGAAATCGATCACACTCTTTACAACACTCTTGGATACATGATCCTGACAAATGCCGTCCACTAAACTTTTATCAAGCTTCAGCACATTCATATCCACCTCTGTCAGTGAAGCGAGATTTGTATAGTTGGAACCAAAATCATCCAAGGATAATAAAAAGCCCTGTTCACGAATCTGGCGGGTGATGATTCCCATCAATTCCCGATCCAGCATGTCTGTGCTTTCAGTAATTTCAATTTCAATCAGTGAATGCTCAATGGCATGCTCATCGACAATTTTCAGCATCTTTTCAAGAATCTTGTCATCAGCAATTGTCAGCCGGGAGAAATTCACAGAAATCGGTATGAGCTTTATACCTTCTTCACGCCATTGATTTAAAATCAAACAGGCTTGTTTCAGGACATATAGATCAAGAACTTCAATGATCCGCTCTCTTTCCAGCAGATAGATAAAATGACCCGGCGGAATCAGACCATGCTTTTCATGCTGATAACGAACTAATGCCTCAGCACCATAAATCCTGCCGTCAGAGGCATAGACCTTCGGCTGCAGATAAACGACGAAGCTGCCCATCTCTATACTCTTAATCAATTCCTGACGGATATAAGAATAATGCCGGTAATCATCCTTCTCACTATTCTCATAATAATGCTGCTTATTCAAATACATCATTTCATCAGCCTGCCGGGTTAATTCACGGATATTGAAATTGGTCTCACTCCATGCGTAACCCATCGATACTGAAAAGCTCTCATGTGTTTCTATCTGCATTTGTATACTGCGGATTCGCTCACGGAAATCACGGATATCTAAATTCTGCGCGATAACGACAAACTCATCGCCGCCAAGCCGAAACAGATCTCGCTGATTAAAATATTCACTTAAAATTTTAGAAAAGCGCAGAATAGCCAAATCGCCGATATCATGTCCTCTTGAATCATTAATGTGCTTCAGATCATTGATATCACAATAAAGGATACCCAAAGATTTCAATTTTACATCATTTAATTGAAGAATATGATCCATATATCGGTTACGGTTATTAAAACCAGTCAAGCCGTCATGATAACCAAGAAATTCAAAATGCTTATGCACATGCTGGCGGTCAAGCTCAGCTTCGATGAACGTTACCAATGAGTTAAACAGCGAACGGTCAAAACCAGGCCTCAGCATTGGATTAATGATCATAATATAACCGAGAGTCTTGCCCTCTTTATGCAGTTCTACCATCATTAGAGCTGAAACATTATACTTCATGCAAAGCTTTTTTACTTCTGAATCCGTTTTATCAACATTATCAATCATCAGCTTTCCTTTGCTGTCACATGCGGCAAAAAGACACTTGTACGCATTTGCGTCTGCCTTAGAGAAAGCTTTTGCCTCCCCATCATCGTACCATGCATAAGACTTCGTAATTGCAGATGCTTCTGTTTCAAACAGCTGGGCGCCTGCCGCCTGATAGTATTCAGCAAGATTTTTCAGCACCTGATGCATTCCCGCATCAAAATCTGTGCATTCAGAAAAAATTTGAATGCATTCCACCAATTTCTCACGGCTTTCCAGTTTCTTGGCAAGCTGTGTACTGATTACCTCTTTTTCAGTAATATCTACAGCAATCTCCATTTTCAGCTTCTTCCCATTTAGCTTAATCATTTTATCTTTTAATATAAAATGACGCTGCAGATTATCGTTATAATGCTCCCAGACAAGAAATTGCTTTTCATTTAAAATCTTATTGGTACAAAATTCACAAGGGTGCTCCTTCCCCTGCAGAATCTTATAACAGGGCAGCCCTTTATACTCCTTTATCGGGCTATTTTTCAAGCCAGCCCGGTTAATAAAATAGACTTCATATGTATCAGGATCAGTAAGATATACCACATCCTCTAATTCGTCCAGAATTGCCAGTTCGTCCATGAATACAGCCTCCCCCATGTTATTATCATTCTACCATTTCTAAACGCAAAAAAGAATAGGTTTGCCCTATTCTTCATCAATTTACATTGTACTTATTCAGTCATTTCATACAAAAAACAAAAAAGCTAGATTCAAATAAAAAAGCAACATATCCATCAGTAGATCGACTCACATAAATATTGATTTATATTTTCACTTAACACATCAGCATTTTGCTCATTAAGCAGTTCAGGATAACTAATAAATATCTTACAAATAAAATATAGAATTACATATGTATATTCATCAGGATAGAAATTTAATTCCACTACATTAGTTACCGCTTTACCGCCAATATATTGATCATACCCTAATTTTGTAATGCAAATTTGTATTTTCATCGGTACCTCTTGCTCATAAAAAAGAAACAAACAATTATTAATAATATAATCCTTTTCAACACTTGAACCATTTGCAGTACTGAATTCTGTTCTTTTCTTTAGAATTATTTGGGAATCAATATATATTTTATAAAATTCCCGATGATTTTTGATAAAAGGCAATAAATCATTTAATTGATTTTGATGATGCGGCAAAACATAATATTTCAATTTTGGTCCATATTCAGGTACTGTATCGGTAATAAAAAGATAATCTGAATACATATCCAGTCGATAGCTGCGATATGGTATGATTTGAATAATAGAATAATATTCACTAGGAACAAGCCTCTCAATTTCACACTTTAAAATTGATAATTCTCTTTCATTATCTCGTGAAATAAGTGCAATTTTGGATTTCAAACATGGTATCTTTGTAAATTGAAACTTACGTTCTATAGCTGATAATAATACTCCAAAATGAGATGGCGGAAGTTCTTCTTCCTGTAGCATTTCATTCACAATTCCCTTTAGTGAATTCAAAATCATAATCAATACCGGATTGGAAAACAGATGTTTCCGCCCTCCTAAGTTTGTCATTCTCAGATTTAAAATATGAAATTGATGCTTGAGCATTAGCCGTTTTATCTCTGTTCCTATCAAATCATTATAATAATCTTCCAAATCAGAAATTTTAAGTTTCTCTCTTAAATAAGCTTTAACTGATTTATAAAGTATCTCAGAACTTTTTTCAATACCGATTTCTTTTAAAAATTGCTCATCTTCACTATATTCCTCTTTATGAGCCATATAGAGGATAAAAAAAGAAATCATCTCATCCTCTAATGGTAATTCTTCTTTTTCATAAAACTGGCTGTAAAGCATCTTTGTAATCGCATAACTATGTGAACGAATTATAACTTGCTTAAAGCCTGATAATGCAGGTGTCAAGATTGGCCTATTTTGCGACCTACTTCTTTGAATTGTAAGATAATATGCTAAAATGCGAGAACTGCCTAGAGATATTGTAGTAGTACTTTCAGAAGCGAATTCTCTTAGTATATTTCTTGAACGTATATAAAAATCATTATATATCAGTTGTGTGCATGAATTAAAGAAATCGTTATTAAAAATACGTACATCTAATTGACCAATAAGCGCAATCATAGCATAGCGTTTATAAAATTCATTACCAATAGCAATCAGTCCATAATGAGGCTTATTATAAATATTCAAATGATAATTATAGAAAAACTTCTTTATCCATTGCAGATTATATCGAAGAGCTGACCTTGAACGATATAATTCAGCGGATATCAAGTCCATATTAACTGCCTCATTACTAATCAATAGTTTTAATCCTATATAGGTATTATAAAATATGTTTTGTGTGAAGGTTGAATTATTTATATTTCTATAATAAAATGCACGCAATAAATAATAGTAATCAGAGAATAATTTTTGATCAATTATAATATAGGAAATTAAAAATTTTGTTTCATAAACTTTTGCGCCAAAATGTGGAGCAAGTTCAATAATTGCGCTGATTGTTTTTTTAAGCTCATAATCAGAAAAATGAAATGTTTCCTGCATTGATTTCTCGGTGCAGGATTCATTGATAAATAAAAATGCGGCTGCCAAATAATGATTTATTACTATTTTCATATTTAAATTATAACTTAAATAAGTTTCTTTGCAAATATTTTTATTTAGAATGTTAAATAAATGCAAAGAAAAAATAAATTAATATGATACTATTTATACAGTTGAATGCGCATTCAATATTAGGAGGTAAATATGATTACACAATTACGAATCGATGAAAGATTGTTACATGGTCAAGTGACAACTCAATGGTCTAAATTTTTAGCTGTGACTGGCATAGTAGTTGCAAATGATTATGCTGCAGAAAACGAAATGCTGAAGAAAATGCTAAAAATGGCTGCTCCCGTAGGTATAAAAGTAACAATACGCACTATTGATGATGCAATATCGTTACTTAATGATCCGCGTGGTGAAAACATGAGAATGCTTGTTATTGTCGATAATCCTAAGGACGCATTAGCATTAGTAAATGCCCTTCCTATTGAAATTGTTAATGTCGCTAATTTCACTAAAAAACAAAGCGATCACAAAATTCAGCTTACTCATCATTGCAGCGCTGATCCTGATGATTTAAAATATTTTGCTGAATTAGCAAAATGTAATATTGAATTAATTTCACAAATGATACCAGGGGTAGAAAAAGAAAACTTTAAAGAAATTATAAAAAAATTAAAAAGGAGGATTAGATTATGAATTATGCAGTATTAGCAGCATTAAGCTACTGGATTATCTGGGTGTTAGATAATATGACCGGCGTGCAAACCTTATCTAGACCTATTATTATTGGAACCTTTACCGGTCTTTTGTGTGGTGATATTAAAACAGGTATTATTCTTGGTGCTACGTTAGAAGCCGTTTTTCTAGGCATAGTAGGTGTAGGTGGCGTATCCGTTTCAGATCCGCGTTCATCTACGGTTATCGCTGTTGCACTAGCGATTGGCTCTGGCTTAGATTTAGAAGCAGCCTTAGCCATCGCCGTGACAATAGCCGCATTAATGAATATTGTATCACAATTTGCAAGAATGATAGAAAACATGATTCACCCTTTTTTTATGAAGCTTGCTGAGAATGGCGAATATAGAAAATTCAGAATCATGATGTATCTTGATTTATTCATTCTAAAAGCTGGAATTCCAGCCGCAGTTGTTTTAATCTTCGTAGCTGCAGGATCAACTGCAGCACAAACAGTAATGGAAAATTTGCCAGCTTTTGTGCTAACTGGTATTAATGCATCTGGCAATATGCTGGTTGTAGTTGGCCTTGCTTTGATGGCTCAGTCAATTTGGTCTCCAATCACTGGAGTATTATTATTACTTGGTTTTATCCTTTCAATGTATTTAGGTTTAAATACAGTTGTAATAGCTGCCATTGGCTTTATCATTGCTTACCTTGTTTTTGTAACAGAAATGAATAAAAAGAAAGAATTGCCCACAATGAATGAAGCTGTTACAGTTAATGAAAATATGGAGGATGACTTTTATGACTAAGACAAATATTAAAAGTAATCAATTAACTAAAGAAGACAAAGAAATTTTGAAAAAGAGTTATTATTATTCAATGTCAATAATGATGTCAACCAATCAGATCACTCAGCAATCTAAATGCTATGCCATGTGCATGAAGCCTGGCTTAGATATTTGGTATAAAGAAAATCCCGACGAGAAAAGAAAAGCATTTTTTCGCCATGCTAATGAATTTTTCAACACAAATAGCACCTTATTCCCATTGGTTACAGGCATCAGCTTAGCAATGGAAAAAAAGAAAGCACTAGATGGCGGTGTTTCTGATGAATTAATAACTAGTGTAAAAACCTCTCTGATGGGTCCAACTGCCGGCATTGGTGATTCAATAATTAATAATTGTTTTAGAACAATCATTGCTGGTATTGCTATCGGTTTTGGTAATCAAGGTTCTCTATTAGGCCCATTAATTTTCTTATTTGGTTTTGGCGGTGTTTTGATGATTGCTAAATGGTTTATTTTAAAAGCCGGTTATCAAGGAGGCATGAGTTTAATTGATAAAGCTTTCGAACAAGGTATTGTTCCTTTAATTAGTAAATGTGCAACTATTGTCGGTGCTATCATGATTGGTGCCTTATGTGCTACTAACGTAAAGGTTAAAATTGTCAGCGCGCCAATGATTAACGGAGCTGAAGTTGTAGTACAAAATATATTTGATTCCATTGCACCTGGGTTACTTAGCATTTTATTGTTTGCCTGGGTATTTAGAAGATTGCAGAAAGGAATGAATCCAACACTTATGATATTCGTTCTTATATTGGGTTCGATTCTTTTAGCTGCCATCGGCATTTTTTAAAGGAGACCTAATTTATGCAAGGAGTACTTTTAGCAAGCCATGGTAAGATGGCTAAGGGAATTGCTCATTCCATTACGATGTTTTTTGGCAATGATATAAACCAGTTTGATTATGAATGTTTCATGCCAGAAGATAATATAAAAGAATTTCAAAAACGAATTATTGATAAAGTTAACAACCTTGACACTGGTGATGGTGTTATTATCTTGCTTGATATTTTCGGCGGTACACCAGCACAAGCATTAATCCCCTGTATTAATGGCAAAAATCTCATTCTTTCTGGAATGAATTTCCCTATGACTATTCAAGCTTTAACTAGTCGTCAGGAGCATATTGTAAGCAAGAAAGAATTAATTAGTTGCGGCAAAACAGCTATTCAAAGCTATGAACCAAATGATGAAAAGGAACCCGAAGACAGTTTCTTCGGATAGGTAGTAATAACATATGAAATTAATTATTAGAGGTGATGATTTTGGGTATTCTAAAGCATTTAACGCAGGTTATTATAAATGTATTAGAAATGGTATAATGACAAGTGCTGAATTAATGATTGGTATGCCTGGAACTCTTGAAGCAGTTAAAATGCTCGAAGAATTTCCATGGCTACCAGTCGGATGGCATGTGCATGTTTGCGGTCGTCCATCTGCTGACGCTTCTAAAGTACCTCATCTTTTAGATGAAAATGGTAATCTTTGTCTCCATATATCACGAGGTCATCCTCAAAATGAAGAATTAGCCAGTGAATTAGCTATTGAATTGCGTGCAGAACTTGAAACTTTTATTCGATATCGCAAAAAGAAGCCAGATATTATTTCTAACATTGATGATCAAAATGATATCTATTCACGTACATTAAGAGAATTAGCATACGAATACCATATTGATCATCTTTATAAAAGTTTAAAAGAGGGTACTGCTGTTTATAGAAAATGGATACAGTCAGAAAAAGGATGGAAGCTAGAGGAATACCCGATTCACATTATACCTACCAAACAGAAATGGTCAGAATTAAATCAAATTAAGGACTACAATCCTATTGAATCTGTGTTTATGGCTAATGATGAATTACTTTGCCGTAAAGAAGGCGCTGCTTTAATTGTTCTACACCCTGGTTATTTAGATAATTATATTTTAGAAGAATCCACCTGTAACATTGCAAGAGTTCGCGATTGTGATGCCCTTCTAAATAAAACCACATTTGATCATTTAAAAAAATTGAATGTTGAACTAATTACCAGCTCTGATTATCTTTATGGAACTAATGATTATCAAAACTGGCTGGCAGTTCGTAAAAACAAAATTAACGATTAAGAATCACATAAACATGAAAATATCAGAAATTATAAGCTTGATTTTAAAGAATTGCTGTGGCAAAGATAAGTATGGAAATAAGCTTGATCGTATATCAACAAGTGATAAAATACTATACGGTAATGATGACATTGAATGTACAGGTATCATTGTCACCTGCTTTGCTAATATAAAGGTTATTGAAGAAGCTCATAGAAAAGGATGTAATTTTATTATTACACATGAATCAATCTTTTGGAACCATGGAGACAGAACCGACTGGCTTCAGCAAAATTCAGTTTTTTTACAGAAAAAGGCTTTGTTGGATCAATATACGATAACTATCTGGCGCTTTCATGATTTTATGCATGCAGGTCTCTTGATTGACAATCATTTCTCCGATGGTATTTATTATGGCTTGATGAAGTCTTTAGGATGGGAACAATATCTGATCGACTCATTAGATAAACCCTTATTATATAAATTACCTAAAACGCCATTAACAAATATCACAGCTCACTTAATGAAAGTATTGAACTTAAATGGTTTAAAAATTATTGGTAATAATAAAAGCGAAGTAGAAACAGTCTTATTTGCTGAACATTGTCAGTCAAAAAAAGATATTGACTGCCAAAAAATAACCAAAATAGAAAATGAGAATATTGATTTAATAATACCTTTAGAGATTGTTGATTACAGTATTGCAGCTTATGTGCGTGATGCCTGCTTGCTGCAACAATCAAAAACTATTTTAATAGCAGGTCATTTTAATATAGAAGAGGCAGGTATGAAATATTTACCGAATTGGTTAAAAAAACTATTTCCACTCATTTACATTGATTATGTACAATCAGGCGATATGTATAATTATATAATAAATCAAAGCAACACAATTCCCATTTAAAAACATTAACCCAGCTATTCAGCCGGGTTAATTTTATTTGATGCATATTCTATTTCTATAAAAACAAAAAAGAATAGGTTTTCCCTATTCTTCATCAATACAGTCGGCAAATTGTGAATTATACAGATCCGCATAGAAGCCTTGCTGCTTCATAAGCTCATCATGACTTCCCTGTTCGATAATATCACCATGATTAATAACCAAAATGCAGTCCGCATTCCGGATCGTGGAAAGCCGGTGAGCAATGACGAAACTTGTACGGTTCATCATCATATTTTTCATTGCTTTTTGAAGCATGATTTCAAGTCTTGTATCAACACTGCTGGTTGCTTCATCAAGAATCAGAATCGGCGGATCAGCAAGAATCGCGCGGGCAATAGTCAGCAGCTGCTTTTCACCGATACTGATATTATTTGCCTCTTCATTTAATACTGTCGCATAGCCGTCCGGCAGCGTTCTAATGAAATGATGGATGTTGGCTACTTTAGCCGCATTCACAACCTCTTCACGGGTTGCATCAAGCCGGCCATAGCGGATATTGTCTTCAATTGTACCGCCGTAAAGCCATGTATCCTGTAAAACCATACCAAAGATGGAACGCAGATCATCGCGCCTCATATCCTTTATATCGACACCATCAACCTTAATGGAACCGCCATTCAATTCATAAAAACGCATCAAAAGATTAATTAATGTCGTTTTACCGGCACCTGTCGGACCGACAATCGCTATCGTCTGACCGCTCTTGACTTCTACATTCAGATCCTTAATCAAGATTTTATCTGGTGTATAGCCAAAGCGTACATGTTCAAAGGAAACATTCCCCTTCAGGCATTCAACACAGAGTGGTGTTTCACTTTCCTTAACCTCTTCCTCAGTATCAAGAATTTCAAAGATACGGGCGAAACCGGCGGCGGCTGCCTGAAGTGTTGATGACAATTGGGAAATTGAATTCAACGGCTCGTTAATCTGCCAAATATAACGGATAAAAGCCTGCAGATTTCCCACTGTGATAGCACCGGAGAGTACATTTAAAGCCCCCATCATCGCCATAATGCCAATTCCCAGATAAGTAACCAGTGAGATCAAAGGACTCATCAGTGATGAAATAAATTGTGCTTTAAAGCCTGACTGACAAAGATTGTTATTAATTTTTTCAAATTCTTCAATCGCTGTCTGCTGACGGTTATACAGCTGAATTTCATCGAAGCCGGTATACATTTCAGTAATTGTGCCATTCATCGCACCATAAGCATCCTGCTGATGTTTAAATAAACGCTGTGAAAAATGTACGATGATACGAGAAATCAGCAAAGAAATCGGTATGATCAGCATTGTACATAATGCCATTGTCGTATTGATTCTAAACATCATTGTCAATGCTAAAATCACTGCCAGAATGCCATTCAATATTTGTGAAAAGCTCTGCTGGAGCGCGTTGGATACCGTATCGACATCATTAGCGATCCGTGACATTAAATCGCCGCTTTCATGCGCATCAAAATAAGCAATCGGCAAATGATGAATTTTCATTTCCACAGCATTTCGCAAATCGCGCATCATTTTCTGAATTGCATCCGTCAGCATAAAACCTGACAGAATATTAGAACCTTTTTGAATCAAATACATAATTGCTAAAAGAATGATTGTCTGTAAAACATAAGCAAAATTAACACCGCTTTGAGTACCGGCCTTCATTGCCAGCACATCATTCATTAAAGAGGTAGTGATCCAGCCTTCGACTGAAGGTGTCAGCGCCATTAATACACTGGCAGTTACCAAAAAGACAATAGCACCTAGAAATAGCCATTTATAAGGAGAAACAAACGGTTTGATCCGCTGGTAAGTCAATTTTATTGATTGTTTCATCGTGCCAATTCCTCCTCGCTGAGCTGAGAAGCCGCAATTTCCTGATAAATCGTACAGTTCTTCAATAGCTCATGATGCGTGCCATGCCCAACGATTTTTCCCTCGTTCAGCACAATGATCTGATCCGCATCCATGATCGTAGAGATTCGCTGTGCGACAATCAACGTAATCGCATCTTTTGTTTCTTCTTTCAGATCAGCGCGCAGACGGGCATCGGTTTTAAAATCCAACGCTGAAAAGCTGTCATCAAAAATATAGATTTCCGGTTTAATCAATAAAGCTCTGGCAATTGATAACCGCTGCTTCTGACCGCCGGATACATTCGTACCACCCTCGGCAATTGCTTCCTCAAACTGATGCGGCTTCTGAGTAATAAAATCATAGGCCTGTGCAACCTGTGAAGAATGAATTACCTCATCCTCAGGCGCATCCAGACGCCCAAAACGGATATTGCTGCCGATGCTGCCCGAAAACAGCAATGCTTTCTGCGGAATAAAACCGATACGCGAACGCAGTGCTTTTAAATCAAAATCACGGATATCAACATCATCAATACGGATTGAACCGCGGGTGACATCATAAAAGCGTGGAATCAGGTTAATCAGTGTTGACTTGCCAGAACCGGTTGAGCCAATAAAAGCCACCGTTTCACCCTTTTCAGCCTTAAAAGAGATATCCTTTAAGACAGCCTCCTCGCCATTTGGATATACGAAATCTACATGATCAAATTCAATTTTACCTTTTATCGGCGTTTCTGTTACCCCATTCTCAGGATTGACTATACTGATGTCAGTATCAAAAACAGCCTGAATACGGCTTGCGGATACGGCCGCTCTTGGATACATGATAAATACTGTACAGAAAAGCATCATTGAAAACATCGCATGGAAACAATATTCAAGGAAAGCCGTCAGCTGACCGACACTGAGTGTACCAACATTAATCATATTAGCTGAAAGCCAGAAAATAATCAGAATGACCGCATTCAGCATTAAAAAGAACAAAGGCTGTGTAATCGTCATCAGCTTAAACAGCTTTCTTGATGTATTCGTATAATCTTCATTAGTCTGTGCAAACCGCTGCATTTCAAATTCATCGTTTCTAAACGCGCGGATGACACGAATGCCGGTAAGGTTTTCACGGGTTACCTGATTCAGCTTATCAAGGCCCTTTTGCTGACGGGTTGATAGCGGATCGGCTTTTTTCGCAACAATATAAACACCGGCTACAATAAATGGAACCGAAGCCGCCAACACTAACGAGAGCGGCAGTGAATTCTGAATCGTCAGCACCATGGATACGATAAACATAACCGGTGTCAGCAAAGCTGTTCTCAGCAATACATTTACGAATAATTGTATCTGAAACGCATCATTATTTGTTCGGGTTATCATACTGGATACCCCAAACTTATTGAATTCCGCATGGGAAAACTGCTGAACGCGTCTAAAGATATCTGAGCGGATATCACGGGTTATGTTGATTGAGATGCGGGCGCTGCAATAACCGAGACAAATCGTTCCAAATACACCCAAAACAGCAATCAGCAGTATCACCAGTGTGCGCTCTTTTATAAACTGAGGGTCCTGATTGGCAATTCCCTGATCGATCATCTGTGCAACTATCGTTGGGATGCCAAGCTCTACCAGCGCAAAGCCAAACACTGACAAGAAATCAAAAAGCAGAAGCTTTTTATAACGTTTTAAATACTTTAAGATCAGCTTCATAAGTTACTCCTTTAAAAAGAAGGAAGAAGCACGCTTCTCCCTTTTCATTCATTTTGAATTCTAACACACAGCTCTCTTAAAGTCAATGCGGCTGTAAGGACTACTTATATACCGCATTATAATCCGTTAATTCAATATTATGATCATCAAGCCAGCTTCGCAGCCGTGAATCACATAAGACTTGAAGATCTCGGCAGCGCTGGATCGTCAATGTAGAATTATCAAGGATATAAGCATCTACATAACCAGGATGAAAATGCATCACATTAATTTCATACGGACTGGCCAGCAGACCAAAGCCCTCTGTATTGATAAAATCTTCAACACACATACCTCGATGCAGCGCAAGCATGTATTCGTTGTTTGCCATCACCAACTCATGTGCCGGCTTCAGACTATCAGTTTCCTTATCCAGCAAAGCCATACAATGAATGCCTGTGTTTTCACTAATTTCCAGAAAAGCCTTATTAATCGCATCTGTACCTGCAGAATGACCCTCAAAATGATTAGGAGCATGTCCTGTCAATGCTTTAAATCTTGCCATCTGCGCCAATGTTTCAGTTTTTGCGTCCTCATAGCTTACTACTACATGTCCTTGACATTTAGTGTCTAGCGGGCTGGTTGGTGCCCATTGCACAGAACGATAAAATTTCCCATTTTCATCAACCATCGATGGTATCATGTGCGGATCACTCACCGGGTACCCTGATACAAAATTAGTATGTTGGGTAAGATTAAGATCAGGATACTCTTTAGCCAGCTTTACTGCATGAGGTGCTGCTTCCATGTTACTCATTAAAGAAGCAACTGTCACTATGCCCTCTTTATATGCCTTCATCACACCATAATTATACGCTTCACTAAAACCAAAATCATCGGCAACAACAATAAGTTTCTTTTTCATTTTATTTATCCTCACAAAAGGCAATTTCATTCAGATATGCTTGATTAAATAAATCTGTATCCTTTTCCGAATTATAAATCATACGTCCTTCACTGTATGTATAACATGCTTCATAATTATTATTTATCACGACAAAGTCAGCATCCTTGCCAATTGCCAGTGAACCCTTGTGATCGCCAATGCCGTAAACCCGCGCAGGATTTAAAGAAGCCATTTGAATCGCTGTTTCCATTGGTACTTGAAGCTGTTCCACTAAATTGCCGATGCCGGTAAGAACAGGCTTTGTAGAACCGCATAAGCGTCCTGTATCAGAGAGACAATACCCTTTTTCATCAATATTGACAGCCATACGGTTATCTTCATTCACAGTTAACATATAACGCCCTACCGGAGCGCCGCTCAAAGGTGTATTATCCGAAACCAGCATAATCTTATCTGGTGTTTTACAGCGCAATATTAAGTCAATCATTTCTTTTGATACATGCATAAAATCGCAAATTAATTCATTATTGACATAAGCATCAAGAATACAAGCACCTAAACCACCCATTCTTCGATGATGAATACCGCTCATAACATTTGCTGTATGCGTTGTTACTGTAATACCCTTACGAAAAGCTGTGACTGCTTCTTCATAATTGCAGTTACTGTGGGCAAAAGCTACGCGAATACCCTTCCCTTTAAAATATGCAATCGCTTCATCAGCATGCGGCAGCTCAGGTGCCAATGCAACCAGCTTTAAAATGCCGCCAGCCTCATCTACCATTTTTTCAAGCAGTTCATCGGTAATTTCCGGATGACCCGTATCTATTCCCTTTTCACCTACTCGGTTTAAAAAAGGACCTTCCGAATGTATACCAATAATTTTTGCGCCATCTAATTCAAGGCTTGCCATCTGCGCTAAAGTGGTAAAAAAAGGTAAATCAGCCGTCGCGAGAACTGCAGTAACACCCTGGGATGCTAAACCCTTTAAATAGCCTCTGACATGAGCTTCCTTATTCTTCACATCACCCATAATTGTATAGCCCATCGTGCCATGATTATGGGTATCAAAAATGCCTGGTATGATACGATAGCCTGTATAATCAATAACTTCATCAGTGCCTGCATCAATCAGAAAATCATAGATTTTGCCATTTTCCACTTTCATATATCCGCTGAAGCAGCCATCTTCAGTATATATTTGATCTGACTTATAAATCATTGCCACATCCCCTTTCTTTAGAATATACCTACAAATGCACCTAACAGTGAAATAACTAATATAATCAAAATCAACGTTGTAGGTCGAATTCCTTTTTTAATTAAGTGGACAAGCCAGAACAGCAAACATACCGATAAGAACCCTGGGAATATTGAGTTTAATACATCCCCAACAACTAATGATGTCTGACCAATATTCAATGTCCAATTAATTGGCACATTAACCATTTGTGCCGTCATCGCACCTACCATCATGATACCTAAAACAGAAGCCGATTTAGTAAATGCTCCCATCAAACCTGAATTAAATATCATATCGATAAATGATGTACCATAAATATAACCCCAATTTACAAAGAAATATTTACAGACTGATTGTGAAACACCATAGATTAATACAAATAAAATTGAACCTAAGATATTTCCCTCAGCGCATAATCCAATTCCGATACCGGCAGCGATGATACGCAGGCAATTAAAGAATAAACTGTCAAACATACCAGCTGTTGGTCCCATCAAAGCTGCTTTTACACTTTCAATTGTTTTGCCATCCACTGAATTGTTTTCTTTATGCTCTTTTTCCATTGCGTAAACAAGGCCAGCGATAAAAGCAAATGGTACAGCATGTGTATTGAAGAATTGCTGTGAACGTGCATATGCTTCTCTTTTCCCTACTTCATCATCCTTATAAATATGTTCAATTGCAGGAATCAACGTCATCGTCATACCGTTTGCTTCCAGCTTAACCATATTCGCTGAAACAAAAGTTAAATGTGAGCGAATAAACATCGACCTGAGAATGCGTTTTTCATCCTGATTTAAAGTTTTCTTTTCCATTAGAAGAAATCCTCCTCATCGCTGATCACCTGAGACGATGATGTAATCTGATTTTTTAAGTCCACGATCCGTTTTTCATTCATAAACATCGTTATCGCAATTACAATACCAACAATAGCAATTGGCAGCGTTCCCATACCTAGATAAACCACCATCACATAACCCAAAAAGAAAAAATAACCAATTTCTTTTGACCAGATCATTGATGTTAAAATTGCAAAACCGACCGCAAGCATCATACCGCTGGCAGCGCCTAAGCCAGTCATGACCCAAGCTGGCAAAACCGCTAAGAAAGCCTGCAGACTTTCAACCCCATAAGCTACTGCAAAGAATAATACGACAGCACTGACAATCGGTGTCAGCAGATTGACTAACATGACCTGTATTTCAAAATTTTTAATATTGCCGCTGCCAGCCAGCTTTTCCCAATAAGGCGATAAAGCTCCCCAGACTGGTGTAAACAATCCATTAATTGAAGCCATTGCTGTTCCAATTGGTAACGATAAAGCGAGTCCGGTTTCCATATCGGCACCAGTTAGAACAGTAAACGCAACTGCAATGATACTGCCCGTTGTTACATCCGCAGGCACTGAACCGCCGATTGCTGAAATCCCCATAAATACTGATTCCAAAGCCGCTCCCATTACAATTCCAGTTTTAAGATCACCAAGCAGTAATCCCGCTAACGGCGCTACTACTATTGGCCGCATTAAACATTGCCATGATAAAATATACGTATCAAGTAATAAAATAATCCAATAGAGAATACTCAACTTCATTGCATCGATAATCATAATGCCATCCTCCTTATTTAATTTTCAGCACTTTTGCTAATGGTTCCGGATAATCTTCCGGAGTTGTTTGATAAACACATTCAATTCCAGTTTGAATAATCTTTGCGAAAATTGCTGCTTCATCTTCATATGCGTATAAATTACTGCCATAGGCGCATCGCTGAAGATTTCCCTTTTTCTCAGCAATTCTTCCATAATTGCCAATATTGATTCTAGGAATTCCTTTTACCTGTTCAACCATCTTTAATAAATCAACAGGATTGGCCACTATCAGCAATATTTTCAATTTATCTGAACGCGGATCATTGATTAAACGAACCGCATCATCAATGCTTTTAATTGCTACCTTAATATTAGAAGGAGCAGCCATCATTAATGATTTTTGAACAATACTATTGGCTGCTGCCGCATCATTAGCTACAATGATACGATCCACACCAGTATGTTTCGACCATTTAATAGCAATCTGTCCATGAATCATGCGTTCGTCTAAACGTATTAGATTAATCATTCTATGCCTCCTTTCTTTTAGAAAAAATCATCATCAAAAAATTGTGTTTGGTCATCTTTTACAATTAATAATGCTTTGCGGCTATTTTCAACTAGCTGATTCATTGCCTTTTCATCCAATGGTTCCAATTTCATTGCCAGCTCTAAAATCAAAGCTAAATTTACCCCTGTTATCAGTGTAGTATTTTGATGCTTCAAATAAGTAAACATCGCTTGATTGACACTGCCGCCATATAAATCTGATAATAGAAATACCTGATCTCTTTCATCAACATTGCGATAGAAATCATCCAATTTAGATTGTACAGAATGTTCATCAACGTAAGCATCAAAAATAGTAACATTTGATGAATCACCTAAAAGGATGTCCAAAGAGCTTTTAAAACCACTGGCTAGATGACCGTGTGTAGCTAAAAAAATTTTAATCATGTGCCTTCCTCCTGCCCTTATTTTCACATTACAGGCAGCCTATGTAAACGCTTACTTTTTCATTCGATATCGTGAAACTCATGCTTTTTCACGAATGCTGATGAAAAAAAAAGCGGAATTGCTTCCGCTAAGACTGATTCTCAATAATATCGTCAAATAATTGATCATAAGCGGCTGAAGTATCGCTAAGCATCAAATCAAAATAGCCATCATTTTCAATCAGCCGATCTAATATTGAATTAATCAATTTAATCTTAGATAAATCATAACCATAATCTATGGATACTACTATTGCATACTTGGCAAATTTGCTAACCCGATAAAATTCAATAAATTCTTTCTTGGTATGAGATATATCACAAAAAATAATTAAACACTGCCGTTTAACATAAGAAATGAGTGAGTTTTTCCAAAGGATAGCATTTTCAAGTTCAGTCAATTTACTTTCTGCCGCATGACGAAAACATATACATTTAACCAATGCATTAAAATTATCACTTACCACATCTTCTGTGATCTTAGTAATTCGCTTCATAAAATCCAATATATGACGATCATAGCCAGATTTAAAAACTTTCCCATAAAGGTCATCCTGGGCTAAGCTAGTCATTGATGTGTAAGCAACAAATTTAATTGGATAACGTTTGTAGTAATCATTTTTATCACAGATTACACAATCAAAATCGTCGAAATTCAAGCTTCGCATCTCATAAAGATTTAATACAGCAAGGCTTTGAATATAACGGCTGAATTTCTTGTTTAAATCATTGGCTATATAGCCTGCGACAATTCTGCCTGCCGTGGAAACAACAGCAATATTTTGACGATGATACTCATAATTCACCTGTTTTAGAATATATTCAAAAACAGAAGGAATAATTGATAGATTCATGACGTTGACAGAACAATTCATCACACTGCTTAGATGATAAATAAATACCCGCGTTAATTCTAAAGCCAAGGGCGTGAAATTATAATTCTCATATTTTGAATAGATTACCAATTGAATTTCTTTATTTGAATCCAATCGATGTCTGAGAGTCAAAAGCAACACAATAGATAAGAAATCGCGTTCAAAGATGCAAATAACTCAGAAGCAAATAATTCTTGCCAAACCGTATTTTTCAAGCAGTCTAATGTACTTTGTAAATTCTGTGATGCTTTTAATAGATAGACTGGTGGGATGGTTTCAACATCACGATGCCGGCTTAAATCGATATCACGATGCGTCAGCAGCATGCGTGTAAATGCTATAACTTCATTTTTGTCATACCATTTACCAGCCGCAATCAGCGGATCATTGAATATCTTTTGTACTACTGAATATTCGTATAGTTTTTCTGTTTCGTCAATCTCTTCATCAGTAAAGGCGGATAATCGGCAATTAGCTGCATTGCGTCTTTTTGCCAAGCATATATAAGCTGAAAGTTTTTTGGTTGATAAATCGTTAATGACAATTTGTTCAGGACGCAGAATATTTAAGAATGCATGCCGAATATTTTCATATTCCTGATCATCTTCATAAAATAAGGAATTAAATTCTTTCACAAGTAATGCATCATCAAGACCATAATAATTATCACAAAAAGCTTCAAGCATTGCCTTACGGCGCTGAAGCTCACTGCCCTTGACCTGAATTGCATCATTTACGACTTTCAGCTTTAAATCATAAGATTGAAGAAATTCACGAATCCAGTCAAAATCACGTCTAAGTGCAGACTGTGTCAAATGTACTTCATCTAAGAGATCCGCATATTCTAAAGAAGGGACTGCGAGTATTTTCTTCAAAATAAATATTCTCAGCTTTATGCGGCCAACATCTTTATCAAAGAAAAACTCATAGCTGCGCTCAATCATTAATTTTAATTGATTGCCTCTCCCTTGATCCTCAATAATTAATTGATATCCGCGGCCTGGAATTGATTCAATAAAACCAATTAGTTCTTGGCGCAAATAAGCATTTAATGATTTGATATCTTCCTTTATGGTACGTGAACTGCATTTTAAATTCTCTGCTAATTCTTCAGAAGTCAGAAATGTTTGTTTAGATACAAAAAATTCATATAGAATTGCAATATACCGTCCAGAATACAGATCCATAAGCTTTCCTCCTGATTACTCCCCCTTATTCCTCATCACCGCATCCATTTCAGCCTGTGTGATCATGCCTTCCTTCACCATCGCACTCAGCACTGCCTTCTGCTTATATATTGTTTTCATCGTTAAATTGCTTAACTGCAAATAAGCCGGTGACTGCGGAATACCAGCAAGTGTAGATGCCTGATCTAAATCAAGCTCTGCTGGTGATACACCATAATAATTATATGCTGCATCATAAATGCCGAAATTATTGTCCCCATAGTTAATAATATTAATATAAAGCTCTAAAATCGTATCCTTATCATAACGGCTTTCCAAATCATGCACAACAAATAATTCAGAAAACTTTCTGATTAAAGAGGGTTCATAACCAAAATACATATTCTTAGCCAGCTGCTGCGTAATCGTAGAACCGCCGCTGTTTATTTGCTGAGTAAAAATAAGATCCTTGGCAATTCGCAGCCACGCGATGAAATCAACACCGTGATGTTCATAAAAACGCCTGTCTTCAATAGCAACCGTCGCATCTTTCAAATAATCAGAAACCTGCTTTAATGATACATATTTTTCATCCGCCTGGATTTGTGCAACCTTATCCTCAATACTGATTGATTGTATTGCTGTTTTATACTGAAAATAACCTAAAGTAGTAAAAATCAGCACCACCGCCAAGATCAAACAAAGAATAAACCGTATTAACTTCTTAATCATAATTTCAAAAAAACACAGCTAAGGCTGTGTTATTTGTTCGCATTCATCGATTTCATGATCTGTTTGATCTGTGCCTCAGATGGTTTACGTCCCATTTGTAAAAACATTGCACGAATCATTTTCTCATTGATTGGCGGATTTTCTCTCAATTCTTTTTCAAACTTCTTCTTGGTGAAATAGAACCCTAATGCTCCACCAATAATAAGACCCAAAAGCGTATATAATATAGACTCCAACATAGGTATACTGCCTCCTAACATCATAACCTATTTTACACGATTTTCACCGCTTTGACAATACCCCCAGCCAGTGAACACCTTGATTTTCATCAATGACACACCAACATCTTTCATATCGAAGCAGATATTCAAGAAATGGATTATCATCTAAGGTATTGGTGATCAGCAGATCTTCATATACCGTTAATGAATAATTTTTTCTGAGATATTCATTGCGTAAATAAAGTGTATCTGCTTCTGTACAGATACACTGATCCTCAAAGAATGAACTGCAGCCAGCTAAAATTGTTTCAAAATCATGAAAGCGAAAGAACGCCTGCTTCTGATTGCGGTCAGCATTGGCCAGCGTATGCAGCAGCACTTTATCATTTCCCTTAAATATTTTTGCGGAATCATTAATACACGCAATTAATTGAATACTCATTCTGATCACCCACTCCTTATTTTAGTGGAAACCAAGAGCGGATTTTGTCGAAAAACGACTAAAATTTTTCAATTGTGACAATTTTACCTAATTTTTTTAACTCTTCACCCATTTTTTCGATGACCTTGATCTTCTGACTGAGTGAAATCGGCGAATAATTGATTGAAGCATGAGCAATATTATCGGCGGTTCCTAAAAGGAAGTGAACCGCTGTGCAGTCGCATAAAAGTGTGTGGGCCAATAAGAAAGCCCCATCGTTACGGTCTGCTTCGATAAATTGCTCATAGTAATCTCTTGATTTTGCACATTCCTCAAGATACTGCAGTGCCTTGCCAATCGTCAATGCACCCTCAGTAACCAAATCAATTCCCTTGATTCTGGCAATCGGCGGTACATCACCGGTAAAGCTAAGCAGATCATCCATTTTGATTTCTTCATGGAGATAACGTGAAATGATCTGTGAAGTCGTGCCGCCACAGACAATTTTCTTGCCGGTAGCGCTCATTAGTTTACGAGCTACAACCTCATCATCTTCTTTATTTACCGGCGGGCCAACCATCATCATTGTTTCTTTTGGCTCAAGAATATGCGCAACTGCTACCGTGGAATCATCTCCCGGCAGTCCCTGATACAGATCATTAACCGCATGCAGCAGATTCCAAGTCGTCGTTCTGGCATTATCGTTATAATGCTGCATCGTTAAAAGATGCTGAGTGATTTCTTTCTTATCCCAGCCAAAATTCAAAATTGAACCAACCCCGGCATGAACGATGCCGTCAGAAAATAAAATCAATCGATCTCCGGGTTCAACCATAAAATGCGCTTCCCGAACCTTCTTCTCTGAATGCACATGAATTTCTCTTTCAAAAGTACCAGCCCGGCTGCCCTGCAGAAAAATCACATCAGGACTGTCATACTCCGCCAAATAAACACGGCCGTCATAAAAAATCTGGACGATGATAAAGGTCGAATAGGCAACGCCGCGTTCACGGCACACCGGCAGCGTAGCCGTGATTGTCTGAATGGCTTCTTCAATTGTTGTTCCTTCCGCAACCATCGTTGATAAGATTTCAGAAGTAAGCGTCGCTAATATATTTGCTTTTACCCCACTGCCAAGACCATCGGCAAGCACTAAAATGCAGGAATCCGCGTTGCGGACAATTTTCACCCGATCACCGCATAATTCCTCATACTTCTTATTTAAAGAAGCGGTATATGTCTCAACATGGATATTCATCACTCCGACTCTCCCTCAATCGTCTTATTAAGGTTAGTCAATACGACCTTTGTCTCAGCGGTAGTCTCACCAAGCAGCGAAGCGATTTCCTGAACCACACGCATCTGTTTATCAATAACCTTTTGCGTGGAGGCAATCGTATCACGGCGCAGCTGTTTCAGTTTTTCTTCCTGCTGCATCTTTTCGGTCAGATCCATCAAAATGATAAAGCTGGCATTTTCTTCCTTAACCGGAATAACAGCATGCTCAATCACCTTACCGGCATCGGGATATTCCTCAATAAAATATTTAACCCCATCTAAATGATCCAGCACATCACTGATCTGTCCAGATGGCAGGATGGATTGAATATCAAATCCCTTAACACTGAAATTCTGCAGTTTTAAAAGCTTAATCGCCGAAGGGTTAATCTCTTTTACTTTCCGGAAAGCATCAAGCACAATAATACCATTCGGTGTATGTTCAATAATTAAATTAGAAATAGATTCTGCATTCTCTAAAGCGTATGGCAGACAATGCTTCGGATCACTCTTGCCAAGCAATACCGCAATTGCCTTTTCACGGCATGTATCATATCCGCAGGCGCCGCAGTTGAGCTGTCTTGAATAATCCGCCTTGCCCATCGACTGCAGAACTTCATCAATTGCCGCTTCACTGAATTCAGGCTGATCAACATGATCATCCTGCCATTTAGCACTCACCGGCAGCGAGCAGTCCTGATAATCGATTTTCCCAGCTTCCTCAGCCTTTAAAATACGCGTTTGAGCCAGCCATTCATTTTCCTTGTAAGCATATAAATACGGGCCGCCCAGACAGCCGCCTAAGCAGGCATTCATCTCAAAAAAGAATCCTTTAAGATGGCCGTTTTCAATTGATTGAAGCGCCGTCTGACAGCGTTCTATACCTTCTACGGCTAATCGCTTATAGCCGCTGAAATTATCAATCGTCTTAATAATACCGCCGCTGATTGGATAAAGCCGGGCAATATTTTCCTGCGGCTCAATAGCTTCTTCATCATAAAGCTCCGTATCAAGCAGCCATTCATCCATTTCCGGCATACTGATCACTGCGTCAACACTGCCGGTAAAGCGTTCATCTAATGCTTCATTCTGCTTAGCCACACATGGACTCAAAAAAACCACTTTCGCATTCGGATATTTTTCCTTAAGCATTCTGCCGTGAATAATCATCGGTGACGCGATGGGACTCAGCTGACTGATCAATGATGGATATTTTGTCTCAATCAACCTGACAATAACCGGACAGCACGTTTCAATAATATTCGTCATCGACTGCTCACGCATCAAACCGACATATTGTGACGATACTACCGCAGCTCCCTGCGCGGTTTCTTCAACCGCACTAAAACCCACCTCAAGCAGTGCCTGCTTCAGCTTACTGAAATTAGGCCATACAATTGGATAAGACGGCGCTACTGAGATAACAACTTCTTCCTTAGCCTTAAGCCATGCTCTCACACGCTCAAGATCACTGCGCACCTCTTTTGCACTTTGCGGACAGAACAAGTAACAGCGGCCGCATGATAAGCATTCTTCTTCAATGATTTCCGGGCTGCCGCTTTCAAAAGTAATTGCCTTAGTCGGACAGTTACGGACGCATTTAAGACAGCTTTTACAATTATTTTCCTTTAATGCGATGATTTTACTCATAACAATTCCTTTAATTCAGGTTCAAGCAGATCTACCACATTATAAAGCGTAGCACCCTCAAGAATCTTGCCATTCACTTTAATACCCAGACCTTTCGTACACTGTCCCATACAGAAAGCGCCCTTAAGCTGTACCTTTTCCTCTAAATGATGTTCAGCGATATAATTCTTCAACAACTCTACGACTTCATTACTTCCCTTCACGAAACAACTGCTTCCAATACAAATTTCAATTGTTACCATAACTGTTTCCTCTTTCCTTAGATTATTTATGAAGATTAATTTTAGAGAAATCAAATGTTTCCAGTGTTGCTTTAATCGGTTTATCTTTGATTGCGGCATTTTCTTTAGTCATGCGCTGTTTTACTTTCATTGGATTTTCAATCGTTGCCGGTCCGCAGACACAGCCGCCCGGACAGCACATACCCTCAAGAATATCAGCGTTAAAACGCCCTACTTTCATCATCAGCAGATTCTTTTTGCATTCTGCTGCACCATCGGCATAAAGTGAGGTAATCGCATCCTCATCAGCACATTCCTTGGCCGCCTGTGCAACCGCCTTGCTGACACCGCCGCCAATGGCAAAGCCGCGGCCATGAGCGCTTGGTTCATCGCCTTCACGCGGTTCAACACCTTCAACATCAATATGCTGAGCCGTCAGCATTGCTGCCAGCTCTTCAAAAGTAAGTACATAGTCAACCACTGAGAAGTCTTCCATCGCTTCCTGTTTTTTCGCAACACACGGACCGATAAAGACTACTTTTGTATCCTTGACTGACTTGATATAACGAGCGATTGCTTCCATCGGTGATACCATCTTGCTGACATTCTTTTCATAGATTGTCGGGAAATGCAGACGGGCCATATTCACAAAAGCCGGACAGCATGAAGTTGTCATCTGTACGCCTTCTGCCTTGTGATGCAGCAGATCCTGTTTTTCATACCAGGCAACCGCATCAGCACCGCTGGCAGCCTCATATACCTCATCAAAGCCAAGCAGCCGAATTGCCTGCTTGATCTGCGGCAATGTTGCATTATCCATCTGACCTTGAATCGCCGGAGCAATAATGGCCGTCATAGAAGCCTTGTCACGAAGCTGTTCAACTACCGGCACCATTTGGCTCATATCCTCAATGGCTCCGAATGGACAAACTGACTGACAGGCGCCGCAGTTGATGCACTTACCTTCATCAATCTTGGCAATATTATACTCATCCATTGAGATTGCATCTACCGGACAGCTCTTACGGCACGGTCTTTGCGTCTCAACGATTGCATGGAATGGGCAGGCATTAACACAAGCGCCGCATTCCTTACATTTATCATAATCGATATAGGCAGAATCAGATCCCATCCGCATCGCATCAAAACGACAGGAAGCCAGACAGCTCTTAGCCATACATTTACGGCAGTTATCAGTCACACATATTTTATGAATCGTACAGCCGTCACATGCCGCTTCCAGCACTCTGACAATCTGCTTTGGATTATGCGGCTGATTGCTTACAATCGGTGTTTTGCCAGCTGCCATTCTGGTTCTTTCACGAATGATTTCCCTTTCCTTATAGACACAGCATCGAAATGAAGCCTGACTGGTAGGAATCAGCAGCATAGCTAATTCATCGGGTGTTGATTCACTTAGCCTTCCTTCGAAAGTACGGCGTGCAACTTCTCTTAATACATCAAATTTGAATTGTCTCGCTTCATGTGTAAATAAGCTCATAATTTTCTCTCCCTTTTTTAATTGTCAAATTCTTCACATAGTGGATGAATTCAGACTATACGAAAAACATAACATGAGTTTTCATGTCAATTATATCACATGTTTATCTGCATTAAAACGCTTCTATCTTAAGAAAATGATTTCCTGCATAAAAATTTTAAGAAATTATCCATCCTGATAAACAAGATAGACATCCGCATCATAAATCCCGCATCTGCTTATAATAAATAGTTCAGGCAAAAGAAAAAGACTGCATTACGCAGCCTTGTGTTCTTATAACGTACCTGATTCTTTCACTGAAGCAATCAAGCTGGACAAATTCTGAATTTCACTTGGAATAATCAGCTTCGTAGCCTGTCCGTCAGCTACCTTCTGCAGTGCTTCTAAACTCTTAAGCTTTAAGACTTCATCAGAAATCGTTGCCGCACTCAATACATTTAATGAATCAGCCAATGCCTTCTGAACTAATTCAATTGCCTCAGCCTCACCTTGCGCTTCACGAATCTTCTGTTCCTTAACCGCTTCCGCTCTCAGAATCGCTGATTCCTTTTCACCTTCAGCAATTAAGATTTCACTTGTCTTACGGCCTTCAGCCTGCAGGATTGCTTCACGGCGTTCACGTTCAGCCTTCATCTGTTTCTCCATCGCATCCTGAATTTCACGCGGCGGCAGAATATTCTTCAGCTCTACACGGTTAACCTTAATTCCCCATTTATCAGTTGCTTCATCAAGAATTGCACGCATCTGAGTATTAATTAAATCACGGGAAGTCAATGTGCCATCAAGATCCAAATCACCAATGATGTTACGCAGAGTTGTCGCTGTTAAATTCTCAACAGCCATCATTGGATTGTTGACACCATAAGCATAAAGCTTCGGATCAGTAACCTGAAAATAAACAACAGTATCGATCTGCATCGTAACGTTATCCTTAGTGATAACCGGCTGCGGATCAAAATCAACTACATGCTCCTTCAATGAAATCGTAGTTGCTACACGTTCCATAAATGGCAGCAGGAAATGAACCCCTGTACCCCATGTTGTCTGATAAGCCCCTAAGCGTTCTACAACAACAGCCTGACTTTGATTAACAATCCGCACATGGAATGCCAGGAAAGCAATAATAAACAGCAAAAATAATCCTATAACGATCCAAAACATAATTTTTTCTCCTTTTTTATTAAGCCATCTTCACAAGGCACTTAACACCTTCGATGGATTGAACGATAACTTTCTCACCAGTTTTAAAACAGTGTCCGTCAATGCTCTTAGCAGCCCAGTCCATATTATTGACCAAAATTCTGCCTTCAAGCGTTAATGGATCAAATTCTTTTGTTACTAATGCCAGCTGACCGATGTTGCTTTCTGTATTGGTCGCAACAAACTTGCCGCTCATAAATTTCTTAAGCAATGGTCTTAATGCAATCAGTGTCAATAAAGAAACAATGATAAAAATAATTATCTGATGATCAAATGACACATCGAACAGTGAAACCAGTAATGAACAGGCGCTGCCAACCACAAACCATACAGCTACCAGCTGCTGTGTAATAGCTTCAATTAAGATGAATGCGATACACGCAATGATCCAGAATATTAAAGTTGGTTCCATAATGTCCTCCTTTACATGTCTTATTATAACATTTTCACAATAAATGTATAGCTCTATGACTAATCTGTAAGACTATTCATTCATCATATATGATTGCTGTATATCTTTAAATCAGCTATAATGAATTTAATGAAAAAGGGAGAAGTTTATGAAGCATATATTTATCATTAACCCTACTGCCGGCAAAAGTGATCAGACAAAGCATATCGCAGCGATGGTCAACAAAATATTCATTGAAGAAGCCGTTGAGGGTACCTATCGCATTGAAGTGACAAAAGGCGTTCATGACGCTACCGATATTGCCAGGCACTATGCCATGAGCAATGAGCCGGTAAGAATTTACAGCTGCGGCGGTGACGGCACGCTGAATGAGATTGTCAACGGCATCGTTCATCATGAAAATGTTGAACTAGCGCCGGTTCCCATCGGCAGCGGCAATGATTTTGTGAAAAGCTTCGGCAGTCAGGCTATGGATGCTTTCCTTAATCTGAAA
Source organism: Dielma fastidiosa (assembly GCF_000313565.1). GTDB lineage: Bacteria > Bacillota_I > Bacilli_A > Erysipelotrichales > Erysipelotrichaceae > Dielma > Dielma fastidiosa. The sequence continues at coordinate 167,949 of NZ_HE578925.1, read as the reverse complement.
GAATTAATTAAAGCACCAGCCCGCAAGATTGATCTGCTTGAGGTGAATGGTCATTTCAGCATCAATGTAATTAATATTGGTCTTGATTCAAGTATTGCCCAGAATATGGTACGTTTTAAACGGCTGCCTTTTATCAGCGGTGCCAAGGCTTATGATATTTCTGTATTTTATTGCTTCTTAACATCTATTAAGAATCATTTTGAATTGATTGCTGACGGCATTCGGCTGCCGCATAAGAACTATACCTTCGCAGTCATGGCAAACGGCCAATATTACGGCGGCAGCTATCGGGCAGCCCCATGTTCAGACATGCAGGACGGACTGATCGATTTAGTATTGATCCCCTCGGTATCAAGGCTTAAAATTCTGCAGCTGATGAATGTCTACAAGCGCGGTGAGCATCTTCAAAAGCAATATCAAAAGATTGTCCATTACCGTCAATGCCATGAGGTACAGGTAGAAGCTGAGCATGAAATCAACGTCTGTATCGACGGTGAAATCAAACAATTAAAAAACCCTAAAATCATTGTCCACCAACAGCATCTGAAGCTGATTGTGCCATCCTTAGAAAATAAAACGCTGTAAGCATCAGCTTTGAGCGTTTTTTTCATATTCAAGATAAGGTGAATACATCATCATCGCATGGTTAGAAAGCAGAAATTCTTCATGAAGCAGCTGCCCATCAAGGTCATAAACTTGACGGTACAGCTCATTATGCCGGCTGTATCCCCATGTTTCGGCTTTCATCTCATGATTTTTCTCGATAATTGTATAGCTGACATCAAGGGGTGCCAAAGCACGCCATGAACCGATCAGCATCGTTTCTCCAACCTCTACATTTAATTGATAATCCTGATCCGTATCATTGCGGATCATCAAATCTCCATGCGGGTAGAAACAGGTAGCACCGCTGCCAAAGGGCTGCGTGCGGTTGGCATCCGGAAATACATCGTAGCCATGACGATGCCGTTCAATGATCGTCAAAGGCGTATGAATGCTCATCCAGAAGATCAGATTGGAAAGCTGACATAAACCGCCGCCGATGCCGTAACAAAAATGTCCATGATCCAAAATCATGCCATCTACATATCCCTTACGCCTTGTCGGCTTGCCGATCAGCTGCCAGTAACTGAATACCTCATGCGGATGAATCACAATGCCGTTGATTTTTTTGACCGCTAATTTTAAATTAATAATTTTATTATATTGATATTGCATCTCAACATCTTTCAGCTCGCGCAGCAGCGGTGTCTGATGCTTAAAAATCACATAAGGCAGCGGATTTTGAAACTCATGCGCAAACTGCTTTTTCATCCTTACCCACAGCAGCCGTCTTTTCATCCCATAATAGACCATCCCTGCCTTAGCCCTCAGCATTGAGCGCTGCAAGGGTTTGGTTAATTGCTTCTCCATAATGATTCTCCCTTTTGTAATATTCTATCATAAATCACAATATTAACTCAAACATTAAGAAAAAACGATAATCACTATCGATTACCGTTTCTTTAATTTATGCTATTCAATAGCTGCTTTCAATACAGCCTCAATAGCCGCAATACTTGGTACACCTTCATGGAGTTTCTGATCATCTACAAAAAATGTCGGAACATACCAATAATCGTAGCCCTTTGTTTTTTCTTCTTCCTTCTGCTCATCAATCACTTCAATTTCAACATCCCGATATTCAGGATGTTCCTTTTTAAGCTCATCAAGCATTTCAAAAGCTTTCTTACAATGCGGGCATGTAGATAACATCATCATTTTTACGTGTTTCATTGAATCACCTCAATGATAGTGTACCACTTTTACTGCTAACTGCCCATTTTATTGACTTGATTAACGATTTCATCCCAAGTGGCCCGGCCAATCTTGCCGTCAATTGCCATATTATTCAAATATTGGAACTGCTGAACCGCAATTCTTGTAGCATTGCCAAAAGCACCATCGACAGTTACCGGACGCAGACATGGATTCACCGATGCAATGCTGTTAATATATTCCTGCATCTTAAATACATCGATTCCCGTATTACCGCTTGTCAGATAATAAGAACTGCTGGCTACTGGAATATTAGTTGTAACCCCTAATAATTTTAAGGTTTCCATGATTGTATCCCAAGTATTGCTGCCGATGACACCATCTGGATTTAAACGGGCAAACACTTGAAATTCTTTAACTGCGGTAGCCGTTTTCGTGCCGTAAATGCCATCCTCGCTCTGAGCGGTACGGATATAACCGGCACGCTGAAACATATTCAAATAAGCCTGCATCTTATTAACGGCAATGCCGCGGTCGCCCTGCTTCAAGATATAACGTGTGTACATAATAAATCTCTCCTTTCAAGCTATCTTATGAAAGAAGAGACACAATGTATAGGCTAGAGATATTTCTTATCAAAATTCATATCCGCTTCACTTAAATATTTACCGCTGGCTTCTGACTGCAGGACATAAAAGCGATCCTTGCTGCGGCCATAGGTAAACCAGAAAGAAAGCACTGAGAAACAGACCCATTCAATAATTGCCGCACCAATACTCAGCTTTAAAAAGAAAAATGAAATCAAAAAAGCTAAGGAGCCGAAACAGATGCTGATATAAATAAGCTGACGCTTAATATGTTTATATTTATCTTTCATAAAGGCAATCTTTTGCTGAATAAAAGTTTCCATTTCTGTATCCATAATAAAGTTAGTAAATATGAGTTCTGACCGTCTTTTCTTAGGTTTCAGCTGATTCATGCACCAGATTTCATTTGCCCGCAGACAACAATAGGTTGCCGCATTTTTATTGCCTTCTTCCTGATATAATACACCTAAAAGCCACATTAAAGTACAGTATTCCTCATCATCTGTTACCCCCTTCGCTAGCTCAATGCTTACTTCATCACGGCTGAGCAAATGGTTAATCAGATATTTATTTTTTAATTCTTTTATGGATTCACGCATAGAATTTCCTCACTTTTGATAAATAGCAACAATCGTTTTAATACAAAAATAAGCCAATAGATTCAAAATCAGCAGATAGAGTATAAGAATGCTCTGCGTTTCTGCCCCCGGCAATGCCGCCAGCAATGTAATCAGCAGGCTGAACCATAAAGGCTGAGCCATCCACGCGCACAAGCCGCCCTGAAGCAATACCAGAATGCAGCTCAGCGCTAATACCAAACCGCTTCTTGGCAGCAGACAAAGGCATGCCTGAATCAGTGAAGGCAGCAGAATCAACAGCTTCTTAATCATTATAACACCTTGGTTGTCCAGTCTTCAACATTCAACACTTCATCGACGATATCTTCATAAAATTCCGGATCATGTGATACTAAAATCACGCTGCCGCGGTATTCTCTGATGGCCTTTTTAAGCTCATCCTTAGCTTCCACATCTAAGTGATTCGTCGGTTCATCCAGTACCAGTACATTGGTTTCCTGATTCAGAATCCTGCATAATCTGACCTTTGCGTTTTCACCGCCGGATAAAACCATCATGCTGGTTTCGATATGATCCGTCGTAAGGCCGCATTTCGCAAGCGCTGAGCGTACCTCATTATTTGTCCAGCCCGGAAAGCAATCCCATATTTCCTGTAAAGCTGTTTTAGTATTATTTACCGCTTCCTGTTCAAAATAACCAATTTCAAGATACGGATCAGTTTCCACTTCACCGCTGTATGGCTGAAGCAAGCCAGTTAATGTCTTTAACAGCGTTGACTTACCAAGGCCATTTACTCCCTTGATTGCAATCTTGCGGTTGCGTTCAAATTCCATATTGATCGGACGAGTCAATGGCTCATCATAGCCAATTACCAGATCATTAAGCTTAAACAGAACCTTGCCCGGTGTTCTGGCAGTTAAAAAAGTAAACTCCGGTTTAATTTTTATCTTTGGTTTAGACAGAAGATCCATCTTATCAAGTTTCTTCTGCCTTGAAGCTGCCATATTACGAGTTGCAACTCTTGCTTTATTGCGCTGGATGAAATCCTGAAGCTCATCAATTTCCTTCTGCTGACGATTATAAGCCGCCTCCATCTGACGGCGCTTCATCGCCAGCCCCTCTTCAAACTTCTGATAATCGCCGACATATCGCGTCAGTGTGCAATTTTCTACATGATAAATAATATTAACTACATCATTCAAAAAAGGCACATCATGACTGACCAAAATAAAAGCATTCTCGTAATTTTGAAGATAATTCGTCAGCCATCGTATATGCTCCTCATCCAGATAGTTGGTCGGTTCATCAAGAATCAGAATCATCGGATTCTCCAGCAATAATTTACATAATAACACCTTGGTGCGCTGACCTCCGGATAACTCTGAAACATCCCGATCCAATCCCAAATCAAGCAAACCAAGCCCGCTGGCTGCTTCATTAATTTTCGCATCAATCATATAAAAGCCATTATGATCCAGCATTTCCTGTATAATGCCGACTTCATCCATGTAGCGGCTGCATTCTTCCTCACTGCACTCACCCATCTTTTCATACATCTCAATCATTTCAGCTTCTAATTTAAACAGATAGGCAAAGGCGTCCTGTAAAACCATCCGAATCGTCTTACCTTTTTCCAATACTGTATGCTGATCAAGATAACCGGTCGTGATACGGTTGCACCATTCAACCTTTCCCTGTTCTGGTTCCAATTTACCGCAAATGATATTCAGAAAGGTTGATTTCCCCTCACCATTAGCGCCTACCAGCCCCACATGCTCGCCTTTTAATAGACGAAAGGAAACATTTTCTAATATGCTCCGTCCGCCAAAGCTGTGGCTGATATTTTCAACAGTTAAAATACTCATACGTCCTCCTGCTAATAAAATAACTGCCGAAGCAGTTATTTAGTTATTTGAATTAATGTCATGTAGAATTTTTTCAATCTTATTCCCTTTTTCAAGCGAATTATCAAGCTGAAAAATCAATTCCGGTGTTTTGCGGATCGTCAGCCTTTTGGCTAATTCGCTGCGGATAAACCCCTTTGATTGATTTAATGCCTTCAAACCAGCTTCTTTGCGGGCATCCTGTCCTAAAAAAGAAACAAAGATTTTCGCATAAGACATATCTGAAGTCACATCAACATCAGTGATCGTCACAAAACCAATCTTAGGATTTTTCAGTTCAAATTGAATAATTTCACTGACTTCTTTTTGGATAATATTATCCATCTTATCCTTTTTTAATCCCATATTAAGCAACCTCTACCTGCTGATCTTCATAAGCTTCAAAAATGTCGCCCTCTTTGATGTCATTGAAATTTTCAATGGTACAGCCGCACTCATAGCCTGACTGAACTTCCTTCGCATCATTTTGGAAACGTTTTAAAGAAGCCAGCTTACCTGTATAGATAACGATGCCATCACGGATCAGACGAATCTTACATTCTTTCTTTAAGCAGCCATCAGTAACCATACAGCCGGCAATCGTACCGATTTTTGAAACCTTATATGTCTGACGCACTTCAGCCTGACCGATAACAACTTCTTCATAAACCGGCGCCAGCATACCCTTCATGGCCAATTCCATTTCTTCCAATGCTTTATAGATAATGTTATGCAGACGGATTTCAACTTTTTCCTCTTCCGCTTTCTTGCGAACATTAGCGCTTGGACGAACGTTAAAACCAATAACGATAGCATTTGAAGCACTGGCTAATACAACATCGCTCTCGGTGATCGCACCGGCGGTAGAACGGATTACATTTACCCGTACACCCTGAACATCCAGTTTTTCCAGTGAAGCCTTAACCGCCTCTGCCGAGCCCTGAACATCTGCCTTAACGATAACATTGATTTCCTGAATATTACCCTCTTCAATCTGACGGGCAAGATCATCAAGCGTTAAGGCGCTGGATGAATTACGTTCAGCATCAATTCTTACTTGATTTCTGGTTTCCGCGATCTGTCTTGCCTTCTTTTCCGAATCAAAGACACGGAAAACATCACCGGCAACCGGCACATCATTTAAACCGATAATTTCAACCGGTGAAGAAGGTCCAGCCGACTTGATTTCACGGCCATGGTCATCAACCATTTTACGTACTCGTCCATAGCATGAACCAACAACCAGTACATCACCTGATTTTAAGGTACCTTTTTGAACAAGCAGACTGACAACCGGTCCGCGGCCCTTATCTAATTTTGCTTCAATAACCGTACCTGTAGCTAAACGGTTCGGATTGGCACGGAAGTTTTCAACCTCGGCAAGAATCTGAATGGATTCCAGCAATTCAGGAACGCCCTGACCAAATTTAGCACTGATTGGGCAGAACATCGTATCGCCGCCCCATTCCTCAGGCATTAAACCTAAATCAGACATTTCTCCCATGATGCGGTCTGTATTCACATCTGGCTTATCAATCTTGTTGACAGCCACGATAACCGGCGCACCTGCTGCCTTCGCATGATCGACGGCTTCCTTTGTCTGCGGCATAACACCGTCATCAGCAGCTACAACAATAACGACGATATCCGTAACCTGAGCACCGCGTGCACGCATGGCAGTAAATGCCTCATGTCCCGGCGTATCTAAGAAAGTGATCTTTTTACCTTTGACATTCACCTGATAAGCACCAATGTGCTGAGTGATACCGCCAAATTCACCTTCAGTAACTCTTGATTTACGAATGGTATCCAATAAGGTTGTTTTACCATGGTCAACATGTCCCATGATCGTAACCACCGGCGGACGTGATTCCAATGTAGACTCATCGTCTTCATTTTCTTTTAATTCTTCTTCAAGATTAGTTTCTTCAATAATATTTTCTTTCGTACATTCTACATTAAATTCCATACAAAGCAATTCAATCGTTTCATCATCCAATGTGGAGTTAATGGTAACCATATTTCCCAGCATGAATAATACCTTGATCAATTCACTCGCATTGCGGTGCAGCTTCTCAGCTAGTTCACCTACCGTCAATACGCCGGAATACGTAATTGCCTTAACCTCTACCCGTTCTTTCTTGGGAGTAAAGTTATTATTCCGGTTGTTATTCTTTCTATTTCTGTTATTTGTCTGTCTTGCCATTATATCACCTAGCCTTTCAAGCAAGTATGAAGATTCTTCGCAAAACCCTCGTCAGCAACGGCAATGACTTTCCGATTGAAAGTACCCATTGCCTGATTCAGTTCTGCCGATGTCTCGACAAAATCAAATTCCACGTTATAGTATGTGCATTTATCTACATATTTCTTCTTTGTATTCTCACTGGCATCCGACGCAATCAGCACGAGCTTAGCACTGCCATTTTGAATACTGGTGAGAACCCCTTCACCGCTGATCACCTTGCGCGCCCTGGCCGCTAAGCCAAGCAAACCCATTGCCTTATTGTTCATTGCTCACCAATGCTGTCAGCTGTTCATAGATGGCATCAGGAATTTCACATTCCAATGCTCTTGCCAGCGCTTTTTTCTTTTTAGCCAGCTCGATGGCAGCCAGATCCTTTTTCAGATAAGCACCGCGGCCATTAGTGCGGCCCGTGCTATCAATAACGACCTGCTGTTCAGGTGTGCGCACAACGCGGATCAATTCTTTCTTAGGCAGCTGTTCCTGGGTTACGACACATTTACGCATCGGAATTTTCTTCATGAACATCCCTCCTATTCTTCGTAATATTCATCAAATTCATCAAAGTCGATTTCATCATTGATCCAATCGTTCGCTTTTTCTTCGGCTTCACGTTTGGCGATTTCTTCAAGCTCTTCTTCAGAATAAATCGGCTTCAATTCATAATCCTTCTTCAGATCAAAAGTCGGCTTGCGGCGTTTTTCTTCTTCGTCGCTTTCCTTCTTCCATCTAGGCTTCGCAGCTGTTGTTGGTTTGGCAGCAGGCGCACCAGCAATCTGTTCAAACTTCGAAACATATTCCTGTTTTTCCTTGATATTCAAGCCTTCTGCACGCTGTTTTTCCTTAGCGATGCGGGCGGCTCTTTCAAGATCTGTCTCAGCGCGTTCCTCTTTAACCTCAGCCTTTTCTTTAACTTCTGCAACCTCTTCAGCCTCAGCTTCAGCAGCTTCTTCCGCTTCACTGTTTACTTCTAAAGCCGGTTCACTGACAACTTCATCAGCAGCCACTTCTTCATAGCTTGGCTGCAATTCATTTGCCAAATATTCATCATCAATTTCAGAATTGCCCATTTCACGTTCTTCAAACATCCGCTGCTGAGCTTCGGCTCTTTCAAGTGCCAGCTTCTCAGCCTGTTTTGCTTTCTGTTCAGCGGCAATTGCTTTCCAGTCAATGCCTAAAGCATTTACTTCACTCTCTGACTTAATATCAATCTTATTGCCGGTAAGCTTAACAGCCAATCGGGCATTTTTACCTTTTTTACCAATTGCCAAAGATAACTGATTGTCATTAACAACGATCAGCAAGCCGCGGCGGTCAGTATTAGGAATAACCGCTAAAATTTCAGCCGGTGCCAGTGCATTTTTAATCAATTCAGTAACATCATCGCTCCATTCAAAGATATCGATTTTTTCACCATGCAGCTCATCGATAATCACCTGAACGCGGGAACCTCTCGGGCCGATACAAGCACCGATCGGATCGATGTTTTCATTTTTTGAATAAACCGCCATCTTGCAGCGCTCACCAGGATCTCTGGCAATCGCCTTGATTTCAATAATGCCCTGATAGATCTCCGGAACCTCTTTTTCAAATAAACGCTTAACTAAGTTACCATCAGCTCTTGATACAAGTACCTGAGCGCCTTTAGTTTCTTTATTTACTTCACTGACAACAACACGCAGACGCTGACCCTCATAATAATGCTCGCCAGGGATCTGCGCAACTCTTGGCATCAAAGCCAATGTCTTGCCGATATTGACAACGCAGAATTTTTCCTCTACGGATTCAACTGTACCGACAACCAGATCGTCAAGCTTGTCACAATATTCATCATAAACCGCTTGTTTCTCGGCTTCTCTGATTTTTTGTTTCATTACATTCTTCGCCAAAATGACAGCCGCACGGCCAAGGTTTTCAATGCTGACCTCATTTTCAATCATATCGCCAAGCTCAACCTCTTGACGGATTTTTTTCGCATCCGCCAATGAGATTTCCAATTCATCATCCTCAACCTCTTCAACTACGGCACGCTGTTGATATACTTTGATCTCACCTGATTTTTCATTGATATCTACACGAACCAGCGCATCAGGAATTTCAATGTGCTTGCGGTATGCCTTTGCCAGCGCTTCTTTCAATGCGGCAACAACAATATCCTGTGACAATGAACGGTCTTGTTCAATTGCCTGCATTGCTTTCATAAAATCTTTAAGTTTCATGTCGTTATTTTCTTTCCTTTCGTTAAATACGCACCGATAAACGTATCAGTGACAAATTCTGATAGCTTACGCGCAATTGTCTTTTTACTGCCTTATCCATATAAGCAATCAGCAATTCATCATCTTCCACAGCCAGTAAATCACCTTTAACCTCACGCAGTCCCTTGACCTCACTGATGAACTTGGCATAGATATACTCATTGACAGCTCCCTTTACTTCATCAAGCGAACGTAAAACACGCTCAGCTCCCGGTGAACATACCTCAAGCATGTATTCATGAGCGATTACATCAATTTCATCCAGCTTTTCACTGATCAGCTCAGCCATTTCAGCACAGCCATCAATATCCATACTGCCATCCGCATGCATGATCGCGATTTGTAAGATCTTATTTCTTCCTTCATTCGTCCAGCAGACATCATATAACTGAATGTCATGGGCATTTAACAGCGGAAGCACTGCTTCTTTGATTTTTGCCAATTGATCCATAGTTTCTCCTTATTCTGACAAAATTAAGAGTGGACTTTCGTCCACTCGCTTTTCTATACATTGTTAGTGTACCACGCAATGCCAATAAATTCAAGCTTTTCAGCTAAAAATAAGCGGAAATTTGCTTTACACTCAATTATTTTTTAAAGTCCAGAAACAGCAGCCATTACTTTTCAAAAATTCATGAGGTCTAAAACACATCTATGCAATCCCGCACTTATGGTAAAATAAGTATTGTTCTTTTGCTAGCTACTTATCCTTATGCAATGATTATTCTCCTTATCCTGACTGTAAAACCTGTCTGCGTCTCCCTTATGTCAGCAATAGGTGTAAAGAGGCTAAACATTGTACTCTTCCTAATTTCTATTATAAAGCTCATCTAGCCAAATTGAAGTATGTTGCGAATGTAACTAACTGGAAGATTGGGACTTGCCTTAATGAAGTATCTCATTGTATCACAAGGCGTAAAGAGAAGGTTATCCCTAGATGTCATTATTCAAACAAATTACTTGAATATTGCAGTTACTACCCTTTATCCTTGATTGTTCAACAACTCTTAAGTGTCAAAAACATTGATTTGAAGCAGAAAGTTCGTTATCATCTAAAAACGAATTCAAAGCCAATCCATAATGTATAAAAATTCTTCAGAATTTTTTCTTGCTTTAGGTCTTAAAAAACGTTTGAGTTAAATCATCTTACAAAGCTGGAATCTTCTAAAGTTGAACTCAAATGTTTAATCACAGAATAAAAACAGAGAATTAACAGGTTCGTTATCCACACACTAAACGGATCTATTACTTGGAATTGACCATTTATAATAATTTGATTAGTGTTGTCTGTATCTCAGTAAAAGAACATCACACTTTGATGTTCTTTATTCTTTAATCTAGCGATTCTCCATTTGATGCTATCACCTTTTTATACCAATAATATGAATCTTTTTTATATCGTTTTCCAGTACCATTACCATAATCATCAAAATCAACATAAATGAAACCATATCTTTTCTTCATTTCTCCTGTTATCGCTGAAACTAAATCTATTGGTGCCCAAGTAGTGTAAGCACGCAAATCAACTCCATCTTCAATTGCCTCATTCATTGCTCGAATATGTGCCTTAAAGTATTCTACTCGATATGGATCATGTATTTCCATATTTTCATCTAAAACATCATAAGCTGACAACCCATTTTCTACAACCATTAATGGAATCTGATATCTAGCATACATTTCATTAAGCGTAAACCTTAAGCCATCTGGATCAATCACCCAATCCCAGTCTGTTTTTTCAAGATAAGGATTTCTAAGTGTATCAAGATTCAAATTTGCTAATGCAGATTCACCGGTTTGCGTAGCACTTACACACATCGTTGCATAATAGGATATAGCTAGAAAATCTGCTTTTCCTTTTTTTAGTATCTCTTCATCATTTTTAGTTATATGAAGTGATACATTTTCATTGTCCCAAATTCGCTTTGCATAATATGGATACTCACCACGAACTTGCACATCTGCACAATAATAATTATAAAGTTGATTTCGTTCTTGTGCATGAATGATATCTTTAGGGTGACAAGTATATGGGTAACAAATTGAACTTCCAATCATACATCCTATTTTAAAATTGGGATTGATTTCATGCCCCATGACTACAGCTTTTGCGGCAGCAACAAATTGATAATGCAATGCTTGGAGCCTTATTTGTGGATCATCTTCCACATCACTATAACTAATTGTCCCTTCATTACGTATACCTAATCCTTGGTAACTTGAAACACCAGTAACACCTGCATTAATTTCATTAAAAGTAATCCAATAATTAACTTTATTTTTATATCTTTTAAAAATAATTTCACAATATTTTAGATATAAATCAATAACTTCTGATGATGCCCAGCCATTATATTTTTCAACTAAATTTAATGGTATATCGAAATGAGAAATTGTTACTAATGGTTCGATATTATATTTCTTTAATTCATCAAATACATTGTCATAAAATTTTAAACCTTCTTCATTTGGTGTATTCTCTATCCCTTTTGGAAATATTCTTGACCAACTGATTGACATACGAAATATCATAATTCCCATTTCTGCTAGCAATGCTATATCCTCTTTATAATGATGGTAAAAATCACTTGCTTTTCGATTAGGATAATACTTATCAGAAATTGTACTTCTTGTTATTTGACGTAGCTCATTTATTGAACCATTTGTAACCATATCTAGTGAAGATAATCCTCGGCCACCTTTATCATAACCACCTTCAAATTGGTTTGCTGCTGTAGCTCCACCCCATAAAAAATTTTTTGGAAATGTCATAAGTACCTCCTAAATTAAAGCAACTAATAACGTATCATCAGTTGAAATTTCTTCATTAATTTCAAATTCAATTATATCAATATAATCATTAGTGTTGGTAATAATTACAGGAGTGTCTAAGCAGTATCCTTCTTCTTCTATTTTTTCTTTGTCAAATGTCATTAATAACTCTCCAACATTCACACGATCTCCTTGTTTTACATGTGCCTCAAAATACTTTCCATTCAAATGAACTGTATTTATACCAACATGAATTAGTATTTCACAACCACTATCTGAAATGATACCAATTGCATGTTTGGTTGGAAATAGTGTTTTTATTGTGCCATTACATGGAGAAAATACGTTTCCATCAGTAGGTTGAATCATAACTCCCTTTCCTAATACTCCTTGACTAAATGCATCATCAGAAATTTCGGATAGTTCTTTTACTACTCCCCTTAACGGACTCAAAATTATCTCTTTCTTTCCATCCAACGTTTTTTCATCTGCTTTTTGCCCTAATGCTTCACCTTTTTTCTCTTTGTAAACAAACAGAGTAATCGCTAGACCTACTACGAAGGCTAATATTGCAACCAAGATTGATTTAAATAAACTTTTAGAAGGATCCATAGGGTCAATAAATGCCGGAAACATAAATATTCCTGCTCCACCCATCGTATAGCATAGAATATTAAACATTGCAGTCAACGCACCAGTAATTCCACAAGCAACTAATGAAGACACAAATAATTTTTTAGGAATCATGATTCCATAAATTATTGGCTCTGTAATGCCAAATATCCCAGAAATAACTCCTGAAAAAGAAATTCCCTTAAGTTGTATATCTTTAGTTTTTAACCAAACTGCTAAAGCTACTCCTGTTTGAGTAAAACTAACAAAACTGAACATTGGTAATATTGGATCAGCAACACCTGCAATTACATTCAAAACGAATACCGTTGATATTACTATATGAAATCCCATAATAACCAAAACCATCCATGTTCCGCCTAAGACTAAGCCTGTAACAATCGGACTAAATTCATAAATCGAAATAATGATTTCTGTCATAAATGTAGCTATTGTATTAGCTATTGGTCCAATTACTACAAATCCAATTGGTACAACAATCATCAATGTAAGCATTGGTGTCAAAAAAGACTTTACTACACTTGGTATAATTTTATTAAAAAATGTTTCAATCGGTTTCGCCAATCCAATAATCAAAATAACCGGCAATATGGTTCCAGTATAAGTTGCATTCACATGTAGACCAAATATTGAAAGATCAACTCCATTGATAGCTGGATAACATAAAGAAGCACCAATAATTAACCCTAAATACAAATTCATATTTAATTTCTTAGCCATATTGTAACCAATTACAATTGGAAAGAAATAATAAATTGAATCACCGATAGCGTTTAATAAAGAGTATAAGCCATCACCAGTAGAATACACGCCTAAAAAAGATAATAATGTATTTACACCTTTTATCATTCCACAGGCACATAACATTGTGACTGATGGTACTAATATACCAGTTATTAAATCTAAAAATTTATCCTTTAATGATCGATTATCTGATTGACTTTTATGTATTGTTGTTGAATCTGTTTTGATATTTGCAATTTTTATAATTTCTGCAAAAACATCTCCAACATGATTTCCAATAACTATTTGGTATTGTCCTGCAGTATGAAGAACCGTTACCACTCCATCTAAGTTTTTTAATTTTTCATCATTTGCAATTGATTCATCATATAGATTAAATCTTAATCTTGTAACACAATGTGTTAATTGATTAATATTCTTTTCACCGCCAACATTTTTTATAATATCTGTTGCTAAATTTTCATATTTACTCATTTTTATTTTCCTCCATTTTATTTGATTAATGAAGGTTAAGCCAACTTAATGTTACCATCCTTTGAAATATGATTTTATTACTCTTGCATTTAACAGTTATTTTTATGACTACATCACTCCTTTCTCTAATAAAGAATTTTAATCCTTTATCGTCTTGTAAACCACACGTTGTATATGAATTGTTAAATATTGCATCTCCTCGTCCGTTAGCTTATAGTCATATTTTTTCTTCATAAATTCTTCAATTTTACACACACATCCATATGAATTCTTATACTTTGTTTTTACAATTTCTAACAAATCTAGATCGTCTTCATGATACTGTTTATGTTCAAGTACTCTGCGTGCGAAGTATTTCAAATGTACTATAAATCGATAATAATATGCAGATTTAACATCGAATTCGATAGAGAAATAATGACGAATAATATTAGTTATACTTTGTATTATCTTAGTCATTGTATAAATCTCTTCGAGAGTTGAATCATCATTTCCAGCATTCACTAGATGAAGTGCAATATTTGCAGCTTCTGCTTCTGGTAGTTTTACTTTTAATTTCTTTTCAATTAAAGCAAGAGCTTTTAATCCAACTTCATACTCTACTTCATAAAATTGTTTAATATCAAAAAGGAAAGCATTTGCTAAATTAACACCATCCAGAAATTGAGATATAGATTGATATAAATGATCACTTAAAGTAATCAATAAGCTTTCATTTAACTTTCTCCCTAAATCAAGCTTAGCAATTTCGATTATTTGATTAGATATTTGTACATATTCAATCGGTATATCGTAAAGCAATTCTTCTAATTGCTTTGTCAAACCATTTCTAGTTAATACAAATACTTGGTTAACTATATTTTCATCAATCTTATCACCTATATGCTTCTTATATCCTATACCTTTACCACAAACTATTTGCTCCTTTCCATTAGAATTCTGGATTATTACTGCATTATTGGTTAAAATTCTTTGGATAATCATATAGAACCTCCCTCTTAACAAAAAAAACCTACCACACATAAATAAAATATGTGTAGATAGGTTACTTGCAATTAACAATTACCATCCTTTATTTCTACGAAATAAGTATAGCATAGTTGTATTTTCAAATCAAGTACTGCACGTTAGATTGATTAAATTTCTGAAGTGAAAAGTTAAATTTTAACCTAAACCTAAATCGAAATTTGCTTTACCTGAGATTCTGCGCCCATTTTTCATGCAGGCATGGCAAATCCTGATTCAGAAATCAAATATTTCCCTGTATGCTTACGATTGTGATAATCATGAAAACGGCACCCACCGCAATAAAGGCAAGGCCCACACCCGCCTTTTTCTTGCGTGATTCGATTGTCTGGCGCTCTTCTTCATTCATTGTTATGGGGTACTTGCGTCTGCCAATCAGATACAGCAGCAACCCGCCGCTGCCCGAATTACCGCCGATAGAAAATATCCCCCAGAATTTAGGATGCTTCAAGCCCCGGCAGCGGGCATCCAATTCTGTTATTTTGTAAACCTGATAAGACAGGTTAACAGCTCCTAATAAAATAATAAATACAAATACAATGGTTAACCAAGTCATGATGACCTCCTAGAATTTTTTAATAATCTGATAAAACAGAAATGTGGTGCTGATAATAGCCGTTGAGGCGCAGATCATAATTAAATATTTGTTCTGCGCGATAATGCCGTTAAAAAGCAGAAACAAAATCAGCAGCAAGCCATTCAATGCAATCATTGTCAGCAGCTTTTTATTGCTGGTAACAACATTCGTACTCTCCGCCAAGTGCCGGATCATTTTAATGTCTCCTTTCAGTAATTCATCAAGGCTGACCTTATAGAGATCACTTAGCTTTATGACAGAGAGAATATCCGGATATGATTTCTCATTCTCCCAATTCGATATCGTCTGTCTGCTTACTTGAAGCTCCTCAGCCACCTGCTCCTGTGTCATCGTACATTGAACACGAGCTTCTTTCAGTTTACTTCCTATCTCCATAAGTTTCTCCTTTCATCGGCATTGTCTCAGCAACAGCCTGTTCTGTCTATCAAATCTCTTTGACATAGCATAGAATTGCCTGTCAAAATTCTTTTACAACTTCTTTTTTACCCATTTCATCACGTATTCGATCTCCCCTGATGCCGCATCCTGCTGTTCTTTTTCAATACTGAACGATTCTCTTTGATAAAAATGCAGAGCCTGCTTGTTCTTTTTATACACTTGTAAATGAAGCTGAGAGTTCATTTGCTTGACAGTATCCAACAGCATTTTGCCGATTCCTTTGCCGCGATAATGCTCATCAACAAACAAGCCCGCAATCATTTCATTATACATACCGATAAAGCCGCAGATTCTGCCGTCATTTTCCGCAACCAAAAGCTCTGCTGACGACAACATCTTCGCTACTTCTTCATAATGCGACTGCCAATAATCAGCCGATATAAAGGAATGAGCTTTAAGATTAGCTTGCAGCCATATGCTCATGACCGCTTTTTGATCCGTATTTCTATATAATCTTATCATCAATACTCACTTCCTGACAGCTTAAGCATATCATAAATACTTAGTAAAGCAAAAAAAACAGTACCCGAAGATACTGTTTAGAATAATGAAAGCTGATTTTCTTCCTGAAGATCACTTAACACACCCATCGTCTCAAGCCGTTTGATATGAGTACCATTAAGCGCTGTCCGCTCAGAAAGATCCTGTTTAGATAGGAACGGACGTTTTTCTCGTTCTTCAATTACCGTGACAGCAACGTTGGCACCCAGACCATCAATCGATGTAAATGGCGGAATCAACACATTTTCATCATCCGGATCAACGATAAATTCCGATGCCGCTGACTTCATCAAATTAATATTACCAAAGCGATAACCGCGCAGCACCATTTCAAGTGCCAGCTCCAGTGTAGAATAAATATCCTTTTCCTTCTTGGATACATCATTCTTAAATTCATTACTGTTTAGCCGCTGAGTAATTTCTGCCATACGCGCCCGAATTGCCTGTTCACCGGCAATCATCGTATCAATATCATAAGCATCACAGCGAATTGAGAAGAACATGCAGTAATAATACTGCGGCTTATGAACCTTAAACCAAGCGATACGCACCGCCATCATAACATAAGCGACAGCATGTGCCTTCGGGAACATATATTTGATTTTTAAGCATGAATCCACATACCAATCATCAACATTATGTTCCTTCATAACAGGAATCCATTCATCCTTTAAGCCTTTTCCCTTACGCACACTTTCCATGATTGTAAAGGCAAGCTTTGGCGGCAATTGTTTGTGAAGCAGATAAACCATGATATCGTCACGGCACCCGATTACATTTTTAAGTGTACATTTACCTTCCTTGATCAGATCAGCAGCATTGTTTAACCAAACGTCAGTACCGTGTGATAAACCGGAAATACGCACTAATTCGTCAAAGGTTGTCGGGCGGGTCAATTCCAGAATACCGCGTACAAAAGGTGTACCAAATTCAGGGATACCGGCAGCACCAGTTTTTTCTGTATTTTTGCTCGTATCAATATGCAGACTCTCAACAGAGGAGAAAATCTTCATTGTTTCTGGATCATTCATCGGAATCGTTTTCGGATCAATACCGGAAATACGTTCCAACAGCTTCATTGCCGTAGGATCGACATGCCCTAAGATATCAAATTTCAACAGATTGTCATGAATATCATGGAATTCAAAATGCGTTGTTTTCCAATCAGCAAAGGGGTTGTTGGCTGGAAACTGCACGGGTGTGAAATCATGCACATCAAATTCATTCGGTACTACAAGAATACCGCCTGGATGCTGACCTGTTGTTCGTTTTACACCCTCACAGCCCTTAGCCAGCCGCAGAATCTGAGCATTGCGCATATGAGTTTCCATGCCCATTTCTTCTTCATATCCCTTTACATATCCATAGGCAGTCTGTTCCGCGACTGTACCAATCGTACCAGCTCTGAATACGTGATCCTCACCGAATACTTCTTTCAGATAATTATGCGCGGTCGGCTGATAATCTCCGGAGAAATTCAAATCGATATCAGGAACCTTATCACCCTCAAAGCCAAGGAATGTTTCAAATGGAATATCCTGACCGTCACCGCGGATCATTTCACCGCAGACCGGACATTTTTTATCCGGCAAATCAAATCCGGAAGCAACACTGCCATCGGTAAAGAATTCAACATAATGGCATTTCGGGCAAACATAATGCGGAGCCAATGGATTAACCTCAGTAATATTCGCCATTGTCGCAACAAAGCTGGAACCAACCGAACCACGGCTGCCTACCATGTAACCGTCATCAAGACTCTTTTTAACCAAAAGATGAGAAATGTAATAAACAACATAGAAACCATGCCCGATGATACTGTCAAGCTCTCGCTTTAACCGTGCCTCAACAATTTCCGGCAGCTGTGGCCCATACTTCTTATGCGCATTCTCATAACAGATCTGCGCCAGCTTTTTATCAGAATCCTTGATATCAGGCGGGAACAAAGTATCATAAACAACCTTGATATCTTCAATCATATCATTAATTTTATTTGAATTTGTCACAACCATCTCATAGGCTAAATCATGATTGAGATAGCTGTACTCGGCAAGCATTTCATCGGTTGTACGCAAATGCTGATCCGGTGCCTGACTCATGCGGCGGCGCTGCGCATTATAGATATAGAGCGGATGCCGTTTACCGCCGATTGCCTGTGAATTGATATAAATATCACGAATCAGCTTTTCTTCAGGCTGAACATAATGACAATCCCCGGTTGCAACAACGATTTTTCCTAATTCCTGTGCAGCCTTAATGATTGATTTTAAGATTTCAATCAGCCGCTCCTTACTGCCAATGCTGTTGCGCTCAACCAGATGCATATAATTGCCAAGCGGCTGAATCTCGATATAGTCATAGAACTGAATTACTTCCTTCAGCTTATCTTCACCGCGTGTCTGCGCAATTTCAAATACTTCCCCGTTGAGACAGCTGCTGCCTAAAAGCAGATTGCCATTCTTATGCCGCTTCGCGATTTCCTCTCGGAAAATCTTTGGTTCTGCGACAACATTGTTTGTATTCTTTGAGTTATACGATAAATACTTCGTATGCGATAAAGTAATCAGTTCAAACATCTCTTTCAGACCAGCCTTATTCTTAGCCAGCACCATGATATGCTTATCTCTGACCTTATTAAAACATGATTCATCATACATACCCGCCAGATCCTTTAGGGTTTTGATATGCTTCAGATCGTTCAGCATATTCAAATAAACCTGTGCCAGTACCTTCGCGTCATAATCTGCGCGGTGAGCTACTTCCTCATCATAACGGATATTATAAACACGCGCGATGTTGCCCAAACGGTGAGCCTTGCGGTCAGCATGCAGACTTCTTGACAGATCTAAGGTATCAATCACCGGATTCTTTAATGGCTCACGTCCCATACGAATCAAAGCATCGTTTAAGAAGTTAACGTCAAACTGGGCATTATGGGCTACCAAAATACGGTCACCGATAAATGCCAACAGCTCATCCATCGCCTCTTCAATTGTCGGTGCATTGCGCAGATGCTCCTCAGTGATGTTTGTTAAGCTGGTTGTGAAAGCAGACAATTCCACCGGCGGTTTAATAAACATCTGTTTAGCCGATGTAATGCCACGATTTTCAACTAACACACCGCCAAACTCAATAATATGGTCAAAACGTGTCGATAAGCCTGTTGTCTCAAGGTCAAAGACACAATATCTTCCCTCTTCCAGCAGCGTATCATCAGCATTCTTAACAATTTCAAGGAAGGGATCAACCATATACATCTCAACCCCATAAATCATTTTAAACGGCTTTTCACGGCCTTTATTAATTTTTTCTACATAGCGCTGGGCTTTTGGGAAATCCTGTACGACCGCATGATCTGTAATCGCAATCGCATCATGCCCCCAGCGTACAGCCTCATCAATATATTCACTGATGCCGCTGACACCATCCATTTCACTTAATTTTGTATGCACATGCAGTTCAACACGCTTTTTCTCTGCATGATCCATACGTCTGACTTCTTCAATTTTATCGATGCGGTCAGGCATAAAGACCAGCTCTCTTGAAAAGGAATCAAATTCAACCTTACCATAAGCTGCCACAGTATCACCGATTTTAATTTCATCCATAACCTCCAGCGTCAAAGCTCCACGCTCAAAACGCTTGATGACAATCGCATCCTCGGCATCTGCGATATACAAAGTCTGAATATGCTTGCCGGTACGCAGAGCCCGGTTCTCTTTTTCAAAAATCTTACCGGTAATCTTAATCTGGAAACAAGCCTCAACGATATCCTTGATTTTAAAATCAATATACGTCTGATTCTTTTTGCTCTTAGGCACAAAGCTCATTTTCTTTTCTTCATAAACCGTAGCCGGTGCGGCCTCAGGTTTTTTAAATTCTACCTGCTGCGTCTCACTCTTCAGCTCTTGGACTAAAATCGGCAGATCAATACCGACATTTTTCAAAAAGCCTTCTAACAAATGCTTTGTTTGAATCGCTTCATCAATCATTACCGCATCCGCAAAAGCATAGATGATGCGTTTATCCTCAAGCCGCGGCATTGAGCTTTCAAAAAGCTTCAGCTTGGGCTGAATACTTTGCGCATATTCAAGATAGGCACGCAGTTTTAAAATCGTCGGCTTATCCTGTCTGGTTTCAATCGTCAGATCAACCTTGGCGCGGGCAGCCGTCATTAAATGCGAATTAAAACGCTGCCAAACCTCAAAGGGCAGACTCTCATCAAGCTGTACACGAATGCGTAAAGACTTGCTGAGGGCATGATATTCAGCCTTATCGATCAGCTGACCATTTTTAAAATATTCAAGATCTTCTTCAAGACCAATTTTAATAAGCAGGCTTTCTAAAACTTCGTTCATTTTAAACCTCATTTCTATATGTTGAATTATATCATACTTCACTTATATTTACGCAAAATCACACGAATCAGCAAAAGTATTAAAATGCCGCCGCCAATAAGTGCATAAAACGGATGATTCATCAGCCAGTCCTTTGCGACATCAAAACCATAACGGAAAATACTGCGGTCAATCTGCTGATTAGAAAAAAGCGGGATCGTCAGTACAATTTCACCGCTGTAACGGATAATATACTCACCCACATACTGATTCTCTTCAACCGGTGCCTCCAAGGTAACAGATTTGACAACCTCTTTGATAATGTCAGCTTCATTATAATTTATTGGCAGCAAGGCATAGTAATCATTATCTGAAATAAATGTCAGCTCACTATGTGTATCTCCCCACTTTACCGGCAGCTGGGCGATTTCTTCTCCCTCATCAATGATCTTTACCCATTGATAATTTTTATAAAAATAGCCCACTGCTTCCGCCATATCTTTATATGCCTTATCGCCTGAGCCATTCATGCTCAAGCAAAGCAGAGTCAAACCATTTTTCAGATGCAGCGTCAGCATTGCATCACTCAGCTTAATTCCGCCAATCAATGAATCACTTTCTAAGTGCAGTTCATCACACCGCTCTTTGATAGAAGCTTGAGAAGCTGTAAGCATCTGCCTGAATTCAGGATAATCCATTCCCATCTTCAGTATCTGCATCAGTTCATTCACAGTGGTGATCTGATTGATATCCAGTGATCCGTCAACATTCACAAAATTCGTTTTAATTAAATTCAGCGCCTGGGCCTTTTCATTCATCAGCTCAATCATCCGCGTTTCACCCATCATCGCCGCCGCCAAATCACGGGCACCTTCTTTTGAAGATATTGCATCCAACAGAGCTGTATCAAAATCCTTACCGGCCCGAGTCTGATTAAACTGAGCCTTATTTTCTATCGCTATAACTGCAAATGCCAGCCTTGTCATTGATTCAAGCTGAATCAAATCATTGGTATTCTTCTCATAAAGATTCAGTGAATCATTCATATTCACAATCAGCATCTGTTTGCTTTCAATCGTTAAAGAATGCTGCTCCACCGCCTGGATCGGACAGATAAACATCATCAGACAGCAAAATAAGATCATTAATTTTTTCATCGCATTCTTCTCCTTTCAAAAGAAAAAAATCATAGCCTCAGCATTATGATTTTCATCTCTATTATTTTACCATTTTCTCAAAAGCATCCCGCGCCGCCTGCTGTTCCGCTTTCTTCTTTGAAAAACCGACACCGCGGCCAAGAATAATATCATCTAACAGCACAACTACTTCAAACTCAGGCTTATTGCTGGGACCGCTCATATTAACTACTTCATAGCGTACCGTTTTGCGTGAGTCAGACTGTATAAATTCCTGAAGCTTAGTTTTATAATCAATAACCTTTTCACTCTTCGGCTTGTTGATGGTTGGTGTAATCACTTCTTCTAAAATCTTATCTACGGAAGCATATCCGGAATCAAGATAGACCGCTCCTAATAAAGCCTCAAACATATCAGCAAGAATTGAATCACGTTCACGGCCACCGGTTTTTTCTTCACCGACTCCCAGCAGCAGAAAACGATTTAATTTTAACGTGCGGGTATACTGCGCCAACGCTTCTTCGCAAACAAGCTGAGCGCGCAAGGTTGTCATTTCACCTTCGTGCAGCGGCGGTTCAAGCAGAAATAATTTCGTTGTAGTCCATACTTGAAGTACCGCATCCCCCATAAATTCTAAGCGTTCATTATCATCTAAAAAAGTCTTATGCTCATTAACATATGAGGAATGAACAAAGGCATTCATGATTAAGTCCTTGTTCTTATATGGAATCCCTTTCTCACTAAGCCAATCAAAAATATCCATGAATCTGTCTCCTTTTACCCTAAACCAAAACTATTATACCATTAATCTAAATATTTTGTACTATCAACTGTCTTCATCACCAGATTTTTTAAATCAGGATAAGCGCCTTGGGCAAATGCCTTAAGCAGTTCACAGGCATCCTGACGCGCGGTTTCCAAAACATTGCTGTCCAGCACAAAATCGCCTAATATAAAGCCCGGTACACCGCTTTGCCTAATACCGAGAATATCACCGGGACCACGCATAATCAGATCCTGCTTGGCAATCTCAAAGCCATCCGATGTATTTTCCAATATTTTCAAACGCGCCATGCTAGTCTCATCTTTACTTGATGAAAGCAAATAACAATAACCTGGCCGATTCCCCCGGCCAACACGGCCCCGCAGCTGGTGAAGCTGACTCAAGCCAAAGCGATGAGCATCATAGATTACCATAATATTCGCATCCTTGACATCGACACCCACCTCAATGACGGTCGTTGCAACCAGCACATCAATCTGCTTTGCGAGGAAATCATTCATGATCCGATCCTTTTCCTCGGTACTCATCCTGCCGTGAATTAAACCGATATTATAACCCTTTAAAGTTTTGCGCATTCCCTCATAGATTTCCTCAACACCCTTAATCTTCATTTCCTCATTCGTTTCAATGGATGGACAAACGACATAAGCTTGATTACCCTCATCAATCAGCGTCAATACTTCATTAAGAATCGGCTTCATGGAAGCTGACTTAACAACCTTGGTAGTAATGATTGAACGGCCCTTTGGCAGCTGTGCGATCGTTGATACATCCAGATCTCCATAATATGAAGAAGCCAAAGTACGCGGAATCGGGGTTGCACTCATCAAAAGAAAATCAACCTTTTCACCCTTTGCCAATAAAGCCCGGCGCTGCTGGACGCCAAAACGGTGCTGTTCATCAGCAATAACCAAGCCAAGATCATAAAAACTTACATCCTCTTGAAATAAGGCATGCGTACCTATTAATATATCAATCTGATTATTTTTCAAGCGTTCAAGAATATCTTTTTTCTCACTGTTTTTCAGTGATGAGCAATATAATTCAATGACCACATCATGATCAGCAAACAAGCGTTTCAGATTTGCGGTATGCTGTTTAGCCAGCAATTCCGTTGGTGCCATAAATGCTCCCTGCTTATGGGCGCAGATACATGCATATAACGCAAAAGCAGCAACCATGGTTTTACCGCAGCCTACATCGCCCTGCACTAAGCGCATCATACTTTTGCTGCTGCTTAAATCATGAAGAATATCCATGATTGCGTTTTGCTGATCCTCAGTTAATTCAAAAGCCAGCGAACGCTTCAGCTCCATCACCTGATCAATTGAAAAATGCTTTTCAATCCCTCTATTCTGACTATTTTCAAGCCGCATACTCTGCATACAAAGCTGAAACATTAAAAATTCTTCATACTTTAAAGTACGGATTGCCTGTTTGACATGATTCATACTTGGCGGCTTATGAATAAAATACAAGGCATCTCTTTTATGTAAAAGATGATATTTCTGACGGTAATCTTCAGGAATAACATCCTCAACCTCCCTCAGCATGCCGTCAATCGCTTTTTGAATCAGCTTCTGCCAATCCTTTTGACTGATTCCCTCACGCGTAGAATATACCGGATGCAAGCCTATTTGTTCACTTATCGGCTGAAAATTATAATTCGTACATACCAGTTTATGATCCCCCTGATACGTCCCCATAACCGTAATCTTTTTTTCCATAGCAAAAGCGCTCGTCCATGGCCGATTATAGATTGTGCAGTCGATGACCTCTTCATCTATCAGAATTGAAAATTTAGTCATGGAACGATTGGAGCCAAACCGCAGCACCCGGGCCTGCGAAACAATGATTCCCTCACAGGTAATTTTATCGTCCTTCTGCCATTCGTTAAAAGGCTTTTGTACGATTTCCTCATAACGAAACGGATAATGAGCGAGCAGGGCTTCACCGCTGTCGATGCCCATCAGCGTCAGCAGTTCTATTTTTTTATCAGTGATTTTTAATTTTTTAATTCCATAGAAACCGCCTTTCGTTATTTATTATAGCAAGTTCCTTGATTGCTTGCAAAGGATGAACGTGTTGAATCAGCCATGACAAGATAATTATTGGGCAAGTTATGAATCAAGTGATTGTTTAAGCTGTGAAAGAATGTTAAAGTAAACGTAAGAAGAAGTGACAGCGTTATTTGGGGAAAATTAAAGCGTTGTCATCAGGGAGGAAATAAAATGAAACGATTAAAATTATTGCTGGTGTTCTTGCTGAGCATATCTTTAAGTGCATGTTCAGAAAAGGCAGAGGACTTAGAGCAGCTGTATTACCCCTTCAGCGGTGATACTTATCCATATCCGCATGCTGAGGTGGATAATCCTGATGTTTTAAAAGATCAGCCATGGAATATTCAAAATTAAAAAAAGCTTAAAGCGTTACCTATTTATACCTATCAGTCTTTAAGTATTGATGAAATGATGAAACAGGCAGAAGTAATTGAAACATTACTTGATTTAGAATCAAAGAGTGTCAGCAAGAATTTAGCAGATGATGGCAATAAAATTGTTATCCTAAACAGCGATACGCATCATTTATATTTTTATGAAACAGGGTCTTATTCATTGCTTATGCATAAACCAATCTATGTCACAAAGCGATCTTGCAGTGAGGACGAATTGAAAAATGAAGCATTTATTACAGAATTAGCAGAAAATTTCTATCATCAAAATTTGGAAACCCTCATTCCCTTCAATGATCCAGAGATCCATTTTGATACCTATCGTACCCCCAGAAATTTCATCATTGCAACCGCTACTTTTTATGAAAGAGCTGAGGATGAACAGACAATACAATTGAATGAGGCCTATAACACATTAACTTTAAGCTTTAACGATGTAGGGCTTGCAGGCATTGATTATCATGCACCAGTAAATGTTTTGGTCAATGATGCTCGCTTATTAAGTGTAGATGAGGCAATCGAACAGCTAAAAGCTTTTGATGATGAAAATCTGATGCCGGATATCAGTGAAATATATGACGGCCGATTATTTTACAGCAACGCTTTTGATTTAAGGGAAACAATACCCGTCTATCAAATCTATTACACAAATAATGATGAACCAGATACCTATTATGAAATTCTGGCACCGGCAGTTGCGCTTGATAAAGAATATCTGCATGCTATCAAACCTGAGAATACTAAAGAAATAACAGTTGATGAAGCAGTCGAACCACTTAAAAATCCGCTTCAAATTCCATTGCCTGATGATTTGACAGTGATTAAACAGGTTGATGATACCCCGCTTTCCTATACCGCTCTGGAAGGTGTCGGCGCAGCTGGCGGTCCGTCCTTCTTCTATACCGAGAAACAAATTGAAACGCTTAAAAATTCACGTTGGAATCTAACAAATTTTACAGATGAAGCTTTATTTCCTATTTATCATAAAGCTTCTCTGACGCATGCGCAGATGCAGGCCATTGCCGATGCAATCTGTGATTATTTTGATGTGACAATTCAATCTTCTCAATATTATGAACCTATTGATTTTCATTCTGACGATTACATCTATCAACGCGCTGACCGAGGTAATCATACTCAAAAAATACTGAATATTGATACAAAAAAATTTTATCTGACCATTAATGAACATGGGACAATCTGGCTGCGTATCCACTTAGCTTATTCTGAACCTTCTGATAAGCCATATTCTAAAAATCCTGAAACTGGTTTTTCAGGATACATTGATCCGCAATCCGATACAGTAAAAAATACTGCCTTCTATCAGCGTGAAATGATGACTGCCTATGAACAGCTATTCAAAAACTTATGGCAGCTTGATAATCCAATCGCTGATGTTCAGGAAGCTTCTTGTTCTCATATTGGTACTAATCATCAATTTTATTATTGGACTAAACTATACGAAAGCAGAACGGATGTCAGTCTGAGCCAGCAATTATTTACCGCTAGTTATCAGCAGCTTGATTTCACCTTTGAAGAAGAAGGTCTTAGCAGCGTTACCTACATACCAATCTTGGGTACAAAGGTATTCGACACCCCACTGCTTAGTGTTGACGATGCGATTTCACAGTTTAACAAGCTGTCATTACTGCCACCTGCCATAGGTCCGAAACCGCTTGAAATTAATGAAATATTAACGGTGACAGTTGGCTATAATAATGGCGATTATCTTTACGATACCATTCCTGTCTACAACATCTATTATTGGCAGGATGAACACATCATTTGTTCTACAATACCAGCGGTAACCATTGACCCTGATCAATATTATGTAGCACCGGACATTATGTTTGAACTGCATATTGATCAAGCTTTCCGATAATTAGTTGAAGCACCCTTTGGGGTGCTTTTCAATGGTCTTTTAAGACTGCCAAGATTAAAATAATTATTTCACATATTGATTTATGTTGTGGTTTAAATGCTGAAAGCGTGTTAGAGTAAAGGTAGAAGAAATGAGAGCGTTTTTATTTGGGGAGATAAGTCACGCTTTCATCAGGGAGGAAAACATATGAAACATTTAAAAGTCTTGCTGACACTCCTACTCGGTGTGTCCCTAAGTGTCTGTCCAATTAAAGCCGCGGACTTACAGCATTTGTATTACCCCTTTAACGGTGATACCCAGCCATTTCCATTTACAGAAGTGAACAATCCTAATGATTTAAGGAATCAGCCATGGAACATCAAGAAGCTGTCCAAATTGAAATCATTGCCTATTTATACATATGAATTGCTTGAATTTGATGAAATGATGAAACAGGCAGAAGCAATTGAAGCTCTGTTTGGATTAAAATCAAACAGAATCCGTAAGAATTTCAGTGAGAATGACCGTGAAAATATTTATCTAGACGGTGATAACCATCGCTTATATTTTTATGAAAACGGGTCTTATTCACTGCGATTTGATGAACCGCTCTCAGTGAGTAAACAAGCTTACACCACCAATGAATTTAATGATAGTTCTTTTATCAAACAGCTTGCGAGAAGTTTTTATAAACAACATCTCACAGAATTGGTATCCTACACAAAACCACAAATCAGTGTTACTTATCAAAGTGGTTTTAGAGGTGTCATTACCGCTTCGGCTACCATTCAAGAGGCCGCTTCTCAACAACAAGAAAAACAGTTTAATGCTTCTTACAACACATTGACATTAAGCTTTGATGAGCATGGTCTGACACAAATCGATTATCATGCACCAGCGAAAGTTTTAGTTGGAAACGCTGACCTGCTGAGTGTGGATGAGGCAATCGAACAGTTGAAATTATTCATTGATGATGAAACGATGCCGGAAATTAAAAAAATCTATGATGGCAAACTGTTTTACGCCAATGCGTTTGAGTTAAAACAAACCATTCCAGTTTATCAGCTCTACTACAAAAACAGTGAAGAACCCAACACCTATCATATAATGCAGGCACCGGCAGTTAAGCTTGACAAAGAATATCTTGATTCAAAACAATCTAAAGAGCAGCAGGCAATTGCCAATGCAGCCATTAATTCAGCACCGCTGTCACTTCAAGTTTCTCTGCCTAATGATTTAACGATGATTAAACAAAATAAGGATGCAAAATTCTCATATACAGCAGCCGGCGGTGTTGGGGCAGCTGGCGGATTGTATTACTTCTATACTGAAAAACAGCTGGAAGCAATTAAAAGCTCACGCTGGAACTTAACAAACTTCACAAGTGATGCTTTATTCCCTATCTATCATAAAGCATCATTAAGTGAAGCCGATATGCAAAGCATGGCTGATGCAATCTGTAACTATTTTAATGCCACGATTAAATCAATAGAGTATTATGAACCCCTCAACTTCCATGCAGATGATTTCATATTAACCCGTTCCCATCGGATGGATTCGACCCAAAAATCATTGACCGTTGATACTGACCTGTTTTACTTAAGAATCAATGAACATGGCACCGTTGTACTGAGCATCGACTTGCCTTATGCTGATACGACCGATTTCCCATATTCTAAAAATCCAGATTCAAATTACACGAGATACATTGACCCACAAGCCAATACTGAGAAGAACACAGCCTTCTATCAGCGTGAAATGCTGACTGCTTATGAGCGAATCTTCAAAAATCTATGGACACTGGATAAGCCAATAGCTGATATTCAGGAGGTTTCCGCCAGCAGCATAGCAACCAATCATGAATTAGATTACTGGACAAGGCTTGAGGAAAATCGCTCTGATCTCACTTTGAGCCAACAATTATTCGCCGCCAGCTATCAGCAGCTTGGTTTTAGGTTTAAAGAGGAAGGACTAAATAGTATCTCCTACACACCAATCATAGGAACCAAGATATGCGATACAACGCTGCTTAGTGTTGATGATGCAATTCGTCAGTTTAATCAATTAATGGCAATCCCACCGCAAATCAATGAAGTATTGACCGTCACAGTTGGTTATAACACCGAAGATTATCTTTACGATACCATTCCGGTCTACAATGTCTATTATCAAGAAGATGATCGAATTAAATGTGCTACCATGCCAGCGGTTACAATTGATCGTGATCAATATTATGTAGCCCCGAACATTATGTTTGAATTACATATGGAAGATGTCTTTCGTAAAGAATAGTTGAAGCACCCTTCGGGGTGCTTTTATAAACAAGAAAATGATTTCCTTCAATCCTTCAGGAAATCTTGCCATCAATGAAGACACCCAGCTGCCTTTCTCGCGGCGCTGTTCCTTCCTGTATTTCAATGTCTCTCTCGTTTTACCTATTGGTATGGGAGTCGCACCCGAGCAAATCCATACAGGAACTCTTTTGATCAGTTCAATGATTTCCATCAAGTAAACCGCCTTTTCTTCTAGTTTAGGTCTATTCACTTTGATTCATTGAACTGATTTTTCATGTTATCTAAATAGGGCTAATGTGGCTGTAAGCTGACATTCGATTGATACAAAAGAAACTAGGTAATGCTTACTATAAATGATTAAATATATGTTTTTATAGCATACCATATCCACACGTTAATTTCATCAACCTCATTATTTTTTATATAACTTTTCATAATGAGATATTAATGCTTTGATGCTTGAAAATGAAATTTCCTATAACACAAAAAAACAGAACCGAAGTTCTGTCTATGCGCCTGGATGTATTTCGCCGGCTTTTTGTAAGCTCATTTTCGTAATAAATGGCCCAATCAATTCATAAACCATCGTTCCGCATAAAATAACCGCACGAATGGTTGCCCCATGTCCCGGCACTGCACTTTCCGCAATCAATGACAGACCGATGGCTACACCTGCCTGCGGAATCAGACATGGTCCAAGGTATGTGCGTACCTTGCTGTCGGCTTTCATAATTACAGCACCCAGATAAGCACCCAGCCATTTACCGACGACACGAACAATAATGTAAACCGCACCAATGATGCCAATGCTGCCCAATACTGAAGTGTCTAACTCAGCACCTGATAAAACAAAGAACATCATGAACAGCGGCGGTGTAATGTTGTCAATCATTGACATGACGGCATCCGATGAATTAGATAAATTACAGAATACTGCTCCTAAAATCATACAGACAAGCAAAGAACTAGCACCTGTTGCATTAGCTAGTGGGATGGCAAGCAGAATGAAGCCGCCAACTAAACACAGACGATTACCGCTATCCTTAAAGAAACGCAGCAAATAAGTAAATGCTAAGCCCAGCACACAGCCAATAACCCCAGACATCAATATGTCTTTAAATGGACTCAGCAGAGACAGCAGCAAATTCGTATTCTCCGCCGCTGACATTGACTTCGTAATCGCTAAAGCAAAGCCAAAGGCAATCAGAGCCGCCGCATCATCAATAGCAACTACACTCAGCAAAGTCTCGGTCACTGATCCCTTAGCCTTATACTGCTTAATAACCATAATCGTTGCAGCCGGTGCGGTCGCTGCCGCAATTGCTCCCAGCATGATTGAAAAACTAATGTCATTTCCTGTTATAATCAAAGCCGCGGCAACCAGAAACACGGCTACAAAAGCTTCCATAAAAGCGATGACAATCGGTGTCATGCCCACCTTTTTGAAATAGCTCATCTTAAATTCACTGCCAATTGAAAAGGCAATGAAGCCAAGCGCTATTTCTGAAAATATTTTTAATGTCTCAACACTTTCTAACGTAATCAGCTTTAAAACATGCGGTCCCAAAATCAGACCGCCGATCAGATACCCAGTAACTGAAGGCAGCTTAACGTATTTCACAAGCCGCGCAAAAAGCAGGCCGGTAAAGAAAATGATGGACACTTGTACTAATATATTAGACAAAACAATCCCTCTTTCCTATATTTTAAAACTTCCGCCTTCAATAAAATCAACTGGCATCGTAAACATGATACCTGAATCAGGCTTACTTAAATCGCCTAAAACAGCATGCACAGCAGCCCGTGCCAACAATACCTGATCATCCCTTAATACTACCAGAACCGTCTTATTCTCTTCACGTTCTGGATTCAACAGAAAACGCAGTGAACCAATGAAACGCTCTGCCTCATTCTCACGTTCATTCAGCAGCCGGTGTGCCATACCTGTTGATGATAAAATCGTGGCACCATTGATACCGTTATCCCCTAATTTAGTTAAAAGATCATCTAAAACCTCAGTCTTATTCAATATAATAACCATACACTTCATATATTCACCCTCTTTCCAGCATAGAAAAGTATAAACCTCTGCTGATTCAAAAACAAGAAATTTCTATACAAAAAAAGAAAAAAGGGCTTACAGCCCTAAAACATCATGGATTCATTAATTTCAATATCAGCTTGTAGACTATGCTGCATTACTCTTTCACAATTAAGTTTATCACTTGTTTCATAAAAAAGAAGCGCATCTTCAGAACTTGAACCACCCTTGATTTTACGTTCGATCAAGCGTTCTTTTAAAAGCTTCAGCTCAGCATGGATGAACATCGTAGTATCAGCTGCTTTGACTAATTCATTCCATGGCAGCTCATTAAGCAGCAGCCAATTACCTTCAATCAAAACAATAGGTTTTGTCACATGGATTTGATGATCAATGACATCATGCAGATTGCGATCATAAATCGGCCACCAGCAATCATCTCCTGTAAGCTGTTCGAGGTGCTTTTTAAAAGCATGAGTGTCAAATGTCTCGGCACTGCCCTTTATCTTGCTCATCAAAACTTCCTCGCCATGAAGTACCAGCGAATGACTTTTTAGATATTGCTGGGGGTAATGAAAACCATCAAGACTTAATGCCTGAATATCATCGCACAAGCTTTGAATGAATAATGCCAATGTTGACTTACCGGCTCCCGGCGGCGCGGCCAGGAAAACTATGATCCGACGCTGCTTTTTGACAGCCTGCTGCTGCCATGAAGCAATCAGGGGCATGAGTTGCTGATTAATAAATTCATCATTATATACTGCGTGCAGCTTAAAACCGTTGACTTGTAATTCTTTTTCCATTGTGATTCCTCTTTTTAATTGCTAATCGGCTGTATACACCACTGCAAAATGCTAAGAAAAGTAAAAGCATTTTTTCATTTTGATACAATCTAATTACTCGTCTTTTATAATATTTTTATAAATTCAACATTTTTTATCATTTCATAATTCTGATTTGTATATATTGTATCATCAAATAGATTGAAACAAAAGAATATATAAATTAAATAAAATCAAATTCAATTTCACAATCAATATTCAAAAATATGAAGTAACTATTATCCTATCTACTGGTTATGCAAATACTTGAACTTACAAAAAAACTAGAAGGTGTTCATTATATTAAAATAAATATGAATACCAAATGAACGTTAAAACTATTTACATATAACAAAAAAGTGCCCTATTATTGGCACTTTTCATTGTTTTTGTTATTCTACACCAATGATGAATGAATATACCGGCTGACCGCCCTGATTCATTTCCACCTCAACATGCGGATGCTTTTCATTGATATAAGCTTCAACCTTTTCTGTCTCTGCATCGGTAATATCCTCACCGCAGAAAATCGTAACTAACTCGCTGTCATCATCAATCAAACGATCCAGCAGAGCCTTAGTCGCTTCAAATTTATCTTGGGTCGATACAACGATATCCTTTTCCATGATACCCATGTAATCGCCCTCTTTGATTTCCATGCCATCAAAAGTCGTATCTTTGATTGCAAAAGTTACTTGACCAGTCTTAACCGTTTCGATGCCATTCGTCATTTCAGCTTTGTTGACATCAACATCGACTTCCGGATTAAAATTGATGCATGCAGCATATCCCTGTGGGATTGATTTAGAAGGCAGGACAATGACATTTTCTTCATCGCACACACTTTCTGCCTGCTGAGCAGCCAGTATAATATTAGAATTATTAGGCAATACAAATACATTCTCAGCATGCACCTTAGCAATTGCCGCCACAAAATCCTCAGTCGATGGATTCATCGTCTGACCGCCGGAAATTACATAATCAACGCGCAGATCTTTAAACATTTCAGACAGCCCATCACCAGCCGCAACAGCAATAATCGCATATTTCTTACGCGGCGCCGCTTGCTTTTCAGTCTCTGCGTTAATCATAACATTTTCATGCTGGAGTGACATATTTTCAATCTTCAGCTTTACAAATTCACCATAGCGCTGACCAAGATTCAAAGCATCACCAGGGGTCAGCGTATGTACGTGAACCTTAACGATATCCTCATCCTGAACAACAACCAATGAATTACCAATTCTGGATAATGAATCACGAAGTGCATCCTCATTAAAGGCTACCATGCCCTGAGCACTTAAACGAATAATAAATTCTGTACAATAGCCAAATTCCTCTGATTCAAGATTAGCCGCAGCCATTTCACTTGTTTCATTAGCTTCAGCTCGTTCAATGCTTTCGCCATGCAGCGCTGCCTGGAAGCCTTTCAAAACCGCAACCAAACCCGCGCCGCCGCTGTCAACAACACCGACTTCTTTTAAAACCGGCAGTAATTCCGGTGTTCTCTTTAAAGATTCCTCGGCTTCCAAAACCAACTTGTCAATCACTTCTGTACAAGTAACATTTGCCTTTTTAGATGCAAAATCATACGTATAATCCGCAGATTCACGAATAACTGTAAGAATTGTTCCTTCAACCGGACGCATAACCGCCTTATAAGCAACCCGGCTGCCCTGAACAAACGCAGCAGCCAGTTGAAAGCCGTTCACTTCCTTCATGCCCTCTAAGCCTTGATAAAGGCCTCTGAAGATCTGTGACAGGATAACGCCTGAATTACCGCGGGCGCCCATCAGCAATCCCTTAGACAATACCTTAGCAATATCACTTACACTGTCATGCGTAGTTTGTAAAGTTTCCTTATAGCCCGCATTAAAAGTCATTGACATATTTGTCCCTGTATCACCATCAGGAACCGGGAAAACATTCAGCGCGTCAATCTCCGTAAAATGATTCGATAGATTGTTCGCTCCGTTTTCCAGCATCTTTTTAAAGATGGCACCATTCATTTTTTCCATAGTCATACCCTACTTCATCACCTTGACGCCTTGAACAAAAACATTGATTACATTAAAATCAAGTTCAAGACTCTTTTCAAGCATATATTTCACTTTCTTCTGAACCTCATGAACAACTTCACTGATTTTAACACCATGTGAAACGATAATATATAAATCAAGTTCAAGCTTGCCTTCGTTTTGACGAACGACAACTCCCTTGGAATAATTTTCTTTTTTCAGCAGTTCAGCAAGACCATCTTTTAAAACCTTTTGAGAAGCCATACCGACAACGCCGTAACATTCGCTGACTACCCCACCCGCCAAAGATGCAATCGCTTCAATAGAGATATTGATATTACCAAATTGTGTGCTCTTTGAAATAGACATAAAGCAACCTCCTTATTAATAACTAATATTATAACCGTATTTCTGAACAAATGCAAAAACTATTCATTTTCTGAAGGCATTTCTTCATCAGTAACCCATGCCTGCGGATCTTCTTCATCCTCTGACGGCGGTGTTTCACCCTCATTACCCTCAGTATTTTCATCCTCAGCAGGCTTTGGCTCACGATCCTTTAAGCCCACCGAACAATCATCCACTTCCTTAAAAATATTGCCGCTGATATCATCCATATACAGACAGACATGCGTACCCTCCAGTTCTTTTAAAACCGAACGATAGCTATTCAGCAATTCAATACCCTTCATTGAAGTCGTTACCCGATTGCCGTCAATCATGACAAACTGAACCATATTCTCATCATAACTGGTGACATAAGGCTCCAATTCAGAAATCAAAGGCATGACTTCCTTATCTACATTCGCAAAAGCCTCATCAAGCATTGTCAGCTGTTCCTCACTGAAGCCGCCGATTCTAGGAATCATCGCCGCATTCAATTGACTCAATTCACTGGCATCCAGCCTGCCTACGCCCTGTACGAGAAGCGTATTCGCATCATCCTTCAGATAACCGATAATCAGCCTTTCATCAACCTGAATCGTAATACCGCCGCCCCAGGTTTTCTTAACCGAGGCATCCTTGATCAGCGGATCATCCTTCAGCCGCATTTCAATCAAAAAGCCGGGATTCAGCACATAAGAAGACTGATAGTTTAATTTAGCTTTATCTAAAATCTGTTCATCAGAATAAATCATATTATCATTGACCGACAATGTCTTGACTTTAGAAATATCTGATGAAAAATATGCAAAGATCAAAAGTGCCAAAATGATCAAACCAACTAAACGCAAGATTCTTCTGCGTGTTCTGATCTTCTTTTTACGATTCAGCTGCGACAAATATCGCTTTTCAAGTTCATTCTCCTGCTGGAGTTCTATTTTCTTTTTGGCCAATTAAAATGCTCCACTTCTGTTTTTAACTCAATTTGATATTTATCTTTTACCTTTTGCTGAATCAAAGTAATCAGTTCAATCACATCATTCGCACTTGCATGATCAGCATTCACAATGAAATTTGCATGCTTATCCGAAACCATCGCACCGCCGATCTGATAACCGCGCAAGCCCACCTCTTCAATGCACTGCCATGCCGGAAGCTGTTCAGGATTGCGGAAAATACTGCCAGCTGAAGGCATATTTAATGGCTGTGAAGCTAAGCGGCGCTGACGCCTTGAATCCATCAGATCACGAATCTCTGCGCCATTGCCTTTAGAAAGCTTCAGCTTAGCCGCTAAAATAATCCAGTCACGCTGCTTCTGAAAAATCGAAGAGCGATAACTCATTGCCAGCTCATCAACACTCAGCCAGCAGCAGTTATTGTCCTGCAAGACAAATACCTTATCAAGAATATCCCTGATTTCACTCTTATAAGCACCGGCATTCATAAATACCGCACCGCCTAATGTACCGGGAATCCCGCTCGCAAATTCCAAACCGCTCAGCTCGCGTTTCATCGCCTCATGAGCCAACAATATAATAGATGTGCCGCTTTGCGTGATGCACGTACCATCTTCTTCAAAATAAAAATCTGAGAAATAACGATCAAGACAGAGAATCAATCCTGCATAGTCCTCATCACTGGCAAGAATATTGCTGCCCTTGCCAAAAATTCTTACTTCCAAACCATTTTCTTTTGCGATATCTAAAACCCGCATCAAGCCAAGCGTACTTTTAGGATATAAAAAGTATTTTGCCTTGCCGCCGATTTTAAATGTAGTGTGTGCAGACAGCGGCGCATCGACTAATAGATCACCG
Source organism: Dielma fastidiosa (assembly GCF_000313565.1). Lineage (GTDB taxonomy): Bacteria > Bacillota_I > Bacilli_A > Erysipelotrichales > Erysipelotrichaceae > Dielma > Dielma fastidiosa. Next base: position 131,509 of record NZ_HE578925.1, on the reverse strand, counting down.
TACATCTGCAGCTTGATTTCAACATCATTCATTCAGTTCACCCTACCAATTCCTTCATCCAGGTCAGAATATCATCGCTTGCGTTAACGAAGCCATTCTTCAGCATGTTTTCATGCATCTCTTCCCGCAGCTTTGAATTATTCATGATCCGGCTCAATTTTTCAAATAAAAGTTTACCATTCAGATCCTTTTCCTCAATCATATAAGCACACTTCTTATCAACGAGTACCTTGGCGTTATAATACTGATGATTATTCGCTACATAAGGGGATGGAATCAAAATAGCCGGGATGCCGAATGCCGTAATTTCCGCAGCCGTTGTTGCGCCCGCACGGCAGATAATGCAATCCACTTTTTCCATTATAGCAATTTGATTGACATAATCAACAACTTTAATGTTTTTATTGCTGAATTTATTCTTCATAGTCTCATAATTCTGCTTGCCGCTGACATAAAGAATCTGGATATCCGCCTTCATTTCCTTTAACGCGGTAACCATTGCCTCATTCACCGAAGTTGAGCCCAATGAACCCATAACAATCAAAACCAATGGTTTATCCATGCTTAAGCCCAGCGATTTATAATACGCTTCATCAAAGACTGACTGTTTGGCGATACTGGCCCGCGGATTGCCCAGCAGACGCGTCTTTTCCCGGCCCAGCTCATCGAAGCACTTTTCATAGCAGAGCACGATCGCATCCGCAAAACGGGCGCACAGCTTATTTGCGGCACCAACAATTGAATTCTGTTCGTGAAGCATTACTGGTACATGATTATGATGAGCCGCCATCATTACCGGTGCGCTGACATAACCGCCAAAGCCTACCGCAATATCCGGTTTAAATTCTTTCACGATCTTATTTGTCTTAGTAAAAGCAATACCCATCAATGTCACTGCCTTTATCTTATTAAACACATTGCCGGTCAAGCCGCTTGCATTGAGTCCCTTAAATGCATAACCATGAGCGGGAATCTCTTTTGCTTCCATACGGTCATGATTGCCGATAAACAGAATTTCTGTTTTCGGATCTTGCTTACACGCTGCATCAGCCAATGCCAAAGCCGGATATATATGACCGCCGGTTCCGCCGGTAGCAATTAAAATCTTCATTCTCTCACACTCCGTTTTATTTATTATAGCATAATTTTATGCTGCCGAATCATGATTTGCAATCCCCATCAAAAGACCCAATGAGCCCATCATTACCACCAGTGATGAACCGCCATAGGAGAACAGCGGCAGGGTAATCCCAGTTACCGGAAACAAACCGACTACAACCCCCAGATTAATCAGTACCTGGATAGCAAATAATGAGATAATGCCGATGGCTACATAAGCCAGATAAGCATTGGTTGAATTCTTTGCAATCTTCACACCTTCATAGATAATCAATATATAGAGCAGGATCAGCAGCGCACAGCCGATGAAGCCCCATTCCTCTGCAAAAATAGCGAAGATAAAATCGGTCTGCGGTTCCGGTAAATAGAAATGCTTTTGTACCGAGGCATCAAAGCCCTTTCCCAATAAACCACCCGGTGCGATAGCAAACAGCGACTGAATGATCTGAAAGCCGCTGCCTAAAGGATCCTGCCATGGATCAATAAAAGATGTAATGCGGGCCAAACGATAAGGTGCCGATAAGATCAAAGCTCCAAAGCCGAGAATCCCTAAAAAGCCAACCCGTACAAAATAGCTTAGCGGGCTGTCGGCTGCCAAGACCATTACCACGATTGAACAAACCATAACGATGCCGCTGCCAAAATCCGGCTGCAGCAGGATCAATAAAAAACCGCCCAGCGTCATAGCTGCCACCATTAATAAATCCTTCATAAAGCTTTTTATCCGGCTGCGGGATGCGAGCCATTGCGCACACATCAAAATAATCGCTATCTTAAAAAACTCTGAAGGCTGAACAAGCAATGATCCAACGCCAAACCAGCTGCGGCTGCCGTTTCGCTGTACACCTAACCCTGGTATCAATACCAGAACCAGTGATGCCATACAAGCCAGATAGATACCTTTATTATGTGCCTTCAGCTTCATTAAATCGACTTTTGATGCCATCATCATCACAAAAACACCGATAAAAGCAAAAACTGCCTGCCGTTTAATAAAATACGCGGCATCATTAAACTTGTATAAAGCCCAAACTCGGCTTGAACTGCCGATTGTCAGGATTCCTAATAATGTACATAACAAAATATAAATTGTCATTTTACGGCATTTCTTAGTAAACAAAAAAACCACCTCATTGAAGTTTATGAAGTGGTGCGAAGAATAAAAACTAAAAGTCAGATTATTCTTCATTAATTAATTGGTTCCTGATAAAAACGTCCTTCCAGACTGTTGGTTTTCATTACATTTATAAATGCCTTATCATCAACAAGATGAACAAAACGGATAACCTCTTTTAACTCCTCCGTCGATATTACTGTATAAAGTAAAGTTCTCGGCTGATTTGAATAACAGCCATGACCCTCAAAACGCGTAATGCCATGATGCGTATAAATCATCAGCTTCTCAGAGAGATCATCTGGCTTACTGGTGATAATATGCACCGTAACCTTTTTATAACGCACATGCAGCGCGCCGACAACCTGCGTCGATACAAACTGGAAGATAATTGAATATAATGCTTGATTCCAGTCAAATAATAAACCAGCTACCACCAGCATCACCGCATTTAATCCAAGCACATAATTCCATGCCGGCGCATGCAGCTTATCCGATAAGTAGACCGCGATAAAATCAGTACCGCCGCTGCTGGCTTTGCCTCTTAACGCGAATGCGATGCCGACACCATTGAAAATACCGCCGAAAACAGCAATCAGCAATGGATCATACGTCAGCGGTGTAGAAGGCAGAAAATCGACAAAAATACCGGTCAGCAAAATCATCAGACATGAATAAATCGTAAATCGCTTACCAATTGTTTTATATCCGATAATCGCCGGTACGGCATTTAACGTGATGTTGATGAATGAATAAGACACACTCACATTAAAATACTCATCAGCTATACGCTGAATCATTACTGTCAGCCCTGTAAAGCCGCCTGGAAATAAATTTCCTGCTCTTACAAAGGTTTTAATATTAACAGCCATGATAAGCGCGCCGATAATAACACAGATCAGTGTAAACAGATCCTTCTTTGTTTTCTTATTTATCATGATAAACCTCTAATTTCCTTTAATCAGCAAACTTATTATACACGTTCTGCCTTTATTTACAACCATTTCTAAAAAATTTCCCCATCATTGTGCGAGCCTTGGTAAATAATTGACAGTGCGTCTGCTGATTAAGCTAATCTAAGATTTCATAACGGCGCTGTTTGACAAAATCATCCACACGGCGGCATCGCTCAGTCTGTTGGCGGATCATCCGCACATCAAACGCAAAGCTATAACTCGCCTTCGATTTTGGCTGATCAGGCTTGGCCAATGCCCGCTGAATCATTCTTTCTGAAAAAGAAGCACGGCGGCCAAACGCAAGCGTTGATTGTTCAGCATTGCCGCTGATACGCCTAACTGCATAATAATTGATCCAGATACTGTTTTTATCCCGTAAAGCGGTTAAGGGATAAAGAAGCAGCCAGTTCTCTTTAATAAATACCGGTATTTTCTGTTTAAAGCCATGATTCACTGACACCGCTTTGCGGCAGCCATCAAAATCAAGCTCATGATGAGCGCATATTGCCTTGATCAGCTTCAATGCCGAACAGTCTATATGCTCTGTTTCAACCCTCCCCCACTTTAAGTCTTCATAAATAATGGTACACTCTTCATCGTTACCTTTAATAAAGTAAATAATCTTACATTCCCCTTTCTCCCTCGCACAGTACCATTGTACCATGGAACTGCACAGCGAGAACTTTATTTTTACAATTAACTGTAAGATTATGATTCAAAAGCCTCGGAAATTGATTAATATAAGAAAAAAGTGCATTTCTGCACTTTATTGACAGCCTTCGCAATCAGAACCGCAGCCGCCTTCAGAGCCACAGCCGCCGCAGCAGCCGCCACAGCTTGAAGCTGCCATCTGCTGTTCATAAATCAACGTATCGATAACCAGACATTCAATTTCCACCTTAGCACCCTTAGGCAGCGCGGCTACCTGCACACAGCTGCGGGCTGGATATGGAGCGGTAAATGCCTCAGCATAAGCCTCATTAAATTCATTAAATTCATTCAAATCACTCATAAATACCGTTGTCTTAACGACATGACGCAATTCCAAATTCATTTCAGCTAATACATTTTCAAGATTAGCGATAGCCTGTTGAGTCTGTTCCTTAATGGTTGTCCCAACAATATCGCCGCTTTTTGGATCAGCCGGCAGCTGTCCGGATACATATACGAAATCACCTAATTTTACAGCCGGTGAATAGGGTCCGATTGCTTCCGGTCCATTAGCTGGTTTAATTGCTTGTAAAAACATGAAATCCTCCTCTACCATTCGCGGTAAAACTTACCTGCCAGTGTTCTTTTCTTTTTAAGCCTTTTCTGAAGCAGATGATTGATGGATATAAAAGCAATGCCGCCGATTAGTCCAAGCAGACATAAGATCGACAATAAGTCATTAATATTTTCAATCATCAAATCACCTCTTTTGATATTATACGATAAAAGCAGTTAAAATTCAAACGAAGTACACAATGGCTATCCTAAATAATGCAGCAATTCACTAATTCTATACATTAATAAATTTTCCAAAATTTCTCAACATCAATTTTGGATAATGATTTTAGCTTTGTCTACAATAACATCAGGAGGTAAAAAAAAATGAAAAAATCTTCTAAAGAAAGCTCTAAGCAAGAAAAGTTTGTAGCTGCACGTCGTAACCCTGATGGTACTTTAAAGGAATTTAAATCAAATACTGGTAAAGTATACGATTACGAACAAGCACTGGAAGCTGTTGAAAACGGAATGATTGAAAACGCTCTGCCATTTACTGGCCGTGATGGCGCTCGTCATATCCGTGGTATCAACGATGGCGATGAGTCAACTAACTTATCTAACTTAAAAGAATTCTAATTAATAGAGTTCAAACATTGAAAAAAAGTCATGGTGAATATTCACTGTGACTTTTTTTAATCCATCAAATTTAATGACAGCTTCCAGTTTAAAATACGCAGCACTGATTCATTTAAGCGCTCCTCACTGACCTTGCCCTCATCAACTGCCTGCTTCATTGCCGCTGCCCCAGCTTTAAAATCAGTGATGATGAGTAAATCATTGCCCGCCAGAAATGCCTCAACACTTGGTTCCTTTTCATCGGTAAACTTACGGATTGCCTGCATTGATAGGTCATCGCTCATGATAACACCTTGAAAATTGAGTTCATTGCGCAATAATTCATGAATCGTCGGCGATAAGGAAGCCGGCAGCTCATCAAAACAGGTGACAATATTATGAGCGACTAAAATGGCTGGCGCCTGATGGTCAATACCCGTTTTAAAGGGAATAAAATCCTGATTATAAAAAACTTCCTTTGCCCGTTCATCAACGGCAATATCTTCATGAGTATCGATATTGCTGCCATAGCCGGGAAAATGCTTCAGACAGGAACCGATTTGCATCTCATTCATCGCATCAACCACCGCTGCCACATAAGCGGCTGTTCCCTCACTGTCTAAGCCAACCGTTCGCGGATACATATAATCCTCAGGATTATCAGTCACATCGGCTACCGGCGCTAGATTTACATTGATGCCAAGCGCCAGCAAGTAGCTGCTCTTAGTTTTAGCGTCTTGACTGACCTCGGCCAGACCGCCTTCATTATATAATGCCTGCGGGCTTGGAAAAGGCGTCGGCACTAAGGCTGGATTCCAGGAGACACGATTAACAATACCACCCTCCTCATCAACACCGATCAGTAAAGGCAGCTTGCTCATAGACTGCAGCAGCGCATTCTTATCGATCACTTCCTGACTGGTTTTTCCATTTAAGTCTCGGCCAAATAAAATCACACCGCCGGGCTGCAATTCCATCACGGATTCAAGCTCCTCATCAAGCGGACAGCGGATAAAAAAGATCTGACCGATTTTATCTTCCAGACTCATTTCCGAAAGCAGTTCCTCAGCCCGGGTTTTCACAATCACCGGTTTACTGGGTTCAACGGGTTTGATTGGTTCCGGTTCGTGATCCGCTTCAACCTTTTCATCCGGCTTTAGCTGCAGCCACTGCGGACGCACAATCCATACCGCGAGTATGATGCTGCCAACTAAAAGAAGCAGACAAAACAAGCCGATTGCCGCCCGTTTCAGGGTATTCACTGGATTTCCTCGATGACATCATAAGCCATCGCCTGAGGATAATCAATCAGCAAAATCTGACAAAATGCAAAGCCATCCAGAATCAATAAGAGACCATTAGCGGCAATTAAGCCATAACCAAATAAGTGAATTAATGAGAAGCCGGAAAATAAGGAACCGGACTTCATCGCCATCATCGCCGCAATCGCAAACAGCACACAAATCAGCAAAAAGACACACAAATTCAGACAAGTCATCTTTTTCAGACTCTTTTCAAGCCGTGTTTTAGCATGACTGAAAATAACAATCATCGAAAATAAAAAGAATAAAATTTCATATAAATATAATGAACGGAAGAAGGTTGACAGCAGCGGCAAGAGTGAAATCGATGTTGTTGAGATAAAGCTAAGCACCATCCGTCCCAAAAAAGCCAGCTGAACAATTTTCATATTCAATAACGATACGATTTGTTCATAGGTTGCCGCTTTAATGACTACCATTCCCAAATAAACATGCAGCGCTGTAATAAAACATAAAAGACCATAAAGGATAAGTGAAAACAGACAGCTGCGTTTAGCCCGGGTATTTAAAAAGGCATCAATCCTATTCATAGATCCAATCTTCACCTTTAATTACTTCAACCCGGCTCAAGCCTGGATAATCAAGCTGCCGCAGCGCTTCATAGACAATGATTGCCGCGCAGTTGGACAGATTCAGCGAACGGGCGCTGGCCTTCATCGGCAAACGCATGCAATGATCCAGATCCTTGCTTAAAATGGATTTAGGAATACCGGTGCTTTCCTTCCCTAAGATAAAATACAGATCACCCTTGCATTCAGTAAAATCAAACTGTGACGGTGCCTTCTTGCCATAGCGGGTCAGATAATAATAATGCTCAGCAGGATTTTTACTAACAAAATCATCCCATGATTTATGAATTTCATAATCTAATTCACTGATGTAATCCATGCCAGCACGGCGCAGATGCTGTTCATCAAGTGAAAAGCCTAAGGGCTCAATCAGATGCAGCTTACATCCGGCTGCCATGCATGTACGCATCATATTACCGGTATTTTGAGGAATTTCCGGCTCATATAAAACTACATGAATCATCTTATCTGCCTCCTTCAAGATATTCCACACATTGTTTCAATGCGCGGCCGCGGTGTGATACGGCATTTTTCATTTCATCACTCACATTTGCCAAGGTGGTGCCATAAGGCGGATAGTAGAAAATCGGATCATAGCCAAAGCCATGCTCACCGATAATTGTCTCTGCGATTTCACCCTCAACTACACCTTTAAACACATGCTCAGTGCCATCTTCCTCAACATAAGCAATCGCGCAGACAAACTGTGCCCCGCGCGGTTTTCCTTTAACCGCCTCAATGATCGCATTGTTTTTTACCGTATAGCTCGTATCATGCCCCATGAAACGTGCGCTGTATACACCAGGTGCCCCATCCATCGCGTCAACCGCTAAGCCAGAATCATCAGCCATAACCGCGGTATGAAACATCTCATGAAGCGTCCGTGCCTTAATCAAAGAATTCTCCTCAAATGTCGTTCCGGTTTCATCAATTTCTACTGGTTCATCGAGATCCAGACAGCTTTTAATCGTATAGCCTAACGGTTCTAACATTTTCTTAAATTCCTCAACTTTATGCAGATTGCTTGTGGCAATTAATATTTCTTTCATATTTTCTCAATCCTTTCCTTTTCTTTAATCAGCCAGCGTTTTGGATAAGTCTGACTGGCATTATAAACACATACTTGGTAACAAATTCCCTCTGAATACGCATACTCCACACAGCCATAATGGTATAGCTCATTCTGACTGCTCTCATGAGCATCAATCAGCAGCTGAAAACAATGCTTCATCGTTTCGTGATCAACACGATATGTATTCCATCGTTTTGGCTTTTGTTTAAACAAACGCATATAATCATTCATTAAGACAGCCTCTACAAGTCTTTCATCACAATCACTCAGTTCCTGTTTCAGAATCAGAAACAAATCATGGTCATGATAGCGCCGTTCGTATTCAGCTAAGCGCTGACCTAAAGCCATAAATAAGCTGAACGCGTTCTCCCTTAGCTTTAGCTCTAAAAAAGTATCGATGGCCCTGCGGCATTTACCGCTGTTCCAAAATTTCTCAACCGCCAAGGCTGTATGGTTAATACTGCAAAGTTCCTCTTTGCTGAGCCACTTCGTCGATAAAATCTCATAAGGCGGATCGCTGTCATAATCAAAATCATACAATTCAGCTTTTCGTTTCAGGCTGGTACCCTTAAGCAGCTTTAAGATTCCTAATTGAAGCTCACTCGCTTTTAAGGAGAACAATTCATTAAAAGAAGCATTAAAGGAAGCTAAGCCCTCATAAGGCAGACCCGCAATTAAGTCTACATGAAGAATAAGACCTGCCTCACGCATGCGGTGAATGACTTCCTTTAACCGTTCATTATTCTGAATTCTGCCTACCGCCTTTAATGTATTGCCATTAAATGACTGAACACCTACCTCAAAGCGGAAACGGCTTTTGTCTGCCTCATTGATGAAGAAATCAAGCAGCTCCTCACTCAGGGTTTCCGCTACCACCTCAAACTGAAAAATTTGCCCAGTACAATGTTCATTGATGTAGCGGGCAATCCGCAATGCTCGTTTAGGATCTGTATTAAAGGTACGGTCAAGAAACTTTACCTGACGTACCTTGCTTTGACTGATCTTCGCGAGTTCTTTAAAGATATAAGCCTCTGAAAACTGACGCACCCGCTTATCCGTTGAGCTGAGACAGTATTCACAGCCATACGGACAGCCGCGGCTGGTTTCAAAATATAAATAACGTTTATCCATATCCGCTTCATCAAAAGGAAGAAAATAAGGACTCTCACACGCTTCATTAAACGTCAGATCACTGTAAGCATACGTCGTATCAGGATAAGCCAATGTATTTATCCCTAATATAGGATGCGGATTTTGATCGATGATGGATTGGATATACTCCCAAACACTCAATTCTCCCTCACCGATACTAATGGCATCAACGCCCTCCTGAAGCAGAGCCTCTGATTCAAAAGTCACCTCAGGGCCGCCGGCTAAAACCGTACATGGATGCTGCCGCTTCAAATCCTTGATCAAGAGCTGGGTTTGCTTAATATTCCAAATATAACAGCTAAAGCAGTAAACATCCGCCTTTTGTGCAATCAGCCAGTCAAGCACCTTTTCATGAGCATCCTTGATGGTAAATTCTTTTAATACAACCTGCTCCTTGATCGGCGAGGTTACATAAAGCCAGCGCAGAGCTAAATTCTTATGGATATATTTTGCATTTAAAGTAGTCAGCACGACCTTCATACCTTCACCTTCTTCAATTCTCTACGCCCTATTATACTAAAATTCAGTCAAATATGCTATCATTGGTACAGGTGATTTTATGAAACTTAAAAATACGATTGAACAGATCCTTGGTGAATTAGTTCGCTTTGAACGATATGAAAAAGGATTGACCAACCATAATTACTATGCTGAAACAAAAAATCAGGCTTATATTGTCCGAGTTCCCCGTGCCGATAACGAACAGGTAGTCAGCCGAAGCCACGAAACAGCCGCATTACGAGCCATTCAAAATCTGGACTTTGACGTACCTACTATTTATTACGATGAAAAAAGCGGCATCAAGATTACAGAATTTATCCCTGACTGTCAGGAATATGAGCCTTGCACCGCCCAGGATAAAATTGAACAGGTCGGCCGGCTGCTCAGAAAATTCCATCAGGCAGACTTACATTGCCCTTATGCCTTCGATCCATATGAGCGCTATCTGCAATATAAAGCTCACGTGCAGAAACCAATCTATGATTTAACTTGTTATGAGGCAAGGATGCGTGAGATTGCCAGTCAGAATCAGCATCAGGTGCTTTGTCACAACGATTTGGTCAGCGGCAATCTCTTATTTTCAAAAGATCGGCTATATCTGATTGATTATGAATACGCGGCCATGAATGATCCGCTTTTTGATGTCATTTCATTTCTCAGTGAAAATCAAATTTTTGATGAAGAGCTGCGGCAGCGGTTTTATCTCGCTTACTTTAACGCTGCTCCTGACATTCTGCTTTTAAATCAACTGAAAGAATGGGAAATCTTTGAAGATGTCCTTTGGTGTACTTGGGCTATGATGATGGCTGAATCCCGTCATGAACAAGTTTACCTGGATATCGCCAAGGATAAATATCAAGCCTTGCGCGCGCTGGTAGCTAACAAATCATAAAGGACCGCAAAATTGGATGAATGCCGATAAGGAAGTTTTAAAAACGAACTAATCTAACGGCCGACAAACAAGTGCAGCAAAGCAGAGAGTAAATCACTTTCATAAGTAGCCAGCTCTCTGCTTTTTGTTACGCAGTAGAACGCCAATTTTGAGGGTTTAAGTATAAAATATCGGCTATATAATTTTCATGATCTGAAAACCGCATAAATCAAGGGGATTTTGCCCTCTACTGCGTAACATTCTTACCCGAAATTCAGTCGTTTTATAAAAGCGTCAAATTGTCCGATATTAAATCTACCTATATTAAATTTTCCAACGTTGGAAAATCCAATGCAATTAAATAAAGATATATAAAATAAAGATTAAAGAATTACAAATATTCCTTTCCAATAATTCTTTCCCTAATAACAAAACTCACGGAACGGAAGCGAAAGGAAAGGAAAATACAGACATTCCGTTTTCACATATAGGATAATTTACAGAGGGGGCAAGCAGTTTATCCGATTGCCCCCTCTTAGTTGCCTAACAACAAAGACAGAGAAAACCGTCAAGGACGCGAAGCGTGTATTTTATCCTTGACGGTTTTCTTTGGCTTTGCTATTTCCTACCTGTCGAAGCGAAACTGAAAGATTGCCTTAATTAGCTGTGCTTCTAATCTATCTTGTATATCGGCGTTAAAATGCCCTTGAAATACAGACCGATATTTTATGTATCCTCTGTAATGGCACAAGACAAAGTGTATAGCTTCCGGCTCTTTGGCAACCGCTTTTTCAAGCACTTCAAAAGGTATCAGCTTTTCGTTCCTCATGCTCCAATCTCTCCCATTCTTTTCTTAGCTGCTTCAATGCGGCTAACTTCCAGTAGTTTACCGTTGTACGGCTTCTGCCATACACTTCTCCGATTTTCCTATCCGTATATCGCAAGAAGAAATACAGTACCAAAACTTCCTGTCGCAGTTTCGGCAAAGTGGAAAACACTTTTGCTAATCGTTCATCTTCAATTTCGATTATCTCTCCACACACTACAAATTCCGTCGGTTGTGTTAGTTTTATCGATTCTTCAAAGTAGCTATCTGTCGTAGACGGGTTATAATATTGTTCGTCCATGAGATAATCAAGAGAGATTTCGTGCTTCCATTTTCTGCCAATATCCCGATAGGCAGACATGGCGGCGTTACGGAGAACGATTTTACAAAAGGCTGCAAAGGCGTACTCAATATGTTCCCTGTATTCTTCGGAATAACTCATTTTTCTCACCCCCTTTCTTCCCAGTAGGGGGCTATTACAACAAGCGCCCATACGATAGAAAACTGTATAGGCGCTGAGTAATACGAATTATTAAAACATACTACATGATATGTGTGTTCATCTTTATAGTCATAATATCCCGTTGAATTAGACAGGCTTTTTTTGATGATTTCATAGTGTTCGATATATAGAAAAAGGACATAGCATACCTCCAATGCTTTTGAGCATTTAATACCGTCAAATTCTTAAAAACAGGCAATTTTAATACACTCTCCGTATTTTCATTTTGAAAAGGAAAACGGCGGCTTTGATTGTGATTTATGAAAGCCGCCGCTTAACATCACAACAATCGTTTTCCGTCAGAGTAACGGTTTTGTTGTTGTTTGATTTTTCTATCTAACTGATGTGTAATTAATTTCCGCTTCATCTTCAGTAGCTTCAAGTTTCATAATAACTGGTCGCAATCCGTCATTACAGCTGCAAATGGCGACACCGGGTTTTTTTATCCAGTCGCCGTAGTAAAATAACTCTTTTCCCATTCCATGTGCCAGAGCAAAAACATACTGATAAATAGCTTTCCATGCTTCATCGCAAAACCCTTCTGGCTTCGCATAGTCAGCAAAGAAAACCTGCCCTTCCTTCATCATAGGGCAGACGGTCAGACCATCAACACCATATTCTTTTGCAAGTTCAACATTTAACATAGTTTTCAAAATAGTTATTTTCACTTTCTTCATCTTCTTCTCCTTTATTTCTGTACATTTCTTCATCTTCATATATTCTTTTTCCAAATTCAAACGCTTCTCTTAAATAATTTGTTGAATGTATCTGCGGTTTACCATTTGTATTACCACAGCCACCAGCAAGCAGCATACCCTTGTCCTGAAAACCAATATAATTTATCAACGTAAATTTGTAGTAAGAAACAGCCTGCTCAAACGTCCAAAAAAAGTTATCAGCAGAAGTCATAAGCAAAGCACAATCGTGTATCGGGTATTTTTCATACCGCCCCAAAGGTGGATTTTCATCCTGCTTTGCTATGCAGTAAAAGCGTTCAATGAATGCTTTGATTTTTGATGATATAGTCCAGAAATATAAGGGTGAAGCAAATACAATTAAGTCTGCTGTTTTTATCTTTGGAATAAGAGAATTAAAATCGTCTTTTTGTACACAAGGCTTTTCATAGCGGCAAGCATTACAGCCTAAACAACCATTCACATTTATATTATTCAATGATATAAATTGCACATGATGCCCGGCTTCTGTGGCTCCTCTCATAAATGCTTTAGCTAACTGTACCGTATTTCCATTTGAACGTCCGCCACCCAAAATAATCAAAATTTTTTTCTTCATAAAAGTTCGCACCCCTTGTTTGATTTATCTCTTTATGTTATTTTATATATAAAGTGTCAAAAAGAAAAGTACGCACTTTTTTGACAAATACTATCGTAAAGGAAAGTATCTACTATGAGTATGGAAAAATTTGAAAAGAGAATAGAGTCTTTAACTGATACACCATTTGGCTATACCCTATCCATGATTGGCGGAAAATGGAGATTGGTCATTCTTTACTGGCTTGTTGAATATGAAGCAATTCGCTTCAATGAATTGCAACGAAAAATCGGAACAATCACATTCAAAACTTTAAGTACGGAATTAAAAGCAATGGAAGCAGATGGTCTTATTATCCGAAAAGAGTATCCGCAAATTCCACCTAAGGTTGAATACAGTCTTTCTAATAAAGGTCGTTCTTTGCTCCCAATTATGGAAAGTATGTGTCAATGGGGTACAGAAAACAGTGGAAAACTATTTTAACATTTTGTTCAGATGGACAAGACGGATTTTGACAGCTTCTCTTCTGTTTACCGCAAGTAAGTGGGAATACGGGAATTAGCGCCTACTATCGTCAATAAGTTTGTGAAGAAAATCATAGTCTATGCGCCGGACAAGTCCACCGGACACCGCAGACAGTGGATAGAAATTGTCTGGAACTTTATCGGAGAACTGGAACAGACGAGGATAAGCAGACCATTGAAAGGCAGAGAAAAAGCAGAACGGCATAGCTTTTGACTATGCCGCCCTGCGGTTACTAAATTACTTCCTTATGGGTGCTGTCCTTTGGATGCGATCCTTCTTTTTCTATAAATCTAATACATAAGCAATCAATAATTTTGTAGTTTCCTCAAGAGCTTTTATGTGGGTGCGCTCCATTCCATGGGAACAAAGACAGCCCATGCCAAACGCAGCCGCATACAGATTATTGCCGGCACGGATTGCCGCATTCGCATCAGTGCCATAGCGGTAAAAAATATCAACACAATAATCGGCTCCAACCTTTTTGGCCTGTTCGATAATTCTAGTTGTTAAACCGCGGTCATAAGGTGAAAAAGCATCCTTGGCACAAATGGAAACTTTATGTTCGCTGCCATGATAATCCGGGCCGATCAAGCCGATATCAATAGCTACATATTCACTGACTTCCGCAGGCACATAAGCACCGCCATGGTTGATTTCCTCATAAATAGGAAATGCCAATAAGGTCTTATACTTAGGTTTTAATTGATGCTGCTTAAGATAATCCAGCATGCCGAATACCACTCCGACCGCGGCTTTGTCATCAATGTAGCGGCTTTTAATATAGCCTGAAGCACTCAGCTGAAAACGCGGTTCTACCGATATGATATCACCATGCTCAATGCCTAACGCATAGACTTCTTCATCACTGCTTACCTCTTCATCGAGAATGACCATCATGCTGTTTTCATCACGTTCAACAGTACGGGCATCATCAAAGACATGAACGGAATGTGATTTGCACATCATCAAGCCGCTGTATTTTTGACCATTACGGGTATGGACAATGACACTCTCGCCCTCCAAGCTGGCATAGCTGACGCCGCCTAAGGCTCTGGTCATAATCGTTCCATCACGATTAATCTGACGTACCATCATGCCCAGCGTATCCAAATGCGCGCCGACACAAACACATTTTGAATCATCCTCACCCGCTAAGGTGATGTAAGCCGTCCGTTTGCGGTCATAGCTGACCTCACAGCCAAATCGTGCCGCGGTTTTTTCAAGCAGCTGATGAATTTCATCATAATAGCTCACCGGTGAAGGCGTATTAATAAAATCTCTTGTAATATCGACAATCAAATCTCTGTTTACTTCCATTTTCATAAGCTCCTCCAACTATCTTCATCCATTCTAGCACGCTTTCCATTGAAAAAAAAGATGCCGGAGCATCTTAATTTTGATTAATAAAGCGGCCTAGAAAACGCTGCAGACTTTCACTCTTAGGCGCCGTGAAGATATCCTCAGGCTTGCCTTCTTCTACGATAACACCGTTTTCCATGAACACGACGCGGTCACTGACATCTCTGGCAAAACCCATTTCATGAGTAACCACAACCATAGTCAAGCCCTCATCAGCCAGCTGCTTCATAACATCAAGCACCTCACCGACGGTTACCGGGTCCAGCGCACTGGTCGGTTCATCAAACAGCAGTACCACACAATCCATGCATAAAGCACGGGCAATCGCGACACGCTGCTTCTGACCGCCAGACAATAAGGTACTAGGTTTATCCGCGAATTCATCCATGCCGACCTTTTTCAGATACTGATGTGCCTTGTCAACCGCTTCCTTATGTGAACGCTTCAAAACCTTAGTCTGGCCGAGCACACAGTTATCAAGCACAGTATAATTATTGAATAGATTAAAGGATTGGAAAACCATTCCCACCTCACTGCGGTGCTTATTGATATCTCCCTCCATGACATTGACGCCATTTACCAGGATTTCACCGCTGTCCGGCGTCTCAAGCAGATTGATGCAGCGCAGCATTGTTGATTTACCAGAACCAGAAGAACCGATGACGGTAACTACCTCGCCCTTTTCAACATTAAAGTTAATATCCTTTAATACCTCAAGGCTGCCAAAGCTTTTGCGTAAATGATTGACTTCAATAATATTCTCCATTTGACAACCTCCTAGTATGTTGAATCTTCCACAGTCTGAGAAGCTGGGAAGCTTGATTTAGTATGATTAATACGGCCTTCAAAATAATTCAGAAGCATCGCTGTCGCGTAAGTCAGAATAAAATACATTACCGCAACAACTAAGAATGGTTCACTTGTTGAGAACGTTGAACCGGCAATACTTTTTGCCTGCCAGAATAACTCTGAGAAACCGATTACTGACAGAACACTGCTGTCCTTAATATTAACGATAAACTCATTGCCGATTGACGGGAATGCGTTCTTAATAGCCTGCGGCAGAATAACATAACGCATCGTCTGAATCGATGTCATACCGATTGAACGGGCGGCTTCACTTTGTCCACGGTCTACTGACTGAATACCAGAACGGATAATTTCCGCCATATACGCACCGGTATTGATTGAAATAATCACACAAGCCGCGCTGATCGGATTCCAGTTCAAAATCGGTTTCAGCGCATAAAACAAAAACATTGCCTGTACCATCATCGGTGTACCTCGGAAGATGGATACATAAATACTGGTAATCAGATAACCAATTTTTTTAATAATCCTTATAAAGGCAGAATCACTTGCCTCCTTATTCTGGGTTACGGCACGAATGGCGCCAATCACTAACCCGATCAGCAAACCCACCAGCGTACCTATCAGCGCAACGATCAGTGTATTTCTTACACCAATGAGAAGCAATGATTTATATTTGATAAATACATTCCAGGCATCAACGATCATATTTGGGTTAGTCACTGATATAACTTCTATCAAATTCATATTCGTACCGTCCTCTTTCTATCTTATTCGTTAGCAGGCTGACGCGTTGTCGCTGCTTCCATCATCAATGAACGATCTTCTTCACTGATACCATCTAATGCTTTTTGGATTCCTTCAAGTAATTCAGTATTCCCTTTTTTAACGGCAACGGATACAGCTGTATCACTTAAATCAATATTGAAGCCCTTGCCTTCATCAAATTCAACCAACGCAAGCTCAGGATGTGCCGCTACAGCGCCTTGTCCTACCGGTGTTTCAGCAGTAATACCGTCAACCTCTCCATTTAATAATGACATGATCATATATGGATATGATTCTAACGGTGTCGCATGCTTAACATCTTTGATTTGATCGATAACTGTATCATACATTGTATTCATCTGACCAAGAATGGTTGAACCGGCAAAGTCGTCAAGTGTTGATGCATTCGCATAAGCGCCATCCTTCAAGACAACCATAACCATCTGTGACTGATAATAAGGTTCTGTGAAATCAGCATTCTGACGGCGTTCCGCAGTATCTGTCATACCGGCGATAATCGCATCGATAATACCTGAATTTAATGATGGTTCAAGTGCATCCCAATCCAGCTTCGCAATGACTAATTCTTTACCTAAGCTCTCTGCCACCGCTTTGGCAATCTGAACATCATAACCATCACAATAACCGCCGTCGCTGATTGCGACATTGAAATCACTAGCCTGAGGATCTGTCCAGTTAAATGGTGCATAGTTACATTCCATACCTACAGTAAAGGTATCCTTTGCATCCCCTTGATTGTTGTCTGCTGGTGTTGAGCTGCAGCCAGCCAGCAGCATTGCTGCCATAAATACGCTTAATAATTTTTTCATGTTTTTGTCCCTCTTTCTAAAATACAAAAGCCGCGCTATTAGCACGACTCTAATTACCGATCGAGTACTAATAGCTCCTCTTCATTGCTGAAGGAGTGTTATAGGTATTCCCTATAACCCCAAGACAAGCCTTTGCCAAAGCTCTCTTTCGGCGATGGTTACCTTTCACCAGCTTCACAGTCCGCCGACTCCGCTGATTACTCTGATGCATCGCTGCCTCTATACGTTTTTTGTATGTCCCTATCTTATGCTGAAGTGAAGCATTTGTCAACTCTTTTCAGTAAATTTATGAAAAAACTTTCTTGTAAACCGCTTACATCACTCATTTATACAGCAGATAAAGCAAGAAACAGGCCTTAAAATCAGCCTGTTCTCATTATTTTATGCTTTTAAATTAATAAACTCACAAATCAAATCAACCGTTTTATCAATTCCCAGCACAGAACTATTTACACATAAATCATAATGCTGGGCATCCTTCCAATCCTGATTCGTATAATAATTATAATAATTGCCACGGCGTTTATCCGTCTTTTCCATCAGCTTTTCCGCATCCTCCAAAGACGCCGTATGATAATCATTCACAACCCGCAGAATCTTATCTTCCGTTTTACCGGTAATAAACAAGGATACCAGTGATGGATCATTGCGCAGCACATAATTTGCACAGCGGCCGACAATCACACAGCTTCCCTTCTCTGCCAGCTGACGGATTACATTTGCCTGAATCTGATGCAGCTCATCATTCATTGAAATATCCGTTAAACCAGCTATCGGAGAACCCAGCACATAACCGATGGCAGTCAAATAATTATTGCTGTAATCTACCTGCTCATCATTCTTTTCAAACATTTCTTGCTTGAAGCCGCTCTCTTTAGCTGCCATCGTAATCAATTCTTTATCATAAAAAGGAATTTTAAGCTTATCGGCGATTTTTTTGCCAATCTCACGGCCGCCGCTGCCATATTCTCTGGCAATCGTAATAATGATCTTTTTGTCCATAAATCTTCCTCCATTCATGGTTTTGAACCTCTTCTTTATAAATATTATACCACGTTCTCAAACAGTTGGCTAAAAAGGTTGATGCAGTTATAAAATTTATCATTTACCATAAAGAAAAAACCTCTGATTGCTCAGAGGTTAAAGGATTTATTTTTCTAATGCTTTTTTAGCTTTATCGCAGATTGCTGTGAATCCCTTAGGATCATGAATAGCGATTTCAGAAAGCATCTTACGGTTGATTGTGATACCAGCCACTTTTAAACCATGCATTAATGTAGAATAGCTCATATCATTTAAACGAGCACCAGCATTGATACGTGCAATCCATAATTTACGCATTTCACGCTTCAATTGTTTTCTGTCTCTGTATGCATAGCGCAGTGAACGCATTACCTGTTCATGTGCAGTTCTGTATAATAAATGTTTTGAACCAAAATAGCCCTTAGCTAATTTTAATGTTCTTTTTCTTCTGTTGCGTGATACGATTCCGCCTTTAACTCTTGCCATCTTTTATTCCTCCTATTTACCTTATTTAATCAGCATTAACTTAATGCGCTTGTAATCAGTCTTGTTGATCAATCCTGACTTAGCTAATTGACGTCTTTGCTTTTTAGTTTTTCCGTGGAAACGGTGAGATGTAAAAGCATGACTTCTTTTCAATTTACCAGAACCTGTCATTTTTACACGTTTTGCAAGTCCTCTGTGTGTTTTCATTTTTGGCATATCAATAACCCTCCTAGTATTTATTTCTTTTTCGGTGCCAATACGGTTGACATTGTGTTTCCTTCCAGCAATGGCTTCTTTTCGATATTGGCAATATCCTGACATTCTTCTACAAAGCTGTCCATGATCTTTTTACCAACTTCTAGACGCGTAATTAGACGGCCGCGGAAACGCATGTCAATCTTGACCTTCATGCCGTCTTCCAGCCAGCCGCGTGCCTGACGCAGTTTGGTTTCAAAGTCATGTTTGTCAATAACCGGTGACAGACGTAAAGGTTTTACTTCTGTAACATGCTGTTTTTTCTTTGCTTCTTTAGTCTTCTTCTGTTGTTCGAAACGGTAACGACCATAGTTTACAATCTTACAAACCGGTGGAACAGAATTAGGCGAAACACATAGCAAATCTAATTCCTTGTCATAAGCTATTTCTAATGCTTCACGACGTAGTTTAATTCCAAGTTGTTCACCTTCAGGGCCAATAACCAGAACTTCTTTAAATTTGATCTTCTCATTAACTAAATCATCGTTCACATTATTGGGAATCACTTTTTTATTAATAACCGACACCTCCATTTTAGTGTACAAAAGAAAAGCGGGTACAGTCTGCACCCGCTATCAACATTGATCTCTTTTGATCGTTCGTCGCATTGACCTATGACTTCAGCCATCAGGTGAGAAGGGGTGCTTCTACTTTCCACGTAATCTTTACTTGTTAAGTATACATGAGCTGATAACTAAAGTCAACATTTTTTTGCATTAGTTTTCAATCTCAGTCACTTGACTTTAATATTAAGCTAAATCAGCTTAACTGTCAAGGATTAGAAAACCTCTCCATGACAGAGAGGTTTATTTCATATGCTATTTTGCAGCACCGGCATGTTCACCGGCAATCTGACCAAATGTGAAGATATCAGCAATTGCATTGCCGCCCAAACGGTTACCCGCATGAACGCCGCCTGTAACTTCACCGGCAGCCCATAAGCCTTCGATGACGTTGCCTTCTTCATTTAATACTTCAGCGCTTGTATTGATTACAACACCGCCCATTGTATGATGTAAAGATGCCTTACGAGGAGAGATAACGATACCAACACTTGGATCATTTTCAATTGTTTCAAGATCGATAGCCCCTGCTAATACTTCCTTACCGAAATCAGGATCACTTTGATTTGCTACATAACTGTTATAAGTTTCAATTACTTCACGCAGCTGTTCTTCAGTGAATGCTGGCGTTGCACCGCCGGCTGCATTCTTCGTAGCCTCAGCCAATTCAGCTAAAGTAGAACCATACCATACATGTCCATTGTCAACCATTGATTGAACCGTTGTACCAAACAGACCCGCATCCAGTGATGTACCCTTGCATAAGCCATCCGCTTCCTGTGTGCCGCTGCCTGCATAAATGATATAGAAAATACCGTTATCTAATTCAAGTGAAGCCTTAGCTAAAACGTCACGTTCAGCATATTCGTTAACAAAACGTTTGCCGTTGCCGTCAATCCAGATTTGTTCTGAAGCATCAGCCCAGATACCGTCTGTCATCGTACCCTTAATTGGTGAAGATGAAGGCATCAGCTGAGATACACCTAAATCAACCGTAGCCGCGCCGATTTCCATTGCCATGACAATACCATCACCAGTATTGGTGCCGACATTAGTAGTCAAAGTGTGATCAGTCAGATCATCACCCCAATAATTATCATATTCTTTAACCATCTTAGGATTTGCGCAATAACCGCCGCTGGCAAGTACAACACCATTCGCAGCATCAATCGTAACCTTAGTACCGTCCGCTTTTTCAGCTTCAATACCGTTTACCTTGCCATTTTCATCAGTCAGCAGTTTAGTTGCTTCAGTTTCTGTATAAATGGTAACACCCTCAGCTTCAGCTGCATCCTTCAATACTTGAATCAAAGGAACACCGGCTGTATAAGCATGCGTTCTTGGCCACATGGCGCCTAATACGGTATACAGTGTTTCACCGGCACCCTCATGAGATGCAGTACCTACACCTAAAGAACCTGCCCAGTCATAAGAATCAAGTGCACTTTCAGCTAATGTGCGGGCTAAATCAATGTCAGAAGCAATCCATGTGCCGTCATTCATCTGACGCAGACCGCCTACATAAATATGCCACATATGTAATGAGATGCTGTCAAAGCCAGGCATATCGACACCGGCTGTCTTGCCTGCATTCGCTGCATAGAAATCATTGATATCACTTTGCAGCTGTGCTAATACTTCAGCCCATTCTGGGAACTGATCAAAATGCAGAGCTTCATCACTTGCTGATAATTCAAGATAAGAATCCATTGTGTGCTTTTGTGCTTCAGATAATACACGTTCACCTTGAGCAACTGTATCAACCGCATTGAAAGCACCGCCGGCCATCATTGTGTCACCGCCCAAGAATGAGCTTTTTTCAACAAGGATAACCTTAGCGCCCTGCTGTGCCGCCGAAATGGCTGCACTTAAACCGGCACCGCCGCCGCCGACAACAACAACGTCAGCACTCCATTTTTCATCTTCACCTGCTTGTGCGTGATATGCATTGGCAGCCAGTGTATCAGTATCTAAACCAGCTGCTTTAGCAGCTTCATTCGCTGCCCGCATAATTGCGTTGCTCGCCAGTGTAGCACCTGTCACAGTATCCAATGTCGTTGTCTGATGCTCGACGATCTGTGCGGGAATACGCTCAAGAGCAACATCGGCAAGACCAGCAGTCTCATGACATTCAGTCAATTCAACCTTGGTAATCTTACCTTCTTCGATTGTCATTTCAACCGTAACAGGACCCTGCATACCAGTAGAAGTACCAGTAAACACACCTGAAACCGAAGTATTATCCTTCGTTTCATTGCCTGTTGTGTTGGAACATCCAGCTAGGCTGACAACCATGCCTAAAGCCAGTGTTACAGAAAGCAGTAACTTTTTCATTTCTATTCCTCCCTTTGGAATAATTGTATTTTAAACCTGTTAGCAGCTAACAGGTCAAGGGAATTGTGAATGATTTATTTTTCATTATCAATAGGTACGCTCAAGCCAATACCATGTATAAAAGTGCCATTCTCCTGATAGCTGATATAAATTCTGCCGACAATATCATCACTCACAGCAATCCCGCGGCGTTTAACCTCTTCAAGCAAAGGGGCCAGCTCATGCCTTTGCAGATGAAAAGGATCAGCGCTCAAAATCAAAATCTGCAAGATTTTACGGCTTCTTGTCTTCTCAATCTGAGATGGCAGCTCTAAACCCAGCTTTTTACGATTACGCTCTAAAATACCAAGCCCGATGCTGACCGCCAATGGCTGCTGTTCATCAAATAAGCTCGCTTTTGATACTTTAATTGCGATATAAGAAAACGGCATTGCCTCCGCAAGCTGTTCAATCGCCTTTAAGGTAACTGCATCTGGTTTCGCACAGCTGCCAAAATTAAAAACATTATAATTATCATCAAGCAAATGCTCTGTAAGCAAGCTCTTTGATTCTTGAATCATTGTGAAATAGTCCTGCATTTCCCGCAGACGAAAAAGCCGCATCTCTTCCTGCCGAATTAATTCTTCAAGCTCTAACGCATGCTCTTCAACCCAGCCACTGATCTGCGTCAGCCCCTTCTGCTTAGCTGCCAAAGATTCCTGAACGCTCATATCAAAGCTCCTCAGCATCTGAGCATGATAAATATTCAGCGCATCAAGATCAGTAAAATCACGATAATTATTCGCTTCGCAGCGGCCGCTTTTAATTAAACCAATGCGGTCATAATAACGCACCTTGCTGCTGCCGATACCTAAACGTTTTGAAAAATCATTCACTTTCATAACCAGCGCTCCTTATCTTAACAGAATAATCCTAATCCCCCACTGATTCCCCCTTATCTCGCACATGCCAATATACACAGCAAGAAACCAAAAGCAATGATCACAGGAATACCATATTTTTTCTTAATGTATTTATTGTCATATCCCAAAACACCAAACACACACATTAAAACAGCACACAGGATTAAAATAATCGAATCCATCCGCAGTCCTAAAAATTGTTCAATATGGAATGTATTATAAAAGAAATCATGAATAAATTTCTGCCATACATACCAATTGAAGAGCGACGAATAAAAGACACAAAACAAACCAGCTAATCCCGCATATAGTTTCTTTTTCATCATTTGCACCTCAACAATCTTCATCAACGATTATTTAATTCTATTTTAACATAATATGTGAAGAAATTGGCATTGATAAATTTGATTAACTAATGTTACGATTTCACTTTATTACATTTTGATAGAATGATAACATAGCTTATCTGCGATATCTATGAAGCGCTCCTGATTTCTTTTATCCAATTAAATTGACGAAAATTAGTAAAAGAAAGCTGAGAACGTGTATCCTCAGCTGTTTATTTTTATATGTATTTGAAAATTTATTTTGCAGACAGCAGTCCATAATTTTTGCGATGAATATTTACAATATGCGATTGATCTGCTGTATCAAAACGTTTCAGTAAAGGTTCAATATCTTCACATTGCAGTTTAAAATCCATTTCAGCGCCATAAAGCGGAATCATGCGGTAAAAATGAACCAGTTTTTTATTTTTCATTCTTAAAACAGCCTCTTTCCCGTTTTCATCCATCGCGTTGATCAAGCCTACACCCTCAAACTGATTGTTATCCGATAAGGTTTCATGATTTTCACCCGCCGCTATCGTATGCCCATAACCCAGCCAAGTGTCTGAATCGATTGGCAGGCGCGCCAAGATTTTCAGCCAGCGAATCGGCCAGTAATTATTTTCATCATCATCCTGAACAAGCCAATCCGGCGGTAAATCAATCATCAGTTCAGCATAATTTAATTCATATTCATCAAGGGCAGAAGGAACATTCATCCGATGTGCCCCCATTCCCATTGTAATCAGCCGATAATAATTTCTATCAGCATTTGGCGGAATAATCGCTATATCGACATGAATATCTGGTGATACAAGCTCATGAAAAACCTGATCAAATTCGCCAAAATGCTGATTGATATAAGCTTCCAATTCGTTTACTTCAGCTTCTGTATACAGCTGTGTATCGATTTGAGGGGCTGCCTTTTTGAATCGTTTAAATAATCCCATACTTTTTCCTCCGCTTTCTTATTTTTTACTGATTCTATTTATAAAAATTGTTCTTTAAATTATTATAACAGAATAATGAAATTTAAGTAAAATTTTGGTTTTGCTTGCTTAACTGCCTAAAACAAACGGTTATTCATAAAGCTTTTCTCTAACTTTTCGCATTTCTTGCCAAACATTATCACCATAGTTGCTTACCAAAACAGAAATAATTCCATTGTTGGGATTATATTCAGAAAGAAAGCTTACTCCCGGGTCACAGCCTTGAAAATACGCAAGATCCTTCCCCTTTGGATTATCAATAATCCATACACCATAGCCATAAAAGCCTTCTTCTGTGTCCATGCCGTTCCCGCTTTGTTTGTTAAGCATCTCAGATACTAATTCTTTTGAAATCAGCTTTTCGTTTAATAAACCAAGCCAAAAATTGATAATATCTTTTACAGTGATAAAAGCTCCGCCCGCTCCTGTTCCCTTTACATCAACAGAAAAGATATTTGTGCGGAAATCATTTGTATCTGCACAATAAATATAATTATATGCACATTTTGCTGGTAATCTGTCTAATTCATAATAACCTGTTGATTTCATATCACACACATCAAAAACATTTATTTTTAGGTATTGATCAAAATCCATTCCCGTTACTTTTTCAATTATCATAGCAAGCAATACATAACCTGAATTATTATATTGAAATTTCTCACCTTTAGAATACATCATGGGTTTGTCTATAAAAAGCGGAAGCAAATCGCTATTATGCCTAATTTTATAATTAGGATAATCTATCCATAATTCTTCATAATCTTCCATAATAGTTTCATCAAAATAATCAGGAACTCCTGAAGTATGATTCAACAATTGCTTTACGGTTACATCTACATCAATATTATTTAATTCAATATCAAGAAGCCTCCCTAAAGTATCGTCAAACTTAATTTTCCCTTGATCAATTAATTGTAATATGCCTACTGCGACAAACACCTTGCCTGCTGATGCACTGGCAAATTTAGTTTCTAATGAATTGGGAACTTCATTTGCTAAATCAGCAAAACCTGTCGAGCTTTCACACAAAATCTCTTTGTCTTGAACAATATATACATTACCTCTAAAATTGTTATCAATCATCTTTTTTATATTCATCGGCCACTCCTTAATTCATATTGAGCACTCTGTTGAAAATACAAATCGCATTTTGATTATTGCTCACGGACATAACTTAATACTGCTTTAATAATACCACACCTTTAAAGTAGGACAGTTAAAAATAAAAACTGGTTAAACTACTCTAAAAAATAATTATCTTCAAATTCTCATAACGCATGAGTGTCAAAAAGCATCAAACCGCATTGGTTGCGCAAAAACACAGAATATACAAAACCTTAAAAGTCGATATTTATGCATTCTTTCAATATTTACACTATTAGATCAAAATTAAACACTAATTTTGTTGCCTGCAAGCTAAAATAGAGCTTAAATCATTTGCCTCGTTTATAACACCTTATACCAATAAGGTGAAGCTAATTCAGCCTGACAGATTAGAATTTATCATTTGCCATTTCTTATTTTACTGATGTTGTGATTCATTAAGTGTCTGCCAAAATTTCTATATAGAAAAGCTTTAAAGGGCGACATTTCTTGATGATAATTTTTAAGCAAATCATCAGGGCAATCAAAAATCCCAAAATCTTGAGTTATACCTTCACTTTGAATGTAGGTATTATTTCGCTCAAAATCAATGATCGGATTATGAAAGTCCTTAACAGCTACACCATACCCACAAAATGTACCTGAACAAGTTGAATTTATATTTTGTAATTGTGAGAGATAACCTTTGTCTAATATAAATGCCTCTAATTCATACCATATTCCATCCAAGCAGACCTCTACCCAACTGTGGATAATATTTTGGGGAGCATTTCGATATATAATACCTGTCATTGCACCCTTTTGCAGTTTCTTATCAATCATAAACCCATGTACACGACATGGAATATTCACACCCCGGAGCAATGCCATGAACAAAATGCCTTTTGTATTACATTGTCCATATCCATCAGCCAACACTTTCGACGCTGGAATACCATCATCTATATTGTAACCAAACAAGATTTCATCACGAACATAGTTATATATTAGCTTGATACGATGATATTCATCAGCTTGTTTCCAAAGTTTATCATTTATTAAACGCTGTATATTGGCGGCTGAAAAATCCAATAAAGGTGTTTCTCTTAAATATTGTTCCATATCTATTTACCTCAGTGTATTTGTTTCCATGCTAAAGCTGCGCCCATAAAAGCATAGGAATTGGGTACCCTTTTTGAAAATTTAAATACCGTACTTATAATTCTTTTACCATCTGCTGATTAAACTGTGTCAGCAAGCTCACTTGCTTTTGAATCGCTGCTTGAAGCGCTGGGGTGTCATGAACATTAGGTTCAAGCCAGATGTGATGAACCGTAAGCTCTTGTTTTGCTTTATCATAAACTGCTTCAATACGGCCGACAAAATCAATACCGTAAAGAATCGGCAGTACATAATAGCCATATTTGCGCTCTGATTGGGGTGTGTAGATTTCCCATTTATAATCAAAATCAAACAGCGCATGAATCAGCTTACGATCCCACAGCAGATTATCCAAGGGGGCGATAAATTCACAGCGTTTTCGCAAACGCGGTGACTTCAGCACATATTCAATTAATTCAGCATCCTCAGCCCCGCAGTAACAAGTCTCCATATTCTGAATTCGCAGTTCAATCAATTGATCTTCCTTTATAAGTTCATTAAAGATTTGACTGCGTTCAGGTGCCTTTAGGCCATAAATTCCAAGCCAGGCATCACTGGCCCGATTCCACATCATTCCCACTGAATAAATCCGCCGCAGCACCAGCCATTTATGACGCTCATACTCAGAATTAAATGGTGTCTGTTCATTAAGCAATGACATTGGCAGGCAGCGATTGCTTAAATCATAGTATTTTAAAATGCCCCGCTTATGATGAATACAAAGATCACCGATAAAATACAGATGTTCTAAGGCCGCTCTGGCCAGTGAAGTTTTACTCCAATACCAGTCAACCTTTTCATTCATCTTTAAATCATTGGCACAAACAGCTCCCCGCCGATCAATTTCAGCTTTTATTTTATCACATGCTTCAAAAATCTCAGGCTGTGCGTAATTTTTAGCACGATGCCGCTGACGCTCAGAATAGAAATAATTCCAGTCCTCAGTTAAAAAGATTGCCAGATTTTTGTCAAAATAATCAATTAGCCTGCGTTCTTTATAAAGTAAATCATAAAGCATCTGTTTTTTATAACCCTTGATTCTTGATAATAAGACTAATTCAGGGCTGCGTCCGCAGACATCAATCGGATCATATTGTATGCAGCCAGCTTGTTTGATAAATTCTATAATTCCATCTTTGCCTTTAAATCGGTAAGCACCGATCAGACCATGCTTTAATAACAAAAAAGTTCGGGCCTGCTGTTTGGTTAATGTATATGATATCATAAATGCCTCCTGCGTAAACCTGATTTAATGGCATTGTAGCATACCCTTAATTGATTGTCATCCAACTTTCGATAAAAGAAAAACACTTCCGCTTGAGAAGTGTTCAGTGGTTATTGATGAAAACGTGAATAAGGATCATTAAAGATCAAAGGCTTTTCATTAGGATCATAGACAACGCTTAAGACAACCTCCGTCTTGCCCTCATGATATGCCTTCAACAATTCCGGCTGTTCAGCCAGCACCGCATGCAGCCATTCAGGACTCAAGCGCTCACCAAAAGGTGTTTTTTCAAATTGAATACGGCCGGTTTCTGAGTAGCGGACATCTGAAAACAGATAATGTTTTTCATTGTTCTCTTCCTTTTGATAAATTGCATCAATGCCTAGACGATCGGCCTTATCACAGACCTGATTAAGATCAATCTTCTTTTCATTGATATAAGCCTGGTCGATGCAGACAATATGAACCCCAGCTTTACCGGCGGTTTGAATCAATGACGGTATGACATTGGCAGGCGCGATGCCGGCCACAAAGACATCATCAAATTCCGGGGCAATCTGAAACAGACGTACATCACTGTCTGTCAGCTGCAAGCCGATGCGAGCCAAAATTGCCTGTGTATCATAAGGCGCTAACGCGTCTAAATCCAGCTTGCGGTATTCAGCTTCCGGCAGACCGCAGCGAGCCAGCGCATAAACGCACAGACCTGCTGTCGCTTTCCAGTCAATCGTAGCGACATAACCGGCGCTTTCCAAAAAATGCTGATACAAGCCAACAAACATATTTGCACCGGCATAAGCAAAACATGGCTTAAATTCAGGATGGTTATCAAGAAAACCTGCATAATTCATTTGGCATTCCATCAACAGCTCAGCCGCATTATTCTGTATGCCGTTAAACAATTTAAAGGCTTCCTGATAAACTTCTAATTTCTTTGCTTCTTCATTCCAATCCATGATTTTACCTCCAGTGTCAACAACTGGTTTAAGTTTATCACAGCTAAACCTTTGTTTCAATCAAAAATCCTTACAGCAAAAGACTTAGTCCCTGAAAAAGCAATAGACAGACAACATATGGCACAATCAGCATAATAATGATTGAACGCAGCAGCAGCTTCCAGCCATATTCCTGATATAATGCGTTCATTGCCATGATACAAGGAATTGTTAAGCATATATAAACCATAAAGCTAAAGGCTCTAAGCGGTGCATAACGATCAGTGAATAATTGCTGAATCGATGTATTCAGCGCCTTATTCCCCTCTTGCTTTTCAACCGTAAACAACTGCATTGTGCTCTCTTTTACGGCATTTAACAGCAGCTTTCCCTGCTCCCTCAAATCACGGCCAATTTCAGGTTCAATCCTTTCAGGTTCTTCATCAAGCAGGCATTGCGATAAAAAGCCTACCACACTTTCCTTGGCGCTGATTCCCGCCGGTAAAGAAGCGACCGCTTCCCAGCTGGTGCCAAAACCAAGCGGTTCAAACAATACAGCTGCATGACGGGAGAAATCTGCAATGTAGGAGGTTTTTACATCGCCGTTAGGAAAATAACTAAGCGCCCATAGCAACATCATTGTCAATAAGACAGCCGTGAATGCTTTATGAATGAAGCTCTTTACTTCCCGCACTACCTTTTGCAGCAATACCGATAAGCGCGGCATACGATAAACCGGCAGTTCAAGCAAAAATATCGTCGTTTCCTGATGACCCTTAAAATGCGCTACCACCAGTGCTAAAATCAATGCCATTAAAATACCAAAGCCAATGACAGTGATGATGGCGGCACCGGTATGATCCGGAAAAAATGCCGATGCAAAAAGCATATATACGGGCAGTCTGGCACTGCAGCTCATAAAAGGGATCAGGGTCGCACACAATTCCTTCTGTTTTTGATTATCCAGTGTTCTTGTCGCATAAATTGCCGGCACATTACAGCCAAAACCGATCAGCAATGTCAAAAAGGCTTTGCCGGAAAGATGAAAGGCACGCATGGCTTTATCTAAAAGAAACGCTACTCTGGCCATATATCCGCTCTCTTCCAAAATGCCGAGAAAGAAAAACAATAAGGCCATCAACGGCAGAAAGGACAAAACACCGCCCACCCCGCCGAGCACACCGCTGATTATTAAATCAAGAATTGAAACAGGCAGAAAATCTAAATAGAAGCGAATATAATTAGCGAGAAATTCATTAAAAAACTGATTTATAAAATCAATATAAGGGCGTGAACCATTAAAAACAATCATTAATAACAAAACAAAGAATAAAATCAGCAACGGATAGGACAGCCAGCGATTCAGCAGCACAGCGTCAATTTTATGTGTCATGTGATAACGTTTCTCATCACGCTGACTCACATAACGCATACAGGAAGCAACCGCTTCAATCTGATTTTTCTCTAGCCGTTCCATGGTCATCTGATTCAAGCTTTCAAGTTTCAGCCCCTGATCCATCAGCTGTTTCAAAGCTTGTGCCTTGCCTTCAAAACACGCATAAACCGCTTGTGCTGCCTGACGATCATCCAGCTCTGGCATCGCTTGATGAATTAAATCAAACAAGTAAACAAAATAACGGTCGCTTTCCGCATCTAATAAAGGATGGTAAAAGGACTGATTTCGGCATGCCTGTTGGATCTGCTTCATTAACGGTTCACGCTGATGATCAAAAGCACTGCCGGCATAGATCGGCAAACCTAAGCGATGACTGATTGCCGCCTGATCAATTACAATGTTCTGCTT
The DNA here is from genome assembly GCF_000313565.1 of Dielma fastidiosa. Lineage (GTDB taxonomy): Bacteria > Bacillota_I > Bacilli_A > Erysipelotrichales > Erysipelotrichaceae > Dielma > Dielma fastidiosa. Next base: position 101,028 of record NZ_HE578925.1, on the reverse strand, counting down.
CTTTACCTCATCCATGAAATTAAATAATAAAACCATGCTGATATTCAGTTCTCTAAGCTTTACAGTCAGCATCAGATTGCGGGAAAGATTGCTTGCATCAACAACATTTACAATGCAGTCTATCTTTTCTTCCGCAAGAAAGCGGCTGGTTACCGCTTCCTCATTGGTCTGTTCATCAAGGCTGTAAACACCGGGCAGATCAATCAGATGATAGCTGTCACCAGCAAAATCAATCACTGCCTCTTTGCGTTCAATCGTTACACCCGGCCAATTGCCAACCTGAAAATGCGCATTGCTGAGGGCATTGATCCACGCGCTCTTCCCCACATTGGGATTGCCTACAAAGGCTACGGTATAATTCATGAAAGAATCACTTCAATTCTTTTTGCGTCTTGTTGCCGCATGCAGATTTCATTCCCGTTGACTGAAAAAAGATAGGGATCTTTAAAGGGAGCCTTCTTTATCAATGTAATACTGACACCCTCATAGATTCCCATATTAAAACAGCGGCGGCGATCACTAAGCTTTAAATGAAGTTTACTGATTATTGCCCGCTGATTGATTTTTAATTCGGAAGCTGTCATTTTTATCACCAGCTTTATTCTAATGAATACTTTTCATGAAAATGATAGAATTTTGTCAGAAAATAATTTTTTTCTTTTCATTCTTCAAAAACTGTTTATAATGATTATATCGGAGGTATCGTTATGAAACAAATAGAAAAAGCCAAAGCATTGCTTATCACCCGCAATCCTAATGATCCAGAATTTCTGCAAGCTGTTGAAGAAGTGCTGGAATCATTGGAATTAGTCGAAGAAAAACGCCCTGAGCTATTAAAAGATAGTTTGCTGGAACGTTTAATAGAACCTGAACGTCAGATATTGTTTAGAGTTCCTTGGGTAGATGATCAGGGAAATGTACAGGTTAACCGCGGATTCCGTGTGCAGTTTAATTCTGCTATCGGCCCCTATAAAGGTGGTTTACGCTTTCATCCATCGGTGAATTTAAGTATTATCAAATTCCTTGGTTTTGAACAGATTTTCAAAAATGCTCTTACTACCCTGCCAATCGGCGGCGGTAAAGGCGGCAGTGATTTTGATCCTAAAGGTAAATCAGATGGTGAAGTAATGCGCTTCTGTCAGAGCTTCATGAGCGAATTATATCGTCATATTGGACCTGATACAGATGTTCCAGCTGGGGATATCGGCGTTGGAGCAAGAGAGATCGGTTATCTGTTTGGACAGTATAAACGCATCCAAAATGAATTTACTGGTACATTAACCGGCAAAGGTTTAAAATGGGGCGGTTCATTGGCTCGTACTCAAGCTACCGGTTATGGCTTGTGCTATTTCGTTGATGCGATGCTGAAACAAAACGGTAAAAGTTTTGAAGGTAAGACGGTACTCGTATCAGGCAGCGGCAATGTTGCCATCTATGCATGTGAAAAAGCTACGCAGTTAGGTGCTAAGGTAGTTGCTATGTCTGATTCAAATGGTGTGATTCATGATGCTAATGGTATTGATTTAGCCTTGGTGAAGGATATAAAAGAGGTTCGCCGCGGACGGATCAAAGAATATTTAGAAACTCATCCGAATGCAGAATATTTGGAGGGCTGTGCAGCTATTTGGACAATTCCTTGTGATATTGCACTGCCATGTGCTACCCAGAACGAACTGAATAAGGAGAGTGCTGAGACATTAATTAAAAATGGCTGTTTTGCAGTTGCTGAGGGGGCAAATATGCCAACAACACCTGATGCAATTCATATGCTTCAATCAAAGGGCGTACTCTATGCGCCAGGTAAGGCCAGCAATGCCGGCGGTGTTGCATGCTCAGGTTTAGAAATGTCACAAAATTCAATGCGTTACAGCTGGACCTTTGAAGAAGTTGATGATAAGCTTAAATCAATCATGACTTCAATCTTTAAGACAGTCGATGAGACAGCCCGTGAATTTGGCGCTGAAGGTAATTATGTTGCTGGTGCAAATATTGCTGGTTTCGTAAAGGTTGCAGAAGCCATGCAGGCACAAGGTATCGTATAATATTCAATATAAGACATGTGAAAGCATGTCTTTAAAAAAATCAATAAGTGCGAATGTGAAGTGAACATGAATTTCCTGGGGGATTCGCACTTAAAATAGAGATGAAACATTCAGAAAGAATGAATATTTAAGATTGTTTTGAGTCTTTGAAATTAAAAGCTTAAAGAAAAAGCTTCTTTTATAGTAAAATTATTACTAATTTGGTAATATTTTGCTGTCGAGAGTCGCAGGACTCTCGTGGATTGAAATTTGCCAAGTTAGACATTGATGCAGACGCAATGGGGTCGAGAGTCGCAGGACTCTCGTGGATTGAAATAAATATCATTTATCGCTCACCTCACTTCTTTCTAGGTCGAGAGTCGCAGGACTCTCGTGGATTGAAATAATAGCCGTATAAGCCTGCTTTTTATTTCTGTTTCGTCGAGAGTTGCAGGACTCTCGTGGATTGAAATAGCTAATTCTAACAAATCATCATCGGCTTGAAATGTCGAGAGTCGCAGGACTCTCGTGGATTGAAATATATGCCGTTTGAGTAGTTACGCATAACGGTGCGTCGAGAGTCGCAGGACTCTCGTGGATTGAAATTACTTCTTCGCCAAATGCCGGCAGCAGCACATTAGGTCGAGAGTCGCAGGACTCTCGTGGATTGAAATTTGCCACTTATTTATGAGCTTGATGACCGCGACGAGGTCGAGAGTCGCAGGACTCTTGTGGATTGAAATGACTTATTATGTAACAGCATCTTTGACTGAAACCATGTCGAGAGTCACAGGACTCTTGTGGATTATTTGAATCAAAAGTATAAAATAAAAACATCATCATTCAAAATAAAAATACATTCACCTTGATGTATTTTTATTTTCTATTATCTTCATTGACCAAAGTTCAAATATGCGAAAGTATGTGTTTATACAAGAAACCATTGACCTTCTTATATGTGAATCATATAATATGTAATATACATATAAAGGAGGTTAATTATGGATTTTTTATCCTATCATACAACGATTGAAACATTAAGCCGTCAAATCAATGAATCTCAGCAAGAATTATTAAATCCTTATCTGGGAAAATACAACCTGACTTTCCTACAATTTCAATTATTACGCCAAGTTCAGCAAGTTCGACAAATTACCGTGGGAAAGCTTGCTAAAGTCATGGCATTGGATGCTGGCAATGTATCCGCCTATTGTAAAAAATTAGAACAGAAGGCATTGCTGAAGAAGGTTCGCAGTATCAATGATGAGCGTGTCGTTCAGCTGGCCCTGACCGAGAAAAGTGCTGTTATCATTAATTCTATTGAAACATTAATGCTAAAACGGTGCCAGCTGTCATGGGAGGCATTCAGCCAGGAGGATCAAAGCTGCGTATTAAAAGGATTACAGCTATTGAATCAATTCTTCGATAACGTTCTGAAAGAAGGTGAAGTTCTTGAGTAATTTCTTAAATTATTTTCTATATTTTTTCATTTACAGTTTCGGAGGTTGGATTTGTGAGTGTATCTATTGCTCTGTTCCAGCTAAGAAATTTATCAACCGCGGTTTCTTATACGGCCCATATTGTCCAATCTATGGATTTGGTGCTTTGATAGTTACGGTACTTCTGGACGGATATCTGAATAATCCTGTATTAGTCTTCTTTCTTGGCATGATGCTGACCAGTCTGCTTGAATATGTCACAAGCTTTGTAATGGAAAAGCTATTTAATAAAAAATGGTGGGATTATTCACATTACAAGTTTAATATCAATGGTCGTGTATGTTTGCTAAACTCAACCTTATTCGGGATTATGTCTTTATTTGTAATCTATGTTCTGCATCCACAAGTGAGTGATTTAATTAATTTAATTCCATTGCATTATCAGGCATGGGTTTCACTCATTCTGTTCTTATTATTCGCCTATGATCTGTTTAATACAATAAAAGCTCAGTTACGCAAGAATAAAGATATTGCAGAGATTGAAGATTGTCTTTTGGAATTGCGGCAGGTTATCCATGATTTCAGCTATAATGATGAAGAACCGCTTTCTGTACAGCTGCAAGCAATGTTTGATAGTACAGATGCCGATGAACGTTTGAAGCAAGTATTAGAACGTGTTAATGCTAAATTCAAAGCCATGCAGGCACATCAGCCTTATACTGAACTGCGTCTGAACAAGGCATTCCCTAACCAGATTGTCTCAGAGCGGCTGCGCAACATTCGTAATTCAGCTGAAGTAATTAAGAAAAAGCTTGAAAAGTGGGGTGAATAATTTTGGATCTTGAAAAACAGCGAGCTTTTATAATTCATTTCTTCTATTATGCCATCGTTTTATTTTTAATTTATGTTTTTCTAAGATATGTAATTTATTGGATCATGCCCTTTATCCTGGGATTTACAATTGCATTTATGCTGCAGCCAATGATTCGCTCGTTGATTAAAAGAACACATTTACCAAATAAATTATGCGCTGCTGTTGTATTTATACTTTTCTATGCAACGATTGGCACTTGTGTAGCTTACCTTTGCTTTAAGGGTTATGGATTTGCTAAAGATTTTATCATCCGCATTCCTGACCTATATCAGACTCAGTTTGAACCATCATTAACTGCCGCGTTTGCCTCTCTTGAGTCAACATTAGGTGAGGTACATCCAGATATATGGGAAACCGTACAAAATTTACTAATGAATTTTAATGAAACCTTATCAAGTATCATCACATCAGCATCAAAGGGATTCTTAAATATGCTGACCAATTTTGCTGGCTCAGTCCCTAACGGAGTCATTAGTTTCTTCTTTACAATTTTATCCTCTTTCTTTTTCAGTTTCGATTATCGAAAAATCACAAATTTTCTAATGCGGCAACTAAGTGATAAATCCAAACATTTGCTGTTGAGTATAAAATCGTATATCACTGGGTCAGCTTCCTCTATGCTAATTGCTTATATGAAACTGATGCTGCTTACTTTTATTGAATTAACCATTGGTTTAAGTCTGCTTAAGATTGATAACGCGATTATTATTGCATTCTTAATCGCACTCTTTGATTTATTACCCGTATTCGGCACAGGTGGCATCATGATCCCATGGATTATCTATGTATTCTTTGTGAAGCAAACAAAGCTTGCGGTGGGATTATTAATTGTTTATTTAATCATTACTTTAATTCGTAATGTGGTAGAACCAAAAATTGTAGGTAAACAATTAGGCATGCATCCACTGCTGATGCTGTTATGTATGTACTTAGGCGCTCGATTATTTGGCTTTCTAGGTATCTTCCTAATGCCAATGCTGCTGATTATTGTAATAAATCTAAACGATAATGGTTTGATTCATTTGTATAAATAAATATAATCGAGTAGGAGATAATTTATTATTTCAATTATCGTCCTCTCACACCATCGTATGTGTCGTTCGGCATACAGCGGTTCGGATTTATTCTAAATATGTATCAACTGATACTGGTCTAGTAATAATACTAGACCTCTTTTCTTTAACGCTATATTGCGAATAACCACTTGCAGAAAACTATTTGCACATCTTGTGTAAATCTTTCTTGAGTATGCCCATGGTTGTACTTTGTGAAATTCTACCCCTAATTTTACCAATAATTTATCTTCCTGTAATTAACTGTTTTTATCATTAATAAACATATACTCAACAGCTTCTTAATGTACGTTGTTTCAGTTTCTCTTTTGGTTTTGCAATGAATACTTCATATAGTCTTACTTTGTAATTTTGTGTCTGGTTGTCCTTGTAGAAACTAAAGCCTGGGTATTTTATAACATTCGGCTTACTTACTATGCTTCTTGCCATTCATTGTTACTACGAGAGTATCTCTACTTCTCACTAACAATACCTCCCGAGATAAGGTTATGTATCCTTCTCCCCATATATCCGCCACATTTACGGCTAATGGTTGACGATTGCGATGCATGCCCCATAGTGGACTTGCACCACCAAGATTTATGCACTGCTTGACATACCATAAAGAAAATACATCTGTGCTGATGTATTTTTTTGTTGTATTGTAATATCCACGAGATTCCTGCGACTCTCGACTATGAGGCTGGTAGACAGTCAGTGCTAAACAGCAATTTCAATCCACAAGAGTCCTGCGACTCTCGACGCTTTTTGCTTTAATTAATTATTCAAAATAATTAATTTCAATCCACAAGAGTCCTGCGACTCTCGACGCTATGATGCAACCAATGACTTTGAGCAAAAACGTATTTCAATCCACAAGAGTCCTGCGACTCTCGACGCTATGATGCAACCAATGACTTTGAGCAAAAACGTATTTCAATCCACAAGAGTCCTGCGACTCTCGACTATCTGATAAGGATCTATACATGGTCTTAAAAACATTTCAATCCACAAGAGTCCTGCGACTCTCGACAAAATCAAAGATCAACGATTGGCTTGAGCATTTTGATTTCAATCCACAAGAGTCCTGCGACTCTCGACAGCAAAATATTACCAAATTAGTAATGATTTTACTAAAAAAGAAGCTTTTTCTTTAAGTTTTCAATTTCAAAGGCTCAAAACAATCTTAAATATTCATTCTTTCTGAATGTTTCACCTCTATTTTAAGTGCGAATCCCCCAGGAAATTCATGTTCACTTCACATTCGCACTCAATAATTTAATAATATCAAACTAAGCTTTTCATGTAGCCAATAAAATTATCATACTGCTTATCCGATAAAAACATTATGTCATTATCCCGCAGCCCTAATTTCTTCTGAACACTTCTTCTCATATTAACGCTACCCATTTGAAGTTCCGTTGCTGAAACAAATTTACCTGATCGTATTTTTTCTGCAAGCTTTTTATCAGCTAGAACAGTGACTGTATCTTCATCAATCACTTTAAATTTTGATGCTACTGTTTCAAATTCACAAGAAAGATCTCCATCACAAATTTCTTCCGATAATTCATCACTCTTTTTACATTCTTCCTTAAATGCAATTGACACTAACTCATTATCAGAACAATCCTTTAATTCATCTAACTTCATCATCTCTTCATAAATTTCAATTGATATTTCAAATGATGAATTAGGCACAAAATGATCATCACTTATTTTGAATACTTCTAAAAAACTATCTTCAAAGTCACTCTCCCGACATATTCTTCCTAGCAACTGAAGCAAATTCTGTAAAGAGTTTAACTCACAAAAACCATAATGAAATGAGATATCTAATCCACACTCAACACCACTTGTAACCACAAGATACCAATTTTGATACTCAACTTTATTCTCTAATCGATGCTTAACTTCTTTGATAATCTCTTTTTGATCTTCAGGTTTAAGCGCAGTTGACAAATGTAATACATCACAACCATTTGCTTTCAAATAATTAGCAAAATATGCAGCATTTTGTATAGTATTAAATAATACTATTTTGCTGCCATAAAATTTCTCTACATGTTCTTTCAATTCCATGACGCTCTTATAGAGAGATAGTTTCTCACTAAGAATATTATGAGTGACTCTCTTGCGTTCAAATTCGGATAATTGCTTATTAATTTCAGGCGGCAGCAGAGATGATACTGACTGATTAGATTTTTTTTTGAATTTCTTAATCTTCCAGAATTCAATAGGTGTCGCTGAACTCATACAAATATGACATCCCCATTCAGATGTTAAATCGTTCAGCCACTGCCAAGCGGGGAGCATTAATTTAAGTGGAAGCATCGTGTGATATTCATCGAGAATTATCGCGCTGCCTGTCAATTGATGTAATTTACGTAATTTAGCTGGTTGATTACTCGCAAGTGTCTCAAAAAATTCAACTGCGGTCGTTACGATTATTGGCGCTCGCCATGTGGTTGCTAAATACTTGTATTTAGAATTATCAAAATCTACTTGATGATGCAATTCAGCCACTACTTCTTGCTCTTTACCCTGTTCATCCTCTAAAACAACAGCATCTCTTAAAGTTTTTACCGTCTGAGTAATGATATTGGTATACGGCAATACTACAATAATATGCCGTAGCTTGTACTTTTCCGCAACTTTTAACATATGTGCCATTACCGCCGTTGTTTTTCCTGTTCCAACTGGACTGCCACAATATTCTATCGGATTGTCCGTATCTGCATCTCTGCATGCATAATACATATTTTTACGCATTTGATTTCTCTGATTATTTTCTTTTTCATTTGACAAATTCGTAATATACTGATCCAGCTTTCCAATTCTTTCACTCCAGCGAGTTGAAACGCTCAGTGGTTCAACATACCCTTGAGCACTTGTATAATCACCGTCAACAAGACAACTCAATAGCATTCTGTATTCCATTGATGATCTCTTTGTTTTTGATCTCTTTGTTTTCTTTGTTTTCAATATAGAATTGCCTAATTCCTGATTATGCATTTGCAAATATTCTTCTAAATGAGCTTCACTATCAGACATACAATCCGTAAAACGAAATGGTGAGTCCTTTACTTCTTCTCTCACAAGATCAGGCAATCCTGGCCGATGATGGGCATATACTAAGGTTGCCTCAATTCTTTCTGAATCTTTATCAAGTAAAAACTTCAAACCTGCATCACGATGATTAATCGGTAATTTTTTCGCTCTGTTTTTCTCATGCAAGACCTCTTGATTTTGAGCGTTCAATTTTCCCAAATCATGATACTCAGCAGCATTCCATAAAATCTCTTCATAAAGTTCTGTTCGATCCTCACCAACATAGAAGGCCAAGGCATGTAAGTTATCAAGTGATTTTGTCACGACTTCTCGAATATGATCAGAGTACGTTTGTTCCTGATTTCTATCCCCTGCACTTCTAGCAAGCAGGCTCATAATTGCTCCATCAAATCAATAACTGGCGCTGTTTTGCCAATAAGTTTCACATTTAACTCATCAAGACTTTGCATCAGCACTGCTTCATCATAATCATGCCATGAAGTTGCAGGTCCACTCATACCCGTTATACGCTTTGGTGTTAACGCTTCTATAATCCGAAAATCATTATAAGTACCCCGTGCACGATTATGTTCTACATAAAAAGCATAACGAATATCAACTTGTGAGCGAATATAAGAAGCAGTTTCTTTATATACATGAGGAATTAAACGTAAAAGTAATTCAATATCTTTTTTTGTGCATTGTGTTTTATGCGCTGCCGTAGCATTCACAAAGAAAGGCATTGCATATAAGCCATATGAAACGATACGATAAGCAAGCGGTGCCATCCCTTTACTTTTGCCTTCTTCTACCGGCATTACCTTAGTGGTTGTCATTCGTTCGATTCTTATTGGATCTAAAGAAACACCTAAACCAAATTGCACTACCCCCGAAGCAATAAATGATTCATTTTCATTTTTATCATTTTCTAAGAAAGTAGACCCAAATACACGTACATCCCAATATTTATCAAGTAATTCTTGCAAAGAAAGCTTATTAACATCAGCTCGTCTTGTCTTTTTACTTTCCATAATATCAAAACCTTCTTTAGGTAAATCCAATTCTTCTGCGAGTTCTTGCCAAAGCGGAGAATCCTTTGCTTCTACTAAATCACGAAGTTTTCTCTTAAAAGAAACCGGTGATATTTCACCACAGCCATCTTGTCTGATTCTCGGATCACTTTCACGATCAGGATCACCATTAGGATTAGAATTTGTCACATCAATAAGTAAAAGCCCCGTACCTCGATTAATAAATTCATTCATTTGTAATTTCCTCCATCTTGCCATTATTGGCTTCTTTCTTTTTTTCATTAGGAATAACTGCTAAATAACCAAGTAAAACCTGAGCTTGCTGAGCAGTTGTAAAATTTTCAGGTATTTCATTTTCAGCAATTTTCAAACAGATCTCTTCAAAACGAGCGAGTATCCATTTTGCCTTACGACTGTTTTCACCCATAGCCGTATAAGCCCACGCTTGATAAATGCGGATACGATCCTTCAGCCTGACTAAGCCTTCTAAAGGTTTTTCCGAAACAATTGGCAATAACTCATTTCCCATTAACTGTGGCGGTAAAGATGCAGTTTTGCTGCCATTGTTTCGTACCTGTATTGTGTATTCTTTATGCAACATATCAGCCAATTTCAAAAGTTGACCTATATTGAATGGTGCATCTAACATGTAATTCTCCTTTCTAATCCCTTTCAGATATAATAAAACTGAATAAAGGGACATAAATGCTGCGGCATTCTCAGCCTGTGTCTTCATTGAAGATGATAAAATATGATCTAAAGTCAACTGTTGACCAATATCGCTAAGTAAATATTTAGCTTTATTTACAGATAATTGTAAGAAATGATCAATTAGTTCTTCATTTCTTATTTCTAATGAGCTTGGCATATAGAGATTATATATCTCTTGTAAAGTGACATCACTCTGCGGCAGCGTATTATTTTTCCCTGACCGATTATAATTCGTTTTGAATAATCGGCATAGCATGTCCGGTCCAAGACAATTGAATTCATAATTGGCTATTTCCTTTTTATTCCAAATCTTAATTTCATAAGGCGGGTAGTTCTTTAAAGCACTGTCCCATAATCGCATATTTTCAGTTAATTGTTCAACGCTAAAAGCACTTTCATAAATAACCTGTTTGCGGCCTGGATCTAATGTTCCTAAAAGTATCAAACAAACCTTGGCCTCCTTATTTCTATTTAAAATACCCTCCATATCCTTAAGAACTTTCTCACAAATAGCTTTATAAGCACTTTCAGCGTGCACCCTTGAAAATTCTTTATTATCTTCATAACTGAATGGATTACTTAGTATTTTTGCCAAAAAAGCATCATTTTGAGGTTCATCTGGTATATAAGCTAGCAGCAAATTTTGCTTATCGCTATTACTGTCGCTGACAGCACGCCAAGTCTTATTCTCATTATCTGGCTGCGTTAAAAAGGAGATCGCATCATTGATTTTATTAATCTCTGATTTACCTGCTTGATATGCTTTTGCACCCGTTAACTGATAACGAGAAAGACACGGGGTATCAGCTTTTTTAGAGTATAAGTAGGTAAGGCCAAGCAGCGGCAGGTTAGGGTTAGGATATTTAGCACCGACACCTACTGTCTGCTTACCACTTAATGGTGATTTTATTGCTGCCTTCTCTTGTACATCTTCACGATTTTCAAAGCTGTTTAATAATTGAACCAATACTTTTTGCGTATCCTTTGAAAACACATAATTCTCATACTTAAGCATTCCATACGCGTCATAATAAGTCATGATTCCTGATTTATAGCGGCCATTTGATTCTTTCTGACCTACTAATACTAGTTTTAAACTGTTAAGCATCATTTCATCATTGCAGTCTACAATTTTATCATGCATTAGCTGTAAAAGATGGCTTAAAAATTCATGCTGGCTTGCTTGATTCGACGGAAACGCATTAAGTAAATCTTTTAATGCAGCAAGTTCTGGTAAATCACTTTCGATGACTGGTTTTAACTCATTCAAAGACCACTCTGAGATCATTATTTCATTTGAATTCGCATTCATGGCATTAAAATCAAGTGATAAGAGAAGATTTATTTTTTCAGTCAATTTTGCTTTTTTCCAACTTGCTTCATCAATCTTTTTACTTTCAGATATAGCTAATAATGGTTTTTGGATACGAATTGCCGGAAAGCTATTATGATTCCCCTTACTATGCTTCCAAAGTTCAGGCATCTTTGCTTTTTGAATAAAACGCAGACCTTTTGGCTCACCTTTTGCATTAACCTCCACAATTATCACATCACTTTTCCCAACTTGCGTCACATTAGGGTGCGTCGTCGATTGCAGCAAATGATGCTTTTCCAAAGCTAAGCTTAATCCGTAGAGCTCATTAATCATATCTGACCACACCTTCCCGCACTTCAATCATTTGAACAAATGATGGTGAAACATGACCATTTGTTGGTCGATCATACATCGAAATTAACATTGATGGGATGATGAGATTCAGGGTTTTATCCGCTTTCGTTGACTCTCTTAAAGGCCCAAAATAGCTTGGTGTAAATTCCTTCCATCCTAAAAATGCCGTTGAATAGAATTGTCCAGACTTTAAACGCCGCATAAATACTTCTTGCAGCTGATGCTGTGCGTTATATTTATGTTCAGGTGCACTATATGCTTTAATCACACCGTACACCTTGTAACAGACATTTTCTAATACCGTAGCAAATATCTGATAATTTACAGTTCCGCTCTTTTTCAATGGGCCTTGATAATTGTTCACATACTTGTGATAAATAATCGGTGAACAGATCTCAACTCGCTGCGGCTCAAAATAAGCATCCTTTGACATGACAACACATTCAAACATGCTTTTCAGCGCTGACTTGGTTGGCACGGCATAAGAGACTGGTGAAGAACCAGTATCTGGTCGTGCGAACATTGCAGACGGTCCTGCTATTTCAAAGGCTATCGGATACGCTTTCTCAATCATTACTTTCCCTCCTTTTCTTTTATCTGCTTTTATACTAATTCGAAATGTAAGCGCTGTCAATATAATTCTTTAACAACTTAATTGAATATTCAATTAAATTATAATATGTAATTAATTGAATAATACAATTTTTATGTTATCTTATTTATAGAGTAATTTACTCTGTGGATTGTAATAATTATTTTGTAAAAGATTTATTATTAGCAAAAGGCATCTTTAGCTGCAAGGTCAAACCTGCGCTTAAAGATGCTTTTTCTTTTATGCTCAAAAAAAGACTACAACCTTATCAGAAATTATATTTCTTTAAAGTCATAGTCTAATTAGATTATCTACTCATTTCCATGCTTCTTCAGATAAGCAAAATAATCGTCTGTCACAATCATTTCACCAAATTTAATATTATCTGAAACAATTCGATTCATTTCATCAATATTTGTCAAACCGCTGTCATCAGTAAATACAACTTCCCCATCTTTATAATAAGTATGACCGTCATACCATGAATAATCTTTAAAATAAGCGTAGCCGCGGTAACGATCATCAAAGATATCATAACCAACATAGGTATTGCCGTAATCAAGACCTAACAAATTGGCAACTGTTGGTAAAATATCAATCGTTGAATTAGCCTTTGTTACTTCCTGAGCTAATTCTTCACTGCCATAGTTATAGACAAAGAACGGCACCTTATCGACTAGCGGCGAACCGGCCGCTTCTGTATAAGCCTGCAATGCCTCCGTATCACTGTATCCATAAGTATAATGATCGGTATACCCTATGATTACCGTATCTTCCAACAAACCGTCTTCATTGAGTCTTTCCAGCAGCTCCTTAAAGAAATTATCCGTGATCTTTGCCTGCATATAGATACAGTTGGTCTCATTATTCATATCATAATCCCAAAGCTCCGGTTCATTTTCAACCTGATAAGCACACATATCCGCATATGTACTGTAAGGCAGATGGGCTGAATAAGTAATAATAAAATCAAAGAACTTCTCACCCTCAGTCAGTTTGCTGTAAATCTCCTCATTCTGAGTAATAATAGTATCAATCGATGCTGCAGTATAATCACCACCCAATAAATCAGTGAAAGATACATATTCATCATAGCCAAAATTCTTATGCATGATCGCTCGATTATAAAATTCAGGTACATTATAATGGAACGATTTCACAGAATAACCGGCATTCTTAAATAAATTAGGCAAGCTTTGTGAGAACGTATTCTTACTGAACGAATAAGCCGCATTACCGCCATTCGGTGAGTAAGTACCCGTATTGGCCGCAAATTCAGAATTAAATGTTGCCCCTGATGAAAAGATCGGCGCATAATGATCGGTAAAGTTCAGACCATTAGCCATCATATATTCTATAGTCGGTGTATACTTATCAGAAATTAACCAGTCATCAATGCTCTCCATCAGCACTAAAATAACATTCTTATCCTTAAAGACACCGGTCATATCATTCGATTCAATTTCCGGCTTTGCATCTAAATATTCATTGATTGAATCATAATCAGCCTGATCCACCGAATTCGTTTTAATATATGTCATATAAAAATCACGGTTAATATATTCATAGAAACCAGATACTTGCATCATCCACGCCTGATTTGAGAATTGATCATAAACATTACGAGGATCTCGCCATGAATCCCATCGTGCTTCAGTCTGTTGGATTCCTATCATATCTGGAATTGTACTGTAAAATATCAGCACAAAACCAAATATTATTGAATGAACACTCAGCGAAAACAATGTATTCTTCTTTTTAGGAAAGAAAATCAACGCAAACACCATACAGATTAAGCCTGTCAGTAAGATTGAAAGCAGCCGGTTATCGATTAAGCCCAGCACAAAGCTTAGATAATCGCTGCCTTCCCCTGCCATCGCCAAATCATTAAACCAAATAAAGCTTTGGAATAATTGATAATAGATATATTGGGCACAGCCATATAATGTAAATACCACCGCTATTATAAAATATACAATACGGCCGATTTTGCGCGGTAATGAATATACCAGCAGAATTAAAAAGCAGCACCAGCATACAGTAAAAAGCATTGGCGCTAAATGACGAATATCATAAAAACCGATATCCGAAGTATAATAACGCAAAATGATATCGGTGCTGAAAAAGCCAACAAACATAAAAAGCATTGGCAGCAGCCACTGTATCAGAGCTGTTAATTTATTAAATATGAATAAGCATTTCGAACGCATAAAACACCCTCTAACTTTATAATACCTGATGGAATTTTAACAAACCCTTGTGAAAATCAGGTGAATAGTTTTAAAAAAATAAAAAACAATGCAAATTGCATTGCTTATTATAACACACTTAATCCTTTTGAATAAAGTCTCTTATCGCATTTACTACATTTTCTGTCGTTGAAATATATGGATTTGGTGTAAATTCATCAAGTTTATCAAGAATTTCATGAATTTTACTGAAATCATTGCAGCTGATCAGATATCCCTGTCTGGCAAACTCTTCCTGAATCTGTAACTGATGATCATTTGTATGCTCACCGTATTTTGACAGTCTCGCACATGCGATAACCTTCTTTCCCTTTTTTAATGCGGAAAGAATGGAACCGACGCCGGCATGTGTAATCACAACATCAGCCTCATTGATCAGCCGGTCAAACTCGTCGATCGGCAATAAATCAAACAATTTCATCGAATCGGTATCAAGCTTCGTACAGCCTGCCTGAACAATTAATTCATCGTTGATTAGATGGCTTTTTTTTTGTTCATCCAAGGCTTGCAGAAGCCGTGTAAAGGGTTTATCCTGTGTTCCAAGTATTACTAAAATCATCAATAAACACCTCCAACATACACTGCCTTTGGATAGCATTCCAGCATGCTTTCCCACTGTACTAAAAACAGATCCGCAATGGGATAGACTAATTTTCCAGATAATGACTTAGTCTTAATATTAGCAAAAGTCTCAAGATAGATGATCTTACTGCCAAACAGCTTCCCGATATAGCACATTGGCACTGCTGTATGAGCGCCGGTGCTGACAATGAATTCCGGACGCAGCTTGAGCCAGAAGCAGAAGCTTTTCAAAATATTATACGGAAATTTAAAACAATAGGCTAATAAATGATCCTTGCTGCCATAGACCAGATAATCTACACGGCCGGGATACTGTTCCTTTAGCTTCATATTGCTCTTTGTTTTCTCAGTAATCAAATGAAAATCCGTATCATCAAACAATGCCTTCAGCTGCAGCAATTCATTCAAATGACCGCCGGTGCTGGAAATAAATAAAACTTTGTGTTTCATAACCTTTACCCCAATTTATTGACTGTCTTGTAATAAACCAGATTAGCAGTCAAGCGATTAAATGTCAGCAGATACAGGCCTTTAAGACCGGCACCTTTAAAATATTTATTTTTCTTATAATCAGGAAAGCGTTCATGGATCATTGCCATCGCTTTGTCTACAGCTTGATCAAATAGCTTCTTATCAGAATAATTGGCTGCCCGCTTAATGAAGGTCGCATACAAATACCTGACACAGCTGAATTCCAACTCATCATGATAGCTTGCCATCAAGCCAAGCTTTTCATAATCAGAAAGAATATGCTGCCAATTCTTGATGTAATCAAACAGCCGCTCATCATAAGTATAAGTAATAGCACCTGGATGCTGAACGTATTGATTAAAAGGCTCCTTTACGGTTCCAATTGATTTTATATAAGGATACAGCCGATAAATGAATTCCATATCCTCATACCAGACACCCTTGGTAAAACGCACGCCATGGTCAAACAAACGGCGATGATAAATTTTATTCCAAGGTGCGGGATAAATACGTGTCATGCTTTCCTTGATTGCTTCAAAATCATGCAGATCGCTTTCAATATGACTGGATACTGTTTTTGTCTTGCCATTCTCAAAAATATAGTCCATGTCGCAGCATACTAAATCAAAATCTTCACTTTCAGCTTTTTTAATCATCTTTTCAAACATATCTTCGCGGATATAATCATCACTGTCAATAAAACTGATATATTCACCGCCGGCAATCTTCAACCCAGCATTGCGGGCATCTGATATACCGCCGTTGGGTTTCTTAATACAAGTAATACAAGAATGCACCTGCATATATTCATCAATAATCACCTGTGATTGATCCGGACTTGCATCATTCACAATTATGATTTCATAATCGGTAAATGTCTGTGCTAAAATTGAATCAAGACATTTTCTTAAATATCGTTCAGTATTATAAACCGGTACAATAACACTTAATTTCATAACTCCTCCTATCCGCGCAGCTTAATCAACAGCTTTGCAAAGGTAAAATGCCCTTTCATCAGACTTTCACAATATAATCTGAAAGCAAATGGCTTCGCCTGATAATAGGCATTATGCTGCCAATTAGGAAAATTGCTTTTAAGGGTGTTTAAACATTCTTTAAATTCAGTATATTTATTAAATGCCAGAAAACGATAGGATGCGATATAACAGAGCTGATAGATTGACAGATATTCAATTTCTGTCAGATAGACGCTGTCTTGAAAAGCATCGATCGTCCGCTGCATAGCCTGGATAATTTCCAAAGTGCGGACAGAAAAGGTACTTTTAGATGTAATGGAATCAGTACGCTGGCGATAATTAACTAATGGTTTTGGATAATGGATAATATGCTTGCAAACCTTAACATAAGCGGGAGTTGTCGCAATATCTTCGTACCAGATTCTAGCTGGAAACATTGTCTGATTCGCTTCATAGCATGAACGTTTAATTAGCTTATTCCAAGCGCATGGATTAGCTAATAAGTATGTTTTAGAAGTCATTGCGTCAAATTCTTTAGGCAGCGCACCACGTTTTTCTTTATGATCCTCACTATAATATTCATAGTAATCAAAATTAACCAAATCCGCTTGCTGAACGTCCGCAAATTCAATTAATTTGGACAGTACGTCAGGCTCATAAAAATCGTCACTGTCAAGAAAGGCAAGATACTCACCCTGTGCCTTGGCAGCACCGCAGTTGCGGGCATCCCCCAATCCGCCATTTTGTTTATCAACGAGAATGAATAATTCAGGATATTTACTGACATATTCTTCCAGAATTAACTTAGAGCCATCGGTTGAGCCATCATTCACTAATATTACTTCCATCTCAACGTTCTTTTGTGATAACACTGAATCTAAGCACTCACGCAGATAGGCTTCTACATTATATACCGGTATCACCAGACTTAGCTTTTTCATCCGTTGCTCTCCTTTAATTCATCAAACAATTCAAGCCATTGCTGATAGATGGCTGACATATGAAATTGCTTTGCAAATTCTTTACTGGCACTGCCCAGTTTAAGACGCAGTGCTTCATCAATCATGATTTGTGCCATGGCTTTTTTATAAGCCTCAACATCATTTTGAACAATTAAATATCCAGTTTCACCATGGATGATTTCTTCCTTCGCGGCTTCACCAAAATCAAAGGCCAGACAAGGCACACCGCATTCATTTGCTTCCAGCACGACCAAAGCAAAGCCTTCATACTCCGAGGCCAGCAATAGCAATGAACTATTCAGATATGCCGATTTAGGGTCAGCGGTAGGTCCCAGATAATGAATATGTGGATTGCGCTGCATGACTTCTTTAACTTCATCACTTAATTCACCCATGCCTACTAAATCAAGCTCCCAGTAATTAATCTTGTATTCGCGGATCGTTTCATCAAACAGCTTGACCAATAAATCTACGCGCTTCTCTGATGAAAAGCGTCCGATAAACAACGCATGATTGCTCATGCATGTACTTTCTTCTAATGATTCAAAATTAATCGGATTATAGATATAGGAAGAATTCGATAAACCGGCCGCTTTAGCCCGCTTGCAAGTCGCGTCACTCAGCCAAAGCAGACGGCCGACACGATCATTGTACTTTTTAAAAAACGGCAGCTGGGTACGGTGCGCTTCGACCTGATTAAACGTCGTATGATAGTGATTGATCGTCTTTTTCAAATAAGCCGTCGGTACCGCTTCTAAGCATTCATAATGTGAACAGATAATAAAATCAGGATCTATTTTGCCAATCTCCAGCTTACACTTTTCAAAGTCCAGCTTTAGGGAAAGATCAAAATGACGGCGGTCTTTAACCTGCCTCATCCCCCGCAATAAATGGCCTCCCTTAAACATTTTCAGCGCATCGCTCAACAGCGGTGTATCCCATATTTCATCCGCATTTATCACAAGCTTTTTGGCCGTGTTGGGATATGGCAGCAAATCACTGCGGCCGCTGGAACGTAACGATACGAAAAAGACTTCATGACCCTCATGAAGAAATTTTCTGGCCAGTGAGCAGTTAACCATAAAAGAACCGCCCATGGCATCATAAACATTCTGGAGAAACAATAGTTTCATGCTATCCCTCCCGCTTTGTATTCAATAAAAGCATGGCCCCATAATATGCCATAAAAATCATATTCAACAGCTTGCCAAAGGTATGACCGGCAATATAAGCGGTCACAAAATAAGCACAGAGTGCCACCCCAAGCGCCAGATTCAATCCATTCGCATGATGCTTCATGTCTTTTAGAATTCGAATTAAGGCCAGCAGAACAACCCCGATAAACGGCAGTATCAGCAGCACTACACCGCCGATGCCAAAAATGTAATATTCAAAGACATAATCTCTTTCTGTATAAGGAACGCCGGATGTATAACCGATACCCAAATATTTATCCATTGGATTATCATTTTTAGCAATGATATCATTAATCATAAAAGTTTTAAAATTACGGTTATCACGGTTCAGACGACGGTCACGAGTGATGACCTTTACCCAGAAATCGAGATTATCCGCTACCGGATATTGTTCAAGATATTCACCATTAACATAATAGAACCAATATTCATGATTGATGTAATTAACCATTTCATTGTCACTCATCGGCGGTAATTCTTCTTTTTCCTCACGATCCGGATTCAAATCGAGATATTTCATATAGTCAATTCTTAGCTTAGATGGTGATTTCGTATATAAGCCAAAGGAAGCCACCAGTACCACAACTAATAAGGGCAATACCTTTTTATTCTTGATTTTTTCAAATTTCAGCAGATGCAGCACCAAGGTACCCGCTATCATTACAGCCAAGATGATCAATGTCCCCTGGGCGGCTGTTTTTGTGCCGATCATCAGCATTGCCAATGACTGCAGAATCACTAAGCCAAAATTCTTCCAATTGAACTTTGCGATACATTCCGCAACAATCAGCGGCATCATCGCAAACATCAATGAGCTTATCTGATTGGCAGAATAGAAAAAGCCTCGGGATGAATATAGCTCAAACTCTGAATCGGCATGCAGAGAACCCCACGAAAAGATACCGCCTAATATGCGTTCATTTTCAGTGCTGTAAGAGACTAAGGAAATGCCGGTAACATTAGTAATCACAATCACCGCTGACATGATCAATGATACCATCTTAATCGCATTCATAAATGAATTATTATCCATGCCTAAAGTAAATATCGAAATCATCAATGTGATTGGCATGACATAGGCTCGCATAATGTAATAAACATCACGCAGCCAGCTCTTATCCTTCGCTAATTCAGGAATTATGGAAACATCAAATTTTCCGGTATTTATGACATGCAAACCCAAATAAACAGCCAGTACAGCAAAGTAGGCGCCATACATCAGCAGATGCTTTTTATCCTTAGCTTCAATCAAATGAAGCAGCGCCATAAGGGCAACAAAGCCAATTAAACCGATATTAATCAGTTCTTCGATTGCGAAACCGGCAACACTGATGCTGTCCTGAAAAAAAGTACGGTATATATCTAACAGCGGCTGCAGTATCAGCACAAACATTAGATATTTTTCAAATTTAAGATTATTCAGCTTCTTAATCATTCACTTCACTCCTAATTTTCTGTTTTGAGGCTACCAGTTTCTTTACCAGTTTTGCCTGATGCTTATAAAATAACCAACCAATCAGCCGTTCCTTTTTTGAACGCTGAGCAATATACGGATTCTTATGCCACTGAGGAAAATACTGCTTCATTAAGTCAGCAATCTCATCGATCACTTCTAAATGATCATGTTCAAGAAAATAGCGGCTGCTGTTTTGCAGCATATGTTCATAAACCACCGCTTCTGCTTCATCATGAAAACGCTGCAGTTCAAGACCATTAATCAATAACTCTGAGGCCTTTAAAATATCTTTGCTTTTTTCACGGTAACCTTCACCGCGCATAATTGAACATGCTGACTGCCAATAATGAATATATGGCTTTTTAACATAGGTAATCGTTTCAGCCCAGTTTGCCAGCTGCGGAATCAGCGCATAATCCTCATAAATCATCCCCTCTGCAAAATGCAGTTGATGATCTGTAAATAATGAACGCTTCATCAGTTTATTCCATGGACATGGATCACAAAGCACATATTGGGCCGGCGTTAAGGAACCGGCAGGAAAATGATGACCCATGTCAAAATATTCCTGATGTGATCCCCAGTCAAAATAAGCATCATAAAGAAGAATATCACTCTTCGTATCCACCGCCTGCTGCAGCAGATTTGGATAAGCCTTTGCCACCGCAAAATCATCAGAATCAAGATAGGTGATATATTCACCTGCAGCTGCATCCAAGGCTGTATTGCGGGCTTTAGAAACACCGCCGTTTTGCTGATGTATGACTTTAATCTGCTCATACTCCAACAGAATCTGCGCTGTCTTATCCTGACTGCCGTCATCCACCACAATAATCTCAATCTCTTCATTTAATGAAGGAATCAGTGAGTCAATACAGCGCTTTAAGGTAGACTCCGCATTATAAGCCGTAATTAAGATACTCAGCTTCATGCCTTACCCACCCTTCTTTTAATCATATCGAATACACGATTCATAAAGTTTGCTTGTCCGCTGATTTTATAGACCGCAAAAACAATCACAAAATTCAGTATAAACAGAATACATGAACTGACAAACCAGCTCAGATAACCGCTGAAATCAAAGAAAGGCAGTACATTCACAAAGCCCAGAGACAGAATAATAATTAATGCGATAAATAACAGATTCTTACCATAGTATGGCATAACTTTTTCATCAAATACTTGATGATAAATGATTCTTGGCTTGATAAAATAATCAGATACCAGATAAGCGATAAAAGTCGCAATCAATACACCCGGCAAGCCGATAATATTAATCAATGTTAAAGATAAAGTAAGATTGACCGCGCACTCAATAATCGGACACAAACGGGTTTCCTTAAACAGACCCGCCGCGTTCGTATAGGTTGTCAGCGGCATACGAATTACATAATAAAACAGCTGCAGCACAAAACAGATTGCCATGGCCCAATTCGTATTAAATAAGCCTGGCTGCCAGACGTCAATAAACTGATTAATTACTAATACAAGCGGTACACAAACAATGCTTGCAATAAAGAAAGACAGATTATTTAATTCATTAAATACTTCAAATGCCCGTTTTTTATCCCGTGCCAGCAAATCACCGACACCCGCCGTCACACTGTATGTAATCTTACCAATCATCGTCATTAGATTATCGGTAATATATTGATAAGCGGTATAAAACGGCACCACCGCCATCCCTAACACAACACCGATAATCATCGAATCAATATTATAAGCAACCATCGTACCAATCTTATGGATCAGCAGATTCTTTACATCGCCCAGCATTTCATAATCTTTATTTTCTGCTTTGAAATTAATCTCAGGATAAGCTCTTTTACTTAAAAAATAGATAATGATTGAAGAAGCAATATTACAGAAAGCTAATAGTAAATACATTTCAATCAAACCATAGCCATTCATCAGCAGAATTATTTCCACGATACTCTTAAAAATCATAAAGCTCTGCAAGACCATATTTGTGACATATTTTCGCTGGCCTGCCTCAAATAACGATTTATTGACAACCACCAAATATGGAATCACTGAGCTGATTAAATAAATCAGAAAAGTAGTCTGCATATAGCCATAGGTAATCGTTGATCCAGCTTCCCGCTTAAAGAAAAAGAATACGAAGAAAGAAACAACGATGCCAATGACCAGCATCGCCGCACCAATCAAATTAAATATACGTTTACCGCCGCTTACAAGGGCGCTGATTTTATCCGTATCACTATCGGCAATGGGTTTATAAAGCCTAAAGATCAAAGCCGAGGCCAGACCGCCATCCATAATTGAAAGATAGGTCATAATATTTACATAAAGGGTATTCATTCCTGATAATTCTTCGCCTAAATTAACATTGATCAGTTTCAGCTTCAGCAAGCCAATCAAGGTAATTAAAATCAGCGGAAAGAAATCAGTCAGAAAGTTATAAAGCGCTCTTTTCGTTCGCATGGCTGCTCCTTTCACTCCGGTATGTTTTATAATCCCTTTCTAAATCAACAAGGATATTGCCATGACCACCGCGCTGTTCCATTGGCGGCAGCTGCATATAATCACCATAATAGCTGCGCAGACAAGCATCATATTCCTTATTGATCATAAACATGGCATCCTCAAAAGGAACTTCAATACTTTCCTCATAGATTGCCTTAGGAAAGCTGACATCATAAATATGACAGCCATTGCATAAATAATAGTTACATTCCTCATGCTTATGTGAATGAATTAATTTCGCATAAGCATGATCTCTTACAAAATCACAAAAAGCACTCGGGAAATATTTCAGCTTATCATTTTCATAAAAATACTTACCCAAATGATACTCATTCAACCGCTTAGATGAAAAGAAAGTTACCAGCTTAGCCAGCCATGCATCTCTCTTATCCAGCTTGGCATATGGATATGGCAGCAATGGAAAAATATCGATACAAATTCCATTATGGGTTGGATAATCTACCATATCAGCCATTACAGAGGTTGTATCATTGATTCTTATTTTAGCCCAGCTTGAATAATAATAAGGATCGCTTTCCCAATCCTGATAGAAATATTTCGCATCTAATTCTTGCGCGCATACTTCTTTAAAACGCAGGTAATCATCCATTTTCATCGATACATCAATATCATCATCCCATGGAATGAATCCTTTGTGACGGATGGCGCCGATGGCGCTGCCCCATGAAAGAAAATACTCAATCTTATGCTTACGGCACAGCCGATCAATTTCCTTCAGGCATTCCAGCTCTTTCAGCTGCAACGCCCGCAGATCAAAATCACGCATACAATTCTCCTTATAGTAACACTTTAAAAGTGTAATGATGTGTCAAACCCTTATTTATTATATCATGTTTTATTAATTTTACTTAAAAAAACATGAAGCTGCATAAACATGGCTCAATGGTTTAAACTAACTGCGAGGTGCCGCCAATGAAAAAATTACTGATAGTCTGTCTGCTGCTGATGCAGCCAAACACGCCAAAGACAACACATGAAGCCGTAATATTTAATGTTAAAACAGATACCTTTTACCTTGTAGAATATACTGATTCATTAGATACAATTCATGTCCGTCATTTGAATGAAAATACCCGCATACCCATTGCCTGTATGAATAATGAAGCAATGCCATTGCGAAAAATCAACTTCTCCGCATCACCAAAATGTCTGATGAATTCCCTGAACAATGCATTTCAGCTAAACCTTGACAGCTATGTGGATCTTCAAAATCAATTAGGTATTGAGGATCTGAAGACACTAGCGGCTAATAAAAATCTAGTGGATATTCTAAAAGCGATTCAGCTGGTAAGAACCAATTTGTCCATCACTACTTTTTATTCCCTTTATGACGCATACACAAAGCTGGATGAATTTACCCTGATTCATGAATATCCGCTGCTGATTAAAAACGCTTCAGATTATCTTCCCTTAAGTAATTTTGTCGAACCCTGAACAATGCATGAAAAGAAAGAAAAACTATTGTATAAATAAAAACGGCTTTAATTAAAAGGCCGTTCAAAGGTAATGACTGTATATAATTTCTCAGGACGCACTGCCAGCTTGGCATTGATTTGTTCCTGAATCTCACTTTGAGAAAGCTTACAGCTATATGGCATGACTAAATCAAAGATCATATTGCTATGACTGTCACCCAGGACAGCTCTGAAATCATGAATCTGAAGCTCAGGATCAATTTCATAAACTGCCTGCTTCATAAAATCATACAGTTCATTGATATGCGGATTGTCAATAACAATCGGATCTAAGTGAATCACTAAATGGATATTATCCTCGTTCAGAAAGTCACGTTCAATATTGTCAATCAGATCGTGGCTTTTTAATATGTCTACATTGCTGGCCACTTCCGCATGTACACTTGCGAAGCAGCGGTTAGGACCGTAATTATGAATCATCAAATCATGGATACCTAAAATTCCCGGATAGCCTTTCACTTTATTTTCAATATGCTGGACAAAGGCTAATTCAGGCACTGTTCCTAAAAGATTATCCAAGGTTTCTCTTAATATATTAAAGGCTGTAAACATAATAAAACAGGCCACGATGATCCCCATAAAACCATCGAGCTGAATATGAAAAAAGGTAGAGATAAACAATGATATTAAAACTACCGTAGTAGCCACAGAATCTGAAAGCGAGTCAGCCGCTGTTGCCTGCATCACGGTTGATTCTATTGCCTTACCGACACCGGAATTAAAGAAATACATCCAGCCTTTCGCTAGGATGGAAAAAATCAGAACACCAACCGCCAGCCACGAAAAATTAACAGGTTCGGGATTGATGATTTTATCGATTGAGCTTCTGATCATTTCTACTCCTAAAATTAAAATCGACATAGCGACAATCATCGCCGCAATATATTCATAACGTGCATGACCAAACGGATGCTCCTTATCCGCTGGGCGTGAACTCAGCTTGAAGCTGACAAGTGAAATAATTGAATTGCCGGCATCGGATAGATTGTTAATGCCGTCAGCACTGATTGAAACACTGCCAAAAAGTGTACCGATGGCTATTTTGCTTGTACAAAGCACCAAATTGATACCAATACCGATGATGCTGCTTAAATTGCCGACCTTAGTTCTAACCTCATTGCTCTTTACTTCCGCACCCTTTGCACAGTGCTTCAGAATAAAATTCCCTATCATAAAAATCACCTCAGATTGTTTTAATAATATAGCACATTCACAAAGAAAAATAAACCGATTTCTCGGTTTACTTTAACGATACTGCGTAAATAACTCATCCAGCGGTGCGATTGAAGCATTGCTGCCATAGACCAATAAATAGTCATTATTTACTAAGGCATTGTATTCTTCATCTACCCCGTTGCGGTTTACGGTCACCCGTTTATCGGCCATTGCTTTCTGCATCAGCTCATTCATCTGAGCATCTTCAAGGTTCATGCGGTAAATGTAAACACGCTCACCATTAACATCAAACATTCTGCCTTCATGAGCAGCAAAATCCATGTTGTCAATCGGTGTGACATTACCGAAAGTGACACCAGATGATTCAAAGCTGTTCATCATATCCTGAATCGTTTTTGCTGTCTTATCGGCATCATTATTTGACGCGTTATTCTTATTCGCATCATTCTTAGAAGCGTCATTTTCGGATGCATTGTTGGTCGTATTATTGTTATTAGCTGAAGAATCTTTACGATCAAACCATGAACAGCCGCTTAATGTGAAAACAAGCATACTGCTGAGTATAAAAATTAAAGATTTTTGTTTCATAGGTTCATTTCCTCCACCCTTAAGATACCCAGCAATGGTGAACCTTATTCATCAATCTTTTCGATTTTAAAAACATTCAGAATATCGACATCCGGACATGAAAATACACATTCGTTATGCGGATTCCCGGGAATTTGACCGCCATACCGTAAAATATCTACATAAGGAAAGGCAACATGCATTGCCATTGGACAAAGCTTGCCCCGATCCGTATCGAAATCAAAACAGTCACCAACCTGATGATTATAATGGCATTGACCATTACCCAGTTTTTTAATCAGCGTTAAACGAATCTTAGCCCTTGACATGATCAAGCTCCATGATGCGATAGAGATTTTTTTCTACCAGCATGCCCTCGATATGATCATAGTCTGCCAGCATGCTGTCATTGATGCAGTCATAAATGAAATCTGAAGCAATCTGACATGCCTCCTTCAATGAATGCCCGCTGAGCAGTTTACTTAAAAGCACGGCGGCAAAAACATCGCCAGTGCCGGGGAAACGTGCATCAATAGGTGTAAATGTTAATTTGAAAGGCTTTTGTGTATCATGATCATACCCAAACATATAACCCCTTGGATCATCCTTCAAAAACACACTGGTAATCACGACTGATTCAGCCCCCATTTCCCTTAGGCGCTCTACCCATTGATCGATTTTTGATTCATCAATGTCCCTTAAATCCTCACCTAACAATAAAGCCGCTTCCGTCATATTAGGTGTAATTACATGACCACAGGCAATCAGAGAGCGCATGCGGTCAACGATATGCGGATCAAGCCCGGGATAGAGATGACCGTCATCACCCACCGTAGGATCAACTAAAATCAATGTATTTTGCTGCTGACGCAAATAATTCTCAATCAGCTCAAATTCCCCGTCAGAATTTACAAAACCGGTCGCAATTGCGTCAAAATGAAAATCCAGCTGATTCCATACATCAATGGTTTTAGCCATCACTTCTTTTAAATCTTCAATATGAAATTTACCATAATCAAGCACATTGCTGACTAAAGCGGTTGGCAGGATGCTGCTCATAATGTTTTGTGAGCATAAAACGGGTATCATCGCTGTTGATGCAACACGGCCATAACCGGCA
Organism: Dielma fastidiosa; assembly: GCF_000313565.1. Classification (GTDB taxonomy): domain Bacteria; phylum Bacillota_I; class Bacilli_A; order Erysipelotrichales; family Erysipelotrichaceae; genus Dielma; species Dielma fastidiosa. The sequence goes on along the minus strand of NZ_HE578925.1, from coordinate 73,849 downwards.
ATATCATTAATTAAACATACTTTCTTTACACTCATAAATCTACCTCTCCATTTAATATTTATTGTAACTTCCTAACAAGTATGTTCTTTACAATCATGATCATGATGATCACAAACCTGTGAAGGATTATCTTTTAATAAACCTTGGGCCAACAGTTCTAGAATCATTGATACTCTGCCCTGACAGCCGCGGATCACTTGAATACCGGCCGCCGATAAAGCATCAACGGCTCCCTGACCGATGCCGCCGCAGACTAATGTATCTACGCCTTGTGCCTGTAATAAACCAACTAATGCTGAATGACCATTGCCCTGTGCATCAAGCATACTTTTTGATAGAATCTGATTGTTTTCAATAACTGCCAAAGTAAACGTCTGGCATTTTCCAAAATGCTGAAATACTTCCTGATTTTCCGTTGTAACTGCTGCTTTCATTCGCTTTCCTCCTCATTTAATGTACGAATCACCCGGCATGGATTTCCCACTGCCAATGAATTTGGCGGGATACTATGGGTCACTACACTGCCGGCGCCGATTACACAATTATCACCGATGACAACATTAGGCAATACGCTGACACCCGCGCCAATCCAGACATTATTGCCAATCGTAATGGGATAGGCATATTCAAGGCCTGCATTGCGCTTTGCTATATTCAGCGGGTGACCGGCTGTGTATAAGCCGACATTCGGTGCAATAAACACATGATTGCCGATTTTAACTTTGGCACCATCAAGAATGACAAGATTGACATTTGCATAAAAATCATCACCAATTTCGATATTATAGCCATAATCACAATGAAAGGGTGATTCAATTAAGAAACGTTCACCAAGCTTTCCAATCAGCTTTTTATACAGGCGATCCTTATCTGAGTGCTGGCTTGGACGCAGATGATTAATTTCATACAGCAATTCCTTTGCCGCCGCCCGCTCTTTTAACAATTCTTCGTCAAAATTAGCATCATAAAGCATTCCCGCCTGAGCTTTCGCTTTTTCTCTCATAAGTACCTCACTTTTAAACCCTTCTTATTCTAGCATTGAAACGAAGAAAAAGAAAGCCGGAACAAGTGCCGGCTTCATATTACTCTGCTTATTATCTGCTAATTAAATAATTGATCATTGATATCCTTAATCGTAATTTCTGCAAGCATGTTCAGGCAGTGCTCATTCAGCTGATTATAGATATTATCCATAACCTTAGCCATGCCAGATGCTACCTGACATTCCATTGAAGGATCACCGCTTGACCATGCCGATTTGACAATTCTGTCAGACAGTGCTTCACAGACATCCCTAATTGTGATTTCTTCACCGCTGCGAATCAGAAAATAACCGCCGCTGATCCCTTCTTTGGTATCAACAAAACCAGCTTTTTTCATTTTAGCCATGATTTTTCTGATACGTGCAGGATTAGTACAAACATTGGCTGCCAAACCATCACTTGGCAGCAGTGTATCCTTGTGATAAAGATAGACCAGTGCGTGAACGGCTACATTTAATTCACCTGTCATGCAATTCACTCCTTTTAATTATTGCACATTGGACAATAAGTCATTCAGTCCCTCACTCATTGTCGGATGTGTATATATATTATCACGAAGTGTCTGATAAGGTAAACCTGAATCCATCGCAAGCTTGACTAGATTGATTAATTCATGTGATTCAGCACAGAAGAAATGAGCGCCTAAAATCTGATCTGTTTCAGCGTTAATAATCATTTTCAGCATACCGTCCGTTTTTTTCAGCACTTTAGCTTTAGGAATTGCCATTGCCTGCATACGGGCAGCCTTAATTTTATAACCAGCGGCCAATGCCTCTTTTTCGCTCAGTCCCACTCTTGAGAATGGCGGATCGATAAAAATGCTGGTTGGTATATTGCCGCGGTTTTCGGTTGTACGCTGATGATCACCCATCAGCTGAGAAGCCACAATCCGCGAATCATCGAGTGAGATATAAGTAAATTGCAGACCGCCGGTAACATCTCCCATTGCCCAAATATTTTCAGCGGTTGTTTTTAATGTCTGATCAACCTTTACAGCTTTTCTTTCCGTCAATTCAACACCGGCATTTTCAAGCCTTAATCCTTCAACATTAGGCCGGCGGCCAGTCGCGGTTAAAATAGCATCAGCAGATAAAACAATTTCTTCACCTTTGACATTTACTTTAACCAAAGCATGCTGCTCTTCATCTATAATTTCTTCAGCCTTTGCTTCACGAAGCAGCTTTATACCCCGTTTTTCAAATGATTGTTCAACTAATGCGACAACCTCTTGATCTTCCCTTGGCAAAAAGTCTTTGCCATCTAAAAGTACAGTTACTGAAGAACCAAAATTAGCATAATAAGAAGCAAACTCAACCCCGATATAACCACCGCCTATAATTACTAATTCTTTTGGCAGCCGATCATTATCCATCATGGTTTCACTCAAATAAGCATAACGGCTTTCTTTCAGCCCTTTAATCGGCGGTACAAACGGGCGCGCGCCAGTATTAATATAGAAACGATCGGCTTTGATTTCTTCCGTTCCTTCACTGCTTTCAACTTGAATTGTATGGCTGTCAATAAATGATGCATGGCCGTCAATCACATCTACACTGCCGGCAATTTTCTGATAATTCTTTTCACGAAGCGCCGCAATAAGCTGTTTCTTTTCGGCGATAACCTGTTTGTAGAAAGCTGCTTTTTCTTCAAAGCTGCCGCCTTTTGCCATTGAAAGACGGGCATTATTCTCTAAAAATTTAGAAGGAATACAGGCTACATTGATACAAGTGCCGCCATACATCCTCTTAGATGCTTCTATCAATGCGACCTGATGGCCTGAAGCTACCAATTTTCCCGCCAGCGTTTTTCCGCCCTTGCCAAAGCCAATGATAACATCAGTATAATTTTTCATAGTTTAACCCTTTCCATAGGCATTTCTACCTATCTGTAACTTAACCTGTTACACTTTATACTGTAACTTTATCAGATACATTTAACTTTGTCAACAACAATGCTTGTAAACACCGCTTACCAACCACAATTGCTTATAAAAAATGCCGATGATCCTAATCACCCGCACTTCTCAATATTATCTTAATAATTTACAACCATTCTTATGTTAGTCATTACTTAATGATTTTTTTACTACGCAAGGATTACCGCAGGCCATTACATTCGCAGGGATACTTTTCACTACGACACTTCCTGCCCCGATTACTGTATTATCGCCAATTTCTACACCCGGGCAAATGACGCTGCCGCCGCCAATCCAAACATTAGAACCAATAGTCACAGATTTCCCAAACTCAACTCCTGCTAAGCGCTGTTTTGGATCGGTCGCATGACAAGCCGTATAAATCTGGACGTTTGGCCCAATTAAAGTTTTGTCTTTAATTACGATCGGACAAACATCAAGAAATACACAGCCATAATTGATCATTACATCTTGTCCTAGCGTAATATTATACCCATAGTCACAGTGAAAGGGCGGTTTAACCCAGAAATTCCCATTGGTATTGATTAATTTTCGCATTAATCGATTACGCATGTCGTATTCATGATATGTTTTTCTATTATAACGCGCACAGATACGGCTGGCACGGTCACGCTCAAGAACAAGCATTGGATCAATAGGATTGTAAGGCTCACCATGAATCATTTTAGCTTTTTCACTCATGACAATCACCAATGATACTCAACATAAGCTGTATATCTTCACTAATCATAGTTACCTTGCTTTTCTCAATCAATAAATTACCGCCTGTACAAATATAAGAGAGCATCACCCTGATATCATGATAATAATATTCATTATGACGCAGCTTGTATGTTGACCCTGAAGGTATGACATTTTTCCCTGTCTGTTTTTTTGCAATCTTATTAAAAGCTTTGCGTGCAACATCTCCCATCAGCATGATAACCTTTAAATTATCAAAAAGGGCAAGTTCAGCTTCCAGCTCATCCAATGAATCTTTTATTTGAAGTATAGGTATAACAGATTGCTCTTTAGGTGTTTTAACAGCATTACATACATAGATTCCCTTTTCAAGCAGCTCCTGCATATCACACAACATTCCAGCATTGCTGAACAATCCAATGATTGACTGAGAATAGGATGAATTAGGTACATAAAAATCATCGTTTTCATCCTCAGGGACAACCTCATTTATCATAACCACTTTGATTGATTCTGGATTGCAATGGTATTTATAAATAAACCATGCTGCATTGATTTCATTATTGTTCATATACTTCCCTCCTGAAATCATTTTAACATGATTAGATTCCATATAAAATATGACAATTATATTAAAAAGAGTCTTACGACTCTCGACCAGCCTTTGACTATTATATGTCCACTGGTATTTAATTTGAATTCACGAGAGTCCTGTGACTCTCGACAATCAATTACGCACTCACATCTTCATAATCAGAAATTTCAATCCACAAGAGCCATGTGACTCTCGACTGTAAGGGCATCAATGGGCATCTGATGTGTCAAATTTCAATCCACGAGAGCCATGTGACTCTCGACACCTCCAGGTGACTGCATCTTATTCATAATAAAGATTTCAATCCACGAGAGCCATGTGACTCTCGACTTTCAATTATAAGACTGCCATTTGATAAGTTTAATTTCAATCCACGAGAGCCATGTGACTCTCGACAGATTATGAGGGCATGAATGTTAAGGTAAATGGTATTTCAATCCACGAGAGCCATGTGACTCTCGACGCCGGGGGAACGCATACGGCGCTAATACGCTTAAATTTCAATCCACGAGAGCCATGTGACTCTCGACGCAGCGATTGTCATGGATCGTTGTCTGTATGTTAGATTTCAATCCACGAGAGCCATGTGACTCTCGACTGTGTTTTCATGACAACACCAATATACAAAATGATTTCAATCCACGAGAGCCATGTGACTCTCGACCTTTTTGGTTGTAACCTCTGCTTCAAATAAATAAATTTCAATCCACGAGAGCCATGTGACTCTCGACCGCAAAAAATCAAGGCGTATCTTCTGCGCTGCTTATTTCAATCCACGAGAGCCATGTGACTCTCGACAGCAAAATAATATATAAAAAATAATTATTTTACCAATAATCCAACAAAATTATCATTAAATCACATTCATACTCTTTATTTTTAGTTATCAACCACCTATATTTCACTATTATTCGTTAATTTTTAGTGCGAATCCTCCAGAGATTTCATGTTTGCTTCACATTCGCACTGCACTCATTTATATGGTTAACAGAATATAATTCCCACATATATTTATATTATACCACATCCTAAAACTTTGAATGGAGCAGATACAAAATCTTCATAAAGGAAGAACAAATCCAGCTATCCTTTACTTGATGAATATTCAGATTTATCCAACTTCATGATTGAGGTTTCATCAAAAAAGAGAGCCACGCAGCCCTCTAACACTCAAAAAACTTATATTATCTGAAAGATGTAAAACTTCAAATACGATGTCTCTTCCATGGTCCATAAAATAGGATGATCATGGTTCTGCTGAGTAACCGAAACCTGCTTCAGCGTTACACCTGATTCATGAGCAGCCTCTCTCAGCATCTTTTCAAAATTATCAATTTCCATAAAGCGTGAACAGCTGCAAGTGATTAAATAGCCGCCCTTACCTAACAGCTTCATGGCCTTCATATTAATTTTTTTATAACCGCTGTATGCATGATCAATAGTTCTTCTTGATTTGGTAAACGCCGGCGGATCTAAAACAATGATATCAAAACATCCACTTTCACATTCATCTAAATAATCAAAGACATCCGCCTTAACAAATGACATCCGATCTTCCAAATGATTCAGCTTAGCATTCTCATACGCCTGATCCAGCGCCGTCTGTGAAACATCCACCGCTACAACTTCCAATGCCTGCCCATAAGCCGCATTTAAAGCGAAGCCACCCGTATGTGTAAAGCAATCCATCACTCTTTTACCATGTGCCATTTTGCGCAGCAAGACACGATTCGATTTCTGATCTAAAAAGTAACCAGTCTTCTGACCATTTTCCACATCAACATTCAGCAATAAACCATTCTCATTAATAACTGTCTTAGTAGGTAATTGAGCCTGCCGCCAATACCCTTTTTCTAAAGGCAGTCCTTCTTTCGTGCGAACCTTAATATCGTTGCGCTCATAGATTCCCTTCACATCCTGTCCATCTTCTTTTAATACCTCAAGTAATACTTCATAAAGCATATCCTTGATTTTATCCATACCAAAAGAGCTGATTTGCGCAACCAAAATATCATTATAGCGATCCACGGTTAATCCCGGCAGCTGATCTGCTTCACCAAAAATCAATCGGCAGTTGGTGAGATTTTCTGCTTCCAAAGTCTTACGAAAAGCATAGGCAAATTGAATTCTTTGCTTAAAAAAAGCACGGTCAAATACATCATGCAAATCTTTAGAAAGAATCCGCACTGTAATATGACTGTCCATAGATACAAAACCTGTCCCCATATAATCGCCCTGGGTCGTTACAATATCTACCACCGAGCCATTCTCTATTGTTTCATCAAGATTTACAGCATTATTGCGGTACATCCACATCTGCCCTTTATTCAGCCATTCTTCACCTTCTTTTGAAATAACTACCTTGGGATAATTTCTTTGCATAACAATCTCCTTCTATTTTGCATCGCTATCAAATTCAGATACATTTACATGTGTTCAAATTTTACCATTTTAGCCAACCGTTATCAACAACTAAACGATTATTCGCTTTCCTTCATAATTTTATAATAAAAGCAAGTAACTACAACTTAGGTATAATGCAGCTACTTGCTTTCAAATTTCAATCGATTAGATGTTTAATTATAGATAATATAATTCATCAAAATCATCAATGGGCCACATTGGCCGTGCGATTTTTTTGAAAGAAATATTTTCAGTCCTCTGATTAGTCGGGCCATCACTTAATGCCATAATATGATAAGCAGTTTCTGGAATCAGATAAGTGTCCAAATAACCCATTTTTACGACAACCACATCATAATCATGAAAATGCAGACCAGCTTTTTCAAACTGACCCATATTACCGTATTGAATATTATGATCAAGGACAATGATATCAATAGGTTTATCGCTTAATCGTACCGTGTAGTTTTTTCCAACAACATGTTCATGCGTTAAGCCATAGACCGCATCACCAATACTGAGCAAAGTACCTTGTATTTTCACTGGCTTTGAAAACTCATCTTCATTTATACCCAATTCAAACTTAACATTCTCCCCGATTTTTTTATTTGCTAAGTATTCATGGGCATATTTATCATTAATCCCTGCAATAAGTATTCTATGCTTTTTCAAATCTCCATTTAGAAGTTCTTGCAGCATAATTGTATTTTGTCCGTAACCTCCCGCACCGCAATTATCGCCAGAATCTGTAATAACAACAGTCCCTTTTTCTTCTTTATTACTTTCACAATATTTAATGGCTTGAGCAACTGCTTCAACAGGTTCTGCAAAATTTCCACTGAACTTGAATTCCATACGATGATTCCAAGCATAATGAGATATTTTGTCGGCAATTTTAGAACAATACTCAATGTCTTTTTCCGTATTAGGGATTACTACTACTGCAGCACCTAGTTTATCATCGTCATGTCGAATATATCCAACATGATAAGAGCATGAAAATACTCTTGAATCTTTTTCAGCCTCATCCATTAATTGATTGATTGTGCGAACAGGCTCCTTAGCTGATACACTTCGTTCACCGCCAACCATAATTGGCAATTTGCGCAGAATAGGATGCATGCCTCTACGGTGCTTTAATAAATGAACTAATTTTTCAGCGACGAGTCTTTCTGTAGCTATCTGATCACTATGCGGTGATTCACGGTAACATCGGACAATGTTAACATTATCAGCAAATGTCTTTGTTAAATTGCCATGAGGATCCATCACAACCGCTATAGGCATATATTCCCCTACAAGCCTACGAATCCGTAAAATCAAAGCGTGTTCACCTGATACACCCTCTAAATCTACAATTCCACTTGCACCATGCAGTTGTAAATAGATACCATCAATCTCTTTTAAATTTGCTTTTATCGTTTCCAGTATTTTATCTGCGATAAATTCATAGGCTTCTCTTTTTATCATCCCATTCGGATGTAAGCTTGCATAAATTGAAGGGATGATTTCTATATTTTCTGCTTCAAAAACATCTTGTATGTGCATGGCGTTAATACAGTCATTTCCATATAATAGTAAAAACTCATCTAGATCTACTGTATGTGAAATATGTTCATTGCATTCGGATGTCATATGCGCTATCAATATTTTCATTTGTTATTACCTCTTTCTATTATTTTAATACTCTAGGCTATAGTTATTCGGCAGATTTATTTGTGGGAAAGCCAAAAACAAGTCCAAGTCCAAAGCTTATAGCAAAAGCTACAATACAGCAAATAATACCAGGAATTAGACTTTTACCATCCCCTCCTGCAAAAATGGTAAAGAATAGAATGTTACCAGCGCCTAGTGTATATGCTTTTACTTGTAAAAGTGAAGCAAGGATACCACCTACACAGCCACCAGTAAACAGATAAATCATTGCTCTTTTAAATCTAAAAATACATCCATAAATGGTTGGCTCACTAACTCCACCTAAAGCTATTGTGATTGCATTGGAGCCTGCCATTGCTCGATCCTCTTTTTTACAGCGAATGAAATATGCAAAAGCAACACCAATTAAAGCATATGTAGCAACAACAGCGCTGAGCCAGAACAAATTATCATAGCCCTGTGAAGCAAAAGAATTTAAAATCACAGGAACTAAAGCTTTATCCATACCCAAAGCAACCAAGAAGTACCAAGCTCCACCAATTAAACCGACCGCTAAAGGTCCAACTGTAGAGGCTAATAGGTTCGCGATATTTTCAATCAAAATGCCACAATATGTACCAATCGGGCCAAGTACACATAAAGTAATAGGCAGCATAATCAAAACGCAAAGAAGTGGAAGGAATGCTACTTTAATGACAACCGGACAAATCCGATCGACGAATCGCTGTACATACGATAATACCCAAACCATTAGAATTACAGGAATAAATTGACTTGAATAATTCACTAGTGTCATAGGAATACCATACACGGTGAATGGTTCACCATTAGCCACAATACCCACTAATGTAGGATGGACCAGAATTGCAGCCAAGAATAATGCAATTGGAATACTTACATCAAACCGCTTAGCAGCAGACCATGCAGCAAATATTGGGAAATAATAAAATCCAGCATCGCCGACAAATGTTAATAGGACCATAACATCGCTCGTATCTGAAAACACATTGAGTAAACCTGGGCCTAAAATTGCAACAAGCATCTTGATTAACCCTGCACCAATAAAAATTGGGAAAATTGGAATAACACAACTAGATATTGTTTCAAATATTCTATTTAGAATATTTTTAAATGATAATTTATTGAGATTCGCATCTAAATTTTCGTTAATCGGCTCTGCCTTTGAGATTCCTGCTAATGTTATAAACACATCATATACATCAGGAACATGTTGACCAATGATAATCTGAAACTGACCCGCTGAAACTTGCGTACCAATCACACCTTTCAGTTTCTTAATCGTTTCCTGCTTCACAAGACCAATATCCTTTAATGTGAATCGTAGACGCGTTGCACAATGGGTTACCGACAAAATATTATCTTTGCCGCCAATATTAGTCAGAATATTTTCACATAGATTTTGATAGTTATCATTAATTCTATTCATACTGTTCTTATTTTTATCAATATAGGATAATTGATAAATTCCTTTCTTGCCGTTCCTTTCAAAATATACCTCACGGCCATCAGATATATTTAAATTCATTTAGATTTGTTAAAATACTTAAACATATTTCAGAGAGAGCTTCCATACTTGTAAAATGAAACATATTGTTTCAAAATAAAACCGACATAAAAAATCCAGTTGAATTTTATATGCCGGTGATGCCCTTAAAGGTGACAATCCGCTTTTGAACAAAGTCTATTAATGTGTATAATTAAATACAGTAACTCTTCTTCGTTTGGCAACCATTTTAGATTTGCATAAATATAATCACTAATTAACATAGCCCCCTGATAAGCTTCTGTAAATTCTGCTTTTGACTGCTCAAACAACTGCATATTCTTACTTGATGTTTCCACTTTAGATGGACTTCTTTTCAACAGATATTCCAGATGAGTGACAAATCTTATATAAGTTGCATCATTTTTATCTATTGATATCTCCATCTCTTTCTCAAGCAAATCCATTATTTCAGTTATCACTTGTTCTTTACTTTGAAATTCAGCAGTATTGCTTGAATATACTTCTGCCTCAATAAAATGAATGGCAATATTTGTAACCTCTTTATCTGGAAGTCGAACACCTAACTCATTTTCAACTATATTAAGTGCTATCCGACCTACTTGCAGTTCCTTTTCATATAAAAAGTTAATATCTTTTCCTAAAGGATTTGCTATAAATATACCTTTATTGAGTCTATCAATTGCAAATGTGATATGGTCCGCCAAAGAAAATATCAAATTTGAAGAGAAGCTGTTATTTAGATAAAGATTCGCAATATCCACTATTTTCGTTGCAACTTCAAATGTTTTTTCAGGTATTTGATTAGCAAGTAATACCATATGATTATCAATATCATAAAAAGTACGTTCTACTAAGCTTAAATCTTCAAGCTGATAAGGCATTTTACCAAAACCTATCCCCTTGCCGTAAGCAATAATTTCTTGACCATTTGAGTCTAGACAAATAGCAAAATTATTGTTTATCTTTTTTTTAACAAGCATTCACTCACCACCTTATAAAAAAAACTTCTTTACGGCGCCCTAAAAAATAACTAAATAGCTATTAAGGTTATGCCTTCTAAAGAAGTGACAGTCCTATCTATATTTTGTATACGCTATCATTCTAGCACCGTGTAATTTGCCTGTCAATAGTTTGATTACAGAAATATTCATTAAAAAACCTAAGAAAAATTTAGTCCTTGCAGGCTGGTTTTCATTTGTCCTTTTCTTGTTTTTATCATATGTAATTATACAGGAAGTTGCTAAAAAGCTTATGCTTAAAGAATACAAAATCTATGTAAATGTCATAAACATCTCCAATTAATTGTAAAATATTAACTATTTCAATCAAACCTTCCTCAGTGACTTAATATCTAAACTGCATATCCATTTCATGTTAATAAATTCTTAGCTAAAATGCAAATCATTTTTGGATGCCCATTCTTCAAAGATTTGATTATAAATATCACCGCAAATTGTTAAAAAATCATCATATAAAGCTAATTCTTGTAGTTTCTCTAAGAAAGCATCCACATAATCATCTCTTCTTAAAATATTAAATAATGCAGTTCTCATTACTTTATCTTCCACGCAATCTTTCACATACAAACGCATAATTTCCTTGTGACCAATCTCTTCGTATGATGGCAGTCTAAAATTATTATAGTCATATTCAGGAATTAAAGCATCATCAGTCAGATTCTCCATTTCAGTCTTTGATATTGGATAATTATCAAATTGATTTGTATCCTTATGATAAAACAGAATGGTTCTTTCTCTTTTAATTGACAGCATTACATCTATGATTGTAGCCATGCGCACACACATTTATCCTTTCTGAATTTAACTATCAAATTACTGATATAGGCTTTGTTTTGCAACTAAATATCTCTTAAATTTCGCCTTATATTATTATTTATAATAACTATTTTGTATAACTGGCAATCACATGTTGAGGATTCTGAACGCATTATAACAAAAACACCAATCTTAACGATCAGTGTTTCCGTATTCATTATTTAAGCAAGCTATCCTTCTTTGCTAAAATCAATTCAGCAGCCGCGCAAGCCGGGCAGTCACAATATACAGCCCCTTCCGCTTTGATTTCTTTACCGTGAGCAACAATATTATGGGCCAATTCAGCGCCAAAATACTGTACACCAGCGTCTGATCCAGCAAAAGCGATTAAATTATCAATAGTTTCAATATCTTCTGCCAATACATCAAAATACCGTACTGTTTCAGCTGCCTCATGATCAGTTCCTAAAGCATCAAGCCATGCCTGCGCAGCCGCTTTCAATTCATTGCAGCAAGTTGATGCCTTCATTAACTCATGCGTTTTTTCAATCACAAAATCTAAGCTTGTTTTATCCATAAATGTACCTCACTTTCTAAATGTAGAATAACACATTTAAATCGAAGATACAATTGATTAGAACTTATCTTACTCACCAAAATAGGCTGATATTTCTTTCATCCTATCCATCTGATTCACCCTGAACGGGCAGCGGGTATTACAATGAGCGCACTGTATACAATCGCTGGCTTTTTTCGCCAGATGATGATAATGATCCTTAGCCAGCTCATCATCCAGTAAAGCTAAATCATAATACTTATTAATTAACGCAATATCTAGGCCGGCAGGACAAGGATGGCAGTGCTTGCAATAGACACATTTGCCTTGCTGCTTGATGGCCTCAAATGAGCCGAGTACAGAATAATCACGCGCTTCATCAGAAGCATTCAAATAGTTTAAAATGCTTTGCAGATCACGCAAATTACGCACCCCCGGCAACACTGTAACAACCGCTGGTTTATCCAAGGCGTATTGAATACATTGAACTTCACTTAAAGCATGATGGAAAGGTGACTTTTTAGCATCCAGCAGCTGCCCGCCGCAGAATGGCTTCATGACTGAAATAGCCACCCCTTCCTTTTCACAGCGGCGATATAAATTCATTCGTTCATTGTTTTCACCGATTGCATAATCACCATATTGATTATCATAGGCCGGATTAATACTGAACATAACCATATCGATTAAGTTCATATCCAACACTTTATGAACTAAGGCTGGTGTATGTGAAGATAAGCCTAAATGCTTTACAATACCCTGTTCCTTTAACGAAAGCAGCAGTTCGATAATGCCATGACGCTTAAATGCCTCAAGATCAGCCGCTTCATCAAGACAATGTATAAAACCAAAATCGATCGTGTTAGTCCCTAATTTCTCTAACTGCCAGGCGATTGATTTTTTTATTGCCTTAGGATCTGTACTCCAGCCATACGCTCCGGAATCATATAAAGCGCCAAAATGAATCTGAAGATAGACCTGATCACGTTTACCTTTGATAGCCTTGCCTACTGCTTCAAATGTTTTCGCATGGCCGGCTGCCAAATCAATATAGTTGATGCCGTTTTGCATCGCATGTTCAATAACACCAATAATTTCCGATTCGTCCGATTCACCTAATGAGCTGGTACCCAGACCTATAACACTGATTTGTTCATCACCGTGGGGAAGTCTTCGATATTCCATATATTTCACCTTATCCTATTTATAAATTGATAATTTCATAGTCACGGCTGCCTAGCTTTAAATCGGCGGCCGCTTCAACAGTATGAATACCATGACGGCTGTTCATCCTTTCAATCAGCGCAGCCTTGCCTGAATCCGGCGAATTAATGACAGCATCATAACAAGCCTGATCCAAGGCGACCGGATCTAATGAAGCAAAAATACCAAGATCCGCCATTTCAGGTGCATGTGGATGAGCATCGCAATCACAATCCACAGACAGATTATTAGCCACACTGATGTAGACAATATTTTCTTCACCGACAGCATCAACAACACCTTTGCAAGCATCAGCCATCGATTCTAAGAAGGCATCCTGTTCAGGCAGATTCTCCCATAACTTTGTGTGATCAGATGTTTTGCCAGCCGTGTGGATATTTGTCTTTCCATCGGTCGATGCGATCCCTATACTCATATTTTTAAGTGCGCCGCCAAAACCGCCCATAGCATGACCTTTAAAGTGAGAAAGAATCAGCCATGAATCATAGTCCTTAAAATGCTCACCGACAATATTTTTAGTCAAATGGAAACCGCCATTAACCGGTATTTCCATCTCACCCTTTTCATCCATAATATCACAAGGCGCAATTTCACTGAATCCATGCTGTTTAATAGCTTCCCAGTGATCCTTTGGATCCATGCGTTTTCCCTCGTAAGCCGTACAACATTCAACAATTGTACCATCAAGCTGCTTTACCAAGTCCTTAATTAATAATGGATTCAGAAAATGATGGCCGCCCGGTTCACCGGTTGAAATTTTTACGGCTACTTTTCCATGAAGCTTTCTGCCTAATGCCTCATAGATTTTAATCAAACTGGCTGCTGTAATTTCTGGTGTAAAATAAACTTTTGCTTTCATAACGCGTCCCCTTTCAAATTTGCTTAAATTAAACTTTTAATATAACAATAAGATTTTGAATTTTGAAGTTTTTAAAAGATTCTCCTTCATCATAGTTATACACCTTGGAGTTAACTCCAGCGCAAGTCTTTTTTATTTAATTGATATAATACTTAATCTTTGAACCTGCTCCATTAAATGATCTTCCTTAATTCCGCTATTATAAAATGAAGCAGTAATAGGAATTGCACCATACATTATGGCGAGAAAATCCCAGAAATGCTGGCAGTGATACCTAATTTATACTGACCAAAAGATCAAAAAGCATGATATCTTCAAGCTTTCATAAATAAAGATAGATTCATTCACGCATCATGCTGACAATCATTGATTCACCTCCTTTTCGTTTAAGCTAAAAAGGATTTTTAACCCTGCTTCACTCATTAATTAGCCATTGAGCCTGCTGTTTGTTTTATCTCATGCTTAAACGGTACTACCTTAGCACGATTCAAGGCCGCCATCACGGCAGGAATTAGCATAAGCTGCAGTGCGATACCAGGAACAGCATTCAGCAAGGCACCGGTAATAAATGCCTGAAAAGTGAATGCTGTACCGGAAATACTTAGCAGCAGTATTTGCGCAATACCCCAAACGATACGGCCTATAATCATTGATACACATAGACATTTATATAATGCTTTAACACACTGCCATTTAGAATTTTCATATAAATAGCCAGATACAAACGCATAAGCAGCTAATTCAAAAGCCATTGCAAGCGCTGTTGGATAAATTGGCGGCATCCCAAAAAACATTGAACGCAGCAGTGGTAATAGAAAAGCCATAGGAAGGCCATACTGCCAGCCGCAGATTAATGCGCATAAAAATACTGGCAAATGCATTGGAAGCAGCATACCGCCAATCTGCGGTATTTGCCCGGTAAAGAACGGCAGCACCATACCTAGCGCAAAAAGCATTGCCGTAATTGTTAAATTCTTAAGATTGTTTTTCATTTGATTTACCCCCCTTTTAATTTTAATTTCAAGTTGATAGGCTTGCAGACCTAAACAAATTTTTCTACATTTTTAAATGTATTCAGAACATTCTATTCTCAATGTAATTCACATACGCATCAACCCTTCTTTACCAAAACCTTCTTTCGTCATCTACAATCATTGCTTCTATTATAATTACAGCCGTCGTCTATGTCTAATGCCTATTTTCTCTATGAATTAATACCTAAAAAGCATACCCAATCATCATTCTGCATTCGGCTTCCTATATGCTCATAAAGTTTGTGCATAGAGTTAAAGGGATTTTTGAACAACCCCGCTAAAGTTATAGGTAGTGGGTTGACCCCTAAAAAAGTTATAGAGCCAATAAATCAAAAAATGAGGATACAATAATTAATCCTCATTTTTATATGAAGTGTATACATGCGTTGGTAATGTATGGCCTTTGGAAGTGATTATTAAATGAAACAACTTAACTGTCAGAATAAATTTGTAAAATAAAACTTTATAACAGTATTTTGAACCCTACTATTCTCTGCTATTATTTTTGCCGCTTCAATATATAAATCGATATATTCTTCCTCCGATTTACTGCGTACAAATTCCTTTTTAATCACAGGTGAATAGGATAAAATTGAAACTTTTCTAAATCTGGATCATTAAATCCATCCATTTGATACTTAAAATATGATTCTTTTTCTTCCATTTTGAAAAATTAATTTGGTAAACAATTTGTTTTCACTTCTCCTTATAACTTCTGATTTGTATACTTTTTTAACTGTGCGTCAATATCTCGACCACCATACATTACACGAATTATGGTAATGACAGCATACTCTGCATCTGGAATGTAAAACACACAGTAATTATCTACAGGCATGATGCGCAGACCTCGACTGTGCCACGGTTCCTTTTCGTATCCACGAAAACGCTCAGGCATCTGGTCAAGTCCCATGATGCCCTCCTCCAGTCGGTTAAGCTGACCTGCCGCATTTTCTGGGGACTGAAGTTCAAAAGCAATATACTCATAAATATTTCTAAGGTCTCTATCCGCCTGTTCTGAAACCTCAATTTCAAAGATCATAAATAATAATTCTTGCGAATGTCTGCAAATACCTTACTTGCTGGCTTTGTACGACCATCCTTCATGTCCGCATAACCTTTCTCTAATTCTTCATTTATTTGTTCCTCTGATAAAGTGCCCATGTCTAATGGTCTTGCAGAGGGTATCTTGACCTCAAAGGGCAATCCTCTGTGAAGGATAATCTGTTTATAGAACATATTGATTGCATTCGATGCAGGAATGCCAAGTGCAGAAAGAATTCCCTCTGCCTGCTCCTTTACCTCTGGTTCAATTCTGGCATAGAGATTTGCTGATTTTGCTGCCATAGTAATCGCTCCTTTCTAAAACGCATTTCTTCTACTTATAGTATACTCACTTGTAAGTACAATAGCAATACATTTTTAATATTTGCAACCTTTCATTAAAATTTGTCGAAATCCTCCTGCATTGCGACCTCTTTGAACTTATAATCATCATTCCTGCTCTCTGAGTACATATCGTTGACCATACCAATCGTGAATAAATCTAAGTCACGGATAGAAAGGCCAAGCTGTACATCTTAACGCCGGAGGCTGGATCCATCGGAACCTCTAATGCAATAGTTTTCTACATCAAAGGATTAACTGTTGCCATTCTTACTGATAACTCAATTTGGGAAAATTAGAATATCTGGATGATAATGCTGTAACAAAAGAATTTACGCAGCTAAAGGGAATCAGTAATTGGGCTGCTAAAATGTTTTTGATATTCGTTCTAATTAGGCAAGATATTCTTCCTTTTGAAAATATGGCCTTTTTATAGGGATATACATGGACATACAAAACTAACGATTTATCCCCATCATCTGTTAAATCAAAATGCAAAAAGTGGAAGTCCTATTCTTCCATTGCCACCCGATATATGTATAAAGGATTGGATAGAGGGCAATTCATAAATATTCTTGCTGTCAACTCCCCTTCCAAATATCACTCCTATCAACACAATCCATAAAAAATAGTACTGTCAACTCAACCTACCACACATAAAATGATAGATAAATTCTGACAGACATAAAACAAGGGATTTCCGACATCCAGCACTCTTCTGCCCAACACTGAAAACCCCTTGTTTTAGCCACTTTTTCGCACTTTATTTATCTTTGCGCGACATCAACACAACACTCTCAACATGCGCCGTCCTTGGAAACATATCAAACGGATAGCATTCCTCTGCCTGATAGCCATATTTCATCAGCACCTTAATATCCCGCATCTGCGTCTGCGGATTGCATGACACATACACAATCTGCTTCGGTTTCATATTCGCCAACGCTGTCAAAAAAGCCTCATCACTGCCGCTTCTTGGCGGATCGATAAACACAGCATCTACCATCCGGCGCTGAGCCGCTGCTTTTTTCATATATGCTGAAGCATCTTCACAGACAAACTCGACATTTTTAATTTGATTCACAGCCGCATTTTTCTTCGCATCCTCAACCGCCTGACGATTGACTTCGACACCAATGACCTTCTTAGCCTTAGAAGCCGCGCTGATGCCAATCGTACCGATTCCGCAATACATATCATAAACCATTTCATTACCCTTTAAAGCCATCAATTCAATCGCTTTGGCATAAAGCTTTTCTGTCTGATCATGATTGATCTGATAAAATGATTTAGCTGATATGGTATATTTTACCCCTAATAATTTATCAATAATAAATCCCTTGCCATATAGTATCTTTTCTTCATCGCCCAGCACAACACTTGTTTTTCTTGAATTTGTATTCTGAACCACACTTGTTACCTCAGGACAGCGCTGAATTAATTCACTCACAAAATTTTTACTGCCCGGCCATACCTTCTGCGCACCTACGAAACAGACTAACGTCTGATTACTCATAAATCCGCGCCTAATCAAAACATGACGAAGAAAACCGGTTCGGCGGTCTTCATCATATATTTCAACGCGATATTTAATTATCAGCTCTTTAATTGTCTGAAGAATGCGATTGCTGACTTCATCATGATTTAAGCAATTCTTGATATCCACGATTTCATGAGAATAATCACTATAAAAACCAAACTGCACCTGTTTGCCATGCCGTCCAAAACTCATGATAATCTTATTTCGATAAGCACAGGGAGCCTCCATGCCGCACACATCATGCACCTTGAGCCGCAGCCCCTGACTATTGACAAGATCAATGAGCTGCTGTTTCTTAAGCTGAAGCTCATAAGCGTAATCCATATGCAGATAAGCGCAGCCGCCGCATTTTAAACTGTACGGGCATGCACTGTTAACTCTTTTCGGCGAACGCTTGATCAACGCATCCACTCTGCCAATCCAACCCTCTTTAATACGTTTGATTAACGTCACCTTTACTTCTTCATCAGGTAAAACACCATTCAGTATAACCGTTTCACCTTGAATTGGTACATAAGCCTGACCATCCATTGCAAGCTGCCTGACTTTAATATTTAAACTTTGATTCAGCTTCATTTTGATTCCCCTTTAAAATAAGTATCAATCATCTTCTCCGCGACCCGCTTCATTTCATCAGCCATAGAAGTAAAACCAAGCAGCAGCAATAATAAATCCTTCTTCTGTGACGGATCAAGCATTTCAACATCAATCAAACAGCAGATCGCATCACCTACTGACTCACGAATCTGCTGCTTCAGCTGAAGATAACTCGTATAACTATCTTTCAGAGAATCCACACTATAATCGTCAGTCTCCGATAAATTCTGCATCACAATTTTAATATCCCCTAAGGACAGTGTATTCTTCATTGATAAAACAATCATCAGCCTCAGCATATGCTCCAGCGTATATTTTTTACCCTTTGCCGGCGGCAGCAGCCCTTCCTTAGTGTAATTATTAATCATTGTTTTAGTAACAACCTTAGCTTCAGGATCACGCTTGTTCTCTTCAAAAGCATGATTGATCAAACTGATGATCTGATCCATGTATAAATCAAGATCTGGTATTTCACTGACACTTAAATCACGATCATTTAACGTGTCATGTATCATTTTTTTTAATTCCATTGTTTCCATAAAAAACCTCATTTCATTCATATTGTACTTTATTTATAGAAATTTGCAAGTTTAAGGTTGTAAAAACCTTATTTTATGATATGATTAATTACATAAAGTAGTATTCAATACTACTTTACATCAGATTTCATATGAGAAATATAATAGAAAGTGAGAGAATCATGAATAAAATTTTTACCGATACATCAACCATGTATACGCCTCAGGAAGGCGCTGAAAAAGGCTTTAAGGTATTCCCATTAAGTGTTTCAATCAATAACCAAACTTATCAGGAATTTGTTGATATTGACACCCCAACCTTTTATGAGCAAGTATTAAAAGGAAGTATTCCTTCTTCTTCTCAGCCGCCGATTGGTATGCTTATGGAAGCCTATGATGAATGTCAGAATGATGAAATCATTCATATCTGTATGGCAGATGGTCTTTCCGGTACTTATCAATCAGCGTTAAGTGCTAAAGATAGTGCGGCTTCAAAAGAAAATATACATGTCATTAATTCAAAAACGCTTTGCGCACCGCAGCGTTTCATGGTAGATAAAGTCATGGAATTAGTTGCTGAAGGTAAAAATACAAATGAAATACTCTTTGAGATTCAGCGTATGGCTGATTCTGCTTTCTCATTTTTAATACCTCAGGATTTTAGCTTTTTAAAACGCGGCGGCCGTTTAACACCGTTAGCTGCAACAATTGGCGGTGTTTTAAAACTGAAACCTGTGATGATGCAGACTGAAGATGGCTGCCGTCTTGAAAAATTCGCATTGGCCCGTACCATGGGTAAAGCTGTCGATATGATTCTTGAAGATATGCGCCGCCGCGGCATTGATTCCTCTTATTCTATCGGTGTATCACATGCCTATGCGAAAGAGCAGGCAGAAGGCATTCTCACAAAAATAAAAACTGCATTTCCAGATATCAGAATTGAATTATTTGAACTGACACCTGCTTTTATTACCCAGGGAGGTCCTCAGTGCATCGCCATTCAGGCCATTCAATGCTAATTAACTTATAGATATAAAAGCGATATAGTCCAGCTATATCGTTTTTTCTTGTTTATTTAATGATTCTTATTTCATATACGGTTGGATAATAAAATGGCGTTTCTTCAATGAATGCATCCTTCAGTCTCACTTTCACATGAGTGCCGCTTTGAAGTGCAGCAATCTCTGCCCTATTACCCTTTTCGTCAACTAATGATGTTTCACTGCTGATTGCGAGTGAATTATTAGGATCAGCATATATTTGCGTTGTTCGCTCCACAATCAGCCGTACTTCCCCATCACTTTGTATAACAGTATTTAAAATAACAGCTTCGAATGTTTTCTCAGATGCTTTAGTGGATATCAGCATAAAAATGGCAGCGAGTAATAAACTTATGAAGATAATCATGCCAACTATGTTTTTCTTTTTCATAAGAGCCTCTAAGCAGAAACCTGATGCTTTTTGAAAGCATGGCATGCTGATATCACAAAAACAATTGTTATAATCGGATAAACTATCATCCTTACAGAAAGAACATCGAATACCAAGCCGCCAATCTGATATGAAATATATTTGCCAAATTCAGGCATCATCGCACGGTATGGCAGCAAAAATAAAAGCTGGTTATATATTCCCTGAGTTCCCGTAGGTGTCAAAAACATTGGAATAAATAAAACAGGCACTAATATAGCCAATACCATATAAGGAGTTTTCAGCTTAGCGGATAACAGTAATGTTAAGCCAGCCATGGCTATCAATACAAGATAAAGAACACCAGTATTGATCAGACACATCTGCAGCAAGGTGAAAGGATAGGGAATGGTTGTACCCAATATCTGCAAGGGCAGCTGCCAGCCATCGAATCCGAAAAAGGCAAGCGGCAAGCCAAAAGCAACGATGATATGCAGAGTAAACGCTATAATGGCAAATAGAAATGCGGCGATTATTTTAGCGCTGACACATTTTGTTTTTCCATATTTTGCAGATAAGATGAGGGCATCGGTTCCCATCTGATATTCATTGGAAAACACAGGAGCGATTCCGATGCAAATTGAGAGGATGGCAAATATTAAAAGTTCAAAGCTCGTCAAGATTACTTCCCAGCCTTCATAATATCCATAATTAAACGGCACAGCAACATGCTGATTTAAGTTCTGCCAATACTGCTTTTGCGCATCAGAGAGATTGCGGGACGAAGCATTCAGCAAAGCATCAATCTTTTCTGCCCTTGCCGCATAGAAGCTTGTTTCACTTAAATTCAATTCAGGTAATTGATTATATCCCGCAGATTCTCCTTGCTTGGCGTAATTGGTCGCAATCAAGCGCAGCAGCTTTTCTTTGGGCGCGATATCCTGCCAATAAGCATTACCGATTAAGAATTTTTCCGTGCCGTCAAAGCCAACATTATCCGGATCAGCAAAAAGCTGAGTTACTTCCTGAACAACATCTTGCACAAATTCATCATTCAGCACAACAGTATTTTCAGACGCAAGAGCTTTTTCATACTCGATTCCCGCCAAGCCACGCAGTACACCCTCTTGATTATAAGTTTGATACTGCAATATTGGCAGTCCGAAAAGGAAGGCTGTCAAAAGCACGCTGACGACCATCACGATCAATGTAGAAGGTTTGCGCAGGATTTTTAAAAATTCATATTTTACTAGGGTCTTCATAATTCACCGCTCCCTTCATTTTGCATTTCTTCCGCAAAGTAATATAAGAACAAATC
This sequence comes from Dielma fastidiosa, assembly GCF_000313565.1. Lineage (GTDB taxonomy): Bacteria > Bacillota_I > Bacilli_A > Erysipelotrichales > Erysipelotrichaceae > Dielma > Dielma fastidiosa. Next base: position 51,790 of record NZ_HE578925.1, on the reverse strand, counting down.
TTCTAAACTTGGTTTCACATTAACAGCTTTTTCTGAGGGAGCCGTGTCACTGACGATCCGCAAACGTACAGTATCATTTTCATGATGAAGATTAACTACTGAAAAACATTCATTGTATTCTGTTACTTCATGCTCAGCCGCTAAAAGCTCCCACACCTTACCCTCCATGCAATTGGTAATTGTATTCATTGGCTCCTGCAAGAGAAATTTACCGTTTTTCATCATCAGAATGGTATCAGCAATGTAGGAAACATCAGAAACTATATGGGTAGATAATATTACAATTTTTTCATTAGCAAAATTGGCAATAAGATTGCGAAAACGCACACGCTCTTTAGGATCAAGCCCGGCTGTCGGTTCATCTAAAATCAGGATAGCAGGATTATTCAATTCAGCCTGAGCAATTCCCAATCGCTGCTTCATGCCGCCGGAGTATGTTTTAATTTTCTTATTTGCCGCTTCCTGCAGATTAACCATTTGCAGAAGATGTTCTATTTGATGTTTAGCTTCTTTTTCATTAAGCCCTTTCACCGCTGCCATATAATACATAAATTCCCGGCCGGTAAAATCAGGATAAAAACCAAAATCCTGCGGCATATACCCCAATTGAGCATGATAGCTCTCTCCTAATTCTGCCGCCGTCTTTCCATTTAATAAAATACTGCCGGCTGAGGGTTTCAAAACATTACATATCATTCGCATCAGTGTTGTCTTACCTGCACCATTAGCGCCAAGCAAGCCATATACACCGGGTCTTAAAACAACATTAATATCATCAACTGCACATTTAGCTCCATATTGTTTTGTTAAATTCCGCAATTCAAGCTGCATCTTAAAAACCTCCCTTGGTATAAAAAATAGGCAACCTATGCTAATAGCATAAATTGCCTATCTTAAATTAACCTTTTACCTTCCTTAAGTTTACCTTAAGCTGTGAATTTGGGAATCAAGAGGATGAATTCTGTCCCTTCATTAAGCTGACTCATCACATTAATTTCACCGCCGTGCAGTTGAATTATCTGTTTAGCAATCGCTAAACCTAAACCGCTGCCTTCTGCCTTTTGTTCAGTATTCGTTCCTCTGTAATAACGGCTGAAAAGCTTGGCTAATGCTTCCTCATCCATGCCGGTGCCATTATCACGGATAGATATCATTATTTTTTCACAATCATTCTCGGTAACCGTTACTGCTACCTTAGTTTTAGGCGGATTGTGCATAAAGGCATTAATAATTATGTTCTGTATCGCTCTGCGAAACAATGCCTCATCAATTTGCGCGTATATTTCCGGCTGACTGCTGACAAATTCTATATCATTTTCACTGAATTGAGGATCATTGATTATATCAATAATACAATCCCGCAAACTGTGAATGATAGAAACTTCTTGTGGGTTAAATGGCAAAGCCCCTGACTCTAACTGATAGGTCAGCTTCAAATCGTTAATCAGTTTTTCTGTATGATTCACATTCTTTAAAATAATTGACGCATATTCCTGTATCAGTGCTTCATCATTCAGCGTTTCCTGAGATAATATTTCCGCATACCCTTTAATCGGCGACAGCGGTGTTTTCATATCATGAGTGATATTGGCAATCCATTCTCTGCGTGCTTGTTCACTCTCTGCCTCTAACTGATCCGCATGCTTAATTTCATCATCCATTTTGTTTAATGCCTTATAAACCTCACCAAAAGTACCCTTCTCTTTTATCGGCTCATAAGTACGCAATGAGAGCTGTTTAATGCCAGCAGATATTTTCGACAGCTGATGTGACAGCCAAAAACATGCCGCAATAACCAAAAAGATCAGCCCCAGTAAAGCTGCCAGCATAGCTGTCTTGACGATGGGAGAAAGCCGGCCAAGATTTTCTCCATTGTAATAAAGCATATATTTTCCAATCGCATAGGGGAAGCCAATAATGTAATTCCAACGATTTCCCTTATCTTCAAAACTGCTGACAAAAAGTGTATAGTTTTCATCATAATTATCTTTGGTGAATAAAATCAGTTCTGATGGTGAGTAGGCATTAGGATAATCTTCAGGCTTATTGTGTGAAAACACCTCATAGCCGTCTTCATCAACAATTTGAATCCATAACCCATATTCATCTAATCGGGTCAGCCCTTTTGCCTCAACATTAAGCTCTCCATCTTCACAATCAAGCCATACCGCAAAGTTATCCGTAAAAATACTTGGCCATGATGCTAAACTAAGTCCTTCTGGTTCTGGAATATAAAAAATATAATAAACCATACCCATGAGCGCAGCAGTCAGCAGCAGAATAAGAATGGATATGACAGCACTGATTCTTAATACGATATTTTTACTTCGCTTTTTCATGGGGTTCTACCAGCTTATATCCTAAGCCCTTCATCGTGAGAATGTATTGGGGATCATTAGGATCATCTTCAATCTTTTCACGCAAATGGCTGATATGCACCATAATCGTATTGTCACAGCCAAAACTGTCTTCACTCCAGATTGCCTCATATAATCGTTCCCGGCTGATAACACGGCCTTTGTTTTGTGCCAAATAATACAAGATTTCAAATTCTCTTGCCGTTAATTCAACAGGCTGATTATTTTTAGTTACCCGGCACCCTTCGCCATCGATGATCAGGCTTCCTATTTGCAGCCAATGCGGTTTTGATGCCTCTTCAGTATAGCCCATACGGCGCAGCTGTGCTTTTATACGATATGCAACTTCTTTGGGACTGAATGGTTTAGTGACATAATCATCACCGCCTACCGCTAAACCTAATATTTTATCAAGCTCATCATTTTTAGAAGAAAGGAATAGAATGGGACAATGTGAAAATTGACGGATTTGTTTACAAACCTCATAGCCATCCATATCGGGCAGCATTACATCCAAAATGATTATATCCGGCTGCTGTTCCAAACAGCTTGCGATTGCTGAGATACCATTATCTATTTTTATGATATTTTTAAAACCTTCGATATTTAATGCCCTTGCAAGTAAATCCAGTATATCCCTTTCATCATCGACAATCATTAGTTTATAATCCTTCACTATATCCCTCTCCTTGCTTTTATTACCTTCTATCATAGCCGCTTAAATAAACAATATCAAGGCAAGCTTAAACTGGCTGCTGTTTATGCCATACACTCCTCATGTCAGTCAGCATTTTATTCTCTGATGAACGAATCATTCAAAGCAGCATCCCCACTCGCATCTGAAATATAACGTTCTACCTTCATATGCAGGTCATATCTATCTCTTAACTGCGTAATCTGTTCCATCATTGGTGAAGCATGATGCAGATCAAGCGCATGCTGATCCTGCCAGCTGTCAATTAAGAGCACCGTTTCCTCATCCTCCATTGGGAAGAAATATTCATAGCGCAGATTGCCGCTTTCCGCACGAATATCCTCTACGATACCGCTGTCAATCATCGCCTGGGCAAATTTTCTTGCGCTCCCATTTTTACCTGTATAATAAATATTTACTGTAAATGCCATCTGATTGTCCTCCTTTAACTATTTTTATTTTAATTCTCATTATAGCGCTTTGCAAATAAAATGAGACAGCTTCAGCCATCTCATTATTTATATTACGCGTTTTTTAAGAATGCCAAATAACCCTTATAGGCCTCATAAACATCTGCCTTCGATACAACTTCCCAAGGTGCATGCATGTTCTGAACCGCGATACCGCTGTCAATAACTTCCATATTGTACTGTGCAGTAATATAAGCGATCGTTCCGCCGCCGCCTTGATCCACACGGCCAAGCTCAGAAGTTTGGAAGGTTACCTCATTGCTGTCCATAATATCACGCAGTTTAGCGATAAATTCCGGATTGGCATCATTACAGCCGCCTTTCCCGCGTGAACCGGTATATTTATTAAAGCATAAGCCATGACCGAAGAACGCAGTATTCTTCATTTCGTTAACACTTGGATAATTCGGGTCATAAGCAGCACTTACATCTGAAGAAAGCATGACTGAATTTTTCAATGCACGGCGAACCTTTAATTCTGTATAAGCCTCCATGCAATTCATTAATTCCGCAACCGTATTTTCAAAGAAACGTGACTGCATACCCGTTGCGCCAATGCTGCCGACTTCCTCTTTATCCACTAAGAGACAAACACAAGTCCGATCAGTTTCCTCGATTTCCAGCTGAGCCATCAAAGATGTATAGGCACATACCCGATCATCATGACCATAGCCCATAACCATCGAGCGATCTAAGCCGTAATCTCTTGCTTTGCCGGCTGGCACTACTTCAATCTCCGCAGAGACAAAATCCTCTTCTTCGATATTATATTTCTCTTTCAGCAAATTCAGGATTGCCGCCTTTGATTTTTCCTTTTCCGCATCCTTCGCCGGAATACTGCCAACCAATACGTTCAAATCTTCGCCTTCTACAACCTTAGCACCTGTCTTCTGCAGCTGATCAGCTGAAAGGTGAACTAATAAATCAGAAATACCAACAACTGGATCACAATCATCCTCACCGATGACAACATTGATTTTAGTGCCGTCTTTCTTCACTACGACCCCATGCATTGCCAAAGGCAGCGTTACCCATTGGTATTTCTTAACACCGCCATAATAATGCGTATCAAATAAAACTAATTCATTATCTTCATATACCGGATTTTGCTTCAGGTCAATACGCGGTGAATCAATATGAGCGCCTAAAATTTTCATACCCGCTTCTAATGGTTCACTGCCAATGTGGAATAAAGCCAGCGCCTTATCCATATTTATCGCATAAACCTTATCCCCGGCTGACAACTTGCCGTTAGTCTTGATAACCTCTTCCAAATCACGATAGCCTTTTGCTTCTGCGAACCGCACACTTTCGCTTACACATTCACGTTCGCTCTTGCAGCTGCTGATAAACTTCTTATACTCTTCATTAAAAGAAAAGCACGCCTGCATCGCGGCATCATCATACTTTTCCCATGCATTCTTAATTTTTGCCATAAATATCTCCTTTTTATCCGTTAATATTATACGTCATTCTAATTTATTTTACAGCCCTTTTATTCACTTTTAGGCAGTCTTTTCTTAAGGGCTGACAACAGCTTCATCTTCTTCTCATTCGGCACTGTATAAAGTCTTATCAAGCTGTCTTTCGCCGGTTTTCTTAAATACCCGTATACCAGAAGCTCTTCAAAAGCAATCCGGTAATGTTCATCATGAACTAATAAATAGCTCGTAATCTTTTCTTCACTAAAATTATCCGGATCAGGCAGATAAGCCTCTTCAAAGAAACGCAGATGATATTCATCCAAAGCTAATTCACCGCGCTTTAATTCCTGATTTTCTAAAGTCAGGCGGTCTACCTTTTCCATCAAAACTTCAATCATATTTTCTAGTGAGCTTACATAAAATTCCTGACCATCTTCTTTAGCTCTTGCCAATAAATTTCTCAGATCTTCTGTTTCATTCATAAATAACACCTCTTTCTTTTAAGTATAAGCGATTTATGAACAGTTGCAACAACTCTGAACAAAGTGTCACTAATTTGTTTTAAACTGAGAATTATAAAGCATTGTATATAGCTTATTATTCTCAAGCAATTCTTCATGAGTGCCGCGCTCTTCAATGCCGTGATCGGTTATTACCACAATTTCATCGGCATTTTTAATGGTCGACAGACGATGGGCAACAACTAAAGTCGTTCTTCCCTTGCATAATTCATCCAAAGCATCCTGAATCAGTATTTCTGTCGCATTATCCAAAGCACTGGTAGCTTCATCAAGAATCAAAATAGCCGGATTCTTTAAAAATACACGGGCGATTGACAAGCGCTGCTTCTGACCGCCGGACAGTTTAACACCGCGTTCACCGATTTGGGTATCATAGCCATGTTCCAGCTGCATCACATAGTCATGAATATTTGCCCGTTTAGCCGCTTGAATGATTTCCTCTTCACTGGCATCAAGACGGCCGTAAGCGATATTTTCACGGATAGTACCTGTAAACAAGAATACATCCTGCTGAACAATACCGATATTCTTACGCAGGCTTTCATACGAGATATTTTCAATATTGATGCCGTCAATACTGATTGTGCCGGTTTCAAGCTGATAAAAGCGCGGAACTAAATGACAGATCGTAGTTTTGCCGCCGCCGCTTGGACCAACGAGGGCGACTGTCTTGCCAGCCGGAATATCTAAATTAATATCATGAAGCACTTCCTTGCCGTCAGAATAGGTAAAGTTTACATTATCAAAACGAATGTGACCTTCAACATGTTCAAGATTGCGGGCATCTTTGCTTTCCTGTTCAGGTTCCTGATCCATCAGCTCGCAGAAACGGCTGAACCCTGTCGCACCTGACTGCAGCTGCTCCACAAAATCAATCAGCTTGCGAATCGGTGAAACAAACATATTGATAAACAGCATATACGCCACAAAATCCGCAACTTCAATCACGCCAAAATAAGTATAAATACCGCCTGCCAAAATCACTACGACATTCAGCAGATCGACGATCAGGCCGGTACCGCTGTGAAATTGCGCCATCGCTTTATATGATTTTTCACGGGCCCGTTTAAAGGCATTATTACCAGCCTGAAATTTTTCTTCTTCATATTCCGCGTTGGTAAAAGCCTTTGAAACACGGATACCGGAAATTGAATTTTCCAGATTGGCGTTTACCTCACCGATTTTAACACGCGCCTCCGTAAAAGCTTCCGTCATTTTAGCGCGCATTTTAATCGCAAAATAAATTAAAATCGGAATAAAGATAAAAATGATTACCGTCAGCTGCACATTGATCGTGCATAAATAAATAAAAGCACCAATCATCATAATTGATGAAATAAACAGATTCTCAGGCCCATGATGCGCAAGCTCAGATATATCCATTAAATCATTGATCATCCGTGACATAATCGTACCGGTTTCATGTTCATCATAATAGGAAAACGGCAGCTTTTGAAGATGATTAAATACATCACGCCGCATATCCGCCTGCATATAGACACCAACTAAATGTCCGTAATACTGTACAAAATAAGCAAGCAGACATTTCAGTAAATAGATGGCAAGCAGCAATATAGCAGCTACTACAACAGAGCGAAGCTGCTGATTAGGTATGTAATCATTCAGAATCCCTCTGGTTATGATTGGATAGGATAAATCACAGATGGAAATAAAAAAAGCTGCAATCATATCCAGAATAAACAGCCGTTTGTGCGGCTTATAATATTGTATAAATCGTTTAATCATATATTCACCCCTAACATTCAGTAATTAGTATAGCATTTTTTAATCAATTAGACCAACCCATCAGCACTAGAAAAAGGATTCCCTTTCGAGTTACGAAAAGGAATCCTGATCCATTTAGTTTTACTTTTTATCAGCCTGAATTGCTTCAATCAGCCGCTGTGGATTGATTACGGTTTTAATTTTTTCGCCGGTATCCAAGGTTAAGATATCACCGGTTTCATTTATTTTCCTGATGAATTTATCCGGATTCATATCAGGATCCGCCTGAACACATAAAGCATACATGCCTGCCAGCCATGGCACTGTCCAGCTCGCACCGCCGGTTGAAAGATATGTATATGAATTTTCACCGCCATCACCAGCCAATGTACGTCCATCCATAGGTGCATATATCATTGGATTTACGGTTTCATCTCTAATACAAATCGCTTCTGGAATTGTCTGACATATCAGAGGTAAGGTATACGAATTTAATTGATCCGAATCTGTATTTAGCTTACGGCCTAAAAAATTAATATCAAAGCTGTAATTTACACTTGGTGTTACAGTAATTACAAAAATACCCGCCGATTTAGCTTTTTCAATGACGGCATATAATTCATCAGAACCTAATTCAGCATCTTTACCAAGTCCATAGCCTCTGGATATTGAAATCACACGGATTTTATCATTCTTTGGCAGCACCTCATTGATTTCAATCACTCGTTCAATCGCAGATGCCAAGTAATTAAAATTAATCGTGGCTTCATCTGTTTTTACATCGTAATCAATAAAATCACAGGCTATAAAATACAGCTTTGCATCGGGTGCGACACCAATGCTTTTACCTACTGCCAAGCTGGCAACCGCCGGACCATGCATTGAAATACCATCACCATAAACATTTATTTTTTCATAAAGCATCAGCTGATCAGCATATTCCTCATGATTCACATCCAAGGATTGATCGATAATGGCAATACTCACACCCTTGCCGGTAATTCCCTGTTCATGAAGGGCGCGAATGCCTAAGCCTGGATTTTTACCCTGTTCCATAATTTGAATTGGATCAAAAGTTTCCGGCAGCTTATCAGGCCAGACAGTAAAAGTGTCAAAGGATGAATAAATCAGATTTTTATTCTCGGATAAATCAAATTCAGACAGATCAAGCCCCATCAGATTCCATCCTACATTATACAGACTTTCAACCTCAAAAATTGGTAATTCTGTCACCTTTTGCGTTGTTACAGACTGGGGGTTGACTTTTTCCTCAGTAACAATTACCCTTTCTTGTTTCGCAATCTTAGCTAAATCACCAAGCTTGGTCACTGGTTCAAAATCATTGGTATCCACGCTGCACCCACACAGCAGCAAAGTCAGACAGGTCATTATCTTAAGTTGTTTTTTAAGCATTTCTTTCACCCCTTTCTTTCACAAAATCTGAAAGTAATAAAACGTATACTGATATCTTTATTTTAATACTAGTCCTTTATGACCCTGACATCAATCAATTCAAAATAATTATTATGATTATGCAAATTCATGCACCTAATCAGCAATTAATTTCATTTCTTCATTATAAGCTCGTGAACTATTCAAAATTCTTTTATAGCACATATGTAAAGCAGGAATTGCTTCCTGCTTAGTAATCTATAACGGATGGCGTTCTGCCAATCCCAACAACCATGGCAACAATTTTACGCCAAGTCGCACATCCGCAGATGCCGTCAGCACTTAAACCATTATTACGCTGATATGTGACCAATGCGCTTCTGGTTGCCGGGCCAAAGATACCGTCCAAATAAGAAGTACCGTAGCCTAACGCATTCAGTGCATCCTGAAGCACTAAAACATAGGTTGAAGAATTACCGCTTCTTAAGGTTGGAAAGCCAGCAGTACCACCACAGGCCGCGCCAATGTAACGGCGGTCCATATGCACCCAAGTCGGTGTCATTGATAAAGGTTCAACATAACCCCATACTCCCAGATTAGTGGCAATCTGATGAATCTGACGTCGCTGAGCCGCAGTCAGCCGCTGACCGACATCAAAAGATACACCAGCGTAATGCTGACTTTGCTGGCCGTGACCGCCCTCCCAAATACGCTTAAAAGCATAACCGACTGGAATCCCTGAGCCATAAGTTCGGCGGGTGTCATTCCATGCTTCCATCGCTCTTGTTGTCGTCCATAAAACATTCGCTCTTGAAGAACCGCGGAATTCACGGACTAACAAGGTTCGTCCATAAGAATATGGCATTGGATCATCTTCATTCTTATTAAAGTTATACATCAGATTCTTATCTTGATCATAAACAAGAATTTTAGTCATTTACCTTCACCTCCTGCACTATTCTATGGCGAAGTGATAAAAACGACTGTACAATTACCACTAATTTTCTAATTTAATCATCAAGCCAAGTATCATTCAGATATTCTTTTATTTTCCCTGCTTTAATCAGCCAAACCTTTTCACAGAGTGTCTGAATGAAATAACGATCATGTGATACCACCAATAAGGTTCCCGTATATTCCTGTAAAGTCTGTTCAATGATTTCAATGCTGGTGAAATCAAGATGATTTGTCGGCTCATCAAAAATAATCAGATTTACTTCCTGCTTTAATATCAGTGCCAGCTTTAATCTGGTTCGCTCACCGCCGCTGAGCACCTTCAGCCGTTTATACATGTCTGCCTGATCAAAGCCAAAGCGTGTCAGATATCTTCGCGTATCCTCTTCATTTAAGCCTAACGTAACCTGTGCATAAGCTAAAATTCTTTCCTCCTCTTTGGGGAAAAGGATCATTTGCGGCAAATAACCAATCTGCACAGAGGACGCAAGACTGATTTCACCGCTGTCAGCATTTTCCTCACCCATAATCATTTTAATCAGTGTGCTTTTCCCCTGCCCGTTCTCAGCACAGACAGCAATCCGATCCTGCCAATAGACATCGGCATCTGCCTGATCAAATAATTGCTTCTCACCATAGGCCTTCGAAAGCTGATGAATCGTTAATATTTTCTTCGAATAACTTTCTTTTTCCTTCACCGATACATCAAAACGCCGTGTCAATATCTGCGGACGCTTAATGCGCTCAATATTCGCCAATCTTTTTTCTAACATTTTAGCTTTTTTAAAAAACTTCTCATTATCGCCCTCATGTCCCCATTGACGGAAACGCCGGATTGCATCCTGCAGCTTTTTAATCTGCTTCTGCTGTTCCTCATAATCCTGCTGCCATAATAAATACCGTTCCTGTTTTTGATGGCGGTAGGCATCATAATCACCGATATACATCGATAATTCACCATAAGTAATCTCATAGATTTTCTTAACCGTATGATTCAAAAATGTCCGGTCATGAGATACAATGATTACCGTTTCTTTTAGATTCAGAATATAGTTTTCCAGCCAGCGTATCCCAACAAAGTCAAGATGATTCGTCGGTTCATCTAGAAGCAGTACATCTGGCTTCATCAGCAATTGTTTAGCAAGATTCACCCGTGTTTTCTCGCCGCCGCTTAACACCTGATAATCACTTTGAAGCAAATGCTCGATCTGCAAGCCACAGGCAATTTGTTCCACTGTTACCATGACCTGATATCCATCCATGCTTTCAAAACGTGCCTGAAGCCTGCCATATTTATCTAATATTTTTTCAAGCTCATGACCGTCAGCTTTGGCCATCTGTCCTTCTAATTCCTGCAGCTGCAGCTGAAGCTTAATAATGTCCTCATGAGCTTCCATCAGATAGCTTAAAACATTTCCTTCATAAGCATCAAACATCTGATTCAGATAAGCAACTCTGGTATTCTTAGTAATCAGCACTTCCCCTTCCTGAATCGTTTCCAAGCCAGCGATTACCTTTAATAAGGTGGATTTTCCGCAGCCGTTTTCACCAACAATAGCTATATGTTCACCATCAGTTATTTTCAATGTAATATCATCCAGAACAATATCCTGGGTATATGCCTTTATGACATGATTTAATTGTATTGTCATAATAAAATTTCCTTTCCATATTCATTGTGGGAAAAGAAAAAGCCCCAGCAAAAAGTGGGACATTCAAAATTATAAAATAATATTGATGCAAGGCTTTTTACTTAAGTTTTCCCTAAAAATTGACGCACTCGTCCCTATTTTCAAGAAAAACAGTGAATGTTATCGTACGACAAAAAGCATCATGCGCTAACTGTTGGTTATGTTTTGTACTCTCTATCATACGAATCATCACTTGCCCTGCACCTCCTTTAGAAATGATATTCTTATTTTAAGATAGCCATTCACAAATGTCAAGGCTTGGTGAAATGCCAGTATTTTCCATAAAAACTATTTGTCAGTTGATCGCACTTCAAGATAATAGTGTTCAACATTTAAATCAAGCTCAGCATGATTTTGAACAGGATCAATGCCCACATTTTGTTTTACAATTTCAATTCCATTATCATTACTCAATACCAATGACTGTTCCTTAAAGCTTAGAACTGAGCCTAGTTGAGTGACAAAATCATAACCGGTAACACCGAAATTCCTGCCGCCTGTACCACCAAAATCAAAGCTTCCACGTTTCTTAAATTCCACTTCAACGCTAATACTCTCACCCGCTGGAATAGTTATTTCAAAAGCCTCATACAGAATGCGTTTATAAAACTCAACATCACTAAGCAAATCCTCTATCATGCCAGTCTGATACCTTTCTTTTGTATCATTGCCAATGATACTATATTGCTTAAACACACGACATAATTCACCATAAAACATTTCTTCACTAATTCCACCAGCTATCAAGGGAGCCACTTCATCAACAGCCGTAGTCCTGATACTTTGTTCATAATGAGCAGTGGTAATCGTTTTCAGTATATCACCTAGTGTTGTTTCATAACGTCTGATGACAGCTTCTGCTCCTTCAATTTCCTCGCCGGGTTTACAGCCGCCATTTTGATAGCCCTGTATATCATAAGCTGCAATATCATCACCCATTACAATCAACATTCTTAACATTCCATAATCATAGTCACCCTTGGCAGGAATGAAGAAACTGCGCTGTGAGTAATTATTTTCAGGCTCAAACCTGCCACCATTAAAACCATAAGTAAAAACTGCTGTTTGATTATAATCCATTGAAAATTCTATGCTTAATGTTGGAGCAGCGGCATCCGAGCCGCCATCGCTAATCTCACTGAATTCATAAACATATACCGGTTCATCCAGTGTTGGATAGTCACTGAAGGCTGCTTCTATATAGGCATCATCAGCAAGCAGTGCTTGATAACCCTCCCATGAGGATATTTCGTTTAGATTCAAGCTTTCTGTATTACTTCCTGCACCACTGAAATCACCGCTATACATACCACTATGCAGCCTTGTTTCTGCTTCATTACCATTCACTGTAATGATTGGATTTAGCTTAGAATCAAACGAAGAAACATATGGATAGAGTGCTGTAAACGTTTTATCTTCCGTTGTGGTATTCATCAAAACATAACAATCATGAATCTTACTTTGCCGCAGACCTCGATAACCGTATGAAACGTCATAATCAGACAAATCAAATTCAATTTCACGAACTACTTCAATCCCCGGCACTGCCTCACTGCTTGTCAAAGGAAAAACCGGGCCGTCATAGGACATAAAAATACTGCCGCCATCTTCTAGTACCGGAATTTCACGCTTTCGTGGATGACTCATACCAAATGCTAAAATAAGCAGACAAAATGAAGCAATAATGATAATTGCCAGCGTACGGTTCACATGGTTATTTTTTTCTTTTCTTTACTCATAAAAAGCCCTCCAATTTTTAATTATTCAAACCTATCAATCTTAAAGCTGCTTTATTTCCATGCGCATATCATTTTTGTTTCTTCTATAAATTAATTATATCATTTTTTTCTTATCAGACCCATTACGCCAGCAAATATTTCTTAATAAGAATGAAGTGAGGATGAACCAAATGCCTACTTCTACATAGTATGGGTAGAAGAAAGGAGAATGTTATGGATAAAATTTATGTGGATCTGGATAATGATCAGCTAAACTTTGAAGAAGAATTTAAGCCATTTCTTGATGAAGAAGTAAAAGATCCATCCATTCAGACAAAGCCGGTGTGGCGCGAAGAAGACATCAGTCCTTATGATTTGATGGAAGCAGACGGTGAAGAAGCTACGATGGATTCAGTCAATGATGATCAAAATGAAACCGCAGTATGGCATGAACAAGACCGCAGTCCTTATGATTTAATTGATCATGAGGAAGATACTTTCGATAAGGTAAAGGAAAGAATCAAGGAATACGGGGATCAGCATGTCTGGAAAGAGGATGATCAAAGTCCTTATGATCTATTTGATGACTCACTCTGTGCAAATTTTGATGATCCTTATGATGAGATGGTCAGTGAAGATGAATTCTGTAAAGATTGCTCAAATTATGATACATGCACAAAACGTCAGCCAACGCCAGTGAAAAAGTCACAGATGCAGCAAATGGATGATGAAATTGAAGCTAATATTTCACAATCCGAAGCTAATTTTACCAATGTCCAAAGTGACAGTGATGAGTATGACTGTATTCATGAAGCTGATATGTATGATAATGGCAATATTGATTGGCAATGCGGCATTGATGTAAGCAATAACTCAGGGCAGCGTTCTTTAAACAAAGCCATCCATGAATCAGGGTCACCTAAATCTGTCACTTATGAAAAGAAAACTATGGTGGAAGAAAATGATCCGCCAAAGAAAACTACTTGCTGGATCAGAGTCATCAAGGAGTATTGATTTCATTTATTGTAAATTTATGAAATAAGCTGTAAATAGTCTTGACATTTTCATGAAACAAGGGTATTCTCTTAGTATCAAATAAAAAGCGATGATCGGGAAATGCTGATGGAAAACGGATACAGAAAGCTGCTGGCTGATGTGAAGCAGTACCATGTACATCCAGCTCTCGCCCGTTAGCTGCAACCTGAAAGGCAACGAGTAAGGAAGTCGGGACTTCCCGTTATTGAAGAACAGTTTTGTTTGAAACTGGCTGAGAGGATATCAATTTGATATCAAGAAAAGTGGTACCGCGGTGTTAAGCTCCGTCTTTTTGATAAGACTGGGCTTTTTTTATTGGGAGGGACATAAAAATGAAACATGCGAATAAATATCAGCGTACATATTTTAATGTAGAAAACGCACCGATGCGTTGGATTAAAAAGGATTACGTCGATCATGCGCCGATTTGGTGCAGCGTTGATTTACGGGACGGCAATCAGAGTTTGATTATACCGATGAGCCTTGAGGAAAAGCTTGAATTCTTTAAAATGCTGGTAAAAGTAGGTTTTAAGGAAATTGAAGTAGGCTTTCCGGCAGCCAGTGAAACTGAATATGAGTTTTTAAGAGCGCTGATCGATCAGAATCTGATTCCTGATGATGTGACGATTCAAGTGCTGACACAGGCCAGAGAGCATATTATCCGTAAGACATTTGATGCCTTGAAGGGTGCTAAAAAAGCGATCGTTCACCTGTATAATTCTACTTCTGTTGCCCAGCGTGAACAGGTGTTCAAAAAAAGCAAGGAAGAAATCATCCAGATTGCAGTAGACGGCGCTAAGCTGATTAAGTCAATTGCTGATGAAACGAAGGGTAATTATCAATTTGAATATTCACCGGAAAGCTTTACCCAGACGGAAATGGATTTTGCGGCTGATATCTGCAATGCTGTCATTGATGTCTTAAAGCCTACACCTGAGAATAAAGTAATTATCAATCTGCCGGTAACGGTTCAGGTCAGCATGCCGCATGTGTATGCCAATCAGATTGAATATATGTGTGATCATCTCCATGAACGGGAAAATATTATTGTATCCCTGCATCCGCACAATGACCGCGGCTGTGGTGTTGCAGATAGTGAAATGGGCTTGCTGGCCGGAGCTGACCGCATTGAGGGTACATTGTTTGGCAATGGTGAGCGTACGGGTAATGTAGATATCATCACCTTGGCAATGAATATGTATTCTCAGGGTGTGGAACCGAATCTTGATTTTACTAATATTCCTGAAATCATTGAAGTATACGAGCGAGTAACCCGTATGCATGTATATGAACGTTCGCCATATTCCGGTGAATTAGTGTTTGCGGCATTCTCCGGCAGTCATCAGGATGCGATTGCCAAGGGTATGAAATGGCGTGAAGAGAAACAGCTGGATACATGGACCGTGCCTTATCTGCCGGTAGATCCGCAGGATGTTGGAAGACAGTATGACGGCGGTGTTATCCGCATTAACTCACAGTCAGGCAAAGGCGGTATCGGTTATCTGCTGGAACAAAAATACGGTTATGATACGCCAAAGGAAATGCGTGAGGATATCGGTTATCTGATGAAGGGTATTTCTGATCATCGCCATCAGGAGTTAAAGAGTGATGAAATTCTTGAAATCTTCAAACAGGAATACTTTAACAAAACGATGCCGATTCATATGCTGGATTATCATTTTGTCAGAACTAATGAAGTGATGGTTACTTTAACGATTGAAATGAACGGTGAAAAAAGAGATATTGTCGGCCGCGGCAACGGACGGCTTGATGCGGTAAGCAATGCGATTACTTCATCCTTAAATATTAATTATAAGGATCTGCTTTATAAAGAACACGCACTGACAAAGGGATCAACCTCACAGGCGGTTGCTTATGTGGGAATCCATGATGAAAAAGGATTGATGTACTGGGGCGCCGGTATTCATGATGATATTATCGCCGCCAGTGTAATCGCCTTATTCTCGGCGGTAAATCGTTTAATGGGAGGAAAATAAAATGGGAATGACAATGACACAAAAAATCCTGGCTGCTCATGCCGGATTGGATCAGGTTACAGCCGGTCAGCTGATTAATGCCAAGTTAGATATGGTTTTGGGTAATGATATCACAACACCGGTAGCAATCAAAGAATTTGAGAAAGCTGGTTTTACGGATATTTTTGATAAAGATAAAGTATCCATCGTTTTGGATCATTTCTCACCAAATAAAGATATTAAAGCCGCTCAGCAATGCAAACAATGCCGAAGCTTTGCCAGACGTTTTGACGTAACGAATTTCTATGATGTCGGCACTATGGGGATTGAACATGCCCTGCTTCCGGAAAAGGGCTTGGTAGGGCCTGGTGAATGTATTATCGGTGCTGATTCACACACATGCACCTATGGCGCGTTAAATGCCTTCTCTACGGGTGTCGGCTCTACAGATATGTGTGCCGGTATGGCAAGCGGCGAATGCTGGTTCAAGGTTCCATCTGCCATTAAATTTAATATTCATGGCAAATTAAATCCATGGGTCAGCGGCAAAGATGTCATTCTGCATATTATCGGCATGATTGGGGTTGACGGAGCTTTGTATAAATCCATGGAATTCAGCGGTGACGGGTTAAAAAATCTAAGCATGGATGATCGTTTGTGTATTGCCAATATGGCGATTGAAGCCGGGGCAAAAAATGGAATCTTTGAGTTTGATGAAATTACTGAAGCTTATGTAAAGGAACGTGTCAATCGTCCTTATAAAACGTATAAAGCGGATGAAGATGCCGTGTATGATCAAATTATCGACCTTGATTTATCAACCATTAAATCTACGATTGCTTTCCCGCATCTGCCGGAAAACACAAAAACCATTGATGAAGTCGGTGAAGTAAAAATCGATCAGATCGTAATTGGTTCATGCACCAACGGCAGAATTTCCGACATGGAAGCGGCAGCCGCGGTATTAAAGGGCAAGAAAATTCATCGTGATGTACGTGCCATCATTATTCCTGCTACACAAAAGATTTGGCTTGAATGTGTAAAGCGCGGTTATATGGATATCTTTATTGAAGCCGGCTGTATCGTCTCAACACCTACCTGCGGTCCTTGTCTGGGCGGTTATATGGGTATTCTCGCCGAGGGTGAGCGCTGTGTATCCACTACGAACCGCAATTTTGTCGGCCGAATGGGTCATGTCGATTCTGAGGTTTATCTGGCTTCCCCTGCCATCGCGGCGGCCAGCGGCATCATGGGAAGAATTGCTGATGTGAAGGAGGTAATGTAAATGAAAGCACATGGTCAGGCACATAAATACGGTGATAACATTGATACTGATGTAATTATTCCCGCCCGTTATCTGAATACGAGTGATCCTAAAGAATTAGGCGCCTTATGCATGATTGATATCGATCAGGATTTTGTGAAGAAAGTGCAGTCTGGTGATATCATGGTCGGCGGCTATAATTTTGGCTGCGGGTCCAGCCGGGAACATGCTCCGATTGCCATTAAAGCAAGCGGCATCGACTGTGTTATCGCCAAAAGCTTTGCCCGTATCTTCTACCGCAACGCAATTAATATTGGGCTAGCGATTCTTGAATGTGAAGAAGCGAGCGATAAGATTGAAACCGGTGATGAAATCAGTATTGATTTTGACAGTGGCATCATAACCAATCATACAAAAAATGAAAGCTATCAGGCAAATGCCTTCCCTGATTTTATTAAAGAGATTATTGAATGCAATGGCCTGATAAATAAATTAAAAAAGGAGTCTATTCATGAATAAGCGTATTACTGTTATTAAGGGTGACGGCATCGGGCCTGAGATCATCGATGAAGCCATCAAGGTCTTAGATGCTGCTGCCGATAAATATCATCATCACTTTACTTATAATTATATTGATGCGGGCGGCTGTGCAATCGATAAATTCGGCACTTCCCTGCCCGATGCGAGTTTAGCTGCCTGTTTAGACTGTGACAGCGTCTTGTTGGGAGCGGTCGGCGGACCAAAGTGGGATCAGGTCGATCCCGCGATTCGCCCGGAAAAAGCATTGCTTAAAATACGCAAGGAAATGGGTTTATTTTCTAATCTTCGGCCAGCTAAGGTTTTTGACGTACTGGCTGCCGCTTCACCGCTGAAACCGGAGATTGTCGCTCAGGGTATTGATTTGCTGATTGTGCGGGAACTTATTGGCGGCGTTTACTTTGGCGAGCGTGAAACCAAGGAAATAAATAATGAATTAAAGGCTACGGATATTATGAGCTACAGTGAGCATGAGATCGAACGGGTTGGCAGAGTTGCCTTTGAAACTGCCCGCAAACGCCGTCATCATGTAACCAGCGTCGACAAAGCCAATGTATTAGATACCTCAAGATTATGGCGTAAGGTAATGCATCGGCTGGCTGAAGAATATCCAGATGTAACCTATACTGACATGCTGGTAGATAATACAGCGATGCAGTTAGTCAAAAATCCTTCACAATTTGATGTTGTGGTAACTGAAAATATGTTCGGTGATATTCTAAGTGATGAAGCCAGCATGATTACCGGTTCAATCGGTTTGATTCCATCCAGCTCGCTGGGTGTTGGCAGCCGCGGCATGTATGAGCCGATTCATGGTTCAGCGCCGGATATTGCCGGCATGAATATCGCAAATCCAATCGGTACGATTTTATCAGCAGCGATGATGCTGAAATACAGCTTTGAAATGGAGGCTGAAAGTCAGGCGATTGAAGATGCGGTGAACGCGGTGCTGAATGAAGGCTACCGCACAGCGGATATTTATACAGAAGGTAAAATCAAATTGACATGCTCAGCAATGGGCGATAAAATTGTTTCAAAATTATAGGAGGAACATCATGGATATCAAATTTATAAAATCAGAGAATCTTAAGACTAAACCCGATCAAAACGCTTTAGGTTTCGGCAAATACTTTTCCGACTACATGTTTGTCTGCGAATGGGATGAAGGCCAGGGCTGGCATGATGCCCGTATTCAGCCTTATGCGCCGATCATGTTAAATCCCGCTTCAATGGTTCTGCATTATGCACAGGAAACCTTTGAAGGCATGAAAGCTTATAAATCACCTAAGAATGAAATTTTATTATTCCGTCCGGAAATGAATGCCCGCCGTATGGCAAATTCAAATGAACGTCTCTGCATGGCTATTTTCCCGGAAGCTGACTTTGTTCAAGCCGTTGAGGAATTGGTGAAGGTAGAAGCTGACTGGATTCCAACAGCTGAAGGCACTTCCCTTTACATTCGTCCATTCATGTTCGCAACAGAAGCCAGTGTTGGTGTTCACCCTTCAAAGAAGTATACCTTCGTTATTGTCTGCTCACCGGTAGGCGCATATTATCCAGAGGGGGTTAATCCAGTTAAAATCTATGTTGAAGAAGAATATGTAAGAGCCGTTCGCGGTGGTACTGGCTTCACTAAATGCGGCGGTAATTACGCAGGCAGCGTGGCCGCTCAGGCAAAAGCAGAAAAATTAGGTTATACTCAGGTTTTATGGCTCGATGGCGTAGAACGCAAATATGTTGAAGAAGTCGGCACGATGAATGTTATGTTTAAAATTAATAATGAAATCTATACCGCACCGATTGAAGGCACTGTCCTGCCGGGTGTAACACGTGACTCAATCATCGCACTGCTGAAAAGCTGGGGCTATACCGTTCATGAGACACATCTGGCAATCGATGATTTGATGGCGGCCGGTGACAAAGGCGAACTGGAAGAAGCTTTCGGTACGGGTACAGCGGCGGTAATCTCGCCAATTGGGGAACTGAATTATCGCGGTCATATCGTAACGATCAATGATTTCAAAACCGGCGAGCTGACGCAAAAGCTTTATGATACATTAACCGGTATCCAATGGGGTAAGGTTGAAGATCCGTTTAATTGGGTCAGAGTCGTAAAATAGGATTAAGAAAGTGCAAGTCAAATAAACAGACTTGCATTTTTTATGCGCTGATCTTTGACTGAACCATATTCAGTATATTATAATTGAATCATATTCAGTGGAGGCATATTATGAGCAGAATCGTAAAAAAGCCTGATATACGCAGGCAAGAATTATTAGATATTGGTATTAAATTATTTTTTGAAGCAGGTGAAAAAGGAGTCAGCATTCAAGAAGTAGTGAAACAGGCAGAGGTTGCTACCGGCTTATTTTATTATTACTTTAAATCAAAGGATGAATTCCTTGATGAAGCTTTAAATTACTACATCCAACAGGAAATTGCTGTATTTGAAGCAATATTAAAGGATCAAAAGCTTACCGCATGGGATAAATTAGAAGCTGTATTGACCGCCTTTTTCAATTATGCTGAAAAGATGGCACCGCTTCGTTCAAGCGCACCCTTTCGCAGTGAATATCATTATGCCCTGACAGAAAAGCTGATTTCTCAATTAAAGAAAGAAACAGAAAACGTGCTGACACAAGGGTTATCAGAAAATGTATTTCATGTAAATAATGTTTCCATTACGGCTGGTTTTATATTAAATGGCTTAATATGCGTCTTTGATGAAAACACAGAAATCAATAAAGACGCGCTGGATGCGATGAAAAATATGGTATACAAAATATTGAAAGGATAACAATCATGAAAATATTAATTGATGGAAAAGAATTCAGCGAAGAGGAAAAAGCGGCTTGGATTCGTAAAAGAATCGGTAAAGTTCTTAAAAATCTTAAGAAAACATTGCCCATGACTGATGATACAGACCGTTTGTATGAAAGCTTAACGACCCTAAAAGCAGAAATGTCCTATGCTGAAATAACATCTTTGATTAAAACTAAATTGGCGTTTGGCAAGTTTGCGATGAAGCTTGCCGCTGTTTTTTCATTCGGCAAACGGCGGGCGGCGATAACAATTCTATCGGCTGATGGTATTACAGCAGCAAAATTCTCTAAAGTGATTGACGCGCTGATGTTAGAAGACAGTGAAGAACACCGCCGTGCAAATCTTGCTGCCTGTCCCGACCATTATGCTTTAAGACCCTTAAACGATACGCTTGAAGTTATTGAAACCGCCGGCTGCACACCGGTTCCTACTCAATTCTATATCACGTTTAACGATGAAACCGGATTAAAAGAACCTAGAAATTTTGATTACCCTTTTCAATCAACAGGCATTGCGAAGCTCAAAGACGGTACAATTATCGGCGGTGTCCGACATCAATTTAAAGATACATCCACGGGAATTGAAGTCAGAACCTTAGTCGAATTTCCCCGTTTATGTCCAAAAATCATTCTTAAGGAACACCAAAAACATTTAGCCGTTGAGTGGTCGAATTGGATCATGTGGGCCATCCAGAATCAATCCCGCTATTAACTGCATCGTTTGCCTTTGAAAATGCCAATAATATAAAAACACATCATTTCTTAGAAAGATGTGTTTTTTAACGCTTATAATTATCGCTGAGCGGCATTTTCAATCAACGCCAAGCTTTGCTTAATATCCTCAGCAATCAGTTTCTGCATATTTGCTGAATAGGCCATGGGCTGTGCCTGCCGCAGGGCCGCCGTTATTTTTAAAGTAAGTTCTGGTTTGTCTTTTACTAACAGCGGCAGCAGTTTGACGCATTGTCTGACGGTAATTGGCTTTTCATCATGAAGATGATCGAGAAAGTGCTCAAGCTTCGCATCAATCATTTGCGCACTATCCCATTTAGCATTTGCCGCAATCAATACCAACCCCCGATTACGCACATATGAATTTTTATGATTCAGCATTGAAAAGAATTCATCTAAGTAAAGACTTACTGCCGCCCCCTCTTCACTCATCATTTCCAGCTGCTTCAAAGCCGCGTAACCGGCATTAGCATCTGATGCGTAAAGCTGTGCTATCAGCTGCCTGATTTCTTCTTCTGAATAAATTACAGCCATGTTGAAATGACCTCATTCAAAACCAGATCCCAGAAACGCCATTCATGTCCATATCCTTCTATCTCAGCATAATCTAACTCATAGCCATACGTTTCCAGCTGTGCTTTCGCATAACGGCACTTATCAAGCAGAAAATCCTTACTGCCGACACGCATATAAAAACAAGGCAGTTCACAATGCTTTTCCGCGTTCTCCTTCAGCATCGCATAAGCGTCCTCACGTGTGCCGATCAGTTCCCTGCCGCCTGGAATGGAACCGCCAAATACTTGTGGAGCATCACCGAACCAGTCAACATTTCCCATTCCGCCGTCTGCTAAATCAAAAGCACAGCCGGACATCAATACCACTTTTGAATACTGATGAGGATAGGCCAACGCCAGCTTCATTGCCCCCATCGCGCCCATTGATAAGCCGCCGATAAAATTATCCTCGCGCCGATCACTTAAAGGAAACAGATAACGGCAGAAAGCGACTAGCTCCTCACCGATAAAACTGAAATATTTAGCCCCCTTGGGAATATCAGTATAACCGCTGTTTTCAGCCGGCGGCAGGATCAAGGCCAGCTGATGATCCTGAGCATAACGGGCCGCATTGGTAAAGGTCAGATAATCATTCTCATCTCCTGAAAAGCCATGCAGCAGCCATAAGACCTTCAGCTTTCGTTTGGGGTTATACATTTCTTCAATATTTAGATGATCAAAATCGACACTAGGTATCACAGCCGTAAAATTAACCTGACGTCCTAGTGCTGCTGACATAAAATTAATATGCAGTACAGCCATAAGCCACCTCCATGATTTATTATGAATAGCTTACCACGATTTTAAGCTTTTGGAAACAAACCTATTGGCCAAAGGGACGATCGAACCGCTTTTTATAGGCATGGTTTTTTCTAAGCATATATTGCCAGTATAAATCACCTAAACCAAGCCGTGATAAAAGCTGCAGCTGACATAACTTTTGACGGCTCAGCCGATAAGGATCACCAAGCCGCGCAGCGATCACCTCATCGAGCTCGCCGGTTTCCGCTAACCGCTGACCTAGTGCCTGCAAATCTTCAAAAAGCTTTCGATTCGCTTTTTCAGGCATTAAAGAAACACCTGCTGAATTCCCTCTAACAACGACGCCTAAACATTCATAGCCAAGCCGTGCTGCCTGATGCTTGAGCGCTTTGACACAATAGGCTGACTGAGCCGCTTCAATAAAGCCTGACTGCACAACAAAAAGAATCTGCGCTCCCTTTTTCGCAGGCTTCATTACTTCAAACAGCTTCATGACAATTCCCGGCATGGCATGCACATAGAGCGGCATGACAAAAATCAGCCGATCTGCCAAAGCAGCCTGATCCGCCAATTCATCATATTGATGCGTACTGACATAAAGAACATCTGATACAACATCCATCCCAATCATTAGCTGACGGATAAAGATTTCAGAATTACCCTGACGGCCATGCGGAGAACCATTGATAAATATCGTTTTCATGATGCTTGTCCTCCATCAGCGTTGATTTCAATTACCTCCATACCAAACTGAAAAAAAACACGCTGTAAATATTCCACAAATAATGAGCGTGCCTGCGCATCTGAAAATTCATCAAGATAGCGCACAATAACTGATGGATTTTTCCTATATCGCATTAAATGCATTGATTCGCCGCTGTCATAACGAATAAAAGGCAGTCCTAAAACAATCATACGATCAAATAAGGTCTTTACTCTGCCGCTGACAAAATCATGGCTAGGCCGCAAATAAAACAAAAACGTATCCGCTTGAAGCAATGACTGATAATAAGCATCTAAATCATGATGCACACATCTGCCCGGTGTTTTCAGCCAGCATGTCCAGCATCCGATACAATCCTTACATGTCTCTGTACGCAAATCATAGACATCAGAATCTTTTAATTCTTTATACTCATTCACAATAAAAGTTTTCATTCGTTCACATCCTTCATAAAGAGTGTAAACGTGGTTCATACCCCCAGGTCAAGACTAATCATTTAAAGGCACCCATGATTCATAGTAAAAGGCTGGCAGCTTACCGGCAAGCACACAGCGAGGCCGGATATAAACAACCCCTTGATCACTTAACTGCTGTCCATCGATCCATGATGAAGTCAATTCGAACATTCTTCCCATTGTATTCATTTCCCCAATCTCTGAAGCAACCGCCGAATAAATACAGCGGCCGCTATGCAGATACGTTTGACCTTCTTCAGCCGTTTCAGCCAGCTCAACCACACAAATCTGAGAATTGAGATAACCCGACTCATGATCAAAATGGACAACACGGATCAGCTTATTTAAAATATCCTCATGATCAAGATCCATGCGACTTAATACTTTATCGGCATACTCCTCAAAACTAGTAATCGCCGGCAATACAGAACAAACGCGATATAAAGGCAGCGACCGAATTGTAAATTGATGCAAGGTTTGAGGCAGCTCTTTGATAAAGCAACGATCCTGTTCAATTTGATGAAGCTGTTTTTCCAGCAAAATCATGTGTTCTCTAATCTCCTCTGCCTTGCCTGCCAATTCAGCCGCCAATGCCTCGGGAGTATCCAAACTCATCAAGCTGCAAATTTGTGATGCCGTAAAGCCGCGTTTCTTAAAAGCATCGATGATCATTAAACGCTGAAAATCATATACCGTAAATTGCCGATAATTATTCCCTGACTGCTTCAGTGGACTTAATAATCCAAGCTTTTCATAATATCTGATTGTTTCACGGCTTAAACCAAGGCTTTCATAAACCTGTGAAGCCGTATAAAAATTATCTAATCGTTCATTATCCAAGCGGTCAACCTCATCAAAGCTGCTTTCTATCCGTTCATTTATCTTCATAAGCCGACCTCCATTTTCAACATTATAGCACAGAAAAAAACGATGCGGCTAAACATCGTTTTTTTAAGAAAGGGGTAAAAATTATAAAAATTTGTTTACGGGAATTAAAAAACTAAAACGGGATTAAACAGGAATAAAAATTTTGTAAATTCAGCGTCAAAAGGTAAAGAATTCAAATCTCAACGGTTTCGGGAATACCGTTAATCATTAGGACTTTCTCAAGTAAGCGAGTATCTGCCAGTCATACCCATTGTCTGTCTCCCCATCCATAGGAGTTAAACAAGGTTTTACCAGCATACGATAACCCTGAGCTGAATCTGTGAAGATTTACTGCCAAAATTTTAATCATAACTTCTTATATCATGGTACAAGACGCTCCTTTTATATAAAAGCGTATAACCAGATAATTTCTGCCTTCATGTTCAAAACACATCGGCAAACCAAGAAACATTTGATTTCATGAGGGTCATCATTGCTTCAAGGCATTTTTAGGATGACAAGCATTGGAGCAGTCTCCTTTAAAAGTTACCCAATTCTAACCAGATGACTAAAAAAAGAAGGAATTCTTATCTTGTGACAGCCGCCATAATTAGCTTTGGTTAACTTTATGATTAAATTATAACCAGTTCGTTACCTCTTGTCAACTATTTTATAACAATAATTTCAACCTGCATAATAATGTTAAATAAATCAAACAAGGGCGCAGCATGGTATAATCATCTTAATAATGATTCTGATTAAGGAGGCCCTTATGAAACTAGTATTTACCTTAGTGGATGTCGATTACAATGTTCAAAGTATTTCACAATTTTTAGATAACAGTCAAACTGCTTATTGGACAGAACCTATCTTTGCTTTCACTCCGCAAATTGACCGCAGCAAGATTTACCAATTAGAAAAGCAAGATCAAGAACTATATTTAAGAACTATTTTCACACAACTGGTTGAAGAAAATAAAAATACGTTAAAAGCTAAACGCATCGCTTATCAAAACCATTGGGAGATATGTCTGCCGCAAATTACCGAAGCTTTAAAGTCAGCATTTAAAATAAATCTCGAAGAAGAATTTAACGATATGAACGCAAAAATTACATTCAATCCAATATGTCCTCGTTCACTGTCTGAGCATAGCTTCGATTTATTTTATCTAAATAGTGACAAGGGCGCAGTCGGCATCGCAATCCACGAAATCATTCATTTTATATGGTTTAAAGTGTGGCAAGAAATCTTTCATGATCAAGCTGAAGAATATGAAACGCCGCATTTAAAATGGATATTAAGTGAAATGGTTGTTGACCCAATTATGCGTGACCCTTTATTAAGCTCAATTAACCCTTATTTTGAGACTGGGTGTGTCTATGATTATTTTTACACACTATTTATTGATAATAAATGTATTCTTGATCACTTATATGAAATGTACCAGCAAATGCCGATTGATAAATTTATGCAGGCAAGTTATAAATTTTGTCAAAATCATGAAGCTGAAATACGTCATCACATAGAAACAAACGAATAATTATATGAACCGATATAATCTTTTCTTTTTAATATGACATAGGGTTGTCAGTTTAATGTGCTACAATATCAACAGGTGATAACAATGCAACTACAACGCTATCTTGAAACAATCTGGCTGCTGATTCAGCGACGTTCAATTACCGCTCAGGAACTGGCTGAACATTTTGAAGTATCGGTGCGGACAATTTATCGTGATTTAGATGTGCTGAGTGCGGCAGGAATACCGCTGTATACTGAAAAAGGCCGCGGCGGCGGGATTCGTTTAATGGACGATCATGTATTAAACCGTACCTATCTTACCGATGATGAACAAAAGGAAATTCTGGCTGCCCTCCATAGCTTTAATCAAGTGTATGATCCTGCCACATCCTCTGTTCTAAATAAATTTTCCGCCCTCTTCCCCAATCTTGATGTTGATTGGATTCATGTTGACTTTACAAACTGGGCTGTGGATACTTCTAACGAATTATTCAATTTATTTAAAAATGCAATTCTCAACTGCCAATGCCTGCATTTTTCTTATATCAGCAATGAAGGTCAAGAAAGTGAGCGTACGGTCGATCCTTATAAGCTGATTTTTAAAGGATCTGCCTGGTATATCTATGCCTATTGTCATTTACGTCAGGGATTTCGCTTCTTTAAGATTTCACGCATTATTAATCTGACAGTGTTAGAGGAAACCTTCAACAGAAAGCCAATCACAAAACTGCCGTCGATGCCCAAGCCTGATAAACAATTTAATTACACTTTAAGGATTCATCCAAGCATGGGGTTTCGGGTCGTTGATGAATTTGATCCGCATACTTACACCCGTGATGAAAACGGCTATTTCATCGTTACTGGAACCTTTCCTGATGAAAGCTGGATCATTGGATTTGTATTATCTTTCGGCAATGCCTGTGAATTACTTGAACCTAGTGTGTTGCGGTATGAGATAAGCCGTCAATTAAAAGAACTGTCTATATTATATCAAGGAGAACAAGAATGAATTACATACAACTAACAAAAGAAAATATCGATAAAGAGCATTTATGCTGTGCAACTTCAAATAAATTAGGTACTGCGGCAAAAAGAGCGTGGCTGAAGCAGCAGCTTGATCAAGGCTTGTATTTTTTAAAGGGTGATGTCAGCGGAAAGGTATTTATCGAAGCGATGCCGGTTGAAAAGGCTTGGCTGCCGATAATCGGCAATAATTATATGATCATTGACTGTTTCTGGGTCAGCGGTAAGTATCAGGGCTGCGGATATGGAAAAGAATTACTCGCAAAATTAATTGACCAAGCAAAAGCTGAAGGTAAATCAGGGCTGGCGGCCATAACCTCAGCGAAGAAAATGCCCTTTCTTTCCGATCCTGTCTTTTTGAAAGCAAATGGATTTGTGCTGGCTGACAGCTGGGCTCCCTTTGAGTTAGCCGCACTGCCCTTTGATGATCAGCCATTACCTGCCTTTAACTGTTCAAAAGCGCCAGAAGGACTCTGCCTGTATTACACCGCTCAATGTCCGTTTACCGCTCAATATGCGCCGTTATTTAAAAAGATTGCGGATGAAAACAATATCCCTATGACATTGATCCATATCGATACGTTTGAAAAAGCCAAAGCTTGTCCATCCCCGGTAACAACCTATGCGTTATTTAAAGATGGTTGTTTTGTTACCAATGAAATCTATTCAGAAAAGAAAATTAAAAGCTTCTTGGGAATCTGATATGGAAATTATCGCTAAGTCAATCTTACAGAATGTAAGCTATAAAGCCGGCTGGTTTGGTGTTGATTATAATATGAATCTGTATCGCGGCTGCTGTCATGGCTGTATTTACTGCGATTCGAGAAGCAGCTGTTACGGCATTGATCATTTTGATACGGTACGGATTAAGAAAGATGCGTTGCTGATATTAGAAAATGAACTGCGCCGAAAACGGGTTAAAGGTGTTGTCGGTATGGGTGCTATGTCAGATACATATAACCCATTTGAAAAAGAACTTCAGCTGTCAAGGCAAGCGTTAATGCTGCTTGATCGTTATGGTTTTGGTTTATCATTAGAGACTAAAAGTGATTTAATTCTTCGTGATCTTGATATTCTTAAAAGTATTTCCGAACATAATAGCGCAATCGTGAAAATGACAATTACCTGTGCTGATGATAATTTAGCCAAGCTGATTGAACCAAATGTCTGCCCATCCTCTAAGCGTTTTGAAGCCCTTCAGACCATGAATGAGGCAGGGATTTATGCCGGTATTTTATTAATGCCGCTGCTTCCTTTCATCAATGATACATCAGAAAATATAACAGCGATTGTCAAGCAGGCAAAAGAGCATAAGATACCTTTCATTTATCCAATGTTTGGTGTGACACTGCGTGATAATCAGCGTGATTATTATTTAAAGAAAGCAGATGAATTATTCCCTGGCACTGCCCAGAAGATGATTCATGCCTATGGCAGCAGCTATAACTGTCAGGTGCCGAATGCCCGCCGGCTCTATGCCATATTTAAAAGCGCCTGTGATGAAGCCGGTATCCTGTATAAGATGTCAGACATCATTCATGCCTATCAGCGAAAAACTGTCGAACAATTGCATTTGCATCTGTAAACCTACCCGCTTTTCGTTTATAATAATACTGTAACGTCGTGAGACAAGAAAGGATTCTTATGGAAAGAAAAGTTGGAACTATATCAAGAGGTGTCCGCTGTCCAATCATTCGTGAGGGTGATGATCTGGCAGCCATTGTAGCCTCTAGCGTACTTGAAGCTGCAGAAGCAGAAGGCTTTGAACTAAGAGACAAGGATGTTGTGGCAGTTACTGAATCAATCGTTGCCAGAGCACAGGGTAATTATGCGTCTACAGATGCGATTGCCGAAGATGTAAGAAAGAAGCTTGGCGGTGAAACCATCGGTGTCATTTTCCCGATTCTTAGCCGCAATCGTTTTTCAATTTGTCTTAAAGGAATTGCCAAGGGTGCGAAAAAAGTAGTATTAATGCTGAGTTATCCAAGTGATGAAGTCGGCAATGAGCTAGTATCTTTAGATATGCTTGATGAAGCCGGCATCAACCCTTACAGTGATGTACTGACCTTAGAAAAATACCGTGCATTATTCGGTGAAAATAAACATACCTTTACTGGTGTAGATTATGTTGATTATTACAGCTCGCTGATTAAAGAAAGCGGTGCTGAGGTTGAAATCCTATTTGCGAATGATCCAAGAGTGATTCTTGATTATACTAAACGGATTCTGACTTGTGACATTCATACCCGCCAGCGTACAAAACGCCTGCTAAAAAAAGCCGGTGCAGAAGTTGTATGCGGCTTGGACGATATCCTGAATGCCAGTGTAAATGGCAGCGGCTATAATGAGCAATTTGGTTTGCTTGGTTCAAACAAGTCCACCGAAGAGAGCGTTAAGCTGTTCCCGCGAAACTGCATGCCGTTTGTTGAAGCGGTTCAGCAGCAATTAAAAGCAGGCTGCGGAAAGCATATCGAAGTTATGGTTTATGGTGATGGCGCGTTCCGTGATCCTGTCGGCAAAATCTGGGAATTGGCTGATCCATGTGTATCACCTGCTTATACTGACGGACTTGAAGGTACTCCGAATGAATTAAAGCTGAAATATCTGGCAGACAATGATTTCTCTGATTTGAATGGTGAAGCATTAAAAGCTGCCATCAGCGAAAAGATTAAATCAAAAGATGATAATCTTGTTGGCTCAATGGCTTCCCAGGGTACTACACCACGGCGTCTGACCGATTTAATTGGTTCTCTCTGTGATTTGACCAGCGGATCTGGTGACAAGGGAACACCGATTGTATTGGTACAGGGCTACTTTGATAATTATACGAATTAATCATCCATTTAAAACAATAAAATCCAGGCTCACTGAACAGGTGCCTGGATTTTTTTATACTTATAAGAATTACGTTTTACCATGTATTAACAAGAATTCTTTTGTTTTTCTAACTGAGTATTTTTAATAGCCGATTAAAGTTTTACACATTTTTCCAAGCTTTTGACTCATTTATTACACATTTCTCCAAATCCAGCTTATTTAAGAACATAAAAAAATAATCCATGGTTTACCCACAGATCATTTTTCATTATAAGTTTTTAAAAAACTGCTTCAGATCCTGTTTGACCTCATCAGCTAACAGATTATCTCTAACTCCTTCAATAGCTCCTTCAATACCATAGAGCATATGCAGGCAGGCTCCCTCATCCACCTGTTCCCTGATTTTAATAAAAGCTGTTTTGGCTCCCATTAAACATAATTCTTCTTCATTATGCACACCAATCTGCAGCAACGCGTCTTCCAATACCTTGCCGACATTTGGCAGCTTGCTAAGCTCGCTCATACGATCACCTCTGCCTTAATCTTAGTCCTTTTTATCATTTAATTCAAGCAGACAATATTTTCTGGTACATGAAGTAAAACAAATCAGTATCGCCAATGCCGCAGCCGCGCCGGCTAACACATCGCTGGCATAATGCACACCCAAATAAATACGGCTCAGCATGATTAAAACAATCAATAAACTTAGTAAGCAAGTAAACAGATACTTCTGCCATTTTACTTCGAGCTTATGCCAGATCAAATAGATTAAATAGCCATAAAAGGCCATCGCCGCCATCGAGTGACCGCTGGGAAATGAATAGCCATCAATTTCAATCAGCCGGTAACCAATCGGTCTTGGTCTGATGAAAAGCTGTTTCAAGAGAACATTACTGGCTGCGGTTATTGCCAGATTGCTGATCATTAAACAAGCCAGTACACGCTTTTTCATTAGCATTAAAAGCAGTGCGCCGATGGCACATAAAAGAACTAAGCCCAGCGTCCCGCCTAATTCAGTCAGCATGCGCATCAGCGGCGTCAGTGTTTTAGAGATTGCAAGTGATACAAAAGTATAGACTTGCTGATCAAATGCGGAAAGCTGATTCAGCTTCAACGCACAGGCAATAAATAAAAAGATACAGACAGCCATGGTAAGCAGCAGCTGCCGGCGATATTTTTTCAGCATTTCAAATAATTTCATCCAATCACTCATTTCTTAGTGATTAGGATAACACAACTCAGATAAATTATCAATTTTTACAGTTTCTCAATCGGTTTGCGTTCTGCCTTCAGATTATGTGTTTTAGCGGAACGTCTGCCTAATTCTTCGCATACATCAGCCAATGGAATATCTAACTGCGCAAGCAGTACCATCAGATGATACATTAGATCACAGACTTCATTCACCTGTTCGCTTTTATCATCTTTCATTGCCGCGATTACTACTTCACAAGCTTCCTCACCGACTTTTTTTAATATTTTTTCTAAGCCCTTATCAAACAGATAGGCGGTATAGGAGCCTGCCTCTGGATTTTGTTTGCGGTCTTTGATGGTAAGATATAGATTTTCAAATTCATTCATCACTTTCTTCTCCTTTAATTGTCCGATAGAAACAGCTTTGATGACCGGTATGACAGGCGGCTCCCTCTTGTCTGACCAGCAGCAAAAGCGTATCCGCGTCACAATCAACATAGATGGCTTCCACATGCTGATAATGACCGCTGGTTTCTCCCTTTGTCCATAGTTCTTGACGGGAACGGCTGTAGTAGCAGGCCAGCCCGCTTGCCAGCGTGCGTTCAAGACTGGCTTTTGACATATAGGCCAGCATCAGCACTTGCCGGCTTGTGCTGTCTTGTACAATGGCGGGTATTAAACCATGATTCTTTTCAAAATCCAACTCGATCATAGGCTTTTCCTCACAGCGATTCCCGCTTCAGCCAAAGCATTCTTGACTTCCTTGACTGTAAGCTTTCCATAATGAAACAGCGAAGCCGCCAATGCCGCGTCTGCCGCATCTGCAAGGAATACAGCTTTAAAATCATCAAGGCTGCCGCAGCCCCCTGATGCAATTAAAGGCACACGGGCAACCTTCTGCACTGCCTGAAGCATCTCAAGATCATAGCCCTGCTGGGTACCGTCCGCATCCATACTCGTCAACAAGATCTCACCGGCACCTAACCGCTGTCCTTCCTTTACCCATTCAATCAAATCCAGCCCGCTGTCCTTCTGACCACCCTGAGTATAGACATTCCAGCCGCTGTTAGACCGCTTTTTCGCGTCAATCGCCAACACGATGCACTGGCTGCCAAACTTATCAGCACCAGCGCGTATTAATTGCGGGTCATAAACCGCCGCTGAATTTAATGAAACCTTATCAGCACCTGCCAATAACAGTTTTCTTATATCATCGAGTGAGCGAATGCCGCCGCCAACCGTAAAGGGAATAAAAATCTCTTTAGCTACCGCCTCAACAAGCTCACGCATCGTTTCCCGTTTTTCATTGGTCGCTGTAATATCTAAAAACACTAATTCATCGGCACCTTGTTCATAATACTGACGAGCCAGTTCAACCGGATCGCCGACCTCCTTTAAACCAAGGAAGTTAATTCCCTTCACAACACGACCATCCTTAACATCAAGGCACGGTATTATTCTTTTTGTATGCATATCAAGCCTCCCGGCAGAGCTTAACTGCTGCCTCAAGATCGATGGTATTCGCGTAAATCGCTTTACCCATAATAGCGCCGTCCATGCCGATAGCTTTCAAATCCCGAAGGTTTTGAAGGTCACGGATGCCGCCGCTGGCAATGATTTGAAGTGATACTTGTGAGCGCAGCGCTTTTAACATCGTCAAATTAGGCCCTTGTAATGTACCATCAGTTTTAATGTCTGTCACAATGAGCGTCAAAACCCCCAGTGCTTCCAGATGCTTCGCAAATTCAATATAATTGACCTGGCTTTCAGATAGCCAGCCGCGCACACAGACAAAACCATCCTTACAATCAACGCCGACCGCGATCTGATCGCCGTAACGAGCCAGCGCGGCCTTTAAAAATGTTTCATCTTCTAAGGCTGCCGTACCTAAAATCACCCGTTTTACACCGCAGTTCAGATAAGCTTCAATGGCTTCCATCGTGCGGATACCGCCGCCGACCTCAACCGGCATTTCAGCCTTCTGCACAATCTTGGCGATTAATGCCTCATTCACCCGCTGACCGCATTTTGCGCCATTCAAATCGACGACATGCAGCAGCTGAGCCTTGGCATGATTCAACCGCTTTAAAATGCTGTCAACCTCACCAACTGCTTCCCCTTTTTCATAATCACCTTGAAACAGCCGTACTGCCTGTCCATCAAGCAGATCAATTGCCGGAATACAGATCATATTTGTTCCTCCACAAAATATTTTAATATTTTCAAGCCGGTCTCACCGCTTTTTTCCGGATGAAACTGGACACCGATGATATTCTCATGACGAATCAACCCGCATAAGCGCATCGTTCCATAATTTGAATAAGCAAGCAGATCCTTCTCATCAATTTCAGAAGCATAATAAGAATGCACATAATAGACATAGGCTTCATCATCAATCAGAGAGGTTATCACATCCTGGCCGCATAACTCAAGGCGGTTCCAGCCGATATGCGGAATCTTAACACTTGTATCCTGCATTTTCACAACCTTGCCCTTCAGATAGCCCAGCCCCTGTGTCAGCGCACCTTCCTCGCTGCTTTCAAACAGAACCTGCATACCGAGACAGATCCCTAAGAAGAGCTTTTTCTGATCCAATACCGCCGTATTTAATACCTCGATCAAACCATTTTCCCGCAGATTTCGCATACAGTCACCAAAGGCACCGACACCGGGCAGAATTATTTTATCCGCGGCCAAGATTTGTTCCTTATCGGCGGTAATCATATAATCGGCATTGAGCTTCTTTAAAGCATTTTCTACACTGCGCAGATTGCCCATGCCATAATCAATTACGGCAATCATGCTAATAACCCCTTGGTGCTGGGCAGCTCATCACCGCTAATTTGCACAGCCTGCCTTAAAGCGCGGCCCAAGCCTTTAAATACCGCTTCAATCTTATGATGATCATTGGTTCCATAGGCAACATTCACATGCAATGTAATACCCGCATTAAAGCTGAACGCGCGCAGAAATTCTTCAAGCATCTCACAGGAAAAGCCGCCGATCTGTTCACGTTTTAATTCAAAGTGATAAACTAAATAGCTGCGTCCTGACAGATCCAACGTTACATTTGCCAATGCTTCATCCATCGGCAGACTCATAAAACCATACCGATTGATTCCCCGTTTATCCGCTAACGCTGTTTTAAAGCATTCACCTAATAAAATACCGCAGTCTTCAATCGTATGATGATCACACACATCAAGATCACCATCAGCCATCAGCTCC
Organism: Dielma fastidiosa; assembly: GCF_000313565.1. Taxonomy (GTDB): domain Bacteria; phylum Bacillota_I; class Bacilli_A; order Erysipelotrichales; family Erysipelotrichaceae; genus Dielma; species Dielma fastidiosa. The sequence continues at coordinate 17,333 of NZ_HE578925.1, read as the reverse complement.
AAGTCAAAATTGGCATGGAAGGCAAATAATTCAAGCATATGATTGAAAAATCCGATACCGGTCGCAATCTTACTTTGACCGCTGCCGTCAAGGTTGAGTGAACAGCTGATTTTTGTTTCTTTTGTTACTCGCTGCATCTTGCATGTTCTCATAAAATCTCCTTATCCGCCTGTTTAAGCAGGCTTATGATCCGCTCATTCTGATCAGGACTGCCAATCGTAATACGAAAGCCGTCATCGCTATAATCACGGATCTTTATATCGTCAAGCAGGCTCATAAAGACTGCTTTTCTTTTGCTTCTGAAATAAATAAAATTAGCTTTAGAAGGATATACAGTAAAATGCTTTAATGATTGACAGGCTGCCAGCATCTTTTCCCGTTCATGGATAATCTGCGCTGTACGGGGTGCGAAGATTTCATCATGTTTTAAAACAATCGATGCCGCCCGCTGAGAAAAGCTGTTCACATTATAAGGCACCTTAGCTGCCTTTAAACGCTGAATCATGGCGGGATTACTGATGGCGAAGCCAACTCTTAAGCCTGCCAAGCCATAAGCCTTGGATAAAGTGCGGGTGAGTATCAGATTCTCATAAACAGCAAGCTTATCAATCATTGATTCATCATTAAACTCCGCATATGCCTCATCAATGATTACCGGTATCGGCGCCGCAGCTTCCACCAATTGACATAAGTCAGCCGCTGACAGTGCTATGCCGGAAGGATTGTTTGGATTAGAAAATAAGATTAAATCCGCCTTTTTCCCCATCTGAATGAATGCGTCAAGATCAAAGGGACGATGCAGATCATGCTGAAATTTAAGCAGTTCGGCCTGATGAACGGAAGCATAATAGTCATACATTGAAAAATCGGGATCAAGGGTTAATACGCTCTTGTTAGCTGCCAAAACACTGATTAATAAGCCCAGCAATTCATCACTGCCATTGCCGGCAATTAATTGTTCTGTTGATAGGTTCATCACTTTCGCATAAGCGTTCAGTAATTCTTTACATTCATCATCAGGATAACGGTTATAAGCCAAGTCAAGAGCTGCCTGAGCAATTTCTTCTCTAACGGTAAGCGGCAGATTTTCACCGCATTCATTAGCATTCAATAAGATCCCCTGACTCTGCGTTACCTGATAGGTTTTAATCGTCTTCATCACATCCGCACCTTGACCGCATTGGCATGTGCCTGCAGATTTTCTGATTCGGCGAGGGTTACAATCTTTGATCCATAGGCTTCAATTGCTTCCTTCGAATAGTAAAGAAAAGAAGAACGCTTCACAAAGCTGTCCACCGAAAGCGCGCTGGCAAAGCGGGCTGTACCGTTGGTCGGCAGTACATGATTGGTACCGCCCCAGTAATCGCCGACACTCTCACATGTGTAATAGCCGAGAAATACACTGCCGGCATTGCGTACTAAGCCTAACAGCGCCCATGGGTCGGCAACCATTAATTCAAGATGTTCCGGAGCAATCACATTGGCAACCTCCACACAATCAGCAAGTGTCTCACAGAGAATTAATTTACCATAAGCTTTTAATGATTCCGCTATAATAGCCTGTTTAGGCAACTGTTCACTTTGCCGTTTCAATTCTTCACAAACCTGATCCGCCAGCTTTGATGAGGTCGTAACCAGAATGGCAGAAGCCATTGGATCATGCTCTGCCTGTGATAATAAATCAGCAGCTGTATAATCAGCTCTTGCCCCCTCATCCGCGATCACTAAAATCTCACTGGGCCCCGCAATCATATCGATATCAACAGTGCCATAGACAAGCTTTTTAGCGGCTGCCACATAAATATTACCCGGGCCGACAATTTTATCAACCCGCGGTATGGTTTCACTGCCATAAGCCAGTGCTGCGATTCCCTGCGCGCCGCCTGCCAGATAAACCTCATCGACACCGGCCAGCTGTGCCGCATAGGCGATTTTTGGATCAAGCTGACCGCTCTTGCTGGGCGGTGTAATCATAACGATGCGCTTCACCCCAGCTATTTTAGCGGGCAAAACATTCATCAATACACTTGATGGATACTGAGCTCGGCCGCCTGGCACATAAACACCGACACGCTCTAACGGCAGGACCCGCTGGCCTAAACAAATACCTAAGGATTGCTGCTGAAGATAATTGTTCTGCTTCTGCGCTTCATGAAAGGCTATAATATTATCCTTAGCCTTTGTCATTGCTTCCTTAAACGCTTCATCCGCCGCCGCTGCCCATTCATTAAGCGCTTCATCACTCACTCTTAAGCTAGTCAGCTCAATGCCGTCAAAAGCTTTCGTATACCGAATGATTGCTTCATCACCATGCTGACGCACATCGCTCAGAATTAACTGCACTTTACTTAATACCTCATAGCTTAAATCATCACTGCGGCTGCGCAGGTATGCTTCCAGCTTTTTTGTTTCCGACTGTTTAATTCGCTCTAACATGATTCATCCTCCATCACTTTCTTCAAATCTTCTAAAAGCTGTGAAATTTCTGCCTGTTTTAATTTAAAGCTGGCCTTATTCACAATTAATCTTGCCGATAAATCACAAACGGTATCAAAAACCACCAGCCCGTTTTCCCTGAGCGTTGACCCCGTCTCCATAATATCAACAATACCATCACATAAGCCTAAAATCGGCGCCAGTTCCACCGAACCGTCAATCTTAATAATTTCTACATCCATACCTCTTTTTTGAAAATATTCCCGGCATACGTTAGGATATTTCGTACCAATCTTAATGTGGCCAAACTTCATTAAAGGGTTCTTATCTTTTAAACCCGCGACGATAAATTTACAGCAGCCCATCTTCAGATCCAGCAGCTCATAGGTCTCATTCATATTTTCCAGCAAAGTATCCTTACCGACGACACCTATATCTGCCACGCCATGATTCACATAGGTGATGCAGTCATTTGCTTTGACCAGAAAATAGCGTATATCCTTAACCTGATCCTGAAATACTAATTGACGTCCCTTATCTTTTAAAGCCTCGATGCCATAACCGGCTGCCGCCAATCTTTCCACAGTCTGCTTTTCTAAACGTCCCTTGGTTAACGCAATTGAAAGACTCATTCTATCCCTCCTCAAACCATACAATGTCAGCCTGATCATCAACCCGCAGCTCGACAATTCCCTGCTGACGCAAGAGCGCTGCTTGTTTTAACGCCTCTACCTGTTTACATAACGGATATACCAGAACATGTTTTTTAACACTCACATCACTCATCAGCGGCAGCAGCTGATCCAGCTTGATTGAAAACCCAATCGCCGGCATCGCTTTGCCGAACTTCTCAATCAGATGATCATAACGGCCGCCGCTGATTACCGCACTGCCGGCACCTTGCGCATAAACCTCAAAAATCAAACCGCTGTAATAATTCAGATGCGGTACCTTACTTAAATCATAAGTAATTGCAGCATCGCTAAACATCGTTAACGCCGCATGCTGTTTTTTCAAGGCCAGCACGATTGCACGCAATTCATCATTGAAGCAATAGGACAAAGCCTCATCTAAGATATCCGCTTTACCGCACAGCCATGGCAGCCGCAGAAAGAATGCCTTGCCCGCATCATCCAACTGCAGCTTGGATACTTGTTCATGAAGGGCCGGCAGATTCTTCCTGTCAATCAATTCAGCCATTAAAGCCTGCTGATCATCCACAATGCCATAGGCTAAACAAGCTTGATGAAAAAAATTCACGTTGCCGATCTCAAGCACACTGTCTTTTAATGAAAGCTGATCAATCACCTCACACGCACAGCACAGCACCTCCAGATCGCCTTCCTGCTCATTCATGCCGATCAATTCAATCCCACAGTCGCTCACTTCATTCTGCTTACCAGCTAAATGCTCCTTAACCTTATAGACATTGGCGCAATATCGAAAACGAAACGGCGGCTGCTGATCCTTGAAACGGGCTGCTACCAATCTTGCGATGGGTACCGTCATATCCATCCTTAAAGTTAAAATCTGTCCCTGCTGATCAAAGAACTTATACATCTCCTCATCCTTGGGCAGCATGAAGCCAGTCTGATAAGTCCGATAATATTCAATAGCCGGTGTAATGATTTCCTCATATCCCCAACGCTCGAAAACCGCTTCAATACGATTCTGCATTAATCTTTTAATTCGGCACTCGCGCTGCAGAAGATCGCGGGTTCCCTCCGGAATACTGAATTGCATCTTTATGCCTCCTTTAAATACAAAAAAGCTTTCATCCTAAGGACGAAAGCTGACTTCGTGGTTCCACCTTATTTTATTGACATCTCACAATGCCAACCTCTTCAAGTACAAACATACTCTAGCATGATAACGGATGCAGGGACCCGTTCAGGATTACTTCATTCACCCTGACTGCTCGTGGATGTGTTCAAACTGTTAAACAGGCTTTCTTCCACCAAACGAAAGCTCTCTATACTGCGCCCAGCTCTACTCTTTCCAGTCTTAACATTATTTCTGATTCAATCATAACGCTGAAGAAAATGGATGTCAACCATTTTCTGTAAATTTTCATTAAAATGTAATAATTTGCATTCAACAGACAAATTTAAGTGCACTCATCTCCACCCGATATATACCAGCCTTACCTATCTTTTAATAACATTATTGTATTCTAACTTTTTGCTTAAAATAAATAAAAACTTTAATTTTTATAATATATTTTGTCTATTATTAATAAATCAGTAATAAAAAAAACGGTGATATTAATCTGACAATCATTTCAATTGTACTATTTCACATAAGAAATTGAATAATCATTTGTTTCTCAGTTTTCGTTAAGCTATGCATATGCCCTCTGCCTGCCAATAAATAAGCAGTACAGCTGACAAGCATTTTTTCAGCCTGTGGAATTACCCGTTCAGCTGGAAACATACAATCCTTTTCGCCTGCCATTACAAGCGTAGGAGCGAGACATTTTCGTATTTTATTCGGATCTGCATCACTTGGCATCCCCGCTTTGATTCTTGCGTTATCAATGCTGCACTTTGCCGTTTCAAGCGCGTCATGATCAATGTTTTCCTCAGATACAGCCATTGGCAAAATGGTTTTAATCAACCATTTCGGTTTATGTGTAAGCCGATAGAACAGCATTGGCAATGCCATGCTTATTAAATGGATAGCAGGCGCATTCTTTATTCCTGATGGCACATAAAGCACCGCTTTTTCAATTTTTTCAGGAGCCGCGCACATCGTTTTGGCAAGGATGCCTGCCCCAAAAGAACCGCCGAAACATCGTATTTTCTGGAATCCAAGATTAGATATCACTTCACTTGCCCATTTGCCATAATCATAATTATTAGGCGATAAAGTAGTTTCAGCACTTTTACCGGGATGCCCCATTGTATCAACGGCATAAACATGAAAATTCTCCAACAGAAACGTACACGCTAATAAATTATAGGCGGTAGTCGCATTGCCGCCATGAAATACAAGCAGAGGCGGCCCCGCTTGAATCCCTGCTTCAATTAGATGCGTTTGACCAAAGGAGGTCGCTATATAAATATCGTGATAAGGCACATTAAGTCTCGATAACTGTTCATCATATAGATCGATTATTTTTTGCTTTCCCTGTGCTGATTTATATATCGATTTCATAAATCCTCCATGTTTTCAGATTCTGGATCTGTAATATATCTGATATTTTAAAAACAGCTGCCCTATAAAAGCAAATTCAGGGCAGCTTGTTTCTGATTATAATAACTATTTCTTATGTTTCTTTTCGCCGATCTTTTCAGCAAGTAATTCCAGCTTCGCCTTATAAGCCGCATTTTCAGCCAATGGCACCGCTTCATCAAAAGCCGCTTTCGCATTATCCATTTCATCCAGCATCGTATACAGAATAGCCAGACGTTCAAGATACATTGCCTTAACCTCGCCCTCATTCTCATCAGCAAGAGCGCGCAGCTCCGCAATTCTCTCACGGTTAGGATGAATATAAATATCCATTAATAAATCAACTTCACTGCAGATCAGCTCTGCATTTTTATCCTTAGCGGATAAAGTCTTAATCAGCGGTGCGATTTCTTCACACATCTTCTTATTTTCCTTACCTAAGAAATATGGGAAAGTTAGATTTAAGAAAGACAGCTTTTCTTTATCACGAATCTTTAAAGGCAGCAAAGTCTTTAAAATTTCCGTTGCTTTTTTTTCATTATCATTCTTCGTATAGAAATTTAACTTATAGTAATATAAATGATAAGGTGTAAATAAGAACTTAGCCAATCTTGAATCACAGATCTCATTCAGCCGTTTTTCATCATTATTCAGCAGTACCTTGTAAAGTTCGTCAATTAAAGCATTGGATTTTTTCTTTTTCCAAATATAATAAATTAAATAAATAATCGCAAAAATCCCTAAAACTATCAAATATTGTTGCATGATAACCCTCTCTTATTCTCTAATATATACATTCATTCTAACAGTTTTAGTCACTTTCTGCAATAACAACCATCAGACAGCCCGCTTGCATTATCGATTAATTGATCTTGCCATACGGGCATATGTATGACGCTTGCCTCTAATGGCAATGCTGTATGTCATAATACTTTCTGGTACCACCGGCGCAAAACCCGCGTCACCTACATGATGAAGATCCGTACCGCACATCTTGCACATCAAGGCAATATCACGGATCGTAGCTTCCTCAGCGCCTTCCTGGGAGGTGCCGATCGATGTCAGTGTCAAGGCATCTAAAGAATGAGCGTACGCAATCATATCCTTTACATAATTTAAAGTGATTCCCGGTACTGTACCCGGCGCTGGTATCAAAATGACATCCGCTCCCGCTTCGACAAACGCACGGATCGTATCCTTTGTGATAATGTTTTCGCCAGCTTCACTTTTTGAACCTGCGGCATGCATCTTACCTGCCATCAATACAACATCATCACCGACTGCTTCCTTCATCATTTTCAACGTCTCAATGATTGTCTGATTGCTGACACCGGTGCCTGGATTGCCGGTCAGCAAGATAAAATCAATGCCCAGCGCTTTTGCTTTTAGCGCCGTATCCACACTAGCCTGCCGGCCTTCACAGATCGCTTTAATTTGACCCATTGTCTCTGCCCTTGGATCAACGGGTTCTAAATTAACCCCAATCAATCGGCCACTCAGTCTTTTTAATTCACGAATAACCTCACTGTCATCTGCCACTTGGATTCCGTCAATACGTGGATGATTCACATCAAACATATTCAATAAAAGAATATCCGCGCCAAATGCCGCACTGATTTCCGCGTTGCTAATCGGGGGCAGTAAACTGTCATGACACAGAGAACACTCTGCAATCAACACGCGTCCCTCACTTGCCTCTAATGATTCCAGCAATTCTTTTTTATTCATTGCCTCCATATCAGAAAAATCACAATCCAAAAAACGTTTCATCATCTTTACCTCCTGTTTACAGCTTCAGTATAACAGGTGTCTTTGATAAACGCTGTTCAGCTTTTTTCCAATTTTGGAAAATTCGCATAGGCAAACGCAAGCTTCACGAAAAGACAAGAAATCTGAGCGGCTGTATCCAGAATTGTATCCTTAAATTGAAAAGGAAAAATATAAGGTGTCAGCTCTTTAAATGTTTCTTCATAGGTAGCAGTAATGATTAAAAATGTTTTCCCTTCACCCTTCAGCTTAATCAGCCAGTTCCAATGCTCCTTGATCCATGTTCCCTGCAAGCTGATAAGCCAAATCAAAGCTGATGACTTTAAGCGATACGCCATAAAATCCTCATCGAGATCTCTTGGCACACCCTGTACCTGAATATGAAACATCTCCAGATAATTGCGCATCACATGCACACAGGTATAGCTGTAAGGGGCATAACAGACACCGATTTCCATCCCCGCCCGCATCAATGAAGCTGCTTTTTGAATCATTGCTTCATCATGATACTGCATATAAAAGGCTAGGTTATGCTGTTCCTGCTCTAAATAAGATAAACATGCCTGTTTATAGCTGGTTTGGGCAAGTTCAAGCTGTTTAGGAATCACCTGAAGCTGCTCATCACAAATACAGTCATTCCGCAGCTCCTTAAAGCTTTTATAATTTAATTTATGACAAAACTTAGTAACTGCTGAAGCTGTCGTACAAGCCTGCTTTGCGATATCTTCAATCAGTATGTTGGGAAAGCGATTATATTCCCTCATCAAAACAACGGCAATCTCATAATCCACAGAGGATTTTTCAGCTGTATATAAGAAAACCAGCAGACGAATATAGGCATTATTCATAATCGACTTCTTTTGCCTTGGTTTATTGATTTTTCCATCCCGGCGCTCCTTTTATAATGATGAAAAAGAGTGGACAGCCACTCTTATTCTTTACTTGCATCAACCATTAAATTACAAATCTTATTTGAGAAACTGATTGGATCATCTAAATCAAAGCCTTCAATTAGTAATGCCTGATCATAAAGCAGATCCGCATAATCCTTAACCTTATCCTTATCACGGCCATACAGCTTCTGTAAAGCTTCAAAAATCGGATGATTTGGATTAATTTCCAAAATACGGGTTGCCTTCATACCGTATGGATTACCCTCAGGCATCTGGGACAATACTTTTTCCATTTCAAAGCTCATACCCTCACCGGCACTCAAACATACCGGATGACTCTTTAAGCGAGTTGAAATAACAACATCACTTACTTTATCCTTTAATGTTTCCTTCAGATCAGACAGCATATCTTTATTTTCTTCTGCCTTTTCCTCGATTTCCTTCTTTTCTTCTTCACTTTCAAGATTCAAATCACCTTGAGCGATATTTTTGAAATTCTTCTCCTGATAATTCATCATTACCTGAAGAGCAAATTCATCGACATTATCTGTCAGATAAAGGATTTCATAACCCTTATCCTTTACCAGTTCTGCACTTGGCAGTTTATCCAATTTATCAAGATTATCACCGGCTACATAATAGATAACATCCTGTCCCTCTTTCATACGGCTCACATATTCATCAAGCGTTGTCAGCTTCATTTCATGGGAAGATGTAAACATCAGCAGATCCTGCAGCATCTCCTTATGCATACCATAATCATTATAAATACCAAATTTAATCTGCAGGCCAAAGTTCTTCCAGAACTTTTCATACTCCTCGCGATCATTCTTCAGCATATTTACTAATTCAGATTTAATCTTCTTTTCAATCTTAGAAGCGATCGCTTTTAACTGACGGTCATGCTGAAGCATTTCACGGCTGATATTCAAGCTCAGATCCTGTGAATCGACAAGACCGCGCACAAAGCGGAAATATTCCGGAATTAATTCACTGGCCTTATCCATGATAAAGACTCCGCGTGAATACAGCTGCAGGCCCTTCTCATATTCATTGCTGTAATAATTATAAGGTGCCTTTGACGGAATAAACAGTAAGGTATCGAAATTTACACTGCCTTCCACATGTGTGTGAATCACCTTCTGAGGATCCATGTAATCATTAAATTTATTCTTGTAGAATTCATTGTATTCTTCTTTGGTTATCTCTGATTTATTTCTTTTCCATAAAGGCACCATTGAATTCAATGTCTTTTCTTCGACAACCAGCTGCATTTCTTCGCTGCCTTCTTCTTTTGGTTCTTCATGTGATACAAACATTGTAATCGGATAACGGATATAATCAGAATACTTCTTAATCAGATTTTCAATCTCATAGGTTTCAAGATACTGTGAATATTTCTCATCTTCACTGTCTTCCTTCAACACTAAAGTAATCGTTGTACCATGCTCCGCTTTTTCACATTTATCGATTGTATAGCCATCGACAGCATTGCTTTCCCAGCGGTATGCCTCTTCTTCTCCAGCTTTGCGGCTTTCCACAACAACATCACTGGCAACCATAAAGGCAGAATAGAAACCGACACCAAATTGTCCGATGATATCAACATCCTCATCATTCTTTTCTTCTGCTTCCATTTTTTCCTTAAAGGCTAAAGAACCGCTCTTGGCAATCGTACCTAAGTTTTCTTCAAGCTCATCCTTGTTCATACCAATACCATTATCACTGATGGTAAGAGTACGGTGTTCTTTATCCACTGACAGCTGAATTTTCAGCGCTGAACGATCTGCCGTAATATTCTCATCACTCAATGATAAATAATAATACTTATCGATCGCATCACTGGCATTAGAAATCAATTCTCTTAAAAAGATTTCCTTATGCGTATAAATAGAATTGATCATCAGATCAAGTAATCGTTTTGACTCAGCTTTAAATGCTTTCTTTTTGCTCATGTTGATCCCTCCATTAGCACTCATCATATTTAAGTGCTAATGATATTATAATCCATCTCTGTTAAAATTCAAGCATAAAATAAAAAAAGTTCGTTAACGAACTTAATTTTTGCTATAAACAATCCTTTACCGCTTTCTTTGTGACTTAACCGCATTAATTATTAAATAGATAAAAAGCAGGCCGATCAAAGAAAATCCTACGATCAGTATCCGCATATCTAAAGTAAATACATAAATCGTCTCTAAAGCGAAGAATAACGCCAGAGTGCCGTAGACGATGCTCGCCAGACGATATTCCGCCTTTTTATCAAAGGTTTTCTTTTCAGCTTCACTGCTCCATATAAAACGATTAGTAAAAATCGGGCCTTTTTCACACAGCATTAAAATACAATAAATCAAAAGCAGCAATGCAAGTCCCCCGCAAATTACACCCACTATGCTTTGTATCAGCATTTACATCACCTGCCTAAATCGGTAACAGACTGATTTGCGGAGTAAAGGGAATAATTTTAGCTTCATGCTTTGTAAAATCCATGATATATCCGAAACCATCAGTATGAAAAAAACCTTCTGTTAATTCAATCCGCACATAACACATATCCTTATCCGCTTCATTATTATGCGCAAAATACCAAGGCTCAAATACTTGAATCAGCTTGGCGCGGATATCTTTGTTTTGCTCATCAAGCGGATGTCCGGCATAATAAGCTAAACCATTAAATGTATGAAATGAATTACATAAGGATACCTGCGGGTTCATCCTTAATTCTTTTACCTTATTTGACTGAGCATAGGTGACAATCCAGAATACACCCTCATCATAATAAGTATCCACTACCCGCTGAGAGGGTTTTGATTCCTTCACTGTCGCTAAAACAAATGTCCGATCCTGACTGAATAAGGCTGACAGCTTCTGCAGTCCAACTTCATAAGCATCCATGGAAATCACCTTCCTGTTTCTCTTATAGTAGCACTGAAAACAGGAACAAGCAATATAAAAGGAGGCTGAACCTCCTTATTTAGTCGATGCTTAAAATAAGCTTATTCATTTGCGCCGCTTTTCTTGCCAATCTTGATTCTTCACTGTTCAGCGTAACAATGGTATCACAATGCTCCAGAAGATAATTATCCAGTTTCTGATAGCTATCATTCTCATAATGCCGATTAAGCATTACCAGTTTGGTACAAAGCTGATGAATCGTAAAATAACGCTCACGGTGATTCTCATTCCAATAGGTTGGCTGTTCCTCATAAGGACAGACACAGATCAGACTTACATTGGGATACACTTCCATCTTTTCAAGTACGATTTCAGCAGTCCACATCTCTATCCCCCGTCGCACACCGCTCATAAACACACATTCTCCCTCTTTGATCAAAGTGTCGATTTTATCTGTCAGTGCCTTTTTAATACGCTGACATTCCACTGAATTTTCATCCTTCGCATATTGCAGATGATCGTAAACCGGTCCATCAAAACAGATCGTACGTTTCATAATTGTGTCTCCTTTAGTCATTGATTTTTATATCATCCTATCATTTTCAATGATTACTATTTTCACCTTATTTCATGATATTCAGATACTTTCATTTTTATTATAAACTTTACATTTTAAAGTTACAACAGCTTAACCGCCGCTTGTAATAGTTAACGTTAAAATACATTTAGCCCAATAATCAGTACATAAACGTTAATTATCCAGTTATTTTGTTTATCTATCAATATTTAATTTAATCGTAAAAAAAATTTGCTGACTCATTTAAAAAAGCTCTTTTTGATAAAAGAGCTGAATTTTAATTTTTAAGACTTTGCAACGGAGCCGGAATTCTTCCGCCTCGATTGATCATCACAGCACTTGAACAGCGATTAATTTTCATGATTGGACCACTGCCAAGCAGACCGCCAAACTCCAGATCCATGCCTTCTTCGACACCGATAGCAGGAATTGCACGGACAGCTGTTGTCTTAGAATTAACCATACCGATTGCAGCCTCATCAGCTATAATTGCCGCAATCGTTTCGGCCGGTGTATCACCTGGCACAACGATCATATCAAGACCCACAGAGCATACCGCTGTCATAGCTTCCAGTTTTTCAATGCTTAGCGCACCGCTGCGGGCTGCATTAATCATGCCGGCATCCTCAGAAACAGGAATAAAAGCACCCGATAAACCGCCGACTGAGCTTGATGCCATAACGCCGCCCTTTTTCACCGCGTCATTAAGCATTGCCAGACAGGCTGTCGTACCATGGGTACCGCATGTTTCAAGACCCATTTCTTCTAAAATATAAGCCACAGAATCACCGATGGCCGGTGTCGGCGCCAATGAAAGATCAACGATACCAAAAGGCACACCTAACCGGCGGCTCGCTTCTGTTCCGACAAGCTGTCCCATACGGGTAATCTTAAAGGCTGTCTTTTTAATAATATCCGCCAGTTCATGCATCGGCAGATCCTTTGGTGCCTTAGCCAGCGCGGCTCTTACAACCCCTGGGCCGGACACCCCGACATTAATCACACAGTCAGCTTCCCCGACACCATGAAAAGCACCCGCCATAAACGGATTATCTTCAGGTGCATTACAAAAAATAACCAGCTTGGCAGCACCGATACAATTACGGTCTTGAGTGAGCTTGGCAGCTTCCACAACCTTTTCACCCATAATCTTAACTGCGTCCATATTAATACCGGCTTTTGTAGAGCCGATATTTACTGAGGCACAAACATGATCCGTCTGCGCTAAAGCCTGCGGAATCGCGTTCATCACTTCTAAATCACCAGCTGAAAAGCCCTTTTGAACAAGTGCTGAAAAACCGCCGATAAAATTAACACCGACACTTTGCGCGCAGCGCTCTAAAGTTAAAGCATATTTGATAGGATCACCGCCGCTGACTGCCGCCAGCATCGCAATCGGTGTCACTGAAATACGCTTATTGATTACTGGGATACCGTATTCTTTTTCAATATCATTGCCAGTCTTAACCAAATCCTTGGCTAAGCGAGTAATCTTGTTATAGATTTTCTCACAGGATTTATCAATATCCGCGTCAGCACAATCAAGCAAAGAAATACCCATCGTTATTGTACGGATATCCAGATCCTCTTCATCAATCATTTTGATGGTTTGTAAAATATCATTAGCATTTAACATAAGCTTCACCTGTTAAATACGATGCATGGAATTGAAGATATCTTCATGCATCACATGGATTTTCAGATTGTTCTGATCACCATATGCAGACATATGATCAACAAAATCCTTAAAATCACAATTGATATGGCTGATATCAATCATCATAATCATGGCAAACATTTCCTGCATAATATTTTGGCTTACCTCCAAAACATTCGCGTTGACATCTGCGCACTCTTTTGAAACCTTAGCTAAAATCCCTACACTATCCTTACCCAAAACACTTACTACAGCTTTCATTTTCGTTCTCCTTATACGTCTTCTTATTTTATCGTTAAAGTATTAAATTGACAAGATTTTTCGCACCAACAATTCATTTTTTTGTGTTCAAATAAAATACATGGCTTACCGCATGTTTCCGCTGCAGACACAGCTGTTTTTAAGCTCCTCAATGATCCTTACGCTGTCTTCAACACAGCCCGGACAGCTGCGCAGCATCGGCTGTGATCCCATCCCCTTTAATTGAGCACATTGAGTCGATTGATTCATGGTCTCAAACATTTTCAGTCCCTGCTGAATCAGCTTGTATGTTTGGCCGCGGGTTTGCTTATCGCCCAGCTTTCCAGAGCTGTTCAGCAACGAAATCACCATGGCCATACCCAGCAGGGCACCACATGTCAGCTGACAGCCAGCCAATCCTGAACCAAAGCCTTCAGCCATGCGATAGGCATCTGCTTCACTGATATTGGCTGCATCAGCGTAAGCGCAGACAACCGCCTGCGCACAATTATAACCATTGCGCTGATTAGCGAGCGCTTTTTCTACATAGTCATTCACTAAAAACTCACCAGCCATTCATTGAGTCTATTCGCAAGACGCTCATACCCCTGCGCGTTCAAATGCAGGCCGTCGGTTGTCATTTCATCAATCAGCGAGCCCTGCGCATCTGAAAATAACGCAAACAGATCAAGCACCTCTACATGATTCAGTTCATCCTTTAAGGCCATCATTTCATTGCCCAGCATTTTTAATGTACGATTGTTTCTGGCCCGTGTCTTTTGTCTTGATTCATCAATTGGCAGCGGCGTCATTATACCGATCTTAACTGCCCGCAGCTGCCTGCTGATGGAAGAAATCATATTATAAAGCGCAAACGTAATATCCAGACAGTCAAATTCATGGGCATCATCAAGATCATTTGTGCCAATCAAAAAAATGATTTTGTCCGGCTTCATACGAATCACTGAGTCAAGCACTAAATACAAGGTCTGCGAAGTAGCGCCATCAATCCCGCAGTTTATAACCTCTTTGTTTATGTCAAGCAGATGTTCATCAAAACGATTGATCAGTGAATCACCCAACAAGACGAATGAGCCCTCATGCGCTTGTTCACCCCATGCTTGAATCTGCATGATTTTATCAACCTGATATGCCTCACAGCGATCTTGTAATTCTCTTTGATTCATGCTGTCCTCCTTATGGCTCCAGCATCGTCAGCTGAACCTTCTGCTTTTCTTCATCGATTTTCTTTACCCAAACCGTAATAATATCACCGACGGATACAATTTCACTTGGATGTGAAAACTTCTCTTTGCTCATGTTGCTGATATGTACCAGTCCGTCTTCATGCATGCCAATATCGACAAAGGCACCGAAATCCACAACATTACGAACAGTTCCTTCCAGTTTTTCATTAACCTTTAAGTCTTCCATCTCCAAAATATCACTTCTTAGAAGCGGTGCATCATAGCTGTCACGATAATCTCTCAGCGGTGCGGCAATCGCTTCTAAAATATCATTTAATGTATATTCATCAAGTCCGCATACCTTCATTAATTGTTCACGATCAGCGCCGGCAGCCTTTTCCTGAGCCTGTAAGGACCCAATCTGCTGCGGATCAACAGTCAGCTCTTTCAATACATGATAAGCGGCATCATAGCTCTCCGGATGGATGCTTGTACGGTCAAGAATTTCACTGCCGTCCTCAATGCGTAAAAATCCGGCAGCCTGCTGGAAGCTCTTGGCGCCAATCTTTGGTATTTTAATTAATTCCTTACGGCTGCTGATACCACCGTTGCTGTCACGATAATCAACAATGGACTTCGCACTGGCAGCACTCAAACCGGATACATTTTTAAGCAGCTCCGGACTGGCTGTATTCACATTGACACCTACCAGGTTAACAGCCTTAGACACTACGAAATCCAACCGCTGTTTCAGCTGACTGGCTGGCAGATCATGCTGATACTGACCAACGCCAATTGACTGCGGATCAATCTTAATTAACTCTGCCAGCGGATCAAGGATACGGCGGGCAATCGAAATCGCACTGCGCTGTTCCACATGCAGATCCGGAAATTCCTCACGCGCCAGCTTACTCGCACTATATACTGATGCTCCGGCTTCCGATACCATGGTAAAAGCTATATTCAATTTATTCTCACGGATAAATTCAGCAACAAACTTCTCACTTTCACGTGAGGCTGTACCATTGCCGATAGCGATGATATCAATTGGATAGCGGGTACATAAATCAAGCAGAATGCGCTTAGCTTCCTGAACTCTCGCATTGGGCTGATGCGGATAAATAACACTGACCGTCAGCATCTTCCCCGTCTTATCGATGACCGCTAATTTACAGCCGGTTCTAAACGCCGGATCAAAGCCGAGAATCGTCTTGTTCTTCATTGGCGGCTGCAGCAGCAGACGTTCAAGATTCATCGAGAATACATCAATGCTTGATTTCTGCGCACGTTCACTTAATTCAGCGCGGATCGTATTTTCAATTGATGGAATAGCCAGCCGCTTAATGCCGTCAGTCACCGCCATTTCGATCTGTTCCTTTACGATGCTCTCACGGTTTTTAGTAAACCGGCGGATTGCCCAATTGATACAGTATTGCTCATCAAATTGAATGGATACGGTAATTACCTTTTCCTTTTCCGCCCTATCCATTGCCATGATACAGTGATTCGGAATGGAAATCACCCGGCTCGTAAAATCATAATACATCTTATAAACCTTGCGCTCATCCTCATGTTTTTTCTTTTCCTTAGTTACGATTTTACCGTAATTATTCATGCTGTCCTGTAGCTTTTTACGTATTTCTAAATCATCGCTTGCCATTTCCGCAAGTATATCTCTGGCTCCCTGCAACGCTTCTTCAGCCGTTGTAACCTTTTCATTGAGATATTTTGCCGCTTCATTTTCGACATTGCCCTGCTTAGGCAGCGTCAGCATCCATTCAGCAAAGGGTTTCAGCCCCTTAGCCACGGCATCCGTTGCCCTTGTTTTGCGTTTCTGCTGATAAGGACGGTAGATATCTTCAATCTGACTCAGCTTTGTGCAGGCTGCCAGCTGCGCCTTGATTTCATCGGTCAATTTACCCTGTGTCTCAATCAATCTGGCGACATCTTCCTTACGCTTGGTAAGCGCCGCCTGATATTCATATTTTTCAGAAATAACACGGATCTGTTCCTCATCAAGTCCCCCTGTCATCTCCTTGCGATAACGGGCGATAAAAGGAACTGTATTGCCTTCTTCAAGCAAAGCTAATGTACTTTTAATTTGATTTACTGATATATTAAGTTCTTTCGCGATCGGCGCGATTAAATGTTCCATACTGCTACCTCTTTTCTCTCTATGATTATAATGCTTTTATTTTTTTGTTCCAGTCTTGACAGCCTTAAGCTCAAGAATGGTTTCACCTGGATTCATTGTCAGAAATATCTTGCTGATACGCGGATGTTTGATTTGTTTGCGGACCAGCTGAGCCAATTTATCACCATGATTGGAGCCATGAATGACAACCAGCTCATTCACTGATGAAGGACAGCTGTCTAATGTTTTTAAAAGATATGCCTTGGCTTGTGATGTCAAACAGCCATGTAGATCAATTGTTTTTCGCATAATGCCTCCCAGCCACTATTATATCATAAATAAGGGGTGTCTTTTATTCCTGATTAAGATATAA
>NZ_HE578924.1:404232-456888 GCF_000313565.1 Dielma fastidiosa | reverse complement strand
GACTGAAGAAGTAGAGATTTTTGTGTTTTCGAACATGAAAATTAATATTATAACTGCACCTAGTTACACAAAATGAAAAATCAAACTCATTGGCGGTTTTCACAAAATAAAAATCAATATAAATGAAATAAACATCATTTCTCCTTGTAAATCATCAACCCTATATGATAAATTAAACCCATAACCCCAGAGGAGGAATTAATAACATGTCTGTTTATCAAAGGGATAATAAATTTTACTACAAAGGGAAATACACACTACCCGACGGCAGAAGTGTATTCTACAATCGATTAGCCAAGGGATGCACCTGTCTGGAAGATGCACGCATCCTTGAAAAAAATTTCATAATGAAGAAAGAACTGGAACGCTACGAGGTAAGAACGGGCAGCACAGTAACATTCGGCAAGCTCTGCGAAATTTACTTTGAAGACCGCCGCAACGTGCGCAAAAGTACAACCATTCAAAATGATAAATTCGGATTAACAAAACTCGTTCGTCTCCGTCCAGTATGTTTGTGTGATATAAAACCTGCAACCATACAAGTCATCCTTGACGAAATGGAGAAAAACGGCGCCAGCACTTCATATGTAAATAAAATCAGAAGCCTTGCCCATAAAATACTTGCCTACGCTGTGCGAGAAGACCTGCTTGAAAGTAATCCGGTAGATAAGGTCGCCAAACTGGTAAGACCCGATGAGCTCGAGGAGGAAATCCATTTCTGGACCTACGACGAATTCTCGGCCTTCATAGAAAACGTAGATCAGAACAAACACAACCGCTACTATTGCTTCTATAATTTCCAATACTTCATGGGCTGCCGAAAAGGGGAAAGTCTTGCCTTGAACTGGAACGATATCAACTTTGATAATAATACCGTCAAAATCAATAAGACAATCGCCCAGCAATTAAAAGGCATTCCTTATAAACTTACACCCCCTAAAACCAAAAACAGCATCAGGACGATAAAAATGCCGGACATGCTGATTAAAATCATGCGAGACCGTTATGCCAGAGTTTCCCAAGAAGAAAATTTCTCCCGTACCAATTTTGTATTTGGTGATGAACAGCCGTTAGGAATTAAATATATCGGCGTGTTATTCAAACAATACGCTGAATTTGCTGGCGTCCCGGTAATCCGAATTCATGATCTGAGACATTCCCACGCCTCATTTCTGATTAATAAAGGTGCCAACATTAAAGCCATAGCCTCACGGTTAGGTGATAATGTAGAAACCGTTCTTGGTGTTTATACGCATCTCTTCTTTGAAACCGAAGATGAATTAGTAAAAATTATTAATGAAAACTGTTATTAATTCACGCTAATCTTACATCTGTGCATATACCATAAGATGTATTATAATGGATTCAAGCGGAGGGGATGAGTTAAAATGAAAAATATAAATATTGATGGTCTCCGTTATCGGGTATATCCAGATACTTTTCGTAAGGCAGAAAAGATTGTGAAAAGCAACGCCATTGATATCATCAGTGTTGAAGGACTCGATGATAATCTGATTATGATCTGTGCTGAAGTACAGGGCTCATATGACCAGCCATACGATACTAGAATTATCTATGATGGTGATACTGGCTATTTAGAAAGAAACGGCTGCAATTGTGAAGCCTTTCAGAAATACTATGGACCATGCAAACATTGCATCGCTTTAGCACTGCACATCCACCAAAAACAAATTGCTCATGAGCTGGATGTAAGCAATCTTAAATATAAAACAAACAGCCAGCTGATGCATTTAATGAAACAACAAACCCTAAAGAATGCTCAGACTTATTTTGAAGGTGGTGTCGACGGCATAATTGAACTTGAACCATTTTTTCATATTAGTGAACTAAAAGAATGGAGTGTCGAATTCAAGATAGGAACCAAAGATAAAAAATATGTTCTTAAGGATCTTGGCCTTTTAGATCGGCTTGTCAGTAATCTTGAACATTACAGTTACGGAAAGAAACTTGCCTTCATACACTCCAGGACAGCATTTACTAAGACTGGCTTGCTGCTATATGACTTTATTCATGCATATCTTTGTGAAAATGAAGGCTTCAATAGATTGTATAATAGCCGTTATTACAATGATTCACCTACCATCCGTAAAATACCCCTCAGTAGTAATTCATTGATACAATTGCTTGAAATTCTCAAAGATGAAAAGATTCATGTGAATGATGATTTGGCAGATATCACAGACGGCTTGCCTGTACTATACAGCAAGGTCGATAAAGCAGGACTGAATTGGATTTTAACCTTACCCAAATTGGTATGCATCCGTAATTATGATCGCGCCTATATATATCATAATAAAATATTCTATCGGCTTCCTGACGATTATCCGCGGGATGCTTTAGACCTCTTCGAGCTTACACATACAGGAAAATATGAATATACAATTAGTGAGGAAGATCTGCCTGCATTTTGCTCATCTTTTCTGTCTGCGTTAGAAGCAACAACAATCTGTGAGAAAGCAAGCTCATTAGATAGTTTTCGGCCAGTACCGTGTATTATTCAGTTCTATTTTGATCATGTGGCTGATGAAGCAATCGATATCATTTGCTGTGAACCGTATGCGGTTTATGGAGATTTAAAATGTAATCTTTTTAGTCTATTGGAGAATAAGGACATATTGAACCGCGATGTAATAAAAGAAGGCCAAGCGCTGCATACCTTGCATCAATATTTCCCAGAATGTGGGAATGATTTTGCCTTTATTGCATGGGAGGATGAGGAATCTATTTATAAATTGATTTCTACAGGGCTGGATCAGCTTCGCCAGCTTGGTGAGGTATATTTAAGCTCATCAATGAGAAGTCTTATCATCACTCGGCCGCCGAAAGTTAATGTTAATGTCAGCTTAAATGTTGGCTTACTGGACATGAAGCTTACTACAAACTTACCGCCGGATGAATTAGAGCAATTACTCAACAGCTATCATCAGCATAAAAAATATTATCGGCTTAAAAATGGTAATTTTATTCAATTAGAGGATTCATCACTTTCCGCATTAGCTGAACTAAGTGAGGGGCTTGAACTAGATACAAAACAGCTCGCAGACGGGCATCTGCAGCTTCCTAAATATCATTCTCTTTATATTAATCAAGTGTTAAAAGATAATGAAGCTGAGATTGAAACCGTTAGAAATTATGATTTTCGGCAGATTATTCGGAATATGCAGAATATCGAAAATAGTGATTATGAAAGCCCAAAGGATCTGAAAACAGAATTGCGCCCTTATCAGAAATTCGGCTATCAATGGCTCAGAACGCTGGCTGATTTAGGCTTTGGCGGTATTTTAGCTGATGATATGGGCTTAGGTAAAACGGTTCAAATTATAGCTTTTTTACTAGCTAAAGTATGTGAGGCAGAAGCTGAAAACAAAATCATTAAAGCTTTAATCCTATGCCCAGCTTCCTTAGTTTATAACTGGGAAAGTGAGATTCAGCGATTTGCGCCATTCTTGTCGGTATGTACAATCGTGGGCACTACAGAACAGCGTAAAGAATTGATCGGCAAACAGGGACAGTATGATATTACGCTGACATCTTACGATTTATTAAAACGTGATTTAGAATCCTATAAAAATTATCAGTACGATTACGAAATTATCGATGAAGCACAGAATATTAAAAACTATACCACGCAGGCAGCAAAGGCAGTGAAGAGTATTCAGGCTGATATTCGCTTTGCCTTGACTGGTACACCAATTGAAAATTCATTAAGTGAATTATGGAGCATTTTTGATTATCTGATGCCAGGCTTGCTGGGCAGCTATCAAAAATTCAGAAAGAAATTTGAAAATCCAATCATCGCCAATACGGATAATGAAATCAGTAAACGTCTTCAAAAAATGGTCAAACCCTTCATTCTGCGCCGTTTAAAGCGGGATGTTTTAAAAGAATTGCCGGATAAAATTGAGAAAGTTATTCTTTCAAAAATGGAAAATGAACAAGAACGTCTTTATAATGCCAATGCTCAAAAGGTGTTAGCATCACTGGCAGCCAAGAGTGATGATGAGTTTAAAACAAGCCGCATCCAAATCTTAGCCGAATTAACAAAACTCAGACAATTGTGCTGCGACCCATCGCTTATCTATGACGATTATCAAGGTGGTTCGGCAAAATTAGAGGCTTGCATGGAGCTGGTAAACAGTGCGATTGACGCTAATAATAAGATTCTGATTTTCTCACAATTTACTTCCATGCTCGATATTATTAAGGGCAGGCTTGATGAGTTGAAAATTGATGCCTATATGCTGACAGGTTCTACAACAAAGGAAAAGCGGCGTGAATTGGTAGATCGTTTTAATAAAGATCAGACACCGGTATTTTTAATTTCCTTAAAGGCCGGCGGTACTGGTTTAAATTTGACAGCAGCCAGCATCGTCATTCATTATGATCCTTGGTGGAACTTGGCAGCTCAAAATCAGGCCACAGATCGTACTCACCGCATCGGTCAGGAGCAGATAGTAACTGTATATAAGCTATTAGCAAAAGACACGATTGAAGAAAAGATCGAAAAACTGCAGGAGAAAAAGGCTCAGCTGTCTGATCAGATTATTTCTGAAGGCGGTATTACTCAGGAAATAATGAGTAAGAGCGATTTTATGGACTTCTTATCAGTGGTTGAAAAATAATGATGAAAGATAATGAAAATAAAAATATGAAAATTAAGAAAATAAAATAATTATTTTCAGAAAATGGTTGACATACGATTTTCAAGGGTGTAAACTAACACCATAAAGTTGATGACCAAGAGAGTAAATATTTAAGAATCGCCAGCGAGTCAGGACAGAGTGGAAGCCTGATCGAGGAAGAAATATTGAAGCGCACTTGCGAGATGTCTGTCTGAAATGAGTAGGATGGATCGCTTACCCGGCGTTACAGGAAGAGTGGTTCATGTGCGGAGCATGAATAACTGGAGTGGTACCGCGTTTAATAACGTCTCTGGATTTTATATTCAGAGACGTTTTCTTTTACCATAGGAGGCTAGAATGGAACAGAATAGTAAAAAGCGACGAAATTGTGCTTGATTATTACTATAAATTTATGAATTACAAAAACATCTAAGGGAGGATCAATTCATGAAGAAACTATTAACAATTGCTGCCGCGTGCTTATTAAGCTTTACAATGACGGCATGTTCATCCAATAACGAAGGCGGACAAAGTACAGCGCCGCAAAATAAATTAGAAGAAATTCAACAAAAAGGGAAATTAGTAATGGCTGTTTCGCCAGATTTTCCGCCATTTGAATTCATCGACAATACTAAATCGGGTATTGATCAGTATGTTGGAGCTGATATTGAACTAGGAAAATATATCGCGGAACAGCTTGGTGTTGATTTTGAAATAAAAGCAATGGACTTTACAGCCGTGTTAAGCTCTGTGGATCTTGGCAATGCCGATATCGCTATCAGTGGTTTTGGCTGGCGTGAAGATCGTGAAGAAAGCTTTGAACTTTCCCATGGCTTTAATAAAGATGGTGAAGCTTCTTGTCATGGTTTCTTGATTAAAAAAGCGGATGCTGCTAAATATACAACGCTTGCTGATTTAGCTAATGCGACTATTGCTGCACAGGTTTCTTCATTACAGGAAGGTTATACCAAGGAACAGCTGCCGGATGCTAAATTGCAGCAAGTAACATCATTAGATATTGGCGTTATGTCATTGGAAACCGGTAAGGTTGATGCACTTGCATGTACATGCGATCTTGCGAAAGGGTATGCTTCAGCCAACGAAGATTTAGTCAAAGCGGATGCTGAATTTGATATTACTTATGATTCAGAACATGATGGTAATGTCGCGGCT
Source organism: Dielma fastidiosa (assembly GCF_000313565.1). GTDB lineage: Bacteria > Bacillota_I > Bacilli_A > Erysipelotrichales > Erysipelotrichaceae > Dielma > Dielma fastidiosa. The sequence goes on along the minus strand of NZ_HE578924.1, from coordinate 451,072 downwards.
GTTCAGAAAGGGCAGACAGAGCTGTTAGCTAAAATTAATGAAATCATTGATGAGGTTAATGAAAAAGGTCTCTATGATGAATGGAATACGGCAGCGAAAGCCACCGCTAAAGAATTAGGTATTAAATTTGAAGATTGATGAAAGGATTGAAGTCCAATGCAAAATTTAACTTTATTTTCACTCATTACTGAAATATGGAGAGTGTTTTATGAGAATTATCCAATCTTTGTTGATGGTTTGCTGGGAACTTTGCAGCTTGCTGCTATTACTGTTTTATTCGGTACCGTTTTAGGGGCTGTCATCGCCTTAGCTAAAATGTCAAAGTGGAAGATTTTAAGCGGTATTGCTAATATTTATGTCGAGGTTATAAGAGGTACGCCAATTCTGGTTCAGCTTTATATTTTTGCCTTCTTTCTGCCGATTGCATTTCCAATTTTAGCGAATGTAAAGGAATACTACATGGTTGTCATTTCGTTGATTATTAACTCCAGTGCCTATGTTTCTGAAATTATTCGTTCCGGTATTCAGGCGGTTGATAAAGGGCAGACAGAAGCCGCGAAGAGTCTTGGCATGAGCAATCGCAATATGATGCTGAAAATCATTCTGCCGCAGGCAATTAAAAATATTCTGCCGGCATTAGGAAATGAATTTATTATGATGATTAAAGAAACATCATTGGCATCTGTCTTATTCATTAATGAGTTAATGTATACAAGAACATTGCTGATGTCGACTAAATTCCTTAGCTGGCAGCCGCTGTTCATTATTGCAATCATTTATTTTATCGTAACTTATTCATTATCAAAGGTTGTTGGTTATATGGAAAAGAGGTTGAGTGTCAGTGATTAATCAGGCGTTGATTCAGGTAAAAGACCTGTGTAAGAATTTCGGTGATTTACAAGTTTTAAAAGGCATTAATGAAGAAATTCATAAGGGTGAAGTTGTGTCAATCATTGGTCCATCCGGTTCGGGAAAAAGTACCTTTCTGCGCTGCTTGAACTTACTTGAGGAACCAACCAGCGGCCAAGTTATCTTTGAAGGTGTCGATATAGCAGCGAAAAATCTGAATATCGACAAGCATCGGCAAAAAATCGGCATGGTTTTCCAACATTTTAATGTATTTCCGCATCTTACTGTATTAGAGAATATTACCATAACGCCAACTCTTGAAAAAGGAGTGTCAAAAGCGGAAGCCACGGAAATGGGAATGCGTCTGCTTAAAAAAGTGGGGCTAGAAAGCAAGGCAGATGAATATCCAAGAAAATTATCAGGCGGACAGAAACAGCGTCTTGCCATTGTAAGAGCTATGGCTATGGAACCTGATGTAATGTTATTTGACGAACCAACCAGTGCCCTTGATCCGGAAATGGTTAAAGATGTCTTTGGAGGTAATCAAAGATCTGGCGGATAATGGGATGACTATCGTGATTGTTACTCATGAAATGGGCTTTGCCAGAGAAATCAGTGATCGTGTTTTATTCATGGATGACGGGATTATTGCCGAACAGGGGACACCAGAGGATATTTTCAAGAATGCAAAGAATCCAAGAACGATTGAGTTTTTGAGTAAAGTACTATAAGGAGGATTTATGCAGACAACATTTAATTATGATCATTATTATGATTGGCTGGAAATGAGTGAATGTTTAAAACACTTGTTAAAGCAGTATCCAAGCTTAATGCAGCTGGAAAGTATTTGTGTGAGTGAAGAAGGAAAGGATGTTTGGGCAGTTACCCTTACTGATTCAAGTGCTAAAGAAGCAGCTGCCAAACCAGCCTATTATATTGACGGCAATCATCATGCCGGTGAAGTAACCGGTTCAATGGCGGCGATGTATACAGTGGATCTCTTATGTACAAATTATAATAAGGATGAGAAAATTACCGATTTATTAAAAAATTATACTTTTTATATCATTCCAAAGATTTCACCCGATGGTTCAGATGTTTATCTGCACAGTGATCAGCGTCTGCGTTCAGTAAATCGGAATTATCCATTATCAGAATTGGCTGATGGTCTGCATCCTGGCGACATAGACGGTGACGGCGTAATTCGTATGATGCGTGTAAAAACACCTTACGGCGCATGGAAAGTGTCTGAAAAAGATTCGCAGGTAATGACAAAAAGAACACCTTTTGATGTTCAGGGTGATTTCTATAATATTTATCCAGAAGGTGAAATTATTAATTATGATGGCTTGCATATAGAATTAGCCAAAGAAAAATGGGGCTTGGATTTTAACCGCAATTATCCGTTTGGCTGGTTTAGTGAGGTGCGTCAGCCGGGAGCGGGTAAATATCCGTTGAGTAATCCGGAAAATAAAGCAGTAGCTGATTTTGTGTTAGCCCATCCTAATATTGGTTTTGTTTCTACTTTGCATACAACAGGCGGTGTACTTGTTTATCCTCCAGGAACATATCCAGAAGCTAAGGCATTAAAAAAGGATATGGATTTGTTTAAAAAAGTAGGGAAAATGGCCAAGCAGATCATGGGTTATGAGACTGTAAATATTTTTGATGGTTTTCTGACAGATATTGAAAATTATTCCTCTGGCGCGTTTGATGATTGGTGTTATGAAACACAGGGCATACCGGCTTATACAATCGAATTATGGAATTTATTTGAACGTGCAGGTGCGGATATGAGCTGGCCGCGTAAGGATAAGGATGATGATGTACAGGAAGCTGAATATGCAATGGTTTTAAAGTGGATCAAAGAGAATATTGGTGAAAGTGCTATTAAGCCTTGGACAGCGTTTGATCATCCACAGCTTGGTCCTGTGGAAATCGGCGGCTTCGATTATAAATTTATCCATCAAAATCCACCTTGTGATTATTTACTTCAGGAAGTTGAAAAAACTGCAAAGTTCATGCTTGCGAATGCTTATGCTCTGCCAAAACTTAAATTTGAATCAGTAAAAACTGAAAAAATCTGTGACGGCATTTATAAATTGGAGGCAGTGCTTGGCAATACTGGTTACATGCCGACTTACCTTACTGACAGTGCGAAACGGCAGAAAATTGATCAGCCAGTTCATATCGCTTTATCCGGCTGTGAGGTTATTGAGGGAGAAGCGGTACTGATGGTAAATGCGTTAGAGGGTGTATCAGGCGTTAATACTTATTATGGGTATGATGGGATAACAACTCAAAAGCATGCCCCGCAGCTTAAACGATTCACTTGGATTATAAGCGGTAAACAGAATGATTTAGTAACTTTAACCGCCACTAGTCAAAAGGCAGGAAAAGCTTCCATTCAATGTGTTTTATAAAAAAAAAGCATACACTAGAAAGCAAATCAGCTATAGCTTTCCAAGTGTATGTTTTATTTATGCATTCTTATATTTATTATAAGATTTAAACAAATACCCTATCGATAAGATGGCAAAGATGGCCGGCAGCAATTCAAGAATGAAGAGTGAAGCACCATTAATCTGAAGCAATGCAACACCGGCATCCAAAGCCATATGAATTAGAAAAGCAGCTAAGCAGCCAATCAGTGTTTTGCCATCCATGCTTTTTGTCATAATCAGTGTTGTCAACGCACAGTGCAGCAGCATTGCGAATACACGCTCCAATAAAGCGACAATGATTGCCCAAGCGGGGAATGAACTCAGCGTTGTGGTAATGGATGCCACTGAAGCCGGGTCAAGTCCCATTGTTGCTAATGTTCCCTGATTAATCAGAAAAGCATAATAAATATATGAAATATATGTTATCCCCAGCATAATGAAGGCTTCGCAGAAACCATGTCCCCAGCCGGCAACAGCCCCTTCCAGCCAGCCTTTCCGTTTTTTTAGACAGATATTAACAATAAATAATCGTCCTAGTGTTTCAAATAAGGCAGCACTGGCACCTAGGAAAAGCGCATACAGTGTCATATGCTGAGCAAAAAAAGTGACAACAGAAACATTGGACATTAATACACCCATCAATGGAATCCTCAGGATTATCTGTGAAAAGAAAAAGCCTAAGGCCCCTACCAAGCCAACCGAAATAATTCGATAGCCCTGTGATTTTAAATACAAAATAGGACCTAAACCTAATAAAAATAATATGATCACCGCAAATAGTAGCGCAAGTATTGTAGTAGTTGATACCATAACGACCTCCTGGTAATTACCCTATAATTGTATTACAAGAAAATTAATTTGCAAGTTTTTATTGACAAACTGTACTAACTGTATTAGTGTATTAATATAAATAGTACAGTTGGTACAGAAAGGAGCAGAAACATGTTCATGTTGAATCCGCAGGATAAAGCGCCGATCTTTGCTCAGTTAAAAAAACAAATCATTGAGTTTATTGGGCTTGGTATCCTGAATCCAAATGATCAGCTTCCGTCAGTACGTTCACTGGCTAATGAACTGGGCATCAATCCCAATACAGTTGCGAAAGCTTATCAGGAATTGGAACTGCAAGGCTATGTTTACACCGTTGCAGGAAAAGGATGTTTTGTCAGTCAAGTGAATATCGAAGCTGACATTCAGGGAAATAAAATTAAAGAATTTAAGCAAGTCGTTATGGATTGCCATAAATTCAATATTGAGAAAGAACTTTTAATATCAAGTATAGAATCAATCTATGAAGGGGGTATGAAGCATGCTGAAAATTGAAAATGTAACTAAAAAGCTCGGTACCCAGGTGGTTCTTGATAACTGCAGCTTGGAAATAAAAGATGGTTCAGTGTTTGGTTTGATCGGTCCCAATGGTGCTGGTAAATCAACGCTGCTGAGATGTATTGCGGATATTTATAAGTGTGACAGCGGTACAATCACTGTGGATGGTGAATCAATCGTTGAAAATGAATATCAAAAACAGAATCTATTGCTGATGTCGGATGATCCTTATTATCACTACAATGCGACACTGGCCCAGATGGTTGAGTTTTATAAAGTATTTTATCCTCAATTTGATGATGAAATTTATCGGAAATATCTTAATATATTCAAACTAAATGAAAATAAAGTCATGAATAACTTTTCAAAAGGAATGAAGCGTCAGGCATTTATATTAATCGCATTGGCAATCTCACCAAAGCTGCTGCTGTTAGATGAAAGCTTTGACGGTTTAGATCCGATGATGCGGCTGTTATTCAAAAGGGCAATCAGCGAATGCATCGAGAAAAAGAACATGACAATCATAATCTCTTCGCATAACCTTCGTGAGCTTGAAGATATCTGTGATTCATTTGGTATTCTTGATGATCATAAGATAACAACCTCAGGTATGTTGGACGAAACAAAAGAAAACATTCATAAGATTCAGCTTGCCTTCAGTATTGAAAAACAAAGATCAGATTTCAGTGATCTGGATATTCTTCATTATTCTCAGACATCAAGAGTTATTACTATGGTTGTTAAGGGAGATTTGAATAAAATTGAGGGAATTATCAACGCTCAGCAGCCGCTGATGATGGATGTATTGAATGTTAATCTTGAAGAAATCTTTATTTATGAAATGGAAAAGAAGGGGGTATTTGAAAATGTATAAAACAGTTACTAATTATTACCTTTCAATCCTAAAAAGACAGAAAAAATTATTATTCTTGTACACCGTAATCGGTTTTGTGGCATTTCCGATGGTTGCTTTAATCAGTACCAATTATGACGGCGGCCGAGGTATTTATGAGTATAGTATATTGATGTATGCAATCTTTATGGGTGCCTGTGCATTGATTATGCCAATTGTGATTAATAAATTCATGCTCAATAAACGAAGTGTGGATACTTATTTTTCACTGCCAATCAGCCGAAAGCATTTATTTGATGTCCATTTCTTTGCAGGCTTAACATGTATCTATGTGCCTTTGTTATTGAACTACCTAATTGGCATATTGCTTTTAACCTTTAGATATGGATTCTATTCATTTACTTTGCATAGCTTATTAGGTTTATTCGGGATTATCATTATTACCATGGCAATTTATTCAATCAATACATTGATTGTCACAAAGGCTAATAACATGATTGATTCAGCAATCTTGATTGCCGCTTATGTCGTTCTGCCTTTCATGCTGTATGTCTGCTCGATGTCCTTTGTAAATCAATTTACGGTAGGTTTTACAGACAGCATGTTTGATTTTGGCATCATGCTTAATTTCTTATCACCGTTTACGATTTTAAATGATTTTGTTTCTTCTTTTAATGATTTCATCCGCACATATACTACTGCCTTAGAATATAATTTGCTGTGGATCGCCTATGAAGCTTTAATTATTGTTGGTTTTTATTTCTGGGCGGTGAATGTATTTAAAAAACGCAAGGGTGAGGACAGTGAGCAGGTTTCTAATGATTTCTTCACATATCCATTGGTTGTTAACTTATCCAGCGTGCTGCTTCTGTCGATGTATATTATAGATATAACAGATATTATTCTTACGATTACGATTGTGGTGATTACCTTTATTCTTTATCTGATTATGCATTTTATATCAAGAAGATCAATGAAAGTCACGCCGCAATTAATTATTAAATATTTCGTGATTTTAGCGGCATTTAATGTTTTTGCTTTTGCAGCCAAGGAAACATATTTCTTCGGTATTAATCTTCAGACACCTAATGTTGATCAATTTACGAAGTTGGAAGTCAGTTATTACGATTATGATAATGATTGGAATGGCAAAGATAATGAATATGAAGCTGTCATATTGCTTAGTAATATGAATAAAGATGAAGAAAAGTTTGTAAATGATATTTTGGATCTGCAAAAAGTTGCTGCTGAGGAAAAAAAGAATCATATCGGTAATTCTTATTATTACGTAGAAGATTCAATTTATCTCAGAGTTGCATTCAAAGTGAATGATGATGATTATGATCATTATTATCGATTCAATCTGCCTAGAGAAGATTATGGCGATTTGCTGGAAAGTAAATGCTTCAAGGTGATGAATTATGGTTACGACACGGAAATTGTTGATTAAAGGATTAGCAGTTCTTTTATTAGTCAGCGGCTGCAGTAAGCATGATGAAATCTGGACAGTAAATGCGTCGCAGCTGTCACACGCTTTAAGTGAATTAAATCAAACTGAAGAGAATGTTGAAGAATTGATCCCTTTTGAATGGGATGAAGCATACAGTTTTACACCTTATCTTCAAAAGGAGTTCATCTATGATATTATTGGTTATAAATGGGATAATATCAAGGAATCTACTAGTGAGGATATGATACAGGTAGTGTTTATGTATCAGGGAAAGGTTGTTTGCCATATTTTTGGCAGAGTTGAAAAGTTAGGCTTTGTGATTGATTTTGGTGATTATAATGGCAATGATTATGTTAAAATTACCAAAGATGAGAGCGCTAGACTTCACTTTGAATGTGAAGGGGATAAAAAAATATTACGTTATAATTGATCATAGGGAAGAGTTATAAAAGATTCTGTCAGGTTTGGCAGAATCTTTTTTTGCCTCAATGAAGGATAATATATGATTATCCTGTGGGGAGGATTTATGATAACAAAGGAAAAAATATTAAAAATGTATACATATGCATTAACAAACTCACCAATCATAGATAAAAATATGTGTCTAGCATTTGTATATAATAACCCTGATTCAATACACGATACACTGCATATATCGGAATGCGTTATGCCTTCAGAAAGAGATATGATTATTAATTCATTTGAAAGCGTTTGTAAAGTCGTTAAACCATTCGCAAGTGAGTTAGAATTTATTAAAAACATACCTATGTTGAAGCATGATTTTAAGGAAGTATTTGTATACAGCATGGCTCAAGATGTAACCGGTGTTGGTAGAAGGTGTCTTATTCCATTACTATGTGATTATCTAGACTTTCGTAATATTAATGCTGACTTTCAATCCTGCTATCTAGGCGGTAATAAAAAAGCCATGTATGAAATACTCAGTCAAAATAAAAATTTGCATTTCCCTTTTACCATCTTTGTTTCTTCAATCGAAGAAATTACGATGACAGTTAATCATTTAAATGAAGGAAAATATCTTGTTAAACCTAATGATGAATCAGCAGGAATTGGTATCAAACTAATAAATATTTCTAGCGAAACTCGAAATAGCGTAATTAATTTGCTGCAAGACTACATAAAAAAATATACTATATTTTGCATACAGGAATTCCTGTGTGGTGATGAAGTTGAAGTTCCATTATTATATTTCAATCATGATTATTTTTGCCCAGGTTCTTGTTTGATATTAAAAGATCCTGATACATTATTTCTTGATTATAATACTGTAGCGCTTGAAAGATATCATTTTTCAAACTATAGTAGCCATTTGAACGATCAAATACAAGAACAAAGTATCGCTGTAGCAAATACTCTGAAATTTAAAGGGATTTCGCGAATAGATTTTATAATATCAAATAATAAACCATATATTATAGATATTGGACCTAATCCAACTATATCGACGCACAGTTCAACCAATTATCTTTTTAAAAATGCATTTTTTAATAATGAAGAATCTATATACATTCTGCTTTTGCTAAGCTTTCTATCACAGATAGATTCATTCAAACCATCGCTCAATGCAACCTAAAATAATAGGATGGCTATAGAATAACATAGATTTGTCAGGATAATTGGTAATGCTCCAATTATATAAAGAATTATCCAGTTCTGGATAAGTCATGTTTTTATCAAAATTAGTTGCTAAGAAATCATTTCTTTTATTTATGAAGCTTTTATAGCCAATAAGGAGTTTCGGTACAGTAATAGCATTTTTTATTTTTTCAAATCTAGCAAGATCATGCTGCAAGAATGCTTCTGTCAGTAAATTAATTTGATAAAAGAAGATATGATAATTATCAGCAGATTTTACAATACTCTGTTCTAGTTGACTATTCTTTTTCTTTTCTAAAACAATACATAGAGCTAAATAATTATTTTTAACAATAATAGCATCACTATTATCAACTTTTTTTATTATTTTTAGTAGACGTGTATAACCGGTTAAAGTCTTATATGCATCAAATTTACCATTAAAATATTGAGCCAATAAAAGGTTATTGTCTGCAGAAATTGTATTTATTACATCAGTGCGTAAATCATTATTTGAAAGAATTTCAACTGCCTCTCTATATCTAGCATTTAAACACAAAGAGACACCATAATTGATCCCTGATAGTGCTTGTTCTATTGGCTTTTGTTTTGAATTAAAAGCTTTCTGTGTCATCATAAGAGCTTGTTTAGGATCAGATGGATAAACCGCATTTCCCATTCTCATAAACTTCACATACTGCCCTGAAGTGACTTCTGCTGGCTCAATAGTGTTTAATAGTGTTACTAAGCGTTGAACAACTGTAGTTATAGTGCTATTGTTTTCTATTGCTGTTGTAAATGAAATATAATCAAGGACATATTTGTATATACGGGTATCCACAGAAGCGAAATCTACAATTTTATTTATATATTTTAGATAAGTTTCTTCAACAGCCTCAAGTTCAGCAAAGTCAGAATGTATTTCATATAATACTCTTGCTGGATAACTGATCGCCGCTGCTTTTGCGAAATTATTTAAACCACTTCCGTCAATATGGCTGAGCAATTTTAGACAATCTTCTCTATAATTCATAAGATTTTGCGGTTCTTCTGAATAAGCATCGTGTAGGCGTAGTATTATTTCAAAGTCATTGGATTTTTTTATATAACTTCTAATTGCATTAAGTTTATAACCTGGCATTGTCATATCTTCCTGATAAAATGCGATCAAATAATTAGATAATATCTCATTTTCGTCAGAAAGAAGCACGCCTGACAATAAAGCGATATCTGCATAATTCTTTGGGTAAGTTTTTTGTAAATAATTATAGATATTTGTATATAAATTTGCTTCAAAGATATACGAAGAGTCTTGAAAATACTGTCTGATTTTTTCCTCAAGAAACAAATATTTTTGAATATGCTTTTCTTTACAGATTATATTCGTTTTCATTGCATCATCCAGCCCACAATTCAGAGGATTTTTTTCTAAATTAACAGCTTCTGAAATATCATTAATTGTAAAAGATTCGAACAAGAAACTACAAAGTGTTATAAACCGTTTTAGATCGTCACTATTTTGAGGTTTTGAATTCTCTATCATTTCACGAATTATCTGTGTCATGACTGCTTCGTAAGAATCTTCTGTTTTTTCTCCGTTTAGAATTTGATTTACTTTGTCAATGTAATCAATGCCTATTGAATTCAAAACTACACGGGATACATGTGTTAAAGAATATATTTTCTTATCATGAAGAATCTGCGTATAATTATTTAAATCAAACTTATACACAATACCCTTATTTGCAATAGTTATATCTGTGACATTATCAATAGGTTCTATTATCAAAATGGCAGTTTGCGATAGGTATTTCTCTTCAATGAGGCGAATAACAAAACTTAAATACAATTTTTCCTCAAGGGAGAGCTGTTCAATATTGGGTATAAGGACTAAATTTCTTAATTTGTGATATTTTTTTGCGGGTTTTGGTAGAAAATTGAGAGTCTTTCGCAAATGCCGAAAATCACTTTGCGTAACTTGATATTGTGAGAAATCAGTTACCAAAGTTATTAAAGAAATATAAGTACCAATACTTGGTATCAGTCCAGCGAGATTAAAAATAAAATTGGTATAAAAGTATCGTTTACTTTGTATTGAATTAGTAGCATAGTCAATTCGTTTATTATATAAATCCGAGAATTTAATAACTTTATATTTATTGACTAGAAATCTAGTTTCAATGTCTAGGGGTTTTCTAAATGCATTTGAAAATTTTATTTTGAATATTCTTTGATCTTTATTATCTAAATCATTTAAAAGTTTTTTTATTTGCTGTATATAATCAGTTTCATCAAAATCCATATTCCCCCTCCTAAGTATTATGCCAGATAATCATATATTATCCTGTATATATACCCCATGTTTTTACTAATTATATCATTTTCTGTATTCATACGACATATTAATTGTTAATAATAAACCTTAATTTACAAGGTAATCACCATCGCTTAATATATTGCTTGGAGGTGCTATATGAAAATCACAATAACTCAGGCACATATTACAGCATATCTTAAAGAATGCAGAATAAAAAAGCATTTAAATGCTCACACCTTAAAAGCCTATTCGATAGATATGAAGCAGTTTTTAATATATTTAGAAACGATTAGCTATCAAATTGATAAATCCTCTTTAGAAAATTATATTGAAGGATTGCATGAGAAATATCCGAAACCAAAAACGGTGAAGCGTAAGATAGCAACATTGGTTGCTTTCTTTAATTATCTGGTTTTTAATGATATCATTGACAACAATCCGATGAATAAGATAAACACTAAATTCAAAGAACCAAAATTATTGCCAAGAATTGTCGATACCACTGATCTTAAACGTTTATTTAAACAGCTTTACATAGATTTAGAAGAAAGCAAAACAAATTATCAGCTGAAACAAGCAGCACGAAATACGGCACTTCTTGAATTATTATTTTCTACTGGCATTCGTGTTTCTGAATTATGCAATTTACGAATAAACAATGTCAATTTGAAAGAAGGATATGTTAGAATTTATGGAAAAGGAGCAAAAGAAAGAATTCTTCAAATTGGCAATCAGCAAGTTATGGATTCATTAAATTTATATCGTAAACTATTTGCTGAAGAATTAAATACTTCTCTATACTTCTTTATTAATAAACTCGGGAATAGATTATCTGAGCAATCCGTAAGATTGGTAATTAATCGTTATGAACATCAATTAAAAATTAATCAGCATTTAACACCCCACATGTTTAGACATACATTTGCCACCATGCTGTTAGAAGAAGATGTAGATATTCGTTATATTCAACAAATCCTGGGGCATAGTTCAATAACAACTACGCAAATTTACACTCATGTCAGCTCATGTAAACAGAAAGAAATTCTGATCAATAAAAATCCTCGTAATACGTTACAAGACGAATGATACTCTTACATGTAGATCTATTCGTTCATTAGATATTACATGGATAAGCTGTATTATAATAAAGATTGAATGATTAGAATTAATGAAAATTATTATTTAATTCAAAATACAAATTTAAAAAGCTCCGGTTGGAGCTTTTAGATCTTACTTTTATTATCGCTGTCTGCACAATCTGTTTAATACCTCGCATAGCTGCTTAATATCAATGGGTTTGCCGATATGGGCATTCATTCCGGCAGCCATAACGGTGGCGACATCTTCAGCAAAGGCATTAGCGGTAGTTGCTATGATAGGTATAAATTCAGCATCAGGGCGGCCGCATGCACGGATATGTTTTGTAGCCTCACATCCATTCATAATCGGCATTTGGACATCCATTAAAATCGCATCATAATAATAAGGCTCCATCTGCATAAATTTTTCGACAGCTTCCTTACCATTTGGCACCCCTTCAACATCGGCACCATTCATGCTCAGTAAGGTTGTGGCAATTTCCATATTCAATTCATTATCTTCAGCCAATAATAAACGCTTGCCTTTTAAAGAATTTTGTTCAGTATCTGCTTTGGCGGTACTTCTGCCAAATGCTCCATGTGTGACATTTACAAGAACATTATATATCGAAGACTGAAACATCGGCTTGGCTATAAATGCATTAACACCTATTGAGCGTGCTTCTTCTTCAATGTCTGACCAATCGTAGGCGGATATGATAATAATAGGTGTATCAGGACCAATTTTCTCGCGTATCTGCCGTACTGTTTCTAAACCATCCATCTCCGGCATTTTCCAGTCAATAAAACAGATGTCAAAGCTGTTTCCATTATTCTGTGCCAGTACCACGCTTTCGACAGCTTCTTTACCGCTGAGCACCCATTCAGCATTGATTTTCATTTTCTTAAGCAATAAAACAGTATGCTCGCAAATATCACGCTCATCATCAACTACCAGCACTTTCAGCGATTCTAAGACATATTCCTGTAATGGCTGTAAATCAACATTACTTTGTTCAAACGGTAATTCAACCGTGAAGGCAGTGCCTTCATTGGGTGTACTCTTAACCTTAATATGACCGCCCATCAAGGAGACTAAATTTTGCGTTATTGACATACCAAGCCCAGTACCGCCATATTTGCCTGCAATTGAAGCATTAGCCTGTTCAAAAGGGGTGTAAAGATTCTTTAAACCTTGTTCATCCATGCCGATCCCAGTATCTGATACAATAAAGCGCAGCCACACTTTTTTGCCGCGCAGTGGCAGCTGACTGACTTCTAAGCTGACTTTCCCGCCGCTTTGAGTGAATTTTATAGCATTAGAAGTTAAATTAAATAAAATCTGATTCAGCCGCATAGGGTCACCTAGGTAAGTTGTATGATCTGTAAAGCCCGACGTTTTTTCAGTGAATTCAAGCCCCTTATTGGCTGCCTGCGGATAAATGACAGAAACAAAGTTATTTAAAAATTGATAAAGTTCAAACGGTTCAGTATTAATTTTCATATGATTGCTTTCAATACGGGACATATCCAGAACATCATTAATCAGCATCAACAGATGTTTGGAAGCATAACTGATTTTTGCCAGGCAATCTTCAACGCGGCCGCGGTCTTCAATCGAAGCTGCAGCTATTGTTGTCATACCAATAATTGCATTCATAGGTGTACGAATTTCATGACTCATGCGTGAAAGGAAGTCTTTCTTTGCATTATTAGCCTTTTGCGCACTGATCAGCGCATCCATAAGCGCTTGGTTAGCACGTTTTTCCTCGGTATGATCAGTAAGTGTCATAATGTATTTTGCATTCTCATCTTCACCCACCTGATAACAACGAAGCTGCAGCCAGCGTGGTTCAATTTTTTGTGGATTATAAAACTCAATTGCACTGTCCCATGAACCGTCGTTCTTCATTGACATCGTATTTCTTAATTCTTCAGCCGTTTCTTTGCTCATGTAATTATATATCAATGAGCGGTCAGCCAGCAGCTGGTCAGCTTGAATGCCGATGACTTTCTCTGTATTGCTTGATACAAAATCACAATCCTCTCTTTCCTTAGAAAAGATTAGAAATGATTCATCGATTGTTTCAGCCAGTACTTCAAATTGATTGTTTTTCTGATAGAGGCGCTGACTCATTTTTCTGATCAATGACTGAAAGTAAAATAAACCAACTGCCGTAGCGGCAATTATAATACATGACCAGATTACTGTCATCTTATTGATTTGATTCGCGGAAGTGAAAATACTTTGCTGCGTACTGCGGACATAGGTTAATATTCGGGTCGCATCAGCTTCAAAGGTGTCATAGAGCGGATAAAGATAAGTTTTTTCATATTCAGCTATTTCATTTGTTGATGAACTGGTAAGCTTAGAGAATGCTAAAAATTGATGATGAGCATTTTTGAGCTCTTCATAAGTATCGCTTAAAGCCCGGATATCTTCATCCGGGCCTAAGTATAATTCAGCTATTTCATTAAGCAGCTTTTCCATATCGATATAAATATCTTCCAAGGCTTCGCTTACAAGAACGATATCATCAGGCTGATTATATGACTGCAGACGTTCGGTGCGAATCCGCATTAATGCGAGATCAGTTTTAACATCACTGATATCACCGTTTACGGTAAAAGGGTGCTCAGTCAGCAATGTTATTTGAGATGCCAAACTGTTTGTGCTGAAGAGTGTTACAACTAGAAATAATAGTAACAAAGCAAGTAAAGAGATTGTTCCTGCAAGAGTAACCTTATTAATCGTTGTATTATTCTGTTTTATTTCAACCTTTTTCATATTTCCTCCGGCCCTTAATAGAAAGGTCCAACCTTGGTCTTTTATTTATGAGAATATCATTTGTAAGCAGAAATAGGCGTTACGAGAATTAAATGATAAATATACGCATATCAACTATAGCAAAGTAATATGGAAAGAACAATATCCAAAGAGCTAAAACATATGTAATTTATATGAATTAATACAGAAAAAACTATTTTAGGAAATTATATTTGTTAATTTATTTAATTAGGTCATATCCTTACATAAATAGTGTGATATTTGGTACTATACTGTAAGCATAAAAAGGAGGATATTATATGGATTGGCAAAAATATTTTACATTAAAAACGTTAGACCGCGGCCTGGCATATTATGAGAATGGGAATGTCTTAGAACTCATGCAGACATCACATGGCTATGAAGCTGTTGTTCAAAGTGACAGCGGCAATGAGTATGAGGTTAATATTGAAATTGAGAATGATGAGCTTATCATGAATTGTGATTGTATTTATGGTCAGGAGATGGGTTATTGTAAGCACATGGCAGCGGTCTTATATGCTGTGGAAGAAGGTGCTGAAATAATCCAGCAGCATGATTTAAGTAAACTGATTAATCGTTTATCAACACAAAAGCTAAGAGAAATACTGCTTTCTGTTGCAGATCAGCGGGCTGTAAAATATAAGCTGCAGCTCTTGGCCGAAAATGATCCGCAAACTGTTTTAAAACAGCGGTTAAATCAAATCATCAGAAAGTATTCTGCAGCTATTGATGAATTGGAGAGCAGAGATTATTACAATTTCAGTGAGGAAGTCTTGGCTTTATTGGAACAAGATATATATGAAATTGATGACAGTCAGTGGGAATGCAAAGCTGAATGTGTGCGTTATGTATTAGATGCAATGCATCGATTGAATCTTGATGAAGAGCTGGATGATATGTGGATGATTTTTAATACATGCTATGAAATGCTGGGAGCAATTCTGATGAAGGATGAAAGCAGGCTTGGTTGGATGAAAAAGAAGCTGAATCCCACATACTATCATGAAATGCTGGAAACGATCGAATTGGGTGTATAAGTTTAGAAATATTATTTTGCTGAGGAAAAATGGTAATGTAAATTTAACGATAATAAAAGCTTCTGCTTCGTAAAGTATTTGAAAACGCTTTGATTACCTGTTATGATTAACTAAAGGTAACTGAAGGTGTGGTGGATATATGTTAACGAATAGACAGCGGCAGATTATGAAATATCTCAATGAAGAAGATTATACAACTGCTTCATATATTGCCGGCAGAATTAATGTGTCAGATAGGACAATCCGTTCAGAAATGAAAATTCTTGCGGAGGAGTTATATAAAGAGGGAATCGAATTAGTTTCGAAGCCTAAGTATGGTTATCAGCTTCATGTTTTGAATCGTGAACAATATAATGCGCTGGTGGCAGAAGATGATGCTGAAGAAGCTGTACAGCCGGTAACACCTCAGCAGCGTGTTCAATTCATCCTTGAATATTTGCTTGCGCATGATGATTATGTGAAAATTGAAGAGCTTTGTGATTTGCTTTATACGAGTCAAAGCACTATTTCTCAAGATTTGAAAACTGTTCGTGAGATATTGGAAAAGAATAATTTAAAATTGATTCAGCGTCCTTATTATGGAATGAAAATCGAGGGCAGTGAGTTTGACTTGCGGCTTTGTATCTCTAACTATCTATCCAATATATTTGAGAGTGAAGATGGCGAAGCCGTGCTTCAGCGCAGTCAGCTGCAAAAAATTTCTGAAATCCTTGAACTCTTGTTTGAGGAAGAGAATTATCATATGTCAGATTTTGCTTTTAATAATCTGGCGACGCATATTTACATCGCTGTACAGCGAATTAAAACAGGCAATTATGTGCCGATGGAAGTGGAACAGCTGGAAGAGATTGAGACGCATAAAACAATCTATGAATTGGCTTTACGCATTGTTAATGTTATTGAAAAAGAATTCTCAATTACAGTTCCTAAAAGTGAATGCGGTTATATTATGATTCATCTGTTAGGCAAGCGTATGATTAAATCTGCTGAGGAAGCTAACCTGGTTGTCGATGAAGAAATGTTTGAAACAGTAAATGAAATGCTTAAGGTAGCGGATGAAGAGATGAATTTAGAGCTAAGTCAGGATCTGAATTTAAGACTTGTCCTCGCTTTGCATTTGATTCCGTTAAAAAGCAGGCTGCAGTATGATCTAAATATGCGCAACCCGCTGCTGAAGGAGATTAAGACGCATTATATGCTGGCCTTCATGATTGCGACTACGGCCTGTGTGCCTTTAAAGGAATTGTATCACAAGGAAATCAGTGAAGATGAAATTGGCTATATCGCCCTGCATATCAATCTGGCATTAGAGCGTAAGCGTGAAACCATTGACCGCAAGAATATTGTAATGGTATGCAGTACAGGCCGGGGTACCGCTGAGCTATTGGAGTATCAATACCGAGATAAGTTTGGGAAATATATTAACAAGCTGATTACCTGTGATGTGATGAATATTGAAAAGATTGATTTTACTGATATCGATTTTGTGATTAGTACCGTACCAATTCAGGCAAAGCTGCCAGTACCGATTATCCGTGTTCAGTATTTCATGGAAACGCGGGATGAAAACAAGGTTAAGCGGCTATTGAGTATTTCATCAAAAAATTCAATTGAACGATTTTTTGATCCTAACCTCTTTTTTGTCAATGTCCCTGCGAAAAGTAAGGATGAAGTCATTGACTATATGACCATGCGGATTCGTAACTACCGTAAGGTTCCGCGCAATTTTAAAGAGTTAGTTTTGCTTCGTGAAAAGAAAGCAGTGACGGAATTCGGCAATCTGATTGCGATTCCTCATCCATACCGTGTTTGTACTGATGAAACCTTTGTTTGTGTAGCATTGCTGAAACGGCCGATTCTTTGGGATAAACAGAAAGTACAGTTGGTTTTCTTACTGTCTATTGAAAAAAATAAGAATCGCGATCTTCAAAAATTCTATACCTTAACAAGTAAAATGCTTACCAGTAAGGATTATGTTAAATTATTGCTGCATGAAAAGCGGTACTCAACAATGATGAGGATATTTAAAACAATTGAAGATGAATTATAATACATAATTGAAAAAGATATTTGTCTGAATTTACATGTTCAAGCAAATATCTTTTATTTTAGGCAAAATCAATTAACTCTTTTCGGCATTTTCTGATGTTGAAAAACAAATAAATATAATCGATCACATCGATAAAAAAGATTACTTGTAAAATCACATGCAGGATAGTCTTTTTAAGTGAGAAGATACCGTTTCGATAGTGAACATAGATGCAGGCAATTGAATAGCTTGAGGTAATGACTAACAAGAAGCACAGCAAAGTTGTCACTATGGCGTAAATTAAAGGCAGTAGGAATATCATGCCGGGGAAGATCATCATAATCGTGCCAGCACCGATACCAATCAGCGTGGTATAAGCATAGACAGGCAGTACAGCGATTTTCAGCAACAAGGCAAGATTATTTAATTCATCTTGCTGTTTAGGAGTCTGGAGTATCTCCTTGATGCTTTTAAATAATGCAATCATGCAGAGAATACCTAAAACTGCAGCAGCTATCAGGGTAATATTTAAAAGCGTACTAACTGAATCAGGTATATCAGAAATTAAAATTGGTACTAATATTGTCGTATAAATACAGATTAAAAATGCAATTACATATTTTTTCATATACGTTTCCCCATTTCATAGACATTGTTAGTTACATAATACCATAGATTACAAGCCGTAATTATTTTAAATATAGCATTTGAGGGCATTATTTCATCCTAATTCATAATTTCCGCATACAATAATTCATTTCCGCATTGGTTAACGGAAAAAACATCTATGGAATGAAACGGCACTCTCCTTTATTATGTAGTTGTAACAAATGACTGCAGACATTTGAAAGCAAGGAGGAATCGCATGGATACGTATGAAACAGCATTCACTTTGATTTTAAACGCTGGCAACTCAAAATCAAAATCATTGATGGCTATTGAGGAAGCTCGTGATTTCAATTTTGATGAAGCTGTTAGTTTGATCAAAGAAGCTAGAGAGGACTTAAAGTCAGCTCATCAGACACAGACGGAATTGATCCAGGGTGAAGCCAGAGGAGAAAAAAGTGAACTAAGTTTAATACTGGTTCATGCTCAGGATCATCTCACAACAGCCATGATTATGATTGATCAGGCAGAGGAATTTTTAAATATTTATCGTTTACTTTCAAAAGTAATTAAAAAGGAGGATTTAGAAGGATGAGAATTATGTTAGCCTGCTGTGCGGGAATGTCAACAAGTTTAGTAGTATCAAAAATGCAGGATGAAGCTGCAAAACAGGGTAAAGATTATAAGATTTGGGCTGTTGAACAGGGGCAGATCGAAGATGAATTAGGTAACTTTGATGTATTGTTATTAGGACCACAAGTACGTCATATTCAGCGTAAGGTATCTAAAATCGTAGGTGATGCTGCGCCAATCGCAGTAATTGATGCTGTTGCTTATGGCCGCTGCGACGGTGCTGCTGTACTGAAACAGGCAGAAGCGTTAGTGGAGGGGAAATAATGGCTAAATTTTCAGAAAAATTTGAAGATGGCTTGATGCTAGTTGCCGAAAAAGTTGATGATAATAAATATCTAGGTGCTATTAAAAATGCTTTCACAACATTCATGCCATTCATTATTGTCGGTTCATTCGCTACATTATTTAATACATTATTGTGTTCAACCACAACAGGCTTAGCAGCATTTATTCCATCACTGGCAAGTCTGAGTCCGGCTTTTACCGCCA
Organism: Dielma fastidiosa; assembly: GCF_000313565.1. GTDB lineage: Bacteria > Bacillota_I > Bacilli_A > Erysipelotrichales > Erysipelotrichaceae > Dielma > Dielma fastidiosa. The sequence continues at coordinate 431,555 of NZ_HE578924.1, read as the reverse complement.
TTAACTTTGCAACCTTATCAATCATGGCATTGCCAATCGTATTCTTGATTGGTGTAGAAATGGCCAGAAAGAATAAAGTTCCTGAATATATCTGCGCGATTGCATGTTTAGCTGGTTACATTTGTGTTGTACCGCAGACAGTATCCGTTGTTGTTGAAGGTGCTACCGCAGCCGCTGCTGGTCTGCCTGGTGCCGCTATCGGTGCGCAGGGTTTATTCATCGGTATGATTGTCGCAATCTTGGTATCTGAGTTATTCAGCGCATTAATGAAAATAGAAAAAATTAAAATCAAAATGCCAGCTTCAGTACCTCATGCTATTGCACAGAGCTTCAATACTCTAGTACCAATTTTAATTACCTTAGTAGTTACATCAGTAATCGGTACTGTATTCCATCTTATGACTGGTTCATATTTGAATAACTGGATTTATGAAGTTGTTCAAGCACCGCTTGAAGCTGTATTCCAAAGTCCGGTAGGCGCGATTGCATTATTTACAATCGCTCAAGTATTCTGGTTCCTTGGTGTACATGGCAATATGATTATTACACCAATTCGTAATCCACTTATCGCTAGTGCTATTGCAGCTAATATTGCAGCTGCAAGTGCAGGGCAGATTCCAAATCAGCCAATCACTTATGGTTCTTTAGTTTCCTTTATCGTTGTCGGTGGTGCAGGATTAGTATTATCCTTAGTAATTTCACTGTTAATTTTCTCTAAGCGCGATGATGAACGTGCGGTTGCTAAATTAGGCTTTGTACCAGCTTTATTCGGTATTTCTGAGCCGGTAGTATTCGGTTTGCCATTAGTATTAAATGTTACGTATGCAATTCCATTCATTCTGAATGGCGGTATCGCAACCGGTTTACTTTTATTCTTCACAAATATTGGTTTCCTGCCATGTAATATTGTCGACGTGCCATTTGGTTTCCCAGTTATCGTCAGTGCATTTGTTGGTCATGGCTGGCAGGGAGTTGTCGTTCAGCTGATTATTATAGCTGTGGGTGCCCTTGTTTATACACCATTTGTTTTAATGTCTAACAAGCAGGCTAAAAAAGAACTTAATTAATAAGCAGGGGGCAGTTATCTGCCCCTTTAGTTAAAGGAGGATTTATGACTATACAATTTCCAAAAGGTTTTTTATGGGGCGGCGCAATAGCTGCTAATCAATGTGAAGGTGCTTGGAACCTGGATGGTAAGGGCATGAGTGTTGCTGATGTGGCGTCTTATAAACCTCATGTTGATGTTAAAGATTATAAGAGTCAATGGCATACAGGACCTGAAGATATTAAAATAGCGATGGAAACGCAGGATGACACATATTATCCTAAAAGACGAGGTATTGATTTTTATCATCATTATAAAGAAGATATTGCATTATTTGGCGAAATGGGTTTTAAAACACTGCGTGTATCGATTGCATGGACAAGAATTTTCCCAAATGGGGATGAAGCAGAACCTAATGAAGCTGGGTTAGCTTATTATGAAGATTTATTTAAAACATTGCGTGCTCACAATATTGAACCATTAGTTACCTTATCTCATTATGAAATGCCGCTTTATTTAGTTAATGAATTTGATGGCTGGGTTTCAAGAGAAGTTGTAGACATGTTTGTGAAATTCGCCAAAGTATGTTTTGATCGTTACAAAGATTTAGTAAAATACTGGCTGACATTCAATGAAATTGATTCAGTTTTCCGCCATCCTTTCACAACTGTCGGCGTTGTTGAGGAAAAATATGAAAATAAAGATAAAGCTGAAGAAGCAATTTATCAAGCGCTTCATCATCAGTTTGTTGCCAGTGCTTTAGCTGTGAAATATGGACATGAAATTATCCCTGGTTCGCAAATTGGCTGCATGGTAACAAAGACATTGACTTATCCTGAAACTTGTAATCCAGAAGATATCTATCTGGCTCAAAAGGATAATCGAATGAATTTCTTCTATACTGATGTTCAAGTATTAGGTGAATATCCTTTATTCATTAAACAATATTTCAAAAAACGTAATTTTGATATAAAAATGATTGAAGGCGATGCGGAAATCCTGAAACTGCATACAGTTGATTTTATTTCTTTCAGCTATTATATGAGCATGGTACAAAGCATTCATGCCGCACAGCGTGAGAAGGTCGGCGGTAATTTAGTAACAGGTGTAAAAAATCCTTATCTGCCTACATCAGAATGGGGATGGCAGGTAGATCCAGTTGGTTTAAGAATTTCACTCATCGACCTCTATGATCGTTACCATAAGCCATTATGGATTGTAGAAAATGGTATCGGAGCTTATGATAAAGTTGAAGAGGATGGCAGTATCCAAGATGATTACCGGATCGAATATTTCAGAAATCATTTTATCGAAATCGCGAAAGCAATCGATGAAGGTGTAGAGTGTATGGGATATACATCATGGGCATGTATTGATATTGTAAGTGCTTCAACTTCCCAGATGAGCAAACGCTATGGTTTTATCTATGTTGATGCTGATGATTTAGGCAACGGTACTTATGAGCGTAAGAAAAAGAAGAGTTTTGATTGGTATAAAAAAGTAATTGAGACAAATGGTGATTATTTAAACGAGGAGGCGTAAAAATGGCAAAAAGATTTCCAGAAAATTTCTTATGGGGCGGCGCAGTTGCTGCAAATCAGATTGAAGGTGCATATTTGGAAGACGGTAAAAAGCTAAATGTGACAGATGTATTAGTTGGCATTATGAATCAGCCGGATTTGAAATGGAATGGTTCTAAATGGGAACCAGCTTTAGTACCAAATAAAAAGTATTTGAGCCATGAAGCGATTGATTTTTATCACCGCTATCATGAGGATTTGGAATATATGCATCAAATGGGCTTTAAGGCTTTCCGTACAAGCATCTCTTGGGGACGTATTTTCCCTAATGGTGACGAAGCAGAACCAAATGAAGCTGGGTTGAAATTCTATGATGATTTATTTGATGAAATGATTCGTCTGGGGATGGAGCCGGTTATCACATTAAGCCATTATGAAATGCCGCTGCATTTATTAACTGAATACGGCGGCTGGCTAAATAAAAAAATGATCGATTTCTGGATGAACTATGTAACTGTTGTGTTCAATCGTTATAAGGGTAAAGTTAAATATTACATGACTTTCAATGAAGTGAATAATATTTTTAGAATGCCTTTCGCTGCCGGCGGTGTCTTAGATATCAACCCTAAAAATACAGAACGGGTGAATGCTGATCTGACAATGCAGCAGCTCTATCAAGCTACTCATTATCTGTTTGTAGCTCATGCGAAAACCGTGAAGCTGGGACATGAGATTGATCCAGAAATGAAGGTTGGCTGCATGCTTTCATTATCACATATTGCAACTTACCCATATACTTGTGATCCAGATGATATTTTAGGTGTAGTTGATCATAGACGGAAACACTATTTATTCCTTGACGTTATGTGTAAAGGTCAATATCCTGGTTATGTAAAACGTATTTGGCGAGAAAATGATGTACATGTAGAAATGAGTGAAGACGAATTAAATACGATTGCTAACTTTACTTCTGACTATATCGCATTCAGCTATTATCGTTCTACTGTATATCACAAGGATGCTGCGATTCGGGTAGATACTGGTGGTTCTGCTGGTTTAAATAATCCATATTTAAAAGAGACTTCACCTGAACCATGGTGCTGGCCGGTTGATCCTAAGGGACTTCGCTTTGTATGCAATGATTTGAATGACCGCTATGGATTGCCGCTGTTTATTGTGGAAAACGGTATCGGCTTAGATGAAGCAGTTGATGAAAATGGTAAAATTCAGGATGATTTCAGAAAACGTTATATTCATGATCACTTAGTACAGGTTCAGGAATCAATTGAAGATGGATGCGAAATCATGGGATATCTTTACTGGGGGCCTATCGATATTGTATCCGCAGGTACTGGTGAAATGAGAAAACGTTATGGCTTTGTTTATGTAGATCGTAATAATGACGGAGAAGGCAGTCTTGACCGTTATAAGAAAGATTCATTTGATTATTTCGCAAAAGTAATAGCCAGTAACGGTGAAGATCTGACTTATACTGAATAATGAAAGCTGCGGCTTTAATCAGACGGATTCCGGTAGGCATGATGCTGGTGCCGGTATTCCTTGGCGCGTTATGTAATACATTTTGTCCGGGTTTACTGGCAATTGGCGATCCCTTTACGGTAACCTTTACTAAAAGCGGTCTGATGACGATTATTGGTTTAATGTTGTTTTTTACGGGTACTCAGATGGATTTTATAACTATCCGAAAAGTTGCAAAACGCGGATTGCCGTTAGCTTTGTTTAAATTGCTTCTCTACTTTATATTCGGTACTTTTATGCTGCGTTATATGCCGGCAGAGGGCATTTTTCAAATCAGCTCTTTGGCTTGGATAACCGCATATATGAGCTGTAATTCGGCTCTTTATTTGAGTATTGTTAATGAATTAGGCGATTCTATTGATCAAGCGAATTTCGGTTTAATGACATTGATTGGCTTGCCCAATATTGCCTTGCTGCTATTTAGCTTTTCTAGCCAAGGGAATCTGATTAATAGTCTTCTGGCTATGCTGCTTCCCTTGCTGCTGGGGATAGGCTGCAATTTATTAGACAGTGAGTTTAAAGAAATGTTTAAAGATGGTACCCAATGTTTAATACCATTGGCAGGATTTGCGTTTGGAACCAATATCTCATTGATAACAATGTTTGAATGCGGCTTTCAAGGTTTGCTTTTATGCGGGTGTACATTACTTCTTTCACTGATTCCTGCTTTGCTTTTTGATTGCTTGATACTGAAACAGCCGGGGCATGCGGCAATTGCGTCATGTGGTTTATCAGGAGTCAGCTTGTCACTGCCTTATTTGGCTGCGCAAATAAATCCAGCATTTGAACCATATGTCGGTTCAGCAACGGCCCAATGTGCTTTAGCGCTGGTTATCACAACCTTTGCATTGCCATATTTAACGAGATTATGGGCGCATTATAGAGAAAAAGCTAAAGTTAAAGCGGTTATCCATTAGCTGCTCAGAAATCAATAAATAGGATTTTAGGTGACTTATTTTAATAGGTCATCTTTTTTTGTGTATAAAAATCACGGTCTAACATTATGTCCTATATTTTATAAATATATAACATTATAATCTTTACAAGTAAACATTATTATGTTAAGATGTCAGCAGATAAAGGAAAGTGAATGAAACTTTCAAAGGAGATGGAAAAATGAAAAAATTCATGGACTTTATGGAGATGAAAGTTGCGCCTATATTTGCTAAACTAGGGGCGAATCCTTACATTGTCGGTGTAAAAGACGGTATGGTTGCAACTGTTCCCTTCACAATTTTCGGAAGCCTGTTTATTATCATCCAGCAATTTCCAAATGATGCATGGCTGAAATTTATTGAACCTTATAAAGCGATGTTGGGTGTTCCTAACACAATGACAATGGGGATCATTGCTTTATATGTAGCTTTTTCAGTTGGTTATAATTTGGCGAAAGAATTTAAACAAGATCGATTGATGGGAGGTATTCTATCATTTATCGGTTTCATGATGCTTCAGATTGACAGTGAATTTGCAATGTCAACCACGTATTTTGGTTCAAAGGGTATTTTTACGGCCATCGTTGTTGCAATTTTCGCTGTTAAAATCTTAGAATTGTTTGTCCGCAAAAACTGGATCATACGCTTCCCTGAAGGTGTGCCGGAAGCTGTTTCTAAGTCTTTCTCTGCCTTGATTCCAGGTGCTGTCGCATTAACAATTCTTTGGACGCTGAGTTGTGTCTTTGGTTTAAATATTCCAGAGTTAGTTACGCAATTATTCTCACCGCTTGTATTCGCATTGAATACATTGCCTGGTATTTTAGTTTATATGGTTGTTTCACAGCTGCTGTGGTGCGTAGGTATCCATGGTCAGTCTATTCTCAACGCAGTGGGTGTGCCTATTTTTACCACTTTCATCACTGCTAACTCAGAAGCATATCTGGCTGGCAATCCAATCCCTTATATTACAGCTACGGGTTTCATTCCATGGTTTGTATCGCTGGGCGGTGCCGGAGCAACTTTAGGTCTTGTACTGCTGATGACACGTTCAAAAGAAAAATCTTTCAGCACACTTGGTAAATTGGCTTTGCCGGCAGGTATCTTTAATATTAATGAACCGGTAACATTTGGTTTCCCTATCGTTATGAACCCGGTTATGATGATACCATTTGTTTTAGTTGATGTAGTTTTAGTTATTGGTACTTACTTCTTAATGTTCTTTAATATTATCGGCCGTCCGGTAGCTCTTGTACCATGGATCATGCCGCCGGTAATTGGCGCATATCTCTCAACAGGCGGAAATATTCCAGCCGCTGTCTGGGCTTTCTGCGGTCTGCTGATATCCATTGCGATTTACTATCCGTTCTTTAAAATCGCAGAGAAAATGCGTATGAAAGAAGTTGAAGAAGCACAAAAAAATCTGAATCAGCAGTAGATGAAAAGAAGGTGATTTTATGAAACATCGAGGTATTGTGATGAGCAGAAAGGGCATGGTGGCCTCCGCTCATCCGTTGATATCCTCAACAGGAATCGATATATTAAAAAAAGGCGGCAACGCGATGGATGCGGCAGTTGCCATGGCTAATACAAGCGGTGTCGTACTCCCCGATATGTGTGGTCTTGGCGGCGATGTATTCTTACTGTATTATGATGCGGCCAGTAAAAAAATCAGTGCGCTTAACGGCTCTGGCGCGGCACCGGAACAGGCGACAATTGATTACTTCAAAAGACATGGCATGAACCATATACCTAATGACGGCATTTTATCGGCAGCTGTGCCAGGGGAAGTTGATGCCTGCCTGCTTGCTTTAGAAAAATTTGGTACGATGCGTTTTGCTGATCTATGTCAGGACGCTATTGATTTGGCTGAAAATGGCTGTCCGGTATCCGAAAAGGTGGCTCGCCATCTGCATACTGATTATGATAAAATCTTACGTTTCGAAGGTCTGCGGAAGCGTTTCTTAAAAAATGATAATGAACCGCTGGCGGCCGGAGAATTGTATTATAATCCTGAATATGCTCATTCATTGCGTATTATCGCAGAACAGGGACGCGCTGCTTTTTATGAAGGAGAGCTTGCGGAAAAATTAGTTAAACATTCTGAAAAACATGGCGGTTTATTTAAGCTGGAAGATCTAAAGGCAATGAAATCAGAAATTCTTGAACCAATTTCAGTCCCTTACCGCAATTATCGGGTTTTCCAAACACCGCCGGTATCACAAGGCATTATTCATCTTGAAGAAATGAATATCTTAAATCAATTTGATTTTTCAAAACTAGAGCCTGAATCAGCTGAAGCCATTCATTTGATGGTGGAAGCAAAAAAACTTGCCTTTAATGACCGGGTTCGTTATTTTGGTGATCCATCATTTGTGAATAATCCTATTGATATGATCTTATCTGAAGAATATGCGAAAAAGCAGGCTTCCGCGATTCGCATGGATCGTTCACTGCCAATTATTGATGAAATCCCATTTAACGAAAAGGGCCACACGACAAGCTTTGTGGTTGTTGACAGTCAAGGCAATGCAGTCTCCTTTATACACAGCATTTCGGCATCCTGGGGATCTGGTGAGGAAATTGAGGGCTGTGGCATCCTGCTGAATAACCGTTTAGGTTCAGGCTTCAATTTGACAGAAGGTCATCCTAATTGTCTGCATCCGCATAAAAAAACAATGCACACATTAGTTACTTATATGGTAACTGATAATCAGGGGAATCTGCGCTGGGTCGGCAATACACCGGGCGGCGACAATCAGCCGCAGTGGAACATGCAGACCTTATGCAATGTCATTGATTTTGGCATGGATGTGCAATCTGCATTAGAAACCGCTAAATGGGCAGATGCTCAGTCTAGCAATCCATGCGGCAGTATTACAAATGTATTAAAAATAGAAAAACAGATTGGTGAAGAGAAGCTGAAGCAATTACAAGCCATGGGACATGAGCTTAAAGTAATTGAGCCTTATGAGTGTTCGGGCGCTTCACAGTTAATTGAAATAAAGGAAAATGGTGTTTTATTTGGCGGCAGTGATCCACGGGCTGACGGCTGTGCCATGCCATTATAGATAAAATAAAAACTGCTTCGGCAGTTTTTTAATATAATTTAAACTTTTGCTTGGTGATTCAGATAATCAATATAGCCATCATACAGTAGATGCAAAACAAGATGCAGCGTTAAGTAAGAAGACCGATTAATATTCATATCTTCATCAATGGTAGTGCTTTGAAAATATAAATTATAATCAGATAAAGTAGATAACTCATTATTGTTTAAATTAGTGATTGAGATTAAAGGAACACCTAAAACATCAAGGTTAATCAAAGTTTCTTTATACTTTTCAATCTTTCCTGACCATGAAGCAATAAATAACAGATCATTTTTAGTGATAAACTTTTTAATAATCTTTAATTCAGTGGATGTGGGAATTAATATAATATTAATATTTACATTCAAAAAACAGCGGGCAAATTCCTGCAGCATTAACCTTTGTCCCTGCCCTGTACCATAAGCATAAATATGATCCGCATTTTCCATTGTTTGATAAATGCTTTTTAAGTTAGCGTTCTGTTGGAAGAATTTAATGGTTTGTACAATATCTGAATTTATTATTTCTACAACATCGATTGTCTCTTCTTCTTTCTTGGTCGTATCATTTTTCAAAAAATACTTTAACTCGCTATATCCGCTAAGATTTAATTTGCGGGCTGTACGCAAGATTGTAGCTGTTGAAACATTACAGCTTTTCGCTAATTCCGCTATACTGCTTTCTGAACATAATCCTTGATTATTCTTTATGAAATTCAGAATATGCAAGTCAATGTTATTTAATTTATGATAATTTTCATTAATTAATAAATCTAATTTTGAACCCATGTCTAACCCTTCTTCCGTAATATAATAATTATCGCTAATATAGTGGAATAATCAAGTATTAATTTAATTTCTCTGGCTGTGCCATAAAATACAACCTTAAAATAACCATGTAATAAATTACATAAAATGTTACAAATAACATAAAACAAACAATATCTCAAGAGCTTGTGTAAAGGTTTACATTTTATCCTGAATCATAGATAATTAGCCCATGAAAGGAATTGTAGAGTGCACATATGATTCTTGGCATAAGGAGGAAGAAATGAAAACATTTATTCAAAAGCTTGGTAAATCCTTAATGGGACCTTTATCAATCATCGTTGCAGCGGGATTGCTGCTGGGGTTAGCTTCAACATTACAAAATCCAATGATTTTCGGTAATTCTCTTGCGAATGTGGAAATTGTAAATACATTTATAAGTTTAGTTAATACGCTGTCTGGCGGTTTATTTGGTTTACTTCCAATATTATTCTGTATGTCAGTTGCGATGGGGATGTCCAAAGAAGATAAAGAAATAGCTACTTTCGCATCAATCATCGGCTTTGTATTATTTCATACAACAATTCGTTTCTTTTTAAATCTTAAAGGTATCAACGCAGATACAACAAGTATAGATTATCTTGTGAAAAGCGGCATGGATATTCTGCAAGCAACACAGCAAAGTGCTGTTTATGAAACTGTATTTGGTATCTTCACTTACCGTATGGGAATCTTTGGCGGTATCATTGTCGGTTTATGGAGTGCGATGATTCACAATAAATTCCATGAAACACAATTACCAACAGCATTTAGTTTCTTTAGCGGTAAACGCTTTGTTCCGATTATGATGGTAGTAACAATTCCATTATTAGCTGGCGGCATGTATTTTGTATGGCCATTATTTAATATGCTGATTGAAGCATTCGGCAATTTATTGGCAGTAGCTGGTGCATTTGGAACATTCATTTATGGTTTCTTAGAGCGTTTATTAATTCCAACAGGGTTACATCATATCTTGAATCAGTTAATTCGTTTTACACCGATTGGCGGCAGTGCCATGATTGACGGTGAACAAGTTTCAGGGGCTTTAAATATTTTTAATCAATTATTAATGTCTTCCAATCCAGATATGGATGTTATGCGTCAGGCAACACGCTTTTTAACACAAGGAACGCATCCGTTTATGGTCTTTGGCTTACCTGCTGCATGCTTTGCAATGTATCAGACAGCGCTGCCAAAAAATAAGCAGAAAGTTAAAGGTATGTTATTGGCAGCTGGTTTAACTAGTTTCTTTACCGGTATCACAGAACCGATCGAATTTGCATTCTTCTTTATTTCACCATTATTATGGTTATTCCACGCATTTATGGCGGGTCTTTCATTCTTATTGAATACTTTACTTGGCGTATGTATTGGTAATGCCGGCGGCGGTTTGGTAGATCTGATGCTGTTTGGCGTACTGCGCGGCCCAGAAACAAAATGGATTATCAACGTGGTAATTGGTATTGCTTATGCAGTTATATATTATCTTGTATTTAAATGGGCAATTGTTAAATTCAATATCAAAACACCAGGAAGAGAAGATGAGGAAGATGAAATCAACATGGTCGATGAAATTACTGAATTAGGATCAGCAATTATGGCTGCTTTAGGCGGAAAAGAGAATATTGTTGAAATTGATAACTGTATTTCACGTTTGCGTCTTATTTTAAAGGATACCTCAAAAGTTGATGAAGCTGCCTTGAAAGGTACCGGCTCTTTAGGGCTGATAAAAATCAATGAGGAAAATATTCAAGTTGTTTATGGCGCAAAAGTTGAAAAGGCTGCGGCAGAATTAAAACGCGCAGTAAAAGCAAATGTTTAATTTATTTAAGAAAAAGGAAGTATTCACAGCTCCTGTTGCTGGAACGATAATTCCTTTAGAAGAAGTAAAAGATCCAGTTTTTTCACAGAAAATGATGGGTGATGGCTTTGCTGTTGTCCCCTCTGGACAAACTGTTTATGCTCCTATGAGCGGGATCATATCAGTATGCTTTCCGACACATCACGCGATTGGCATGAAAATGGATAATGGTGCAGAGGTATTGATTCATATTGGTATCGATACGGTTAAATTAGGTGGGGAAGGTTTCAAAGCTTTAGTTGAACAAGGTCAAACGATAAAACAAGGCGATCCTTTAGTTCATGTAGATTTGAATCTATTAAAAACAAAAGGATATGATGCAACGGTTATGGTTGTTTTTCCCAATCAAGATATAAAGGTGGAAAAGATAACTCGAACGATAAAGGAAAATGAATCGGTTGGCATTAAGTTTTAAGAATTGAAGTTGTAAAAAGCCCAGCTTCCTTGGGCTTTTTATATTTAATATATTAAATCAGGCATATGGAGGAAAATGATGGAAACAAAAACAAACAGAATACAAAAAGATCTTGAGACACTGGCAGCATTTACTTCAACACCGGGGCAAGGTGTAACCAGGTCTTCATATAGTAAAGAAGATCAAATGGCTAAAGCATATTTAATTTCCGAAATGCAGAAGCTGAATTTAACGGTTTATGAAGATGGCTTCGGAACAGTATTTGGCAGAAAAGAGGGTACATTAAAAGATGCGCCTTCAGTAATGTTTGGTTCACATTACGACAGTGTTGTGAATGGCGGTGCCTTTGACGGTGCAGCAGGAACCGTTGCAGCAATTGAAGTTATGCGAGTATTGACGGAAAACAACTTCCGCAATGATTATCCATTAGAAATTATCGCTATGAACGCTGAAGAGGGGGCAACCTTTGGCCCTAGTACAGGTGTTTCAAATTCAAGAGCAATGATGGGAACAATGACTGAAGAAGAACTTAAAACCGTGAAAAATCGATTTGGTCAAACCAAATTGGAAGCAATGGCTGAATACGGCTTAGTACCTGATTTAGAAGCTGCCAAACGTGATCCAAAAACCATTAAAAATTTTATTGAGCTGCATGTTGAACAAGGACCAGTTTTAGACAGGGAAAATATTGAAGTGGGTTTAATAAAGTATTTAGCGGGGATTGGCCGTTATAAAATACGCTTTTATGGCGCGACTGCGGATTCAACTGCACCAATGACTAACCGTAAAGATGCCCTGGTCGGAGCTGCATATTTTATAAATGCGTTTGATGCGAAAATCAAAGCATTAGGATCGTCGGTAACTGGCTGTGTGGGAAGGCTGGATATTGTTCCAAACTCAAATCAGTTTGTTCCTGAATATGTAGAGGGTAAAATAGAAATAAGAACATTTACAAAAGAAATTGTGGAATCGGTAAATTTTAATGAACTGATTCTGTCTATACTGAATGAGGTGGAAGAAAACTATCAGCTTAAAACGGAATTAGAAGAAATTAAAAGAATTAACTATCCAAATCCTACCGGACCTAGTATTATGAATGCAGATAATGTTAAGAAAATGGAAGCAATATGTAATCAATTAGGTTATTCACATTCTATCATTAATAATGGAACCGGACATGATTCTATGATTATGACAGATTTTGTAGATACTAATATGATTTATGTACCAAGTAAAAACGGCGGCGTTTCTCATTGTCCGGAAGAATGGACAGATTATGAAGATATTAAAAAGGGCGCTGATGTGCTTCTGCATTTAGTTATGGAATTAAGTAAGCAAGAATAGGAGAAAATAAAAATGAAAGAAATTAATTATGGAAGAGTCCCTCAGCCCAAACCCGATTGTACTAATATCCCGATTATTTTGAGCGATGAAACAATGCAGTATAGATATCAAAAAGTGCTTAAAAGAATGCAAGAAGAAAACTTTGATACATTAGTTATCTATGCGGACTTAGAGCATGGCAGTAATTTTGAATATCTGTGCGGTTTCCTGCCAAGATTTGAAGAAGCACTTTTGGTTATGCATCAAGATGGCTGTAACTATATGTTGATGGGAAATGAGAATTTAAATAAAGTTGAGCATGCGCGTATTAATGCAGAAGCTATCCATGTTCCGCATTTCTCACTCCCTAATCAGCCGATGGATAACAAAGCGAGCTTTAGTGAACTTTTAAAAGCGGCTAAGATTGAAAGCGGAAAGAAAGTTGGCATTGTTGGCTGGAAGAATTTTACCAGCAAGTATGATGATAATCACAATCTGTTCGATGTACCTTATTATATAGTACAGGAAATCAAGGCTCTTGCCGGCGGATCAGAATATGTAACTAATGCTGCCTATCTATTTATTGGGGAAAAAGGGGTACGCTGTATTAACAATGTAAATGAGCTGGAACATTATGAATTTGGAGCTTCTTTAGCCTCTGATCGTATGCTGGAAGCAATGCAGCGATTAAATGAGGGCGTAAGCGAAATGTCGATAGGTGATGTGTTAAATGCTTATGGGCAAAGAAATAGCGTTGTCACCATTGCGGCTGCGGGAAAACGGTTTATAAAAGCAAACCTTTATCCTACACAGAATCAAGTGAAAATCGGCGATCCAATCAGTCTGACCGTAGGTTATAAAGGCGGTTTATCTTCCAGAGCAGGATATGCTGTCCATGATGCAGAGGAATTGCCAGCAGCCGCCCAGAACTATTTAGAGGCTGTTGTTAAACCTTATTATAGCGCGGTTGTTGCTTGGCTGGAGAACGTGCATTGCGGAAGCAGCGGTAATGATGTTTATCAATTGGTTGAAAATGTATTGCCTAAGGATCAATATCACTGGCATTTATGCCCAGGTCACCTTACAGCTGATGAAGAATGGCTAGCATCACCGATTTATGAAAACAGTCAGGAAGTTATCGAAAGCGGTATGCTGTTTCAAATTGATATAATTCCTTCAGTTGCCGGCTATGCCGGAACAAGCTGTGAATGTAGTGTTGCCTTGGCTGATGAACATTTGAGGGAAAATATTAAAAATACAGCACCGCAGTTTTGGCAGCGGATTCAAGCAAGAAGAAAATATATTATTGAGGAATTAAATATTTCACTGCATCCTGACATTTTACCTATGAGCTCAACGGTAGCCTATTTAAGACCCTATCTGTTAAACAAAGACAAAGCAATGCTTGTAAGCAGATAATACTCAAAAGCTGTTCTATTTAAGAACAGCTTTTTCTTATACATCAAAATTAATCACGTAATTATGCATCCGTGTATTGTACTGTGAGTATGATATTTCAAGCACTTCGCCATTAATGCCATAAGTCGTGCGCTTTCTGCCAAGCGTCGGACCTTCCTTAAGCTTCAGCTCTTCAAGAATCTGTGTAGAAGGATAGTCAATATAAAATTCATCTGTAAAGTGTGAAATCATGCGATGATTCTTATACATCTGCATATAAATGGAAAAACGCTCATCATCGGATACCTCATCCAGCTTCATTTCCCCTAACAGATAATGCGTGTAATAAATATAAGGAACACCATCCAAAAAGTATTTTCTGGTGATTTTGTAACATTCACTGCCGAAGTATTGATAAAGCTCATCCTGCGGTTCCAATGAAATCCGGGTTACCTTCGTATTCTCTCTTCTGAATACATAGCCTTCATCTGTCAATGTTTTTGAAAATGGCTGTGATCGAGTGAGGATATTATATAATCCATTGCTGATAACCTTAGTTCCAGAACCGCTTTTCTTACTCACAAAGCCTTCATTTTCAAGCATGCCGATTGCTTTTCTGATCGTAATCTTACTGACATCAAATTCTTTCTCTAATTCATTTTCAGTTGGCATAAAGGTATGCAGCCCATATTCACCGGTTATGATCCGCTCTTTCAATATTTCTAATACAGTCATATATAAAGGGATTTTTGATTTCTTGTCCATAAAGAATACTCCTTTTCATTTATTATATTATACTCTATTTTATTAAATTTGTCATAAATGTATGATTTATAATTTATAAAGAATATAATGATTGAAATAAAAGAATATAATGATATAATAATATCATAGAAACAGGAACTGTCCTGTGAAGCAAGAGGAGAGAAATTTATGAAAAATATTGTCTTATTATGTTCCGCTGGTATGAGCACAAGTATGCTGGTAACTAAAATGCGGGCAGCTGCTGAAGCTGAGGGGATTGCGTGTAATATCGACGCTTATGGACTTTCTGAAGCATCAGCCATGATTCCATCTGCCGCCTGTGTATTATTGGGTCCACAGGTACGTTTCCATCTTCAAAAGCTGCAGCAGCAATATCCGAGTGTACCGATGGCTTCAATCGATATGCGGATGTATGGATCAATGGATGGCAAGGGTGTCTTCCAACAGGCGCTGAAGCTGATTGGAGAGTAAGATGGAAGGTTTAGAATTAACTTGTTTCCAGATTATTTCAGCCGTTGGCAGTGCCCGATCTTTCTATATTGAGGCGATTCAGGAGGCAAAGGCAGGTCATTATGATTCAGCTAAAGACTTGATTCAGCAAGGACAGGCTATTTTCTTAGAAGGCCATCATGCTCATGCGGCATTGATTCAGCAGGAAGCATCTGGTGATCAGCTAGCCTTTCAGTTATTGCTGGTTCACGCCGAAGATCAATTAATGTCCGCTGAGTCATTCGGCATTCTGGCGGAAGAATTTATCAGTGTGTATGAAACCATAGAGAGGAGAAGTTATGAAAAAGGCAATTAAGGTAGTTACGATTGGCGGTGGCAGCAGTTATACACCAGAACTTGTGGAAGGCTTTATTAAGCGTTATGAACAATGTCCGATCCGTGAGCTTTGGCTTGTTGATATTGAAGCAGGCAGAGAAAAGCTGGAAATTGTCGGCGCATTAGCGAAACGCATGGTTGAAAAGGCAGGTCTGCCGATGAAGATCATGCTAACTCTGGACCGCCGTGAAGCATTAAAGGATGCTGATTATGTTACAACTCAAATGCGTATTGGTTTGCTGCCGGCACGCGTTAAGGATGAGCGGATTCCATTAAGCCATGGCATGATCGGCCAGGAAACCAACGGGGCGGGCGGCATGTTTAAAGCGCTTAGAACGATACCGGTCATCTTGGATATTGTTAAGGATATGCAAAAGCTGTGTCCGCAGGCTTGGCTGATTAATTTCACTAACCCGGCTGGGATGGTTACCGAAGCTGTACTGCGGTATACGAATTTTAAACGAGTTATCGGCTTATGCAATGTGCCGATTGGCATGGTAAACGGCATCGCTAAAATCATGAATGTCGAGCCAGAGCGGGTAAGAATGGAATTATCTGGTTTAAACCATCATGTTTTTGCTACAGATGTATTTATTGACGGCAAATCTGTACTCGATGAAGTCATTGAGAAATATGCGCATGTAGATCCATCAGATGCTCTGGCAATGAAAAACTTCAACGCCCTGCCGTTCTCACCAGCCTTCATCCGCGGTTTGCACTGCATACCATGCCCTTATCATAATTATTATTTCTTTACCAAGGAGCAGCTTGCGAAAGAGCTTGAAGAATACCAAGCCGGTCATGTGCGGGCTGAAGTTGTATCACAGGTGGAGAAGGAGCTGTTTGAATTATATAAAGATCCTGAGCTTGATGTAAAACCTAAACAGCTTGAACAGCGCGGCGGTGCTCATTACAGTGATGCTGCGTGTAACCTGATTGCATCTTTATACAGCAATTCAGGTGATATCCAATATGTAAATGTGCGCAACAATGGCGCAATCAGCAATCTGCCAGCTGACAGTGCTGTAGAAATCGCTTGCGTCATCACCGCTGATGGTCCTAAACCAATCGCTGTCGGCGAATTGAAGCCGCAGATCAACGGAACAATTCAAACAATTAAAACCTTCGAACGATTAGTCTGCGAAGCTGCTGTTACCGGCAATCGGGACATTGCGATTACTGCTCTGAATATGAATCCATTGATTCCTTCAGACGAGCTAGCGAATCTTGTCTTTGATGAATTGCTTGAAGCTCATAAAGAATATCTGCCGCAATTTACTAAATAAATATTAAAAAACTGATCTCATCCATCAGTTTTTTTTTCTGTTGATGCTGATCAATGAGTGCTGTATTTTGATATGTAAGCGGTTTTATGGTATATTTATTTTGAGTAAAAAGGGATGGAATGATTCAGGCAGAATTGCATGTCTGTTTTATAAATCAATGAGAAAAGAGGAATTGGATCATGAATTTGTACAGCATTATATTGGTAGACGATGAGGAAGAAGTACGTAAAAGCATCATCAAACAGATCGATTGGGAGTCGGCGGGCTTTAAAGTTGTGGGCGATGCAGAGAATGGTGAAGATGGACTTGAGAAAATCGAACTGTTAGAACCCAATGTAGTGCTTACGGATATCCGTATGCCATACATGGATGGACTGACACTGACTGAGAAGATCAGACAGCGGTATCCTTCCACAAAAGTGGTCATCTTTTCCGGTTATGATGATTTTGAATATGCTCAGCGGGCAATTAAACTGAATGTGACGGAATATATTTTAAAGCCGGTGAATGTGGAAGAACTGACTTCTATTTTAAAAAGAATTAAATCCGGTCTGGATGAAGAAATTGAAGAAAAACGTAATGTAAACAGTCTGCGGGAGAATTACCGCAAGAGCCTGCCAATTATCCGTGAACAATTCTTTAATGACATGGTTCACCGCCAGATGCCGGTCTCTTTTATTGAATCAAAGCTGGAAGAATATGATATTCCCATTGCCGGTGCTAAACGGTGGATCATTGGCGCAATTGATGTAGAAAAGGGTGATGACCGAAGTAAAAAAACATTATCCCTTCATCAAGAGGAAGAGCTGATACCAATTTCAGTAAAACAAATCGTCGCGGAAAAATTAAGCAGTTACTGCCGTTTTTCACTTTTTCAGTCAGTGGCGGAAGCTCAGATGGTAGCTATTGTAGCGCTTGATGACAATACAATTACCGGTCTGATCGATGTGTTTGGCGATATCTGCAAAGAGGTAAAGCGAATTTTAGAGGTGCCGGTAACAATTGGCATCGGACACAGCTGCAGCCATTTATCACAGATCATACGATCTTACCAGTCAGCAGTTGAAGCTCTGGGTTATAAAGCAGTTGTCGGCGGCGGCAGCACCATCTATATTAATGATATGGAACCAGTCGGCGGCGGTAAATTGAAATTTGACAACAATGACGAATCAGAATATATTGCAGCGGTTAAATTTGGCCCGGATGAGAAAATAAAAGCTGTCACTGCCAGAATCGCAGAAAAACTCGCATCCGCTAAGGTTCATTACCGTCAGAAACAGGTTTATGTATTTGGTGTTTTGAATACAATTATCCAAGTAATCCAACAATATGACATTAATCTTGAGGAAATCTTAGGCGGTGAATTGGAATATCTGAATGTCATCGATATGCTTCAAAAACGCGATGATTTTGGTGAATGGCTTTTTAATACAACCCTCACAATCAATCAGGCAATCAATAATGAACGTGATGTAACAACTCGGCACATTATTCAGGAAGCTAAACAGTATATCATGGATAATTATCAAAACCCTGATTTATCTGTTGAAATGATCTGCCGCCATCTGCATATGAGCCCGGCTTACTTTTCGACTATATTTAAGAAAGAAACCGGTCAGGCTTACATTGCCTATCTGACAGAAGTCAGATTAAATAAGGCTGTTGATCTATTAAATAAGACAGATGATAAAACTTATATCATTGCTTCTAAAGTAGGTTATCAGGAACAGAATTATTTCAGTTATGTATTTAAGAAAAAATATGGTGTATCACCTACTAAATTCCGCGGAGCCAGATAATGGAAAAAAAGAAAATATTTCATAACCAAAGCATCCGGCGTACAATTTTTATATATTTCACAATCACTGCTCTGGCTGCCAGCTTGCTGATTACTTTTTCAATCTATGGGCGGCTTTCAAGTCAAGTATCGCAGACAGTCATGGAGGAGAATCAAAGCTTAATCAGTCAGGTAGCCCGTTCGGTAGAGAGTTATCTGCGCACGGTGATGAAGCTGTCGGATTCACTTTATTATGGGGCAGTCAAGAATGCTGATTTGTCCTCAGAATCTATTAACAGTGAAATCACGCTGCTCTATGACAATAACCGTGATGATGTTGCCAATATTGCCTTGTTTTCCCAAGACGGTGCGTTGATTGAAGCGGTGCCGGCAGCTAGAATCAAGACCAACCTTGATGTTAAGAGTGACAGCTGGTTTACTAATGCTCTTGATAAAACGGAAAATCAGCATTTTTCTGATCCGCATGTGCAAACCATCTTTGATGGGAATGAGAGCCAGTATCAATGGGTTATATCGTTATCTAGAGCTGTGGAACTAACCGAAGGGACATCAACCGCGCAAGGTGTACTGCTTGTCGATTTGAGCTATTCAAGCTTGGCTCACCTTTTTAACGGTGTAACGACCGGCAGCGGCGGTTATGTCTATCTAATCAGCAGTGATGGTGAAATTCTCTATCACCCAAAGATGCAGCTGATTGATTCAGGCCGTTTCATGGAGAATAATTTAGCAGCTGCCGAATACAAGGACGGCAATCATCTGGAGGAATTTGAAGGCACTGAACGAATTGTCACCGTTAAATCAGTCGGTTATACCGGCTGGAAGGTGGTAGGCGTAACACCGAAGAATGTTGTCTCCTTAAATACGATTAAAACCAGATTATTTATTATCTTTATCATTACCCTGATTTTATTTATTTTAACCTTTATCAATTCATACATCTCTTCCAGAATAACCGATCCAATCAAGGAATTAGAAAAATCAGTAGGTATTCTTGAGGAAGGTAATTTACAGACACCGGTCTATATTGGCGGTTCTTATGAGATTCAGCATTTAGGAACTTCAATCAGCAACATGGCTAAACAGATCAGGGTACTCATGAATGATATCGTTACCGAGCATGAGGCAAAACGCAAACAGGAATTTGATACACTGCAATCGCAGATCAATCCGCATTTCCTCTATAATACATTAGATATTATTGTCTGGATGATTGAAAATGAGCAGAAAGCTGAAGCTGTGAAAGTTGTAACTGCTCTGGCACGTTTCTTCCGCATCAGCTTAAGTAAAGGAAAGAGTATTATTCAGGTTCGTGATGAGATTGAGCATGTACGCAGCTACTTGATGATTCAAAGAATGCGTTTCAAAAATAAATTTACTTATGATATTGAGGTCGGTGAGGGCTGCGAAGAACTTGCCAGCTTAAAGCTTATGCTTCAGCCATTAGTGGAAAACGCGATCTATCACGGTATGGAATTCATGGACGGTGATGGTGAGGTAATCATTAAGAGCTGGCGTGAAGCTGATGATTTATTCTTTTTGGTTTGTGACAATGGATTGGGTATGACTGAGGAACAGGTGGCAAGCTTATTCTCAGATTCAATTCACACAACCTCTAAAAAGGGTTCAGGCATTGGGGTAAAGAATGTGAATGAGCGAATTAAACTCTATTTTGGTGAGCAATATGGCTTAACTATTCATTCTGAACCGGATGTAGGAACAGAAATTATGATCCGGCTTCCGGCTATTCCTTACAGCCAGATAATCGCAAAGGGTGAACAACTATGGAAATGACAAGACAGGAAAAGCTGATATGGGGACTGATGGCCGGCATTTTAATTATTTTATTTCTGTTATCTTCAACTGATTTAATTATTAAGGAAAAGGAAACTACCATTTATTCTGTCTCCGTCATAATCAAAGATACCAATGACGATTATTATAAGAATTTCCGTAAGGGGATTGATAAGGCCGCTGATGAATACAATGTGGATGTTAATTTCATCACATTATATGAAAAAGGGGATGTCGAGGAACAGATGGAGCTTTTAAATCGTGAGATCAGTGATGGCTCGCAGGCAGTGGTATTTGTGCCGTTAAAGCAGGCAGAATGCCGTCGGATATTGGATGACATGGTTTTAACGAGTCCGCTGATTATCATGGGCAACAGCCTGCCGGGAGATTGGGCAATTACCGGTATCTCACAGGATTATTATGAAGCCGGCCGAATGCTGGGTGAAGCCATTGTTCGCGAAAATAATGCTGATAAGCCGGTATACATGTTTACTGAAGGTCTTGATTACGGTTATAACCAAGAAGTGTATAACGGTCTTTTAGCGGAGATTTCCCAGGCTGGCTTTCAGGCCCATCATTATGAAATGTCACCCGGCGGCTCACCTAATACACCTGTTATTGAGAATGAAGATTTCTTTTCTCAGGTAATGGCTGATGAAGTAGCGGCGTGTGATGACGGGGCAATCATCGTAGCTTTAGATGTAAAGAGTCTGGACTTGACCGCTGATATAATCGCGGATCATACGGCTTATGAAGACATTGCTGTTTTGTATGGCTTTGGCAGTACGACAAAGATTTTAAATCAAATGGATCGCGGCTTCATCAAAGGCTTGATAGCGACGAATCAATATGATGCTGGTTATTTAAGCATTGTGAAAGCAGTCGAGGCAATTGAAAAAAGCAGTGACCGGGAACAGATTGAACTGGCTTCATATTATCTTGAAAAAGATGATTTGAAGGAAAAGTATTTTGAAAAAATTCTTTATCCAATAGAATAAACGGAGGCATTATGAAAAAGAAAAATTCATTCATCGCAGCAGGGATTCTCATCTTTTGTCTGGTAATTGGCTGTATCGTTTTTCAAAGCCGCAGTAATATAGAAAAAGAAGAAAAAAAGACACTTCGCATCGGCGTTACTTTATATCGCGGGGATGATTCCTTTATTAACAATCTCTGCCGAAAGATGGAGGAACAGGTAAAAGCCTACGAAAAGGATACTGGCATCCGGATTGTTCTTGATATCGTGAACGGGAAAGGCAGTCAAAATACCCAAAACAGCCAGGTGGATCGTTTTGTATCATTAGGTGTTGATGTGATCTGTGTCAATATGGTTGACCGATCAGCCGCTTCTTATATTATTAATCGGGCAATGGAAGGCGATATACCTGTTGTATTCTTCAATCGAGAACCGGTGGAAGAGGACATGAACCGCTGGGAGAAGCTTTATTATGTCGGTGAGGACGCGAAGGAATCAGCTGTTTTGCAGGGAAATATTTTAGTAGATGCCTATAATGAAGATCCAAGCTCTCTCGATTTAAACAATGACGGCAAGGTCAGCTATGTACTTCTTGAAGGCGAGACGAATCATCAGGATTCTCTGATCAGAACTGAATGGTCTATTCAGACATTAAAAGACGGCGGTGTGCCGCTGGAGAAAATTACCGGCGGCATCGGAAATTGGGAAAAAAGTCAAGGCTCTGCATGGATGGAGAAATGGCTGGATGAATACCCCAACGAAATCGAGCTGGTTATCAGCAACAATGATGATATGGCACTGGGGGCAGCCGATGCATTGGAGCGTAAAAAAATTACCGCGCCGATTAAAATTGTGGGCATCGATGGTACCCCTCAAGGTATTGAGGGTTTGGAATCAGGCAAATTATTTGGAACAGTGCAATGTGACAGTGATGAGTATGCGAGTGTGATTTTTAAAATCGCATCAGCTGCCGGCTTGGGACATGATGTGCAGAAAGAAATTGAATTAAAGGACGGGAAGTATTATAACTGCTCCCAAATTGCCCTGACCACACAGATTAAATAAGTAACTAAAATTAATGATGAAAAATGAAGTTTTCCTGGGAAATAATCGGCATTTTTAAGCTGATTAGCTCCATTATTTATGGATAAAAGAATAAAAATGTATGCGCTATCAAAGAAATTTTATAGTGCAGTGAATAATATCGCATGGTAATCCTCCCTTGATAAAGCTATAATTTGGATAAATCAAGGGAGGATTTATTATGAAATTACTCAAAAAAGCATTAGCAGTAAGTATGGCTTCTGCAATGGTATTTGCTGTTGCAGGCTGCGGCAGCAACGACAAACCGACAGATAACCCGTCGGATCCTGGTACTGCGGAAGTTGCCAACAAGGATAAACCGTTAGTTTGGTTTAACCGTCAGCCATCAAGCAGCGCCACTGGCGAACTTGATATGAACGCGCTGAATTTCAACAAAGACACATATTATGTTGGTTTCGATGCGAACCAAGGTGCTGAACTTCAAGGTACGATGGTTATGGATTACATTGAAAAGAACATCAATACGATTGACCGCAATGGTGACGGTATCATCGGTTATGTTCTGGCTATCGGCGATATCGGACATAATGACTCAATCGCACGTACCAGAGGTGTTCGTAAAGCATTAGGTACAGCCGTAGATAAAGACGGTAATGTTAACAGTGATCCAATCGGTACAAATACTGAAGGAACAACAGCCATCGTTCAAGATGGAACACTTGAAATCAATGGCAAGACTTATATCGTTCGTGAACTTGCTTCACAGGAAATGAAGAACTCTGCAGGTGCAACATGGGATGCTGCAACAGCAGGTAACGCTATCGGTACTTGGGCTTCTTCATTTGGTGATCAAATTGATATCGTAGTTTCTAATAATGATGGTATGGGTATGTCAATGTTTAACGCATGGTCAAAAGATAATAAAGTAGCTACTTTTGGTTATGATGCTAATAGTGATGCTGTTGCGGCTATCGCTGAAGGTTATGGCGGAACAATCAGCCAGCATGCTGACGTACAGGCATATTTAACACTGCGTGTTCTTCGTAATGCACTTGATGGTGTAGACATCGATACAGGTATCGGTACTGCTGATGATGCAGGTAACGTACTGAGTGCTGATGTTTTCAAATACAATGCTGATGAACGTTCTTATTATGCATTAAATGTTGCTGTTACAGCAGACAACTATAAGGATTTCATGGATTCTACAATGGTTTACGCTCCAGTATCTAATCAGCTTGATGAAGCAGCTCATCCTACAAAGAATGTATGGCTGAACATCTATAACTCTGCAGATAATTTCTTAGGTTCTACTTATCAGCCATTATTACAAAAATATGACAAGCTTCTGAATCTAAAAGTTGAATATATCGGCGGCGATGGTCAGACAGAATCTAATATTACAAACCGTCTTGGTAACCCTAGCCAATTTGATGCCTTTGCTATTAACATGGTTAAGACCGATAATGCGGCTTCTTATACAAGTTTATTAAATCAATAATATTTATTAATTAAAGGCGATTAGGGAGAAGAAATTCTCCCTAAGAACCTATTTATGGCAATGCAGCATTTTTAAACAGAGGAGTAAGAACAATGACAGATAAGAAAGATGATATCGTCTTATCAATACGCGGTATGAGCAAGTCATTTGGCCGAAACAGAGTTCTGGATCATATCAATCTGGATGTGAAACGCGGAACCGTTATGGGACTTATGGGTGAGAATGGCGCCGGTAAGTCAACCATGATGAAGTGCCTGTTTGGTACCTATCAGAAAGATGAGGGCAATATCTATTTAAAGGGCAAGGAAGTAAGCTTTTCCGGTCCTAAGGATGCCCTTGAAAATGGTATCGCGATGGTGCATCAGGAACTGAATCAATGCCTGGAAAGAAATGTAATTGATAATCTTTTTCTGGGC
Source organism: Dielma fastidiosa (assembly GCF_000313565.1). Lineage (GTDB taxonomy): Bacteria > Bacillota_I > Bacilli_A > Erysipelotrichales > Erysipelotrichaceae > Dielma > Dielma fastidiosa. The sequence continues at coordinate 407,219 of NZ_HE578924.1, read as the reverse complement.
CGTTATCCGGTCAATTCCTTGGGTGTGGTTGATGAAGGCAGAATGAAAAAAGAAGCTTCTGAGCTATTCAGAAAGCTGGGAATGACTGTAAATCTTACGCAGCCGATGCGGAATATGTCGGTTTCCCAGCGGCAGATGTGTGAAATCGCTAAGGCAATTTCCTATAATTCACAGGTAATTGTTCTGGATGAGCCTACATCGTCATTGACGGTGCAGGAGGTGAACAAGCTCTTCGAGATGATGAGAAAGCTAAAAGAACAGGGGATTGCCCTTATTTATATTTCTCATAAGATGGATGAGATTTTTGAGATATGTGATGAAATATCGGTACTTCGTGACGGTAAATTGGTTGCGACAAAGAGTACCAAGGATGCTAATATGAACGATTTAATATCCGCAATGGTTGGCCGTTCATTGGATAACCGTTTCCCGCCGGTAGACAATACGCCGGGTGAAAACATCTTATCCATTCAGCATCTGTCTACTAAATTTGAACCGCATTTACAAGATATATCCTTTGATGTGAAAGAAGGGGAAATCTTTGGTTTATATGGTCTGGTAGGCGCTGGCCGTACTGAGCTTTTAGAAACTATTTTTGGTGTTCGTACAAGAGCGGCAGGCCGTGTTTATTACAAGAATCAGCTGATGAATTTCAGCAGTGCAAAAGAGGCCATGGAGAATGGTTTCGCAATGATTACCGAAGAGCGAAAGGCGAATGGTATTTTCCTGAAGGGTGATTTGACTTTTAATACGACAATTGCCAATCTAAACCAGTATAAGTCAGGTGTAGCTCTTTCTGAATCTAAAATGATTAAAGCTACTTCTAATGAAATCAAGATTATGCATACCAAGTGCATGGGGCCTGACGATAAGATTTCCAGCCTATCCGGAGGAAATCAGCAAAAGGTTATATTTGGCAAATGGCTGGAACGCGCACCGAAGATTTTTATGATGGATGAACCTACACGCGGAATTGATGTTGGTGCGAAATATGAAATCTATGAATTAATTATCAATATGGCGAAACAGGGCAAGACAATTATCGTTGTTTCATCGGAAATGCCGGAGATTCTCGGTATAACAAACCGTATTGGTGTCATGTCGAATGGGCGGTTGTCTGGTATCGTGAATACTAAAGAGACAAACCAGGAAGAACTTTTAAGACTCAGTGCGAAATATCTATAACAGGGAGATGAATTAATATGGCGAAAGGAAACGATAAGATCCTAACGGCTGAACAGGAACAGCAACTGCGGCAGCCCATTGAGGATTATGTAGGCAAAATACAAGAAAAGATTGATGATCTCAGAGCCGACGGCACCAATCGTGTAGTTGCTCTTCAAAATAATATTGATACTTTAAAACGGGATCGCAGTATACAAAAGGAAGAGAAAGAAAATAGAATCAAGGAATATAATGAACAGCTGGCAAAAGCAAAAACCGTTGAAGCAAATAACAAGGATGAGATTTCAAAATTGATCAACGATGCGATTGCATATTTGAAAGCGCACTTTGATTCAGATTATTATCAGCTATTAAAAGAAAGCTGCGAACAGGAAAAAATACAGGCTAAGGAAGCATATAATAAGAAAATTGCGGAATTAGAAAAAGAACATAAAGATACTTTGGCAAAAATTTCTGATCATCAGGAAATCAAGGATGAAAAATATGTTCATAAGAACCGGATGTTTGATGCCAAAATGGAGTTAGATAAAGAGCTTCAGCAAATTAAAGACAGAAGGCATGCCGCCTTTGTATGGCAGTATCACCTGATTGACTTGCTGCGTTTATCTAAATTCACCTTTATGGAATCAAGAATGCAGAAATGGGAGAATTATAAATACTCATTTAATAAACGGACATTCTTGCTGAATAATGGCTTATATATTGCGATTATCTTAATTTTTATTGGTCTATGTATTGCTACCCCAATCATCAAGGGTGTGCCGCTGCTGACCTTTAACAATGTTTTAAATATTTTACAGCAGGCTTCACCGAGAATGTTCTTAGCGCTTGGTGTTGCGGGTTTAATCTTGCTGACCGGTACCGACCTTTCAATCGGACGTATGGTTGGTATGGGTATGACGACGGCAACCATTATCATGCATCAGGGAATCAATACCGGTGCGGTATTTGGTCATGTGTTTGATTTTACAGGTATGCCGATTGGTGTGCGAATGATTTTTGCACTGGTAATGTGTGTTCTGTTATGTACATTCTTTACTGCCATTGCAGGCTTCTTCACCGCAAGATTTAAGATGCATCCATTTATTTCTACAATGGCTAATATGCTGGTTATCTTTGGTTTGGTTACTTATGCGACAAAGGGTGTATCATTTGGTGCTATCGATCCATCAATTCCAAAGATGATCATTCCAAGAATCGGCGGCTTCCCAACGATTATTTTATGGGCAGTTGTAGCCATCGCAATTGTATGGTTTATTTGGAACAAGACAACTTTTGGTAAGAATTTATATGCAGTCGGCGGCAATCCGGAAGCAGCAGCAGTTTCTGGTATCTCAGTATTCTGGGTAACCATGGGTGCATTTATTCTGGCTGGTATTCTTTATGGCTTTGGTTCATGGCTTGAATGTGCAAGAATGATCGGTTCTGGTTCTGCGGCATATGGCCAAGGCTGGGAGATGGATGCAATTGCGGCCTGCGTAGTAGGCGGCGTATCCTTTACTGGCGGTATTGGTAAGATTTCAGGTGTAGTAGTCGGCGTACTTATTTTCACCGTATTAATCTACTCACTGACAATTCTTGGTATCGATACAAATCTTCAATTCGTATTTGAAGGTATTATCATTATCACAGCGGTAACTTTGGACTGTCTGAAATACGTTCAGAAGAAATAATAACTATAAGAAGGCAATGCTTAGTAATAGTTATAAAAAATCAAAGTTAAGGTTTAGATAACATGTGGTTCAGGGCATTTAAAAAGATGGTAAAAATATCTTTTAGAGGCCTTGAACCACTTTTTTTAT
>NZ_HE578924.1:285880-402855 GCF_000313565.1 Dielma fastidiosa | reverse complement strand
TTTTTATGTTTGTTCTTATTTGTTTATAATGCTGTTTATCATTTCAAATTATACCCAAGCGTTCAGTTTTTGTGTTTGCATCATACAAAATTAAGACTTAAAAAAGCTTGCCATAAAATGCTTAAAGTGCTTCATTAAAATGCTTGTAAAGCCTATTAAATCAGGCTTTTCTTCAGTTTAACAATTGTCTTGCGCAAACACAAATCTTGAACTCTAAAAGGATTGAAAGCGTTTCGATTATGCTTTAAAATCACAAGTGTAAAGGGAAGAGATGAAATAAATCATCCGCCTGTGTAAGCTTACAGAATCACAAGGAGGTGATCCACATGCTTAAAGATTTAACGAGTGAGAAATTGATTCGGCTGCAGATTGAAGCTGATAACTGGGAAGATGCAGTAAGAAAGGCCGCTGAGCCGCTGGAAGATGAAGGCAAGATTAAAGCTAGCTATATTGATGCAATTATCGATTCAGTAAAAACCGCGGGTCCATACATTGTTATCACACCTCATGTAGCGCTGCCGCATGCCCGGCCGGAAACCGGAGCCTTGGAAAGTGCTATTGGTATCGCGACTTTAAAAGCGCCGGTTGCCTTTGGCAATGCTGACAATGATCCAGTGAAGTATCTGTTTTGTCTAAGTGCTAAAGACAACAACTCACATCTTGGCGCATTGGCTGATTTAGCTGAACTACTTGAAAACAAAGAATTTTTTGAATTATTGGATAAAACAAACGATCCAAAAGAAGTCATTGATTATTTAAACCATTAGGTAGAAAAGGAGGTACACATATGTACAAAGCATTAGTTTGCTGTCGTGCCGGCATGGGTTCAAGCATGCTGCTGAAGATTAAGGTTGATCAGGTTATAAAAGAAAATAACATGGAAATCGTTACTGAACATGGAAATCTTGATTCATTAATTGGTTTTAATGGGGATCTGGTTATCACTATGGAGGATCTGATGATGGAATTAAAAGATAAGGTTCCGTTTGCTGTCGGTATCCGCAACATTGTTGATAAAGATGAAATCAAAGCAAAATTAAATGAATTCTTAGATACTAAAAAATAGTTGTAAAACTTAAGGGAGGAAAAAGAATATGTTAGATGCATTATTAGGACAAGTCAGGAATACATCGCTGATCGTTGGTTTGATCGCTCTTATCGGTCTGCTGCTGCAAAAGAAGTCAGCAACTGAAGTAATTTCAGGAACTGCAAAAACGATTATGGGCTTTATGATCTTCAACATTGGATCAAGCGCCATCTCAACGATCGTTGCTAACTTTACTACATTATTCAATACAGGGTTTGGAATTGACGGTGTTACAACTCAGGTAGAGGTTGCTACCGGTATGGCATTAAATACTTATGGTACTGAGGTAGCCCTTGTACTGTTAGTAGGTTTCGTTGCTAACTTGGTAATTGCTAAGTTTACACCATTTAAAGCAATCTTCTTAACTGGTCAGCATTTCTTATATTTCGCATGTGTACTTGCATTAGTATTTATCGCTGTGGGTCTGCCAATGCCAGTTACAATTATCGGCGGCGGTATCGTTCTAGGTTTCTGCGGTGCTGCACTGCCAACGCTCTGTCAGCCGTTTATGAATAAGATAACCGGTTCAGACAATCTGGCAATGGGTCACTTCAACTGTATTGGTTATGCTTTCTCTGGTTATGTTGGTAAATTATTTGCTGGTTCAAAAGAAAAATCTGATTCAAGCAATGTTAACATGCCTAAATTCTTTGAATTATTCCGTGACTTTATCTTCTCAATTGCATGCTTCATGGTTGTATTATTCTACATTGCTGTATTTGCATGCGTTGCAACAGGCAACATGGAAACAGTATTGGCAATGTCAGGCAATGACTTATGGTTTGTATATCCGCTGCTGCAAGGTCTGCAATTTGCTGCTGGTATGAGCGTATTGATCTATGGTGTTCGTCAGTTCATCGCTGAAATCACAGCTGCATTCGTTGCTATCTCTGAAAAATATATCCCTAATTCTAAACCAGCTGTTGACTGTCCTGCTATTTTCCCATTCGCACCTACTGCAGTTGTTATCGGTTTCGTCGGTGCATTCTTAGGCGGTCTGTTCGGTATGGCAATGATGGTTCTGTTTAAGAGTCCGGTAATTATGATTCCAGCTGCTGGTATCTGCTTCTTCTCAGGCGGTACTTGCGGTGTATTCGGTAATGCTTATGGTGGATGGAAGGGCGCTCTTGCCGGTTCATTCTTAGTTGGTATTGGTTTAGTTGCTTTACCTCTGGTTCTTTATCCGGTATTTGAAACACTTGGTATTGCTGGTGCTTCATTCCCGAACATCGACTACAATATTGTCGGAACACTCTTGTACAAGGTATTAAGCATTTTCCACTAATTAGATTTATAGTTGTACAGGAACAAGGAGTGAAAATTCCTTGTTCTTGCTTTTTAAGGAGAGCGTATGATCAAAAGTAAAATGAAACAGCAGCCATTATTTGGTACCCTGATAAAAATTGTAGATGATCCGGCGATGTTGATTATGGCAAAGGATGCGGGTATGGATTTTGTCTTTTATGATTGTGAGCATGGGATGATTCCTTATGATCGGCTGCATGATCTGATGCTGATGGGCAATGGCATTAAGATGCCATCAATCGTAAGAGCTGCACAGCTTGCGCGCAGTGATGTATCAAGAGTGCTTGACTGCGGAGCTGCGGGTGTGATGGTACCGATGATTGAAACAAGTGAACAAGCCAGACAGCTAGTGCAGTGGAGCAAGTATCCGCCGCTTGGCAGCCGCAGCTATTCAGGCGGTGCAAATACATTCTACAAACCATCAGGCAACCATCAGGAAAATATGCGTGAACTGAATCAGGCAACGATTACGATTGCGCAGATCGAGACCGTTAAGGGTGTTGAAAATGTCGATGAAATCGCTCAGGTAGAAGGCATTGACGCTTTGATTGTCGGGCCTGCTGATTTGGGAATATCAATGGGCAATCCCGATAATATGATGCATCCTGATGAGCTGGCTTTGATTCGTAAGGTTGCGAATGCTTGTAAAAGAGCAGATAAGGGATTTGGAATTATTGGGCCGCTGCCTTTGATTGCCGAATTTAAAAATGATATTGATCTGCTTATCTCAGCCATTGACGTAAATATTCTGCGTGATGGTTTAAAACAATATGTTAAAGGCTATCAGGATATTATTAAATAAAGGAGGATCTATGGAAACAAAGAAAGTAATCAAAGAATTCCTTGATATTGAATTCTCTGAAATACAAAATTATATCAATCATATTGATTATTCTGCCATTGAAAAGGCAAAGGATTTGATTCTGGCTGCGGAAGCTAAGAATAATCGCCTGCATGTGACAGGCATCGGCAAACCAGGACATGTAGCTGGCTATGCGGCTTCGCTGCTTTCATCTACCGGTACGCCAACCTATGAACTGCATGGGACAGAAGCTGTTCACGGCAGTGCCGGTCAGGTACTCAGCGGTGATGTGGTAATTGCTATTTCCAACAGCGGAGAAACATCAGAATTAAAGGCAACCGTTGAGACATTGAAAAAGAATGGTGCTAAGATCATCGCGGTTACGGGCAATCCGGATTCATGGCTGGCAAAGAGCGCGGAGGTTGCACTGATTGCCGGTGTTAAACATGAGGGAGATCCATTAAATAAGCCGCCGCGGGCATCTATTTTGGCAGAGATTGTCATGTTACAAAGCTTAAGTGTTTTACTCCAGGAAACCCGTGGTTTAACACCGCAGGAATATGTCAGATGGCATCCAGGCGGTGCGCTTGGTCAGTCGATCAGAGAAGGAAAGTAGGAAAGAACTATGGAAATAAAAGGTATTATTACCGCAATGGTAACTCCTTTTGATGAAAATCAGAAGATTAATGAGACAGCTGCCCGTCAGTTGGTTGATAAGCTGATCAGTCAGGGTGTACATGGCTTGTTTATTTTAGGCACAAATGGAGAATTTCATGTGCTGAGCGATGATGAAAAAGTAGAATTTGCTAAAATTGTAATCGATCAGGCAGCCCATCGTGTACCGGTTTATGTCGGTGCCGGCGCATGCGGAACTCAGGAAACAATTAAATTGGCACAGCGGATGGAAGCTGTCGGTGCTGATGCGTTATCCGTGATTTCCCCTTATTTTATCGCTCCAACTCAGCAGGAACTGGCTGACCATTACCGTAAGGTTGCGGAAGCTGTAAATATTCCAATTATCATGTATAACATTCCGAAGAATACCGGTATTAATATTGAACCAGAAACCGTCAAATCATTGATTGGCGTTAAGAATATTGCCGGCATTAAAGACAGCAGCGGCAACATGGAAAATATGCAGGGTTATATTGACGCGGGTAAAAACAGTGATTTCGTAGTCTTAGTTGGTTCTGATTCAAAGATTCTGCCGGCTTTGAAGATCGGTGCCGCAGGAGCTATTGCCGGTACAAGCAATGTTATTGCGGAATTAGATGTGTCAATTTATGAAAATTACTTAAAGGGCAATTTGGAAGCTGCCGAGCAGGCACAGAAGGATATTGATGTTCTGCGTGGTGTTTTAAAGCTAGGAACCGTGCCGTCAGTGATGAAAAGAGCAGTGACTTTATTAGGCATTAATGTGGGGGATGCGCGTTATCCAGTAAGCAAGCTGCCGGCCGAGGCTGATGAACAAATTAAAGCAGCACTTGCTTATTATAAATTGTAAGAGGGGAATGGGATATGTTTAAAACAGATATCATAACAAGAATTGAGAAAACCGGCGCAATGGCCATCGTTCGTACAGAAACCATTGAGCGCGGCATTGAAATTGCGCAAGGCTGTTTAAACGGCGGCGTAGATGTTTTGGAAATCAGCTATACATTACCTAATGCCGGTGAAGTGATTGAAGCGATTAATCAAAAATTTAATGATCAGCTGGTAGTGGGTGCCGGTACGGTACTCGATGCAGAAACGGCACGTTTAGCAATTCTTAAGGGTGCTAAATTTATCATTGCTCCTAATTTCAGCAAAGAAGTTGCCAGATTATGCAATCGATATCAAATTCCTTACGCACCTGGCTGTACCACAATTACCGAAATGGTTGAAGCGGTGGAAGTTGGTGCTTCCTTTATCAAAGCTTTCCCAATCTCTAATTTCTATGGCCCAGAGCTTGTATCGGTACTAAAAACCCCAATCCCGGTTATGCCGATCCTTGCATCAGGCGGCATCACTTTGGATAACTTATCTGATTGGATAAAAAAAGGTACTGAATGCTGCGGCTTCGGCGGTTTGCTGACTAAAGGGACATCTGAGGAAATTACGGAAAATGCGAAAAAGATCCGTGCGATTATTGATGAAACTCGTTCAGCAATGAAATAATTGAGTAATCATAAAGAAAACTGTCATGTTGATATTCACATGGCAGTTTTTTTGTTGAGTGTATTTGTTTCAATGTATAAGCATGACTCTACGCAGCGTAGGTTGTTCCTTAATATGAATAATGGTATTCTAAGCTAGTAAAGTGAGGGTATATGAAATGAATACTTATATAACAGGCTCTGCAATTAAAATGTTAAGAGAAAAGCAATGCATGACGCAGCTTCAGCTGGCAGAAAAGCTGAACGTGAGTGATAAAACTATTTCCAAATGGGAAACAGGAAAGGGATTACCTGATATCTCATTAATTGAACCATTAGCCGCAATTTTAAAAGTTTCACTTCCGGAATTATTATCCGGTGAGCAAATTATAAATACGAATCGCTCGGCTAATATTATGAAATCAAATCTTTATGTTTGTCCGATATGCGGAAATATTTTACATGCCACTGGCTCGGCAATGATTTCCTGCTGCGGCGTCACACTGCCGTCTTTAGAGAATGAGCAGGTTGATGATGAACACCAAATAAGCTGTGAAAAAATAGAAAATGAATATTTTGTCTCACTTCATCATCCCATGACCAAAAATCATTATATTTCTTTTATGGCATATTGTACCGGTGAACGATTTGAATTGGTAAAACTGTATCCTGAAAGTTCTATTGAAGTACGGTTTATCTGCCGTGGACATGGCTTATTGTATTGGTATTGCAACCATCATGGCTTATTCATGAAGAAAATTTAGGGGGATAAGTAATTGTATTTAATGGAAGTCCGGCAGGTGTAAATAGCACCGCTAATCTTATTGCCGAAGCATTTTTAAAGGGTGCTATGTCAGCCGGAGCGGAAATAGAAAATATCTTTTTGAAAGACATCGCATCCTTCAATGTCATCAAGTTTACGCAGATATTATGAATGAGCTGAATACTCCGCTCATGTCCACACAAGATTATGTAACTTACATTCAAAAGGTTTAAAGATATTAAATACCTGTTACGATCAAGAATCATGACAGGTATTTTAGTTCATCATTAATAACTCTTGTTACACAATACTATTTTGCTGAAGGAATTAAAGATTAACTGCTTGTGGAAAATGCATAATATTCTTTTCAGAACACAAACCTAAATGACGTTATGGAAGCATTATGTTATTATGTACTTAAAGAAAAAATTGAATTTTTAGTAGGAGGAAATATTAAATGAATACTGAAATTCTTGGTAAGAAAGATGGTTATATAATACGATTGGCCAAAATTCAAGATGCAACTAATTATTATGAACAAAATTTTTGCCCTTTAGATAAAGAAGTTGCGCGATTGACCGGTAGTAAAGAAGTATACACAAAAGAAGAAGTTGAAACCTTTTTCTTAAGATCGCTTGAAGATGATGATAGATATTTCTTTTTGATTATAGCACCTAACGGCAGAATAATTGGTGAAAGTATTATTAATGAAATTGATTGGAATTTACGCAGCGCTAATTTTCGTATAGGTCTTTATCAATTGACGGAGAGAGGTAAGGGAATTGGAACTTGGGCAACAGAAGCAACGCGTGATTTTGCATTCGAAAAATTAAGGTTACATCGATTAGAGTTGGATGTATATTCATTTAACCCAAGAGCTGAAAAAGTATATTTAAAAGCAGGATTTAAGAGAGAGGGTGTTTTAAGAGATGCTATTATGGACGGCAATGAATATGCAGATGATATTTTGATGTCAATTTTAGAAGATGAATGGAAAGCATTAAAGAAATAAATAGTAAGTATAATTAAATAAACTGAAATCCTACAAACCTATAGGGTGAAGCTATGGCAAGTGATGATGAAGTCCTATTTAACAATGTTTGACTAGACATAATAGAAGGTAAAATAAATCATAAATTTATAGATCTTGGAAAATAATAAGGAGGAGTATAATGCTGACAATAGAAGAATTCAGGCTATTACCGGATGATGAAAAAGCAGAGAGATATAAAGAGTTAAGTGATCATGATCGCTTTATATGGCGGATATCAAGTCCTTTATCAGCTAAGGTTGTAACTAATAAGGAATTATCTAAAGAGCAGAGAGAAAGTGTTAGAGAATCACGATTAAAACTGCTGAAGGAAGGCAAAATTACGCAGCAACAGTTTGATGAGTTAGAAAAAGATTAAAATCTTCATAATTTTTGAAAATATAATTAAGTGTGTAACGTTCATTCTAGGAATATGTAAATTTATCAGTAGAAAGTAATTGACACAAAAAATAACTGTCTTGAGGTTCATCACCAACAAGACAGTTATTTTAGTTTCATTATTAATATCCGTACATCTCTCCCCAATATATCTCATAAATCAGCCAATCATCATCGGCATTTACTTTACCGCATAAAAAGATTCTCGGATAACGTCCACTGTCAATCTGCGCTCCAACGGCATCCTCGCCCCACACGAAATCAATATCCGCCTTAACAACAGCTGTTTCACTAAGACTGTATTGATCGATATCTGCTTGTATATGCTCAGCCAATAAAGCATCAATTTCATTTTGGGTTAGGGTCGTTACCTCATGGATAACATAATCCTTAACATATATACCCTCATCAAAGTTCTTCTTCTCATTGGCAGCTGATATCTTTAATGCTTCGTTATCACCATACAAGTCACTCAGCTTTTCATATTCACTGGCAATATCATAATAATAATTATTTACTACTAATTCTTCCACACTGCTTTTTGGAGCTGTTTCTAAAGTAAAACTGCGTCCATTAAATTGAGCGTTCATTTCACCATGATATTCATAGACATCAGAAGCTTTATTTTCATCTTGTGCTGCATTATTTTGTGAATCATGATTATTTATTTCCGGTTGCTTGTCAGCCGGTGCAGCACATGCACTCAGCATCCCTGCCATAAGCAATATGCTTAAAAACTTATTTATGTTTCTCATCAGTTACCTCCATTTGTTGATCTTACCATTATCTTACCATAAAATATCAGCTTATTATGTGATTTAAAACGCACATATAAAACAAAGTTTAAATTTTGTATAGGTACTTGACAAAAATAAGACATAAATTCAATTGAGGTTTTGCAGCTTATCCAGTAGAATGAAAGTGGAAAATAATAACAATTCAACTGTGATCGGGGGATTGAAAATGGATAATGACTTAATAACATTGATTAAAATCTTGAATAAGAAATCATATCTGACATTGAAAGATCTCGAAATTGAAACAAAAGCAACTAAAAGACAAGTAACTTACCGCCTTGAAAAAATCAATCATCTGCTTAAATCTGAAAATCTGCCCATTATTACAACAGGCGGTAAAAAAGAATTGCTGATTGATGCTCATACGCGTGAATTCCTTGTCGGTTTTATTCATGAGATGAAAAAAGATGATGTTTATTATCTGAATAAAAAAGAGCGTCTGGCTTATATTTACCTGATGCTTTTTATGAATCCTGAGTATATCGCTCTTCAGCATTTTATCGATGCCCTTCAGGTGAGCCGTTCGACAGTGTTGCTGGATTTCAAGGATTTGGTATTAGAATTAGACCAAGATCACATCACAATAAAAAATAATCGTATCAAGGGATATTACCTTTCAGGTTCTGAAATGGAAATCCGCCGTTATATGATGAAGCTGATTATCTCTTCCTTAGCTGATGAACGCAATACGAAAGTATTTGATTTATTTATCGATGATTTTAATTTGGATACATTTGAATATTCCAAGCTGGTAATAACTGAATTATCAGAAAGAAATCATATATCCTTTGTGGAAGACCGTCTTGTAGAATTTATTTATATTTTTATATTCCTAAAAGCAAGAATGATCAGCGGCAAGGATGCCAGTGCTGAAATCAGTATGATGCCTGATTTAGATGCGATGAAATCAATGAAGGAATATGCCTTTACGGAAGCCCTGCTGACAAACTATAAGAATACAAGCTTAATTCCTGAAAAAGAAATCAATTATATCAGTTCATGGATTCTGGGCATATCGGTGGGAAATGTTGAAGAAGATGCGCAGGACTGCTTAATTATCGGCGAAATTGTCGGTAAGATTATGACTCGTTTTGAGTTCTTAAGCGGCATCCATTATAAGGATAGTGAGGAAATTTTCCGTCAGCTGTTTTCACATTTTCGTCCGGCTTATTATCGTTTGCTGTTCAAATTGCCAATCTATAATCCGCTTTGTCAGCGGGTAAAGGATGAATATAAAGAGCTTTATGCTTTAGTTAAGGAAACTATGAAACCATTCACTGTTCTTTTTGGTGAAGAGATTCCGGAAGATGAATTGGCTTATCTGACAATCCATTTCGCAACCATCTATTCCAAGAATCGTGAAGGTGAAGCGATGGAGAAGAAAAGGGCGCTGATTGTTTGTTCCAATGGCATTGGTTCCTCCGCAATTTTATATAATGAATTAAAGAACATGTTTCCTGAAATATATTTTTATCTGCCCATTGAAGCTGCCGGTTACGCTGATTTTAATGAACCGGTAGAGATTATTTTTACGACGCAGTTTCATCGCGGTATGAATGAACTTAGTATACCAGTGGTTAAGGTCAGTCCTGTCATGGATATGCGCGAGCGTTATGAAGTAGTTCGTGAGGTATGCTCCCGATTGAAAATGTCGCTGGTCAATCAGCCTAATGTGGAAATGATTTTAGAAGCAGTTCGCAAGCATGCACTGATCAGTGATGAGAATGCATTATATAATGAGCTTTACGCGATGTTCTCACCCAATGAGAATGCAGTTAAGGATGAGCTTAAGGGATATAAGCTGACGGATTTAATTTCTAAAGAGCTGATCTGTCTGAAACTTGAAGCAAGGGATTGGGAAGACGCTATCCGTCAATCAGGTGCTAAGCTTGTGGATACCGGCAAGGTTACTCAGCATTATATTGATGAAATTATCCGTATCAATAAAGCGACGGCTCCCTATATCGTAATTACTAAGCATGTGGCACTGCCGCATACACGGCCTGAAAATGGTGCTTTAGAATGCGCGCTAGGGGTAGCGGTGCTTAAAAATCCAGTCGTATTTGGCAGCGCAGAAAATGATCCGGTCAAATATATTTTCTGTTTGAGTGCATTGGATAATGAAAGCCATCTGCCTGCGATGTCAGAATTCCTAGATTTGATTAACAGACATGAATTTTTTGAAATGCTGGATCAGGCAAAGACAGCAGATGAGGTAATTAATTATATTAAAGAATATGAAAGTAATGAAGCAGCTTAAGGTTTATTTTTATAACTGAAGTGAATCACAATCTTTATAGCATTAACTTTTTATTGAAAAAGTAGCTGAAAATGGCTAAAACGTTGATTTACTACTTGCTTTCTTGAATTCTATCCGCTATAATTATAAAGCACTTACTTTAGGTAAACTGTTACTTAAGGCGGAAGGAGAAAAATTATGAAACAAGGAATTCACCCAAAATACAATCGTATTATTGTTAAGTGTTCAACTTGCGGAAATGAATTTGAAACTGGTTCAACAGCTAAGGAATTACGCGTTGATACTTGTTCAAACTGTCATCCTTTCTTCACTGGAAGACAACGTTTCGCAGCTGCACAAGGACGAATTGAAAAGTTCAATAAGAAATACGGCATTAAGGAATAATGAAAATCAGGACTTAAAAAGTCCTTTTTTCTTGCCGTGTTATCGAGTATAATAAAGAATGGATAACGAGGTAATCATGTATGTATCAACAATATCGTGAAGGCTGGCTGGAAGTAATCACCGGCTGCATGTTCGCAGGCAAGACGGAGGAGTTGATCAGACGGATCAATGTGCTTCAGTTTGCCGGTAAAAAGGTTGTCGTTTTCAAGCCGAAAATCGATGATCGTTATAGTAAAGATCAAGTTGTTTCGCATTGCGGCAAATGCATCGAGAGTTTTGCGGTTTCCAGTTCAAAAGAAATTTTAAAGCTGGCAGGTGATGCCGAAGTCATTGCCATCGATGAGGTTCAGTTTTTTGATGAAGGTATCATTGAGGTATGCAACTCGTTTGCGGATCAGGGCAGGCGTGTGATGGCCGCGGGTCTGGATCTTGATTTTAGAGGTGAACCTTTTGGGGTTATGCCATCCTTAATGACCTATGCAGAATTTGTTACTAAGCTGACGGCTGTCTGTATGCGCTGCGGCGCTCCGGCTACCCGTACACAGCGGCTAGTTGATGGACATCCGGCCCGTTATGATGATCCGATCATTCAGGTTGGAGCCAGTGAAAGCTATGAAGCACGGTGCCGTCATTGCCATGAGGTACCAGGCAGAACTTTGATTAAATAAAAAGAAAGAAGGTATAGTTATGAATCCGATGATCGAACGTTTAGAATCAATCACAGCGCGTTATGAAGAATTGGGCCAGCTGCTGCTGGAACCAGCTACGTTGTCAGATAATCGTCTGATGGCTAAGCTTGCGAAGGAACAGGCTTCATTGACGCAGACGGTTGAGGCTTATGAAGAATATAAGAAAATTGAAGAAGAACTAGTCAGCGCTCATGAGCTGTTTCATGAAAAAGATGAAGAGATGCGTGAGATGGCAAGAATGGAGATTGAAGAGCTTGAACCCCGCAAGGAAGAGCTGATTGCTAAGCTTGAAGTATTATTAATCCCTAAGGACCCAATGGATGATAACAATGTTATCGTGGAAATCCGCGGTGCAGCCGGCGGTGATGAAGGTAATATCTTTGCCGGTGATTTATACCGTATGTATACACGTTATGCTGAAACAGTTGGCTGGAAGACTGAATTAATGGAAGTTCAGGAATCAGAAGCCGGCGGTTTCTCTTTGATTTCCTTTATGCTTAAGGGTGATCGTGCTTATGGCCGTTTAAAATTCGAATCAGGCTCACATCGTGTACAGCGTGTGCCTAAGACAGAATCAGCCGGACGTATCCATACATCAACAGCAACGGTATTAGTTTCTCCGGAAATTGAAGCGGCAGATTTTGAAATTGATGATAATGATCTGGAAATTGAAACATGCCGTTCATCAGGTGCCGGCGGTCAGCATATCAATAAGACTGACTCTGCGGTGCGTATCGTACATATTCCTACCGGTATCACGGTAAAGTGTCAGGATGGCCGTTCTCAGCATGAGAATAAGGCAACGGCTATGCGTTTAGTTCGTTCCCGTGTCTATGAGGAGCATATGCGCAAGCTGGAAGAAGAAGCCGGTGCAGAACGCCGCAGTAAAATCGGTACTGGTGACCGTTCAGAAAAAATCAGAACATACAACTATCCGCAGAATCGTGTTACCGATCATCGCATCGGCTTAACGATCAACCAGCTTGACCGCATTATGGAAGGTAAGCTGGGCGATGTATTAGATGCGCTTGAAGAATACGATCAAAAGCTGAAACTGGCTGGTGAAAAATAATGCCGACCTATCGTCAATGTCTGAAACAGGCTCAAAAGCAGATGCAGAATGCCGGTTTGAGTGAACAAAGTGCTACTTTACTGATGCTTGAGCTGGCGAATATGGATTCCCAGAATCTTTATATGGATTATGAAAAAGAGATGCCATCAGAGCTTGAAGAAAGCTTTAACGAAGCCTTTCCGAGATTATTAAGCGGGGAACCGCTCCAGCATATTCTGGGCTTTGAGTGGTTTTATGGCTATCGCTTTAAGGTGAATGAAGATGTGCTGATTCCACGCCCGGAAACTGAAGAACTGGTTGCCAATATTTTGGCGGCCTATGATGAGCATTTTGCTGATAAGGAAAATGTGATGGTTTGCGACATCGGTACTGGTTCAGGTGCAATTGCGATTTCATTAAAGAAAGAAGAACCTAAATTAAACGTCATGGCTACGGATATCAGTGAACGGGCATTAGCGGTCGCTGGTGAAAATGCAAAAATCAATGAAGCACAGGTAGCCTTTTGCTGCGGTGATATGGTAGAGCCTTTAATTGAACGTCAGCTGCATTTCGATATTCTGATTTCTAATCCGCCTTATATTCCTAATGATGAGGAGCTTGAACATTCGGTTAAGGACTTTGAACCGCATGTTGCTTTATTTGGCGGTGATGATGGTTTGAAATTCTACCGCATCATATTTGAACGCTCTAAGCTGATTCTAAACGAAAAGAGTATGCTTGCCTTTGAAATCGGATATAATCAAAAGGAAGCATTGATGGCTGAGGCTGCAAAATACTTTCCTGATAGTAAGATTGAAGTGTTAAAGGATATGAATGGCAAGAATCGTATGTTATTTATTTATAATCATTGTGACTAAGAACCTAATGGTTCTTTTTCTATGTTTAAATTAAGCAGAACTGTCTATCCTTAAGGCAGGAGGCTGACATATGAAAAAACTGACACTAATCCTGCTGATCTGGACATTCTGGCTGGTAACGCCAATAAAATCAGAAGGCGTGGTTCCTGAATATACAATATATAATGATTCAAAGGCAGCGGATATTGCTGCTGTACATGATGAGGTGATGACGATTGCCAGTGATTTATTTCAATATGCGGATGCTGACAGTTATCAGACACTGCTGCAAAGCGGCATTCAAAAATTCAGTCATGAAGGCTGGCAGGTTAAGCTTCATAACCATTCTTTAATCATAACTATTGGAGATGGCAAAGGCGATGTTGTCGGCGGTAAGTTTACAAAAAATGAATTTTGTCTGCCAGAGGTAAAACCAAAATCAATTGTGCGTGAATGGCTCGGATTTTAATTCGAGTCTTTTTCTTTATAAGTATGAATAATTGTGGTAAACTGTTTGCAGAGTGGTGATATAGATGGAAACAAAAAGAAAAACAAAAGAAGAAATGGATGAAGTTATTGAGTGTTTACAAGCCGGTGGCGTGGCAGCATTTCCTACCGACACAGTGTATGGTTTAGGTGTCATTTATGATGATGAAAAAGCCTTGGAGCGTTTAAAAGAAGCGAAGGGAAGACCGGAGAATAAACCGATTCCGCTGATGATTTCTAATCTGAAGCAGATTGAAAGCGTGGCGGTAGTTACGGAAAAAGCAAAGAAGCTGATTCAGAAATTTATGCCGGGTGCCTTCACAATCATTTTAAAGAAGCGTGAAAATGTACCTGCCTATGTAACTAATGGCTTTGATACCATCGGCATCCGTATGCCTGATGATGATTTTATCCTTGAATTAATGAACCGCATTGGTAAGCCGATGCTGGTAACAAGCGCAAATATGTCCGGTATGCCGACAGGTACAACTTTCATGGAAGTTATTGAACAGCTGGAAGGCAGAATTGACATGGTAGTTAAAGGAATGTGTGGCTGTAAGGAAAGCTCAACCATTGTAGACGCGTCTACGGATGCGGTAAAGCTGATCCGCAAAGGTCCGATCAGTGAAGATGAAATCATGAAAATCGTGGAGGAAAATTAAATGAAAGTTGCAATTGCTTGTGATCACGGTGCATATGAATATAAGGAAATCTTAAAAAAGATGCTGATTGAGGAAGGATATACGGTGACTGATTTTGGCACTGATTCTACTGCTTCAGTCGATTATGCGGATTATGCCTCAGCCGCCGCCAGAAGTGTAGCGGCTCATGAGAATGATAAGGGTATTGTCTTATGCGGTACCGGTATTGGTGTAAGTATTGCGGCCAATAAGATCAAGGGCATCCGCTGTGCCTTATGTTCAGATCCATTGAGCGCCCGTTTAACCAGAGAGCATAATGATTCCAATGTATTAGCCATGGGCCAGCGCATCATCGGTGAAGAATTGATGAAGGAAATTGCTCA
Organism: Dielma fastidiosa; assembly: GCF_000313565.1. Classification (GTDB taxonomy): domain Bacteria; phylum Bacillota_I; class Bacilli_A; order Erysipelotrichales; family Erysipelotrichaceae; genus Dielma; species Dielma fastidiosa. The sequence goes on along the minus strand of NZ_HE578924.1, from coordinate 387,786 downwards.
TGTATGGCTGACTACTGAGTTCTCACATGAAGAACGTCATCAGCGCCGTATTGATAAAGTAAGCAAATTGGAGGACTAAGAAATGAAAGATCTTGAAATTCAGGCAGCCATTGAAGAAGAAGCAAAGCGTCAGTTATATAACATTGAACTGATTGCCTCCGAGAATTATGTATCCGATGAAGTTATGGAAGCAGCCGGCAGTATTTTGACAAATAAATATGCGGAAGGTTATCCAAGCAAGCGTTATTACGGCGGCTGTGTCAATGTGGATGTCGTGGAAAACATTGCCAGAGAGCGTTTATGCCGTATTTTTGGTGCTGAGCATGCGAATGTGCAGCCGCATTCAGGATCACAGGCTAATATGGGTGTTTATATGGCTGTCCTTGAACCTGGTGATAAGGTTTTAGGTATGGACCTTAGCTCCGGCGGTCATTTAACGCATGGCCATCCTTTAAATTTCTCAGGAACGCTGTATCATTTTGTCAGCTATGGCGTTAACCGTGAAACTGAAATGATTGATTATGATGAGGTTATGGAAATCGCAATGCGAGAAAAACCGAAGCTGATCGTAGCAGGCGCAAGTGCTTATCCGCGGATCATTGATTTTGCTAAATTCAGGGAAATCGCTGATGCATGCGGTGCTTATCTGATGGTGGATATGGCGCATATTGCGGGTTTAGTAGCTGCCGGTCTGCATCCAAATCCAGTTCCTTATTGTGATTTTGTCACGTCCACAACCCATAAAACATTAAGAGGCCCGCGCGGCGGTATTATTCTCTGTAAAGAGAAATACGCGGCATTATTGGATAAGAAAGTGTTCCCTGGCATGCAGGGTGGTCCGCTGATGCATATCATCGCGGCAAAAGCAGTGTGCTTTAATGAGGTACTACAGCCTGAGTTTAAAGAGTATGCAAAGCAAATCATTGATAACTGTAAAGTTTTAAGTGACACATTAAAAGAGGAAGGCTTCAGAATCGTAACCGGCGGTACCGATAATCATTTGATTTTAGTTGATGTGATGGGTTCAATCGGTGTCAGTGGTAAGGAATGCGAAAAAATTCTTGATGAAGTATGCATTACCTGCAACAAGAATACGATTCCTTTTGATACACAAAAACCATTTGTAACATCAGGTATTCGTTTGGGTACAGCGGCAATGACAACCCGTGGGTTCAAAGAAGCTGAATTTAAACAAGTAGCGCTTTGGATTTCAAGAGCGTTAAAGAATAAAGAGAATGCGGAAGAACTGGCAAAGATTCGTGACGAGGTACGTTCATTGACCGTCAATTATCCGATTCACCGCGCTTATTAATCGAATAATAATCAAAGGTGGTAGCAAGCTAAAACTATCACCTTTTTCTTATCCTTAACCGCATCTTAACCTTCGTGTGATAAGATTATTGAAAGGATGTGTTAAAATGAAAATACTGATTATTGAGGATGAGATTGATTTGTTGGAAGCGCTGGCTATGGGCTTTAAAAAGAAAGGCTACGCGGTAGATATTGCCGATGACGGCAGTTTGGGCTTAGAGTACCTGCTTACAAATGACTATGATCTCTTAATTTTAGATTTGAATTTACCGTCTATGGATGGTATTGAAGTCCTGCAGGCGATAAGAAAAGAAAATAAGGAATTAAAGATATTGATTCTTTCCGCGAGAACAGAAATTGATGATCGAGTGAAGGGACTTGAACTAGGGGCTAATGATTATTTGATTAAACCCTTTGCGTTTGCGGAATTAGAAGCTCGCTCAGCAGCTTTATTAAGACGTAATTTTATACAGCGAGATCCTTTGCTTTGCTATGGCAGTCTGACGCTTGATATGAATCTTCGAAGCGTTATGATTAATGAAAATAAAATTGAATTAGCACCTAAGGAATATGCCATCCTTGAATATCTGCTGTTTAATGCCGGCCGGGTTGTGAGCGCGGAGGAGCTGATTGAACATGTATGGGAAAGTGATGCTGATTATTTCAGTACATCACTTAAGGTTCATATGAGCAATCTAAGAAAAAAATTAGTGGAAGCAAGCGGTGCGGAAATGATTCTTACGATCCGCGGTGCCGGTTATTTGATTGAGGAGTGTAAAGAATGAAAAAAATATCCTTACGCTGGCGGGTTACGATAGCGGCCGCTTTTGTATTGACCTTGTTTTGTGTGGCGATGACGCAGTCTTCAATCCGTGATGCCAATCTCATCATCGCCGATCCAATCCTTAAATTAAGAACAGAGGCCATTGCTGATCCGATTCTTAATGGCGATCAAAATTTTTCACCGGATACGGCGCTTGATGAGACGGTATATAATGGCTTAGATAATTTTACCCAAAGGAGCTATTTGTTTATGCTGGCAGCGATTGGCGGCGGGTCTTTTTTAGTTTATCTATTGGCAGGATATTCATTGCAGCCAGTTAAAAAGCTGAGCAGCAGCATTGAAGCAATCAGTGAAAAACAGCTGTCATCACGAATTCAAGGCTTTGACAGCAAAGATGAAATTGCGAAACTGGCAGATGATTTTAATGCGATGATGGATCGTTTGGAAATTGCTTTCCTTCGTGAAAAGCGCTTTTCTTCAAATGCCGCTCATGAATTGCGCACACCCTTAACGATTATCCGTACTAATTTAGAAATTTTGGCGATGAATGAAACACCGGCAATAGAAGATTATGAACATGTTGTGAAAATCATTAAAAAACAAAATCAGCGGATGATTGCCCTCGTTGAGGATTTGTTTGCTTTATCGGCAATGAAATCATCAAGCATTGAGGATGTCTTTGACGTCAAGGAGATAATTGTGGATATCATACGGGAAATGCAGCCTTTGGCAAATCAGCGAAAGATTGATATTCAATCAGAATTATCATCAGGACTGATTAAGGGTAATCCAATTATCTTCCGACAGGCAGTAGCCAATTTGATTGAAAACGGCATCAAGTATAATACTGAGCAAGGCACTTTAAAGGTGCGTTCTTTGATTGAAAAGAATCAATATATAATTGCTGTTGAAGATACAGGGATCGGTATTGATCAGGAGCAGGCAGCGCATATTTTTGAACCCTTTTATCGAATTGAAAATTCACGTTCAAGAAATACCGCCGGCGCCGGTCTTGGTTTAGCGCTCTGCCGTGAAATCATTGAGGGACATGGCGGCAGTGTTGCATACAGCCCGCTGGAACATGGCAGTTTGTTTACCATTCAGCTGCCTTTAAATCAAAATCTAACAGCTGTCAACGAACCGGATTAAACCGGTTTTTTTTCTGTAACTTATGCTGAGTCTTAACTTAGTCTTAACCTAATCCCTGATAAACTAAAACCCGGGAAGCGAGGTTTGATGATGAATTTATTAAATAAAAGTGTACATTGGTTTAAAAAGAATCCCAAACGTCTGATTATAGTCGCAGCAGCCTCGGCGATCATACTGGGCGGCTGGTCATTGTTTAAACCAAAGGATATTGATGATGGCGCAATCTTGCGCGAATATCCAGTTACACGCGGTAATATTACGGTAGGTGTAGAAGCAAGCGGCAAATTAACTTCAAAGCGAACGATTCATACATTTGCGGAAGGTTTGATATTTGAAGAATATTTAGTGCCGCTGGGAGGTGAGGTCAAGAAAGGTGATGCACTCGCCAGAATTTCACTGACTAATTTGAATGAGGTGATTGATCGATTAGAAAAAGAGGCAGCAGACGCGAAAGATGCCTATCTCCAAGCAGGCAACGCGATTACCCGCTTTCAGCTTCAGTCTTCTTTATCAGCAGAGGAGAAGCAGCAAAATTCAAAATTAAAATATGAGGCTGATTTGAAGCAGATTACAGAGGAACTGGACGATCTTGCTAAGCAGTTGGAAGCATTGGAAAAGCAGAAGCTGACGCTGTCGCCTAACAATAAGGAAGCGTTGGAAGAGGAAAAGCAAACACTTGAAAAGAGCTTAAAAGCAGCTCGAGCGGAATTAGATGCGCTAGAAGAAGCTCGTGAAGCAGAGCTGGAACGTGAAATGGAAGAGGCTGCTTATCAAAGTAACATTAATAAGGAACAGCTGATTGCCTATCAAAATGCGATTGAGGAAGCCGCAGCGGCATTAAAAAAAGCTGAAGCAGAGGCCGAAGAGGAAGCTATAAAACGTGCTAAAGCGGCGCTTGAACAGGCGGAAGCAGCCAAGCGTCTTTATCTGATGCAGAGTAATAAGGGCTTAAGTGACCGCTTTGAAGCAAGCCGTTTAGCCTATGAGGAAAAGAAAAAGCAGGCCGAACAAAATATCTCTGATCTGCGTACGAAAATCAGAAATCTCGCAAGTAAATCAGAGGAAGTGCTGGCCAAGCAAAGCGCTGAGCTGGATACTCAGATTGCGGAAATAAAGGATAAAATTGAAAAGGCAAACCGTCGGATGGAGGATTTGAAAAAGCAAAGAAATGAAGAGCTGGAAAGAGAAGCGGCTGCTGGAGATACACAGGATAAGCTGAACGAACTTGAGCTATCTTCTTTGAGAGCCAGTGAACAAAGAGCTTACCGGACTTATGATACTGCACAGCAGGAACTTGAAAAAGCAATAAAACTGTTGGATGAACCTATATTATATGCCGAGACGGACGGTATTGTTTTGACTGCACCTTATCGCAGTCAGGAAAAGATAACGAATGAGAAAGCGGTTGTTGAGATTGGCAGCTTAAAAGACATGGAGCTTGAATTAGTCATTGAGCCGGTGGATATTAACGATATTGAAATCGGTCAGTTTACATCAATCAGTGTCAGCGTCTTTCCATCTGATGAATTAGAAGGTGAAGTCATCTCTAAAAATTTGGCGGTGAATGACGGTAATTATAGCATTAAAGTAAAACTGAAAGAGAATCCATTAAGTCTGCTTGAAGGAATGGCGGCAAATGCGACCATTGTTACAAAACAGAAAAAAGATGTTCTGATATTATCCAATAAAGCAATTAAGCTTGTTGATGGAAAACAGGTTGTAAAGGTTAAGGATGAAAAAGGACATTTACAGACAATTGAAATCACGGCGGGATTTTCAGATGGTCAGGTTAGTGAAATACTCAGTGGTCTTTCTGAAAATGATGTAGTTATCGTAGAGGATTAGGTCATGAAAATAACCGAGCTGATCCGTCTGATTTGGATCAATGTTAAACAGAATCGATTCAAGGTAATGCTGACATCACTGGGTATTATTGTTGGTACGCTGACTATCGTTTTAGTTATAGCGATCGGCCGCGGCGGTGAACAGGAGGCGGCCCGTCAATTCTCGGGGTTGTCGGCAGATACGATTTATATAAAGCCTGATTGGGCATCCATTTATTCAATGCAGGGCAGTAATAAGATTGAAAAGCTAGATGAGGAAGACCTTGGCCACATCATGGATGAAACAACGGTACTGAGTGGTATTTATTTAAGAGAAAGCGGCTATAAGCAAGTAAAGATCAAACGTCAAAAGGCTAATCTTTCAATTGTTGGTGTAACAGAAGGATATGCGGAAATATCAAACTTCACCTTTGCCGCCGGCAACGATTTCTCAGAATCGGACTATGAACAAGGAAGCAGTATTGTTGTGATCGGACATGGAATCGCAGAGACGTATTTTAATGGCGCTGAGGGTGCTGTCGGAGAAAAGTTGGTGATTGATCAGACCGTCTATAAAGTCGTTGGCGTACTCAGCAGAAGCGGCGATGGCTTACAAGGATTAACCAGTGATGATTCAGTCTTTATGACTTATAAAACTTTTAAAAAAGCAAAAATCACTGCCGAGGATAACTATGCTGAAGCGGTAGGCAAGGCAATCAGTATAAAAGCTGTTCCCCGTGCGATTAAAGAAATCACCAGCACCTTGAATTATTATATGGTAAATGGCGATAAGTACATTGTTGAGGATGCCGGCAGCCGTATTGAAGCGGCTACCAAATCAGCACGGACGATGAAACTGCTGCTGATCGCGGTGGCGGCGATTGTCTTTGTGGTCGGTGGTATCGGCATTATGAATGTACTGTTTGTGACGATTAAAGAGAGAACTAAGGAAATCGGTATTCTAAAAGCTCTTGGTTCCAAGCAGCATGACATATTACTGCAATTTCTGCTTGAATCGGTAGCAATCGGCATCTTTGGCGGCGGTGTCGGAGTGTTATTGAGCTTTGGTGCATTACCGCTCCTAAACCGTTATACAGATATTCCAATTGCCCCGTCATTTGAAGGCTTTGTGCTGGCATTTGGATTCGCGGTATTGACCGGAACTTGTTTTGGCTTCTATCCAGCATATAAGGCATCACAGCTTGTACCGGTGGAAGCATTAAATCATGATTAACGCTGTAAACAGCAAGAAAGGAACAATTTATGAAAAAAACAATTAAATTTATGAGCGCATTACTTTGCGTGTTGGCATTAGCTGCCTGTTCAGCACAGCCAAAAGAAAATACAAATCAAAATCCAGGCAATGAAGTAAGCATCAGTGATGACGGAGCGCAAGAAACGCCAAAAGAAGAAAGCAAAGAATACTTTGGCCGTGTAGAAAGTGTTGTCGGTAATGAAATTGAATTGCAATTAGCGCTGATGCCTGGGACTACGGACGGCAATAATGAAGATTCAGCAGGCGGCGGCATGGAAGGTGAAACAGCAATCGGCGGTGTGGCAGACGGCGGCGGTTCAGATGCAACCGCTGAAGACCCGCGTACTGAGTCACCAAAGAAATTATCCGAAATGATCGAATACAGCGGTGAAAATAAATCATTTATCCTGCCGGCAGGCATAACAATTAACAGCCTAAGCGGCGGCAAAGCTGATTTGACATCAATTCGCAAAGGCTCCGTCATCCTAATTCAAGTTGATGAAGCTGGCAATGTTACAGCTTGTGAGATTTGGGAATCATGATTACGCTGAAAAATATCAACAAATCTTATTGGATCGGCGAAAATAGGCTGCATGTCTTAAAAGATGTAAATCTTACCGTTAAGCAAGGTGACTTTGTAACAATTCTTGGTGCTTCAGGTTCAGGCAAAAGTACGCTGATGAATATTATCGGCTGTATGGATAACTTTGACAGCGGCAGCTATGAATTAGATGGTTTATCAATCACGCCCGATGACGAAGATCGCATGGCGGAAATCCGCAATCATAAGATTGGCTTTATCTTTCAGAAATACCATCTCATTCCCCAGTATGATGTGCTGCAAAATGTCGTAATGCCTTTGTTGATTCGAGGCGTGGATCGGAAACAGGCAATTGAAAGAGCCTATCAAGCAATTGAAATGGTTAATCTTAGTGAAAGAACCGATCATTTGCCCAATGAATTATCCGGCGGTCAGCAGCAGCGTGTCGCGATTGCCCGTGCCTTAATTACTCAGCCCTCACTGCTTTTGGCTGACGAACCAACGGGTGCATTAGATTCAAAAACAAGTGAAGACATCCTGACACTGTTTAAAGAATTAAATGCGAAAGGAAATACCATTATTCAAATCAGTCATGATGTGAAGGTGGCGCAAGCAGGAAAACGCATCGTTTATATTAAAGATGGTGTATTAAGTGATACGGAAAGCGATTAAGAAACAGAAAGCCATGGTGAATTTCAATCCCATGGCTTCATTTAATTATTCACTGGCTAAAATCTTCTTCATAACTGGAATCGGTAATTGTGTATATAATGCTTTTTCAAATGAATTATAACCAATAATACCTGGATAATTTTCAATATCAAATTGATCATGCAGCACTTGCTTTAATGATTGATATAAATCATTCAGACTGCCATGCAGCAATTCCCATGCTACTTCATTTACACAGATATTTAAGTGATTCAGGTAGAGCTTATAATTTTCATTGTATTGGATCATCAGCTCATTAAGCGGGCCGTTTTTAAGATTGAATATAGGAAACATAACCTTTTCATAATTAAGATTCCAATAGATCTGCAGCGTTTCATCATTTGACAGTGTAATTAAATCATTGATGAGCCGCTGTTTTACATTTTCTTTAGAAGCATTGTTCATTTTGATCACCAGCATCGAATCCTGATAGCGATTTAATGAATTACTGCGGATATATTTAGGGTCTGTGGAATAAATTACCTTGGCTACATAACGCAGAGAACCGCTTAATTCTTTCTGGGTTAATTCAGTCATTTTACGCCATAAAAAGTGCCGGTATTCACTTTCTTCCACATCTAGAAAAGTACACCAGATAAATATTGATACCATGCGGGCGTCCTGTGACGGGCATAAGAAATCAAGGGCCGAACGTTCCTGATCGGTTAATTGATATTGGCGGTCTAAAAATTCATCTAGTGAATCAATGTTGTACTGCGGCGGCATCGACAATAATAATGAACTGATTGAACGTACGTTTTCAAGATTGGAGGCAAGCTGCTGACGCAGAGTTTCCATATGCTGATGCATAAAAAAATTAACCATATTCGGATAGCGGAAGGCTAATTTCATCTGTTCACAGGACATGCCAAAGTTACGCATGACCGCGATAATGCGCAGACGGTGAAGATCTTCCTCACTAAAATGATGATAGCTGTTATGCTTATCGCGTTCAGGATTTAAAAGTTGGGCATTTATATAATAATAAATCGCTTTCTTAGTTAAACCGGTCGCTTTGCAGACATCGCTGATTTTCATTCTATCATCCTTTCAAACTGTTCCCCAGGGTATGCTTTATTTTACATGATTTTGTTAATTATTGCACTAATTTCAGGAAAATTGCTTTAAAAATATTAAATAAAGCTTGAAAAAAGGAGGGTTGACTCGTGCTTCACAGGACAGCTTATAATTTAATTGCGAAAGCATTAACAAAGAAAGAGGAGGATATAATGAAACAAAACATGATTAAATTATCTTCATTGCTGATGTGTGCGGCTTTGGCCTTATCACTAGGTGCATGCAGTAAGCCGGCAGAGCCTGAAACAGAGGCAGGCAGTTATACAGCTGGTACTTATACAGGTGAAGCAGCCGGTATGAAGGGGCCAATTGTGGTTGAGGTAACATTTACTGACAGTGAGATTAAGGAAGTAAAGGTAAAGGAGCATAACGAAACATTTGGTATCGGTTATGGTATGACAACGACACCTATTGAAGTGCTGCCAAATGAAATCGTGGAAACACAGTCATTGAACCTTGATGCTATTACGGGTGCGACAATTACTTCAGCGGCTGTTAAATCAGCGGTTGCTGAGGCGGTGAAGCAGGCAGGCGCAGATCCGGAAGTTTTAAAAGCTGTGCCGGCAGTAAAGGATGAAGCAAAGGATGAGGTTTATGATGTGGACATTGTCATTGCCGGCGGCGGTGTAGCCGGTTTGAGTGCTGGCATTGAAGCGGCTGCTCAGGGCGCTAAGGTACTGATTGTTGAAAAACAGGGAATTGCCGGCGGTACGACTTCACGCAGCGGCGGTAAATTATTAGCAAGCGGTACTTCTTGGCAGACAGCGCAGGGTTTTGATGACAATCCTGAATTAATGTTTGAATACTTAAAAAGTGTCGGCGGTGATCTGCTTGATGATGCTAAGCTGATGGAATTCTGCAATGAATCGGTGGCCAATCTTGATTGGGTTGCTGAACAAGGTGTTCCAGTACAGGATGTAGAAGCCATTCATTCATCATTAACCCCTTGGCGTGTTCATAATGTAGAAGGCGGCGGCGGAATGACCAACGGTCATGGCGGTCAGATTATTGTACCGCTGTTAGATAAATTCTTAGCGCTTGGCGGTGAAATCATTTATAATACCGCGGCTGATGAATTGCTGGTTGATGAAAACGGACTTGTCAGCGGTCTGCATGCGCTAAAGAGTGATGGTTCGAATGTTACTGTAAATGCGCAGGCCACAATACTGGCAACCGGCGGTTTCTTCCAAAATAAAGAATTAATGTCACGCTATCCAGCGGCTGTTAACGCTAATACAAGCGCGCCAAAGGGGAATGTCGGTGACGGCTTGAAAATGGCAGAAAAAGTAGGTGCTGATGTATTTATGAGCAATGGTGTACATATCGTATTCTGTAATTTCGCAAGCGGTGTCGGTATTAATGAAGAAGCGGGACTGATTGTCAATGAGGAAGGCAAGCGGTTTGGCAATGAATATACATATCAATATCACGTTGCTAAGAATCTGATGGATACCGGCAGTGTGAAAGGGTATTATATCGCTGCTGAAAATGATCCTAATAAAACTGTACAATATGCATTAACCCTTGATTCAACATTAAAATCTGACAGTATTGAAGGACTTGTTGAACTGATGGGGGTTGATGCTGAAACATTAAGGGCTACAGTGGATCGTTATAACGAATTATGTGCGGCAGGCAATGATGAAGATTTTAATAAGCCGGCGGATAAAATGATTCCTGTTGAAGGTACAACCTATTATGCATTAGAAATGAAACCAGCCGGTTCAGTGACTTACGGCGGTTTAGTCACCGATCTTGATTCAAGAGTATTGGATAAGGAAGGCAAGCCAATCGATCATCTGTATGCTGCCGGTGAGGTTGCTTTTACAGGCTTCTTTGGTGAAGAATATCCATGCTGCGGGATGGCTATATCAACAGGTGTTTACATGGGCAGAGATGCTGCGAGAATAGCTGTTGCTGAATTAAAAAAATAAGCTGAATAGGTACTCGACAGAGTGCCTTTTTATTTGATCTATTGAGCTGAGGATGCTTTGACATAAACCATAAAATCAATTAAACTGATAGTAGATCAATTAATGATAAAGCAGGAGGTAGTTAACATGGGCGAGCGAATGCTTAATAAACAAGTAATGCCAACGATGGATGAAATGAGGGCCACCTGCGGCAGCAACGCAGAATTATTTACAAAACTGAATCAATGGCTGCATGAAACTTACAACACTGAGGAAAAGATTGTTTTTCCTTACGGCAATAATTACGGCTGGGGAGTAGCGCATAAAATTAAACAGAAATTAATATGTAATGTATTTGCGGAAAAAGATGCATTTACGGTAATGTTACGCTTAACAAATAAACAGTTTGATGCTGTTTATGATCAGGTGCGGAAGGATACGCAAGTCTGTATAGATAATAAATATCCATGCAATGATGGCGGCTGGGTCCATTATCAGGTTACAAATTTGGAGAATTTTGAGGATATTCAGCAATTGCTGGCGGTTAAGTGTGGGAAATAAGCAGCCAGCGTAATATTGGGGGAACAATTATGAAGAATAAATGGCTAATATCAGCGATAATTGTTTTAGTGCTATGTAATTTAGGTTTGCTTTCTATGTACATGAGTGAAAAAAGCGATAAAGTATATCCGCTTTTAGGTACTTATTCAAATCAAACTGAAATAAATGATAATCTTATCTATTTTGTGTTTGACCGCGATAATAATTATTACTTTTATGAGGTCAATACTTTGGTTGATCAAGGTAATTGGCGAAAAGCTAATGTCTACCTGATACAAGGTGATCATACAGATACGATGGTTGTTACCGATGAGGATCATTTTTATTATTATTTGCCGGATTATCGTGAAGAGGTGATTGAGTTTAAACGCGTTTCCTTTACACCAACACTTTTTGGATCAGAGGATCAGGAATAATCCTTATCTTTAAGCTATTTTATGACAGCGCTTGAGAGTGCATTGCTAGTAATCAAGCAAGTTAGCTGAACGGAATTATGAATCATTTAAATTTTTATAAACATGAAAAAATCTGTGACTTTCGCGTATTTTAGCTGAATCACAGATTTTTAATTTATCTATTCTTATTCTAAACTAGCCGCAGCATTTTCACCAGCCACACGACCGAATGAAACTGACTGTGAATAACCGCCTGACTGCCATGTAACTTCACCAGAAGCGTACAGTCCTTTTACAACTGAACCATCTTCATAAAGTACCTGAGCTTTTTCGTTTGCAACGACACCGCCCTTAGTCATATGATTTGCTGATTCAACACGTACTGCGTAATAAGGCCCCTGAGCATCCATAGGACGATTTTCAGGCTGACCTGAGAATTCATCATTTTCGCCAGCTGCCGCCGCTGCGTTGAAGCTGTCAAAAGTTGCTTGTAATTGTTCAGCATCAATACCTAATTGTTCAGCAATTTCAGCCATTGTCTGACCTGTTACATAATAACCAGCATTAACGTGCTTTCTGATACGATAGAAAGAATCATAGCCTGATTGGTCAGTGATATAATAAGCTGCACCATCGCTCTGAGCTTGGATTGTTGTACCTAATTTAATACCGCCGGCACTTTCAGCGATGAAACGATTACCTTCTTTATTAACAAGAATGAATTGATCGGCACCGCCAGTTAAATCACGGCGTACAGAAATAATTAATGGGAATACACGAACCATGTCCATGTTCTCCATTGCGAAACCATTCTTTTCAAATACTTTTACGAAATCACCTGTAGTACCTAATTGATTTGATGTATTTAATACTTCATAACCAGGAGCGTATTCAGCAACCAATTCCTTGTTAGAACAGAAGCCGCCGGTTGCGATGATTGTTGCAGCTGCCAGAATGTTATAGCTTTCATTGTTGTTGTTAGTAACCATAACACCTTTACATTCACCGTTTTCCATGATTAAGTCATTACCCTTAGTACCGGTGCGGATATCAATATTTAATGCTTGTGCGCGTTTTTCTAAACCAGCTTGTACAACCTCACCGGCATATTGGTCTTCTTTAGCCATGTGGTTTGTACTGCCATAGTTGTAATCAAGTTCAACACCCATGCCTCTCAGCCATGCATCAAGCTGTGCTTCCTGCTCAGCCCATACCTGCAGACGCTCAGCTGTATCACCGGCATCCTTCATATCTTCAATGAAGTTTTCCACAGCATTTTCAGTGTAGCGTTCTGTACCTGCTGCTTTTTGTGCTTCAGAATTAATCAGGTCATAGAAGTTCATATCGAACTTACCATTACCGCTCAGAATATCAAATTTTTCTACCAGAATAACATTCGCATCGGGATTTGCTTCTTTAGCCGTAATTGCTGCAGCCAATCCAGAAGGACCGCCGCCGACAACTACGATATCAGCATTTACATCTTCGATCGTTTTAGCCTCTTTAGCTGGGCCTGCAGTTGTCATGGTGATTGCCTCAACCTCCATGCCAGCCTGTTTCATTGCGTCAGCTACAGCGCTCTTTACTGCGAAAGATGAGAATGTAGCGGCACTCACGCTGTCAACGACAGGTGAATTAGCTTCTAAAATACGATCCCTGATAATTGGGAATGCGCGGTCGATAACGACATTTGTTTCATGGTTTTCACCTAATGCGATATCTGTAATAACATTGTTGTCAATGGTAACTGTCAGATTCAGTTCACCACCGTAGCCTGAAGCTTTCGCTTCAAATGTGCCAGCTGCTGTTTCTGGTTCTTTGTTGTCAACCGGAGCATTGCTGCTGGAACAAGCGCCAAGACTTACAGCCATTAAGCCGGCAAGACTTGCCTTTACAAATTTGTTGTTCATATTTCCCTCCAAGAAAAAGGTTCCTGACCTTTTAGTTAATATATTATCAAGCCTAAAACATTATGTAAAATTATGATTACTTATTTAACGATAAGAATATCTTATAGATAAAAAATAAGTTATACTTAATGTGAGGTGATTTTATGTTAGACGTTAAAGTTGAAACCTTTTTAGTTGTCTGTGAAACCATGAATTACACAAAGGCGGCTCAGCTGCTGCATATTACCCAGCCGGCAGTCTCTCAGCATATTCGAGCTTTGGAGGCTCAGGTAGGTACCCGGCTTATCAGCTATGAAGGCAAACAGCTGATACTGAGTGAGGCTGGCATGATGTTTCGGCAGGCGGCTACTACGATGCGTCATGACGCGCAGAAGCTGATTGAAATGATTCATCAGCAAACCTCAAAAAGAGTTCTGCATTTCGGAGCTACCCTGACGATTGGGGAATATATCATGCCGAAGGTCTTGCTGAAGGTTTTAGAACGTGAACCTGACGCGGAAATACGCATGTTTGTTACCAATACAGCAAAGCTGATTCAAATGCTGGATGATGGAGATATTGATTTTGCGATTGTTGAAGGCTTCTTTGCAAAATCCTCCTATGACAGCATCGTATATAGCTGTGAGCGATTTCTGCCGGTTTGCGCCTATGATACTCAATGCTCTGCAAAATCAATGGCTGATCTGCTGAATGAAAGACTGCTTGTCCGTGAAGCTGGTTCAGGAACACGTGAAATGCTGGAGCGGAAGCTGAAAGAGAAAAATCTGACACTGAATGATTTTTCACATAAGGTTGAAATCGGCAACCTGAATACAATTAAGAAGATGGTTTGCGCGGGAGCCGGTATATCATTCTTTTATCAGCCGGTGGTTCAGCAGGAATTGGATCAGGGAATCTTACGGGAAATCACATTAAATGATTTTTCCGCAACTCATGAATTTAATTTTATCTGGCGTAAAAACAGTATATATAAGGACATATATCATGAAATCTACACGATGCTTGGGAAAGCATAAAAATTATCGTTAAACATAGTCATAATATAGGGAATTATCGGCTAATTTGTCAATATTCATGACCATGGAAATCCCAATTATGCAATTTAGACAGAAAATTGATTTTGTGTAAATACAAGATTCAATTTTAAGGGTATAATTATATCTGACAGAACTGCTGAGGCTGTTAGTAAGTATATTTTTCTATGCTGAATGGCGGTTGTTAAAAATATTACTATTATCACAAGATGAAAAAGGTTACTTAGGAACACTTATGCTTGATGTATGCGCTTTATATAAGTGACTGCCTAGGCAACTGCTTAAAAGCAGTGAGTTGAACTCCTTTTATAGTTTGTGAAAATGGCTAAAAAAATTAGCAAACGGGCTACTCATTTGGTGTCAGAAATGGTATACTTATCAAGAATTAGTGGCTGTGATCCACAGTAATGGAGGAAACGTATGTTACATGTTTTAGAACACCCTTTGATTACGCATAAACTGGCTATCATGCGGTCGAAGGATACGTCTACCAAAGATTTTCGTCAGAATCTTGACGAGATTGCCGGTTTGATGGCGTATGAAATTACCCGTGATGTTCCAACCCGTGATGTGGTTGTGGAAACACCGATGGGTGACTGTCATACCAAGACATTGGCAACAGATATTGTTTTAGTGCCAATTCTGCGTGCGGGACTGGGTATGGTTAATGGTATCTGCGATCTGGTGCCGACGGTAAAGGTAGCACATATCGGATTGTATCGTGATGAAGAGACGCTTGAACCACATGAATATTTTGCGAAATATCCAAAATGCATGGATGATGCAGTTGTGATGATTGTTGACCCAATGCTGGCGACCGGCGGCAGCGCGAATGCGGCAATCACCATGGTAAAACGTCAGGGCGCGAAGAATATTCGCCTGGTTTGTCTGGTTGGCGCACCGGAAGGTGTTAAAGCTGTTGAGGCGCAGCATCCGGATGTTGATATTTATCTAGCGGCATTGGATGATAAGCTGAATGAAAAAGGTTATATCGTACCAGGTCTTGGTGATGCCGGCGACCGTATCTTTGGTACAAAATAATGAATGGCTATCATAAGGCGACGCGCTTTGTCACACGGATCGTTGTGGGAAGTATCTTTGCGATATTTTTTGGTAAATGGGTTGATGAACAATTACATACGACACCATGGATCATGATTGCGCTGCTGCTTTATGTGCTGTTTGGCAGTTTGTATTTATTAATAAGGGAGACTTCAAAAAATGGATGAAAAAACCATACTGGCCTATCAGATACGCAAGCTGACATTGCTTTTAGCCGGAGTCCTGATTGTACTCTCGCTTATTTTTAAAGAAGCATCGATTACAGGTGGAATTGCGATTGGTGCATTGGTATCGATCATCGGCTTCAACATGGTAGTTAAAATGGCTTATAAAATCAATGGGCCAAGTGCCGGCCGAAGTGCCCGCGCGAACTATCTGCTGCGCTATATGATCTATGCGCTGATTTTCGGCGTCAGCTATTGGCGGGGTTTTAATATATTCGCGCTGTTAGCTGGTTTCCTTTGCAACAAGGCAGCAATTTTAATCTATACCCGCTTTTTTGCGGACAAGGAGGTGAAATAGTTGGAGAATTTTGATGGCATATTGCTTACGATCGGTTCGCTTGAGATTCAGATTCATGTTTCAATCTTAGTCTGGCTGGCGATCTGTACGATTGTAGCTGTACTGATGGTCGTACTTGGCAGCAAGTTCAAGAAGGCTGACGCTTCACAGGCACCGCATGGCGTTTTGCTGGTTGCGGAAGCGGCTGTGCAGTTAGTGATCTGGATCGTAAACAACAGCCTCGGTAAACGGACGCGAAAGTTCCTTCCATTATATGGAACCATGATTATTATCATGCTGCTTTCAAATCTGAGCAGCCTGTTAGGTGTACAGGCACCGACATCCAACTTAAGCGTCAATGCAACACTTGCCGTAATCATGTTCTGTGTGATTCAGTTCACCGCCTTTAAGGAACAGGGGATTTTGGGTCATCTTAAGGGATGGACCGAGCCTATCTGGATTCTGACACCATTGAATATTCTTGGTGACTGCGTATTCCCGCTTTCGCTCTCATTGCGTCTGTTCGGTAATATGCTTGGAGGAACGATCATCATGACGCTGATTTACAGTTTGTTTGCGGTGTTAAACAATCTGTTTACAGGATTAGGCGTTTCGTTGTTCATTGTTACACCATTTCTACATATGTATTTTGATATTTTCTCAGGATGCATTCAGACTTACATCTTTTTCACTTTATCAACCTTTTTCTTGGGACAGGCTTTCCCGGAAGAAGACTAAAAGCTATAGGAGGAACACAAAATGGCTGAGTTTAATGAATTTTTCGTTGCCGGTATGGCAGTTTTAGGTGCTGGGATCGCAATGGTAGCTGGTCTTGGTCCTGGTATCGGTGAAGGTATTGCCGCTAGTAAGGCTTGTGAGGCTGTGGGCAGAAATCCGGATGCTGAAAGCAAGATTCGTAATATGATGGTATTAGGTATTGCATTATCAGAAACAACAGGTATCTATGCGTTAATTATCGCTCTGATTCTGATTTTCCTTAAAGCGTAGTCTAGGTAGTGAAAATTAAGAAAAGGAGGGTATCATGAATATTAATATTGATAACTATCTGCGTCTGAATGTCATAGATATGATACTCGTTCTGATTTCTACTGTGCTGATCTGTCTGCTTGCTAAACATTTTTTCTGGCCTCAGGTGCTGGGGTATTTTGACCGCCGTCAGAAATTGATTGCCGATGAAATTGCCAGCGGCCAGCAGGCACACGCGGAAGGTGAAGCATTTAAACAGCAGTATGCTCAACAATTAAAAGGAGCTAAGAAAGAAGCTCATGAGATTATTGAGGCGGCAAAGCTCAGCGCGAAGCAGGAAGGTGCTCAAATTTTGAGCAAGGCTCGTGTTGACGCGAACAATGCTGTTGAAAAGGCACAGCGTGATATTGAACGTGAAAAGATGATGGCTGAAAAAGACATCAAGAAAGAAATCACAGAGGTTGCCTTCCTTGCGGCTGAAAAGATTGTCGGCAAGGAGTTAAATGATGAAGAACAGAAGAAGTATATCGATGACTTTATCAATAATGCAGGTGAAACACCATGGCAGGGTTAGTAGCGAAGGGTTATGGTGAAGCGCTGTTTGAGATCGGCCTTGAATGCAATAAGCTGGATCAGTTTAAACAGGAGTGTCATGTTGTTTTATCAACGATGACGCCTGAATTGGCAAAGGTTTTGAATCATCCAAAGGTTCGCAAACAGGAAAAGAAAGAACTGCTTGAAAAAATTTATGGGAAAGATATCGATCATTTATTATTGAATTATATGAAGTATATGATTGATAAGAACCGTTTTGTCAAGTTTAAGGATGCTGTTGAGGAGTTTGAAGCATTGTATAATAATCATTTTCATATCGCGGTTGCCTATGTAGCAAGTGCCGTTGAATTGGATGAGAATGAGAAAAAGCGTGTTTCAGAAATGCTTGAACAGAAAATGAATCAAAAAGTTGAATGCAGGTGGTCAGTGGATAAAGCACTGCTTGCGGGTCTAAGAATTAAAATCAATGACCAGATTCTTGATAACTCTGCGGCTAATCGTTTAGCCCGTCTCAGGGAAGAAGTTGTCAATACTGCGCTGCAATGAGTGAGGTGACGAATGTGAATTTAAGACCTGAAGAAATTAGTAAAATCATCAAAGAGCAGATCATGCACTATGATGAAGAACTTGAAGTTGCGGAAACAGGAACAGTAATTACGATTGGTGACGGTATTGCCCTGATTCATGGGCTGGAAAATGCCATGTCCGGAGAATTGCTGTTATTCCCGCATGATGTATATGGAATGGTACTGAATCTTGAAGAAGAACATGTCGGTGCTGTTTTAATGGGAAGTGATACACTGATCAGTGAAGGTGATACGGTAAAGCGTACCGGCAGGATCGTTGAGGTTCCAGTTGGTGATGATCTGCTTGGCCGTGTGGTTAACGCATTAGGTCAGGCAATCGACGGCGGACCGGAAATCAAAGCGGATAAATTCCGTCCGATTGAGCGTGTTGCACCTGGTGTTATGACGCGTAAGTCAGTGCATCAGCCGGTTCAGACTGGTTTGAAAGTTATTGACTCAATGATTCCTATCGGCCGCGGTCAGCGTGAGCTGATTATCGGTGACCGTCAGACTGGTAAGACGGCAATTGCAGTTGATACGATCATCAATCAGAAAAATGAAAATATTAATTGTATCTATGTAGCGATTGGCCAGAAAGCCAGTACAGTCGCTCAGATCGTTGAAAAGCTCCGTCAGCATGGCGCGATGGATTATACGACCGTGGTAGCTGCTACGGCTTCTGAGCTGGCGCCTTTACAGTATATCGCACCATACAGCGGCTGCGCGATGGGTGAAGAGTGGATGGAACAGGGCAAAGATGTCCTGATCGTTTATGATGATTTAAGTAAGCATGCGGTTGCTTATCGTACACTGTCATTGCTGCTGAAACGTCCGCCGGGCCGTGAAGCTTATCCAGGTGATGTATTCTATCTGCACAGCCGTCTTTTAGAGCGGGCAGCGAAGATGAATGAGGAATATGGCAATGGTTCATTAACCGCTCTGCCAATCATTGAGACGCAGGCGGGTGATATTTCGGCTTATATTCCAACCAATGTAATCTCAATTACCGATGGTCAGATCTTCCTGCAGACAGAATTGTTTAATGAAGGTATAAGACCGGCAGTTGACAGCGGTTTGTCCGTATCCCGTGTAGGATCGGCAGCGCAGGTTAAAGCAATGAAAAAAGTATCTGGTTCTTTGAAGCTGGAACTTGCTCAGTATCGTGAGCTGCAGGCATTTGCTAAATTCGGTTCGGATCTTGATCCGGCAACAAAAGCAACCTTGGATCACGGTGCAAAATTGACTGAATTGCTGAAACAGAATCAGTATGATCCGATGAGTGTCGCAGATCAGGTTTTATCTTTATTTGCGGCTAAATATGGCTATCTCAAGAATGTGGATGTGGAGAATGTCCATTATTATGAGACCGAAATGCTTAAGATGATGCATGAAAAGCATCCTGAAATTGTGGATGAAATCAATGAAAAACACGATATCAGTAATGAATTGAATGCACATATCAAAGAAGTGCTCGACGAATTCGCTGACGTTTTTTCAAAGCTGATCGAAGGTTAGGCTTATGGGAGCTAGTCAATTAGCCATCAAGAGCCGTATCCGTTCCGTTGATTCAACGATGAAGATCACAAAAGCGATGCAGTTGGTTGCCGCTAGTAAATATACCCGTCAAAAGGAAAGAATGAAGCAGAATAAGGAATATGCTCATTATCTGAAAGAAGTGTTGGAACAGATCTTAGCAAACCTTACAACTTTTGATAATCCTTATCTGGTAGAAAATACGGATGCACCGACGCTGACGATCGTTTTTACTTCCGATATGGGTTTATGCGGAGCTTATAACGCAAATGTTTATCGTCTTTTGGAAGCTGAATGTCCGCAGGATGAACAGCTGGTAATGCTTGGCACACAGGGGGCTGTCTGGGCTAAAAGCCGTCAGCGCAATGTGGTTGAGGAGTATATCCAGGTTGAGGATGATAATTACGCGCTGTTAGCGCAGCTTGCGGAAAGTGCTCTTGCGAAATATCGAAATCAGGAAATTGGTAAGATTCGTATCGTTTATACGGAGTTTATCAATCCGCTGCGGTTTGAACCTAAAATCGTCACTTTGCTGCCGGTTGAAAAGGTTGAAAAGAAGGGGGCATCTGCTGATACCATCTTTGAACCGAGTGAAGAAGAAATTTTAAATGATCTGATCCCGATGTCAATTAAATCGTTGGTTTATTCTTATTACCTGGAAACAAAAACGAGTGAGCAGGCATCAAGGAGAACTTCGATGGAAACAGCAACGGATAATGCTGAGGATTTGAAGAGTACATTAGAATTAGCATATAATCAAGCACGCCAGGCGGCAATTACCCAGGAGATTACGGAAATTGTCGGCGGAGCGAATGCTTTATAATGAGAGGAACAATGATGAAAAATATTGGAAAAATTGTTCAGGTCATCGGACCGGTTGTCGATATTCTATTTGCTGACGGACATCTGCCGGCATTGCTGACAGCCATTGAAATTGACAATGTCAACAGCCATGAGAAATTGGTTGTTGAGGTTGCTCAGCACATTGGTGATGATCGGGTGCGTACGATTGCGATGGGTTCTACCGACGGATTGGTTCGCGGTATGGATGCTGTTGATACAGGTGCGCCGATCAGTGTGCCAGTTGGTGAACAGGTGCTGGGAAGAATGTTCAATGTTTTGGGCCGTGAGATCGATGGACTTGAGCCGCTTCCGGATACTGTGAAGCATATGCCGATTCATCGCAGCGCCCCAAGTTTTGATCAGCAGCAGACAACCGCCGAGGTACTTGAAACAGGTATTAAGGTTATTGATTTGCTGTGTCCTTATGCCAAGGGCGGTAAAATCGGTTTATTCGGCGGTGCCGGTGTTGGTAAAACCGTATTGATTCAGGAGCTGATTCATAATATCGCGACAGAACATGGCGGTTTATCCGTAGTTGCCGGTGTCGGTGAACGTACTCGTGAGGGTAATGATCTGTACCATGAAATGAAAGAAACCGGTGTTTTAGATAAAACGGTTCTGGTTTACGGACAGATGAATGAATCACCGGGCGCTAGAATGCGTGTAGGTTTATCAGGATTAACAATGGCAGAGTATTTCCGTGATGTTAACCATCAGGATGTACTGCTGTTTATTGACAATATCTTCCGTTTTACACAGGCGGGTTCAGAGGTTTCAGCGCTGCTTGGCCGTATGCCGTCTGCGGTAGGTTATCAGCCGACATTGGCAACTGAAATGGGTCAGCTGCAGGAGCGGATCACTTCCACAAAAGATGGATCAATCACTTCTGTACAGGCAATTTATGTACCTGCCGATGATTTAACTGACCCGGCGCCAGCGACTGCGTTCAACCATTTGGACGCAAAGACGGTACTGGATCGTTCAATTGCCGCGTTAGGTATCTATCCGGCTGTTGATCCATTGGAATCAACATCAAGAATGCTTGATCCTTTAGTTGTCGGTGAAGATCATTATGAAGTAGCCCGCGGTGTTCAGCAGCTGCTGCAGCGCTATAAGGAGCTTCAGGATATCATCGCTATTTTAGGTATGGATGAATTAAGTGAAGAAGATAAGGTCGTGGTTGGCCGTGCCCGCCGTGTCCGCAACTTCCTGTCACAGCCTTTCTTTGCCGGTGAACAATTTACTGGTATGAAGGGACGCTATGTTCCGAAGGAAGACACTGTCCGCAGCTTTAAAGCACTGCTGAATGGTGATTATGATGAATATCCGGAACAGGCATTTATGTTTGTCGGATCGATTGAAGAGGTAGTGGAAAAAGCAAAGGCACTTGGTGAATAAGATGCTGAAGGTTAAAATCATAACTCCTTATGGTTTATATGGGAATTATGAAGCAGAGAAAATTCATTGTACAACGACAACGGGGGAATGTGCGATTCTGCCTAACCATATGCCGTTAGTCGCAATGATTACTACCAGCAGTATGATCCTGACAATTAATCATGAAGAACGTGTCTATGCCATCACCGGCGGTCTGCTGCAGCTTAACGATAACGAGGTGCGGATTCTGGCCGATGCCTTTGAAGGCAAGGATGAAATTGATGTTGAACGTGCAAAACGCGCTAAGGAAAGAGCTGAAAAACGGCTTGCAAGAAAAGACGCTAATACGTCAATTCGTCGCGCTCAGGTTGCCTTAGATCGGGCAATGAACCGGATTCGGGTTGCCAATTTCAAATAAAGAGCTTCGGCTCTTTTTTCTTTAACTCGATGAATCAATATTTAATAGGTATAAGGTTATAACTTTTTATTACAGTCAGCCAAAGAAATTCTTTCAATTTTGTGACATTCCTAATGAACTGACTGAAACGTGCTATAATAAGAATCATCTAAGGGGTGAGTCTTTGATTAACCTAATTATTAAAGAAGCCAAATCTTATACAATGCATCAGCTGATGCTGCTAACCTGTCTGTTATCAATGTTTATGCCTTTTTATATTGGCTTAATGATGCTGGCGGCATTGACCTTAGGGCTGATGATGAATGGTGAGCTTAAAGTGCTGCTGCAAGAAACACCGCAGGCGAAAGCAGGTCTGCTGGTTATCCTTGCCGGCTTTATCGGCGCGCTGGTTTATGGCAATTTATTAGGTATCGGCTGCAGTTTTATGATGCTGGTGATATTGATTGCCGCCTGTGATCTGCGCCGGCATTGTGACGCCCATTTTTATGACCGCTTTATTAAGCTGATATTACTGATGAGTGTTGTATGCTTTGCTCATGCGCTGCTTGAATATTTGAATATTACAGAATCGCTGAATTATCAGTTTACCGATTTAATTATTCCTGATCTGCCTAAATATCGGGTCAATTCAGTCTTTTTTAACGCTAATTATTATGCGATGATGTGTGAGTTTTTCATCATCATTGCTTTAGCTAAATTAATCACTTCAGAGAATAAGGGAATCTATTTCTTTATCATTTTATGCAATCTCAGCGGTTTATATCTAACTGGCTGCCGCAGCGCATGGCCGGCATTGGCAGTGGCAATCCTCATTCTGTTTTACTTTGCAGGCAAGCGAAAAACAGCAGCGCTATTGCTGCTGATTGAAATCTGTTTAGGTTTGTTTGTACTCATGGAACCTGAATTATTACCGCGTCTTGAAAGCTCTGATTCATCGATGGATGTGCGCATCGGCATCTGGCAGACAGCAGTTCAGCAGTTTAAAGTGAATCCATTATTGGGACATGGACCATTGACCTATATGCAGGTTTATCCCCAATTTAACGGCATTGCCACCCAGCACGCCCACAATATATTCTTAGACGCATTAATCAATTTTGGTATCCTCGGCGTTGTGCCATTAATCATATTTATTGTGAATCGTTTAAAAGAGGCGTTCAAACTTTGTGATATCCGCAAAGCTTTAGTATTGGCATTAACGGTCATTGTCATGATTCATGGCTTGTTAGATGCGACAATTTTTTGGAGTCAGACAAGCTTTCTTTATTTATCCTTGTTAATGATGACAGTCAATTTAAAAACTGATGAAGCATAATAAAAGCTAAGTACGAAACTTAGCTTTTTATTGAGACTTTTCTTCACGCTTTTTCTTGCGTATTTCAAAGGGCGTTGTACCCATGGTCTTCTTAAATACTTGTGAAAAGTATGACTGCGATGAGAACCCAACGATATCCGAAATCTGTGAAACCGAGTAGTTTGTAGTTTCAAGTAAAACCTTGGCTTCCTCTACACGCTTAGATATCAGATAATTTATCGGGGATAAACCGATATACTTCTTAAAGGCATGAACAAGATAATACTTATTTACATATGTAAGACGGGATAATTCATCAAGGGTGATATTCTCTTGATAGTGAAGATCAATGTATTGCTTCACATAGGAGCATTCCTTGTTCATTTTTTTAGTAGAAGCGATACTGAAGGTATTATTAGCACGGCGGATCATGTTAATGATACATACTTCAAGCAGATCCTGACACAGGCGATCATAATGATCTTCCTTATTCTCTACCTCCGCAACCAATGTTTTCAGATAAAAGAGAACTTCATGCTTATAGTCTTGATAATTCTGAAGAAAATAATCAGCATGCGTATCTTCATTTTTAATGATCTGTGAGAAGAGCAATCCTTCAATGCCCAGCGCGATATATTCCAATGGCGATTGTTCACTGGAAACTTCAGTATGAGAAACATTTGGATTAACGATGATCATATCGTCGGCTTTTACCTCAAATTCACTGTCTTCGACGATGAAACTGCCATCACCGCGCACAACATAGAATATCTCAGTAAAATTATGGAAATGAATTGTCGAATGCCAGTCAGAGTCATAACGAGCCGTCGTGACATAGAGCAATTTGCAGTTAATTTTATCCAGATCAGTATCGGATAGTTTATAACGTGTATTGGCCATAAATTTCCTCCTTTCTATATTATAAACGAAAGAAGGTGAAGTGTATAGTTTCTAGAACAGCATATTTTTTGATGGACGGCCAGAAATTAACTTAAAACCATCACTATACCCCTCTTCACGGTCAGCAAGCTCATCGATCAGCAGCTTACGCAGCTCATGAATCCGATCCTGGTATTGTGTATCATGAATGGCATTGTGGGATTCATGAGGATCATTGATAAGATCAAAATATTGTTCCTGTCCGGTTTCTGAATACCAAATGAATTTATCTTTATTGGTGACAATGTAATGATTGCTTAAACCGGAATGAAAGGAATGTTCGCCATGCAGCCATGAGCGGATAGATGTATTGGCGGTTATGGCGGGCTGTAAGGATTTGCCGTCAACGGTGTCCGGACAATTCAGTTTGGCATAATCAAGCAGGGTCGGCATGATATCACGCAATTCAGCAATCGTATCGGCATGATGCGGTTTAATATCCGCGATATGCTTTCCGATCCGGAAGATCAATGGGATATGAATACTGCCCTGATATGGGTAGACTTTGCGCCAGCAGTGATGATCAAACAGCATTTCACCATGGTCAGAGAGAAAGAGAATAATTGTATCTTCATAGCTGCCATCTTCAATCAGACTCTGTATAATACGTCCTAATTGATGGTCAATATGCGTAATGCTCGCATAATAGCCAGCCATGGCATCATGACGCAGCTGTTCGTCTGAGCAGCCATAAATTGAGTCTTTAATGCGTCCATATGTTTCCGTCAGCGTTGGATCTGACCAATCATCTTCAAAAGGCGGGCGCAGCGCTTTATCTTTGTATAAATCATAATAAGACTGGGGGGCATCAAAAGGCTGATGCGGGCGGACATAGGAAGCCATTAAGAAGAAGGGCTTCGTTCGGTCACGGGTTTTTAAAAAACGAATGGATTTATCACTGACCCAATTTGTCGGATGCAGGTGTTCAGGGTAGATCCATGGATGCGTAACCCATGAATTGCATTCTACCCCGGTTGATGTGATATCGGCGTCCTGTCCCATCGCGTTTTTTAAATCATAAAGATAATCATCGCTGACTTCCTGGTGCATCCAATGCGGTATCTTCTGTGAACGATAATGTCCCAGATAACCGTCATGCAGCTGAAGGCCCTGAAACCCGCATAATAAGCGCGGCGGGTGTACGTGCATTTTGCCGATGCATTGGGTTTGATAACCGGCATTACTGAATTCCTCAGCCATATAATGCTGATAATCCCAGTCAATACCATCTTCATAGCCAACCCGGCCATGTTTTTTCTGAGAACGTCCGGTTAATAATGCGGCACGGGCAGGAATGCAGCTGGGGCATGCGGAATAGGCATGGTCAAAACAGACACCCTGTGCAGCCAGGGTATCTAAATTCGGTGTTTTTACATCGGGATGCTGCTGACATGACAGCGCGTCACCGCGGTATTGATCACACATGATCAGTAAGATATTTGGTTTTTGCATACTTGTACCTCTTATGGTATCATTATAGCACTTTGTTTAGCGCCAAACTTCTTATATCTTCAATTGTTTTTTAGTTATTTTGCTCAAAATCAATAGAAAAAGGGCTTCAAATGGCATAAAAATGGGAATATTTGTATAAAAATTGCAGTTTTTTAATAAATATTGAAAAAATTAAACGTTAGCAATATAGTTAAAAATGCGACCAAGATTTGTATAGAAAAAGCGCTTTCATCAAGGTATACTGAAATCAAGAAATAACTTAGGAGGCAATAGTTATGAAAAAGATATTAGCAATGGCATGTGCATTGTTGATGGCAACAAGCTTAGCTGCATGTTCAAAACCAGCGGAACAGCCTGTTGACAACGGCGGCGATGACAAACCGACAGAAAATCAAGTGTTGAAGGTAGCTGCTTTCAAAGGTGGTTATGGGGAAGTTTGGGAACCACTTGCACGTAAATTCGAAGAAACACATGAAGGTGTTACAGTTGAATTAGTTACAAGTCCTAAACTTGATGAAGAATTACGTCCACAATTACAGGCTGGTGACTATCCAGATGTAATTCAATACAATATTGGTCAGCCAAGCGGCTTTACAGAAACATTAATTAAAGAAGACGCGCTGCTTGATATTTCTGATGTATTTGCAGATCCAGCAATTAAAGATAAGTTAGCAGATGGTTTTGCTGACAATGCTATCACTGCTCCTTACGGCGATGGAAAAACTTACTTAGCACCAATGTTCTACAGCCCTTGCGGTCTTTGGTACAATAAGGCATTATTTGGTGAAGGCGGTTATGCCCTGCCTGAAACATGGGATGACATGTGGGCACTTGGCGATCAGCTGAAGAGTGAAAACAACGGTGTTTCATTATTCACATATCCAGTTAAAGGCTATTTTGACTCAGTATTATACGCGCTGCTGAATCAAGCAGGCGGCGATGAATTCTATGGCAAGGCTTTAAATTATGATCCTGAAACTTGGACTTCTGAACCAGGAAAATTAGTATTAGATACAATTGGTAAATTAGTTTCTGAATATACAGCTCCTGAAGCAAGTGCTAACGCAAACAGCGGTAACTTCAAGATGAATCAGCAGGCTGTATTAGACAACACTGTATTATTTATGCCTAACGGCAACTGGATCATCGGTGAAATGGGTGATGCACCGCGCGCAGAGGGATTTGAATGGGGCTTTATGCCAATGCCTGCATTTGAAAAAGGCGGCGCTCGTTATTCTTACACATTCTTTGAACAAATGTATGTTCCAAAGGAAGCAGCTAATCCTGAATTAGCAAAAGAATTCATTAAATTCATGTATTCTGATGAAGCTATCGAAATCATGCTGAACAATAAGACAGAAGAAGGCGCTCCTTCGATCGTTGTTCAACCAGTTAAGGGTATCGTAGAGAAATTAGATGGCGATAACAAACTGATTTACAGTATTTATGAAACACCGAATACATTCCCTGCATTAGGTGGTTTCGCAGCTACCGATTCAATCGAAGGCTTAGAATTAAAACCTGTAGTATTTGGTCCGATCGATACGATCTTAGAAGGTACAACTACAGTTGACGAATGGCAAACGCAATTAACTGATGCTTTTGTTAAATTCCACGCTGCATTGAAATAAATCGGATTAAGGATTCAAAAACGGTGGGTGAATGTCACTCACCGTTATTCTTTAAATAAGGAGGAGAACCATGAACAAAAGAAGAGCAAAAAGACGGTTTATCATCGGCTGTCTGACTCCTGCGATTATCTTAGTGACAATCTTCATGATTATACCGACAATTAATGTATTCTACATGTCGTTATTCAAATGGGGCGGTTTGTCTAATAATAAAAAATTTATAGGCTTTGAGAACTTTCAGAAGCTATTTAACGATACTAACTTCCTGCGCGCCATGCAGAACACGATTCTGCTGGTTGTCGTAGTTACAATTATCACTTTATTCTTCGCAATTATTTTCGCTTCAATTTTATCCCGTGAAAAAATCAAGGGACAGAATTTCTTCAGAATTGTATTCTATATTCCAAATATCCTGAGTGTTGTTGTTATTGCGGCTATCTTCGGTGCTATCTATAACCCAACGACTGGCTTGCTGAATTCTTTGTTTGATATGCTGAGTCTGCCGGGCTTGAAACAGATGTGGATGGGAAACAGCAACATTGCCCTTTATTCACTGGCGGCAGCTTTAGTATGGCAGGCAATCGGTTACTATATGGTAATGTATATGGCCAGTATGAGCAGTATTCCTGAGAATCTATATGAGGCGGCAAGTCTTGAAGGGGCTGGCAGAATGAAACAGTTCTTCTTGGTTACACTGCCATTAGTATGGGATAACATTCGTACGACACTGACATTCTTTATTATTTCAACAATTAACCTGAGCTTCCTGTTTGTTAAGATTATGACCGGCGGCGGGCCAAACGGTGCGACGGAAGTATTCCTGAGCTATATGTACAATCAGGCTTATACAAATTCAAGCTATGGTTATGGTATGGCTATCGGTGTTATCGTCTTTATCTTCTCATTTATCCTGTCAGGTATTGTCAATAAAGTCACCGAACGCGATGTTCTGGAATTTTAGGAGGGTGTCATGAACAAAAAGAAAAAATCAATAGGTCTTGATACCTTATATAAAGCCTTTATCTATGTGGCATTGATTACGCTGGCAGTAGTTATTCTGGTACCGGTTGGCTGGGTTTTCCTAGCTTCAATCAAAACCAATGCTGAATTTTATGGCAATCCATGGACATTGCCGGCAAGCTTCTATTTCCAGAATTTCATCGATGCTTTCCAAAAGGCAAAAATGGGTGAATATTTCATTAACTCGGTAATAGTTACCGGAATTGCTTTAATTATCATGCTGGTAGTAGCGCTGCCGGCGGCTTATGTTCTCGCGCGTTTTAATTTTAAAGGCCGAAAGTTCTTGAATACAGCGTTTATGGCGGGTTTGTTTATCAATGTAAACTACATTGTTGTACCGATTTTCCTAATGCTTTTAGATGCTGATAAATTTTTAAAGGGTATAATCGGAACTGGCTTTTTCTTAAACAATCGTTTTATTTTAGCGCTTGTTTATGCGGCTACCCATCTGCCGTTTACGATTTATTTACTGAGCGGTTATTTCAAGACATTGCCGAAAGCCTATGAGGAAGCGGCATTTATTGATGGCTGCGGATATTTTAAAACGATGACGGATATTATGATACCAATGGCAAGACCTAGTATCATTACGGTCATATTATTTAACTTTCTATCCTTCTGGAATGAATATATCATCGCTTTGACATTAATGCCAAGCGGCCCGAAAACATTGCCGGTAGGTTTGGAAAATCTGATGGCTGTACAGAAAACAGCGACTAATTTTGGACAGATGTATGCAGGCTTGGTTATTGTAATGCTGCCAACGCTGATCTTATACATTATGGTGCAGAAGAAACTGACTCAAGGTATGAGCCTTGGCGGCTTAAAAGATTAAGGAGACACACAAATGGCAAAATCAAAAGGCAGAGTTACGCTGCCAAGCGAAAGTAACTTTTTATCGCAGACAAAAGAATTGCTTGAACGCTGGGGGGCAGATGCAATTCGTGACAGTGACGGTACAAAATTAAGTGATGATGTAAAAGAACTGGACGCGAAAATCTATACAACATATTTTGTAGCTCGCGGACATAATGACTTTGCACAAAAACATATGGATGAATGTCAGCAGGCATTCTTAATGAGCAGTTATACACTGGCAACAGAAGCAACTGTGAAGATTGAATTTTTAAAAGATTATTTTGATCAGCAAGTCAAAGCGGATTATGATCATGATCCAAAATTATGGTGGGAAGTTTATGACCGTACTGAGAATCAATTAATCAGCACAGATGCATGGTATGTTGATCAATGTACAGATACGGTAATTGTTGAAAATTGTAAACCATTTCATGAATATACAGTATCATTTTTAGCTTATCTGATTTGGGACCCAACGCAGATGTATAACCATATCACGAATGATTGGGGTGATAAGCCGCATGAGATTCCATTTGATGTAAGGAAACAGGCATCACGTGAATATGTCAAAGATTATTTGAAGCAGTGGCTGAAAGATAATCCGAATACGGATGTGGTACGTTTTACTACTTTCTTCTATCATTTCACATTGATTTTCAATAATCTGGCTAAAGAGAAATTTGTTGATTGGTGCGGCTATGGCGCCAGTGTTTCCACAGAAGCGATTCTGGCATTTGAAGAAGAATATGGGTATCGTTTAAAGGCTGAGGATTTCGTTAAGAACGGTTATTACAACTCGACCTTCTGTGTACCAAGCAAGCAATATCTTGATTATATTGACTTCCAGCAGCGTTTTGTGAAGGATCGTGCGAAAGAATTGGTCGATCTGGTTCATGAAGCTGGTAAAGAAGCCATGATGTTTTTAGGCGATAACTGGATTGGGACCGAACCGTATGGTAAGTATTTTCCACAGATCGGTCTTGATGCAGTGGTTGGCAGTGTCGGAGATGGTGCAACCTTACGATTAATTTCTGATATACCTGGGGTGAAGGTACATGAGGGCAGATTCTTACCGTATTTCTTTCCGGATACATTCTATGAAGGCAATGATCCTACATTGGAGGGTATCCGCAATTGGCTGAATGCCAGAAGGGCGATCATGCGTAAGCCGGTTGACCGTATTGGGTATGGCGGTTATCTGAGTCTGGCCTATAAGTTTCCTAAATTCGTAGATTATATTGAAAAGGTCTGCGATGAATTCAGAACGATTTATGATACAATTCAAGGCGTCACACCTTATTGCGGCTTGAAGGTAGCTATCCTTAACAGCTGGGGAGCATTGAGGAGCTGGCATCCATATATGGTAGCGCATGGCTTATATTGCAAACAGATTTATTCCTATAATGGAATGCTGGAAAGCTTAAGCGGCGCCAGTGTAGATGTGCAGTTTATCAGCTTCTCTGATATAATGGAACATGGCATTCCTTCTGACATTGATGTTATCATCAACGCGGGTGATGCGGAAACGGCATTCTCAGGCGGCAGTGTCTGGGATGACAGTAAGCTGGTATCCATGGTGCGTGAATGGATCTATAACGGCGGTGGTTTTGTCGGTATCGGTGAACCTGCGGCTTATGAGAAGGGCGGTCATTTCTTCCAGCTTGCTGATGCGTTAGGCGTTGACAAGGAGCTTGGTTTCACACTGCATACAGATAAATATTTTAAGGATGTTGTGAAGTCGCATTTCATTACTGAAGATATTGTAGATGAATTTGATTTCGGGGAAGGGATGAAAAATATCTACGCGTTGAGTGAAAACACAGAGATTATCGTTCAATCGAAGGATGAAGTAAATTTAGCTGCGCATAGTTATGGAAAAGGCCGCTGTGTTTATATTGCCGGTCTGCCGTACAGTCAGCAAAATACTCGTCTGTTGATGCGTTCTATGTATTATGCAGCGAATAAGGAAGCTGATTTTAAAAAATGGTATGCCGATAATCTATTCTGTGAAGTGCATGTTTATCCATCCATCAATAAATATGCAATTCTGAATAATACGAATGAGTATCAGAAAACAAAGGTTTACGATGGGGAAGGAAACAGCGTTGAACTGACTTTAGAGCCAGGTGAAATTAGCTGGAAGGAAATTAGCCATGAGTGATTTAACTAAAAACATAGTAATGGCAGTCTTGTTTGTTTTCTTTCTTGCATTGATTTTTATAGGTCAAAAAACAATCAGCCGCATGAACCTAGTTATAATGCTTGTAGGATTAGCAGGCTTGCTTGGTTTATTGTATGTTTATAACCGAAAATATAAATAAGGAGTGAAAACATGGCAGAACTATCATTAAAACACATCGATAAAGTCTATGACAATAATGTACAGGCTGTATTTGATTTCAATTTAGATATTAAAGATAAAGAATTTATCGTCTTTGTAGGCCCGTCAGGCTGCGGTAAGTCAACGACATTGCGTATGATTGCCGGATTAGAGGATATAACAGCAGGGGAGCTATCAATTGACGGCAAGGTTGTCAATGATGTTGAACCTAAAGATCGTGATATTGCGATGGTTTTCCAATCTTACGCATTATATCCGCATATGTCTGTTTATGATAACATGGCATTTGGTTTAAAGCTGCGCAAGGTTAGCAAGGATGAAATTGACAAGCGTGTGCGTGATGCCGCGAAGATTTTGGAAATTGAAGAATATTTGGACCGCAAACCCAAAGCGCTGTCCGGCGGTCAGCGTCAGCGTGTTGCGTTAGGGCGCGCGATAGTGCGTAATGCGAAAGTTTTCCTGATGGATGAACCATTAAGTAACCTTGATGCCAAGCTGCGTGTACAGATGCGCAGTGAAATCATTAAATTACATGAGCGGATCGGTGCTACGACCATTTATGTAACCCATGATCAGACTGAAGCAATGACAATGGCGACCCGCATCGTTGTTATGAAAGGCGGCTATATCCAGCAGATTGGTACGCCGAAGGAAATTTATAACAACCCGGCTAATATGTTCGTTGCTGGCTTTGTCGGTTCACCGGCTACTAATTTCTTGAATGGCCGTTATGAGAATAAAGGCTTTATCATCAATGGTCAGCGTATTGAATTGCCGGAAATGTTTATTGAATCATTAAAAGATTATGAGGGCAAGGAATTGGTGTTCGGTATCCGTCCTGAAGATATTCATGGCGAGGGCATCGTCGCTGAGACATACCCATCAAGCAGCATGCAGTTCTATGTTGAGGTCAGTGAATTACTGGGACATGAATTCATTCTGCATGGTAAGGTAGGCGAACAGCGTTTAGTAGCGAAAGTTGCGGCACGGCTGGAAGCAAGACCGCATGATACAGTGCAGATTGCATTAGATCTAAGCAAAGCGCATTTCTTTGATCCGCAGACTCAAAACTGCATTATTTAGTCAAAAACACTCTCCTATGGTATAATAACCATAAGGGAGTGATTTTTTATGTCATATAAATTTATAAGTGTGTGCATCGCGCTGTTTTCATTTGTTGTATCTTTTTATGCGCTGAGTGCTATTAAATTTGATAAATTTTGTCAGGTGGAAAAACCGGCAAAGGTTCAGACGTTGCTGATTGTCTTATCGTTTGCGCTGGCTGGCTTGGTAGCTAATTTTTTAATGATGTTTATCAATTTCTAAAGCTGAAAATTCATAAAAGTTAAAGCTTAAGCATGTAAATAAACAAAGAGTATTCAAAATAGAAGACGGTCATGTTTCTAAATTGAATACTCTTTTATATAGCCGGAAACTAATGCTGATTCAAATCATTTTTGCTCTCTGTCAGACAAGACCTGATCGCTTTTAAATCTTGATGAATTTTATACAAAACACTATTCATAATAATAACACAAATCATAGCGGCAATTTGCAATGCTAATAACAAGAAACCTAACATATAGAACCCCCTTTTTTAATAACATTATCATTAACATAAGCTAATGAACAGTCTATAATTTATTTATATATATGTTATAGTCAAATAGTTGGGGACAAGTTATGTAATCCTGATAAATAAAAAGTATTCAGCATTGATATCTTTGAACTGAATACTTCTTATATGATTTATTTACCTTGTGGTTTACGTCTTACAGGTTTATTAAAGGCAGCTGTTTCAGACTTCTTAGGAGAATCCTTATGGAAGTCTTTTTTATAACCTTCTTTATTAAATGATTTTTTATCATCTTTATTATATGGTTTTCTGTCATCCTTGCGGTAAGGCTTCTTATCATCCTTGTTGAAAGGTTTTCCATCTTTACGATAAGGTTTTTTATCATCGCGGTTGAACGGTTTTCTGTCATCTCTGCTGTATGACTTTTTATCGTCATGATTGAAAGGTTTGCGGCCATCTCTTCTGAATGGTTTCTTATCATCGTCGTTTGATGGTCTGCGCTCAGAAAACGCTCTTTTTGGCTTTGGTTTCAAAAGTTCAAGATCGGCTTCTGTGGCGATGCCGTTATCGACATTATACTGTGCGCGCCGTCTTGCTTTTTCAGCTTCTCGCCGTGCCATCTTAGCATCTTCACGGGCATTGTCACGGTCACGTTCTGCCTTTGTGTCATTGCTGATCGTTGTGTAGATAGCCTTGGAGGCATTCAGCGCGACTGAAGAAGCACGGCTGATTAATTCTTGTTCACTGCCTTGAATCGCACAGCAGTTAGGATAAGCTTCAAATAAGGATAAGCTGTCCTTACAGCCTGAAATAATCAATGTTTCACCTGCTGTAACTTTTACCGCATTCATAAATTTTAAAATCATCTGATCAAAAGTTGCAGTCTTATCTGTAATTGTAAACTCATGTTTATTTAAGTCATGAAAAGCAACGCCGCTCATAGCCTTGATCGTATGTTCAATCGCGCCAATTCTTGCTGGATTTGCCGCAAATACTTCAAAGCAGTACACCCTGCGGTTTGTTAGTTCATCAAGAGTTTCAAATTGATGCAGATGGTCAAAGAAATGATTGTTTTGAATCAGCGCTTTCGCTGTTTTCTTATTCTTTTTCAACTGCTGACTCATGATGAATTCACCATATTCTTCGCTCAGCTGATTCTCATCATAGGGACTGTAAATGCCTTTATCCGTATCACAGAAAAACATCAGCTGTTGATCAATCAATAATTGAGCGGCAGCAGCAACGTCCTCCGCATTCATAAAGATTTCCTGTAACAAGTGACCATTCTCATCGATGGCCTTGGCGCCGTTCATCAAGATTTTATCACATTTGATATGTGACTTTTCACAGGCATTCTGAATGCGCTGTGCATTTCTCGGCGTAAAAATAACAAAACGCTTCCCCTTTGCACGGGCTACTTCAACAGCATCAATATTAGCTGCTGAGATTTCATATGTATTGTTTAACAATGCTTTTTCTAAATCAGAAAAAATTAATTGAATCATAATTCTACCTCTATTTCCATCCATTATTATAACAGACATAAGGGCTATAAAGCTACTTTATCTTCATAAATATCAGCATACCAAACCCATATTGTCTGTGAGATTTATTTATTTCATATTGGCAAGATAGAGTGCCGCTACATATTCTTTATCGATTAATGGGAAGAAAGAGCGCGGTTCAAAGAGATAGGTCTCTGATTTCATGATTTGTGAAACAATTAAACTTAAAATCTGCTTGCTGTTTAAGCTGTTAAGCAGCATCTTTACCGTTGACAGATTTTTGTTTCGCATACCTTCCACAATCTCATCTGTATTACTGCGCTGTTTCAAAAATTCTGAGCGAATCAGCTTCCTCAGTTCCTTGATTTCATAAATAGGAGTAACATCAATATCCAGAATCTGCGCGCAGATTTCCATTGCCGCGTGGTCATAATCTTTGATAGCCAGTGCTTGTTTACGGGTATAATTTCGCAGAACGTCAGTTAAAGGCTGAGGATTGAATACTTTCACTTTTTTGCGGATCATGCCGTCATTAAGCTCGGCTTCAATGTCGAGAATCAGGTTGTAAAAACGGATCGCTGCCGCATCGGTACGCCGCTGTATATATGTATAGACAAAGCCATCGTAGGCATTAAAGGCTTTCATTGTATCAAGATATCCCAGCTGAATGCGGCGGTCGAGGTTTTCACGGTCAAAGTCCAGAAAATTACCAAGATCCTGACTTGGAATGATATATTTAATATTAGGCCGGTGCAGATATTCCTCATGAATAATTTTTTTATGATTTAAGTCGACAAGGACAAGCTCATCAGCTCCCATTTTCATCGCCAGACGTACCGGCAGATTATCATAATAACCGCCGTCTACATATTCCTTGCCATCCATGACATGAGCTGGGAAAGCTGGATAGCAGGAGGCGCTGGCAATCAGATAATCTTTTAAAGTATCCGGCGCCATTTCATGCTTCGTAATCTGAACTGGCTTTAAAGATGGATATTCCACCGTCACCAAGCCAAAATCAATCGGTGATGCCAGCAGTCTTTCTTGATCGCTGAGCCGGATGATCATTTCCTTCAGGGGTGTGATATCAGCCCCTTTATCATGGATGAATTGTTTAAAGAAGGGAACAACACGATTGCGCTGCGTCACTAAGGAATCAATATTCATACTGACAGAGATACCATTGTTCATTACCTGTGTGATATCCATATTCTCCCATAAGCGAACTGCTTCTTCATAATCATTTTGAGCAATCATACAGCCAATCAATGCACCAATACTCGTGCCGGTTACGATATCAGGCTGGATACCCAGCTCCTGAATCGCTTTATAAAAACCGATTTCATAGGCTCCCTTGGAACCGCCGCCGGCTAAGACAAACGCACGTTTCATATGCCACCTCATTTCTCAATTAGCATACCACAATCTAATTAAAAAAGTGTCTTTTTATGAATTTCTCATAAAAAGTTATGCAGAACATATAATTCTTTGAGGTGCAATATGAAGATGATAATGAAAAGCTTCGCAATCCTGCTTTTTTTAGGTTATACATTTTTTCTGATTTTTCATCCGCAGACAGAAGCTGTAAATCATGCGGCCAGTGTTCTGATTAATAAAGGACTAGATATGCCGATTAATAATGAAGCTGTTGATGCACCAGTACAGTATGTGGCGGTAATGCGCGGCAATACACAGGTCGATTTGCCGCTTGAGGAATATTTGATCGGTGTGGTAGCCTCAGAAATGCCGGTTACTTTTGAGTTAGAAGCATTAAAGGCGCAGGCGGTAGCTGCCCGAACATTTGCCAGCGCCAGAGGTTACAGCGTTGATGATACGACAGCTTCACAGGTATATAAAGATAATGAACAGCTGAAAAGCCAATGGCTTGATCAGTATGATGAATATTATAAGAAAGTAAAGCAAGCAGTTGAAGAAACTGCCAATCAGATCCTTGTCTATCAGGGAGAGCCGATCACCGCTGCCTTTTTTTCATCGTGTATGTCAGCAACAACAAACGCGCAGGATTACTGGCAGAATGAAGTTCCTTATCTGCGTTCAGTCGCTTCACCTTGGGATAGTGAAACTGTAGATATAACTAGAAGCAAAGAGGTGGATGACAGCACTTTAACCAATACTTTAGGCAGCAGTCAGCTTGCGGTTCTTTCATATTATGATAATGGTTATGTGAAGACTGTTCAAGTGGGCTCTCAGCAGTACACTGGCCGTCAGATTCGTGAAATGCTGGGATTAGCTTCAAGCTGTTTCACCATAGAACGCATTGAGAATGGTTTGCGCTTCATCACTTACGGCAGCGGTCACGGCATCGGCATGAGTCAATATGGCGCTCAGGGAATGGCATTGGCCGGCTATACCTATGATGAAATTCTGCATCATTATTATACAGATGTGGAAATTAAGACAACCCTTGTATAATTCAATTTCATGCGGGCATACTCATGCATGAGGTGAAACAATGATTGCTTATGAAAAAAAGTCAAATAAGACAAGAAGAGCATTAATTTTAAGTCTGTTGGTTGTACTGTGTGTCAGCGTCTTTCTGCTGAGTGAAAAAATGATGCAGCAAGGAGAGGAAACACTGGTATTTAATGAAACTGTACCGGTGATTAAACTGCCTGATGATGAAAGCATTCAGCTTCCTTATTCAGTTTCGGCAATAATCGCTATTGATTATTTTGACGGCAAAGAAGGAGATATTCCTAAAGTCGTAGAATTTGAAGGTGTATTCCGGCCGTCACAGGGCATTGATGTCGTATATAACGATGAAGCTTTTGATGTTACAGCTGCGCTTAGCGGGGAAGTTATAGATGTGAAAGAAGATCCGCTGCTGGGTTATTCAGTGACAATTCAAAGTGATAATTTAAAAATCACTTATCAAAGTCTCAGTGATATGAAGCTGCAGAAGGGTGATTCCGTGAAGCAGGGCGATGTATTATCAACAGCAGGAAAGAATGTTTACAACCCTCAGTTGGGAAATCATTTACACTTAATTGTGGAAAAAGATGGGAAAATTGTCGACCCAAAAAGTGTTTTTAAACTTCAATAGTACCTGCCGGGTACTATTTTAATTTGATAATGAAATTCACTTTATAAATCAACGAAATGTGTTATAATGGTAATGCTAATTGTAAAAATTTTATGAATGGAGGAGACCTGTTATGTTATTCACAAAAGAGGTTGGTATCGACTTAGGTACGGCCAATTTATTAATCTACGTAAAAGGTGAAGGTATTGTCATTGATGAACCTTCCGTTGTTGCTATAGATGCTGAAACAAAGAAATGTCTGGCAGCTGGCCAGGACGCCAAGGATATGCTGGGCAGAACCCCAGGCCGTGTATTGGCAATCCGTCCGTTAAAGGATGGTGTTATTGCTGATTTCGAAGTAACTGAAATCATGCTGAATTTTTTCTTGAAGAAATTATCGCTGAAAGGTATGTTTCAGCGTCCAACGATTTTGATTTGCTGTCCAAGTAATATTACCTCAGTAGAAAGAAATGCGATTCGTGACTGTGCTTACCGTGCCGGTGCGAAGAAAGTATATATTGAAGAAGAGCCTAAGGTTGCGGCCGTAGGTGCCGGTTTGGATATTTCTAAACCTAGCGGCAATATGGTATTGGATATCGGCGGCGGTACTACTGACGTAGCAGTTCTCTCCTTAGGTGAAATTGTAAGCTCAACCTCTTTAAAGGTTGCCGGTGATACCTTTGACCGTGATATTATCAAGTATGTTAAAGATGAAAAGAAGCTGCTGATTGGTGATCGTACAGCTGAAGAAATCAAAAAGCAGATTGGTACCGCTTGGAAGGGTTCACGTTCTGAGACGATGGAAGTCAGCGGCCGTGACTTAGTGACAGGTCTGCCTACTTCAATTACCCTTGTATCTGAGGAAATTGAATCTGCTATGCGTGAGAATCTTCAGAATGTCGTGCGCGCGTGCCGTACTGTCTTAGAACAGACGCCGCCTGAATTATCCAGTGACATCGTTACCCGCGGTATTGTTTTAACCGGCGGCGGTGCCCTGCTTCATGGCATTGATGAATTATTACGTAATGAATTACATATTCCGGTTTATGTAGCTGAAAATGCTCTGCGCTGTGTTGCCGAAGGTACAGGAATTCTATTGGAAAACTTGCATTTGGTTCGTTAAAGAGAATTGAGGTGGCAGTATGCAATGGATCTTGTACTTGCTTGTTCCTTTTGTTATAGCAACCATTGCGACGCCGATCGTTAAGTGGATCGCGAAAGATCTTAAGGCGTACGCAGAAATGAATGAGCGGACAATTCACACGAAAATCATTGCGCGTATTGGCGGTGTGGCTATTTATGTAGCTTTTATTATCTCCATGGCGATTTTTATGAAAGCGGATGTTCAGATCCGCGGGGTTCTGCTTGGCGGAACGGTAATGTTTATCGGTGGATTGATTGATGATCTGGTTAATCTGTCACCGAAGAAGAAGTTTGCGTTTCAAATCGTCGCAGCGATGCTGCTGATGTTTTATGGCAATGTGATGCTGGATAAGATTTATCTGCCGTTAGGCATTGTCATTGATATGGGTATTGTATCTTTTATCGTTACTTTTTTCTGGATTACCGGCATTACCAATGCGATCAATCTGATTGATGGTCTTGATGGTTTGGCCGGCGGTATCTGTGTGATCATTATGATCGTTGTCGCTTCTCTGTCAACCATTGACGGCAGAACGGATATTTGTACGATGGCGCTGATTCTGGCAGGTTCGATACTTGGCTTTCTGTTGTTTAACTCTTACCCGGCTTCCATATTTATGGGCGACTGCGGGGCTCTCTTTTTAGGCTTCATGGTTTCCGCGATTGGGTTAATGGGCTTTAAGAGTTCAACCTTTATTACGCTGGGACTGCCGATTTTGCTTTGCGCAGTACCAATCGTTGATACGCTGAGTGCAATCGTAAGGCGTAAATTGAGCGGCAAACGTTTCGATGAGGCGGATAAGAATCATCTGCATCATGTGCTGATGCGCCGTTTCGGACACCGCAATACAGTATTAATCCTATATGCGGTTACCGCGAGCTTTGGCGTCGCTGCTTATCTCTACATATTGAATCGGGCGTTAGGTCTGCTGTGTTTATTTATCATGGCAATCGTTGTAGAGGTTTTCCTTGAAAAGTCACATATGATTTCTGCGTCTTATCATCCATTAACTTCCTTGGTTGATATGATATTTAAGAAAAAAGCACCGGTTGCTGAAGAAACAAAAGATAAAGAATAAAAACTTCAGGGGCTGACATCAGCCCTTTTTCTGAAAGGAGGAGGACA
Organism: Dielma fastidiosa; assembly: GCF_000313565.1. Taxonomy (GTDB): domain Bacteria; phylum Bacillota_I; class Bacilli_A; order Erysipelotrichales; family Erysipelotrichaceae; genus Dielma; species Dielma fastidiosa. The sequence continues at coordinate 347,552 of NZ_HE578924.1, read as the reverse complement.
ATGAAGAAAATCTGCTGTTTATGTTTAACCTTGCTGTTGGCTGCGGGCTGCAGTAAAGAGATTACAATTTCACTGACTACGGATATGATTACGGTGAATGTTCATGATGAATTGCCGGATGCAAAGATTCTGCAATATGTGAACTGCAACAACATGGTCTGTTCAGAAGATATTGAACTTGATATCCGCAGAGATGAATTGAATCTTGATAAGGTTGGTGAATATACGATTGATGTATTATACAATGGCAGCGGCTATCCGCTGAAGGTAAAAGTCATCGACGTTGAAAATCCGACGATTCATGTTGAACCATTTACGATTGAACAGTATGAAAATATTATCTGGGACCGTGAAATGTATAACCGTATCCAGCTGACTGTCAGCGATAATGCAACAGATGAGAATACATTGTACAATTCCATTAAGGTAGAGGGGCTTGATCCATCGATTGCCGGTGAACAGCTGGTGACTTTCACACTAAAGGACGCGAGCCGCAATGAAACATCAATCAGTGTAACGGTTACTGTCGAGCCGAAACCAGTGGTGGTTGTTAAACCGACACCGCCAGTTGTCGTGCCGCCAAAGGAACCTGAAATAACTACGCCAAGTGATGCGACACCAAACGATGCGACAGGCAGTGATGCAACAGGCAGCGATGCGACACCAAATGATGCAACGCCATCTGATGCGACACCAAACGATGCAAGCGGAACCGATGCAACCCCATCTGATGCCACGGAAAGCGACGCGACGCCAAGTGACGCAACGCCGTCTGACGCGACGGAAAGTGATGCAACGCCATCTGATGCCACTGATACAGACAGTGAAGACGATACGCCTGAGATCCTTCGCCGGGTAACAATGACTGCAAAGGATGTGCTGAATCTGCTGGATAGCTCACGCAAAAATGAGGTAATTTATGTATCACAGACATGGTGTTCCCACTGTCAGGCATTTGTGAAGACTTTAGACAGTTATCTTGCTGAACGTGATGATTTGATTGTGCGTGAAATTGTACTGGATCTTGAACCACAGACCGAAGTAATTACGCAAAATGTGAATGGCGAGGATGTCATCCATTATGAATATGCTGATTTTGAGGCGTTCAAGAAACAATATAATATTGATTTTGTAGGAACGCCAAGTATCTTTATTATTCGTAACGGAAAGGTTAGGGAAACTCTGATCGGCAATCAGTCAATTGAAATCCTGCATGATAAGCTGGATTCGATTTCTAATAATTAAATATTTAAAAACGAGGAGCAATCTTCGTTTTTTTCAGCTTGAAGGAATTAAAATCATTTTCTTGAAGATAAATCTGATTTTATTGTTAGGAAACTGCAAATTTTGAGCATATTAAGAGGTAGGAGGAGATTTGAATGCAAGTAAAAGAAATTGAAGCATTTTATGATGTCTGTACAACCTCGGATCAATCGTTAATCAAACAGGAGTGGAATAAGCTTTGGAATTGGTTTATTAAAGAGAAACGTCAGGAATATTCATCAATCAGCTATCGGGAAAGTGTTCAGCGGCTGATCAGTGAGAAGAATTATAATGTCCGCCGAAATATCCAAAGCAGCAAAGCGATGGGACTTCAGGTTTATCCTGGTGATATCTGTTATATTGATTTTGGTCAGGCTTATCTTTATGAAGCCGGTTATCAGCATTTTGGCTTAGTCTTATCAATCGTTCATTATAAAGCACTGGTAATTCCCATGACCAGTAATCCGCAGACGTATCAGAAAGCGTTTGGCAAGGATGGTACATATTTATATCCGTTAGGTAAAATTGAAGGCATGAATCGTGAGTCGGTACTCTTTTTAAATGACGCGAAATTTATTAATACTGCGAGAATTATCGATGTAAAGGCACATTTAGATGTGGCAGGCTGGAAATTTAAGGAGATAAAGGAAAAATTTAAAACTTCTATGCTGGACTGAAATTCGACAAAACACTTGTCCTGCAACCGTTAGAATAAGGGCAAGTGAGGTGTCTATATGAGTGAAAAAGTACTGATGCAGAAGAAGACAAGGGAGCGTCTGCTGACAGCTGGGGACGGCTGTGCTTTTATCAGCGGACTGCTGCTTTCAGCGCTGCCAATTGAAACAAGCTGGTGGCTGCTGCTTTTGTTGTTCAGCTTCTTTTATGTGCGCAAGCGCAAGGAAATGATTCTTTTAAGTATTGCATGTATCGGCGGCACCATGCTTTTCTATCCGGATCAGTTAATTGAGATTGTTTTATTAAGCGGCTGTGTCTGCGCATGGATGTTAGTGATGCAGCTTTTAAAACGGCCAAGTTATAAAACACTGCCATGGTTTTTGATGCTGATGAGCGGCGGCGTGGCTTATGCGGTGAGTGAGCCTGTATCAAAAATCATTGTGCTGATGCTGGGACAATTTATTCTGGCTTTAGATACATACAGGGATTGCGGCTGGATCAGAAAGGAACTGCAGCTGCCTGATGCAGTCTATGGCAGTTTGATTTTTATCGCTGGACTTCTGTTGATGCAAATACTGAATCAGGAATATTTCGCATTATTAATTTTTGTGTTTATGCTGATGAGTGTTAAGCCAGCAGTGTCAATCTTGTTTTATTTATACTTAGAAATGTTAATGCCGGGTTTAATAACGCCAGTTGCCTTTGGCTTTTTATTATTGGTAAGTCTGCTTCAGGATCAGCCATTGGCAATGAATGGATTGATGCTGGTAGGTATTGCGGCTCAAGGCTTTGATTTTATCGCTATTGTGCAAGGCTTGGTGCTGTTGCTGCTATTTGATTTGCTGCGTACTTCTGAATTGCCGTTTAAGGGCATGATGGAACGTGTGGCATTGAGTGATATGAACCGGATTGCGGTAATGAATCGGCAGCTGAATAATTTCTCTGTGATATTTGAGAATCTGGCGGATTATTATGCGAGTCTGTCAGAAGTTGAATCAGAGATGCTGGAGACGATGGCTAAGGCTTTAAGTTATACCGCTAACAATTGCACAAGACACCAGATTGATGTGGAAAAGCGGAAGGATCAGCTGCTGGATTTTCTTGACGGTTATAAGATTGATGTCGTATCATGCCTGCTTGAAGAAAATGAAGAGGGCTGTATCTATTTAGAATTGGAATTAAAGGAGCTGCCGAGAAGTGAGGTAGAAGCTACCCTGATGCCTTTATTAAATCATGTGCTGCCAACCCGTATGGAATTGGTTGAAAAGAAGAATAACCGCAATTATTCAGGGCTTTTTCATTATTCATTTATCTCATCAGCACCAATTATGATTGATGCCTATGCCGACAGTATCCGTCATGACAGCCAGGCATGCGGCGACAGCTTTTCGATTTTTCGCTATTCTCGTTTTGTTCTCTGTATGATATCAGACGGCATGGGCAGCGGCGAAGCGGCTTCAAGAATCTCAAGGAGCATTACTGCTATCTTTCAGCGGATGATTGCCAGTAATATCCCGCAGGTTGAGGCTATACGCTGTATCAATAAATTAATTTTATCGGATAATTACGCCACCTTTGATGTATTGAATTTTGATCGGTTTAAAAAGACAGTGACGGTTTCTAAATCAGCGGCATGCCCTACTTATTTGATTCGAGCGGATGAGGTATATGAAATCAATGGTTCATCGTTGCCGGTAGGTATCGTGGCATCGATTGAGGTAGACTCAATCCATGTGGAAGTAGAAAAGGGTGACTGGTTCTTAATGAGCAGTGACGGCATTTATGTTGATGAAATATATCGTTGGATTCACCAAAGACGATTAGGCAGCGCTAAAGAGGAAGTAGACGCAATGATGGAAATACTGAGGGAAAAGGAAAGAAATGATGATTCCACCATTTTGTTGGCACAAATTAAATAATGTATGATCAGGGGCGATAAGCTTCTGATTTTATTTTGATTAAATGTTAAATTAATTGACGGAAAGGTTTCTTTTGCTGGCAGCGCTGATTTTACATGCTATAATATTTGCGGTGATGTTATGCTGAAGGGTAAATGGGTTGTGGCAGTAAGCGGCGGCAGTGATTCTATGACTTTATTGGATCAATGTGTTAAGGCTAAAATGGATCTGATTGCCGCGCATGTTAATTATCAGAAACGAGACAGCGCCTGGCGTGATATGAAGCTTGTTGAGGATTATTGTGAACAGCATGGTATTCCCTGTTATGTTAAACTTTCACATTATGAAGGGAAGGGTAATTTTCAGGCATATGCCCGTGATTTTCGTTATGCTTTCTTTAAAGAATTAGTAATGAAATACGAATGTGCGGGTGTATTGGTGGCCCATCAGCTGGATGATGTGATTGAAACATATCTGATTCAAAAGGAACGCCGGCAGATTCCGATGTGCTATGGTTTGGCTTATGAAACAGTGATTGATGGCTTACGGATTGTCAGGCCGCTGCTTTCAATGAGCAAACAGGCATGCCGTGATTATTGTGTTATGCATCACATATCCTATGGTGATGATGAGAGTAATTTCACTGATGATTATACGCGCAATCGCATCCGTCATCAGATTGTGGAAAAAATGAGCCTTGAGGAAAAGCAGTCGCTGGCTAAGCAAATCCAGATGATGAATGAAGAAAAGCGGCAGCTGGATCAAACGGCAAAACAGGCAGCGCAGCAGGCGGGCGAGTATCTGGCAGTCGATGATCTGCTGGCGAGGACTGATGGTGATAATGTTTTGCGGCAATGGCTGCTGCTGAATAATGGCGGAAAAAATCATAGTCAGGCATTTATAGAAAGTTTGTTTCAGCGGATGAGCAAAAATGGCAACTGGTGTGCTGATCTGCCGGACAACAAGCGGTTATATTGTGACTATGGCTTTTTGAATGTAGTCGATGAGCAGCTCACATACAGCTACACCCTTGAAAAATTTGAACCTTTAGATACGCCATGGTTTAAAGTATCTGCGCAGGGAACTTCTTTGCAGGCGGTAAGTGTTGCTGAAAATGATTGGCCGCTGACGATCCGCTCACCGCTGCCGGGCGATGAAATTGTGCTGCGGCTAGGGACTAAAAAGCTGAACCGATGGTTTATTGACCGCAAAAAATCACATAAAGAACGTAAATGCTGGCCGGTTGTTGTGAATCGTGTGGGAAAAGTGATTTTAGTGCCTGAAATCGGCTGTGAAGTTGCACATTTTACTAACAAACCGAATGTATTTGTGATAAAATAGAACATATACTTTTAGGAGGAGTTTTTGGTATGCATCAGGATATGAAGAAAATACTAGTGAGTGAAGACCAAATCATTGCCAGAAGCAAAGAGCTTGGCAAACAGATTTCTGAGGACTATACTTGTGCTAAGGAATTACCGCTGGTAGTAGGTTTATTAAAAGGTTCTGTGCCTTTTCTGGCAGAACTGATCAAACACATCGATTTAGATGTCTGCATCGATTTTATGGATGTATCTAGCTACGAAGGAACCGAGTCAATCGGTGATGTGAAAGTGAACATGGATTTAAGCAGTTCAGTGAAAGGCATCCCGGTTTTACTTGTTGAAGATATTATTGATACAGGAAGAACTTTAAAAGAAGTGACACGCCTGTTGAAAAATAAGGGCGCCAGTGATGTTAAGGTAGTATCCCTGCTTGATAAACCTGACCGCCGTACGGTTGAAATTGAAGCTGATTATGTCGGCTTTGTGGTACCGAATGAGTTTGTTGTTGGTTTTGGTTTGGATTATGATCAGAAATATCGTACTTTACCATATGTTGGTGTATTAAAGGATGAAGTTTATCAATAAAAAAGAAAGTAGTAAAGGAGGTTAACAATGAAGAAAAAGCGTTTTATTAATATAATACCGTATTTATTAATATTGCTGGTTTTCTCTAGTTTGCTGAGCTATTCCTCAACAAGCAATACGACGCGTTTTGCTTATAATGAGTTTGTAGCCCGCGCTGAGAAAATGAATTTCGGTGATACGAATATCTCAATTGGCCGAGCTAAATTGGATATCAGCGGTTATTATTATGATGGCGAACAAAAGGTTGCGTTCTCAGCAAGTATTCCTAATACTGATGAGAATTTAGCATGGGCAAAGCAGGTGCTTGATGAGGGTACCGGCGCTGATGGCCAGCAGGCAAACAAGATTACGATTACTGACCCTAACGAAAGTAATTATTGGTTAGATGCGCTGCTGAATATTGTGCCGTTGGTAATTCTGATCGGCGCCACTGTATTTTTATTTTCTAAAATGAATGCCGGCGGTAATAAGCAGGCGTTTGAGTTCACGAAGTCGAAAGCTAAAATTGAAGGGAACATCAAGGTTCGTTTTAAGGACGTTGCCGGCTGTGATGAAGAAAAAGAAGAAGTTAAAGAAATTATTGATTATTTGAAGAGTCCTAAGAAATTTGCTGATATGGGCGCCCGTATTCCAAAGGGTGTACTGATGGTAGGTCCTCCGGGAACTGGTAAAACATTATTGGCAAAGGCGGTTGCCGGTGAAGCTGATGTGCCGTTCTTCTCGATTTCAGGTTCTGATTTCGTTGAGATGTTTGTCGGTACTGGTGCGAGCCGTGTCCGTGATATGTTTAAAAAGGCCCAGCAGACAGCGCCTTGTATCGTGTTTATCGATGAAATTGACGCGGTAGGCCGTCAGCGTGGAGCTGGTATGGGCGGCGGCAATGATGAACGTGAACAGACACTGAATCAGCTGCTTGTTGAAATGGATGGTATTGGTGAAAATAAGGGTATTGTAATTATCGCTGCTACCAACCGTCCGGATGTTCTTGACCCGGCACTGCTGCGTTCTGGCCGTTTTGACCGACAGATTACGGTCAGCCTGCCTGATAAAAAAGGCCGTACAGAGATTCTTGAAGTTCATGCGAGAAATAAAAAACTGGCACCGGATGTCAGTCTTGAAAATCTTGCGAAGCGCTGCCCTGGCTTCTCAGGTGCAGATCTTGAGAATGTATTAAATGAGGGTGCTATTCTGGCGGTTAGAGATGATCGCAAGATGATTACAATGGATGATCTTGATGAAGCCATCGACCGTGTAATGATGGGACCAGCAAAGAAATCAAAAACTTATACACCAAGTGAAAAGAAATTGGTTGCCTATCATGAAACTGGGCATGCTATTATCGGGTTAAAACTGGAGAATGCAAATATTGTTCAAAAAGTTACGATTATTCCTCGCGGCAATGCCGGCGGCTATAACTTGATGACACCAAAAGAAGAGAAGATGATGCCGACAAAGACAGACTTCTTGGCCAAAATCACTGGTTATTTAGGCGGCCGTGTTGCTGAAGAGTTAGTATTTAATGAAATCAGCGCCGGTGCCAGCAATGATATTCAGGAAGCAACGAAGATTGCTAAGATGATGGTACGTTCTTATGGTATGAGCAAGCTGGGGCCGATTCAGTATGATGATGGCAGCGGCAATGTATTCCTTGGCCGTGATTACACAAGCGGCAGTAACTATTCAGGTGAAATCGCTTATGAAATCGATAAGGAAGTACGCAATATCATCAATGAGTGCTATGAACGCGCTAAACTGATTATTCAGGAAAACCGCGCTCTGCTTGATTTGATTGCTAATACGCTGCTTGAAGAGGAAACACTGACGAATGAGCAAATCATGAATCTGGTTAACTACGGAAAGGTTAGTGCTCCTGTGAAAGAAAATCTTGATGAGAAACCGTCTACTGAGGTAAGTGAACAGAGTGAGGTTGTTGACAGTCTGGATCATGTACCAAATGTTGAAAACATCGAAATCGATGAAGAGACGATGATTACTACACCGACTGATGAGCCGGAAGGACCGGTTAAGGTTGAAGAGGGTGTAGATAAGGATCCTGTTGCTCCTAAAGACACAGAAGAATAAATCATAAAGGTGCGCAGGCACCTTTTGTCTGTAATTGAGATAAAGGAAAAGGAAGTGAATATATGGAAGATACTTTAATAAAAGCACTGGCTTGTGAGGGCCGTGTGCGTGTAATCATTGCCGCTTCAACTAATCTGTGTGAGGAAGCGAGAAAGCGTCATGACTGCTGGCCGACAGCGGCAGCGGCTTTAGGCCGTGTGCTGACAATTGGTTCAATCATGGGCAGTATGCAGAAAAATCAAGATGAAAAGCTGACAATTCAGATCAATGGCGGCGGCCCAATCGGAACTATTTTGGTAGATTGTTTTCCAGATGGCAATGTGCGCGGCTTCGTCTCTGATCCGCATGTGCATATGACCTATAATGACACGGGTAAGCTGGCGGTAGGTATTGCGGTTGGTAAAGAAGGAACGCTGAAGGTGATTCGTGATTTAGGAATGAAAGATGATTTTGCTGGCACTGTGAATCTGCAGACTGGAGAAATCGGTGATGATTTCGCATACTATTTCACCGTCAGCGAACAGACACCTTCAGCAGTCAGTCTCGGCGTATTGGTAGATACGGATAATTCCGTGATTGCGGCTGGCGGTCTGTTGATTCAGATGCTGCCGGATGCGATTGAAGAGGATATTGAGAAGGTAGAAGCGATTGTCAAACAGCTGAAACCAATGTCTGCCTTGATCCATGAGGGAAATAGTCCTGAGGATATCCTTCATCAATATTTTGATGATATTGAAATTCTTGAGAAGCAGCCGATCCGTTTCACATGCAGCTGTTCAAAAACAACAATGAAGCGGGCCTTGCTGACGTTAAGTAAGGAAGAACGCCGTAAACTCATCGAAGAGGATCATGGCTGTGAAATCACTTGTCACTGGTGCAATGAGCATTATACATTCAGTGAGGATGAACTGATAGATTTAGAAAATTTTTATGAATCAGTAGGAACAAAACATGTGGAAGATCAGAAACATATCCATTGATAATCAAATTGTTATTGCACCTATGGCAGGCATCAGTAATCCGGCATTCCGCAGTATCTGCAAGAAGTTTGGCGCTGGTTTGATTTATACTGAAATGGTATCTGATAAAGCAATCTGCTATTCAAATACGAAGACAATCGATATGACACAGGTGAATGAGGATGAACATCCTTTAACGATGCAGCTGTTTGGCCATGATATTGAAAGTATGGTGCAGGCGGCGGTATTTATTGATACGCAGACGGATTGTGATATTTTAGATATTAATATGGGCTGTCCGGTTAATAAAATTGTGAAAAGTGATGCGGGCAGCGCATTGATGAAAGATCCTGAACATGCCGCTGAAATTGTGCGCGAGATCGTTAAGCATGTGCAAAAACCTGTTACGGTAAAAATGCGCGCGGGCTGGGATAAGGATTCAGTGAATGCTGTTGAATTCGCGCTGATGATGCAGGATGCCGGTGCCAGTGCTTTAGCGGTTCATGGGCGTACCCGCAAACAGATGTATGAAGGCAAAGCGGATTGGCATATCATTAAAGCGGTTAAGGATGCGGTATCAATACCCGTGATGGGAAATGGTGATGTGACTTCACCGCAGCTTGCGAAACAGATGTTGAATGAAACAGGTGTGGATGCGGTAATGATCGGCAGAGGTATACTTGGTGATCCATGGTTGATCCGGCAGACGGCTCATTATCTTCAGACAGGAGAACTGCTAGGTGATTCTGATATTGATGAAAAGTTTGAATTAGCAAGACAGCATGCGCAGTCATTAATTGCGTTAAAAGGTGAAAATGTGGGCATGAAAGAGATGCGCGGCCATGCTTCTTGGTATATGAAGGGCTTAAAATACAGTCATCGTGTAAAAGATTGCATTTCACAAATGACTACTTACGAAGAATTTGTTATAATATTAGAGAATTATAAACAGTCGCTCATAAATGATGAGTGGAAATGGTTAGATAGGTAGGAAAAATATATGGAACAAAACAATGAAACAACTCTCTCGCTGACTGAACAAGAAGCAGTCAGAAGAGAAAAATTGAAGTGGCTTGAAGAACGCGGAGTTAAGCCGTTTGGTGAACGTTATGATCGTACTTATAAATCAGGGGAGCTGAAAGGTAAGTATGAGAATTGCACGAAAGAAGAGCTGGAAGAGCTTGATCTGAAGGTGAAGATTGCCGGTCGTATCATGACGCGCAGAAATCAAGGTAAAGTTGGTTTTATGCATATTCAGGATATCGACGGACAGATTCAAATCTACGTGCGTAAGGATGCTATCGGTGAAGAGGCATTTGAAATCTTTAAAAAGGGTGATTTAGGTGACATCGTAGGTATCGAAGGTACTTTGATGAAAACGAATCATGGTGAATTGACTATTAAGGCTGAGGTGTATACGCATTTGGTTAAGGCATTGCGCCCGCTGCCTGAGAAATTCCACGGTCTGCAGGATGTTGAGGAGCGTTTCAGAAGACGTTATGTTGATTTGATCGTTAATGAAAGTTCTAAGAAAATCGCGCTGACACGGCCAAAGATTATTCGGGCGATTCAAAATTATTTAGATGGTCAGGGTCTTGTGGAAGTTGAAACGCCAGTGCTGCAGCCTATTTTGGGCGGTGCCGCGGCACGTCCGTTTGTAACTCACCATAATACACTGGATATGGATTTCTATCTGCGTATTGCGACTGAGCTGCCATTAAAGCGTTTGATTGTCGGCGGTTTAGAAGGTGTTTATGAAATTGGCCGTCTGTTTAGAAATGAAGGTATGGATGCGACGCATAATCCTGAATTTACGACGGTTGAGGCTTATGTGGCTTATTCGGATTTGAATGGCATGATGGATCTTGTAGAGGGTCTGTTTAATGATTTGGCTGTGAAAATCTGCGGTACAACGGAAATTGAGTATCAAGGCACAGCGTTATCATTGAAGGCACCATTCAGACGCGTACATATGGTTGATGCGATTAAGGAAGCATGCGGTGTTGATTTCTGGCAGGAAATGACATTGGATGAAGCTAAGGCTTTGGCTAAGGAGCATCATATTGAGGTTGAAGCACATCACACAGGTGTGGGTCATATTATTAATTTATTCTTTGAAACATATTGTGAAGAGAAGATGATTCAGCCGACTTATGTATATGGACATCCAGTGGAAATTTCACCGCTTGCTAAGAAGAGCGAGAAAGATCCTCGTTTCACAGATCGTTATGAATTATTTATCTGTGGTAAGGAATACGCAAATGCGTTCTCTGAATTAAATGATCCGATTGATCAGCGTGAACGTTTTGAAAAGCAGGTTCGTGAAAAGAATCTGGGTAACGATGAAGCTAGTGAGATGGATACCGATTATGTAGAGGCGTTGGAATATGGTATGCCGCCAACGGGTGGTGTTGGTATCGGTATTGACCGTACGGTTATGCTGCTGACGAATCAGAGTACGATTCGTGAGGTATTGCTGTTCCCGCACATGAAAAATAAATAAGGAGTTTATAAATCATTAAAGGATGAAGAAAGCCCGTTATAATCGCATGTTTTGCAATTTTGCGGGCTTTTTTTGTGGCTGTAGAAGAAGGAAGTTACTAAATGAAAAAGCGTTCGCTCTTAATTAAGAGAGTGAATGGTGTTTAACTGTGATATTTATTGATCATATGAATTTATATAATAATTAACTCTTCATTCAGTTTATGCTCGGTTGGGAAAATAAAAACCATTTGATATTTTCTTACTTAACAATATTTAGGATTTTCTGATAATGTTAATGTTTTTGCTCTTTTATTCGTTAGTAGATGTGAAGTTTTCCGTCTTTATAGCCATACTTGCTTGTAGATTGCAAAATTAAGCTTTTGTACTCTTTAATGATACTTTGTTCCTTCAATTTTCATGGATCGCAAAAGCTCTAGTTTTAGTTCATGGTAAACCAGAAGAATGTTTCAATCCACAAGAGCCATATGACTCTCGACAAATTTCAAAATTTAGTATAATGAGGGTACAATAATTTCAATCCACGAGAGCCATACGACTCTCGACGCTGAATTATTTGTACGATAGCTTAAAAGAAATTATTTCAATCCACGAGAGCCATACGACTCTCGACAATTTTGATGAGAAAATTATATTATGGATACTTTATTTCAATCCAACGACTCTCGACCTGATTATTTTAATGTTCCGATTGAGTATTTTATGATTTCAATCCACGAGAGCCATACGACTCTCGACAGCAAAAATATACATAATATGATAAAAAAAGCCTAATTTTTCGGATATTTTATAGAGTTCATCATAATTTAGAGGATAAAATGATGTTTTTTTTCTTATAAATATTGGCATGATTTAATGCATAACGCATACTGCTTAGGGTTTTGCTCCACCGGTTGGTACAGATAACCGATAAATAGCTGATGGGTTTTTAGCAAATGCTTTACATTCCAAGGAAATTTTTTCTCTGAGATTTGAGATGCTATTAAATTGCTTAAGAGAATCTTCGAGATTGTTACATAATTGGTGCCAAGGAAGAGTAAAATCTTGCAATGTTGATTTAGTTTCTCTTTTGCCACAGAAAATTGCTGTATCAATACGATCAGCATCAATTAAGATTGACAAAAGCATACGTGCTAGCAGACCTAATGAAAAAGAAGGACTTAATTTATTTGCTTCAAATTGTTGTCGTAATACTTTTACCTCTTGAATTGCTTTTTCGAACTCTGTATCGATTTCTGTCATAGAAATATTGCTATTATATAAATTTTTAACTACTTCTTCAAAATCTAAATTTTCTGAATTATCAATCCTGCTGTTAAATACATCAATGCCATCTGGTGAGAGGCAGTCATTTAAACCATGATGAGATAATATGGCATATGCGATTAATTGGACTGTAAGTTTTTGATAATCATCGTTTTTATAGTATCGACGATAAATGAAGATGGCACCGGCTGAACTGTGATTGATTTTATTTGCTTTATTGCCGTCTTGAACAGTATATATATAATGTTTGAAAGCTATCCGCCATTTTCCTAAGTCATGAAAAAGTGCAGAAATGTATGTAAGAGAACTTATTCCTAATGGTTCTCCCAAAATTCTTGCAACATGTGCAGTTCCTTTTAAATGTTCTAATACAGTTTGCTCTTTTATATGGTTGCTTTCCGTTTTCGTGATATGTGCAATCATAAAAACCCTCCTTTTATGTGAAAGATACAGGCTTTTGGATAACGCTTTTTGTGATAGAAAACACTGTAATTAGAATAATTAAATATAAAAGCTTTCATTAAATTAATAAAAAAATTCTTTCATTACAACCAAAATTGAATTTGGTTTATTATGAAGCAATTCTTTTACTAGTTGAATATACAATAAACATTTTTTCAATCCGCAGGTTATATGCCCTGACATTTATATCATAACACTAATTAATATAATTTCAATGTATGTTGTATATAGATTGCAATTCATAAAGTAACAGTTTGAGAAATTAAAAATAAAAATACTTTTCAGAATTTATGTGTTCTTGAAAAGTATTTTTTCTATTTATTCAAAAAAGCTTGCAAAGATCCTAAGATTAAAATAAATCTTAAATTTTTACCAGACAAAATTCATACAAATTATGCTATGATTATACTATGTTAGAAGAAATGCGCAATATAGAACAACAAATAGATATAGAACGGCTATCTAAGAATATGGATGCTATTTTCGTACTGGCTAAAAAGCTGAAGGATTTAGCTGAAAATGAGCGTGATGATTATTACATGGCGGTTGCTTGTTACTATATAGCTAATTATAATTTAAATAAAGGTAATTATCAGGAGGCGCTTGATTTTGCTCTTGATGGGATTACTTATGGAGAAATTATATCTGCTAATTTTTATCTTATACAATTAAATAACTTAGTTGGAATGATTTATGGAACCTTGGGTGATGAGGTTAATTCTGTACAATATACATTAAAGGCATATTATATTGCGAAAATGAATAATGTAAATCGTTCGGTTTATATACTCACTAATAATTTGGGCGTGCTTTTTTATGATTTACAGTATTATGATATTGCTTACGAATATTTCCTTGAAAGTTTCAAGGAAAGAGGCATTACTGACAGCAGCTTATTGAAGATTAATGATGGTTTTAATATTATTAATCTAGTTGGGTGCAGTCTGCATTTACACAAAATGGATGATTATAGACAATGGATGTCTTATTTGGAAGTGTATAGAGAGAAATATACTGAATTTACCGTAGAAGATGATTATCTATTATATCAAGTTTATGAGGCGTATTATGCTACAGATTATCAGTTGATGATTGAAAGAATATATCAGTTTTTGAACCTATGCAGTAAGGACCTGGATCAGCTGCACACTTATAAGGATATGGTACAAATATTCAAATTGTGTGTGGAGGCAGGTTTTGAAGAATTAAGTAATGTCTTGCTGGAACAGCTGAATATTTATATGAAGCAGTATCCTGAGTATAAACGTACATCAAGACTTATGGAGTATTACGTTGAGTACAGTATAAAATTCCGAAAGGAACAGTTAAAGGAAGTGCTCTTTAATTATTATGTTTCTAAGAAAAAGGAAGATGAGGCTTGGAAGCGTGAAATGAAGTCTACATTAATAACTAATATCAATATGGAAAAGATTGTCTATGAGCAGAAAATTATTCTAAAAACCAATGAAGAATTAAGAAAAAATATGGAGTTAGAAGAGTTTACTCGAGTGCTTAATAAAAATGCTTTTACTAATTATGTAAAAGCAGAGCTGGAGATGATGCATCAGGATCAATATATGGCATTGTTTATCGTTGATATTGATAAATTTAAAAATATTAATGATACATTGGGGCATTATTATGGTGATCAGGTATTGATACAAATTGTTGAGGCTATCAAAAAGAATTTGCGTGATAATGATTATTTAGGTAGAATTGGCGGCGATGAATTCAGTATTTTTATGAAGAATATTTTGTCAATGGACTACCTGAATGAGAAGACAGAGAATATTATGAAAAGTATTCAGAGTATTGCCGGTGAATGTCAGGTCAGTGCCAGTGTGGGTCTCAGTGTGATATCACAGAAATGTGATTTTGAAAGCTTGTTTAAGACAGCAGATGAGGCGATGTATGAGGCGAAAAATAATGGCGGCAATCGTTACTGTCTGAAGATGTTGGATGAATAAAGATAAACAGTTGTTATATAATGTAAGAATTAATAAGGATTGATCACTGTTATTAACAGTTATTAATTCTTTTTATTTTTTAAAATATCATAAAAAAACATACATAATTGTTTGATTAGATAAGAGTATTACTAGATTAATTAATACAAAAGAATTATAATTGGAGAAAGGTGATTATATGGATAAAATAAAAAAAGAATAATAAGATTTAATGAAGAACGCGATTGGGACCAATTTCATAGTCCTGAAAATTTAGCCAAATCTATTGCTATAGAAGCAGGAGAATTATTAGAATGTTTTCAATGGAATTCAGCATTTAGTAAAAATGCGGTTTGTGAAGAATTAGCTGATGTTATGATTTATTGTATGCTGTTAGCTGATAAACTTGAGGTAGACATCGAAGAAATTATATTAGATAAAATCAAGAAAAATGAGGAAAAATATCCTGTCGATAAATGTAAAGGAAGTAGTAAAAAATATACAGAAATATAGGGGTAACATATGGGAAACATCAAAACCTTCAAATTTAAAGCGACTGAACTAGATAATATAAAAGCTGTTCCTTACTGTATGAACTGGCCGGTTGTCTATATTATTAACAATAATTCAGAAGCATATATTGGCGAAACAGGGAATGCTATTATACGTTTCAAGCAGCATTTGTCAAATAAAGAAAGAGTAAAGTTAAAAGAAGTCAGCGTTATTTATGATGAAGAATTTAATAAATCTGCTTGTTTAGATGTAGAATCTTTATTAATTTCTTATATGTCAGCAGACGGTATATATAAATTGCAAAATGGAAATTTAGGGCAAAGTAGAGATCATGAATATTATCAAAGGAAATATTATTTAGATAAGTTTAATGAGATTTGGCATGATTTAAGACGTAAAGGTTTGGTTAAGCATGATTTAGCAATTATTAAAAATTCGAATTTATTTAAATTCTCTCCTTATAAAAGCTTAACAGAGGATCAATATAACACCGTATATAAAATTATGAATGATTTGTTCAAAAAAATTCAGACGAACGAACCAGCCGCATTTATAGTAAACGGTGGTGCTGGCACAGGGAAAACTGTATTAGCTATTTTTTTAATGAAATTAATTAATGATGTAATGTCTAAAGAATTAAAACAGAGTTATTTAGATTATCTTGAAGATAATGAATTGTATGAGGAAGGTTTTATTGATGCTTTACTGAATTTGAAAAATAAACAAAAGTTAAAAATAGCTTTAGTTATACCAATGACATCATTACGCAAAACCTTAAAAATGGTATTCAGAAACATAAATGGATTAAAACCCTCAATGGTTATTGGGCCAAGTGAAGTTTTGAAAGATAATTATGATTTAGTTATTGTTGATGAAGCGCATAGACTTAAGCGACGCATAAATCTGTCTGGCTATGCTCAATTTGACAAAAATAACAAAAGCTTAGGTTTAAGTAATGATGGAACAGAATTGGATTGGCTAATGAAATGCAGCAAATATCAGATCCTGTTTTATGATAAAACGCAAAGTGTTAAACCTACGGATATACGCAGAGAATGTTTTGAACGTATCAATGAACAAGAGGAATCATTTCAATATAATTTGATTTCACAATTACGTGTAGAAGGTGGCGTTGAGTATATTGAATACATTGAGCAATTGCTTGGTGATGCAGAGAATATTCAAGTAAAAAAATTTAGTAATTATGATTTTCAACTTTATGATGATCTAGATTCTATGATAAACGCCATTAAACAAAAGGATAACGAGTTTGGCTTGTGTCGAAATGTAGCTGGATACGCATGGAAATGGCGTACAAAGGGGTTATCTTATAAAGAAATTATTTCAAATAAACTATTTGATATTGAAATTAATAACGTGAAGTTAATATGGAATACAGTTGGACAAGATTGGGTTAACTCTCCTCATGCTATTGATGAAATAGGCTGTATTCATACGGTTCAGGGATATGATCTAAATTATGCTGGTGTGATTTTTGGCCCAGAGATTACTTATGATGAAAAGGCGCAAAGGATTCAAATAAAAAAAGAAAATTATCATGATATGAATGGGAGCCGAGGTATTCATGATGAGAAGGAATTGCATGAGTATATAATTAATATCTATAAGGTATTAATGACTAGAGGAATTAAAGGCACTTATGTATATGCGTGCGATGAGAAATTAAAAAGTTATTTTAAGAAATATATTTAAAATTATGATTTTTAAAGGAGCAAGATTCTATGTGTCAAGCAGATATTGAAAATGGATTAAAGACAGCTTTTTTAGATTATAATCATACCTCAAGCCTTTTATATAGACCACAATTTATTTTCAACGATTATAAAGCTGGAAGAAAAATGCTTGTTTCTATAGAAGAAGAGTTAAAACGCTGTGATGAATTTTTTATTAGTGTTGCTTTTATTACGCAAAGTGGAATTACACCATTGTTACAAACGCTAAAAGAACTGGAAAAGAGAAATGTACCAGGTAGAATAATGACAACTGATTATCTTTCTTTTAGTGAACCTGAAGCTTTAAAAAAGTTAGGTGAATTAAATAATTTAGAATTAAGAATTTTTAATGTTGATGAACATAAAGTTGGCTTTCATACAAAAGGCTATATATTTAGGGAAAAAGAAATATATAAAATTATAATTGGAAGCTCAAACCTTACGGCTGCTGCTTTAACTAAAAATAAGGAGTGGAATACAAAATTTGTATCAACGAATAAAGGTGAAATTACTAGTGAAACACTAAGTGAATTTAATAAGATGTGGGAATCATCTAAACCGTTAAATCAATATATAAGTCGTTATGAAGTTATTTATAAAGAAAGAATTGCATTATTGAATCAAGAAAAAACTTTCAATAACAAAAATGAAATATTAAAGCCTAAGCCATTACAAGAAAAGATAATTATCAATTTACAAAAATTACTAGAAAAGGGGGAAGATAAAGCATTATTAATATCTGCAACCGGAACGGGTAAAACATATGCTTCAGCTTTTGCTTTAAAAAAACAAAATTTGAAACGTGCATTATTTGTTGTACATCGTGAACAAATAGCCAAACAGGCTTTTAATAGTTATAAAAAAGTATTCGGATCTTCAAAAAGCTTTGGCTTATTGACAGGAAATGAAAAATGTTATGATTCAGATTTTGTTTTTGCTACAATGCAAACTTTATCCAAACCAGAAATTTATTTTAATTTCAAACCTAATGCTTTTGATACCATTGTGATAGATGAAGTACACCATGCAGGAGCCGCTAGTTATCAAGTAATTATGGACTATTTCAAACCTCAATTTTGGCTTGGTATGACGGCAAGTCCAGATCGTCCTGATGGATTTGATATTTATAAACTTTTTAATCATAATATTGCTTATGAAATACGACTTCAAAAAGCACTTGAAGAAGATATACTTTGTCCATTTCATTATTTTGGTATTACAGATATACAGATAGGTAATGAAATAATTGATGACTCTATTGGATTGAGAAATTTTAATTTCTTAGTGTGTGATCATCGAGTCGATTATATAATTGAAAAAGCAAATTATTTTGGTTATAGTGGGGAAAGTTTAAAAGGTCTAATATTTTGTAGTACAAAAAAAGAAGCAAAATTATTATCAGAACAATTCAATTTGAGAGGTTTTAAAACAAAAGCACTTACAGGTGAAGATAGTCAAGAAGAACGAGAGCTTGCAATCGATCGTTTAGTTTTAGATGATGGACAGGATAAGTTAGATTATTTATTAACAGTTGATATATTCAATGAAGGTGTAGATATTCCAGAAATAAATCAAGTCATTATGCTCAGACCAACTGAATCACCCATTGTTTTTGTGCAACAGTTAGGTAGAGGGTTAAGAAAATGTGAAGGTAAGGAATATGTTGTTATTTTAGATTTTATAGGTAATTATAAAAATAATTTTATGATTCCTATGGCATTATCAGGCGATAGGAGCTATAGCAAAGATACTATAAGACGATATGTGCTAGAAGGGTCAAGAACATTACCAGGTAATTCGACCATACATTTTGATGAAATATCAAAGAAACAAATACTAAAAGCAATCGACAATATGTCTACTAAAAAGAAATTATTAGTTGAAAAATATATTAATTTAAAAAATAAATTAGGAAGAATTCCTAGTATTCTTGACTTTTATTTATATGGTGATATAGATCCTTTAATTCTTTTAAATTATTCGCAAACATATCATCAATTTCTGCAATCTGTTGAAGATGAATATACATATCAATTTACTGTTAGAAAAATTAGCGCCTTAACTTTTGTATCGTCTTTATTAGTAAATGGTAAACGACCTCATGAACTTTTGATATTATCTAATTTAATGAATTATCAAAGGGTAGATTTGACAAATGTGAGTAAAGAATTAGTTGATGAATATGATGTTTATGTAACAGATAAATCAATGACATCGTCTGTTAACTTATTGTTTAAAAAATTCATTAACACACAATCAGAAAAGAAAAAATATGAATCAGTTAATTTTATTGAATCTATAGATAAATCAATATATAAAATAGGAAATGAATTTTTTGATGATTTAAAGGATCTTGCTTTTAGAGAGCAGATGTTTAATTTAATTGAATTAGGATTAATTAGATATCGTGATTTATATCAAGGAAAAACTGATTTAAATGGTCTTGTTTTATATGCAAAATATTCTCGTAAGGATGTATGTAGAATTCTAAACTATGATCTTGATGAAAGTTCTACATTATATGGATATAAAATTAAAAATTCAACATGTCCTATTTTTGTTACTTACGAAAAAAAAGATGATATTACAAATAGTACAAAATATGAAGATCGATTTGTTAATGATCGTGTGTTTAGTTGGATGACACGCAGTTCAGTTTCCCTTAGTTCTAAAGAATCTTTACAACTCATCAATTGGAGAGAAAATCAATTGAAAATTTATTTATTTGTAAAGAAAAGTGATGGAGAAGGCACAGACTTTTATTATTTAGGAGAAGTTAAGCCAATTGATTGGCATGAAACTACTATAAAAAATGATGCAGGAAGGGTTTTACCTATAATGAATTTTGAATTAGAATTAAAAGATGCGGTAAGGGAAGACATTTATGATTATTTAATTAATTAGAAAGGATATTTTATGAAAACAGTTGAAGTAGTTGCAGCTATTATATGTGAAGAGGATAAAATATTTGCTACGCAAAGAGGATATGGTGAATTTAAAGATGGATGGGAATTTCCTGGAGGAAAAATAGAATCAGGGGAAACTCCACAAGAAGCATTAAAAAGAGAAATAAAAGAAGAATTAGATACTGAAATATCAGTTGGGCAATTAGTTGATATAGTAGAGTTTGACTATCCTAACTTTCATTTAACAATGCATTGCTTTTTTTGTAAAATACTAAAAGGTGATCTTGTTTTAAAAGAACACGAAGCCTCAAAATGGCTAATGAAGTATGAGTTAGATACTGTAGATTGGTTACCAGCCGATCAGGGACTTATAGAAAAATTAATGAATAGTTAACATATTATTCAAATCAGTGAAATAAGATTCATCATCCCACACAGAATCATAATCACAATAGGATTCAGCTTCGTCTTTCTCACTAGAATAAGTGCAGTCATGCAGATAATCACTGAGCTCATATTAAGTGCCGATAATTTTATATTCTCAGAACCAAAAAAAGCCAATGCGAGAATAATCGCTGCCGCCGATGCAATTAGACCCAGCGAGGCCGATTTCAGCCCCTTCAGCATCTCTTTAAAATACGCTGAGTAAGAATATTTACTGAATAGCTTATAGAGCCCCACCGTAATCACAACACCCATAAAAATACATCCAACCGTAGCCAGCAATGCTCCAGCTAGTCCGCCGACTCGCATACCAACAAAGGTAGAGGTATTAACGGCTAAAGGCCCTGGTGTCATCTGTGATATAGTGATGATATCTGTAAATTCTTGATAAGTGATCCACTGTCTTAAAATGACAACCTGATCTCTTATTGCTGGAATGATCGCATAACCACCGCCGATACTGAATAGACCTATCTTAAAAAAATCAAAAAATAATTGAAATAAAAGATTCATTATCAAGCCCTCACTTTAAAGAATTGGTATTTAAAAATACACACAAACAGCGTGCCAATTATGATTATGGCAACATTTACATGAAAAATATAATTAAGAATAAACGCAGCTGGCACCATGCAAGTATAAAACAGCTGCTTTTCTTTGATGATTAAAGCATACATATCAATAATTAAATCGACGATCAAAGCAGCTACACCAGCTTCCATTCCTTTTAAAACAGCCGATATGATGCGATTATCCCGAATCAACGAATATACCGCTGAAACAACAGACAAAATTACTAGCGGCGGTAAAATGGCCGCAAAGCAGCTAATCAACAACCCCTGCCAGCCAGCTACCCGATATCCAGCTAACGCGCTCATATTAATCGCGATCGCCCCAGGTGAAGACTGTGCAATAGCAGCAATATCCATTAATTCCTCTTCATCAAATAACTGCTTTTCTTCTACATAATATTTCTTAATCATTGGAATCACTACATAACCGCCGCCAAAAGTGAACGCACTGATAAATAGATTAATGCCAAACAACCAACAATAAGTTTTAACTTTATTCATAAACAACACCTCATTGCTACTATAACATTCGACTTATGATAAATAAAATGCTATTATTTTATCATATCTATTACTAAATAGTTATGGAGGTGTTTATGAACTTAAGACAGCTAAGAATATTTGTTGAGGTATGCAAACACAAAAGTTTTACCGCAGCATCAAAAGCTTTATATATGACCCAGCCTGCTATTTCACATGTTATACATGATTTGGAAAATGAAGTAGGTACCGCGTTGTTTGAACGAACACCTAAAAATATCATATTAACTTCCGCGGGTTCATTGCTGATGGAAAAAGCAAAACATCTTCTCGCAGTTTTTGATGACTTAGAAAAAGAAATTGCGAAATTTGATGAATTATCACCACTGCGCATCGGCTCGTGCATTACGGTTGCGCATCTTTTTCTTATTGATCTCATTGACAGCATGAAAAAAGAATTTCCGGATATTATGCTGCCGGTCACAATCGCAAGCGCCTCTGCAATATTAGAGAAACTAGAAAATAATGAAATTGACATAGCATTTATCGAAGGTGCCTTTCCTCAGGAGAAATTCAATTCAATTCCATTATCTTCTTACCAAATCATACCGGTTTGTGCCCCTGCCTATATCGCGTCTGCTTCAATTACGATTGAAGAACTAATTTCCAAACCGCTTCTGCTGAGAGAAAAGGGCAGTGCCATTCGCGATGTTTTTGACAGCACATTGCTGCTTCACAATATAGAGATACAGCCGCTCTGGACTAGTGTTAATTCCAATGTCCTAATGAAAGCAGCGATGCAGGGAATGGGTATTGCCCTGCTTCCTGAAAACATTATTGCTGAAAAAGTAAAGCAAGGAGCATTAAAAAAACTGATAGTAAAAGATCTTGAATTAAGGAATGTAAATTATTTAATTTTCAATAAATATAAACAGCTAACCAAGCCCATGCAGTCGTTAATTTTAAAAGCAGAGGCATTATGCGGCAATAATTAAAGCCTTAAATATATGTTTTTTTTTGATCTTATACACTTTAATATAGAAGTATGTATCATATCAACGAAATGCGTTTGACAAACAAATAACTTTTGTTATAATTATTGATAGCGAAGTCTTTTAGGTTTTATTTATAATACTCCAAACAGATAATTCAAAGTTTGAGCTTATGCTTTTGCTCGTAAAACACTAAAGCATGAGCTTATGCTTTTGCTCTTTAAACTCGAAGCATTTGGAGGGAAATATGAAGAAGTTAGCTTTAAGTTTGCTGGCTGTTTTAATGCTGGCAGGGTGCACATCAGCTCCTAAACAGGATGAACCAAAAGTTGAGGATCAGCCAAAAGAAGAAGAAAAGAATGATAAACCAGTTGTTGATTCATTCACGGGTCCTACGCAGGATGCTGTAACATCTGCATCTATTGTTCCAGAGGAATATGTTAAGACGGTAACACCTTCTGGATTTACTGACAGTGATAAAGAGAAAGCCTTAGTTATTATTGGTGACCCAAGACATAATAGTGTTTTATGGGATTTAGCTAATACTACTATGAGTTATTTAGAAGAAAAAGGTATGGAAGTTGAAAAACGTGACTTGTATACAATGAATTTTAATCCAGTGCTGAGTGCTGCGGATTTCTATTATGCTAAAGATGGACAAGGTGAACCTTCTGAGAAAATTAAAGCAGAACAGGATTTAGTATCTCAGGCAGATCATATCATCTTTATTTATCCTAACTGGCATGATTCAGAGATTGCCATTGTAAAGGGTTATAAAGAGGAAGTATTCGCTAAGAAGTTTGCTTACCAGGATGGTGCTGCTGGTCTTGAAGGCTTATTAACAGGCAAGACGATGTATACAATCATGAACTGCGGTTATCTAGGCGGCGGCCGTGGCTGGATCGGCGATGGCGTTGGTATCGAAGATGAAAAATGGGATCGTTATATGAAAGCATTTGAAGTATTTGATGATGATACAGCTGCATTCTGGGGAGTAGAGAATGTAGGCCGTTTCATGAATGACAGAACACCATCAAATAGTTCAGAAAATTATGAATCAGAATTAACTGAATTAGAGAATGCGCTGAAGGCAAATTTAGATAAAGTTTATTTCAGTAAATAAATGATACGATAAGAGATATGCAGCTTGGTATGCATATCTTTTTTCTAGCTTTAAAAGGTCAAAGATTTTTGTAAGATTAATTAACCAGCATCAGTGGAAATAAGTTATAATATTCTTACTTGTTTGATGAAAGGACGGTACTGCAATGGATAAAAACGAAGTCCTAAAAAATGTCTTTGGCTATGATGAATTCCGCGAAGGTCAAGCTCAGCTTGTTGATGCTTTGCTGGCAGGCAGAGATGCGTTTGGTATCATGCCTACTGGCGCTGGTAAATCAATCTGCTATCAGGTACCGGCTTTGATGTTTCCCGGTATTACACTCGTTATATCGCCGCTCATTTCGTTAATGAAAGACCAAGTAGCAGCTTTGAATCAAGCGGGTGTCCGGGCTGCCTTCCTCAACAGCTCACTCACTTTCAGACAATATTTAAAGGCCATTGACAATGCCCGCAGCGGTATGTATAAAATCATATATGTAGCCCCTGAGCGGCTTGCCACGGATAACTTCATGGATTTTGCCTTATGCTCCGATATATCCTTTGTAAGCATCGATGAGGCACACTGCATTTCTCATTGGGGTCAGGATTTCCGTCCAAGCTATACTGCCATTGCTGACTTTATCGACCGTCTGCCTAAACGTCCGGTTATCGGTGCTTTTACTGCCACGGCAACAGAAAAGGTACAAGAGGACGTCATCGCCCAGCTCAGACTTAAAGATCCGCTGCTGATTAAAACGGGCTTCGACCGCAAAAATTTACGTTTTTTAGTCAAGGCCCCTAAAGATAAATATAAAGAACTGCGTTCCTATCTTAGAGATCATGCTGACGAAAGCGGTGTTATCTACTGCATTACCCGCAAAGCGGTTGAAGAAGTCTGTGATAAATTAAATCAGGATGGTTTTTCAGCAACCCGATATCATGCTGGCTTGCCGGATGAAGAACGCCGTCAGAATCAAGAAGATTTTATTTATGACAATAAAAAAATCATTGTAGCAACGAATGCGTTTGGCATGGGAATCGATAAATCCAATGTCCGTTTTGTTGTTCATTACAATATGCCTAAGGATATTGAAAGCTATTATCAGGAAGCCGGCAGGGCAGGCAGAGATGGAATGCCGGCGGAATGTCTATTGCTGTACAGCGGCCGTGATGTGATTACTAACCAATTTCTCATTGAGCAAAATCGTGACAATGAACTGCTGGATGCTGATGAAGCTCAAGCTCTGATAGAAAAAGACAAAGCCAGATTAAAACAAATGACTTTCTACTCAACCACAAAGGATTGCCTGCGCGGTTTCATTCTCGCTTATTTTGGTGAAAGCCATCCTCAATACTGCGGCAATTGTTCAAACTGTTTAACTAATTTTGAAGAAATCAGCATTCTTAAGGAAGCAAGAATTATCATTCACTGCATCCTATCTGCTGATCAGCGCTATGGGAAAACCACCATTGTTAAGATATTAAACGGCAGTAAAGATGCCAGCATGCAGCGCTATGCAGCTGCTCAAAATGAATATTATGCGGCTTTAAAGCATTGCTCAGTGCAGCGCATTAACATTATGGTTCAGGAATTGATCTTACAGGGATATTTGCAGATAACCTCAGGTGATTATCCGCTGCTGCAGACAACAGAGAAAGCTTATCAGCTTTTTGATGAGGATTGTCAGCTGACAATGAAACTGCCAAAAGAAGCAGAAATCAAAACAGTACGCAGAGAACCTGTCAACAGCAAGCTTTATGATCAGCTTAAGGCTTTGCGGATGAAATTCGCAAAGAAAAATCACATTCCGCCTTATCTGGTGTTTTCAGATAAGACCTTGCAGGAAATGTGTCAGCGTCTGCCTTCCACAAAAGAGGAACTGCTCGATATCAGCGGTGTAGGTATGGTAAAATACAATCAATATGGGGAGTCATTCATCAAGGTTATCGCATCATTCAAATCCCATGAATAATATTTAAAATCATAAGCAATAGGGGGAATTTATATGAAAAGAATAATTTTAATCTGTTCAGGCGGTATGTCAACGAGCTTTTTAGTATCGAAAATGCACGCTGCGGCAGTGGCTGAGGCTTTTGAATGCGAAATTGAAGCCTATGGCATGGCAGCGGCTGATGCAGTTATTCCAGCAGCTGATGTTGTTTTGCTAGGCCCTCAGATCCGCTATTACCAAGAGAAACTACTAAGGCGCTTTCCTAATAAGCCGATTGCTGCTATTGATATGCATGATTATGGCTGTATGAATGGGCAAGCTGTACTCAAACAAGCTAAAACATTAATGAAGCTTAAGTAAAGCTTTAATAATTAATATATTCAAAAATATTAAAAAAGCAGCAAACACTTCTTGACTCTCCGGTTAAGGGAGGGAATATGATGAAAACACAAGGAAGGAGAACGATGAACATGTTTAAAATTGGTGAGTTTTCCACACTCAGTAAAACAACAATCAAGACGCTGCGTTATTATGATGAGATTGGTTTGCTGAAGCCGGCGTATATTGATGAAGCGACAGGCTATCGTTATTACGAAACGGCACAGTTATTCAAGCTGCATCAAATTCAATCACTGCGTCAGTCAGATGTTTCTATTGAAGACATACGGCAGATTATGAGCGGCGAAAATATAGAAATGATTTTAGAAAAGCATCGCCTGCGGCTTCAAAAGGAAATCGATGATAAAGCCGAGCAGCTCTCCCGACTTGAATTTATCCTAACTGGGAAAGAGGAGGAAAGCTTTATGAATTATGCAGTAATACTAAAAGAATTGCCTGAGTGTATCGTATATACAAAACAGTTGAATGTGCCTAGCTATGATGCCTATTTTGAATTAATTCCCGCTATCGGCGCTCAGATCCAGCAGCAATATCCGGATCTTAAATGCCGGATGCCGGAATATTGCTTCGTTATTTCTTTAGACGGAGAATATAAGGAAAGTAATTTCCGAGTTGAATTTTGCGAAGCTGTTGAAACAATGAAACCGGATTTTGATGATATTCATTTCAAAAAGATGGCATCAGTGCTTGCCGCTTCTATTATGCATAAAGGTGACTATGCCGGCTTATCAAAGGCTTATGCAACACTGATACAATGGATTGAAGAGAATGATTATGAACCAATTCAGATGCCGCGTGAGAATTATATTGATGGAATCTGGAACAAAGACAGCTCTGAAGACTGGCTGACAGAAATTCAGATCCCAATCAGAAAGAAAAAGTAACATTTTTATAAACTAAACAAAAGCTGTATCATATGGCCATCATAAACCATAAAATACAGCTTTAATTATGTTTTATTTCATTATTAGCATTAGATGCTTAAAGATTTAAACAGCAAGCTGATTCACTGATTTTGATTATAAGTATTGCTATGGCTGACTGTCATCACAGAATAAATCCATCAAAGCTTCAATTCACTTTAGTTGCCTTTTCCCCTCTTCAGGCATATACTGATAATATAAGTTAGATAAAGATAACTTAATAAGGAGATGACATTTGATGAATTATCAACTGGTACTTGTAAGACATGGTGAAAGTGTCTGGAATAAAGCTAATTTATTTACTGGCTGGACAGATGTAGAATTAAGTGAGACGGGTATGTCAGAAGCAAGTGAAGCAGGCCGGCTGCTTAAGGAAAACGGCTTTGACTTCGATGTTTGCTACACTTCCTATTTGAAAAGAGCGATTCATACACTGAATCTGATTCTTGATGAAATGGATCGCGCATGGCTGCCGGTCAACAAAAGCTGGCGGCTGAATGAGCGTCATTATGGTGCGCTTCAAGGTCTGAATAAAGCAGAGACAGCGGCAAAATATGGTGAGGAACAAGTTAAAATATGGCGGCGTTCTTATGATATACTGCCGCCGGCGCTGGCCAGCGATGATGAACGCCAGCCATCTAAGCAGCCAATGTACCGCGGTATTGATATTCAAGACCTGCCATCATCAGAAAGTCTCAAAACAACTATTGAACGGGTAGTTCCTTATTTTGAAAATTGTATCAAACCAGCGATGCTTGAAGGGAAGCGGGTGCTGATCACCGCTCATGGCAATTCACTGCGTTCATTAGTTAAATATTTTGACGGCATCGCTGATGATGATATCGTCGATGTAAACATTCCAACCGGAATTCCACTGGTTTATGAATTTGATGAAAATTTCAATGCGATAAAACATTACTATCTCGGTGATCAAAAAGCAATAATTGCGAAAATGGTGGCAACGGCGACACAAGGACAAATAAAACCAGAACTCATTCATGCATAATTAGTAAATTTCTATTTAGCCTCATTATCTGGGGCTTTTCATATGCTTCTAATTATCATACAATAAGGATGAAAGAAGGTTTTCTTATGACATACATAAATCCTCTGCTGCCCTTAAATGAATATATTCCTGATGGTGAACCGCATGTATTTGACGGCCGTGTTTACCTGTATGGTTCGCATGATCAGGCGGCAGGCATCAAATACTGTCCGCTTGATTATACTGTCTATTCAGCTTCTGTAGACCATTTAGATGAATGGCGCTGTGAAGGTGTTATTTATCATAAAAGTCAAGATCCCCGCAATGCGGATGGTTCACATGAATTATATGCGCCTGATTGTGTGCGCGGCAGTGACGACCGTTATTATCTCTATTATGTTTTAGAAGGCATTGATGCGATTGGCGTTGCGGTTTGTGATACACCAGCGGGTCATTATGAATATTATGGTGAAGTTAAGTTGCCAGAACACTGTCATGAAAAGCCAATTGCCTTTGATCCAGCAATCCTGCAAGACGGCGAGCGTTACTATTTAGCTTATGGTTTTTCATTTAACGGCACATTGCCGACAATGAATCTTACGCCGGAGAATACCAAAGGCGGCTATGTTGTGGAATTGGCAGCGGATATGCTGACGATGAAACATGAACCGCGGCTGGTGATTCCCGGTTATGCCTTAGGCAAAGGGTCCAGTTTTGAGGGTCATGAATTTCTTGAGGCTGCCAGCCTGAGAAAATTTAATAACCGTTACTATTTTATCTATTCCTCACAGGCTCAGCATGAGCTTTGTTACGCGGTTAGCAGCTACCCGGACAGGGATTTTACTTATCAAGGTATTTTAATTTCCAATGCCGGCAAGCTAGAGGATGAGGCATTGTATAAAAATAATTATGCCAATAATCATGGTTCAATTGTTAAAATCAATGAGAAATATGCCATTTTCTATCATCGTCACACCTATGGCCGTCAATATTCCCGTCAGGCATGCGCGGAAATCATTCACATGAATGATCAGGGATTGTTTGAACCGGCCCAGGTCACATCACAGGGATTGAGTGAACAGCCGCTGAGCATTCATCGCCTATTGCCCGCGGCCGCCGCATGCTTTGTTTATGATGGCTTACAAGGCGAGTTCATTCCTTTTGGGTCAGACAGCATGGATAAGGCGCGTATTGAAGGATCAAGCATTGTAAATATAACGGAAAGCAATATCTGTTTCCGTTATTTTGAAGCTATACCTGATCAGATAACTTTAAATTTACTGACAGATGGATCAGAGTGCGGAACAGTAGAAGTGATGATTAATGAGCGTTTAATGGCGGTGCTTAATATTAAGGGTGAACCAACCATAAGCTGTTCATTAAAACCTGAAGAAGTTAAGGCAGAGCTATGGCTTAACTTTCATTGTCCGCGGCCGATTCAATTAGAATCAATTATTTTCTAAATATTTACATAAAATGGATTGACAGTTAGGAGAAACAAGAGTAAAATGAACATTGTTCAAGTTGAGGTAAAACATGAATAAAACAGTGACATCCAGAGCGGAATTATTAGCCGCTGCCAAGCATATTGTATATCAGGAAGGTTTAGATCAGCTGAATATCCGCCGTCTTGCCAAAGAATGCGGAATTGCCTTAGGCTCAGTCTATAACTATTTTCCTTCTAAATCAGATTTAATATTCGGTGTCATTGAGGATTTTTGGACGCATATGTTTCATGATGATTTATATGTCATGAGCCAGCCGATGAGCTTTCCGGAATTTTTTGCGGAGGTTTATCAGAAGCTGAGTATCAGCCTTAATGAATTTGAAGCCAGTCTGCTTAAACAGCTATCCTTATTAAGCAGTGCCGATAAAGCCAAAGGCCGTGATATTGAGGGGAAGTATTGGCAGCATATGCAGGAAGGATTTGTTCATTGTTTAGACCAGGATGATCAAATTGACGCATCCATATGGCATGAACCTTTTACCAAAGAACGTTTTTCACAATTCGTTTTCATAAATATGATGACGATGCTGAGAAGTGGTATTACCGACTGCAGTTTTTTTCAGGAAGTTTTAAAACGTTTGCTTTATAAATAAGATCTGCATCAGGCAGATTTCATTTTAAGTCAAAATGAACATTGTTCAATTTAAGGAGGAGCACTATGCAAGCAATTTTTGAATCAATATTTGATATTCTCTATCTGATTACCGTTATTACCCTAGGTATTACAATGATCAGAAAATCCAATGGCAACGCGCAGTTTAAATTATTTGGGATTATGGCTGTTGTATTAGGCTGCGGTGATGCCTTTCACTTAGTTCCAAGAGTCTATGCAATGTGGACAACGGGCATGGAGGCTAATGCCGCGCCGCTAGGTTTTGGTCAGTTTATCACCTCAATTACGATGACTGTTTTCTATTGTATCTTATACAATGTCTATGTGAAGCGCTATGATATTAAGAATGATGCAAAGATGAAGGCAGTGATCTATGGCTTGGCTATCATTCGTGTTATTCTATGCTTCATGCCGCAAAATGACTGGCTGAGTCCTGATGCGCCTTTACTTTGGGGTGTGTTGAGAAATATTCCATTCGCGTTATTAGGTCTGATTATTATTGTATTATTCTATAAGCAGGCGAAGCTGCACAATGATCAGCAATTTAAATATATGTGGTTGGCTATCGTATTAAGCTTTGGCTTCTATATTCCGGTTGTGCTTTTTGCTAAGACATATCCGTTGGCAGGCATGCTGATGATCCCAAAGACATGTGCCTATGTCTGGATCGTATGGATGGGATACAGTGAATTAAAGAAATCATAAGCCGTTCTGCGGCTTTTTTTCATATTTTTTTGATAATGTTCCATGCTAAAGCTGAAGGTTCAGAAAGGATTTGAAAAAATATGCTAAATCAGGAAAGTATTTGGATCAAACAGGGAAAGAAAACAAATTATCAAACATTAAATCAAGACATCAGCTGCGATGTTTTAATTGTGGGGGGCGGTATCTGCGGCTTAACAAGTGCCTATTATCTGCGTGATCAAATCAGAAATATAGCGCTTATCGAGGCGGATACCCTTGCTTATGGGGCCAGCGGGCGCAGTACCGGTAAAATCACCTCTCAGCATGGCTGTATTTATTCTAAGCTATTAAAAAAGCACGGCAAAGAAAAAGCCCGGGCGTATTATGATGCAAATGAAGAAGCGATAACTTCCATCCGCGCTATTGTTGAGGAACATGAAATTGACTGCGGACTCTGTGAAAAAGATTCAGTGGTATATTGTATGAGCGTGGATAAAACAAAAGAAATCACGGATGAAATGAATGCATTGGATGAGTTAAAGATTCCTTATGAAATAATCCGTGAAGGTGAATTAGCAAATGTCAGGCTGGGTATCCGCTTTAAGCATCAGGCTGCCTTTGATCCGTATCGTTATTGTAAGGGATTGGCCAAGTTATTAAAGGACAGCGGTGTGCATATTTATGAACATTCACCCGCGGCGGCATTTGAAGATCACAGTGTCATTGTAAACAATCATAAAATCACTTATAAGCAGATGATTCTGGCTACTCAGTTTCCTTTAACTGATCCAATGCATAAATACGCTGTCTGCATGTCACCTTACCAAAGTGCATTAGCTGCCTATGACAAGGCTGAACCATTAAAGGATCAGTTTATTTCTGTTGATGAACCTACCCGTACCCTGCGTACCTTTAATACTGAAAATGATACGCTGCAGCTGGCCGGCGGTTTTGAACATCGCAGTGGAATTGATACAGTGAAGATGATGCGTGAGCTGATGCATTGCCTTGATCTTCAGTTTCATCAGGAGCCTTTATGTATGTGGACATCTCAGGATTATGTATCTGCCGATTATCTGCCGCTGATCGGTGAATTATCAGCCGGCGTTTATTTCGCGTCAGCTTTTAATAAATGGGGAAATACTAACGGTACAACGGCAGGCAAGCTGCTTACCGCGTTGATTCTCAAAGAGAAAAGTATTTATGCTGACTTATTTGATCCAAACCGTTCTACCTTGTTTATGAACACCAAAATCATTAATGAAAATCTGAAAACAGCGAATGAATTTATAACATCAAAACTGATGCAGACAAAACAGCTGCTGCCGGAAAAGGATGAGGCATGTGTTACTAAACTGGGCACTCATCCCTATGGCCTCTACCGCAGCTTAGATGATGAAATCTATATAGTTGATCTGATTTGTCCGCATATGGGCTGTACTCTGCATTTTAATAATATTGAAAAAACCTGGGACTGTCCTTGCCATGGCTCCCGTTTTAATATTGACGGCACGATCATAAAAGCACCGGCGGTTTCATCACTGTCCTGTGAGAAAATTCATTGGAAAACATTCACTGATTCTGGGAATACTATCAAATAGTGAGTGCTTCTCACATAGAATACATTGGTAGGAGGTGGCATGGATGCACAGAAACTACGATGAACAAGTAGAACGAGTTCTGGAACATGCGAAAAATGTCGCATTAAAGATGGGGAATAATTATGTAGGCAGTGAACATGTTTTAATGGGGATACTCAGTGAAGAAGAGAGTGAATTAAAATCCTATCTGGAAAATCGCTGTGTGGATTATGACATGCTTTATGAAGACTGCAAAGTCCTGTTTGGACTTCAGGATAATAGCGATCATGAAATCGGCAATACACAAATCGTTGATGAAATATTAAGTGAAGCGCTCAGGCTTTCAAGAGATGAGGGACTGCATAAGATCAATCTGCATACCTTATCCTGTGCCTTGTTGGAGACTCCGCGCTGTGTCGCAATCGAATTATTGATTCGTTATGAGATTGACATTGAAGATTTATTGAATACCTTAAATCATACAGATGAATTAAGTAATATTATTGAATTAGTTAATATCAATAAAGCGAATAAAAATCCGCATGTCGTCGGCCGGGATAATGAAATCGATTTGATTTTAAACATTCTATGCCGTAAGGAAAAAGCTAATCCGCTGCTGATTGGTGAGGCGGGTGTCGGTAAAAGTGCAATCGTTGAAAAAATCGCTGGAATGATTGAAGAACATCAGGTGCCTGCCTTATTAAAAGGGTATACGATCTATGAATTAAATCTGAATTCATTAGTTGCCGGGACAAAGTATCGCGGTGATTTTGAAGAGAAGCTTGAAAATATTATCAAGGGTGTGGAAAAGAATCCCAAGACGATACTATTTATTGATGAGGTGCATCAGATTATTGGTGCCGGTAAAGCCGAGGGTTCCATTGATGTATCCAGTGTTTTGAAGCCCTATTTGGCAAGAGGGCGGATCAAGTGCATCGGCGCTACAACGATTCATGAATATGAGCGGTTTATTGAAAAGGACAGAGCCTTGGCAAGACGTTTCCAAACGGTAATGATCAATGAACCGGATATGGATAAATGTATCCGCATGGTAGAAGCTAAGCTGCATGATTATGAACAATTTCACCATGTGCAGGTAGAACCTTCGCTGGCCCGGCAAATGGCAGAGTTAACGCAGATTTATCTGCCGGAAAAGAAACTGCCTGACAAGGTATTTGATGTTTTGGATCTTTCCTGTGTCAGCGCGTCAAGAGAGGGCAGAGCGGTAACGCTGGCTGATGTGGAGAAAAGTATTGAGCAGCTCTCCAATATTCCTTTCAGCAGTGAACAGAAGCTGAAGGCTGTGGAAGAAGGTCTGCGTTCAGCCCTGCATGGTCAGGAAAATGTGATTCAGGCATGTCTTGAACAGCTTGCCCTGCGGACTTCGGCTTCGATGGATAAACCGGCGGTCTGGTTTTTAAATGGCAAAAAGGGAACTGGCAAGAGCAGCTTTATTCATGCGTTGAATGAACATTATTTTCATCAAAAGGAAATTCTTGAAATTGACTGCCTGAATTTTGATGCGACAATGGAAATTGTAGCCTCAAAACTAAAACAGAAGCCGCTTTCTAGTGTGGTGATTGAAAATATTCAGGAAGCTTCGCTAGCCTTAAAGGAAAAATTATTTGCGGCTTTTGATAAGGGAATTCTTTTGTTTAATCATGAAAATGTACAGCTGAAGCATGCTTATTTATTAATTGTCGGCTATTTTCCAAAAGAAGGCAGTGCTTTTCTAAAAGAAAAACAACGCAGCGGTCTGCGTTATGAACTTGAAAATGCGGTTGATGAATTTTTTGAATTTGAAGAATTAAATGATGAAATCAAGATGCAGATTCTTACTGATAAGGTAGGCACGAAAGCGAAGGATGTTAACTTATTAACCATCGTGCAGTCTACCTCAACCATCGATGAAGCTGAACGTAAAATACGCAAACAGCTGCATGCGATTGCTTCTAATCAAACAGCATAAAAAACAACGCCAGACTTATGATTGGCGTTGTTTTAACTTAATGCCATTCATTAACGGTCACGAAGATTTAGATATCTTATACAAATTAAACAGAATTTGAATTTATTTTTCTAATAGTTCCAGAATAACTGCATTTAACTTTATATCAGAAAATCAATATTTTACCGACTATAATCGATAAAATAAAGCATATTGAATCAATTGCATAAGCAAAGAATGAACAGGCATGACGCCATTAAAAGCATAGTAATGTTTGTCTCCTTATGATAAAATGAAGAAAAATAACATCATATGTAGGGAGCAGTGTATGAGTAATCTAATTAATAGTATCTTCAAAAATAAAAAGGTAAATCTATCCAAGCTTGAACCCTTTGGTTTTGTGTTGACTGAAACAGGCTATGTGTTTAATCAGAATTTAAAGGATTGTGAGCTGAAATTAATCATTTGGATATCTATGTCGGGCGAGCTTTCCGCAAAGGTTTTGGATGATTATTCTGAGGAACCGTATACCCTGCATTTAACAGAGGGAGCGGCCGGCAGTTTTGTGGGAAATGTTAAAAGTCAATATGAAGAGATTCTGCTGTCTCTTGCCGAGCAATGCTATGAACCGGATGTGTTTCATATGAGCCAGGCGCTTGAAGTGATTGAGCATGTGCATAATACTTATGGTGATGAATTAGAGTTTTTGTGGAAAAAGTCTAAGAGTGCTGTATGGCGGCGTAAGGATAATAATAAATGGTACGGGGTTATGCTTTCTATCACTAAGCGTCAGCTGGGGCTGGATGGTGATGATTTGATAGAAATCATTGATTTGAGAATTCAGCCGGAGGAATTAGAGAGCTTGGCGGATCATCAATATTATTTTCCGGGTTATCACATGAATAAAAAGCACTGGCTAACGATTATTCTTGATGATTCAATTAATCTTGATGAGATAAAACAAAGAATAGCGGTGAGTTATCAGTTAGCATCTTTAAAATAAGGAATGCTTGATTAGGAGGTTTTTATGAAATATTCAGCCATGATTTTAGCGGCTGGCAGCGGACAGCGCTGCGGCCTTGGTTATAATAAGCTGCTTTATCGTTTTGAGGACGGTGAAACAATTCTTGAAAAAAGTGTTAGAGCTTTTGAACGTCAAGCTGACTGCGCGCAGATCGTACTTGTAATCAGTGAAGGTGATGAGGAAATTATTCGTTCATTATTCGGCAATCGTGTTGAGTATGTGTATGGCGGTGCTTCGCGTCAGGACAGCTCGCTGAATGGCTTGGCGGCAGTGTGTTATGATTATGTGATGATTCATGACGGCGCCCGCCCTTATGTCAGTGATGAGGAAATTCAGGCATGTGCTAAACGCTTAGAAACGTGTGATGCCTGTCTTTTAATGGTGCCTGCCAAAGATACGATCAAGGTTGTGGAAAAGGGTCAGGTGATGTCAACGCTTAAGCGTGAATCATTGATGATCGCGCTGACTCCGCAATGTTTTAAAACAGCGTTAATTAAAGAATGCACACAAAAGGCTAAACGTGACGGCGCTGTGGTTACTGATGACGCTTCAATTGTCGAAATGTATGGCGATAGACCGGTTGAGGTTGTGTGCGGCAGTTATGCTAATATTAAGATAACTACACCCGATGATTTAAAGTAGTCATTCAGCGTTTTCATGATTTCATCCTTCATCGCATAGAGTATAGTGGTGAGAGTATGAAATGGATAAAACGCAAATTAATGAATGTAGGCATCGTTATGCTGTCGTGTCTTTTGGCGGTGCTTTTTAATCAGGAGGTTACACCGGTCAGCGAAGAGGCAGAGAAAATTGTCGCCCTGACTTATGATGATGGTCCGAGCAAGGTCTCCACAGCTGCTCTTTTGGAAGTTTTAAAGAAGCATGACGCGACTGCGACTTTTTTTGTGAATGGCAATCATGCCTTGGAAAATAAAGAATTGATCAGCGCAATTGTTGAACAGGGCAGTGAGATTGGCAATCATACACTGGATCATGTATGGCTGAGTAAGGTTGATGAGGCTGAAGCTTTGCGGCAGGTAATCGGCAATGAACATTTGCTGCGCTTTCTCAGCGGTCAAGAGGGAATCATGCCGCTCAGACCGCCCTATGGTGATATTAATCAAACCATTCTTGATCAGTTTAACTTGCCGATCGTCTTATGGAGCGCTGATTCCCGTGATTGGGAGGTACAGGATGTGGAGCGGATCAAAGCAAACGTCTTATCAGAAATTGAAGACGGCGGCATCATTATCATGCATGACGGCTATGAAACCAGCGTACAGGCCACTGATGAATTGCTGGCCCTGTTAACCGCTCAAAACTACCGTGTCGTCTCAGTATCCGAGCTGTTTGCGCTGAAACATCAAAGCATGCCGCTGCATGAAAAAATAAAAACCTGCAAATAAGTAATAAAAGTGAAAAAATGCCTGAAAATAGGGAATTTCTTCATTTTTTTCTTTACAAAGCGCTCAGGTTTTGTTATTATACTAAATACGGGTAGATATGTCTAATATTTACTCCTTGCTCATCAGTGAGTGGTGAGCCAATAGACCACAAGGAGGTGTACACCATGAGAAAGTACGAAATTATGTACATTTTAAAAGCTAATCTTGAAGAAGCAGCTCGTCAGGAAGTTGTTAACGGACTGCACGCTATCATCACAAGCCACGAAG
Source organism: Dielma fastidiosa (assembly GCF_000313565.1). Lineage (GTDB taxonomy): Bacteria > Bacillota_I > Bacilli_A > Erysipelotrichales > Erysipelotrichaceae > Dielma > Dielma fastidiosa. The sequence goes on along the minus strand of NZ_HE578924.1, from coordinate 310,560 downwards.
GTACAATCGACAATGTTGATGATTGGGGAATTAAAGAATTCGCCTACGAAATCGACGGTGACATGAAAGGATACTATACAGTGTTAAAGGTAACTGCAACAACTGAAGGTGTTCAGGAATTTGATCGTTTGTCTCGCATCAACAACAACGTTGTTCGTCACATGATTATTAAGCTGGAAGCTTAATAATTTAAGACAATGATCAATCGTGTTGTATTAGTGGGTCGAATTACTAAAGACCCAGAATTAAGAAAGACTCAGTCAGGACTTTCCACTGTTTCATTTACGGTTGCCTGCAACCGCCGTTTCACAAGTCAAGGACAGGAGCCGCAGGCTGATTTCATCAACTGTGTCGCATGGCGGCAGACGGCTGACTATATGGCTAACTATGTGAAAAAAGGTGCATTGTTGGGTGTTGAAGGAAGAATTCAGACACGCAATTATGAAGATCAGACAGGTAAACGCGTCTATGTGACAGAAGTTGTCTGTGACAGTGTTCAAACTTTAGTAAGAAGCAATACTGAGGGACAGAGCAATTATCAGCCGTCATATCAGGCTTCTGCTCCGGCAGATAACAGCGGTTATACACCGGACAGTCCTACTAGCTATGACAATGATTTTTCAACTGAAACATTAGATATTGCAAGTGATGATTTACCATTCTAGGTAAATAGAAAGGAGATTTCTACCATGGCATTTAAGAAACAACGTATGGGACGCAAAAAAGTTTGCTACTTTACTAAAAACAAAATCGAAACAATCGACTACAAGGATACTGAATTATTAAAACGTTTTATTTCCGCTAACGGAAAAATTATTCCAAGACGTGTAACAGGTACTTGTGCTAAATATCAGCGTATGCTTGCTACTGCTATCAAGCGCGCTCGCCAAATGGCTTTACTGCCTTACGTAGCAGACTAATACAAACAGCCTCCGTCAATGAATGATGGAGGTTTTATTCTTTAGGAGGGTCTTATGCATCAGAGTGAAACACGTAAAATTACAGAAGGTGCAATGATGGTTGGCATGATCGGTCTGATTCTTTTTCTTAATCGTCAAAGTGCCGGTATCTTAGAAAGTACATTTTATTGGCTGCTGAGTCTGCCGATTCTTGTGTATACGGCAAGACAGGGACTGCGCTGGGGATTGATTACTTCAGCTGCTATGATGCTGTTAAGCCTGATGCTTTCAACTCCGCAGACGATCTTTTATTTATTTTCATCATTAATCATCGGTTTGTTTTATGGTGCCGGGGTAAGAAAAAAATGGTCAAATCGAATTCTGTTAGGCGGTACGTTACTTTTTACTTTTTTTCTTATCTTATCACTACATTTGTTTTAGCTTCTCTTTTTGGTTATAATATAGGAGAAGAATTGCAGGGAATCATTGAATTTCTGGAATTACTGAATGTCAATCAAATCATTCCTTTGGGAAATCTGGCAATGCTGGCGTCACTTGTGCTGTTTGCGGCCATGGTTGTCATGCAAAGTCTGTGTGTTCATTTGCTTGCAATTTTAATTCTAAAGCGTTTAAAAGTCGAAACGAATACGCCAAAATCATATTTTGATTTGCGTCTGCCGGCATGGGCGGCTGTCTTAGCGGCTGTTTTAATGATTATGAGCAAGGGTGTTGAATATGTACCGGTAGATGAATCAGCTGCAACCGTTATATTGGCGCTGAGCATCACGGCGATGGTTATCTATCTTGCTTATGGCATCAGTGTGGCAATGTGCTTCATGCATGTGCTGGGTAAACAGAAATATATGGTTTTGCTTGTTTTAGCGGTAATGATACCGCTGTGTTATCCGTTTTTGATCGGCTTAGGTTTTTGGGATAGCTTTGCCGATATCAAAACCAAACTAAAAAGAGGTGAATTTAATGGACCGTCTGGAAAACTTTAAAATACAAATTATCATCATTCTGGCAGCGGAAGCTGTACTGAACGGACTCTTATATTTCTTTGGCTTTTCATCCATGGGTATCGTTTTTACCGCATGTCTGTTATTTAATGCGATGCTGATCGTATGGGTGATAGTTCGTTATGAAAGAGATAAAAAGAATCGAGATATCGATATTTCACGCGTATTGGGACGCGATGCCAAGGATGCGCTGATTTTTGGTAAGACGGGAATCATCATTTATGATGAACAATATAATGTGACTTGGATCAATGATTTTCTTGAGGAAAAAGGCATCAATTTGATAGGGAAACGGCTTTCTAACTGGAATCCGATTTTAAATGATCTGTTTACCGGCGATGTCGATGTCGTAAAAATCAAGGATGAGGACAGTGTCTATGAGATTACCCGCAAGGAAGATGCCCAAGTTTTATATGTAAAGGATATTACTGAATTTGATACGATTAATTCTAAATATCAAGAGGAACGGCTTGTTTTAGGGTTGATGCATCTTGATAATTACATGGATATTTCACAGTATGAGGATGAAGCAAAAATATCGCTGATGAATTCAACACTGCGTCAGCCGCTTGTTGAGTGGGCGAAAAAATACGGCATGGCAACCCGCCGTCTGCGTTCTGATCGCTATTTAGTGATTCTTGATGAACAAATATTTGCGGAGATATTAAAAGATAAGTTTAGTATCTTAAATTTAGTGCGCAATAACGCGACGGCAAACGGTGTGGCAGTAACGCTGTCCATGGCCTTTGCCAGAGGCAGCAGTGATCTTCAAATGCTGGATACGATGGTCAATGATTTGCTGGAGCTGGCGCAAAGCCGCGGCGGCGATCAGGTGGCAGTCAAGGTATATGGCGGTGACGTAAAATATTACGGCGGTAATTCAGAGGCACAGGAGAAGCGCAGCCGGGTTCGTGTCCGGGTAATGGCACAGGCAATCAAGGAAGCGATTCTTGATGTGAAGCGGGTATTTATCGTAGGTCATAAGAATATGGATTTTGACTGCATGGGTTCTTGTTTATGCATGAGCCGTATCTGCGCGGCAAATGCCAAAGAAGTCTATATCGTATCTGAAAGCGGCGGTATTGAACCGCAGCTGGATAACGCGATGCATGTGTATGCGCCGGTATTAAATGATCGGCATCATTTTATTACTGAAGAAGAGGCAATGAATATCGCATCAAAGGATGATTTGGTGATTGCTGTGGACTTCCACAATCCGAATCACTGCAATGCCCCTCAGATTTTGAATTTTGTTGATAAGGTAATTGTCATTGATCATCATCGACGTTCAGAAGCCTTTATTGATAACCCATTATTGGTCTATGTCGAAACCTCGGCTTCCTCAGTCAGCGAGCTGGTGACGGAATTTATTCCTTATTCATCAAGCCGTTTGGATCTCAGTGAGGCGGAAGCGACAATCATGTATCTAGGTATTCTGATTGATACGAATCGGTTTAAACAGCGCACGGGTTCACGGACCTTTGAAGCGGCAGCAGCCCTTAGAAAAATGGGCGTTGATCCAATCGAGGCTGAAAATCTTCTGAAAGAAGACTTTATTGATTTTGAAGCTAAGACAAATATCATGAAATATGGTAAACTTGTGTTTGGCAATATGATTGTAGCGGCGGTTGATAATAATGAAATTATTTCACGCACGATGATGAGTCAGGTGGCTGATTATCTGTTGAATATTAAGGGTATTGAAGCAAGCTTTGTCATAGCGAAGACGGCAGAGAATGTGGTGGCTGTATCGGCTCGTTCACGTGGTGTAGTCAATGTGCAGCTGATTATGGAAGCGATGCATGGCGGCGGTCATTTTACAGCGGCGGCCTTGTCACGCGATGACACAAGTGTAGCGGCAATCAATGAGGAATTGATGGCTACAATTAAGAAGAGTACAGAGGAGGAAAACGAAAATGAAAGTAATCTTACTGAGTGATGTTAAAAAGGTTGGCAAAAAAGGAGACATGGTTGAAGTCTCTGACGGTTATGGCCGTAACTTTCTGATTCGTCAGCATTTAGCGGTAGCAGCTACCGAGCGCAGCAAGGAAATCCTTGCCAACCAGCAGCATGAACAGGCACTGGAGGAAGCGGCTTTAGAAGCTAAGGCTAAGGAAATTAAAACTGAACTGGAAGGCTTAACGCTTGAGTTTAAGGTGAAAACCGGTGCCGGCGGCAGAGTGTTTGGTTCAGTGAGCACAAAGCAGATCGTTGAAGAGCTGCGTAAGAAGAACATTAATTTAGATAAGCGTAAATTTATTGATACGGATGCGATTTCTTCACTGGGAATTACTTATGTGAAGGTTGATTTATATCGCAATCAGGTAATTGGCTCAATTAAAGTTCATGTTTCTGAACAACAATAGGACAGGGATATGAATAACAATCAGGTTCGTCAGCTGCCTCACTCATTAGAAGCGGAACAGGCAATATTGGGTGCGATGCTGATTTATCCTTCAGTCATCCGTGATGTGGGTGACCAGGATCTTGTAAAAGAAGACTTTTTCTTAGATCTGCATCAGCGGATCTTTTCAGCGATGATGCATTTGGTTGATAATGGCAAACCAGTTGACGCGATGGGTTTGATTACCCGGCTGCAGGATACCGGTGAGCTGAATTTGGTCGGTGGTGCCGATTATATCCTGAAGTTAAGTGATACAGCGGTAACGAGTGCCAATAGTATTTACTATATTGAAATGATTAAAAACCGCGCGCATATGCGCCGGCTGATTGAAACTGCGGAACAGATTGCTGAAGAAGGGTTTGACTCGGCGAGTGAGCTTGACGAAATCATGGATAAGGCCGAAAAAGAGATACTGGAAGTAACTCGTTCACGGCGGACTACTGATTTTAAGAGCAGCAAACAAGTCGTGAATGAAGTTATCAACGAGGTTATTAAGCTGCGTGACGCTAAGGGCGGCGTAACAGGAATTAAAACGAACTATCATGTGCTGGATAATATCACCAATGGTTTCCAGCGGGGTGATTTGATTATTTTAGCGGCCCGTCCTTCAATGGGAAAGACAGCGTTCGCGCTTAACCTTGCATTAAATGCGGCCTTGCTTAATCCAGGGGCAATCGCAATTTTCTCACTGGAAATGCCCGCCGAACAGCTGATGAAACGTATCCTGTCTGCCAAAGGCAGGGTAGAGGGTAATAAGCTGCGTACCGGTTTCTTAAATAATGATGAATTTAATAAGCTCTCAGAAGCGGCGAATGAAATCATGGCATGTAAATTATTTATCGATGACAGCGCTGTGGTAAAGATGGGTGACATCTTCTCTAAATGCCGAAAATTAAAATCTGAACATGGTTTAGATCTTGTTGTCATTGACTACCTTCAATTAATCAGCGGTAATTCAAGAGGCAGTTCCGATAACCGACAGCAGGAAGTATCCGATATCTCACGTGCCCTGAAGGCATTGGCCCGTGAGCTAGAGGTTCCGGTTATCGCCCTGTCACAATTATCGCGTAGTGTTGAATCGCGTCAGGATAAACGCCCGATGTTATCCGATTTGCGTGAATCCGGCGCCATCGAGCAGGATGCCGATATTGTTATGTTCTTGTATCGTGACGAATACTATAACCGGGATAAAGACCCGGATAATACAGAACCTGACCGCACTGAAATTAATCTTGCCAAGCATCGTAACGGTGCTACGGGACAGGTTGAGTTAGCTTTTGATAAATCATATAACGCATTTTATAACTATAACGAATAAAGGAGGAACGGCATGAAAAAACAACTGATTTTGATAGTTTCACTAGCATTTGTCAGTATTCTGCTGGCCTTCTTTTATCCTAAATTTGGGATCATCAATGCCATTCCTGATGAAGATGCCGCGGCTCAGCTGGCTCAGGATGCTATCATTCCTCAAAAAGTAATTGAGACTTTCAGTGAGGAACAGAGCGTTTATACAGTCTATTACAAAGACCGTCAGCTGGGGATTATTACCGATCAAAGCAAGCTTGACAGCTTTTTAAATCAGGTTTATGAGGAACGGTATAAGGATGAGTTCCCGGATTCAAAGGTAGGCTTTGGTGAAGATATTCATGTAACAGAATCTTATTCACTCAGCAAGGTTGAGGATAAGGATGATGAAATCATTGCTTATATTGATGAAAATGATTTATTCTCAATCATGGGATATAAGGTAGAATTCTCAAATGGCAGTGTTGTTTATGTTCAAGATCCTACGGAATTTTCTAAGGCGCGTGAAGAATTTGTACTGAACTTCTTGGAAAATGAGGGAGTCGATCCTGCGGATACATATTGGAAACTGAATAACTTCCAGAAGCAAACAGTTTACTCAGCCAAAAATGCCCGTGATATCAGCTATCGCTTTGAAGAAACCGCTGAAATCACTGAAAAATTTGTACCGATTGAAAAGCTTTTAAAAAGCTATGATGAATATTTGACATGGCTTTATTATGGCTATGATTATGAACCGAGTTATACAACGGTTGATGAATATGACACTGTACAGTATATTGCATTAAAAGCAGGAATATCATCACGTTCATTAATTGCTTTAAATCCTGATTTATTAAAATCAGAGACACAAATATTACAGGCAGGGATGCAGCTTAACGTTTCTAAGGTAAACTCACCGATCAATGTTGAGGTGGTTAAGGAAGTAATGCGTGAAGAAATCGCGTTCCCAGGTGAAACGGAATATATTTATGATCCTACACTGCGTGAAGGAATTACGCAGACGGTTCAAGAATACAAAGAAGGTAAGAAGAATGTCTTGCGCCGAGTTACAGAAGTAAATGGTATTGAAACCGAGGTAGAAACAATTTCAGAATTGATTACCGAATATCCGGATCATGCGATCGTTCGTATCGGTACAATGGTTATTCCAAGTATCGGCAGCGGCTCTTTCCGTTGGCCGGTGGATAATCCTACAGTTACCTGCGGCTGGAACTGTTACTATGGACACACGGCGATTGATATTCAAAATATGTATGACCATTATGGCAACATCTACGCGGCTGACCGCGGTGTTGTTGAAGAAAATTCATATAATGGCATCAATGGCAACTACATGGTTATCAACCATAACAATGGCTATCGTACTTATTATGGTCATATGAATGTACCAGGTTTCTGGCCGGTGGGCACGGTTGTGGATAAAGGTGAGATAATCGGTCAGATTGGTCAGACAGGTCTTGCGTTTGGTCCGCATGTCCATTTTGAAGTCCGAACCGGCGGTTATGGCACAAGCTTATATACGTGTCAATTCTTGGGGTGCTGACGATGAAATTTTCAATGTTAGCCAGTGGTTCTAAAGGGAATTGCTGCGTAGTAGAGAATAAGGATTCACGCATCGTTATCGATTGCGGAACAACGAAGAAATATTTAAACAGCAGTTTTAATGAAATCGGAATTGATCCGCATGCGGTAGATGGTTTATTGATTACTCATACACATAAAGATCATATCGCGGCTTTAAAGCTGTTTGAGGGAATTGATACCTATGCGGAAGAAGATTTAGGCATCATGAATCAAAAGATTATTCATCCTGATGATGAGTTTACTATTTCAAGTATACATGTACGCTGTATCCGTTTAAGCCATGATGCGGCGTGCATGGGTTATCTTTTAGAGGATGAAGAATCAAGATTAGTTTATGTAACTGACACAGGATATTTTAAAGAAGAATACTATCCGCTGTTATGCAACGCGGATGATTATATTTTTGAAAGCAATCATGATATCGGCATGCTGATGAAAACATCGCGTCCAGCCTATGTCAAGCAGCGCATTATTCAGGATAACGGCCATCTTTGTAATGAAGACAGTGCCAAGCATCTGGCTAATCTGATTGGTGAACGCACTAGGGAAATCGTATTGGCACATCTCAGTGAGGAAGGCAATTCACATGAGCGTGCGCTTACCGTCTTAGAAGAGACACTTTTAAGGGAACAGCGAATGAAGGAAAACCTGAAGCTGCGTGCCGCTAAACAACATGAGGTACTTACAGGAGGCAGACGCTGATGAAAAAACTGACCGCTTTGATTCTTGTTTTGTTGATCGCATGGAATGGGGTATTGACCTATCAGCTGATTGAATTAAAAAATCAGCCGGTACCAGTAGTGAATACACCCAATAATACCACTGTCAATCAGATGGTAACCTCAGTGACAACGGATTTAAGCGAACTGGTAGCCAAGGTTGAAAATCGGGTTGTCGGTATTACTGCTCGTCTTTACAATGGCACATCAACAGGCAGCGGTGTCATTACCTATGCGCAGGATGGCACTGTCAAGATTGTGACAAATAACCATGTGATTGAGAATGCTTCGGAAATCGTTATCAGCTATGGTGACGGTCAGACAAGTGTCGCGGAAGTAATGGGGGCTGATGCGATCAGCGATCTTGCCTTACTTAAAACCACTGTTGATTTCACAGTCGAAGCGATGCCGTTTGGTGATTCAGATTTAGTGAAAAAGGGAGAGCCGGTCATTGCCATTGGTTCGCCGCTTTCATTAAATTATCAAGGCACCGTAACGGATGGCATTATTTCCGGTGTAAATCGTTCAGTTGACATTGATTTAGATGGCAATGGTACAGCCGATTGGCAAATGATTGTCCTGCAAACCAATGCCGCGATTAATCCGGGCAATTCAGGCGGGGCATTAGTCAATATGGCTGGTGAATTGATCGGTATCAATTCAATGAAAATTTCTTCCGTAGAGGGAATTGGCTTTGCGATTCCGGTCAATGAAGTTGTTCCAATCATTCGTCAATTAGAAGAATACGGCAAGGTGGTGCGGCCTAATCTGGGTATCAGTGCTGCGGATCTGAGTGAGCTATCAGCCTATGAACGTTATATTTATCGCATCAGCTATGAGGATGAACAACAAAGCGGCCTGTATATTACACGTGTGCTTCAAAATTCACCGGCCGAAAAAGCAGGTCTATTAGTTGGTGATATTCTCGTTCAGTTTGATGGCGTTGAAATCACATCCTTTAAACAATTCAGAGCCTTGCTTTACAGCCGTCAGGTAGGCGATGAAATCACGCTCAACATTATCCGTGACAATGTGGAAAAAGCGATACAGGTGGTGCTGGGATGAAGCTGATAACAGTTGGCAAATTAAAGGATAAGGCACTGACTGCCTTAGTTGATGAATATGTGAAACGTCTGAAGCCTTATGAAAAGGTTGAAATACTTGAGGTTGCGGATATGATGGCACCGGAAAGCAATTCCGATGCGCAAAATGAACAGGTTAAAAAAATTGAAGGCGAACGTGTACTTTCTAAAATCAAAGAGAATGAATATGTAATTTTACTTGATCTTTGGGGAGAAAGTATCACCAGTGAACAGCTGGCCGCCAAAATCGAAAAAATCTATACTTATCAATCAAGCAATCTTACCTTTGTCATCGGCGGTTCATTGGGCTTAAGTCCTGAATTAGTAAAAAGGGCGGATTTCAGGTGGAAACTGAGTGACTGCACATTTACGCATCAAATGGTTCGAGTATTAGTTTTAGAACAATTCTATCGGGCAACAATGATTAATCGTCATATGCCCTATCATAAGTAATCTTGAGTTCAAATTAAGGTTGACATCTGTTTGTGTCAATCTTTTTTATTATTATAAAAAAAATTGCGTTTTCGTTATAATGAAAAAATCGCCAAAATGAGAAATATTAGTTATAGCAATATTAAAAAATAGACAACGGAAAATTATCGGTATTCCTTAACAGTTATTCATCATTACCGTTGTATCTTTAATGCGGTGAGTCGCCATCTTTCAAAGTGCTCATCAAGACCATATCTTTTTTTTGACATAAAAATTAATCAATCCTATAATTGAGTTAGCATAAAAAAACGCTTATATGGAGAGAACAAAACGATAGGGAGCAAATTATGAAAAAACCATTCAAAAAGTCAGATGTTAAAAACATTAATTTAAATAAAGTTTCTTTACAAGAAGAGCCCTTGTCTAAAGATATAGATTATACAGAGTTTCTAAAACCATATAAGGAATGGTCTGATGAAACAAGAGCCTTATACAAAAAAATAGTTGAACAAGAAAATAAAATCTACAAGTCTAAAGGCGGCAAAGGGACAGTAATTGGATGTGGAAAGATGACTATTCCTATCGTTCTCAATGAAGATAAAGAGAAGGAGTAATATTAAAAATAGGTAAACAATATTTATTTTTTATCATATAGAAAATTACATTTTTAAGCATAAAAGTTCCAATTTTTTGCTTGAAAAAGCAGGAATACCTTGCCTTAATGTGACAGGAACATGGTTTAATGGGCATCATATGTGGAATATTATATATCTGGATCAGGAATAGCTGTGGTGCGACGCTACTGCTGATCGTGGAAACACACGGCTTTATGGACTTCATCACTTTGGTCTGCATGAATTAGATGCGGATCAATATCATTGGGATGCGAATAAAATATCATCATTACTAGTTGAAAAATAAAAAATCCGATCTGTTCGGATTTTTATTATTATAACGGCAATTCAATGGGGGTGCGCTTTTTAAATATTGTAAGAGTGTCATAGCCGCACGATTTCAGCAGCCTTTTGGTTTCTTCAAAGCCGATGCCTAATTGTTCAGGCTTATGAGCGTCAGAACCAAGGGTGATTCGATGACCGCCTAATTCACGATATCTTTTTAGGATTTCCAGTCTTGGATTTGGCTGGTTGAGTCCGTATTTAAAACCACCGCTGTTTACTTCCAATGCTTTGTTTTTCATAATTAAAACTTGTAGAATTTCATCAATGAGGTCACGAACCAGCGTATAATCATAATGCTGTGTCTTTTCATAACGCACTAGATAATCAAGATGAGAAAGACTGTCAAAATCATCAAATTGCTTCACTCGCTGCAGCGTTGCTTCAAAGAATACACGATATCCTTCATCATGCCCCAACTGATCAAAATAAGCTGGCTGATAAGGGTCCATGCCTCTTGCGTAATGACAGGAGCCTAAAACAAAATCAAATTCATAAGTGTTTAATACTTCATCGATTTCATCTTTCACATGGCTCTGCAGTCCCAGCTCAATCCCAGTCAATATTTCAATTCGATCCGCATAAATTTCCTTTAATTCTGCAAGCCGCTTTTGCTGGGCAGGGATATCTAAAAGAAAACAGCAGTCACCCTCTGGCGCATCAATATCATGATGATCGGTAATGCAGATCGTTTCCATGCCCAGTTCGATGGCTCTTTCAATCTGCGCAGTGACGGGTGTCTGTGAATCCCCTGAAAATTCGGTATGAACATGAAAATCAGGCAACATAAAAAATCCTCCTTAATGCTGATATTATAACGCAAAGTATTTAGGTTTTAAATCACAACATAGGCATTTATGGGCATTTTGAAACATTAAGCACTTGGGACATACGTTAAGTGTGAGAAGATTCAGAAAGAAGGAAAGAAAATGCAGAGTTTACAAATACCGCTCAGTAAGCTTGAAAAAGGCGAGAGCGGAAAAGTTCGGCAGCTGAATATCAGCTCTGACCTCAGGCGCCGTCTGCTTGATTTAGGCTGTATAGAAGGCACCCTGATCACATACTTGCAGGCAAGTCCAGCCAATGATCCAATTGCTTATCGAATCCGCGGCAGTGTGCTGGCCCTGAGAAAAGATGTCAGTGATCAGATATTCATTGTAAAGGAGGAAAGCTTATGAGCTTAACAAATCAATCCACAGGTGCGTTCGCCCTTGACCATGAGTTAAAAATTGAAAGAACATCCGCAGACCGGGTTATCGCTATCGGCGGCAATCCCAATGTCGGCAAAAGCACGATCTTTAATTCATTGACAGGGTTGAATCAGCACACCGGCAACTGGCCCGGTAAAACCGTTGTCAACGCCCGCGGCAGCTATCAGTATAAGGGTAAAAATTTCATCTTGGTGGATATTCCGGGGACTTATTCATTGATGGCTAACTCACAGGAAGAAGAGGTTGCCCGTGATTTTATCTGTTTTGGCGATCCGGATGTGACGGTGATTGTTTTAGATGCGACATGCTTGGAGCGCAATTTAAATTTGGTGCTGCAGACCTTGGAAATTACTGATCGGGTTGTTGTCTGTGTCAATCTGCTTGATGAGGCAAGACGGAAGAAAATCAATGTAAATCTGAAAGCCTTGGCTAAATCGCTGCATGTGCCTGTCATTGGCACTAGTGCGGTCAGCGAACAGGGGCTGGACAATTTAATGGAAGAGCTGTATACCTATGCGCCAAGTGAGGAAAAGCTAGCAATCACTTACCCGCAGCCAATCGAAGAAGCAATCGCGTCAATTACGCCTCAGCTTGAAGGCCTGCTGGATGAGAAAATCAATGCGCGCTGGACAGCGATTAAGCTATTGGACGGTAATGTTTCACTGCTTGATTCGATTCAGAAATATCTCGGCTTTGATCTGCGCGCGAATGAGGAATTAATGCATGAAGTAAGAAAGGCAAATGCTGTTCTTATGCTCCAGCATATTGGCCAGGATCAGTTCAGGGAACTGCTTGTGACCTCATTAGTTGAAAAAAGTGAACAAATTGCCGCGAATTGTGTCATGACCCAAAATCATCAAAGTGACAGCCGAGATCGTAAAATCGATAAAATTTTAACCTCAAAGGCTACCGGTATACCCATCATGATCCTGCTTCTGTGTCTGGTATTTTGGATTACGATCAGCGGTGCCAATGTACCTTCTGAGCTTTTGTCCGGCTTACTTTTCAGCTTTGAAGAACCTTTAAAAAATTTCTTGGCCTTTATGCATTTTCCCTTATGGGCGCAAAGTCTTTTTGCTGAGGGAATGTATCGCACGCTGGCTTGGGTCGTATCCGTCATGCTGCCGCCAATGGCTATCTTTTTCCCTTTATTTTCACTTTTGGAAGACCTTGGTTATCTGCCCAGAGTGGCTTTTAATCTCGATCATGCCTTTAAAAAAGCCGGCGCTTGCGGTAAGCAGGCCTTAACCATGTGGGTAGGGTTTTTTAGGATATCCTGTAAAAAAAGTTTGCAATATAGTTCAACCTGGCATATAATGTGAACAGTGAGTGTGTGAAAACACAATGAGAGGAGGTTATGATCATGAAATTATTTTATAGCTGCAAGACCCGTAATACTAACATCTATAACGCTGAAAACCATGCTTTTATTCATGATAAAAACCGCCTGTCTAAAGATTTTTTCATTTAGCCAGATCATTCATTTTATTCATTAATAGGCATGATGCCTATTTTTTTTATGCTATAAAGGAGGGAAAATATGAAAAAGTTAAAGTTTATATTGGACTATGCGAAACCAGATGATAAGCGAATTATCGCTATTTTCTTTGATGTGGCAATCTACGCGCTGGCAATGCTGATATCACCATTGATCTTATCAATCATGGTGGATAATGTTATTCAGGGGATTCCGGCTGATAATCAAATGATTACCGCAATTCTGCAGCGGCTGGGCGGTGATGCGCATTTGCGTAATAATTTATGGATTGGTTCATTGCTGATGCTGGCTGTTTATATATTAATTGCTTTTGGCGTTCATCGGCGAACCATTAACTGCGGTTTGGTATCTGAAACCTTTGCGGAAAATATCCGCAACGCGGTTTATGATCATATGCAGAAGCTGCCGTTTGCCTATCACAAACAAAAGGACAGCGGTGATTTGCTGCAGCGCTGTACCTCAGATATCGATCAGATTCGGCGTTTTCTCGCCTCACAAATATCAGAAATGCTTTATTCGATCTTGATCGTCTGTTTTGCGGCGGCAATCTTATTCTCTAAGCATGCCAAGCTCGCGGCAATTTCAGTCGTACTGCTGCCGCTGATTCTGATTGCATCCTTGATTTTCTATACCAAGTCTAAAAAAATCTTCTTGGACTGCGATATTGCGGAATCAAAAATGATGGCGGTTTTGCAGGAAAATCTCAATGCGATGCGGGTAGTGAAAGCATTCCATCAGGAAAAGGTTGAAATTGATAAATTTGAAGAGAAAAATGAAGATTATCGTGTCAAGCTGTTCCGCTTAGTTAACGCCTTAGGTATTTTCTGGAACATCTCCGATTTAATCGGCATGATACAGATTCTGATCATGATTATCTTCGGCATTCAGTTTGCAGTGGCGCAGCAGCTGAGTGTAGGTACCTTCTTTGTCTTTCTGACTTACATCAGCATGATTATCTGGCCAATCCGTCAGCTGGGCAGAATCCTTGCCGATATGGGGAAGGTCAGCGTATCTGTTACCCGTATCAAGGAAATTCTTGATGAAGAGGCAGAAGATCTGGAAGCGGGTATTAAGCCTGAAATCATCGGTGATATCGTGTTTGATCATGTATCCTTCAATTATGAAGACAGTGAAGAACACACGCTGAATGATGTCAGCTTCCATATTGAAGCGAATACCCGCGTGGCAATCATGGGGCCTACGGGCAGCGGTAAAAGCTCATTGATTCATCTGTTGAATGGCATCTATGATTATAAGGGCGGTTCAATCCGCATAGACGGCCATGAACTGCGCACCATCAGCAAAGCTTGGCTGCGCAAGAAGGTACAAATCGTGCTTCAGGAGCCATTCCTATACAGTAAAACGATTTATGAAAATATTCATCTGGCTGCCAGTAAGAGTGAGCGCGATGAAATCATCAAAGCGGCTAAGACGGCCAGTATCCATAATGTAATTGAGGAATTTGAAAAGGGCTATGATACTGAAGTCGGCGAAAAGGGTGTAACCTTATCCGGCGGTCAGAAACAGCGTCTGGCTATCGCACGCTCACTGCTGCTTAAATCACCGATCGTTATCTTTGATGATTCACTAAGCGCTCTCGATTCTAAAACTGATGCGATGATCCAGGATGCCTTAAATCAGCTGGATTATCCGGTTACTACGTTAATGATTACGCATCGGATCAATACAGCGCGCAGCGCGGATTTAATATTGGTGCTTGATCATGGCAAGCTGATACAAAGCGGCACTCATGAGACTTTAATTCATGAGGAAGGCTTATATAAACGAATTTATGAAATACAAAGTGAAGGAGGTGAGAGCCATGGCGAATAGTATTCTTGAGGAAAAGGAATATCAAAGCAAGGCGTTTGACCGCTCATGCTGGATGCGGATGCTTAAAATTCTGTGGGAAGAGAAAAAAGTGGTTATTTGTTTATTAGCGGCCAATCTTGCCTTTGCACTTACCGATATTATTTTCCCGCTGTTTAACCGATATGCGATTGATATGTATGTAGTTGGTCAGGCAAGTCAGGAATCTTTACCGATTTTTATAGCTGTATATGCCGGCGGTATTGTGATTCGCTCGATCTGTCTCTATCTTTATTTCCGTTATGCAGGCGGCGTAGAGAGCAGTTTTGGTAAGAACTTACGGAAAAAATGCTTTGTGAAGCTTCAGAATCTGTCTTTTCCTTATTTTGACCGTACCGCAAACGGCTGGCTAATGGCGAGAATTACATCGGATACCGGCAGACTGGCTGAAATACTAGCCTGGAGCTTAATGGATCTGATCTGGGGTGCCGTATTAATTGTTGGTATTACGGCTGTTATGCTGGCAGTTAATTGGAAAATGGCATTGGCTATTTTAGTCGCGGTTCCTTTTTTATGGTTTGTGACGATGTATTTCCAGAAGCGTCTGTTATCGGCACAGCGTAAGGCGAGAAAAAGTAATTCTAAGATTACTGCCGGTTTCTCAGAAAGCATCAGCGGCGCAAAGACAACAAAAACATTGGGTGTGGAACAGGAAAATTATGAGGAATTTAAAATTAAGACGCATGACATGAAAACTTATTCAATGCGGGCGGCACGAATTAATTCACTGTTTCAGCCGGTTGTTTTCTTATTATCAGGCATCGTGCTGGCTTTATTAGTTTATATCGGCGGTAATCAGGTTCTGCTTTCAGTAATACAGTTTGGTACGCTGTCAATGTTTATCAATTACGCGGAGCTGTTCTTTGAACCCTTAAAGCAGATTGCCAGAGTTTTAGGTGAAATGCAGATGGCCCAGGCAAGCGGTGAGCGAATCCTGAGTCTTTTAGATGAAGAGGTAGAAATTGATGACAGTGATGAAGTAAAAGCAGTCTATGGAACCTTACTGGAACCGAAGGAAGAGAATTATGAACCATTGCTTGGCAATGTGGAATTCAGGCATGTTGATTTCTTCTATAATGAAAATGAAAAGGTATTATCCGATTTTAACCTACAAGTAAAACAAGGTGAAATGATCGCGCTGGTTGGTGAAACCGGATCTGGCAAGAGTACGATTGTTAATCTGCTCTGCCGTTTCTATGAACCAAAACAGGGCCAGATTTTAATGGATGGCAAAGATATTCAAAAACGCAGTGTCGGCTGGCTGCATTCCAATATCGGTTATGTGCTGCAGACTCCCAACTTATTCAGCGGTACAATCAGGGATAATATCCGCTATGGCCGGCCGGATGCTACTGATCAAGAGGTTGAAGATGTAGCGCGTTTGATTCATGCCCATGACTTTATTATGCATATGCCTAAGGGGTATGACAGTGAGGTTGGCGAAGGCGGTGATATGCTGTCTACCGGCCAGAAACAGCTGCTCTCATTTGCCCGTGCTATCCTCTCTGATCCAAGCATCGTGATTCTTGATGAAGCGACAAGCTCTATCGATACAGAGAGTGAAAAGGTGATTCAGCTGGCAATCAAGGAACTGCTGGCCGGCCGCACAAGCTTTGTGGTTGCGCATCGCTTATCGACAATTGTCAATGCGGATAAAATCATTGTTCTTGATCATGGTTTGATTAAAGAGATGGGATCTCATGATGAGCTGATGAAACAAAAGGGCGCATATTATGAATTGTATACATCACAATCATTATTAGAGAAGCAGCAGCAATTATTATCAATAGAATCAGAACCACTTGTCTAAGCGTGGTTCTTTTTTCATATGATAGAATGGTGATCTTATGAAAAAGAAGAAAGTAAATTATACAGTTCAAGTAACAAGCGGTAAAATGGAGCTTAAACAGTTAATCAAATTACTGATTTTGAAGGAAGTGCGTTATGGAAAGAAAGCATAAGCTGCGCGGTGCTTTTTACCTGCGTCTTTCAAAAGATGATGACAATCAAAAAGAAAGCTCTAGTATCTCCAATCAGCGTAAGCTGCTTCAGGATTATGCGGAAAAAGCCGGCTTTGATATCGTGGCGGAATTCTGTGATGACGGCGTATCCGGAACAACCTTTGACCGGCCGGGGTTCAATCAGCTGATTCAGGCTGTGGAAAATGGTTTAATTAATTTGATATTGGTAAAAGATTTGTCGCGGCTGGGCCGTGATTATATTCAAACCGGTCAGTATACTGAAGTCTATTTTCCCGCTAAGAATGTGCGCTTTATCGCGGTGAATGATGAGGTGGATTCGGATCAGCCGCTGAATGATCTGGCCCCCTTCCGCAACGTGGTTAATGAAATGGTGGCCCGTGACACTTCTAGGAAAATCCGTTCCTCTTTTCAGACTAAGATGCGTGAAGGTGCCTTTATCGGCAATTTCGCACCCTATGGGTATCAAAAGGATAAGCATGATAAGAATCATTTAGTGATTGATCCCAATACGGCTCCAATCGTACACCGAATTTTTGAAATGGCGGCATTTGGCTGTTCCTCCGCCAATATTGCGAAAAGCTTAAATGAGCAGAAAATCAGTTCACCGGCCGTTTATCGCTGTCAGAAATACCCGCATCTCAAGCTTGCTAATTATACCCAGAAAAAGGCGTGGTCAGCTTCAACAATCCGTAAGATATTGAAGAATCCGGTTTATCGCGGACACAGCGCACAGGGGAAGTCTGTCAAGAGCAGTTTTAAAAATCGACATGTCAGTGCATTGCCGATGCAGGAATGGATCATTGTAGAAAATACACATGAGGCAGTTGTGGAACAGGAATTATTCGATTTAGCCAATGAAGGGGCAAAGCAGCGGCAGTGTGTAAAAAAAGACAGCTTTGTTAACAGCTTTTCAAAGATTGCGGTTTGTGCTGACTGTCATCACGGCATGTCGACGATTGGCAGTATGCCGCATGTGATTCTGGCATGCGGTTCATACAAAAGCCATGGAAAATCGATCTGCAGCAATCATTTTATTGATTATAATGATCTGATGCAGTGTACAAGGGAAGTGCTTAAACGCTATGCTCTCTTGGATGAGGCTGAGAAGCAGGAAGTATTTGCTGAGATCAAAGAGGAGCTGTCGCCGTCCAAGCATGAGAATGAACGCATCGATGAATTGAATCACATCCTTGATACGCTCTATCTTGATTATTATGCGGGTACGCTGAGCGCCCAGCGCTTTGAACAGCTCAAAGAGCATTATGAAGCAGAGAAAAGTCAGCTGGACAGCCTTAGACAAACGGTAGATGACACCGTGGATTTTGAAAAAATATATCGGGATATTATTCGCTTTGACGAGCTGTCACCGCAGCTGTTATCTGCGTTTTTTGAATCTATTGAAATCAGTCAGGGAAGTGATGAGAATCATGAAAAGCAGCAGCAAATCGTTTTTCATCCGCGTTTTAAAATCAAACCATAGCGCCGAAAACACTAACCATGTGCATGGGGTTTGGATGTAATGCGGCTGGCATCGTCGGCTGTCGGATCATCGATTCGCCAAGAGAGCGTTTAATGGCTATCTGTACGAATAACTTTGTACCATGTAACGGGCGCTTTCCTACAATGATAGCTATTATAACGATGTTTTTTGTCGGAGCGTCCCTGCCTTTTATGCAGTCAATGATATCCACACTGTTGTTAATGGGAGTCATTCTGCTAGGCGTATTCACAACCTTTAAGGTGTCGTCGCTCCTGAATAAAACGATTCTTAAGGGGGTGCCCTCCACCTTTATTTTGGAGCTGCCGCCTTATCGCAAACCGCAGATTGTCAAAACGCTTGTACATTCAATCTTTGACCGTACCCTGTTTGTGTTAGGCAGAGCGATGGCAGTGGCCGCCCCGGCCGGTCTCTTAATTTGGCTGATGGCGAATATTACAATCGGTGATGCCACACTGCTGACTCACTGCGCAGGACTTCTTGATCCCTTTGCGAAGCTGTGCGGATTAGATGGTTATATACTGTTGGCCTTTATCCTTGGTTTCCCAGCCAATGAAATCGTGATACCGATTCTGATTATGAGCTACTTAGCCAGCGGTTCCATGGTTGATTATGATAATATAATGCAGTTAAAAACATTGCTGGTAGATCATGGCTGGACATGGATCACCGCAATCTGCACCCTGCTCTTTACTTTGCTGCATTGGCCTTGTGCAACTACCCTGCTGACCATCAAGAAAGAGACACAAAGCTGGCGGTGGACGCTGATTGCCTTTGCACTGCCGACATTGATTGGCTTGGGCTTATGTATGCTTGTAAATTTGGCAGCGACACTGATTTTTTAACAGATTTGTATTTATTAGTAAAAATTAATTGAAAAAAGTCAAAAATTTAGCACTCAACTATTGACAGTGCCAACACTTTGGATTATACTATAAGTGTAATCAGGATAGGACCTGATGAGGTTTGAATTCATGAAATGATATTGTTACGAAAGAGGCGATGGTTATGAAATTCTTACCTGGATTGAATTTATTTGATGATGCATTTGATGATATGTTTTTTGATCCGATTTTCACTAAGAAAAGCTCGAATATCATGAAAACGGATGTAACGGAAAAGGATGGCAATTACCTGCTTGATATGGAATTGCCTGGTTATGGCAAGGAGGACATCAAGATTGAATTGAAGGATGGATATCTGAATGTCAGTGCCAGCAAGAATACAAGCAATGAAGAAAAAGATGACAAGGGTAATGTGATCCGTCAGGAGCGTTACACCGGCAGCTGTTCACGCAGCTTCTATGTTGGTGACGGTGTTAAGGAAACGGATATTAAAGCTAAATTTGAAAATGGTGAACTGAAAATCGTAGTACCTGTTGATGCACCAAAAGAAGTTGAAGAAAAGAAATTTATAGCAATTGAATAAAAGCATAAAGCTGTAACGGTTTGACCCAAGATTGAGAAGGTCAAAAAGCGTTACAGCTTTTTTTGTGCTTTATAAAATTTTTCTATGAATCGTAAAAGTGCCCCTTGTGGAAATTTTCATTGCCAGTTTTATTAGCGGTCATTTTAAATAATACACAGCCATCTGGACATACGACATTTTGACTGTAACGTTCATGACCGCCGATATTCTCCAAATCACCGCCGCTTCTGACAGCTTCCATGATAGGAAACATTATCAGCATTACCTTTGAACAGATACCTTGGCCATCCGCGTTTACTGGACAGCCATAGGTACAGGTGTATTTATCCCCGATCTCTTCACCATTGCGGCAATAGTGTTCTGTCTGCTGTCCGCGCAGAAAGCCGGCTACTTCAATTTCCCATTCATATTCTTCGTCATACCATTTTTTCATTATATCGCTCCTTGTCTGCCTGCCTCTTTACAGGTCTGATATATTTCCATCCCTTCACTGGATCAAAATAGAAATAAATGATTCTGCCAGGTGTCAGATCCGGTACATAATCAGTTTCAGTATAATCAAAATCTGCCATCGCTTTTTCCATTTGCTCTTCTACGCTGCGGTTTTCCTGATCATAATCAAAGGGCCCATGTTCAAAGACTATATATTCTGCGGATAAGACATCCCGCAGCTGAAAATGCGGTGGAATGACACCATGATAATTAGCTGGCAGTCTGACGCCATAGCATTCAACGCGCTCAATCCCCCAATCACAAAGCCTGCCGTCGGGATCGATAATATAAGCCATAATCTGACCGCTGCTGCTGTTGGTTTCACTGCCGCCGCCATCATCCAGCTTACCCTTGATGCTGTCCAGATAACCGCAGACAGTATCTTGATCCTGACCTTGTTTTAAGTTTTGTTTCTGCCAGAAATCCCAATAGCCATTGCTTTCATAATTACTGATATATAGAAATTTATGAGCGGGAATTGTCACAAAATAAATCTTAATTGACGCAGAGGATTTCATCATGCCTATTTCCTGCAGGCCTAAAAAATAACGGTCAAAGGGCTGTATTTTAGTGCGGAGAATGACTGCTTGGGGATTGGCGCGGTAATGACTTGGTGTAACACCATAGGTATTCTTAAATGCTCTGGTGAATGCTTCATGTGATGAAAAGCCATAATCTAAAGCAATTTGCATAATACGCTTATCACTGTCACGGATCTCCTTCAGCGCAAAGGCTAATTTTCGGCATCGTAAATAATCTTTAAACTGCATACCTGTTATCTGTTTGAATTTTCTGGTTGTATAGAATTCAGAATAACCAAGCCGCTTAGCAAGCATACGCAAGGTTAAAGCCTCATCATTGTAATTTTTGATGCATTGATCAATTTCATTCGTTATGATTTGAATCTGCTGCTGCCATTCAAACATATTCACACCGCCATTCTGTTATATAACAATGATTATTATAAAACAGAATCAAGAATCAGACTTGATTTTACTTGCACTTCTATATGAGCTTTACCAATATCGGGAATGGTACTTATTTCTTTCAAAGAAGCAAAGTGTTTACGCATAATTAAAACAAGGTTAGGCATAGTAATCTTGAAAGAAGGCTACCGATGAAAATTTTACTCTCTTTAATATTGCTGCTGAGCATGCCATCTGCATTAAAGGTAGAACAGATTCCTTTTCCAGCTCAATGCCCGGCAGAAACATCCTGTGAACCACTTGATTATATGCAGTACCGGCAGGGTAATGATGTTTTATATGCACTTAAAAGCAGTGCGTCCTATAAACGCTATAAGAACAACTTTGACAGTGTGATCTGGCAGACATTTTTTGATGATGTACCTTTGGGACATGTTTCATTGACTGAACGCTGGCATCTTGATCAAAAGGATACTTATGAATATACACAGATTGGGGTGAGGATTGACAATGATCAGCTGAATGAATATACCCATCTGATACAAGGTGATGTCTTGGCTTATGCGGTGGTATCTGATGTTCTTAAAGATTTTGAAGAGCTGGTCAGCGATGATACACTTACCGATAAGGAACATTTTGATCAACAGGCAGATTTGATACGGAGACGGCGGCTTGCGCAATATAGAACGGATAACCTGAATGGTATTCTTGTTTACCAAGAGGCGGGTGAGGTGCCGGATGAATTGTTGGTACTGATGGCTCAAAAGGCTTTTGATCAGATCAGCGGCTATTATTCAGCATTGTTTGATATCGCTTTAAAAGCAGCCTTGGCGGCAGAGATGGAAAATGCATCACATCAGGTTGAGCTGATCAGTGAAGGGAATAAATACTGGCTGAAGCTTAGCGAAAAAGCACAGCAGGAGAGTGAAACAGTGGCGGCTGAACCGGTTGATGACCTCACAGAAAAAAATGATTGGCTTTATGTCTCTATCGTTTTAACTATTTTATTTGCGATGATTGCTTGGTTCTTTGGCTATGCGGGATAAAAAAAGAACAGGCGTACCTGTTCGAGAGAGGGAAAATTTTAAAAATTAAGGCAGAGATACCAGCGAATCAAGGTAACTAAGCCTTGGAATATCAACAGGGCGCCAAGCAATACACTGATTGTCAGAATTGCCAGCGACGGATTGAAAAAGGCAAAGATTGAAAATGCGATGCCGACAATGCCAAGCGCGCACATCCAATTCCAGCTGGCAAAGTTAAAGCGGCGCATTTGAAAACTATTGATGAATTTCGCAAGACTTGTAACTAAAAGCCAGCCACTGAATATATAAGGTATAAAGGCAGCGGTTATGTCATTATAACCGATTAAAAAGCAAGCCATGATA
Organism: Dielma fastidiosa; assembly: GCF_000313565.1. Classification (GTDB taxonomy): domain Bacteria; phylum Bacillota_I; class Bacilli_A; order Erysipelotrichales; family Erysipelotrichaceae; genus Dielma; species Dielma fastidiosa. The sequence goes on along the minus strand of NZ_HE578924.1, from coordinate 287,862 downwards.
ACACTTAAAATACCGTCGATCAGCATCCATGCGTTACTGAAAAAGGTATCTCTGAAGAAGAAATAACCAACAATATCTGAAAAGCCTTCAAATAATATCGCAATGGCAATAATCCAGGCGATTGATGAGAGGGCAGTCATCGGATTCATAATACAGATCACCCCGGCACCAATTAATAAAATCGCGGACAGCAGCCACAAAACCTGACTCCATTTTCTATTCATTACGATCACTCCTTTTATCTATTCTTATCATAACCTATTTTTAACAATTAACCATTAGACAGAAAGATTTATTTGACTTATTTTATTACATGCGGTTAAATTTGTATAGGTATTAAGGAGAAAGATAATGATCATATGTTGTTCACCGACTAAAACGATGAAAAGCGAGGCAATTGCGGAAGCGAGCCAGCCGATGTTTGCACAGACAGCTGCCCATATAGCTTCCTTATTAAAAGATAAAAATACAGAGGAACTAATGAAATTCTATAAGTGCAATGAAAAGATAGCGCTGCAGAATGTGAGTCGTTTTCAATCCTTTGAACCAGTGACGCAGAACAATGCCGGACTGTGCTTTGACGGCCTGCAGTTTAAACGGATGCAGGTACATGCATGGAATCAGGAGGATTGGAATTTTGCTCAAGAACACTTGCGGATTATGAGCGGCTTGTATGGGATGCTGAGGGTAAAGGACGGCATCAGTGAATATCGTTTGGATGTTGAAAATCCCTTACAGGTTGAAGGCAAATCACTTACTGAATTTTGGCGGTTAAAGCTTGCGGATGGTTTAAAGGATGAATGCATTTTGGATTGCTGTTCTAAGGAATATAGTGCTTTATTGCCTGAAACAAAATGCAGTGTATCCTTTTATGTGGAAAAACAGGGTAAACTGAAGATTGAGGCGACGGCGGCTAAGATGGCCCGCGGTTCGCTGATTTATTATTGCATTAAGCATAAGATAGATAATATAGAAGCGGTAAAGGCTTTTAATGAAGATGGGTATCACTTTCATGAACAGCTTTCCAACGCTAAGCATTTAGTATTTGTCAAGGAGGTGCAGTTATGATATTAGTCAGTGCTTGCCTGCTAGGTGAAAATTGTAAATACAGCGGCGGTAATAATGCCAATGCTTTACTTATAGATTATCTGAAGGATAAGGAAAACATCAGTGTTTGTCCTGAAGTGATGGGTGGTCTGCCGACGCCAAGGGCCTGTTGTGAACGGGTAAAGGATCGGGTTATCAACAATCTTGGCGAAGATGTGACAGAAGCTTTCATAGAAGGCGCAAAACAAACGCTGGCAGTTGCACAGGCGAATAAATGCACGCTGTGTATCCTGCAAGTACGCTCGCCAAGCTGCGGCGCAGGCAGGATTTATGATGGAACTTTCAGCGGCAGAATCATTGAAGGAAACGGTATAACCGCGCAGTATTTACTGGATCACGGCTTTAATGTAATCAGCAGTGAGGCTTTTACTGAACAGCTTAAATCAGGAAAAATAGATGAAGAACGGCTCTGTAAAACTTTATAAATCTCGTTTGTCAGATTGAAATAACACTACATTTCTGATTGAAAAACAAGGCTCGCAGATTTATTTTTAAAATAATCAAATATTTGCGATTTTAGCATTGTAAGTGCTACCGAAATGGTTTAAAATGGAGTAGAAGAATATTAGGAGGAATAAAAATGAAACAAATTACAGTATCAGTAATCGATCCAGTTGGATTACATGCACGCCCTGCAACAGTAGCAGTTAACGCAGCTAGTAAATTCAAATGTGAAGTGAATGTGTCTTTCAAAGGACGTGAAGTAAACATGAAATCAATCATGGGTGTTATGTCTTTAGGAATTCCAACACAATCTGAAATCACTATTTCTTGCAACGGTGAAGATGAAGATGCTGCTATCGCAGCTATCGAAGAAGTTCTTCGTACACAAAAAATCGTTGGTTAATTTAATTCACAATTAAATATAAAAAAAT
>NZ_HE578924.1:275141-285369 GCF_000313565.1 Dielma fastidiosa | reverse complement strand
AGCCATTTTTTTTATGAAAGTTTTATGTTATAATAGCATCGCAATGTCAGTATTGGGGTTTTAGCTCAGCTGGGAGAGCGCTACGCTGGCAGCGTAGAGGTCAGGGGTTCGAGCCCCCTAAGCTCCACCAATATACGAATAAACGCCTTTAATGGGTGTTGAGATAAGAAAACAAATTTAGAATTTCGGGCATACGGGTTACAACTAAATAACCAAGCAAAAGGGACGTTATCACAGGATAGCGTCCTTTACTGCATATTGCCACGCTACAGCTTGAAATAAGTTGCGGTATTTTTATGTGTTATTCTACAAACGGCAAGCAGTTGTTTGAAAGGCGAATACAGAGGCTTTGCGCAGGCCGCATATCCGGCGTTTTGATTGATACAATGACGCTGACAAGCCTGTTGACGGGAGAAGGAAAAGTATCTTAAAAATAATTGTAACGTTTTTCAATTTCGTTAGTCTTATAAAGGAAGGAGGCGGCCAATGAGCTTATTTGATCCTATCAGAAAATCCGGGCAGCCGATAACTTTTTCTAAAGCAATTATTCATCCTGTCCTTATTAGTTGCTTGGGGCTAATTACAGGTGTCTTGATTAAGCTGCTTGATCTTTACACAACTGACATTGGAAATATCTTTTCACAAACATCTGTTTGGATTTTTATTTGCACATTGATTTCTGTATCCAGCAATTCTGCTGTGCGGGCCTCAGTTAATGTTTTCAGCTTTTGCATGGGAATGTTAGTGACATATTACATAACTGCAGAAATGACAGCAAATGTTTATTCACATTCGATAGCCTATGGGTGGACAGTGTTTGCCTTTCTCTGCATGCCTATGGGATTTTGTATTTGGTACGCAAAAGGTAAGCATTGGCTTTCAAGGATAATTTCTATCGGAATCATTTTGATAATGCTTGTGACTTCAACAGTATTGTTTGATAAAATCAGAGTATCGGATATTCTATTTGCCGTTTTAACAAGCATGATCCTATTCAAAAAATAAAGCCATCAGAAAGATGAAAGAAAGCGAGGTGTTGGAGTGAAAGACTTTGAAAAGATATATTCAGAATACTTTGATACGGTATATCAATATACCCTTTCCCTTTGCAAAGACGAAGCTTGGGCAGAGGAACTCACTCAAGAGGCTTTCTTTAAGGCTCTAAAAAATATTGGTACTTTTCGCGGGGAATGTAAATTAAGTGTTTGGCTTTGCCAGATTGCTAAAAATATATTTTATACAGAGGTCAAACGGAAGCAAAGACAAGTTGATTATCCTTTAGATACTATCCCGGGTACTGAAGGCATAGAGCAAAAACTGCTCAATAAAGAAACGGCTTTTGAACTTCACAAATTGCTTCATCGGTTAGAAGACCCTTATAAAGAGGTATTTTGGATGCGTACTTTTGGAGAACTCTCCTTTGCAGAAATCGGAAGTCTTTTCGGTAAATCTGAAAGCTGGGCGAGAGTAACTTATCATAGAGCAAAATTAAAGATTAAGGAGGGCATAAAATGAAATATCCTTGTAGTTTGATAAAGGACTTGCTGCCCCTATACCATGATGGGGTTTGCAGCGAAGAAAGCAATAAGATTATTGAAAATCATTTGTCAGAATGTTCTTCCTGTAAAGATTACTATAATTTCCTTTGTGAAACAGATGAAATCTTTACGGCTCCGCAAAATGCTGAGTTAGAAATGAAAAAAGCAGCGTCTTTTCGCTCGATAAAAAGAAAGCTGCGCAAAAAGCAAATATTAGTTGTTGTACTTGCATTTGCCATATTTGCGGCTGCATCTTTTTCGATTGTCGGCTTTTTGAAAAAATCCGAGCAGGTGATTTCCTATGAGAATAATATTTCGGTGTCAATGGCAGACAACAGCTTGATCGGCAGATTACAGGGCAATCAAGCTAATTATCTTAAAATTAAGCAAGTGGAAATCAAAAATAACGGACAAATGGACACCTATTTGTTTTTCTATATGTCGGGAACAAAGTGGGACGATCTTATTACGAATGATGATATATTCAGCGAGTATGTCCTATGCAGTGCCGATAAGGGCGCAGAAAACATTGACCGCGTATTTTACTATACAGGGGATTATACAGGCATAGAAAGTATGGATATCGGCAATTTGCAGAAAATAATTGACAATTCTGTTTTGCTTTGGCGTAAATAGGAATACATATAAAAGATTGGAAAGCGGCGCACAAAAAAGTGCGCTTTATTTTGTAACGAATTGTAAACTGCGCAGTCATAGAGTAAAAGCGAAAGAGAGGTTTACTATGTTTAAAATAAAGCGGAAGTGCCGTCCTACTACAATCTTATTAGCGATCGGATTTTCAATTTCTATAATGTCCGTATTGGTTGGCATTAGTGCAATTAATGATATTTTAAATTCTTTAGCAGATGCAAACCAAGAAACACCGATATTTACTACTATGCAAAATACGGGGATTTCCCTTGCGCTTTCAATTTATCTGTTTTCTATTGCAAATTGTCTTGTGGTTACAAACTATTGGATTGTTACAAAGCGCAAAGATATGGCAATTCGTAAAGCGTTCGGCTGGTCAAATCGTAATCTCATTTGCGCGGCAGTATCAGAAATGGCGGAAATACTATTTGTCAGTCTTTGCATAGGGTTTATTTTGATTGAGATATTTTCACGCATGACTCAGGGAGTCATATCCATACATATAACCCCTTTTTTCTTATGTAGTTCACTTCTGTTCTTGTTATTTACTTTGATGATTTCTGTAATTATTCCTGTTATACGCATTTTGAAAATACACCCTGCGGAGGTGATTTCTTAAATGAAACTTTTAATGTTATCGATCAGGGAAATAAGGAAAAAGAAGTTTTTTTCATTTTTGATGTTGCTTGTATGTGTTATTGCGATGCAGACGGTTCTATCTGCTTTCACAAATGCGGCCAGTGCAGCTTATCAGCAAAAAATATTTGAAAGCAATATGGGTGTTGATATGGAAAAGGTATTGCACTTGAATTACCAATATACAGAAGAAAGCCCAGAGTTTGCAAATGTGATCCGGCAATATCTTGACTATATCAAAGCACTGCAGGGGGTGGAAGCAGCAGGCCAGTTTGACGCAACCGGCATGTATTTTTTCGAACTTGAAAACATGGATGAATATAAGGCAATCAATGGGGAGCTGTTAAAGGGACAAAAATACGAAAATTATCCGGGCATATCGCAGCTATTAAGCATCGATGAGGAAATATTGTCATTTGTCAAAGGTGGAATTACCGAATACACAGCTACAACAAGCGGTCTGCTGCCTCTTTATGTAAGCGAGGTATTCAAGGATATTTTATCAGAGGGACAAATACTTACCGATGAGCGCACAGGCGGTCAGTACGAAATTGCCGGGTATATTCCCATTGATGCAAAGTGGGTTGAGGAAGATGATTTAATACGTTATCCCTTGGTTTCATTAAACGGCTGGTTCATTGCGCCTTTTACAAAACAAAGCCGTGATGATATCATGACGCAGCTTTCTTCTCTGCATAATACCTATGTATTTCTTTCTGATCATGCGGATATAGACTTTGTTAAAGAGCAGGTGTCTACATATCCATTACAACATGGGTTTGAAGCGTCGGCAGTGCTTATATCGGAGGAATATAAAGGATATCAGTCAGAAACAGCAGCATTTACTAGACGGCAAATACTGCTCGCACTCTTTATTTCCATTATGGCAACCAGCTCCGTCACTGCAGTTTTTACTACCAATACTTTGTTGAAAAAGAAACAATATGGCATTTGGATTGCAAATGGTTTTACGCTTTCCGATATCGCGGCAGAAATAGCTATTGAAATATTTATTATTATTTTCTGCTCGGGTATTTTTGCTTGGGGAATGAAATGGATAGAGCTTACTCGAAGTATTGACCTATTCAAAACTGTTTTGCTAACCGTGCATATCAGATACACACTTCCAATCTGTATTATACTTGCTTTTATTTTGACAATGATTGCAGCATTAATTCCGATAACAAAATTAATGAAATATCAGCCTTGTGAGTTGATAGGAGGAGATACAAATGGCAGCGATTGAATTGAAAGACATAACAAAAGAATACAGAAGTGATGAAATTATTACTTCAGCTTTGAGAAATGTTAACTTAAAAATAGGCAGCGGTGAGTTTGCAGCAATTATGGGAGCTTCCGGTTCCGGCAAGACAACATTATTAAATATTATAGGCTGCATGGACATTCCCACAAGTGGTACATATTTGCTTGATAATGAAGATTTAGGGGGTGCAAAGGAAAAACACTTATCTTCTATTCGTGGTAAAAAAATATCGTTTGTCTTTCAACACTTTGCCCTTATCGATGATTATACTGTATTTGAAAATGTAGAAATACCGTTGATGAAGCAGCCGCTGTCAAAAGCAGAACGAAAGAAAAAGGTTTTATCTGCATTGAAACTCGCAGGCATATCTAATTTAGCCAAAAAGAAACCGTCGAATATATCCGGCGGTCAGAAGCAAAGAGCGGCAATCGCAAGGGCGATTGTATGCCAAGCCGAAATAATCCTTGCGGACGAGCCAACAGGAGCATTGGACAGCAAAACAGGAAATGAAATTATGCGGGTATTTTCAGAATTAAATAATATGGGAAAGACGATCATTCTTATTACCCACGATAAAAATGTTGCGTCTTACGCAAAAAGACTTATTACCATTCAAGACGGGAGTATTTTAAGTGATGAAGCTATATAAAAATATCGTGGTTTGTTTGCTTGCAGTTTGTTTTGCCTTTGCTCTTACGGCTTGTAATAACAGTGAATCAGACGAGTTTACTTCTTTACAAAGCTTTGAGTACCACTTTTTCCCCGAAGAATATGAGAAGGAATACAGTGAGCATGAAAAGACAATTACACTTGAAGCAGATACAGATTATCAATTTAAGGTTGATGCAGCTTGTGAAAGTGGAACAATAGAAATCAGTATTACTTATGAGAACGCAGAAGAAACAATTATCGTCAATTCTTCTGCTCCATGTAACGATAAAATCACAATTCCTGCAAATACAACTGAAACAGCATATTTTACAATTAGCGTTGATTCCGAAACCAAAGGTGATGTTGTAGTAGAAGTATTAACACGGTAATAACAATGAATAATCGAATAGTTTATTCACTGTCATAGTGTAAGAGTAAATTGAACTGGTACTTCATGCAAAACTAATTTCAGCCTACTCTCCTCTAAAGTGGAATTTAACTTTTCACTTCAATTCAGTCAAAAAAAGGTCAAAAAAATCAATTCATTTTATGAAATCGCTTGCAAATCTGGCTTTATAGTGCTATTATAAACCAGTAAGGATAGTGATTGGTAACAAGCTAAACCTACGCGTCAACTATTTTCATTGCTTTTTAAGCATGATAGGAGAGGTGTAGGTTTTTTTTATGAAAGGGGGATAAGCAATGATTATTGACAAGATTCTGAACAATAACGTAGCCGTAGTTTTAGTAGATGGTGAAGAAAAGATCGTTATGGGGAAAGGTATCTGTTTTAAAAAGAAAGTAAATGATGATATTGATGAAAACATGATTGATAAGGTATTTGCTTTATCTTCAGCTGATGCCAGTCATAAATTCCAGGAGATTATCAAAGAAGTGCCTATTGAACATATTATCGTGAGTGAGAAAATCATTCAATATGCGAAAGCAACACTCGGCAAAAGATTGAATGAATATATCTATATCTCTTTAGTAGATCATATTTATTCTTCAATTGTGCGTTTTCTTGAAGGTATCACGGTAACTAATGTATTACTGTGGGATATCCGCAGATTTTATAAAGATGAATTCGCTGTCGGTTTGGCAGCTTTAGATATGATAGAAAAAGAATTTAACGTGCGTCTTCCAGATGATGAAGCAGGCTTTATCGCCCTGCATTTAGTCAATGCGGAATTAGATGAAAAGGGTATGGAGGATATGCTTGCGATTACTAAAGTAATGCAGGAAATCACCAATATTGTCCGCTATATTTTCAATGTTGAATTTGATGAGGATGACGTATATTATTATCGTTTCACAACTCATTTGAAATTTTTTGCACAGCGTTTAGTGAATCATACAACGTATGAAAACAGCGATGACGATGATTTATATGATGTGATTAAATTAAAATATAAGAATTCCACGAAATGCGTAAACCGCATTAGTGATTTTATAGAAAGAAAGTATAATTATGTACTTTCTAATGAAGAAAAGCTGTATCTTACAATTCATATTGAACGTGTTATCTACCATAAAAGATAACTCGTCAGATAGATAAAGGAGGATTGATACAACACGGATAGTGACATTAAGTTGGCTAAACCTATAAAGATGAATAAGAAAAATTGATCATTAATTATGTATTAAATTATTCATATTTGTTATAGGAGGACATAAAATCATGGGAAAATATGAAAAACTCGCTAAAGACATTATTGCGAATGTCGGCGGTAAAGAAAATGTAATAAGTTTAACTCACTGCGTAACACGTTTACGTTTCCAATTAAAGGATGAATCAATTGCTAATACAGAAGTGCTTAAAAATATGGATGGTGTCGTTACTGTTATGCAGACAGCTGGTCAGTATCAAGTAGTTATCGGCAATCATGTTCCTGATGTATTCCGCGATGTCTGCGAAGTGGCTGGTATCAGCGGTGATGGTGCTAATGCGCCTAAGACTAAGCGCAAATTCTCTGAAGCGGCTTTAGATATTATTACTGGTATCTTCATGCCGTCAATCGGTATCTTGTGTGCCAGCGGTATCTTAAAGGGTGTAAATACATTATTAGATATGGTCGGCTTAGTGAGCGCTGCTTCCGGCTTAGGTGTATTGCTTGCGGCAGCTGCTGACGCGATGTTCTTGTTCTTCCCAATCATTTTGGGATATAACGCATTTAAGAAATTAGGCGGCAATCCTTACCTTGGTATGACATTGGGTGCTGCATTGTGTTATCCGACAATTCAGGGTATCGATATTGAAGTATTCGGTTTTGTTGTTAACGCGACTTATACAAGCACAATGCTGCCAATGGTTGTATTAAGCTTTCTGGCTGTATATATAGAAAAAGGTTTAAATAAAATTATTCCTGATGTTGTAAAGACCTTCGTGGTACCGGCAATTGTATTGGCACTCTGTCTGCCTATCGGTTTCTGTGTGATTGGGCCGGTTTCTAATTTACTGGGTGATTTCATCAATCAATGCATCCAAGGTGTTTATGGCTTCAGTCCGATCATTGCCGCGGCTTTATTGGCTTTCTTATGGCAGATCTTAGTTATGATGGGCTGTCATATGTTGGTTATTCTGCCAATTTTGATGGGTTTGATGGCCGGTGTCGAACAGCCTTTAATGGCCGTTATCGGTGTATGTTCATTCGTTCAGACTGGTTCTGTATTTGCAATCTGGCTGAAAACAAAGAATAAAAAATTAAAACAAATCGCATTGCCTGCATGGATTTCTGGCATCTTTGGTGTTACTGAACCAGCTATTTATGGTGTTACATTACCAAACGGCAAACAGTTCCTGCTGACTTGCTTCGGATCAGCTGTTGCCGGTGCGTTATCTGTAATTCTTGGTGTTTCTGCTTATACGATGGCAGGCATGGGTGTTTTCCAGATCCCAGGTCAAATTAATTCAGCTAATGCTGGCGGTTCATTAACTGTTTCATTAATTCTAACGGTTGCCGCAACCGTTATCGGTTTTGTGATTGCCTTTGTGACTTATAAAGATAAAGCTGAAGCAGCTAAACCAGAAGTTAAAAAAGTTAGTGCAGAAAAAGAAGTTATCAGTTCACCTGTTAAGGGCAATGTTGTTCCTTTGGAAAAAGTTGAAGATGCTGCTTTCTCAGCCGGAGCTTTAGGTAAAGGGATTGCTGTTGATCCAACTGAGGGTAAGGTAGTAGCTCCATGTGATGGTACTGTAATGACCTTATTCCCTACAAAACATGCCATCGGTATTGTTTCAGATAATGGCTGCGAAGTTTTAATTCATATCGGTATGAATACGGTTAAATTAGAAGGTAAAGGGTTTGAAGCGCATATTAAACAAGGCGATAAAGTAAAAAAAGGCGATGTCTTAGTTACTTTTGATATAGAGAGTTTGAAGAAAGAAGGTTATTCATTAGTTACACCAATTATTGTTACGAATACAGCTGATTATTTAGATGTTGTGGAAGTGGCTAACGGATCTGTAAAATTGGGTGATGATTTATTGACTTTATTGAATTAATCAAACGAAAAGGAGCGTAATTATGAGTTTTCCAAAAAATTTCTTATGGGGCGGCGCAACGGCTGCTAATCAATACGAAGGTGGTTATAAGGATGGCGGTAAGGGTATCAATACAAGTGATGTATTGACGGCTGGAAGCCATACAACACCTAGAAGAATCACATGGATCAAACCGGATACTAAGGAAACAGGCTCTATCAATATGGATTTAGGCTCAGGTTCACCTATGGTATTTCCTGAAGGGGCTGTTCCGGCAATTGTAGAGGGTGAATATTATCCTAGTCATGTGGCAACCGATTTTTATCATCATTTTAAAGAAGATATCGCTTTGATGGGTGAAATGGGCTTTAAGACATTCCGTTTATCAATGAACTGGGCGCGTATTTTCCCAAATGGCAATGATGAGACACCGAATGCAGAGGGTTTAAAATTTTATGATGAGGTTTTTGATGAATGTAAAAAGTACGGTATTGAACCGCTGGTTACATTATCACATTATGAAACACCATTAAATTTGACTATTAAATATGGCGGTTGGAAAAGCCGTAAGCTGATTGATTTCTTTGTACGTTATTCCACAACCGTAATGAAGCATTATCAGGGCAAGGTTAAATATTGGCTGACCTTTAATGAGATTAATATCATGCAGTGGGGCTGCTTTATGGCTGGTGGTCTGATAGATGATAGTGATCAGGCTAAAGCACAGGGTGCTCATAACCAATTTGTCGCCAGTGCGTTAACCGTTAAGGCGGCTCATGAAATCAGTGATGAAATTAAAGTTGGACAGATGCTGGCTTATCAGCCGATGTATGCTTATACATGTGATCCAGCGGATCAATTGTATGTATTGAAAAATGCTCAAAATACATTGTGGTTTTCAGATGTGCAGACAGGCGGTAAATATCCAGCATATAAATTAAAGGAATATGAAAGAAAAGGTATTGTTTTAGAAACTGAAGCTGATGATTTTGAATTATTGGAGAAATATTCCGCAGACTTCCTAAGTTTTTCTTGTTATGGCTCTTCTACTTTCACAACTCATGAGAATGTAGAAGCAGGCAGCGGTAATATGATTATGGGCATTAAAAATCCTTATCTGCAGACAAATGCATGGGGTTGGGGAACTGATCCTAACTGCTTAAGAATTGCATTAAATACATTGTATGATCGTTATCATAAACCTTTATGGATTGTTGAAAACGGTATTGGCTGGGATGATCAAAAGGAAGCAGACGGTTCTGTGCATGACAGCTACCGTATTGATTATCTGCGTCAAAATATTCAGTCCATGAGTGATGCAATTAATCTGGATGGTGTAGATTTAATGGGCTATACAATGTGGGGCTGTATTGACCTTGTCAGTGCCGGTACCGGTGAAATGAAGAAGCGTTATGGTTTTGTTTATGTAGATCGTGACGATAAAGGGAATGGTACATTAGCAAGAAGCAAGAAAGACAGCTTCTACTGGTATAAGAAAGTGATTGCCAGCGATGGTGCAGATTTAGATTAATTAGATTATAAAAAATCATAAAGGAGGTATTGTTTATGAGTTTTCCAAAAGATTTTTACTGGGGCGGCGCAACCGCTGCTAATCAGTGTGAAGGTGCATGGAACGCAGATGGCCGCGGCATGGCTTTGACAGATGTCACTACCGGCGGTTCAGTCAAGGAACCAAGAATGATTACTTATATCGGTGCTGACGGCAAACCGGGAAAGATCAGAAGTATGGGTGAAGCGCTCCCTGAGGGTGCCAAATATGCCGTTCTTGATGATTGCTATTATCCAAATCATGAGGGCATCGATTTCTATCACCGCTATAAAGAGGATATCGCTTTGTTTGCGGAAATGGGCTTTAAAATGTTCAGAATGTCAATCTCATGGTCTCGTCTCTATCCTAACGGTGATGAATTAGAGCCTAATCAAAAGGGGATTGAATTCTATCGTTCCGTTTTTGAAGAATGTAAAAAGTACAACATCGAACCG
>NZ_HE578924.1:254226-274612 GCF_000313565.1 Dielma fastidiosa | reverse complement strand
TCTTCTATTGCGGAGACGTGCAGTGCAAGGGAAAATATCCAACCTATGCGAAACGTTTGTGGGATGAGCATGATGTGCATTTAGATATCACAGATCAGGACTTGATCGATTTGCAAGAAGGTAAGGTAGATCTGTATACGTTCTCTTACTACATGTCAACCGTGGTAACGAGCCATGAAGTAAAGGAAACGGTAAGCGGTAATTTCTCAGCCGGAGCAAAGAATCCATATCTGACGTATTCGGACTGGGGCTGGGCCTTAGATCCAAAGGGACTGCGCTATTATCTGGAAATGATCTATGACCGCTATGAGCTGCCGTTAATGGTGGTAGAGAATGGCTTGGGAGCTTATGATGAAGTGGAAAGTGACGGAGCGATTCATGATCCATACCGCATCGACTACATCCGAGAACATATCCTCGATATGGATAAGGCGATCGAAGCGGGAGTCAACCTGATCGGGTATACGACATGGGGCTGTATCGATCTGGTATCCGCAGGAACCGGCGAGATGCGGAAGCGATATGGCTTCATATATGTAGATAAAGATGATGAAGGCAAGGGAAGCTTTGACCGCAGCAGGAAAGACAGCTTCTATTGGTATAAAAAGGTTATCGCCAGCAATGGTAAGGATTTAGATTAAAACATACAGGTGTCTGAAAAGGCACCTTTTATGCATATAAAAAGACTTCTCGTTAAAGAAGTCTTCGTTTTACTATTGTCAGTATTAGAGGTGCACAGTTTCTGTTTATCTCAGCAGAAAATAACCAAACAATATATAAATAAAATAAATAACAGAAAAAATTAATTGATATGATTTTTTTGTGTTGGACTGTATCGTTAAAGCAATCGATAAACACAGTGCAGCTAAAATATTTTGATATTGTGGTAATAGACGATTTCCAATCAAAAAAGCCATAGATATTAAATAACAAAGATTGAAAAAAGCATCCTGAAGCTTTACTATTCTATCAGGTTTTATATCATAAGGATCATATTTTAGTTTCTGACGACTGAATCTTAACCAAAAATCAATCGCTGTGAGGCTTATCGGTAAGAGCAGAAGCGAAACGATTGTCAAATTTCGATTATTAACTACCTGCATGGTATTAAAGTCAATAACCACATTGTTATTGTAGGTAAAATAAATTGGATCAGATACAAAAAACTGATAATTATCGTCCATTAGAACAAGCTGTACGACAGCAGGCATATTGGAAGAAGACTTTAAAATACAGCAGCTGCCATTATTTTCACAGTAATAAGATCCAGGAATATGTAACCCTTTTGTGTAGCCATTCATTTTTAACGGAACTTTGCCATTAAATTCATAGTTTTTTAGAATGCATAAATCATTAAACGTATCCTCATCCGTTTCTTTAATGCGTGAATAATATTCTGGCATTTCACCATCAACTTTGTTTTTATCAGCAAGTACATCGACATAATAAGAAGCTTCGGTATTAATAATATCTACTTTTAAGGTATGGACTTTTCTTGGGATTGCCAATAATAAAACCAGCAATGCTGAAATGAAAAGTATGGCTCTACTTAAATCTTTCATTTTTAAATGAGATAAACAATTTTATCTACCTCCTCCGTGTCTCCATTATAGAGAGGTATCTTAAATTTATCAATCAATGAAATGATGAAAAATCATCAAAATTATGATTATCTATATGATTCATTTTTATATAAAAGTATTTTCTGTGTTTGAGGTAGAGTAAATAAAACTAACACCTTGCTTAAGGATGAAGTAAGAAAGTATGAAATGTGAAAACACAATGCAAAACAAAGAAACGATAATAAGCAAAAGCTGATAACTTTTAAATATTCAAACATCTATTCTTACGATTTCTATTTCCCAAAAATGAAAAAAAATCAATTTTGGGAAATAGAAACATATCGGTATTCAAATAATGCTGTTTATTTATCGCAATCTGATGCTATGTTGATGTAGCGGGTATCAATGTTAGAAATAATGTATTTTCTGTGTTTGAGGTAGAGTAAATAAAATTGTCACCGTGCTTATTGAAAAAGGCTTCTCGCTAAAGAAGCCTTCATTTATTTATTTTTGTTCTGCCACTGAGTAGAGAAAAGTACCGCCTTTACTTAGCGTGAAGCTTGTCAGTTTTTCACTATCATCATCCTGACCATTGAAGTCAGGTAACCCTTGCGACATTTCACCTCCGTTTTCAGGCGGTTCTTTCATATCGCCTTCCGGTTTGCCCATTCGATTTTCATCCTTTTCACCATCTGGCTTTTTCAAGTCGTCCTCATTCATGCCCTCTGGTTTCATACCAAAGCCGCCATGTCCCATGCCGCGTCCGCCGCTTGTACTGTATTCAAGCTGGGCAGTAATGTCTGCGTCACTGATTTTCGTATAAATGCTGCCATTTAATTCACCGGTAACCGAAGCTGCTTTCGCAGCAGTATAATCACCCTCGGCAAGCTGATCTGAAGAATAGACTAAGACTGTGTAATCATTAACTGCATAGAAGGCCGCAATAGCTTCATCATCACTGTTTTTTAAAACAATGAGATCTTCTTCATGCTGTTTTTCAGTGAAATTTAATACAATAAAATTTTGTGCTGACTCTGCCGCTATTTCATCGTACATATTGCCGCTTGCCAGTAAAGTACCGCCATTGATATAAATACCTAAATCTGAATCAACCCCGCTGTCCATGCTTGATGGATTAGCGGATGCGATAATTGTACCGCCGCTAATTACAATCCAGCCGTTTGAATCAATGCCGTCACCCTCTTCGCCATTACCGGCATCACAGGTGATTGTACCGCCATTGATTGTGATAACAGAAATATTGTCTTCATTGGCATTCAGGGAATCGTCCGCTGAGTTGACAGTAAGTACACCACCATTAATGGTAAGATGCATGTAAGTTTCAATACCTTCATTATCCGCATTGACAGTCAGCTGACCATTGCCTTTTTCTTCACCATTAATATTCATAGAAACCTTAGATTCAATGGCACCGTCAAATTTATATTTTTTCTTAGTAGTTTCTTCTTTGTAAATCTTTGCGACATGTGAACCATTAATTACATTGACTGAATCATCTGCCAGTATCAAATTAAAACCGGCATCCGCAGTATCGACATCCTTACTTGGTTCAGCTGCTGACTCTGCGCTGCATTCATAAGCATTCAAAGCAACAATTGCACTGCTGACTGTACTGGTAAGATTAACATTGTTTAACGTCAGATTTACAACTGCCTCTGGATTCTCGTTCGCATCCTCACCCAAGTCAATCAAAATCTGGCCATAGCTGAGCGATCCGCTGACAGAATAATTACCCGGTTCCGTAATATTAACGACCGTATGCTTAGCTGCTTCTTCAGCACTATGTTCATCAGCCGTTGATCCTTCACCATAGCTGTCATCCTTGCCTTCCTCATAATAAATAATATCATTGCTGACATAGACCTTGCTGCTGCTGTCAGTTGAGGCGGCTTGGCCATCTACCAGCACCCCCTCATCAGCAAGCGTGATAACCGTGCCATCAAAGCTGTTATCAGTTTGGCTCAAATCTGTATTGGTATTTGCTGAGCTGCAGCCACTGAGCGTACCGGCTAATGCACCGGCAATCAGCCATGCTGTCAGTCTTTGTTTTGTTGAATTCATGAAATTTCATCCTTTCTTGCATTTAACTGAAGTATAGCGAAGCAATATGTGCAACAGGTGATGAATAAATGAAAATTATGTGGTATTGACAATAAAATAAGCATAACAGGGAAGGCTAAAGACAAGGAGGTAAACTATGCAACATAAAACTAATCAACATAAAGGATTTAATAAGCAGCAAAAGACAGGCTTGCTTGGTTTCATTTTAGGAGCTTTCATTCTCAGCCCTTTAGTCAAGGATGCGGCGTCGGCTCTTCTTGGCATGCGTAATTATCCGGTTTTCGCCTTTGTTTTAGGCTGCGTCGGTCTATTCATGCTGCCGCTTTTGGTTAATACTTTCAGTCCATCACAGCACTGATTTCAGTTGTTTTTATCATTCATTATAAGATTTCGTAAGCTCTTACAAAAAAGTGCATTTTCAACAGATTTTTTATGTGGTTTGTTGTATAATTGATGTAGATTGAGGAGGAAATCTTATGATTGAAGAAAAGTATAATAAGTGGGTGAATCATCCAAATATCGATCCGGCATTAAAAGCTGAACTGCTGGCTATGGATGAAAAACAGAAAGTGGATGCTTTCTATACAAACATTGAATTTGGTACAGCGGGTATGCGCGGTCTGCTGGGGGCTGGAACGAATCGCATTAATTTACATACGATCCGTAAGGCAAACGCCGGTTTTGCTCAATATATCACAGCTAATGGTGAAGCGGCTATGCAGCGCGGGGTAGCCATCGGCTATGATAACCGTCATATGTCTTATGAGTTTGCGATGGATTCCGCTAAGGTTTTGGCTTCTTATAACATTCGTTCTTATGTTTTTGAAAGTCTGCGGCCAACCCCTGAGTTAAGCTTTGCAGTTCGTACTTTAAACTGCTTTGGCGGCATCATGGTTACAGCTTCTCATAATCCTAAAGAATATAATGGCTATAAGCTGTATGACGAAAAAGGCTGCCAATTGATTCCTGATTTAGCGAAACAGGTTATTGACCGTGTTAATGCAGTTGAGGATGAGCTGGCAATCAGAGTGGATCTGACACCGGAACAGGAAAAGCTGATTACGGTGATCGGCAAAGAAATCGATGAACAATATTATGCCAAGGTATTAGGCATTCAATTAAATCCAGAGGTTAAGAAAACTGATGTGAAAATTATTTTCACGCCGCAGCACGGCACAGCGAATATTCCTGTAAAGGAAGTATTTACCCGTGCTGGTTATCAGTTTGTACCGGTTGAGGAACAATGCACACCTGATCCTGATTTTTCTAACACACCAACGCCGAATCCTGAAGAAACCGCTTCTTATAATTTAGCGTTAGAGTATGCGAAACGTGAAGACGCTGATATCGTACTTAGCTGTGATCCAGACGCTGACCGCATGGGGGTAGCCGTGAAGCATCATGGCGAATATGTTTTACTGACTGGTAATCAGAGCGGTTCAGTATTGATTGAGTACATCTTATCACAATTAAAGGCCAAGGGAAAAATGCCTGCAAATCCAGTGATGTTTAATACGGTTGTTACGAGTGATCTCGGTGAAAAAATTGCGGCTAAGTATGGTGTTGAAACAGAAAAAACGCTGACTGGTTTCAAATTCATCGGTGAAAAGGTAGCTAAATATGAGCTTACTCATGAAAAAGAATATGTATTTGGTTATGAGGAAAGCTATGGTTCACTGATTTCACCATTTGTCCGCGATAAAGATGCGCCGCAGGCTTGTCTGATGCTTGCGGAAGCTGCCTGCTTCTATAAGGCACAGGGCAAGACCTTAGTAGATGTTCTGGATGGCTTGTATGACGAACTGGGAACTTATCAGGAGAGTCAGACATCAATTACACTGGCAGGCAAAGAGGGGGCTGAGCGAATCAAAGAAATCATCGCTACCTTCAGAAATGAAGCGCCAAAAGAAATCGGCGGCTTAAAGGTTATTGCCAGTGAAGACTATGGCTGTCTGAAACGCTATGAGAATGGCAGTGAACAGGCATTGATCGGCTTTACGAAGTCAGA
This sequence comes from Dielma fastidiosa, assembly GCF_000313565.1. Taxonomy (GTDB): domain Bacteria; phylum Bacillota_I; class Bacilli_A; order Erysipelotrichales; family Erysipelotrichaceae; genus Dielma; species Dielma fastidiosa. The sequence continues at coordinate 268,960 of NZ_HE578924.1, read as the reverse complement.
CGTATTAAAATTCTATCTTGAAGACGGCAGCTGGATTGCAGTGCGGCCAAGCGGTACTGAACCAAAGTGTAAATTCTACTATTGTGTCCGCGGTACCAGCAAAGAGAACGCGAAGGAAAAGACAGAGATTCTGCAGGCTGCCATGAAAAAAGCCATCGAATAGCTGACTAATTATGACTGATAGTCAAAGCCTGAATTATTCAGGCTTTTTCTTTTTTAAAAGGCTTTCAGAATAGTCTGAAATAGAGTAAAATAAGGATATATGAAATGGGGTAAATGATTATGAAAAAATCATCATTAGAACAATTTTATAACGGCATGAGCTTAACCGCTTATGAGTATTTTGGCGCGCATTGTATTGAAAAAGGCGGACAGAAGGGTGTCATGTTCCGTACTTATGCGCCGCATGCAAGAGATATTTCTGTCATTGGCGAATTTAATGAATGGCAGGGTACCAAAATGAAACGCGTTGATGCCAAGGGTGTCTATGAAGTCTTCATCCCACACGCAAAACGCGGTCAAATGTATAAGCTGCGTGTTCATCAGGCCACTGGCCGCATTGTTGATAAGGCAGATCCTTATGCTTTTTACAGTGAACTCAGACCAAATACGGCAAGTATTATTGAAGAGGTTCACCGCAATCTATTCACTGATGATGAATGGATGAAAAACCGCACAAAGAATTTTGATCAGCCAGTAAGCATCTATGAGGTACATATCGGATCATGGAAAAAACCAGATGAAGACAATGTTTGGTATACCTATGATGAAATCGGTGATGATTTGATTAAATATGCCAAGAAGGTTGGCTATACTCACCTTGAACTGATGCCGCTGAATGAATATCCGTTTGATGGCTCATGGGGTTATCAGTGCAGCGGTTATTTCTCAGCAACCAGCCGTTATGGAACAGTGGAACAGCTGATGCGTTTTATTAATAATTGTCATCGGCATAATCTGGGTGTCATTATCGATTTTGTACCGGTACATTTTGTAAAGGATGACTACACTCTCGGATATTTTGATGGCACACCGCTTTATGAATATGAAAAGGGTGAAGATGCCAACAGTCAGTGGGGCACCAGTAACTTTAACCTCAGCCGTGAAGAGGTGCGTTCTTTCCTGATGTCAGCAGCTAATTTCTGGTTAGAGGTATATCATGTAGACGGTTTGCGCATGGATGCCATCAGCAATATCATTTATTGGCACGGCAATAAGGACAAGGGTGAAAATAAAGGTGCTTTGGATTTCATTAAACGCTTGAATTACCATTTGTCAGAAAAGCATCCAACTTGTATGCTGATCGCAGAAGATTCAAGTGATTTTCCTAAGGTTACCAAACCAACGGTTGACGGCGGCTTGGGCTTTGATTATAAATGGGATCTTGGCTGGATGCATGATACATTGAAATATTTTGAACTTGATCCGATCTATCGTCAGTATCATCACAATCAGATGACCTTCTCAATGGCTTATTTTTATTCAGAAAAATTTATGATGCCATTCTCACATGATGAAGTAGTCCATGGCAAGCATACGATTATTGATAAAATTTGGGGAACTTATGAACAGAAGTTCGCGCAATGCAGGGCTTTATACACCTACATGTTTACGCATCCGGGCAAAAAGCTGAATTTCATGGGAAATGAAATTGCGCAATTCAGAGAATGGGATGAGAATCGTGAAAATGACTGGTTCCTTCTTGATTATCCGATTCATGATGCATTCTTAAAATTCTTTACCGATCTGCATAAGCTGATGCGCAAATATCCGGCGATGTATGAGCTGGACTATCAAGGTGAAGGCTTCAGATGGATTGATGCTGATAATAAATCACAGAATGTCTTTGTTTATACCCGGCGCAATAAGGAGCAGAAATTCCTTGTCGTACTGAATCTGTCACCGAATCATTATGACAATTTCTGTATCGGTTTGGAAAATAAGGGAAGCATTAAGGAGATCTTAAATAGTGATCAGGATATTTACGGCGGCAGCGGAATTGTAAATCCTAAGGCTATCCGCACGCATAATGAGCCGTATAACTTCCTGCCTTATTCAGTAAGAATTGATCTGGCTCCGTTTGCCGGTGCTGTTTTTGAGATCAAGGAAAGTGCTGTAAAGACGGAAAAGGCGAAAGCAGCCGGCACCAAAGCGGCAAAATAAGAATAAAATAGTGTAAATAATAGCATGTTAAGGGTTACATTGGCTACTATTATTAGGTTATTTATGCTAAAATCTATGTGGCTTTATGGAAAAAGAGGGAACTAAAAAATGTATATTGATAAATTTAAGAACAAAGAAGAGTTCAAAGAAGAGTTTAAACGAAGAATTATTGAGAAATATGGCCGTTCAATCGAACAAGCCCATGTTACTGAAAAATACATGGTGCTGGGAACGATGGTTCGTGACTATGCGTCAGTTAACTGGAAGGCGAGCAAGGAGGAGATTGCCCGTGTTGAAGGAAAACAGATGTACTATTTCTCCATGGAGTTTTTGATTGGCAGACTGCTGACAAGCAATCTGATGAATCTGGGCATTTATGATATCGTTAAAGAAGGTCTGGCTGATCTGGGTCTTGATATTAATAAGCTTGAAGATATGGAAAGCGATGCAGGTTTAGGAAACGGCGGTCTTGGCCGTCTTGCGGCTTGCTTCCTCGATTCACTGGCTTCATTAAACTATGCTGGCCACGGCAACTGTATCCGTTATGAATATGGTTTGTTTAAGCAGAAGATTATTGATGGCAAGCAGGTAGAGGTACCTGATCAGTGGCTGCGTTTAGGAAATGTTTGGGAAGTCCGCAAACCAAAGCACAGTGTAGATGTGAAATTCTGGGGACATATTGAAATGTCAATGGATGAACACGGCAAAGCGCGTATTAATCATGCCGACGCGCATATCATCAGAGCTGTACCTTACGATATGGAAGTTATCGGTTATGATACGAAGCTGACAAATACACTGCGTCTGTGGAGTGCAGAGCCGGCTGAGGATGCCAGCAATTCTCAGGGCTTCTCTGAATATATTCGTGAAGTTAATGAAATCAATCAGAATGTATACCCTGATGATTCAACGGAAGCCGGCCGTTATCTGCGTTTAAAACAGCAATATTTCTTTGTATCAGCGGGTTTAACAGCTATGATCAAGGCACATCTGCGCGTATATCCTACCTTGGATAATCTGGCGGATAAGAATTGTGTACAGCTGAATGATACCCATCCAGTATTAGCTATCCCTGAAATGATGCGTCTTTTAATGGACGATTATCTGTATGAATGGGATGACGCATGGCGGATTACGACGGAAACTATGGCTTATACCAATCATACGGTACTTGCGGAAGCCCTTGAAAAATGGCCGATTCAGTTTATTCAAACGATGCTGCCGCGTATTTATATGATTATTGAGGAAATCAATAAGCGTTATATCTATGCATTAAATCATGTATATTACCGCCCGGATCTGATTAATGATACAGCAATTATTAAAGATGGTCAGGTGCATATGGCAAATCTTGCAATCATTGGTTCTCATTCAATTAATGGTGTTGCGAAGCTGCATACACAGATTTTAGTTAAGGATGTATTTAAGAACTATTATGCAATTATGCCAGAGAAGTTTAATAATAAGACAAACGGTATTACACACCGCCGCTGGCTTGTTTATTCTAACCCGCAGCTGACAGAGCTTTTAAAGGATACGATTGGTGATTCCTTCATCAAGCATCCGCAGGATTTAGTTAAGCTGATGGATCATATCGATGATGCGAAGCTTCAGCAGCGTTTCTTAGATGTGAAGATGGAAAGAAAACAGATTCTGGCTGATTATATCAAAAAGAATGTCGGCATTGAGGTTGACGTTAATTCGATTTTTGATGTGCAGGCAAAACGTCTGCATGCCTATAAGCGTCAGCTTTTGAATGTAATGCATATTATTTATCTGTATCAGCGAATGAAGGCAGACAGCAGCTTCAGAATCTATCCGCGTACATTTATTTTCGCGGCTAAGGCAGCACCGGCTTATCACTTTGCGAAGAAGGTTATCGAATTGATTAATTCAATCGCAGCTGTGGTAAATAACGATCCGGAAATCAACCGCTATATGAAGGTTGTCTTTATTCCTAATTACAGTGTATCCATTGCGGAAATTCTGATGAATGCTGCTGATGTATCGGAACAAATCTCAACGGCTGGCAAGGAAGCCAGCGGTACCGGCAACATGAAATTCATGATGAACGGAGCAATTACGCTGGGAACGCTTGATGGCGCGAATGTGGAAATTGTTGAACGTGTCGGTTATGAAAATGCGGAAATCTTCGGTTTGCGTGCTGAAGAGGTTGAAGAGATCAAACGTGCTAATTCATACCATGTTTGGGACTACTACAATACTCATGAAACACTGAAGCGAATCGTTGACAGCTTTATTGATGGTACATGGTCACAGAATAAGGATGAATTTAAACTGATTTATGATGAATTAATGTTTAAAAATGATGAATATCTGCTGTTGGCGGATTTTGATGAATATGAAAAAGCTCAGGCTAATATCCGCAAGCGTTATGAAGACCGCAGCGGCTGGGCTAGAATGTGTCTGCTGAACATTGCTCAGTCAGGCTATTTCTCATCAGACCGTACAATTGAAGAATATGTCAGAGATATTTGGCATATTGAAAAAATCAACGTTAAGTAATCGAAAAAAGCGATGTTTCAGATAAGCTGAGACACGCTTTTTATTATATTATGCAGCCTTGACAGCAGAATTCTAAGCAAGATAAAATATGAATGAAGGAACTATGCTGCAGCTTATTGTTATTGGTTTGGCTTATGAACGATTTTATTCATAAAAAGGAGGCACAGATGAAGAAAAAACTATGCTTGTTTGTTATATGGGTTATAATCGGTTCTGGTATTGAGGCAGCTGTTAATCCAATTGGCAGTACATGGTCAGGCTTAGGACATCTTTTTGTCAATTATATTGTACTGCTTTCACTGTTTCCATTTGGGGCAGGCTTGATCCTATTCTATGATGAAACAAAAAAGGATGAACCTATTCCTTGTCTAATTTTAACAATTCTATTATTATTGCTTGCTAACGCATCAATACTTCTCTTATGGATCATTCCTAATTTATTCAATCTTGAGTTCAATCTTCCCCTATTAAGCAGCTTCACTCAATGCTATCGTTATATTCCGGTACTATCATTTGGAGCCGCATATTTCGCATCAAAGATTAGAAAATAATACAAAAAAGGCTCGTTTCAATTGAATGAAATGTGCCTTTTTTCTGTTTTCACCACTTTTCTTATTAAACTAAGTAAGATAAAATTGGTCCCAGTGCCATCATTGCGCAAACAATCAGCACGAGAATAATCACTAATTTCTTTTTCATGACATTATCATAACAGGAAAAAATCAATTCGTAAAGCTAAGGTACGACTGGTACAACCTCTAAAAATAGTTTATACTATAAATTAGGTGATAATATGCGAGCTGTTGATTATTTTGAAGCTTATTTAGACGATTTTGATAAAATCGTAATTTTTTTCTCAAAAGAAAGCTATGACGGGGTCAGCCGTCAATTTTATCTGCGTGATGATTTCGGCAATATTGATGAATTGCAGATTCTGTCCGTGGAGCCTTTAACGACTCATATTAAATATACATGCCGTGTGCTGCATGAAATTGAAATTGGCAGAGAGTATCAGGTACTTCATCAATTTGCCCGGTCGACGATTCTGCAATACTCTTATATCGTAAAGCGGCCGCGCTTTGATGCGATGTTTGCTTATGATGGAAATGATCTTGGGGCTAATTATACGCCGGCTGCTACAACCTTTGTGATATGGGCGCCGACAGCAGCTAAGGTCTGCTTGGAAATTCAGCGCAAGGATCAGCCAGAAATACATATGATGGAGAAGAGTGAAAAGGGTACGTTCAGATTAACCTTAAAGGGTGATTATGAACTTGCTAAATACGTTTACCATGTTCGTGTTAATGGCATATGGAATGAATCTATTGATCCTTATGGTAAATCATCAACTATTAACTCTACACGTTCTATCGTAGTAGATTTATCTAAAATTAAAATGGCTGAGGGTCAGCTGCCAATCATGCATGGTAATACAGAAGCTATTATTTATGAAACCAGTGTCCGTGATTTTACGATGAAACCGAATATCGGTGTCAGTCATCCAGGCAAATTTAAAGGTTTTGTGGAAGAAAATGAAACGACCAAGTCATTAAATACTGGGTTCAGTTATTTAAAAACATTAGGAATTACCCATGTTCAGCTGATGCCGGTGCTTGATTTTGGTTCGGTAGATGAATACAACCAGCGTTTGTTCTATAATTGGGGTTATGATCCTTTGCAATATATGACATTAGAAGGCAGCTATGCCAGCAATTCATTTGATCCAATGTCCAGAATCAATGATTTTTGTGAGCTTGTTGATAAGCTGCATGAAAATGGAATGCGTATTGTGCTTGATGTGGTATTCAATCATGTTTTTGATCTGCCGACCAGTTCTTTTCAGAAAATTGTGCCTGGTTATTATTTTCAAATGAATGAGCTGGGTCATTATTCTAATGGCACATGGTGCGGCAATGATTTTGATTCCACTGGCTTTATGGCGAGAAAATTTATCGTTGATGCCTGTGTTTATCTGGCAAAAACTTTCCGAATTGATGGCTTCCGCTTTGATTTGATGGGAATTCTTGATGTGGATACGGTGAATGAGGTGTATCACCGCTGCCGTGAAATTAATCGAGATTTTATCATTTATGGAGAGGGCTGGGATATGCCTTCCTACCTTGATCCAAATCGCCGCGCGTCGATTGCCAATCATGATAAAATGCCGATGATCGCGCATTTCTCTGATCGTTTCCGCGATGTCATCAAGGGACGTACCAGTGTTGAAGAAATCGATGTGAAAGGCTACTGTTCCAATGATCTGTCACTGATCCAGGTAGCCAAAGATGTGTTAAGCGCCAGTGTAACAAATAAGAATAATATCGCGGCTTATTTCTCAAGCCCTCAGCAGGCGGTAAACTATGTCGAGTGCCATGATAATATGACATGCTGGGATAAGCTGAAAAGCTGCTGCCGTGAAGATACCCGTGAAACAAGAATAAAACGTCAGCAATTATGTCTGGCGGCCGTACTTTTCGCGCAAGGCATACCGTTTATTCACAGCGGTCAGGAATTTGCGAGAACAAAGCATGGCAAACCGAATACATATTGTGATTCTGATTCGATTAACCGTATTGACTATGAGCGCCGCAACCGATATCTGTCGATTGTGGAATTTGCCAAAGACTGCATTGCTTTGCGAAAGTCACTGCCTTGTTTCTCCTATGCTACAACTCAGGATATACTTGAATATGTAAGCTTTGAGGAAATCAATCACAGCGCGCTGGTTTATCGTATGAAGGATGAAATCAATGATGTGGCGGTTATTTTTAACCCAACTCAGAATTATTACGAATATGATATGAAGAATAATTATCAGCTGATATTTAAAGATGGTAAAATAACACCTGAAGAGCAGCGGATTGTTAAAGTTGAACCATTATCTGTTTTGGTATTGAAAAGAGGTTAATTATGAATGTTAAAAAAAGAAGTGTAGGGGCAGTCCTCTGCTTAAGTATATTTACATGTGGTATATATTATATTTATCTGATTTATAAACTTGGTGAAGAATTAAATGAAGTCAGCTGTTCCAATTCCAATAACGGTGTCATCGATGTTTTGCTGACCTTCTTTACCTGCGGCTTATATGGAATCTACTGGCACTATAAGATTGCCCGTCAGATTGAAGATATGGAATATAATCTGGGAATGCGGGTTGGTTCAATATCTATTATCTGTCTGATTTTGGCTGTTTTAATGCTGCCGCTGATTTCGATGGCAATTAATCAAAGCGAATTAAATCACGTATTGGATGAAGTCACTTACTAAACAGCTGCTGCCGATACTGCTGATCGTAGGATGTATAGCAGTTATTGGCTGGTACTGCCCGATTCAGGAAATTACCGGCATCCCCTGTCCGGGCTGCGGCATGAGTACCGCATTCTATTATTTTGTGCAGGGCAGGTTTCAAGAAGCCTATTTCTTTAACCCAGCTTTTTATGTGCTGCTGGTATTTGCTTTAATCAGCGGTGTTGGCTGGCTTAAAAACCGACAGTTTTTACAATCAACGCTTTGGCGATGGTTATTCTGGCTTGTGATGCTGATTTGGTTTTGTATCTGGCTGCTGCGGATGATTTATATCTATCCTAACTGGCCGATGATTTATATGGAAGATAATCTGCTTCAAAGATTCATTTTGTGGATGCACTGACAAAGGGCTTTATGCCCTTTTTATTTGTAATAAAAAAAGCTGCATAGCAGCTTAAAGTCGAAGAATTGTCAGACTGATATTCTTCATAAGATTAAATAACGCGTCATTCACAAAATCTAATGGAATATTAAGAATCCCTGTATAAAGCAGCAGAATCAGGATCGGCGCAAAGTAACGTTCATAACGCATAATGCCGAAATACAGCTGTTCAGGAAGCAGGGCATTTAAAAATTTAGAACCATCAAGCGGCGGAATCGGAATAAGGTTAAAGATACCTAAACCTAAATTATAGCTAAGCAGGAAAGGCAAAAATTCTAACAGATAATCAAAGATTGAAGTGATGATGCCGCCATGCATTGGAATCAGCCCGATACGCAGCATTTTTATAATCCCATAATAGGCAAAGATACTGATAAAGGCAAGCAGGAAATTCATCATTGGCCCTGCCATAGCTACATTTACCATACCCTGTTTTTTATTCTGGTAATAATTTGGATTCACCATCACCGGCTTTGCCCATCCGAAGTGAAACAGAAACAGCGACAGGGTACCGAGCGGATCAAGATGACGCAGAGGATTTAATGATAAGCGGCCATTACGTCTAGGTGTTGGATCACCCAGTTTATCCGAAACCCAGCCATGGGCAAACTCATGCAGTGTCAGCGCAATCAATAAAGCCGGAATGGAATAGATGAGTGTTGATAACTGATCCATATAGCTCCTCCTTAAATTCACATATCTTAATTATGGCAAAATATCTCTGCTTGTCAATGGTAAATCCCTGAATATCAATTGCCAATCGGCAGAAAAATGTGTACAATTACAACGGTGATAACGTGAAAAAATGGATCTTACTCGCGATGACATGTCTGCTTACTGCATGTTCAGCAGAGATAAAAATAGAAGAATCCGCGGTTTTAAAGGTTGCGGTAGAAAATGAGGCATATGGTGAAGGCTTAAAAGCATTATGGAATGAGACATATCCGGAAAATGCCGATGCACTTGAAATCAGTGTAATCAATGAGTATGAAATTCTTGAGGATGTACTAAGCTTTAAAGGGATTCCTTATGATGTGTTTTTAATCAAGGATGAAGATGTAGCAACAGCATTATCCCATTTATATGAAATACCTTCATCATTTCATGAGAATTTTGAAGTTGGTATCCGTGAGGACTTTGCATCAACAATCAATATGGTAAAGAATTGCTACTATCCAATGATTGCGGATGGCTTTCTTTATGCGCTGAATTTGACGGCGATTGAGGAACAGGGGCTAAAGCCTGAAGTATTTGAAAGCTTTGAATCAATGGCAGCTGCGGATGTCGATAATTTATTTTATTATTATGATAACCCGCTCTTTCTTTTGCCGCTGTTAAGCAGTGATGGTAGTTATTTCCCGGGAAAAGAAGAAGCCGTAGTTAATTTTAAAAGTGAAGCATTTCTTCACTCACTGAATGATTACATAACCATTAAAAAAAGTCTGAAGCTTGAAAGTGATCCGGCGCAGTTTGACCAATGGTTTATTTCACAGTCTTATCTAAGCGGTTTGATTGGACCTTGGATGCAGTATGAAAAAAGTGAGGAAATCAATGAGATTACTCTGCGTTTTCAAAAACTGCCGCTGATCGATGGTCAGCAGCTGAAGACGCTTGCTGTTTCCTATGGTTATAGTATTAATGCTGATACAATCTATCCCAATGCATCTTTAAAATTATTGGAATTGATGCATTCAGTTAAAGGTATGCAGCTATTGTTAGACACAACAGATTTAGTTCCGCTAATCCTTGAGGAAGAAATGGAAAATTTCAATTATTCAAAGGGACATCAGAAAGAAAAAGTAACTGCAATGAATGGTGCTATGCAGCAGGATCTTGTCGGCTTGAAAGAGAATGCCAATGTAATTGCCATGGGTATCTTTGATGAAGAAAGCGTGCGCGCGCTTATTGATCATGAGTGTATGAAGGATGCAGAGGCTTGTACGGATTTATTAAGTGAGAAAAACGCCGAGTGGATTAAGGCACAGGCTGGACATTAAAATTTGTCTAATAAAAAGGAACTGAGTGAAGGCTTCCCCTCAAATCAGTTCCTTATTAATTTTAATTTTCAATCTGCCAGTCAATTTCTTTTAAACCATGCTCCTTCAAAAAGGCATTCGTCATTTTAAAATGGTTACAGCCAAAGAAGCCGTTGTATGCAGAAAATGGACTTGGATGAGCGCATTTCAATATTAGATGCTGAGGGTTGGTAATTAGTTTTTCCTTGCTTTGCGCATTGCGCCCCCAAAGCAGGAATACAACAGGATCTTCTTTATCATTAATCAGCGATATAATTTTATCCGTAAGAATTTCCCAGCCCTTACCCGCATGAGAATTTGGCTGACCACGGCGAACCGTCAAACAAGTGTTCAGCATCAGTACCCCTTGGCTTGTCCATTTAGTTAATTCACCATGCTCTGGTATGCTACAGCCAAGCTCATTTGCTAATTCTTGATAGATGTTTCTTAATGAAGGCGGCGGTGTTACACCTTTTTTTACTGAAAAACAAAGCCCGTGTGCCTGATTAGGGCCATGATAGGGGTCTTGACCTAATAATAAGACATGGGTGTTTTGATAAGAGGTATAACGCAATGCATTGAAAATGTCATGCATGTTTGGATATACCGTATTATGATTATATTCTTCAACTAAAAACTTACGCAGCTGAAGATAATAGTCCTTTGAAAATTCTTCTTTTAATAATTCATCCCAGTCATTGCCGATATTTACCATAGCTGCTTCCTCACTTTTATTTCTGTATCTATTGTAGCATAAAACTGATTAAGAGCGAAGATGCAGCTTCTATTACACAGTGACTTATGATTAATATATTTGTTTTACAGTTCTTGTATGATACAATAGAGTGCGGAGTTTGTAAGGCAGCAAATAAGTTTTACGGTTCATTATGAAAGAGATGAGGATGTTTTATGCGTAAATTTCAGAGTGCTGATGAAGTCATTGAATTAATTGAGGGACGAAAAAACAACCATAAAGGATTGGTGAAGTTTTCTTCTGCGCTGCATGTTCTTGATGATCCTCAGCTAAAGCTGAAATGTGTGCATATCGGCGGTACAAATGGTAAAGGCAGTACCACTGATTATCTGCGCAGTATTCTTCAGCAGGCAGGCTATCGGGTTGGAACATTCACATCCCCTTATCTTGAAGTTCATAATGATCGCATCCGAATCGATAATGAATTTATCAGCGATGATGAACTGCTGGCCTTGGCAAATGAAACAGCTGATTTATGGGAGCAATATGATTTAAGTATGTTTGAAATCGATATGCTGCTTGCCAGCTTATATTTCCTGCGCCATGATGTTGATATTGCGCTCTTTGAGGTAGGCATGGGCGGCCGTCTTGATGCTACGAACGTGGTTGATCCGCTGTTCAGTATTATTACCAGTATCGGTCTTGATCATATGCAGTATCTTGGCAATACCCACGCGCTGATTGCGAAAGAAAAGGCGGGAATTATCAAGGCTGAGAAGGATTGTATAACTGCTGAGACTAGAGAGGATTGTCTGAATGTCTTTAAACAGACATGTGATTCATTGGGATCACAATTAATCCGATGTCAGGAAGTTATGAATTTACATGTTGATCAAGGTGTTGTTTTTGATTATCGAAATTTTAAAGGCATCAAGCTTTTGTCTAAGGCAAGTTATCAGGCAAAGAATGCTTCGCTGGCGATTGAAGCCGCGTACAAGTTAAGAAGTTTAGGTTATGAAATCAGTGATGAAATGATTACTGAAGGTTTGGCCGCTACATTCTGGAAGGGGCGCTTTGAACAAGTGCATACTCATCCGGATGTTTATATAGATGGCGCCCACAATGAGCAGGGTATTAAAGCGCTTGTGGATGCCGCCAGAATTTTTCCGAAGGTCAGGATTATCTTTAGTGCCCTGAAGGATAAGAATACAAAGAGTATGATTGAACAGCTGCTGACGTTAAGCGATGATCTGACAATCTGCGAATTTGATTTTTATCGGGCACAGGATGCGGAAAAATTAGCGGAAGGGTATCCGGTTAAAATCATTAAGGATTATCGCAAGGCAATTTATGATTGTCTTGAAGGCGACGATATCGTTTTGATTACCGGCAGCCTGTATTTTATCTCGCTGGTGCGGGAAATGTTTCAAAAAATGAAAGGAGCGTCTACTCAATAGACATTCTGGCTTAGCATGTACGGGTGCATCTACACTCGGAATTAACGCCTATGGAGTACCGAAAGGTACGTTTGAAGTAGGAAGAGTTCTTCATGTGACCATGAGAGTAGCAAGTAGGTAAGTTTATGGATATGAATGCAATCATTGCACAGGTAGTAGCAGGAATTTTAATTATCCTGCTGGGTATTTTTATTTATCGTCATTTTCCTTTAAGGGCAGATGGCAAAACCATGATACTGGGAGCGTTGTTTATTATTCTCAGTTTAATTGTATCAATGTTTACAGTTCGAATTCCCCTGTTTGGAATTGATTCCCTCAGGATTGGATTCACTCAGGTAATGCTTGTTGTCGGCGGATCTTTGATTGCGCCTGGCTGGGCATTTATTATGGGAATTGTCTATGATTTATTGGGATTGCTGGTCAATCCGACATCTTTTCCATTTCTTGGCTTTACGCTGGGAAATATTCTGGTGTGTGTGATTCCTTCGCTTTGGTATCACAGCAGCAAAACGAAAAAACTAACGGATCATAATATGATGATGGCGGTGGATATAAGTCTTGTCATCTTATGTATCCTGTCAATACTATTTATTGTAGTAAATGATGAAGTGAACATTAATTCGTCTGCGGTTCCTTTTGAGTTATGGATGAAATTTACCGCTGGTTTCATTTGTATAGCGGTGTCTTCCATATTAATTCTGGTGCTTCATTTTATTAAAAATAAGATGCCCCAAGCAAATCTGCATGAATTGACTAATTGGATGATGGTCGTATTGCTGATTGAGGTATGTATCCAGTTTGGCTGTACGCCGATTTGGCTGCAGGTGATGTATGGAATTCCATGGGCAGCTTCACTGTTTGTAAGAATTGTGAAAGCATGTGTCATGATTCCGCTTAATGTGCTGATCGGCTACAATATCCTGAAGGTAGTTCGCAGAATTAAGGCATAAACATTGGCTTTTCTAACAAAAAAGCCTTTTTTTATTAGGCAAACGGCGCTATAATTATACAGTGAAAGTGAGGCTGCAATATGTTAACAGAAATGATTAATAAAATTAAAGGCAAGGGGACTAAAATTGTATTCCCAGAAGGTAATGATGCCCGTGTATTAGAAGCTGCGATTCGTTTGAAGAATGATGGAATCCTGGCTCCGATCCTGCTTGGCAATATTGAGGAGATCAATGCGCTGGCTGCATCAAAGGGATGGAGTACAGACGGCCTTGAAATGATTGATATCGCTCAAGATCCACGGATGGATGAATTTGTTGCGAAAATGGTTGAATTAAGAAAAGGTAAAATGGATGAAGAAGCATGCCGTAAAGCATTATCTAAATCTAATTACTTTGGTACTATGTTAGTGAAAATGGGTTTTGCTGACGGCTTAGTTGGCGGTGCTACTTATTCTACAGCGGATACAGTTCGTCCGGCTTTACAGTTGGTTAAGACGAAACCAGGCAGTAAGCTGGTATCAAGCTGCTTCATTCTGTTTAAGGATGATCAGAAACTGGCTATGGGTGACTGTGCGATCAACATTGATCCAAGTGATGAGGATTTAGTTGAGATTGCAGTTGAAACTGCTAAGACGGCAAGAGTATTTGGCATTGAACCTAAGGTTGGTTTATTGTCATATTCTACAAAAGGCTCTGGCAAGGGACCAGCTGTTGATAAGGTAGTCAGCGCATGTGAAAAGCTGGCAGCGATGGATTTAGATTTCGATGTTGACGGTGAATTCCAATTTGATGCGGCTGTATCACCAGTTGTAGCTGCACAGAAGGCTCCGAACTCTAAAGTTGCCGGACACTGCAATACATTTGTATTCCCTAATATTGAAGCAGGTAACATCGGATATAAGATTGCTGCTCGTTTAGGCGGATATGAGGCGGTAGGACCAATTCTGCAGGGATTAAACGCGCCGATCAACGATCTGTCACGCGGCTGTAATACTGAGGAAGTATACAAGCTGGCAATTATTACTGCGGCACAGAAATACATTTAATAGAGAATTTAAGAAACTGCTTTGGGTCTGAGGATCTGAAGCGGTTTTTTTATATTATAGGAAATTGCATTTTCAAGCATCAAAGTGTCAATATCTCATTATGAAGAGGTATCTAAAAAATAATAAAAATAGATGAAATCATCGTGTGAATATGGTATACTATGAGTAACAAAAAACAATCTATTTAATCATTAA
>NZ_HE578924.1:46571-253594 GCF_000313565.1 Dielma fastidiosa | reverse complement strand
GTTCATTTACCGATCCGGTTTTATCATCATGCAGAGAAATTAGAAAGAGCAGTCAGATTACCGCATAATACCGTCGGTAAAGCCGTAGCTTATGAACTCTATGACCATGGTGAGTATTTCATCATTAAAGCGATCATTGAGGTGGAACCCAAAATGATAGTGACCAAAAAGGAAGCAGGCAGTATCGGTATCGATATCAATGTGGATCATATCGCGGTTGCCCACATCGATCGGCAAGGCAATCTGTGCAGACAGCAGATCCTGCCGATGAAGCTAAAGGGAAAGACAAGGAATCAGCGAAAGCATGAGATTGCGGAAACAGCGAGTAAGATCATTTATGAATGTGTGCGTACCCATAAACCATTAGTGATGGAAGCCTTGGACTTTAGTGATAAAAAGAGGAAACAGCGTTATCAGCCAAAAGGACTGAATCGAATGCTGAGTGAGTTTGCTTATTCACAGATCAGTGAAGCCATCGAGCGAAAAGCAGCTTATGAAGGAGTTGAAGTGATCAAAGTCGAACCAGCGTATACGTCACTGATAGGTAAATTGAAGTATGTACGGGATAAGGGAATGAGTGTGCATCAGGCAGCGAGTTATGTGATCGCAAGAAAAGGGATCGGATATAAAGAGAAGATCTTGAGAGAATATCGAGTATTCGTAAAAGAAAAGCAAACACAAACAGAGAAGTGGGCAGCGATTGGTAAGAAGATAGGAAAAGCGAGTATCAAAGAATGTCAGCTAACCGCCATATTAGCATTATTCAGATAATATAAAAAAATCAGTTCAATGAATCAAAGTAAATAGACCCAAACTAGAAGAAAAGGCTGTTTACTTGATGGAAATCATTGAACTGATAAAAAGAGTTCCTGTATGGATATGTTCAAGTGCGACTCCCATACCGGTAGGTAGAAGGAGAGAGACATTGAAATACAGGAAGGAACAGCGCCGCGAGAAAGGCAGCTGGGTGTCATCATTGATGGCATGATTTCCTGAAGGATTGAAGGAAATCATTTTCTTGTAAAATAATTTAGGGAATTTAGATTATAATAATCGTAATTCCCTAAAGTGAGGTACGCTATATTTAGATGTTAATCACTAAGTTATGAATTTAAAATCGTATTACTTGGCTTGTGATGCCGATAACTAAAATTGTATAAAATTATGTGTAATTGCAAAATTGGTAAATACAATACCGTGAAAAAATGATTAATCAATACAATGATATACAGAAAATAAACGGTTTTAAGAAAAGATTTAAACTTTTTAGTGAACTTGTATTTAGAATAGATATTAGACAAACTCTTGTATTGATAAAGATTTCTGTTGAATTATATGAGGAATTTTAGACTAAACGTGATTATAAACTTATGAATTTCTACATTGATTTGCTGAAACATAGAGGCAATAATAAAACATTGATTCAATATATTGAAACGAAGTTGACAAGCTTTTTGATCGAAGTTTTATGTGGCTGCACGCAGGTGATACTGTGTATTTGACTATGAAGAATATCGTATAGGGGATCGAAACGATGATATTCTTGATATATCAATTTTGAATCCGGAGAATGAACAGAAATCGTATATTCTATATTATTCAAATGATATTTTCCGTGAAAAAGCAGAAGATTTAATTGCTTATTTAAGTGAATATGATGAGAGAAGGTATTTGCATTTTCGAACAATGAGAATGGATGGGAAGAATTTTAAGTTAGATGATTAAATATAAAAAGATGGCAAAGTATAACCTTTATGTTATTGAATACCATCTTTTTACTTTATTAAGAAGCCGTTGAATGACAAAACTTTAATATTGATGAATTAATTTATTGTTCTTTCTAGTTCTTAAAATAAAATTTTGGGCATATCTTAGAATGATCCGATATTTCTTCTTTACATATCTCATGGGAATAAAATCCTCATGAAAATTTTGGAAATTTTCTGATAAAAAGATAATAAGCCCATTAAATCAGTCGTTTTGAGAATTGAAAAAATTAGGCGTAGGAAATATTAGGATTTAATGCATTCTTTTAATTATTGCTTTTTTATGTAAGGGTTTACAAATTTTCCACTTTTGGCGTGAAAAGGGTAGAAATCTTTGCACAAATTAGCTATACTATATCTAAGAAAGATCCGGGGGGATTTAATTATGAGACAACAAAATATGTTAGCTATGATCCTGGCAGGCGGGCGTGGAACACGCTTGGAAGCTCTGACTAAGAAAGTAGCAAAGCCAGCTGTTTTCTACGGCGGTAAATATCGAATTATCGATTTCCCGTTAAGCAACTGTGCTAACTCAGGCATCGACATCGTCGGTGTACTGACGCAATATGAATCAGTTCTTCTTAATTCATATGTTGCAGGCGGAACGCACTGGGGCCTTGATGCCAAAGACAGTGGCGTATTTGTACTGCCGCCGCGTGAAAAAGATCAGACTGAATTCAATGTTTATCGAGGAACAGCTGATGCGATTACACAAAATATCGATTTTATCGATGGTTACAATCCAGAATATGTACTGATTTTATCAGGTGACCATATTTACAAGATGAATTATGCTAAAATGCTGGCTCATCATAAAGCCTGCAACGCAGATTGTACGATTGCTGTATTGCCGGTACCGATGAAAGAAGCAAGCCGGTTTGGTATCATGAATACGGATGAAACTGACCGTATTATCGAGTTTGAGGAAAAACCGGCTCAGCCTAAGAGCAATCTTGCTTCAATGGGTATTTACATCTTTAATTGGAAGCTGCTTCGCAAAATGTTAGTAGCTGATGACGCAAATCCTAATTCAAAGCATGACTTTGGTAAAGATATTATTCCTACAATGCTGAATGACGGTAAACGTTTGTTTGCTTGGAGCTTCAGTGGCTATTGGAAGGATGTTGGAACGATTGACAGCCTTTGGGAAGCCAATATGGACTTGCTCAATAAAAATAATGAATTGGATCTGAATGATCCTGACTGGAAAATTTATACACAGGATTCTGCAGCGCGTCCGCATACGATCTGTGATCATGGATCAGTTTCACGTGCCTTTATTAATCAAGGCTGTGTGATTGACGGTAAAGTGAAGAATTCAGTATTATTTACAAATGTTACGGTTGAAAAAGATGCGGTTGTAAATGATGCTGTTGTATTCCCTAACGTCGAAATCGGCGAAGGGGCAGTAATTAACCGAGTTATTATTGCGGAAGGTATTAAGATTGCTGCCGGTGCCGTTGTTGGTGATCCGAAGAGCGATAAGATTGAGTTAATCGCTAAAAATGTGAGGTGAGCAGGATATGTGTAACGCTTTAGGTATTGTCACCTTTCCAGGTGCTAATGTTCAGGTAAATGGTTTAGAAGAATATCGTCCGGTGGGAGCTTTCTCATTTCTGGGACGTTATCGTATGCTTGATTTCCCGATTTCTAATATGACGAATTCGGGCATTGAACAAATTCAAGTTTATTTAAAAGAAAAGCCTCGTTCTGTAATTGAACATTTAGGAACAGGCCGTCATTACAATATTAATTCAAAACGCGGTGGTTTAAGAATTTTGTATGGTGAAAACAAACCAGAATCAAGTTTCTATAATCATGATATCGCAAGCTTTAAGGCTAATTTGAGTTATATTGAAGGTGCTAATTTCCAATATGTTATTTTGGCGCCAAGCTATATGGTTTACAGCATGGATTATGATAAGCTGCTGAATGAGCATATTGAGAGCGGTGCTGATGTTACTGTTGTATATAAGAGTGTTGATAATGCTAAGACTAACTTTATCAATTGCGATACTTTAAATTTGAATAAGCAAAGAGGTGTATTGTCTATTGATAAGAATCGCGGTAATTATAAAGCACGTAATATTTCAATGGAAACATATGTATTATCTAAAGAATTGTTTATTGATTTAATTCAGAAAGCTGTTAAAACCAGTTCTCTGTATTGGTTCAGAGATATTCTGAATGATGAATGTTCTGAATTGGATGTACGAGGTTATTCATTCCGTGGTTATCTGGCGGCAATTACTGATCTTACTGCTTATTATGAAGCAAATATGGAATTGATCAATATTGATACAGCAAATCAGATTTTCATGGAAGACTGGCCAATCTATACACGTACTAATGATTCTGCGCCTACTCACTATACGGATACTTCTTCTGTAATGCACGCGGTTATTTCTAATGGCTGCCGCATTGAGGGAACGGTAGAGAATAGTGTTATCGGACGCGGCTGTACAATCAAAGCGGGTGCTATTGTGAAGAACAGCGTTGTTCTGCCAGGCTGCTACATCGGTGAAGATGTTATCCTGGATAACGTTGTTGTAGATAAGAAAGCAAGAATCACACGTATGAAAGAAGTAGTAGGTATCTGCGGCTCTCCTGCGTATGTTCGGAGAGGAGATAAAATCTAATGGAAAGAATTCTGCTTGTAGCTGCTGAGGGACTGCCTTTTGTTAAGAGCGGCGGATTGGCGGATGTAATTGGTTCGCTGCCCTATGAGTTTAAGAAAAAAGGGTATGATGTTCGGGTAGTTTTACCGATGTATCGTAAAATCGCGTTGAATTGGCGCGATAAGATGACACATTTGCGTTCATATACGGTTAGTATTAATTATTCAGAAACACCGGTTAATTTGTATTATTACATCCTTGATGGTGTAACATTCTACTTTATTGAGAATGCTGGTTATTTTGAAAGAGAAGGACTGTATGGCTACATTGATGATGGTGAGCGTTTTGCTTACTATCAGAAGGCTGTTCTTGAAATGTGCAATCAGTTGGATTATTTCCCTGATATTATGCACACTCATGACTGGCATACAGGTATGATTCCTGCAATGTGCAAAGAAAATTACAATCATGATCCAAGATATCGTCATATTAAACATGTTTATACAATTCATAATCTAGCCTATCAGGGTAATTTCCCGGTTGAAATGCTGGAACCTTGTTTAGGATTAGGACATTATGTATTTGATAACGGTAATGTTCGTTTTGACGGCGGTATCAGCTTCATGAAATCAGGTATTGTTTATGCTGATAAAGTAACAACAGTATCACCATCTTATGCACAGGAAATCAAGACTCCGCAGTATGGCGAGCATCTTGAGACGGTTTTACGTTATCGTGAACCAGATCTGTGCGGTATTGTAAATGGTATTGATATTAATCTGTGGAATCCTAAAACAGACAATCTGATTGCATCTAATTACTCCCTGACAACTTATAAAAAAGGTAAGGGTAAGAATAAGACAGAATTGCAAAAGGAACTTGGTTTAACGGTTGATGAGAATGTGATGCTGATCAGTGTAGTATCACGTCTGACATGGCAAAAGGGTATTTATTTGATGATTGAACAATTATTTAATATTTGCTCACAGCCAATTCAGTTAGTTGTTCTGGGCAGCGGTGAAGCAGGCCTTGAGGAAAAACTGCGTGAAGCAGAAAATGCTAATAAGGGCAAGGTATGCTTCTATTGCGGATATAATGAGGCATTATCTCATAAAATCTATGCAGCTTCAGATTTATTCCTGATGCCGTCACTGTTTGAACCATGCGGTATTTCTCAGTTAATTTCAATGCGTTATGGTACATTGCCGCTGGTTAGAGAAACAGGCGGTCTTCGTGATACAGTACATGCTTATAATGAGTATACTCAGGAAGGCAATGGCTTCAGTTTTACGAATTATAACAGCAATGATATGATGCATGTTTTGTGGGAGGCAATTGATGTCTACTACAACCGTCCGGATATGTGGAAACAGATTGTTAAGAATGCGATGAAGACAGATGTATCTTGGTCTACATCAGCTGAATTCTATCTTGGTGTATTCCGCGAAATCGCTGGCTAAAATGATCGATTTAAAGGGTCTCACTGAAAAGTGGGATCTTTTTGTATATTAGCTAAAGGATTGACTAAATTCATTTAACAAGTAATAATGATAATTAGATAATGAATCAGAGAGGAATGGCTCATGAAAAAGAAAATATTAATAATGTTGGAATTACTGCTGGCAGGATTGTTTATTTTCAGTGCTTATAAAATTATGGTAATGAGTCAGAAAAGCAATGATTCTGAGGCTTATTATAATGAAATCAGAAATATCCAGAATAATGAACAGATTCATGATCAAGTATCACCTGTCGAAGAAATTCCATATAAAAAAGTATTGAAGGATCTGAAGGTAAGGAATGAAGATGTTTTAGGATGGATCAAAATTGACGAAACAAAAGTAGATTATCCGTTTGCTGCTGGTATAGATAATGCTTATTATTTGAGTCACTTAATTGATAAAACGGAAAACGAATATGGTTCGATTTTTCTGGATATGCGTAATAGTTCAGATTTCAGTGATCGTCACACGGTGCTTTATGGACATAATGCACTTAATGGCACGATGTTTGGCTCATTAAAAAAATATAATGATGATGCTTATTTAAAAGAACATCCTTTTATAACTATTCATCAGGAGAATCAAACGCTTGTTTATGAAATATTTGGCGCTGGAGAGATAAAGGTAACATCAGATATATATAAATTTGAATTTATTAATGATGATGCGTTTACTGAATTTACTCAAGCATTATGCACACAGTTAAATGTTGAAGCAGAACTGGATAGTGAGGATCAGATTTTAACACTCTCAACATGTACAGACTTTAATGATTCAAAACGATTTATTGTCTGCGCAAGGCTTATTGAAGTAAAATCAAACAATAATTAAGGCATGCCTGCTGAATTCGGCATGTCTTTTTATTTGTTAAGGGATGAGCAAATGATTTGAAGATTGCTTGATTGTGAGCTATAATCAACCATTTATGCTTATTTTAATGCTGAAAATGGAAGGGTTTGAAGCTTAAATCAGCGTTTTACCGATAAAGCGGAAAATACTCAAAAAGCTGCAAATAACGGCTTTTAAACGGTATTTATAGGAAAAACATGGGAATAAAAATTTAGTATAATATAGATGTAATCAAAAGAAACAATAAATATAAAAAAAGGAGGTATATCATGAAGCAGAACAGAATAACAAAAAGAATTTTAGCAGTTATGATGTCATTTCTCATGGCCTTCTCATCTATACAGGGTTATGTAAAAGCGGAAACTGAATCAATGAATACAGAAAATGAAGAAGAAGTAATAAATGTTAATGATTCAGAAGAAGAGTTAGACCCGGATTTTAATGTTGAATCGGAAGATGAGGAAGAGAGTAATAAAGATTTTGAAGATGAAATCATCGATGATTCAGCAACTGGCAGTGACACTGAGGAGAAAGAACCAGCTGCTACTGATACTGATGTCATTGATCCGGCAACCGGCAGTGATGCTGAGGCAAACACAGAAGAAATAATTACACCTGATACAGATATCGTATGGGAAGATGTAGAAGGTGCTCAGATTTATGGCTTGTTAGGAATGCAATATTACATGCGAAGCAATTTTGCGCTTTCAAATGGCGGCAATGATATTTCAGATATGATTGACGTACCATCGGCGAAGGCATCATTGAATGGTGTGACAATTCAGGAAGGAAATGATTATACCGTTAAGGGTGGTTCTACCTTTGAATTTAAATTTGAATGGCAGCCAGCCAGCGCAGATCAGACAATCCAGGCCAATGATTATTTTACAATAGATATTGCAACGATTTCTGGATTAAAGTACCGCAATCAAACTGATAGGACGGCATTGCGAATCTCTGGTATTGAAGTCGGTGATTATTATTTAACGTATGAGAATAGTGAATTAAAGTTTCATATTGAATTCAATGAAAACATTGTATATTTTCAGGATATCAGCGGTTTCTTTAAAGGCAGTTCAACATTTAAAGATGTAACTGAAGCAACCGTGAATGATTTATTTTTTATGGACAAATATTACGGTCAACTGACTGTTGAGAAAAAACCAGAAGTTGTAACTCCGCCAAGTACACCAAGCGGTACGGCGTGGAAGCCAAGCTTACCAAATAATTTTAATAAAGATGAAAAACCTTCATTAAAGAAAGATGTCAAATGGTTCGGTAATGATGCCCATCAAATTGAATATCGTGCAGGCTTTTTTGATTTAATTAAACAATATGAAGATGGAGATCCATTTAAAGGTCAAACTTATGAGAATGTGATTCTTGTTGATGAGTTAGATGCTAATCAGAAATATGTTAACGTCTACGGCAACGCACCTTTCTTTATTGAAATACCGATTTTCTATTACGGAACTAAAAATGCCGTTGGTTATCAAGGTACAAGCAATGAAGAGGTTGTGTTCAAATCTGGTACACAAGCTACTAATCAGCCTGGCATAGCAAGAAGTATTATAGATATTAATAGTGAAAATTTCCAGAATCTTACGAATAGTGATGGTGATGTAGCAGCATTAGTTGAACAGACACCAAGAAGCTGGGCAGTTATTACAACTGCGGCTAATACTCAACAGCTGATTATTAACTTTGGTAAGCTTGGATCATCAGAACCAAGTGAGGCTATCACAATGAATGATATAAATAGTGGTTGGAAACTGACTGACTATTATAAAACTTTGCAAGATAAGATAAAGACAGCTGAGAAAAACATTGAAGATTATAAAAATGATTCAAATTCACCATTGGCATTGCTTCGGACAAGATTAGTTAGTCTTAAGACTAATTATGAAAAAAAAGATTCATTGCTTACTTATCATGAGGAGCTTGATACATTTTTGAAAGCGGTTGAGGATTATATCAATGATCCTTCAATCTTAATAGTGCCGGTCTTAGCCGCCAACATTCAAGATATAGTACCTGATGCATCAGCTAATGTATTAGCGTCTTTGAATAATTATCGTAAAGATATCACTGTATACAACAATAACAAAGCTGCTTATATTCAAAAATGGCAGGATAGTCTTGATATTTATGAAAAAACGATAAAGTTTTATATCCCTGAAGGGATTCAGAATGATACAAATAAAAATGCAGATGCGCCAGTATATGGATTTATTATTAAATATCGTACTGAAGTCACAAATTTATCACAGGCTACCGTAACAAATAATGTTATGGTTAAGACGGGAACTGTGGAATATGAAAGCAGTATTATCGCAAAGCATAACTTCACAGCCGGTATCAAAGGTAATTATATCAATGGCGATGTTGTTTTAGTTAAAGCAGACAGTAAGTACGGATATAAAGAAGAGAATTTAGGTAATACGGCAGTTAAGGGTATGGCGGATGTCAAGTTTGAAGTTTATGAAGTTGGATCTGATACACCACTGCAGTTAATGCGTGCTTCTGATGGACACTATGTTTATATCGCTGGAAACCATACAGGTGATGCGAAATTTACAGAGACTTTGGTTACCGATGCTAACGGAGCTATTGCTATCAGTTCATTACCATCAATGGGTAATTACTATTTCAAAGAAGTAAGTAATCCAAATGGATATTATACTGGTCAAAATACAATGATTCCTTTCACGGTTGATAAAAATCAAATAACTTATAAGCTTGCGGAAAATGTTGCCCGTGCAATTACACTAACAAAAGTTGACGGTGATACTAACAAAGCTTTAGAAAAAGTTGAATTTGCATTATATGATCAAACGACTGGCAGTGAATTAACCGGCTTCACAAAATCTGAAGGTGCATATATCTATGACCAAAAAGGTAGTGCAAAACTGCTTACTGATGCAAAGGGGTTGCTTCAGATTCGCAATCTTCCAGCCGGCAGCTTCTACTTAAAAGAAATTAAGCCTTTAGATGATTATAAGCCATTAGAAGATACAAGCAATTATTTCCCATTTGAGTTATCCTTAGGTTTGCCTGAGGATGGCGGTAAAATTATTGAAATCAACAATGGCAATGCAATCAAAAATTATAAAGAAGATGTTGAAGAACAGCTGTATGACCTAAAGGTTATTAAAAAGGGCAGTGATGATGTTGTACTGCCAACTGTAAAATTCGATTTATATACAGCTGCTGACAATCAATTAGTAGGCAGTTATGTAACAGAGGCGGATGGTACATTTACAGTCAGCAATTTATCAGCCGGCAGTTATTACCTTGTTGAGACACAGGGAGCTGACGGATATGATTATGATTCAAGCATTCATTATAATGTAACACTTAGCGGTGATGAAACAGTGATTACTAAAACGATCATCAACGAAAAGAAGAAGGCACCGGTTGATCCAACTGATCCAACAGACCCTGTTGATCCAGGCAGACCTTCACGGCCTGATCCAGATAAACCAACGATGGATATTCCTGAGGGGGATGTACCTCTAGGCCCTGGTGAAGAAATCGTCGATATTATTGATGAGGATGTACCTCTATCTGACGGCGGCGCCAATGCTTTTGTTGAAATAGAAGATGAAGAAGTACCGCTGGGGGCAGGTGTTGAGGTTCCAAATACAAAAGACAGTTTGTATTTTTGGATTCCAGTTCTGGCGCTGTCAGCTTTAGGCATTATGCTGTTAAATGTATTGCGCAGAAAATGTGCAGAATAGAAATTGAAGGACAGGTCTAAGATCTTGTCCTTTTCTTTTTATGCAATCTGATTAAAACAATTCATAATGCCTGCATATTATAAAAAGAGCATTGGCTGCGATAATTTTAATTGTTGTAAAATGATTGAAAAATGAACAGGATATTGTATAATTAAAATAAATGGTAAGGATAGAAGAAAGGACGGTCTGTGATGAAAGAATTTATGCAATTAAAAAAAGTAGGCGTCGTATTGCTTTCAGCGCTGCTAATGGCAGGCTGTACCTCAGGTAACATTGATAACACTGATCAAACGGTGGTAAATATCACTGATGAAGAAGTGCCGTTGTCAGGACGTGCAGGCAAGGTTGAAGTGCTTGTGCCGACAGCTTCTAATCAGTCAGTAAAGAAAAATGATTATGCATTGCTGGATTATTCAAATAGTTCTCAGGGATATGTAATGCTTAAATATCTGAAAGCAGTTGATAAGAAAATTAAAGTTCAGGTAAGCTTGAATGAAGGAACGGTATATACTTATAATTTGAATTCCAGATCTGAATATGAGGTTTTCCCGTTAACGCAGGGAGATGGCTCCTATAAGATTCAGGTGTTTGAAAATATATCGGGTACTAAATATATTCAGGTATTTTCAGAGACGGTCGATGTGAAGCTTACAGATGAATTTTCTCCATTCCTTTATCCAAATCAGTATGTAAATTTCTCAGCTTCAAGTGAGGCGGTTAAGCTTTCTAATACAATGAATAAACAGGCGGTAACTGATCTTGATGTAATTAAAAATGTATTTGATTATGTAACAGATACGATCAGTTATGACTATGATAAAGCTAAAACAGTTCAATCTGGTTATCTGCCTGATGTGGATAAGGTCTTAAAAGATAAAACCGGCATCTGTTTTGATTATGCGGCTTTAATGACAGCTATGCTGCGCAGTCAGGGCATTCCAACTAAACTGGTAATTGGTTACAATAAGGATGTTTATCATGCATGGATTTCTGCCTATACGAAGGATAATGGCTGGATTGACAGTGTAATTAGTTTTGATGGTAATAAGTGGACGATGATGGATCCGACTACGGCTTCTACCATCGGTAAAAATAAGCCGATTGACCCAAATAATTATCAGGGTAAATATACTTACTAGGAGGGTGGTGCTGCTATGCAGTCACAATGCAGGCTTAGTTCTGAGCGGCTGGCAGTTTTCTGCCTTGAAATGGGGATGCTGGTGCGTTCAGGAGTAGATTTGTCAGCGGCATTAAATGCATTAGGGGCTGATGCCGCATCATCACTTGAACGTGATTTATATCAGTCAATTCATCAACAAATGGAAGCAGGTGCTTCCTTTTCTGAGGCACTGGCAGCAGCCGGTGCTTTTCCTGATACGTTGGTATGGATGATTCAGCTCGGTGTTGAGAGCGGTGATTTGAGTCTGATTTTAGATTCAATGTATGATTATTATACGCGTGAAGCTGAATTGGAAAAAGAAATAAAAAATGCCTGTGTGTATCCGCTGATCATGCTGGCGATTATGACGGCTGTATTATTCTTAGTCGTATATAAGGTTCTGCCAGTATTTAACGGTGTATTTCTACAGATGGGAATCAGCTCACCGGCTTGGCTTGTAC
This sequence comes from Dielma fastidiosa, assembly GCF_000313565.1. Lineage (GTDB taxonomy): Bacteria > Bacillota_I > Bacilli_A > Erysipelotrichales > Erysipelotrichaceae > Dielma > Dielma fastidiosa. Next base: position 241,499 of record NZ_HE578924.1, on the reverse strand, counting down.
TCTTGATGGAGATCTTTCATGTCGTTGTTAGCCTGCTGATCATTTTGTGTGTGCTTTTAGGAGCTGGATTGATCATTGTGGGTTTTGAATCAAAGATGGGCGGCAAACAGCTATTGACCTCATGGATCAAACGAGTTTTTATCCGGTCAAAAATTAATAAATGGTCGGATATCGGTCGTTTTTATTCAATTATGGAGCTGTGTGTACGCTGTGGCTTACCAATGGAAAAGGCATTTACTTTTATGCTGCAGCTGATTACGCATCCTCAGCTTCAAGAGAAAGTGAAGCAGTGCCAGATTGAGTACAGTCAGGGTAAATCAATCAGTGATTGTGTTGATGAAATGCAGCTGCTTACACATGCAGAAAGCTGTCTGCTGCATCTGGGTGAACAGAGCGGTGAGGCGGCAATGGTATATCGCCGGATTTCTGACACATATATGAAAAAAGCAGCAGAAAAGATTAATGAGACAGTGAATCTACTTGAACCATTGCTGGTTGGCCTTATGTGCTTCATGGCAGGGTCAATTTTGATTGCTTTAATGCTGCCGCTGATGAATGCCATGCTTGTAATAGGCGGTGCTTAAGATGTTTTCTAAAAGAGTGATGCTGGCTGTTGCTTCCGCATGTTTAATCATTGGTTTATTTGGATTTGAATTTAACATGTTTTCTAAGCAGCAGAAAGCTGAGAGTAAGCAAAATCTGATTCATTCACTAAATGACGCGGCAATCCACTGTTATGCGGTAGAAGGAAGATTTCCGCCGTCTCTGGATTATTTGTGTGAAACATATGGCATTTATTATGATCATGAGGCTTATACTGTTTTTTATGAAATATTTGCCTCAAATATGATGCCGGATATTACCGTGATTGACCGGGAGGCACAATAATGAAAAAGCAGCGAACCAGTACACAGTTTATGTCTCTGCTTTTGTATTGCCTTTTTGCGGTGTGCGCGTGTATGATGGTTGCGTTAAGCGCTCAGGCATATCAGCAGCTGCAGAAAAACAGACAGAATGATTTAAATACAATGAATGTATTTTCTTATATTAATAATAAATTAAGGGAAAATGATGTTGAAAAGGGAGTTACTGTTTTAAATATTGATCAATGCAGCGTACTCAAGCTGACAAGTGTTGAAGGAGATTTTGAAACAGCGACATATATTTATAGCAAAGACGGCATGCTTTATGAAATATATGCGGCAGCTGATATTGAAGTAAGTCTTGATGACGGACAGCCTTTGCTGGCGTGCAGTCAGCTGTCTTTTGAATTATCTGAGTCATCGGTGATTATTTATTATGAAACCGCGGATCAGAATGTGCAGACAATGACTAAATATTTAAGGGCAGGTGAATGAGATGCGAAAATTCCTGCGTGAACATCTGCAGCTGATGGAGCTGCTCATTTGTATCTTATTTTTTATGGCTGGTTCATTGATGGCCGTTTCACTGTTTCTCCGTGCCTCACAAGTTGAGAAGCAGAGTCAGGAATTGCAGTCAGCGGTAAATGCAGCCCAACAACAGGCAGAGCTATTAAGAATCAGCGATGAGTTAACTGAACCGCATCTTTATTATGATGCAGGCTGGCAGCCATGCGATGCCGATGATGCAGTGTATCGGCTGGATATTAGTTCACAGCGTGAGCATGTCTTGTCTTTATCGGTATATCGGCTGACTCATGAGGAAGCTGAATTAATTTATTCAATGGAGACAGGGGGACGGTTATGAAAAAGCATCGCATTACCCTTGTTGGCAGTTCATGTCTGCTGTTGGTATTTACAATTTTGATTTTAGATGTATTGGCGATGTCGGCTTATCTGAATGCTGTCAGTGATCAGCGTATGAGTCAGCGTTACGCGGCATCCATCAGTGCTTACTACGCGGCTGATGCCAAGGCGTCTGAGCTGTATCAGCAAATCATCAAAGAAACTCAAGCGCTGCCAGAGGCATGCGGTCTGCTGCAGAATCAGGGAATTGAGTGTCAGGCTGATGATGAAAGCTTGACATATTATATCGATATTGACGCGTCACGGCTGTTGAAGGCACAAGTCAAAATGGAGCTTACAGATAAACGGATCATCGGCTGGCAGGTCATCGTTAAGGATGAAGAGCTGGATCAGGATTATCCGCTTTGGCAAGGAGAGAATTAATATGGAACTTATTGATATTTTAACAGCGGCTGTTAATCAGGGAGCTTCGGATATTTTCTGTGTAGCCGGTTCACAAATCAGATTAAAAATCAGTGAACAAATGGTTATATACAGTGATGAATTGCTGAAAGCATCGGATTGTTCGGAATTAGTTAAAACAGTGTATCAGTTGGCAGACCGTAACCTTAATCTATTATTTGAAAAGCAGGAGGATGATTTTTCCTTTTCCTTATCAAATTTGGCTCGTTTCCGCATTAATGCTTATCTGCAGCGTGGTTCACAGGCTTTGGTTATTCGTGTCATTCGATATAACTTACCAGATTATCGTGAAATAGGTATCCCTGAGCGAGTTATGGAGCTTACTCAGCTGCATAAGGGACTGGTGCTGATTACAGGAACCGCTGGCAGCGGCAAATCGACAACCTTAGCTTGTATGATTGATGCTATCAATGCTCAGCGCAGCGGTCACATCATCACCCTTGAAGATCCTATTGAATATTTGCATCATCATAAAAAAAGCCTTGTCAGTCAGCGTGAAATCGGTGTTGATACAGGCAATTACGCTTCAGCATTGGCAGCGGCTATGAGGCAGGCTCCAGATGTGATTCTGCTTGGTGAAATGCGTGATTATGAAACGATTAAAAACGCGATGACAGCAGCGGAGACCGGACATTTGATCTTCTCGACTTTGCATACCTTTGGAGCTGTTAATGCCATTGACCGCATCATTGATGTATTTCCGCCTCAGCAGCAAGCACAGATACGGGTTCAGCTTTCCATGTCCTTAAAGGCAATCATCTCACAGCAGCTGATTCCTTGCCTTCAAGGCGGAGTCATTCCAGTATTTGAAATCCTGCCGATCAATACAGCAGTCGCAAACTTAATTCGTGATGGTCGTACTAATCAAATTCAGACAATTCTGACATCAGCGGGCACAGCCAATGGCGGTACGATGGACAGTAATCTATATCAATATTACAAAGCGGGAAAAATCAGTCTTGAGGACTGTCTGCGCTGCTGTGAAAATATCGATCAGATGAAAAAGCGGATTGGTGAATAATCCAAGGGTATTTCACTTAAATTATCTTGTGATTGAATTGACATATTGATTTTACTTATTGCTCGGTAGGTGGGTTAGTGTTATAATAAGCGTGTAAATTAAGGAGGATTTTTGTTATGGCAAAAAGAACTGTAAGAGATTTAGATGTTGCAGGCAAACGCGTAATCGTTCGTGTCGATTTCAACGTACCTAGAAAAGACGGCGTGATTACAAACGACAACCGAATCGTTCAAGCATTACCTACAATCAAGTATCTAGTTGAAAATAAGGCAAGAGTCATTTTGATGTCTCACTTAGGCAAAGTAGATCATAAAGATCCTGAAAAATGCGAAGCTGACAAGAAGAAAAACAACATGGAAGTTGTGGGCAAGCGCCTTGCGGAATTAGTTGATACAAAGGTTACTTTTGTACCAGTTACCCGCGGTGAAGAATTAGAAAAAGCAGTTGCTGATCTGAAAGACGGCGAAATCGTATTGATGCAGAATACCCGTTATGAAAAGGGTGAAAGCAAGAATGATCCTGAATTAGCTAAATATTGGGCTTCATTAGGTGATTTATTTGTTGAAGATGCATTTGGTTCAGTTCACCGTGCCCATGCGTCTACGGCAGGTATTCCTTCAATTCTGCCATCAGCATTAGGTTTCTTAGTAGAAAAAGAAGTTAAAATGCTGGGTGCTGCTGTTGATACACCAGTACATCCTTTCGTTGCTATCATCGGCGGTGCAAAAGTATCTGATAAGATCGCTGTTGTTGACAACCTGCTGAAAATCGCTGATAAAGTTATCATCGGCGGCGGTATGGCTTATACTTTCTTAAAGGCTCAGGGTCTTGAAGTTGGTAAATCATTAGTTGAAGAAGATAAGATTGAATTAGCAAAAGAATACTTGGCTAAGGGCGGCGATAAGCTGGTTCTGCCAGTTGACCACGTATGCGCAGATGCATTTGCTGAAGATGCAAATACAAAGGTTGCTGATAATGATGCAATCCCTGCAGATATGATGGGTCTGGATATCGGTCCTAAGACAATCGCGCTTTATAAAGAAACACTGGCTGGTGCTAAGACTGTTGTATGGAATGGCCCAATGGGTGTATTTGAAATGAAACCATTTGCTAAAGGTACATTAGAAGTATGTACAGCAATCTCTGAATTACCTGGCGCTACAACTGTAATCGGCGGCGGTGATTCTGCGGCAGCTGCTATCCAATTGGGATTTGCTGAAAAATTCTCACACATCTCTACTGGCGGCGGTGCATCACTTGAATATATGGAAGGAAAAGAATTACCGGGTATTGCGGTAATCGCGGAAGCTTAATTATGAGAAAACCTATTATTGTCGGAAACTGGAAGATGAATAAAACAATCGCGGAAGCAGTTGAATTCATCAATGCCGTTGATCCTTTTTGCCATGATGGCGCTACATATGGTGTAGCAACTTCATTCCTTGCGTTGAACGACGCTAACAAAGCAGCTAAAAACTTAATCGTTGCTGCTGAAAACTGCCACTTTGAAGACAATGGTGCATTCACTGGTGAAGTTTCAGTTCCTATGCTGGAAGAAATCGGTGTTAAATACTGCATCATCGGTCACTCAGAACGCCGTCAAATGTTTGGCGATACTGATGAAACAGTAAATAAAAAAGCTAAGAGACTGATCAAAGCTGATATTACACCTATCGTTTGTATCGGTGAAACAGAAGCTCAGTTTGATGCTGGTGAAACTGAAAAAGTTATCCGTGATCAATTAACTGGCAGTTTAGCTGATTTATGCCCTAAATGTGTAGAAAATCTGGTAATTGCTTATGAACCAATCTGGGCTATCGGCACAGGTAAATCAGCAACTAAAGAAATCGCTCAAAACTGCTGTCACATCGTGCGTGATCAAGTAGCTAAAATGTATGGCGATGAATGTGCTTCTAAAGTACGTGTTCAATATGGCGGTTCAGTTAAACCTGAAAACATTAAAGAATACATGGCAATGGAAGACATCGATGGTGCATTAATCGGCGGTGCTTCATTAAAGGTTGATTCATTTAAAGAATTAATTGAAAAAACTCGCTAATTGAAATACTTAAAGGATCGTGAAAACTCATGATCCTTTTTTTGCGGCCTTAAATGGCTCACTTAACATGATTAGCTTATGTAAAATCAGTCTATTATAATTCTTAACCAAACTATTTAGGAAGATAAATGTCCCACTTAGGAAGAGTTCATTTTTAAACAATACGTCTTTTGTTAAAATTTACATAAAGTGGTGTATCTAAAGTAAATATCATAATCGGCAGGCAGAACCGGCAATTAAATTACAGCGGTGAAACATTAAAATTGATTCAGATTAAAGGAGGGGTTAGAGTAGCATTGTTCACTGATTGTTGATGGTTTCTGTTAGTGCTGAATGATTTTTCACACCCTTGCAAAAAGGCGTAAATCCTTAAAAAACTATTCTGTGAGGAGGCTCTGATATGTTTGAAAAAATAGTAGATATGTTTATCAGCTTTGGACAGCGGCATAAGCGGCTGCGTTTTATGGCTGTCATTGTGTTGTTTTTAGTATGTTGTGGAAATACCCTATACACTTATGTTCAGGGAATTCAGAAAAAATTAAGGGAAAGCTTTTTAATTAAAGAAAGGGAGGAGATATCGATTATCAATCGAAGAAGCTATCGTTTAACGGCAGCAGCATTAAGTCTCTGTATGTGTTTGAGTCTGACGCCAACGGTATTAGCTAATCAAGAGGAACTGCCTTTAGACCAAGATAACACTTCAGAAGCAGAGTTAGCCGAATCTAATCGGGGGGGGGGTATTAATCCCTTAGAAAATACTGAAAATGGTTTAAATACAGTATCAACAGCTTATGAAACTGCGGTATCACACTTCATGGCATTGCCTGCAAGTGAAAGTATTGCAGAGATAACGTCAGAGGAAGAAATTAATGTTATACTCAAACAAATTGATGCAGCTATGACAGCCTTTGAAGCTTTAAGTGAGGAAGAAGCAAAGCAATTTAGTGAGGAACACAGCGATCTGCTTATGGCTGTTACTTCGCTGAATGAAGCAATTACTGGTACGCGTCCGGTAATATTGAACGAGAATGAAATTGAAGTTAATAATGCTGAGGGATTTCAATCAGTAATTTCATCAGCAAATGATGGAGATACGTTAAAGCTTACGCAAGATATTGATCTTGGGAATACAAGTATTGTAATTAACAAACCATTGATTATTAATCTAAATGGACATACGATCTCTCAGAGCAGGGGTAATGCAATCACATTTTCTGCTGATTCAACGCTAACTATCACTGATACAGCCACTGGCGGAAAAATAACTTCAACCGGAGCTTCAGGGCAGGCTGTTTATAATGGAGGTTCAGGTACAATTTTAATAGAGGGTGGTACATTAGAAGCAACAGGCGACAGCAGCAGAGTTATTTACAACAGCAGCACTGGCACTATAATAATTAATGGAGGTATAGTGTCATCAAATGCTCAATATGAAGGCATAGCGGTCTATAATTATGATGATGGTGAAATTGAAGTAAATGGCGGTACAGTAGAAAATCTTTCTACGATGGGGCCAACTGCAATCTATAATTATGCTGATGGCAAAGTCACTGTTACAGGCGGCAAGGTTGAATCAAAGGGTAATCCAACTAGCGCGATTTATAACCACTCCAACGGAAGTATTAAAATATCCGGCGGGGAAGTAATTACGACAGATGGAATCAGTAGTTATACAATCGCTAATTATTCTTCAGGTTCAGTAGAAATCAGCGGCGGCATTATTTCGGCTTTGAAGGGTACTGTAATTCTTAATTCAACAGATGGCAATATTAAAATATCAAGTGGTACAGTATCAGCGAGTGCTGGTTATGCAATTTACAATAGATCTCTTGGTACGGTTAATATCAGCGGCGGTACAGTATCAGCCAATATAAAACATACAATCTATAATGTTTCTGCCGGTAAAATAACTATCAGCGATGTGGCAAAAGTTACCAATGCTTCTAATGGCAGCAGTGCGATTTATCTTAATGCCGTGCCGTCACCAGCGGCAATAATTCTTGAAGTAAATGGTGGTACAGTAGAAAATACATCAGTTCCTCAAGGCTATTCAGTATATTTCAATACAAATGGCACAGGGGTAACCTATGATAATCTAAATAATTATTATAATAAAACAAGTGGTACAGTTGGCAAGGTTTTCCCAACTCAACAAATTGCTGGTGCTGTTGACGTTATATCGAGTGAAGGTCTTATAAAAGATTCTTACGCTAGTCTTGCTGATGCGATAGAAAATGCAAATTCCGGCGATACGTTAAAGATTAATTCAAACATTGATCTTGGTAGCACTGGCGTAAAGATTTCTGGCAAGACCCTTACAATTGATTTAAACGGAAAAACCGTTTCTAGCAATGCTGTCTTTGGTACGATACAATTAGAAAATAATGCGAGTCTTACAGTGACTGACAGCTCTATGGATAAAATAGGTGTATTGATAGGTGCATCTGCAGCCATCATGAATTTGGGCACTGGGGATATCAAAATCAATGCCGGCAAAGTCGCAGTGTCAGGAGCAGGTTATGCAATATATAACAATGGAAGTGGTACGATCACAATCAATGGCGGTACAGTTTGCGCAGAAACTTCTAGTGGTATTGCAATCACTGCATCAGCCTCTAGTCAAATTGTAATCAATGGTGGTATTGTATCGGGCATAATACCTGATTCAATATCTCCGGCTATTGTTTCAGTGGTTGTTTCTCCGAAAGACAAAAAAGTAAATGTCGGGAAAACACAACAATTTAATGCTATTGTCAGTAGTATAAATATTTCTGATCTATCAGTGACTTGGTCTGTTTCCGGCAACGAGAAATCCGGTACAACAATCAGTAATACTGGCCTTTTAACCATCGCAGAAGATGAGACTGCATCAACACTGACCGTAAAAGCCACCTCAAATGCCGATTCAAGTAAATCTGGCAGCGCAAAAGTGACAGTTCCACCCGATACTACTGCACTTGATACGGCAATTACCGCAGCAATTCAAGCAAAGAATAACGTAACTGTCAGCAATCAGCCTGCTTCGTCGGTTTCAAGTGGTACTAAGTTTGTCACAACAGCTGAAATGAAGGCACTCACTGATGCAATTAGTGAAGCTGAGGATGCAATAGACACAGTGACAACTTTATCAGAAGTTCAAGATGCAATAGATGCGCTGGACACAGCTGTTGATACTTTTAAGGCGGCAATTAAAACAGGAACCTATACTGCTTCAAGCGGCGGCAGCAGACCTTCAAGCAAACCATCCACGGATGAAACACCAAGCACCATTACAGAAGGTGAGATTAAGGTGGAAGGTAATGTTGACGAGAGCGGCAATACAATTGTTACACTCCCTGAACAGATTATTAAAGATGCTGTAAAACAAGCTGAAGCAGAAGCAAAGGAAAACGGCGATCCAAAAAGCGGTATCTCGCTTGTGATACATGTTGATACCAATAATTTGACAGGCAGCGGTGTTACTGTCAATTTACCTAAGGTTACGCAGGAAACGATAATTAATAAAAAAATTGTGAATACGGTGCTTGTATTAGATAATCCGGATATTCAGATAGATATGAATCTAGTGGCAATAAAAGAAATTTATCGTCAGGCAAAGGCAGATGTGAATATTACTGTTGTCAAACAAGATAATAATAAGCTCACAGCCAGTATTAAGCATTTAATTGGTGAACGTCCGGTATTTAGTTTGACTGCTTCATATGGCAGCAAACGTGTGTCAGATTTTGGTACTGGCTTGGTTTCAGTAACTATACCGTATACTTCACAAGCTGGCGAAAAAGCGAGTGATGTATTTGCTGTTTATATTGATGAAGTGGGGAATGCGGCGGCAATTGCAAATTCTGTATATGATGCAGAAAATAAACTATTACGTTTCACTACCAATCATTTCTCATTATATGGAGTGGGTTATAATGCAGCGGCTAACTTTAATGATATCTTAAATCATTGGGCCAAGGATGACATTCAGTTTATGGTGAACCGTGGTTTATTAGCGGGCACGAATGATGTTAGCTATAGTCCTGATGCCGCTGTAAGCAGGGGAACACTTGCTGCTATATTGGGCAGAATGGCTAATGCGGATATCAGCGGTTATACAAAGAGCAGTTTTACCGATGTAAAGAAGGATGCCTATTACATGGGTTATGTGGAATGGGTAAATACAAAAGATATAATGAGCGGTAAAACATCAGCTGCCTTTGCTCCTGATTCAGCAATAACCCGTGAAGAAATGGCATTGATCTTATTCAATTACACGAAGGCAATGAAAATGAATTTACCGGCTATCTATGCTGAAAATATCTTCGCGGATGCTTCAAAAATTTCTGCTGAGGCAGCAGATGCAGTAAAGCAGCTGCAGATGGCCGGTATCCTGGCTGGTAAATCAGAGAATAGGTTTGATCCGCAGGGAATCGTGACTAGAGCAGAAGTATCCGCTATAATTCATCGTTTTATTAAGCTGACAATGAATGGAACGCTTGATCAGGGCTGGACTCAAAATGATGCCGGTCAGTGGATGTACTTTGAAAACGGGACTGCTGTTAAAAATCAGATTAAGAACATCGATGGAAAAGACTACAAGTTTGATATTTTTGGTATAGCAACAGTAATATCAGCTTCAAAACCACAGGCAGATACACCTGAAAAGAATAAAGAGACATATACAGTTAAATTTGGTGATTGTTTCTGGAGTATCGCAAGAATGTATAATGTGGATATGTATACATTGGCTGTTAGCAATGGAAAAACACTTTCAACCATAATTTATCCAGGCGAAATTTTGATTATCCCCCAACAATAATAAGCAGAAAAGATTTTTATAGGAAGGTGTCATAGCACTTATGCCCTTCCTTTTTACTGGCTTTAAGTATTATTTCAGCATGGATGTTCGAAAATAGAACTAAAAATGACGCTGCTTGCTATGAAAACATGAAAATTATCAAAAAAATATGTAAAAAGATGTAATAAGCTATTGAAAAAAACTGAAAATGTAATATACTAATAACTATCAAATGACAAAGGAGATAGTTCATATGAAAAAATTAATGAAAGTGTTTGCCGTTGCCTGCCTTTCCGCAATGACATTAACGGCATGCAGTAATGACTCTGGTTCCGGTACTCCGGATACACCTAACGATTCCGGTACCGCAGGTACTGATGCAGTCAAGATTGGTCTGCACTATGAATTGACTGGCGATGTTGCTGATTATGGCACAGCTGAAAGCAAGGGTTCTCATCTTGCAATCAAATTGGCCAATGAAGCAGCCGGCAGTGATAAGTATGTAGCTGTTGAATATGATGACAAGTCAGATCCGACTGAATCTGTCAGCTTGTCTACAAAGCTTGTATCAGACGGCGTTGCTGGCGTGGTAGGTCCTGCGACTTCTGGTGCATCTGCAGCTAGTTATCCGATTTTGAATGATGCGAAAGTGCCGGTAATTTCACCAAGCGCTACCGCTAATAATCAAACATTAGTTAATCCTGATGATCCTACATCAGCTGTATATGATTATGTATTCCGTGTTTGCTTTGAAGATTCTTATCAGGGTGCTGCTATGGCTCAATATGCTGTTGATAACCTGTCAGCTCAGAAAGCAGCAATTTATGGTTCATCTTCAAGTGATTACGCTTTAGGTTTAAAAGAAGCCTTTACAGAACAATTTGAAAAACTTGGCGGTACAATTGTAGCCAGTGAATCTTATCAGGATAAAGATACTGATTTCTCTTCTGTTTTAACTACATTAGCTTCTAAAGAATTTGACGTATTATACATCCCGGGTTATTATAATGAAGCTGGGCTGATCATCAAACAAGCAAGAGATATGGGCATTAATGTTCCAATTATTGGTGCTGATGGTTTTGACTCAACGACTTTAGTAGAATTAGCAGGTGCATCTGCACTGAATGATGTTTTCTTTACAACTGCTTATACAACAGTTGGCGCTTCTGATAAATTACAGGCATTCATCGATGCATTTAAAGCTGAATATGGTGAAGAACCGGCAATGTTTGCAGCGCTTGCCTTTGATGCTACTAATCTTTTGATCCAGGCAATTGAAACAGCCGGCTCAACTGATACTGCAGCAATTCAAAAAGCATTGACTGAAGTTAATTTCTCAGGTGTTACTGGTGACTTTACATTTGATGAAACACATACTCCAATTAAATCAGTATTAGTTGTTGAACTGGTTGACGGCGTTCAATCTACAGCTGTATCTGTCAGTCCTACTGAATAAGATCATCTTAAAGTGAAAATTCGCTGAATAGGAGAAAGAAATCTTTCTCCTATTTTACCAATTTTAAAGGGAGGTAGAATCATGACAGTATTTTTCCAACAATTGATCAACGGACTGTCGCTGGGAAGTATCTATGCGCTGATTGCATTAGGATATACGATGGTTTATGGAATTATTAAATTAATCAACTTTGCTCATGGCGATATTTATATGCTGGGAGCTTACATCGGATTTATGGCCATTACGGTACTAGGAGTAGGTTTCTTTCCGGCACTGCTTATCGCAATGGTTGGCTGCGCTATTTTAGGTGTAGTTATTGAACGCATCGCTTATAAGCCGCTGCGTAATGCGACTAGAATCGCGGCGCTGATTACCGCTATTGGTGTCTCCTATTTCATCGAGGCGATGACACAGCGGTTTATGGGTACTAATGTACGTGCTTTTCCTAATGTGCTGAGTACAGAAGTCATTCAGTTTGCGGGACTGCGCATTTCTTATCAACAGATTTATATTTTTGTTACAACGATCGTATTGATGCTGATTCTGCAGACGATTGTTAAGAAGACAAAGGTTGGCCGTGCGATGCGCGCGGTATCGGTTGATGCGGATGCAGCTCGTTTAATGGGTATTAATGTAGACGCGACAATATCCTACACTTTTGCAATCGGGTCAGCACTTGCCGGCGCGGCAGGTGTATTAGTTGGTATTTATTATAATTCCATCAATCCATTAATGGGTATGGTACCAGGTGTAAAAGCTTTTATCGCGGCGGTATTTGGCGGTATCGGCATTGTTCCGGGCGCGATGTTCGGCGGTTTCTTTATCGGTATCGCGGAAGCGTTGGTCAGCGGTTACGGCGGTTCTCTGTATAAAGACGCCGTTGTATATATCATTTTAATTGTTATCCTGATTATTAAGCCGGCAGGTCTGCTTGGTAAGAATGTAAAGGAAAAGGTATAAGCTTATGAAAAAAATGTTTAATAAATATAACTTATGCTGGATTCTGAGTATGATTGGTTCCTATGTATTGCTGAGTGTATTAATGTCTGCGGGAATCATTGATTCTGTATATCAGACCGTTGTCACAACGATCATCATTAATATCATTCTGGCCACCTCATTGAATTTAATCATTGGTATTACCGGACAGTTCTCATTAGGTCATGCTGGTTTTATGTGTATCGGTGCATATAGTGCCGGTGTTATGGTAAAACAGATGCCTTCAATGACTGGTTTTATGCTGGGAATTCTGATTGGTGTAATTATCAGTGCTATTGTAGCGATGATTGTAGCGATTCCAACTCTGCGGTTAAAGGGTGACTATTTAGCCATTGCCACTTTAGGCTTTGGTGAAATCATCCGTATCGTTGTGCTGAATATGAAAATCACAAATGGCGCGGCGGGTTTAGTATTACCTAAGATGCTGAACTTTCCGTTTATGTATGGAGTGCTGATGCTTTGCTTGATTGTGATTATCAACTTTGTACGCAGTGCGCCGGGGCGTGCCTGTATTTCGGTGCGTGAGGATGAAATCGCATCAGAAGCAATGGGTATCAATACAACTAAATATAAGGTTTACGCATTTATTATCGGCGCGGTGATCGCTTCAATAGCCGGCGCGATGTATGCAGGTAATTTCTATGTAATTAAACCGGAAATGTTTACCTTTAATAAATCAATTGATATACTTGTAATGGTAGTATTTGGCGGTATGGGCAGTATGACTGGATCAGTGATTGCAGCAATTGTCATCGGACTGCTGAATTCATTCCTGCAGAACTTCTCAAGTGTGCGGATGATTGTTTATGGCATTGCTTTAGTCTGCATTATGATCTTCAGACCTAGCGGCTTGCTGGGCACCAAAGAATTTACTTTCTCCGGAATTGGCAATTTCTTTAAGAAGAGAAAGGAGGTTAAAAAATGAATGTTTTAAAAGTGAGCGGACTGACTAAAAATTTTGGTGGTCTATGCGCGGTATCCAATGTTAACATGGAACTAAATGAACGAGAATTAATTGGTTTGATTGGTCCTAACGGCGCTGGTAAAACGACATTGTTTAACCTATTAACAGGTGTTTATGAACCAAGCAGCGGTAAAATTGAATTGAATGTTGATGGTAACATGAAAAGTATCGGCGGCTTAAAGCCTTATGTTGTAACAGCGATGGGCCTAGCCCGTACATTTCAGAATATCCGTCTGTTTAAAAGTCAAAGCGTTTTGGATAATGTAAAGATTGCGATGCATAAAAATATTAAATATGGCACCGCGGCGGCGATTCTTCGTCTGCCTAAATTCTATGCTGAGGAAGAGCGTGTTCAGCGCGAGGCTGAGGAATTGCTGAAGGTAGTTCATCTATATGATAAAAAGGATGAACTGGCTAAGAATCTGCCTTATGGCGAACAGCGCCGTCTTGAAATTGCCCGTGCGCTGGCAACCTCACCTAAAATCTTATTCCTGGATGAACCGGCTGCCGGTATGAATCCGCAGGAAACTGCTGAATTGACAGAATTGATTCATAAAATCAAAGAGGATTTTAATTTAACCGTTATTCTGATTGAACATGATATGTCCTTGGTTATGACTATCTGTGAACGTATCTATGTTCTGGACTATGGCAAGCTGATTGCTCATGGCAATCCTGAAGAAATTAAAAACAACCCTCGCGTAATTGAAGCTTATCTGGGGGAGGAGATTTAATATGGCTATGCTTGAGATAAAGGGTTTAAATGTCCATTATGGTGTTATTCATGCTTTAAAGGATGTTGATATTGAAGTAAATGAAGGTGAGATTGTTTCGCTTATTGGTGCCAACGGCGCTGGTAAAACGACACTTTTACACGCAATCAGCGGATTGATTAAAAAAACGAGCGGGGAAGTTGTTTTCCTCGGCAAGAACATCACGAAGATGAATGCTAAGGATATTGTAAACGCGGGAATTACTCAGGTTCCTGAGGGACGCCGCATCTTTCCTGGCATGAGCGTCTATGAGAATTTAATCATGGGTGCCTATCTGCGTAAGGATAAAGAAGGAATAAAAGCGGATATAGAAGATGTCTATGAGCGCTTTCCAATCCTGAAGCAACGCAGCAATCAAGATGCCTCGACCTTGTCTGGGGGTGAACAGCAGATGCTGGCAATGGGCCGTGCTTTAATGGCTAAGCCGAAGATTTTGCTGCTGGATGAGCCAAGCATGGGTCTGGCACCGATTCTGGTTAAGGAAATCTTCAATATTGTTGAGGATATTAATAAAAAAGGTACAACGGTCTTGCTGATCGAACAAAACGCGCGTATGGCATTATCCGTAGCACATCGGGCTTATGTTATGGAAACCGGCAAAATCGTGCTGAGCGGTACTGGCAAAGAGCTGTCAGAGAGTGAAGAAATTCAGAAAGCCTATCTGGGAGGTTAATTATGATAGTAAAAGATAGAATGACTAGAAATCCAATCGTAGTTGATGTGAATGCCACTATGTCAGAAGCTGCAGATACAATGACTGAAAAAAATCTTCATCGTCTGCCGGTAATTGAAAACGGCAAGTTAGCCGGTTTGGTTACCAAGAGTCTGATCTCTTCCAAGGGTGCCAACGGTGCTACAAGCTTAAGTATTTTTGAATTGAATTATCTGCTGAATAAAACACCGGTAAAGACGGTAATGATAAAATTAAAGGATTTGATTACGATTCATGAGGATAATCTGCTTGAAGAAGCGGCTTTATTAATGCTGAAATATGATATCGGCTGTTTGCCGGTTGTAAGCGATGATGATAAAATTGTCGGCATTCTGACTCAGAATGATTTATTTAAAGCATTTTTGGATCTGCTTGGTTATAATGAAAAAGGCAGCCGTGTTGCGGTTGAGGTGGAAGATGGCATCGGTGTGATTGGAACTATCTCCAAAATATTTGTCAATAACAACGCGAACATCTCCCATCTCGGCGTTTACCGTGATCATGCGGATGATCCAAAGTGCGAAGTTGTACTGCGGACTAATCTGATGGAAACGGATGAATTAGCAAAGGATCTTGAAGCTAATAATTTCAAGGTTAAATCCATCATCAGAAATAAGTAAAAAGCGGTTAAATCCGCTTTTTTGCTTGATGGACATGCATTTTTCGCTGATTTGTGGTATACTAATAGAGAACTCAACGTGTAGTTTGCTTTGCGGAACGTAAGTCCAGTTAGAGCATGCTGCACGCTTTTTATTTAAAGCAGGTTGAGCAGCAGTAAAAGAAAGAGGTGAAGGTATGTATAGAGTAGATGATCTTGTATTATACAGCGCACAGGGAGTTTGTAAAATAACCGATATTACAACCAAAAAAATAAATGGTGAAGTGAATGAATACTATATTCTGAAACCGGTTTATAATGAAAATGCGGTGATTTCAGTTCCTGTTCATAATGAAAAAGCAATGGCTAAAATGCGTAAGGCTTTGTCATCTGATGAAATTTACAGATTGATTCGTACAATGCCGGATAAAGCATTGATCTGGATTGATAATGATAATCTGCGTAAAGAGAAGTACCGGAACATTTTAAAGGGCAGTGATCGGACTGAATTAATCAGCTTGATTAAAACCTTATATCTGCATCAGCAGGAGCAGCAGCAAAAGGGCAGAAAGCTGCATAATGCGGATGAACAAATCTTTGCGGAAGCGGAGAAAATTCTATATGAAGAATTTGCCTATGTTCTGCACATTGACCGCGATCAGGTACTGCCGTTTATTTTAAAACAGATTGAGGCAGCCTAACCGATATGACAGAAAAGCAATTCCAGAATCTGTTGGCAGCTGAGGCAGTCGTTCATCGCGAGGGCGGTATCTGGTTTAAGACAAATGAAGGCCGTTTTCAATGCGTCAGCGATGGTACACTTGCTGAGCTGAAGGCTTCGGATATCGTAAGAAAAATATGCTCAAAGGATAAAATAATCGAAATGATTGACCGTGTCGGTTTTATTACGGTAATTCAGGCACCGAATGAAAAGGTAAGAAAAGAATTTTATCAGCAGGCGATGGACAAGTATGATGAGCTGGAATGGATCAGAGTGATTAAAACAGCCTATCTGCATGGTCAGGATCAGCGTCTGCAGCCCTATGAGGAAGCATATGCAAAACAGGCAGCTAACTATTTTCACGGTGAAGCGGCTTATCTGCTGAATCTTCCGTTTTCATCCATAGAAGCTTATATCGGTGAAAAAGTTACCAGCGATGATTGGTAAACGATCCTTATATCGACAGCATTTTTAAATCATTGCCTCTATACTATGTATAAGGAGTGAAAATTATGCGCCGTCGCATCGGAATTATTTTAATCAGTACGGGCTTTATCCTGCTGCTGAAACCGAATTTTGACTTGGAACAAATCGTGTATACGCTTTCTTTTGCCTTTATTCAATATTGGCCTGCGATCCTTGTTATTTTCGGCTTTTATTTACTTAAGAATAAGCAAATTAAGAAGCATAAATAGCTTTATTTATAGATAAAACTGTGGTATACTTCTTGTGTAAAAATGATCAAGGAGGACTTATATTTATGTCAACTATTATTGATGTTTACGCTCGCGAAATTTTAGACTCACGTGGTAATCCTACTATCGAAGTAGAAGTAACTACTGAATCTGGTGCTTTTGGACGCGCAATGGTTCCGTCTGGTGCTTCAACTGGTGAACGTGAAGCTCTTGAATTACGTGATGGTGATAAATCACGCTTCTTAGGCAAAGGTGTATTAAAGGCTGTTGCCAACGTTAATGACATTATTGCTGAAGAAGTAATCGGTATGGATGTTACTGATCAAGTTGCTATTGACAACAAGATGATCGAATTGGATGGTACTAAAGATAAATCTAAATTAGGTGCTAATGCAATCTTAGGTGTATCACTGGCTTGCGCACATGCAGCTGCTGATTACTATGGCATGCCTTTATACAGATATTTAGGCGGCTTCAACGGTAAGAAACTTCCTTTACCTATGATGAACGTATTAAACGGCGGCAGCCATGCTGATTCTTCAGTTGACTTCCAGGAATTCATGATTATGCCGGTTGGTGCTGGTTCAATCAAGGAAGCCGTAAGAATGGGTGCTGAAGTATTCCACAATCTGAAAAAAGTATTAAAAGCTAAAGGTCACATCACTGCTGTTGGTGATGAAGGCGGATATGCTCCTAACTTAGGAAGCAATGAAGAACCTCTGGAAGTAATCATGGAAGCTATCAATGCTGCTGGTTACAAACCTGGTGAAGACTTCATGATCGCAATGGACGTTGCTGCTTCTGAATTCTACAACACTGAAACTAAGATGTATGAATTAAAGAAATCAGGTCAAGGCAACAAGACTACTGATGAAATGATCGCTTGGTACAAAGACATTGTTGCTAAGTATCCAATTATTTCTATCGAAGACGGCTTAGGTGAAAGAGATTGGGACGGCTGGAGAAAACTGACTGCTGAATTAGGCGACAAAGTTCAATTAGTTGGTGATGACCTGTTCGTAACTAACCCTGCTATCTTAAAAGAAGGTATTGAAACAAATACTGCTAACTCTATCCTGATCAAAGTTAACCAAATCGGTACATTGACAGAAACTTTCGATGCTATGCAAATGGCTAAAGAAGCTGGTTATACTGCAGTTGTTTCTCACCGTTCAGGTGAAACTGAAGATACTACGATTTCTCATATCGCAGTTGCATTCAATGCAGGTCAAATTAAGACTGGTTCAATGTCAAGAACAGACCGTATTGCTAAATACAATGAGTTAATCAGAATTGAAGACGAATTAGGTGCTTCAGCTGAATTCCCATCTGGCAAAACAGCATTCTATAACATTGCTAAATAGTTGATTTAATCATAAATGAATCCACGTTCTCATAAAACGTGGATTTTTTATATAAGAAATTGCATTCTCAGGCATAAAGCAGCAGTATTTATTTAAAAAATAGTTCTAAAAATGGTGATAAATGAATCTGCTGTATGCATGTCAATACAATTGAACTCGTAGAATTTTTGCGTATTGCCGCCATTTTTTAATGAGATTATATGCTCTGCCTGCATATATTAACGCAAGCTGATGTTTTTTAATTTCAGAATTGTCATAAAGGAGATGGATGGGTGCGTTTGCATTGTTTTAATGCTATACTGAAGATAATAATAAGCGGTTAGCCGAAGGGATTGAAAAGTGATGAAAAAACTGACAAAGGAAAGTGAAACGTTGTTTATTCCATTATATAGTAAGGCGGAAGTACATCAATATGGTGATATTTTAGAAGATGAAAAGGCGGCTGAAATTGTCAGCAGTGTTGACTATGATTTTGACCATGTGTTTAAGTCCAGATTTCTTACAATATACATGGGTATCAGAGCAGCGATTTTAGATGAGTATGTCAGAACCTTTATCCAAACTCATGAGCATGCGATCATCATTACGCTTGGCTGCGGCTTAGATGCCCGCTGTCTGCGTGTGAGTGGTGATTATGAGCAATGGTATAATTTGGATCTTACAGATGTGATTGCTGTGCGTAAGAATTATTATCAGGAGGATGAGCGTTATCATATGATTGCATCATCGGTGCTGTCTTTCGAGTGGCTGAATCAGATTCAAATCAGTGATCAAAGCTTTGTGCTGATTGTGGCTGAAGGATTAACGATGTATCTGAGTGAAGAAGAAAACAAAGCCCTGATTTTAGCTTTAAAGCAAAAGTTTAAGAGAGCTGACTATGTATTTGATGCTTACTCGAAGTCAGCGGTATGGTGGTCTAAATATAAGAATCCAGTGAATGCAATGGGGGCTGTGATCCGCTGGGGGATGGATGATCCAAACGTATTTGAGAGCCTGACTGACGGTATAGGCTGTACAGCCATCCGCTCCTTTACAGAAAAGCAATGGTCAGATAAACTATCCGGCTTAACAAAATGGGCATTTCGCTTATTTTATGCCAATAGCTGGGCTGATAAACTTTATCGTATTTATTATTTTCAGCTTCGTTCATAAAAATTTAGGTATTATGCGTTTTAATGGATATATAATAAGTAGATAATAAGGCTTTTCCTTGCTGTTTCAGCCTGATTGTTAAAAATTGCTTGTAAATATAGAGAAGTTTTGATATAATCTACCGGTATGTGTTGCAATTTTTAATTAATATTGGTATACTTAAAAAGTACGTAGGAAAGGAGGGCTTATTATGTTAGACATTTTATTAATGATTGTATCGGTCGTATTAATAATTCTCTCTTTAATGCAAAGTGGTAAGAACGATGGTTTGTCTGGAGCATTTACAGGCGCTGAGGGGTTGAACCTCTTCTCAAATGTAAAAGAAAGAGGACCGGAAAAAGTGATTTCCAACATGACAATGGTTGCTGGAATTCTGTTCTTCATTATTGTAATAGTAATGAGTATTAAATAAAGACCGACCATGGTCTTTTTTATTTTTATCAAGGAAAGAAGGTGAGCTTATGGATATTAAGCAATTATGTCTGGATATGATGTCCAGCAGTAAGTATCGGAATAAAGGGATAAGTGTTGACAAGTATCAGGAATTATTAAATATACAGGGAGCCAATCAATTTAAAGAATTAATGAAGGCTCTGAATGAATTGGAGGATGAGTGCGTATTTGTCCGGGATGCGCGTAACCGTTATTTTCTGGCAGAGGAGCTTGGCTATGTCAAGGGTGTATTAAAGGTCAATCCAAAAGGGTTTGGCTTTATTGACACGGATGAGGGAAGCTGGTATGTTAATCGGGAAAGCATGAATCTTGCTTTAAATAATGATGTTGTTTTTGCTCAGACAAAATCTTTTCCTGATGGCAGCAGCGAAGCTGTGGTAGTGCGTATTCTTGAAAGGAATACAAAAAATGTCATCGGTACGATTAAAGTTCGTGATGGCCGAAAGTATTTTCTGCCGGACAGTAATTTTAATGATCATACGTTTACGATTACGAATATGGAGGATTTTAAGGTTGTTAATGATTCCAAGGTATTGGTTGTTATTACGAAATATGGCAAAACTTTAAAAGCCAAAATTGAACGGGTCATCGGCTACAAGTATGATCCAGGCGTGGATATCTTGTCGGTACTGCTGGAGCATAACATTGAACCGGAATTCCCGCAGGCGGTGCTGGATGAATTAAAGAATATACCGGAAAGTGTTCAGGAAAAGGATAAGGCTGGCCGTGTAGATTGTACTGATGAGCTGATTATTACGATTGACGGCGAGGATGCTAGGGATCTTGATGATGCGGTAAGTGTGAGTAAAATAGAAAACGGTTATCGTTTGAGTGTGCATATTGCCGATGTCAGCTATTATGTCAGAGAAGGCAGTGAAATCAATGCAGAAGCCTATCAGCGCGGAACTTCGGTTTATGTCGCGGATCGGGTAGTGCCGATGCTGCCGCATTATTTATCAAATGGTATTTGTTCCTTAAATCCTAAGGTTGAACGCTGTGCGATGACATGTGATATGAATATTGATACTAGCGGTACAATAATTTCATATAAAATTTATCCTTCGATTATTAAGACTACGGAGCGTATGACTTATACCGCAGTCAATAAAATTATCGATGGTGATGAAGAAACTTGCGCTCAATATCCGCACCTGCTTGAAATGGTAAAAGATATGCTGGCTTTAAGTCAGATTATCCGTACCCGCCGTGAAGGTCTGGGAGCCATTGATTTTGATACCCGTGAGGGAAAGGTGATCCTTGATGAACAGGGAAAACCGATTGACGTAGTATTGCGTGAGAGGGGTATCGCTGAGCGGATTATTGAAGATTTCATGATTCAGGCTAATGAGTGTGTAGCCGCTCATGTGAAATGGATGGAAATACCGTCTGTTTATAGAATTCATGAACAGCCGGAACCTAAGAAAATGCGTGATTTTGTGAAAATTGCTAATATCATGGGTTATAAGTTTAAAGGCAATGTAATGAATTTGCGGCCTAAGCAGTGTCAGCAGATGCTGGAGGATGCTAAGAATACTCCTGAATATCCTGTATTGTCTGTATATCTTTTGCGCTGCATGGCTAAGGCACGCTATGATGCTAAACCAATCGGACATTTTGGTTTGGCATTGAATGACTATACGCACTTTACTTCACCAATCCGCCGTTATCCGGATTTGATCGTTCATCGTATGCTGAGAAAGTATTACATTAACGGTTTAACGGATGCCGGTATTATGGAGAAGGATGAAAAATGGGTGGAAAAAGCGGCGATTCAGTGCAGTGACACGGAAGTTAATGCGGTCATGGCAGAACGTGATGTTGATGATATGAAGAAAGCTGAGTACATGGAAAAGCATATCGGTGAAGAATATCCAGGTATCATCAGCAGTGTGACTAAGTTTGGGATCTTTGTGGAATTAGCAAATACGATTGAGGGCTTGGTTCATGTCTCCAACCTTGAAGATCATTATGATTATGATGAGGATAGCCGTTCATTGATCGGCCGCGGCAGCGGTACGGTTTTGAAAATGGGGATGCCGGTCATGGTGAAGGTTCTTGATGCTTCCCGTTTTAAAAAGCAGGTTGATTTTCAGCTGGTAAATGAAAAGGGTATAAAGAGCAAAAAAGATAAGGATAAAAAGAGCAAGGATAAAAAAGATAAGAAGCTGAAAAAGCCGGAGCATAAGCCTAAGAAGAGTAAGAAGGAATTTGAAAAGAGGAAGCGGAAATGAAGAAGCTTATTGTAATTCTTTCAGCGTTCTTGATGCTGAGTGGCTGCAGCAAGGCTGAGGAACCCATAGATGTTCCTGAAATAAAGGAACCTGAGGCAGAAACACCAATAGCAGAACCAAAGCCTGATCGTGTTGTTGATTTTATAGCGGTAGGGGACAATCTGATTCATGGCGCTATTTATTATGATTCTGAGGTTCGGCATCAGGGCTATGAATTTGATGAACTGTATGAGGAAATCAAGCCCTATGTACAGGCGGCTGATGTTGCTTATATCAATCAGGAAACGATATTGGGCGGCACTGAGCTGGGATTAAGTCATTATCCGATGTTTAACTCACCGCAGGAGATTGGTACGGCGCTGGTTAATACCGGCTTTGACTGGATTGCCTCCAGCAGCAATCATTCAATGGATAAATTCGAGGAAGGTATCATCAGTTCTGAAAATTTTTGGGAACAGTATCCTGAAATTGTAACAACGGGTTTGAATCGGACTGAAGAGGAGCGTTATCAGGATAAATTCATCGAAAGAAATGGTGTAAAATTTGGTGTTTTAGGTTATACTTATGGTACCAATGGCATACCCTTGCCTGAGGGTAAAGATTATTTAGTGAATATTTACAGTGAAGAGCGGCTTCGTGAGGATGTTGAGGCTCTGCAGGGCAAATGTGACGCGATTCTTGTTTCTATGCATTGGGGAATCGAATATTCTACGATACCCAGTGAGGAGCAAAGATATTTCGCACAGCTGCTTGCTGATCTAGGGGTTGCTGTGGTGATTGGTGAGCATCCGCATGTCATTCAGCCAATGGAGTGGGTTGAAGGTAAGAATGGCAATCAGACGCTGGTGATTTATTCACTGGGAAATTTTATGTCGGCTCAGGATGGTGATTTAAATATGCTGGGCGGTATGGCATCCTGGTCAATCAGAAAAAATGGTGAGACAGGTGCAATCAGCATTGAAAATGTGAAATTCTATCCGACAGTCACGCATTTTGAACCGGTTTTTACCAAGTTTAAGTCTTATTTATTAAAAGATTATACAGATGAACTGGCTTCCCAGCATGGTTTAAATGGCTATGCAGGACAGACGATAACCCGTCAGCTGTTCATAGATGCTGTGAATGAGATCATGAATGATCAGTTCGAAATTATTTATTAAAAGGAGTTGAGAGTATGGGGAAATTAATTGCAGAGAATCGTAAGGCACGTCATGATTATTTCATTGAGGATCGCTATGAGGCCGGCATTGTGCTGCAGGGAACGGAAATTAAATCGGTAAGACTGGGCCATGTCCAGCTGAAGGATTCATATATCAGTTTTTCCGGCAATGAAGCATTTGTTAAGGAAATGCATATTTCCCCTTACGAATATGGCAATCGTTTCAATCATGATGAAACAAGGGTGCGTAAGTTATTGCTTCATAAAACGGAAATTCGAAAGCTTCAGGATAAGGTTAAACTGAAGGGGTATACGATCGTGCCATTGTCCGTATACTTGAGTAAAGGGCGCTTGAAAGTGGAAATTGCCCTTGCGAAAGGTAAGGATCTGCATGATAAGCGCAACAGTGAGAAAGAACGAGATGCCAAGCGTGAAATTGAGAAAGCATTAAGAAGTCATTATTAAGTTGAAAATACCCTTGCCTATGTTATAATATGTAGGCAACAACATGGGGCTGTCATGGTTTCGACAGGGATATGTTTGGTGCAGACTGCAGTCGTGTCGCTACGTAAAGGCTTAAAAAATAACTGGAAAAAATTTCTTAGCAAACTTATTCGGTGGAAACCGTCAAGTTGCTTTTGCTGCTTAATTAACCTAACAACTGGTTTGCAGCCGTCCAATCAGGTTTTGCCTTTAGGCTTGGTTTGGGTGTAAGAGATAAAGGATAGGGGTGTACCTTTGTTTGAGAAGTGCATCATGAAAATTCCATCAAACGCCTCAGGAAGAGTTTGTTCATCGCTACTTGCTGAGTAACTAGTATGAAATAAACTGTAGACGTCTGTACGAGGAACTATTTTTGGACGCGGGTTCGACTCCCGCCAGCTCCACCAAGTTACAAATAAACGCCTTTTACTGGGCGTTTTTATTATACTGATAATGTCTAGGTCTTATTTAGGTCTTAAAAAAAGACATAAAATATTAAAAAAGGTCATTTTACTGGCCTAATTTATTAAATATAGCATTAAGGTAATTAACACAAATTTCACGTTGTTCTGGAAACATATGCGTATAAGTGTCAAGAGTTTCAGTAACACTAGAATGTCCTAATCTTGATGAGATTAATTTAATATTCATATTTCCATTGATAAGCAAAGATGCGTGAGAATGTCGAAAGCCATGAAGTGTTATGTGTTTTAAGTTGGCTGCTAACATAGCTTTATCCGCAACTCTTCGTATAGTGGTTTCTGAGAGAGGTTTATATGATCCAAAAATAAACCAGTTGTCATTGAAGCCGTATTTTTTCTCTTCTTTCAATTTTCTCTTATTGAGAATTTCTATTATATTTTTAGATAAATCAATTACTCGGATTGAAGCTTCATTTTTAGGGCTTTTTAGTATGTATCCGCCTTTTAATGCTTTACGGCTTAGAGATTGATTTATATTTATAGACTTTCCGTTGTATTTGTCCCATGTAAGGGCGAACACTTCACCAGGACGGCAACCTGTATAATACATGAAGTTAAAGAAGTCAGAATATGCTTCTGGTACAAATTTAATAAATAAATTAAACTCTTCGATTGTGAAATAATTTTCTTCATCTTTATCTGCTGAAACTTCAATTTTTTTTCTCTTGAAATTACCTTGTACTTTAGCTGGATTTTTCAGTAAACCGTAATAAGTAACACCATATTCAAGTATAGTAGTTAACAAAGTGTGTAATTCCATTAGATAACTCTTTTTGAATTTTGCCATGACTTTAATATCTGGTTTGCCTTTCTGCTTAATGGTTTCTTTAACATATTCTTTAGAATACATCGTATCTTGCCATTGTCTAATAGTTAACGGTGTAATATTTTCAATCATTAAATCTTTGAAATAAGGTTCTATGTGTCCCTTTATTTTACTCATCTTGGTTACTAAGGTTGTCTCTTCATTGTTATTGATCATATCATTTTTGTACATAGTTAATAAAGTAGAAAATTTTACTCCACTTGCTGTTGTTTGGTTTAAATGGTTGGCAATAAAATCTTCTTCAGCTTTTTTAGCCAATTTGATAGTATCATAACGTTTGCTATTCTTTTGCCGTCTTTGTCCCGTGATGGTTGTGTAGTAGTATCTGAATCTGTATTTTTCGACTTCTTTATAAAGTGGCTTGCCTTCCTTGTCAAGTTTACCGGTTTTTACTTTTACTTTTACTTTCTCGATCATACGAAACCCTCCTTGTTAAATTCATATAAATTTGATACAATTTGGGTACAATAAAAAACTAGTTCGCAAAACAAATTTTTATTGTACCAGCGATATTAGTAGTATCGCAGATTCACTCCTTGTTAGCAGCATGGAGTGATTTTTAAATTTGCAAAATAAATGATTATAAATATAATTTTACATATATTACCTATTTTATAAAATGACCTAATGCAATAGAATATAATAGTGACGTCACGAGTATTTATAGTTGCCACAAACCCCAGAATGGAGAAACTATGAATCACTGTGTAGAAATTAAGTATATCGTTAACGAATTTTGTCATCAGATAACCGTCAATTATAGTAAACTAACTGTTGAAATAATAACAAATAGGGTTCTTTCTGATGCTGAGAAGGAATTTATAAGTAATGCTATCTCGAGATATTTCTTGGAGAACTGAAAAGTTCTCCTTTTCATGTTACCAATGGATTCGGCTAACTTCTACAACGCCTATAAATCTTATGTTATGTACTTTCATTGCCTCCTCAGTGAAATACAAATCTTCAATGTCAGGATCTTTAGCTTTTAATATTAGAAGGTCTTTTTCTTTTTTTACTTGTCTGATAATAGCATCATCATTATCTATTAATACAACTGCAATATCACCATCTTTTGCATAATTTTGCTTCCTAGCAATTACAATGTGCTGTATCCCCTTGAAAGGCATCATCGTATTGCTATTATCCAATAACGCAAAGTAATCGGTTGGTTTTGTTAAGTCTGACGGAAAGTCCTCTGTACCTATGATATTCGTATCATTCATAATGGGAAAATCACTCGATATATTTTTATATACTGGTAATTTAGTTGCCAATAAATCTTGTTTTTCATCTGTCAAATCTGATCTATAAATATCGAAATAGTCTGCGATAGTTTGTAATTTATCTACTCTTGGATATTTTTTACCAGAAAGCCATTCAGATATAGTAGTCTTGCTGACTCCAATGGCATGAGCAAGGTCATTTTGGCTTTTTTTATTTTTCATTAACTGATATCTTAAATTTTTTGCAAATACTTCTCTTGAATTTTCCATATAGCACCTCGCTTATATATTTTATATCACTTTAAGCAAATTAAATCAATGGTAATTAGTAAAAAATTACAACTTTAAGTTGACAATAAACTTTAAGCGAACTATAATGATGCTAGGAGGTGAGTTAATGATAAAAAATGCTCCAACATTTACATTGAAAGCTTGTCGAGTAAATAAGAATTTAACGATAGCACAAGTATCGAAATTCATGGGAGTTTCTGAGAAAACAGTTTGGAATTGGGAAAATTACAATACTATCCCTAATGGCAGCGAGTTGCGGAGACTGAGTGAATTATTCGGCATTAAAGAAGATCTTATTTTTTTAGGCGATAAGTTCGCTTTAAGCAAACACTTCGAGTTAGATATGCACAGCTTGCAAGTTTGAAAGGAGGTGTAATAATGCCACAGAAATCGAGGATACACACTGCATCGGAAAAATTGACAGTGCTCAATTTACTTGAGCAATCAACGGCTACTTTCCAAATACTTTTTGACTGCGGGCCGTGTAAAGCGTTGGAACTTAAAAAAAAGTAAAGCAGAAAATCATCGAGAGTGGGAAGCTGCTGCCATGTGAAGACAAAGTACCAACAGCAGCAGCTATAAAATATCTGATGATTGATGAAAATCGCATTCGAAAATTGGCAGCTATCGAAGCGGCCGAGCAACAAAAAAGAGATACCGCAGCCGTGGAAAGCTAGTATCTCAAAGTTGATAACATGTCATTATTATCAACTAAAGTATATCAATTAGAGCCGTAAAAGGCAAGGAGGATCTCATGCAAGAAAATAAAACACTCGATCAGTTAAATGCTGAAGGAAGAGAGTTTATCCAGGAGTCACTTAAGAATATAAAAGCAAACACATACAAAGGTATTATAAATGGTCATGCTGCAATGCGTGAAATAGTAGATGTGATTGATAAATATGATTTATCATTCAATCAAGCGCGGCGGTTGCTTATTGATACAGCTGACTTTCTAGGTGGCTGTAAGATGAAAACAAAGAAAAAAACTGTTTCTGATAATCAAAAACAGTTTGAAAATGGTGAAATCACTCTAAATGAATATAGAAAGAAGTGTGGTTTATCACCAATTGCTGAAGGTGACAAAAAACTCGAATTAATTAAAACAGAGTAATTTTGTAACAATAAGGCACTTTGGATTGTTCATCACCTAATCTTTTCATACCTTGATATTTCAATTTCATTGCATCACAGACAGATGGAATTAGTTCTGTTAATTCATCGTTGTCTATATGGATGTGAAAGTAATCATTCAATGTATGCACAAGTTCAAGCGAATTAATTTCATTATGTTTTTCACCAGCAAAAATAATATCGTATTTATGCATTAATTTCACAGCATCCTCGTCAGTTATTGCGCATTTACTAGCTTCTGATAATTCGATGAACACATCATGCAAGTCCATGATTTTATCATTCATATTTTCACCCCCTTTCCCAAATAAATTATAGCATTATTAAAAGGTGAAAGGTAGATAAACATAGCAAAGAAAGGAGCAGATGCTATGGACACTTATTTAACAAACAAGATATACAAGAGCGTTGCAGAGTTAAGCGTGCGAGAGCCAGTGAAATCATGATAGCAGTTAAAGAAGAATACGACATTGATGAATCTAGACTACCTAGAAGACACTGCATCCCGTCAAGTTACTTAGAAAAGTATTTGAAAAGCGCAGTACGCAAAAAAAGAGACGCTCTAACCGACAAAAGTGTAGCGTCTCAAGGTTGATAACTCTAACAAATTATCAACTAAAGTATATCAATTAGAGCCGTAAAAGGCAAGGAGTGTATGAATGGAAATCGCCATAGGATTGATTGCTCTAACATTTATTTGCTTAGCAAATTGTTTGATGCCTAATTATAAGGATATTCCATCTAATAGAAAACAGTTTGAAATTAGTTTTCTGTTAGCGGTGACAGGAATTATTCTGTTTGGGGTGTTTCTTGTAAGTATGTGTCTGAATCTTTAGAAATTCTAGCTATATCACCAATATGAATTTCTTTATCTAATTCATTATCAATCAAATTTAATTATTATAGCAATCTAGCAACGTATTATGTGACTTTATTGATTTATTCGGTCATTACAACAATTAAGCCTAAAAAGGCAAGGGGGTAAGTATGTTCATAGTATCATTAATAACATTCCTAATAGTTGGATTAAGCATATGGTTTGTAAAAAAGTTTACACCAGAGATTAAAAGCTGGTATCCATATTATGCAATTACAATCGGTATTCTTTTTCTAATTGTTGTAAGTATCACCTCAAAATGATTTTAACACAGCCATAAAAAGCAAGGAGGAATAGAATGGTCAAAACTGATGCGCGCTTTAATGACATCATACTTAATAAAACTTTGATGTCAATTGCAGAAGCGTTTGTAGTATTGAATGCTGATTGTCAAGCCGGCAGGCTTATAAAGAACCCCAATAAAAAGGAACTCTTTAGATTAAAAGCAGAAACAGCAAAGTCTATTATAAACAGTTATATAGACCATCTGAGTGAAGCTGAAATTGAGTAACTAACAAACTAACCTTATAAGGTAAGGAAGGAATGAAATGAGAGATAAATTAAAAAAACATATGGCAAATACATAGAATCTAAGTTAGCACTTATCATTTCGATAATCACACTATTGATTGTATTGACTAAAGATTTTCTGTTTTAAAAGAATTGCGTCAAGTAATTATCATAAAAATTTATGAAATTTTAATAATGAAGCCTTTAAGGCATGAAGGGAAGGAATATTATGGAACAGTTAAATACTGAAAAAATATTAAAAGACATGGAGGCCATCAAACACTCACTATCATTGATGGCTAAATGCGTGGATTCGATTACACTGGATCGCGCTGTTGATAAACTAAATGATGCGATTGAGCTTGTAAGCATCTACACAGAGGATAAGGATAATGATTGAGTTTAAACGTAAACCAATCGTCAAGAATTGGATCATTTTTGGGCTTACTATCTATTCATTAGGCACTACCGTGATGGTCGCATCTTGTAACCAAACTATTGAAACGCAGACATCACAAATCAGTTACTTACATAATCAGAATATGCAGCTGGCGCAGGAGCTCGATCAGCTGAAGCATAACGGTGAAATAATCGTGCCGGTAGATAAGCCTGCATTTGCAGAGCCACAGAAACAGCTTGTATCGCTCGGCATGTTTGATGTTACCGCTTATTGCCATTGCTCAATCTGCTGTGGCAGAGAGGGGCAATTAACGGCCTCAGGCACCTACCCAACAGCAGGTCGCACAATCGGAGTCGATCCTGAGATATTGCCCTATGGTACCGAGGTTGTTATTAACGAACATACATACATAGCCGAGGATACCGGCGGTGCGATGCAAGGCAAACATATTGATATTTTTATGGACAGTCACGAGGAAGCGTTGCAATTTGGTAGACAGTTGTTAGAGGTATTCAATTATGAGTAGGGTGGTGATTTACCATGATTGATATTATCAATCTTTCAGATTGGAAAAAGATGAAAGAGATTAAAGAAGTTTATGAAAGATACGATAAGCATATCAGCAAAGATGGCAGGGAGTTCAGGCTCTTGGTTGAGCAATACAACGAGGGATACTTTAACCATTTGCATGATGATTTCATCGCTCATGATAATGTTAAAGGATATAAATTGACGTCTGATCCGAAAGAAATTGAACGATCCTTAAACGATTACAAAAAAAGAGGTATCAATCAGTTGATTAAGTATTGCCGAGGGATGAGGGCAAGAGGAGAAAACATTAATTTACAGTTGCTGATCGAGGAAACTGAAGGTGGTATCTGAGGTAGCTTATGGCTGGCAAACCTAAGAAAAAGCTAGATTACGCTGGCTGGTCTGTGGATCTGTTTGACAATGACACCAAGATGGATAAGCTGCTTGATGCACAAGGCTGGAATGGATTCGGAATTTACTTTTATTTATGTCAAAAGGCGTATGGGTCTGAAGGATACTTTTATAAATGGGGCTATGACGATTGTGCATCTACGGCACGTAAGATGGGCGGCGGCATTGGTTCCGGTACAGTCAAAGAGACTGTGGACTACTGCTTACAAATTGGTCTTTTTGATAAAGGGCTGTTTGATAGGTGGGGAGTGCTAACCAGTAAAGGTATCCAACGGCGCTATTGGGCAGTTGCTTCAGAGCGTCGTGACAAAACTGTATATATGGAATATTGGCTTTTGCAAGATGAAGAATGCAAAGGTTGTTTTAAAGTCGCACTTTTTGACAATTATGAGCTTGCGAATGAACATGTTGACCTTGCGAATGATCATGTTAAGAGTCTAAAGGAAAGTAAAGTAAATAAAAGTAAAGTAAAGAAATCAAATGAGCGATTAAAAAATATTTTTGAGACATTTGAAATATCATTTGGAAATCCATTGTCACAGCTCGAATTACAAACTTTACATGATTGGCTGAACACATTTAATGATGAGGTTGTATTACTGGCACTTGAAACAGCCATCAGCAAAAAAGCAAAGTCATTTAAATACATTAACAAAGTATTGGCAGACTGGCAGGCAGCAGGTATTAAGGATGCCGAAAGTGCTAAGCAGCACATGAAAAAGAGACAGAAAGGAACCGTATATCAGAAAACAGCTGTACCTATACCGGATTGGTATAAAGAGCAGCAGCAAGAAATTGAAAGCTCAGACGACGAAGAATTGACTCCTGAACAAGTGGAGCAATTAAAAGCTGAGCTAGCCGAAATGTGGAAAGAAGAACACATAAGTAAGAAAGGAAAATAAAATGAAAATCAAATTGAACTCATCGGTATTTCATGATCCGATGCCATATAACACCATCACAGTGGATAAGGATAAAATCAAATTTCACTCATTCGACGGTGCCGGCATGGGCATCCTTCGAGCCGCAAAGATGAGTAAAGAAGCTGATGAACCGGCATCTTTTACTTTAAGCGCAAAAGATTTTGGGTTTATATCAAAACTCAGTGACTTCACGCTGGAATTCACGGACAACGTGATCAAGGTATCTAATACTAGACTCAAGGCAAAATTTGCCAATGTGATTGATTATCCTGTCTACACGCCAACGCTTAATGACATGGTAGATATTCAAGTCAAATTAGATGATTTGCTTCCAGGTACTCAATTTATTGGAAGTGACTCAACGTATCCACAGCTATCAGGGGTTAACATATTCTCTGATAAGATTGTAGCTTCTGATAGGACTATGTTTTACACTCACACCACTGATACCGGTCTTGATAATCCAATCAATGTGCCAGGAGAAGCATTTAAACATATACTTGATACCGAAACGATGAGGCTTCAGACAAACGGTAAGATGCTTGTATCAAAAACTGCCGGCCGCAGCTTTTATACAGTGTTGATAGAACAAAAGCTGCCAGACGTCAAAATGGATGATGAACCGCTGTTAAAAGCTAAGTTGCCTCGTGATGAGATGATTCAAGCATTGAAACTGATAAAAGAATATTCAAAATATGTAACCATCAGCACTAATAGTAAAGGTATCAAATTGTATGCCGGCGAACAAAGTAACGAACTGGCAATACAGGTCAATGCAGAAATAGAGGGTGAAGCCGCTGACCTATCTTATGATGTTGCTAGATTAATAAAGATTACTTCATTGATGAAAGAAGACGATGTATCGGTGATTTTTGGCGCCCGAATGTTAATCTGCGATGAGGGTATGCGCAATAATCGGTATGTGCTTGCAAGGTATATGATGCCTGTAAAAAAATCAGAAACTAAGGAGGAAAAATAAGATGGATGATTTATTTGAAATGTTAGATGAGGAAGAATTTGAGGTAGTAGAACCAAAGAAAGAAAAACCAAAGAAAGAAACAAGTAAAAAACCGGAAGCGAAGAAAGAACCACAACCGGTAGAAGTGAAAAAGTATAAATACCCATTTACACTGTATTATGCCGCTCAGAACATTGACGTTAGCCATATCTTTGAGGAGGGCAAGGAATATACCGCTGATGAGATTACCAGTGCTATGCTTAACCATCAGTTTTATGAGTTTTCTGGAAAAGTGTCTTATGACTTAATCGAAGCTGATAACGTACTTGTTCCAACCTTTCAGCAGCATAAAAAAGGTTAAACTATGAAAATAGAAAACATAAAGTATAAAAAACTCTTTGTCATTATAGGAACCGGCGGTACCGGCTCCTTACTGGCAAGAGATTTACCGAAGTTGCTTTTAAACACATCAAGTAAAATGGTAATCGTTGACGGAGATCAAGTTGAGCAAAAAAAATATGAAACGCCAAGCATTTCAACCACAAGACATTGGCGAAAACAAGGCGATAGCTCTTGCTAAGAAAATCAATACATTTCATGGCGAATTGTGCGAGGCGATTGATAAGTATGTGACTAGAAATGAACTGATTGAGTTTATCGATCAGCGCAAAGAATTTTATCCGATACTTATAGGCTGCGTTGATAATGATGCCACTCGCATTTTGTTAGAGCAAACCTTCAGGCATTTAAAAAATGCAGTTTACATAGACAGTGCTAATTCAGAGTATGACGGCAATGTCTACGCGGCATTGAATGTTAATCAAGTTACCTACGGTGCGATAAGAAGTGAAACCTATACACTGGAGAATAAAGATCATCCAGCAGAAAAGAGCTGTCAAGAACTTGCTGCCGGCAATATTCAGTATCTAGTGACAAATTTAAAGATGGCCACTTCTTTATTAGAACATTGCAGCTGCATCATGGCGAATGAGCTGAAAGAAGGTGTCACTGTTGTTAAGCAATTTGAGGAAATACATTTCTAAAAATATCAAACTCGGTGAAGGCGGACAAATCTTAAAATTTTTATTTGAACGCTGCTTAGATCAAGAGTTTGCAAAATCATTAATTGATAATTTAAGGCAAGCGGCAATTGATAATGATCTTGATGTGGATGATATGGGATATATCTTTGAAGATTTGGCATTTGCGTACCATTTAGAGCAGTATTTAGATATCGATTATGACATGTGCCCGATTCTGGCACTGATACTCAAGTGCATAGTAAAAGAGCCTGGAATTGTAAATGAGTATTGTAATCCAATTTATTTTTTGGCAGATGTCTACTTTAATCTTAGTGAGGATAAATCTCTATTAAACGCTGCTGAATGGCTTGAAAGCGAGATTGGCGGCGAATATCGAGAGGTGCTTGACATTATCACCAACCCCAGATTGAGCAAAAAGCAAGCAAGAGAAGAAATTGACAGGTTGGCAGATAATCAAAGCGATGCTGAACTGTATTATGTGCATATGAAATATCCGGAATCTGATGGTGGTGAGCATTACA
Source organism: Dielma fastidiosa (assembly GCF_000313565.1). GTDB lineage: Bacteria > Bacillota_I > Bacilli_A > Erysipelotrichales > Erysipelotrichaceae > Dielma > Dielma fastidiosa. Next base: position 207,560 of record NZ_HE578924.1, on the reverse strand, counting down.
ACGAATTTGTGCAGGCAATGGATTTATTTAAGGCTATACAGGTCACTGACGATGACTTTGTCGTATGCTACTTGGACTACATGAGCGGCGAAGGAAACACACTCGTTGACCTTGATAAAGAAGACATGGCACAAATGCTAGATTTGATTAAGAGCATCACCAATGACCCAATAAACAACTATTCCGAATACAACACTATATTTTCGGCATTTGGTGATATAGGAAGTAGATATAGCCTAGTGGACACGATTATGAGTATTAAAAAAAGCGACGTGGAGGTGCTATTTTGAAAGAGATGATAATTAGAATATCAGACATTAACGAGGAAGCGGAAATACTTGAGGTAAACAAAATAAGTAATCAAGAATATTTTTTGAGCGCTCCATTAAAGGAGATAGTAAAAAAGATAAATGATTATACAACTAATCCATATGCAAACAACCATGCTAAACCATATTTACTACACTCAAGCATTATTGGCGCATCAGACGATTTCGGTAGTATTCTGATAAACCAGCCAGAGCATATTCGCATAGTAACATATAAGGATAAAGCTTATAAAATACATTTTCCCAACGCTTTATATATCATGTATCAAAATGCCGGCACTGTTGATAGTATCAAAGCATTTGCCTATAAACAGTTTGATGGGACAAATACAAAATTGTATAGATACCCAATGCCTAACATGCTTGGAAACAATATGATTTGCATTGGATCAGCACCGCGAAAAATCAGTGACTGTGACTATATAAAAGCTTTAGAAAATATAATTTTTACACAGTATACACACAACACGGTCAATGATATAAAGTCATTTAAAAACACTGTTGATTATTTTGCTTACCTGTCAGCAAACGAATTTCCGTATCACTTATTAATCACTGATAACAAGACTCTGAAAGATATCGTAAATGGATAATGAGTTAATCCTATTTGATCGTCTTAATGTCATCCGTGATGTAATCCATTTGCACGGTGAGGATAAATTTTATCTTAGCTTCAGCGCAACCAAAGGGCAAATAATGTATTTGGACGAAGATGAATATGTTGACACCAAATATGCTGTAATCATACCGAAAATAGAATTTGCTCCCAAATACCTATATTATTCAATCGAAAAAGAATTACCTGAATTTTTAGCAAAATATCAGAGTGGTATAAATATTCAGGTTGACACACTTTATCACATGAAACTAAGCATCCATGATATTGACGATCAATATAAGATAGCCAAATGTTTACAGCAAAATGAACTTGCTATTGAAAATGAAAAACGTGCAGTAGAAGAAATTAAAAATTTAAAGAGATTCATGTTAGAGAATATGGTGGTTTAAAGAAGTTGAGGACCAAAAGGTAGGTGAATATGAAAAAGAAAGATTTTGAAAATGCCATTGCCGAGTTTTTACTTGACCAGAAGTGCAGTGAGAAATCAGTAAACACGCTTAAGAAATACGAGCATGGTGTGCGCCGGTTTGTTGATATGCTGCCTGAGGACTTTGAGATTACTAAGTCACACACATTGGCATATAAGGAAATGCTGCTTGGTAGTGGATACAGGCCGGCAACGATCAGCTTGTATATTGTTGTTATGAATAAGTATCTAAAGTGGATCGGTGCGCCGGAGCTGCGTGTTAAGCAGCTGAAGGTGCAGCGCAAGAGCAGCTTGTCCGATGTGCTTACGCCGGAAGAATACAACCGCCTGTTAAGGAAAGCAAAGTCGAGAGATCAATTTGATACTTATCTCATTATGAAAGTGCTGGCAAACACCGGCATTCGCGTTGGCGAGTTGAAATACTTTACAGTTGAAAATTTGAAAAGCAATTATCTCCAGATTGACAACAAAGGAAAAATCCGCACTGTGCCCATCCGTCAGGACTTGGCGCGTGAGCTGAGGAAATACTGCCGGAACAGCAACATCAGAACAGGTACAATCTTCCCCGGCAAAGTCAAGGGTAAGCAAATGGCGGCATCAACCATCTGGCGGCGACTACAAAGGCTGGCCAGTGAGCTTAAGATAAAAAAAAGCAAGATTCACCCGCACAGTTTCCGACATTTGTTTGCCAAGCAGTTTTTAAAAGAAAACAGCAATGGACTTGCAGAGCTTGCTGATTTGCTGGGGCATGAGTCTCTGGAAACAACGAGGATCTATTTGGTATCGACGGATGAAGAAAAAAAGAAGAAATTAGAAGGTCTGAAGTACTGAAAAAACACCCTTGTTTTTATAAAAAGTATTGACGGCTGAAAAAGTGAAAATAAGCCCTGTATCGTGGGCTGAAAGTTAACAATCAAGCATGCAAGATAATTATGAGGTTATTTTGCATGGGAAAACACGGAGGAAATATGAAAAAGGAAACAATTAAAATTGGTGACGAAGTTATAATGAATGAAAAGTATCGAGTAGCAGATAAATATAAAAACACTGTATTCACAGTGCGAAGCGAACCCTTTAATATATGTGGAACTATTTGCGTTTTGCTTGAAGATTATAGTGGTGGCTATGCAATAGACGGATTAACAAAAGTAGAGAGGTAAAAAACATGAAAATTGAACATTTAATAGCAGACAATACTGTATTCCATTGCGATACACCAGAAAAGGCAATGGAGTTTATTAAAAAGGCTCATGAACTTGGGTATCATTGGTTAGGAAGTTGTGATAATGAAACCAATTTTGATTTAAATGGTAATGAGTCATGTTACAAGCTTTGCAATAATTGTGGTAAAAGCACTATATTTGTTGATTGTAAAGAATATTTTGATGCATGCGAAAAGGAAATCATAGAATATAAATTTGATAGAGAAGAAAAGAAAGATAAGCTTACACCACTTGAATACCTCATGCAGTATTGGGGTATTGAGGAAGGTGAAAAGTTTAATATTATTAATGAAGGTTCTAAATTGCCTGATAGTCCTTACTATTTTAAAAATGGTTGTTTATATGATAAGTTAGATAAACTTCATCGTTCAATCTACTATGGTTTTTTAAACGGTTCTTATAAAGTACAAAAAACACCGTGGAAACCTAAAGATCGTGAATTGGTTTGGTCTATTGATTGTGATGGAGATACTTATTCAACAAACTTTTTTGAAACATATAAAAATGATTTAGCAATGCTCAAATGTGGCTGGTATTTCAAAACTAAAGCAGAAGCAGAAGCCAACCGAGAACGAGTGTTAAAAGAGTATTCGGAGGTTCTCGGTGATGAATGAATTGATATATGAATATCAAGTAAACAGTGAGTTACAAAAGGCGGTTTTGACAAATGAAAATAATCATAAATAGGAAATATGGAGGCTTTTGGATCAGTAATATTGCATTAGAAGAATTGATGCAGAGAAAAGGTGAAACAATTTGTTTCTATGAAATGACATTCGATGATTCTGACAAATATACTTATACCAAAACAGATGCAAGTAACAATAATTTATTTGTTGCTGCAATATGCAATGATTTTGGCGATGTGTTCATTCCAGAAAATGACGAGCAATCGGACGAATTTTACAAATACATAATTCGTGGTAACGATTGGAGATGGCGAACGGATACCGATTTAATTAATTTAATAGTAGAAAAAGGCAGTGAATTCGTAAGTAGCCCTCTGTCTAGTTTAGAAATTGTTGAGATACCTGATGATATTGAATGGGAAATTGAAGAATACGACGGCATGGAATGGATTAGCGAGAAACACAGGTCATGGTATTGATACACAATGATGCGTGTGAGAGGCTAGCATGAATTATAAAGATGAAAGAGAGTATCTTGAAAATGAGCTGAGAAGTTATCGAAAAATCATTGATATGTGTTACAGATACGAGCAGGAAATAGAAGAAGCACAAATTGCTAAGTATGGTATATCAAGCGCATCGTATAAAGATGTGATTTACGAAAATGCGGGTGATCCATATAAAGTTAATATAAATGCTTTGAATGAGAGCATTAAGCTTAATACAGTCAGATTGCAAGCGTGGCAGCAGAGAAAAGAGTGGATCGAGGAAAGGTTATCTGTACTTGATGAAAAGGAGTACAAAGTAATCAAATACAAGTATATCGTAAGTGTTAAGGCAACTAATGCGTGGATAGCAAGTGTATTACCTTGCCATGAAAACACGATAAAGCATATTATTGACCGTTCTCTAGAAAAAATGTTAAAGTTTGTAGGTAACCACAAGTGATTTTGATGTATAATCGTAATCGAGGAAGGAAAAACCTACAAGGTTTGATCCTTGCACATAAGAGCCGAACACGGCTCTTTTATTTTTAGGTAGCCAATGCGCTACCTTTTTTATTACCCGGCAACCCCGGTGAAAGGTAAAACAACTATGATAGATAAAAATTTTGTCGAAGAAGTAAGGGCGAGAACTGGCGAACCAGTCTCAATGATATGGAGTACGGTCAGTATGATCTATAACATGTCAGCAAAGACATGCTATGGCATTGACTTTATTTATAACGAGATAATCAACATGCTTGATGATCGTGTTTGCTGGACATCAAGACAAGCTGCTAAGTTATTGTTAGCAGAATCATGAACAAAGATGTGCCTTGTTATAAATGCGATAATCGGAACATTGACTGTCATGGACAATGCCGGCAATACAAGATGTATCACGCTGAAAGATTGAAGATATTAAAGCAGCAGCAAAATCAGGCAGCAGCGGATCACGAGGTATCGAGCAATTGGTGCTATGACAGCAGGAGCAGAAGGATATCTTAATGGCTCAACCATTTGCTAAACGATTTTATAAAAGTAAACGCTGGCAACGTGTTCGTGACTATGTGTATAGCCGTGATAACGGACTATGCCAAGACTGTTTAAAAGCCGGAAGGATAACGCCGGGACTAGAGGTGCATCACTTAATTACATTGACTGCATCTAACATTGATGATGCGGACATCGCATTGAATCCGGATAAGCTAGTCACTCTGTGCTATGAGTGCCACAAAAAAAGACACTGGCATGATAGGAGCGCGTTAACTGCTGGATACAAGTTCGATGCTGACGGTAACATTATAGAGGATACTCCCCCCATTGACAGCTAGTGGGGGTACTTTATGGAGACCGTAGAGAGGAGGTCAAAAAAACCGCGTGAAAAAAACAGAGGAGGGGGGGTTAACAGAGAAAACCCTCAGAGATACAAGAATTAAGAAGAAGAAAACGAAATATGCGAAACTCTTTAAAGATGTAGCAGCAAACAAAAAAGAATTTGTGTTATCTATGATTTCACAGCTTGCATACATCGAAGTAGCGATGGAAGAACTACAAGCTGAAACTAACGAAAATGGTTATGTAGAAAAGTTTGAGCAAGGAAAACAAAGTTTTGTGCGTGAACACCCAGCAGCGAAAAGTTATAATTCTTTTGTTAAGAGTTATACAGCAATTATGAAATCGTTAATTGATATTGTTCCTGAAGCAAAGCAACTTGATGAGCTTCAGGAATTTTTAAAGAAAAAGAAATCATGACATATTTAGAAGAATATGCAAATGCTGTACTAAGTGGGGAAATAAACGCATGTCATAGAATTAAACAAGTGTATGCTCATCTATTAGATAAGCTTCAGCATCCGGAAAAATACAAGCCCTGGATATTTGACATAGAAAGAGCGAATGAACCCATTGAGTTTATTGAAACTTTCTGCAAACAGGCACAAGGTCGAAACAGAGGGAAACCGTTAAAATTAGAATTATTTCAAAAAGCCAAACATCAAGCTGTTTTTGGCTTTATACATGTAGAAACCGGTGAACGCCAATATCAAGAAGTGCTGGATATTCGTGGCCGTAAGAATGGTAAAACTACTGAGTTGGCAGCTGATGCCAATTATATGATACTTGGTGATGGCGAAGGATCACCAGAAGTTTATTTTATCGCTACAAAGTTAGATCAAGCAAAAAAAGGATTTTCAGAAGCTCATAAAATGATCATGCAGTCGGAGATGTTAAAGAAATATCTTCGCAAGCGTCAATCTGACATTTGGTGCGATATGAACTTCGGTACCATGCAAGCACTTGCTAGTAACAGTAATTCATTGGATGGATTAAATGGTCACTTTGTAGTTATTGACGAGTTGGCCGCTATACAAAAACGTGACCTTTACGACTTAATGAAGCAATCAATGTCAGCTCGTTTTCAGCCGTTGCTTAACTGCATTACTACAAATGGATTTGTTCGCAATTCCATTTATGACACTCAATATGCGTATGCGATCAAAGTCCTAGATTCATACGATCAAGGAAAGGTGATAGATGAACGCTTCCTACCATTGATTTATGAACTTGATGACCGGGACGAGTGGGATAAGGAAAGCTGCTGGATAAAAGCAAACCCAGGGCTTGGTACAATCAAGTCAATTGATAAATTAAGAGGATATGTTGAAAAAGCAAAAAGTGATCCAGCATTTAAGGCAACAGTGATGGTTAAAGATTTCAACATGACAGAAACATCTGCAAGCGCATGGTTAACATACAAGACATTAAATAACACGACAAAATTTGACCTTAACAAGATGGCATTTAGATATTGTATCGGTGGCTTTGACGGTTCAGACACCACAGATCTAACTAACGCTAAGGCCTTATGCATGCGGCCAAACGATAATCATTTATATTATGTATCAATGTATTGGCTGCCTGAAGAAACACTGATTCAGCGGAGCAATGAAGATAGCGCCCCGTATGAGTTGTGGGAACGTCAAGGCTATTTAAGGGTTTCAAAAGGTTATAAAATCAGTTTTTATGATGTGCTTGAATGGTATAAAGAGTTACGAGATGTACATGACATATACGTTCTCTATATCGGATACGATCCGTGGCATGTCGATGTATCAGTGTTGGAGGCCTTTAAAAATGAATTTGGTAGAGATGCTATGATACCGGTTCGGCAGGGAGCGAAGACATTAAGCAGTCCGATGAAATCTTTTAAAGCCGATCTTGATGCAAAACTCATTGTTTACAATGACAACCCAATTGACAAGATGTGCCTTGCGAATACAGAAATCAAGACAGATATCAATAACAACATACAGCCAGTTAAAGGACTTGATGTGCGCAAACGCATAGATGGCACAATTGGTTTTTTAAATGCTTATGTCGTTTATGGCGACAAGCGCGATGAATATCTGACATTAATCTAGGAAGGAGGTGAAGCATGGGATTATTTAATAGAATTGCTGAATTTTTTAATAAGTCAGAAACGGTGACACGATTCGAAATGGTGACATCAAACGGAAATGGTTTTTATGCATGGAACGGTAAAATGTATCAATCTGATCTTATACGTGCCTGCATCAGACCAAAGACAAAAGCAGTAGGCAAAGCATTAGCTAAGCATATCCGAACAGATGCTAACGGGGATATAAAAGTCAATCCAGAGCCATATATCAAGATGCTGCTAAAGTATCCAAATCCTTATATGACTTTCCAGCAGATGGTCGAAAAGGTCATGAATCAGTATCAATTAAACAACAATGCCTTTATTTATATCAACAGAGATAGTAACAATTATCCTACGGAGCTTTATCCGATACCAGCCATCAACTGTGAGGCATTATATGACAGTCATGGGTATTTATATCTACGTTGTATGATGATGAACGGGAAAACAGTAACCTATCCATATACGGACATTATTCATCTTAAAAACGACTATAACAACAATGATATTTTTGGTGACAGTCCAATCGAGGTATTGAAACCGCTGATGGAAATTGTTACTACAACTGATCAAGGTATTGTCAAGGCAATCAAAAACAGTGGCATTATTAAGTGGTTGCTAAAATTTAATAACTCGCTGCGGCCAGACGATATAAAAAGAAACACAAAGCAATTTGTTGACGATTATTTGTCCTTTGAAACAGATGCAATGGGAGCAGCCGGCATCGATAACAAGGTTGAGGCAATACAGATTGATCCGAAAGATTATGTACCAAACGCGGCACAGATGGATCGCACGATAAATAGGTTGTATTCTTTTTTTAACATCAATGAGAAAATTATCCAGAATAAATTTACAGAAGATGAATGGACTGCGTACTATGAAGGGTGTATAGAAGCGGATCTGATACAGCTGTCTCAGACATTCACACGAAGACTTTTTACACGCAGAGAAATCGGCACTGGAAATGAAATCGTTTTTGAAGCATCTAACCTACAATACGCATCTATGTCAACAAAATTAAACATGGTGCAAATGGTGGATCGGGGAGCAATGACACCAAACGAATGGCGCGCTGTATTAGGTATGACTCCAACAGAAGGCGGAGACAAGCCAATCAGAAGACTTGACACGCAAGTTGTTAAGGAAGGAGGTGAATAAAGATGGATATTGAAATTAAAGGTGTTATTTGCTCGGATGATGATGTATGGTACTATGAATGGTTTGGTGAAACGTGTACCAGTCCATCAATTGTCAGAAAATTGATTAAACAGGCTTCTGGTGATGATTTGATTGTCAAAATCAATTCCGGTGGCGGTGATGTGTTTTCTGCATCAGAGATATATACCGAATTGCGAAACTATCCTGGTAAAGTGCGTATCCAGGTACAGGGTCTAGCAGCATCAGCAGCATCTGTGATAGCTATGGCCGGGTATTGTGAAATCAGTCCGACAGCACTTATGATGGTGCATAATGTGTCATCATATGCATCGGGTGATTATCGGGTAATGGAGCATGAAAGAGATGCGCTAAAAACAGCAAATAAAACGATAGCTGCCGCTTATGTTGCAAAGACAGGCATGAGCGAAGCTGAAGCTCTTGAAATGATGGATCAGGAAACATGGATTGATGCACAGCGTGCAGTATCGCTTAAACTGGCCGATGAAGTGATGTTTACAGACAAGCATGCTTGGAGTATAACTAACTTTAAAAAGCCAGCATACAGCAACTCGTTAGTGAGCGTACCTGATGAAGTGCTAAATCGTATATTTAAAAACAATCAGCCGGAAGAAGCTGATTTTTTAGTGCAGCATCAGAAGAAAAAAGAAATTGAAGCAAAATTAAACTTATTAAAAATAGGAGGGAAAATCTATGAATAAAGAACAGTATTTAAACAAACGCAAGGAATTAATGAATGAAGCAAGCATGCTTCTTGATGCCGGAAAAACAGTCGAGGCAGAAGCTAAAGTACAAGAAGTAAAAGACTTGGACGGAGAGTTTGAAAATGCATGCAGAGCGGCGGCCAATATTGAAGCACTAAAGGACAATGAAGTTGTCACTAACATTAATAACAAAGGGACAAACCTTTCTGATGGAAAGCCATTTGCTGTGATGCATGAGGATAAGAAAGAAGATGACATCTACACGAATGCATGGGCTAAAACCATGATGAATTTACGCTTGACTGATGATGAGCAGACAAGAATGGATGAAGTTAATAAAAATCTAAACAATGATGTATTAACGACCGGAACACATGCAATCCTGATCCCAGAAACAATTGTTGCTGGCATCTGGAAAGAAGTAGGCGAAGTTTATCCTTTATACGCTGATGTATTAAAAACATCGGTTAAGGGTGCGCTGACTGTACTAAAATCAGAAACATCTTCTTCAGCCGCGTGGTATGATGAAGATACAGAGATTGAGGAAGGAAGCGAAACATTTGGTAAAGCTACGCTTCATGGCTGTGAACTGGCAAGAGATATTACCGTATCATGGAAATTGAAAGAAATGGCCGTTGATGAATTTATTCCATTTATTCAGTCAATGCTGGCTGAAAAGATGGGCGTAGCAGCTGCATATGGTGTGTTTAGTGGCAAAGGCAAAGCGGCATCAGAGTCAAGCGACAAAGACGAACCTAGAGGTATTAAAACCGCCCTGTTGGCACAAACAAATAAACCACAGGTCGTTGAGGTTGAGTCCACAGCAACGCTGACCTATGAAAATATCACCAATATGATTGCGAAGGTTAAAGGTATTTATAAAAAAGGAGCAAAATTTTATGCAACTAGTAACTTTATCTGGGGTACTCTGGCAAATGTAAAGGATACAACAGGCAGACCTTATTTTGTAGCAGATACAACAGCTGGCGGAGTAGGTCGTTTGTTTGGCTTCGTAGTCGAGGAGGACGATTCTGTGGATACATTGTTGTTTGGTAATGCTAACAAGGGATACCACCTTAATATCAATAAGCAAATGACGCTGGATCAGGAAGATCATAAAAAACTACGCACCACGGACTATATCGCCTATGCAATCATGGATGGCGATATTCGCACAGAAAAAGCATTTGCTTACTTGGAATTAAAAAAAGCTTAGCAACAACAGAAACGGCAGAAGTCACCTACATTAAAGGAAGCAATAACCCGGTGACTTTTGTTGTTGCTGAAGGCAATGTTTCTGCCATTAAAAATCACACAGCAACAGTAAATCCAGCAAACTATACTATCGAAAACGGAACAATCAGCTTCACAGTTGAATATCTTGAAACTTTATCAGTAGGTGAAAAGAATTTAACTGTCATCACTGACAAAGGTAATGTACCGCTGAAAATTATTGTGGTGGATACTGAATAATGGATCTGTTGGAAAAAGTAAAGTGTGTTCTGCGGATAAGCTGTGATGATTTTGACGAACCAGACATTAAACCGTTGATGGAGGCGTGCAAACGTGATTTAATTCGTAATGGTATCAAATATGATGATACTGATCCGCTTATCGAACAAGCAGTCAAGACGTATTGCAAAGCGTATTTTGGGAATAACCCAAATTCTGAAAAGTTACAAAAATCATACGACACGCAAGTAGCGTCATTGGCATTATCGAGGAGTGAATATGGAAACAACGATACAATTATTTAACGAAGTTAGTCTATCCTATGATGCGGACGGCAATGCCAATATTGCTGATAGCCGAACTGTTTTTGCTGAAGTATGTTCAATCGGTAGTAATGAATTTTACAAAGCAGCTGTCAACGGCTTAAAGGCATCAAAGATGTTCAGGGTTTTCTTTGCTGATTATCACAACGAAAATATGGTTTTATTTAACCATGAAGTACAAGCCGTTTATAGGACGTATTATGATGAAAAATCAGATAAATACGAACTATATTGTAATGAGGTTTAGCCATGAAAATTGATGTTGATGATTTAAGCAGCTCTGTGATGAGCGAATTAAACAAGTGGTCCGATGATAAAAGTAATAAAATCAATGAGCATGTCAAGAAGCGTGGAAAAGAAATGGTAGAGGCTATAAAAAGTGACGCTCCTAAAAAAACGGGTAAATATGCTAAAGGCTGGAAAGCAAAAGTTACGCTTGGCAAAGACTACGTCAAAATAAAGGGTGCAAATACCACGCGCCCAGAACTTACACACCTTTTGGAGAACGGGCACCGTACTGCTGGTGGTACTAAGATGACGCGTAAATTCCCGCACATCAAAAGAAATGAAGAAAAGTACAATGAACTCTTGTTAGAGGACATAAAGGGGGAATTTGAATGAACCCATTAGAACTAAGCAAGGCATTAGAAACAATCGGATTGCCAGTTGCTTATAACCTATTTAAGCAAAAGCAAACGAAAGACTATTTAATTTACACTTATTCTGCAACCATCAGCGGAAGTGATGAAGGTAGTGAATTGATTGAATACAGTTACACAATCGAACTCTACACAAGGAATAAAGAGGTATCAGTAGAAAACAAGATACTTGATTTGTTGACCGGTGTAGATGTCGAACAATCAGAAACAATTTATTTAGAGAGCGAGAAGCGTTTCCTGACATCCTTCACGTTCTCTTTTTTAATCATAAAGGAGGATTAAAACATGAGCAAACCTAAGAAAAAGGATGTAATACTTGGCAGTGGAAAGCTGTATCACAAAGAATTTACAGGCGTTATACCTGAAAATGAAGAAATTGAAACAGAAGAAAACCTTGTAGGTGCAATTAAAGGTGGTGCCACCGTAACATACACACCAACACTCAACGAAGAAACGAGTGACCTCAACGAAGTAACGGTAGTCATCTTCAACTCTGATGAAGCTATTTTTAAGAGTGGCTTGATGACTTTAATTGGTGATACCTTCAAACTGCTAACTTCGACCGCAAGAGTTTCAGAAAAAGATGGTGTCGAAACGGTGCTGATCGGCGGCGTAGGAAATCACGATGGTAAGACACACCTATTTCATTTTGTTAACAGCAACCCTTTGCGCCCAGTGCGGGCAACTGTGGTAGGTGTTAACCAAAAAGGATTTGAACTAGCGTTTAAGCAAGATGGCGCGACAGTCGTTGATTTAGAGGTAAAAGGTGAAGCGCTTGATGATGCCGGAACTAAAATAAAATTGCAATTAGGCAATAAAGTAGAGGTGGCAGCATAATGGATCGATTTTTTGATTTTACACATAACAACGAGCGGACACTTAAAGTAAAAATCAGTGATAAATATACGCTGCTGTTATTGCCGCCACAACTTAATTTACTTGAAGAATTAGAATCGTTTGATAAAGAAAAAATGAAGATGAGTGACATCAAGCAGCTGGTATTGAAAATTCTAAGAAACAACAAGGGTAAGCGAACAGTGAAAGAAACTGACATTGCGATTTTTTCAATGGACAACTTGTTTGAATTTATTAAATCGTATGTAGAATTTGTTGGTGAGGTAGCCAATGACCCAAACTAAAAATCCCTTATTATCCTACCGATAAGGATAGTGAGGGATATGATATTTCTACACTTAATTTTAAAATTGTCAGCGATTATACTGGACTAAACTTTTTGCAATTATGGGATTTGCGCATTGATGAATTTTTGCTCTACCAGCGTGATGCCTTTATCTATAATCTGGAAAAGACAGAAGCAGGGCAAGAATATTTGGAGAATGCCAAACGGTTAGAAATTGTTGATACAGATTATGAAGCAGTAGAAAGAGCGATAAAGGGAGGTGGTGGCATTGGCGAGTAAGGTTGAAGGTATCACCGTTGTATTGGGTGCTGATACCAACGGTATAACCAAGAGCCTAAAAGACGTTAACAAGGATTTATCCAACACTCAAAGAGAACTGCGTAATGTCCAAAACTTATTAAAACTCGATCCATCAAATACTGAACTTTTAGAGCGTAAGCAAAAGCTATTAGGTGAGCAGGTAGAAACAACAAAATCTAAACTAAATGCACTGACAGATGCACAAAAAAAGATGGTAGCCGAACAGGGCAATGTTGACAGTAAGGAATTCAGAGACCTACAAGATGAAATCGTAAAGACAAAAAGCAAACTTGAAAGCTATGAAAATCAGCTAAAAAACTGTAATGTGACACTTGAGAAGATGGGAGTCCATGTTGAAGCATTCAGCAAAAAGACCGGTGAACTAGGCAATGCCATGTTGCCAGTGACAGCGGCGATGGCCGGCATTGCTGCCGGAAGTATCGCAGCCATGAACGCAGTCGATGAAGGTTTAGACCGTATAATGACTGCGACCGGTGCAACTGGCGAACAAGCAAAACAGCTACAAAATGTCTATGAGAATGTGGCTCAGCAGATACCCGATGACTTTGCTAATATCGGCGGTGCGGTCGGTGAATTAAACACGCGATTAGGATTAAACGGTGATGAACTGGAAAACGCGTCTATACTGGCCTTACAATTTAGTAAAATCAATGGTGTCGATGTAGTCAGCGGTATTCAGTCGGTAACACGAATGATGAAAAATGCCGATATCCCGACTGAGGACTATGGAAAAACCTTAGACATGCTATCAAAGGCAGCGCAGATATCTGGCAAAGATGTTTTATCGCTGGCAGACGGCTATACAAAAAATGGTGCAGCACTCAAAGAATTAGGCTTTGCAAATGATGAAGCTATCGGAATGCTTGCTAAGTGGGAAGTGGAAGGTGTCAATGTCGAGTCAGCTCTTGCCGGCATGAAAAAAGCCGTTGTAAGCTTTACAAATGATGGTAAAGATGCAAAGGCAGAAATCGGTAATGTAGTTAACGAAATCAAATCGTTAGCGGATGCCGGCAATGACGTTGATGCCATATCTTTAGCAATGGAAACATTTGGCAACAAGGCTGGCCCGGAATTAAAAGATGCAATCGCTCAAGGTAAATTTGAGTATCAGGATTTCATTAATGAATTAGTTAACTCTCAAGGCACACTAGAGGGAACTTATGGCATGATAGTTGATGAGGTTGACGATACGCAGCTTGCAATGCAAACGTTTCAGCTTGCGTTGCACGATTTAGGGGAGATTATCGCTAAAACAATCGGACCGATTTTAAAGTCATTAGCAGATAAATTCAAACTGCTCATGGATAGATTTAACAGCATGCCGAAAGGTGCTCAGAAAATCATTATATTAATTGGTGGTATCGTGGCGGCCATCGGCCCCGCATTTATCGCGGTTTCGGGGTTGTCTGGAATGTTTGGCAAGCTGATATCGAATATTACGCCACTTGTTAACAAGCTTTTTCCTAGCCTTGCTGGTGCTATCTCGTTGCCGGCAGCACCGATACTTGCTATCATTGCAGCAATCGGCGCGCTTGTAGCAGCGTTCTTGTATTTGTGGAACACAAACGAAGAGTTCCGAGACAATATCCTTCAGTTATGGGAATTAATAAAACAAAGAATCAGCGAAATTCTCCAGTTCATTCAGGAGAATTTTTCTTTTGTGTTTGATGGTATTAAAGTAATCATCGATACCGCTCTAAAAATAATCATGGATTTAGTTGAGGTGTTCATAGCCTTATTCAGTGGTGACTGGGAAGGCTTGTGGATTGCCTTGCAGCAGCTCGTCGGAGATATAGTGAATGGTATCTGTAACTTGTTTGCTGTAATGTTCGACGGCATTATGGAAATATTCGGGAAGATTGTAGAATGGATCGTCAATAAAATTCAAAATATACTCAATGATATTGTTGGATTTGCATCTGACTTTTTAAATGCCGGTAAAAAGCTTTTTCAAAATGTATGGGAAGGTATGAAGTCAATTTGGAACGATTTAAGCAGTTGGGTATCTGAAAAAGTAAATTGGCTGTTAGATAAGTTGATGTTTTGGCGGTCAGCAAATGATGAGATGGCCGGTGGCTCAGGGTCAAAGAACGGTCGAGATGCTGATGGTAGCCATGCCGCAGGACTATGGAATGTACCGTTTGATGGCTATCGTGCAATCGTACATAAGGGTGAAATGATCGTTCCAGCTAAGCAGGCGGAAGAAATCCGCAACGGATCTGGAAAGGGCGGCATTAGTGTTACTCAAAACATTTACACCGATAAGCTTGATGAAGCCGGCATGGCTCGAAAGACGGCAAGGGAACTTAAGAAACTTGCGTTGGGGGTTTAGAATGTTAAAAAGTGAAAAATTAATTTACACCAATGAGAGAGGGGAATCAGTCGAGATAAGCTGGTTCTCCAACCTCATTTGTAAAAGTTTTACTGATGAATTGTCAGTGACTTATAACACTGTCAAAAATTCAAACCAAGACGGTGAAACACTTGTATCCCAGACGTTTGATACAAGACCGATTAGTGTTGACTGCTTTTATCAAGTCAATTTAAAAACCATCGAATTTGAACGAGAGTTAAAAAGAATATTTAACCCACGCTACACCGGCACTTTAAAGCACATTACAAAAAATTCCGAACGAGAGATAAAAGTAAAACTGGAAACGACACCGGTTATAAAACACAACGGTGGGTATGGCACGGTCATGCTTGATTTTGTGGCGCATGCACCTTTTTGGCAGGATGTACCGCGCACTGAATATCTGGCTTTTGTTGAGGCAACTTTATCTTTTCCAATCACTTTTATTGGTGGCATGAGTTTTGGGTTACGTCGTAACTCACTGGTCAGTAACATTGACAACATCGGCGATGTTGACTGTGGATTTAAAGTAACCTTTAAGGCATCTGGCGGTACCGTCAGCAACCCTTATATCAAAAAGGGTGATAAGTATATCCGCCTTAACTATGAGATGGCAAAAGGTGACTTAATCACTGTTGACATGCTTGGGCAATCACCGGTTATTTATCTAAACGAGCAAAAAGACAGCACTATATTAAAACGTAAGGAAACCGAGTTTTATAACCTTGATGTTGGATTAAATGAAGTTGAATACAATGCAGAAAGGAACGTTACGAACCTTGATGTAATCGTAACGTACAGACCACTTTACTTATGATGTACTTATATAGAAATTTTAAGCTTGTGGAGATTATTGCGGCTTATTTGTCGCTTGAATATGTACTGAAGCATCGCGGTGCCGGCACATTCACGTTAACGCTTAATGATGGTGATGTGGCAAGGTCTTTTTTTCAAAATGACATTTTAATGATTGGTGATGATGCTTTCATTGTTGAAAATATTCATGTATTTAGCGATGATGGTGCTAATACTTATGAGATATCAGGGCTGCATATAAACTCACTGCTTAGCCGCAGAGTAATTAAGGCGGTGACGTTTAAAACAAACGCAAGTTATGAAAGTCAGGTAGAAACACTGCTTAATGATACTTTTATAAATCCGGAAGACATGGACAGAAAGGTTGACGGATTTGTATTTAACGCACAAGGCATAGAAACATCCCCAGCAGTTGAATATACACTGGAGAATATGGAAGTAGCTGAGACGGTCAATACGGCTTTATCAAGGGCAGAATTAGGCTATACGATTGATTATATACCTGAAGAAGAGTTGTACAGCTTTAGACTTATTCAGGGTGAGGATAAGACTGATGATGTAATCTTTTCTGACCGCAACAACAACATCTCCAACAAAGATGTTTATCAACAGCAACAGGACACCAAAAATGTTGGCTACCTTAACAATGATGGCGTGCTAACAAGTAAAGGCGCTGCTGCTGGCATTGAACGACGTGAGTTTATCGTAGAGGGGGCAGACATAACAGTGATTGATGAGCGGCTTGCAGACAGCAAGCCGCTGATAAGTGCCGAGTTTGAGGTTATTGATAATGAACTCTATCAGTATGGCAGGGATTATAAACTTGGTGATGTCGTGACATTTGAAGATTACGAGAGTAATCTGATTGCTCAAAGGCCTTTGTTAGAGGTTTCCTTTTATTGTACTGATACGATAACTAGGACTACTACGTTCGGTGATAGTATTCCGACAATATTTGACAAGCTAAAAAAGAAAGGAAGGTGATGGGATGGAAAAATATTTTCCATTTGATGCACAACTCAATGACGGCGTACCCGATCGGCTCTATTATGCGGATGATTTCGCTAACCACTTCAAACCATTTTTTAGAAATGGAATCTTTGCAAGTCAAGGTGATGGCTTGATGGTTTTATCTCTTGACGAAAACATGTTTATATCGTTAATGGACGGCCGCTCAATCATTGAGGGACACGGATACCAGAACGATAATAAAGATGGTGTAAAGAAAATGCGCATCGCTAACTCAGATATAGCGCAGGATCGCATTGACATAGTGGTAAATCGTTTAAATAAAATCGACCGTATGATTACCACGATTGTCGTTAAAGGGGAGTTGTCAGATGCACCGGTGCCACCTGAAATCGTTAGAAATGATGATTACTATGACTTAAAGCTCGCTGAGGTTTATGTGCGCAGCGGAGTAGATAAGATACAACAAGCGGACATTACCGATTTTAGAGGTGATGAAGAAGCTTGTGGATGGGTTACCGGATTGATTGATAGCATCAATTCAACGGCATTTTTTAAACAATATCAAATAGCTTACGATGCATTTGTGCAGCAAACATATGCTCGCGCTGAGGATCTATTTAATGATATTCGTAATTTACTGGATACAGATCAAGCCACTTACTTATTGGGATTAATCAATGAATTAAAAACATACCCCAAAATTGAACCATATGTTTTGAAAGCTGAAAATTGGGCCGAAACAGAAGACGGATATACTTATACGATTTATGATAGCCGTTATACATATCTTGGGTCATATTGGGAGCTGATTGCTGAGCCAGATATGGATAAAGCTGAACAGAAATTGCTTACAAACGCAAGAATTTCAAGCATTGACGACAAACAAGATGGAAAGATAGTCATTAAAGCTTCAGGTATTAAACCAATAGATGATATTCATATTAGCATAAAGATTGAGAGGTTAAATTATGTTGCAGGGTAAAAATGTATTTGATTTTGAATCAGCTGGATATCCTGGAGATGTCGTTATGAGCTGCGAAGACTTAACGATTGAACATCCTGAATATTTAAAAATTGATGGTGCAACTCTTAAAAGAAGTGACTATCCATCCATTGAAAAAAAGTTTACCAGTCTGTATGTAAAACCAACATACGGAGCAATACGCCTGTGTGAATTAGCGGTCGATCATTACAGTACAGATTATAAAAGTTCGTTGGTAGTTGCTAGTTATAAAAACGATTTAGCTATTATAGGTATAAAGCGAAATGCTAGTTATAATTCTGATATCACTACATATATATCGCATGATGGAGGCTTAACTTTTGAAACTAACACATGTAAAAAGGTAAGTACACAATATGATTATTATGGTAAAACACCGGTTATTATTGGAGATTGCATAATCGTTTTCCATACAAGTACAACAACTTATAACAGCAGCGGTTATGTAGGATACATATGTTCTACTGATGGAGGAAAGACTTGGTCATCCAATAGCATTGATCATCCTAAAAATACTTCATACAGCAAGATGACACTGAAGGCTTTTTCATTCGGTGGTCGATTTATGCTGTATTTTAATTGTGGAACACCTACTTTATTAACAAAAGATCCTACAAACACAGAGCAAAGCATGCGAAACTGGGATGAAATAGATATAAGCACCTTAGCTAACACTTCAGTTATCTCAGAAATTAAGAATGGCAATAAGTTTATGATTGGCGGCATGTTTAATGGAATGTATAGAATATTAAATGATGATTATACCTATGTTGATGGTAACGAAATCGGTTTAACTAGCAGTCATTTTAGTCAAGATAAAATTTTTTATAATGACAATACGCAGGAATACGTTTGTATTAAGACTTCAGCAACTCAAACTGAATGCTATGTTAGTAAAAGTAAAGATTTGTTTAATTGGACGGAAGAAATTATGGAAGCACCAAAAGTTGGAACTGAAAGTTCGGACTATGGGTATTACTTCGATAGAATTCATGGTTCACATTTGTTCCAGAATACTAAACAAGGAGGTAATGTGCTATGTCGTGATTTTAATAATTATTCTAAAGTAGGAGCGATTGGATCAGGTGGTTCATTTAATTTTGGCATATATTATGAGCCAGAAACAAATCTGCCATATTTTATTTATTTAGATTCTGCGTCGTATGATACGAAAATTGAGTACAGAGTTAACAAAATATATCTTTATGATGTTGAACAGTATTTCACACTTCCTTCATGTAAAAAAATTGATTCTATAATCGGAGGAGGCAGTTATACAGAAGCCCAATATCCATTCATCCGCACAGAATAGGAGGAAACATGATCTATATATCAGAAGTAAACGGAATTGCAATGTTTACGGCATATCAACCAAATGGTGATTATTTTATGATCGATCGATATCCGGATTGCCCGTATCAGCATGATTCAAACCATATTGTAACGTGGAAGTGTGACATAAAAAATAAAAAATTATGGTATGAGGTCGAAGTTATTCAGCAGCCAACGCAACTTGACCGAATAGAAGAAATGGTGATCGAAACGAATATCGAAGTACAGTATTTGTCAGCCTTGCAGGAGCTTGGCGTATAATGGGAAAGGAGAAAATATCACAGAATGATTAAAAACAGTTTAAATATTTCGGGGGGGGGGTATAATAGTACATCATTAATTAGTGATTTTGTATCCCCGTGGTATCTATTGGCACAAGCTGGCAATCTGCGTCCATTCAGAAACTTGAATGATGAAACAGTCGTTGAACCATACAATGACAGTTTACGCAACTATATTTACACAGATAATTATTTAATAGTCTTGGGTCAAAGTTCCGATTCAACAACAATTTATATAACTATTTATGATCTGAAAACTTGGGAAAACATTTTACCTAAAAAGATATTATCAGGTTATTCAGTTAAAGGATATTTAGGATCAAGTATTATTGCTGCAATGACATATAAAGATGAGATTTATATGATAAATAACGACAGCACATCTTTGCTGCACATATATGTTGATTTAACTCAATCCGATAAATACACGTTAGAGACGGTAGCCATGCCAAGAAAAATCACGGCGTATATGCCTGTGTGCATGCTTGGTAATGTTGCATATATGTTTGGTGCTAGGACTGATAGCGGAACATCAAGCAGCGCCAATACGACATATACGAGCATCATGAAATTTGATGCAGCGACAAAGTCAACGACTGTATTAGGCATAAGCACGGGTGATATGGGGTTTAATGCAGGCGGTCAAAATTCGAGCAATAATCAAACTGAATCTGGCGTATATGGATGCTTTCCATACAGCGAAACCGAAATCATGATATTTGGAAAAAATGCAGACGCCGGAATAAAGAATACTCGGATGGTTTTATATAATACTTCAACGGGAGTATATAAAAATGTTTCAAGCGATGAAGACTATCGATATTTAACTAAATTAAGCATGCTGAATACCATATTCAACAGCTCAAATACATCTATACGTTCAGCTAATAGAGTGGTGGCTAGTGATGGCTTGGTTATGTACGAAACTAGTAATTCCATTGCAATATCATCGGAAGGCAGCACTAATACTAAATGGTATCTCGATACGAAACGAGGAGCTTATATTTATCTAAAAGAAAAAATCATTGTTGACACTAATGAGAAAAAGATATACAGTACGTGGCTGCCTGAAATCACTGCATCGCTTATTTATATTAATGGTACATACAGCAACACGCTAACCGGTTTTTCTTATCAATGGAAAAATGTTGACGGCAACTTAATTCAATTTCCGGAAGGTCAGTCATCGAATGGCATCGATTTACGAGCAGCTTGTGTCTATTCTTTGAATCGGAAAATGGTTAAAGCATTTTCTCTCGATACAACGGATCTGCGACTAAGAGCAGCTGGCGCATTTATGATCGATATGGTTGTAGTTGTTAAGAAAGGTGCTCAAGTTAAACCTTTTTCAGAATTTCCATCACCAATGCAAGTACGATTCGTGCGTCCGTCAAATCTTAGTATCATTGACATCGAACCTGACGGTGAAGGTTATTATGAAGTGCCGGAAGAATGTTATATGTATATGGCAATCGAAAATACTAGACCTCCGAAACCTTCAACTTATCCGCTAGACGGTTATCCGTATGCTAGTGAGCAGCCATTTAAAATTTTGGTACGATAAGGAGGTGCTTAAAATGTTAGAAAAATTAGATGGTTATGATGTAACGGCAGCTGAGCTGGATAAATTTATTGCTGGATTGACGGTGCCAGCATTTGATGTAGAGGTAATAAAAATAGAAAATATATACGAAGTGTACTGTAATGGTACACTTTTATATTTTTCGGAACTAGAAATTTTCGTAAATGAAGAGCGGCAACGGCTTGAGGATAACTGGCTAATTGAGCAGGCACAGATCCATTTTGCGGATAAAAAGATTGTGCCGGCATCCGGACCTGAGCCTTTACCGGAATTAACTGACAGGGAATTGTTAAACGAAACTCATGAATTGATTTTAGAATCGAATATCAACAGCGAATATATTGCGAGCCTCATCGAATTAGGCATATAACATATAAAGAAAGGAAAATAGAAAAAATGACAACGTATGAATTATTAGAAAGAACAATTAACAATAAAAAATCATCTGGTACGCTTACATCTACATATATCGCTAGTGTAAAGAAAAAGATGGATGTGTTTTTAGTAGCAGACCGTTTATCTGAAGACGAATATAACGCATTGCTGCAACTGATGGAGTAACAAAAAACGCGCTAGATATCGGTTTTCAACTGGCGATGATATAATTTTTCCATCGAGGACAAATTCCTCGAAAGGAGAAAAAAACAAATGAAACAATTAGATATTAATTATTTAAGCTTTGTTGCAATAGGAGTTTTTGAGACAATTGCAAGGAGCGAAACTTATCAATTGAAGGCGATTACGCCGAAAACAGTTTTTAATCAATGGAGGCATAGCAAAAATATAAATTACTCCAGTGATTATAGCAAGTCAATTGAAATCGGTATTGGAATGCTATCGTTCATCTCTTTATTTTCATTTTTAGCTATGGTCATAGATAACAAAGTATCAAGCGCAGCATTTGTTAAAGGCTATATTATGGCTATGCACTTTATGTTATTCTATGATAATAATTATTGGCTTAGAGAGATGCTTAACGATCTGACAAAATTAAAGGAGGTAAGATGTTTGGATATAAAATTGTAAAAGAAAAGGTAAAGCGCGATCCATTGCGCTTCAGCAAAAAAATCATGTATATTAGTTTTGCATTTCTGACGCTGTATGTCGCAGCGTCTTTTTTATTGGCTTACAGATCTATGACAACATTGGATAGCCAACTGACTATTTGTGTATTTGCCTTTTGGGGTACCGAGTGTTTTTCTAACGCATGGATCAAAGTAACAGAATTAAAACACAAAGAAAGTGAGGAAAAGAAAGATGGAATGGTTAATGAATAATTGGTTTATGTTAGTTGCACTTGTAGCGGTACTGGCAGTATGCTTCATGGCTGCCAAAAAGTGGCTAGGCAAGCCAACGGCTGAACAAATTGCCAACATTAAGGAATGGCTACTGCTGGCAGTCACAGAGGCAGAGAAACAGCTAGGAGGTGGCACCGGACAGCTTAAGTTAAGGTATGTTTATGATTGGGCCGTTGAGCGATTTGCTTGGGTTGCTGTTATTCCTTTTGGTACATTTGCTGAGTGGGTTGATGAAGCACTGCAAGAAATGAAAAAGCAGCTGGCTATTAACGCATCAGTGAAAGCATACATCGAGGAATAAATACATGAAAGACTTTTTAATGACAACGTACACGATTGTGCTACCGATCCTGATGGGTTATGTGGTTTGGTTACTAAAGGATCAAAAAAAGACACGAGATGCCAATAGCGCTGGTACTCTTTGTCTTTTGAGGGATAAGCTTATGTTTTATCATG
Source organism: Dielma fastidiosa (assembly GCF_000313565.1). Classification (GTDB taxonomy): domain Bacteria; phylum Bacillota_I; class Bacilli_A; order Erysipelotrichales; family Erysipelotrichaceae; genus Dielma; species Dielma fastidiosa. Next base: position 184,537 of record NZ_HE578924.1, on the reverse strand, counting down.
ATAAATATACGGATAAGGGCATGATACCACCTTATGCGTTGGAAAATTGGGAAAAGATGTATAAGGCTTATCGCGATTTGGGCGGCAATGGAATGATTGTTGGCATGGATTCAGAAGTTAGAAGACTGCCGTTGGAGCATTAAGTATGGAAAAGCTAATGTTTCCGATGCGAACGATAAACATCACTCAGGGAGTGAATGGTCAATACAGCCATCAAGGTACATACGCTATTGACATTGCCGGCAAGGATACAGGAATCGACGATGTATACGCTCCATGTACGATGATTTGTAGGTATAAAGACGTACCTGCTAATGGTAACGCTTGCTTCTTTGAAAGTACAGAAAAGGTGCAATTTGCAGACGGAACGATTGATTATGCGACGATGATGTTTATACATTGCAATGATGTATCTCATCTTCATTTAGGCCAAATAATCAAACAAGGCGAGGTATTTTACCGAGAAGGCACTGCAGGGCAAGCTACTGGTAACCACTGCCACATCGAGGTTGCAAAAGGACAATATACCAAGCTATATATAAAGAACGCACAAGGGCGGTTTATGCTGCCACAGAGCGTTCATCCGGCTTCAGCCTTTTTCATTGACGGCTGCACAGTTAAAAATGGTGATGGATATGTATGGAAAAAGACAACTGACAAGATCACGAACTGGATAAGCTGCGGTGATGCTAAGTGGCAATACCGCAAAGATGGAAAACTGATTAAAAATGACATGATTTGGGATAGCGAGTATGGCGCATGGTATGCGTTCGATAAAGACGGATATATGATCCGATCGGCTTTGTTTCAGTATCAGGGTAAATTCGTGTGGCTTGAAGAGTCGGGTAAAATGCTGAAAAACGGGGAACTAAAGTTAAAAGCAGATAATTCAGGTTATTTAAATAAGGCATAAAAATAGGCTTACTCTCAATTAAGAGGGTAAGCCATTTTTTATTTGTCTTTAGATGGTATATACTCTAATAAATCAGTGATATCACATTCCAATACTGCGCATATTCTTGCCACGGTTTCCAGATCAACTCTACTTACCGTGTTATTACAATAATTTTTTACTTGTGACCGCTGCATCTGCGCTAAATTGCAAAACTTGTTTTTACTCATGCCTGATTTATCTAGCAATTCGCCCAAATGTATTTTAACTACTCCAAAATCATTTATCATGTTTATCACCTTTACTATTTACAATAATTGTATCCGTGATATAGTTATTTTATAAGCTATATTGCAATATAGGTATTACGATATAGTCCTGAATAAATAATTTACCAGGGAGGGTGAGAAATGCGTAAAATTAAAAGGTTCGCCGATGTGAATCAGGCGGCGAAAGTTAGGAGATTAAACCAAATAATGAGGTTAGTGACAGTTCCTGATAAGGTCAACATGATTTATAATTATTACAATAAAAACAGCAAAGATGAGCAGTTATTATATTTAATGCGGGAAATTATACTTAAATCAATTGAATTACCAGCTAATTTAAAAGACATGCTTGTATAGCATTAGTGTCATTCGACAAAGTTTAATGACTCTTGATGCTATACTTGAACAAGCAAAGGGGAAAACATTATGAATGAAATAAAAACTGTGGATTTTTTGGAAAATTGCGAAAAGGATTTAATAAATCAGTTGTGCTTTAAGTGTCCTGAATTATCAATGGTGCAGATTGATACTATTCTCGAAATTTTCAGGGCTGAGATTGATAAGCAGCTGCAGTCTGGTAAATAATACCAGCACATTAACCAACGTCAACGGTTTATAATTATGACGTGGAGGTATCATGATTATGAAAAGTAGATTAAATGAGCTGGAATTTTGGGGTATGCAGTTTTTTTATGAATACTATGGCAAGGAATACGGCCATGATCAAAAGAAGGTTTTTGAGAGATTAACACAAGAGTTCGGCGCTGAAAAAGTAGCAGACTATAAACAAAAATGCGGAAATGAATTTGATAGGAAAATTGACATTTAAAATGATAAAGTTCATAGATTTTTTAGATAGGCAAAAGTATAGATACAATAAATCAACATTTTTATCGAATGATGGTATATACAGAGCTAAAATCATCAATCAGTATTTGCGCAAGTTTAAGGTATATTGTAACAAATACCCAGATACACTAAATGATTTAAAGCGGTATGAAGATGAAATTTGGGAATACGAGAGAAGAGCTGGTATCAAAAAGTATTTGTAAGTCTTAGTGTTGCTAAGGCTTTTTATTTGCAATCGTAAAATTATCGTTAAAATATAAATTCATAGGAAAAATAAATTTACATAAATTACCAATTTTATTACTATATCCATGAATGTTATAGAAATTGCTTATACTGAAAATTAGGATAATTTATATAAAACGTAAATGAAACCTTATGATTTAGGTAATTGTAGTAATTAACGATATTTTTATATTTTCTTAAATATATGAAAATTGGTAAATTCTGGTAATTCTGAAATGCTTAAATATGGTAGAATATTGATAAGATAAATATAAGATGAGTAAAAAGGGTGTGGAATCTATGTGTGGCAACGACCATCTAATATTTATTAACAAAAAGAGGTTGGCCGCCTCTTTTATTTTAGGTCTTAATTAGGTCTTGCAAATTATAATTTTTATTATTTTTGAATATATTTATATATAGACAAATATGATTAACCATATATTTTTAAACTTAATAATGTATTATAATGCGGTTATATATGGTTTTTTTATTTCCCACCAGCTCCACCAATAGAGAAAACAACGATATTTTGATCCTAAAAAACTGGATAACTCAAAATGTCGTTTTTTATTTGTCGGTTATTAAATGAAAATTTTATTATTCTCTTTTTTTATTTGATAAACAAACTAACTCTGCTTGTGCATTTGTTCTAAGATACATGTTTTATGAGAGTGCAATTAGTTTCCAACATGATATAGTAAATTTTTAAAGACATGGATTTCTTCATCATATGATTACTAAATTATTATTCAATACTTTATTCAGATATTTGGATAAAAACCTATTTTTAATAAATTCAAAGAAGTAGAATCATGGTCTATTTGTGAAATAGTAATTCTATTGGGCTTCTAGTACATTTAACATCCAAAATCATTTTTTTGAAGTAATATGTATTATTTTGCAGAAATGTTGAAATTATTTTTGGGTTTAGGAGGTAATTGCTTTACTTTTCTATTGATAAATATGTGTTTCTGCTACTAAATATTCTTGGCTCATCTTATTATGAACATTTTAGACTTCTTAATTTAAAGCTTTTTTTATTAACATTATTTTATTTTTCTTTGTCTATTAATATTCTGGTATACTATAATTGAGGTGAGGATTACATAAAATAAAGAAATGATTAATGTAGGGGTGTTTTAGAAAAATGAATATTTTTATTGTATATTTGTAACAGCTTTTGTTATATAATCATTTAATAGGAGTATTAGGAAAGGACGAATAAAATGCAAGCAAATTTCAAAGGTTTAGTTAGACTACATGTACTTCCGATTACAGAACCATTATTACCAATGTATGAAGCTATAATAAATGCTATTCAAAGTATTGAAGAATCAAAAAAAGTAGATGGAAAGATTCATGTGATAATAGAAAGAGCAAATATGTTGAATTTTGATGAACAATGGGAATCGGATATAGAAAATATAATTATAAAAGATAATGGTATAGGGTTTACTGATAAAAATTTTGAATCTTTTAATACTTATGCCACCGAATCTAAAATTGAAAAGGGATGTAAGGGTGTTGGCCGAATTATGTGGTTAAAAGCTTTTAATAATGTAAATATCACTAGTGTTTATCAGAAAAATGATAAAAAATATATGCGTTCTTTTAAATTTGATTCTGAAAAAGAAGTGTTTGATCAAAATAATATAGAAGTTGAAATGAACACACCATTTGAAACTGTTATCAGTTTGAATAAAATGAGTAACAAGTATAAAAAAAATAATTGTCCCAAAAAGTTGGAAACTATTGCAAGAGAAATCTTAAACCATTGCTTCGCATATTATGTTTTTAATAAAGCTCCTGAAATTATAATAAGCGATGAGTCAGAAACAATTTCTTTATCAGAAATATATAATAAACATATAAAAAAGGATGTAGTGACAAAAGAGTTAATAATCAAAAATATTAAATTTATCATAATTCATTCTAAAAATTATTTAATTAATAAAAGAAAACATAGCATAAATTTTTGTGCAAATGATAGAGTAGTACTGAGTAAAGGGTTGTCAAAGATGTTTAGTAATATACCTGATGCATTAGAAGATGCACAAGGTGAGTTTTCTTATAATGCTTATATTTTGTCAGATTTTCTGAATGAACATGTTAATAGAGAAAGAACAAACTTTGATTTAGATAAAGATAATAATCTTTTTGATGGAATAGGATTAGCGGATATTGACGAAAATATTAAACCCATTATAGAAGAATATTTGTCAGAGTCAATTGCGATTGGAAAAGGTAAAAAAGAAGAATACATTAAGAATTATATCAATATGGAGAATCCTAGATATAGAATGTTATTGAAAAATAATCCCAATTTAATTGATAGCATATCATTGACAACAGATAAAGAAAAATTAGATATTGAATTATTTAAACAAGAGCAGGCATATAGACTAACTTTAAAAAAAGAAGGATTAGAATTAGAAAAGGAAATGAAAAAAGAGATTACGAATTATAGAGAATATACTGATAAAAGAGTTCGATATGCCGCAAAGTTGTCAGAAGTAGGTAAAAGTGATTTAGCAGATTATGTGATGAATAGAAAAATTATATTAGATGTTTTTGATGAGAATTTAGAATCTATTGATGATGACCATAAGAAATATGCATACGAGAGAAACATACATGAATTAATATTTCCTATGATAACAACTTCTGACGATATTGATTATTTAAGACATAATCTTTGGATTATTGATGAAAAGTTATCATATCATCATTATCTAGCTTCAGATAAAAAGCTAAATAGTATACCAGAGTTGCAAACAGATAGTTTAAAAGAACCGGACATTATTATATTTGATTCTCCATTTGCCTTTACGGATCAAGAAGTAGAACCTTATAGAAATATAACAATTATTGAATTTAAGAGACCTGGTAGAACGAATTATGACAATGAAGATAATCCAATAGAACAAGTAATAACATATATGGATAATATAATAGAAGGAAAGATTAAAGATCGAAAAGGTCGATATATGGGTGATACAAAAGATGTTCGTTTCTATTGCTACATTATATGTGATTTAGATCCAACAATTAAGGCGCAAGCTAAAAGAAATGATTTTAAAATGACACCTGATAGATTAGGTTTTTATAAATATAATGATAATTATAATGCATACATGGAAATAATATCATACACAAAGATAGTCAAAGATTCTAAATTGAGAAATAAAATACTTTTTGATAAATTATTCAATCAAACTATATGATTATTAATTATATATAAGTATGAAGATGGGTTCATTTAAAAATTAAATTAAAGAAGATAAATTATGATCACTGGACATCAGTTCCAACGAAGTGCTTCAATATTTGATTATACGTATACCTATTTGTAGGTTTTTTTATATATAATATATATTTGAATTTTAAAAATGGATAATATTGAGGTTATCTTGTGATACGAAATGTTCATTTACTAAACGTACATATGAGTTTAATAGGTGTGAATAGTAAATGTAATTTTAAAATGAAATTATGATGTTGAAATAATAGAAATATTCTCAATATATATTTTTTTAAAATAGGAAGTGGATTAATCATGAACATATTAAGAAAAGCATGTTAAAAGTAGAAAGTTTAAGCTATTGATATTTTCAAATGTTTAAGTTAAAAATGATTTTATGAAATAAATTGCTCATTCTTGTATATCTAAGTATAATTTACATAACCAGTCTGTTTAAAAACACGCATTAAGAGAGGATGTGCAATATGAATACCATTTTCCTAATCTGCCGGGCAATCACCGTCGGCATCATCGTTGGCTTTTTTTGCGGAGGTTTGAAATTAATCTTCAAAAAGAAGCCTTCAGAAACAAACAACGCGGCTGCCCGCAAATTCATAAATCAACTGTCAGTTATACTTAAATATATCACTTTTCTGGTGCTTGCCATTGGTCTGGTGTGGTGCTGTTACTTCCTGCTTCTTGGTATTGCAAATCCAGAATTGGCTGAATATGCGAATAACATGTCTTCATTGATCGTCGCCATCCTTACCGTTATTTCTATCATTTTTGCTTTTGTGGAATTCATGCGGCGTACATAATTAAAAAGGAGTCATGCTATCTGTGTTAATCAGAAAGCTGGCACCTATTTTACTTAATGGATCGTGCTGGCACACCAGCCACTACTGTGTATGAGGGAATATCATGAATCACTGCAGCACCGGCTCCTATTATCACACCTTTTCCTATCACAAGTCCATCAATAATTGACGCTCCTATGCCAATGAATGACTTTCTGCCGATTCGGGTGTGGCCTGCAATAGCTGCATGAGGTGAAATATTCACTAAATCACCTATTATACAGTCATGTTCAACTATAGCCCCATTATTAATTATACAGCCTTGTCCAATCGCTGCGTTAATATTGATGACAGCATTAGCTAATATCGTACATCCCGTTCCGACTTCTGTGAAAGGACTAATCACGGCCGTCGAATGAACAATAGTTGCTATTGGTATCGTCAGCAAAGTTAAAATTGATAATTTGTATTCGCGTAAATCATTGTCGCCAGTAGCTACAATAACTTCATCATAAGCTGTAAGAAATTGATTAAGCATAATATCCTGCTCCTTATAAAGCTGAAATCCAGAAATCTTTCGATATTCTTTTTCTTTAAAAGCAAGAAAGTTGATTTCTTTATAAACCCCCATTGCCAAAGCACATTCAAGCGTCACCAAACCTTGATCACCAGCACCCCATATTAATAACCGTTTCATAACATTCACCTATCTAAAACTGACCGAATCTATAAAATTCAAAGGGACTCCCTTTAAGATTTCATCTGCTTTATCAAGTCTGTCTGTTTCTAAGAATGCAATAGGCATATGAGCATCATAACCATAAAGGACTTTGCAACCATATTCACTGATGATTTCCCAGAATTCTCTAAATGGATAAGGATAACGTTCAACAATCTGACTGCCCATCTGATAGATCTTTTTACCATAATGAAAGCCATTCAGATTAATTTCTAAAGGCACATCATAGTCAATGCTTGCTTTGGCAATCCGGTGTGCCGCTTCAGCACATACCAAATTAAAGCTGCGCCTGCCAAGCATATAATAATCTGGATGAGCAACATAAGTAATAAAACCTTTTGCAAGAGCTTTTTCAATCTGCATAGCATAAATTAAAACATCTTCATCAGTGCAGCAGCAATCGTATTCATACCCTATATATTTACAATGCTGTCCCAAAATCATGTAATCGCAATCTTTTTTCATTTGCATCAAATACTCATAATGATTTTCGAGATATTCGATTTCATAGCCAACTTTAATATCAATCCAGCCATGTAATTCATTTTGAAGTCTTCTGATTGAACTGATGTATTCCTCTTTCTGTTCATAAAACATACGGCATTCCGGCAGTCTCATTTCTACATAAGGAATATGTTCGCTAAATCCCAGTAAATCAATGCCAGCTTCTTTAGCACAGCTAATATATTGTATATCCAAGCCGCAGGCATGCCCGCATCGTGCTGTATGTGTATGCAGATTAAAGTTTTGCTTTTTCATTTTGTTCTCCTCGCTTTCAGCTAACAATAATTCAATATAAACTGCTAATTATTAATTACTACATACAGCACCCCGCCTTTCAAATAAAAAAAACACATTCCAAACAGGAACGTGTTTAAACGCGGTACCATCCTGATTCGCACTATAAAAAGTACGCATCTTACTTAAGGTATAACGCCCCGGCGAAGTCATCTACTTATTTTCAATGACTCTACTAAACAAGTGGAATCCATGATAACCAATGTACCCAACTTTCACCGCCATGGGTTCGCTTTCCATTTTCATTATCACTTAATCTTGTCTCTCTGTATTTAATTTTATTATAAGCATGAACGGCTGGCTTGTCAATCATGCATGGCAGCTTCACTTTATTTATTTGAAAAACTCCTCATTAACTTATAAAACATTTATTTCACAAAAGGATATGTTATATTGTTAACAAACAGGAGGGAAATGTGATTATGAAAAAATTATTTATGGGCTTTTTAGCTTTAATGCTCGTTAGCGGGTGTACATCAAAACCAGCTGAAAATCCACAACAGCCAGAAGTCAATGAACCATCAGATACCGTATATTCTGCTGACATCGTGATTATTGGTGCTGGCGGCGCGGGTATGGCGGCAGCCATTGAGGCATCTGATGCCGGCGCAAATGTGGTAATTCTGGAGAAAATGAGTTATGCAGGGGGAAATACGATTCGTTCTGAAGGTGGATTAAATGCCGCTGAAACAGTATTCCAAAAAGAAAAAAACATTGAGGACAGCGTACAGTCAATGATCGATGATACTTATATTGGCGGCAAAGAGATCAATAATATGGAGCTGGTTACCTATTTTGCTGAAAACAGCGCAGCAGCCATCGATTGGCTGACATCAATTAATATGGACGTCAGTGATGTTGCACAGGGCGCGGGCGCTACTTATCCAAGAATGCATCGTCCGGCTGACGGTTCAAAAATCGGCGGCGTCTTGGTACCAGTATTAATGAAAAATTTAGAAGAACGTCAAATCACGATTCTATATAATACGACAGCTACGGAATTACTGAGTGAGAATGGTGAAGTAAATGGTGTTAAGGCAGTTGATAAGAATGGCGAGGAATTAGTCTTCAATGCCAATGCGGTGATTATTGCCACTGGCGGTTTCGGCGCTAATGAAGACCTTTATGTAAAATATCGTCCTGATTTAAAAGGCTTTACTACTACGAATCATCCAGGCGCTACGGGAGACGGTATTGTAATGGCAGAGGCAGTTGGTGCAGATACAGTAGATACGGATCAGATTCAGACAAATCCAACGGTTGAAGTTACGACCAATACCGTTATTTCAGAATCTGTTCGCGGTAAGGGAGCAATCTTTGTTAATCAAGACGGCAAACGCTTTATCTCTGAAATGCTGACTCGTGATGTGCTGTCTACTGCTATTTTGGAACAGCCTGGCAAATATGCGTATATGATTCTGGATCAGAATACGATGGATAGCATGAAGGCATTACAGGAAAATTATGAAAAGGGCATCATTACTAAGGGTGAAACCTTAGCAGATCTTGCTGGCGTACTTGAAATTGATGCTGATGTTCTTGAATCAACAATTGCTGTATGGAATGAAGCGGTAGCCAATAAGAATGATGCAGAGTTTGGCAGAGAGACTGGCTTAGACGTTGATTTATCACAGGCGCCTTATTATGCCATTAAAGTATCACCAGCTGTGCATTATACCATGGGCGGTATTAAAATCAATACATTAACTGAGGTAATCAATGTTGACGGCGATAGCATCAAGGGCTTATATGCCGCTGGTGAAGTTACCGGTGGTCTGCATGGCGGCAACCGCTTAGGCGGCAACGCTGTTGCGGATATCATGGTATTTGGCCGTCAGGCAGGTATCCAGGCCAGTGCCTATGCTGAAACTAAGGATAAAAAAGACTTAGTGCTGCCAGAAACTAAAGCAGCCCAACCGACAGTTAAAGGTGACTTCAAAGACGGAACTTATGAGGCATCAGCTAAAGGCCGCAACGGTGAGCTGAACGTACAGGTTATCGTGACAGACGGCAGTATCAGTGAAATCAATGTTTTACAGCATTCAGAAACTGCCGGTATCTTTGACGGTGTAGTTCGGGATATGCTGCCTGAAGTAATTCAGAAGCAATCGGTTGAAGTGGATACAATCGGCGGTGCTACAATCTCATCCAATGCGGTACTGGAAGCTATTGCTGCCGCGTTAGCACAGGCTAAATAAGCTTATCTTATAAGAATCTGTGGCAAAGAGGCAGGAGTTCAACTGTCTCTTTTTGTTTCTGTAAATCAAGAAATGATTAAAAGACAAATTCTGGTTCTATCTTTTACAGCCAGTTCAGCTTATAATTAAAGTATTCACAAATCATTATAAATCGATAATCAGGGGGAGGCACTATGCGGTTAAAATTAAAACTGGCACAAAAAATATCTTTATTAGTTATTGTGCTGATCATCTTTTCGATTGGAATCTCGGTATCAATATCAGGACAATGGTATATCCAAAGAATGGAAGATAATTTAGAACAAAATACATTAAATGTAGTAAAAATCACCGCTCTTTCACCGATCATCATCGAAGGCATTGCATCAGGCAAAGATGACGGCTCCATTCAAACCTTTATTGAAAAGACCCAGCAATCATTAGAACAAATCGATGTCATGGTTGTTGCGGATAAGAATGGGATACGTTATGGTCATACAAAATCAGATCGGGTAGGAGAGATGTTTTCGGCTGAAGATAACGATCGGGCGGTATTATACGGCGAAACCTATGTATCAGTAGGCCCGGGTACACTGGGTGATTCGATGCGCGCCTTTACGCCGATTCTTGATGCGGACGGTACAATTTTAGGCTTTGTGATGGCTGGAACTCTTTTGGATTCTATTGTTGTCGCTAAACAAGTGATTTATTTTATGACGCTGTTATTCATCTTGGCGGGTTCAGGTGTTGGCATTTTAGGGGCTTTATTCCTGTCTCATTTTGTGAAAAAAAGCCTGCTGAATTATGAACCGGAAGACATAGCCCGCTTATACTTGGAAAATCAAGGTATCCTCGCGGCTGTTCATGAGGGGGTTATTGCCATTGATCAAAATGCTAAAATAACTTTAATTAATGATACTGCCAGACAATATTTGATGCTTAAGGAAAACTGCATCGGCCAGCCGATTCAGGAAGTATTTCCGCTATCGAAATTACCGGAAGTATTAGAAAGCGGTGAACCAGCATTAAATGTTCAATATGCATTAAATGAGCGCATCGTCGTATCGAATAACGTTCCGATTATCAATGATAAGCATATTCAGGTGGGGGGCGTCAGCTCATTCCGTGACCAGACGGAAATGACGAAGCTTGCGGAGGAAATGACCGGAGTAAAGAAAATTGTTGATTCACTCCGTGCTACAACCCATGAATTTAAAAATAAGCTGCATGTCATTTTGGGTTTTATTGAAATGGATCAGAAGGCAGCGGCTAAGGAATACATCGGGAATATCAACAATGAACTGCAGGAAACCATCAGCGTAATTTTAAATAACATTCATGAACCAACCATCGCCGCTTTATTGATTGGCAAAAGTCAGCGCTGCCATGAGTTAAAAATTCAATGGACTCTTGATGAGAACAGCTTTTTCTCAAACAGCTTGGACATTAATGTTAATTCACTGGTTATCATGCTTGGTAATTTTATTGATAACGCTATGGATGAATTAGATACATGCTCGCAAAGCAATAAGCTGATTGAGGTATTGATTAATGATGAAGCAGATCGGCTGATCCTGCAAGTTAAAGATAATGGCCGTGGGATTAAGGATAGTTCACCGCTCTTTGAAAAGGGCTTCACAAGTAAAGAAGGCAGCCGCGGTTATGGTCTTTATCTGGTAAAAGAACAAGTAGACGCGTATCAAGGGAAACTTATGGTGGATTCAGCACCGGGGAAAGGCAGCTGCTTTAGAATAGAGATTGAGGGGGCAAGAAAATGATTCGGGTAATGATTGTAGAAGATGATCCAATGGTCGCACATATCAACACTGAATATATTAATCGGGTTGAGAATTTTCAGGTTGTTAAGCATGTCAGCAATGGCATGGAAGCTTTAAATTATTTAAAAAGCGGCGCTAAGATTGATTTGATCATCCTTGATGTTTATATGCCAAAGATGGATGGTATTAAAATGCTTGAAGAACTGCGGCTTACTTATCATGAGGTTGATGTAATTTTTGTCACTGCCGCCAAGGAGAAGAAAATTATTCAGCGAGGACTGCAGCTGGGCGCGGTTGATTATTTAATTAAGCCATTTACTGCAGAGCGGATTACCGCCGCTTTGGAAAAGTATATGAGCCGCTATGAGTTGTTTACCTTGGCAACCGATGTCAATCAAAGTGAAATTGACCGTCTGTTTGAAAAACCTTCCGTTCAGCAATTACCTAAAGGCATTCATCCTATTACGCTTGAACGGATTCAGACATATCTGGCAAACAGTGATGAAAAGGTGATTGATACACATAAAATGGTAAAGGAATTTGCTTTTTCCATGGTTACGTTAAGAGTCTATCTTGATTATTTGGTGACGCAGAATGAATTGGAAAAGGAAACACAATATGGGAATGTCGGCCGTCCTTCCTATGTGTATAAGAAATTAAAATAGCATTAAACCATTTTTGAATTTTACTTAACCATTGAAATTTCATTAAAGAGCTATTATTCTAAAGGAGAATATGAAAATTAGAGGATGATTTTATTTCGCGTAGCAGCACAATGGATTATACTTATGTGCAAGTTGCCGATACGATTGTTAAGTAAAGAAATAGAAGATCGAGAGCCTATACTTCTGGAATTCATAAGGATAATTATCCTTAGCATGTAATGACAATTGATTATCTTATACAGAAAAGAAATGGTATTTGGCATGTGAAGATTATTGATTTTATTAATAAAAAAGAATTGTTTTAAAATATCAGACGAACTTATCTCTATGTGCGCATAATAACATATTTCGCACATATAAATATGCGCATAATAACATTGGAGGATGATTACATGATAGTAAAACATACTCATCGTACTAAGGCTAGTGATAAACTGAGACAGTTACTAATTAGCTGCTTGTTACCGGCACTGATAACAGGGTGTGCTCAAACGCCGAGTGAAACAGTGAAACCAGAAAATTTACCGGTTATTAATCAGCCTGAAAAGCCAGCAGAACCGGAACCATTTGAACCAATCGACATGGGTACGATACTCAGTATTACTAATGAGCCTATCGCGATTCAATTAGATGGTGAAAATAAAGCCCAATTGTTCATTCAAGAGCCGACATTGTTATGGGATAGCAATGATGCCCAACGGTTCAATGAGGAAATGAATTTGCTGGCACAAACATGCAGAGAAGAATTAACCTATCATGAAAATGGTGATTGGCATACGGCTAGTCTTTTAAACACCCAATACTATGTCAATGATGATATACTTTCCATCGTTGTGAAACTGGATCGTTTATTGGCTAATGCTGGAGTTGGTCCAAGTGTCTATAGAACCTATAACTTTTCTTTGACATCACATGAATTACTTTCTAATGCAGAGGTATTAAACCTGGTTCATGTTTCTGCTGATGATTTTCAAGAAGCACTGGATCGACAACTTGAAAAAGATTACTTACCATGTTCCTCACCTGTTAATGAAGATGGTGTCAGAGCAAAGCCGTGTTATGGTGAGTATGTTGGCGGCTTGGGTAGTAAATACGGCGACACATCATTGATTTATATCAAAGATAAAGAGGTTCATATCTTTATAAATGTTGTACAAGGAATGGCTCAGGAAAATGTAGATATAACCGTATATAAACTTTAATATTGATTGCCTGCCTATCCGAAATATAACAAATGGTATCAAAGAAGGATGCATGGCGGCCTGAATAGATGGCGAAAGGAGCTTATCATGAAAAAATATGAATATGTTACTGTTGAGTATAATGTGAAGGAGCTGCGTGAATCACTCACCGTTAAACATCGTGAAATTATCGATTTGTATGCGTCAAAAGGCTACCGTTATGCAGGTATGATACCTATTGAGCTAGGAAATCCTACACACATTAGAAAGCTGGATTTGATTTTTGAAAAGGATGAACAAGAATGAGCTTCTATATCAAGTCTGCCGTGGTATTTCTGTTGGCATTTTAGGCGGTATGAAATTCATCATAAAAAAAGAATATTTTAAGCAGTGCGATCAGACAACGTGAAAGTTAATCAATCAATTTGCGGCTAACTAAAATACGTTACCTTTCTGATACTGCTGCTATTTTGATTTGGAGATGTTGAACCGGAAATAGCAGAATATGCCAACAATATATCCGGATTGATTTTATCTTTTTCACCTTTATTTCAATTATTTTTACTTTTGTGGAATTTATGCGGTGAAGTTGATTTCAAACAGATGAAAGCTCTCTATCAATGAGCATTCCTTCAACTGTTTTTTTTTGAGGCTTGCAATTTCTCACAAATAGCATATAATAGTTCATAAAAGAACTAATATTTAAAAGGAGAAATTTCATGTTAACAGCAATGATTGTATATATTATTGCCGGTCTGGGTGCTGGTATTGGTACCGGTCTGGCAGGCTTATCAGCGGCGGCGGTAATTTCACCGATGCTGATCACCTTCCTTGATTTCCCTGCTTATGAAGCTGTGGGTATCGCGCTAGCTTCCGATGTGCTGGCATCCGCGGTCTCAGCGTATACTTATGGCAAGAATAAAAATCTGGATATTAAAAATGGTTTAATCATGCTTGTCTCTGTCTTAATTTTTACGGTTATCGGCAGTTATATCGCTTCCTTAGTTCCGAATACGGCGATGGGTAATTTTTCTGTCTTTATGACCTTTTTATTAGGGGTTAAATTTATTGTCAGACCAGTCATGACGACGAAAGAGAAGCTGGCGAATAAGGATGCGAAAACTAAAGCGATTCAATCCATCTTATGCGGTATCATGATAGGCTTTATCTGCGGCTTTATCGGTGCCGGCGGCGGTATGATGATGCTGCTGATCTTGACCAGTGTTCTTGGTTATGAACTTAAAACGGCGGTTGGTACCAGTGTCTTTATCATGGCTTTTACCGCGTTTACCGGGGCCGTTTCCCATATGGTTATCGATGGCCTGCCTGATCTGACAGCGCTGGTTGCCTGTATCCTTGCGACCTTTATCGGCGCCAGAGTCGCGGCGGTCTTTGCCAATAAAGCTGATCCTAAGGTATTGAACCGCGTTACCGGCGTGGTGCTAGCAGTGCTTGGAATTGCCATGATTGCCGTAAAAGGCTTTTAATTAAATAACATCAGAATCATAAATTAACTCAGTGCAGCGCTGAGTTTTTTTGTCTTTACATTATTTGTAAATATTATAAAGGCGGGTCTTAGTGTATGATGCTTTACAGTAGGTGCTGGTTAAAATGTCTACAATATTATGGACAAGCCTTGGTACGCTTTTTTCATATTGATAATGGTATTATGAAATTGGCTAAAGAGGACATTCAGCGAGCCAGGTAAAACCCTATTGGGAGGTGATTAAATGAAATTAAGTGACAGACAGAAAAGTATCATGAAAAGCTTATTGGAATCCCATGACTACCAAACGACTGAACAGATTGCCAGACAGCTGAATGTATCAAAGAAAACCATCTATCGGGAACTTGATGAGTTAAGGAATTTACTGCGGAATGAAAATATTGAATTTGATTCAAAGATCGGCGCTGGAGTACGGATTGATCTTGATCAGGCTACGCGGAATCAATTGACGCTGAAGCTTGCGACCGACAGCTCACTTCCCTTGGATCAGCGTCGGTATGAGATTTTAATAGATCTGCTTCAGAACGCTCCCCAGCTGACATCGATTAAAAAACTTTCAGATTACTACTTTGTTTCACGATCTTCCATTCAAAATGATTTGAAATACATTGAGGAATGGATTCACTGTTATGATCTGACCTTGATTAGAAACAGTTTGGGAACAGGCATTGACGGCAGGGAAATTGATATCCGAAAGGCGCTGACAACCGCAATTATTAAATATCATTCAGGGACAGCCACTATGCAGACCAGTGCTTCAGAACGCATTGATGCTGATACTCGTACCATCCTGGTTCAGCAATTCAGTGAACAGGTTGTGGTATATGTGGAGAATTTGATTCATGAAGCTGAGAATCAGCTGCACAGTGTGATTGGTGATCCTTATTATATCAACATTCTGACGCATATTCTGATTCTGATCAATCGCGTCCGCAGCGGTAAACAGCTGGATCATAAGCCGAATGGCATCAATGAGGTAGATTTGCATGTGTTCCGCATCGCTGTTGAGATGTCAACCAAGATTAAGCTGCATTTGAATTTGGAGATTCCGGATTCAGAAATCTATTATATTTATCAGCATTTGGATACAAGCGGATATGGGATTGAGCCATCAATCAGCAATAAGGATATTGAATTTACCAACATTAATTCAAAGGTAAAAGAATACTGTCATGATATTATCGCCGCGATGAGTCAAGTGACTGATCCGCAGATTGTCAACGACAATTATTTAAAACGTTATTTACTGCTGCATCTGCATTCAATGATTGGCAGACAGAAATACCAGATTGAGATCAGCTGTCCGCTGCTTACGGCAGTAAAAAATGATTATCAGGAATTATTCGCCAAGACAGTTCAAGCCGTCAGTGAAATTACTCAGCGTTATTATCCGCAATATCATATCTCGGAAGATGAACTGGCTTATCTGACCTTATATATACAAGGTTCACTTGAGGTTGTACAGCTTAAAAAACTGCGGGTAATCGTTGTCTGTTCCAGCGGCATCGGAACTTCGCATCTGCTGATGGCAAGGATCAAAAAGACCTTTCCAACTTGGGAGGTGGTAGATATGATTGCCGCTTCAAAGGTAAATACGCTGGATCAATTGCCGGAGAAGATTGATCTGATCGTATCAACGGTAAATATCGCGGATTATAAGCTGCATATTCCGCTGGCATTTGTTTCCGTATTATTTAATGAAAATGACATAAAGAATGTGAAATCGGTACTAGAGAATAGGTAACCAGGGAGGGAAAGCATGGAAGAGCTTAGTATTCGTTCAGTTTTAAATGAACAGCGCATTGACCTGCATCTTAAAGGTCAAACGAAGGATGAAGTATTGGATGAAATGGTTGATCTGCTGTTTAAGGATTCGGTTCTGTCATCCAAGGAGCAATTTTTAAAGGATGTGTATTATCGTGAAGGAGAAGGGATTACGGGAATCGGTGATGGTATTGCGATACCGCATGGCAAATCTGATTCGGTGCTGCATACCGCGGTAGCCATTGGCCGCAGTGACCATGATCTAGAGTGGCGTTCAATTGATGATAAACCAGTTCGGTTAATTATCATGCTGGCGATTAAGTCAGTGGATAAGACTGTTCATATGAAGCTTTTGTCAAATGTGGCAACTTCATTGTGTCAGCGTGATGTGATTGAACAGATTTTCGTCAGTGAGGATAAGCAAGAAATTATTGAGCTCTTC
Organism: Dielma fastidiosa; assembly: GCF_000313565.1. Classification (GTDB taxonomy): domain Bacteria; phylum Bacillota_I; class Bacilli_A; order Erysipelotrichales; family Erysipelotrichaceae; genus Dielma; species Dielma fastidiosa. Next base: position 167,210 of record NZ_HE578924.1, on the reverse strand, counting down.
GAGCAGAAAGGAGGGAAAGAATGAGAATCGTTGGTATAACGGCATGTCCGACCGGTATTGCCCATACTTACATCACCAAGCAGAAAATTGTTGAGGCAGCGAAGGAATGCGGATTCCCATGCCATATTGAAACACAGGGAACGATTGGCGTTGAGGATGAATTAACCGCCCAGCAGATTGCGGAAGCGGATGTGGTAATTCTGGCGGTGGATGTGAAGATATCAGGTGAAAACCGTTTCGCGGGTAAGCCGATCGTACGCTGCCGTACTGAAGATGTGATGCGGAATACAGTGGGTTTTTTAAAGAAAATCGAAGCTAAATTAAATTCGAGAAAATGAGGAGAAACAATATGAAAATGAATTTTAAGGAGATTAAACGTCATGTGATGACCGGTATATCCTTTATGGTTCCGGTTGTTGTCGGCGCGGGCTTATGTCAGGCATTAGGGGTAATTCTAGGCGGTCCTAATATCGCGGATCAAACGGGTACGTTCATTTATTTTATTTATAAAGCCGGTAATATGGCAATGGGTACGATGATCATACCCGTTATCGCAGCTGCCATCGCCTATTCAATCGCTGATCGTCCAGGTATTGCGCCGGGCTTAGTTGTAGGTTTGGTCAGTGCTGAGGTAAAGGCAGGTTTCCTTGGCGGTATTTTGGGTGCATTCTTTGTTGGCTGGCTCGTTAATTTGATGAAAAAGCATATCAAGCTGCCAAAAACGATGCAGGGCTTAATGCCGATACTGATTATTCCATTCTTTGCGTCATTGATTTCAGGGGTTGTGATGTTTACTGTTTTAGGTGTACCAATTGCGGCATTCATGAAGGCATTTACCGATTTCATTGCCAGTTTATCTTCCGGCTCTAAGTTTGTTTACGGTGCTGTTATGTCAGCCGGCAGCGCGTTTGACTTCGGCGGTCCAGTGAATAAGACCGTTTCATTATATACAACCGGTATGCTGGCGGACGGCATCTTACAGCCAAAGGCATGTCACATGGTTGCCTGTATGATACCGCCGATGGGCGTATTGGTTGCCTGGGCATTATCTAAAATTTTCCATAAACCAATTTGGACGAATGATGAAAAAGAAAACCTAAAAGCATGCGGTCCAATGGGCATCTGTATGATTACGGAATGTGTCATTCCATTGGCAATGAATGATTTATGGCGGGTTGTTGTTTCATCAGTCATCGGCGGTTCAATTGCCGGCGGCTTATGTATGATGTGGGATGTACAGTCACCGGTAGCCCATGGCGGCTGGTTTGTTATTCCTTCCTTTACTCATGCTGATAAATTTGTCATCGCATTAGTTTTAGGCAGTCTGATTATGGGAACCGTATTATTCTTATTAAAACGCCGTCTGAGTGAGGAACAGGTAATCAATGGCAGTGATTATGATCCAAATGAAAATCAGGAAGCGGCAGATGTAAATATTGAATTCTAATTGACATGGCTGCCTGAAAAAAGGCAGCCGCTTTATTAAAGCAGAAAGGAAATAATCATGCTTATCACAATGAAAGAATTATTAAAAGTTGCTTCAAAACATCATTTTACGATTGGTGCCTTTAATGTTACCGAGGTCTCAAATTTCAAATGTGTTTTTGAAACGGCGGAAGAACTGCAGGCACCGACGATTATTGCGGTAGCTGCCAATGAACTGGACTTCTGTGAAAAGGAATACTATCAGTATGTGCGGGAGAAATTGATGAACTCACAAGTACCCTACTGTCTGCATCTGGATCATGGCCGCTCATTGCAGGATTGTCTTCGCGCCATACAGGCCGGTTTTACATCAGTAATGTTTGATGGCTCACATCTGCCTTATGAGGAAAACGTGGCTCAGACTAAAGCGATTGCGAAAATTGCGCATTGCATCAATGTATCTGTCGAGGGTGAGCTTGGTACGATCGGCAATACCGGCAATAGTGATGAAGGCGGCGCGGATATTGTCTATACTCAGCCGGAAGAGGTTGTGGACTATGTCGCAAAAACCGGCGTCGATACACTGGCCATTGCCATTGGTACGTCTCATGGTTTATATCCAGAAGGCTTTAAACCAGTATTACAGCTTGATCTGCTTAAGCGCATCAGGGCGGTCAGCGATATCCCATTGGTGCTGCATGGCGGTTCTGGTCAAGATGATGAACAGGTGCGTCAGGCATCCAAGATCGGTATTCAGAAAATTAATGTTGCCAGTGAATATAAGGCAGCGTATTCATATGAATTAAACCGTATTATCACAGAAACAAAAGATTTTAAATTTGCTATTACTATGCCAAAAGCAATGGCAGCTGCCAAAGCGGTAGTCGCCCATAAGATGAATGTTTTTGGCTGCATCGATAAGGCTTATCTATATTATGAGAATTTAAGGCGGGGTGAAGAGGCATGAAAGTAGTAATGATTCATACAAGTCCGGTATCACTGAATGAATTAAAAGCATTGTGCGCAGAAATCATACCGGATGTGGAATTAGTAAATATCATTGATGACAGTCTGCTTGATGAGGTGAAGAAGAATGGCGGTCTGACGCCTGCTATTATCAGCCGCATGTGTCAGTATGTGCAGATTGCTGATAAACTGGCACCGGATTTAATTTTCAATCAATGCTCCTCGGTGGGTGAAGCCTTTGATCTTGCGAAGCGGTGCACATCAAGGATGACTTTAAAAATTGATGAAGCGATGGCTGAAAAAGCGGTATCCCTAGGTACAAAAATCGGTGTCATCGCCACTGTGGCATCAACGATGCTGCCAAGCTGTAATCTTGTGAAAACCAAGGCTGAGACTGCGGGTAAGAATGTGGAAGTAAGGGAATATTTGGTAGATGGCGCTTTGGACATTTTAATGAAAGAGAAAAATGTGGAAAAGCACAATCAGCTTGTTTTAGCACAGATTCAAAAAGCCGCAGAAGAGAATGATGTCGTGGTATTGGCACAGGGATCAATGACTTCCTTGCTGCCTTATCTTGACGGGATAGCCAAGCCAGTGCTGACCAGTCCGCGATTGGCAATTGAGCGAATTAAGCAAATGCTGGAAGGAGAAATAAAATGAGTGAAAAACATTATTTTCAGCGTGTAAAGGAACAGAGTGAAACCCGCTTCTGGATCAATAATGTGACTGAAAAAGAAGCGCATTGGGCGATTGATGAAGGAGCGGTGGGCTGTACTCAGAATCCATCATATGTCTATAAGATGATGAATCATCCGGATATGCAGGAAAAGGTTGAAGCCTTGATTAAAAAATATGTTGGTGAGGAATCCGATGCCAATGAAATTCTAATCAAGATTCAGCGTGATTTAGTTAAAGATATTGCGGCTGTCTTTCTAGATCAATATGAGGCCAGTCAGGGCCGCTGCGGTTATGTGAGTATTCAAGGCGATCCTTTCCATGAGGATGCGGATACGATTATCGCGCACGCACTGTTTAATCGTCAGGCAGGCCCTAATATTATGGCTAAGGTACCGGTTACTGAGGAAGGCTTAAAGGCCATTGAGGTATTGGTCGCGCAGGGTGTACCGATCAATGCGACTGAGGTTATGTCTGTCCGTCAGGCATTGGATGTCTGTGAGGTATATGAACGAGCAACCCATGGCATGAAAAACAAGGCGCCGATTTATTATTCACACATCACCGGTATTCTTGATGAGTATTTAAAAAAGGTTGTCGAAACAGAAAAGATTGAGATATCAGCGGACACACTGTGGCACGCGGGAATCTGTGCGGCTAAGAAAACTTACTGGCTCTGCCGCCAGAAAAATAAGGAAGTTGGTTTTATCGGCGGCGGTGCTCGCGGTTTGCATCATTTCACGGAAATGGTGGGCGCGGATGCGAATATCACGATTAATTGGCAGGGGACAGCCGATAAGCTGATTGCCGAGAATCCAATGGTTGTGCAGCGCTTCTTTATGCCGACGCCGGATCGTGTGGTCGATGAGTTATGCACGAAGCTGCCTGATTTTAGAAAGGCTTATTTTGTGGAAGCTATCAAACCATCTGAATATGAAGATTTTGGTCCGGTAGTCTTGTTCAGAAGCAGCTTTGAAGATGCCTGGTTAAAGGCATTGGATAAAATCAGATCTTATCAATGAAGATAAGATGGATATTCATTGATCTTGACGGGACGCTGTTGGATCAGCATAAGCAGCCGGGCAGTAAAGGCTTATTGGCAATCAAGGCTCTAAAGCAAAAAGGTCTGCATATCGGTTTAGCAACCGGGCGCAGTGTTGATATCGTGCTGAAACTGTTGAAATCATGGCAGCTGGTCAATCAGATTGATGTAATTATCGGCATGAATGGCGCCCAGATCTATTCGCTCAAAGAGGCAGTTTGTTTCCGCCAGCATCTATTAAGCGCTGAACAGCTGAATGCGATTATCACTTTTTGTCTGCCTTACAATATTAATTATTATCTTTATGATATGATGAAGCAGAAGGCATACCTGCACAGGCTGGATGATTATGGTAAATACATCATCTCTATAAATCAGTCAACATATGATATTCAAGTGCAGCCAATCATTAATAATTACGAAAAACTGCTTGTATTATGCGAGCCGTCAACAAGCAAAGCGGTTATCGATTCACTTCAATCGTTTACTGATTTGCGGGTGATGCAGACACTGCCGTTTTGTCTGGAAATCGTCAGCATCGAAAACTCAAAATGTAACGCTGTCCGACAAATCTGTGAACATGAGGGCTGTTCCTTGCGTGAGGTAATGGCATTTGGTGATGAAATGAATGATTTAGATTTATTATTGGAGTGTGGTATTGGCGTGGCGATGCTTAACGGCAATGAGCAAATCAAAGCCAGTGCTGACTGCTGCACAGAATATGATAATAATCATGATGGTGTCGGTGAATTTTTATATCAATACTTTCTTATATGAAAAAGGTCTGCTTTTGGGCAGATCTTTATTTTAGCGTATTAAATGACAATCATTGAAATTATCTTGACTTAATAAGAATTAGATTTTGAATGAATACTTTGCTTAAATTCACTTAATTTAATAGTAAAAAGTTCAGCTTTTTTGTATAATTAATCATATAATATCATAAGGAAGCAGGGGATTTTATGAGAAAAGCAGGAATATTGCTTGCCGTTTCATCATTGCCAAGTAAAACGGGTGTAGGCGATTTTGGACCGGCATGTTATCAATTTATAGATGATTTAAAGGCATGTGGAATGCAGTGCTGGCAGTTTTTGCCGCTGAATCCGCTCGGCTATGGTAATTCGCCCTATCAGCCTTATTCATCATTTGCCATTGATGATCTCTATTTGTCACTGGATTCTTTAAAAGCAGAAGGTCTGATAGCTGGTTTTAAGGAATACAATGCGCAGGCTGATCGTGTTGATTACGCGGCAGTGCGAGCTTTTAAGGAACCGTATATCTATGAGGCATATCAGAACTTTGAGCCGGATGATGGATATCGTGAGTTTATTAAAAATGCGTGGGTGCATAATTACGCGGTATTCAAAGCATTGAAAAAACACAATGATGATAAGCTTTGGATTGATTGGCCAAGCAAGCAGAAAAATTGGATCAAAAATCATGAATTTGACTTAGAACCGTTTAAAGAGGATATCCGTCTGGAGATGTTTGCGCAATACAAGCTGTATCAGCAATGGATGAGCGTTAAGGCTTATGCCAACAAACAGGGGATTCAATGTATCGGTGATATTCCAATTTATGTGGGTCTTGACAGTGAGGATGTGTGGAGTCATCAAGACAGCTTTTTGCTTGATGATGACGGCCATCCATTGTTTATTGCCGGCGTACCGCCTGATTATTTTTCCAAGACGGGACAGCGGTGGGGAAATCCTATCTATGACTGGGACTATCTGAAAGCTCATGATTTTAAATTCTGGGAAAAGCGAATTGCTTATAATCTCAGCCTGTTTGATATTGTGCGTATCGATCATTTTAGGGCTTTTGATACGTATTGGAAAATCCCTGCGGACTGTCCGACCGCTGTTGTTGGCGAATGGATAGAAGCACCAGGCTATGAATTATTTGATCATTTACTGAAAACTCTGCCAAACTTTCATATTATTGCCGAGGATCTGGGCGATTTGCGTAAAGAAGTGCTGATTCTGCGTGACCACTACCATTTTCCTGGCATGAAGGTTATTGAGTTTACCTTTGATCCTTGGCATGAGGATCACAATGCACAAACAAATATGATTGTTTATCCAGGTACCCATGATAATCAGACACTGTGTTCATGGTATGAGGATCAAAACTGGCGCTTTAAGCTGCGCTGCCGCTGGTCACTAAGAAAATATCGGCATGCTTCTATGCTTGATCGGCTGCTTGAATATACATTCTGCGATGCTGCGGACACTGCCATCATTGCGATGCAGGATATTCTAAAGCTTGATGATGCGGCACGTATGAATACACCCGGTACCATTGGTTCACCAAACTGGGAATGGAAGATGATTGATTTCTCTGCTTTTGAACAGCGTATTCCCGAGCTGCGAGACATGCTTGAAAAAGGGAATCGCTTATGAAAATAATTGAGAAATACTTTAAAATTCTCTGTGTTTTCACCGCATTTCTAATTGTTTTAAGCGCTTTTAATCAGTATCCGATTAAGCTGCGTACTGATGTGAAACAGGGATTCAGACCTTTTGAAAGCGGCTGGACCTGTGAGATGAATAGCATTGAAAGCTTTCCATATATGATTGAAGGCAATGCAGATACCTTTTGGATATCCAATGAATTGCCTGACGTAACTGAAAATGATTCACTGATTATCCGTGATTCCTTTAAGGGGCTGCGTGTTTATGTTGATCAGCAGCTGATTTATGAATATATGCCGACCGTTACAACATTCAATAAAATCCGCGGTGATATATATCTTTATATCCCTTTGCAGACAGCTTACAGCCATCAGAAAGTCAGCTTTGAAATAATTGGTGACACACAAATACCAGGCGGTATTTCAATGATTGCCATAGGTGATGAAGCCGCTCATATGCTGGCACTGCTTCAGGAAAATGCCATTAATATCGTTATTTTATTGATGATGCTGCTGTTTGGCTTAGGCCTTATAGCTGTGGCAGCATATTTGGATTTCAGGAAAAAGACATATGATTACCGGGTCTTTTTGTACCTCGGTGTCTTTGCGCTGATTTCGGCGGTTTGGCTACGGATTCACCAGCCTACCATGTCAATGAAGCGGATGCCGCCGCGGTTTCACTGCTTTCTTTTATCAGCTTTATTGCAATTCCTTTGCCAATTGTCGCTTTTGTTAATGTGATCTGTGTCAAGCAAAAGCGCCTGCTTCAAGTGCTGATCAATATTCTTTATTTGAATTTACTGATTCAGCCAGTGCTGTATATTTTGAATCTGACTAATTTTATAACACTGCTGCCGCTGACTCACGCGCTGATTGTCGGCTCCGTAGTATGTATGGTCTATGCCTTGATTCAAGAAATTAAAACCAGCAATTCAATGATGGCCAAAGGTATATTAATTGCCTTATCGATTCTGATCGTCTTTTCACTGGTCTCCTTAGTTCAGTTTTATGTTAAACCGATCGTCACCGGCCGTACTTCATTCATGTTTGGTTTTATTGCCTTTATTATTTTACTGGTTTATTTTTGTATTAAACGAGTATGGCTGTTATATGAACAAAATACGAAGCTGGCACTTTATCATAAGCTGGCCTATAACGATATCATGACAAATGCGAAGAACCGCACCGCTTTTAATGAAAAGATGGCTCAGCTGATGAATCTGTCAACAGAATCAATGGCTTTAATGATTCTGGATATCAACAATCTAAAGCAGGTAAATGATCAGTATGGTCACCATGAAGGCGATGAAATGATAATTAATACTTGTCACTGTATTCTTAATGCCTTTAGTGAAATAGGTGAAGTATACCGTATCGGCGGTGATGAATTTGTGGTTTTAATGCTTAATAAGCCTGAAAACCTTGATATTTATCTCAGCCGTTTAGAAATGGTAATACAACGATTTAACGCTGATCATCAGCATCCAATTTCACTGGCATACGGATGTGCTGTGGGAAGTGATCAGACAGATATTGAAAATTTATTTAAGCAGGCTGATAAGAATATGTATCAGTGCAAATTTGATCAGAAAGCGCATAACGGTCAGTAAATAATCTAAAAGGGGAGTGTGTGTTCGCACTCCTTTTAATATAGAAAAAGCATCCCATAGGATGCTTAAAGTTTCCAGATATCTTGATTATACTGCGCAATAGTACGATCCGAAGAGAAGAATCCGGCTTTTGCGATATTAACAAGCATTTTCTTTGTCCATTCCTCATGCTTCTCATAATCAGCGAGGCAGCGGTCTTTTTCCGCAATATAGGCATTCAGATCAAGCAGTGTCATAAACCAGTCCTTATTGATTAATTCCTGCTGCAGCTGCCGTAAAATCTTTCTTGAACCGATGCTGCATAATTCTTTCGAAACGATAAAGTCTACGCACTGTTTAATATGCGGCTCCTGCTTGTAGATTTTCTTACTGATATAATCATGGTTCTGATAGTGAGCGATAACCTGTTCACTGCTTTCACCAAAGGTATAAATATTCTGTTCGCCAACCAGCTCAGCAATCTCTACATTCGCGCCATCCGCTGTACCTAAAGTAACCGCGCCGTTCAGCATGAATTTCATGTTGCCGGTACCGCTGGCTTCCTTGCTTGCCAGTGAGATCTGTTCAGAAATATCGCAGGCAGGAATCAGTTTTTCAGCCAGTGTCACATTGTAGTTTTCAACCATGACAACCTTGAGATATGGAGCAACATCAGGGTCTTTGGCAATGAATTCAGAAAGACAGAGAATCAGATGAATAATATCCTTGGCAATGATATAAGCAGGCGCTGCCTTAGCACCAAAGATCATCGTGATAGGCCGGGCTGGTAATTTACCTGCTTTAATTTCAAAATATTTATGAATGATATAAAGCGCGTTCATTTGCTGGCGTTTATATTCATGCAGACGCTTGATTTGAATACAGAAGACAGATTCTGGATCAAGATCAATATTTTGTGTGGCTTTAAGCATCTGTGCCAGTTGCTTCTTTTTTAACTGTTTGATAGCGGCCAGCTCATCGAGGCATTGTTTATTATCCTTGAATGCCAGCAATTGTTCCAGCTTAGCGGCATCTTTCTTATAATCACTGCCAATCCATTGATTCAGCCATTGATCCAATTCAGGGTTGCAGGCATAAAGCCAGCGTCTGAAGGTAATGCCGTTCGTCTTGTTATTGAACTTCTCAGGATAAATCTGATAGAAAGGCTTTAATTCAGTGTTCTTTAAGATTTCCGTATGAATGGCTGCTACCCCGTTGACTGAATACCCATAATGAATATCAATATGCGCCATATGCACTAAATCAGCATCATCAATAATAGCAACGCTTGGATTATCATAATGAGCCTTTACTCTTTGATCCAATGCTTCAATGATCGGCATGAGATGCGGTACCGCTTCTTCTAAAAAGCGGCGCGGCCATGTCTCTAAAGCTTCCGCAAGGATCGTATGATTTGTATAGGCGCATGTTTTAGAAGTAATCGCAATCGCTTCATCTAAGTCAATTCCCTCAAGCATCAGCAGGCGAATCAGTTCCGGAATAACCAGTGTCGGATGAGTATCATTAATCTGAATCGTCACAAATTCGTTGAGTTTATGAAGATCAAGACCTTCCTTCTTGGCATTCATTAAAATATATTGAGCGCCGTTGCTGACCATGAAATACTGCTGATAAATACGCAGCATCCGGCCTGCCTCATCAGAATCATCAGGATAGAGGAAAAGTGTCAGATTGCGTAAGAGATTCCCCTTATCAAAATCAATGCCGTCATGAACGATGCTTTCATCAACCTTTTGTATATCAAAAAGATGCAGCTGATTTTTGCCATTCTCATAACCGACAACATCAATGTCGTAAAGCTTGGAATCTAAAGAGAAGCCGCCAAAGGGTACAGTGAAAGTAACATCACGTTCACGCAGCCAACTGTCTTTTTCAATCCATGGATTAATTTCTTCTTTTTGCTGATGATTAACAAACTGTTGCTTAAATAAGCCAAAATGGTAACAGAGACCGATACCGTCACCCGCTAAGCCAAGGGTAGCGATAGAGTCTAAAAAACAAGCGGCAAGCCGTCCCAAACCGCCGTTGCCAAGCGATGGTTCTGGTTCAATTTCCTCGATTTCAGCTAATGAACGGCCATGGCTTTCTAACAATGTCTTTGCTTCATCATAGAGATTCAGATTAATTAAATTATTAGAGAGCAGCTTGCCGATCAAAAATTCAGCGGATATATAATAAAGCTTTTTCTTGCCTTGAATGATTGACGTGTCAGCTAATCGCTGTTTAAGCACACTCAGTAAGGCATAATAATATTGTTCATTACTGGCTTCTTCAAAGCTGGTAGAAGCCTTTTCAAATAGTTCATTTAATTGTTTTTCAAGTGTCATGTTCAACCCCTCTTACTGCAATCAGTATAACAAGAGCGGCTCTCTTTCGCAAGTAAATTAGCGGATAATCAGCCTTATCTCAATGCATGAGTACGCGTTTATCCCAGATGACACCAGCGGTAAGAATTAAAAGACCGCATAAGCGGAAAAAGGATAAGGATTGTAAAAGCAATAAATCCAGCAGGGCAGAACCAAAGAGCTGTCCGATCAGCAGCAGTGTTGTTGATTGAAACAGATTCATATGCTTGAGTGAGGTCACGTTGATGATCAGTGCCAGCAAACCGCAGACACCGCCCAGATAGAGCCAAAATGGGGCTGACAGAAAGCTTTCAGCATTCACATAAGCCGGATTTAAAAACAGAAAAAGCAGCAAGGAAAGCAGGGAGGCTGTGAGATAATTAATCAGCGACCCGCAGGCTGTCCCCAGATAGGTAGTTGCCTGATAATTGATTGTTTTCGATATGACATTGATACAGCCAAGCAGAAAAGCAAGTATGATATACATAAGGTACCTCCTAATTAATCAGCACAATTACCAGTCCGCAAAGAATCATCAGCAGGCATGGTATCCGTTTCTTATTGAAGCGCAGCTTCGGTAAATGAAAAGCACCGGTATGATCAATCACTATGGAACAGAAGATCTGCCCGGTAATTGACAGACAGGTTGTTAATGCGGCGCCGATGACACTCACACTGACACTGGTAAAAGCCACCAGAACCAAGCCGAAGATGCCGGCGCTGTACAGATACCAAGGCATTGGATAAAGACGAATCCTTTCCTTTTTAATAAGCAGATAAACAAGCAGCATAACAGCGCCGATACAGTGAACAATCAAGCTTGTTCCATAAGTTCCAATATAATTGCTTAACAAGCCGTTAAAGCTTTGCATACATGCCAGCATCAAGCCAGCGATAAATACTAAGAAATAAATCATGGCATAACCTCCCCTTTAATGAGTCTAATTTAACATAAGGGACTTGCAACTAACTATGACATATGACATAGTTAAAGAAAGAGGTGTTTTATGATAATTATAAATGATGAGAAATTGAAGCAGCAGCTGATTGAATCTGTGCATCTTGATCAAGCCTTGCCATTAGAAGTCTGTGCGCAAATGAAGCTTTGTAAGTTTGATGCCCATGAATATATCTGTGTTGAATTTGAACCCTTAGCAAATCTTTATTTTATGCTTAAGGGAAAATGCATGGTTACTAAGCTGCTCAGCAATGGCAAACGAAATTTAATCAGCTTTTATGAAGGCTTTACTTTGTTTGGGGAGATTGAATTAATTGAAAATACGAAGGCATCATGCAGTGTGGAAGTGCTTGAATCAGCGTTATGCCTGATGATACCCCATGAACCATGCCGTAAAATATTACTCGCGGATATTCAATTCATGAATCGTTTATGCAGCTTTTTTACACAGAAAATGCGGCATAACGATCATAATGCCTCGATTACTCAGCACTGTACCACCGAGGAAAAGCTGGCCAGTTATATCATTTCTACGCAAAGAAATCATCAATTCAGAGAAAATCATACTCAGCTGGCAGAATATCTTGGCTGCAGTCACCGTCAGCTTCTGCGTGCGCTGAAGCAATTTTGTTTGCGGGGCTGGCTGAAAAAAACAGAAACTGGTTATCAGCTGATCTGCTTAGATGAATTAAAAGCGGCGGCGAATGATATTTATATGCTGGATAATGAGATGGCTAGAATATTTATAGGACAATGAAGCAAAAACGGCGCTCAGTGATGAGCGTTTTATTATGTGCGATATTCATACTTTGATTAATGAATCATTATATTCAAAATATTCATCATAATTTGAATATTAATCGGCTTAAATCGGCATAAAAAGCATATTACAATTCAAATAATTCTATTTATTCAAAAATAAATAATAAAAAATGAATAAAATGGTTGACGTAACCATAAAACACGTTATAATGAAATTGTAAGTGATAACGCTTTCACAAAAGGAGGGCTGAGGACAAAGCGTTATGCCAGCAATCTATATTAAATAAAGAAAGGGGTTAATTTATGATAACTCATTATCGTGTTGACATGCGAGTGGTACATGGACAAACGACTACGATTTTAAAAAAATCTTTCCCATTGAATCGAATTATTGTAATCGATGATGAAATTGCGAAGGATAAATACATGGTCAGTCTTTATTCAAGTACCGTATCCAGTGATATTAAGGTGCATATTCTGGATCTTCAAAAGGGCTTTGACAATCTGAAGAAAGCTGAAGATTCACAGCTTAATTATTTCGTTATTTTTAAAACACCAATTACCGTTAAACGGCTGTTGGAAAAGGGGTATGTATTTAAGGGGCCAATTACGATTGGTCAGCAGTTTATCAGAGATAACGCACCAAAGTATTTGAATTCTGTAGGCAGTACGGAAGAAGAATGGGCAGCGATTCAATATGCTCATGATGCTGGTGCAGAAATAATTTTTGATCCTAGCTGTAAGTTTGAAAATATTTCATTTGATGAAGCCAAAAAGAAGTACGAAAGCGTACATCAGGGCTAGAAAGGGAGTTCAATCATGTTTGTCATTCAATGTATCCTTATCGGTATATTAACTACGTTTGCTTCATCCGGGTCGGCACCAATTGGCGGCTATCCGCTCAAATATTTATTCCAGCGTCCGTTTATCGGCGGTCTATTATGCGGTATTATTCTTGGTGATATTCAAAAGGGTGTTATTATCGGCTGTGCTATGCAGCTCGTTTATATCGGTTATTTCCAGGTCGGCGGTGTTGGTTCAATGGATATGGGTATTATCTCCTTCCCATGTGTAGCCATCGCTATTGCTTCAAATATTGATACGACAGCAGCTATCGCACTGGCAACTGGTCTGGCAACGGTTTTCACATCAATTGATTCAGTGGTACGGCTTGTCTGTGTACAGTTTGGTGAAATGATGAAAAATGCGGCTGCGGAAGGTAACTGGAAGAAGTTTACATGGGGTTATGTAGGTCTGCCGACTATTTTCTATCTGTTGGAACGCGGTGTGCCAAGCTTTCTGTTAGTTTACTTCGGTACGGCTGCTGTTGATGCTTTATTAGCATTCATGCCGGCATCGTTAATGACTGCCTTCGCGGCTGTCGCAACCGTCCTGCCTGCCATTGGTATGGCGGCTTTGATGGGCTATCTGGTAGAAGATATCTGGGGTATTGTTTTCTTCCTGTTTGGCTTTGCCTGCTACGTATATTTAGGTTTAAGCACAACGGCCATCATTTTCCCGGCCATTGTTGTGGCTTACTTATATTATCGAACGATGAATAAGGGCGCTAAGCCATCAGAAATCGATGAAAGCGAGGAAATCATATAATGGCAACAATCAGAAAAGAAGCGCTCAGTAAGAAAGAGCAGAATCAATTATATACACGTTATTTATTATATGGCTGCCCAGGTGTTGATGCGGTATACCTGCAAGGTAAGAGCTGGCCTTGGTGGCTGCTGCCGTTCTATAAAAAGTTTTATGATCAAGAGGGAATTACCGAGAATATCATGCGTCATTTCACATGGTACAACACTGAGCCAATTGCCGGATCACTGATCTTTGGTATCGTATTGGGGCTTGAAGAAGAAAAAGCAATCACCGGGGATGTTGATCCTGAAATGATTACCGCTATTAAATCTGGTTTGATGGGACCGGTTGCCGGTATTGGTGATTCATTGATTCAGGCGACGCTGATTCCGATTCTGATTACTTTGACGATTGCCATCAGCGGTGAAAGCGGCAGTCCATTGGGACCTATTTTCTATACCGTTGCGTTGCTGGCGATTATTCTGGTATTTGGTAAAGTGCTTTTCAATAATGGTTATCGATTAGGAAAAAAATCACTGGAATTCTTCGGCAATGCCGGTATCAGTGATATTACAAAGGCAGTCGGTGTATTTGGTTTAATTGTTGTTGGCTGTCTGTCAGCATCAAGAGTTAAATTCGCGCTGAAGCTGGCATTTGAAAATAATGGTGAACAAGTATTATTCTCTGATATGCTGAATCAGATATTCCCTAATTTGTTAAGTCTTTTGTTGATCCTGCTGTTCTATTATCTGCTTAAGATAAAGAAAGTTAAAATGCAGACACTTTTCTATGTGGTCATGGCAGCGGTGATTGCCCTTTCATTGCTGGGTATTGTCTAGGCTTAATTCGAGGGTGAGGAAATGAAAAAAATCTATCACGTCGAGCCTGTGCTGGAATCCTTTGTCTGGGCAGGTGATAAAATTACTGAATATTATGGCTATCAAACGACGATGACAAAGGTGGGGCAGGCATATCATGTCATTGCCCTGCCTGATCATCTTGACAATATAATCAGTGAAACTAAGGAGCATTTATCCGAGTTCTTTGAGCGTCACCCTGAACTGTTTGACTGCCAATACCCTATTTTCCCAATCCGTATGGCTACCTCATGCGGACAGGGACTGATGTCTTATCATCTGCATCCCAATGATGAATATGCGTGGCAGCATGAACATTGCCGCGGTAAGGTATCCGGCGGGGTTGCTATTTTAGATAAGCCAAATGAAACAGTCTATAAACGCATGGGGCATACTGCTAAAACAATTGAGGAATTTAAAGAGCTGTTTGAAAAGCGGGATTTTGATAATTTGCTTCAGCGTGTAGAAGTGAAACCAAATCAGTTTTTAAATACACCGGCTGGGGTAATTCACAGCGGCGGCGGCTCTGAAACGATGAGTGTGGTATTCTCAACCAATTCAGACATCACTTACCGCATGTATGATTATGAACGTGATGATCCCAAAAGACCCTTGCATCTGAAACAAGCTTTTGAATGCTTGAATATGCCGGAAACAGATTTAAAACCGCATGATATCATTGATGAAAAACAGCCGGGTATGATCATTCATCATTATTATTCCAAGCCCAATGAATATACTGCCAAAGGCTTTAGCATCAACGGTGAAGGGACTTATGAATGCGATCAATTCCTTTTTATCCTTTGTGTTAAAGGACAGGGGATGATTCATGATACAGCCATTCACAAAGGGGAAACCTTATTTATTCCTGCTCATTTTGGACCTTTTGTATTAAAAGGTGAAATGGAATGTATGAGTATTTCTTATATTGAGGAATAATATGGAACCAATCAATACCGTATTGGGATCACTTGCGTTAAAGGATTTAGGTTTTACTTTGATGCATGAGCATTTACTGCTGAGTGATTGGAATCTGAGAATGGCTGATCCACAATTTTTTGATCAAGAGCAGGCGATGCAGATGATTGAAGAAGTAATCGCTGATGCCAAGGCGCATGGTGTGGAAACGCTGGTTGATGTTACACCGATCAATTACGGCCGTGATGTCTTACTGATGCAGGCCATCGCTAAACGCACCGGCATGCAGATTATTGCGGCAACCGGTGTGCTGGGCTGTGAAGATGTCTGGCTTAGAGATATGCCTGAAGAACTTTTAGTAAAGCTGTTTGTTCGTGAATTGAGTGAGGGCTGTCAGGGCAGTGATATCAAGTGCGGTGTTATTAAATGCGGAACTACTGAACTAGGCTTTACTGCAAACACAATAAAGGTCTTGCGGGCTGCCGGCAAAGCGCAGCGGCTTACCGGTGCTCCCATCATTACTCACTGCCGGCCGGCCAATACGCGTCAGGGTCTATTTCAGCTGGATCTGTTTGAAGAACAGGGAGCGGATTTAAGTAAAGTAGTCATCGGTCATTTCCGCAAGGGTGATCCGCTTGATTACGCGTTTAATGTTATGCAGCGTGGCGCCTATATCGCTGTCGATCAGATGAATTTTAACGCTCATCAGTTGGCGCATAATTTAAAGGTGATTAAAACGATCTGCCAGCACGGCTGGGCTAAGCGGCTCATTCTCTCCCATGATGCCGTCATCTGTTTCAATTCAGCGCGCTTTGCGGATTATGATCATAAATCATACATTAATTATGCACCGGATTCTTTAAGCTATTTGATCAGAGAGGTGATTCCTCTCTTGCGTGAAGAGGGGCTTACGGAAACGGAGCTTCATCAGATTTTTATTGAGAATCCAAAACATATTTTTGAAGCATCAGGCATTTAAGCGCTCCCTAAATGCCTGTTTCCCTAACAGAAAAGAGGATGACTATGGATAAAAAAGGATGCGTGCTGATTATCGGCGCCGGCCGCAGCGGCCGTGGAATGCTTGGTGAATTGTTTGACCGCGATGGCTGGCAGCTGATTTTTGCGGATAATGACACACAGTTAGTTGAAGGATTGCGGAAACAGAACTATTACACGGTGCAGATGACTGACCTGTCAACCAATGAAAATCAGGAACGGCGAATCGAAAATTTTAAGGTGTTGGATACGGTCAACGATTATGATGAATATATCGATGCGATAATTAACGCTGATTATGTTGCGACCGCTTTAAAACCCGATGCCTTTAAACAAGTTGCCAAGGATCTGGCGGCAGCCGTGGCAAGGCTTGCGGATTTAAAACTGAATAAAAAGGTGTTAGTTACGCTGGGAGCCAATTATGTCGGTTTGTATCAAACCTTTGATACGCTGATCCGCAAGGCATTAGATACTGAATTAATTCCAGTTTATGAGGCATCCATGTGTTTGATTATGTCTATCGTAAACCGTAAGAATCTGCTGCCGGACACGGCTCATAAAACGGAAGATCAATATCGGATCATCGGCGATAATAAGCCGGTACTGCGTGTAGAGGATCTGCCTGTACTGCGTGAAAAAGCAGAACTGCCGGCGTTCTTCCGATTAGAAAAGAATCTCGATCTGGCGATGGTCTATAAGATTTGGACTGGTAATTTAGTACAATGTTCAATGGCCTTTGTAGCCTTAAAAGACGGCATTGAATATACCAATGAAGCGGCTCATCATCCCAAGGCATCACTTTATGCCTATTATGCCGCGGTAGAGGGATACAACGGTGTAGCTGCCGAGTACCATTTACCGCCGCGCAGTGATGAAGAAGCAAAGAAAACGGTCACGATTTTCAGAAATGAAGAATTTCAGGACAGCCTGCACCGCATCGCGCGTGAACCAATTCGTAAATTTGGCCGCAATGACCGCTTCTTAGGACCTGCCTTCTGCTGCATCAAGCATGGTATTGTGCCTTATTATATAACTAAATGTCTCGCTTATGGATTTTTCTATTATAATGAACATGATCCACAGAGTGTTGAATTACGCAGGCGGATTGAAAATGAGGGCATTGAACAGGTGATTCAGTCATGCTGCTCCCTGCATTTAGAGGCAGAATATGACGCAATTATTTATCAATTGATTCTCAATGCATATTATGAAATATTGGGTAAAAATCCCTTAGATGAATAGGAGCTATTATGGATAAGAAAAAAGTAATCTTAATTTCACATGGTAATCTGTCAGCGGGTATGATGAATTCAGTGGGTATGATTATCGGTGAAACAAAGGATTTAACCTGTTATGGCTTGCAGCCGGGTGAAATGCCTGAAACGATTGCCGAAGCTATTGAGGCTAAGATTGATGCACAACCTGATACACAGTTTATCATTTTGGCGGATTTATTAGGCGGCAGTGTGTCCAATGCGGTGAGCCGTCTGAGTCTACGTGAGAATGTGCATTTAGTAAATGGTATGAATATGGGACTGGTGATTGGTATTTTGCTGCATCAGGGCATTTTGTCACAGAGTGAATTGGATCAGTTGATTGACGAGGCTAAAAGCGGCATGATGGAGACCCATTTATGCTTTGATGAAAGTGATGATGAAATCATTTAGTTTACAATACTTTGCTTATTATGCTACACTAACCTTGATAAAAGCTTGATTTATAGGGAATGGAGGCAATTGCGATGTCCTCGTATACAAACAAATTAAAAATGGTTTTTGACGGTCTGACCTTCTCAGAGGAGAAGCTTTCAAACTACATTCAGGAACATAGGGAAGAAATCAGAAATCTTACCTCACAGGAGTTGGCTGATGCGGTAGGTGTCGGCCAGTCAACGGTGATTCGTTTTTCACAAAAGCTTGGCTATGGCAATTATAAAAAGATGATTGCCGATATCAGTATGGATAATCCAGATGCCTATGTAGATCTTGAAATTGATGATCAGGAAAGTACCGTTGAAACAATGGAAAAGCTGCGGGAACAGTATAATCTGATTCTCGACATGACCTTTGATATGAATAAGAGTGATGATGTTGATCTGGCGGTGGATTTCCTTTATAATGCGCGTAAGATTATCATCGCCGGTTTCTCTGTCCGTAATAATTGCTTTGCTGATTACTTTGCGCACCGGCTGAGTTATATTGGTTTGGATGCCTATCATCATGACCATACGACAATGATCTATTCAGCATTGAATCAGTGTAATGATCAGGATGTCATCATCGTATTGTCAGAATCCGGAGAAACCAGGGATATGGTAAACTTTGCGAAGCTGGCCAAAAAGCGGGGTATGAAGGTAATATCAATTACTAAAGTATCTGAAAATACAATTAAAGCACTCTCTGATATTAATTTCAAATTAGTAGAGTATGGCAATCGCACTTTCCTAAGAACTAATTTGATCCGTTCTTCCTTGCTGGCAGTTTTTGATATGATTTATCTGAATCTTTTGAAGAAGGATTTTGAGCGTTTTGAAATGCATTCTACAATGATGAAGATCCAGACAAAATTAAACTATAAGGCATAGGGTCGGTTAAAAGCTGACTGTATATTGCCAACATTTCTTAATGAATTTATTAAATGATTAGGAAGCTGAGTCACAATGATTCGGCTTCTTTTGTTTATGCATATTCAAAATATTAAATCTTCTAAAATATTATCGGCAGCAACGATCTTTATGTGGACATTCAATCAAATAAAAAATAAAATGATAGTAAAGGGGGCATCACAATGAGAAAAGCAAAATTAATCTTACTTGTGTTGATTTTATTTGGGTGTACCAAACAAAGTGAGCCAGAGCAGCCTGATGTAATCAAACCGGAAATATCCACCATGTTTATCAAAAATGGGTGTTCTAAACGTTTTGGTGATACGTATGCAATCCGCAATCGAATCGATAATCTGCGCGTTAATGAACTTGTCAGCCTGCGCTTTATTCTTAATGATGAACAAAATGAAACAGCGATGGAGTATTCGATTAGTGATGAATCCATCCTCAATGAGTTTAAACAGCTATTGGATACAATTAAGGTTGATGTGAATAAAGATCATATTGAAACCCTTCCTGATGGACAGCTTTTTGCCTTTGAGGTTACCGTGAAGGATAAAGAGCCTATTGTATTTAAAGGGAATGATTATGGCTTTTGTCTTACGAAGAACGCATGCGCACTCACCGAAGAAAAGATGGTTTTGCTTGATTTCTTTAAAAAGCATACCGATTCCGGGTTGCCGGTTTTACCCATCGATTTAGATGAAATTACGGTTGATATGGGCACATGGGCAGAAACACCAGCCGCTGAATTTGAAGATACTTATCAGGAAGAATACACTTTTGGAAATGAGGAATATCTTTCACCAACAGCTTACAATACATGGTACTTTGAGAATGATCCATGGCTGCAGGCACTAAAAATGGCATTCTACATTAATGATGAATTTACAGATTATCATGATATTCAAGATTGGAATAAGGTTGTGGCAGGCTTAGCGATGCAGCAGATTCAGAATGGTTATCGGCGAAATAATTATGGGTCTGATATGTATACTTATTATGGACCGCAGGGGGATAGTGTTACTATAAACATGGATGAAGATGTACTGCCTGTTCATTCCCTGCAGCCGGATCGCTTTGTGACTTATTCGATGATAGAAAAGGCAGGCAAAGTTTTATTCAGTCAGGATTTTACAATGCCGGTTATTACTGAAAAACATCTTGCTGATTATCCGATGTTTACCGTCAATCACAGTCCGCAATTAAAGCTCTGTGATATTCATACACCTTATGAGTATTTTTTCGCAACTTTGGAAACCGGCTGGATATTTGAAGAAGCGGTCAATGGTAATCAGCGTACTTATGATTTATTGATTTATACAGGCAGCATAGAGTCACCTGATGATGGTAAAAATTCTCATTCCTTTAATGAACTATTTTATGTTTATAAAAATGATTTAGGTGAAGCTTATGATAACGTTATAGGGAATGAAGAACATTTTAAACAAGTCAGAATTGTATTAGAGGAAACTGATGAGGGTATCCGCATCAATTCATTTAAATATTTAAACAAGTTGGCAGCGCCTGAAGAAGAGCCGGCAACGGATAGTGATGCTGCGAGTGAAGGGGATTCATCGCCAGCTGCGGATACGGATCTTGACTTAGAACCTGAATCATCGACAATGAGTGATGCTTCAACTAATACAGATGTCAGTACACCTGCGGATGCCAGTGAGGAGGGTGCAGAATGAAAAAGTTATGTCTTTGTATCCTATTAGTTATCGGCGGCTGTAAGGCAGAACCAAAGCTGGAAGAACCTGCGATTACCTATGATTATGATCATTCAACCCCTGATGAAATATTTGATTTCTATCAGACCTTAGCGTTGAGTGAAGTGGTTGCGGATGTGATGAATAGTGATGGTATTGTCGAATATAGACTCAACGATTCTGAGCATTTAAATATGGTTATGACAACTTTACAAGGGATGGATACTGGTTATTTTTATCAACGGCCGGAAGATAGTTTGTATATTATTTATCAGCTGACGGATAAGAATGGTGAAACATATATCATGGAAAGCTATATAGATGTTTCTGATGACGATGCTGTTTATTATAGTGTTAATGAGTACAACCTAGCCTTTAAGGTTGAGGAAGATACCCTTTATAATTATGTAATAGAAAATGCTGATGAAATTATTGATACAGGTTATAAGCTAACTAGCATGGAAGAATGGCATGGCAGAAGAGGTTTGATTGATGGCCCGATCGAAGAAGGATTAGTGAAATATGCGGATGCTGATCATTGGCTGAGCGAGGCTGAGTTATTAAAAAATACCCAGCAATATGATGAAACTTATACGGATGCTGAATTCCTTGAAAATGATTATTTCGCAGTTGCGGAAAAAAATGGCATTGTATGTTGTCTGCGGTTTAAATCAAATTCATTAGGCAATACCCAGCTGCTGCCGCAAATGTATAGAAAAAAAGATCGGCATCAATCTTTGCGGGGATTGGAAGTTTTATCCTTTATGCTTTATCATATGGATGAAGCCGAACTAGTTGAAGTAAATAAAAATGAAATGACGAGCAAGGTAATCAAAGAAGCTAATTCTAACTATGTAAAAACATCACCGATTACAGTGGATCAGTTTATTGAAGTACATGATGATCGGGCGTATCATTTGGCATTGGATGCAGAGCATGCTGCCGCTAAATTGTTTAATGAGGTTATGTTTTTTAAATTTAATTGGACAGATGTACACCGCGATTATCAGCTCAGAGAAAATAATCAATTGATTTCACTGGTGTTTCCATTTGTAGGCAGTAGACCAAAACAGTTTATCTTTGTCAAGGAAACGGGCCTTACCTTGTCTGATAATGATATTAATGCTGAGGCTTTTAGCGGCGATCCCAACCAAACCATCAGACAATATATGGCACAGAAAAATATTGGTGTTTGTTCTGGTGTCTATGAGGAAATGATGGATGAGGGTGACTGCTATGTGGAAATTGAATGGAGTATTGATTCATATATACAACCTGAATACAGGGTCACAACCACGCACTACACAATTAATGATCAAGGACAGCTGGTCTTGCCAATCCTGATTAAAAATCAAGGTGTGTTTGATCGCTATGATGAATTTGTTGTAGATTATTAAATTTCTTTTAAAATGAAAAGAGGCAGCTTATGGAAAAAAGTACAGAACGCAGACATGAGGAAATCAGAAAATATTTGCTGGCTTATGAGCGGGCAAGTGTGAATGAAATTGCCAGAGTATTAGATGTGACACCGGAAACGATTCGCAAAGATTTCAGCTTTTTGGAGAATAAAGGTTTTCTGTTTCGAACCCATGGCGGAGCCGTGCTCAGAAATTCTAATGTCGATATTCCGCTGAATATTAGAACTCAGGAGAAAATGGATATTAAACGATTGATCTGTTCCAAGGTAATCAATTATATTGATAACGATAATGTTGTCTTTATTGATCCAAGCTCCACCGCATTGCCATTAGGAAGGCTGATCTGCCTGAAGAAAAACCTGCTGCTGATTACAAATTGTTTCGATATGGTCAGTATTGCTGCTGAAAGCAAGCATGAAATCATCATGCTGGGCGGTTCCTATTCAAAAACAGGCAAACGAACTCAGGGTCATTTTGTAACGGATATGATCAGTAAATTCTCCTTTGATGTAGCTATTTTCGGCTTAGATGGCAGCGAGGGACTTGACGGGCCGGGAACCCAAACTGAGGATGCGGTGTTTACCAACATGGCGGTGATGAAGCGCAGCAAACGTAATATTTTGATAATGGATTCCAGTAAATTTACAAGGCCGGCTAGATTTCAGTATGCGCAATTTTCCGATTTTGATTTACTGGTTACGGATAAGGTGCCTGATCAGCTTAAAGGCAAGATCAATACTACGGTGATTGAAGTTGGCAGTGAGTAGATAAGAGTAGGATAGGATGTACAGCGAATGTACATTCTTTTTTTATGTTTTCGTTTTGGCAGCATCAGGCTGAAAGCTGGTTATCATTTATCAGTAATGGTGTTAATATTAACCATATTAATGTTCTGATAATATTTTTGAAACAAAACAAACAAAAGGATAAAACTGATTGAAATAGGATAAAAATGTTTTGAACTATCGATTTATAGGAGAAGTATTGCTTTAATAGTTTTGAAATGATATTACTAAGGCAGGAGGAAGTAAAGCGCTTACAGATGGGTGCTTAAAATAAGCTCATGAAACAAAAAATGCAAAGCCGTTTAACCAATATCGGACGTAATCTTTATAAGGATAATGCAGGTAAGGTTTATATCTATGATAAGCGTAAAAATCTGGCTTACACATTGGATAAAAATAATCAGCTTAAATTCCAGCTGGTTCGCTGCCGTTTCATTATTCCGATTACCGTTGGTTTTCTGATTTATTATTATTTGCCGAATTATCCATTGTCTGTCAGCATTGGGCTTATCTGCTTTGTGCTGCTGCAGTTTTATTATCATCAGCGTTTCCTGCCGGAACTGCCGATGACCAATCGGTTTGAATTGCCGGCAAAGGAATCAATGATGCACAAGCTCAGCAACAATGAGGCATCTGTATTGGTGAAGAGAATCATTGGCGCGATTCTTATTGGCTCTTTGTTCATTTGGAATTTATTTGAGATGCAAATCAGCATTGATGATTTCCGTATGATCACTGATTGGAACCGCACATTAATGCTTCTGCTTTCACTGGCAATGATTTTGGTTACCTTTACTTCATCAGTAATGGTTGGAACCATTTTGGTTCAAAAAAACAGAAAGGGAAATAACAAATGACACATTTAATACTGGCAACGCATGGAACACTCGCCGAAAGCTATAAGCAGACAATCGCAATGATCGCCGGACACAGCCCCGCGGAAAGTCTTGAAACATTATGCATGAGCGCGGAGAAGTCGATGGCAGAGTTTGTCGAGGAGGCCAAAGCGGTATTGGCAAAAGATCCTGACGGTGATTATCTGATTCTGGCGGATATGTACGGCGCGAGTCCATGCAATTCAAGCATTCTGGCATTCAGGGAAGCGCATTATCGGGTTGTGACAGGTTTGAATTTAGGGATGGTTTTAGAGTTATTGCTTACCATGGAGAACGCTTCGTTGGAAGAACTAAGCAAGAAAGCAGCGGAAATCGGGAAAAACGGGATACAGGAGGTATATATTCCAAACTGCTAGTTTAGTTAGTCAAATGAAGTTCTTATAGAATAGGTGTTATGAAAGGAGAGGAATAAAATGACACTAGTTCAAGCAATACTGATTGCGGCATTGTATTGGCTCGACGCAGGGGAAATATTTGTACCCTTTACGTACTGTTTCTGTGATCTGATGTTCGTATCAATGCTGACGGGTCTCATCTTGGGAGACATTACGACAGGCGTTATCGTCGGCGGTACGATTCAGCCATTATATCTGGCATTAACAGCAGTAGGCGGGGCATTACCGGTCGACAAGGTCGCGGCGGGGGTTGTGACGACCTCCATGGTTATTACACAGGGTATCAGTCTTGAAGAAGGTCTGGTTATCTCATCGGCTGCCGCTTTAATCTGTGCTCAGCTTCATACAGTAAAACGTGTTGCGATGCTGTGGACGGTTCACCATGCGGATAAATGTGCCGAACAAGGCGATATCAGCGGATTACAGCGCACATCATTAATTTACGGACCATTAATCAGAGCCGTTATCTTCTTAATTCCAATGACTTTAATTTTGAAATATGGAACGGTCAGCTTAGGTATTTTATTAAATGGTCTGCCGGCCTGGGCAGAAAATATGTTTACGGTTGCCGGCGGCATGATGCCGGCGCTGGGCTTTGCGATGACGATTATGGTTATCGGTAAGGGTAATTTGATTCCTTTCTTTATTGCCGGTTTCTTCTTCGCACAATATTCAGGATTGAGTTCAATTCCAGGCTGTCTGTTAGGTATTTTCCTGGCATGGCTGTATATGACATTCACGAAGGATGCCAATGATTCAGGCAATGTATTTGCGGATTTAATGAGTCTGAATAACACTGAATCACAGGGTGAACGGCTGTTAAGTAAGAAGACATTAAATAAGGTTTGGTTTAACTGGCGGATGCATATCTGTCATGTGGATAATGTTGAACGTCTTCAGGCATTAGGTATGTGCTTAACTATGGCACCGGCACTTGAGGAATTATATCCGAATGATAAGGACGCGCAGATTGATGGTTTAAAACGTCATATGCAGTTCTTTATTACTGAGAATATGATCGGCGGTATTATTCCAGGCGTAGTTGTATCAATGGAAGAAGAAAGAGCCCGTGCATTGCGTGAGGGTGATGATGAAACACAGGTAATCAGCGGTGAATTAATTAACTCAGTAAAAACCGGTATGATGGGGCCTTTTGCCGGTATCGGTGATACGCTGAATTACGCTACGATTAAACCGCTGATGGCAGCCTTCTTTATGGGCTTTGCGCAAAAGGGGTATATCTGGGCGCCGATCGTCTATGATTTACTGCTTTATATCATTTTAACTTCAGAAGGCAAGTTCATGTTTAATCTGGGCTATAAGCTGGGTACTAAATCAGCTACCAGCATCTTGCAGAACCGTGCCGTACAAAAGATTGTGACTTTCTTCAGTATTATTGGTTTATTTGTGATGGGTGTCATGGCTGCGGAGAACGTCAGTGTCGCGTTAGGCTTAAATGTTCCTTATGGCGGTGAATTCTTAAGTCTTCAGGAAACATTGATTGACGGCATCGCGCCGGGTCTGCTTTCATTATGCGCGGTATTTGGAATTTATAAATATCTGCAAAAAGGCGGCAATATCTTAAAGGCTACACTGATTCTGCTGGGACTTTCTATCGTATTAGGCGGTTTAGGTATTTTGGCATAGCAAATTGTTAAGGAGGTGTAAATGATGAAAAAGTTTATGAATAAGGCTGAGGATTTCATACCAGAAATGCTGGCGGGTTATTATGCGGCGCATCCTGATTATGTAAAACCGGTTGACAACAATCTGCGCTGTTTATGCGCGGTTCATAAAAAGCCGGGCAAGGTTGCATTAGCTACCGGCGGCGGCAGCGGTCATCTGCCATTGTTTCTCGGTTATGTGGGCAAGGGCATGCTTGACGGCTGTGCCATCGGCGGTGTTTTTCAATCACCAAGCGCTGATGAAATGCTGAATGTGACGAAGGCAATCGATCAAGGCAGCGGTGTGCTTTATATTTATGGAAATTATAACGGTGATATTTTTAATTTCACAATGGCTGCGGAAATGGCTGACATGGAAGCCGACATTGAGGTTCGATCAATCATTGCCGGTGAAGATGCAGCTTCCGGGCCTAGAGCGGCAGCGGGTGAAAAGAATGTGCGCCGCGGAGTAGCCGGTATCTTCTTTGTCTACAAAATCGCCGGGGCGGCAGCCGATCAGCTGCTGCCGTTGGATGAGGTTGAACGGCTGGCTAAAAAAGCCAGTGAGCGGGTATCTACTATGGGAGCGGCACTGACCCCCTGCACGGTACCGCGAATCGGTCATCCCAGCTTTACCATTGGTGATGATGAAATGGAAATCGGCATGGGTATCCATGGTGAAGCCGGTCTTCGCCGCGGACCTTTGCTGAGTGCGGATGCCATCGTTGAGGAAATTCTGCCGGCACTGATCGATGATTTAAAACTGAATGCTCAGGATGAGGCCGCGGTTTTGATCAACGGCTTGGGTGCTACACCTTTAGAAGAACAATATCTGATTAACCGCAAGGTAAATGAATTGTTAACGAAAGCAGGAATATCAGTATATAAAACATATGTCGGTGAATATGCCACATCATTGGAAATGGCGGGTATGTCGATCACACTGTTTAAACTGGATGATGAGCTCAAGCCGCTGCTTGATGCTCAGGCGGATACACCGCTGTTTAAACAATTTGGGCGGTGAGCTTATGCTGGATAAAACATTTATTGAAAAGCTGTTTACACAATGGGATGTGATTTTTCAGGCCAATATTGAAACGCTGACCGAGCTTGATTCGGTTGGCGGTGACGGTGATTTAGGGATTGTAATGGGTGACGGGTTTAAGGCTGCCGATCAATTTGTTCATGACAGCATGGAGACTGATTTAGGCAAGCTGTTTTATCAGGCAGGCAAATGCTTCAATAATGCGGCTTCTTCCTCGATGGGTACCTTGTTATCATCAGGATTTATGAATATAGGCAAAAAGCTTAAGGGCAAAACAGCTTTAGCTAATGAGGAACTGCTGCTATTGGTGCGTGAGATGGCGGCCGGAGTCAAACAGACAGGTAAAGCTGAAGAAGGTGAAAAAACCTTCCTCGACGCGATTTATCCGGCTGCTAGGAGTATCGAAGATAACTTAACATCAGCACCTATTGATTTTCTGACTGCCGGATACCAAGCAGCTTGTCAGGGAGTTGATGACGCGGCCAAGATGGAAGCGAAGCATGGCCGTCTGGCTTTTCGAAAAGCGGACAGCATCGGCATCATTGATCCGGGTACCGTCGTTGCCAAGCTCTATATTGAGGGGCTGTTGAAAACAATAGCCAGTGAACAGCAATGATCAGAAAGAAACAAATTATCTGGCTCATGAAGCTGGCAGGACTGACGCTAGCAATCTACTGGTTCATGACCCAAGGTTTAACCACAACGCTGGGACAGAGCGTCAGCTCATCTTCGCCGAATCAGAACGCATTTACGGAGAATGGCTTAATGCTTGGCAGTTTGCTGCTGTTCTTTGCCCTTCTGTTGATTCATGATATTAAAGAACACAGGGCTAAGCGGCCAAAAGCAAGCCGCTGATTCATAAGGAGGCAAGATCATGTTTAAAGAATATCGCTATCCAAGCGCTAATCAGACGGATACGGTTTATGGTCTTGTCTGCTATCCAGATTCATCGATCCGCGGCTATATACAGATTATTCATGATCGCTATGACCATATTTCTCGTTATTGTGATCTAATGAAACAGCTAGCCAATGATGGTTATCTATCATTTGGCTGCGATTTGCTCGGTCATGGGAAAACAGCAGCATCATTGGGTGTCATTGAGGTGAATCATTCATGGCAGCTTATTGAGGATATTCACCAACTCTTTCTCTATGTATTCAATGATTTCAAAAAAATACCGGCAACGATCGCGGTCAATCAGTCAGATAAAAAAGGCAGCCAGACGGTTACCCATGCCGTAGAACCGATTCTGCATGGCATGCTGGGCATTGGCTTTGGCTGTGTGCTGGCTAGGAATTACATGATGAAATACAAAGATGTCAATGCGCTGATTTTATGCAGTGATGAAGGTTTTCCCGCTCACCCGCGCAGATCAGCCATGGCATGTAGAAAAGCAATGAAGGAAAAGGGCAAGAACTCTTACGCATCAGAATTAAAAGCGCTGCTTGAAGAAAATAAGCAAATTTATCTTGAAGGTGAAAAGGACACACACGCCTACCGCAGCAGCAAACGTCAGGAATTAAGGAAAATCAATAACGACAGTGCTTGTAATTTTGAGTATACAGTACGGGCTTATACTGAACTGCTGAATCAGCAGATGCTGATTGATCTTGAAACATGGACGGCTGCTTTTCCTAAGTATCTGCCTTTGTATATCATGGCGGGTATGCTTGATCCTATTTCTAATTATACGAAGAATATTGATTCGATGCTGATCAAATTAAAAGCATCTTCGGCTCAGAATATTTTCTATAAATATTATGCCAACAGCCGTCATGATTTATTTTTTGACAAGGATTCATCGGCTGCTATTAAAGATCTGCTGCTGTTTTTGAATAACTGTGTCAGAGCGCAGCGGGAACCATTTGAACGATTAAAAAAGCTAAACAGCAATTAGGAGGAAATCAAAATGTTAGTATCAATGCTTGAGATTATGAAGAAAGCCAAAGAAGGCGGTTATGGGGTTCTAGCCCCGAATGTATTTAATGAAGATTCAGTCAGAGCCTGCCTTGAAGCAGCGGTAGAATTGGATTCACCGGTAATTATCGATGTACTGCCAGGCAATCACAAGGATCTGGTTTCATTCGGCCGAATCGTTACCCAGTTAGCCAATGAGGTTCGTATCCCGGTAGCCTTGAATCTTGATCATGGCGATACATTTGAGGCATGCGTAAAAGCTATATACGGCGGTTTTACCGGTATCATGGTGGATCGTTCAGCATTGCCGTTTGAGGAAAATGCGAAAGAGGTCGCTTATTTTAAACGAATCTGTGAACCATTGGGAATTACGGTTGAGGCAGAATTTGGACAGATTGCTGATGGCTGTGATTATGAAGAAAAACGTGAGGAATTTTTGACCGATCCTGAGAAGGCAAAAGCTTTTGTGGAAGCCTCTGGCTGTGACTGCTTAGCGGTATCAATTGGTGAAGCTCATGGTGAATATACGAATAAGGGACCAGAAATTGACTTTGAGCGGCTTGCGAAAATTAAAGAACTGGTTGATGTGCCATTAGTATTCCACGGTGGTTCGTTCTCCGGTTTTGATAATATCGCGAAATGCTGTCAGATTGGCACTCAAAAAGTAAATATGGGAACTGATGCTTATAATTATGGCTTACAGCTGCTGATGGAGGACGGCCGTTATCCAGAAGAAAATATCGGCGCTCGTATGGCGGGTGATATTATGTGGGCTGGTTATAAAGAAAGAGTGATGGACTATATGAAAGTAACTGGTTCGGTAGGGAAGAACTGGCTCAAAATCACTGACTAAAAAGGAGGCATTATGATGGCAAAGATCGGATTAGTTAGAATCGACAGCCGATTAATTCACGGGCAGGTATGTACACAATGGCTGTACCGTACAAAGAGTAAAAAAGTATATATTATTGATGATCAGTCTGCGAAAGATCCATTTCTCTCTCAGCTATTCTCAATGGCATGTCCGGTAGGTGTTGAACTAGAAACCATATCCTGTGAAGAAGCCGGCAGACGCTGGCAGGCGAATCAGCTTGGGGAGGTTGAACCGATTTTCATTCTTTTTAAAGATGTTCCCAATGCTTACCGCGCTTATATGGCAGGCTTTAATTATCCTGAGCTGCAGGTTGGCGGCATCGGCGGCGGTTTTGGCCGCAAGATTGTCATGGGCCCGATTTCCTTTGACGATGAGGATGCGCGAATGATGAACGAAATGGCCAAAGCAGGTTTAAAGGCATATTTTCAGCCGGTTCCTGATGATAAGGAAGTTTCGTGGCAGGATGTTAAGGCGAAGCATTATCCGAATTTATAAGGGAAGAAAGGAAACTATATGAAACCTGTATTTGTTAGAAAACCCACTGAGGAACAAAAGGCATTGCTGCTGGCACAGCCGACATGGGAACATGAGCCGGAAACATGGGAAGCCAGCTATGATGAGCGTGAAGAAACATGTTTAGTCATTGAAGGGGAAGCCTATGTGCAGACTCAAGATGGCATCCGCTATCACTTCGCAGCCGGGGATTTGGTTACTTTCCAGCCGAATATGGACTGCATCTGGTGTGTTGAAAAGAAAATTAAAAAGCATTATATCTTTGATATGAAATAAGCTAAAAGACAGTTCTATCGCGGATCAGCGCTAGGACTGTTTTTCTTTTCGGAGGCTGTCGCATATGATAAAATAATAAAAAAGCAGGAGGATCTTATATGCATAATGGAACGCTTTGGCTGGATCAGGACGGCAACCCAATTCAGGCGCATGGAGGCATGATCGCAAAGTTTAAAGACCGTTATTATTGGTATGGTGAGCATAAGGGAGCTGATAACTGCCCTCATCAAACACGCGTTGATGTCATTGGCATTGCCTGTTACTCATCGAC
Source organism: Dielma fastidiosa (assembly GCF_000313565.1). Taxonomy (GTDB): domain Bacteria; phylum Bacillota_I; class Bacilli_A; order Erysipelotrichales; family Erysipelotrichaceae; genus Dielma; species Dielma fastidiosa. Next base: position 136,282 of record NZ_HE578924.1, on the reverse strand, counting down.
TGATCTGCATACGTGGAAATATGAGGGATTGGCATTATCCGCTGATGAGCAGGCTGATAATTATCTTCATCCAAGCTGTGTTTGTGAGCGTCCCAAGGTCATCTATAATGAATTGAATGATGAATATCTGCTTTGGTTTCATGCGGATGATGCACAGTATTATTACGCGGGTGTAGGTGTTGCCCGTTCTAAGCATCCGCAGGGACCTTTTCATGATGTCAGATTTATGCAGCCCAATCGCCTTGACAGCCGGGATATGACATTGTTTAAAGATCAAAATGGCAAAGCGGTATTAATTCACAGCTCCAATTACAATAAAACGATGGTACTGGCGGAATTAAATGACGCTTATGATGATGTCACCGGTTTTTATACTTCGGCGCTCATCGATCAGGAACGCGAGGCGCCGATACTCTTTAAGAAAGCTGATACCTATTACATGATTACCTCAGGCTGTACTGGCTGGCATCCCAACGCAGCGCTTTATGCTAAATCAAACCATCTGTACAGCGGCTGGAAGCTGATTGACAATCCATGCTCAGGCAAGAATTACCGCAAAACATTTAATGCTCAGGCATCTTATGTGTTTGAAAGCGATGGGCAGTATATACTTATGCTTGATCATTGGCAGCCTGATGATTTGCAGCATTCAGGGTACAGCTTTTTGCCAATCACTTTTACTGAAGATGGCATTGAGGTAATCTGGCAGGATCAATTTTAAATAAATCATTTGCGCTTTTTCATTAAATATAGGGTATAATCAAGTTATAGAACGTAGGAGAGTAAGAATCATGAAAGTACTTGTATTTGGATCATTAAATATTGATACTATTTATAAGCTGGAGCATATCGTGCAGCCAAACGAGACAATCTGCGCTTCCGGCTGTGAAATCTCAGCAGGCGGTAAGGGGTTGAATCAGGCAATGGCATTTGCCAAAACCGGACTGCCAGTCTATATTGCCAGCAATCTAGGAAGAAATGGACAGGTATTAGCTGATACGCTGAAAAGCGGCAATGTTGATATATCACTGCTGAACCATGTCGATGAAGACAGCGGGCAGGCAATTATTCAGGTGGATAAGGCAGGCAATAATGCAATCATTGTCAGCGGCAACTGCAATGAGCATATCAGTGAAGCATATATTGATTCAGTGCTGCCGCATTTTGAAAAGGGAGATATTCTGGTTATTCAAAATGAAATTAACAACCTTCATTTAATTATTGAAAAAGCTAAGGCTGCCGGTTTGATCATTGTGTTTAATCCTTCGCCGTATAATCATGTGATTGAGACATTGCCGATGGATAAGATTGATTATTTGTTTATTAATGAGGTAGAAGGAAGACAGCTGAGCGGTTCTGATAATGAAAAAGAGATTCCACGGCTGATTTTGGAAAGATACCCGGCAATCAAGGTGATTCTGACATTGGGAGAACGCGGGGCTGTCTATGCTGATGAAAATCAATATGTCTATGAACCGGCGATTAAAACAGAGGTTGTGGATACTGTGGGTGCCGGCGATACATTTACCGGTTACTTTATCTATGGCATCATGAGCCGTAAGTCAGTAAAGGAATGCCTGAACATGGCATCGACTGCCAGCTCAATCGTTATCGGCAGACATGGCGCGGGTAATTCAATTCCAACCTTGGATGAGGTAGAAAAGGCGCTGTAATATAAACAAAAAGGTTTCAACCTGTTATATGGCTGAAACCTTCTTTTTGATTTATTCAATCATTTCACCTTTTGCGTTAAAGCTGTAAGCATTACCTTGAATAGTAACATTCTGTTGATTCTTAATCAATAAAAGCCTTACATTCATGAGGCCTAGGCTTTATTTACTTGTATATTCAATCAGCACAGTTTCCCCCATTTTAGCTTGGCCGCCGGTATGAAATGCTGTCAGTTCATAATCATTGTGATTCATGATAATCATCGGCGTCGTTAGTGAGATACCCTTTGACTTAACAAAATCAGTGTCAACCTTGATGATTGGATCACCAGCTTTTACTTCTGTATTTACATCCACAAGTGCGCTGAAGCCTTCACCGCCCAGATTTACTGTATCCAAACCAATATGCACAAGCAATTCCAAGCCGTCTGCCAGCTTCATACCAAACGCGTGTCTTGTTTCCGGTATTAATACGATTGTGCCATCCGCTGGTGCCGCAACGATATTGCCATCTGGAATGATCGCAATCCCTTCACCCATCATCTTCTGCGCAAAGACTGGATCATCAACCTCACTTAAATCAATCACCTTGCCATCTACCGGCGCTGTCAGTGTCTTAACCGTATTCTTTTCTTTTTTTAAAAAGTTGAACATATTTTCCTCCTAGGGTTAAAAAAGGCATGAGCGCTATCAAAGAAATAGAACTCATGCCTGATTTAACAGTAACATTGTTGCCACTATCTTAAATTTTTCAAACGTGTTTGTCAACCCCTAAAAGCTTAAAATCAAAAAAATAAATATTTTTCCTGAAAGCGTTGACAAACGAGATTGGATTGGCTATAATCAAACCGTAATCAAGGATTGTTACTGTTAAGCAGGCAAGACCGAACATGAAGGTATACTACTTTTTTGTTTGGTTTTTTTATTTATCGGAGGGAGATTTGTATGAAAGTACTTCGTGTATTCAATAACAACATAGTGGCCACTAGAACCGACGATAATAAAGATGCGATCGCTCAAGGTGCCGGCATTGGTTTTCAAAAGAAACCCGGTGATACGATTGATGCGGAAAAGATTGAACGGATGTATTATATCCTTGATGAACATATGAGTAAGTTTAATGAATTATTTGATCAGACACCGATTGAGTATTTCCAAATTGCTGAAATGATTATGGAAGAGGTTAAGAAACAGCTGCATGTGAATCTCAGCAATCAGATCGTAATCGCGCTCACTGATCATATCTACTTCGCTGTTCAGCGTCAGCAGGAGGGAGTACAGCTTCCCAATCTGATGATCAGTGAAATCAGAACGATGTATCGGGATGAATATAAGCTTGCGCTTTGGTCATTGAATATTATTGAACAGATTACCGGCATCCGCCTTGATGAAGATGAAGCGGGTTATATTACGATGCATATCGTCAATGCGACAATGCAGAGTACAACCGATAAAACTACAAGTATTCTGCTGTTTACTAAAGGTGTGCTTGATGTGATTCGTCAGGAATTTAATATTAAGCTTGATCCGGATCAGCTGGATGCGGCAAGATTAATGACGCATTTAAAGTTTTTGGCTCAGCGTATCTTTCAAGGTGAAAGCAGTGAACTGAATGAGGTTGAGGATATGTATGATCTGCTGATAAAAAAGGATGACCGATTAAAGAACTGTATCATTAATGTCACTACTTATATCGAACAGACATTTAATTATACATTATCAAGACAGGAGCAGGTGTATCTGATGATTCATTTGCTTAAAGTAGTAAAATAGAAGGATTGTTACTGATAAGCAGGCAAGACCTATAAGATGAACCTTTATAAAAGGGGATTTTATAGGTCTTTATTTTATTTATAACATTATTTAAAGGAGAAAAATGATGAAAGACAAAATTATGGGAGTAATGGAGAAATTCTCCAAAGCAATGGTTCAGCCGCTCAGCTATATCTCAGTAGCGGGTATGATTCTGGTTATCGGCGTATTGCTGACCAACACAACAATTACCGGCATGCTGACATTATTACAGGCAGCGCCGATTCAGTTAGCGGGTAATTTACTATATCAATGTATCATGGCAATTATCAATAACCTCGGTTTAATCTTTGCCGTAGGTATTGGGGCTGCTTTGGCTAAAAAGGAAAAGCATCAGGCGGCTATGGTTGGTCTGCTTGCATATATTATGTTCCTGACAGCTAATAATGTAACCTTGTCAACGAACGGCTTGTTGGCTGAACCAAGTGCGATGCTTGGCCTTTACGGTACTGGTCAATCAACGGTATTGGGGCTGCAGGTTACCGATATGGGTGTATTCAGCGGTATCATTCTTGGCTGTCTGACTGGTTATGTATTTAATAAAACATGTGAAGCCCGCTTCAAAGGCTATTGGGCGATGTATTCAGGAACTCGTTTCAGTTTTGCCTGCATGGTGGGTGTTTCAATTCTGTTTGGTTTTGGCTGTACTTATGTTTGGCCATTTGTACAAAGTGTGATCACAGCCTTAGCACAGGTTATCGCTAATTCAGGTGAATTTGGTTTATTCTTATATGGTATGCTTGAACGTCTGTTGATTCCAACCGGTCTTCATCATTTAGTCTACGCGCCATTCCAGTTTGGTGATCTTGGCGGTACGCTGGCATTAGGTGAAACAACAGTCGTTGGTGCTTATCCAATCGTTATGACTGAACTGCAGATGGGTGTGCCATTCTCTGATTCAATCTATTACATGGGTACGGGTCTTGCGAAGACATTTGGTTATATCGGTATCTGCGCAGCCTTCTACTTTACCGCTTATCCGGAGAATAAAAAGAATATTAAAAATATATTGATTCCATTAGTAATGACGGCTTCACTGGCTGGTATTACGGAACCGATCGACTTCATGTTTGCCTTCACCGCGCCGCTCTTATTCCTTGTGCATTCAGTAATTGCCGGTACATTCTTAGCCTTGCTGAAAGTATTTAATGTTCACGCGATGAGCACTGGTTTAATCAATGGCTTTGTCATGAATCTGGCTGCCGGTATGGAAAGAACAAACTGGCCGGTATTCTATCTCATCGCTGCGGCTGAAATTGTTGTCTATTTCTTAGTCTTTGTATTCCTGATTAAGAAATTTAAGCTGCATACACCGGGCCGTGAGGAAAAGGTGCTGGAGAATAATGAACAAGCATCGACATCAGCTGCCGGCAGTGCGATGGCTGAAGCACAGATCATGGCGATTATCGAAGGCTTAGGCGGCAAAGCGAATATCAAGGGTGTAGAAAACTGCTTCACACGTCTGCGTGTTGATGTGGCAGATATGGCATTAGTGAATGAAGCGAAAATTAATGAAACAAAAAACAGCGGCATTGTGAAACGCGGCAATAATGTACAGATTATCTATGGTTTGGAAGTACCGCAGATCCGCAAGGCTGTTGATGAAAAGCTTGCGTCATTATAAAAAAGAAAGGTGGAAATTAAAATGATTATTACTATTGTAGGCGGCGGCAGCACATTTACGCCGGGTATTGTTACTTCGATTGCATTAAGACAAAAAGAATTAGGTGTTACAGAAGTTCGTTTATATGATATTGACGGAGAACGTCAAAGCAAGGTGGGTGTTGTTGTTGACTGGATTTTAAAGGATATGAAATCTCCGATCAAATTAACGGTTACCACAGACAAAAAAGAAGCTTATACAGACGCGAAATTTATCTTTGCGCAAATGCGTGTCGGCAAATATGCAATGCGTGAACAGGATGAAAAAATTTCCTTGCGTCATGGTGTTGTAGGACAGGAAACATGCGGCTGCGGCGGTATGGCTTATGGTCTGCGTACTATTTTCCCAATGATTGAAATGATTGATGATGTAGAGAAATATGCCGCAAAGGATCATTGGATTTTAAACTATTCCAACCCGGCAGCTATTGTGGCAATCGCTTGTCAGAAGCTGAGACCTAATGCACGGATTATCAATATCTGTGATATGCCGATCGCAATTATTGAAATGATCGGTAAATGCGTTGGTATTAAGGATTACACAAACATTGATGTTGATTACTTTGGTTTAAATCACTTTGGCTGGTTTACCCGCATGGAATATGAAGGCCGTGATGTAGCGGCAGAAATCCGTGCTTATGCGAAGGAACATGGTATCCTGCTGCCTAAGGAGCATATTGAGGCGCTTAAGAAGCATGAAGCAACAGGGGATCGTCATGCCAATCAGTCTTGGATCAAGGTATGGACAAACGCAGCCCGTTTGATGGAATTATGTCCGGAATATATTCCTAATACTTATTTGACTTACTATTTATTCCCGAAGGAAAATGTTGAACATTCAGATCCGAATCACACACGCGCTAACGAAGTAATGGAAACTCGTGAAAAGGCATTGTTTGAAGGAGTTGACCGTTATCTGGCAACGGGTGAAATAGATAAAAAGGTATTCTATGCCGGTGCGCACGGAAACTTCATCGCTGATTTAGCTGTAGCACTCTTAGGTGATGAGAAGAAGAAATTCATCATCATTGAACCAAATAACGGCAAGGTGCCAAATCTGCCGGATGATACAATGATTGAATTACCAGCATGGATCACTAAGAACGGTCCTGAATTGATTGGTATTGAACCAATTTCCACTTTCTATAAAGGTATGATTGAACAGCAGAACGCTTGTGAGCATCTGCTTGTGGAAGGGGCAATCGAAGGTTCTTATACAAAAGTGCTTCAGGCGTTTGCACTAAATAAAACAGTGCCGTCAATTGAAGTGGCTAAAGAAGTGCTTGATGAGATGATCGAAGCAAACAAGGCTTACTGGCCTGAATTAAAATAAGCGAAAAGGTTGGTTTTAGGAGATACACTCTTAAAATCAACCTTTTGTTTTAATATGAAAATAGTTAACTCAGAAGTTTGCTGTTGGTTGGCGCTGAGTCTTCATCCGCCTTTTCTTTATCAATTAAGGAAATCGTTTGGGCATCTCTGCGGAAAACGTGGAAGTTTGCCCATGAAATTGGGCTGGCTTCAAATTCTGCCTGCGCAGCATCAAGGACAGCAGGCAGATCCCAAGCGATAAAATCAAGATAACCGCAGTATATGCCGGTCGCACCGCCGGTAAAGGTAACCGCATGTTCACCAGCACTTTTTAAAATAGCGGCTTCAATCATATCTCTGAAATCAAGTACAGCATTCTTTGGCGCATCATTAAAGGCATCCAGTGAGTAACAGAAGAAGCCAGGTACCGCACCATCCTTATGGAAAGCATCCATTGTCTGATGTTCATGATTCAGATATTCATTGATCAAATTCGGACAGCGGGTGGACCCAACATAGACATCCATACGCCAATCTGCCTTCATGTCATTATCCGGATCAAGCTGATAACCGATATAGCTTCTTTCTAAATAGGCTTCAACATCAAACTGTAAATCAAAACCCTTTTCAGTCAGTAAATCCGGCAGCTTGGCAAGGGGATGAGCCGCTTCTGCTTTTGGTTTGCCGATTACTTCAAACTCATCAATCAGCATCATAGCATTAATTTCACCCAGCGTCTGATCAGTGAGTACGGATAAAAACCACCAAGCTCGGCCTTCATCCTCTTCAAGCAATTTTACTAAAGCTTCACAATATAAAGTCAGGTCAATTTTTCTTTTATCTGTGACATTAACCCATACCTGTACATCATCGGCGCTGATCTGAATATCTTCATAACGCAGGGCAAAGCCATTGGCAGCCTGTCTGCCTACCCAGATATTCCATTGCGGCAATGATGGTGCTTGACGCTTAAAATAGACTAGCTTGAATAAGGTACTGAAATTACCTTCCGGTGAGAGAATTAATTCATATTGCTTTCCATTAAAACCTAGTTCAAATGCGATATCCTCAAATGCTAATGAGAGAATGGCATGACATTTTTCCATTAATTGTTCACTGACCTCATCTCGATTACGCACATCCATCAGGCTGCGCAGTTCAGCCTCACCTTCAATAAATGCCTGCCAGCATTCAGCCGTACGCTGACTGAAATTCTTGCGGAAGCGGGGCATTGTCAAACATTTGCGGCAGCTTCGGATAAAGGCCAGTGTATCCTCATCATTTGGACGGGCTGCCAGCGCCTGTTCAAAATAAGGCAGTGCATTATATTCCTGATCTAAGTAATAATAGGCATAACCTATGCGAAAATTCCAAAAGTGATCACCTTTAAAATATTCTTCATGCTGTTTCAGCAGCGCAATCGCTTTCTTAAAAAGTGAACGGTCTTCAGTGGACGCTAAATTATTGTAGGCTCGGGCTAATTCACTGTCTAATTCGGGTGTGCGTTCATTTGAAGGCAAGGCTTCAATCGCTTCAATGATTTTATTATATTCATCGTTTTCATGCCAAATCTGGCACTGTTCTAAGATGTTCATAGTTTTTTCTCCCAGCTGTGTGCTTGATAAACATAGTCGATTGATTTCATTCTAATATTCATATCACGGATTGTCAAGGGTTGCGCGAAGGCTGTCGACAGTACCTGAATACCTCCAAAATTGCTGCTGATTCATGACAAAATACAAAATAATGGCTGATTATTTGAAGGTTAACGCAAGATTAAAAGCTAATGAATAAAAAATTGACAAAACTATCACAAAAGGTCTTGTTTTTTTATTAACAACTGCTATAATAATATTACAGTGAACGTGTTCACTTAAATTCAGGAGGGACATATGAAGAAAGGTATATTAGTTGGTATCTCAGCATTGATGGCCTTAAGTTTAGGCGCTTGTTCAACACCGGCAGAGAAGCCGGAAGAACCGAAAGCAGGTTATACGGCAGGTACTTTTACAGGTACATCCAGAGGTATGAAGGGCGACATGAATGTTGATGTAACCTTCAGCGATTCCGAAATTACGAAGATTGAAATTACGACTACCAATGATACATATGGTGTTGGTTATGGATTAGACATGACACCTTATGAAACATTGCCAGGCAAGATTCTTGAAACACAATCCTTAAATATTGATGCAATTACTGGTGCGACGATTACGAGTAATGCAATTTTGAGTGCTGTCGGTGATGCGGTAAAACAAGCTGGCGGTGATGTTGACGCGTTAAAGGCAGTGGAAGTTGAAAAGGCAGCGGCAAAGGATGAAACATTAGATGCTGATGTTGTTATCGTAGGTGCCGGCGCAGCGGGTATGAGTGCGGCTTTAGAAGCATCCAATGCCGGTGCGAAGGTTATTATTCTTGAAAAACAAGGAATCCCAGGCGGTGCGACTACACTGAGCGGCGGTAAATTACTGGCAGCAGGTACTGAATTCCAGGAAGCTGCTGGTTTTGAAGGTGATACACCGGAAGCATTATATGATTATCTAAAGGGTGTCGGCGGTGATCTGATCGATGATGAAAAGCTTCATGAATTTACAGATAATGCGCTGGGTGATTTTAATTGGCTGATTGATAACGGCGTAGTTGTTAAGGATGTGGAACCAATTCATTCATCAATTACTCCTTGGCGTGTACACAATACGCTTGAAAAAGCGGGTATGACAAACGGCAACGGCGGTTTGATTACTGTACCATTAGTAAAGGCCGTTCAGGCTACTGATGCTGAAATTAAATATAATGTATCAGCAAATGAGTTATTAACAAATGAAAATGGTGATGTTGTAGGTGTTGTTGGGGTTAAGCCTGACGGATCAAAGGTAACGGTTAACGCGAAGTCAGTAATTATCGCAACTGGCGGTTATGCGCAGAATAAAGAAATGATTTCTCGTTATCCATCAGCTGAAGGCTATGTAACTTCAGTTCCTAGAGGTAATGTCGGTGATGGTCTTACTATGAGTGAAGCTGTCGGCGCGCAGATTTTCAATGCACCAAGCACACAAATCGTATTTACAAGCTTTACAAGCGGTGTCGGCATCAATGAAGAAGCAGGCTTAATCGTAAATGAAAAAGGCGAACGTGTTGTTGATGAATTCACTTATCAATATCATGTAGCTGAAGCGTTAGTTAACTCTGGCAGCAAGATTGGCTGGTATATCGCAAGTGCTAATGATCCAGCGCCAACTGTACAATATGCAATGACTTTAGATTCAACATTAAAAGCTGAATCAGCGGAAGAATTAGCGGCACTGATGGGTGTTGATCCTACAACATTCGCATCAGCAGTAGCACGTTACAATGAATTATGCGCGGCTGGCAATGATGAAGATTTCGGCAAACCAGCTGATAAAATGAATGCTCTTGAAGGTACAATTTATGCTATCGAAATGAAACCGGTTGTTACGGTAACTTACGGCGGTCTGGTAACTGATGTGGAAGCTCAGGTACTTGATACAAATAATACGCCGATCAAGGGTCTGTATGCGGCAGGTGAGGTTGCCTTTACTGGCTTATTCGGTACTGAATATCCTTGCTGCGGTATGGCTATCGGATCAGCTGTACGTTTTGGACGGATTGCGGGTATCAATGCTGCAAAATAGTTAAAAATAAGGTATAATAAATCTGCTAAAGAAAAGCTGTCGGCATCGGCAGCTTTTACTTCTAAGGATAGGAGTGATTTTATGGGTATCCGAGATGAACAGAAAAAAGAAACTTACCGAAAAATTCATCAGGCAATTACTGAATTGGTAAAAGAAAAGAATTATGATTCAATCACAATCAGAGAGATTTGTCAGAAGGCGGATATTTCGATTGGTTCTTATTATAAGCATTTTAATTCCAAGGATGATATCATTGTCCAGCAGTCAATGAAAAGCTCACTGCATACCCGTGAAGAAATTGCGCCGAGGCTGAATCGTGAAACTGGCTTGGCTAACCTTGAGGTCTATCTTGAGATGCAGAATGAATTGCTGAATGGCAATGATGTCGAATGGCTGCGTGAAATTTTCCGAATCTATCTCTATCACCGCGCGGATACAATGCCGGATAAAAACAGCATTAACTATCAGGTATTGAAAAAGGTTGTCAGCGCCGGTCAAAAAGACGGCAGCATCCGCAAGGATATACCCGCTGATGAATTGGCGTGGATCGTATTAAAAATGATTATCGCTAACTATTTCTGTTACTGCATGCAGGAAGGGGATTTCAATTTGGGTGAGGTTATGATTAAGGAGATACTTACATTATGCAGAAGAAGCAATAATTAGATTGGGTTTTCACTCCATTAAAATGTGCATATGCACATAAAATTTAAGTGAACATTGGAATTCAGAGCAGCAAGCTGTTTAATACTTCCACAAATCGCAGCATGAACTGTACTTCATCAAGAAGCAGATAATTAATAAACTTGAAGCACACCTTGGAATCTCTTAATTCCTCATTCTCAATGCCGTTTATGGCAATCTCGATGATATGACTGGCATCAACATCATTCTCCAATATCTCTTAAATATAGTAAACAGCAAAAAGAATTTACCGCATCTGCAAATACCGGTAAATTCTTTAATCATTCCGTTATCTTATCTATCAATCAGCTGCTGCAAGTAAGATGCTGAAGGTTACTGATAGCGGCCTTTTTTCTATATAAAAGCCCATTAATGAATGGGCTAAATTACACACTTTATATGAGTTGACTGCATTTTGCGGCTAATGCCACAATTTTCTCATAGATTGTATCAATCACTTTATTAAATTCTTCATCATTTTTATCTGTTGGATCATCAAGTCCCCAATCTTCCTGATATTTGCATGGAATAGCAGGACATTCAACATTGCATCCCATAGTAATAACAATATCGATAGGCGGCAGTTCTTCGATGAGCTTTGAATATTGAGTTGCCTCCATATCAATCTGATATCTTTCTTTCATCAGACGTACTGCATCCTGATTGATCTGCGGCTTGGTTTCTGTACCGGCAGAGTAACTTTCAAAAGCATCAGCAGCCAGCTGTTTGCCAAGTGCTTCAGCGATTTGACTGCGGCAGGAATTATGCACACAAATAAATGCTGCCTTTGGTAAATGTTCCATTCCTAAATACCTTTTAAAATATCTTTTACTTCTGTTACGGATAATACTTTGCCATAGGCTACGACTTTGCCATCAACTACTATAGCTGGTGTGGACATAACCCCATAGCTGGCAATTTGCGCAAAATCAGTAATGTGATCAATCGAATAATCCAACGCTAATTCTTCAACCGCTGTACGGACAGCTTTCTCTAAGGCTTGGCATTTTGCGCAGCCAGAGCCTAAGATTTTAATACCCTTATCCGATTTCAGCTTCTCCGCCTCCGCAATAGCATCAACATTACAATTACAGCAAGTTTTTTCTTCTTCTTTCTTTTTAAATAATTTCATTTTAACTACCTCCGATTTATTAAATTAAGAACCCATGAAACAGATTAAATAGATAACCAACAGCAATAATGCCTAACGTGCAAATCACGATAAATAAAGTTAATAGTTTAGGCTTTACGGCTTTCTTGAGCATAATTATTGATGGCAGGCTTAATGTTGTTACCGCCATCATAAATGCCAAAATTGTACCTAACTGCGCGCCTTTGGCAAGCAATGCCTCCGCCACTGGTATCGTACCGAAAATATCGGCATACATCGGGATACCCACCAGTGCAGCTAATACAACACCCAAGGGGTTATTGCTTCCCAAAACGGTTTCAATCCAGCTCTCTGGTATCCAGTTATGGATAATAGCGCCAATACCTACACCTACTAATATATAAGGAAATACCTTTTTAAATGTTTCCGCAACCTGTTCTTTGGCATATTGCACCCGCTCCTTTTTGGTAAGCGCCGGTGAACTAATGTCTACATTACTAGCATGGTATACAAAATCCTCGACGTACTTTTCCATGCGCATCTTTTCAATCAAGGTACCGCCAACTACCGCAATGACCAAGCCGATAAGGACGTAGGCAATCGCAATCTTTACGCCAAAAATGCTCATCAGTAAGACAAGACTTCCTAAATCAACCATTGGCGAAGATATAAGAAATGAAAAGGTAACGCCTAATGGCAATCCTGCGCTTGTAAAGCCAATAAACAAGGGAATTGATGAACATGAACAAAAGGGTGTAACGGTACCTAGCAGGGCAGATAGGATATTTGCCTTAATGCCATGAAATTTACCGAGTATTTTCTTACTTCTTTCCGGTGGAAAATAACTCTGGATATAAGAGATAAAGAAGATTAACAGGCATAATAAGACGGTAATCTTAATCACATCATAGATAAAGAACTGCACACTGCCGCCTATTTGACTGTTGATATCCAATCCCATTGCTGATAAAACATCACCGAGCAAGTTGTTTAACCATTTCATGCCTAATAGCTGATCTTGAAAAAACAGCCAGATAGTTTTGATTGTTTCCAAAATAATCACTTCCTTCCTTCATATCAAAATATTTTGATATATATTAGTTTTATAAAAGCCATCCGAAGATGACCTCTATTCACCGCATTTTAAATATGTTTTTGATTCAGGCATTGTCAGCTCCATAAGACGCTTTGCGGCATACTCACTGCCAGCTTGACTAAGACTGTAATGAGTCCATTTGCCGTCTTGTCTGCTGGTTACAATACCAGAGTCACAAAGTATTTTCATATGATAGGATAAAGCCGATTGTCCAATGTTCATGGCCTGAATTAAAACACATGCGCACTTTTCACCGCTTTTTAAATGATTTATAATAGCCAGCCGTTTTTCATCACAGAGTGCTTTAAATATTTTGGCGTCACTTGAATAATCAGTCATTTTATCACTCCTCATATCAAATAATTTTGATATAAGAATCATAACTGATATTAAAAGCTTTGTCAATGACATATCAAAAATAATTGATGTGAAAAGGCATATAGATCGAATTATATACAAAAATAAACGTAGTTCTTGAAAGCTTCATAAAGCACTGGTCAATGTGAATGATCATTCTAAGAATAAAAAAGGATTCATTTTAACATTCCTTGAATCCTTTCTGTGTAATCTAAATTTTATAAATAACAGCAGATTAACTGCTTTTACATTCTGATTATTATATTCTTATTTTGATGTGAAAAAAGCGTCATTTTTGGTAAGCAGATACAAACAATATTGATTCATACTTATGCCTTCTTTCTTAGAATGTTCTGCAAGTGATTTATGCAAACTGCGCGGTATACGCAATTTAAACTATCCTGAATAATCTTCAAGTGAATCTGGTTCATAAATTTCTATTCCTTCTTCCAACGCAGCTTCAAGCCATGCTTTCTTAGCATCTTGAGCATTGATTATAGCATCTTGCACAGTATCACCACAGGTAATACATCCAGGTAAATCAGCGTCGATAATTATTTGACTATAGGGAAAAATTAAATTTCAATCAGCTGATTTAAGTCATTCTATCAGCTATTGATTTATTAGCTGGTTCAATGAATACCATCATCAGCCACCATAGATTTTCCTTTTATCGCTATTTATGTTAAAATAATTAATACATAATAAAAGGGGGAGTTAAATGCGAAAGGTTTGTCGTTATGGCTTATCAATCAGCCTGCTGGTACTGATTGATCAATGCATTAAATTATTTATTGACCGCTACTGGTTTAACTCTACGTTTACCATCATCAACAACTTGCTGCGTTTTCGTCCGATTATCAATGTGAATTTATCGTGGGGCGGCAATTATTTCACCTTTCTCAGCAATCCATGGGTCGCGAATATCCTCAATATCATCGTCATCATAATCGTACTGGTAAGTTTTTATCATTATAAACAGACATTGAATAAATACGAGCCGTGGGCAACAATTGTATTTGTACTTTTAATGGCTGGCAGTATTTGTTCATTAATTGACAAATTATTTTGGGGCGGCAGTCTTGATTTTATCCAGATTCCTTTATTTTTCACCTTTGATTTAAAGGATTGCTACTTAAGCTTGGCGGTGTTGATTTTTGTATTTTTAAGTATGTATCACGAACGCTGCAAACGTTAAGAAAACGCTTTCAATTTTGGTTGACCGCATATCTTCATCATGGTAAGATTATACTAGAAAAGAAGCTAACCAACATATCGGATGAAGGATATGGGAGAGACCGTAGGGCGCCGAAGGGGCAGTTGCAAATAAACTCTCAGGCAAAAGGACCATATCCAGACGAAACTCTGGAAAGATAAAAACACCGACGAAGCAACTTCTAAGGAAGGAAATCTTTCAGGTAAAAAGACAGAGATGCATAGTTTTTCTATGTGTCTTTTTTTGTTGGAGCGGAAAGGTGAGCTATGGAATTAAAAACTCCGTTATATGAAACACATTTAAGCATTAAAGGTAAGATGGTTCCTTTTGCCGGTTATTTGATGCCGGTGCAGTATGAGCATGGCATTCTGGCAGAGCATAAAGCGGTCAGAGAACAATGCGGTTTATTTGATGTATCCCATATGGGAGAAATAGTTTGCAGCGGTAAAGATGCTTTGCTTAATATCAATTATCTGCTGAGCAATGATTTCACAGAAATGGAAGCCGGCAGCTGCCGATATTCACCGATGTGTAATGAACAGGGCGGTGTCGTTGATGATTTGATTGTTTATAAGCTGAATGATGAAGCTTATTTTATCGTTGTTAATGCATCGAATAAGGATAAGGATTATGCATGGATGAAGGCCCATCAGCATGGTAATGTGGAATTTAAGGATTTATCAGGAGATATTGCTCAGCTGGCATTACAGGGGCCAAAGGCGGAGGCCATTTTGAGCCGGTTATGCACAGAGTTGCCGGATAAGTATTATAGCTTTAAAGCTAATGTGGATGTCGGCGGGCTGAAGGCGCTGGTATCACGGACAGGATATACGGGTGAAGATGGTTTTGAGATTTATCTGGCGAATAAGGATGCGGCAGCTTTATGGGAAATGCTGATGCAAGAAGGGCAAGCAGATGGTTTGCTGCCATGTGGCTTGGGAGCTCGTGATACACTGCGGCTGGAAGCGGCGATGCCATTATATGGGCATGAGATGAATGATGAGATTACCCCATTAGAAACTAATTTAAAGTTTGCGGTTAAATTAAATAAAGCAGCTTTCATCGGCAAAGAGGCTTTGCTGACACAGACGGTTAAACGGACAAGAGTGGGCTTAAAGGTTATTGGCCGCGGTATTGTACGGGAAGCCATGCCGGTGTATAAAGAAGATCAAAAGATTGGGGTTACAACATCTGGAACCATGTCGCCGACCTTAAATGCCGCAATTGCTATGGCATTGATTGATAAGGAATATAAAGAAATGGGTACAAAAGTGGAAGTTGAGGTAAGGGGACGCCGTGTAGAAGCGGAAATTGTCCGTCTGCCTTTTTATAAAAAATAACAAGTCCAAGGAGGAACTAACAATGAAGGTTATTGAAAATTATTTTTACACAAAATCACATGAATGGATTCAATTGCTTGAGGATGGCACTGCTTTAATCGGATTAAGTGATTATGCCCAAAATGAATTAGGCGATCTGGTTTTTGTAAATCTGCCGGAAGTCGGCGATGATTTAATTGTCGGTGAAATGTTTGCGGATGTAGAATCAGTAAAAGCCGTTTCTGATGTATTTGCACCTATTAACGGTAAGGTTTTAGAAATTAATGAGGAGCTTTTAGACGCACCGCAGAAAATTAATGAAGATCCATACGGCGCTTGGTTTGTTAAAGTGGAGGGTGATGTTAAGCCTGAAACATTATTGGATGCAACCGCTTATCAGGAATATCTAACTGAGTTGGAGGCATAGGCGTTTTATGGGTAATTATGTACCTAATACAGCACAGCAGCAAAAGGCGATGCTTGAAGCAATCGGCATGGCAAGCTATGATGAATTGTTTTCAGTTATTCCTGATTCTGTCAAGCTGGATCACCTCGATCTGCCTGAAGGTCTCAGTGAATTAGAGGTTCAGCGCTTGATTACTGCGTTAGCTGCTAAAAATACGGTATATCCAACAATTTTTAGAGGTGCTGGTGCTTATCGTCATTATATTCCGGCAATTGTTAAGAATGTAATCAGCAAAGAGGAGTTCATTACTGCTTATACGCCTTATCAGGCTGAAATCAGTCAAGGGATTCTGCAGTCAATCTTTGAGTATCAGACAATGATCTGTGAACTGACCGGTATGGATGTCAGCAATGCTTCTGTTTATGATGGCGCCAGCGCGGCAGCTGAGGCAGTGGGTATGTGCTGTGAGCGTAAACGTCAGAAAGTAGTTGTTTCCGCAGCGATTCATCCGCAGACACTGGCAGCGGTTAAAACTTATTGCTGGGGCAAAGATCGTGAGGTTGTGGTAATTCCAGAACGTGACGGCATTACTGATTTAGCGGCATTGTCAAACTTGCTAGATGAAGCATGTGCCTGTGTTTTGATTCAGCAGCCCAATTATTATGGTCATTTAGAACCTTGTGAAGAGATATCAGCGCTTGCTCATCAGGCGGGTGCTAAGAGTATTATGAGCTGTAATCCAATCATGCTTTCCATCTTGCCGACACCAAGAGAATGCGGTGCTGATATTGCAGTTGGTGAAGGACAGCCTTTGGGTATGTCTTTGGCTTTTGGCGGGCCATATCTTGGATTTATGAGTACGGTTGAAGCCATGGGCCGCAAGCTGCCGGGACGAATTGTCGGTGAAACGGTGGATGTCGAGGGTAAACGGGCTTATGTGTTAACACTGCAGGCTCGTGAACAGCATATCCGGCGTGAAAAAGCATCCAGTAATATTTGTTCCAATCAAGCATATTGCGCGTTGAACGCGGCTGTTTATATGGCAGCGATGGGTGCTTCTGGTATGCAGGAAGCTGCCGGTCAGTGTATTTCTAAAGCTCATTATCTGATGAAACAGTTGGTGAATAGTGGTCTTGAACGTGTTTATCCGCAGGAATTCTGTCATGAATTTGTACTGCGTTCACCAATTCCATGTACGATACTTTTAAAGGCATTAAAGGAAAAAGGCATTTTGGGCGGTTTACCGCTGAATGAATTTGATCTGCTATGGTGCGCTACGGAAATGAATACCAAGGAAGAAATGGATCAATGCGCAGAGACGGTGAAGGAGGTGCTGAATCATGCGTTTACTCTTTGATTATGAAAATCAGCAGAAACAAAGCACTTATCTTCCTAAATGCGATGTTGAGAGGACGGAGTTATCACTTAAACGCAAGCAGAAGCTGCATCTTCCGGTTTTGTGTGAAAACGAAATCAGCCGTCATTATACCGAATTAGCAAAGCAGACACATGGCGTCAATGATGGCTTCTATCCGCTTGGCTCGTGTACGATGAAGTATAATCCTAAAATTAATGATGCCCTGGCAAGTCTTGGCGGTTTTACTGAAATTCATCCGCTGCAGGATCTTGAAAGTGTGCAGGGCTGTCTGGAATTGATGAAGCAGACGGAAAAAGCACTTTGTACGATTACTGGTATGGACGCGATGACATTTCAACCCGCGGCCGGTGCGCATGGCGAATTCTGCGGCTTGCTGCTGATTAAGAAATATCATGAAATGCGCAATGACTTAAAACGTAATAAAATTATTATTCCTGATTCGGCTCACGGCACTAATCCGGCAAGTGCAAGTATGGCGGGCTTTAAGGTTGTCACGATTGCTTCTAAAGAAGACGGCTGTGTAGATCTTGATGCATTGCGTCAGGCAGTCGGTGAGGATACCGCTGGTTTAATGCTGACTAATCCGAATACGGTGGGTTTATTTGATAAGCATATTCTTGAAATTACGCAGATTATTCATGATGCCGGCGGTTTAAATTACTATGACGGCGCCAATCTGAATGCAATCATGGGTATAGCACGGCCAGGCGATATGGGCTTTGATGTTATCCATCTGAATCTGCATAAGACATTCTCAACCCCTCATGGCGGCGGCGGACCGGGCAGCGGCCCATGCGGATGCAAGCAATTTCTCGCGGACTATCTGCCGGGTGTACTGCCATGTCTTACTGAAGAGGGGTATGCATGGCATCAGCCAAAACAGAGTGTTGGGGCTATCAAAGCGTTTTATGGCAATTTCCTAGTTGTTGTGAAAACATGGGCCTATTTGCTGACACTGGGCAGTGAAGGAATTCGTGAAACAGCACAAAATGCGGTATTAAATGCTAATTATATGATGCATCAGCTTAAGGATACTTATGACCTTGCTTATGATCAGACTTGTATGCATGAGTTTGTCATCAGTTTAAATAAGGAAAAGCATGACTGCAATGTATCAGCGATGGATATTGCGAAGGCATTGCTGGATTATGGCATTCATCCGCCTACGATGTATTTTCCGCTGATTGTTCATGAAGCATTGATGATTGAGCCGACAGAAACTGAAACCTTAGAAACGCTGGATCGCGCCGTCGATGTATTTAAGAAAATCATGGCAGACGCGATGGCTAATCCGGAAAATGTTCATCAGGCACCGCTTTTGACACCAGTCAGACGGCTTGATGAAGTGAAAGCAGCCCGTGAGCCGCATCTGCGCTATATTTGGCCTGATGATGAATAAATGTTCACTCTGTTTCAGCGATAGCTTCGATCCTTATTATAATTTAGGCTTAGAAGCCTTGCTGTTGGAAACCGTTAAAGAGAATGAGTGTATTTTATATCTTTGGCAGAATCAGCGCACTGTGGTTATCGGCCGAAATCAAAATGCTTGGCAGGAACTGAAGGTAGAGCAGCTGAATAAGGAAGAGGGACATGTGGCACGGCGTTATTCAGGCGGTGGTGCAGTCTTTCAGGATTTAGGCAATTTAAACTTTACTTTTCTTGTTCATGAGTCGGTGTATGATGTAGATAAACAGCTTTCTGTGATTTTAAAGGCATTGGCGAAGCTGGGAATTCATGGTGAAAAAAATGGCCGCAATGATTTAACCGTGGAAAATCGTAAATTCAGTGGCAACGCATATTACAAGAAGCATCAGCAATGCTACCATCACGGAACTCTGTTGGTGAATGCTAATATGGATGATCTGTCACGCTATCTGAATGTATCTGAAGAAAAACTGCAGTCAAAAGGAGTTGCTTCGGTGCGTTCAAGAGTCGTGAATTTATGTGAGTTTCAGCCATCCTTAACGGTTGAAAAGCTGAAAGAAAAACTGGTAGAAGCCTATATGGATGTATATGGCGGATATTCGTTAATCGAACCTAAGCAGTTGGATCAGCAGCGGCTTGATGAATTGAAAGCACAATTCGCGTCTTGGGATTGGCTGTATGGCCGCAGCATTCAGTTTGATCATCAGCTTAAAAGACGTTTTAGCTGGGGCTCTGTTGATTTGCAGCTGCATGTTGATAAAGGCTTGATACAAAGCTTAAACTGTTATTCAGACGCGATGGATCAGGATTTTATACTGGCATTAAAGAAGCAGCTGCTTGGCTGCCGTTATACAGAGGCGGATATGTGCTCGGCGGTGCCGATTCATGCAGCTGCGGATGAGGTGAAGGAATTGATTCATGATTCTTTCTGGAGGGATTAAAATGAATGATGTGATTATCATCGGCGCTGGGCCGGGTGGTTATGAAACGGCGATCCTGGCTGCTGAGAAGGGATTAAAAACTAAATTGATAGAAAAGCGTGAGTTAGGCGGGACATGCCTGAATCGGGGCTGTATTCCAACCAAAACCCTGCTGCACGCTTCCGAATTTTTGAATACAGAGGAATATGCAAAGCTGGGCCTTTCAGGCAATCGGCCGCAGCTTGATTTGAAACAGCTTCAGGCTTATAAAAATGAAGTGATTGAAAAGCTTAGATCAGGCATTGAACTTCAGCTGAAAAAAGCCAAAGTTGAGCTGATTCATGGCAATGCGCAGATTGTCGGTGCTCATCAGGTAGCGGTCAATGGTGAAATTTTAGAGGCAGAGCATATTATTTTAGCTTCTGGTTCACGGCCATCGATGCCTTCCTTCATTCCGCGGCTGAAAAATGTTATGACCAGCGATGAATTGCTTGAATATGATCAGCCGATCAGACACTTAGTGATTATTGGCGGCGGCGTTATCGGTATGGAATTTGCCTCTATCTATCATGCGATGGGTTCAAAGGTCAGTGTTATTGAAGCACAGGATCAGCTGCTGCCAGCCATGGATAAGGAAATCGCGTTGAAACTGAAAATGCTGATGAATAAACGGGGCATTGATATTCATACGGCAGCGAAGGTAGCCGGTATTGAACCGGGGCTTAAAATCACTTATTTTGAAAAAGAATGTGAGCATACTATTGAATGTGATGCTATTTTGGCTGCGGTTGGCAGACAGGCAAATGTTGATTCACTATGGACCAATGTCGATCTTGAGGTCATGAATGGCCGGCTGACAGTCAATGAGTATTATCAAACCTCAGTGCCGTCGATCTATGCGATTGGCGATGTAAACAAGGAAATGATGCTGGCTCATGCGGCAGTAGCTCAGGGTAAAAAAGTGCTTGAACATATTCTGCATGAATCACCAAAGGTTGATCTGACATTGGTACCGTCATGTGTCTATACCAAACCGGAAATTGCCAGTGTTGGACTAACCTTAGAGATGGCAAAGAGCAAAGGTATTTCGGCCATTGCGATGAAAGCGCTGATGTCCGCAAATGGCAAATCTGTCTTGTCACAGCAGGAAAGCGGTTTTGTGAAGCTGATTGTTGATGAAGAAAGCGGCAGACTCTTAGGCGCTCATTTATTCTGCGAGCGGGCCAGTGATATGATTAGTGAGCTGACATTAGCTATCAGTGCAGGACTTACTGTTGATCAGCTGGCATCAGTCATTCACCCGCATCCTACATTTAGTGAGGCGATTGCCTCAGCGGCGATGCAGAAGAAAAGATAGAATAGTTTGTGTATTGCAATTATAAAGGAAGGCTTAATTTCATTGATTAGAAAATTCAATGATTTTAAAACTTCCTTATTTTAATTTGTAAGACAGTTATTTCTTATCACAACATTTTATTCAATTGAAGTTTTGCTGCATAGCCACACTTCTTCAGAAGTAGTTATAAGAAATTGGTTATCATTCAAAGCATAACCCTTACCAATATGTGGCATCTTCATATCCCATTTAAACTCTACTTCAGTGGCTTCTACGTTTCCATTTTCACTTTGTGAAATAACCCAATACTCAGATGATTCATTGTAACAAAGAAGCTCATTATCGTTAAGAAAAGAAACATATTGATAGTTATCCCAGCCGACCTCTCTGATTCTATCCGTATTAATATCATATAAAGAATAGGGCAGTGCTGTGGAAGGGTAACTCATGCCGTCAAACACTTTCGAAAATAATAAATCGTTGTTTAAAAAGCCCATAAAGTCTTGCATACCTAGAATTTCAATGACCTTAAAATCCTTTTTGATATCATCATATAAATATGCATAAGATTTATCATCATCCCATGCTAATGCGGCAACTTGATTATTACTAAAAATCAAGTAACGATACCTTTCAAAATGGTTGTTATCATATTCATAGTAAGAAAATGAAAAATCTTTTAAAATTAACGTTTCAGCGGTTCCGTTATTTATTTTCACAAATTTAAAGCCTACTTTTCCAATTCCATCTTCATCAATATCGTGAAGCATGGTGCCGTAATAAAGGTGTTTGCCGACCTTGGTTAGTATAGGGCTGCTGTTGAGGTAGTAGGTAAGCAATTTTCCGTTGTCAATTTCTTTTACTTCATCGCCTTCTTTAATAAATATTATGTATTCCGCTAATAAATCATCATAAGAATTTATCGTACAGTATACAAGAGTATCATTGATATATGCAAATGATGAAATATAAAGATTACCAATTGACCATTGTTCTAATATCTCAACTTGTTTTTGTTCAATATCATATGCGCATAATAAAACTTGCCGGTTATCGCTAATAGGGTCATGCACGATATAATAGACTTTGCCATTTTCTGCATATTGAATGGATAAATAATCATCAAAAGGCAATCCCTTACACAATTCTTCTTTATCAGCTACTTTGGTAGGTAAATATTTATATTCCTCAGATATTTGCATTAATTTCTGATGTTGATACGGATTGGTTTCTTCTTGTACAGGAACTAAAGGCTGCACAGGAACTGAAGGTTCGTCAACTTTTTCATATGCACACCCAGACATAAGCAAAAGGCAAAGCAACACTGGTTCAGTTTTTCTCATTGATAATTTCCCCTTTTGATTTTAACTGCATATAGAGACTGAATTAACTTGCTTTAATACTTTACAAACTAATACTATTCTTTATAAATTCAATAAATATATCGAAGAACCAGCAAGTTTTAACGAAAAGCGTAATGAAAATGAAAATAAATAGGTAAAATTTTAATGTTCCGCTATCAACCTCAATCTCTTTCTTAACAAACTTATGATGAAGAAAAAAGGTTAATACTAAGATTAATACGCTAACACTTAGCGGTATGATGCCATGATAGCTTACAATATTGTTTAGTGTTAGAAATGAAAATAGCAAAGCATAGTCCAGTCCTAGCTGTTGGTAATTTTTGATGAGAATTTTTTTATTCATTGACATTTTTACACTCCATTCCACAAGTCAATTTGTTGTACAACTAAAGTGTAGACTATTTATCATCATTTCTATACAATTCAACTTCAAAGATAATAAATGATACTCAAAGTATCAACTGCATCCGCTTTTATGAACCAATACTATTTATTAAAAATTTAATGAAAACATCGACAAACCAACATGTATTTAGAAACAATATAAAAATCACACAAATTATTAACTTATATTTAAATCTTATCTTACTAGCATCATCAGCATAGTCTTTCTTAACCAACTTATGATGAAAATAAAGGGTTAAGATTAGGATCAACAAGCTGATACTTAATGGCAAGATGGCATAGTAGCTTAATATATTGTTTATTATTAGGAATGAGTAAAGCAAAACATAATCTAGTGTCAATTGTCGGTAATTTTTGATAATGATTTTCTTATTCATTGACATTTTCACACTCCATTCTACAAGTCAGTTTGGTGTACAACTAAAGTGTAGATTATTTATCATGATTTCTATACAATTTAACTTCAAAGATAACAAATCATACTTAAAGTATCATTTGCATCAAATTATTTTATATTATCATTATTAATGAATAGATTCACCTATACAAATACACTAAGCGTTTATATGTAGACATTGTGTTACTTTGTTGAACCGACAAGACGTATCATTTATAATGAAGCAAAAGGGGGGAGTGATTTATATGGATAAATTTAATATTGCTATTGTTGATGATGATCCAATGCAAGTAAAGGAAATTTCTAAATTATGTAAGCTCTATCTTCAAAATCATTCTTACAGTGCTAAGATTGAAGAATACACAAATACAATGCTGTTTTTAGAATCCAATTATCTTGAATTGAATCTTATCCTTCTAGATATTGATATGCCTGTTTACAATGGTATCGAAATTGCTAGAAAAATCAAGAATGTCAATCAGGCTTGTTTTATCTGTTTTATCACTGATTATTCTGATTATATTTTTGAATCATATGAGGTACATGCTTTTGACTACATATGCAAGCCAATTTCGAAATTAAAATTATTTAAATTACTTGATGATGTTTATAAGTACACATATTTTGAACCGGTAAAAGTTCATAAATCTACTTTTCAAACTACAACAGGAAGAGTAATATTAACACATAATGAGATTATTTATTTAGAGTATTTTGATAAATTGAAAGATTTATTTAATCGTGTAGTTAAAATTTATACCAATAATGCAACCTATATCGTAAAAGAAAAAATAAGTCATATTTACAACGAGCTTTCTAATGATATATTTATTATTCCACATAAATCATTTATTGTTAATATGAATTATATAAAAATTTTCAGACATAATGAAATCATAATGACTAATAATGTTGTAATACCTTTATCTCAAAAAAGAGCATCTGGCGTTAGAAAACAATTTAATGAATTTATCAGAGAAAACTTTTAGTAATCATGGAATTATCAATTAAATTCATTGTATTATTGATTTCTTGCTCGACGACCTGCTTTATTTTTGAGAATTTTATGAGTTTAAATTTTGAAAAAAAACACAATGGTAACTATTTGGCTTATTTTGGTATATGTGTTTTAATCAATGTTGGAATTAATTTTTTTGCGAATACTTATTTGAATTATTTATGGTCTTTTATTTTCTATCTTATTTTAACAACACTGCTCTATAAAGGGGTGGGTATCTATAAATTAACGTTACTACTATTTATTTTATTATTAATTTTGGAAACATGTATTGGCTTTTTTTTACAAATAGTTTTTGTTACTTTGGATATAGATATACAACATCTATATTACATATCCGTTTTATGTAGCACGATATTGATGATAATTGCTTATAACCCTCTGCAGATGCTGCTTTCAAAAAGTAAAAAGGGGTCGCAAATAAAGCATGTTTTTGAATACATTATATTAATTGTTAGCTTTTTGGAAATCCTTAATATTTCACGTTTCATCAGAAAGGATTTACCTTCTTCATTTTTATATGAAATGATTTTTATTTGTATAGTTATCTCTTTATTTAGTATATATTGTGTTTTTGCTATTGAAAGAAAAAATCAAAATGTACAGCTAAAGCATAATTTAGAACTCTTGAAATTGCAGCAGCAATTAAGCAATGAGTATAATGCTGAGAAAATTAAGCAATATGAACAACAAATGAAAATAAATCATGATATTAAAAAACATATTCATATTTTAGAACAACTATATCAAAACAATGAAATTGATAGTGCTAAGAATTACTCGAAACAATTATTTCAATCATTAGATTTTGACACTGTTTCAGTTGGCAATAAAGCTTTAAAAATACTAATTACACATTTTATTGGTGAGTGTAAAGAAGTTAATGTTAATTTCAGTTATTCAATTGACACACGAATAACTTTTGGAAAGATACCGGATACAGAATTAATTACCATCTTTTCTAATTTATTTTCAAATGCACTCGATGCTGCCAAGCTTTGTGACGAACCAAAAATTGAACTTGCAATCTTTTCCAAGAATTGTATGATAGTCATTCGTTTATCCAACACTTATTGTCATCAACTAAAAACAAGCAACGACAGCTTTTTATCTACGAAACCACATCATGTCGGTTATGGTATACAAAATATTCAAGAAGTTGTTGATAGGTATGAAGGGTTATATGATAATCATATCGAAAACAACATATTCACTGCACAAATATGTTTACCAAAAGAGGAATAAACATGAAGTAGTTATCAAATTATGTCTTAATTCTTCTTATACAAAACCATATTATTGTAGAAAGCTAAAAAGAAATTTATAAATTAGGGTATTAAAAATCTCACTAAGTGGTGAACTTATTTTCAGTAATATAGTTAAAAAAAGTAAATTTTGATCTATAAATCATTGATTGAAAAAAACATAAAAAATAGAATAGAAAATACAACTTTAAATTATGAAGATAAAATTAACAACACTTAAAATAGCATATAAAATCTAATTTGATATAAACATTTGTGTGTTATACTTTTTATAAAGAAACGAGGTAAAAACATGGATAATGAAATTTTAGTGGAAATATCCGCGAGACATGTGCATGTAACTGAAGAGACGTTTAGAATATTATTTGGTGATGATGCGGTATTAGGATTTAAAAAGGCATTGTCTCAGCCGGGTCAATTTGTAAGTGATAAGAAAGTTAACTTGATCGGCAAAAAGAAGAATATTATGAATGTCAGTATATTAGGGCCTTGCCGTAATCTAAATCAGGTTGAAGTTTCAAAAACAGATGCAAGAACATTAGGTGCTGATGCTCCAATCAGATTATCAGGGGATATTGAAGGTACAGAATCTATCATTATTGAGGGGCCATGCGGCAGTGTTACTTTAGAACAAGGATTAATGGTAGCAAAAAGGCATGTGCATTTAGATCCTGAAACGGCAAAGAAATTAAATAAGTCAGATGGTGAAATTGTTAATGTAAAGCTTACAAGTGAGGAGCGTTCTTTAGTGTTTGGTGATGTTGTTGTGCGGGTAAGTGAGAAATATCGGCCGGCTGTTCATTTAGATACCGATGAAGGTAATGCTGCTAATATAAATGGTGATACAACAGGTTTAATTTTAGAATAGTTATCAACAGCTGCCCTGACAGCTGTTTTTATGTCTAATTTCGACTTTATAATGGCCTTTGTCAGACTATACAATATAAATTAGCATGCTATAATATTGTCAAAGGGATTGATGAAGCATATTACGCTTTATCTTGTGAAAAGGAGAAGTATATGATCATTAAAATGAAAAGAATTGTTATCATGATGATGACACTGTTTTTATGTCTGAGCATCAGCGGCTGTGCATTGGTTCCCCAAAAAGAAGAATTATCCGATGAAGAAGTAGTGAATACTTTTCTTCAGGCTTATCAAAATGGCGATTATGAAGCAATCAAGCCATTCATTTCTGATGATAATAAGCTGCATACATTCTTTAGTGTATTGACGGAGGGCAACGGCAATGGCATGGAAGAAGTTTTTAAACGGGTTCATGAACTGACAAAAGATTTCACGTTTACAGCCAAGGCAGTAGAGGGAAAAGAACGTTGGGGCGAAGTCAGTGTTAAAATTCAAACGAAAGACATTTCCGGCAATATCTTAACTGCGATGAGTGAAGCAATTGCTTCTGAGGTAGCAAATAACGATGACAGTTTTAAAAATATGCCGGCATGGATGCTGAAGGCAATAGAGACTGCTGAACCTGTCGAAAAGGAAATGACGGTTTATGTCGGCAACCGCGACGGTGAGAATGTTATGGATACGAATACCAACCGTGAATTCTTTGATTTGCTGAATGGCGGCTTTTATTACTATATTTATAGTACAATGACAACCTGCTCAAATAAATATGATGCCTTTGAAATATTTGCTAAAGGGGATGAAATATTAGGCATGGTTGAAACTGCTCAATTAATTGATATGAGCGATGATGAACTTCAGGCTTATTTAGCACCTTTCCAGTTCCCGGGCGTTAATGTGCAGGCAACGCGTGATGATGAGGGCATCACCATGAAACTAGGTGTTGATTTTGAAACAGCAAGCAGTAAACGGCTGGCTGATTTGAATATTATCAGTAATCGTATCACGGCCAGCGGCGGTTATTTAAGTCTTAGAACAACGGTTAAAGATTTCTATGACAGCGCGATGGATTGTGAAACCAATTATGGTTTATCCCAAGCAAATAAGAGTGAATAATGATGAAGGAAGTATTCTTAGGAATGCTTCTTTTCATATAAATGGGGCGGAAGGTTTAATATAATAATTACTTAGGAAAGAAGGGGTTTTATGCGCAATGAACAGGACATGCTGACGCTTATCACGCAAACCGCTATTGAAGATCCGCGGATACGCGCCGCATATCTGGAAGGGTCTAGGGTGAATCCCAAGGTACCTGCCGATATGTTTCAGGATTATGATGTGGTCTATATAGTAAATGAAACAAAATCGTTTCGTGAAGATAAAACATGGATCGACCGCTTTGGCGAACGATTGTTTATGCAGCTTCCGGAAGAAAATGTTTATTACCCATCCGATGTAGATCAAAGCTATGGCTGGCTGATCCAGTTTGCTGACGGCAGCAGGCTGGATCTTCATGTCTCACTGATAGCAAGTGTTCAAAATCGAATGGATTTATATCGTGTATTGGTTGATAAGGATGGATACTTCCCTCAGACAGAACAGTTAAGTGATGAAATGTACTGGATTCAAAAACCCACTGAAGAAGAATTTTTATGTACTTGCAATGAATTCTGGTGGTGCTTCGATAATGCCGCAAAAGGGCTGTGGCGCGATGAAATGCCATATGTCATGGATATGCTTGATTTTAATATTCGGCCTATGCTGAAACGATTGTTGATTTGGGAAATCGGCATTGATTATGATTTTTCAATCAGCGCAGGCAAAGCGGGTAAATATATGAAAAAATATCTGCCTGACGATATTTATCAGCGTTTCTTAGATACTTATGCGCGGCCTGAAAAAACAGCTGTCTGGGCAGCTATATTTAAGATGTGTGAGCTTGGTGATGCTGTCGCAAAAGAAGTGAGCGATGCTTTATGCTTTAATTATAATGAAGCTGAAGCCATAAACTGCATGAGCTATTTGAAAAAGGTTCAAAAATTTGCGGCTGATGCCCAAACCTTCGATTGAAGCATTTGCATGAGTCAATCGTTCAGTGTTATACTAATTTCATTGAGTAGAAAGAAGGATGAAAATGACTAAAGTTGATTTATTTTCTGGATTTCTCGGTGCCGGTAAGACAACGGTGATCCGCAAGCTTTTAAAAGAAGCGATGCAAGGTGAAAAATGTGTGCTGATTGAAAACGAGTTTGGTGAAATCGGCATTGATGGCGGTTTTTTAAAGGAAGCAGGTGTGGAAATCACTGAAATGAATTCGGGATGTATCTGCTGCTCCTTAGTAGGTGATTTTGAAGAAGCTTTAAAGAAGGTTCTGGAACAGTTTGAGCCTGACCGGATTTTAATTGAGCCATCGGGTGTCGGCAAGCTGTCAGATGTTTTGCGGGCTGTGGAAAATGTAAAGGATGAACGTTTAGTAATTAACGGTGTAGTTACGGTAGTAGACGGAACTAAGGTTAAAATGTATAAAAAGAATTTTGGTGAGTTTTATAATGATCAGCTGCATTATGCGAAAACAATTTTGATCAGCCGTGCTCAGAAGCTGAGTCATGAAAAATTAGATGAGGTGATCAAGCTGATTCAGGAAGAAAACAGTGAAGCATCATTAGTCAGCACACCGTGGGATGAATTGAGCGGTGCCCAGATTCTTAATGTCATGGAAAACGGCAATCAAATGCTTAAAGAATTAATCGCGGAAACAGCTTGTCCGCAATGCGGACATATTCATGATCATGAGCATGAATGTGAAGATCATCACCATGAGCATCATCATGAAGAGCATGAGCATCATCATGAACATGAGGAACATCATCACGACCATGAATGCAGCTGCGGTCATGATCACCATGATCATCACGAACATGGACACCATCACGCGGATGATGTATTTGAAAGCTGGGGTATTGAAACAGCTCATGTATATACGGAAGCAGAGCTTAAAGCAATTCTTGATGAGTTATGTGAAAATGAAAATATCTTACGGGCTAAGGGAATGGTTGCCGGTGAAGAGGATTGGTATTATTTTGACTTAGTTCCTCATGAGGCAGAAATCCGCAAGGGCAGTAAGGATGTTATCGGCAAGCTGTGTGTTATTGGTACACATATTGATAAAGAGGCGGTTAAGCAGCTCTTTAGGCTGGTATAAGCATGGCAGTACCTGTTTATCTATTTACTGGCTTTTTAGAAAGCGGCAAAACTACGCTGATCAGCAATACCTTGCTGGATGAAGGCTTTAACGATGGTGAAAAAACCTTGTTGATTCGCTGTGAG
This sequence comes from Dielma fastidiosa, assembly GCF_000313565.1. GTDB lineage: Bacteria > Bacillota_I > Bacilli_A > Erysipelotrichales > Erysipelotrichaceae > Dielma > Dielma fastidiosa. The sequence goes on along the minus strand of NZ_HE578924.1, from coordinate 106,283 downwards.
GAAGGGATTGAGGAATATGAAGAGCGAATGCTTAAACAAACACGTACTACCTTAGTCACCGTGGAGAATGAGCAGGACTTATGTTCCGATTTGTTAGTAGAATTTGACCGCCGTTATGAACCGGACCGGGTTATGATTGAATTCAACGGTATGTGGTCTGTCAATCAATTCTTAGAAATGGATATGCCGCTGGATTGGTTGTTGGTACAAATTCTGACTACCATTGACGCGCAGACGTTTACTTCTTATATGAGCAATATGCGCTCTTTGATGTATGATCAGATCTTTGCCAGTGAGGTTGTGATTTTTAACCGCTGTGAGCCGGAAATGAAAAAGTCATTTCTGCGCAGTAATATCAAGGCCATCAATAAGTCAGCCCAGCTGATCTATGAAATGAGTGACGGCTCAATCAATGATCTGAAGGATGATGAATTGCCTTTTGATGTAAAGGCTGATTTTATTGATTTAGAGGATGATGATTATGGTTTGTGGTATATGGATGCTTTAGAGAATCCAGGCAAGTATAAAGGGAAAACCATACGCTTTAAGGGTAAGGTAATGCGCCGGCCTGAGGATGATGAGGATATTTATGTCATTGGCCGTTTAGCTATGGTTTGCTGTGCTGAGGATATGCAGCTGATTGGCTTGATGGTAAAGAGTGATCATGCTGAACAGATGGTTGACGGTGACTGGCTAACGCTGAGCGCGAAAATTGAAGTAATCTTTGATGAGGAATATGGTGCTAATGTACCGTTCTTGATTGAAGAGAGCTATGAACGCTGCCGCCCGATGAAAGATGAAATAGTTAGTTTCTCATAAGTGGAGGGAATATGGAAAATGAAAAGGGATTGATGACAAAGGGCGTTATCTGGAAACAGATACTATGGTTTTCGCTCCCTTTGCTGCTGGGCAATTTGTTCCAGCAATTATATAATACCGTTGACTCCATCGTGGTAGGGCAGACGATTGGCAGCAACGCATTGGCGGCAGTAGGTTCCAGCAATCCGATTATTAATCTGCTGGTCAGCTTTTTTATGGGCTTATCCGTAGGTGCCAGTGTTATTATTTCACAGTCATTCGGCGCTCAGGATAAGGATCGTTTGCATAAGGCTGTGCATACTTCAATTGCTTTAGCGATTGTCGGCGGTCTGATCTTAATGGTTGTCGGAATTTTATTAACACCGCTGATCTTAACATGGGTAGGTACACCGCCAGAGGTCATGGATGGCTCAAAATTATATCTGAGAATTTATTTCGCAGGTATTTTAGGTGTTGTTATCTATAATATCGGCAGCGGAATTTTGAGAGCCATCGGTGATTCTAAAACACCGCTCTATTTTTTGATTGCCAGTGCATTAACGAATATTATTTTAGACTTGGTTTTTGTTATTGCTTTGCAGATGGGTGTTGCGGGGGTTGCCTGGGCTACTACGATTTCACAGGCATTAAGCGGTATACTGATCTTAATTGTACTTTCGAGGACTGATGAGGCGTATCGGTTGGTGTTTAGAGAGATTCGTTTTGATTCAAGCAGTCTGAAGCAGATTATTAAAATTGGTCTGCCAAGCGGTTTACAAAACGCGGTAATCTCTTTTTCTAATGTTATTGTCCAAAGCAATATCAACAGTTTCGGCCCATCGGCTATGGCAGGCTGCGGCTCGTATACGAAGATCGACGGCTTTGCGATTCTGCCGATCATGAGCTTCTCCATGGCGATGACAACGTTTATTGGTCAGAATATGGGGGCTAATGAATATGAACGAGTCAATAAAGGCGCGAAGATCGGGCTTTTGATGTGCTGCGGTACAGCGGTTGTTATTTCTGGCATTCTGCTCTTATTTGCGCCAAATTTCTTAAGAGTATTCTCCAATGAGGAGGATGTCATTTATTATGGCACGTATATGCTGCGCTCTGTTGCGCCGGGATATATCTTCCTGGCTGTTTCTCATGCGTTAAGCGGTACTTTGCGCGGTGCCGGTAAGACCATGGTGCCGATGGTGATCATGATTGCGACTTGGTGTATCATGCGGATGACTTGGATCATAACGTTAATGCCGGTATATCAAGATATTTATGTGGTATTTTCTGGTTATGTCGTAACTTGGTTTTCAAGCGCGCTGATTATTTTTATCTATTATAAAAAAGGACATTGGCTGCAGGAGGTTTAGGATGAAACAGGATTTTTTAGACCGGATGAAGGAAATGCTGAACGATGAGTACGCGCTGTATCTGGAAACTTTACAGCAGCCGCCGTATCGGGGACTGCGTATCAATACATTAAAAATCGGCATCGATGAATTTCAGAAGCTGGATTTATATGCGCTGAAACCAACACCCTTTGCTAAAGATTCTTTCTATCTTGATGCGGCTGTCAGCGGGGTAGGCAACCATCCATCTCATTTAAGCGGCATGATTTATCTTCAGGAGCCTTCGGCAGCCAGTGCTGTCAGTGTCCTTGATCCGCAGGAAAATGATTGGGTGCTTGATTTATGCGCTGCACCGGGTGGCAAGAGTACGCAAATTGCTGCAAGGCTGAATAATACCGGTTTTTTACTGAGTAATGAAATAGAAAACAGCCGTGCTAATATTTTATTATCCAATATGGAACGCTGCGGGGTCAGTGAAATGATGGTAAGCAATGCTTCACCGGCAGCTTTATGTGAACAGGTTAAGGGCTGGTTTGATAAGGTTTTAGTTGATGCGCCATGCAGCGGTGAGGGCATGTTTAAAAAGAATGCCAAAGCTTTAGAGGATTGGTCGATTGAACATGTAAAGGCATGTCAAAGCCGTCAGCTGCATATTCTTGACAGTGCTTATCAGGCATTGAAACAGGAGGGTGTACTTGTATATTCGACATGTACCTACGCGCCTGAAGAAAATGAATTAGTGATTCAAAAATTCTTGGCAGCCCATAAGGATATGGAGCTTGTTGACTGTAATGTAAAATTTGGCCGGGCTGGGTTAAGCGGGTATGGTATTAATGAAGCCTATGTCAGAAGAATTTTCCCAATGGATCAGGGTGAAGGTCATTTCATTGCGAAAATGGTCAAGCACGGTGAACAGGAACTTTCGCCGATTAAAGAAATAAAAGCATTAAAGCTGAATGAAGCCGTACAGGATTTTATGAATAAACAAGGCTGTGCGCCTTTGCATTTTTATGAACAGCAAGGCAAGGTGTATGGCCGCGCTGCACCTTTTATTAAGCTGGATAAGATTCGTATCTTAAGGCAGGGAATTGAATGCGGAGAAATCATCAAGAATCGTTTTGAACCGCATCATGCCTTCTATCTGGCCAGTGTCAATCAGCCTTATTTTAAACAAAGCTATGAATTAAAGCCGGATGAAATCAAGACTTATCTGCATGGTGATGTAATAAACGCTGAGCTGAAAGGCTATACGGCAATCCTCTATCAAGGGGTAGGCATTGGCTTTGCGAAAGGTGACGGCCGCATTCTAAAGAATAAATTTCCCAAAGGTCTGCGGGTAAACAGCTTTTAATAAAGTTGATTGTATGTGAATGAGCATGTGCAGTTGGAATGGTAAGGGATAAAGTGCATATCAATGTGATTTATTTTAGGCTAGCTAAATAGCTATTTACGAACAAGTAATTAATAACTAGAGAGGGTATAATATGGAAACGAAAACGTATCTTGGTTGGGTGGATTTTTACATGAAATTGGCTGATAAACTCGTGCCATACAAAGATGATAGAAAAATCTTGATAGAAAAGATCAAAACTATTTATGCTTCTATCAATATACGTTTACCCAAATTAGAAGCAAATAATAATATCATTGATATTGACCCATTTACAATATTTGGGCTTTTTAACAAAGGTATAACTGATGCGAATAGAATATCAATTTTACATGGTTTCGCGCAGGAATTTTCAATAGATGTACCTATTCCGGACGCTTTTGATGGCATTCCTGTCTTAAATAATATGGCGGCAACCTTTTATTATTTCATTGGAGATCGTCAAGAAGATGATATCGAGAATTTATGGCGAGTTTTTATTTCTGCGTTAGAATATGCAGACACACATTCTGAAAGTAGCAAAAAGGCATTTATACTTGCTTATGATGCGGCATTAAAGCAGAAAGGTGTTAAATGGAATTTAACAATGGCACTGTATTGGATACGTCCATATGAATTCATTAATTTAGATTCTCGTAATCGCTGGTATATATGTAATCCGGAAAATATGCCTGAAAATTATATTAAAAGTATTGGTGCTTTAGAAAAGGTTCCCAATGGTGAAGAATATCTAAACATTATAAGTAAAAGCCATACTGCTCTTGAAAAAGGTAATTATCGTTATCAGAATTTTCCAGAACTATCCTATTATGCGTGGATTGTTTCTGAACAAGTTAACGAAGAAAAGCGGATAACAATTCTTGAAAATACTCGGCCTAATGCTGGAGAAGCAATCGGAGATAAAGACGTTCATACGATTCACTATTGGGTATTTACACCTGGTTATGGAGCTGAGAAATGGGATGAATTTTATGAACAGGGAATCATTGGAATTGCAAGAGGATATATCGGTGATTTAAATTTGTATGCTTCAAGAACTGAAATGCAGAAAGCTATGCAAAAATATTTTTTGGAGAATCCAGATCCCACAGTGGAAGCAACCAGTTTCAAAAGTGCTTCATTGGAAACTTGGCAATTTATTCATGACATTAAACCAGGAGATGTTATTTTTGCGAAGAAAGGTAAAAAAACTATAATTGGCAGAGGGGTAGTTACCTCAGATTATACTTATGCGCCAGATCTCTGTTCCGAATATCCCAATATTCGAAAGGTAATATGGACTCATAAGGGGGAGTGGGAACATCCTGGTAATGCAATAACTAAAGTATTAACCGATATTACTCCATATACTGACTATGTCAAAGCAATTTCAGAATTGTTTGATGATGAAGCTATTGAAGAAATTGATATTGAATGCCCGATTTATACTACAGAAAATTTTCTTAGTGAAGTTTATATGAACAAGGCTAATTACGATATTCTTACCAATCTTCTCATTAATAAAAAAATATTATTCTGCAGGGAGCGCCAGGTGTTGGAAAAACTTATGCTGCTAAGCGACTTGCTTATTCAATGATGGGTGTTAAAGATCCGAATAGAGTGATGATGGTACAATTTCATCAAAGCTATAGCTATGAAGATTTTATTATGGGATTTAGACCTGCATCTACGGGTTTTGAACTAAGGAAAGGGCCTTTTTACAACTTTTGCAAGAAAGCAGAGAAAGATCCTGAAAACGATTATTATTTTATTATCGATGAAATTAACAGAGGTAATATAAGCAAGATTTTTGGTGAACTCTTTATGCTTATTGAGAGCGATAAGCGAGGAGCGACTTTACAGCTTCTTTATTCTGATGAACAATTTTCTGTGCCAAAGAACATTTATATTATTGGTATGATGAATACTGCAGACAGAAGTCTTGCAATGTTAGATTATGCTCTGAGACGGCGGTTTGCTTTTTTTGAGCTTTCTCCAGCATTTCAAACTGATGGTTTTCTCCAGTACCGACAGGAAAAAAACAATAAAAAATTTGACAGTCTTATTGCGATTATTGAAAAATTAAATATGTCTATTGAAAATGATGAATCGCTAGGCAAAGGGTTCCGCATTGGTCATAGCTATTTTTGTACAGAAAAAGAGATTGATGATATGTGGCTGAATGCTGTAATTACATATGAAATTATTCCACTCTTGAATGAATATTGGTTTGATGAGCCAAGCAAAGTTAGTGATTGGGAGTATGTTATGCATGAGGCAATTCGATGATTTGTGTTCAAAATATTTACCATATGCTTGCATATGCATTTCAAATTTTACAGGAAAAGGGATATGCAAGTTTTGCAACTGAAGAATTTGAAAATACTGCGGAACTATTATCTGCAATTATTGTTAAAGGCGTATCAATTCAAATAAAACGTGGACTTGGTCAGATATATATTGAAAAAACAACACCTCTAAGTAGTCTGCGTGGTAAAATGAATATAGCTGAGTCTATTAAGCAGCAAACAATTATAAAGCAACAGCTTGTATGTACTTATGATGATTTTTCAGTAGATTCATATATGAATCGTGTGCTGAAAGCAACAATGGAACTGCTTCTACGATATGATATAACCAAAGCAAGGAAAAAGGAATTGCGGAATTTACTTTTTTATTTTAAAGATGTTAAAACAATTGATGTTTATAGTATTAATTGGAGGTTTCAATATAATCGAAATAATTGTAGCTATCAAATGCTGATGTTTGTTTGTTACCTTATTATTAAAGGGTTATTGCAGACAACAGCTGACGGCTCTATGAAATTGATGCAATTTTTAGATGAACAAAGAATGTGTCGATTATATGAAAAATTTATACTTGAATATTATCGAAGACATTATCCTCAAATCAAAACAACTGCATCACAAATAGGGTGGGCTTTAGATGATGGCATGAGTGCCATGTTGCCAATTATGCAGTCTGATATTATGTTGAATTATGGCAATAAAACACTCATTATTGATGCTAAATATTATGGACATATAATGCAACAACAGTATGGTGTTTACACGCTTCATTCAAATAATCTCTATCAGATTTTTACTTATGTTAAAAACAAAGCAGTGTGTGGAGGAGAAGTATCAGGCATGCTTTTGTATGCTCAGACTGACGAAAAAATATTGCCAGATAATACTTACATGATGAGTGGCAATAACATTAGCGTAAAAACTTTGAACTTGAATTGTGCGTTTTCTGAAATTGCTTTTCATTTAAATGAAATAGCAGATAACTTCATGGGGAATTGATCAACATAAGATGTTCTAAAGCTGATGATATATAAGTAAAGGTTTCAAAGATAATTTGAAGCTTTTTATATATATAGGTTTATTTTATCTACTCGTTTTTCAGATTTTAAGTTGAACTTTTATTTTAGTGCCATTACATAAATTTGACATGGATTATGCTTATCCCACAGTGTTGGCAATACTTCAAATTCTTTAAAGCCAAGGCTTAAATAAAAGCGATTCGTGTCATCATAAATCTTGTAACAGCCCAGTTTCACCGTTTTTACCTGCATGAACGAATAACCCTTCTTGAGCGCGGTTTCCTTTGCGGCGGTAAATAAGGCACGGCCAATACCTTGATGGTGATAATCTTTTAAGATACCCATCACTGCCAGTTCAACCGTATCCCTGCCGGTTTCCTTTAGACATAGAAAACCTGCCGCTTTGCCATCGATGAAAGCAGCAAAAAACAATTGTTCAGCACTCTCCATGATATATTCCTCAGTGGCTTCAGGAATACCGAACCATTCAGGCAGTGCTTCAAGAATCATGCGTGCTATCATTTGTTTATCCTCATTATTTAGAATTTGTTTAATCATAAGTTTGCTCCCTGTGTATATATGAATTTTAGGACTATAACTTATCGTTGTCAAATTATAACTGCCTTTGATTTTAAATATTGAGGATGCATGGGAACAATTTGCCATAAATTTCTTGTCTAAGAATTTTACGAAATAAAAAAAGCATGTTATAATGTGCGCGAGGTGACGAAATGAAAAAATTACTTTCTGGATTTCTTGCCCTTACCTTGCTGGCTGGCTGTACAACAGCTAAAGAACCTGAAGCAAGTGGAGACGGTGCAAAGTTCAAAGAAGAATATGAAGCATTAAACAATCAGAAAAATGATAATGACAAGGAATATCTTTCTATGTCAATCGATGCTGATAACCCTATCGTCTATGTAACCATTGATGAATTAATGGAAGTATTAGATGACAGCGGTATTGTTTATTTTGGCTTTCCGGAATGTCCATGGTGCCGTAATGCCGTACCGGTACTTTTAGAAGCTGCGAAAGCGCTGAATGTAGAAAAAATCTATTATTTTAACGCACAGCCATATCGTGATACATTAAGCTTAAATGAAGATGGCAGCGTGAATGAGGAAAAAGCTAAAGATCCTGAATATCAGAAAATCTACGATAAGCTGTATGATTCACTGCCTGTTTATGATGGCTTAAATGATGAGACAATTAAGCGTCTCTATTTCCCAACTGTGTTCTTTATTAAAGATGGTGAAGTGATCGGCATGCATGAAAGCACGGTTGATTCACAAAGTGATCCTTATGCGGGAATGAGTGAAGAAGAGCATCAGGAGCTTTATGATATTTATGCTGAATATATCAAAAAGGTACAGTCAGCAGTTTGTGATTTAAAATGTTAATTAAATAGGAAGTCCGCTGCGGACTTCCTTTGTTTCTATATTACCTTTAACTCATCCTGAAGATGCGGTACGATTTGTTTCTTTCTTGAAATAATGGATTTCACAAAATCATGATCACCATAATATTGCCGGAAAGCCTCTTTAACGACCCAAGCTAATTTACCTAAGGATACAAAGTAACTGCCGCTGCCATCGACATTGGTAAATACCATCAGCAGAATATCGTAGTTATTAATGCTGTTGATTTTGCCCATATAAGACTCAAACTCACGGCGCAGTACCTCAAGCTCTAAGCTGTCTACGATGTTAATCTGACCGATTGCCACCTTGTGTCCGTCCATGTTGTATTCCTTAAAATCATTATATAAGATTTCAGAGAAGGTTTTACCCTTTAAGGTTGCGACTGCTTCAAACATTTCCCTCGACAGATCATCGAGATCAAGACGGGCGATTCTCGCTAATTCTTCCCCAATCTGACGATCCACATCGGTGGTGGTCGGTGAGTTGAAATTCATCGTATCTGAAATGATAGCGCAGCACATTAAGGCTGCCATAGTTCTTGTTGGTACGATATTTTTTTCTTTATAGATCATCGCTATGATGGTCGATGTACTACCTAATGTTTGATTACGGAAATTAATCGGATTTAAAGTTTCAATATCACCGATGCGGTGATGATCGATAATTTCCACAATGTCTGCGTCATGAATGTTTTCAAGGCTTTGTGACATTTCGTTATGGTCAACCAATACGATTTGCTTTTTACGATAATTAAATAAATGGAAACGTGAAACTGCCCCCAGAACATGACGGTCATCATCAAGGATCGGATAAGAACGATAACGGCTCTTTGACATTCGCTTGCTGACTTCGTCTACCATATCGCTGATTTTAAATGAGACAGGATTCTTCGTCATAATCAAATGAATCGGTGAGGATTGATAAATCAATCTAGCTACATAAATCGTGCTTAATGACGTTTGAATCAGCGCACAGTCATTCTCTTTCGCAAGCTGCGCAATCTCCGGCAGAACCACATTGTCTTCAACTAAAACAAGACATGTCGCACCGCCTTCAATCACTCGGCGCTGCAAATCAATGTCATTGCCTAATACAACGGTTGACGTTCTGAAATCAATATCGGTATTCAGATATTCACTGTTGACAAGGATATGCACCTGACCATTGCTTTTATAATTCTCAGAATCATTTACCAAGGTTCCTTCAAGGGTATCCACAATGTTTTGAACACTTGTCTCAGCCATCAGCTTGCGGATATCCACACATTCCTTCATCAGCACATTGGATAGATTCGACATGGTTACAACACCCATCAGTTTTTCTTCTTCATCAACTACAAACAAGCTTTTATTTTTTGTGCCTGCGATGCTGTTCCATGCCTGTTTAATCGTATAAGAAGGCTTGACCAGGATAACCTCATCAATTTCAATATCGCGCAGTGAACAGGTTGCGGTATTCATATAGATTGGCTGCGGAACATTGAATTTTTTTAATACAAAGGCTGTTTCAGCATTGATATCGCCATTCCTTGAAGCGATTGCGTCAATACCCAGCTGACGTTTTAAATCAGCGTATGCGATAGATGAGCATATGGAGTCCGTATCAGGATTTTTATGCCCTGTAATATAAAGATTGTTTTTCATGATTGCTCCCATTCTACAAGTAATTACTACTTGCGTCCTATACTAATATAGTATCATAAATCAATGCTTTATAGGACAACAATCCGAAAGAAATAAACCGCTTGCATAAAATATAGGAATCAGACAAAATAAAATGAACAAGCTGTGATGATTTATAAGTAATTCATTGTAATGAAAGATTTTGCAGGATATAATGGATGAATAAAAAGGGGGAAGATTGAATGAAAAAGCTGGTTTTGAAACATTGGGCTTTGAATATACAGGTGTTGATTTTGGGAGCTTTGGCATCAATGCTGATGGTTGTTTCTTCATTAATATTAGCTAAGGTATTAGATACATTAATACTTGGTGATTTTATCAATGCTTTAATTCAAGTGGGGATTATGCTGCTGCTTTGGGCCCTATGCAATTGCTGCGGATATCTGAAAACAAAAAGCAAGGCTAGAGCCTATGAAAAGATGCAGCGGGATATTTATGAAGAACTTGTATATACTTTTTTTAATATGCAGCTGAGTGAATTTGATGCTAAGAAAACAGGTGATTACATTTCGATATTTACCAATGATATGAATCAAATTACAGCGAATGTGTTTGATTCATTTTATGCAATTGTTGATAATCTTACGCTTTTGATTTTTTCCTTTACAGCCCTTGCTAATATTCATATCTATTTAGCTTTTTATACCATCATTGCATTCCTCGTCCTATATTTTGCACCTAAGTTATTTGATAAGCAAAATGAAAAATATAATCTTGCTTTATCAAAAGAGAATGCGGAATTTACCGATCAGATTAAAGATCAGCTGGCAGGCTATCCGGTTTATGAGTTATATCAAAAGAAGCATATCTTTAAGAAACGGGTTATGTGTTATGTTGATAAGCTATTAAACTTTAAATGCCGCTATTCATATTTTCAGGCCTTAATTTCTTATCTTGTTGATTATATGGGAATACTCTGTCAGCTGGGTTCAACATTTGTGACAGCTGTTTTGATTGGTATGAAATATGTTTCGGCGGGTGTGCTGCTTTCACAGGGGAATCTAACGGGTATGTTTTATAGCTCGGCAATTACCGTTGTATCCTCTACATTAAAATTCCGTGCTTCTAAGTCACTTTTAAAACATGCGGATAAGCAAAGAGAAGTATTAATTAAAACAGATATTCAGAAGCGGATACAGGAAGGAATCGTTATTCAGCATTTAGCGTTTACTTATGGAGAAAAAACAGTATTTAAGGATTTCTCTGCTGAATTTAAAATTGGCAATAAATATGCTGTTTTGGGTGAGAGCGGCTGCGGGAAAACAACTATTTTGAAAATCCTATTAAAAATTCTGCCTTGTGAAAAGGGTCATGTGTTTGTTGACCATGAAGATATTTGTGATTGGGATGCAGAAGATTTATTAAAAAATATAGCTTATATTGAACAATCACCCTATTTGTTTCAGGCTTCAATAAAAGATAATATTACTTTATTTGAAGATGTATCAGAAACATTGCTGAAGGAAGTATTAGAACGCTGTAACCTTTCAGCATTTATTCAGGGATTGGATGCGGGTCTTGAAACAATGATTGGGGAAAGCGCTAAGACGATTTCCGGCGGTCAAAAGCAAAGAATTGCTATTGCCAGGGCTTTGATTCAGCATAAAAAGATTATCGTTATGGATGAAGCAACCTCAGCTTTAGATCAAAAAAATTCAATTGAAATTGAAAAGCGTTTATTGTCAGATCCAGAATTAACCGTGATTTTAGTCAGTCATCATTTATCTGATGAAATCATTCCTTTATTAACCCAATGCTATTATTTATAAGTGTCAGTGAATCAAGATTTCACTGACTTTTCTTTAAGCATGCAAGGTTTGCTTGCATAAGTTATAACATAGATATATAATAAATATTAGATAAATATCTAATATAGGAGGAAATATGGAAATTGAAACGGATCGCCGCTTTCAATTGCGGCTGCTGGATGAAAAGGATGCGGCAGAGCTGCTGGCGTTGGATATGCACAACCGTGCTTTTTTTGAAAAGACATTAGCGACACCGGAAAGTGAATACTATACGCTGCAGCAGCATGTGAAAATGCTTGCTGATTTAAGTGTTAAAGCAGAGCAGGGCAGTGCTTATATGTTTGGTATCTTCATTGACGGTGAACTGAATGGCTGTATCAGCATTACGGATATTGTTTATGGCCCGCTGTGTTCAGGGATGCTTGGCTATTATCTGGATGAGCGTTATAATGGATGTGGAATCATGAGTGCCGCTGTTTCGCTGGTGCTGAAATTTGGCTTTGAAAAGCTGAAGCTGCACCGTATAGAAGCAGGCGCCATGGAACGCAATGCAGGTTCGGTTCATGTGCTTAAGAAAAATGGCTTCATGGTTGAAGGCACTAACCGAAAAAATGTTAATATCAATCATCAATGGGAAGATCATCTCATGCTGGCGGTATTAAAAGAAGAATGGGAGGAACAATTTAATGTTTAATTATCCGAAGAATTTGTATACTGATGTGCGTATTGAAACCGTTATGACTACGAATATCGTGATTGAAAATGATCAGCTTAAAGCGAATAAAAGCAAGCGTGAAAAAGGAGCGTTGATTCGTATTTATGATGGCCGGCGCTGGTATTATAAAGCGAGCAGTGAGGTTGAAAAGCTTCAGGAGGCCATTGATGAGCTGGCTTTGATGGCAGAACCTAATGAACAGGTGATGGATACGCCAATCGTAAAGAAGCTGGAAGTAAATAAGGATACGCTGATGGTTTTTGACGGCGAGGCTTTCTTAAATACAGCGAATGATGAAAAAATGGCTTTGGTTAAGCATTGTGCTTCACTGATCGATGCTGATGAAATTAAAATGTGGCAGTCCATTTATCAGGATCGTCGCATTGTTAAGGACTTCTATTCGAGCAAAGGCAGTGAGCTTCATTTCGACACCCAGTCATACGCGATGTGTCTGCGTTATGTGATAGAAGCAAATGGTCAAAGTCATGGCGGCTCTTATGATGTCATGGGACAAACCTTTGATCAATTATTGAATCATGATGATGAGTATAAGCGTGAAATCGCAAAGGATATTGAATATATCAAGCATGCTGTTCCGGTTAAGCCGGGCATGTATACAGTGGTTATGGCACCGAGTGTTACGGGTGTGTTTGCTCATGAAAGCTTTGGCCATAAGAGTGAATCTGATTTTATGGTGGGCGATGAAACGATGCTTAAGGAATGGGAGCTTGGCCGTCAGGTAGGCTGTTCCGAATTGTCGATTGAAGACCGCGGTGATTGGTTCGGCAACGGATATGTGCCTTATGATGATGAAGGAACGAAGGCTAAATCAACACAGATTATCACTCATGGAATTCTGAGCGGACGTCTGCACAGTGCCGCAACGGCAGCGGCCTTAAATGAGGAGGTCAGCGGCAACGCTCGGGCGATGAATTTTCAGTTTGAACCGCTTGTCCGTATGACCGGCACCTATATTAAACCGGGTAAAGAAACGATTGAGGAAGTATTTGCACCTATCAAGGAAGGTGTTTATATTGAATGCATTAATCATGGTTCAGGCATGTCAACCTTTACCATTGCCCCGCGGAGGGCTTATATGATTCGTGACGGTAAGATTGCTGAGCCGGTTCAGGTTTCAGTCATAACCGGCAATGTGATGGAAACACTCTATCATATCGAAGCACTCTCAACTCATTTTGAGGCGCTTTCCTTTGCTTTAGGCGGCTGCGGCAAGATGGAACAATGGCCGCTGCCAGTAGCCTTTGGCGGGCCTTATATGCGGGTCAGTGGAATTAATGTTCAATAGAAAGGAGCCAGGATTATCAGGAATTGATGATCATACAGAACTATGAAAGAAAAATATAAGATTAAAACGGAGGAATATTCATTTAATATCGTAGCGAGCCAGCTGGAATCTGTACGCTGTAAAAATATAGAGAAAACCGGCTATCGCATCTATGAAAATAATTTTCTGGGAGTCAGCGGCATATTGGGTGAAGGCAGTGATGAAGAGGGTTTTCGTCAGGCCAGAGAGAACCTGAAGCTGAAGATTCCTTATCCTTTTGAACCAACCAAGGGAATCAAAAAGATACGTGATTTAACGAGTGAGAAAATAAATCCAAAACAGATGATTCAGGATCTTGAGGCTTATTTAAGCGAATGCCGTCAGCTTTATCCGGAATTTATCTTCTCCAATAAGGTAAATTGGACAGTCATAACTATCGAATTAACAAATGAAAGCGGCACTCAGCTGATCAACAGAGACCAATATCTGGCGGCAAGCATCCTGCTTAAGCATGTTGATTCCGCGGATATCTTTGAATCAGCGATTGAATTCGCAAGCCGCAGCTGGGATATGGCGTTATTAAGGAAAGAAACCAAAGCGATGCTGACTGGTATGCGCACCGCTGTGGACTTGCCGGAAGATGCTGTTATCTTAACAAACTGGGGCTTACCGGCACAGAAAATCATCACGGATTTAAGCGGCAAGGCCATGGGCTATCAGACTTCCTTGTTTAAAGATAAAATGGGTGAACAAGTATTTAACCCTGAATTCTCATTAATTCAGACATCGGCAGACAGTCAGTTGATGGCACCATTTTTTGATGCGGAGGGAACGGTTCAGGAAAAGGATCTGCCAATAATTGATCAAGGCAGGATCGTTCGCTGTTATACAGATAAACAATGTGCGCAGCAGTTTAGCTATGAATGCAGCGGTGCGGCAGACGGCAATTATGATGATGTGCCAACGCTTGGCTGTCCGAATCTTGATCTGCGTCCAAATGGCAAGACCGTTAAAGAACTGCTTGACGGCCGATTAGGTATTATCATCGTGGCAGCCAGCGGCGGTGATACATCACCGGCCGGCAATTTCGCGACACCGGTACAGTACGCCCTGTTAACCGACGGTGAGCAGATGCTTGGACATTTGCCTGAATTCCAAATCAGCGGCAGTATCTATGATTTATTTGGTAAAGATTATATCGGTTATTCTTCTGATAAGTTAATATTTAATCAAAATCTTTTAGCAATTCGCGCTAAGATCCAAAAGTTAAATTGAATTTTATCTGAACAAACTTTACAATAAGTCATGAATTGTTTATAATTGACTTGACGCAAGGGTCAAAAGAGGTAAAGAAAAATGAAAAAGTTAAATAAAAGTGTAATTGCAGTATTAATGTTAAGTGTTGCTTTATTCGGCTGTTCAAGTAATGGTAACGGCGGCGATGCTGAAGGCAGTAAGGGCGGAACTTTCTCTGCTACTGAAAAAGGTTTCGGCGGCGACGTAACAGTTAATGTAACTGTTGACGGTGACGGTAAGATCACAGATGTTACTTATACTGCTGATGAAGAAACAGATGGCTTAGGTAAAGATGCCGCTGCTAAATTAGCTGAAGCTATGAAGGAAGCTGGTTCAGCTGAAGTTGATGCAGTTTCAGGTTCAACTGTAACTTCTGAAGCATTCATCAAAGCTGCAAAAGCTGCAATCGAACAAGCTAAATAGTTTATGCAACAAGACAGCTGAGGTAAAACTCAGTTGTTTTTTTGTAAGTTATCTTTCAAATCAAGCATCTTATTCATGATATATAGATAAATCTTCCAGTATCTGTCATAATAAGACCAGGAAGAGAGGATTGATGGTTATGAAAATAATTAAAAAATTCTTTAGTTTAGTTTTAGCCTTTAGTTTTATGCTTACAGCTATGCCAGTACAGGCAGAGAATGCGGATGAATTGCCAACTCCTGAAACAAAGGTTTTTGTATGGGGAAAGGTTGAAGCAGTGGGTACTAACCGGATTCAAATCATTAACAGCACTGAGGCAGGCAATGACTGCATCTTAAACATTGGTGAAGATACAGTGATAATTGATGCTCTTACCGGTGATCCGGTAGAATTAACCAGCTTAAAACGTCTGGATCGGATTGCGGCTTATGTATCACCAATCATGACTAAGAGTCTGCCGCCGATCACTAATGCGTCTGTTGTGTTTGTGAATGTAGACAAAGATTATCGTGTGCCTCGTTATATCAAGGCTGGCGAGATTATTGAGACAGAGGATGAATTTGTCAGAGTGCTGAGTGCGGATCAGACATTGATTGCTACTTTTATGAAGGAAGACACGGAATTATTTGCTTATAAAACAAAGAATATTCTAGGTCTTGATGATATTCATCAGAATGATGAGTTCATTGTTTGGTATGAAGTTGAAATGCTGTCAATGCCAGGTCAGGCTGTGATGGTAAAAGCGATGAAGCTGCCTGAAAAGAAACAAGGCTGGCATCTTGAAAACGACAGCTGGTATTATTATCGTGACGGTATTAAAGTAATTGAAACTTGGATCGCGTCTACCGGCGGCCGCTGGTATTATGTCGGTATTGACGGCAAAATGGCTGTAAATACGGAAGTCGACGGCTGTGCTATTGATGCTGATGGTGTTTATCATTCTACAGCTGAATAATTGAATTTGACCCTCTTTTTGATGAGGGTTTTTTTCTTTTTCAGCGCATAAAATGGATATGTAGTGTGGAAGCGTTTATCTCATATTTGCTGATCCTGTCAGAGCAGATATGAAAAAAAGCAGCGCATCAGATAGAATTACTTGAACTAGACAGCCGATTAATGGTATATTTAGGTATAAAAAGGAGGAAGAAGATGGAAAGTAAATATATATTAGTCGCCGAATCAGGCTCCGATATTACTAGGGAACTAGCTGAAAAGTATGGGATTGTCATTGTGCCGATGCATGTATCCTTTGGTGAAACTACTTTGGATGATGGCTCATTTCCAATTCAAAAGATCTTTGACCATTACGAAACAACCGGGGAGCTTCCAAAAACAAGCGCATGCAATCCAATGGATTTTGAAAAGGTCTTTGATGAGCTTCATGAACGGTATCCAGAGAAGCACATCCTGCATCTAGCTTATTCAGCAGTAACGACATGTTCGTTTCAGAATGCGCTGATTGCCGGTGAAAATCGTCCTTATATCACAAGCGTTGATACCGAGAATGTTTCCGTAGGACAGGGAATGATCGTGATGCGTACCGCTGAATATCTGAATGATCATCCAGAGGCTTCTTTAACAGAAGTGCTGGCAGAAGTAGAACGTTTAAAAAAGAAAATTCATATGTGCTTCTTCCCGGATACCTTAGTTTATCTTAAGGCCGGCGGCAGAGTCAGCAATGCGGCTTATCTTGGCGCTAAGGTGCTTAACTTAAAACCGATGATTGAGATTATTGAAGGAAAGCTGGTCAGCACCCAGAAGAAGCGCGGATCGATGCTGTTCATAGCACCTAGAATTGTGGCGAAATATGCCGAGCAATATAATCTCAGCAAAGAGGAGATCATTCTGCTGTGGTCAGAAGGAATTGATCCGGCAGTAAAAGAAAAGGCTGAAAAGGCAGCGGTTGATTATGGTTTTAAATCAATCAAGTGGATGGAAACCGGCGGTGTTGTTTCAACTCATGGCGGTCCTGGCTGCTTTGGAATTGTCGCTTTTTCAGAATAATCAGTGAAGATTTGTCAGTGATGGCAAATCTTTTTGTTTGGCGTGGATTTGTTTGTACTTTTAATTCCGATTTATGATTTAGAATTGTCGATATTAGTCATATATGTTAGAATAATGAACATATAAAGGAATAGTAAAGGGGATATTACAATGAATATGCTTAAGGAGTTAAAAAAAGTCAGCCTGAAAAAAGTGCTGCCGATGCTTTTGATTTGTTTTGTAGTGGGACTGGTGCTGTTGGGAATCGGTGCTCCCAGCGCAATTACTGTCTTATCAGGCGGTACGGATATTAACCGTGTGCCGGTGAATGAATTAGAGGGAAAATATGTAAGTGCTGAGATTACCTTTATCATGGATTCATACGCTTATACGGAAAGAAGAAGCAGCGGTAAAAGTAAAGTAACGGCAAAGGAGTATATCATTCCGGTTGGTCAGGCTGAATACATGGGGATTGAAGTACCGGCTAAGTTTGTAGATCAAGCTGATGCCTTGCTGAGAGCTACAAATGATTATATTATCAATGAAAATGAATTTAATGGTGAACCGTTCACCATTCATGGTACGGTTAAAGCGATGAGCAGTCAGTCTAAAAAGTATTATCATGAGGTTGTCGGTTATGATGAAATGACACTGGAAACCCAGAAGCTGATGCTTCCTTTGGTACTTGAAGAAGGTCAAGTCGGTGATAAGAGTCAGACTGAGGTATGGATGTATACCGGCGGCGGTTTGCTTTTAACAGCGCTTGGATTGTTCTTTTTAATTCGTGTGATGAGCGGCAGTTATCAGAAATCAATTACTCAATATTGCGCGGCACAGTTAGATGCGGATTCAGCGCTTGCTAAGGTTGAGGACTTTTACCAAATGGCTGATCAGGTAAGCGGCATTCGCATGGATCGTAATTTTATGATGTTTCAGGTAGGTGCAAAGACTTGGCTGCTGCCTGCATCTTCGGTTGTATGGGCATATCAGCAGACAACCCAGCACCGCACGAATGGTATCCCAACCGGTAAAAGCTATTCGCTGATGATCTGTCAGGAGAATGGCAAGCAGATTGCACTGGGGATGAAGGAAAAGCAGGCTCAAGATGTATTGGCAGCCTTTATTGAACATTATCCGCGTATGTTTATTGGTTACAGTCAGGAACGGGCTAATATGTATAAAAAAGACCGTGAGGCTTTCTGCAAAGCAGCTCATGAACTAGGCGCATAAAAATAAGGGAGTGTTAATTTCATTTTAATAAATGCGATTAATACTCCCTTTAATATTGCAATCTATGAAAATATAAGACTTATCTTTATTTAATCTTCTAACAGAAATCGCAGATAACGTTTTGGGTCTTGCAGGAAGCTCTTGGTTACCTGATAATTATCGGTATCCTGATAGGCTGTCAGCGTCAGGCCTTCATCACTGCAGACATAAATATCAGCCTCTGGATAAGCCATCAGTATTGGCGAATGAGTAGCTATGATAAACTGTGAACCTTCTTTAATCAGATCATGCATTAAGGTCAGCATCGATAATTGACGGTTTGGCGAGAGCGCGGCTTCCGGTTCATCAAGGATGTAAAGACCATGACCATAGAAACGATTGCACATAAGGGCAAAGAAGCTTTCACCGTGTGACTGCGCGTGCAGGCTTTTGCCTCCATAGCTTCTTAACAAACCTGATCGTTCACGTTCATTCTCATCAATGCTGGTCGCAACATTATAGAAGCTTTCTGCCCGCAGAAAGAAGCCGTCTTTAGCCTGTTCAAAGCCTTTTACCATCCGCAGGTTATCCGCTAACGGGGAATGTGTATCACAGGTTGAAAACATCAGGTTGCGGCTGCCACCCTCTGGATTGAAACCATAAGCAATGGCAATCGCTTCCAGCAAAGTTGATTTGCCGGTACCATTTTCTCCGCAAAGAAAAGTAACCGGTTTATTAAAAGACAAGCTGTTAAAGGCTTGAATCATTGGAATATCATAGACATATGAGTTATTGATTGTCTTATCTTTAATCGATACTTCACGCAGAAACATAGTATCACCTCAAGAACATTATACACGCTTTTTTTTAGAATTGATGTATAATAGATAAGGTGAGGTGAATCTATGCGATATACAAGAAATGGTGAATGCTGGTGCGGAAGCGGCAAAAAATATAAACATTGTCATTTTGAATTTGATCAGAAGATTGTTGATCTGCGTTTAAATGGCTGTCTGTGCCCATCCCATGAGTTAATAAAGAATGAAAAAGAAATTCGGGCAATCAAGGAAAGTGCTAAGATCAATACAGGTGTCTTAGATGCGGTGGCTGAAAAAATCGGCCCAGGAATGAGTACCGCTGAGATAGATAAAATCGTCTATGATTATACGACAGCTCATCACGCGATTCCGGCGCCTTTGAATTATGAAGGATTTCCAAAGAGTGTCTGCACATCAATCAATGATGAAGTATGTCATGGAATCCCTGATGAAAAGCGGATTCTTAAAGAAGGCGATATTGTTAATGTAGACGTATCGACAATCTATAAGGGGTATTTTTCCGATGCTTCAAGGATGTTTATGATCGGGAAGGTATCTGCCGAAGCTGAGAAGCTTGTCCGGGTGACTCAGGAAGCGGTTGAAGCGGGGTTAGCAGCGATTAAACCATGGGGATACCTTGGTGATATGTCGGCGGCAGTCCAGCAGGTTGCTGAAAAGAATGGGTACAGCGTGGTAAGAATGTTAGGCGGACATGGTGTCGGCAAGGCATTCCATGAGGATCCCTTTGTGCCGCATGTAGGAACGCCGGGTACAGGCATGATTTTAGCGCCGGGCATGATTTTTACGATTGAACCTATGATTAATGAGGGAACTCATGAAGTCTATGTGGATAAGGAGAATGGCTGGACGATCTATACTCAGGATCACAAACTGTCAGCACAGTGGGAAAACATGGTGCTGATTACTGAAAAAGGCTATGAGATTCTGACTAAATAAAGCGGGGTAAAAAACATGAAAGCACTGTTTGTTATTGATATGGTTAATGGCTTTGTGAAAGAGGGCGCGATGCATGATATAAAAATTATGAGCATCGTACCATGCATTGAAAATCTTGTTCGTGAATTTGACGGTGACTGTTATTTCATCCGTGATGCGCATGACCGTGATGCTATTGAGTTTAAAAGCTTTCCTTCTCATTGTGTTAAAGGAACCAGTGAATCAGAGGTCATTGATGAACTGCGTCCTTATGTGAAAAAGGAAATTCTAAAGAATTCAACGAATGCTTTTCACGCGATTGATCCGCATCTCTATGATGGCTATGATGAATTTGTGCTGTGCGGCTGCTGTACCGATATCTGTGTGCTGCAGTTCGCGTTATCTTTAAAAACCTATCTGAATCAGATTGACAGCAATCATAAGGTAAAGGTTGTCAAAGCGGGGGTTGCCACTTATGACGCGCAGCATCATAAGGCTGAGGGGTATCACAGTATGGCACTGAAGCTGATGGAACAGTCAGGCATTGAATTAATTTAAAATAATGAGGCTCTTCTGACTTGGAAGAGTTTTGTTTTATGACGCTATAAGTGAGAGTCTTCATTTAGGAAAGCAGGCGGCTATGGGTAAAAAACAATTAAGCGATTTCTATAATGCAAAGCATTTCTGTTTTGATGAAAGTACACGTGCCTGCTTGCGGATATGTGGTTTTCACTCTTCCTTTTGTTATACTGATGATCTAAGCATTGGTCCGCTGATTCCTTATGATTCTTCAGACCAATCACCAACCCTTTCTTATACATAAAATGGCTATACTTCTAATACTAAGCGTAAAATACGGGATTTTTCATAAAATCAACCAGCCGTTGGGAGAAATCCAACGAAGCGTTGTTTTATTCAACCATGCGTCTGTTCATTCCTGACGGCTCGGCATTTATAATAAACGTGTAAGAAAGGATGGGGTGAAGAGCATTTCAGCCCCAAGGTATTGTAATGAAAACATTAGGAACTAAAATAAGTGAATATCGTAAAATGAAAGGCATGACACAGGATGAATTAGCTGAAAAACTGAATGTTTCAGGACAGGCGGTGTCAAAGTGGGAGAATGATTTATCAATTCCGGATCTGCCGCTGTTAATTGAACTGGCGAAATTTTTCCACGTTACCCTTGATGAATTGGTTCTGCCTGAGGAAAAGATTCAGCCAGTGCTGCTGCCGGCCGGTGAGCGCAAGGATATCAATCAGATGTTTCTCAGGATGACCGTTGACAGTGTTAAGGGAGATCGGGTCAGAATGAATCTGCCGATGTCTTTAGTGAAGGCGGCGGCTGAGATTGGCTTGGATATTTCCAAGGTTTCCGGCAATGGTACCCATGGTTTTGAAAATATTGATCTTTCCGCAATCATTCAGTTAGTTGAAAATGGTATGATCGGCCGCTTAATGGAAGTTGACAGTGCAGAAGGCGATCATGTGGAAATCTATGTGGAATAATTATGCTGATTAAAGTACGCACAAAGAAGCTGGCGTTAACCGTCCCGGTTCCTAATTGGCTGCTGCTGAATCCCTTTTGCACATCTTATGTGCTGCGCAGGGTTAATCAAGAACAAGTCGCTGTACCGGTAATCAGTTCGCATCAAATGCAGGCTTTTGGCCGACTGATTCATGATATCAAAAGAACACATGGATCTTTGACACTGCTTGAGGTAGAAGCGGCGGATGGAACATATGTCGAAATAAGGTTATAGGATTCATTGATTGAAAATGATTATCGCTTACATAGAAAATGATATAAATATTTTCAGAAAACTATTTACAAATATTTCATAATGAAGTAAACTTGTTTCATAAATAAAAAACAAGAGGTAGCGATGTAGAAGAGTACATTTGTGAGGAGGCATCCTGTGATCAAATGGAAAGGCAGCCATCGCCGAACATGAGGATAAGGCATTATGCTTGTGTGAGACTATGGGAAATACTCATAGGATTCCTACATTTATTGTAGAGGCGCTTTGTTTTACGATAGAAACTATTGTGAAGCGTCTTTTACCAAAGACGTTTTTTATTTTATACAGGAGGATCAGAATATGAAATATTTTAGAAGTTTTATTGGATTTGGTTTGTTGTCCATGATGCTGTGTACGCTTGCCGCCTGCGGCAGTAATGATGCACCGGCTAATGACATGGATAATCAAAATGTATTGCGGGTAGGAATGGAATGTGCCTATGCGCCGAATAATTGGCAGGAGGATCAGGCCAGTGATACAAATCTGCCGATTGAAAATGTGTCAGGCTTTTATGCGGAGGGTTATGATGTGCAGATGGCAAAACAGATTGGGGAGGCATTGGATGCGGAAATCGTAATTGTTAAGCTGAGCTGGGACGGTTTGATTGATTCATTAAAAAGCGGTCAGATCGACATGGTCATTGCAGGTATGGCAGATACCGAGGATCGCCGTCAATCAGTGAATTTCTCTGATTTCTATTCAGTTCGTAAAACTGAGTATATGATTGTGGTTGATGAAAATTCATCCTACGCGGAAGCTGATTCACTCAGTGATTTTGCCGGTGCCAGTCTTTTAGGTCAGAAAAATACTAAATATGATGAAGTAATCGATCAAATCGAGGGTGTCGATCATCTGCCGCCGGTCACTGATGTGGCAAATATGATTGCCCGTCTGAATCAGGGAGCGGCTGACGGTATTGTTTTAGATACTGAATCAGCGGTTGCTTATACGAACGTCTATCCTAATTTAGTAACGATTTCTTTTCCTGATGGACAGGGTTTTGAGTTAGGCTTTAACGGGGCCTGCATTGGATTACGCAAAGAAGACACGGCTTTGCTGGATCAGGTAAATGCCGCGCTGGCTGAAATACCAACGGAAACACGTCAGGAAATGCTGACGCAGGCACAAGCCAAAATGCCGCAGTAGGGTTTGCTTATGCAACTGAAAATACATGACGCTGCCACGCTGCGTGCTTATCCCCAGCATGCCTGGTTTCTGGGCTGGCTGTTTGCTTTGCTGGATGCATGGCTGCTATTAATAAGTAAGGGGAGTTTTACACTATCAATCTATAACCGGATTCCGATGATTTTGTGGTATTTGCTTTTGGCAGCCGCATTTGCTTATATTCCTTTTTCAGCCTATGCGCATAAGAAAAAAGCGTTACAGAAATGGCTGCATCGATATTTTATCTTTACCCTTGTTTTCTTTGGTATCGTACTGCTTGACTGCGGTATTGCCCGATTCATTCAGCTCTTTATTCAGTCGATCCATGCTGAAAGCAATCCGGAAGGCTTTGTGCCATCGATGATTTATATGGCCTATCAATCAAGGGCGACTTACCTTAGAGGCATCAGCGGTACGCTGCAGGTATCGCTGATTGGAACTTTATGCGGCTTTCTATTGGCAATCCTGCTTTCCTTTCTGCGGATACAGGTTCCTGATCGCCGTGATGCTGACAGCATACAGATTTTAAAACTGATAGGTCAAAGCTTTGCGAAAACCTATACGACGATTATCCGCGGTACACCGATGATGGTTCAGGTCTTGATTATCAATGCTATTGGTTTTACATTAGCCCGTATGGCAATGCCAAACGCACCCATCTCCGAGGTTAATAAAATTTGGTCTTTCTTTTTGGCTTCGGCAATTACCGTTTCATTAAATTCAGCGGCTTATCTGACTGAGGTACTGCGCGGCGGTGTGGAATCCTTGGATAAGGGGCAGAAGGAAGCGGCCCGCTCCTTGGGTATGACTCAGTGGCAGGCGATGATGAAGGTTTTATTTCCACAGGCGGTTAAAAACAGTATACCGGCAATCGGCAATGAATTTATCATTAATATTAAAGATACTTCGGTACTTACCACCATTGGTTTTTTTGAACTGATGTTTGCGAATAGTACAATTTCAGGTACTTATTATAAAGGCTTGGAAGTTTATTTGGTTACAGCACTGATTTATTTGCTGCTGACCTATAGCATTACCCGACTGCTTAATTATGCGGCCCGCCGTTTAGATATGCCGGCATCACGCGGTATTCCAAGCAGTAATTAGGAGGCACTTATGGAAGAAATTATCCGTATTGAAAATCTTGAGAAGTCTTTTGATCAGCTGCGTGTATTAAAGAATATTAATTTGAATGTGAAAAAGGGTGAGGTAGTCTGTATTATCGGAGCCAGCGGCAGCGGTAAAAGTACGCTGTTGAGATGTATTAACCTGCTTGAAGAACCAGATGCCGGTCATATTTATTTCAAAGACCAAGACCTGACGGATCTGAGTACCGATATTAACGTATTGCGGGAAAACATCGGCATGGTTTTTCAGGGCTTCAATTTATTTAATAATAAAAATGTATTGGATAACTGTACGTTGGCAATGACGGCGGTAAAGAAAATGAAGCAAGCAGAAGCTGAAGCAATCGCCATCCGGCATTTAACAGCTGTTGGTTTAAAGGAATTTATTTATGCAGATTCACGAACCTTATCCGGCGGTCAGAAGCAGCGTGTCGCCATTGCCAGAGCCTTGTGTATGAATCCGGAAATTATGCTGTTTGATGAACCGACAAGTGCCCTTGATCCGGAAATTGTCAAGGAAGTGCTGGATGTTATGCAGCGGCTGGCTAATGAGGGCATGACAATGGTTGTTGTTACCCATGAAATGCAGTTTGCCAGAGAAGTGAGTGACCGGGTGGTGTTTATGGATCAGGGAGTAATCTTAGAGGAAGCATCGCCTGAACAAATCTTCACCCAGCCGCAAATGCCGCGGACAAGAGAATTTTTAAGCCGCTATTTATAGGAGAAAAATATGAAAACTGTTTATGAAACATATCAAAATGAAATGATGTATCCAGATTTAGATATCCATCAGGCATGCCGCCGGTTGAGTCAGGCAATCCAATGCAGAACAACCTCTTATGTTGATGTCAGCAAGGTTGATGATGCTCAGTTTAAACGTCTGCATGATGTTATCCGCACATCTTTTCCGCAAGTGATGCATCATGGTGAGGTAAGCATGCATGGCAACAGTATGCTGATTAAGCTGACAGGCAGTGATCAAACGTTAAAGCCAATCCTGCTGATGTCACATCTTGACGTTGTACCAGTTGTTAAGGGTACTGAAAAAGATTGGACCTATGGGCCTTATTCCGGAGCGATTGCCGATGGTATGATCTGGGGCCGGGGAGCTTTAGATATCAAAAATATGGTATTTGCCATCTTGGAAGCGGTGGAATATTGCCTGACCCATGCGATGAATTTAAAGCGTACTATTTATTGTGCTTTTGGCGAGGATGAGGAAACGTGCAACACCGGCTCCGCGAGAATGGCTGCTTATTTGAAAAAGCAGGGCGTTCAGCTTGAATTTGTATTGGATGAAGGCGGCGGTGAAATCATTGATGGAGATGTCTATGGCGCAAAAGGCTCACTGGTTTCTTCCATCTGCCTAAGTGAAAAGGGCTATGCGGATCTTTTACTTGAAGCGAAGAGTGTTGGCGGTCATTCTTCCAATCCGGTGCATGGGACATCCTTAGGTCATCTTGCGAAGGCAATCACAGCCATTGCAGAGCATCCGCTGCCTGCGCGGTTAAGCGAATTAAACAAAGCGGCATTGAGAACATTGGCTCCTAAAATTAATCAGGAACCGATGAAGACATATGTCAGCAGCATTGAGGCTCATGAAAATGCAATATTAGATTATTATTTAAACAGTGAAGAATTATACAATCAAGTATCAACAACAATAGCACCGACGATGATCTGTGAGGGGGCGCAGGCAGGCAATGTTATGCCGCAGAATATGTGGGCTGTCATCAACTTCCGTCTGGCCTGCCATGACAGCATTGATACGCTGCTTGAAGCTTGTTCCAAATTGGTTGGTGATGAAATTAAATGCAGCTATATCCAGGCTAATGATGCATCTGCCATTTCCCGTTATGACAGTTATGGTTATCAAAAACTGACAGAAACATTGCAGACCTTCTTTGGCGGTGTGAGCTTTATTCCTAATCTGGTTACCGGCAGTACCGACGCTCGTAATTATGAGTGCATCTGTGATACCGTTCTGCGTTACGGTCCTTTTATTGAAGAAGCGGAAATTGTATCAAAGGGCGTTCACGGTACGAATGAGCGAATCAGTATCCGAGCCTATGCGCAGGGTATTCGTTCATTAATTCATTTGATTCAGCAGACATGTAAATAAAAGATGGCGCGCCGCGCCATCTTTCTTTATAAACTTTCAGATATAAAATTATTCTCATGAATCGGCAGATGCAGACTCATCATTGAAGGCTCTTCAATCGTATCACCGACAATTTCATCATCGACATGATAAA
The DNA here is from genome assembly GCF_000313565.1 of Dielma fastidiosa. Lineage (GTDB taxonomy): Bacteria > Bacillota_I > Bacilli_A > Erysipelotrichales > Erysipelotrichaceae > Dielma > Dielma fastidiosa. Next base: position 79,575 of record NZ_HE578924.1, on the reverse strand, counting down.
CAATGATTTCTTTATCACTGTCACAGATACAGCACATCATCGCATTGGCTGTTTTCTGTGAACGGCAGATTAATTCATTGACAATCAGCTGATCTTCATTTTCATCATATACCAAGTAACCGTCAATTTCATCTTGTGAGCGGTGAATTAAGATTCGTCCGCTGCATTTCGCATAGGGAATCAGATAATCTTGATAATAGCTCAGATCACGGATGCGGTAACCATTCTTGTCCTGTACATATTCATTATACAAGCTAAGCAAGGCCGCGGCGTCTTCACAGCAGTCACAATGCTTCTCCAATCCCTCATAGGCCGCTTTGCGAAGGATGGTTTTGCGCCGTTTATAACTCGTTTCAAACCCGAAAGGCTTATACAGCTCCCAATCATAGGCTTGAATCAATAAAGGTATCTGAGTATTCTTATCAAGCACATGAGTAAGCAGCTGGCGCATATATCCGCATTCCTGATATTCAGGATCGGTGGCAATTCCTAAAATTAATTTAGCCGCTGTCACTTTACCATCCATCATCAGTTCCATATCCCGCAGATGCAGCATACAGACAAGCTGATCATCATGAAGCAGACACTGTGTTTGTTTAGGGTCATAGAGCTTATCAAAATAAAAGGCAGTGGTTAATGGGTTCTCATCAGGGAAGCTGTTCAGCCAAAGATTTTTAATCTGTGGCAGCAGATTATCATTGGCGGGTACGATCTCTGCCTTGCCGGGTAAGATTCTGAAACGCTTAATCCGATAAATCGGATGCATATCAAGCTTAGCTTTTCTAAGCTCCGGCAAGCCTAAATCATCCTCCCTATCCATTTTGGTATAGGCAGCAGGCAGGGATTCCAGGAAGCATTTTAAAATAGCGACACTTAACCCGCGGTATTCATGATTCACCTTTTCCACATGGATCTGAATCAGCTCATCATCAATCGGCGATGCGAGAATGAAGCCTTCAATCTGACCATGAATTCTCAATATTCCGCCTAATAATGGCAGCTGATCAAAATTCGCAAGCATGCGTCGGATACCGATCAATTCATTTTCAATATCCTGAATATGACTGTGGTTATTTTTCCATGTATCTAAGAAAACGTATAATTCATCAAATTGTGAGGGAGCTAAAGGTTCAAAGCTATAATCACTGCCATTTTCCTTTATAAAGGCATTGTAATGATTGCGTCTTTTCTGCATCTTTTTACCAGATAAATCACGATGCTGGGCAATATCATAGACATAATCATCTCTTTCTCTTTCCCGCTGATAGACAAATGGATAGTGTGCTTGCTGACACCAGCGTTTGAAATCATCTAATACTTCACAGAGAACAAAAGGGAAGTGATGCTCATTACTATAACGCTGCATGGCATCCATCGCTTCATGGCGGTATCGTTCATCACATAAAGGGGTCAGCCATTCCCATGTGTCATGCATATGAATCAGCAATAATGTATAGTTTTCGTGCATTTCCATATACAGCTCATAAACATGATCCCACATGATCCATGAACAGATATTGGAATTAAAATCATGATTGTTGTATTGCTTAAACAGCGCTGCCAGCTGTTTATAATCTTGAGGATTGAATTTTATCATAACACACCTGCTTTTTTATTAATCAAGAGAAAATCCGGCTGAACCGGATTATTGAATACCTGCATTTTCTTTGTCAATCTGATCGACGGCGCTTAAGCCTGCGACATGACCTTCACCGGCTGCTTTCATATACTGATAAGGCTTGCCTGTGCAGTCGCCAGCCGCAAATAAACCATGGAAATTAGTTTCCATCTGACGGTTTACTTTGATGTGGCCGTCTTCAATTTCAAGTCCGTTAACGAGCTGAGAAGGCTCAACACTGTCTCTGAGTACAAAGATACCATCGGTATTCAATGTCTGATTTTTTAATACGAGACGGGTTGCTGACTGCTCACCTTCAATGCGCAAAGGCACATCCTTGACTACATTGATTGAACTTTTCAAATCATCAGTCTTAACATTAACCGGTACAAAATCAACATGCTCCGCGATTTCCGCAATGTAATTTGCTTCATGGATACTTTCTTCACTATAACCGACAACCACTACAGAGCGGCCCTTATAAAGCGGCGCGTCACAGGTAGCACAGTAGGAAACACCCATGCCTAAGAAATCAGCTTCATTTTCAATGGAACGTGTCAGTTCCACGCCGCTGGCCAGTATGACCTTGCGGGCTTCATACATATTACCGGCACCAGCCAGCATAAAACTGTCGCCATTTGGATAAACGGCGGTAATCTTTTCTTCAGTAATTTCAATATTCATTGCCTGAATATGTTCTTGAAACGCTTGGGCAATTTCACTGCCGCTCTTACCATAAAAACCAAGATAATTATCAATGCGGTGGGCTTTGACTAACTTGGTTGATAAATTTTTATTGCCAAATACAATGATGTTCTTTTTCCGGATCGTTGCATTGATGGCGGCCTGAAGACCGGCTACCCCGCTGCCAATGATCGCAATATCGTATAATTCGTTCATGCTGCACCCTCTTTTCCTTATTAGTATAGCCGATTCTTTGCTTAACGTCATCTCTTTTGCATAAGAATATAAAAAAAACCGGACACCGGTTTTCTTAATCATGGATGGCTGTCAGCTGACACCAGCATCGGCATTGGGTAATCCGTTTGCCGTTATCACCCTGATCTGTATCATAGGCAAATTGCTGAAGTAGGGCGCAGGGAAAATCATGACATAACCCACAATGAGCCAATGCCTTATCCTCACAGCACGTTTTTACCGGACATGCCTCACCCCAAAACGGTTTCTTAATGTTTGTACATCCCTGACAATTCATCGAATTTCTAAACTCACACTCGCTGCATAACAAGCCGCATCTTGATTCAATCATCATTCCACTCTCCTTTATAGGATAGAGTGTAACATAGGCATGATGACAGCTGTATGTCACTATTCAAAATATTTATTATATAATGCCAGTGCCCGTGCTTTTAATTCCTGGCGATATTCTGCCGGTTCAATCAATTCAGCCTGATCATGAAAGCTCAGCACCCATTCAAGCAGATATTCTTTATTGGTAAAATCAAATTCAAAACGCAGCAAATGATCATTCAGTTCGGTGCAGGAATCGATGCCATACTCTTCAATCACCCGATATTTAACATTCTTATTAAAATGGATGACGGCATGAATCGTATCGGTAAAATAAGTGTTAAAGGCCAGCTTTTCCTGAGGGATATCCATTAGCTCAAAGGGTTTTTCACTCTGCTTTAGATTCCACAGGCGATTTAATTTAAACAGCTTGAATTGTTCAGCGGCTGCTTCATAGCCCAACACATACCAGCTCGACCATTGAAATACGATTAAATAGGGATTGAGCTGCACTTGATGCTCACCCTTTGAACCGCAGTAATCAAAACCGATTACACAGCTTGTCTCAATCGCTTTGCGGATCAGTTCAATCTTGGGAGCCAAGGTGTTTTTGTAATGGGAAGACAAGTCAATCAAAATGTGCTGATCGGCATAGATGCCATGTTTATCAGATAAAAATTTATCCATGATCTGTTGATAGCGATTATCGGCAGCAATGCTGTCCAAACTTAAAAGGCCGGTAAATATCGCCTGCAGTTCTTTTTTGGTAAACAGTGTTTTATCAAGCTTATAATTTTCATCCATCATGATGCCGCCATTGCTGCCGGTGTTACTTATGATAGGAATGCCTGCCAAGGTTAGATCGTTAAGATCGCGGTATATCGTGCGTTTCGATACATTAAATTTCTGTGCCAGCATAGCTGCTGTGACTTTCTTGTTTTGCAGCAAGATTATAATTATTGCCATCAGCCGTTCAATTTTCATCAGTATCCCTCAGCTTTCATTTGATATTTTAACACAGAACAAAAAATAAGACACTTTTTCAAGTGCCTGTTTATTCAAGAATCATGCGGTCAGAAAATTCATTTTCAGTCTTACTGCTGTATAAGCTGATTAATTTTTCCACCGTCATATTTTTTCTTTCTTCACCCTCTAAGATGAAAGCAATCTGTCCGTCATTCATGACCAGTGTTTTATTGCCATATTCAAGGGCATTGGAGATATTATGGGTAATCATCAACGTCGTAATGTGATGTTCAGCAATAATATCATTGGTAATCGTCATTACTTTTTCACTGGTTTTCGGATCAAGGGCCGCTGTATGTTCATCAAGCAGCAGCAGCTTTGGCGTGACAATCGTTGCCATCAGCAAGGTTAATGCCTGACGCTGACCGCCGGAGAGTAAGCCGACTTCTGTTTTCATCCGATCTTCTAATCCGAGGTTTAATGCCTTTAATGTTTCATAGAAGAATTCTCTTTCTTTCTTTCGGATACCCAATGACAGCGGTCCATGTCCGCTGGCGCGGCAGTAGGCAAGACCGAGGTTTTCCTCAATCGTCATATTGGGTGCCGTTCCTTTCATAGGGTCCTGAAAGAGATGACCGATCACATTGGCCCGCTTATGTTCTTTGGTGAAGGTCATATCCTGACCATCGATAAAGATGCTTCCCTCATCTGGCTCATACGTACCGGCAATCACGTTCAGAAGCGTCGATTTACCAGCGCCGTTGCTGCCGATGACGGTCACAAAATCACCATCATCAAGATGCAGATTCAGATGGGATAAAGCCTTGCGTTCATTAACGGTATGGGCATTAAAGGTAATACTGATATCTTTTAAATCAAGCATGATTGCGGCCTCCTTTGCGGCGTCTGAAAGCGATGGCTGACTGGATAGAAGGGATTGAAATAGCAGCCGTAACGAGAATGGCAGAGAGCAGTTTTAAATCACTGGCCTCAATGCCGAACTGCAGGGCAATCGTTAAAATATAACGATAAATAATTGCCCCGGCAGCAACGCTGATCAGACGCACAAGCAGAGGTTTGCGGTTAATCAGACTTTCGCCGATAATAATTGAGGCTAGTCCGATTACCATCATGCCGATGCCGCTTGATAGATCCGCAAAGCTCTGGTGCTGAGCAAAGACGGCGCCGGATAAGGCAACAAGGGCATTCGCTAAAGCTAAACCAAGAATTTTCATTCGGTCAGTATTGATTGAAGACGCGCGAACCATGACTTCATTATCGCCGGTAGCCCGCAAAGCAAGACCGCTTTGCGTTTTGAGAAACAGCAGCATGAAGACGATGATTAATACGACCAGCAGAAAGAGCACAATCGTTTTCGCATAAGCACTGCCAAATAGCTGATTAAATGGAGTGAAAATTGAATCAAAGCCAAACAGTGAAATCGTTGGCCGCTTATCCATGATCCGCAGATTAATGGAATACAGACCGGTCATTGTTAAAATGCCGGATAAAATGTATTGAACTTTTAATTTAGTCTGCAGGATACCGGTTACAGCACCTGCCAAACCACCGCAGCCAAGCGCCGCAGCCAAGCCTAAAAAGGGATGGCCGGCCAGCGTCAGCATGGCAGAAACGGCCGCTCCAAGGGTAAAGGAGCCATCGACTGTCAGATCGGGGATATTCAAAATTTTAAAGGAGATGAATAAACCGAGGGATAGGATCGTAAAGATACACCCCAGTTCAAAACCGCCTTGAATGATAAATAGATTCATGTTCTCACTCCTGTTGTTATCGTTTATTCAAAAATTACTGTCGTATCGCTGTTCTTTAATGCGTCAGGAATTGTAATACCTAAAGCATCAGCGGTTGTCTGATTGAAATATGTGTAAAGATTCGTATCAAATACTTTTACCGGAATCTCTGAAATATCACTGCCTTCAATTACCTTGGCAATCATTCTTGCTGTTTCTTTGCCTAAATCTTCATAATTGATACCGATACTTGCAAAGCCGCCGTCCTGAACCATGCTGTCAGCGCCGACATATACCGGACATTGTACTTGCTGAGCTGCCATATTCAAAGCGTCAATGCTGCTGGCAATCGTATTGTCATTAGGGGCAAAGATAGCGTCTACCTTACTGGCAAGCACTTGTGCTGTCTGCTGAATTTCAGCGGCTGCGGAAATCGTAGCTTCAACCAATGTCAGATCATTTTCTTCACAATATGCTTTTACTTTATCAAGATTGGATACGGAATTCGCTTCACCGGCATTATAGATATAGCCTAAGGTTTTTAATTCAGGATCGATGGTCCGTGCTAAGTCAAGAATCTGAGCAACCTGAATCTCATCACTGGTACCGGTAATATTCTTATCCGGCTTATTTGGATCAGTGATTAAACCGGCACCTACCGGGTCAGATACAGCTGAGAAGATCACCGGAATATTTTCGGCATACGGGGCAGCCGCCGCCGCGGTTGGTGTAGCAATCGCTACGATTAGATCCTTATTATCACCGGCAAAAGTCTGCATGATTGAATTAAGTGTTGATTGTTCACCCTGAGCATTCTTGGCATCTACCTGAATATTCTCGCCGTCCTTATAGCCTAAGACCGCAAGCTCTGCAAGCATACTTTCACGAATCGTATTCAAAGACGTATGTTCAATGATCTGTGCTAAACCAATCTTATAAACATGATCCGCAGTTGACGGGTTTTCAGTTGGCGCTGTTTCATTAGCACAGCCTGCCAGCATACAGGTCATTAAGCCTGCCAATAAGTAAGTCGATATTTTTCTCATTTTCAATTTCCTCTCTTTCATGAAATGAATCGCTACTTATGTTTGTATTGAGAAGGGAACTAATAAAAAAAGCACCCGTCCTGAAAGAATCTCTTTCATAAGGACAAGTGCGTTGAAATCGCTCCTGCGGTACCACCTTAATTGATGTATAACATCCACTCTTCAAAATGCAAACACATTTCTGTTCGATAACGGGAACTTCCGTACTCAGATACTTGGACTTTCATCCTTTCACCTGTCCCTCCAAGGTCCATTTACAAGACCGCATTTCTGTCAGGCTTCCACCAATGCCTAACTCTCTATCAGCGCGTATCAGGTTTTATCTCCCTGTCTTAGGTTTGTATATAGAATACTCCTGATGAAAGAGTTTGTCAATATGAAAATGAAAATTTACAATAAATATTCATGCTCTTTCATAGTTTACATCTTTTATACATCTGTGAAATTATAATAAAATTGTAAATTTAATTTGGAAAAGCAATTTCTATATTTCTTAATTTCTTATATCTGTTAAAATAATATATATAGTCTTAAAGGGGCACATCATATGGATACAGAGCACAGCAAAATAAAAAAACGTAAAAGCCGGGTTGATTGGCAGGTTTCGGTTTTAACTGCGGCCATTGTGATCGTTTCCTGTTCTCTGATCTTTTTTATTAATTATCGGCTTTCTTATAATAATATGATTGACGAGCTTCAAAGCCGGGCGTCTACGATCAGAGATACACTGGAAGATGAGATGATCCGTGAAATGTTCACTGAATTAAATGTGCGTGAGGATGATCAAAGTGAGCTCTATCAGATTGCTAAGGATAAAATGGAAGATATCCGCAAAGTAACCAGTGTGCGTTATCTATATACGGCGAAGAAAACAGCAGACGGTGATTTTATATATTTAGTTGATGGCTTGCCAAGTGACAATGATGATTTCCGTTATATCGGTGATTTGATCGAACCTGAGTGTATCCCTGATCTGCAGCGGGCGCTGAATGGCGAGACGGTTTTACCTAATGAAATCAATCATACGACATGGGGAAATGTATTTATCTCGTATTTTCCAATTGTTGAGGATGATGAGATTGCGGGTGTTTTAGGCATTGAATTTGATGCTAACCGCCAGTATGCTACCTTCCGTACAATGCGGATCGTAACTCCCTTGGTAATTTTGGCTGCTTGTTTTGTTGCGGCATTTATTGCGATAAAGCTATTTAAGCGAATCTCCAATCCTACTTATCAGGATTTGGCAAACACCGACTTTTTAACGGGTTTAAAGAACCGCAATGCCCTGGAGGTAGATTTAAGTAATTTTGAGTTTGCCGGTGAATACCCATTCTCGGTACTGATGTTAGATCTTGATGGATTGAAGCAGGTAAATGACAACTACGGTCACTCTGCCGGCGATCAGTATATTAAACGCTGCTGCGATATTATCAGAAGCTGTATTCCTGATGACAGTGCTGTTTATCGCATGGGCGGTGATGAATTTATCGTAATTCTTAAAAACTATACGCCGGATTATCTAAAGGATATGGTTCATATAATGGTTCATAAAGTCAAAGAGGAAAATGAAAAACAGGCATATCTTTTCAGTATTTCAATCGGTTATGCCGTTTATGACACGACTGTGGATAAGAATATTTTAGATACAATTAAGCGGGCTGATTCATCAATGTATGAATATAAGAAAAAGCATAAAATAAGCAACAGTGATAAGGATGTCTGATCCTTATCTTTTTTTTGATTGACACTATATACTATGCAATGTATAATATGTTGCATAAGGAGGTATTTAGATGGACATACAATTAAAAAAAGGCTTGATTGAGATTTGTGTACTTGCCTCTTTGAAGAAGAATGATTCCTATGGGTATCAAATCATTAAAGATTTATCTGTCTGTGTTGCCATTTCTGAATCGACTTTGTATCCGATTCTAAGACGGCTTGAGAGCAGTGAATGTCTGAAGGTTTATACTATGGAACATAATGGCAGATTAAGAAAGTATTATCATCTGACCGTAAAGGGAAGAGAGCGCATCGATGAATTTCTTGAAGACTGGGATCAGATTATGAATATTTATGAGTACATCAAAGGAGGAAATGAAAATGAATAAGCAGGAATTTATGCAGCTGCTTGAGCAGCGGATCAAACTGCTTCCCTTATCGGAAAGACATCGTCTCATTAACTTTTATAATGAAGCGTTAGAGGATCGTATCGAAGAGGGAATGAGTGAGGAGGATGCAGTGGCGAGTCTGGATGGCTTGGATGAATTGTCGCTGAATCTGTATGATGAAATTAAAGAGGAGCCAATTGAGAAAGATAAACGTACAAATATCATACCTTGTGCTGTGAAATGGTTTCTGATCGTCTTAACATCACCAATCTGGCTGATGATTCCTGTTATACTTTTGATTCTCTTGTTGGTATGGGGCTTATTGCTGGTGATCCTGCTTGTTTTTGGCCTTTGCTTTTTGATTATGGCGGTCTGCGGAATCTTCTTAATGCCAAGTGTATATAGTGTCAATTTCCCATCTTTTGTTGTTTTGACTGGGACAGTGCTGCTCAGCATCGGGTTGGCCCCATGGTGCTGGTTTGGCTTTAAAGCATGGACGCCAACCTTTGTGAATTGTTGTAAAAGCATGCCTGGCTGGTGTTTGAGCCAATGGCAGAAGGCGGTGAAAGCATGATTAAAATGATAAAGCAAATCAGTTTAATGCTGATTTCAGCAGGGCTGCTGCTGATTCTGGGTGGTTTTGCATCAGTGGATTTTGATGTATACAAGCTGAGTACCGTCATTGATGAAGAGGTTGTTTATCGGACGAAAACCATACCGTTGGATGAAATCAGAAAATTGACGGTTTCTGTATCATACAGCGATTTAGTGATTGAAACTTCGCCGACGGATGATTTTGTTATTACTTATCCGGAAAGTGAATCCTTACAATATAATTTAAATGTTACAAGTAATCGAATTGATCTTGAAAAGAAATCAGTGCTGAAGCTGATGAATTGGTTTACCATTACAGATCGCGAGGATACGGTTGTTACGATACAGGTGCCGAAAGCTTTTCAAGGCGTGCTTGCGGTTAATGGCAGTCATGGTGATGCACAAATTAAGGATTTACAATCATTAAGTATGTTTACGGTAGATTATAAATATGGTGATTGTTGGCTGACGTCAATTGATGCTGAGAGTGTTAGTCTGCAATTCGCACATGGCAAATCAGTTCTTGAAAACTTCCAATGCGAATCATTGAGTATAGAGGATGGGTATATGGAAAGTGAATATGATACGCTAAAGATTAGTGAAGACTTAAGGATTAGCAGCAGCCATGGCAGTGTTGAGATGTCAAATGTAGAAGCTGATTTAATGAGAAATGATTTTAATTACAGCTCCTTAACGATCGCGGATAGTAAGTTTGCCGAACAGGTCAATATCATTATGGCTCATGAAGATGTCAAAATCAAAACCTCATCCATGGCGGGTCTTTGCGTAGATGGCAACTATGTCAATCTGCAGCTGCAGGATAATGATGTTCAGTCAATTTATGTGGATCTGCGCCATGGTGATGTAGAAGGTACATTAAAGGGTGCTGAGGATGAATATTCAACCAATGCTGTGGTAACTCATGGTGATGCCAATATAAGTTCTCAGTATAGAGAGGGTGCAAAATATGAGCTTGATTTGATGCTTGACTACAGCAACGCCAAACTGGCATTCACGAAATAATTGATTCACATAAAAAAACATAGTTTTCATGTATTTTATTGATAGACTTGGGGTATAGTATTATCAGGCAAGGAAAAGAACTTGCCGATGAAAATAGACAATCCCTAATCTAGTTTCATTCATATTCTATCCCCTTATAAATAATTTAGTAGAAGAAGCGTTTCCCCTGACGCTTCTTTTACTTTGCGGATTTTTTTCATATCACATAAAAAAACATAGTTCTCATGTATTTTATTGATAGACTTAGGGTATAGTATTATCAGGCAAGGAAAAGAACTTGCCTAATGAAAATAGACAATCCCTAATCTAGTTTCATTCATATTCTATCCCCTTATAAATAATAATTAGCAAAAGAAGCGTTTCCCCTGACGCTTCTTTTGTTTTATAATGTGCATGGTGATACGATGAAACAGGTTTTATTACAATTAAAGTGTCCGCATTGTTTTCATGTGAATCTGAAAGTTGCGGAAACGATTGTCAATCCGAATATTGAATCTGATCTCAAGCGTCAGATTTTAAATGATGAGTTTTTTACGCTTCGCTGCCGATGCAACACGCCCATTCATTTTCTTTATCCATGTGTTTATGTGGATAAGAAGCAGCATTTGATTTTATTCATGAAGGAAGCAGAGGTTCTGCATGACGACCGCTGTATTCAGAGGCTGGTACATGACGCTGAGCAGTTTAAAGAAATGATCCGCATCGCAGATGCGCATTTAGATGATCGGGCAGTGATTCAAATCAAGCGCCGGCTGCTGTCAAAGAATGGGAAGCAGCTTCTGTATTTTCTTGATTGTGACGGCGAGTATTTATGGTTTACCTGTGAGGGTCAAATCAGCGGTGTTGCGAAAGCTGATTATGATAAGCTTGCTGCCAAGCTGGCGCCGCCCACGCATGAGGTAATTGATGTAGATTTGTTATAGATAGAAAAGCGATAGCCGTCATGACTATCGCTGTTATTATTTTATGGGAATGGTTTTGCCGTTTAAGAGCCGCTCTACATATTCATTGGCCGGCTGCTCAACAATGGTCTTCGGTGGAGCGAATTGCTGGATTTGACCTTGATCAAGCACTAAGATTTTGGTGCCAAGTGTTAAGGCTTCATTGATGTCATGGGTGACGAAAATAATCGTGATTCCTGTTTTTTGATGAATGTCCTTGATTTCCTTTTGCAGCTGTTTGCGGGTAATTTCATCGACAGCACCAAAGGGTTCATCCATCAGCAGGATATTCGGTGAAGCTGCCAAAGCACGGGCAATGCCAACTCGCTGCTGCTGACCGCCGGATAATTCAGAAGGGTAACGGGTACGCAGTTCATCAGAAAGCCCAACAATTTTCATCCACTTTGCGACTGCAGCTTTGGTTTTCTGTTTATCCCGCTTGTTCCAAAGGTTAGGCACATAGGATATATTTTCTTCTACATTCATATGCGGGAAAAGCACGCTGCCTTGAATGCAGTAGCCGATACTGCGGCGCAGGGTAATTAAATCCTCCTCCTGAATATTTTTGCCATTCACCAAGACGCTGCCGTGATCGGGCAGAATCAGACCGTTGATCATTTTCAGCAGTGTTGTCTTGCCGCTGCCTGAGGAGCCGATCATGCATAAAAATTCGCCTTGTTCAATTTCTAAATTAAAATCTTTAATGATTGCTTTATCGTTATATTTTTTCTCTATATTTTTAAATTGCAGAATTGCTGTCATAGTCACACCTCCTATATTAAACCTTTCTGCCGCAGAAATTTCATGGCAATATCCCTTGGCTCAGCCCCCATGGTTTCAACCTCATAATTCATCTCAGCCATTTCCTTGTCGGTTAAAATTTGTTCCAGCTGTTTAAAGATTTCATTGAGTTCAGGATGCTGCTGCAGCACCTCAGAGCGGATTACGTTGCCGCATTGATAGGAAGGATAGAAATTAAAATTATCATTCAGCACGGTAATATCAGCAATGCTGTATTGACCATCCGTGGTAAAAATCGGCATAACATCAATTTTACCTTCATTGATTGCCTGATATTTTAAACCGATGTCAAGATCAACGGTGCTTTTAAAATGCAGATTGTAGGCCGCGCACAATGGGTCATAGCCGTCCTCACGTTCAAAGAAGTCATATTCAGCACCAAAGATCAGCTGATCGGCAATTGCCTGCAAGTCCGATATATCCTCTAAATGATATTGATCAGCAATGGATTTTCTTACTGCCAGTGCATAGCTGTTCGCAAAACCGTACATGCCAACCCATTCCATTTGATATTGATCCTGATAGCCGCTTTGCAGCTGATCAAACATGTCTTCAGTATACAGCTTTGATTGTTTTAAAACCATGTTCCAGCCCGTACCGGTATATTCAGGATATAGGTCAAACTCACCGCTTTCCATGGCTGGCTGAATGTTTGATGTGCCGCCGCCAACACCTTGAGTAATTTCTACATTCAAATCAGTTTTTTCTTCAATCAGAATCTCAAGCATTTCGCCGAGAATATATTGCTCCGTCATAGGCTTGGTTGCGATATGGAGCGTATTGTCAGCGGGTTTACTGAAGAACATGAAGGCCGCAAGCAAGAATGCAAGGCCGGCGATACTGCCGCTGATGATCGTGATTTTTTGCTGATTGCGGCGGATGTGTTTAACCTGCAGCGATTTTTCAATAAAGCCTAAAACGGCATCAAAAACCAGGGCAAGAAGTGCAATCAGCAGACTGCCGGTAATTGTCATTGCCGCGTTATTAGTCGTAATGCCGCGATAAATGGCGACACCTAAGCCGCCGGCACCGATAAAGGATGCAATACCGGCTAAGGCGATTGTCATCGTTACCATGTTGCGGATACCGGACATGATTACCGGCAGGGCTAACGGCAGCTTGATTTTGGTAAGAATCTGAAAATCAGTGCTGCCCATGCCTCTTGAGGCTTCGATGATATTCTCATCCACATTGCGGATGCCGGTATAAGTATTTCTGACCATTGGCAGCAAGGCATAAAGTGTAAGGGCAATGATCGCCGTCGTATTGCCGATGCCGCTTAGCGGAATTAAAAAGCCGAGCATGGATATAGAAGGAATTGTATAAAGAAAATTGATGATGCCCAGAACGGGCTTAGAGGTTTTGCTGTATTCACTGACGAAGATGCCGATGCAGCCGCCGATAATGATAGCAATACAAATGGCAATCATAGATATGGTTATATGCTGAATACAAAGATTAATGAAAAAAGCACTTCTTTCAGTAAGTAATGTCAGTATATCTTGAATCATAAGATCCTCCTTTTGATCGCATGGATCGGACATACTTCCATGCAGTATCCACAATGCAGACAGTGTGTCTGCTTGATTTCATAAATGTTGCCTTGCTGAATGCATTGCTGGGGACAGCCTTTTGCACATTTTCCACAGCTGATACAGGCATCGCTGATTTCAAAACCCTCTGTTAATGGCTCAGCAGTTCCAATCGCCGATGATGCTCTGGTGATCGGCGTTTTACTTAAGTCAAAGTATTCAAGCGTACCGTTGCGGATACAGAAAGGCTCAAGCACGTAGCGGGATTGACCGGGATAAACGGTATTCATAACAGGATTCGCTTCAAAAATTTTATCAATCCAATATTTCTGATCGGATAAATGTTCTGCTTTGCCGGTAAGCCGAATCGTTTGGTATGTCTTAGTCATGCCTAGGATTGCGGTATTCGGATTTAAGCAGAGCTGGCGGTAAAACGCCTTGCCCCTAGCGGTACAGAATATCAGGGCATCATTCTCTACAAGCATGATATCGATGATTCGATTTTGCGGACAGCCGTTTTCATCAACCGTTGCGAACGCGGCACTTTTAATTTCTCTTAACATATTCAGATAGTGATTGTTTTTCATCGGGAACCTCCTGTCGATTTTGATGATAAAATTGTTATTAGTTTATAGGATAAATAGGAAGTAGGTACAAAAATGTGGGTTGCAGCTAAAAAGCAGTCAATGGGAGTTAGAGACAAAAAAGTGTGCAGATATAGAGTATCGCACACTTAAAGCTTTAATGAATGATATGGTAATGCTCCTATCCAAACTATACACGTTCTTAAGCTGACAGGCAAGCGAGATGATTATTTAAGCTTCTGCCAGTCTTTTCGCAAGAAGAGATAGGTAATGACAGGAATTAACGCGGAGCCAATGAATGACATGATAATGGCAGCTGCTAGATTTGTATCAGTGGTAAAGCCGCTGATTAAACCATTAATAAATGAACACAGATAGCATACACACATGAAGAGATAGCCGGCTTTTCTTTCGGTAAACAGCAGGATGCACAGACCGGCCAAGGCAGTCAAGGCAATCACCACTGAAAGCATGCGGCCTGAAAAGGCGTTAAGAAGGGTGGTTGCAGCCGAGAGAGCCAGCGCACACCAAAGCCAGATTTTAGCGGCTTTACGCATGGCTGTTCACCTTCTTCCACATTGCTTCAGCAATCGCTTTGAATTTGTTTAAATCATTGTTATCCGGATGGGTTTGTCCCTGATCGAAATTGTCGATTAAGGATTGAAATTTTTCAGGTTCCTGATCCAGCATCGATTCATATCGTTTTCTAACAGTTATCGGCATCTTGCCCTGACACATGAACTGACCAACGAGGGTGTTGTCTGGTTCAAGCAGGTTGGTAACATTCGTTAATATACGGCTGAAATATTCATCGCTGCGGCCAAATCCGGCAGTGCCAAACAGAAAAATCTGTTTATGATGCACGGTTTTTAAAAATGCTGTCAGCGCTTCATCACAGCAGCCTTTATCCGTCCAGAAACCTATGCAGATCAAATCAGCTTCTAAGGCTTGCTGATCCGGCAGACCATAATAGATACATTCACTATCAGGCAGGGTGTTTTTTAATGTTTCAGCAAGCTGACGGGTGTTGCCGGTATGACTGCTGAATAGAATTGAAAATTTCATAAATCAAACCTCCTTCATCAACCAATTAGTATGATTTAGACCGGCGGACACAATGCTGATCACTCTGAATCAGTTTTTCAAGCAGCTTCATCAGCTGCTCCCTTTCTTCAGCAGAAAAGGCGGCAAGTACCTCGTTGTCCCAGCTGTAAAATAATTCGTGGCTGAGCTTAAAAGCCTGTTCACCTTTTTCGGTTAAGGTCAGGATATGGGCGCGGCGGTCCAAAGGGTTCGTTTCCTGCAGCAGCAAATCAGCCTGCTCCAGCTTAACAATGGAACGGGTAGTGTGGCCAATGTCCATATGCAGTGCTTTTGCCAGATCTTTAGGTGAACAGGCAGGGTGTTTGCCTACATATAAGATAAAAAATAGCATACCCTGTGAAAGTCCGAGTTCACCAAGCTTTTGATTGCAGTAATCAGTAAAGTCCTTGCGCAGCAGCGTTGTAATATAAGCTAATGATGTCTGCATAAACATACCTCCTAAAGTTGACTAGGTCAAGTATAAATCTAATACATGACTTTGTCAACTATATTCAGCAATAAAAAACCATCCTAATCAATAGGATGGCTGCGATTACTTAATCATTGAACGGATACTGGCATAGAGCATAGGTTTGATTTCAAGCAGTTCAAATGGTTTTTTTACAATGATAGAGGCATAGGCAACACTGGATACCAATTCAAAAATCACATATAATGTAGCAATGGCTTCTTTTTCAGTGTAATTTTTATTTGTCATAATTAGTTCAATATATTCTTTCATCATGATTTGAATCGAAAAGTTCTGATGGTTTTTCATATCAGTTAGGATATCATCCCATGATAAATGATTGCGGACGACTTCAAGTATGTTCTGGTTCTGTTTGAAATAGTCAAGAATACAGTCTACCATGACAATGAATTGATCTAGTTTGTTATCCAGCTGCAGGTAGTTTGCGTGGGATAGGGCATCCATTAAAATATCGCCGCTTTTTTTCATGATAATGCGGTTCAGCAGCTGTGTCTTATCTTCAAAATAGAGATAAAAGGTGCCTTTTGCGACACCGGCCTTTTTTACGATCTGATCGATTGAGGTTTTATCAAAGGTGTTATTCATAAATAGTTCATAACCGGATTCCTCCAGTTTTTCTTTTTTTAACCGCTTATTGCGTTCTACTTTACTTTCAGCCATAGATACCTCCTGAAATGCTTCTGATGATATTTTACACTATTATTGATAATTAATCAAAAAACTGACTAATTTGATAATAAAGTTTTAATGAATTGTGGGTTTGATGCAAGTTTTTTTAAAAAATGATTGACAATGTTTTTTATTGATGATATATTTATTGAGCATTCGGTATTGAAAAATATCGAATTTAATATACATGGGGTTTTAGCTCAGCTGGGAGAGCGCCTGCCTTGCACGCAGGAGGTCAACGGTTCGATCCCGTTAAGCTCCACCATATTAAAAAGTAATGTCTAAGAAAAGTTCTTAGACATTTTTTATTTTCCGGTACGAATTTAGATAAAGTTATACAAATTCCTTTAAAAAGCATTGCTTAATAAATCAACCTTGCGTTGGTGTGCAATATACTGGTAGTTTTTCTTTGATTATACTTGTTTCTGGTGTAATACATACTCTTTTGGAGATACACCATAAAACTCTCGAAAAGCTTTATAAAAATTACTGCTGTTACTATATCCCAACATCAAGGCAATTTCTTCATTTGTCAAATTCGTCCCATTCAAAAGAATGGAAGCTCTTTCCATGCGCTGCTCAAGTAAAATTTCTGAGAAAGACTTACCGATTTCACGATGTAGTAAAGTTGAAATATAATTTGGATGATAAGAGAAACGCTTGGCGATATCTTTAAGTGTTACTGTGTCGAAATGTTCCCCTATAAAATTTATAATTTTATCTGAAAGACTCTCACTGATGAATTTTTGATTAACTAATGCATATTGCCGTGCAATCTGCATCAGAAATGATAATACCAAAGGCTTGAGTATTTGTTGTGAATCATCCTGCCGGTTTGCGAATTCAATTACCATCATTTCTAATAAAGTCCTTATATTGCAATCATCCTCAATCTTAAAATGAATGTATTCATCAGAAAATTGGTTTGTAGCAGGATCTAACAGGAAATGAAAAAAATGAGAATTAGCGGACAGCATAGGTAAAAAAGATCGAAAGAAAGTCTCTTTTTGAATCAATACACCAATAATTATTGTTTCTTTGTTATCATGGACGCAAAGGGCATGGCCGGCAAAGGGCTGACCGGCATAGATTTCTCCCTCTTTGATCGTTATACGATTATCATATTTGTAGCTGAGGGAATCATACTCTCCCATATAGGTATAATTAAAATAGAAAAAATCATGTCGATGAAACAATTCCTGTATGCCATTACTTTTATGTACGCAAATCAATATTTTATCTTCTGGATTGCCGGGCCAACGATACATTTTTTCTGATGGAGTACCTACGGGGGATTCATGATAAGTCCAATCCAATGTTAAAAATTGATTTTGAAGAGCTTCAATCGCAGCGCATAATTCCTTTTTACTCATTTTCTTCGTTCTCCAATGTCCACCCGAAATCATTATGATAGATCATTTGTTTTGTCATACCGCCATCAATGCAGATATTCTCGCCAGTAATAAAACCCGCTTTATCTGAACAGAGAAACAAAACCATATTTGCTATATCAAGAGGATAACCAACTCGATGCACAGGGTGCTGTAAAGCATCAGGACCGGTATATTGAACTGATGATGTATCAATCCAACCGGGAGAAATCGAATTTACTCTAATTTTTCCAGCAAGACTTACAGCCAATGCGTGAGTTAGGGCAGAAATACCACCCTTAGCTGCTGTGTAACTTTCTGTGTTTGGCTGGCTCATGCGGTCACGGGAAGAGGATATATTGATAATACATGCATTAGGAGCAAAGTATGGTAAAAATAGTTTTGCTAAGTAAAAGGGTGCAGTGACGCCTACGCGCAGTGCATAATTAAATTCATCATAGGTACATGTATCAATACCTTTCATTAACGGAAGGGCATTATTGATTAAATAATCGATATGTCCATAGTCAGCGATTACTTTCTCTGAAAAACGAACAAGAGTATTTTCATCAGCAAGATCACCTGTAAAATAACCGCCGGGCTGTTTATCTATAATGCATACAACCGCACCTTCTTTTTGAAATTGTTTTGCTATGCATTTGCCAATCCCTTGCATACCGCCGGTAATGACAACAATTTTATTATGGAACATATCCGCTGCCTCCTTCATTTATTTTAACTTCATTATAGCAATGGATATTAGAAAAAGCCAGTGATGTTGTTAAGTTTTAGCGCTGCTTTGTCAGTCGCTTTTATTTATAATCAGATCATTAAGTTTAGGAGGTGTTTTATGAAATCTAAAACATTAAACAGTGAAAACACTGTCTTTTACCGAAAGCTGTTATCCCTCGTATTGCCAATTGCATTTCAACAGTTTATGTTAGCAGCTGTTAGTGCATCAGATGCATTGATGCTTGGCTTTGTTAATCAGGATTCACTTTCAGCAGTATCTCTGGCCGGTCAGATAACATTTGTATTCAATCTTTTTATGGGTGGCTTGACAATGGGAACAAGTATTTTAGCAGCACAATATTATGGTAAAAATGATATGAATTCAATTGAAAAAATATTTGCTTATGTTACAAAAGTATCGTTTTTAATCTCTTCAGCATTTTTCCTGATTTCTTTTTTTGCTCCGGAAATGCTGATGCGGATTTTCACACAGGAGCCACAATTAATAGCGGGTGGTGTCGTATATCTGCGACTTGTTGCAGTATCTTATATATTTACTGGAATATCACAAATTTATCTCTGCATATTGAAAAATACCGGTTTTGCTGTAAAAAGTATGGTTATTGGATCAACTTCTGTGATTATCAACATTTTCTTTAATGCAGCACTTATTTTTGGCTTGTATCTTTTCCCTGAAATGGGTATCGCCGGTGCCGCTCTTGCAACTTCTATATCAAAATTTATTGAATTGATATGGGCATTTGCTGAATCCTTGCGTAAGAAGCATGCGCGGCTTCATCTAAGACTGTGTTTTTCTGCAAATAAGCAATTAGTAAAAGATTATTGGCGATACAGTTTACCAATGCTGGGTGATTATCTTGTTTGGGGTGTTGGCTTTACAATGTATTCGGTTATTATGGGTCATTTGGGTAATGACGCAGTTGCTGCTAACTCGATTGCCAATATTGTAAAGAATTTAATTGTAAGCTTTTGTACAGGGCTTGCTAATGGTGGCGGTATCATTGTCGGCAATGAGCTCGGTATGGGAAATTTGCAGCAAGCAAAAAAATACGGCGGCATTCTTTGGAAAATGGCGGTAATCAGTGGTATTATATCGGGTTTGCTGTTAGTTGCCATTTCGCCATTGATTATACATGTGACAGTCTTAAGTCCGCAAGCAACTGATTATTTAAAATGGATGCTTTTGTTTTGTGCTTGTTACATGATTGCTAAATCAATAAATATGATGACAATTGCTGGTGTATTTCCCGCTGGCGGTGATTCTAAATTTGGTTTGATATGTGATACTGTCACGATGTGGGCATTTGCTGTTCCGGCAGGATTCTTAGCAGCTTTTTATTTTCAACTGCCCGTAGTCATTGTATTTCTTATCATCAATCTTGACGAGGTAGTGAAAGTTCCGGCTGCTATTCTACATTATAAAAAATATGGCTGGCTGAAAAATATCACAAGAGAGGAAACAATTTTGGTGATTGAGTAGCGAGGTATATTTGAAGCGACATGAAATAAAATGCGCTGCTGATCATATAAATAAAGCTTTTATCTGTGCGTGAATTGGCTATTCTGTCAATCAGCATTAAAAATGATATAATGAATAAGAAATAAAATAACTGGGCAGGTGACGCATAATGGGTGTACAAAAGGAAAATGAATTAATTAAAAATAAGATTCCTAACAAAATTCAAGTACGGAATGCTAGGGTGCATAATTTGAAAAATATTGATGTGGATATACCATTAAATCAGATTGTTGGTATTGCTGGCGTATCAGGTTCTGGGAAATCTTCGCTGGCACTGGGTGTTTTGTATGCGGAAGGTTCAAGACGCTATCTTGATGCTCTTTCAACTTATACTCGCCGCCGTATGACACAGGCAGCCAAGGCACAGGTAGATGAGGTACTTTATATTCCAGCAGCGTTGGCATTACATCAGCGGCCGGGTGTACCAGGTATTCGCAGTACATTTGGGACTGGAACTGAACTTTTAAATAATCTGCGTCTGATGTTTTCACGACTTGCTAATCATTGCTGCCCCAATGGACACTATTTGCAGCCATCATTGGCAGTTGCGGCTGGGCAGGAGCTAGTCTGTCCTGAATGTAATCAGCGTTTTTTTGGTCTTTCGGCTAAAGAACTATCTTTTAACAGTCAGGGAGCTTGCCGTACCTGCGGCGGCACAGGTATTGTGCGTACAGTTGATCAAGAAACCCTTGTTCCTGATGAATCTTTGAGCATTGATGAGGGGGCGGTTGCACCTTGGAATACTTTAATGTGGTCGCTGATGACTGATGTATGCCGTGCAATGGGAGTTCGTACTGATGTCCCATTTAGCCAATTAACTGAAAAGGAGCGCGATATAGTTTTTCACGGTCCAGCAATAAAAAAACATATTTTCTATAAACCTAAGAATGGCAGTAATCAAGCAGGGGAATTGGATTTCACTTATTTCAATGCTAATTATACGGTGGAGAATGCCCTTGCCAAAGTAAAAGATGAAAAGGGCATGAAGCGCGTAGAAAAGTTTTTAAAACAGGGAGTCTGTCCGGATTGCGGCGGTTCTCGGCTTTCAGCAGCGGCAAGAAAGCCTAAGCTGATGGGTATTTCCCTGGATGAAGCCTGTAAGATGACGCTCGATCAATTAGTGTTATGGGTTGCTGAGGTGCCGCTATCATTGCCAAAGGAAATGCAGTCGATGGCTGAATCAATCTGCGAATCATTTCAGTCAGCGGCGAAACGACTGATAGATTTGGGTTTGGGATATCTTAGCCTTGACCGTGCGGCCGCAACACTTTCTACCGGCGAGCGGCAGCGGATGCAATTAGCACGGGCTGTTCGCAATCGTACTACAGGAGTTTTATATGTACTTGATGAACCATCGATTGGTCTGCACCCTTCAAATATTGTAGGACTTTCAGGTGTTATGCATGATTTGCTGGCCGATGGGAATTCCATTGTGCTAGTGGACCATGATACACAAATTTTGTCGGAAGCTGATTGGCTTGTGGAAATGGGGCCAGAAGCTGGTGCTGATGGCGGTCAGGTGATTGCGCAAGGAAAGATTTCAGAGATAAAAAAGAATCCTGCTTCTCAAATTGGACCATTTCTTTCAAATGAATATATACGGATAAGAAAAAGGACAGCACTCAATCATATATTTGATTTTGGAAAAATTCATTTATTAACAGATACAATCCATACCGTAAAGCCATTAACGGTTGATATTCCACAAGGCAGACTTACAGTCATAACTGGTGTGTCTGGATCTGGCAAAACAACCTTGATACTGGAAAGCTTGCTGCCTGGTTTAGAAGCTGTTATTGCAGGGAAAAGACTTCCTAAGCATGTAAAGGAAATTTCAGCAAAGCAGATACAGCAAGTTAAGTTAATTGACGCGACACCAATTGGTATCAATGTACGCTCGACGGTGGCTACCTACGTCAATGTGCATGATGAATTGCGCAAGATTTACGCAAGAACATCAGATGCTAAAGCCTTGCAGTACAAGGCTGGTGATTTTTCATATAACACAGGTAAGCTTCGCTGTCCAATTTGTGATGGTACTGGAAGTATCAGTTTGGATGTACAGTTTCTTCCAGATGTAGAAATACCATGCCCAGAGTGCAGAGGGTCGAGATATGCAAGGCAAGCAGAACAGATTAAGCGTGTAAATAAGGCTGGAAAAGCATACTCTTTGTCAGAAATAATGGCTATGGATGTGAAGCAAGCATTGACGGCATGTGAGGATATTAAAACAGTGAGCCAGCGGCTGCAGATTTTACAGGATTTAGGACTCGGTTATCTTACGCTTGGCGAAGCAACACCTAGCTTGTCCGGAGGTGAAGCTCAACGATTAAAGCTAGCATCCGAAATGGGCAGGCAGCAGTCTGGAAAGGTATTTGTTTTTGACGAACCAACCATCGGACTGCATCCGCTTGATGTCCGAGTTTTATTGTCAGTGTTTGATCGTTTGGTAGAAGCTGGTGCTACGGTTCTTGTCATTGAACATGATTTAGATATTATTTCCAATGCTGATTATATTATTGATATGGGACCAGGAGGAGGCATGGCAGGTGGTTGTATAGTTGCGGTTGGAACACCTGAGGAAGTTGCTGCTAATCCAAAAAG
The DNA here is from genome assembly GCF_000313565.1 of Dielma fastidiosa. GTDB lineage: Bacteria > Bacillota_I > Bacilli_A > Erysipelotrichales > Erysipelotrichaceae > Dielma > Dielma fastidiosa. Next base: position 56,869 of record NZ_HE578924.1, on the reverse strand, counting down.
TATTACGGGGAAATACTTAAATAATCGAAAAAGGTAATGTATAATTTTCAGCAAATTTTAGCTGTGAATTAATTTGATTTGATACGAGGAGATTACTATTATGAATAACAATATGAAAAATATGACTTTAACTGCAATGTTTCTTGCTATTGGTATGGTGCTGCCTATATTTACTGGACAAATTCCACAGCTAGGCAGTATGCTGCTGCCTATGCATTTACCTGTATTCTTGTGTGCATTGATCTGTGGCTGGAAATATGGTCTATCAATGGCTTTTGTACTGCCGATTTTACGCAGTGTGGTATTTGGTATGCCGCCTTTATATCCAACCGCTTTATCAATGGCTTTTGAATTGTCAACATATGCTGTTGTTGCTGGCTTGCTGTATGAAAAATCACGCTGGCAGTGTATCAAAGCCTTATACTGCTGTTTGTTTACTGCAATGATTGCCGGCCGTGTAGTTTGGGGTATCGTGCAGAGTGTGCTTTTAGGCATTATCGGGAATACGTTTACCTTACAGGCATTCATTGGTGGGGCGCTCTTGAATGCTGTTCCTGGTATCCTGTTGCAGCTCGTACTTGTTCCAGCCATTATGGTTGCGCTGGACCGCACTAAAGTGCTGCCGTTTAAGAAAAAAATAAATAACACATCTAAACTGTCAGCCAACTAATAAAACAAAGATAGTGTTGCTGCTAAGTTTATCGTGTTTTTAACACATAGCTGTTATTTTATGAATCAGAGTCATACCGCTGTCCGCAAAAGGAAGGCGGTATTTTTTTGATGCTGCTACATGTTAAGTGCTGAAACATAATGTGAGAATTTACCACCATATTTATTAAGATTTAGCGCTGAATATGTGAACACAGAATCTTATACTTTAACTAAAGTTAATAAACTTTAGGAGGAATTATTATGAATAACTTTACTTTTAACATGCCAACTCGTGTGCTTTTTGGATTTGGACAGCTGAATCATCTGCATGAAGAAAAGCTGCCGGGTAAAAAAGCATTAATTGTTACTTCGAATGGACAATCTGTAAAGAAATACGGTTATCTATCACGGCTGCAGAAGGAACTAACGGCTGCTGGTGTGGAGTATGTTCTATTTGATCAGATTCGACCGAATCCAACCCGCAAAAATGTTATGGATGGCGCACAAGCAGTCAAAGATAACAGCTGTGATTTCGTAGTTGCTTTAGGCGGCGGTTCAGTCATGGATTGCAGTAAGTGTATCGCGTTAATGGCTGTAAATCCAGGGGATATCTGGGATTACAGTTTAAGTAAAAATGGCGGTAAGAAGATTGCTGAGTTTGAGGCTTTGCCTATCGTATGTATTACTACTTCTGCTGGAACCGGCAGTGAAGTAGATATTGCCGCTGTTATCTCTGATGATGAATTAAAGGAAAAAACAGGTATTTTCTTCCCGTCTATGTTTCCAACACTCTCTATTGTAGATGCTGAATTGATGATGAGTGTGCCGCCAGCGCTGACTGCTTATCAAGGAATGGATACATTTTTTCATGCTTCTGAAAGTGTAATTAATAAAAATGAACATCCGATGGGTGAAATGTTTGCGCTCAAGGCAATTGAATTAGTTGCTAAATATCTGCCCATTGCATATAAGGATGGAAGTAATAAAGAAGCGCGTGAAAATATGGCACTAGCTAATTCGCTTGCTGCTTACTATATGCTTTGTACTTCAGCTCATACTATTGAACATGTTATGGGAAGCTTTCATGAAAATCTAATTCATGGTGCCGGTCTGATTATGACGGCTCATGCATATTATGATTTCTTTGCTGAAAGAAAAGCTGCTGAAGAACCAATGATAAAGATGGCAAAGGCTATGGGTGTTGAGAATCCTTCCTCTGGGAAAGATTTTATTAAGGCATTGGATGCATTAATTGCTGCTGTTGGCTGTGATGATCTTAAAATGAGCGATGCAGGTATTACAAAAGAAGAATTGTCATTGTATCCGCAGAAAATTCATGAAGTGCTTGGCGGTGATATTACGGCTGATCCGTTGCCATTAACAGATAGTGATTATTTAGAAATCTATTTAAAATCTTATCGGTAAGGTGACAGCTCTTGGATGATAAATTGAAACAGGCCGGTCTTGCATATGGAAAAGGCTATACTTGTTCGCAAGCGGTATTTTGTGCATATGCTCAAGATATGGGAATTGATGAATTAACAGCATGCAGAATTATGGAAGGCTTCGGCGGAGGCATGGGCGGTATGCAGGAGGTTTGTGGTGCGCTTACTGCTGCTACTGCCATCATTAGCTATTATTCCAGTAAAGGAGTGCCTGACCATGGTGTAACACGGCAAAAAGTTTATGACAAAGTCTGTCAAGCTGCGAAAATTTTTCGAAAAGAATATGGCGGCATAACTTGCCGGGAAATACTTCATGACGAATGTCCGAAAGCATTTCAGTGCGGGATGAAGGTAAAAGATGCAGTATTAATTATCAATCAAATTCTTAACAATTCTTTGAAAGAAAATGATTAGAGGGGATAAGACTGTGAAAAGAACGATATCCATAATATTTATTATTTTGATGATAGTGTCCGCCTGTAATGTGGAAAAATATCCTGAAGCTGCAATGAATCGAGAATCTTTGCAGACAGATGATTCAGAAAATTCTGCAACATCTGGAGTATTTAAATCGCAGGAGGAATCACAAATGATAGAAGAAAGTCAAAACGCAATTGGTGCTTTGTCACCAGAAGAAGCGTTAGATTATATGAAAAAAACAGAAAATTTGGTAATTATTGATGTAGCAGCTGCAAAATGGTACAACAAAAACCATTTTGTAGGTGCTATAAATATTCCGATTGAAGAGTTGAACAGTGAAGAAGAAGATGCATTTTATATGGATATACCAACTGACAGACCTGTTTTGATGCATTGTAGGCTTGGAATGATTGTTCCGGAAGCTTATGAACGTATGCGGGAACTTCGGCCTGATATACCTGAAATTTCATATATAGATGGTTCACCTTTGTTTGATGATTATAATGAATGGTTATCTAAACAATAAGCTAGCTGTTCATGAGGGTTCAATTGGTTAATGGCTTTTTTTCATGAAAAGGGAAATCTATTTTACACTTGCAAAGTGACAGTGTCCTAATAAGTATAATTCATGTACAGATATCTTATAGGAGAAAAGATGTATAACTGTATTGCTTAAAAAAGCAATAAAAAATGACTATGTTTTGATGATTTAGCTAATGAAACGCCTAGTATAATGCAGGCGACTGATGGGATAATTATTGGTTTCCCTGTATATTATTAGGAGGAGAGAGCTTGACATACAGAAATACAATAACAAATGATATGACAGTAGGCAGCCCAGTTAGACTGATTTTAGTTTTTGCGATTCCGTTGTTTATTGGCAATGTTTTTCAACAAATTTATAATGTGGCAGATACAATGATAGCAGGATATAATATCGGCGATGCTGCAATTGCGGCAATTGGTGCTACAAGCTCTTTATTTTCATTGCTTATGAATTTTGCTTCAGGTTTGAATAGCGGATATGGTATCGTAGTGGCTCGTGCATTCGGAGCCAAGAATCAAGAGAAATTAAAACGATCAATTGCATCAATGGTGATATTGAATTTGGCTATTACTTTAATGATAACGTCATTTTCACTATGTTTTTTAACACCCTTAATGAAATTGATGAATATACCAGATAGTATATTTTCGGATGCTTATGCTTATATAGCAATCATTATCGCTGGTATGCTGGCAACAATTATTTATAATATGCTGGCAGGTATCATGAGAGCAGTTGGAAATAGCAAAACACCGCTTTATTTTTTGATTATATCCTGTGCCATTAATCTTAGTCTTGACTGCTTGTTCATTATTGGTTTTAGCTGGGGTGTAGAAGGTGCAGCTTTGGCAACAGTAATTGCAGAAAGTCTCAGCGCAATTTTATCTGGTATTTATGTGCTTTGTAAATACCATGAAATACTTCCCAGCCGACAACATTTTTATTTAGAAATACCACTGCTTAAAGAAATGGCAGCAACTGGCTTTGCGATGGCGTTCATGCTGTGCGTAGTGGATATTGGTTCAGTTCTTTATCAGCGAGCGATTAACGGACTTGGTGAAATGCTGATAGTGGCTCATACATCAGCTAGAAAGATTATCGGTATTATGATGATGCCGTTAGCATCTATTGCCACTGCATATTCAACCTTTACCAGTCAGAATTGGGGTGCCGGTAAAACAAGACGTATCCATCAGGCTCTGAAAAAGGTGATGGCTATGGAAATAGGCTGGGGCTTGCTTTCATGTTTTATTGTTTTATTACTAGGTTCAACGACTGTACGAATGCTGACTGGTACTGCCGATAATTATATAATTGATAATGCAGTACTTAGTTTAAATTTTCATTTTGTATGCTTTCCGGCATTGGGAGTATTGCTGGCACTTAGGACAAGTTTACAGGCAATAGGACGCAAATTATTACCCATTATATCAAGTTCCTTAGAATTAATTGTAAAACTGATTGCAGGAATATGGCTGATTCCTAGATGGGGTTATTGGTCTGTTTGTTTGACTGAACCGATTATCTGGGTTTCTTGTGCGCTTTTCTTAATTATTGTGTTTTTGATACAAAAGCCCTTTAACATAAAGGAGGAATTAAATGACAGAACTTGAAAAATTAGAAGCAGGCATGGAATATGATTTTTGGGATGCAAAGATAGATGGCAGAAAGCTGCATGCGTTAAAATGGTGTCAAGCATTGAACGCAATCCCTATGCAAGAAAATGAAGAACGGACGGCAGTTATCAACACCTTATTTGGTTCTGCCGGGGAAAATGCCACGGTTTTACCTGTATTTAACTGTGACTGCGGCAGAAATATACATGTGGGAAAGAATTTTCTGGCAAATTATAATGTGACCATTTTGGATGTTGCTCCCGTTAATATTGGTGATTATGTGATGATAGGGCCAAACACACTGATCACTACGGTAAATCATCCGCTTTCACCGCTTGGCCGCCGCCGTCATCTTGGCATTGCCAAGCCAGTCAATATTGGCAGCGATGTATGGATCGGCGGTAATGTTACAATTTTACCGGGTGTTACTATAGGCAGTAATGTCGTAATAGCCGCTGGTGCTGTTGTTACAAAGGATATACCAGATAATTGTCTAGCTGCAGGTATTCCAGCTTCAATTATTAAGCAGTTAGAAAATGATATTTAGGAGGAGATAATGAGTCTAGCAATAAAAATGCCCAAATTAGGGTTTGGTTTGATGAGATTACCAGTAAATAACGGTGAGATCGATATACCGAGAATGAGTAAAATGGTCGATGCCTACATGCAGGCTGGTTTTAATTATTTTGATACAGCCTATGTGTATCATGGCGGCAAGTCTGAAACTGCCATTAAGGAGACTTTGGTAGATCGTTATCCGCGAGAATCATTTTATCTGGCTACCAAGCTGCCTGCATGGACAATGAAAAATCCAGAGGATTGTGACATTATTTTTAATGAACAACTGAAACGTGCCGGGGTTGATTATTTTGATTTTTATTTGCTGCATAGTTTGGAAGACGGCAGCAATTACAATACTTATGTTAAATATGGATGCTTTGAATGGGCGATGAAAAAGAAGGCTGAGGGAAAAATTAAGCATTTTGGTTTTTCTTTTCATGGTACACCAGAATTATTAATACAAGTGCTAAACAGTCATCCGGAAGTAGAGTTTGTCCAAATTCAGCTCAACTATGCTGATTGGAATAATCCATTGGTTCATTCAGGCAGACTTTATGAAATTCTTTATGACCGTCATATTCCAATCATAGTGATGGAGCCAGTTAAAGGCGGGATGCTTGCATCATTGCAGCCAGAGCTTGAAAATATGATGAAAGAGGTTCATCCAGATAAGTCGATTGCTTCTTGGGCATTGCGCTTTGTCGGTTCACTAGATGGGGTAGTTACCATTTTAAGTGGTATGTCAAATGAGGAACAAATAAATGATAATTTAAAAACCTTTACAAATTTTGAGGCTTTAAACGAACAAGAAAAACAAATTATAGAAAATGTAGTGAAAAAGATGCAGGATATGCCGCTGATTCAGTGTACGGCTTGTCAATATTGCTGTGACGGTTGTCCATCAAGTATTCGAATACCGGATGTATTTAGGGCATTAAACACTATTCGCTTGTACCCAGGTGATAATCGGCCGAGGTTGTTCTACCGAGGCTTGGTAAGCAGTTCTGGACATGCGTCAGATTGTATTGCGTGCGGACAATGTGAGAGCGTATGTCCTCAGCATCTGTCAATTATTGAACTTCTGAAGGAAGCAGCCGCTAAATTTGATCAGCAATAGGAGGAAATTAAAATGGAAAAAATTACTGATTCATTTATTTTACAAAATAGTTATCCGATTCCATGTGTTGGATTTGGCACATGGCAGACACCCAATGGTGATACAGCGATTCAAGCTGTTAAAACAGCGATTGATGCGGGTTACAGACATATTGACACAGCTGCCGTTTACGGCAATGAAATCAGTATTGGTCAAGGTATCAAAGCGTCTGGAATCGATAGAGAAGCATTATTTATTACAAGTAAACTATGGAATACTGAAAGGGGCTACACAAAAACATTGGCCGCTTTTGAAAAAACACTGACTGATCTTCAATTGGATTATCTGGATTTATATCTTATTCATTGGCCGGCTTCTGAATCAAAATATTTTGATTGGGAACAAATCAATTTGGATACATGGCGGGCAATGACTGAACTTTATAAAGCAGGCCGCATTAAAGCAATAGGGGTATCGAATTTTATGCCGCATCATTTAAAAGCATTACTGGAAACAGAGATTGCACCAATGGTTAATCAGATTGAGTTTCACCCAGGTCACATGCAGGCAGAAACGGTTGCTTATTGTCAAAGTAAGAATATTTTGGTGGAAGCATGGAGTCCGCTTGGTACCGGGCGTGTACTTAAAAATGAAATGTTGCAAAAAATTGCTGCAAAGTACAATAAGTCGACAGCTCAGCTATGCATTCGCTGGTGTCTGCAAAACAATGTGCTTCCGCTTCCTAAATCGATTACCCCAGCTCGCATTATTGAAAATTCACAAGTGTTTGATTTTGTAATAACCGATGAGGATATGGAATTGATCAATAGAATGCCGCCATTTGGAGCCTCTGGGAAGCATCCAGATCAAGTTGATTTCTAATCGCAGGGTCAAATCTTGATTCGATTTATATTATAAGTTGTTAGAGTTAAATTAATGATTATTTTTGATTAAATTAATTACTACTGTAGTTAGATGGCTATATGATTTAGATTTTGATTGTGTGCCAATTCTACCCCATAATTTCACATGTTTAAAAGTATGCAATTTTCTAGCTTTGGTGTAAAATATCTTTATGCTATTAGTGAGGAGCGGATATTGTGAATCGAAGAGTCTTAATCATTGTAAACCCCCATGCCGGTAAGGGCATGATTAAACGTTATCTGTGCGATGTCATTGATCTTTTTGTCAAGCATCAGTGGCAGGTTTCGGTCGTAACGACTCAGGCTAAAGGGGAAGCGACACAGCTTGCCAGTGATGCGGCCCTGCATTATGATTTGCTTGTCTGCAGCGGTGGTGACGGCACATTAAATGAAGTTGTCAGCGGTTTGGTAAAGGATGAACGCCATATACCGATTGGTTATCTGCCGGCAGGCACAACCAATGATTTTGCTTCATCATTGCAGATACCAAAAAACAATCTGCCGGCGGCTGCCCAGCAAATTATCGATGGAAAGGGCTTTTTGTGTGACGTAGGTCATTTTAATGATCGGATTTTCATGTATGTAGCCGCCTTTGGCGCGTTTACAGAGGTTTCCTATTCTACCCCACAGGATTTTAAAAATAACTTTGGCCGTGCTGCTTATATCCTTGAAGGCATCAAAAGCCTGACCAACATTGTCACCTATCATTTGAAAGTGGAATGTGAAAATGAATTGATCGAGGGTGATTTTATCTATGGTCAAATCAGTAATTCTACTTCCGTCGGCGGGTTTCAGGCAATGTCCTTAAAAGATGTGCAGCTGGATGACGGTCTGTTTGAATTGCTGCTTGTCCATCGGCCGAATAATCTGCTTGATTTACAGACAATTATCGCCGCCCTGCTGACTCAGGATGAAAACTCCAGCTGGCTGGTTCACCGCAAATTATCAAAGGTAAAAATCACCTGTGAAACACCAGTGCCATGGACACTTGACGGTGAATTTGGCGGAAATCATCAAACGATGGTAATCAGAAATCTGCCAAAAGCCGTTGAATTTATTGTGCGCAATGAGGAGCAGCCTTTGGTATGAATCAGCCGCAGTCATTGAATTCACGGTTTCTGGTATTAACCGCTCTGCTTCAGATAGCGAATGAGCTGGATGCCTGCGGTAACGCGTATTTTACTGAATTAACCTTTAAACAATGGTATTTTATGCTGGTGGTTACCCATTTGTTTGAAAAACCGCCGACCTTACGGGCAGCGGCTGATGCATTGGGTACCTCACATCAAAACGCGAAGCAAATTGCTGTTAAGCTTCAGGAAAAGAACTATCTAAAAATTGAGAAGGATAAAAGTGATTCACGCTCACTGCGTCTGATTCCCACACGAAAATATCAGATTGCATCCCGGCAATGGCTCGAAAAAGACCGTGAGTTTGCGCTGACAATTTTTAAAGATGTTTCTTTGGAAGAACTGACAACATTATATACAGCCTGTGCTAAAATAGAAAAAAATCTAAAGGCACTGCAGACGGATAAATGATAAATAGCATTAATAGGCTCCATATTAGACTGTTGCAAAGAATAAGTCTAATATGGGGCTTTTCTACGGTTATATGGATAAGCACAGGGTTTAATCTTCTTGAGGTAATGCAAAGCGTGTGAAGCTGTATTATAATAAATTTATAAGATTCAGTATTCGGATAGTTCGGCAATGAGCGAAAAGGTATGGGATGGAGGGAGAAAATTATGAAGAGTAAATTCAAATTATTTGTTGCGATTTCTTGCTGCAGCATCGCATTGCTGCTTTATGACAGTGTGAGACATGAGCGGCCGGCAGAAAGCCCATCAGTAATTGCCCAGCAGTTTCATGTTGAATGGCAAACTGATGATTTTAAGCTGAATCAAACCCATCATTATTACAGTATTCTTTTCCCATCTAAGAAAACATACGTGATGTTTGGCATTTACCCTAACAATGATAAGGTCTATATGCAAGTATGCAAAAGTACAAAGGGTTATGACATATTAAAATTCAATGATAAGTATTGGAATCGTGTTGATAAAACAATAAACATTAACTATCATGAACTGCCGATGACAATAAACTTAAAAAAGGATACTTCGATTAATGATCCGAGAATGCTTGTGCGTGCATCTTTAGTCAATCAATCGGTGTATGTGAATGTGCTTTATATTGACACAAACGATGTAGATGGGGAATTGACAAATAAGAATCCAACAATTTCGAAAATAATTCAATTTTTAGATCGCACACTTATATTAAATGAATAATTCATCATAAAAATAGCTGCTTCATAGGTATTAATCCTATCAAGCAGCTATTTGTTTAATAATCAAGCAGAAAATTCAAGAAATAAGGAAGCTGACGGCGCCACCAGCACCAATCATGAGCAACATCATAGCCCCAATAATCAAACCATGCATGAACACCCATTTTCTCAAACAGATACTGCATCTGATGGGTACTTTTCACCATGTCATGTTCCCAGTCACCCTGTCCGCAGCATAATACGATGCGTGATTGATTGTATTTTTCAATATAAGGATGATTCGCAGGCAGATTCTTTAAATAATCAAGCGGTGAATTGCGGTATACCAGCTCGTCCATGTATCCCTTGAAGAAATATCCGGCATCATAAATACCGCTTAAAGCCAGACAGATGTTGAAGATATCGGGCCGGCGCAGGAAGAAATTGACGCAATGAGCTGCTCCCATGCTGTTGCCGGTCGTCATCAGACCTTGAGCATAATAACCTTGATCATTTTTGTTGATTTCAAAAATTCTCGGTACTAATTCTTCAATAATATAGTTATAATAGCGTTCATGCAGTTCAATGCGGTGTCTGGCATCGCCATATTCATCAGACCATGTTTCTTTATCGATGCTGTCAACACAGAAAAACTGAATCTTACCCGCATCGATATACTCCTTCGCTGCCTCAATCATGCCATTGTTTTCATAATCAAAGAAGCGCCCATCCTGAGATGGAAAAACCAGGCATGGCTTGCCGCCGTGT
>NZ_HE578924.1:0-46124 GCF_000313565.1 Dielma fastidiosa | reverse complement strand
GTCCGTACACCTTAAACTCCATCTCACGGTTTAAATGCCGGCTGTATTCTTTATAATAAGCTGTTTTCATATTGCTGAATCTCCTTATTCCTGAACATATTTAATAAATTCCTGTACCTGTGCCATTGTTTTAAAGCGGGCGGTCACCATTTGATTACCCATAGCTGAAGCGAGGATATCCGGCATCCGCTCTTCCATTACAATCTGCGCCAGATACCGGCTCTTGATCTCCGCAAGCGTATGCTTGTATTTTTTTTCATCAAAGCGGCTTGCATAGACACAATAAAATTTATGCGCGCTTTCACCTCGACGGTTTTCATCATAGACAATCATATCCGCATAAATCTGATAGGCATCACAGAGATTGGCGAAGTCGATCATATCCGGTGTATATCCGCCGGCTGGCCGCATATTGACTTCCAGAGCCGCCCAATCGCCGGCTTTTCCGATACCCTCATGATCCTTGTTTAATTTAAAGAACTCAAAATGCACAAATCGGCTTCTCACCTGAAAGGCCTTCACGGATCGGCGGCCAAGGTCAAGCAGCTCAACAGGAACTTCCTTCATTGTATAATATGACATATTCTCATGATCGTTGACAATATCCATGATCGGTGTTGGAAAACAATGCGCTGTTTCAAAAATCGGCCGCTGGTGACTGTCGATAATAGCATCATAAGAATAAATCGTACCGTCAATAAATTCCTCCATGAAATAACTGACCTCTGGCTTTTGAAGATAGAAAGACTTCAGTTCTTCATCATTGGTGATTTTATATGTAGCACTGGCACCGACACCATTATCCGGTTTGACGATTAAAGGATAACCAATCTTGCGGACAAAAGGAAGATCATGCTGGTAATCGCTGACGAGCTGACCTCTAGCACATGGTATTCCTGCTTTTTGATAGCATTTCTTCATTCCTGATTTCAGTTTAAAGCCTGCCAGCTGACGTTTTTGAAAACCACTGGTAATATTAAAATCCGTCCGCAGCATGGCATCTTGTTCCAGCCAGTATTCATTGTTTGATTCCAGCCAGTCAATCCGCCCGTATTTATGAATGAAATAAGCCACTGCCCGCATCATATCATCGTAATTTTTCATGTCCTTAACATAATAATACTCAGTCAGACTTTGCTTTAATTCATCCATCAGCTGATCGTAGGCAACATCACCGATACCCAAAACAGTGACTCCGTTTTGCTTCAACCGGTCACAGAAATTCCAATAGCTTTTTGGAAACATCGGTGAAATAGCAATGTAGTTCATAAGCATCCCCCTTTATGATTAAGATTATTTTACCATAATTTTATTCGTGGTGTGAAAAAGTTTCTTGTATTTATGAATAATTTTCATTATAATGTGAAACAACAGAAAGAAGGTATTATTATGTCAGTAGAAAATGTCAGAGCTTATTTGAAAAAATTTAATAAGGATCAGGATATTATTGAGCTGGACGCGTCAACGGCCACGGTTGAGTTAGCGGCTGAGGCGTTGGGAACTCAGCCTGCCAGGATTGCTAAAACCTTATCGTTTAAGGTTCAGGACAGCTGTCTTCTTGTGGTCTGCGCCGGTGATATGAAAATTGACAACAGCCTCTTTAAACAGGAATTTGGAGTTAAAGCAAGTATGCTGAAAGGAGAAGAGGTCGAGGCGCTGAGCGGTCATGCAATTGGCGGCGTCTGCCCATTTGCGGTAGCTGAAGGCGTGTTGGTATGCTGTGACACATCGCTGCTTGCCTATGACTTTGTTTATCCAGCCTGCGGCAGCTCACATTCCTGCATTAAGCTGACGCCTGAAGAATTATTCACCTATGCGGCGGCTGATCGCTGGGTTACAGTGTGCAAACCTAGATATTAGGCATAATCAAGGGAACAATATTAAACTCTTTTATTGCACACTTAAAACTGTTGTCATATATGGTACACCTGATTTTGGCAACTGATGATTTAAATATGACAGAGTAAAAGAGCAAGTTTAATTAGAAGTTCATGCTAGATTAATTTCAACTTGTCCCCTCCTAAAGTGGAATTTAACTTTCACTTCAGAAAATTTAAAAACAAAGTATGATATAATGATAGTTATCAAGGAGCACGTTAGCTATATGGTACGAATGCAATTCATAGAGTTTTCTGTGTTATTCAAAAGGAAGGTGATTTAATAACATGACAGAGTTATATATCACTGTTATTACATTGTTTAAAACGATTATCCCATCTATTTTACCAATCATCAATTTTATCTTGCTTTTGTATATTATAAAATTACTTAAAAGTAAAAATTGATAAAACAAGGAATTAAAAGCACCGTCAGTGAGTTCGCTGGCGGTCTTTCATTTCCTATAAATCTTGGTTCTTAAATTCATGAATCGCTAAAGCAATTTCTAACGAACCACAGCATACTCATAGATATGATCTTGCTTATCATTCAAGTTTAATTGTTCAACGGCTGTAAAATCACCATATTTTTGGTCAGCTGCTTTTTGGTAAGGATAATCTGGTTATCTATCATCCAGCCCACCTAAGGAATACAGGCTACGGAAGAGTTAACACTCTCCACAGCCTGCATTTTTTCTTGTATTTAATTCGTTGTATAATCTTAGCAAGCAGACCATTTGGATAACCAAACGGTAAAAAATTATTAGGGCACACCTAAAATCTACGCACCAAATTGCTACGCTATGCAATGAGGAATCTACCGATTATTAAAATTGTCATTAATCTTTGGATTCGAGAACATAATAACTGTATTCAATCCTGAAGTAGAACAGAGTTCAAGTTCACCATATAAACAGATCGGTAACTGTCTATTGTTTTTAAAGCGTCTATCTGGATTACCTGATTTATTAACATATTTCCAAGTTTGACCAACTACCTGAGTATCTCCTGGGACGCACTCGCTTTCAATAAAACGTGTTGTATGGGAGTTAGAATTAATATCCGAATAATTCAACGCTCCAATTTTGCTTCCTTGCATAATAAAGAGCTTATCTGGCAAGAATAATAAAGTTTCTTTTCCTGCTTTGAATGAAGCAACTTGCAGATTCGCCTTAAACGGGAAAGGTGCTTTGTTTGTTGCTTTGCAGGCTATTCTATTGACAGTATTACTTGCTCCGGAAGCATACTTCTTATCAACTACTTTGCTTGTCTGCATAATCCTCCAGACTTTGGCACACTCAGTTATTTTTAGCATCGGTTGCATTCGTTCATCAATCACAGACTTTTGATCGTCATCAATAGAATAATCCAAATCAATAGTGCCTTTTGTTTTGACAAAAATTTTCAACGCTAAAAATGCAATAGCCAAAAGAAGCATTACAGGAAAGCCAAGTCCCCATATAACAGTTATCCACAAACCAATAGTGGATAACTTATTAAGTTTTATAGCTTTACTCGCAGAAGCGAGCATATCTTCTAAACCTTCGGATACCATCGCAGTTGCTACGTTATTTGCAATATTTTGTGTATCATATTGATTGTTGTCGATATATGAAATAGGTTGCTGATACGCTGGCGTATTACCACGTTCAGAACTTATGCTATTATTTTTTCCGCTTTCGTTAACGTAAGAAATTCCCGTGCCGGGGATGGATACACTTGTTCGTGTTCGCCCATTAGCAGTTTTAGTAACACGATAGCCTTTAACACCCCAACTATAACCAACACCTGATTTGCTCAGGTTTATTCTAAATCCGCCACCTAAATTGAGGCTCTTTCTATATCTAAATCCCATCTCTTTCTCTCCTTTTATTCAAGATTACCAACAGGTGAAAAGCCGCAAGTCTCGTTAAAATTCATATTATGCCTAAACTGTACTAATGAATCAGACGAATTTATGTAACCGAATTTAACGTTTGAGAAGTTCTGTCTGTCGAAATCAATGATAGAACGGTTTTTCCATTCAAAACAGTGTGAATGATAGTATTGCGTGCGTATTGGCAAGAGGGCAAACATATCCCTTGCTATACAGATACAAACACTATAAATATAATCTTGTAATAAAAGGTTATATTCCGTACTGTTCATCTTTTGCTTAGCTTCCAATAAGGTATTAACATTAACATTGAATTCAACTTCAATCTTCTTTGCATCATCTGTACCAAATTCGTAGTTGCTGCCATACATTAACAAGTAATCAAGAGGGTTCACCTCATTTTTCTTATAAATTATTTATTTAAAATCAAAGCCATGAAGATCAGCGGTTCATCGGTTGGATTTTCTAAACCATGCCGGTTATTGGCATCACAGAACACCAAATCACCCGGCTTAACCGGATAGGTCAAATCATTATCCGTATAAATGCCGCTGCCTGATAAGATATAATAGCTTTCCGTATCATCAATATGTTCATGAACGCCGATACTGCTGTGCGGATCAATCGTCACCTGGGCATACATCTTGGCTTTGCCATCCAATTGCTTATCATTCATCAGCCGTTCAATCTGAATAGTTCCGATACCGCCGGCTCTTTTTTCATAAATTTCTATTTTACGCTGGTTCATTTGATCACCTCACAGCTATTATAAAATAAAAATCTGTGAAAGCAACTGGTAAAGTGCTAAAATAAAAGACAGAAGGGAGTAGGACAATGGAAAATTTATTCAATGATCAATTTAAAGAACTGCTTCAGGCATATCGTGCTAAAATGCGGCATCTGCTGAAGAAAAATGGATTATATGCCGGTCAGGATGCGATTCTCTTTGTTTTGCTCTCACAGTCTGGTTTGACTCAGCAGGAGCTGGCTGAAACGTTAGCCCTCAGTAAATCAACCATTGGCACCTCATTAAAACGGATGGAGAAAATGGGTCTGGTAGAACGCCGGGCTTACGCCAAAGACAGCCGCTGTAAATGTATTTTTATTACTGAAAGCGGAAAAAAACTGGCAGATTCATGCCAGCAGGAATTAATGGGCTTTCACCGTTATATTTTCTCAGCATTTACTGAATCAGAAATTCAGCAAATTAATCTTATCCTTGAACAATTATGCGGACGGATCGAAGAATATCATCTTTAGATCAGTCCGTATTTTTTAAAGCTCTTATAAATGGCATCCTGATCCACACGTTCGCAGACATCATCGGCAATCTGCTTGATGCTTTCACGGCCATTGCCCATCGCAATGCCTACCTTGGCATGCAGAATCATTTCTTCATCATTTAATGAGTCACCATAGGCAAATGTATCAGCCAAATCAAGCCCATAATGTTCTAAAATGACATCCATACCGCTGGCTTTTGAGATCCCCAGTTTGATCATTTCACCATTGATTAAACCCATTCGTTTTTCACCATGGACTAAAATCTTAAAATAAGGTGATAAAACCTTTTCCATTTTCTCAATCGCAGCCATATCTGGGGCAAAGAACGTGCATTTATTGATCGGATCAAGATCGGGATTTAATTCACTAATCGAAGAGAAGTTCATCGTGCTGATCGCGAAGCGCGCCATCTCCGAATTCATTCCCTCGCGTTCTTTAAACATAGTCAGAAAACGCTGGTGAGCAAGCTCATCCTGAAAAGTCTTATGTTCTCCCTCCATGGAGTAGCCAATACCTAATTGATTCAATGTATCTAATACCAGTCTGACAATTTCCGGCTTAAGCTGTGTATAAAATAATTTTTGATCATTCACCTCAACATGACAGCCGGCAGCATAGATGGCACCATCAAAGCCAAGATCATGAACATCATGACTGACTGAGGATTTAACGCGGCCGGTGCAGATGATGCATTTATGACCGTTCTCCCGTGCCATCGCAATCGCTTCTTTTGTGGATTCCGGTATGCCATGCAGTACATCATGGTCAATCAGTGTTCCATCGATATCCAGAAATATGATTTTCTTCATGCTTACCTCCCTTTTTAAAAAATCGAAACCATTATATCACGAAATCTGATAAAAGTCTGATATAATAGTGGAAAAGAGGGTCTGACAATGAATGAAAAGAATCTAAAAGCATGGACATATTTCCTGAAATTTCAAGGTGAAAAACCCGCTGATACAACAAAAACAGTAAGCTGTAAGCAGCCGGTAAACGATGAACAAGCATGGCATGAGCTGCGCGGCCGATTATTAAAGGGTGAAGCGCTGCCCTTGGATGCATCAATGAGTGCAGCCTATCTGATGCTGCTGGATCATCAGGAGCAGCCGTCGCTGATTTTAAAAGCTGAGGCGGATGGTTTTTATGTGGAAAGCGATATTGAGGCTTATGTGCCGGAAGCGGATATGCCTAAACTGATTGAAAAGGGCAGACAATTTATGAAAGCAAACATGGTTCATGAATTTGCCAGTGATCAAATGATGAAGCTGCCGCAGCCGCCTTTATGCAAAGCTGCTGTTAAACCGCTGATACCGTTAAGCAAGGCGTTTTCAGAGCTTCCAATTAAGCAGGATTTCCTATCCATTATCAATGAACGGAAGAGTCATCGAGTATTTGCCAACGCGCCAATCAGCCTTTTAGAGCTTAGCTATCTGCTTTGGTGCACACAGGGCGTAAAGGAAGTAATCGGCAATGGTTATGCGACAAAAAGAACGGTGCCGTGCGGCGGTGCCCGTCATGAGTTTGAAACCTATCTGTCAGTGATGAATGTGGAAGGTCTGCCTTGTGGTGTTTACCATTATCTGCCGATGGAGCATGCCTTAGAGTGTATCAGAGAAGAAAATGATCTGCGCGCTAAGACTAGAACTTTGCTTTGTGATCAGGCATTTGCCGGCAAGAGTGCCGTTACCTTTATGTGGAGCTGTGTCTGTTATCGGGCTGAGTGGCGTTACAGCATCGATGCTCACCGCATAATTCTTCAGGATATCGGGCATGTCGGTGAGAATCTTTACCTGGCATGCACTTCAATTGATCTTGGCACTTGCGGTGTCGGCGCTTATCTGCAGAAGGAATGTGACGCATTCTGTGAGCTTGACGGTGAAGAAGAATTTATCGTATATACAGCGCCGGTTGGGAGGGTTTCATGATTTCCGTATGTACACTCAACCCAGCATTGAATTATACAATGCGATGTGAAGGCCTGCGCCTTTATGAATTAAATCAAAGCAGCGGTGAAGTCATGATGTGCGATGACGCGGGTGTCAATCTCTGTCAGATTTTTAAAGAGCTGCACAGTCCGGCAATCCTTAAGGGATTTGTGGCTGGCTTTACTGGTGAAGAATTGATTTCACATGTGAAAAAATTAGGTCTTGAGGAAGAATTTATACATTTAAAAGAAGGCTTGAGCCGGGTAAATATAACGCTGAGCGGCATTAAAAACACCTTGATTTCAGCTCAGGGGCCGATGATATCATCGGATGAAATTAAAGAATTATTTGATCAGTTTATCCTTTTAAAAGAAAGTGATACGCTGATTCTAAGCGGTGATGTACCGCCGTCATTGCCTGAGAATTTCTATCAGACAATTCTTGGTGTTGTATCGGCGAATCATGTGCGCTGCTGTGTGGATACAGGCAATGCTCAATTATCGAAGGTACTTGATTATCAGCCATTTCTTGTCAAGGTAAGTGAAAATCAGCTGGAGGAATTTTTCCAAACCAGAATTTATACATTAAATGAACTGATTGAGTATGCCCGTAAGCTGAAAGCGATGGGTGCCTTGAATGTGTTGGTATCAAGAGGAAAATTAGGCGCCGTATTGATCGATGAGCAGGATCAGGCATTGAATTGTCTGCCGGCAATTGAAGAGGTTGTCAGTTTGAATGGCTGTGAGGATGCGCTGCTGGCTGGCTTTTTAGCTGCTTATCTGGATACCGGCAATTACAAATCAGCGCTGAAAATCGGTGTGGCAGCCTATGAGGCGAGCGCTAAAGTTTTAGGCTTGGCCGATTATGCGGCGATCAAAGCCAGCTATGAACAATTCTTATAGTTGTTTTCTGTCTGAAAAAGCAGTACAATCATAGGACTGACTTTGGAGGAACGAAGATGAATGATGAAAAGAAAATTCAGGCATTAACTGAACAGATGGACTTGATCCGCATGGCGATTGAAGCGGCTTATGAGACGAGTGATAAGCAGACAACGCGTGTGGATTATCTATATGCTGAACTGGCTCAACATGCTGATTATCAGCGGCTGGCTAAGGAACACACGGCCCTGATGGTACAGCAGTTTAAGGAAAAGAGGAACTTGAATGTTTAAACATCCTTTATGGGAAAAATTAAAGCCGTGGATCGTGCTGTCTACATATATCTTAGTGCTGCTTACGGCACTGCTTAATTTTAAGACGGTCAGTGAGCATCTGCTGTGGGTGATATCACTCTTTAATCCGTTGCTTTATGGAATAGCGATAGCCTATGTGCTGAATCAGCCGATGAAGCATATTGAAAAATTTCTGAGATCACATATGAATCCGAAGGGCTGTCTTATAAAGCATGTCCGCGGTATTTCAATGGTGCTGACCTTGCTTCTGGCAGCTGTATTGCTGACGCTGATTTTTATGATTGTGATTCCGCGCATCTTTGCTTCTGTGGGTACTTTGGTTAATAATGTAACGGTACTGGTACGCGGTTTAGTGAATAATATGAATGATATTCTTGCATATTTTAATGTTGATCTGAATCTGATTGATTTGAAACAGGTAGAAACGTTCCTGAATATGCCATGGAATGAAATTGTGAATAATGCCATCAGCATTGCCCAAAAATGGCTGAGCAGTTCAGCTTCCGGCATCGTATCGACAACGGTGGCATTCGGCAATACCTTTGCAACTTGGTTTGCGGGATTTATGTTCTCTCTGTATCTTTTAGCAAGCAAAGAAACGCTGATCCGTCAGATAAAAAAGGTACTGGTTGTAATTTTTAAAGAAAAGGGTGCGAAGCGCTGTGTCGTTATCGGCCGCAAGGCAAATGAAATCTTTTCTGGTTTTATCGGCGGTCAGCTGATGGAAGCTTGTATTTTAGGTATTTTGTATTACATCGGCATGACGCTGTTTAAAATGCCGTTTGCGGAATTAATCAGTTCAATTATTGCGATTGCCTCTTTGGTGCCGGTCTTTGGCGCGATGTTTGGCATGATTATCGGCGCTATCCTTATTTTTACGATCAATCCGCTTCAGGCTCTGGTATTTATCATTTTCTATCAGGTGCTTCAGGAAATTGAAAATAATTTAATTTATCCGCGGGTTGTCGGCAGTTCAGTGGGATTGCCGGGACTTTGGACGCTGTTATCCATTTTTGTTTTTGGCGGCTTGTTTGGTGTGTTTGGTATGCTGACAGCGGTACCGACAACCGCGCTGATTTATAATCTGTTTGTGGAGTATGTCAATAACCAGCTTGAATCAATGGCAATTACTGTTGATGAGGAAATTCATCACTCAGCAGAAAATGCCTGAGAAATGCTTGAAAATAGAGGACTTAGCTTGTTTTGTATGAACAGCCATGGTAAAATTAAATGTACGAAAAAATGACTTAATAAAGGAGAATGATATCAATGAGTAAAATGTTATTTACTTCAGAATCTGTTACTGAAGGACATCCTGATAAAATATGCGACCAAATCTCTGACGCGGTGCTTGATGCGATTGTTGCTCAAGATCCAAATGCCCGTGTTGCGTGCGAAACTTGCTGTACGACAGGGATGGTTATGGTTATGGGAGAAATTTCCACAAAATGTTATGTAGACATTCCTAAAATTGCCCGTGAAGTGATTTTGGATATTGGCTATGACCGTGCAAAATACGGCTTTGACGGTACAACGTGTTCAGTGCTGACAGCGATTGATGAGCAGAGCGGCGATATCGCAATGGGTGTTGATAATGCCCTTGAAAGCCGTGAAGGCAGTGAAGCAGCGGAAACCGGTGCCGGTGATCAGGGAATGATGTTTGGTTATGCCTGTGATGAAACCGAGGAATTGATGCCGATGCCGATCTCATTGGCCCATAAGCTGGCTAAGCAATTGACAAAGGTACGCAAGGACGGCACTTTAAGCTATCTGCGTCCGGATGGCAAGACACAGGTTACCGTGGAATATGAAGATGATCAGGCTGTGCGTGTTGATACAATCGTAATTTCAACTCAGCATGCCGATGATGTGACATTGGATACGATTCGTAAGGATCTGATTGAGCATGTAATTAAAGAAATTATTCCATCTGCATTAATGGATGAAAATACGAAGATTTTTGTGAACCCTACCGGCCGTTTTGTTATCGGCGGTCCGCAGGGTGACAGCGGCTTAACCGGCCGTAAGATCATCGTTGATACATATGGCGGTATGGCTCGTCACGGCGGCGGTGCATTCTCAGGCAAGGATGCGACAAAGGTTGACCGTTCAGCGGCTTATGCGGCCCGTTATGTCGCTAAAAATATCGTAGCGGCTAAGCTGGCTAAGAAATGTGAAATTGAATTAGCTTACGCGATTGGTATCGCGCATCCGGTTTCAATCATGGTTGATACATTTGGTACTGGCAAGGTATCTGATGAGCGTCTGGCTGAGATTGTGGATCAAGTCTTTGATCTGCGTCCCAGCGCAATCATTGAAACCCTTGATTTAAGAAAACCGATTTATCGTCAATTGGCGGCTTATGGTCATATGGGACGCATTGATCTGAATGTGAAGTGGGAGCAGTGCGACAAGGTTGATGCCTTGCTGGCAGCTTTAAACGAAGCTTAAAAATTGGACAGCGCTGGCTGTCCTTTTAGTTGGGAGAAAACATGAAAAGTAGTAAGGTCGAACTGATACAGCGCGGATATGCCGATGAAGAAATGATTCAAGCGGCTAAGCTGAAAACAGAAGCAGAACTGATTAAGGACTTAAATTCAAAGCTGGCATGGGAGCGCACGGCGGCAGTCTATGCGCTGAAACAGCCGGATCGCTTTGCTTCACTCTATATTGAATTGCTGAGCAAAGAGAAAAAGCTTTATACACGGCTGGCGTGTTCAGAAGTATTGGCAGCAGGTGGTGAAGAATGCGCGCGCAGGCTGAGTGAATGGTTAGGTATGATCGGACATAACCAGCATCAATGCATCGGTTTGACATCAAAGAAAAAATCATATCCGCTGCCTAGAGACTTGATTGCCAGAATCATGGCGAAAATGGATGGCAGAATTTTGCCCGTGTTGTTTACTCAAGCGATATTCAGTGATGAAAAGAAGCTGAGTGAAGCGTTGGATGCGATAGGCTTTATGGTGTTCTATCATCCTGCTTTGGCAACTGAACAGCAGCTGCATCAAATACTCAGACTGTTTGATGTGTGTGAAAATGAAGTGATTCATTGGAAAGCGGTGACAGCCTTAAGCGCTTATCCAATCCCTACTGCATGCCGTTTCTTAGAAGTCTTATCCAGTACGGGTAATCCGCGACTGCAGCCGGAAATTCAAAGATCGCTGAACCTGCTTTACGATAAGTGTGATGATTGATTTCTGCGGCTTTAAGTTCAAAAATAGAAAGCTTTCATGTATAATGAAGACGGAAATGGCAGAGGTGAATTTATGGATTTAAATGAATTAGCAAAAACGGCAACCTTTGCCGGTGTTATCTTATTAGAAAACGGCGCTGAGACATACCGGGTTGAAGAAACGATGAGCAGAATCTGTGAACAGTATGGCGCCAGTGTTGTTGATGCGTTTGCAACCCCTACGATACTTATTGTATCTTTCTCTTATCATGATCAGCTGGTGCATAATATTAAAAGAATTCATTCACGCAGTGTTGATCTGCATAAGATTCATCAAATCAATGATTTATCACGCAATATTCGTGCGAATGCGCTGAGTGTTGAAGAATTGACAATGCGGCTGCGCGGTATCCGCAATGAAAAGCGTTATCCTTTTTTGGTAACTTTATGCTTTTCAGGCATCTGCACCTTTGGCTTTGCATTCTTTTTCCATGGCTCAATTCACGATGCAATCGCCGCTTTTGTAATTGGTCTGCTGATTAAGCTGTCGGTAAATCTAGCTGAACAGATTAAGCTAAACAGCTTTTTTGTGAATGCGTTAGGCGGCGCGGTGGCGGCATTATCAGCCATGATACTGACTTACTTAGGACTGGCGGATCATCTGGATATTGTGATTATCTCATCGATTATGCTTTTGGTGCCTGGACTTGCAATTACCAACGCAATTCGTGATACCGTTTCAGGGGATCTGCTTTCGGGTCTTTCAAGAACAGTGGAAGCCTTTCTTGTGGCGGTAGCGATTGCCATCGGCAGCGGTACGATCTTCATGCTGCTGGGAGGTTTTTAAGATGCTGATGTCAGGTTTTTCCGCCTTTTTGGCCTCCTTGGGCTTTGGCGTAATTTTTAATGTCAAGGGCAGACATCTGTTAGTGGCAGCCCTTTGCGGCGGTATCGGCGGCTTTACTTATGCGCTGGCTTTAACATTTAATATTTCGGAAACAATTTCACTGATGATCGGCTCCATCTGTTTGAGTCTGGCGTCAGAATTGGCGGCGCGGCGGATGAAGAGTCCGGTGACAACTTTTCTGGTCTGTGCCTTGATTCCGCTTGTTCCCGGCGGCGGCATGTATAATACGATGATTGAAATGGTTAAGGGTGATGTTTATCAGGCACTTGTAACCTGTGCGCAGACGATCATTGACGCGGGATCGATTGCGATTGGCTGCACGCTGGTAGCATCATTAATGCGGCTTGTATTTAAAGCGAAAGTGCGAAAGGAGACATGGCTGTGAAGAAAGTAGAATTGTTGGCACCCGCCGGCAGCATGGAAGCCCTGATCGCGGCTGTGCAGAATGGTGCGGACGCGGTTTATTTGGGCGGCGCTCATTTTGGCGCGCGTGCTTCCGCGGTTAATTTTAATCATGAACAGATGCAA
Organism: Dielma fastidiosa; assembly: GCF_000313565.1. Classification (GTDB taxonomy): domain Bacteria; phylum Bacillota_I; class Bacilli_A; order Erysipelotrichales; family Erysipelotrichaceae; genus Dielma; species Dielma fastidiosa. The sequence goes on along the minus strand of NZ_HE578924.1, from coordinate 33,354 downwards.
GAGGCAATAAGCTATGCACATCTGTATGGCGTAAAGGTATATGTGACGGTCAATACATTGATTCGCGATGAAGAGCTGGACGCTTGTCTTGACTATATCGGCACTTTGTATGAAGCTGGCGCGGACGCACTGATTATTCAGGATCTCGGTTTGATGAATTGTGTCAGACACCGTTATCCTGACTTTGAACTGCATGCGTCAACGCAGATGCATATTCATAACCGTGACGGCTTAAAAATGCTGAAAAAATGGGGAATTAAACGCGGTGTTCTGGCTCGTGAAACACCTCTTGAGCTAATTAAAGAATTATCGGATGAAGGTATTGATCTGGAGGTTTTCGTTTACGGTGCTTATTGTGTGAGTTACAGCGGTCAGTGCCTGATGAGCAGTTCCATCGGTCATCGCAGCGGCAACCGCGGTGAATGTGCCCAGTCATGCCGTCTGCCGTATAAACTGATGCGTGAGACAAATGGTAGTCAGTCAGTGGTGGAAACCCAAGGAAAGTATCTGCTTTCCCCTAAAGATCTCAACACGTTGAGTATTGTTGATGAGCTGATCGAAGCCGGTATTGATTCCTTTAAAATCGAGGGCAGGATGAAACGGCCTGAATATGTGGGCTTAGTAACAGCCATGTATCGTGAGGCAATTGATGCCTATTATGCGAAAAAAGTCGTTCATGTCGATGACGCTAAGCTTGAAGCGATGCAGAAGCTGTTTAACCGCGGCTTTACCTTAGGTCATCTTAAGCATAAGCTCGGCAATGAATTAATGAGTACGATCAGACCCAATCATGTCGGTATAGAAATTGGTCAGATCGTGGCGGTAAATAAAGATAAAATCAGTGTTAAGCTGCATCATGAATTGAATCAGGGGGATGGCATCCGCATTCTATGTGAAAATGAGGATGTTGGCTATGTTGTAAACTATCTGTATAAAGACAGGCTGCTTGTAAATCATGCCGATGCGGGAGATGTTGTCGAATTGAAACGCATGGGCGGTGAGAGAATCAAGGCACCGGTACTGAAAACCAGTGATGTGCGCCAGCTTAATGAACTTGGAAAACAAAATCAAGACGGCCGCCGTAAGGTAAAGCTGCATGGTAAAATCATTTTGCGTGAGCATGAACCGGTAATTTTACAAGTGTGGGATGATCAATATAAGACAGAAATTCTCAGCGATCAATTGGTAGAAAGGGCGGTTAAAACACCGCTCGATGAAGAACGCATCCGCACTCAGCTGATGAAAACCGGCAATACACCTTTTAGCTTTATCGATATAAGCGTTGAGCTGGAGAAAGGGATGACCTTCCCTATATCGGCGCTGAATGAAATGCGTCGGCAGGCTTTGTCATCGCATGCCCAAAAACGTCAAGCCATCTGTTTGCGGATACCTAACCCACAGCCGATGCCGCGTATACAAAATGAAGCAGAACCACTATCACTCATTGTTTCTTGTATGAATGAGGAGCAGGTAAACAGTGCCTATGCGTGTGGGATTGAAAAGGTAACGGTATCTGAACGTGAACTCTATAACCGCTTGAAAGTCACCTATCCTGATTTAATATTCAGTTATCCGCGGATTATGAAGCACCATTATGACATCCCCGGCATAATTCAGGAGGTCGGTGGCTTAAATCATGAAAGCATCATGGCTGGCAGCGGCTTAAACTGTTTCAATGCGCAAAGCGCGGCTTTCCTCTTTGCGTCAGGTGTCAGGACAGTGCAGCTCTCTTTGGAATGCTCCCTTGCGCAATGCGCCGCATTGATTGAAGCTTATCGCCGATATCATGAAGGCGGTAACTTTGCCGCGTTGATTTATGGCGCCTATGAAAATATGCTGATGGAAGCATGCCCGGTAAATATGGCACTCTCAGATGGTCAAAAGCAAAGCTGCCGCTTATGTAAGGGGAACGATCGCTATTATCTGCAGGATCAAAAGGGTCAGCATTATCCGCTGCGTGGTGATGAGGATTGTATCATGCATCTATATCATAGTGAAAAAAGAGATTGGCGGCCGCAGCTTAAGGAGTGTCAGCAGGCAGGAATCAATACTTTATTAGTTAATTTCACGTTTGAAAAGGCTGATGAAGTGAAACGTATTTTAAATGAAATAAGGAGGGATTTGCAATGATCAAGCTCATTGTCAGTGATCTGGACGGTACGCTGCTTCAGGAAAATCATCTGATGAATCAGGAAACTATAGATGAAATAAAAAAACAGATGGCGAGGGGCGTCGACTTTATGGTGGCAACCGGCCGTGATTATCCTGGTGTTACACCAATCTTTGAAAATACCGGCATTGATCCTGAGCTGATCTTGCTGAATGGCGCTCAATATCGGGATCATGGCGGTGTGATTAAGGATAACATACGCTTAAGCGCGTCACAGATTAAAGCGGTGGGTGAAATCTTTGCCCGCTTTCATGTAGTATGGAATGTATATACTGCGGATGGCATCGCATCCTTATTTAATGAGGAAGAAAATCTGGATGCTTTTATGGAAACCGCTTGGCTTGATGGTTTCTGCACACCGGATACAAGCAAAGAAACCTATCGGGATTTTTATGTGGGCTTAAAGGTTTATTCAACGATTGATGAATTGCTGGCTCATGAACCGGATATTTTGAAAATGGAAGTCCATGATGGAGATCGTGAAAAAATCCATCAGCTTCAGGAAGCGTTAATGCAGGTAGAAGATATTGCTATCGCAATTTCCAAACCGATTAACATTGAGGTGACGCATGCCGATGCGCAAAAAGGCATCATGCTGATGAAAGCCATTGAAAAGCAGGGATTATGCAGCGATGAAGTTATGGTTATCGGTGATTCAGCCAATGATCTTTCAATGCTGACGCGTTTTAAATATTCCTTTGCGGTAGCCAACGGTGCCCAAGCAGCCATTGAAGCAGCTAATTATCTTACGGCAGATAATACTGATTTAGGTGTGGTGAAAGCGATCCGTCAGCTGTGCAAGGATTAAATTGATGGAATAAAATGATATTTTCAGTTGAAGTTAAATGTGTAAATTCCAAAAAAAGCGATGAAATCAAGGGTATCTAATTTTATGAAAATTCAGCGAATATTTTCATTCATCAAAGTGCCTGAAAACGCTTGCAATAATTCTGATTTGCGATACAATAAAAGTACCAAAGAAGAGAGGGAGTGATGGTCATGAATCGAAGCGGAAGAGTTGTTGTTTTTGTGAAGGTTCATGCTGGAGCTCGCAGTGAGAATGCTTTTGTGTGGTTTTAAGACGGACGTGTGCGAATGCGTTCGTTTTTTTTACACAGAATCTCTTTTCTTGAACTGTTTAGACTGCTAAACAGGTTAAATTCGGACAATCTTGCTTCAGGCAGGAAATGATTCATAAAGGAGGAAATAATCATGGATCAATTCAATGAGGTGTTCTGGAACAGTGCAGCAAATGGAGATTTTACAGCTATCTGTGCAGAAATTAAAAAAGGTGTTAATGTAAATTATCAAAATGGTGAGGGAAGAACAGCATTAATGCGCAGTGCGAAGCGCGATTATAAGGATATTGTGCGGGTTTTGATTGACAATGGAGCTGATGTGAATATCAGAGATAATAATGGTAAGACAGCAATTATGGGTGCTGCGAAAAAAGGCAATAAGACAATTGTAAAGAAATTGATTGAAGCTGGTGCTGACATCAACGCGCAGGACAATAAAGGCCGCAGCGCACTGCATCGTGCCGCTTTCCAGGGCATGGATCGTGTGATTGAAGAATTATTAAAGAATGGCGTAGAAGTAAACGTTCAGGATGCTGAGGGCAGAACACCTTTAATGGAAGCTTGTCTGGCATTTAAATTTGATGTTATTAAACAGCTGGTGGAAGCCGGCGCTGATGTAAATACTGCGGATCATCTTGGCTGTACAGCATTGATGAGAGCCGCTTACGGCGGTTATGTTGATCTGGTTAGCTATCTGCTGGATCATGGCGCTGATAAAGAGGCTGTGGATAAAGAAGGTAATAAAGCAGTTCATTATGTACGTGAACATTGTCTGGCTGAGCTTAAGCCAATTTTGAAATAGGAGGATCTGCAGATGCGAGATTATTTAGCACATGAGGTAAGAAATGTTACTGTCCTTGGGCACAGCGGTGCCGGTAAAACAGGAGTTCTTGAAGCGATGCTTTATTTCACAAAGGCCAGTGACCGTTTTGGTAAGACCAGCGAGGGAAGCTCTCTGATCGACTATGATCCAGAAGAAATCAAACGCGGTATTACGGTTTATTCAACAATCGTGCCAATTGAATGGCGGGATACCAAAATCAATTTCATCGATACACCGGGTTATCTGGATTTCATCGGTGAAGCGGAAAGCGGCTTGGCAGCCGGCGACAATGCGTTAATCGTCGTGGGCGCTAAAGAAGGCGTGCAAAGCGGTACGCAGACAGCGTGGGAAGCCGCCCAGTCCAGAAAGCTGCCGACCATTTTCTTTATCAATAAATTAGATGAAGAACATGCTTCATTTAAGAAAACGTATGAAGGATTGCGTGAAGCTTTCGGCAAGACAGTAATTCCATTTGAAGTACCTATCGTTGAAAATGGTGAGGTTGTTGGTTCAATCAATATTCTGCGTGATAAAGCATGGTATTTTAAAGGTGAAAAAGCAAACCGTGATAAGGCGTGTGACGTACCTGATGATATGAAGGATGAGGTTGCGGAATATAAGAATCAGATTGCTGAAGCGATTGCTATGGGTGATGATGAATTAATGGAAAAATACTTCTCCGGTGAAGAATTCAGTGAAGCTGAATTAACCCGCGGTGTGCGCATTGGTGTTCGCAGCGGTGAGATTCGCCCGGTATTCTCTGGTTCCGCGATCAATATGACCGGTATCGAACGTCTGATGGATCTGATCGTTAAATATTTCCCAACTTATGGTGAAAATGGTACTGTGACTGTAACGGATATTGAAAAAGAAGAACCAGTTGAATTGCAGACAACAGAAAATGAAAAATTCACGGGTCTTGTATTTAAGACGATTGTTGACCCATTTGTTGGCCGCATTAGTTTTATCAAGGTTAAGAGCGGTACATTGAGCGCTGATTCCAATGTCTATAATCCTAAGAAGGATAAGATGGAAAAAATCGCGCAGATTTATATTATAAAGGGTAAGCATCAGACAGCGGTCGGCAAGCTGTTTACCGGAGATATTGGTGCGGTGACAAAGCTTGGTTATACGCAGACCAATGATACACTGTGTGATAAGGGCTGTCATTATGCCGTTGATCCAATTAAATTTACTGAACCGATGCTGGGTGTTGCGGTATGGCCAAAGTCAAAGAATGATGATGACAAGCTGAGCAACGCGCTGGCTAGAATGGTTGAGGAAGATCAGACATGCCGTTTAGTAAATAATAAAGAAACAAAGGAAAATGTATTCTATGGTGTTGGTGATCAGCATATCGATGTGCTGGTTTCTAAGATGCGCGCTAAATACAAGGTTGAGGTTAATCTGACTGTGCCTAAGGTTCCATATCGTGAAACCATTAAGAAGACCGTAGTTGGTGAAGGCCGTCATAAGAAACAATCCGGCGGTCATGGACAATTTGGCCATGTATTTGTGGAGTTTTCACCAAATCCGGATACTGAAGAAATGGTATTCGAAGAAAAGGTATTCGGCGGTGCCGTACCTCGTCAGTATTTCCCAGCGGTTGAAACCGGTTTGCGTGAATGCATGAATAAAGGTTATTTGGCAGGCTTTAAGGTTGTTAATCTGAAAGCTACACTGCTGGATGGTAAATATCATGATGTCGATTCAAGTGAAATGGCCTTTAAATTGGCGGCTCATTTAGCTTATAAGGATGCAATGCCAAAAGCAAATGCAATTCTGCTTGAACCAATCGTAACGGCTACAGTTGTGGTGCCTGATGAATATACAGGTACGATTATCGGTGATTTCAATAAACGCCGTGGTACGATTATGGGTATGGATATGGAAAATGATCATCAAAAGATTACGGCTGAAGTACCTTTAGCTGAAATGATGAAATATCCGACTGATCTTCGTTCTATGACTCAGGGCCGTGGTGTTTATACTCAGAAGTTTGAGCGCTATGAACCAGTACCGGCAAATATCGCGGAAAAGGTAATTGCCAATACGAAGAAGGAAGAAGAGGAAGAATAGAATAATTAGAAAACCGTGGTTTCATATGAGCCACGGTTTTAATTGCCAATAAGCGTTGAAAGCCTGACTATCTATTTCATATCACGTTTATCTGAGTGCTTTTGTGATATAATAACGATATGCGAGTTAAGATGAAAGCATCAGATAATATATAATCGCCGAGCTTAAATATATGTTTCAATAAAGGAGCTGATTTTATGAGTAATTATGACCCACCCTTCCATATTACAGAAAAAATGATGAATTTGGTTTCAGAAATCAGTGAACAGATTGGGCGTATCAACGTGCTTTCTCACGGAACTTTGAATCCTCACTTAAGAAAAGAGAATCGTATCAGAACCATTCACTCTTCATTAGCAATTGAACACAATTCATTGTCTTTGAAACAGATGACAGCGATTCTTGATGGTAAGCGGGTGCTTGGTGATCCAAACGAAATAAGAGAAGTAACAAATGCATTTGAAGCTTATGAAATGATGCTCTCATTAAATCCATTATCTATTAAGGATTTATTAAAAGCACATGAGACAATGATGAAAGGATTAATAAAAGAAAATGGCGTTTTTCGACATGGCGGTGTCGGTGTATTTGATGGCGAGCAATTAATTCATATGGCACCTCCGGCTAAATTTGTACCCGATCAAATAAATGACTTACTTAATTGGTATTCAACTTCACAGCTTCAGCCTTTGATTCGCAGTGCGGTCTTCCATTATGAATTTGAATTTATTCATCCATTTGCAGATGGCAATGGACGAATGGGAAGAATGTGGCATAGCCTTCTGCTTGGTCAGTGGAAAGAAATCTTTTATTGGCTGCCAATAGAGGACTTAATTAGATTAAGACAAGCGGAATATTATGACGCGTTGGGTAAAGCTGACAGAGATGCAGACAGTGCTGTATTTGTTGAATTGATGTTAGAAATTATATTAGATACTGTAAAAGAAATAGTAGTTGTGGGTGAAGATGAAAATAATAGTGGCGCAATTAACGAATCAGTTCAAAAATTGCTTAATGTGATGGGAAATGAGTCACTTCCTTTGATAGAAATAATGCGAAGATTAAACTTGTCACATAAACCGACATTTAGAAAGAATTACCTTTTGCCTGCTCTGAATTTACAGCTAATAGAAATGACAATACCTGATAAACCAAATAGCCGAAACCAAAAATATCGCAAAAGAACTTGATCGCTCACCGATCAAGACAGCGACCAAGTCAGCGATCAAGATAGGGTTCAGTATATGTATCAATTATACCATTAAAAGAGGATGTGACATTGAGTGAAATGTTCGCATCCTCTTTACTATGTATTACTTATAATCGATAATCGTATCAACAAATTCATCTAAGAAATATACCGCAGGAAACTAATCATTGCCATAATAAAGGATGCCCCGTCATTTGAGCATCCAATTAATGTTTGATTAATAGAATATTCAGGCGCTGCTAATTATGAATGGCACTTATCAGACAGCACTTCGTTTTTCACGTGCTTTTTTATTCAGCGAAATGAGTGAGAAAACAGCTGAAAAAATAATGATTCCCACCGAAATTAAAAATGTTTGGTTATAGCCTGACTCGATGGATGGCGCGATATCCATTAACGCGCCAAAACCAGCTGAGGCAAAAAGTATACCGAAATCCATCATAAAATAAAAAGTTGCATTGGCGGTAGCACCGCGTTCAGCAGGAGAATCCACGATTGCTATAGCATTTAAAGTAGGCGAGACGATTGCCATCCCTATGCCGTAGCAAGCGCCGGCAGCTAAGAAAGCAATATAAGAGGTCTTAGCAGTAAAAGCTAATAAGAGCAAGGCAGCGATCATTGCTAAATGCCCTGGAATAATCATGATTAAGGCGCCATATCGATCAGCAACTTTGGAGGTTAATAAACGAACTGCCAGCATTGCCACGGCCGCAACTGTATAAAAAAATGAAATCTGTGTGGAATTTAATAGTAAAACCTCTTGTGCATAAACGGTTAAGAAAACAAGAATACATGCATAACCGCCAAAGAATATCGTGTTAATAAGGGAAGCAATAATTGCTTTTTTCTCAATCAGCTTCCATATACCTTTATACTCTGCCGGTGTCTTATCCGCCATTGTATTCACTTTATCAGCTTCAATTACTGGTGATTTCTGCTTTTTTTCATAATTCATAAACCAAGCGAATACAACGCCGAGGGCATAGGTAATTGAGCAGACAAGAAACATTGTGGAATAGCCGCCCATATCAACAAGTGCCAGCCCAAGCATAGGCCCAAAGGCGAATGATATGGTATTACCGAGATTAAACATTCCCATGCCTTCATTCATTTGATCACGGGCCACAATATCTGAAACGACAGAAGCCATGGCAACCGTAACGATACCTTTTGCCACACCCTGCAATACACGCACACCTAAAGCAACGCCTGGCAGCGGGATTAAAGCCATTGCTATGGTAGGTACTGCAAACAGCAGACAGCCATATATAATTGAAATCCTTCGGCCTTTGATATCGGCAATCCTGCCGCCGAAGAATGCCATAAGAATGGAACCAAAATTAAAGAAAGATGTCAGCTGACCGCCTAAAGATTTAGAATTCCAAGCGATATTTGCATAAGAAGCAAGGTTACTGTCAAGCATCCGCATGCATATATTCGTCGCTAAAGCTGCTAAGCATACTAAAATAAAGTCCTTTGTCCAAATAGATTTTTTATTCATAATCAACAACCTCCTTGATCATAAGCGTGTATTCATTACCCATATAAGCTGAATATCGATAAATGAAATACATAATAAATATGAATAAAGAAAGGCTGAATTTTTGAATTCAGCACTTTGCATTAATCATAAAACGATTTCATTACTCTTCTTCATTGACTACACTTCTGCCGACACATGTAACATCCGTAGCCTTGATTACAAATGAAGCGATGATAACAGTCACAGCAACAGCTAGATATGAAGTTGTATATCCAAACTTATCAGCAATTAATGATACAAGAATAATACCTGTAGAAGAAATAATACGTGTGATTACTGATATAACTGCCCAGGCATTATTAAAGTCATAGCGCCCGAATTTTGAGCCGGTAACAGACATCGTCAAGTTATTGCCGCCTGACATAGCTCCCATAAAACAGCCGCCGCCGACAGCCAGAGCAATCGCGTTGCTGCCGAATAGACCGGCAATGACTGCCCCAAAACATAACAGACCAGCGATAAAGAAGGTTGCGTTTTTTACACCGAATTTATCATCTAAATAGCCAGCAAACCAGGAGAAGAATAAACCGACAGGGAACATTACCGTAAGCAGCATGATAGGGTATTGAATGTCATGGCCCCATGTAACCGCGGCGGTTACAAATTGCGCAATAATTCCTGATGCACCCATCATTAATACACCCCAGCCAATTGCTATCTTCCATGTTTCTGAGTAATGAAGAACCTTTGAAGCATCCCACGGACTTGTCCGTTTAAGTTCTTCACCGCGTTCCCAGATTTGATGAGCCTTCTCTTTGGTCATCGATTGATCATTATCAGGGAATGCGCCAGCTTCTTCTGGATTATTTTTAACGAAAAAGAAGGTAACGATGATTGTCAGAACCGCAATACCAATGAAGAACCAGCTGATATTTTCAAAACCAATAGTATTAATCATGGCCTGCTGCATAATTGAAACAGATGCCGCTGAAATAGGAATACCAAATGTAGCCCAACCCATGTATAATCCTTTTTTAGTAGGGAACCAATTGGCACCCAGCAAGCCTGTACCAACCATGGAAAAGCCGACAACTGCCATGCATCCCAAAGTCATGGCAATACCGTAAACGATAAGACTGTCAGCATGATAAATGAAATAGGTAGCGAAAATGAATATTACCAAAGAGGATATAATTGCAGATTTTGCACCTTTGGCATTTGCTAATTTTGTGAAAAGCGGGATACTCACTAAAGTCAGCCAGCCGCCTGCTGTGGCAAATATCGTTAATGATGACATACTGACACTAAATTTACCTACTAAATAATTATTAATAACATTAAGACCATCAGAAGTAACAGCTGTACTTAAATAAAAATATACAATACTGATTAAAATGATAAACCAACCTTTAGAACCAAAATTACTGGAACCAGCTTTAGGCTTTTTACCTGTTGTTTCAGACATTCGCTTTATCCTCCTTTTTAAAAGCATTATCTAAAATTAGACACCATTATTTATAAAATGTAACCCCTTACCTATGACGCAAGTAAAGTATATAATATCCGCAAATGTCCAACAATGGACTGAAAAACCAAAAGACTTGCTAAATAAAATACAAATTTGGATTTTTATACAATCATATTTCAAAAACATCAAATTTATTTTTAAATTAAGTATGGCGGCCGGCTTAAATAAAGTTTTAATACATAATAAGGAAGCTAATGGCCTTAAATTATCAATTATCGGAATTGCCATAAGGTTAAAAGCAGCTCTAGATATTGTTTTGGACTTTAAACCAATAAAACATAAAATTATTATAAGGAAAAGAGGATATGAATCGATATTTATCCTTTAGTAAACCTATTTTTTGTTTTAGAAGTGAGAGTTTTAGTGTTTTATGGGCTTATTTGCAGTTGGATAGGGTGCTGACGGACTGATTTTCAAAATCAGGTGAATCATTGCCCTTTGGTCTTTTGCCTAAAATATGAAGCCTTATTTCGGCCTGTATTAAGATAGTGGAACATAGTTTGTCAATTTATAAAGGTCTATAATTTTGGTAAGGAGGTATATAAACCATGAATTCATTTAATCAGACAAATCCTAAAAAATTTGCTCGCAGCGTATCAATTATCGGTGTTGGCTGCACACCTTTTATGGAAACTTTAAACGATCCGGAAACAGAAGGATATACGGAAGGTGATTTATTCGGCTATGCCGCTTTATCCGCGATGGAGGATGCCGGCATTTCACCTAAGGATGTAGAATTTTATTTTCACGGCGAAGCTAGTCCGCTGAATGGCTCAAATTATTTGACGCCTAATATGCAGGTGGCAGAATGGTTCGGTATGCGGGGTAAAGCATCACTTCATCACTCTGAAGCATGCTGTACGGGATATCTTGCCCTGGATCAGGCAGTACAGGCTGTCGCATCAGGTAAATATGACGTTGTGCTGTCTGGCTGTGTAGAGTTTGGCGATGCTTTGGCAACCGAGGGAAAACCAGCACATATTCGCCATAAATTCTCATTTGACGAATTTCAGCGTTCTACGCAATGGTTAGTTGATAATGCATATTCTCGTCATTTATTATCTAATTTAGGTCATGACAACAGTGCAGCATGGTATATGGAAAAGGCGGGTTTAACACCTAAACAGCTTGATGATGCCTTATGTATGCTGGCGGTAAATGCCCGGCATAATGCAATGAATAATCCTTTAGCGATCGATCATCAGTTATATGAAGATTTAGCTAAAGAAGCTGGTTATGAGAATGTATTGGATTATATGGAATCATCAAATAATCCACGGGTAGGCAATTATATGCGTATCTCAGGTTTGGAGCATAAATGTGATGGTGCTGCGGCAGTAGTTGTATGTGCGACGGATCTTGCGGAGAAAATCTCTAAAAAGAAGCCGATTTTAGTTTTAGGGGTAGGTAATTCTGCATTAGAGGCTAGTAACCCATTCCTGGAAGTCTATGGTACTCAGGAAGCAGCCCGTCAAGTTTATAATGTGACAGGTGTTAAGCCTGATGAAATTGATTTAATGTATGTGAATGATTTTATTATTTCATCACAGTTAATTTCAGCTGAGATTGCCGGTTATATTCCTGAGGGCCAGGCATGGAAATATGTAATGGATGGACGAACTAATATTGATGGCGATAAGCCGATTAATCCTAATGGCGGCCGTACAGCCTTTGGTCATGCTCATGCGGCTTCCGGTCTTGCCGATGTGTATGATGCCGTGAAGCAGATGCGCGGTGAAGCCGTTAACCCAATTAAAAAACTGCCGAAAACAACATTCTTAAGAGGTTTCGGCGGCGGTCAAAATCTTTGCAATATCATCTTGAGAACTAAGGATTAGGAAAGGCGGTAAAGTTAAAATGGCTGTTAAATTAGAAAGAATTGTTAAGAAATACTATGATTTTTTAGAGGAAGGAAAAATCATGGGGCGTGTTTGTCCGCAATGCAAAGCAGTAGAATGGCCGCCGGTTTATGCATGTAATGCCTGCGGCAATATGGAGACTGAATGGCAGGAAATTGATGGTGAAGCAGAAATGTTTTTACTGATTACTCCTTCTGTTATGAGTTTGAAGCCGGAGCTGAAAGATCTTGAACCGTATGCGTATGCATCGGTGCGGCTAAAAGAAGGGCCGGAAAGAAATGTGATGGTACGCGGTATCACAAAGGCAAATGAAGCAGAAATACGTGCTAATATGCCATATCCGGTTCATGCGGTTATCGTTCAGCGAGATGGCTATAAAACAGTTGTATTTGAATTAGGGCATAAAAATGATACAGCGGCTGAAGTATGCTCAGCTATCGCTGCTGAAGAGAAGGCTGATGCAGTTATCTGTGATGAAACTTTAGAGAAACTTATTCCATTAGTAGCTAAAGCCTATCATAAAGATGCTGCTGCTATTAATGCATCGACAGTATTTAATGATTTCAAGGCCCCATCTGTTGTTTTTGTTGGTTTGACAGCACAGCTGGAGGATGAATTTGATGTGATGATTTCTATTACTGAAGCAGGTGCGGCAAAAACCGTCGGCGATTTAGCTGAACTGATTAAGAAACAAAAATAGATTTAATTCTAGTAATTCAGAATGAAGGAGCGAATTAGCTCCTTCTGTGACGAAAGGGAGGTTATTATGAATATACTGGATACAATTATGGAGAAGGCTAAAACAAATCCACAGCGGGTTGCTTTTCCAGAATGCTGCGAAGAAAAGATTTTACAGGCTGCCAGAGAATGCGCAGACAAAAAAATCTGTATTCCTTATTTGGTAGGAACTCCAAAAGATATTCAAAAGGCAGCCGAAGATTTTAATATTTCACTGGATGATATGGTTATTTATGATGCTTCAGACAGCGAAAAGGTCGAAGCTTTAATAGCCGCATACTGTTCTGGAAATACCATGTTTTCTGAGAAATCAATGCGCCGCCGGGCTGAAAAAGATGCTATGTATACAGCATTGATGCTTCAGGCTGTCGGTGAGGCCGATGTTACATTTGCCGGTCTTACACATTCTACCGGCGAAGTAATTCTTGCCGGTCAAATGGTGATTGGGCTAAAAGAAGGTGTAAATACGATATCAAGTGTAGGAATCTTTAATATTCCTTCCTATCAAGGCTCTAAGGGCAGTTTGCTTGGCTTTGGTGACAGTGCTGTTTGTGTTGATCCGGACAGTGAGCAGCTGGCGAGCATTGCCATTACAGCTTGTGATACCCTGCATACTTTGTTGGATTGGGAACCAAAATGTGCGTTATTATCTTATTCAACATGCGGATCAGGTACTGGACCTTTTGTCGATAAGGTTACTGAAGCAGTAAGAATTGCAAATGAAAAACGGCCGGATCTTGCCATTGATGGTGAATTCCAATTAGATTCCGCAATTAATCCAGCCATTGCCGCTAAAAAGGTTAATCGGGAAAGCAAGGTTGCCGGTCAGGCTAATATCATTATTTGGCCGGATATCGATGTTGGTAATATTGGGGTAAAGCTGGTTCAGCAATTTGCTAATGCTGATGCTTACGGCCCGATGCTGCAGGGCTTTGCGAAAATCGTGTGTGATTGTTCAAGAGGTGCGCCGGTTTCTGAATTAGTGGGTAATATCGCGATGAGCTGCGTCAGAGCGCAAGGTGAAAAACATGAAAGATAAACGTATTTTCACAATAAATCCAGGTTCAACTTCAACAAAGATTGCATTATTTGAAGGAGATAAATGCCTGTTTTCAGAAAATGTGGCACATGATGCTGGTAAATTAAAGGGATTTAAGAATATCGTAGATCAATTTCCTTACCGAGAAGCAACGATTCTTGATATATTAAATAAAAATCAGATTGATTTAAGCACGGTCGATGCTTTTGTAGGACGCGGCGGCGGGCTGCTGGCTGTTGAGGGCGGCACATATATTGTGAATGATTTATTGCTGAAGCATGCGGCTGAAGGTGCTAACGGCATATCCCATCCTGCTCAATTAGGTTCATTATTAGCTGATAAGTTAGCTAAACAATATGGCAGGCAGTGTTTTGTAGTAAACCCGCCGGATACTGATGAACTGCAAGATAAGGCCAGAATGACAGGGATAAAGGATGTATATCGCAATGTGCATCTGCATGCCTTAAATCTGAAAGAAACGGCAATCCGCCATAGTAATCAAATGGGCAAGCAATATGAAGAATCAAATTATATCGTTTGTCATTTAGGCGGCGGTGTTTCCGTATCTGCTCACTGTATGGGCCGGATGATAGACGGCAATGATATTGTCGGCGGCGAAGGCCCGATGGCGCCGACACGCTGCGGTGCAGTTCCTGTTGTGGAAGTCTTGAAGTATATGAAGAAGCATCAGATTGAAGCTCAGGAAATGGAAAAATTAGCTATGAAAACCGGTGGTTTTGTTTCATGGCTGGGGACCTCTGATGCACGGGAGATTGAAGCGCGTATTGCACAGGGTGATAAGGCAGCCCAAATGGTATGGGAAACCTTTATCTATCAGGTAGAGAAATATATTGGCGCCATGGCTTGTGTGTTAAAGGGTAAAGCTGAAGGAATTCTGTTAAGCGGCGGGATGGTTCATTCAAAACATTTAGTTCAGCAAATTACTGAAGACTGCAGCTGGATTGCGCCAGTGTATGCATATCCCGGTGAATTTGAAATGGAGGCCATGGCAGCGGGGGCTATCCGCATTTTGGATGGTTTAGAAATACCTAAGGAATATACAGGGATTCAGACTTGGCAGGGCTTTGATTTTTAATCTTAATTAAGGTGCTCTGCTTAATGAGCACCTTTTCAAAAAAGGAGAGGAATATGGATTTAAATAAGAAAAGATGGTTAATTCTGATTGCTTCTTGTCTGATAAATTTATGCATTGGTTCATTATATGCATGGAGTGTCTTTGCTTCACCGATGGCTTCTTATCTCAGTGCACTTACAGGTAATGAAATATCCAGCTTAGCAATTGTATTCACTCTTGCCAATGCGGTTGGCCCGATTACCATGATCGGCGGCGGCTTATTAATTAAAAAAATAGGCTCTAAGCGAGTTATTATCTGCGGCGGCTTATTATTTGGTATGGGTATGATTGCCACCGGTTTTGTAACATCAGAAGCAATGTTGCTGATTACTTATGGTTTAGGTGTCGGCTTAGGTGTCGGCATGGTATATGGCTGTACCATTACTAATACGATTAAATTCTTTCCTGATAAAAAGGGCCTGATTGGCGGTATTGCGACAGCCTCTTATGGCATAAGCTCAGTGATTATCCCGATTCTTGCCAATTGGCTGATGAACTTTATGGATGTGACATCATGCTTCAAAACCGTGGGATGCGTGATGCTGCTGATTATATGCATATCGTCAATGGTAATTCAGGATTGTCCGCCTGACTATTTACCTAATGGTTATCAGGGAAATCAATCACAGGCAGGGAAGAGTGTGAATTATACATGGCAGCAAATGCTGCACACACCTGTTTTCTATGTGATGCTCTGTATGCTGTGTGTCGGTGCTTTTTCAGGTCTGATGATAATATCTCTCGCTTCACCGCTAGCACGAAGAATCATAGAAATCTCAGCTGCCGAAGCGGCTGCCGTTGTATCAATGATCGCATTGTTTAATACGGCCGGCAGAGTTATCTGCGGATATTTATCTGACCGCTTTGGTATATTAAGTACGATCAGAATGGTCTTCACAGGTTCAATTTTAGGTCTTATCCTGCTGTATTTTTCCAGTCCTGATACGGCCTTCATGTTTTATCTTGGCGTAAGCATCGTGGGCTTCATGTTTGGTTCAATCATGGGCATTTATCCTGGCTTTACAGCTTCCCAGTTTGGCTCCGCAAACAATGGCGTGAATTATGGCATCATGTTTATCGGCTTTGCGGCAGCGGGTTATTTTGGACCAACCATCATGTCCGCTCTGTATAATTTAACGGGACAAGATACACCGGCAATCCTGACAGCCGCGGCCTTAAATATTCTGGGTTTGCTGCTTAGCGGTATCTATAAAAAGCTGAATCAGCAACATGCATAAACGATTAAAAGTGACAAAATAAAAAGGGAAGCTCCTCTGTTAAGATTCAGAGATCTTCCCTTATTTCATATTTTAACCCTTATACTTGTAATCACCGCTTTGATACTTTGGCGGAATAGTTGGAATCTGTAAATAAGATGGATATTCACCGCCCGTATGAATGACATGCTTTGTACCTTCAGGGCCATTATCCGTATAGAAATTCATGCCATGATCCTCATACCAATCGGTTTTGATGAATTCTGGTGTGATTTCAACACGTAGCTCCTCACCTTTATGCCATATTCTGGCATGCGGATGGATTTCAACATCCAGCTCATAAACTTTTCCTTGTTCTAATGGTTCATCCTTTTGATGGGCCATTACCGGCTGATAATCAGTGCTTTCAGATAAATCTAATTCTCTGCGTGAGGCTCTTGACTGACCCCAGGCGCCGCGATAATCAAATCCCATGCAATCGATAGGAATATAAGTGCCTTCAGCATTATACTTCTTAATAAAAACAAATAAGTCCATATTATCATGACCGCGGCATTCAATAAATAAATGCAGCTTCATATAGCCAATAATTTCAGTATCCTGATCAAATTTAATGCCAAAAGAAGCCATACCGGTTTTACTGTCATAAACAAGTTCTGATGTTTTTACGCTGGGATTCAAAGTCATTGATCCATCTTCAGCATTTAGATATAGCTTTTGATAAACTGTTCTGGCGATAGGAAATTCTTTTTCAGGCTTATTTGGAATATAATCAAAATTATAAGCATCCATTACGTCAACCCTTACCTTTGGCGTAAACTCCCAGCCATTTCGAATATCTTTTAAATAGCGGTCATAGAATTTGCGGAGATCCTCCATATTATCAGGATTATAAGTATCCGGCCATTCCATATCCCGGTGCAGCCGGAGCCATTTTTTAGGTGATCTGATTTTCCTGAAACCAACAACTGAACCTCTTAAATGGAAATGACACATACCTCCGCATACATAAGCCGGAACTTTTATGTTTTCCCATACCGGTGTTTTACTGCGCCAATAAGCATCATAATATGGATGCTTCAGATACATATTCCCTAAATCTTCAATCCAATTTTTACATGCGCATGCGGTAACGATGCCATTCTCAAAACCAGGCCGAGGTATACCGTTGAAGGTTAAGGATTCAGTATACATATTTCCAGTGCCTTCCCATGCGGCAATGCATGATAAGTGAGGAGGCTGCTGTGCTGCGATACGCCATACAACCATGCAGACACCTGAATTGCCAAAGAAAGATGTCTTTCCGTTGCACCATGGCTGCTTAGCAATCCATTCAACATAATCATAGCCGTCTTTACCGTCTTCAATACCCCAAAGATTCACATCGCCCTCAGAATTGCCAACCCCGCGTGGATCTACGTTCGCGACAGCATAACCGTGATGACACCAGTAGGCGGGATCTGCTGCTTCAAATTTAGCCATTTCTGAAACAGTCTGCGGCGGCACACCCATTAGTTTCCAGCCATCCTGCCCTTCATGCGGCCTTTTGCCGAAAGGTCCCCAGCAAATAATAACCGGAATAGGCTCAGCAGCATTCGCTGGCCGATAGATATCACTATATATTTTAGTTCCGTCACGCAGTACACAAGCAACATCCTGCTCACAAATAATATGCGGAGCAGCTTTAGTTGCCGTATAAGTTCGTGGATTATACTTTGCGCAAATTGAAAAATCAGGGACCTGCTTACCCTCAGCACGCAGTTTATTCACCTCATCAATCGTTATACCAGGGTGACCTTTGCGCATAATAACATCGATTTCTTGCCCTTCATATTCACGTTTTTCTATTTTAAATGTAGTTTTATCTTCCGGTGAATAAGTCGGCATACCGTCTAACTTCTCGATTTTTTGCATGTTTTGCCTCTTTCCTTTAGTTAATGAAACTATCTGACATGTATTTAGTACAATCTTGAAGCATTTTTGATTATTCACAATCATGAGCTTCTGCATAATGAAAAGCACGATCAGGACATTATAAAAATGATGATTCTATGAATTACTATTTGAACCATTTGCGTCATAGGTCTACCTATATGATTCAATTATTCATTCATTGCTGCTCACAGCTAAAGCTTGGTATAATAGCTTCTTCTTATGTGAATCATGTACTATTTACAGCTACAATTATAAATAAAGAATAGTTCGTTACCTATGTACGCAAGCACAATAAAAAATAGAATAATGAATGAATTCTTAGGCTTAGGCTCTTTATTATATGCAATTTATAAGCATGCAGACTAATTAAAAATGAATTAAACTTATATGTGAGCTGAACGATAAGCACTCTATTCTATTATCCATTGCTTTTTTCACGATATTTCAGCATTTTTAAAGATAAATTGATTTTCGTGACTTGTTCAACTGACTCAAAATCAGCCCCGATGATATTTCTTATCTTATCTAAACGATAGTACAATGTATTCTTATGAATAAATAACTTATCGCATACTTCAAGCGGCTTTTTCGGATTAACGAGGTATTCCTGAAGGGTCTCGGTTAGATTTGTTTTATGCTTTTTATCATACTCAATCAGCTTCATTAATGGCGGATATAGCACCAGCTCTGATTTACCGGCTTCTAATAAATATTTTGAGGCCGCATAGATCTGATAATCATCAAAAATATAAATACACTGTTCCGGATGAATCTGAGTACCCATTTCAATAGCGCTATTTGCTTCCTGAATATATTGCTGAGAAGCATTTAAATCTTCAAAAGCATTGCTGATACCAAGCAGTACATGAATACTGCGAATTGATTTCTCCCATTTTAAGATGCTGGAGCGCTGGATGGGTTCATCTCTTGATACAAGAAATAAAATCCGATTATTTAAAATCAGGTAAATAGAATTAGCAATCATGTTTTTTACATATTCGGCAATTGAAGAAACGGCTTTTAAATCTTTACCATCGCTGGCATTTAATTCCACAGCCATAAAATACAAATAATGCTTAACAGTATAACCTAAGGACTGCAGACGGGAGACCATAACTTCAGAATTAAAGGGAACACCACAGGTAATTACCGATAATAAATGGTTATAATAGGAACCCTTATTCAGCATATAAAACTCCTGCTTCTGCAGATGCAGGCTCAGCATAAAAGAAATAGGTTCTAAAAAGGCAAGCATGCAGTCACTTATATCATAATTATCAAAGACACTGATAGCAGCCATAGCAACATTGTTGACATAAATCAGACTGTAATTATTGCGGGAATAACCCAGTATATTACCTCCTGCTTCCTCATCAACATCATAATAGCGGATTTTAGTGCTCTTTGATAAAGGCGTCATGAAATTGATTCGATTAAGCATGGCAACCGCCCCTTCATCCAGATAGCCTCTTCTGTATTCCTTAATAAGATGTGTATCTGTTTCACAGAAGGAAGAAAA
Organism: Dielma fastidiosa; assembly: GCF_000313565.1. Taxonomy (GTDB): domain Bacteria; phylum Bacillota_I; class Bacilli_A; order Erysipelotrichales; family Erysipelotrichaceae; genus Dielma; species Dielma fastidiosa. The sequence continues at coordinate 13,540 of NZ_HE578924.1, read as the reverse complement.
GGCCATGACACTATATGCATTATCAATAATACTGATCGGTCTTTGATAGATTTCAGAAATTGATGCAACAATATCATCAAGAGAAGCATTCTCAGAGATATTCTTTGCCAGCTGCAGAATGAAATGATTCATTTTTTCAGCCGTCTCTCTCAGCTCTTCGGCATATTGATACAGATTCATAAAGGCTGATTCATCACTGCACAGTATAATCAGGGCAGCATGATCGCACAGCATAGCCGGTAATTGGCTTTTATCTGTATTCAAAATGATAAATTGAAGATTATCTGGAAAATCAAAGGAAGTCAAATCTTTATCATTGATAAAATATAATGTATCTTGATTAAACTTGAGTCCATAGGTTTTATCCAGTGCGGTTATCATCCGTATCCGGTTGATGGTTTGGTTAAGCTCTGATGATTTCTTCAGCATTTTAAATTCTTCACGCTTTTGAATAAAATTTAAAATAAGTTGAAAATTGTTAAGTTCACAGTTGTTGTTCATAATTGCTCACGATTTATCATAAAAAATATGTGTGATAAATTGACTCCTTTCTTCAATTATAAATCCATGTAAATCTGCATTTTAAATTATATGCTAAACTGATGATACCAAAACTTTCATATTTAAGGGGCTTATTTCATTATAGATTATAGCATAGCTTTGTACTCTAGACTAATGATTTATGTTAAACCACTTATTATTATAAGTATGAAATGATTGATCAAAAGGAGGAGTAAATATGACAATCAAGGAAGAAGCAATTCAAGTGTTATGTAAAAAGGCGGCAAATCTGTTTGGTATGGATGAAAAGGCGTTAGGGGCAGATACTCGATTTGAAGAAGATTTACACTGTAAGTCGACAAACATCGTTCAATTTTCGGCTGCCTTGGAAGATGCCTTTGAAATTGAGGTACCTTTTATGGAGCTGAAAAAAAAGAAGACATTTGGTGAAGCAGCAGATTGGTTAGCTAATCAATTATAATTATGAGGAATAATAAATATGTTGTGTTTGTAGTTAATCCGGGTTCTACCTCAACAAAAATTGCATTATTTGAAAATGATCAGAAGATCTTTCAAGAGAATGTGAATCATGATATTAAAGAACTGCAGGCATGCAGAACGATTCATGATCAGCTGCCAAAACGAATGGCAACAATTCTGAATGCAATCAGCGATCATCACTTAGATTTATCTGGCATAGATGCTTTTGCTGCGAGAGCCGGCGGTCTTGTGGGATTAAGCGGCGGTGTGTACCGGATTACTGAAAATAATACTTTATATGAAACGACATTGAATAGTAATCGTCATCCCAATGTTTTGGGGCCGCAAATTGTCATTGAGCTTGCTAAGATATATGGCGGTGAATGTTTTACGGTAAATCCGCCTGATGTCGATGAATTATGCGACTATGAGCGGGTTACCGGTTTTAAGGAGCTGTTTAGAGAAAGCCGCGGGCATCCTTTAAATCATAAGGAAAACTGCATTCGTTACGCACAGTCAATCAACAAGCATTATGAAGATCTTAATTTAATATGTGTTCATTTAGGCGGCGGAGTTACTGTGGGAGCTCATTGCAAAGGCAAATTAATCTGCTGCAATGACTGTCTTTCAGGTGATGGACCGATGGCACCGACACGTTCTGGTTGGGTGCCGTCTAGTGAAATTGTGAAAATGTGCTTCAGCAATACTTATACGCAGGAGGAAATATTAAATCGAATTTCAAAATGCGGTGGTTTTACTGATCACTTAGGTACTGCCGATGTGCAGGAAATCGTGAAGCGCATTGAAGCGGGCGATGAATATGCAGCATTAATTTACAATGCGTTTATTTACCAAGTCGCTAAACAAATCGGCGCTTGTTCAGTGGTTTTAGAGGGACATGTCGATGCGATTATTTTAACCGGCGGCATTGCCAAAGACGATTACTTAAAAAAGCAAATTAGAAAATACATTGAATGGATTGCTCCGATTATTGATCAGGCCGGAGAATATGAGATGGAGGGGCTGGCATCAGGTGCAATCCGTGTGCTCAGCAAGGCTGAACCGGTTAAGGAGTATACCGGCATCCCAATCTTTAACGGCTTTAAATGTAAAGGAGCACCAATTCTGAAAGATTATAAAGGGTAAAGTGCAGCAGTGCTGACTTTTAGATTGAATCCCTCGTAATTGAATAACAATGAAATGTTATTTATATCAGAGGGATTTTCTCGTTGCATAAATAAAACCTGATAGAATAGGTGAAGCGTGACACTTCATCCTTTCCTGTCAGGTCAGTTAATATTGCGTGAGTATGATTGATTTAAAATTTAAAATCATGAATGGTTACTTCTTGAATGCTGTAGCTGGTGTCGGGGATAAGAATTTCAAAAGAATAACCAGCTATGAATTGTGAAATAAATCGATAGCCAAGCGGCGGCTTCAGCCCTGATAAAGCTTTTAAATCACGCAGACGGTCAAACTTAATCAGACATTCTTTTCGGCACCATAAATCAGTTCTGGCTTTTTGCCGATCATTATTATTGCTGAAGCTTTGAAGATAGTTTTTTTCTTCATCAGAATAATAGTGTTTTTCAATATCGCTGAAATCTATACGCTGTGATTCAATGTCAATCCCTACCGGCTGTTTTGAAATAATAGCTGCAGCATATGGATGGCAATGTGTACAGCTGATGAATAGTTCAGGATGATTTAAGACATAAGGCTTATTTTCATGATCATGCAGTACGTCTGCCTTAATACCGCTGGCTTCAACCGCTAGATCAAGCAATAACCCTGCTGCCAGTGATAAATTTTGATCTTCTCTTTGATTAAGCGCCAGTGTGATCGTATGCCTTTCTTCATTAAGCTGGTTTAAACCTTTTTCAAAATAGGATGCTTCATTAAAGCATTCTGTATTCATCCAGTAGATGATAGTTTCAGTTTTGTTCATGTTGTTCATGATTAAAATATAACATAAAGTTGAACTCTGCACAATAAAGCGCACAGTATCATAAGGAGGTAAATATGAGCGAGCAGATTTATTTTAAAATCCATCAGCCTTTTACATGTGTCTATCATATTGAAGATCCCATGGGTGTATTTGTAACTTTAATTGTTGGAAGCAAGCGTGCCGCATTGATTGATACAGGGATGGGAATCGGCAATTTAAGGCAGACAGTTCAAGCCATTACCGATAAACCGCTGATGGTAATCAACACACATGGGCATGCTGATCATATCGGCGGCAACTATCAATTTGATGAGGTTTATATGAATCCTGATGAATATCGTCTGGCAGATCGTTTTTATAATCAAACAGATATTCGGGAAATCATTTATCAGCAGGCGAAGCAAAGGAATTTAGTGCCTGATGATTTTAATTTTAACAGCTATATGTGCTGCCGCTTGGAAAACAAGAGGGCATTTGATTGTGATGCTTTATTAGACCTAGGAGATATTGTCATAAAGCCTGTTTTGCTGCCTTCTCACACACCGGGTATGACTGGCTTCTACATTGAACCCTTAAAATTACTTTTGGGAGGAGATTCAATCTGCAGTATGGTATGTTTATACTTTCCGGAAGCATCTGCGATTCAAAAGCATATTGAAGTATTAGAAAAAACAGCGGAACTGCCTTTTGAGCACATATTAACATCACATAGCAAGGAAGTATTGAACCGTGACAATTTCGAAGCTTTCATAGAATGCGCAAAAGCCTATGATGAACAATCCGCATATCGCTATCGGGACCCGTTTTACAGACATTATGGAGGGAAAATGTTCATATACGAAAGCAGAAAAAATAAAACCGCAATTCTGGTTAAATAAATATATAAGAAAAGGAAAGTCTGAATTTAATAATTCAAAACTTTCCTTTTATTCTTATTAATCTAAATTATAAAGCTGAGTGTATTTTTTAATCAGATAATCGATATAAATATTGGAATCAAACTCCTGATGACAGACATCACGAAGCAGCTCATCAGCATTTTTACTGCTGCCATACTGATGAATATTTTTTGTCAGCCAGTCTGTAATCTTACTGAATTCATTATTTGTCAGTGCTGCTTCTACATCAATGTCACGGCACATAGCCTGATAGAATTGTGCGGCATAAGCGGTACCGAGTGCATAGGTAGGGAAATATCCGAATAAACCCTGCGGCCAGTGAACATCCTGAAGAATACCTTCCGCTGCATTCTGCGGACGAATTCCCAAATATTCTTCATATTTATCTGCCCATAACTGATCAAGATGTTCAAAGTCAACCTCACCATTAAACAACTGTTTTTCCAATTCATAACGAATCAGAATATGCAGAGGATAAGTCAGCTCATCGGCTTCTGTACGGATAAAGGAAGCTGAGGAAGCGTTAATCATCAAAACGAATTCATCAATTGACACATTCTTTAACTGTTGTGGGAAGCGATTTTTTAATGTTTCATAATTGCATGACCAGAAAGCTTTAGTACGGGCGATAAAGTTTTCTAATAAGCGGGACTGAGATTCATGCATGCCATTGCTCATATTACCGGCAAGAATCGATCCTTCCAGCTTTTCATCTACATGCAGCATATACTGTGCATGGCCATATTCGTGAATGATTGAGAAAATGCTTGATGTCAGTGCATTTTCACGATAAGCAGTTGTCAGACGCACATCCTTTAATGAGAAAGGGGATGTAAACGGATGAACAGAAACCCCCATATAACAGCGGTTAGGGTCAAAGTTCATGAATTTCTTCAAATCCTCCATAACTTTTTCCTGATCCTCTTGCGGATAATGCTGCTTTAAAACCGAGGTGTCAATCTGATCAGCGGCCTGCACTTTTTTAATGAAAGGCAGCAGACGATCTTTAATATTTTTAAAGAACGCGTCATATTTTTCAATATTCATACCGGGCTCATTGCGGTCAAGCAGAGCATCATAACAGCTCAAATTACCGCGATAGTAGTCAGTATAACTGCGGGTAGCAGTTATTACGTCAGCCAGCATTTTTTTATAGCCTTCCCAATCACTGTTCTTTTTACATTCTTCCCAAAGAACATTACTTTTGCCAAGCAATTCTTGATAATCCATGTATACATCCTTTGGAATCATGCGGATTTCCTTTAACTGCATTAAATGCTGTTTAACAGCTTTGGCACTTAATTCATCAAGCTCCATATCCGCCATTGCTTCAATTCTTTTCATATTCTCTGGATCAGTGCTGTATGTCAGGTATTCACCCTCAAGTATTGACATCATTTTAATACGGTAATCAGCGCCATCCTTTGGAGCAATCGTAGCCATATCAAACGACATTGTTGATAATGCCAAATGATATGCATTTGTTTTTTCTTCATAAGCTTTTAAAAAGCTTAAGGCTTCTTCTTTATTCATCAGCGTCCTCCTTTGAACAATGTTACTAGTCCTCTTTATTTTAACGCAAAGTTGGGAATTAAACAAACATTCTAAGATACTTTGTTGTATAATAAACCTATCAGAAAGTGAGCCGGAAAAATATGGAGCGTTTTGTCTTAATGGGTGCGATGATTTATGATTTGCGGGCCATTCCTTATCAGAAGAGCGAGGGCATGAATCAGCCGATCCGTCTGCGCGGGCAGGCTGGCGGAGTAGCGAGAAATGCAGCGGAAAAACTAGCCGCCTTAGGTCATCATGCGATCCTTGTCAGTGCGTGCGGTTTGGATATGACAGGCAAAGTTCTGATGGAAGATGCAATTGCTAAAGGAATTGATATCAGTTATGTGAAACAGCTGCCCTCTGATAAAACATCTGGTCTTTTAGTTTTGTGTGATGAATTTGATCAGCCGGTATCATCAATGCTGGATGCCGGTGTGCTGAATGCGATCGATCATCTGTATCTTTACACGACGATGCAGGATTTTACTTATGATGACACATTTATTGCAGACAATAATCTTACGGTTGATCAGCTGCAGTTTATCGCTCATCAGCATGCACAGACATGGCTGCTGCCGGTTGCGGATAAAAGTATTCAGCCGCTAATTAATATTCTGCCGCTGTTTCAAGGTGTGCAGTTCAATGAGCGAATGCTGAGTGAAGACTTAAAGCTGCCGGTTGACAATCTGCATCATACAATAAAAATTATGCTTGATCAGCTGCATCTGCGCTCACTCTTGCTGATTGCAGGTGAAAATGGTATCTATTATGCCGATTCTCAGTGTATTATTCAGGCTGTCAGTCCAAAATGCAAAGTCTTGGATCAGACTTCAGCCTATGAAATTGTATTGAGCGCTTTTTTGACTAAAATGCTTCAGCATATGCCGATTGAAAAAGCATTAGAATACGCACTTTGTGCGCTGCTTCTTGAAAATGAAAAGAAGCATGAGAAAACATTTGTATTAAATGAAGAAAAAATTATTGAAAAGCTTGCAGCTTATCAGATAGAAACGATTAAGGAGGCAGTTTATGTATCAGAAATGTATTGACTTATTAAATGAACGAGGTGTGGCATTGAGTGATATTGCGGAATGTGTACTCTATCTGCAAGGGAAGTATTACCCAGATCTGACTATGGAATTAGCCGAAAAAGCAGTAAAGGGTGTGATTGAAAAACGTGAGGTTCAGCATGCGATCATCACTGGTTTGTTTTTAGATAAAAGTGCTGAGACTGATATGTGTGATCCTGAATTAAAGGATATATTAATGCGTGATGAAGGCTTGTATGGCATAGATGAGGTGCTGGCATATGGGATTTGTAATTTATATGGATCGATTGCCTTAACGAATTATGGCTATATAGATAAAGTAAAACCAGGTATAATCGGCAAATTGAATGAGCACCATGAGGTATGCAATACATTCCTCGATGATATTGTCGGTGCTATCGCGGCTTCGGCTGCAAGTAAATTGGCACATAGCCATCATTAATAAAATAGTGTATAATAAGCTATATAACTGATGAGGTGGATCATGGATAACGGGGTATTAACCAAGGATGATTTAAAAATGGCATTTGCACAAATGGGTATTCGTAAGGGGATGCTTGTTTTTGTGCAGTCCTCACTGCGTCCGTTTGGCTGGGTAGTCGGCGGGGCTCAGGCAATTATCGATGCCTTGATGGAAACGGTCACCTATGATGGGACAATCGTTATGCCGGCCTTTACCAGAAATTTATCTGATCCCTCAATGTATAAAAGCGGAACGGTGCCAAGAGCATGCTGGCCGGAAATCAGACAGGCGATCCTGCCGTTTAATAAAAGGCTCAGTACACCGGTGAATATGGGTGAAGTTACCGTTCAATTCATGCGCAATGAAGCTGTGCTGCGCAGCAATCATCCGGCTTATTCTTTTCTGGCATGGGGCAAATATGCCAAGCTGATTGTGGAAAAGCATCCGCTGCACTTTGGGTTATCAAAAGATTCACCGTTAAGCAAGATCGTTGACTTAAATGGTTTTGTACTCTTAGCCGGTATGAATTATGATAAATGCGAGATGTTTGATCTGGCTCAATACAACAATCGTGCCTGCCCAATTAGAATCTTAACTTATCCTATTGAAAAGGGCGGTAATATCCATTGGATTAAAATGCTTGATAAAGAGATGAATACCAGTTCATATAAAGCCATTGGTGCCAATATGGAAGAGCGCGGAGTCGTTAAAATACTTGAGGTAGGCAATACGACATGCCGCTTATTTTCCGCAAGAGAGGCTATCAGCAGTGCTTCGGCTTATTTGAATATTAATAATAAATAAAGAAATAAAGCGTACAGTCTAAACTAACTGTACGCTTTATGTTAGAATCCAAATTCTGTTATAATTTCGGCAATCTGCTTCAGACCCTTTTCATCACTTTCATCGAAACGATTCAGTGACGCGGAATCAATATCGAGAACCCCCATCAGCAGCTGATTTTTAATCAATGGCACAACAATCTCTGAATTGCTGGCACTGTCACAGGCGATATGACCTTGAAATTGATGAACATCGGCAACCCGCTGAATATGACCGCTTAAAGCGGCTGTTCCGCATACTCCTTTACCTAATGGAATATGGGTACAGGCTACTTTTCCCTGAAAAGGACCAAGCACAAGCTCACCATTTTTATATAAATAAAAGCCAACCCAGTTAATATCTGTCAGCGCATCATTTAAACAAGCTGAAGCATTTGACAATACAGCCAGTTTATCACTCTCATCTTCAATCAATGCACGCAGCTGCATCGCTAATTCATGATAAAATGTTTCTTTCATACGTTCCCTCCATATTTAGTATAATAGCATGAAATCGCAATTTAGAATTAAAAAATATGAAATTAAAAAATCAGCAGAATTTCTGCTGATTGGATTATGCCATGCTTGATACTTGTTTTTGAAGCTTTTTAGCGCTTTTCTCAATCTTAGCTTCAGCCTGAGCTTCTACCTGCATCCAATTCTGTTCAATCATGAAATCATAAGTTTCACGCTGTAATTCAGAAATGGTCTCATAAATTGAATCAACCTTTTCATACAACTCGCAAGTTCCGGCTTCCTGTGAGAAAGTATTGAATAATGCTTTTAAATGCTTTAAAGAAATAAGCATGCAATTAATAATATCTTGATCTTTATTTTGCTGAGCCATCATTTAACCCTCCATAACCTTTAATAATTCTTCAGCCTGTTCTTTTAAAACAGTGCAGACTTTTGATACAAGCTCTTTAGCCTGTTCATCTTCCAGCTTTTCCATCTCACAGTTAAGCTGTTTATTTAATAATACAGAAGCGTTAATTGAGTCTTCAATATAAAGACAGTCCTTGGGTGTTAATGTCATAATTACGACCTCCTTACATGACTAATATGCTCGCTTTTTAACTTGGGTATTCAATAAAAGACAATATTTTGGTATAATAAATAACCAGAGGTGAAAAATTATGCTTCCTTCATTGTATGAATCAATTTATATTCAGAGTTTTAAGCATGATGGATCTCTTCACCGAACTTGGGCTAAAGGCTTTGTAATCGAATCAAACAACAAGCGTATTGTCGCTGTCACAAATAAGACTTGGGTCAGCGAAGCCGATGGCAGAAAATGGATCACCCGTGAACCGGCGATTTGTTTCTTCTATCCGGATAAATGGTATAATGTAATCTGTATGATAAGAAAAACAGGAATCTTCTATTATTGTAATCTGGCTTCACCTAGTATTTATGACGGCGAAGCACTGAAAAATATTGATTATGATCTTGATGTGAAGGTAAATCCGCTGGGTAAAACGATTTTGCTTGATGAAGATGAGTATGAAGAGCATGGTGAAGAAATGGGGTACAGTCCTAAATTAAAAAAGGCAATTGAGTCAGGACTGACAGAATTGATGGATGATATTGAACATCAGCGTTCACCCTTTGATCATAAAGAAATAATGAAACTGTATGATGTATATTTGAAAGCTACTCAATAATAAGTAGCTTTTATTTTAATATAACTGTCAGAATATTCCTTAATATAAAGTTAATTTTTAATTGACAACGGTTTCATTTATTATATAATAAAGGCAGATATCCAGAATTGTAACTGAAGAAGGCAAGATCAGTATCTAATGATGAACGTCATTATGTACTGGTCTTTTTATGTTCTTTTAATGACAAAGGGGTAAATGATATGAATAATTATCAAATCACAAAATTGATTAACAACAATGTAGTGTTTTCACAGGATGAGGAGCAAAATGAGATAATTCTTTTCGGCAAAGCCATTGGCTTCGGCAAAAAGAGCGGTGATCTTGTGGAAGCGGCTCAAGTGCTTAAGATATTTGCGGCAGCTGATCCGAAAGAAAAGAATTATCTATCTAATTTAGTTGAAGATATAAATCCGATCTATATTGATATTGCATCTGAAATTATCAGCTTATTTGAATCGCGGCTTGAGGTTAAAGTCAATGATATGATGATGATCAGCTTATCTGATCATATCTCTAATGCGGTGGCAAATAAGAAGGATGGTTTTGAATTACCTTTGGACATTATTCAGGAGGTTAAAAATATTTATCCAAAAGAATTTATGATTGCAAAGGCAGGGTTGGGAATTGTTGAAAGAGAAACTGGTGTCTCGTTAAGTGAAGATGAAGCAGGGTATATCGTTCTTCATTATATCAGTTCACAAGGGAATACCTTTCGCAGTGATACGAAGTACCGGCTCTTATTTCAGGAAAGAATTATCAGCGATATAGAAGAATATCTAAACGTTAAATTGGATCGCTCTTCACTATATTACACGCGTTTTTTGACTCATTTAAGCTTTTTGGCAGCCCGCATTCATGATGGTAATTTTTCATCTGAGGGGAATTCTTCGCTATATAAGATATTTATTAAAGAGCATCCTGAATTAGAGGGTTGTGTTGAAAAGAATGTTCAAACGATAGCTGATGAATTTCATGTGGTAATTAATGAAGAAGAAAAAGGATACTTAGCTGTTCATATTAATAATATGCTGAAATCCATTCAACGAGGTGATAAGCAATGAGTGCGAACTTAAATAAAAAGCAATGTACTGGATGTGGAAACTGCCTTGAATTCTGTCCCCGTCAGCTTTTGGTTTTATCAAAAGAAAATGATGTGAATGAGCGGGGTGTGCGTTATATACAGTTTAATAATGAAATGGCATGTATAGAATGCGGACTCTGTGAACTGATGTGTACAGCAGGTGCGATTCATATCCCAAAGAGAGTAAATGGCTATGACTTAATTAATAAAAAGGAAATACCTCCGCATGCTGGCTGCAGTCTTGGTTCTTTAAGTAAAGCATTAGCTGATGTAATTATGGAATTAGATATTGCTGATCGAACAGTATTATTTAAAAAGAAAGCATCGGATGTAAATTTGCATGTGGAGACTCATGACTATACTGATGAACAATTTTATATTGATGGGTTAAATTATAAACGTGCCAATCCAGATAAAGTAGTGATTATAATATGTGCTAGCAGCAAGCAGCATACCACGGCATTAAATGAAGAACGGTATCGCTCATTGGAAAATGAAAAGGTTACAATTATTAATACGTTAAATTGGTTTGAGTCAGATGCTGAAATCACAAAATTGCTTAATGGCGGCAGTCATATATTAGAAGCTGTCAGTAAAAGTGATGCGGTTTCTTTTGCCAGCCGCAATGGTGTACGGACGCCAGCACAGATGATTGATTTGGAAAATGATTTGAAACAGGCTTTGCAGAATCAACTGGAAGATAAAAAATGTGCCATGGTTGAAATTGTTTTTCCTTGTTTTTATCGGTTGGCACAGCGTCCTCAGCAGCTAATGCCATGCGCAGAAATCAAGCGTATTAATGATTGGTTTACAGTGTCTGTTGAGCCAGATTATCCTAAGGGCATATATCATAAGGCAGGTGATTAAGATGGGAATATTTAAGGATGTTTTTAAGAAAAAGGAAAATGAGGCAATGACTGTAAGTGCTCCGGCTGCCGGTTATGTGAAACCGTTGGAAGGGCTGAAGGATGGTGTGTTTTCAGAAAGATTATTGGGAGAAGGCTGTGTCATCTCACCGATGGAGGAAACGATTTATGCTCCTTTTGACGGCCGGGTGGTTTTAGTTACAGAGACTAAGCATGCCATAGGGTTAATAAGCAATGATGGAATTGAATTATTAATCCATGTTGGTTTAGATACCGTTATGATGGCTGGTGAAGGTTTTAATATGATGGTGGAAAAAGGTGAAAGCGTGAAACAGGGAGATCGCTTAATGAGCTTTTCGACCGCTAAAATTAAGGCGGCAGGCTATCTTGATGATGTTATTGTAATTGTATCTAATACAAAGTGTTTTCAAGGTGTGGCATGTACACAAAAGGAGGTTGTTAAAGCGAGCGATGAATTAATCAGGATCATGAAATAGTGTTATGGATAACCAGAATTGTTACTTTCAGTAGGCAAGATCAGTATCGGGGATTAACAAGCCCATTGCTTTAGATTAGTTTTATCTTATTTAAAAATTGCAAAGGAGAAAGTTATGAAAGAACTTGCTGAAAAGTGTATTGAGTTTGTAGGAGGAGCATCAAATATTAAAGCGGTATCGCATTGCGCAACTAGGCTGCGGCTGACGTTGATTGATCAGGGACAGGTGAATGAGGAAGCATTGCTGAGTGTTCCGGAAGTAATTAAGGTGATGAAGGTGGGAGCTCAAACACAGATCATCATCGGCAGTGATGCACCAGAATTATATAGTGTTGTCAGCCAGCTGGTAGAAACAGCGAATTCGTCAATGAGTGTCAATGAAACAAAGTCAACTGATACTCAATCAAATAAGAAGAAAAAGAATGCTGTTGTCGGTAAATTTTTTGATGCGTGCAGCAGTATGTTTACACCGTTAGTTCCCGCTTTTACAGCGGCAGGTATGATTAAAGCGGTACTGGCTATTTTAGTTGCGGTATTCGGCTTGGCAAAGACTTCACAGGAATATATTATTATAAATTACGTTTCAGATACTATTTTCTATTTCCTGCCAATTTATTTAGGGGTAACAGCGGCTACCTATTTTGGCTGTAATAAATATATTGCGGCAGCTATTGCGGCGATGTTTGTTCACCCGACATATACTGGCATGGTAAGCGCTGGGGAAGCTATTTCGTTCTTTGGGATTCCGGTAGTTTTATATAATTATTCATCGACCGTTTTTCCAACAATCCTGACGGTTTGGTTTATGTCTTATGTAGAACGTTTTGCACGACGAATCTCACCTAAAGTCATTAAAGCAATCATGGAGCCCATGCTGACACTGTTGATTACGTTTCCGGTAGGTTTGCTGCTGCTGGGGCCGATTGGTGCTGTTCTTGGCGATTGGCTGATGAATGTTTTTGCGGCCATTGATGCTTCCGTACCATTCTTAGTACCGATGATTGTAGGTGCTGTTTCACCATTTTTAGTCTTTGTAGGAATGCATCGTGCTGTAGGTACATTAGAAACCATGCAGATAGCACAAATTGGATACAGTTCTTTATTAGGTACAGGTATGCTTGCAAGCAATATTGCGCAAGGCGCATCAACCTTAGTGCTTTCTTTTAAATCAAAAGATGATAAGGTAAAGCCATTAGCATTTACGGCAGGTGTTACCGCATTATGTGGAATTACTGAACCGGCATTATATGGTTTTACAGCGAAGAATAAAAAGTCATTGATTGCGACAGTAATCGGCGGTGGTGTTGGCGGCTTCTATGCTGGCATTACACATGTTGTCCGTTTTGCGAAAGGAGCACCTGGCTTGCCGACATTGCCGGTGTTTATCAGTTTAGAAAATCCAATGAATCTGATTAATGCGTGTATTACGGTTATCCTCTCATTTGCGGTCGCCTTTGCAGTCGCATGGATTATGATCAAACCAGGTGAAGTGGATTAATATATAACTAATATATAATAGATAGATCTCTCAGAAAGATAAAACGTCAGCGTTATATAATGAGAGATCTTATTTAATATATAGAGATAGGGATCTGTTCTTATATATAGGATAAGTCATGTATGTATGAAATGGTTTTAAACCTATGAAAAAGAGGGTAATTTTAATTTGAAATAATTATTTAAAAAAAGTAAAAAATAATGTTGACATGGGGGAAGGG
>NZ_HE578923.1:595291-608951 GCF_000313565.1 Dielma fastidiosa | reverse complement strand
TAAGATATAATGAATATCAGGTGAACAATATGAAAACAATCCAAAAACCAAGAATCAGTGCTGACATCCAACCGGTTCAAACCATTGAGAAGGCTATGACTGAGGATGATCTGATTGAAAATGTGTTAATTGAAAATGAATTTATCAGTGAAGTGAAACCCGAGCGGATTCACATCAATGGTTCTATATTCAGAAGCTGTGACTTTATGGACTGCCGCTTTGATCATTGTGATTTCTGCGACTGCATCTTTGATAACTGTGATCTTTCAAATCTCAGTTTTGAAAAAGGGTCATTCCATCGCTGTGAGTTCCATAAATGCCGCTGTACCGGCAGTGAATTTACAAGCATGCTGATTCAGAACACAGTCTTTGATCACTGCAAATGCACATATGCCAATTTTTCCTCTTCCACTTTAAAAAATAACCTATTTATAAATTGTGACTGCGGTCAGGCCAGTTTTGTGGCAACCCAGTTTAAAGAGGTACTGTTTAGTGACAGCAAGCTGGATGAAGCAGAATTTTTTAATTCATCCTTGGCTGGTATTGATGTCTCTACATGCAGTATTCAGGGTATTGCCGTATCAATGGATACTTTAAAGGGGTTAATTGTTTCAGAGTATCAGGCTATTGAACTGGCAAAGCTGCTGGGACTGATTATTAAGGATAATGCATAGAAAAGCATGTTCATAAAAAGTGAACATGCTTTTTTCATAATAATTTTTTAAATATTTCCGCTATTTTTTTTACTTCTGAAATACGGGTAACACCATGTTCATCCATAATTGATGTATAAACATGGGGAATTATTTTTTTAACTCCCGCATTAAGCAGCATACGCAGAATTTCTTCAAGATTATCAGTTGTGATACCGCCGGTTGGCTCAAGGATTAAATCGGCTTTAGCTGCTGCCTCCGCCACTGCCATCAATTCATCTCTGCGGGTTAAACCCTGCATCGGAAAGAATTTTAAAGAATTACCGCCCATTTCGCGGATCATCTCGATGGCTGTTGAGATTGGTATCAATGCAGGTTCTGCCTGTTGACTTAATGGACCAACGGAAACTTTCACAAGACCACATGTACCGCTAGGCGAAACAAGCGCATTAATATGTGCGTTGGGACAAAGCGCCCGAGTATAGCCAACCGCTGTAAATAATTGATTGACATGAGCCGGTTTAAGCTCTTTCGCTATGTGGGCAACCTTCTGCCATTGTGCCGGATTGCCGCCGCCCAGACCTACTGATATATGGCCATTCAAAGCATTTTGATATGTCAGCATTGCGGATACCGCCGCCGCTTCATTTTCATAAGCTGTTGAAAGTAAACCAATCAAGGCATGACCTTCCATCACTTCTAAAATTTCTTTCGCATTCTCAATACTGCCGCACAGACAATTCAGACAAAGCTGATCATGATAATATATACTCATAGACTCACCGCCAATATTTCTTTAATCCGCTGACAAACAATCGCTGTATCAGATAGCTGCATCGGCCGCGGATCAAGCAGCAGAATGCCCAGATTGGCATTGTGATTGCGAGTATAAATAATCGGGCTGCCGTTTCTCAATTGCTGATCAAGCATTAGAGCATTCATCCCGCAGACAGTCTCATCAACTTCTAATTTAGCGCGGTAAATCTCACGGCCGGCATGATCCTTAGCCACACTGACGGTTAAGCCTTTTACACTTTTCAATTCTTCTACGATTGCATCAACGATCTGCCGCTGCATTGCCGATGAATGAGAACCGTATTGTTTGATTGCTGCCAATAAGCCAAATATATTTTCTTTACCGACCTTCATTGCTCTGGCAACTCCTTTGGATTGCTTTCGGCATGCCTGAATCAATGTTTTGCGGCCGGCTATCAATCCTGAGGTTGGACCTTCTAATGCTTTAGCACCGCTGTATATCACTAAATCACAGCCCATTTCAATATATTTGGTGATATCCTCTTCAGCCGCGGCATCCAAAATCAGAGGCAGCTGATGCTTATGTGCAAGCGTGATAACATCCGCTAAAGCAACCTGATCTGTTTGAACAGCATGATGACTTTTCACATAAAGTATGGCTGCAGTATCAGCATCGATCGCTTTTTCATAATGCCATGGATAACAGCGATTAACCGTTCCGACACTTACCATTTCACCGCCGCCTAATGCAATCATCTGACGGATTGGCGCCCCAAAATCAATCTGATGAGCGCAGGCGATAATGATTTTTTTGCGTTTTACTGAAACATAAGGTACTTCCTCTACCAATCGTTCATCACCGCCGGTAATAGCAGCAGCCACTGAGATGATGATACCGGCTGACGCCCCTGCACAGACACGGGCTGCCTCACTGCGGCAATAATCGGCTATGACTTCACCGGCACGATCCATTAATTCTTCCATCTGCACATAAGATGTCCCTGCCTCATCCATTGCCTTACGCACCTTGTCACTTAGGATACTAGAGCCCAGATATGTCATTTTGCCGCTGCAGTTAATGACCCGCTGAACATTAAATTCATCAAACACACACATAATCAAGCTCCGATTCCCAGTGTAGTAAACCCTAACAGGAACGCGATATAACCTACAATCATGGCCCCTAAGATAGCGCCGCCGATAATCGGTGATTTTTTAGTATGACATAATACCGCACCAAGCATCGCACCCAGCCCGGTCCAAATATCAAATTTAGCTGCCATGATCAAAATAATCGGGCCAAACCATTCGCCCACAATATTGCCGGCACCAACCATGATATCCGTTCCCATTGAGCTGTAACCGCCCGGCATCAGCTTACGGATACCTAAAATGACAGCTGCCAGCACAACACCGATGATTGCTCCGGTAAGCAGTGATAAAATGAAATTCTCAACTAAAGAAGTATAACCCATTGATAACAATAAGCCCGGCAGGCCAGCGCCGACACCAGTCATAATCGCGCCGCCGATATCCAAGATACCAACTAACGGACCTTCCAGAACACGAGCCAGCAAGAAACCGCCGGTATAACCGATTACCGCTGCGAAGCTGCCGGTAGTCAGTGCTTCAGAAAGCATAACTGTAACACTGGTTGTTGAAAAGCTGCCGGTATGATATTGAATAAAGATACTTGTACCGGCAAACACTCCGGAACAGATGAGTGCCATAAATACCGCAAAAGCACCCTCACTCATAAAAAACTTTTCTAATTTATTCGTATTTTCCATTTTCATATCCCTCTTAGAACTTTCCTCTGAAATAGGCTATCAGTAAAAACATCACCGCGACAAAACCAATCATCAAAATGCTGCGCTTACTTGTAAAGCCTTCATCCTGCACACTCTGACCTACCAAAATACCTAATACACAGCCAGGTGTCGCATTCCCCATAATCGATTGCGCCAGTACACCGAATACAGTAGCAAAAACGCCATGCCATTTACCGGCACCCAGCGCTGAAATCCAAAATGCAACAGGCAGAATCGGTGAAAGAATTAATTCCGCGGCTGGCGATACGATTTTTTCCGCTATCGTAGCCATTGTTGAAGGAATCAAGCCTGCCAATGTATTCAAGAAGGTAACGACTGCCGCACCGACAACCGCACCGCTGATCATCATTTTAAACGGATTATTGGAAGCCGTCTTATCTTTAGTGGCTGCGATTGTCAAACCCGCTGACCACTGCGGCACAATACGATGCAGTACATCTGAGCTTAATGATCCGGTTCCTACAACGGAGCCGGCACTGCTGAACAAGAATCCCAAACCATAACTGAAATGGGCGATGGGATCACCATTGCACGCATTCATTTCTCCCAAAGTTCGAAAAGCGCCCATGCCCTGTATTCCCGGCGCATGAAACATTCTAGCAGCTCCGCCAGCCGCTCCGGCCCCCGCCAAACCACCTACTATTATTGATTTAATAACTAAGTCAAGCATATTAATTGTCCCTTTCTTTTAGTATTTCTACCACTCTAACTCTGAAAACCGCTGTTGCTGTGAAACGAGTATGCTCCACAGGCAGAAAGAAAAATAAAAACTTTTTCGTAAATTTTTCGATTTCTTCATGTACCAGCCTCATTGACTCAACATGCATTTCAACAAGATATCCCTCGATATGGCTGTGAATATCATTACGCAGCTGCTTAAATAAATTCTGATAAACCTCTTCTCGGGATTTCCCTGATGACTGAATCGAAATTTCATAATCCTTTTCCTGCAGCAATTCTCTGTCTTCCATATTTATTTCCTATATTTCAGATAGGCTTCCGTCAAAGCCTTTCCTAATTCTTCCGTATCCATAAAACCAAAGCCTAAAGCCTCATAGCCATTTTTAATCGCTGAAACACCCGCTGGTACATTGCGCAGATCATAAATTGCTTTAAACTGATACTTATTCTGAGCCGCTAAAGCACCGCCGCCGCCACCGCCGCAGAAGCTGATGCCAAAATCAGCATGTTCCTCCTTCATTACATCACCAAGCTTCATATCCGCTCCCATTCCGGGAATTACGATTGCTTCACCGCCTGCCGCTTCTACACCGCGGGCCACATTCTGCCCCTTGCCCATACGATGAGCAATCACAACTTTTACCTTTTCCATTTCTTTTCTCCTTTTAATCGTTTAGATTCTGGTTGATTCGCTCGCGCATACTGCCCAGATGCGTAGCAATCAAAAAACATTCACTGCGGTCTAATTTACAATTCAGAAGCAGCTCAATCAACTGACTGATTTTACTGCTTAGATCCATTAAATCCTCATCAATCTGATCATAAAGCTCTGCTTCAATTTCAATCACTTCATGCGTTCTGAACAATCGTTCATATAAAGTTGTCAAATGTGTCATAAAGGTAATTCCTGCTGTTTTATCAAAGGGAATCCCCAATTCTGAACATGCTGCGAAAACCCGCTCACCAAGCTTACAGATTTGTTTCTCATTCTCCTGGGAAAAATCCTGCCAGCCAGCTGAACGCTCTTTTATCACTTCATCAATCAGATTATTATTAAAATTCTCCATCACACCACCCCCTATCTGATTAACGCTTCAAAGACAACCTGTTTGCGGCAAAGACGCTCATGACCTTGGCTGTCCTTTAAAATCATCGGTTCACAAGCTTGAAAATCAATCACCGATAAGTCAGCTTGATGAGCAATCTGCAAGCCATTCTGCAGCCCTAACAAGGCTGCCGGCCGTATACTTATCGCATCAATAAGCTGACGCTCGCTCAATCCGCAGGCATAAAGCTTGCTGACCACCTCACTCAGAGAATGCAGTTTACTTAGATAATTACGTTTATGCAGGTCTGAAGAGATCAAGGAAGGCTTGATACCTTCGCGGATTGCTTTTTCACAAACATCAAAACTGAAGCTGGCAGCGCCATGACCTACATCAAAAAGCACACCCTCTCGATATTTCTCCTCAACAAGCGGTTTTAACCTGCCTTCCTCATCAAAAATTCCTTTTGGCTTGCCATGAAAGATATGAGTGACAATATCTCCCTTTTCCAAACAATTCAATACTTCCTCCAGCTGCGGCGGTTCATTGCCGATGTGAACCATTACCGGCAAGCCTAATTCTTTCGCGAATGCCTTACCGGCTCGAATTACCTCTATGCCCAGCTTACCGACCACACTCGCACTAGCTCTCAGCTTGATACCCTTAATAATGCCGGGATAGCGCTGTACAACTTCACGAAGTGCATTTTCATCAATCAAAGACCAGTCAGCAAGTTCTTGATTCCCGTGCGTCAGCCCTACCGATGAATAATTAATAAAAACTTTAATCCGCGTTGCTGCTTCTTCAATCTGCTGCAATAATGTTTCTATATCCCGACAGCCGCTGCTGCCCGCGTCAACCAGTGTACCCACATGCATATCAACTCCGATCTCATCCATATCCAATCCAAGATCACTCATTTCTTTAAAACAATGAACATGCATATCCGTAATACTGGGACAAAGCCATTTCCCCTTAAGATCAACAATCTCTGCATCCTCAGCAAATTGATTAATTCCTAAAATCACACCATCTTCAATCAATAGATTGCCAGCGGTATCGATATCATGAGCAGGATCATATAAATTCGCATTAATATATAGGGTTTTCATTTGTTTCCTTTCTGTTTGATAAATATGTTTTTATCGATTTAATATCATATACTGAAGGCCGTTTACTGTATTTCTGATACAGCTTATTTAAAACTTGATAAATCATCAAATCATAAGTATTCAGATTTTCTTTTTCTGCCAATTCATCACCCGCCGATTGATAAATCTGCATCATAAGATGAATCAGCATACCTGTATACTCATTGTTTTCAAGCTTTAAAGATAACTGACTGATCAGCTCATCTAAGGCTGTTGCACAATCTGTCAGAAGATACATGGAATCCATAAAACTGAAAGACGGTTCTTCAAGATGAGCATGCAGAGGATTCTCATCCTCATGGGATTCAATCATCAATTCCTTCCTGATTAATTTAACATCATCATTCAGCAAAAGCGGACTTACCGCAATAACAGGGATAGCATCATTGTGAAAATAAGTAGTAGAAATAACGGCATCCGCCTGCCTGCGCGTAAGATGGATAGCTTTTTGAATTGAAATCGTACCCAACACATTCAAATCAGGAAACTTATTCTGTAAATTTGCCAACAGCAATTCCGCACTGCCGCTGCCTGTCGTACATACGGCATAAACCCGTTTACAAGACTGATTCGCCCGTTCCATAGCAGCCGCAATATAAATTACCACATAGCTGATTTCATCCTCAGAAATCCTCTGTTCAAAAATACGGCTGTTCTTAAGCTCTTCTCTGCAGATTTCAAACACTAAAGGATAACGTGCCATGATTTGTTCCTTCAAAGGATTTAATTCCACCACCTTCAGTTTCATGCGATCCAGTGTGCTTGTCAGATGTATCTTTAAGCCTTCAATTAATTTCACATCGGTAATCAAGGATACACACAAGCGATAAGAAACAGCTTCAATAAACTGCATAATCTTATAATCCAAATCGAAATTATCCTCTTTGATTAATTCAAAACGATTTCGCAGGGTCATAAGATGAAAAAACAAATAATGATATTCCTTGTCATTGATCGGCTGATTAATAATGGTTTGAATGCCTAATGCGAGCATTTTGGTTTCCTGACTGCATTCAGCATCTTCAAAGCGGTGATCATTTTCTTCAATAGCATAATGATGCTCAATCCTTGTCAGAGATATAATAATGATCCAGATCAAGAAGATATTATCCTTATCCAAAAATTGAAAGCCCTGATAAAATTCAATCTTACAGACTATATCAACCACCTGTTGAATATTAATTCCCTTAAAATATTCTTTAACTAAATCAAAAATCAAAATCTTTTCATTCTTGAAATACACATCTGGATGCTTTGTCTGTAAAATACCAAGTAAATCATAATTATCAAAATTACGTTTAATAAAGAAGACCATTGCTTCCCTGAATTTTGATTCCCGGCAATCAAGCTCAACACCTTTGGTTTTAGTAATTTCAAGATGAATATCAAAATTATTCAGCCATTCTTTGACAATCTCTAAATCGCGGTAGAAGGTGGAGCGGCTGATGCCGATATGATCACAGAGCTGCTGCAGCGTTAAAGCTTCATCCTCAAACAATAAATGAGCAAGAATAAGATTAGCCCGGCTTAATTGATTGAGCGGTGTTGAATAGGGGATTATAACTTGCAGATAATGTCTGACCAGCGCGGCATCCTTTTCATTTTCCAATTCCAATAAGCTGCGTGAGCTGCTTTTGAAGTTCACCCCAAATTCTTCGGCCCATGCCCTGATTGCTGCGATATCTTTATATACGGTACGGCGGCTTATCTTGTAATCACGCATGCAGCTTTCTAACTGCAGTGCATCAGCTGCCAACATATGCTGAACAATTTCTCTTTGTCTGCTGTTTAATTGCACTTGGCTCACCTCTATCCGTTTCTATTGTAGCAATTAAATTAAATTCATGCGTATTGAGTGAATATTAAACAATTCATTAAATTGTGCATAAAAAAACACACTAACAATAACAAAAAAGAGGCAGCTGTTTCATCAGCCACCCCCACAGGTATTCTTGTTTGATTCTTTATTTATGCTTCAACACTGGCAATCTTCACTAATAGCTCCGTGATTTTATTCATCGCCTGAATCGAAGCAAATTCATATTTGCCATGATAATTTGCACCGCCGGTACCGAGATTAGGACAATTCAAGCCATCATAAGTCAAACGGGCACCATCCGTACCGCCGCGGATTGCCGTTGAACGAGGCGTAATGCCTAGACTCAGCATAGCCGCTTTCGCCCGGTCAACACAGCGCATATCTTTTTCAATACACTGACGCATATTGGCATAACTGTCACTGATGGCAAGTTCAATGATCTCATAACCATATTTCTTGTTTAGGAAATCACGGGCATTCTCAAATTCTGCCTTCTGATGTGCCATTTTTTCTTCATCATGATTGCGGATAATATAATGCATTACAGCTTTTTCACAGCCGCCATTGATTTCCGTCATGTGATTAAACCCATCATAGCCCTCTGTACACGCTGGATTTTCAAACACATTCAAACAATTATGGAATTCATAAGCAACCAGTATTGCATTAACCATCTTATTTTTAGAGCTGCCTGGATGAATGCTTTTGCCATGTACGGTAACAACCGCTGCTGCCGCATTGAAATTCTCATAATCGATGCAGTCAATATCGCCGCCATCAACGGTATATGCATAATCACAAGCAAAGCGTTTTAAATCAAAATCATCAGCCCCGCGGCCAACCTCTTCATCACATGTAAACGCGATTGCGATGCGGCCATGCTTAATTTCAGGATGTGTCAGCAATGTTTCAGCCATCGTCATAATTTCCGCTACACCAGCCTTATCATCAGCACCCAGCAAGGTAGTACCATCTGTAACAATTAAATCATCACCGATATATTGTCCCAAAGCCGGGAATTCCTTAGGTTCCATTGATACCTTTAATGCTTCATTCAACACAATCAATGAACCATCATAATTCTTAACGATGCGCGGCTTAACATCCTTGCCGCTGCAGTCCGGAGATGTATCCATATGAGCAATGAAACCAATTGATTCACACGCCATATCCGTATTCGCTGGAATACTGCCGTAAACGCGGCCATATTCATCCATCATCGCATCCTCGATCCCAATTGCTTTCATTTCCTCAACCAACAGCTTGCCAAGGTCTTTCTGTTTCATTGTGGAAGGCGTTGTTTCACTGTATGGATCACTTTCAGTATCAACTTGTACATACTTTAAAAATCTTTCTTCTGTTTTCATGTCATTCCTCTTTTCAATTAAAAATATTATAGCACAAGTTCATTTAAACGTACGGTGAAATTGATGCTTCATCATTAATTTTAAAAACATAAACCAACATAGAAAAAGGCACTCCGCCAGGAAGCACCCTCTATTCTCTTTCAATTAATGCCTTATGAATCTCATGCTTCATCGCTTCATAATCATCATGGATGATCTTCACATCTTTACGCACCTGTTCAGTAACCGCAAGGTTTTTATCATCAAACTCTCTCAGCTGCGTCAATCCCATTTCAATAGCCTTAGCCGCAGAGTTTAAAACATCCTTGTCACCAACCAGCATTAAATTCTTTAAGCTCGTCATAACCTCACCCATCATGATTTTAATTGATTCAGTATCTGGCTGTCCATGATAAAACAAGATCGCTTTCGTAATAGCTTTTTCATGATTTTCAAACAGCTTTACATAACCTCTGAATTGATCACGCAGGCTTCTTTCCTGTAAATGCTCAAGCAAATCAGAAAAAGTAGTAACACCCATATGACTGCCTTTTAATAATGTATCTAATGATTTTAAGATTTCTTCGTGTTCCATTGTTTCACCTCAGTCTTAGTATGAAACAATGCTTTTGAATTATTATAAATTAAAAACTTTTTTTATGGTATCGACAACCCCATTATCATTGTTACTTGGACATTCATAGTTGCAGACTGCTTTCAGCTTAGGATGTGCATTAGCCATAGCATAGCTGTACTCACATTCCTGCATCATCTCATAATCATTTAAAAAATCACCGAAAATCATCGTTTCAGCCTTGCTGACACCTAAAATTTTCTGCAGCTTTTTAACCGCTTCTCCCTTATTGACACCCTTGACCATGATATCCATCCATTCATGGGCTGACACACTGATTTGCAGCTGATCCTCAAAGTCTTTGAAATGAGGATAAGCATTCTTTTCCGCATGGATAAAATCAAGCACAGCTATCTTAAAGATAACCGAATCTACGGTATGCAGATTATCAATAATTTCATATTTTTTATAATAAGGCTCTACCTGTTCAATGACCCTTGGTTCACGGCTTGTTACATAAGCCTTGCCTTTACCGCACAGAATCGGATATACTTCTGGAATCCGCTCAGCAACACTCAGCAGCTTTTCAATTAATGGATGCGGCAGTTCACTGACTGACAGTTCCTCGCTGCCATTTAATATATAGGCGCCATTTTCAGCAATATAATAAATATCATTCTGAATGGGTGCAAAGCTGTCAAGCAGATTGAAATACTGACGTCCGCTGGCTGCCGCAAAGGTAACACCGCGTTCCTTTAATTTTAAAATCAGCTCATAAATTTCAGCCGGCACCTCTTTTTTATCATTCAGCAATGTGCCATCCATATCCGTAATAACAAGTTTTATCATAGAACAAATCCTCCAACGTCCCTATTCTACACTATTTTAATAGAAAAGTCATGATTTGAATTCCGGTATACTGCATCACCCTCTTAGATTCATAATTTACTTCTCTATGACTGTGCTATAATAAATAAAAGGGGCGTTAACATGAAATCTACAATTAAAGATGTAACTGCTTATATTCAACAATTTGACAAGGATAAACAAGCGATATTAAATACCTTACGCAGTTTGATTTTTCAAACGGTTCCCCAAGCTGAAGAAAAGCTTTCCTGGAGTGTTCCCACTTACTACTTGAATGGTTATCTCATACAATTTGCGGCTTATGAACGTCATTTGGGATTTTATTCAAGCCCGGCAGCAATTCAGCATTGCAAGAGTATGCTTGACGGCATTCCCTTTAATAATAAAAATACAATTCAGCTTGATTATCAAAAACCGCTGCCTGCTGATTTAATTCGTGAACTAATTTTATACCGTGTTAGGGAAAATCAAAATTCATAATAAAGAGTGTCCGCGCAGAACACTCTTTATTTATTATTTAGTAATCATAAACTCCTGATTGATTGACATGGAAACCATCTGGTGTATAACCATCTCTGAGCATACTGCCGGTATGATCAATATAGTACCAACCGCCCTCATCCCAGATCCATTGATTTTTAACAAGTGATCCCGTACCATCGTGATAGTACCAGGTTGACCCCTGTGGGTTCCATCCTTTAATCAATTTACCCGCGTCATTCATACAATACCATGTATCGTCAAGCGACAGCCAGCCCTTATGCATTGTACCCTTTTCTTCGAGATAATACCAATCACTGTTATCTGCCAGCCAGCCAGTTACCGTTTGACCTTGTTCATCAAAATAATACCAATCGCCAGTCACTGTCTTATGCCAGTATGGATCAATCGTCTCACTTAGCACATAGCAGCCAGCTTCTAATTGTGAGACCTCAAGCCAGCCTTCTTCATTAACCACAGTTGGCATTACTAAAACCAATTGATTAGTCGCTTCATCATATTTCTGATAATACAATGTTTTACCAACTAATTCTGTATCAGTCTTTATTTCAATTTTAACTGACTGCTGAGCAGAAAACATTTTTTCTTCTTTAAAATTAAACGTCATAACTGCTTCACCCGCTTTTTCAGCGGCTTTTTTAGTTATTTCATCCTTACCGTCCACTGTTACATTCACACTTAATGCACCAGTTAAGTCGCCCAATGCTCCTTTTGGATAAGTAATTTTCATATCGCTGTTTTCAATTACCACCGGTACTTTTTCATTCTCCTGAACGAGTTTTTTCACCATACTGCTGCTTAAAGAACCAGTCTTATTATCAACCTTAACCGTAGTTTCAGTTTCACCCTTGATAATCGTACTACTGGTACTGCCGCCGGAATGTGAAGAAGAGTGATCAGGTTCAGGCTCAATAGTTGGTGTTTCCACAAGGCCGTCTGTCATCCAATAAGGAGCTGTTTCATCTGCGCCATAAATAAGATTATCACCATAAAATAGACCTTCATATTCAGCACCCTCTTTAAAACCATCTATTGTTAATGCTTTAACACCATTTTTCCAATTCCCTTTTAATTTAATTTCAACAAGTTTAAAATTATCTCCTAAATCATTATCAGTAAGCTTTAAAGGGGCGCCAAGTACAAGTTTGTTAATTCCCTCAAACCCAGCAATCACACCGCCATCATCAAATTCAAGTGTAGTAGTTCCATTGGCTGTGCTATTCCTCTCACTGATAATAAGATAACCAAGATCACAATCTTTAATAACTGCATGAATGTCGCCTAAGACATCCGCATTATTCAAGGCTCCGCCTAGACAGACAATTTCATTCGTCAAATCTATATTTAGATGCGGCTCATTGAAGGTTTTTACACCCTTTAGTAGTATATCTACACTACCGACACTAAAATCGCCGCTTGTACCAAAAGATACTGCACCGCCAATGATTTCCGCATATATTTGAGTATCTATTACTTGAATGGATACATTGCCTTCTACTTTACCTAAACCATTTCCCTCACTATAACTACCGCCAATTATATTACCACTTTGTAAACCTCCAAATATTCTTTCGCTGACTGGAAAGTAAGTATCCTCTACATTTAATTTAACATTCCCGCAGGAGGCTATCGGATTAGTTCCTTTAAGGTAGCTGCAGCCCGCAACATTACCATAACTTGATGCATTTACAACAGACAATTGCGATGTATTTAATATATCCGCACTTCCATTTTCCGCATGACCGCCGCCATAAATACTGTAAATAAGTCCGCCATTAAAACTTACATTTGTTGTATCAACAGTAGCCGAACCTTTTACCGCATGACCGCCGCCGTAAATATCATGCGCATCACCAACCCCCTGTCCATTTTCAACCTCTCTTAAGGTCTCAACATTATTTAAGATTAAAATACTGCCGCCGGTCACATTCGCTGTAGCATTCGTCGAATCAGCATAACCACCACCATATAAATCACCATCAATTCTAACATTATTAAGCGTAATCATTGTGCCTGTTTCAACATCAGCATTATAAGAGCCACCGTATATTCTACCGGTATGACCATTGCTGATCGTAAGTGGTATTCCATTGGCATATATTGTACCTGAAATGCTGTGACCTGCTAAATCAATCTCCAAAGATGTAATAGTATCAGGTATACTGATCGTTTCAGTAAATCCTTTTTCCATCACTACCTTTACATCACCAGACTGTTTATTCAAAAAATCCTGAAATTTTCCCTGTGTCTGATCATAAACCAACGGATTCTCTGATCCCGCATAAATCGGCACTACACACGACGATAGAATCAAACTGCACACAAAAAGTAGTTTTTTTAATGATTGAAACATATCTCTCCCGCCTTTATCTAAATTTTCACATTTATAACATATACAAAAAAGCAGAAAATGTGTCATAAAGTATACTTTGTG
>NZ_HE578923.1:589064-594935 GCF_000313565.1 Dielma fastidiosa | reverse complement strand
TCACAAAGTATACTTTATAACACGCTTCACTTGCTGTTCATCACACTTGCAATAAATAACAGGAGCCTTTAAATACCAGCTCCTGTTTATTTTCTATAAATGAATAAAATTATTACTCAATAGCTAAAGATACCGCTTTGAGCGCATGAATCAATGTCGTATCAAACACTGGCATCGGTGCATCTGACTGATTAATCAGCAAACCAATCTCCGTACAGCCAAGAATCAAGCCTTCCGCTCCCTGCTCATACAACTTCATAATAATTTGCTGAAAGATTTTTCTTGATGAGTCATGAATGATGCCTAAGCACAATTCATTAAAAATGATATCATTAATTACTTCAATATCCTCATCCTGAGGTATAATAACTTCAATACCGTTTTCAATCAGCCGCTGCTTATAGAAATCTTCACGCAGCGTATACTTGGTTCCCAGCAGTGCTGCCTTTTTGATATGCTTATCATTCAGAGCATCGGCAGTGGCGTCAGCAATATGAACAATAGGCAGCTTTATCTTATTTTCAAGCATTGGCACAACCTTGTGCATTGTATTTGTACATATAATTATAAAATCAGCACCGGCTCTTTCCAGCCGCAGCGCTGCCTCTGTCAATAATTCAGCACTTTGCTGCCAATCACCCGCAGACTGACATGCCTCAATTTTCTGAAAATCAACACTGACCAAAACTAACTCCGCGGAATGCAGGCCGCCCAGTTTTGACTTTACAGCTTCATTTATTACCTGATAATAAGTCTGGGTACTTTCCCAGCTCATGCCGCCGATCAAACCGATAATTTTCATATAGCCTCCTTAAAGAAAAATCCTGCATCAACAGGATTTTTAAGCATTACCTAATAAAGCAAACAAAACCATAAAATACAATGCCGCAAATATCAAAGCAACAAAATAATTCACACCGCCTTTACTGTGAATCACAGATAGCTGTTCCTCACTGCTGAGGTCACTGTATTTAGACAGCAGTTTACTTATTTTCCGTTTCGCATGCGCACGGTATAATGGATAAAAAGCTAACCCTTCAATCAGCCAGACAACCATCGAAAGCTGCGGCGGTATCGGCAGAATGCTAAGTATTGCCATTAATAAAATGCCTTCAAGATACATTTTACGGTATAAATAATAGAAAGGACCAAACAGCAGTGCCCAAACACTGAAACTGGCATTTTTACTGCGGTTATAAAAATTATCACTGCCTGCCAGTGAGCGCTCGCACTGTTCCTCAAATGAATAAGGATCATGATGCTGGTACGTGTGACCTATCGATTCTATTTCTATTTCCTGATTCTCCTGCATGAAATTCTCCTTCTTATTAATGGCTGAATTGGACAGCTAATTCACGTTCAGCTTCAAGCTGCTTTTCATCAATCAGCAGCAAGTCTTCATTTTCTCTAAACCATTTATAGGCTTCGCCAAGTCCCAGCATAAAATCAATTTCTTTATGAAAGAACGGCTGCAGACGGCTTACATCCAATAGGATATCCTGATCCATGAATGGGAAAAACTTGGTATTGCGGGTGTTAGAATCTACATGATAAACCATGCCCTTCTTTCCAACAATCTCCTCACAGCAGGCAATCCATTCATTAAAAGTGATAGAATGACGATTGCCGGCATTATAAATTGTAATATTCTCACAAGGCTCAGAAATACATGTCAAAACTAGATTTGCCGCGTCTTTGACATAATAAAACTGGATTCTTGTATTACCGTCATTCGGCACATAAATCGGTCGGTCATTGACCAAATGATGGAATATCAAACGTTCCCGCTGCAGATAATTATAAGGTCCATATACATATGGGAAACGCAGGATAATGCATTCAATCGGTGTGTTTTCAAATTGTTCAATCAGATAATTTTCAGCTGCCAGCTTATCCAAGCCGTACTGTCCCCATTCATTAGCACCCTTAGGTGCATCCTCTTTAATAGGCAACGTA
The DNA here is from genome assembly GCF_000313565.1 of Dielma fastidiosa. Lineage (GTDB taxonomy): Bacteria > Bacillota_I > Bacilli_A > Erysipelotrichales > Erysipelotrichaceae > Dielma > Dielma fastidiosa. Next base: position 592,979 of record NZ_HE578923.1, on the reverse strand, counting down.
CAGGCCGCATAATCATAGACAGCAGATGAACTGATATAAATATATTTTTTAAGGTTTACCAGTTCCAATGACTGAATCACTGTCTCACATTGATACTTAGTTTTACCGCTGACATCAACCACAATGTCGAAAGCACGATCCTTTAAAGCCTCACGCATTGAAACCTCATCATTGCGGTCAGCAAGTATCTGAGAGACGCCTTCAAACAAATTTGGTTCGCTACCCCGATTTAAAATAGTTACATCGTAGCTGTAATAAGTAAGCACATTCACAATCGCACGTCCAATAAAACGATTCCCGCCTAATACTAATATTTTAGTAGCCATGATTGATTCACTCCCGTTATAGTCATTAAAATTATAACATGAAAAAGAGTTCTGCAGAACTCTTTTTGTGAAGATTTTACTAATCCTTATGCTGGATTCTTTTGATTAATTTATAAATTTCTACAAACACGACTGTTAATGCGGAAATACCGATAGCTTCTAAGGCATGTATTGGATCAAGCGGCACCAGTTTGAAAATATCTGACAAGAACGGCACATTGATGATCAGCACCTGAAGCAGTACGCCGACCGCCGCTGCTCCCCATAGATATTTATTATTGAAAATTTGTTTGGAGAATACTGAATGATGACTCTTCACATTAAAGCTATGGAATAGCTGGCAGCCGACTAAAGTGATGAAGGCCATCGTCATGCCGTATTCGTGGGATACGTTTTCTCCTAACGCATAGGAGCATAACGTCAGTACACCCACCATGATTCCCTGCCAGATAATCGTCCATAAGAAACCATGCGCAAAGAAATCCTCATCTTTTTTACGTGGTTTGCGGTTCATTACATCAGCTTCTGTCGGTTCCATGCCTAATGCGAAGGCCGGCAACGAATCTGTAATCAAGTTAACCCAAAGCAGATGGATTGGCAGCAAAGGTACACCAAAGCCGCTGGCGGGAATCAGCACTGAAATCAATGAGGCACCAAAAATGACTAATACCTCGCCAATATTGCTGGATAAAAGATACTGCACATCTTTTTTAATATTATCAAAGATACCGCGGCCTTCACGAATTGATGAAATGATCGTTGCGAAGTTATCATCAGTTAAAATCATCGCCGCAGCGCCTTTTGCGACATCTGTGCCGGTAATACCCATTGCACAGCCGATATCCGCACTCTTTAATGCCGGCGCGTCATTAACACCGTCACCCGTCATCGCTACAATATGTCCCTGTGCCTGCCATGCCTTTACGATACGCACCTTGTGTTCAGGGGCAACTCGAGCATAGACACTATATTCATCAATATGCGATTCCAATTCTTCCTGACTCATCTTATCAAGCTCAACACCCATAATTGCCTTCTGTCCTGCCGTCAATATGCCAAGGTTTTTAGCAATTGCTACAGCGGTAGTAATATGATCACCGGTAATCATAATCGTCCGCACACCGGCTTTAGCTGCCACGGCAACGGCATCTTTTACCTCAGGACGCGGCGGATCAATCATCCCGACCAAACCGATAAAGGTTAAATCATTTTCAATCAATTCACTAGTAAGCTTTTCAGGTATCTGATCCCAAACACGGACTGCAACCGCCAGTACCCGCAGGGCATCATTAGCCATTTCATCATTGGCAGTCATTGCCTTCGTGATATCCGCATTAACACAGCGGGCTAAAGTTACATCTGGACCACCTTTGGTAATAGACAGAATCTGACCATTTAATTTATAGAATACCGTCATCATTTTACGTTCTGAATCAAAAGCAAGTTCAGCATCACGCTGATAAGTTTCAGCTAATTTTTCCTTACTGAACCCCTTCTTCAAACTGGCAGCTACCAAGGCAGTTTCCGTAGGATCACCGATTTCAATCAGCTGTCCGTTTTCTTCAATCAGTTCCGCATCTGAACATAGCGTAAAGTAGTTCAGCATATCGATGGCTTCCTGATCCTCTGTTTCTTCAAATGAACGCAGACCCATCGCTGGCGTATAGGTTTTTACTACCGTCATCTTATTCTGTGTCAGGGTTCCTGTCTTATCGGAACAAACAATTGAAGTAGAGCCTAAGGTTTCAACTGCCGGCAGACGGCGCACGATTGCATTTTGTTTTACCATCTTCTGCACACTTAAAGCTAATACGATGGTCACAACCGTTGCCAAGCCTTCCGGAATCGCCGCTACCGCTAAAGCGACAGAGGTTTTAAAGGCATCTAAGGCACTCAGCCCTGACAGCATTTCCATACCGAAAACAACGATACAGATACCGATGCACATGATGCCGATCATTTTGCCGATTTCATCCAATTTATTTTGAAGCGGTGTTGCTTCCTGCTTTGCCGCCAGCAGCATGCCGGCAATCTTCCCTACCTCATTCTGCATGCCAATCGATGTCACTATGGCTATTGCACGGCCATAGGTCACATTGCATGACTGAAATACCATATTGGTTTTATCACCCAACGCTACCTCAGTTTTATCAATGACTTCATCATTTTTCTCTACCGGCAGACTTTCACCCGTCAATGCACTTTCATCCACCTTGAGATTATGACATTCTACAATTCTTGCATCACTTGGCACACAATCGCCGGCTTCAAGCACTAACACATCACCAACGACCAGTTCTCTGGCCGGCACCACACATTTTTTACCATCACGCAGCACTTTGGCGTTGGGCGCGCTCAGCTTCTGCAAAGCCTCTAAGCTTTTCTCTGCCTTGCTTTCCTGTACCACCCCTAAGATTGCGTTAACCACAACGACAAAGACAATAATCGCACTGTCAATCCAATCACCAGGCTCAACAAGTACCGATACCAAAGCCGCGATCAGCAGAATAATGACTAAAGTATCCTTGAACTGCAGCATAAAGCGAACAAACAAAGACGCTTTTTTCGGCTGTTCAAGCTCATTAAAGCCATCCTTAGCCTGACGTTTTTTAACCTCTTCACTGCCTAATCCTACACTCGTATCAACATTTAATGCCTTCTCTAATTCTTGTTTTGTTTGATTAATCATGTTTACCTCCCAATTCGATAAAAAAGACCCTTATTCTACAACACATGAAGAATAAAGGTCTTGCTTATCCTTATCGGATCATTACATCCGGATGCGAATGCATCGGGCTTGTCGAATGTAATTATGAATTGCTTCATCAGCTACTCCCCCTTATCAGGGTATTTTTATCATGCTTGTACAATATCATTTTGACCCTTAATTGTCAATAACATTATTGTAACCAACGATTAAAAATTGAACCATTTTTGACAAAAGCATATCATTGTCTAAATTTTATAATGTTAATTCCATGATATAGTCATCCATAATAAAGCCCTGACCAATATCGGTTTCAGCCTCATCAATGACTTTAAAACCCTTTTTGCGGTAGACAGCTAATGAATGCTCATTATGCTTGTTGCAAGTTAAATAAATAGCCTTCAAGCCAAGTTCCTTACAATATTCAACCGCTTGTTCAAACAATAGACTGGCATAGCCTTTACCTCTTGCCGGCGCGTCTAAATAAAGCTTGCTTAAAAATAAGCGCTCTGATTCTGGTTTTACGCCCATATAACCAACCATCACATCTCCCTCATAAGCCAGATAATAGCGATAATGCTGTTCCTGAATCGCTTTTTTAATTGCCGGATAGCTTTGATTCATCGCTACCATATAATCAATCTGCTCCTGCGTAATAATCCCTAAAAAATAGTTATTCCATATCTTTTCTGCCAGCTTTGCCAGCGTCTGCAGCTCTTCTTCACTTTCACATAGTTTAATTGTAAGCATGCTTCCATCTCCTTTTCAATACATTAGCACAAATCATTTTAATTATAAAGTTTTTAATTCAAGAAAATGATTTCCTTCAATCCTTCAGGAAATCATGCCATCAATGATGACACCCAGCTGCCTTTCTCGCGG
>NZ_HE578923.1:371444-588135 GCF_000313565.1 Dielma fastidiosa | reverse complement strand
AAAACGAATCGGTAAATGAACTTCTTTCTTTGTGCCTCGATAAACCATGATCCCAGATTCAAGATGATATTTGAAGAGATTGTTGCTGTATTTTCCCTGCCGTCTTCCCGTTATCAGCATGCGCTTTCTTCGCTCATACCGATAAGCTTCAAGATCATGATGAAGCTTCTTCCTAGAACCAAAGCAAGCGGCTCTCACGCCTATGTTCAAATGATTCAGCTTATCCGTTTCCCGGTTTAATTTAAAGGTCAGCAACCCAATTCTATGCTTCAGCTGTTTGATATTCGGATTAACGATCTGTACCTCATACAAATAGTCTGCTTCACTAGTTTCATGTTCCTTGCTTTTTTGAATTAATTGTTCTTTCTTTTTCTGCCAGTTCTGTAAAGTTTTGTTTTCCTTACGAATCTTCTCTTTGATTCTTTCAATCCGTTTAGTACATGCTTTCTTCAATCGCTGATTAGTTTCAATATTACTTTTAAGCAGGGCTCTGGCTTCATGGATTGCAGATAAAGGAAAATAATCATTCGTACCATATTTTACTTTTAGTTGTTTTTGTAAAGAGACTGCATCCTTGACACCATGAAAACAAGTTAAATAGAGTTTCTTATAAGCTGTATGCAGCATAGAGTTATACAGGATCAAATCCTTCTTAATACAATTCGCATCTTCTTCTGATAACTCTTTATAATAGAAGCGATTTGAATACGATAAACACTTCATGGATATCCCCCCCTTGAACAAAAAAGCATCCACTGAGATTCGATTGATACAAAGGAAACTAGGTGATGCTTAGGTTGAATTTAATGATTAAATAGATTGTTTTTTGTTACTCATAGTATACCATATTCACACGATAATTTCATCTATTTTTATTATTTTTCTAATTACCTTTCATAATGAGATATTAGCGCTTTGATGCTTGAAAATGAAATTCCCTATATAATAAAAAAAGACGGTTTCCCGTCTATTTCATTTTATCCATCAGCATTAATATCTCATTCAATTTGACATCGACATCACCCGTCAAGATTGCCTCTTTCACACAATGCTCCACATGACCCTTTAAAATCTCACGGTTCGCTTTATTTAAAATGGCCTGGGTGGAAAGCAGCTGGGTGGAAATATCAACACAATAACGGTCATCCTCAATCATCCGCTCGATTCCATCAAGCTGGCCGCGGGCTGTTTTAATCAGCCGCAGCACACTTTCTTTATTTGCTTTCATCAGTCAATCGATACGACTTCATACCCAGCTTCTGCTACGGCTGCTTTTAAAGTCTCATCACTGACCTCATGATCCAACGTCACAACCGCCTGCTGCTTTTCCAAATCAACCTTGGCATGAACGCCTTCAATACCATTCAGCGCTTTTTCCACGTGGTTTACACAATGCATGCACATCATACCTTCAATTTTAATCGTTTTCATTTTATTCTCTCCTTGTTGTTTATTCTCATCGGCAGGCTTTAGTTCAGCTGCCGTATGATCCGTTTTAAAGAACTTCAGTCTTAACGCGTTGCTGACAACACAGACACTGCTCAGACTCATTGCCGCCGCGCCAAACATCGGATTCAGTTTTAAATTAAATGCCGTATAAAACAATCCGGCAGCTAACGGTATACCGACTGAATTATAGAAGAATGCCCAAAATAGGTTTTCCTTAATGTTGCGAATTACGGCCTTGCTTAAACGCAGGGCGGTGACCGCATCGAGTAAATCAGAACGCATCAGGACAATGTCCGCACTCTCAATGGCTACATCCGTACCGGCTCCGATGGCAATCCCCACATCAGCTCTCGCTAATGCCGGCGCATCATTGATACCATCACCGATCATTGCCACCTTTTGACCTTTAGCCTGTAAATCACTGATAACCTTTTCTTTATCCTGAGGCAACACCTCAGCGATAACCGTATTAATATTTAACTGAGAACGAATAGCTTCTGCGGTACGCTTATTATCACCGGTCAGCATAACGACATCAATCCCCTGTTTTTGAAACCGCTGAATCGCTTCACGGCTCGTTGGTTTGACAACATCCGCAACCGCTAAAATTCCTAACACCTGCTTTGTATCCGCAAAAAGCAGCGGTGTTTTACCTTGATCTGCCAATTGATCCAATTGATTTAAAAGATCACTGCAGTCAATGCCTGCCTCATTCATCATCCGCTGATTGCCGGCCAAATAATGTCTGCCATTAAAATCCGCTTCGACACCCTTGCCGAATACAGCTTTAAAATGTTCGACAGAGGCAGCGCTGAAGCCTGCTTTTTCACTATAAGCAACAATCGCTTCCGCTAATGGATGCTCACTTGGCTTTTCTAATGCCAATGCCAGTTCAAGCAGTTCATTGCGGCTTGCATTGAGCGTTATAACATCTGTAACCTGAGGTTTTCCCTCAGTAATCGTACCTGTTTTATCCATTACAACGCATTGAATCGCATGAGCGGTTTCCAAAGCTTCACCAGATTTAATTAAAATACCATTTTCCGCACCTTTGCCGGTACCGACCATGATTGCCACCGGGGTTGCCAGACCTAAGGCACATGGGCATGAAATAACCAGTACCGAAATACCAATTGACAAAGCAAATTCAATTGACTGGCCCTGTATCAGCCAATAAGCCGATGCGGCAATAGCAATGAGAATTACAACCGGCACGAAGATACCGGCAATCTTATCGGCCAGCTTAGCGATCGGCGCTTTACTGGCACTGGCATCCTCAACAAGCTGTATGATTTTGGCCAATGTCGTATCATTGCCGACACGCGTAGCTCTGAAACGAATTGAACCGCTCTTATTCATCGTCGCACCGACCACACTGTCACCGACACCTTTTTCAACCGGAATGCTCTCACCGGTAATTGCCGCTTCATCAAGCGCGGTGAAACCTTCCAAAATCACACCGTCAACCGGTACCTTAGCCCCCGGCTTAACAATCACTGTATCACCAATCACTACCTCTTCAACCGCGATTTCACGTTCCTGTCCATCCCGCCAAACTAAAGCTGTCTGCGGTGCCAGATCCATCAGCTTACTGATTGCTTCACTCGTCTTTCCCTTGGATTTAGCTTCTAAATATTTACCTAAGGTAATCAGGGTTAAGATTGTAGCCGCTGATTCAAAATAGAGATCCATATGGAAACGTTCCACAAGCGCCATATCATGAACGCCTAAACCATAACCAATGCCATAAATTGCGACAATACCATAAATCATCGCCGCTGCCGAACCAATTGCAATTAATGAATCCATATTCGGAGCGCCATGAAATAAAGTCTTAAAGCCTACCTGATAATATTTACGATTCACATATAGAATGGGCAGACAAAGCAGAAATTGCGTAAAAGCATAAGCAATCGCATTCTCCATACCGCTCAAGAATGATGGAATCGGCAATCCCATCATATGTCCCATAGATATATAAAATAATGGAATCAAAAAGATAAAGGAAACAATCAGCCGATAACGCATGGAATGCATTGCGTCTTCAACAGCATCAACCTTGACACTTGCTTTTTTAGGCTGTGCTCCCTGATGAAGATTAGCGCCATAGCCTGCCTTTTCAACGGCAGAAATAATCGCATTTTCATCAATTTCGCCTTCTTTATACTTTACCTGCATACTGTTCGTCAACAGATTAACACTTACTTCTTCAACACCCTCAAGCTTGCTGACACACTTCTCAACACGGCTTGAACAGGCTGAACAAGTCATCCCTGTCACATCAAATTTTTCATTCATCGCAAGCCTCCTATTACCCCCTGGGGGTACGGGTACAATATAACGCAGGTTTTACCTTCTGTCAAGCCTTATGATTTACTGAACAATAATTAACTATACAAAAAAGTACCGCTAGGTACTTGTCTTTTGATGCTGTTTTCGGTATTGAGAAGGAGTGCAGTTAAAACGCTGTTTAAATCTGCGGATAAAGTAGCTTTTTTCCTTAAAACCTATCGTTTCACAGATTTCATTGATTGGCATATCGGTTAATATCAGATAACGCAATGCCTGTTCCAACCTGATTTCAAATAATTTCTGAGTAAAGGTCATGCCTGCGTGATGATGAAAATAAGCGGAGAAGTAATCTGGATTATAGGAAAAATGCGCCGCTGCACTTTTTAAATCAATTTCCGCATAATTCTCTCCGATATATTTCAGCACTTGGCCAAAAGGGTGATGGCGTACCATCGTTGATTGACTGACAACCAAATGATGTACAAAATCACGCTGCAGATTGGTCAGATACTGTACTAAACAGCAGCGCAGCAGCTTATCGGAAAAGTTATCATGAATCATGCATTGACGCAAGAGGTTCCGTGCCGATTCAGCTTGCGGACTGCGCCGTCCATAATCAAAGAATAAATAATCATGACTGTTTTCATCTAATGTCAGAAAATCATATATGATCCGGCAGTCGGCCAACTGACTCATCATGATTGTATCAAATACAGTTGCTTCCAAATGCAGCAGATAAATCTTATCCGACTTAGGCTGAATCTTAAACTGTGTCTTATTGCGCATCAGAATTGAATTACCTGCCTGCAGATGCATACGCCTGCCTTCCAGTTCTATTCTGCCATTTTCAAAGCAGATCAAAAGACTCACTGTATGAGCTGCATAAGCCTTACTTTCACAGGTGAGCAATGTATAGGGCAACGGTAAATCATTCTGCGGGTGCATCGGTTTGTTGTTCATATTGATATTGTAGGAGATAGTAATCTTTTAGTCAATCGTATTCTAAAAATAAACCACTTTTAATCTCAGATGTATAGATTATGTAAATGCCCTAATTTTGTTAATCTATTAACAAGGAGGATGGATTCATGAAAAAATCTACAAAAATGCTTTCCTGTCTATTAGTATCCTTATTGATGCTGAGCGGCTGTACACAAACACCTGCCGATAACAACAATCAATCAACGGATATTAAAGACGGTACTTACACAGCGTCAGAAAAAGGCTATGGCGGTGACGTGACAGTTACCCTCACGGTTTCTTCCGGTACAATCAGCGATGTTGCGATTGAAGGTGCCGATGAAACAAAGACGATCGGTCAGGCGGCGATGCCTGAATTAATTGAACAGGTGAAAGCCGCACAAAGTTCAGAAATTGATGGGGTCAGCGGTGCTACAATGACTAGCAACGCGGTAAAGAGCGCTGTGGATGCGGCAATGAGTGAAGCAGGCTTCACCGTTGATGCAAATACGGTTATTGGTGAAGATCAAACCTTAACCACCGATGTTGTAGTTATCGGTATGGGTGCTTCTGGATCAATGGCCGCTCTAAGTGCCGCTGAAGCCGGGGCAAATGTAATCGGCATCGAAATGACCAGTACATTGGGCGGCATGGGAAATGCTGCACAGGGAATGTTTGCCATCGGCACAACCCTTCAAGAAGAACGCTACGGCGATGATTTAGGCAGTGATGAAGAATACTGGTTTAATCATTATCTTGAATTAAGCAATTATCTTGGCAATGGACAGCTGATCCGTACCTTTGTCAGTGAAGCTAAGAATACCGTTGAATATCTGCTTGATCATGATATTAATGTCTATCTGTCTAAAACGGCACAGCAGATTGCTCACTTTGATGATACGATTATTTACCATCGCTGGGGCAATACACAGCCATTTGTTCATTTACAGGAATATCTGGATCAATACAATGTCGATATTCATTACAACACAACCGCGACCAAACTGTTGGTCAATGAAAACAATGAAGTTGTAGGCGTTGAATGCCGCAATGAAGATGGCAGCAAGCTGATTGTCAATGCTAAAAGTGTGATCGTTGCGACCGGCGGTTTTGCGGGCAATGAGGCAATGATGAAGGAAGCGCTTGGCGAGGAAATCTATGAAACTGTTTCAGTTATGGGCGGCAGCGACGGCAGCGGTTTAGAAATGATGTATGAAGTGGGTGCCGGTAAAGGTGAACTGCTTTCAATGAATCATGGTGTCGGCCCTAAATCCCAGGATGTACAGGTAGCTGATCAGCTTACATTAAATTCACCGGTACTTTGGGTAAACAATCTCGGTCAGCGGTTTATGGCTGCGTCATTATTAAAGGATACGGTTGATTATTCAAGTGCGGTTCTTGCGCAAGGCGGTTTTGCCTATACGATTGTTGATCAGAAAACCGTGGATCAATGGACGGATATGAGTCAGGCCAACACCGGTTCTTGGGTACATTATTGGGATCGTTTCGGTATTACCGATGAAAATGGTGATCCAACTATCTACCACGCGCCGGTTGACAAGGAAACCTTCCTCGCCGACTTTGAAGTGCTGACTAATACAGGTGACGGCAAGATTGTAAATACACTTGAAGAAGCGGCTGCTTTCATCGGCTGTGATGCTGAAACCTTAAAAGCAACAGTTGCTGCTTATAACCAAGCCGTCAATGATAAATATGATCCTGAATTCTACACCGATGAGGATTCGCTGATCTGGACTTGTGAAACTGGACCTTATTATATTACTAAAGGCTACAACGCGGTACTCGGATCTTTAGGCGGTGTCGATGTTACCAATGAAATGCAGGTTGTTACCGAACATAATGAGATCATTAAGGGCTTATATTCTACCGGTAATAATGTCAGCGGCTTATCTGTAGCTGCTTATGTTAATGTCGAAGGAACCGGTTTAGGTTTCGCATTAACCTCTGGCCGACTGGCTGGCGCCAGCGCTGCCGAATACGCTAAATAAGCATCAGCAGACAGAAAGAGCTTTTAGGCGATTGCCTTAAAGCTCTTTTTATAAATAATTAACATTTAATTATTCTATTTGATTTCCTTTAAAATGATTAACCGGCTACCTTTTAAACATTGTTAATGTTATAATATATGAAATAACTATGTTGAAGCTTCACATGAGGTACTGCTATTATGAAAAGTAAACTATCAAAAATAGGAGAATTAACCATCCCCATAATATTATGCTTAGCCTTAATTTTTACCGCTCTGCTTTCTATTACTTCCATTGATAACCTGCAGGGCAATGCCAGAGTCATCAATTATATCGGCATCGTCCGCGGCGCTACCCAAAGATTAATAAAAAAAGAATTGAATCATGAGCCTGATGACGCTCTGATTGAACGATTGGATAATATTCTGTATGGTCTGGCAAACGGCAGTGATGAATTTGATCTGATTAAGCTTGAAGATCAAACCTTTCAAGCCCAGCTGACAGAAATGGAAAGCAGCTGGTCAATCATCAAGGATGAAATATATAAAGTCCGCACTGGTTCATCGAATGAAGCTTTATATGCCTTAAGTGAAGATTATTTCGTTTTAGCAGATAATACTGTACGCTCTGCCGAGGAATATACGGAACAAAGTGTTCAAATTGCCAGAAATCATTTAATCATCTTGAATACCGTATTTATTATTTTGGCTGGCGGCTGTACGGTATTTACTTATTATCAGGAAAAACGCAGAGAAATGCTGATTCGGATAGAAAATGAAAACAAGCGGAAAAGCGAGCAGCTTACAAGACAGCAGCGTGAGTTGCTGGCACCGATGAATGAAATATCTGAATTGATGTATGTGTCCGATATTGATACATATGATTTATTATTTGTGAATGATGCCGGTAAAAGAATCTTTAATATCAGTGATGATTTAAGTAATTTAAAATGCTATAAAGTGATTCAGGGTTTTGATTCACCTTGTGAATTCTGTACTAATTCACGGTTAAAAACCGATGAGACTTATTCATGGGAATATACCAATCCCCTTCTGCAAAAGCATTATTTATTGAAGGATCGGCTGATTGAATGGGAAGGTAAAACAGCACGGATGGAAATTGCCTTTGATATAACCGCGACCAACAATGAAAAGAATGAATTGAAGCAGCGTCTGGAAAGAGATAATGTTTTAGTTGACTGTATTCGTGAACTTTACCATAATCATGAAATCACCGATGCGTTAACAACGGTACTTGCTCATATCGGTCAGTTGTTCTCCGCCGAACGTGCTTATATTTTTATATTTCATGACCCTTATTTTTCTAATATTGCTGAATGGTGCAATACCGGCATTGAGCCGCAGATTGAGCATCTTCAAAACGTTGTGATGGATGACTATCGGCCTTGGCTTGAGCTGCTTGAAAAGGATAAGAATATTATTTATGATGATATTGAGATTTTGAAAGATGAAATGCCTGCCGGTTATGAGCTTTTGAGTCAGCAGGATATCAAAAACATCGTTTGGGTACCTTTAGAAAAGGATAATGGATTAAGCGGCTGTATCGGCTTAGATAATCTGGCTTATGGCATGTCGGATATTGTCATTCCTTTCCTGCAGACCATTCAGTATTTTATTACATTGGCGATGGAAAGAAATGAAAACGAAAAAACATTATATGAGATGAGCTATCTTGATGAATTGACAACCTTTTATAACCGCAACCGCTACATTCAAAATATTACTGAATTAGAAGATTTACAAGGCAGTGTCGGTGTTGTTTATTTAGATATGAATGGCTTAAAAGGGATCAACGATTCCTTGGGCCATGCGGCAGGTGATCTGGCATTAAAGGCTTGCGCTGAGATTATCAAAAATAGTTCTGACTCTGAGAAGCTGTACCGCATCGGCGGTGATGAGTTTGTCATCATTTATACCGAAACGAATGAAGAAGCCTTTTATGACAATGTAGAACGGCTGAAAAACAACTTCAAACAGAGCGCGTATCAGATTGCCATCGGTTATAAATGGGAAGCTGAATGCTCTAACATTCAAAACGTAATCAAGGAAGCGGATGAGCTGATGTATGCGGATAAGATGCGGTTTTATCAAAAGCATCAGACTCGCCGTTACCGTCATGAGGAAACTGAGGAATAAATTTATCGATCACCCTAAATCATTTAGGGTGATTTTTATATCCAGCTGAAACGAAAAAAGGACCGCTTAAACGATCCATTTTTGTAATGTTTTGATCAGTATTTCCACATCGATTGGCTTAGCGATATGACCATTCATACCAGCATTCTGCGCCTTGACAATATCGGTAATAAAAGCATTGGCCGTCAGTGCGAAGATGGGGATTGTATTTGCATCTTCACGCTTAAATGCACGAATTGCTTCAGTCGCTTCATAACCATTCATAACCGGCATCTGAATATCCATCAAAATGGCGTCATACTTACCGACTGTGGATTGTTTAAACATTTCAACAGCTTCTTTACCATTAACTGCGGTTTCTACACAAAGACCCTGCATATTTAAAATTTCCATCGCGATTTCCCGATTCAATTGATTATCCTCTACAAGCAGGATTCGTTTACCCTGCAGATCCGTGTGCTTCTCCTCAATAAACGCATTAGCTGTTTTATGCTTGCTGCTCATGCAGTAAAGCTTTAATATATGCAGCAGCTTTGACTTAAACAGCGGCTTAGTGATGAACGCATCAGCACCCGCTTTGATGAATACTTCTTCCGCGCCGGAAAAATCATAGGCAGACATGATAATAACCGCTACTTTATTACCGGCCTTTAAACGTATTTGTTTTAATGTTTCAAGGCCGTCCATATCCGGCATTTTCCAATCCAGCAATACGGCAAATACCGGTTTACGGCTAAAGCTAATCCGATCTAATTCTGCCAGTGCCGCCGCTCCGGATAAGGCACTTCTCGTTTGCATCCCAAGCTCTTCAAGCAGCAATGCCGCGCTCTCACAGACAGCTTGATCATCGTCTACAATTAACACGGTTTGATTGATCAATTCAGTTGCCTGTTCCTGCGCATCATGACATACCTGCAGCGGCAAAGATACGGTAAATTCACTGCCCTTGCCTAATTCACTTTTAACTTCAATCGTTCCATTCATCATATGGATAATATTTTCAGTAATTGTCATGCCAAGTCCAGTACCCTGTGTTTTAGAAATGCGGGTATCTTCAGCTCTTGAAAATGGTTCAAAGATATGCGGAATAAAATCCGCGGACATCCCGATACCATTGTCAGAAATCACAAATTCATAGCGTTCACGGCCATCAATCATGGATTCATGTTCCTCAATCGCTAAGCGGATCGTGCCGCCCTCTTGGGTGTATTTTATCGCGTTAGATAGTAAATTCATTAAGATCTGCTGAAGACGATCACCGTCAGCGACTACATTCTCATGAAGCAGATGACCGACCGTTATCTGAAAATCGAGATTCTTCTGCACCAATAAAGGCTTGCACATATCGGTTACATTCTGCAGAAGCTCCGGCAGCTTAATATTTTCCAGCATCAGATCAATCTTGCCGCTTTCAATTTTAGACATATCGAGAACTTCATTAATCAGATTCAGCAGATGCCGGCTGGATACATCAATTTTATTCAGACAGTCCGCAACCCGCTGCGGCTGATTGAGATTGGCCTGTGCAATTACCGTCATGCCGACGATAGCATTCATCGGCGTGCGGATATCATGCGACATTGATGAAAGGAAATTAGTTTTAGCCTCATTGGCAACCTTGGCTGTATTATAAGCATCTTCTAAAGCTTTTCGCTGCCGTTCCTGCTCAAGATGTTCTTCAGTAATATCAATCCCTACACTGTAGATTGACGGAATTCGATCCCAACTATCCTCACCGCTGATGTAGCATAAGGTCATTGTCAGCATTCGTTCTTCTTTCGAACGAGTGATAATGCGAGTCTGCAGCACCGCGTTTTGACCAGTCTTATTTAATGCTTTAGCACTCTTGTAAACCCGATCCATATCCTCTGGATGAATGTATGAGCATTTGGAATCCAGCTCAGTTTTAAATTGTTCGCCGGTATAACCGATCAGCTTAAGCAATTCATCGCTGTACCATAAAACCGTATCATAATCTCTGGCATCAATACGCAGCAAACCGCCGGGAATCGTTTTGATGATTGCCTCCCGTTCCTGATCTTTTTTTGCCAGCTTATATTCTGTACTCAGCATATCATGAGACAGCTCAATCCGCGCGCGGCGGCCTTCCCATTCAAGCATGCGGTCTTTAATCATAAACGTTCTGTCCAGCGATGGATTATAGAATTCCCAAGCATAGGTTTCATCTTTTTTTAAAAGATGATTCGTACAAAATGGACAAGGTGCGCTTCGCCCCTGAATCGCCTCATAGCATTTTTTACCAATCAGCTTTTCTTTTGGCCGATTCAGTGTTTCACATGATTTCTCATTAACGTATAAAAGTTCGTAATTATCCATATCGCTGATATACACATTGCCCGCATATTCTGACATCAGCCATTCAATCTGTCCGATACGCGTCATTATCTCCGCATCAGATGCTGCCTGCTTATGACAAAGAATATTCATATCATGAAAAACTGCCGACAGCACTGTTTTGCCGTTGACAGTCTGATTAGTGACGGTCATATCCACCTGCTGCCAGTCAGTCAGCCCCTTTATTTTCAGACTCAAAAGCTCACTGCATTGACTCTGTTCACCTGAAAGCTGAAGCAGTGAATGCATCAGTTTATCATATGCCTCTTCAGTCAGCAGCTGCTTTAGCTTAACCGCATCCGATGTAAGCTGCCAAAGCTTTTTCAGCCGCTGACTAGCCGCAAGCAGAGGCAGTCCATCATCCAGCAGCAGATAGCAGGCGGCCAGTCCCATTTCATCCATCAGCGTCAGCCTTGCCGCGGCCCAATCCTCTGGTACTTGCGCCCGCTGTATATTCTCTGTCTGATTCATGGCAGTATCTCCTTTAAAACATGATTCCTATGAAACTATTATAGTCTCGAGTGCACATGTTAGCAATAATAAATACCAATTGTGATAATTATTCTTTTATCTTTATTTCCTGTAAATTACTTAATGCCTGATATAATTCATCAACATGAACCGGCTTTACTAAATAGCCGTTCATTCCCGCTTTTCTGGCTTTTGCCTTATCTTCTTCAAAGGCATCGGCACTCATCGCCAGAATAGCCACCTTACCGCGCTCACCAGGTAAGGCTCGAATCTTGCGGGCTGCTGTCAAACCATCCATAACTGGCATGCGGATATCCATCAGTACCGCATAATAAGTTCCTTCAGGATGATTTTGTACCATCGCTGCCGCCTCAGCGCCATTCACCGCTGGTTCAACAACCATTCCCTGCATCTCAAGCAGTGTTTTAGCAATTTCCATATTCAGCTCATTATCTTCAGCCAGTAAGATGCGCTTACCTTTCAAATTATATTCAGGCTTTGGCTCAGATTGCGCTTCATGATGAATAAACATATTGCCCAAAGCAGAGCAGATTGATGAAGTAAACAATGGTTTCGTTATAAAACCATTTGCCCCTGCCGCGATTGCCTCATTTTGAATGCTGCTCCAGTCATATGCGGATATAATAATAATCATCGTATCCGGCCCGACAAGCTGACGAATTCGGCGGGTAGTTTCTAAGCCATCCATATCCGGCATCTTCCAGTCAATCATCGCTACATCATATAATTCATGCTTATCCATTCGATCACGCACTGATGCGACAGCCTTGATTCCTGAATCAACCCACTCACAATCAGCGCCGATATCTTTTAGAATGGCGGTAACCTGTTCCCCTACAATTTCATCATCATCAACAATTAAAATACTCAAATCCTTTAAAAGCTCACGCTGACGGCGTATTTCTTCCTGTTTATGATCAACGTGAACCAGCTTCAGCGGCAGCTGAACAATAAACTCAGTTCCGACTCCCTGCTCACTTTCAACACTGATGCTGCCGCCCATGAGTTTCACAAGATTATGCACGATTGACAGACCAAGACCGCTGCCTGCCTTATTGCGGGCATTATCACTGCGCTCCTGTTCAAATGGCTGAAACAGCTTCTGTTTAAATGATTCTGAAATACCGATACCATTATCCTTTACTGAGAATTTTAAATGTGCGTAGCCATTGCTTGTATACTCATTGCTGATAGTAACAATAATCTTACCCTTTTCAGATGTGAACTTTAATGCATTGCTTAAAAGATTCATGAGAATCTGACGCAGATGCAGCGCATCCCCCTGATACTCATCCGCTAACGACTCAAGTATCCGCATCTCATATTGTATTTCTTTCTCAGAGGTCTGCGGTACCAAGATACTATTAATTTCCTGGAGAACATCCTGCAAGCTGAATTCATCCTCATTAATCTGCATCTTTCCTTGTTCAATCTTCGACATATCAAGGATATCATTAATCAAAGCCAGTAAATATCGGCTTGAAGTATCAATTTTATCAAAACAGTGCAAGGTAGTTTCAACATCTCCCTGCTTCATCTTACCAATTGTCGCCATGCCGATGATTGCATTCATCGGTGTACGAATATCATGACTCATACGCGACAGGAAATCACTTTTTGCTTCATTGGCGGCATTAGCTCTCTGCAGGGCGTCGCGAAGCAGCTGTTCCTGTCTGGCCTGCTCACTCTTCTGTTCATCCAAGCCTTTAACCAATAGGATCGCCAGCTGTGATTCCGCATAAGGATCTTCAACATGAATCACATGCGCTGACTGCCAATGATAGCTGCCGCTGACATCCTGCTGAAGCAGTTCCATATAGATTTCTTTTTCACCCTTCGCAAAACGTTCAGCCATAGCTTCCCGGCGGAAATTCTTTACATAATCCTGCTGATAATCCGGATGCACACGTTTAAAATAATCGTTAAACAGCTGGTGATAACTGCCGGTTTCTGACAATCCAGCCTCTAATTCATTATGCAGCAAGGAATAGCTGTCTTCACTTAGATTCAAATTATAAATCAGCGGATACGCAGTATCGATGGCTGCTCTTAATGATTCTGTTTCAACCCGCCGGCTCTTTTCTATTTCAAGACGCATTTTCTTTTCATTTGTAATATCTGTATAAATAGCCTGAATTACATCTTTTCCATCCATATTGATCAAACGCTTCATCAATACGGAGATCCACAGCTCACTGCCATCTCGCCGATATGTCAGCCGTTCATAAGCAGTCTCATCACCCAGCTTCATATTATTTAATGTATTAACGATTGCGTCATAGTCCTTGGCAAGAACAAACTGAAGCGGACTTTTAATTTCTCTATGGAAGCTTTCTTCATCATAGCCGTAAATTTCCCATCCCTGACGGTTGCTCATCAGCAGCTGATGCTTCGCATCGACACTAAACTGAATGATTCCACAAGGCAATGTGTTAAACAATTCCATCATGAAGGCCGCTTGACGCTTAACATCACGATCTGCCTTAGCATATAATAGCTCGCGTTCTTTGCGCTCGGTAATATCACTGACAAAACAATAGGCTTCGTCAACACCCTGATCATTTTTAATAATTTTACCAATATTTAAAATCCAGATCAGCTGGCCATCAGCTCTTCTAAACCGATATTCACACATGAAATTGCGCTGTTCCTGAATTGATTTCATTAATTCATTATGAATCTTTTCTAAATCCTGTTCGTGAATCAAAGACACTGTATTCCCATGGGTAGCTTCCATAAATTCGGCTTCATTCGCAAAGCCTATCAGCTCACAGCCTTGCGGAGAAATCCATTTTGTAGTCAAATTTTCATCCATCGCGCAAATAGTCGTACCGCCCGGCAATTGAGAAAGCATCAGTTCAATCTGATTATCACGGGCTTTTAATTCATCCTGCAGTTCTTTATAACGGGCTTTTCCATATTGAAGCGGGAATAAGCGTTCATCCTCCATCGCGTCATAAGCGATTGAATGATGCATATGCTTAATCTTAAAGCCGTCAGACGCCTTATGCAGAACAAGGGTGATTCGCTGAAATTCATGGATGCTGACTTCATTATCCGCTCTGGTATCCATATAGCTAGACCCTTGACATACCGCATCATCCTCACCCAGCAGCACAACATCGTAATGCTCCTGGCTAAGAATGCATGGCTGAAGATCATCCTTACCGTCAATAAATTGCTTGGCAACCGCAGCTTTACCAACCGCTGACTGCGCGCGTCCTGAACCAAACCAAATAATATCCTCATCCATTGCATTGATTAACGGTTCGATATTATTATCCTGAAAAAAGGTACGCAGGATATGAGCTGTAAATTCACTTACTTCTTCCTTGTTTTTTATCACTTTTCTTACCTCCTGCAATGAAATGATTTTTCTTCACAATCTATGGGATATTAACCGATACGGATGCCTAAAAACAGTATTTACCCCCGATTTATCAAGCTCACATGACATTATATGATACTTATCATTTTATCACAAATCCTTATGAATTACTATGTATCCTACAAGCCTGAATAAATGTAAATGTGAGAAAACTGATCAAATCGATCCTTAGATAAGAAAAAGGAAGCCTTATGCTGTTTGATACCAACAGCCGTCAGCTTCCTTTTATAATTTTATTTAAGCTTATTTCCATCCTTAAAAGCATTGCCGGCTTTTTTACCAAGTGTGATATAAGTATTATGTACGGCATCAAAGGTAATCGGCGCCAGCTTGTCAGGATCAATTTTTCCTTCCCCATCAAGAATGCTTTCATCCGCGCTTACATTGATGATTTCACCAATTAAGAGCTCACTTTCCTCATCAAAGCTTAACAGCTTGCATTCCAATGCCATCGGCAGTTCATCAATCAGCGGTGCATCTACAAATTCACTCTTTGTCGCATGGAAACCTGCCTTTCGAAATTTATCAGGCTCCTTATTGCCGGATACGATGCCAACATAATCACATTCAGTCACATGCCGTTTATCGGCCATACTGATTGTGAAAGCCTGCCGCTGAAGGATATTCTTTACTGTTTTATGTTCACCGCTAAGATACAGCGCTACTTGCTTATAATCAGCAATGCAGCCCCATGCCGCATTCATCGCATTGGGAACGCCCGCTTCATCATAGGCAGCTATGATTAAAACCGGTTGTGGATACATATATGGCTTTGCGCCAAAATTCTTTCGCATACAAATGCCTCCTTTGAATCAATCTCTCAAACTGATCAGCCAGTTACTGACAAAACGCTCTGTACCGTGCGCTATCATCGCAATCAGGATAAAGCCATTATACTGATAAATCGCGCCTATACCGATTGAAAAAATAAAAGATGCCAGCAGTTCATAGAATAAATCTTTATTAGTCTGTGATTTCAGCATTCTATTTTTGATATAAATAGCCAAACACCACACACATGCATTGCAGAGTATCGCATAATAGGCTGCATTGGATACGGCCAGTGTCTGAAGCAGCATAAAGATAAAATACTGCATCAACATACGCTGTGGTATTTCCATCAGCATCCCTTCCATACACCACCCTAGTAAATCACCGCCGTGTTTAGCCTCATTATGCTTTAAGCCATCAAGCATTGCAGCCAGCACGGTTATAATAATCACAATCATGAATAACGCAGAACTGCCCAAGGATTTTATCGGATAGAGCCCCAGTAACAGCTGCGCGATGAATAAAAAAGGAAAACTTGCAATCAAGACGTTTAAGTATAACAATGAGGACATCTTATATTTTTTCAGCCATTCATTAAGTTTGGCTGTAAAGCCAATCCAGAACAATACTAAGCCAACACTGATCAGCAATGTCAGTAATACTTTTAAAAAAGCCATATTCTTCCCCCTTTAATAACCATAAGATGAAAGCGTATTACTCAATCTGAATAATACGCTTTTAATTGAATCAGTAATTATCGATCCTATCGATTTTTGATTGCAGCCTGAGCAGCAGCTAAACGTGCAATTGGTACACGGAAAGGTGAACATGACACATAAGTTAAGCCCAGTTTATGACAGAATTCAATTGAAGCTGGATCACCGCCATGCTCGCCGCAGATACCCAGTTTGATATCTGGTCGTGTAGAACGGCCAAGTTCAGCAGCCATCTTAATCAGTTTGCCGACACCGCGCTGGTCAATGCGGGCAAATGGATCTTGTTCATAGATCTTCTTGTCATAGTAATCCTTTAAGAAACCGCCTGCATCATCACGAGAGAAGCCAAAGGTCATCTGAGTTAAATCGTTTGTTCCAAAACTGAAGAATTCAGCTTCTTCCGCAATCTCATCCGCCAGCAATGCCGCTCTTGGAATCTCAATCATCGTACCCACAGAGTATTTAAGCTCAACGTTATTTTCCTTGATTATTGCATCAGCTGTCTTCACAACGATATCTTTTACATATTTTAATTCATTGCGGTCACCAACCAGCGGAATCATGATTTCCGGTTTGATGTGGTATTCCGGATGACGATTATTTACTGCGATAGCAGCTTGAATTACAGCTCTTGTCTGCATTTCAGCAATTTCCGGATAAGTAACAGCCAGACGGCAGCCACGATGTCCCATCATTGGGTTGAATTCATGAAGCCCCTGAATTACTGCTTTCAGCTCATCTAAATCAAGTTTCATATCAGCAGCCAACTGAGAGATGTCATATGAGCTTGTTGGCAGGAATTCATGCAGAGGCGGATCTAAGTAACGAATGGTTACCGGCAGACCCTTCATGGTTTCATAGATAGCTTCAAAGTCACCCTGCTGCATCGGCAGAATCTTATCAAGCGCTGTACGGCGCTGAGCTTCTGTTTTAGAGACAATCATTTCACGAACCGCTTTGATTCGTTCACCCTCAAAGAACATATGTTCAGTACGAACTAAACCAATACCTTCAGCACCATAAGCAACTGCCTGAGCAGCATCTTTTGGCGTATCAGCATTTGTTCTTACCTGCAATACGCGGGCATCATCAGCCCATTGCATAAAGGTTCCAAAATCACCAGACAGACTGGCAGGGATGGTAGGAATTGCTTCACCATAGATAAAGCCTGTAGATCCGTCAATAGAGATTGGATCATCTTCCTTATAAGTAACACCATTAACTGTAAAGCATTTATTCTCTTCATCAATCTTAATATCACCGCAGCCAGATACACAGCATGTACCCATACCTCTGGCAACTACTGCCGCATGACTTGTCATACCGCCGCGAACAGTCAGAATACCTTGAGAAACAGCCATACCTTCGATATCTTCAGGTGAAGTTTCAAGACGAACAAGAACAACCTTATGACCTACAGCAGCCTTTTGAATAGCATCCTCTGCAGAGAATACGATATGTCCGCAGGCAGCTCCCGGTGATGCCGGCAATGCTTTAGCAATTGGTGTTGCCTTCTTTAACTCTTCCGGTGAGAACTGCGGATGCAGTAAAGAATCCAGCTGCTTAGGATCAACCATCATCAATGCTTTTTCCTTCGTAATCAAACCTTCAGATACTAAATCACAGGCAATCTTTAAAGCCGCTTTAGCTGTACGTTTACCATTACGCGTCTGCAGCATATACAGCTTGCCTTTTTCAATAGTAAATTCCATATCCTGCATATCACGGTAATGTTCTTCCAATTTACCGCAGATATCCACAAACTGATCATAAACTTCCGGCATAACTTCCTTCAGCTGATCGATTGTCTGAGGTGTACGGATACCCGCAACAACATCTTCACCCTGAGCATTCATCAGGAATTCACCAAATAATTTCTTTTCACCAGTAGCCGGATTTCTTGTAAATGCTACACCAGTACCGCAGTCATTGCCCATGTTGCCAAAAGCCATTGACTGTACGTTAACCGCCGTACCCCATTCACTAGGAATATCGTTCATGCGGCGGTAATAAATCGCGCGCGGGTTATTCCAGCTGCGGAATACCGCTTCAACTGATTTAATCAATTGAACCTTAGGGTCCATAGGGAATTCTTCATTTAGCTGACGCTGATAGAAAGCCTTAAAACGTTTAACCATTTCCTTCAAATCTTCAGCATCAAGATCCGTATCTAAGTGAACATCCTTCTCAGCCTTAATGTCATCGATAATCGTTTCAAACTTAGCCTTAGAAAGTCCCATAACAACATCGGCAAACATTTGAATAAAACGACGATAACTGTCATAAGCGAAACGCGGGTTATTAGTTAATCGCGCAATCGTCTCTACAACATCATCATTGATACCCAAATTTAAAATAGTATCCATCATACCAGGCATTGAAGCGCGGGCACCAGAACGAACTGATACCAGCAATGGGTTCTCCACATCTCCTAACTTTTTACCTGTACGTTCTTCAAGATCTTTTAAGTTCTCTAAAATTTCATCGAGAATTTCTTCGTGAATTTTCTCACCGTCTTCATAATAACGGTTGCAGACTTCGGTCGTAACCGTGAATCCATCAGGAACCGGCATACCGAGATTTTTCATTTCCGCAAGATTCGCACCCTTGCCGCCAAGCAGCTCACGCATATTGCCGTTGCCTTCTGAAAACTTATATACATATTTTGTTTTCATTCTTAAACCTCCTCTAAGTTGGCTGTAATCGCTTACACATAATTATACAGATTTTTTGAAAAATTACTAGCCGTAAATGACATTTCTTCCTCACCTTGGATACCTTTTTTCTTCAAACAAAATAAATACTGATTTATTCCTTCATCAACCATTCCTTAGATTTTTAATCACTGATAATTCAATTTAATCAATACATCATCTATATCTACGCAGAATAATTCATGTTGACCAGTTTCATAATTTTTTAAATACTGGGCTGCCTCAGAATAAATTTGTTTGATATTTCTTTCAATGTAAGCCATCACAAGTTCTTCCTGAAAATCACCTCCCATATGATAGGCAAGCATGTATTTTTCAGTAATTGGAAACATTTTCGAATAATGAAGTCCATGTTTTCTTCGATCTTTGGTCTTAGCCCTTTTAGGCAGCGGAAAATAAGTATTGCTAGGAGCATTACCAATATTCGATCTAAAAGGTATAGCAAAAGTATGTAGGTTTCCTTTATACTTCATTTTCAATAATATTAAACAAGGTCTGTCCTTTGCTTCCTGGCCCATAATCCGCATGATTTCATGATTCTCTGAAAACAATTCATAAAATGACTGCTTAATCGTTACAACCTTGATTTTTCTTTTATATTGACTGCTCATGATCATCCCCCCATATATGCAAACAGACTCTTTTTTACAAGAGTCTGTTTATGGATAATATTCTAAATTAAAGTCCCGTTACCCTCGAAAGACCACACTTACACATGGATAATATTCTAAATTAAAGTCCCGTTACCCTCGGAGACCACACTTACACATGGATAATATTCTAAATTAAAGTCCCGTTACCCTCGGAGACCACACTTATGTGAGCAAAGCTCATAATAAGTTTATGCATCTAGTAAACATGAGTTTCCTCACCTATATTCTACCATATTAAGCATAAAAATCAAGCGCTTGACACACTCGTTACACTCATCGAAAAAGATTGTTTCCGCAGCCATGTAAAGGTGCAAAGATGATGAATGACAGATAAACAATGTTTACTTAGCCTTTTCAGACTTGCTTCGATAAGTACAGAAATACAGTAAAAAATCCCGGTCAATGGAACGCTGATCCAATACGAATTGATTTTTTCTAAAGAAATCCTGGCCTCTTAAATTCATTCGATGCAGCTGTGCCACAAACTGCATATAACCTAAATTTATCATATTTTGTTTAAACATCACCATAATCTGAGTACCTAATGATTGCCCGCGCACTTCCGGAACAAGGTAGAAAGAACCAATCCAAACGGTGCGTTCAAAAGGATAGCCTTCATAATAAGTCATAAAACCTGCCGGCTCACCATCAAAGGTAATCAGCTTGGCATGATACTTTTCAGACTTGCCCTCAGGCGGCAGTACCTTCTTTCTGACAATATCATGAACCTCCTGATCGCTGATCCGCTCTCCGCAGCCAGCCAGTGCATCCTCACACCGGTCACAGATTTGTCTTAACGTTGTTTCATCATCAATAGTCATCTCGCGGATATCCACTTTATGACGCGGCTGATTTTTATTCTCTTCCATGCTTTCATCCTCACTTTACTTTATTATTATAAGCGTACCCTTAAAGATTGACAAGCTGATTACCAACCAGAAGCATCCCAACTCTCATCACGCACTTTTTCAGCCCTTTGTTTTTCTGTGAATAGACTTACACAGTGATAACCGCTAAACAGCATCAGCACCAACATTACACTGGTACGAATTATGGCAGTCAACAAGTAGGGTGCATCAGGCATCATCCAGCTGAGCAGCGGCTCAAGCAGAAATACTTCAGCAAGTATGATTAAGAAAATATTAAGCGTTGCCCTTTTAATATTTTTAACCACATATAATTTATTCATACAGTGCGGGCAGCTCATCTCACACTTTAATTCACTGGCATAAATTTTACCGCGGCAGCATGGACAAGACCATCGCATTCCTCGTTTTTTCATATCTTCACCTCTATTTAATTATACACCAAAATAAAGAAAAAGCCCGACCAGTTAAGATCGGACTTCATGCTTATTTCTTTAACCCTTCCAGACGGGCAATATTTAAGGCTAACTGCTGTGTATAGCCAGCCAATTTTTCACGTTCAGCATCAACCTTGGCAGCCGGTGCCTTATTTGTGAAATTAGGATTTGCCAGCATTCCCTCAGCACGGGCAATCTCCTTCTTCAATCGCTCAATTTCCTTTTCACACTTAGCGATTTCTTCTTCTACGTTAATCACATCTGATAACTGAATTGAGAGTGTTCCATTTAAAATGGTACGGGTAACAACCTCTTCCGAACTGTCCTCATTGATCCAGAAAGCATGGCACATCTTATTCAGAATCGCATTAATCTTATCATCACAAGGCCGTAATGTGCCGTCAGCTGCCTTAACAATGATATTAACATCAGCCGAAGGTTTCAGATTATACGCAGTTTTAATTTCACGTACTGCCTGAATCATCGTAATCAATTCATTAACCGAGCTCATCTCTTCATCACTCATGGCAACATCAATCAGATTCGGCCATGTTTCAAGATTGATAGATTCAAAACGATGCGGAATACTCAGATAGATTTCTTCAGTAACAAATGGCATAAATGGATGCAGTAAGCGTACAATAGCGCTTAATACTGTCACCAATGTTGATTTAACCGCATTGCGGATCGCAGCATCTTCACTGTTTAGATTTGCCTTGCACAATTCGATATACCAGCTGCAGAAATCATCCCAAACAAAGCTTGTTAATTCATTGCCGACCAAAGCAAATTCATATTTATCCATATTGGCGCTGACTGATTCAATCGTTTCGTTTAAACGTTTTAATATCCATTTATCAATCATCGAAGCCTGACTTAAATCTAACTGATCAATACTGAAGTCAGCATCCAAATTCATGCAGACAAAACGGCTGGCATTCCAAATCTTATTAATAAAATTCCAAGCTGCCTCAACCTTTTCGGTGATAAAACGCAAATCCTGCCCCGGTGTGGAATTGGTCGTTAGGAAAAAGCGCAGTGAATCACAGCCATATTTATCGATAACTTCCATTGGATCGATACCATTGCCTAATGATTTAGACATTTTACGGCCCTGTGCATCACGCACTAAGCCATGAATCAAGACATCTTTAAATGGTCTTGAATGCATTGCATAGCGTGACTGGAACGCCATTCTGGCAACCCAGAAGAAAATGATATCATAGCCGGTAACCAATACATCATTAGGGAAATAACGATTCAGATCATCGGTATTTTCCGGCCAGCCCAATGTTGAGAAAGGCCACAGAGCACTGGAGAACCAAGTATCTAATACATCCTCATCCTGAATCCAGTTTTCAATATCCTTTGGATCTTCATAGCCGACATAAACCTCACCGCTGTCTTTATGATACCAGGCCGGGATACGGTGTCCCCACCAAAGCTGACGGGAAATACACCAGTCCTCAATATTTTCAAGCCATTGATTAAAAGTCTTTTCAAAACGCAGCGGGTAGAAATTGATTTTCTCCTCTGGATTTTCCTGATGCTTCAAAACCTCTTCTGCCAGCGGCTTCATTTTCACAAACCATTGTTTACTCAGATATGGCTCAACAATTACATCGGTGCGTTCACTGTGCCCTACCTGATGCATATGCTTTTCAATTGAAACAAGATTACCCTCTGCTTCAATTTTCTTAACTAACGCTTTACGGCATTCAAAACGATCCATATCCTTGAATTCACCGCAGCACTCATTCATTGTGCCATCTGGATTCATGCAGATAATTTTTGGCAGCTTATACTTTTCACCGATCAAGAAATCATTAGGATCATGCGCCGGTGTACACTTCATCGCACCAGTACCAAATTCAATATCGATATAGCTGTCAGCAATGATCGGCAGTTCATCACCATTTGCCGGATTGATCACATGCTTGCCAATAACATCCGTATACCGCGGATCATCAGGATGTACGCAGACACAAACATCCCCAAACATTGTTTCCGGCCGGGTTGTAGATACATTTAAAATCTGACCGGTTTCCACAACCTTATACTTAAAGGTATACATCGCACCTTCAATCTCTTTATGAATAACCTCAATATTACTCAATGCCGTCTTTGCCTTCGGATCCCAGTTAATAATGCGCTCACCACGGTAAATCAGCCCGTCATTGTATAGATCGACAAAGATTTTCCGTACCGCGTGGCTTAATCCTTCATCTAAAGTAAAACGCTCTCTTGAATAATCAAGACTCAGACCCATTTTAGCCCATTGCTGGCGGATATGACTCGCATATTCTTCTTTCCATTCCCACGCGCGGTCTAAAAATTTCTCACGGCCGATGTCATAACGGGAAATGCCTTCTTTTTTCAGCCGTTCATCAACCTTTGCCTGCGTCGCGATACCCGCGTGATCCATCCCCGGCAGCCACAGCATATCATACCCCTTTAACCGTTTATAACGGGCAATGATATCCTGTAAAGTCGTATCCCATGCATGTCCAAGATGCAGCTTACCGGTAACATTCGGCGGCGGTATTACGATGCAGAAAGGATCCTTGCTTTTATCGCCCGCTTTAAAATATCCCTCATCACACCAGGTTTTATAAATATCTTTCTCAACATTCAAATGATCATATTTACTTGCCAGTTCTTTCATTTCTCTCTCTCCATTCTCTTTTTAATAAGCTGTATAAATGCATATCCAAAGCCTCATCTTCACGCGTCACAGCTTCACGCAAAATGCCTTCCTTTACAAAACCAAGACGCTCTAACAGATGCTGACAGGCTGTATTGCCATTCATATGCATGGCGGTGATCCGTCTTAAATCAAGGATTTCAAAGCCCATTTCCAAAAGCATTTCCATGGCCTCGCTCATATAGCCCTGATGCTGATAAAGGGGGTTCAGCACAAAGCCGACTTGGGCGGTATCCTCTTCAATCGTATGGAAATTGCATGTACCGATAACCTTGCCTGACGCCTTCAACTCTATCGCATAGGGCGAGGGCAGTCCCATCCGCTCATAGCTTAAGAATTCAACCTTAAGATAATGCTGACACTCCTGAAGGGTTGCACAGGCGGTAAACATAAAATCAGTAACTTCCCTTTCACGCATATATTCATAAATATCCTTTGCATCCTGCAAACTGATTTCTCTTAAATATAAACGCTCCGTTTCAATTTCAGGCATCCGCATCAACACTCACCTCCAAATAAAAAAGCATCCGCAAAGGACGCTTATTCACGTGGTACCACCTTTATTTGCACAAACATTCATGCCTCTACTCTTTAACGCAGATGAAACGGATTTTCCTACTCAATTCAGAAAATCTACTCCAAGACTACCTTCATTCAGTTTAATGACTTCGTTTCACCAACCCGAAGCTCTCTGCACATGCCGCTGAATTACTCCTTCTCTTCACAGTATTTCTGCGAGCATTATAACGAATTTCAAAAGAAAAAACAAGTCTTAAGGAAGCATTATCAGCATTTTAGGCTCAATTCCCTTATTTTTATTTACATTGCGCAGTTCATTGACATCAACCTGATAACGGCCGGCAATCGTTTCATACGTATCATCAGCCTTCGCGACCACCAGACAGCAGCTCGTATAAACATTATCCGCATCATCAAAAAGATCCTCGATGCTTTCAAAATCAGCCTCCGCTTCATCTGCTGCCGGCGCCGTTTCGTCAACTGCCTGTACAGTCGGTTCAGCTTGCACAGGGACCGGCTTTTCAGCAAGCTCATCCAAAGCCGGCGGCAAAGTTTCCGTCTTATTATCCTCAATCCCATGAATACCTAAATCAAGCATCAGCAGTATGCCGTCATCAGCAACCCCTTTAACCTTGAGTACCTCGATCGTAAAAGGTTCTGAATTGCTTAATTTGATACGCGGTGCCAGTACATCCAGCTCTAATGTTTCGCTAAAGGAGCGGACTTCATTTTCAACTCGGCAGTGACCGCTGATTATAACCGGCCCGACCGCACGCATGCCCCCTGATTCACGGCGGTAATCAAGCTCCGTTTTTGCCTCTACATCAATTACCCCATCAATAGCTAAACCCTTTAATATTCTTTTTTCAATATTCATTTCTTTCATGGCTGCACCTCCACTCCTATCCTATGTCATGTGCCTGATAATAATGCTATTACCAAATAAAAATACTGAGCAAATGACTATCATTTTAAATTTATAAAGCGTACAGTTAATATATAGAAAGCGCTACCAAAACTATAGAGGAGGAATTCTATGAAGAAATATGTCTGTACCATCTGCGGTTATATCTATGATGAAGCAGCCGGCAGTCCTGATCAGGGTATTGCGGCTGATACAAAATGGGAGGATCTGCCTGAAACATGGGTTTGTCCAATTTGTACCGCACCGAAATCAATGTTTAATGAAGTGAAGGAAGAAGTAAAAGAAGAAGCAGAAGAAAAGGAACAAAAGCTGGAAAACAAGCTGAATCTGTCATCGCTTGAAATGAGTATTTTATGTTCAAATCTGGCAAAAGGCTGTGAAAAGCAAGTATTAATGGATGAAATGGCACTGTTTCAAAAGCTTGCCGATTATTTTAAGGCACATGCGAAGAAAACTGTTGATCCGCAGTTTGAAACACTGCGCACGCTGGTCAATGAAAACCTATCCGATATCTATCCAATTGCTTCGCAGACCGCTAAAGAATTAAATGACCGCGGTTCTCTGCGCGCCTTAGTATGGAGTGAAAAGGTATCGCGGATACAGAGCAGCCTGCTTGACCGCTTGCTTAAGGAAGGCAGTGATTTTATTGAAAAAACCAATGTCTATGTCTGTGAGATCTGCGGTTATATTTATGTTGGTGATGAAGCGCCGGAAATCTGCCCGGTATGCAAGGTACCCAACTTTAAACTGCATAAGATTGAAAGGGGGCAATAATCATGCATGCGTTTAGAAATTTAAGAAACTGTACCAAGGATTGCTTATGTCTGTATGTTTGTCCGACCGGTGCCAGTGATACAGAAAATGGTCAGATCGACTTTAAAAAATGTATTGCCTGCGGCTTATGTATCAGTGCCTGTCCTTCACACGCAATTTCAATGGTGCCGGATACCTTTGCACCGCAGCAGCGCAAGGCTGATGCAATGAAACAGGAAATGATGAAGCTGATACAAACGATTGCTGAACAGGAGGCAGCCGCTCATGAGCTTGCGAAGCATAGTGATGATAAGGTATTTGCCCAGCTTGCTGCCGCATTAGAGAAATCAAATCGAATCATGGCTGAAGATCTATTCAGAGAAGCGGGTTATATGCTGCCGCAAAGTAAGAATACACATGATTTTTTAAGGTCTTTAAAAGCTGTCAGTGATGATCGTTTCCCAATGGAAGCTGTAGATCAATTATTGACGCTGCTTGATCAAAACGACTAAATATATTTAAAAATCCTTTGCCTTAATGAATCAGGCAAAGGATTCTTTATTATTCAAAGCCTACTAATTCAGGAATTATACCAAAATCAAAGGCAGCTTCTTCTTTATAGTCCAATTTCTCTCCATCCTGCGAGGTAACCGTACCCGCATATCTGAAAATAACCTTTCCATCCTTAATTTCACCATAAGCATAAATGTCAATTGGCTGGATATATGCCTCATACAAATCAGTGATAATGGCATTGTTCCAATCCATGAAAGCAATCAGGTTATCTTCAAAATCCTTTGGCATTGGGCGATTTTCATCAGTGCCAAGCATCAGCGTGATTATCTGTAAGTGAAAGTCCTTGGGTTCTGTATTTTCACTAATGACAAAATGCATATCAGGTTTAAAAGCAAAATAATGATCATAGAGTCCAGCGGCAATAATAACGGTGAATAAAACAGCCAGAACGGCAAGCATCGTTTTCTTTTTCATTATTTCAAATTCCTCTATTTAAAAAGTGAAATTTATACGCATATAACTGGATTGTATTTTGGTTATTCATAATGCTCCCCCGCCATTCAGTCTTTGATTTTATCCGGATGCAGCGTTTTAAGCCTGCTTTCAGCACTTGCCAGTAAGGTTGCCGCGTCTTCACCAGACTGAGGATATGTGACCGCGCAGCAATAAGGTTCCGCAAAAATTTTCCGGCCCTCAATTCGGCGCTTCCAGAACAGCTGAAGAACAAACTCTTCAATGCTTTCTCTTAAGCTGTCATCATAATCAACAAAAATTGCCACCGCAAATCTATCTTGATCCAAACGTACAGCCAGCGTGCTTTCCGGAAAATTCTGATAAATACTATCTTTTATACTGGATAAATAAGCTAAGACGATGGTACGCTCAGTATTTTGTACGATTTCATAATAATTAGTCAGACCGAAATAAAGCAGCGTCATGTGCTTGTCTTTCTTTAACCGCTGATTCACAAAGTAACAGAAACCTTCAAGATTATATAACCCGCTGTCAGGGTCCGAATAACGAATACGCCGCAGTTCCTGCTGTAGCTGATAGGAACGCTGGGTTAGCAGTATCACAAGAACAATTAAAATCCCGCCGGCATAACAAGTCAGATCGGTCAGCAGCTTTTGCTGCTTTGAAAGCCAGCCTTCTTTTGGAATAATGCTTAAGGTCCATGAGGACGGCAGATTAAATTCATGCTTCACCGCATCAGAATAATCAAGCTGATCGTCTGATACTGAAATAATCATCTTCTGTTCACCTAACGCATTAACCCGCCATAATTCATAATCATAGCCGTTATCAGTCAGCAAATCAAAACGCATCTGATCCAATACATAATCCTTATCCATGGCTACCACAAGCTCGCCTAAATACTCATTGCCGTCTATAAATGGCAATAGACATAAAAACCCTTCCTGATCGCTGCCTGGCAATACTTCCGGGCCTTCAAAGGTCTTCGTTTTCACAACCTTAGCCAAGGTGTAGCTGTAAGAAAATTCACGAATATTCTTCCCCACTAACGAGCCGTAATCTTCCGGCAGCGCCATTTTAACATTGTCACCTTCAAAATATAAAACCGAGAGAATATGTTCATTTTCAGCTATTAGCTGATTGGCTTTCTTCTCAAATAAAGCCAATTCATCAAGATCATCAAAATCAATGCTGTATGCAAGATTAGAACTCATATCTAAATTTTCAAGATTAGCGTATAAATTATCATAATATAAATCAATGACCGCTTTAGCTTCATTCTTGCGCCGTTCAATCATCAATCCTTGAGCCGCATTCCGAATCAGCACTACTACAACCAGCATACAGACAATCAGCATCAGGCTATACAGCCACTTATGTTCAGCTTTCTTCATATACTTCTTCACCATTATTAAACAACGAATAGGTGCCTTTATCATGACGTTTAATTTCATATAAAGCCTTATCCGCATTCGCAATTAAAGTTTCAAGACTATCTCTTTGATTCCAAATACCGGCGCCGATACTGCAGCTGATTTTAATTTCTTGATTGGAATATGAAATATTAAAGCTTAGCTTCTTCACCAATTCAGCTAAAATACTCTTTAATTCTTCAATATCTTCAATATCTCTTAAAATTAATATAAACTCATCACCGCCATAACGGCCTACCGCACCCTCATATTTAGTTTCATAGGCTCGCAGAATCGAACCAATCTGCCGCAGCGCGATATCACCCGCCTGATGACCATGGGTATCATTTAATATTTTTAGATTATCTAAGTCAACAAAACAAAGCACAAGCAGCTTCTGCTCATTGCCTAATAGCTTTTCCGCATGCGCTAAGAAGATTGAGCGCGTCATTACACCGGTCAGGCCATCATGCAGTCCTTTGCTGGACATATTCAGCAATGCTTCAAAATCGACACTTTCCGGCACATCATCATGATACAGCTTCTTTTCAAGCTTCTGAATCGATGTGACCAAATGTTCTACAATTGTTTTCTGATTATAGATATGCTTTCTTACAAAAATAAACAGCATAATTTCCGCAAAAGCAATCAGCACCGTCACCAGCAGCAGGATTGGCAGTACCGACATAAACAGCGCTAAAAAATCAACGCTGACTAAAATATCCCAGTTCGTATTTTCAACCGGGCCATAATAAGTAAGTTTTGGGTTCAAGCCTTCCGCGCTCTTAAAAGAGCCAGCTTCACGGCTTAACAGCATGCTTTCTAAACTATCCGGGGAAATCTCGACATAGCTGGCTTCTCGAAGGTAATCCGTATAAATGCTGCCATAAGTCAAACCATTGGTCGACGACATAATCTGACCCTTTGAACCAATCAAAACTGCCTCTGCCTCATTCACACTGGCGGCATCCTTCAGGAGTGATACCGTTTCATCAAAATAAATCGACGCAAACAAGCTGCCGACCATCTCATCAGCTTTCATTAACGGAACCGCGATTGTATAATTCAGCGTTACACCATCCGCCCCTGCCGCAAAGCTGTCAGTAACCAGATTGGTCTTTGTTGTGTAAAGGCGCTGCATATGTTCACGGCTTGCCAGACTGGCCGGTTCTTCGCCAAGCGTATAAACCTGAATATCCTGATCCACATAACAAATAAACATATAGCCGTAATATTCATTGATTTTATCAAGCTTGGCAACCTTTTCCTCCCATGGCACCTCCGGCTCATAAAACTCCGGCAAAGCGGCCAGCGAAGTTAATAGCTTAATGGTTTCATTCACACGCTGAGAAATCTGCGCAGATGCGTTCTGGTAGGCGGATAAGGTCACCTGTCTCATTCTGGAAACCGTAACAAAAACACCGCCCAATAACACAATTAAAAAACTTACGATACCAAAAACGATAAAAACTCTTCGAATCGAAGCTAAAGGAAGGATATAAACATCTTGGTTATTCTTAGTTGTCGATTTTTTATTCATGTTATGATTCCTCAATTCTATCGTTTAAGTAGAACTTACAAGCCGATAAACGTTAAATTCACTGTGCAGTAATAAAAAAGGGTATTTAACATCCTGATAAGAAATAATTTCACAAGATATTTTTTACCTTATTTTAATACATTATAAGGCTTTTTTTGTCATTTGTAAAACGTTTTGTAGCACTGCTCTTTAATTATCATCAAATTTGTGTCACTAAGAAACATATGCATATAATCTAAGTATAAGGTTAAATAAAAACCTTCAGACACACTCAATGGAGAGTTTGAAGGTTTAATTAATATGTATTCAATTCATCTATGATTTATTCAACCTTGGTATTCAGTTCAACCTTTAGGTTCTTCTTATTCAGCCGATATTCAACGACTTCACGAACGGCTGTATAAATGACCGCAAAAATTGGCACACCGATAAACATGCCTAGGATGCCAAACATTCCGCCGCCGATTACCACCGCAAACAAAATAGCGAGCGACGGCAGTCCCAGCTTATCACCGAGAATGATCGGCCCTAAAATATTGCCGTCAAACTGCTGGATAGCTAAAATCAATAAGGCGAAATACAAGCCCTGTAAAGGATGAATGATCATCAGAATAAAGACACCTGGAATAGCGCCGATGAACGGTCCGAATACCGGAATCATATTGGTCGTACCGACAATTACACTCAGCAGCAAGGCATAAGGCATTTTAAAGATCGTCATCAGCACATAAGTAATCACACCGATAATCACTGAATCAATTGCCTTCCCAACAATAAAATTATTAAAAATATCGGCCGTGATCTTGGCAAAACGAGACAGATAGTCCGCAACCGGCTTAGAACAAAATGCATATGTAGTCCGTTTGATGCCTAAGATGAAATTCTCTTTCTCAAACATGATATATAAACCTGCCATCATTCCTAAAATAATATTAAAGAAAGTGGAAGTAACCTTACCAGTTAAAGTAACCATCTGCGGCAGTGAACTGGAAAAGAAGCTTGTCAGATTAGTAATCAGCTCTTTCTCAAAATCGGTTCCTAAAAATTCATATAAATATGAAATATCGATGTTTTCTCTTACGATTACATCATTAACAAAATCAAAGAAATGACCAAGATAGCCCGGTGCTTTATCAATCAGATCAAACAGTGATGTCAGCACCTGCGGAATCAGCAGCCAAAGCAGTGCCGATACCATGATAAAACCAAGAATCAAAGCAAGAATCGCCGCCAGGTTTCTTACTCCCTTGCCTTTTAAGCCTACCTTTTTTAGAAATTCCTCAAACATCATCATTGGCTTATCAAGCAAAAAAGCGATTGCGAAGCCAAAGATAAATGGGAAGAGTTTGCCGATCATGACGTCAAAACCGGCTCGTAATTCATCAAAACGGTAAAAGGCAAAAAATACGGTGATGCCAATCACAACAACAATGCTGTTGGCAATTACCTTCGACCTGTTTTCTTCTGTAAGTTTTAGATTCATAAAAAACCTCCATAGCTATCATATCATGTCTTTATGAAAGAGTGTGTTAAGCTTCTGTTATTTCTTTTAATAATTTTTCGCATTGCGGATATACGGCATGCCCCTGAATCACCGGTATAGTACCAAAAGGCTTACTGCTTAAGGATAGAATCGGCGGTGTCTGCAGCTGTTTAAACGCATTGCGCCGCAGCGTTGATGTGAACCAGCAAAAATCCTTTACAAATTCCTGCGGATCATCAAGACCATACAGCTTCAGCCAGAAACCATATTTACCTGCGAACAGTTCTTTTGACTGATAGGCACGCAGATATTCACAAGGGTCCATGCCGGATAAAAGATCGTCTAATAGCTGATCGTGATAGAACCATTTCATCGGATCAAGCTGATCATTTTTCAATTCGGCGCTCGGCGGTGTTTCCCATTCAATCTTATCGCTGACTTCGGGCAGCAGATTCCAAGGAATTACTTCTTTTTCATACAATTCATTGATTTGTTTTGATAAAGCAAACAAGTCGCATTTTGTACAGTCACCAATTGGTGAAAGCACGCCGATGGCATCACCATAGAGCGTACAATACCCCAAAGCAACCTCCACCTTATTGCCATTATTCACTACGACACCGCCGTGGATTGCCGCAAAGCTTGACAGCAGATGGCCTCGTATCCGCGCCTGTATATTTTCCATGACCAGAGACGGCCATTTTGAATCATCATAACCATATTCATTGCAAAGTACATCACGGCTGGCCTCAACCAATTGCGTAATGGCGCCATTATTCAGCCGGATGCCTAAAGCGTCCGCAAGCTGCTGCGCATTCTGCTTGGTAGCCGATGAATTATGAGCTGTCGCAAGATTATAAGCATAAACCCTGTCAGGGCCAAAAGCCATGGTAATCAATGCGGCATTAACACTGCTGTCCAAACCGCCGGACAAACCGATGATCCACGGCATCTTGCCGCCCAGTACCTGAGCATCAAAAGTCTTAAGACCATAAAGCATCACATCAAGCTCACACAGCTCATGTTTTTGATGATTTGGCTGCTGTGTATCAATCAGCGTCAAGCCGTCATGCAGAAACGGTGCGCTGCTAATCAATTCACCGTCTTCATAATAAGCCGGACCGCCCGGACAAATAAATACATTTTTACCATAGCTTTCCACACACAGAGCGTTCACATAAACCCCGCTGTGATGCAGACAGCACATCAAATCACGGCAGTATGGATGATGATCAAGATTAATATTGAAAACATCCGCTTCGGTATCAGTGCCGAAGTTCAGCTTCAGCAATTCACCCTTGTATTCAATTTCTGAATCAATCGCGCTGTCTTCAAAATAAAGCGCCTCGTCCATAAAATGATGCTCAGGATGCTTCACTTTCATTCGCGTTTCTTTCTGCCATGCGAAAAAAGCACAATTAAACAAATGCCCATGCCGATACTTCACATTGCCCCAAACAATCGCAATCTGATCGCTGGCTTCAATTAATAATTCATTAAAGCTGTCCGCAAACTGACAAAAATCATCATTCTGCCACAGTTCTCCCAGATAAGTCCCGCTCAGCGCATTCTGCGGAAAAACGATCAGTTCTGCCTGCATCGCAATGGCTTCTTTAATCTGAGCCTGCATCTTCAAATAATTCGCCTGACAATCCCCAGGGTTGATCTGCATTGAGCTTAACGCAATCTTCATTCCCTATCACTCCTTTTTAAACACATCATCATTTCGTCTCTGTACTTGCTAAATAATCAGATAAAGTTACAAACTGATACCCCTTTTCAGCTAAAATCGGCAGCATCGCTTCAACCGCCTCAGCAGTAGCATCATATAAATCATGCATTAAAATAATTGAACCGTCTTCTATGTAGGGAAGCACTTCATTTAAAATAGCTTCCTTATTTCTTGTTTTCCAATCCAATGAATCGATATTCCAATTAATCATCCTAAACGGAATCACTTCACGCATCAAATCTGAAACAGCGCCATAGGTCGGCCTTACCAGCTGAATCTCTTTCCCTGTCAAGGCATAAGCGATATCCTGCGTCGCATAAATCTCCTGACGAATCGCTGCCTCATCCGCGATACTTAGATTGGCATGACTGTAAGAATGGTTGCCGATCTCAAAGCCATGCTGATAAAGCATCTGTGTCAAATCGCCATAAGCTTCCATCCGATTGCCTAACTCAAAGAAGGTAGCTCTGCCGCCGGCTGCTAAAAAAGCATCCATGATTCTTTTGGTAATCTCTGGTGTAGGACCATCATCAAAAGTAAATACAATCATCGGTTTATTGGGATCAATCGTCATCTTTTCGACTTCTTCATCTCCCTTATCTGCCAGTGAAGGCACTTGCGGATTCTTTAATGCGATAAAGCGTTCATGATTGGCATATTCAAATAAACCCAATTCATTGCCATCCTTATCAAAACAGCGAATTCCCTGCTCTTCAATCTGAAAATGCTCGGGAATTTCATTAAACATCGTTTGCAGCTGAACCAGATAATCCGAACGGAATAGTTCTTCGATTTTCAGAATCTTCTGCTGCTTCATATCATAAGTGATAAAGCTTGTGTTAGTCTGCTTCAGTTTTATTTGCTCATCATATACTTTTTCAATAAAACGGATAGTCACATACTGATCAAAGCTTTTCATACTCTCATAATCAAGAAAAACCAAATCATTTTCCTCACCCTGATAAGCGCGGATGGCTGCTACATGATCCTTAATCAGCTGATTCAGCGTCTCATCACTGAAATGCGGATAATGAAGGGCCAATATCACATCGGCTTCACTGAACTCATCCTGCAATGTCTCACCTGCTTTTTTATTATCTAAAGAAACTGATTTGAACTCTTGATAACGATCTTCTTTCCGTCCTAAGAAGATCAATGACACCAGCAAAACCATGACAGCTAATAATGCCAGAACCAAAATTTTCAAACGGTCAAATTCAAACCGCTGCTTTCCCATAGTTTCACCTCTCATTTCTTAGTTTACCATGGTCCAGCAAAACGTTCAAATAATTACCTATTAAAAATTTCTTAAGTTTTTTTAAATTATCGATACAGCAACAATTCACTGACAGTTACCAGCTGATACCCGCGCTCCTGAAGCAGCGGAATTAACTCGATGGCGGCCTGCACACTGGTCGGATAAATATCATGCATCAAAATAATATCCTTATCCCGTACATTATTTAATGTCACTTCAATGATTTTCTGCGTATCCTTACTGGCCCAATCACGGGTATCCAAATCCCAAAGAATCAAATCATAATCAAGAATTCGCGAAACAGTGTCATTTTTAGAACCATAAGGCGGCCTTACAAGCTTGGGATAGATATGAACAATTGATTCAATCGCCTGCTGGGTATCCTCAACCTCCTTGATTATTTCCTTTTCTGATAATTTAGTCAGCTGACGGTGATCCATCGTATGATTACCGATTTCATTGCCCTCCAATACCATTCGCTGCAAAGCCTGCGGGAACTTTTCAACCATGCTGCCAAGCACGAAAAAAGTAGCGCTGCAGTTATATTCCTTTAACGCGTCTAAAAGCTGCTCTGTATACTTATTAGGCCCGTCATCAAAGGTTAAGGCAACCATCGGTTTATTAGGATCAATGATCTTTGTCGGTTCATATAAAATTTCATCATAGGTTAAATATACGGGATTGCTGTTTTCAAGCTTGGTGAAATCCTTTAATTCTTCATAAGTAAAGACAGCCTCATGAATCTGCTGATCAGCAAAATTATCAAAATAAAATGTAATTGTATCTTGATCCAGATAGAAATTCTGGAAATTCTCAGCTTTCGGCATGACAGCCATTTTATAATCAATGGAGCTGCCGGCTGTTTCATCGCTTTGCCGCAATCGCTCATCAATTTTTTGCGCCAAGCTTTTAATCTGCTTCGCATCAAACGCGTCTTCAAACGTATAGCTTTGACTGCCGTCACCATTACTTAAAAAAGTCTTTACTTCTTCCTTATCACCACGCAGAATCTTAACCATCAATGAGATAAAATCATCATTGTGATTTAACCGATACGACATATTGAATTCACAGTCACCATCAATAGCCGCAAATTCCTGATTCAGTTCTTCACTCAATGCTTTCAGCTGTTCATCAAGCAAGGGAGCATTTAAGGTAGGATAAACCAGCATCATCTTTTTATCCTCACCGCTTTCATAATTCATATTCACATCTTCTTTAACCGGATTCACTGATTTATGACAGCCGCAAATCATCAGTGAGAGTATACTAAGCACCATTAAGAATCGTTTCATTTTTATCACCTTTTCATTCTAGTATAGAAATTCAGAATGAAAAACTTGCCTCTTTTTGATTAAAATTCCACTTTTCTAACAATACTTTAAAATGTGAAAAACGCGTATTTATGCTGATAAATCTTAACTTTCAGTAAAAACCGGTCAATGAAAGCGTTAATCATTGTATTTTTTCACAAATAAATTGTAATTAGCTATTCCTTATAGTATAATTTTAAAGTTAAAAAGGTGGAATTTACATGAGTAAACAGAAAATTATTAATATTGCCGTAATTGCCCACGTTGATGCCGGTAAGTCAACATTGGTGGATGCATTTTTAAATCAAAGCCACGTATTCCGTTCTAACGAAGAAGTTGTGGAATGCGTTATGGATAGCAATGATCTTGAGCGTGAACGCGGGATCACCATTTATTCTAAAAACTGCAGTGTAAACTATAAGGATTACAAAATCAACATTGTCGATACGCCGGGACATGCTGACTTTTCAAGTGAAGTAGAACGGATCATCAAAACCGTAGATACCGTTATTCTGCTTGTCGATTCAGCCGAGGGTCCGATGCCTCAGACACGTTTCGTATTATCTAAATCATTAGAAATGGGTCTTCGTCCAATCCTTTTGATCAACAAGATCGATAAGAAGGATCAGCGCGCGGAAGAGGTTGTCGATGAAGTTTATGATCTGTTCCTTGATCTGAATGCTAATGATGAACAGCTAGACTTCCCAATTCTGTACGGTATTGCGAAGCGCGGCATTGTTCAGCATTCTTTAGACGAAGAAGGCACAAGCATTGAACCATTATTTGAAACGATACTGAATCATGTGGAAGCTTATCCGGATTTAGATGAAGAACCGCTTCAGATGCAGGTATCCGCCTTGGCATACGATGATTATATCGGACGTTTGGGAATCGGCCGTATTTACAGCGGTGTTCTGAAAGAAGGCCAAAATGTGGCAGTTTGTGACGGTGACGGCAATATCCGTCAGAAGTCAGTCAATCAGATTTTTGCTTATCAGGGCTTAAAGCGTGTAGCTGTATCAGAAGCGCACAGCGGTGATATCGTGGTAATCAGCGGTATTGCGGATATTTCCATCGGTGAAACTTTATGTGATAAAGATAATATTATGCCGATGCCGACGATTAAAATTGAAGAGCCTACCTTATCGATGAATTTCATTGTAAATAAATCACCGTTTGCTGGTCAGTCAGGTAAATTTGTTACATCAAGAAATCTAAAAGAACGTTTGGAAAAGGAATTAGAAGTCAATGTCGGCTTAAAGGTTGAACCCACTGAGAGCGGTGACTGTTTCAAAGTCAGCGGCCGCGGTGAGCTGCATATTTCTATTCTGCTTGAAAATATGCGCCGTGAAGGTTTTGAGATTGCCGTTTCAAAACCAGAAGTTATTATGCATAGGGATGAAGAAAACCGCATTGTTGAACCGGTTGAAGAGGTTGTTGCCATCGCGCCAAGCGAATATTCAGGTACAATTATTTCTAAGCTGAATCTGCGTAAAGGTGTTATGGTGGATATGGATGAAGAAAACGGCTATTGCCGTATTACATACAGCGCGCCGACCCGCGGCTTGCTGGGCTATCGTTCAGAATTCATTAATGATACCCGCGGTGAAGGTACTTTAGTCCGCCGAATCAAGGGTTATGAGCCATTTAAGGGAGAAATTACTCAGCGTGCAAACGGTGCGATGATTTCCACTGAAACAGGCAAGGCAATGACTTATGCCTTATGGAATCTGCAGGAGAGAGGCACATTATTCATTACTCCGCAAACTGAGGTATATGAAGGAATGATTATTGGTATGAGTGCAAGAAATACCGATTTAGAAGTTAACCCAATTAAGAATAAGAAGCTGACTGCGATTCGTTCTTCAGGCAATGATGAAGCGATGAAGCTGACACCGGCAAAGATTATGTCGCTGGAAGAAGCGTTAGAATTTATCAATGATGATGAACTTGTAGAAATCACACCAGATACGATTCGTCTGCGTAAAAGAGGTCTTACACCTTTTGACCGTAAACAGTATTATCGTGAACTTGTTAAATCTCAGGAAACCGAACAATAATTATGAACAGCATGTCAAAATAGAATGGCATGCTGTTTTATTTTATTGCTGATCGTGTGTATACTATATATAACTAACTCCAGATTATAAGGATGAAAATTATGATTAATAAAAACAGTTTAAAATCATTGTCTGATCACCATAAAATATTGATCCG
Organism: Dielma fastidiosa; assembly: GCF_000313565.1. Taxonomy (GTDB): domain Bacteria; phylum Bacillota_I; class Bacilli_A; order Erysipelotrichales; family Erysipelotrichaceae; genus Dielma; species Dielma fastidiosa. The sequence goes on along the minus strand of NZ_HE578923.1, from coordinate 550,052 downwards.
GGAAGAAAGCTATGCCTACTTATTGCCATGTGTTGAACTCAGTCATTTAATTTCCAATTTTACGATTACCTTTCCTGATAAAACTACGATTTCTGATGATTATACAATTATGCCGCATGGCAGCAACACACTTGTTTTCTTTCAATATAATGATAAACTACACAGCTTTTTATTCGGGCCGACGACAAAGCCGGTTAAAGTTGGTGATCTTGCTAACCAGTGCAGCATTATCTTCATCATTGAATATCAGCCGGCCGGCTTTTTCCCTTTTGCAAATATCAACCAAAAAGAGCTTACCGACCGCATCATCCCTTTTTCAATGATTAATGATTCTCTTGATTCAGCGATGCGCGCAATTTTAGAAACAGCATGCTCTGCCGATGAGCTAATAATGAATTTTGAAGCCGTTCTGCTCCAAAACATTCAATTTCCCTACCCTGAAGAATTAGCGCTTGCATTGCAGTTGATTATTCAAAGCAGCGGTATCAGCAGCGCCGCAGCTATCGCCGCTCATGTCTCTTATAGCCCCAGGCATCTAAACCGGCTGTTCAATTTATATTTAGGAATGAGCATTAAGGGATTCTCTCGATTAGTAAGAATCAATAAATCGATTCAACTGCTGAATGATAATCGATCAATAAGTGAAATTTGTGAAATATTAAGTTACTATGATAGCTCGCATTTTGTGAAGGACTTTAAAATCGTGTGCCAGCTGACCCCTCAGGAATACCGAGCTCACATGTCCGATTTTTACAGTGAAATCGCCAAGTTTTAAACCTATAATATTTTTATATGAAACAGAAAGAGAGATTGATAAGATGAAATTTAATGAAACGACAATTCGTATTTTAGTTCGTAAAAATTATGGAGAATGCTATGATTTCTATACCGAGAAAATAGGACTGATACCAGTATGGGGCGATCGCAGCGGCCCCTACACTTCTTTTACCGTAAGTCCTGATCTGCCGCCATGTTTCGCTATATTTGACGGCAGTGCGATGTCTTTGTTTCCCGGCTATTCTCAGCCTGATACAGATAAACAGCCTGATACAATAGCGGCTGTCATCCCTACCCTTAACTTAGATGCAGACTATCAGCGTCTGAAAGCGGCGGGTGTTGATTTTCTCAATGAACCGCAAACAATAGAAGCATGGGGGATGCGCTGTACCTACTTCAGAGATCCTGAAGGTAATCTTTTTGAATTAAATGACGGTGATATTTAAGGAGTATAGATTATGAATTGGGAACCTTGGACAGGCTGTTATATGCACAGTGATGGCTGTGCAAATTGTTATTTTTATGGGCCGCATGCCAAACGGTTTGGCCAAAATACCATCAAAAAAACAGATAAATTTGATTGGCCGATAAGAAAAAATGCTAAGGGTGACTATAATATCAAGGGTAATAAAATACTTGCGACTTGTTTTGCTACTGATTTCTTTTTGCCGGAAGCAGACGCGTGGCGTCGGGAAATTTGGGCGATGATTCGGGAACGGTCCGACATTGATTTCTTGATTTTAACCAAGCGGATTGATCGGTTCATGACTTCACTGCCTGCTGATTGGGGTGATGGTTATGACAATGTTAATCTTGGCTGCACTGTTGAAAATCAAAAAGCGGCTGACTATCGGCTGCCATTATTTTTATCTTATCCAATAAAACGCCGTTTCATTGCCTGCGCGCCTTTACTGGAAGCCATTGATTTAAGACCCTATCTTCATGGTGTTAATCATGTGAGTGTTGGCGGTGAAACAGGCCGTGACGCCCGTGTTTGTAATTATGACTGGGTTCTTGACCTGCATACACAATGCCAAGCAGCCAACGTGACTTTCTGGTTTAAAAATACCGGTTCTAAGTTTGCCCATGATGGTGTGATTGAAAATATTAATCCCTTTAAACAAACATCAAGAGCCAGGGAATTAGACATTGATATATCCGATGGCAAACGATTGTTTTAAAATATCAAAATGCGGAAAGAAAACCTGATCCAATGACCAGGTTTTTTTCTACATTTCTTTATCAAATTTAATCCGATAATAAATACTAATACCAACAACAAGCAAATAACAGCCAACCAGCATTAACACAAGCACCGCATCCACACCCATTAATGAAAACGTAAGCAGCAGCGCGGCAAAGATATAAATCATGCTGTCATAAGCCTTAGCTTTAGCCTGATTAGCAATCAGGATGTTTCGCTCATCCTTAGATTCAATGGCTATCTGGCGGTAAGCATCCGGTGATTTAGCCAATGTTTTGGCTTGTATCCAAATCCCCATGCCATGTCCAATTTACCTTCGGCCAAACCCATTTAGTCAGATCCATAACCTCGAAAGCCGATGCGGTTACCTCATGCGGATAAGTCAAAATGTCTGTCTTTAACTCTTGCATATTATTTAATAACGGCTGCCAAATAGCTGCCGTACAATTTAATCCATAAAGCAATAACGCTTTTTTCACAGTACCATCTCCCAAGCTATTATATCATATGTGTTTATATATATGCTTCTTATTGTTTCAGCTGTACGATGGGTTATAGTTTTGTTATAATAGCAATAGAAACGAGGATTTGTCTATGGATCAAGATTTACTGTTAGAAGGAAATATATCGGTAAAGGCAGCTTTGCTTGCGAAGGTGCGTACCGTCTGCGAGGTTATCGTTGATGAGCATAAAAATGATAAGGATACCCGTTATATATTGGCCAAGGCTTATGAAGCGGGTGTTGAGGTGAAAAAGGTCAGCCGTGACGCGATCGACGATATCGCTGAGGGGAAAACCCATGGCGGTTTAATTGCCAGAGTGAGTGAGCGCAGATATCAGTCATTAGCGGATGTGATAAATCTTTCAAACCCCTTTTTAGCACTGGTCGAGGGTGTTGAAGACCCATTCAACTTTGGTTATTTATGCCGAATCCTTTATGCAGCCGGGTGTGATGGCCTTTTAGTCAGTTCCCGCAACTGGAGCAGTGCCGCAAAGGTGGTTACTAAATCGAGTGCCGGAGCCAGCGAATATCTGCCGATAATACCGATAGAAGATTTTGATGAGGCTTTAAGCCAGCTGCATGAACGGCAAATTAAAATCTATTGCGCAATGCGGGAAAACGCTATTGAATACTATGACGCTGATTTTAAATCACCTGTCTGCATCGCGATTGGCGGTGAGATGCGCGGTCTAAGTAAAACGGTTCTGTCGCATTCAGATCAAAACATCTATATTCCCTATCCCAATGATTTCCGCAACGCGTTAAATGCTGCCGGAGCAGCTTCAGCCATTGCCTTTGAATGTGTGAGACAGCGACGCCATAAGTAAGAAAACAGAGAGTTCTGATTCATTTCCAACAATGACAAACTCTCTGTTTTAATTAATTATAATAACATTGATTAAGAATCATTAGTCTTTCTGATCGTAAGCTTTAACCTCTACACTCTGCTTTTCAAAATCAATAAATGTTTGAAAGGCATAGCGGTTTTCATCCTCATCCCAGATTTCCACAAATACAGGTGTAACCTCAATCAAAATCTCAGTATCTTCATGACTGTAAGCATTATAGCTCTGCCAAAGATATTTTTTATAAGCTGTTTCAAATTTACGTCCTTCCTCTTCCACAACTAAACCTTTATTGACAGCGATTCCTTCAACCTGCACACCGCCGACACATAAGGCTACTCTTGGGTTTTTGAAAAGCTGCTGCGTCTTTCTGAAATTTTTATCAGTCTTAAAATAGATTTTATCATCGTAAAATAAACAGCTCACATTTCTTACCATTACATAATCATCCACACTGGACGCCAATGCCATAATCTTACTTGTTCCCAGTTTTTTAAACATTAATGCTTTTGCTTCATTAAATTCCATTTTCTTTGCCTCCTATTTATAGATATTTATGAATCAAACCGCTGATTTTCTTATACACGATCAGCGTTACTGCACAATTCGCCGCCGTCTTAATGATGTTAAATGGCAGAATGCCAATCAGCGCCAGTGATGAAACATCATTAATCAGCGGATTAATACTGTGGCTTGAGGTTACAATTGAATCCATGGTCATGCCATATAGATTGATATAAAAAGGAATGATCATTGTAAGATTCGTAATAACCGCTGTGATAATACAAAGCAGCGCACCCGCAATCAGTCCCTGAATTGCCCCCTTTCTGGTTTTATTCTTTTGATAGATTATGGCTGCCGGCAGAACCATGGCGCAGCTTAACATCAGCCCCTGCAGCTCCCCTACCAGCATCGACTTGCTGCCGGATATTATAAGCTGAATCAAAATCTTAACCAGAATAATTAAAAACGCACTGAACGGCCCTAACGCAAATCCACCGATCAGTTCCGGCACACCCGCCAGATCAAAGCTTAAAAAGGGCGGCATAAAGGGCAGTGGAAAGCGAAACAGCATCAGCACAGAACCTAGGGCACCCATCATGCCAATCAGCGTCAAATGCTTCATCGAAAAAGCTTTATGCATAGAAATACCTCCAATCAAAAAAAGGAAACGAAAAAAAATTCGTCTCCGAGTGTACACAGAAAATGTCTTTTCTCATCCGGACTTTAACCGTCGGTTCTGGAATTTCACCAGATCAGCTGCTGTTTCGCAGGTCATGGACTTTACCATCGGTAGGGACTTACACCCCGCCACAAAGACTTGATATTCAATTTTGAATGCAGGTTATGCCGAAACATCCTCTGTAATTCTATTATAAGCAGTTCATCAAACAAATACAATCCCAAAATAAATTTTTACTTTACGACCTTTATATCATAGACATTTTCCACGCCTAGAAAATGAATCAATGCTTTCGTATATAAAGCTGAATATACAAATAAGAATAATACAAGAATGATCATAATCAGCATAAAATCTGTGGTTATTTGCTGAAGCAACAAATACAGCAGAGTATAAAGAATCATACCTAGCACAAACATTGTGATGATAGCGAAGCGTTTTAAACCAACTCTCAGCACCTTCTTACAATGAGCGCATCTCACCCGAGTATTCCACTGCACGAGTGAAAAAGGGATATGGTGTCCGCAGAATGGGCATTTCAGCTCAATATCAGTCAGCTGATGCCAAATTTTCATAAAGCCTTCCATACGCTTAATCCACAAACAAGAATCCACAGAAAATGTAGATCATGTTAATAAAGAAAGAATTAACACCAAAGAAAAATAAAACCTCAGATACAACCGCAATTTCAAACAGTCCCAGCTGCATCAAGACCAAAAACAAGACAATAATGATTGCCAGTACCTTTTTCAGCACTGCCGGATTGCGGCGTTTACGGCTTTTATTCAATGAAGTGCCAAATAAAAATAAAGCACTTACGGTAATAATCGTCAGCAGCATCGCGGTAAAGTTGCTGTAAAAGTAAGTATTGATCAGCTTTACGATGAACGCTGATAAAAAGATAATCAATACCGGATAGCCTAAACGCTTTACATCATCCATTATTCATCCAGCGTGATACTTGTCATCACGTCTCCATTATGCATATTGCGGACAGCGCCCATATTATCGGTTACACAGCCAAATACCGTATGTACGCCATCTAAATGCGGCTGAGGTTCATGACAGATAAAGAACTGACAGCAGCCGGTATCCTTACCGCGGTGAGCCATTGATAAAGCCCCAGTCACATGCTTATGCGGATTATTCTTTGTCTCACATGGAATTGTATATCCCAAATCACCAGCACCGGTGCCGTAAGGGCAGCCGCCTTGTGATACGAAATTTTTAATTACCCGATGAAAGGTTTTGCCGTCATAATAACCTTCTTTAATTAATTTCACAAAATTGCCGACCGTAATCGGAGCTTCTTCTTCATAAAGTTCAAATGGGATCACTGCCCCGTTTGCCATTGTAATTTTACCAGTTAACATTTGTTTCCTCCTTAAATCCTGTATATAAATATATCATTTTTCAGCGGCTTTTTAAAGTATCAATCAAAAGAAAACCGTACCTTTCCATGAGGTACGGCAGTGATTATATGATTTGCGCAAAATTTTGTGAATTGATAAAGCGAATCTTACGCTTACGGATGATTTCATTGCCAAAGACAGCGTCAAATTCAAGATCCTTAAAAATATTAGTACGGCCGGTTATAATATTTTCAAATACTAAATTAGACTGATGAAATTTGAAGCGCACTTCATTAACAAGCGATAGATGGGTTGTCTCTAAACCATGCACACCAAGCACGATGGCCTCACCATCATCCACCTTTTTAATTTTATCATCATCGATAATATGCTCTGAGATCCAGCTAGTTTTCGCACCGCTGTCAAAACCTGCCAATGCGTATTCCTTTTTGCCGTTAAGGACAACCAGCGTCGGAAACATACCGCTGATCATATTGCAGCTGCTGACTTCGCCCTGATATTGAATGACATTAAATGTGCGGTTGGCGTCATCAATTTCAAAATCCAGCTGACTGAGAATATCCCAGCCTAAGATCCCTTCAATTCCCGTCAATGAGATACCAAACAAGGTTGGACTGATATCCTGCAAAGAGGAAAGCACCATCGGCTGATTGACTAATTCCAAGGCACCAACGCGAAGCTTTTTCACAACTGCTGCGGATAATTCCTTAGCACTGCCGGCAAAGCTTTCAATCTGCATGACACCCTGATTGCTTTCACAGCCGCATTCTTTAGCGCATTTCTCTGTGATTGCGGAAACCTGAGCCCCGGTATCAAGCAAAAAGCTTTTTTCAATGTCATTAACTGAAACATTGATCAGATATAAACCAAACAGATTTTTACGCAGCGGCACACTGAATTCCGGCAGATACAGCCGTTTTTCCTGAGCCGGGCCGCCGTTCGCGAGATTCTGATAAACCTCTTCCAGCTTAGCATGATGCATCGAAGAAGCCATAACCCGATTCAATAAGCGCTGATATTGGGGTGTATTCTGTATCATTGCCGGTTTTGTATCAACAACATAGCATTTATGTGAATTAAACATTGCTTGTTTCCTCACTTTCATAAACGATCTCACCATTGATCATCGTTTTCATTACCTCTGCTTCATAAGATAATAAATTGCCTTTCACAAATACGAGATCCGCATCCTTGCCGCTCTCAAGGCTGCCGACCCGATCAGCAATGCCCAGGATTTCCGCAGGATTGATTGTAATAGCCTTTAACGCTTCCATTTCATCAAGACCATGCTTTACCGCCAAGGCCGCGCACAGACTCAGGTATTCTTGAGGAATAACCGGAGAATCCGTGATAATAGCAATTTTAACACCTGCTTTATTTAAAATGCCCGGTGTATTAAAGCTTTTTTCCTTTAACTCAAATTTAGATTTATTTCCCAAGCTTGGTCCTACCAAAGCCGGAAAGCCACTGGCTTTTACTTCATCTAAAATCAGATGGCCTTCCGTACAGTGATCGAGAGTACAGTTCAGATCAAACTCCTTCACGATCCGCAGGGCGGTTAAGATATCATCAGCGCGATGAGCATGAATTTTCAGCGGCATCTTTTTTTGAATTACCGGAATCATCGCTTCCAGTTTCATATCTAAAGCCGGACGTTTGCTGATATCATCACCGGCCGCTTCTTTTTTAGCCAGATATTCCTTAGTTTTCAATAGCGTTTCACGCAGATAAGCCGCAGTCTGCATGCGTGTCTTAATCTTGCTGTTTTGATAAACGCGTTTCGGATTTTCACCAAAGGCAACCTTCATTGCGACATTATCTTTTATAATCATTTTATCGATACAAGTACCGTTTGTTTTATAAGTAGTAAAGGTACCGCCGATTACATTTGCGCTGCCCGGCCCCGCGCAGACGCTTGTAACACCATGACTGCATGCCAGACGCACCGTTTCATCCATTGGGTTGATACCGTCAATGGCGCGCAGCTGCGGGGTGATAGGATCAGTGCTCTCATTGACATCATTGCCTTCAAACTGAATACTTGATTCATGAAGACCTAGATGGCAGTGAGCCTCAATAAGACCTGGATAAATGTTAAATCCAGAAGCATCAATTACCTGTTTCGCATCAACTGCCAAATCCTTGCCGACTGCTTTAATCTTGCCGTTATCAATCAGGATATCACCTTGCAGAATACCCGCTTTACCCATAGTATAAATCATTCCATTTTTAATTAGAAGCATAAATCAACCTCCTCGCTTATCAGTATTATACACCAAAACTAAAAATTACACTATTTCGATCTCGATCATTGAGCGTCAGACTGCAAACATGTATAATAGTTTCAGGAGGATTCTGCAATGAAAACAAATAAAGAACATTTAGTAATACAATCTGTACAAGGACGCGTCCATCATCCGACCATGCGCGGGGCTGGATATCGGGTCGGCTTTGACGGCTGGGGACGAATCCTAATGGCTACCGGCGGTATTACCTATAATTACGCGATTGGTGATTGCTGCATGGGAATTGCCGGTGATCATATTGAACCGGGGGTCAGCTTAAAGAACGCGGATGCCAGTGAAAATGACGCAATGAATGCTTTTGCCTGTGTCGGCAATACCGCAAAAGTATTAACTGGTGATGCCAAGGGTGAGCTGGGCTTTGTGACCGGCAAGCATGGCGGCATTGATCATGTCATGATTTACTTCCCGAGTGAAACACTTGAAAAAATGGCTGTAGATGACAAGGTGCTGATTAAGGCGCATGGTCAAGGCATGAAGCTGCTGGATTATGAAGAGGTCATGGTTATGAATACTGATCCTGAACTCTTTGATAAGCTGGGAATTGAGGAAAAAGACGGCAAGCTGATCGTCCCGGTAACCCACATCATACCTGCTTATCTGATGGGCAGCGGTCTTGGTTCGGCAACCTTAATGAGCGGTGATTATGATATTACAACCCAAGATAAAGAAGCCGTTAAAGAGCTGGGATTAGATACGCTGCGCTTTGGCGATATCGTTTATATCCAAGATAATGATGGTCATAATGGCGCGCATTATCTGAAAGGCAGCGGCAGTGTCGGTGTCATTGTCCATTCAGATTCCTTTACTTCAGGTCATGGTCCTGGTGTCTGTGTCATGCTGACATGTAAAAAGGATACATTGAAACCAAAAATCTGCAAAGATGCCAATCTTGCCAATTATCTTTTAAAATAGTTATTTAGCTGCGCAAAGCGGTTTCGGCAATGCGGACATTTTTAGATTTAATAACTGTCGTTTTACAATAAAAAGTGATACCACACAATAAAGGAGCCTTATGGAAATCATTGAAGCATCAAGAAAATTTATATATCGCAATGCCCGGCCGCTTGATCTAGCACGCTGGCATTACCTGTTTGAAAATGGCAGCAAACAACCGGTGATAGACGCCTTAAGCAGCTATCAAAATCCAGACGGCGGGTTTGCGAATGCCCTAGAGCCTGATTGCTGGAATCCTAATTCATTGCCAATTCAGACATGGGTAGCCACCAGAATCATTGATGAAATTGAATTAAACGATAAGCAGCATCCACTCATCACCAACCTTTTAAATTATCTGGAAACAACCACTGCCTTTGATGGTCATTGCTGGCATGGCTTAAATAACGTTTCCTCAAATAACGAATATCCGCATGCACCTTGGTGGTCTTACGATGCTGAAGCTGGCTCAGGCTATAATCCAACCTCAAGCTTAATCGGCTTTATCCTGAAATACGCAGACAAAACATCATCGATTTACAACTTAGGCACCCGCCTGCTGATTGAAGCTTATGATTATTTAAAAGCGAATACACCGCTTGCTTCAATGCATGAAACGGCATGCTTTGTCGAACTGTATGATTATTTAACAGCTGAGCCTCTTAACATCATCGATTTAAACGAATTTAAAGCTTTATGTATGCAGTCAATGAAAGCACTGCTAACTTTTGAAACTTCATTATGGGATACCACTTACAGCTGCAAGCCCTCTTTATTCATCAAGAATAAGAAGAGTGATTTCTATCCTGAATTGGCAGAGCTGTGCGCCTATGAATGTAAATTCATCAAACAGACTCAAAATGATGATGGTACATGGAATGTAACATGGGATTGGGGTGAATATCCAAGAGAATGGTCAATCAGTGAAAATTGGTGGAAGAGCGATATTATCATCAAAAACATAAAATTTTTAAAATCCATGATTTAAAAAAACGGCATGATTGTGCCGTTTTCATATGCTTAATAGCTGACTGCTGTTTTCAGCCGTCGGTTATTGCTCTGCCATTCCTCTTCTTTGCATAAATGATCAAACATATTGTTTGTCTCTTCAAGCTGAGCATTGCCAATTTCTGAATAATAATCTTTCCAAACCTCATCCATTAAGGATTCCAGTTTCTTCTCCATCTCAAGCATTTCACATTCTCTTTTTGTCATTATTTCTCATCCCTTTAACTAGCATGTATTATTTTACCTGAATAAAAATCACATACAAGACTTGATTTTTATAATCTTTGCTAAATCTTAACAAAGTTTTCACTTTTTCTTCACATCGCCATGTAATAATAAGATTAGGTGATACGATGAAAAAATTAGTAAGTATTATTATTCCCGTATATAATGTTGAGGATTACCTCACTTTCTGTCTTGATTCGCTGCTGAATCAGACTTATGAAGATCTTGAGGTAATTGCTGTGGATGATGGTTCAACCGATAACTCATTGGCTATTTTAAATGCTTACGCGGCAATGGATCAGCGTCTGCGTGTAATCTCACAAGCAAACAGCGGCCCGTCAGCAGCTCGTAATTTGGGCTTGTCGATGTGTCATGGTGAATACATAACGTTTATGGACAGTGATGACTGGGCAGAGCTGACCCTGATTGAAAAGCTGGTAAATGCCTTGGAAACTGATCAAAGCGATATCGCGATCTGCGGACACTGGATTGCCGGCAGTCATTATAAATTGAAGGTCAGAAGCCGCAAGTCATGGGTTCTTGATCAGAAGCAGGCTGTGAAAATGATTCTTCAGGATAAGGTCATTAAGAATTATGCATGGGGAAAAATGATCCGCCGAAGTCTGCTGCCCGCACTGCAATTCCCTGTCGATCAGATCTATGAGGATGTGCGTTCAGTCTATAAAGTATTTCTTCAGGCATCCCGCTTTTCGCTGCTGAATGAGCCGCTTTATTATTACCGGATGCGTCAGGGAAGCATTACCTATTCACTGCCTGCGATGAATGCCGCTGAAATGAAAAAAGCCTATCAGGAACAGCGTCATGAGATTGCGAAGTTTTATCCTGAGCTGATCAGCTGTACCGATATGAATCTATTTAAAGCCAATTTTCTAATTCTTTATACTGCTGCCCGTGATAAGCTGATGATGATTAAGCCGGTTTAACACTGGCTTTTTTTCTTTACTTCATCCGCTGATTATGCTAAATTGAAACTGACGAAATGAGGAATGAGTATGGGTACTTCATCAAGAAGAATGGATATATTTAATCTACTACAAAAGAATAAGGCGGTGGAAGTCAGCGAGCTGGCCCGTTTGTTTAATGTATCGACAATGACGATTCGGCGTGATTTAGAAATGCTTGAAAAGCAGGGCTTAGTAACAAAGAATTATGGCGGCGCGCAGCTGAATCAGGGGGCTGCGATTGAACCAAGCTTCACCTTAAAACAGAAAACCCAAATGAATTGTAAGAGTGCGATTGCTAAGGAAGCGGCCCGTTTTGTACAGGATGGCGACAGTATTCTTATCGACTGCGGTACAACCACCCTGCAGCTTTGCCGTTTCATTCAGGACAAGCGGATAACGGTTATTACAAATTCGTGGCCGGCGGTCAGCTATCTGCAGGCGAACCCCAAGATTAAGCTGATTCTGGCGCCCGGCATTTATTCAAGCACCAGCAATGGCGTAATCTCTGCCATGACGATTGATTTTTTCCATCAGTTTCAAGCTGACAAGGTATTTGTCGGCAGTCAGGGCTTTGATTTAAAAGAGGGTGCCACAGTACCGGACATGGAGGATTGTCAGGTTAAGCGGGCGCTGATTAAAAGCGGACGTAAAAAATTTCTCATGATTGACCATGAGAAATTCAACACTCATTATTTATGCCGGCACGCAGCTGCCAGTGAATTTGATGTTATTATTACTGACAACCAGCTTGACGCTGCTTTGCGAGCTGAAGCTGAAGCATTAAAACTGCCATTGATTCTGGCTAAAGATTAAGCCGCAATGGCTTTTTTTTCTATTAAAAACTATACGATATTCTCACCCAGCAAGATCTTAGGCATCGTTATCAGACAGCGGTTCCAGCGTTTATAAAACTTTTCCAAGCCTCGCTTAGATACCTGCGCATGAACCTCTTCATTTTCAACTGTCCAATGCAAAATATATGTTACTTTTCCGATATATCTGGTTAAACGAAGCGGCGCCTTGCCTTCTTTTACAGCATTGAAATCTTCTTGCCGATGAGTGCGCTTGATGTATTTTACATCTATAACACCAGGTTGTGAAAGATAAAATTCCGCAACCTCTTTCATTAACGCCTCAATTTCATCCTGCTTATCAATTTTAGCTTCATAAATACATATTTCATTAAACATTATAGTTCCTCCGCGGCTCTAAATTACAAGCTTAATTCAACACATAAAATCAGGCAAGAATTAAATGGACAGCTTCCAGGCTATTCACGATAGATGCGTTTATGGGTACGAAAATGCAGCTTCCATTTGCAGCAGTCATTCAAGTGCAGCATAACATGACGGGTGGGCGGCATCAGCAATAAACCCGCAACATCCTTTTTGCCCCAATAATCAAGCAGCCAGATTGAATCTTCATGCTCACTTACACCCTTGACAGCCCGTATTTTATCTAAATCTTCTGCCTGTACCTGACGCCGCATATCCCCCGCCTGAAGCTCGCTCACAATGGTTCGGGTACGCAGTGATACTTGCCTGCAATAATTCAACAAAGCATTGATATCCACCTGATGACTGAATCGAAGAATTTCATCATCTGACCAAGCATTGCCAGTATCAGTAAACTCAATCCCCATAGCCTGCTGCCACATAGAATCAAAAAGCTGTTCCTGTCTGGCGACAAGATAATTCATCGTTAAATCTTCAATGCGAGCCGTATGCCACAGCACCCATGCTATCGTCTCATCGCTGCCGGCAGCCATAGCGGTATATTCCTGAACTGTCAGATCATTTAAAAGCGCATCAACCGCATTCAAAGCTGTCATCATATTGTCTGAAGGATGCAGTGACGCATGAATGGCTAAAAATAATTCTTTGGCGATTTCAAGCTGGTCTGGCTTACGAATTATCTTTTGTAATGCTTTATGCTGTTCACTTAAGCCTTCACCAAAATACTTCATGAATTATCCTCCATGTCCCTGCATTATTCCATAGCGATGCCTAACTCATGAAGCAGCCCCTTGACAATTGCCATACTTAGCTGATTCTGGCCATCATCACTCATCAGAAAATCAGCCTCTTCATTGTCAGTTAAAAAGCCCATTTCCACAATGATGCTCGGTATTTCATTCTCCATCAGCAGCTGCAGAAGATTCACTGACGCATCCTTGGGTTCCCGGTTAGGCAAGCCGTCAATCTTCTGTAACTGCGCATTGACAGCATCACTCAGCGCCATGGCCTTCGCATCATCAAAATACACATAAATCTCACTGCCCTTAACCTCACCGGCCAGATCGGTTGAATTACAATGCAGGGATACAAAATAACTGGCATTAGATGCATTGGCAATCGCACTGCGTCCGCGCAGATCTGCCACATTATCATCAGGCCAAGGTACATTATCATCCTCACGGGTCATAATGACATTCACCCCATAATACTCAAGCGCGCTTTTAATCTTCTTGGCTACGGTCAAATCAATATCCTTCTCCAAGATACCGTTATAAGACACCGCTCCATTATCATAACCGCCATGTCCCGGGTCAATAACAACAGTCGGTTTTGCCTGCTGTTCCACAATCGGCGGTTCTATATTCGCGTTTACATCCTCATGCGTAAACAGACCAATCAAAAATTGAATACTCATCACCAAGAGAACGATTATCGTTAAACATCCACCTGCGAAAATAATACAATGCTTTATATTTAAACGTCTGCGGCGTTTCATATTTATCACCATCCAGCTATTATTAAACCTTATTTGCTGCCTGATTGCTACTAATTATGAATAATCCGACAATTTCCCATAATTAAAAGCCGCGTTAAGCCTGCTCCTGCTTCATGTCATTAATGATTTCCATAATGATCTCATAGGAATCACTTTCTTTATTTAACAGAGCTTTATAGCGATCAAAAATCTTTAACGTTTTCTGCGGATACTCATCAAGATAAGCTAATCCATAATAAAGAATCGCTTCTGTTTTATCATTACGCTTATCAATGGCTGCCAGCAGCATCTTTTCACCTTTGGGATTCTTCAAAGCCACATAGGCAGTTGCCAATTCAACTTCAAGCGCATAAGCCAGAAAATCATTCACATAGCTGAACTGCTTATTGAAGCGGAGCACAAAATCAATGATTTTTTGGTAATAGCGCGGATCATTCATTCTCCCCTGTTCCATGCATTCATCCAGATAATCAACGATGATGCTGTGCAGATCAATGCCGTCATTGACCTCATAAGTGATGCGGTCAAAATTATCTAAATCAAAACATTTACACATCTTAAAGAAACGCTGAAAACAACTCTCCAGCTGCGCAATTTTTTCGCAATCATCAAGCTCAGCCTCACGTAAGTCATCAAGCCGTTTAGAAATTAAGCCGTAATGTTCAAATTTAAACTGATGAAACTTGCTGAGAATGAGATATATTGCCTCATCAATGAAATCACGCGGATAAATGCTGCATGTATCATCAATCGTACATGTTTCAAAAATTTTATCTGAAACCTTTAAATCATTCCAATTCTTTGTCAATTCATCAACGATCTGTTCATAGCTCCATGTGCAGCCCATTGCCTTTAGATTTTCCATCATCAATGACTGATCCATTGTTTCAAGATCAGCATACATTTTATCCATTTTTTCAGCTAATTGCTTTTCATCAATCATCATTATTTACGCTCTCTTTCTATACAGCTGATTAATGCCTTAATAAATCGCTCATCATCAGCCTCACTTCGTTTTTTTATATGCCCGCAGCGCTTGGTCTGTTTGCGGATTTTAATCCCGTCACTGCGTTGATTTAAAAGCTGAAGAATGCTTCCATCATCAAATTCCATGCCTGAGGGATGCAGACAGACTGCCCCTTTACCCAAGGCGAGAGCAGCCAGACCGGTATCCTGAGTAACCAGCAAATCTCCCTTTCTGATACGTTTTAAAATCTCAAAATCAGCATGATCATGGCCCTGATCAACAATAATGATTTCTATGCCGTCAATCGCATACTGATGAGCCGTATCACATACCAGAGTAACCGGTATATCCCTTTGCTGAGTGATCCATAAGCATTCATCAATGACCGGACAGCCATCACCATCAATAAACAGACGCATTATTCCTCACCACTCAG
The DNA here is from genome assembly GCF_000313565.1 of Dielma fastidiosa. Taxonomy (GTDB): domain Bacteria; phylum Bacillota_I; class Bacilli_A; order Erysipelotrichales; family Erysipelotrichaceae; genus Dielma; species Dielma fastidiosa. The sequence continues at coordinate 534,595 of NZ_HE578923.1, read as the reverse complement.
CAGACCAGCTTTAATAAATGCCTTCGCAAAGCCATCATGCTCTAAATCATCCGTAACAAAATCAGCGACTTGTTTCAGGCTTTCCTTCGCATTTCCCATGGCAATTCCCAGATTGCATAGCTTTATCATATCAATATCATTGCCGCCATCACCAATCGCAATCGTTTGACTAAGATCAGCATTCAGATGCTCAAGCAGCTTCAAGATTGTTTTTGACTTAGATACACCCTTGATGGCAATTTCGCCGCTTTCCTTGCCAAAAACCGGCACCGTACATGGAATGATTTCAAAACGGTCCTTGAATTGATCCGCGATCCTGTGATACGGCTGACTGCCTTCAAGGAAACATATCTTACTGACATCTTTATCATAATAATCACGACTATTTATGAGACAGGCAGTAAAAGGGTGATCCTTCACCTTTTCAATCTGCATCAGCTTCATCAAATGAGGAATACAGTTTTCACTGGCATATAGACCACCGCTGCACTCCACAAAGTAATCCATCTGATAGCTGTCTAATGCATCTACAATTGCTCTGATGTCCGCTTGTTCCATCACTAAATGCATCAACACCTCGCCATGATCCTCAAGATAACTGCCACCCGCACAGATAAAGCCGTCAAACCCGATAGCCATAATATTTGCGTGTAATTCTGCCTTGCTGCGGCCGGTGGATAGATAAAGCTTATGGCCCTTCTTCTTCAATTGTTCACATGCCCATAGTGTACTCTTTGCCAAAACGACGTCATTGCCGACTAACGTGCCATCCACATCAATGAATATGATTTTCTGTTCCATAGCTATTCCTCATTCTTTCCCCTACTATTATAAAAGATAAAGCTCTTGCTGTCTATCAAGCCAAAGAAAAAGAACCCGCAAAAATTTAGGTTCTTTATAAACCACACTGCACCATAACAATGGCCCGCTTCATTTTTCTTTACTTATATCCGTTAGCCGTTTAATCCCTGCCGAATCAATCAAAGACTGCATTTGTTCCCTTGCCATCCGATTCAATTCTATCAATCGATCCTCGCGATCCAAACCGCGTTTAATCAACTCGGCATTAAAACTTTCCATATTAGAAAGTATAATAAGTTGCTGCAAGGTTGCATGATCACGAATATTCCCATCTAATCTCGGATTTGCATCTCGCCATTGTTTTGCCGTTTTACCAAACATTGCTACATTTAAGACATCGGCTTCTGTTGCATATGTAAAGCTCTGATATTGTTTTGGCAGTTCCGGTACAATCAGGTGTTCTTTGATAGCGTCCGTATGAATTCGGTAATTGATTTTTGAAATCTCACGGTTCATATTCCAATTAAGAGAAAGCCTGCTGTTTTCATCCGCCTTTAACCGTTGATAATCCGTGATAATGTATAGTTTGAATTCCGGCGAAATCCACGAAGCAAATTCAAATGCAATATCCCGATGTGCAAAAGTCCCTCCATTACGTCCAGCTTTAGAATACATACCAATTGCGGCTGTTGCTTCCAACCAGCGTTTCGGGGATAAAGTAAATGCATTAGAACCAGCCCGTGCCTTAAACCCCTCGAATTCGAGGGGTTTAAAATCCGAATTATGTAAAGTCTCCCATAACCCCAAAAATTCAATAACATCACGGCTACGCATCCAATTTTGGATTGTTGCAGCCGGATCTTCACTTTTATATTTCGCAATATCAGTTAAAGAAATATAGTCATCATAACTTCCATCCGACACAACAGAAATTTGCATCCCCTTAGCACTTAATTTTGCTTTTAAGACCTTTTCTTCCTTCATTTCTAACCTCCACCATTTTTTTCATTATATCAAATCCTATACTAAATGTCTTCCTTTTAACCCATCAGTTTGGAAAACTTCGACATTATATGATACTACTTTTAATTGTATTCTAACTCCGCGCAGAACATGGGCACCATTTTGGCATCATTGGCTTATTTTACACAGTTTGAACAGGAGAAAAAAAGAAATGCTGCACTTCCGCATAAACACTATGTTTTTGCTAGAGTGCAGCATTTCACAAGTAGATTTTCAATAAAATATAACATTTGACAAGACAGCGAAATTTCGCTATTTTCTATGCATTTTGAATAAAATCAAGCAACTGCTGAGCGGCCTCATTTAAGCCTGTGCGGTCTTCTTTACTAAAGCCCAAATGCGTAAAGATTTCACCAACAAAGACATTATTGGCATACAGACAATCAAATACCTTATCAATCAGCGGCGCGCAGACATCTTGCTTCTGCATCGGTCCGAAAGGATTCGCAAAATAAGTCTTTGATAAACCAACTTCCTGCGTTGTACCCAATGCCATACGCTGACCCTGAATACAAATATTCTTTACTTCTTCCTTATCGTCAATTCTTCTTAAACCGATAGCTTCACCATAGTTATTGGCATAGGCGAACAGATCAATGCGATGATTTGTTGCTACTACATCATAAGGCGCTGCCGGTGTAATAACACGTGCATTCGCACTGTCTGGATTTAAGAATACTGAACGGTCCATATCACGATATGGCGTACCCTTATCAAGGTCATCCAAACGGATAAAGGCACCGATTTCTGTACCCTGACCATAAGGGATGCCGTCTTCGATATGAATCGTACCCATATCATCAAAGACAACTTCAATATCCGAAATCACTTCATTGCCTAAGGCACGCAGCGCTTCAATTGATTCAGACTTACCGGCTCCGGAATCACCCATCAGCATGATTCCCTTGCGCTTACCATCCTTCAATGTAATATTTACAAACGCGCCGTGAATTGGCAGCCAGCCCTTCTGCATCATTGCCAGATTATGCAAAGTCAGAGACATTTTCTTAATATAGCCAAAATACTCAATCTGCTGACCATAAGATACAGAACCAACCCAAATATCTTCTTCGGTATCATGATAGAAAGTTGTTTCATTCTTACCGTCCTGATTACCAAAAAGACAGATCAGATCCGGTTTTTTCGCACATTCATCAGCTGTTGCAATTTCAAATAAGTTTGCCAGTGAAATACCTGAACACATAAAATCACGATGGAAATAAATGAACGCTAACATACTGCCGATCTTAGCCGGGAAACAGAACCATTCATCCGCATTGCCGCTGAACGTATCAACCGGATTATCCGCTCTTTCCACAAACATCCCTGTACGTTTATTAGAACGTGTTGTCAGCAGTAAAGGTGTACGCAGCATGACTGAATCAAACATTGGGATTTCTTTAAGCCGGTCATATCTTGCGGATAATTTACTCTTATTAATCCGCACTGCTGCTGCCGCATTTGTTCCTGCCTGCAGCTGACGGTATACCTTATTCTTTCTGCCCTGAACCTTTTGTTCAAGATTACGATAAATATCACGAATCAAACGGTTAAAATTAGAATCCGCCGTTACATAGCTAGATTCCTGAAGGGCATTCCCCGATCCGATATTAGTTACTGAAAAACGCTGATGACGTTTCCAGAAATTATACAGTTCTTCAATGAAATCAAGCAGCAAAGTCTTATCATTCAGATAATAGCTCTCTACTTCATCACATTCTAAAATTGTCAGTTCTCTGAAAAGCTTTGTAATTTCAACCTTAGCCTGACGGGTTGATTTACCATTAACAGCCCATGCATATAATTCAGGGTCTGTAGTTTCCAAATCATCAATAAAAGATTCCACAAGATTTTTAAACGTTGGTGAATTCAACAGCTCTGCCGGTGTACGTGCATACGATGCGCTGAAATTCAGTATTGCCATCTGTTCATTCATATACAATGTTTCTTTCATCTTTTATCCCTCGTATCTTTCTATAAGCCTACATTCTATCGTACGCTTAGCCTTTCTAATTATACACACAAAAATTTTCAGTGTAAAGTTAGTTCTTTTTCATTCTTTAATGAAAACTCTTACATCTTTTAAAAACGATTCTTTACTTCATCAATAACCTTTGATAATTCAACATCAAAGCCTTCAGCTTCATCACGCATCTTAAACTCAACAAGACCTTCACCAAGTTTACGGCCCAAAGTGATACGGCATGGAATACCTACTAAATCCATATCCTTGAATTTAACACCCGGACGTTCATCACGATCATCAAGCAGTACCTCAAAGCCTGCCGCGCTCAGCTGTTCATATAATTCTGCCGCTGCCTTTTTCTGAGCTTCATCCTTCATTGAAACAATCACTAAAGCCACTTGGAACGGCGCAACTGATTTAGGCCAGATCAAACCGTGTTCATCATTATGCTGTTCCGCAATCGCCGCCATGCAGCGTTCCAGACCAATACCGTAACTGCCCATCACAACTGGATTCAGCTTATTATTGGCATCAAGATAATTCAGTCCCATAGTCTGAGCATACTTAGTACCCAGCTTAAACGTATTGCCAACCTCAATACCCTTTGTAAATACTAGCTTTTTGCCGCAGCATGGACAAACATCACCCGCTTGAACACAGGCCACATCAGCAACAAGATCCGCTTTAAAATCCTTTAAGTTAACATTTTCAATATGATAATTCGTCTTGTTGGCACCAACAATGAAGTTTTTCATCTTAGCAACCTCACGGTCCATGACAATCTTAATCCCTAAACCGACTGGACCGGCAAAACCGACAGCCGCTTTTGTAATCCGTTCTACATCATCAAAAGCCGCTAATTCAATCTCATTTGCCTGCAGCAATTTCAATGCCTTAGTTTCATTTAATTCACGATTTCCCTTAAGCAGGAAGGCTACAAATTCACCATCTACCTTATAGATTAATGTCTTTACAAAAGAATCAGCCGTTTTATTAAAGAAAGCAGCTACCTCATCGATGGTTTTCGCATGTGGTGTTTCCACTTCATTCATCGCTAATTCAGCCTCATCGCTGACCTCACTTGTATCGATAACCTCAGTAATTTCTAAATTACTTGAGAAGTCACAGCCCTCACATTGAACGACTGTATCCTCACCAATTTCACAGATTGCCTGGAATTCCTCAGAAAGCAAGCCGCCCATAGCACCGGTATCCGCCTTAACGATCTTATAATTTAAACCCATGCGGTCAAAGCAAGCCTTATAAGCGTTAAACATTTTCATATAAGATGTATGCAGGCCCTCAAGATCAGTATCAAAAGAATAAGCATCCTTCATAATAAACTCACGGACACGGATCAAGCCATAACGAGGACGCGTTTCATCACGGTATTTTGTTTGAATCTGATAAAGATTATACGGAAAGCTCTTATAAGAAGCACCATTCATACTGGCAGCTACCGCAAATAATTCTTCATGGGTTGGTCCTAATACATAATTTTTCTGATAACGGTCCTTTAACGCAAACATATTGCTGCCAAACGCTTCACGGCGGCCAGACTTTTCATAAACCTCTTCAAGAATCAGGGCTGGCATCAATAATTCCTGAGCACCGGTACGATCCATTTCCTCACGAACAATATTTTCTACCTTTTTTAATACCCGATGTCCCATCGGCATAATCATATATACGCCATTGCTGGTTTTCTTGATCATTCCGCTTCTGACTAGCAGGTTGCCGCTTGTTGATTCTTCATCCTTAGCATTTTCTCTTAATGTATAAAAGAAGCTCTCACTCAATTTCATTTTTCTTTTCTCCCTTAATAAATTGTACTGCGATCCTTAATCATCACTTTACGGATCATATCATTTTTCTCCACCGGAAATGGTATCCTGGTGGTTAGTATCTGCATCGGCTTATTCGCTACTTCAATTTTCTCATTCATTTCATCAAAGCAGTCACCGATAATCAATGGTTCATTGGTTATATGCGGGCCAAATACCTCAGCCTGACAGCCCGGTTTGAAATTATTTCTCACCAGAATCGTTGCCATTTGGGTCGATGCATCATACGACAGCACACTGGCAATAAATTCCTGTGTAACACCGGCGCCATTAACACCATACAGATGAGCGCTGAATTTCGGCAGGCCGGCGTAGAAACCAACATCAGCCGGACGGTTTTCCGCTTTGCTTAATTCAGACAGGAAGAACGCCATCCGCGCTTCGCTGATTTCACCCTTTTCATATACCTCATCGATCAGCATACGGTATGCTTTCACAACCGTGGCTATGTAATACGTCGATTTCATCCGGCCTTCAATTTTTAATGAAGCAACACCGGCATGAATCAGATCCGGAATATAACGGGCTGCCATCAGATCCTTGCTGCTCATTGAGAACAGCTCCTGATCATCATTCAGCTTTTCATCGCCCTTATACAGCCGGTATTTCCAACGGCAGCTTTGTGCACAGCCACCGCGGTTCGCATCACGATTGGTCATATTGTTAGATAACGTACAGCGGCCGGAATAGGAAATACACATACCGCCATGAATAAAGGCTTCGATGGGCAGCGGCGAAGCAGCCGTTGTTGCCTTAATATCTTCAAGCGTGCATTCCCGAGCCAAAACCACCCGATCAACACCCTTGCTTTGCCAAAATTTAGCGGCCAATGAATTGCATGTGGAATGCTGGGTACTCAAATGCACCTCAAGCTTAGGTGCTACCGCTTTGGCAGTCATCGCGATTGTTGCGCTGGCACAAATAACAGCCGTTACCCCGGCATCCTCCAACTGTTTTAAATATTCCTTTAAATCATGCATATCTTCTTCATGCGGCAGCATATTCACGGTCACATGAATACGCGCACCATGAGCATCAGCAAACTTAACTGCCTCTTGGATATCCTCAATATCAAAATTGCTTGCCCGGGAACGCAGAGAGAATTTTTTGCCGCCGATATAAACAGCATCAGCACCATACAAGATTGCTATTTTCAAACGTTCAAGATCACCGGCTGGTGATAATAATTCAATTCTCTGTCTCATACATTCACCTTCACTGTACTTGTTTTCTTATACATAAAACCGGTACTGATATTCTGATTTGGATATTGCTTCTGATATGCTTCAAACATTTCTAACCCGGACTTTCTGCCTTCAAGCACATCACGATAATCACGGGCAGTCTGAGCAACCTCATCACTGCTCATAAACAGACTTTCAATACGCAAAGACTGTATCCCTGCCTTGACTAAGTCATTCACTTCATTAAATGAACATAAAGTAAAGCCGGTAAACACATGCGTACCAAGCTCATCTTCGATAATCGGCATATGCTCATCACGATTTTCTTCCATTAAATATAAATCATGATTGTTTTCAAGATCAAATTCACGGCCCAGAAATTCATAATAGCTGGTTAATAAACGACGCTTGGAATGCATCATATTCAACCGGCCATGAATCAGCACTTCTAAATTACCCTTGACCTGAGCGGCAATGCCAATCATTTCTTCCTTGGTGATTTCCTTTGATAATGTAACACCATTGATACCCTGATCAAGATAAAACTGTGCGTCAGCCGCATTGGTAATCAGTGTATCCGGATTGTAAATCAATTTATCTTTCATTGCTAATTCATCGGCTAACTGTAAAACCGCGCAGTCAGTGAAATAAATCTGGTCTACATTCATAGCTTTTAATAATTGCAGTTCATCACGGCACGCTTCACATTCACTTTCAGTAAAAAAACGTGTCAGCTGAACGGCGCTTTTCATATTTAATTCATGGAGCAGTTTTGTTCCTTCTTCGATTTGTTGATTAGTGAATACCCCAGCGGGTCGCGCACTAAAAAACGGCAACGCGAAGAGAACCGTATTAATTCCTGCATCATGGTACTTTTTAATATCTGCCAATTCATAACTAGCAGCACTTAACTCGAACATTTGCCACTCTCCTATCAACTACCTGTATTATTATACTGTTTTTACGGCTTTCTGTATAGCAAAACAAATGAATAAAAGTGGATTAAAGATGGGATTTTGCGGCTGTATTAGGTGAAATTGATGATAAAATAGAGAATTGCGGGGAATGATGAAATGATTTAGTGCTCTTAAGCGTGAAATGCGTGCATGCTTAGATAATTATGACATGCGCGTAAAAGAAAAGGGCGATTGCCCTCATTCTTTTGATTTTTAGATAGATGCTGAATAGAATATAATAGTCATTGGGGGTTTACTGATATAGACATTCAGCTGTTAATATTTAATAAAACTCATTCCCTATTAAAAACACATTATTAATTTAGACTAACGCAATCACTACCATAACAATATGGAATAGGGTCATCATCACCTGGAGTTGGCGGAGTAACGATTCCAGAGAACATAATACCTGCAACTAAAAGTACCTTTAATAATTTCATTCTATCACCTCTCGTGGAATAGAATAACACAACTTAAAAATTTTTGTGAATTTTAGGAATATTAGTCCGAATTTGTACATTTCAAGTTCTTTTTATTACATATTCCTAAATTTATCTAAAACTCTCATTAACTTTCTTCTGCAACTTTTGTTGTTTTTCTCTACTTTCTCCATCAAACTTTTGATTTCATTTATAAAAACAATGTAATAAAAGGAATCATGTGAACCTAAAGCAGGAAAAACAAATGAATCAATATAATTGACCAATTCTTTTATATTAACTACACTACTCTTTAGATTATAATAACTATAAAACACTTTTTCTCTATCAGTGATGACAGCACATTCATCTAAAGGTTTAAGTTTAAAATCAAAACTAAAATCATTTTCATTGAAAATTATATATTTTAAACATATTGCACTTTGAACATAAAAATTTTCATCATGTAAAGTTTTTAGAAAATACTTTTTAGATGTTATATAATCCCCACCTTCAAAATATCTTATTGCTAAATTAAACATACATTTCATGACCAAATTAGAGTTAATTGGTCCTTCACATGTTTCAACAAGGCGATTAAATTTTTCTTCATATTTTACAATTGATTTTTCTTGTATATTCCCTATTAGCCAAAATATTCTGATGTAAACATTAAGAAGTCCGTTATAATTATGTTTACTGGAATATTCGTGTTCAATTTTACTCAATATTTCTAAGCAATCAAAATGATACTTTAAGCATAATAAATATACGGCATAGTTCAACTGATTTACACTATAATTAGAATGTGATAAATCCAAAAGTTTAAAAATTTCATTTGATTTATCGAAGTATTTTGAACCTTCAAAAAAGCCATAAAATTTGAAGCAATACTTAAAAATGATATCTGTCAAAACATCAACTATATCTTGACTCAAATATTTCATCGTATTAACAAAATGATCGATTTCTTTCTCGACATTGATACTTATAAAGTGATACCTATAAATCATTTCAAACGCTCTGATGTACTCATACTCAATGATATATTTCCGATATGGCTCTAACCTTTTAATCGTCTCATAACAGATTTTCTCCATCATTTTCGTATCATACCATTCAACTGCATCTCTTAACAGCCTGCATTGGTTTAAAATATAGTCATCCATATCATGCCGGTAATTATAATTAAAACCTAATTTAGCCAACGCACCTAAATAAAATTCATCATTCTTAGCGGGAATATCCTTATTAAAATTAGTCGCTACCTGCCTTGAACAAACATTTTCGATCAGATCAAATAAAGTAATCCCCATTTCCTTTTGATAGATTCTGATCAATCTTCCTACTCTGATCTTATTCTTGTTACTGATAACTATTTCCTCAGCCATTCGACATCACCTTTCTTCAGGGGTTTAAATCAACCATTAAAATCAGATTTGTAAACATTTAATCACACAATAATTATATCAATAATCAATACTATTCTGCTAGTATAGCTTCATATACAACGTCTTGTTGAATGATGGGGTTTGCTTCCCAATGCGTTTCTGATATATAATACAAAAAAAGGAGGAATACGTCGTGCAAGATGATTGGTATAATAATTTTTTAAAGGAATGTGAAGGAATATCGATGAACGAGGTTTGTCCTCATTGCGGGCGCAAGGCATTAGTTCGGGTTGCTGATCTTGATTATGTTTTTACCTGTTCAGCTTGTGGTCATACCTTTGAATTTGATGGCCGTTATGCGGATGAACTTGATTATCTGATTGCCAGAAAGCAATAAAGCAGAAGCTGTTTAGCCTCTGCTTTACTTTTTATTATAGTGGTTATCCTTTGTGTTATATTTATCTGTATCTAGCATATTTTCGCTCTTGGCGACAATCACACTGGTTGCTGAATCACCAACAACATTTAATGAGGTAACCAACATTTCAATCGGTCGGTTAATTGCCAGTATTAAACTATAAGCCAATAATGCCGGATCGTTTGTATAGCCCATGGCAGTCAGGATCGTGAATAGGATTACAGCACCTGCTCCCGGTGCAGCCGGTGTGCCCACAGATGCAATTAAAGCCAGTACAGCGATTAAAGCAATATTGCCGAAAGTTACTTGATAACCAGCGCTTGCGGCAATGAAGATAGCAGCAATTACCTGCATGATGGCAGTACCGTTCATATTAACAGTCATGCCTAATGGCAGTACAAATGATGCAATTTCTTCATTAACACCTAATTCTTCAGTTGTCGTCTTAGTATTTAATGGCAGAGTTGCTGCACTTGATGAGGTTGAGAAACCAAACAGCGCTACTTTTGAAATCTTGCCGATAAATTTTTTAGCACTTAAACCAGTTGTCAGTCTTACAATAATACCATAAGCTACAAACAAGAACAGTAGGAGACAAATAATCGTTGTTACGACGTAAGTTAAAGCCGGTTTTAAGTGATCGATGCCGTAAATCGCAAAGGTTCTGGTAATCAGCACGAAGATTGCTGCCGGTCCAAAATTATTAACAACATAACTCAGGAATACTACAACGATGTCATTGATTTCCTGACACAGCTTTTTAAACACGGTAACCTTGTCACCTAGCTTAAGGATTGCCAGACCAAACACAACTGCCAGAACAACAATTGATAAGACACGGCCGTTATTTGAGAATACATCGAAGATATTATTAGGAACTGCCTGAATGAAAATCAGCAGCGGATTGCTTCCCGCCTTACCGGCAGCCGCCGTTAATTCGCCAACTTCACCTACACTGAAGCCGCCTAAATGATAAACAGCAAAGCCTACCGCTCCTGCGAACAGCAGCGCGATGAATGAAGTAATCAAGAACCATTTGATTGTTTTAAATGAGATTCTGCCTAATTTCTTCGCGTCTGACATATCGCAGATTGCCAGCGTGATGGAAGTAAATACCATCGGGATAATGATCAGCTGCAAAGCATTGATGAAAATCTGCCCTAAGATATAGAAAATACCAATTGCATTTGTTGCGCCTTCCGCTGTGATATCCTGAAACAGCAGATTATTAATGAATGTCCAGGTAGATGCCTGTCCGGAGCTTATTAATGATTCACGCAGGAAGATGCAGCCAGCGCCGCAAAGCAGTCCAATCGCTAATGCAATGGCCATCTTCATGGCTAATTTTGATCCTTGATTCTTTGTCATATGTGTCCTCCTCGTATAAAAAAGATCCTACCATTAAAGTTAGCAGGATCTTGAGCCTCATACGAAAAAAACAATGAATTTCAATCCCCTTCATAACCTCTCTGGATTATTTTAAAGGTTCTTTTTAAACCTGATTTAGTATAAATCATGAAAGCAGGTGCTGTCAACGATTATTCACGATTTCTTTTATGTAAGCTATTACAGTTTCTAAATAACCATAAATTTATAAATAATACTTAAATAATAGATAAAGAGGGGTGAATTGCTTCACTCCTCATATTACTTAATGATTTTGCTGTTTTTTGTGGAAGATGCATAAGGCAGCAAAGCCTGCCGCAATGATTGCTATACCGATATACGGCTGTTTCAGAATAGTCATCAATACCATGACATCTAGGCAATCATGGCCAACTCCTGCCGCGCCATAAGCCGCGTAGTCAAAAATCGTAAACAGGAAGGCAGAGCCGACGATTAACAAGAAGCCATAAATCAAACCTGCAATGACAGCTCCGCGGCTGCCGCCTTGTGCGTTGCCATAAATACCAGCAACTCCACCGGTAAAGAACGCGCCGATAATAGATACCAAAGGTACTACGCCAAAGAGGGCAGAACTTACAACCATACCGAGTATCATGCCGATAACCGCTGTGACAAAGCCAATCATTAAGCTGTTTGGCGCAAATGCGAACAATGCGGGAACATCAAGTGCTGGTATAGCACCTGGTACAATTTTATCAGAAATACCCTTAAAGGCAGGTACCAGCTCACCTAAGAACATCCGCACACCTTGCAGCAGAACCATGATGCCGGCAGTGAACCCGAGAGCTTTCAAAATGCCATAAATAATATAATTTGTTTCACCAGCATAAGGAGCAACCGCTTCCGGGCCGGCCATAATAACGACTAACAGATAGAATACACCCATAACGATGGATACCGACATAGAAGTATCTTTAAAGAATTCCAGTGATTCAGGTAATTTAATATCTTCAGCATTTTTTGATTTATCACCCAGCAGACCGCCGATATAACCAGCTGGCACAGTACCAAGCGTTGTCAGATGGGCAATCGCAAAATTATCATTACCGGTAACCTTACGCACCATCGGCTGTCCGATTGCCGGGAAGATAACCATCAGCATTCCCTGCAGAATACTGCCTATCACAACAATCATCGTCTCATTGAAACCACCGATATACAGACTGCCAGCGACTGCCACAGATAAGATCCACATCATATGGCCAGTCAGGAAGATATATTTTAACGGGCTGAAACGGGCAATTAAGACATTGACCACAAAGCCGATGCCCATAATCAAGGCGCTTGTAGTCGCAATAATCGGAACTGCGCTTTGCATCGCACCCACTACGGCTTCTGATGAAGTTGCGAAGCCCTGAAGATTGAATACGGCCGAGAATAAATCAACAAACGGCAGAATTTCCGTAACAATCAAACTTGAGCCAGCGGATAAAACCAGCATACCGATGGCTGTTTTTACTGAACCGGAGAATACTTCACCAGCGCTTTTCTTCTGCAGCAGCAAACCAATCAGCGCAACTAATCCAAGGATTATTGCCGGTGTCTGAAAAATATTGAGAATAAAATCTAACATAAGTCAAAACCCCTTTCTTTAATGTTCATGACTGTCAAGATATGCTTTAAGCTTCCCCTTAACCTCTTCAACATCCATAATGTTATTGACATACACAACATTATCTTGATCCGCAAAATGCTTACGGAAGCTTTCCGTGGTTATGATTAAATCACAGGGCTTACCCTTTACGGTTCCCATATCCCAATGTTCAATCTTACACTTAACGCCAAGCTGATTCATAGCAGTATCTGCAGTCATTTTCAAAATCAAGCTTGAACCTACACCTAAACCGCATACGGTAATAATTTTTAACATTTTCTTGCTCCCTTCTATAAGCAATCAATTAAATCATGATAATGCTTAATATGCTCAGCATTGATAGCATCACCCCGATCCAGATTCGAGCTGACATAGGTTGGCGGTACATACCCTTGTTCAGCACATAATTCAATGACCCGCGCCGTTATACAATCCATCACCAGCATACCAAGTATCGTTGACGTACCCGTGAATTTATCAGGCACGTTCGGCATGGAAAGACACGCGTCGCCAAGCTCACATTTCAAATCAATTACCACATCCGCGATATCCTTCAGATTCTTGCCTGATGAATGACGGGAACTGACCTGATCAGAAAATGCCTTTGATGTCAGCGCGATAACCTTCATGCCGATTTCCTTAGCGGTAAGCGCCATATCAATGACACCGGCATTGCGGCCAGAGATGGAAACGATAATCATCGTATCGTCACCGCTGACATTTTCCAGCTTCAAATACTCGCCCGCGAAGCCCTCGACCCGCTCCTGAATCGTACTTAGCTTCGCTTTGGGAAATAATGCGAGATGCGGTATCAGCAAGGCATTTACCGGAACAAGTCCGCCAGCCCGATAAAATACCTCCATGGCAAACATTTGGGAATGACCGCAGCCAAATACATGAATCAGACGTTTTTTCATCACTGAAGCCGCGCCATAACGGGCTGCCTGTTCAATCTGTTCCCTTTCATCATAAAATTGATGCTTCATCTGATCCATTACAATGTCATAGAATTCCTCATGCTTCATTTTTGTTTCCTCCTAGTATTTTTTCAACATTGCCGCAATTTCTGCTTTCAATCCATGATTTCTGATCAAATTGATAAATTCCGTATCCTGAAGCAGTGAAGCAAGACTCATAATCATTGCCATATGTGAATCTGAGTCAACAGCCCCAAAACCGAACGCACAATCTATCTCTTGATTCTCAAAATCATCAAATACGATTTTATGCTTGAATGTTACCAGTGACAGACATGCCTCCTTTACATCTGAACCTGGCTTGCCATGAAAGAAAGCAACTCCTTCCACCAGAATCATATAGGGACCATATGTCTCAATAACATCAATCATCGTCTGTATAAATGCTTCATTCACCTTGCCCTGATTGGCCAGCAATTCACCGCAGAGCCGCACTGCATCCCGCCAATCCTTTGCATCCGCATCTGTCAAAATTAAATCTTCAGTAAGTATATCTTTTATCATAAGTGTCCTCCTATTGGTTATGACATCATTACCAGTTACATTATTTTTTTTCTGAGATATCAATCAGACATCTCAGAAATTAAGATACTAATTTAATTGTAAATTCAAACGAATCTCCCTTTGAAACAATCGTAGAATAACAGGCTATTTTATCATTGGAATAGCTGGTACGCTTAACCAGCAGACCATACTGCTTCTTCGGACAGCTCAGCAGTTTGCATTCACGCGTATTTAACTCACATGCCTTAAAGGTTTCTATTGCTTTATTAAATACAATATGATAGTCCTCTTCTAAGGTTTTATATAACCCTCGCTTCGCAAAATCCAAATCAAGCAGGAATTCAAATCCCTGATAAGGAAAATAGGCTTTTTCAACCATGATTGCGACATTCTCGGCACAGCGCAGACGCTCGATATAAATTACATCATCATTTTCATTAATACCAAGATGATAGGCAATCTTCGGTTCAGCTTTGATTTTTTCCCGGGTTACGATCTTGGTTGAGGATATTTTACCCTGCTTTTCCATTTCTTTTGAAAAGCTGTAAACATTTCCTAAATTCTGTACGATACTCTTACCGAGAATAAACGTACCTTTGCCTTGAATTTTTTCTAATTTACCCTGTCTTACCAATTCATCAATTGCTGAACGGACCGTTATTCTTGAAACGTTGTACTGCTTACATAAATCTCTTTCAGAAGGAATCGGCTGTCCTTTTTTTAAAGTACCGTCATTAATCTGTTCCTCAATACTTTCAGCCAACTGACAGTACAAGGGGATTTTGTTATAGTTGCTGTTCATGACTTTCCTCCTAAATTCAGTTTAACTGGTTATGACCAGTTTGTCAACAACTTTTTTGTAAACGATTCCATTAATTTAATGATGAATGATTCTCATGCCCTACGCATTATCAATAAATTGTATAGAAAAAGAGAGCCATTGACTCTCTTATGCGTTTTGAAGTGCCTGAAGGATAGCATCTGTGAATTCACTTGTTGACGCGCTGCCGCCAAGATCCTGAGTTAAAACATCACCCTGAATCAATACGCGGTTGATGGCTGCGCGTACCTTTTCCCCCTCATCATGATAGCCCAAATAATCCAACATCATGCAGGCGGATAATAAGAGTGCGGTTGGATTGGCCAGATTCTTACCGGCAATGTCCGGTGCTGATCCGTGAACAGCTTCAAACATCGCGTATTCATCACCTAAATTTGCGCTTGGCAAGAGGCCCAGCCCGCCGATTAAACCGCTTGCTAAATCTGAAGTGATATCTCCATAAAGATTCGGCATAACCAATACATCAAACTTCTCAGGATGCATGACCATCTGCATGCAGACATTATCAACGATGTAGCTGTTTGCCTCTACATCCGGAAATTCTTCTTTGATTTCATTAAACACCTTTAGGAACAAACCGTCGCTTAGCTTTAAAATATTAGCCTTATGCACACAGCTGACGCGCTGGCGGTGATGCTCTTTGGCATACTCAAAAGCCGAGCGGATAATTCGCTCACTGCAGCGGCGAGTGATGATTTTAGTTGCGTGAACGGTGTTTTCATCAATTTGCTTTTCTACACCGACATATAAATCTTCCGTATTCTCTCTGAAAATAACCATGTCTACATTAGCAAACGGCGTCTTAACATTAGGCAGACTTTTTGCCGGACGAATATTGGCATAAAGATCATATTTCTCACGCAGCTGCACATTACAGCTTCGAAACCCCTTGCCGATCGGGGTTGTTATCGGTGCCTTTAAAATCACCTTGTTGCGTTCAATGGATTCAAAAGCGGCCGCCGGTATCAATGCGCCATGACGCTCATATTCTGCTGCACCAACCTCAAAAGGTTCAAATTCAAGCGGCAGATTTAATGTGTTAATAATCCTTACTACCTGATCACAGATTTCCGGACCGATGCCGTCACCCTTAAACAATGTTACTTTTTTCATTCTATCGCTCCTCAATTTTAACAAATTTTTTTGTATCCCCAACATATTTCGTTGCCGGCCGGACAATCTTATCACAATAACATTTATCCTCAATATTATGTGCCAGCCAGCCGACGATCCGGGCGGTCACAAACAGCAGACTGACAAGCTCCTGGGGAATATTCAGCATACTGTAAACAAAGCCGCTGTAAAAATCAATATTGCTGGAAACACTCTTGCCCTTGCGCTCTTTAATACACTGTTTCGCAATTTCTTCAAACCGCTTATAGAAATCAAACTGTTCAATCATCTGTTTTTCTTCAGCAAGCATATAAGCCTTTTCTTTCAAGATTTCAGAACGCGGATCACTCAATGTATAAACAGCATGACCGATACCGTAGATCAAGCCGCTGTGATCAAAGAAATCTTTATCCAGCAGCCGCTCAACAATACCTCTGATTGCGGCATCATCTGCTTGATAGCCAATCTCATCAATGACCGCACTCATCATCTGGCAGACCGCCAAACTGGCACCGCCGTGACGCGGCCCCTTTAATGAACCAATACTGCCGCTGATTGCTGAATAGATATCTGTGCCGGTTGATGAGATAACGACATTGGTAAAGGTTGAGTTATTGCCGCCGCCATGATCGGTATGCAGGATCAGCATGCAGTCAAGCACCCGCACCTCGGTATCCGTATACTGCATATCACTGCGGATCAGCCGCAGAATGCTTTCTGAAATCGTACAATGCGGATCAATTTGATGGATGATCAGACTTTCATCATCAAAATTATGCCGTTTTGCCTGATAGGAATAAGAAATGATAGCCGGCATTTTGGCTATAATATTTAAGCCCTGGAACAGCGTATTCATCGCCGTTGTATCATCACTGTTTTCATCATAACCATACAGCATTAAAATCGCCTGCTGAACCTTATTCATCAGATTCTTGCCCGGCATCCGTAAGATATTCAGTTCTAAAAAGTCCTTCGGCAGTGCGTAATGACTTTGCAGATAGCTCATGAAAAGCGCTAATTCTGAAGCATTGGGCAGTTTGCCAAAAAGAATCAGAAAAGCGACTTCTTCAAAAGCATGATGCTCACTGAAATCCAAGCCGTCAATCAGATCCTTAATCTCATAACCCCGGTAATATAAACGGCCGATATCATCGACCTTCTCACCGTTAACCCGTTTATAGCCCACAACATCAGCAATCTTTGTCAAACCGACCAATACACCGGTACTATCCTCATTGCGCAGCCCTTTTTTTACTTCATAGGTTTTGTATAAGCCATTTTCAATGGCATTGTCATTGACTGACTGTTTAAATATTTCTGCTAGTTCACGATTCATTTCCACACCACTTTCTAAGTTTTCACATTTCTTTCATTATATTACATTTAGAGTTTCAATTCAATACCAATCATGCTATAATGAGTTTTGAAAAAGAGGAGAAATGAGAAGATGAATACAGTAAGTGAAAAAATCATAGCCAGACATCTGGTATCCGGAGAAATGAAAAAAGGTGCCCCAATCACGATTCGCATCGATCAGACACTGACTCAGGATGCTACTGGTACAATGGCTTATCTGCAGCTGGAAAGCATCGGTATTGATCGGGTTAAAACGGAGCTTTCAGTCAGCTATGTTGATCATAATACATTACAGAGCGGTTTTGAAAACGCCGATGATCATCAGTATCTGCAAAGTGTCGCAAATCGTTACGGCATCATATTTTCAAGACCTGGCAACGGTATCTGCCATCAGGTGCATCTTGAACGTTTTGCCAGACCAGGCAAGACGCTGCTGGGTTCGGATTCTCATACACCGACAGCCGGCGGTATGGGTGCCTTAGCCATTGGTGCGGGCGGTTTAGATGTAGCGGCAGCGATGGCCGGCAGACCCTTTGCTTTAACTATGCCTGAAATTATCGGCATCCGCCTCAGCGGTAAGCTTCAGCACGGCGTGGCTGCCAAAGACATCATCTTAAAAGTCCTGCAGCTATTAAGCGTTAAGGGCGGTGTCGGCAAAATCATTGAATACTTTGGTGACGGCGTGCTTACCTTAAGCGTACCGCAGCGGGCTACTATAACGAATATGGGTGCTGAATTAGGCGCTACAACCTCCATTTTTCCAAGTGATGAGCGTACCTTGGAATTTTTGAAGAAACAGCAGCGTGAAGATGAATTTGAAGAAATCAAAGCTGATCAGGATGCCAGCTATGATCAAATTATTGAGCTTAATCTTGATGAATTAGAACCGATGATCGCCTTGCCGCACTCACCGGATAATGTGGTTACCGTCGCTTCGGTAGCAGGCCGGCCGATCCAGCAGGTCGCAATCGGCTCTTGTACTAATTCCTCTTATCTTGATTTATGCACTGTAGCCAATATTGTACGCAATAAAACCATCGCGCCAAATGTCAGCTGTTCCCTCTCACCAGGTTCAAAGCAGGTATTAAGCATGCTGGCGGAAAACAATAAGCTGACCGATATTATTAAAAGCGGTATCCGTCTATTAGAAAGCACATGCGGACCATGTATCGGCATGGGTCAATCACCGGCAAGCAATGCTTGGTCACTGAGAACGTTTAACCGCAATTTCTATGGCCGCAGTGGTACTTTGAGCGCCAGTGTCGCTTTGGTATCATGTGAAACCGCCATTGCCAGTGCAATCACGGGTGTTATTACCGATCCGCGCACCATGGATTATGAGCCTGCTTTAGATTTACCTTATTACACAATTGATGACCGCTCACTGATTCAGCCGCAGTGTGATCCAAATGCGGAAATCATCCGCGGTCCAAATATCAAAGCCCTGCCGAAAAATGAAGCACTGCCCGATCATATCAGTAAAAAAGTTATGATAAAAGTGGGTGACAACATTACTACGGATGACATCATGCCGGCCGGCGCTAAAGTGCTTCCTTACCGCAGCAACATTGAAAAAATCTCTGAATTCTGCTTCATGAATCAAAAAGCAGCCTTCCATGATGACTGTATTAAAGAGCATGGCGGCTTTATCATTGCCGGCAGTAACTATGGACAAGGCTCCAGCCGTGAACATGCCGCATTAGCGCCGATGTATCTTGGTATCAAGGCAGTGATTGCGAAAAGCTTTGCCCGTATTCATCAGGCCAATCTATATAATTTTGGTATTCTGCCATGTCTGTTTAAAAATGAAGCTGACTATGACATGATCGATGAAATGGATGAATTAGAATTTAAAAATCTGCATACGATTCAAGGTGACACAACACTTGTGGTCATGAACAAAACCAAAGGCCGCAGCTTTATGGTTTACCTGCCATGTACCGCCCAGCAGGCTGAATTCCTTCTAAAAGGCGGCTTGCTGAATACATTAAAAGATTAAAATGCTAATTAACTGCCGAAAACGCGGCAGTTTTTTTATTTCATAGAAAAGGGCTGAAGCCGTCAGCTTCAACCCTTTCCATCTTTTAGGAACCGCATGATTTATAATGCTTAACACCAAATTGCCAAATCAGCACCGCCGGAATCAAAAACAGGCAGGCCAATAACGGCACCCCAATCAAAAATGTTTGATTGCTCTCGCCCATTAGATATAACAGCGGATAATATTGAATCAGCGCATAAGGGATGATATAGGTGCAGAATTGAAGAATGCGCTTGCCAAAAACAGCAATAGGATATTTCCCAAATTCGACTGCCCCGTTAGTAAACACATTAAAGATTTCCAATCCCTCAATCGTAAAGAAGCAAAAAGCCGCGGTAATGATGAAGATACCAATAAACAAACAGATACCGCCAATCATCATAAAAATCAGCGTCATGATCCTGCCGATACTCCATGCCACATTCGCACCGCTTAAGCCTACAGCCATTAGGATAACCGCTTGAATCAGACGGCCGATTCTGGTAAATTCAAAACGGCTGCCCATCACCTGAAGCATTGTATTTTGCGGTCTCAATAGAATGCGGTCAAATTTCCCGCTTTTTACTAACGAGGGAAAGTTATCAAAACCACGGCCCAGACATTCTGCCAGAGTGTACTGTAAAAGAACACTTGCTGTACAAAGCATGATCATTTCCATACTGTATCCTTTAATGCTCGTAAAGCGCTGAAGCAAAAATGCCGCGCCTAAGAAAGCACTGAAAGATACTATAAACTGACCCAGTGCCACTAATAAAAAGGAAAGCTTGTATTCCATCGCTGATTTTAATTCCATCAGAAAATATCGAAAAAATAGTTTCATACTAGCCACCCTGCACAACAACCCGCTTAAGCACCTGTTTAAGCAGCCATTTCCCTAAAGCTATCAATGCAATCGCCCAGAAAAGCTGAAGCAAAATGACATGGATAGCTTCCATATAGGCTAATTCACCGCCATAGATGCGCAAGGGCAAATCCTGCATCGAAGCAAAGGGCAAAAGCTCCGCAATCCTGCGCAGCGGTTCAGGAAAGAACATCAGCGGTATAACCGCACCCGATAAGAAATCTGCCACTGAAGATATCACTAACGTGATGCCATTGGGAGCCAAGAGGTAGAAGGTAATGGCATAAATCAGCATACAGCAGGCACTGATAATGATTAAAGCGGCTGCCATCGAAATGATAAATAAGCCAAATAGCTGCCAGTCAGCAGGCAGGCTCATTCGGAATCGCCCGGGTATCAGCATGGCAACTAATAAGATTGGAATAGCGCGCAGGCTGCATTTAGAAAGCCGTGAAGCACTGCATTTAGAAAACCACATTTCATATAGGTTAATTGGCCGGCATAGTTCATAGGCAACGCTGCCGTCACGGATTGATTCTAAAATATCACTGTCTAATACCCATAAAGCAAAAAAGGAAAGAAATGCCTGTTTAAGCCAAATATAATCAACCAAAGCCTGAAAATCCATCGGAAAGATTCCGATTCCTTCATCATAGAAAACACTGAAAACAATTAATTCAAGCGTACCCCAAATAAACTGTGTACCAACAGCTGCCCAAGCGGCTGTTTTATATTGCAGAAAATTAATAAAGCGGATTCTGAAGAAAGCAATATATTGTTTCATAGCTCACCTCTAAAGAATCTCAAACTGCCGGTAAAGCATAGCGACAATTTCATCAATACTTTTCTCGGCAATTGAAAACTCTTTAATATCCATCACCGCAGTAAGCTCCTTCATTACCGCCGCGCTGCTTGTAAGCCGGGTATCGATTTCTAATACGGCTGACATCAGCGGCAGCATGTCCTTTGTTTCGATTAAGCGGCAATGCTTGGGCACTGTCAGCTCACCCTGATAGAGAATAGTAATTTGTTTCTCATATGCATATTGCCGCTTTAATTCTTCAAGTGTGCCATCATACAGCAGTCTCCCCTTACCAATTAAAAGCACCCGCTGACAAAGCGCTTCAATATCCTGCATATCATGGGTTGTTAGAATGATCGTGGTTTCATTTTGCTGATTCAGTTTTAGGATAAACTCTCTCACAGCCAGCTTAGAAACAGCGTCAAGACCAATCGTCGGCTCATCAAGAAACAGAATAGTCGGCGCATGCAGCAAAGAGGCTGCCAGTTCACAGCGCATTCGCTGCCCCAATGAAAGCTGACGGGCAGGTATGTGAAGCAGCTCCTTAAGCTTTAACTGCTCGCTTAACTCATCAAGACGCTGTTTATAAGCTTGCTCATCAATTGAATAGATGTCTTTCAATAAGTTAAAAGAGTCAATAATTGAAACATCCCACCACAGCTGACTTCGCTGACCAAATACAACACCGATATCCTTAACATAATCCACTCGATCAAGCCATGGCACCTTGCCATTAATTGAAACCGTTCCCTCATCCGGTGTCAGAATACCGCTCATAATCTTGATGGTTGTAGATTTACCGGCACCGTTAGGGCCGATATACGCTACGATTTCCCCTTTCTTAATGTTGAATGAAATATCATCCAGCGCTTTGATAGTCATCGTTTCATGATGAAACAACGACTTAAAAGAAGCCATCATCCCCGATTGCTTCTTCACTACTTTAAATGATTTACTAAGATGCTCCACCTGTATCATGATACTTACCTCCTTAAGTACAGTTAGACCATCAGCGGACATGTCAGATAAATCTGTGTGCAATGATTATCGGCACAGCCATGTCTTGATACTTTGCATTCATATTACCAGACATGAATGATAATAAGTTGCTTATTATGGAATTTCACTATACTGCTAAACAAGTCCGATGTCAATGATAATTAAAAATATGAAAAAAATTAGCGTAATCATTGTTTAATGCTTTTCTATAAACAAAAATAAAAACACTGACTAGCTCTTTATAATGCGTATAATGCGCATTATAATTATGATATACTAATAATTCATTTATTGAGCCAGTATAAGAGAAAGGAAAAACGTTATGTTAGGAAAATTTTATTATCCGGCTGTTTTTACAATCGCTGATGATGGTATTACCGTTACCTATCCCGATTTTGATTTCATTGTGACTCAAGGCATGAATTTACAGGAGGCTTTTGAGAAAGCGGAGGAAGCATTAGGAATCGGTATCGCTGACTATCTTGAACGTGGTATTATGCCGCCAGCTGCCTCAGATATTTTAAAATATAAAACCAGTGAGAATACATATACCGCACTTATCAGCATCGATATGGATGAATGGACAAAGACTTACAGCACAAAATCTATCAGAAAAAATGTAACGCTTCCCGCATGGCTGAATCAATTAGCCGAAAAGGAGAATATAAACTTTTCATCGCTTTTGCAGGAAGCGCTGCTTCAAAAAATGGGACTGTCAAAACGTCATCAATAATAAAACAGCAGATGGTTTAAATACCTTCTGCTGTTTATTTTTATTTAATCAATCAGCAAATGCTTGATGTCCCTTGACAATATTCATAAAATTCTTTACTCGTAGTGGATCAATTCCTTGATATACATCACCGTTATATTTTAAAGAGCTGCCGACAATTATACCATCTGCCACTTGTAGAAACTCGTTAACATTTTCTGAATTTACACCGCTGCCTATTAAAATTGGTATATTTCTAATTTTGTCCTTTAAATCCTGTACATCTTCTAGCTTAGGATTCTGACCTGTTATCTTACCAGTAACAATTACTGCATCACTACCCGATTCAATTGCTTCATGGGCGGCATCTTCCATTGTTATTTCGGTCATCGGATATGTATGCTTAACATTAATATCGGAGAAAATCATGCTTTTTGCAGGATATGAGTTTTTCATCCTCATTAGTTTGGGAGCACTGGCAAAACTAATGCCGTGAGTTCCAATTCGATTTTCCACAAAAGATTCAACTCTGATAAAATCCGCCTTGGCTGCATACGCCATCGACCATTCATGTTCGATACAATTAAATTGGATATTTAATCCAAATGGAATTTCAGTCATTTGTCTGATTTTATTTGTTATTGACAGCATCACTGAATAAGCTTCTAGGGAAATTGTATTATCATAAGGCACATCCCCAAAATTTTCGATAATAAAGGCATCAACACCACCTTGAATTAATGCCTCAGTATCAGCTATGGCTCGTGCTTCGATTTTATCTAAATCACCATCAAATAAAGGACTTGAAGGTAAAGGCAGCAAGTGAACCATCCCAATTATGGGCTTTTTATTAAATAAATCAATAAATTTCAATTATAACACCTCCAGTAATTCATTAATGAAAATCATCCCTGATTTTGCCTCTTCAATCATATCGTGTAAATTTAATTCACTGATATGAGAGAGAACCTTACGCTTAATTAATAAATCAATTAATAAATTAAAATTAAAGCCAGCAATTAGATAAACGTCATCATTCAATAAAGAAATTGAACGATTTATTGGTGTTCCACCAGCGAGATCACCAAGAATGACAATTCCTGAACCATCATTCAGCTCTTGAATTTTATTTTTGAGCAGTTCATCAAATTGTTCCAAACTTATATTCTCGTTATATACAATTGCATCAAATGCATCAATTGAATTACTGAAAAACATTTCGGCTGAATTTTTAATTCCAACCGAGAAATTACCATGACTTATCAATAAAATACCAATCATACATATCTCCCGTGAACAATTACTTGTTCATATTTGGTAAAACATGATAGAGGCTGCCATTCAAAAGCCGCATATTCATAATCAAAATGAATACGAATTATAAAGTGTGTGGCTTCATTATCAAATAAAGCAGTCAGTAAGAGTGTGCCTTCGTCTTCCCAAATATATTGAGCAAAGCATACTGGTTCATGATAGTTCAATAATTCATTTTTAGACTTAGCCAGAGAATCATAATAAGGAGGAAACAAATCTACAATATTAGATTTACCCTTTCTCAAACAATTTTGCTGATAGATACAACTATATGTTTTATTCTTTCTCTCAACTTCAAACAAAAGCAAATCATTTTCAAATGTCAGTTTAAATCTAGATACATCATAAATATCATCAGCACTGACTGTCACTTCTTTATTATTGATTATATCTTTCATATAAGAAGTGAAATCATTATTATTAATCGTTACTTTACGAGTACTGAGATAATTATCAAGTTCGCATTGACTACCTTCAATATCTCCATCTTGTAATGCTGGTAAAATCGTCTTATTAAATATATCTAGAACTGGCTGAGAACTTGAGCCCCTCGCGTTAATTGCCATCACAAAATTATATTCTGGCATCATTAGGCACATTTGTCCCCATAACCCTGACATTCTAACGCCACCATTCACACAATGCCAGCATTGAAAGCCATAGCCCTGGCGACTCTCATGCTTACTTGGTGCAAACGCAGCAGCATTATCAATTTGTTTAGCTAATTGCATCTGACACCATTCTTCAGACAGAATCCTATGTCCAGCATAAACGCCATGATTCATTAACATATATCCAGTTTTAGCTAAGCCAATAGTAGGAATAAATAAACCTAAGCCGCCAATCGTAATTCCCTCTTTATTATCAAAAAAATACGCATTCTCGATACCAAGGGGCATAAATAATTCTCGCTGAAGTCCTGCGGCAACACTTTCACCTTTAACTTTTGTATAAATAGCTGACAATAAATAAGAGGCTAATGAATCATAATGAAACATACTTCCAGGTGTATAAGTAACTGGATTATTCAATAGAGCACTTACCCAACTGCGATCAGCATCTAATATAGGTGTAGTTATTTGTCCCATCGACATTGTTAACACATTTTTGATTGTCATTTCTCTGACTTGTGTATTATGTAAATCTATTTTAACCTCAGGGAAGAAACTAATAACTTTATCCTCTAAACGAATCAAACCTTTATCATATAATAATCCAATAGCAATACCTATAAAAGTCTTAGTTACTGAATTAACTGCATGAGGCCTGGCAGTAGAATAAGGTTCCCACTTAGCATCTAAGATAATCTTGCCATTTTTAATCATTACAATGCCATGCGGTTCAATTATCTCTTCAATATTTTTTATAAATGTTAATACACTATCCGGAGCTAAATGCTCCTTTAAACAATTACTTTTTTCTAAATTATTCATAGATCCTCCCAGACATCCTTACAGTGCCAGATACGCTTATCAGGTTATCATTTACGCAAAGATTCCAAGCATATAACCAATTGCTCCTACAACCATGGTTATTACCATTAATACAATAGGGTTAGCCTTCTTTTTGGTAATTAGATAATACAAGAATAATGTATATGTCATTGGCAGCAAATGCGGAATCATACTATCTAAAGTATTTTGCAGATTCACTACCGATTCTCCGGCATTATATTCTATACCTAGATTTATCGTAACAAATACAGCTGAGAATCCACCCATGATAATGCAGCCTAAGACGGAAGCATAATCTCTTATTTTGTCTATAAGACCCGCTTCTTCAATATTTGCAACTAGCTCAACACCTTTTTCATATCCCTTAAAGATGCCAAACCAATTAATTAATTGACCAATTCCGCCCATGATCAAGAAGAAGAGAATTGAGCCTAGCGGACTAGTATATCCACTTGCTGCTACCAAACTAACTGCGATGCCCGCAAAGATTGGACGTAAAGTACCATGATACAGCGTATCACCAATACCTGCTAAAGGTCCCATCATTGCTGCTTTAATTGCTCCAATTGACTCAACGGGAATGTCACCTTCATTGGCATAACGTTCCTCCATTGCTGCAGTTATGCCAATAACAGTCTTAGCACATTGAGCCTCAGTCAGAAATATTTCCTGATGCCGTAAATAAGCAGCTTTGCGATCTTCCTCGTTACTATAAAGTTTCTCAATAATTGGTATTAATGATAGTGTAAAACCCATAGATTCAAACTTTTCATTATTACACCCAACCGTGAACCATTGACTTGACCAAAACAGCCTCCATAAATCACTTTTTTCTAATTTAGCCATGATTTTTCCTCCTACTTATTACTGGCTGTCTTTTCTTTATACATGTAGATGATTCCTACAACGACAACCGCCAGCATCGTAATACCTAAGTTACCTACACCAAGATAAGCAGAGAATATGAAGCCCAAAAAGAAGAATGGCCAAGCTCTATTAAAGTTAATTGATTTTAATAATAATGCAAGTCCGACAGCACCAATCATACGGCCTCCGCAGTTAATTGCTGCCAGTACTTCCGGAGGTATCATTTCTAATACTTTTACGCAGACATCTGCTCCAAAATATACTGCAATGAATGTTGGTATAACAAATAATACTAAATGATAAAGACCTACAGGAATGATAATACCCCAAAATTTCATTCCTTTTATATCTGCTTTACCTGCAGCCTTTTCAAAATGCTGCATTGCAAAGGTATTCATAAACGTATTCCTAAATGTAAGTAATGCACTGCCCAATATTGCAATTGGCAGCGCTGTAGCGATAGCTACCGTTGCATCCCCTGTTGTAACTGCTAAAGCAGTAGCAATACCAGCCGATAATATTTCATTTGGCGGTACAGCTGAGCCTACCCATACAGTGGCTAAAAACATTAATTCTACGGTTGCACCTACTTCAAGTCCAATCTGCAAATTTCCTAGGCAAATGCCCATCAAAGGACCTAAAACAATTGGACGATATGTCCAGACATGAACCCATTCATAATCCAGCCACACGATGAACATTACCAATGAAGCGATAAGTGCCTGAGTTAATAATGACATAATGACCCCTTTCCTTTCTTTAATATTTCTTATTTATCAGGTCAATAGCATCAATTGGACGTTCATCTGGTACCAATTTAATATATATATAAACGCCTTTTTCGGCTATTGCCTTCAAACAATCAACATCATTCTGTTCAACATGAATATTTTTTAAAAGCATTTTTCTGCCAGTTTGTGACTTAGTCATACTAATATTCCCTAAGTTGATTTCAGAAAGGACTAAACCCAGATTCAACAATTTAAGCATACTCTCTGGATTACGTACAATCAGAAAGATTGGTTCATTTTCATTTTCTTTTATATAATTAATCGTTTCCTCTAAAGAGAGGATTACTAATTTAATTGTCTTGGGAGCTGCCAACCTTAACATTAGCTGAGATGTTTTATCAGTTGACGCAAAATCATCTGCAATCAAAAGGTGTTTTGCCTTAGAGTATTCAATCCATGCATGCACAATCTGTCCGTGAATTAAACGATCATCAATTCTTGCTAATGTTACTGACATATTTTTCCCTCCTATTCAGTAATTATTTCAACTCCTTTGCTTTGAATAACGGCTCTTAAATCGGCCGGTATATCATCAGCAATTAGTTTATCAATATCTTCAAAATCGGCTACCTGCAATAAAACACTGTTATTCATTTTACTGTGATCAGCCATTAGAATAACTTCATTAGCTGCCTTTAACATAGCTTTTTTTATTTCCACCTCGCGTTTATCACGATTAGAAATACCAAATTCAGCATCTATGGCATCACAGCTAAGGAACAGTTTTTCTACATGTAAATGCTTGTAAAAGTTAACTGTTTCATAACTGGTTAATGTATAAACATCAGGAATAAGCGTTCCGCCAGAAACTGTTAGATCAATGTTTCTTTTCTTTGATAATTCAATAGCTATCTGCAAATCATTTGTAAAAGCTGTTAAATTTTCTGCAGTTATACATTTTGCTAATTCAAGGGTTGTTGATCCAGAGTCTATGATAAGAATATCGCCATCAGAAATATAACGATTTGCCAATTCTGCTATCTTAGCTTTTTCACGCTTAAACTTTTGAAATTTAACATTGGATGGAATCACATCGTTAATTTTATAAGAATTAATCATTACTCCACCATGGGTTTTAACTAATAAATCTTTTTCCTGCAGAATTTTAAGATCTGCTCTAATTGTCACGACCGATGTACTTAACAGCTCACTCAATTCTTTTGTCGATGCCTTTTTATTTTTAGTGACATAATCTACGATAAATTTTAATCTTTCTTCTTGAAACATTTGCTTTCCTCACCTATGACATCCCCTTGCTTTTGTTTTCGTTTTCTTTCTTTTACATACAAATATTAACAAAATATTAGGTTAATGTCAATCCTTTAACTTTCTTTTTATTGTTTTTCCTTATTTTTCCTTTTTTATTTACCTGCATCAATAAATTGTTTAATTGCTAACTGAAGACTATCATCTTCCATAATTCGCATTAGCGTACCGCCAACAAAAAATCCATCAGCACCAGCAGCTTTAATTAATTGAACATCCTCCACAGTTTTTATACCAACACCTGCATAAATAGGCTGCTTTACCCCCACTCTTTTCAAATAAGAGATTATCTTATCCGGTGTATCATAACCTTCAATAACCTTTTGACCCTTAGTAGGAAAAGCTTGCACATAAACAAATCCATCATTATTTAAGCAATTTTTTATTTCAGCTTCAGTAAAATCGTAATGAACTGGAGATGAAAATTTAATACCATTTCCTACCAAATATGCCTTTAACTCTTTATTTGTGTCAATATCAGGACATATAATACAAGCAATTCTGTTTTTAGTATAAAAACTGCATAACTTTTCCAGACCAATTTGATCAATGATGTCCACAAACATTAACAAATTTATTTCAAGATTAGGATGCTTATCCCTAACACATTGAATACCTGTCATATATTTTTCATAATCATTACAATTTGACAATGCTTTCCTCATGTATTCAGTTATCATCTCACTTTCATCAACAGGATCATACGTCGGGAAACTAATCTCTAAGGCTTTGCAGCCAGCTGCAACATAAGTTTCTACAATTTCTATACTTTTTTCAATATTTGGGTAGCCAAAAGGTATATATCCAATAAATTTCATACATCTCATCCTTTCTTATATTTTCTTTTTCTTTCTTTTATTATAGCTTTATACATTTATTAAGTCAACGAACGTTATTAATTGGTTTTAAATTAGCCAAAATTAAGCATAAAAAAATTATGACCTTATAGAATAAACATTTCATAAAGCCATAATTTTTTTGATTCTCATTTATATCATATTCATTAAAAGAACATTTAATCAATCACTTCAATATCATAT
Organism: Dielma fastidiosa; assembly: GCF_000313565.1. Lineage (GTDB taxonomy): Bacteria > Bacillota_I > Bacilli_A > Erysipelotrichales > Erysipelotrichaceae > Dielma > Dielma fastidiosa. Next base: position 504,671 of record NZ_HE578923.1, on the reverse strand, counting down.
GGATAGTGATTCAGCACTTCACAGCCATCCTCAGTGACCAGCACCAAATCCTCAATGCGCACACCGCCCACACCAGGCAGATAGATTCCCGGTTCAATTGAGAAACACATGCCCGCTTTAACAATCCGCTCATTGCTGCCGCTCACATCATAGGGTTCATGCACACTCATACCGATACCATGACCAAGGCGATGAATAAAATATTCACCATAACCGCCATCGCGGATTACACGGCGGGCTGCCTCATCGACATCACAGAATCTGACACCCGGTTTCACCACTTGCTTCGCAGCCATGTTTGCCTGAAGTACAAGGTCATACACTTCCTTCATCGTATTTTCTTTAATGAAGAAAGTTCTTGTCATATCTGAACAGTATCCCTGATACTTACAGCCCATATCGATGACGATGCTTTCACCTGCCTGCAATACCTTATCCCCCGGCATACAATGCGGATCAGCACAATTTTCCTTAAATGCGACAATCGTCTCAAAACTCTCATCACCGCCGCTGATTTCGACAAACAAATCATGAATCTGAGCGGCAACCTCTGCCTCACTCACGCCTACCCTCAATAGTTTTCTGACTTCATGCATTACCTGATCATTCAGCTGTGATGCCTTACGCATTTTTTCTTGTTCATCCGGATTTTTTATTGCCCGCAAATCTGAAATAATATCTGTTTCATCACTGATTGCAAGCTCAGGGCGGATTTTCATCAAACGCAGTAAGAATGCACTCGGCCACTCACCATCAACACCGACATGACCTGAATCAAGCAAATCGGCAACCACCTTAACGCCGTCATCACAGTCATTATAATTTACCAGTTCAACACCATTGATAGGATCGATTGGAAACAGCTCATTCAGCACTAAAACTGCCCGATCAGGCTTAACAACCAATGCCAGCAATCGCTCACCGCATTCAAAGCGGCGGTTAATTAAATAATCAATTTGTTTGGGTGAAGCAACAATCAGTTGATTTAAACCAAGATTTCGCATTGCTTCCTGAAGCTTATTTAAGTTCATAGATATTTCCTCCTGTATTGATCAATGATTTTGCGATGCGCGGTCACAATTGAAAGATTGTCTAATTGCTCCAAGCTGACATATTCCCAGCCTGGCTTTAATTCAATTTGTGAAGCATCTGCAAGATATACATCCATATGCCAAATCCGATGTGAAAAGACATGTTTTTTCTTCATCAGATGTTTAAGATGCTCAGTTTTTAACTCTGTAAACTGCGGCAGCCGCATAAAGCCTTCCATCAAACCATCCTGCCAATCACGGCACAGCAGCAGCTGATTTTCTTTAGGTACGATTATAGTGATTAAATCAACCTCTGCAGGTGCCTTTTTGGCTTTCTTAACTGGAAATTCAGCCTGTCTGCCAGCTGCATACGCTTGGCATTTCGCTTTTAGCGGACACTGTTCACACTTCCATGCCAGCGGCGTACAGATTAATGCACCAAGCTCCATCAAGCCCTGTGTAAAATCAGAAGGATCACTGTCAGCCATTAAATCATACACAAGATCATAAACCTTTTTATGTGTTTTCTGCGAACTGATATCATCGGCCATCAGCAGCAATCTTGAAATTACTCTTAACACATTGCCGTCGACAGCCGGCGCCCGCATTTTAAAAGCAATTGAAGCGATTGCACCCGCTGTATAATTGCCGATTCCCGGTATTGCTCGCAGCTGTTCAAGATTTGCAGGCAGCTGACCCTGATAATCACGCACAACCATTTGTGCGCCTTCGTGCAGCTTGCGGGCACGATTGTAATAACCAAGCCCCTCCCAGCTTTTTAACACCTTTTCAATCGGTGCTGATGCCAATGCCTCAATTGTGGGATAGTCTTTCATCCACCGTTCATAATAGGCCAGCATCGTATCAATCCGCGTCTGCTGGGCCATAATTTCACTAACCCAAATCGCATATGGATCACCGCTTTCCCTGAAAATCAGCTTACGGTGATACTGACGATACCAGCCTGTCAATTCATCTTTAATTTCCATAAATTCTCCATTCTTAAAAGAAAAGCAGATTTACTCTGCTTTTTGGGCAACACCGCTTGCCAATGCAACCTCTGCTACCTTAGCTGCTACCATATCGGCAACTCTAGGATCAAAGGCAGAAGGAATAACATAATTTTCATTCAGCTCTTCATCACTGATCAAAGAGGCAATTCCTCTGGCCGCCGCCATTTTCATTTCCTCTGTAATCTTTGTCGCCCGCACCGATAAAGCTCCCTTAAATAAACCTGGGAAAGCTAATACATTATTTACCTGATTAGGGAAATCACTGCGGCCTGTACCAACGACACGGGCACCGCCAGCCAATGCTTCATCAACTGTTATTTCAGGTTCAGGATTTGCCATCGCAAAAATGATCGGATCACGTTTCATGCCGGCAACCATTTCTTTATTCAGCAATTTTGGCGCACTGACACCTACAAAAACATCAGCCTCTTTTAAAGCTTCCGCCATACTCAGCCGTTTATTCTCTGAATTTGTGATTTCACACAGCTCTTGGGTTAAGAAATCATATTTCTCCTTATCCGCTTTTAATACAATGCCATTAATATTAAAACCATAGATTTCCTTCACGCCAAAATCTTTCAGCATATGAATGATGGAAGAACCTGCCGCACCGGTGCCGCTCACAACAACCGTAATATCTTCAGCCTTTTTATTAACAACCTTTAAAGCATTGATCAAAGCCGCAGTCACGCAGATCGCCGTTCCATGCTGATCATCATGAAAAACCGGTATATTTAATTCCTTTTTTAATGTTCTCTCAATTTCAACACAGCGAGGGGCTGAAATATCCTCAAGATTAAAACCGCCGAAAGCTGGTGCCAATGCCTTACAGATGGCAATAATCTCTTTAGGGTCTTTTGTATCGAGACAGATTGGTACCGCGTTGACATCTGCAAACCGTTTAAATAATACACATTTGCCTTCCATTACCGGTAAAGCCGCTTCCGGCCCGATATCTCCCAAGCCTAATACCGCCGTACCGTCTGTAATAACCGCTACCGTCTTACCCTTACCGGTATATTTATAAACATTCTTTAAATCCTGATGAATTTCTCGGCATGGCTGGGCAACTCCCGGGGTATAGGCCAAAGTCAGATCTTCTGCATTATTGACTTCACAGACAACCTTAGTTTCAATCTTTCCCTGCCACTGCGCATGTTTCTTTAATGCTTCTTCATATACATTACTCATAATTGTTCTCCTTCTTATCAAAATTTAACCATTTATCCATAACTAACGCCTCAGCCTCGCAAAGTGTCAGCGCGCTTTGATCTAAACTGACATCAAAGCTGTTAGCCGGCGTATACTTAACCATTTTTTTATGCAGCTTATTTTCATTCAGAATAAAAACAATGAACTGAATGAAGGATGATATACCTAAAATAACCGCATAAATCAATAAACGCTCCTGAAATATTGTCAGTGAAAACAGCGTTGAATCATTGATAATCAGCATGCCAATCAGCATTGCCGCAAAATAAGTCGGATAAAGCAGCACTAACAAAAGCAAAGAAAAGCCATAAAACTTCTTTTCATTATTGGCATAACTGATTAAAGGAATTAACGCAAGACAATATGTATAAGGCACAAGTATCGCAATGATCAAAGTGAAGTACGATGCTTTGCCAGCCACAAAGCCCCAAGTAAACAATACTGCCGAAAGCAACCATATGCCTATCAGCACACCCCATTTAAGAGCCGGCAGCTGCTCACGCTTCTTTTGTATCTTGGCAGCCTTTTTCAGCTCTAAAGAACGCAGTTCATTTTCCTTCGCATTTATTTCAGCCGCCTGCTGCTGCTTAAGTGATGCAATCTTCGCAAGCTGTTCATCATATAGGGCTTTATTTTTCATCAGATAGCGATTTAAAATGAAACTCAGCCATGCCGCTTCCGGTTGATTTTTAGTCTGCTTCAATACGGTCTGCATCATCTTTTGATAAGGCTCTTCAAAAGGCGCAAAACTGATTTCAAACCCATCGCTGATACATAGCATCTCTCCGAAATAAGCATAAATAAACGCTTTATCCCGCTTATCAACAGAACTGAAAAGCGGCTCTGCTTTCTTCAGATTGCCATCAAAATAATAAGCATATCCCTCACGCAGCGGATGCTTTTCATCGAGTGCCAGCCGCTTGAAAAACTCATCATCAAACAAACTGCTTACAATATCATTGGCAGTTAACTCATAATGACAATGGGTACAGCCTCCCGCTTCATCAAGCTGAATCAGCGTATTGCATTTTGGGCATTGAATCTCTTTCATAAAACGCCTCATTTCCAATTTCTTCGAGGTTATTATAACATAGTTAAAAGCTTTTATCCTCTTATAATTTATGATAAAATACAAATATCTGAGGTGAACAAATGAAAACAAAAATTGCTGTGGCGGTACGCTGCATGAAAGACAAGGATTATACCTATCATTACGCGAATACTGATTATTTATATATGCTGGATAAGATCGATGCCCTTGGCGTTCCCATCTTTCCGTTAATGGACGCCAAACAAGCCGCTTTAACATGTGATGGCTTATTGCTGCCTGGCGGCGCTGATTTAAACCCCGCGCTCTATCATCAGCTGCCTGATCCTACAGTGACGGATTATTTTGATGAAATTGACACACTTGACTTAAACCTTATTCAAGCGTTTATGCAGCAGCACAAACCAATATTAGGAATCTGCCGGGGCCTGCAAGTATTAAATGTAGCTTTTGGCGGTACACTGATTCAAGACATTCCCAACCACAGCCAAAAAGCAGACCGTCATGTTTTAACTCATGAAGTTAAGATTGTTAAGGACAGTCAGCTAGCCTCAATCTTAAATGAAAGCACACAGGTCAATTCTTTGCATCATCAGGTGATTGATCGATTGGGTGATGGCTTAAAAGCCGTTGCTTTCAGCAGCGAGGGCTACATTGAAGCTATTGAAGCCGATAACATACTAGCTGTTCAGTGGCATCCTGAAGCATTAACGCATGAGCCTGATCAGCTAAGGCTGTTTAAGAGCTTTATTAAGCAATGCCAAAAATAATAACTGAATATAAAAATGCGCACATCAAGTCCTAATCGCTGATCTGCGCATTTTTCTTTCCCCTTAAATTGTATGCTTAACGCGGTCGTGCTCCTCTGCTGCCTTGGCATCATTAAAGCGATCCAGTGTGCCTACCAAATAACCGGTAATGCGGCGAATCTTTTCAAAAGGCACGGGTGCAATTTTATATTCGATACCGACATCCTCACCATCAAATTCAAGATTCATTGATTCAATGACATGACCGGGATTCTTCTTTCTGGCCCATTCAATGTAATTGCGGCAATCCTGATCACTCATTTCCTCATTGGCGCTAATCTGCACACCATTAATTAATTTATTAAATACCATATCGCATTTCTCCTTTTTCCTTACCTTAAGTATAAGCTATCTAAGCATTGCTTGCATTCACAATGCCCATTTTTATTCTTCACTTTCCTCGGCAAAAGCCATTGTATTCTCAATCATCTGCGCTGAAGCCGATTCATCCAGTGAGGTCACTGAACTGAGTCGTTTTTGAATTTGACGCGTGCGTACACCCACCAATTTATCAAGCTCCTTCTGTGCCAGATCAAGCTTGCTTTGAGTATTCGACAGAACATCGCCAAATTTTTCAAATTCTGTCTTAACGGCTCCCAGTACATCCCAAACCTCACTGGAACGCTTTTGGATAGCCAGTGTTTTAAAGCCCATCTGCAATGAATTTAATAAGGCCGCCATCGTTGTAGGTCCGGCAATGTTGATTTTATAGTCACGCTGCAGCACTTCAATCAGCCCACGGCGCACAACCTCCGCGTACAAGCCCTCAAATGGCAGGAACATGATTGCAAAATCTGTTGTATTCGGGGCATCAATATACTTATCTCGGATATCCTTAGCATTCTGTTTAATCGCTGTATCCAACAGCTTCCCCGCCGCATTAATCTGTTCCTTATCGCCGGTATCATAGGCATCCAGCAGCTTTACATAAGGTTCACTTGGAAACTTTGAATCAATTGGCAGATAAACAAAGCGATCATTATCAGCAGGCATTTTAATCGCAAACTCAACAACATTCTTGCTGCCCTTTTTGGTCGCGACATTTTCTTCAAATTGTTCAGGCGCCAAGATTTCTTTCAAAATGGCTCCCAATTGAATCTCACCTAAAATACCACGGGTTTTCACATTGCCAAGCACTTTTTTCAAATCACCGACACCGGCAGCCAGCGTCTGCATCTCACCAAGTCCCTTATAAACCTGTTCCAAACGCTCAGACACAAGCTGAAATGATTTAGAAATACGCTTTTCAAGCGTATCCTGCAGCTTTTCATCAACCGTAACCCGCATTTCTTCCAAACGCTTGCCGTTGTCCGCCTGCATTTCCGTAATTTTCTGTTCCAGTGTTGTACGCATCTGTTCCAACTTTTCTTCATTTTGACGGGTCAGCACATTCACCTTTTCCTCAAGCTGGCTGCTCGTTTCAAACAGCTGACGGCGTACCATCTCATTGTTGGCAGTATTTAATTCATTGACCTTCAGCATCCGCTCATCCATCTGCTTAATCAGCGTATTAATATTGGCCGCTAAAACATCCTGACGAGAACTCATTGATTGATTCAGCTCCTGAAGCCGCATATTTTGAAGCTCCATAAAGGTCTTCTGCGAATCAGACAAAACCGTTGACAGGCTGCTTACCTGATTCTGCGTTGATGCGCTCAGCTCCTGCTTCATCAGCTTCAGCTCCGCCATCATCGCCGCATTTTTTTATTATCACCAAGATGCAGCACAAACAGCAAAACAGCCAGCACTGCAATCCCAATCAAACATATATAAAGTAATAATTCCATAGAATCCCTCCAGTGCTTCTATTTTAACATACTTGCTGATTCATACGATCAAAGAAAGCATTTTAATTCATATTCTAACATGCATAATGGGTGGTTAGTAAAACAAAAAGGAGCCGTTTCAGCTCCCATATCATTCAATTATTCGGCTTTAGAATTTTGTGATCCAGCTTGCATCTCTTGAATCACTGATTGCTGACTTCATCATGAACTGCATGCTATAATTGCTTAAATTGCGCAATGCCGGCCTTTTTCAGATAAATCAGACAAATTACACCCAATAAGATAAAAAATAAGTTTAAAATCAACAGATAAACAAGCACCGGCATACTGCCGATCACTTGAATCGATATAAAGGCAATGATACCCGATAAAATCATACCGCCGAAGATACTGATCATGCATGCCATACTCTGCTTCACGACCGTTGTCTCACTGACCCAATCAAACCGCGGAAAGTTAAGATTCACAATCAAGCCAAAACTTGCTGTAAAGAATGCCGTAACTGCACATAACAGAAGCAGCAATAAAAGCTCTGCGATATTTAATGAAAACAACAGTGCCAATAACAGAACCGAAAGCATCGCTGCCGGAATCAGAATCATCAGATTCAGCGCGATCTTAGCCGCAAAGATTTCCTCCGTGCGGATGGGCAATGACTTAATGATCCATAGATGCCTGCCCTCAAGAGAAATTGATGAATTCGTTGTACAGCTCATGACAATTAAGAAAATCAATCCAAGCGCCAATATCACGCTGATCTGAGCAGTCAATTCCGGCGGCAGTTCATTCATGATCGCCATCAAGCTCTGTTTACTGAATAAAGCAAAGATAGAGGCACCCAGCATGATAACCGGTCCAAAAGCTGTATTCATCACATAGATACCGCAGGCAAAATAACGCCGTACCTCCTTCATAAACAATGCATTAAAGCTTGAGCTTTGTTTAATTTTAGCCAGCTTATAATTTTTCTCGCGATAGCTGCCTCTCAATCGGCTGTTAATAGACGTAAAACGCTTGGCAAAGAAAACCACAAAGAATACAAAAGGCAGGACATTGCATAATAAACCAAGCAGATAACTCAGCAGGCTTCCCTCAATCATGCCTTTTACCATTAAGCCAAAGAATGGCAGATAAAGCTGCATGTTGCGGATAACTTCTTGTACATCAACAGCACTGCCAACCAGTGTCTGTATCATAAATGAACCGAAAAAGACCAACACGATAAAGATCATCATTAAAAGATTGCTAACTAAATTCTTATATTTAAAATGACTGGAGACATAACCAATCACTAACGAAAACAACGCTGATAAAACCACCGCCGGCATCGGCAGGACTAAAAACATTCCAACCCCGCCCAGATAGTAAAATAATGATTGACCTGTAAATAAACCATAAAGCAGGATTGCCGGCAGCAGCAAAAACAAGGCATAGAAATACTGCAGAGATAAAAACGACAGCAGCTTACTGGCAACCAGCGCCGTTTTAGAAATCGGCATTGAACGCAGCAGGTCATAGTCTTTGCTGCCAAACAGATGATTGCCGCAGTTATATGCCGCAAAAACCAGCAGCAGTACAAAAGCCGCCAAAGCCATCGTATAAAGCGCCAGCTGCCGCTCTTCACCCTGAAGCGCATTCAGCAGCGTTATTGAATAAAAGCTGGACACCGCCAATAAGGTAACCACCATAAAGGCTAAAAAGCCCATCCCCGCTGCTTGTTTCCCCTTGCTTCTTGTATGCCGGATACTGCTGAATAATAAATTCCTCGTCTGCAGCTTTACAAGATTTATAAAATTACTCATGATCCGTCAGCTCCAGGAATACTTCCTCAAGACTTTGATCACCCATAACCTGATCAATACTTCCCTCAGTAATAATAGACCCATTCTTAATAATTGCGACATGGTCACAAAGCTTCTCCACCACCTCTAAAACATGGGTAGAGAAAAAGATCGAACCACCCTGATCACACAGCTCACGCATCAGCTGCTTTAAAATATGCGCAGCCTTAGGATCTAAACCGACAAACGGTTCATCGAGAATCAGCAGCTTCGGCTGATGAATCAATGCGGAAATAATCATCAGCTTCTGCTTCATACCATGTGAATAAGAAGCAATCACATCACCCAGATTGGCCGTCAATTCAAACGCGTCCGCATACTGCCGAATCAAAGTTTCCCGCAGCCTTGCATCCACCTTATAAATATCACCGATAAAATTAAGATAACGAATTCCGGTCAAAGATTCATAAATATCCGGATTATCAGGAATATAGGCCATAATCCGCTTACATGCCATTTCATCATTCTTAATTGATTTGCCGTCAATTAAGATATCACCGGCTTCAAAGTCAAGAATGCCCACAATACTCTTAATCGTTGTGGTCTTGCCGGCACCATTATGGCCAATAAAGCCGAATATCTCACCATTTTCAACGCTCAGATTCAAATTATCAACAACCTTCTTATCACCATAACTTTTAGAAAAATTTTTAATTTCAAGCATTTTCATATCCTCTTGTCTTTCTGAAATAAATATATGAATAAATCATCGGCGCTAAAGTGATAACAATCAGATCAATCACTAAAGCAATGGTCCGCAGTTCTTTGGGCAGCACAATGAACAAGATGGCAAGAAAGCCGCCAAGAAACCATAGCTTACCGCCAAAGCGATGTGTCATTGTCCAGTTATCTTCATTGCTGATGGTCCATGGTGTTTTTATTCCCATAAAATAATTATGTTTGATTTTAGGGAAGATATTGCCCAAAAACATAAATAATAAGCCAAACAAACCTTGAAACAAAATATCTGGTTTTATAAAATCAATTGAAGCGGCAGCCAGAATCATAATCAGTTCAGTACCAATCATAAACAATGACAGAGCGATGAATGAATGATCAACCCTTTTTTGAAATCGCGCATAGTTTTTGCCTAAGGGATCTATATGCGGCAATAGCTGAAACAGCAAGCCTAAGCCAATCAGCAAAAGCGGCATCAGAATAAACGAAAGTTTTGACCCATAGCCATCAATTTCCCATTGATAATTAAAATGCATCGGTATCTGTTCAGGCAAAAATGGCAGCAGACAAAGTATTGCAGCTAAATTAATGAACGGCAGCAGCATGAGCCGCCAGTTAAATTTGATCTTCATCTTATCACCTCGTATCACTTAAGCCGGCCAGCCAGCCGAGTATTTCCTCAACAACACTTAAGTTAATCTCATAATAAATATATTTCCCAACCTTTTCATCATCAATCAAACCAGCAGTTTTTAAGATCGTTAAATGATGCGAAATCGTTGCATTGCTCACATTGAAATGAGAAGCAATGTCCCCAGCACTCATTTTATGCTGCTTCAGCATTTCCAAGATCTCGCGGCGGGTAGGATCGGATAATGCTTTAAATGTTTCCTGAAAACTCAAGCCCTCACCTCCATGTCATCTTCAGTATAGAGAAGAGCTGCGTCACTGTCAACAACATTTAGATAATTATCTAAATGAATGACTAAACTGTCATCAATTAGAAAAAACAGGTTCCTTGCGGAAACCTGTCAATATTGTTATTCATCCATAGCGGCAAGGAAGGCATCAGAGATTCCTTGAATTAATTCATTTGCTGTCATTGCATAAAACGCTGTGTGCTGACTTTGCAGATCAGCGGCAAGTCCATGCAGATAAACACCTAAAGAAGCGGCATCAAACGCCTGTTTCTGCTGAGCCATCAAAGCGGTAATCATACCGCAGAGCACATCGCCGCTGCCGCCCTTTGCCAACCCCTCATTTCCCGTCGTATTGATTCTCAGCCGGCCCTTCTCTAAAATCAAGGTACGCATACCCTTTAACACCAATGTCACCGGATACTCGTTCACAAAATCAAAGGCATAGCGCAAAACATCACTTTGCAGAGCATTCTTATCGACAGCGCAAAGCCGCTGCATTTCTCCCATATGCGGTGTCAGTATCGTCGCACTGCGGCGCTTCTTCAAAAGCGGCAGCCGGCGGCTTAACGCCCATAAACCATCCGCATCAATGATCAGCGGTTTATCAATCAGCAAAAGCCGTTCCAGTATACGCTCCACATCCTCACTGCGCCCCGCTCCGCAGCCAAAGGCAATCACATCAACGTTCTGTGCCGCCTTAAACAGTTCATCACAAAATTCATTATCAAAATGCCCCTGCTTATCAGAAACAGCAATGCTCATGGCCTGCGGCAGCGATGAAGTCAGCGCATTCATAATACAAGCCGGCGCCGCATAAGTCGTCAGTCCGCAGCCGCTGTAAAGACATGCCTTTACACACATCTGCAAAGCGCCGCTCATCCCTTTGGAACCGCCGATTATCAGCGCTGTACCGCATGTATACTTGTTCGCATTGCGCGCTCTTGGCGGCAAGAGCCGGTGCGCAAGCTCTTGATCCAATAATTCAAAGCCGCTTTTCAGCCTTTCCATCACCACATTCGGCACACCGATATCCGCGATCACAATATCCCCGCAGTACAGGCTGCCTGGCTCTAAATAAAGACCAAGCTTAGGATTTTGAAAAGTAACCGTCACTTTGGCCTTCACCGCCGTGCCTAAAACCTGGCCTGTATCAGCATGAATTCCGCTGGGAATATCACAGCTGATCACCGGCTTGCCGCTGGCATTTACACTTTCAATCACATCATAAAATAAACCATCAATCCCACGGTTCAGCCCCGTGCCAAACAAGCAGTCCACCAACAGCTCAGACTCATGCAGCAAAAGCCGCAGATCCTCTAAACCCGGCTGAATAAAAGAGCGGATATTCAAGGCGCGCATGATCTGATAATAGACTTGACCATCCGCCGGCATCTGATTCCCCTCGCCCAGCATAACAACACTGACACTAATATCCGTAAAACGCTGCAGCTGCGTCGCTAACGCCAGCCCATCACTGCCATTATTGCCCAAACCGCATAAAATACAGACACGCTTTACTTGCCAGCGCAAAACTTCCTTCATCAGCGCATCGGCTGCGCGATCCATTAAAAGCAGCGTCGGAATCTGATATTCCTCTAAAGCGATCGCATCAGCTTCCCGCATTCTTTTGCCATCCATTACTTGCATCATTCATCCTCCTCTTCACTCTATGACATAAACCCATACCGCAATACGCACCAATACTATCAAGCATCACATCACTCAGCTTTGATAAACGATTCGGTGTAAATGCCTGAATCAATTCATCGATGCACGCACAGCCGGCACATAACATTAAAGTATAAATCAGCGGATGCTTTATGCGATAAGTACATACAAACTGATAGAAACAAATACCAAGCAGGGCATATTCACCAAAATGTGCAGCTTTGCGGATAAAGGAATGAAAGCTGTCAAAATCAAAAGGCAAATTAGGAATCAGCTTATAAATTACACTCAGGATTCCCTGTGATGCCTCAGAAGAAATGGTTCCTGAAATGCTGCCCGGCAGCATTGAATTCCCCCATATCAAAATAAGCACGGCAATGGTCACAATTCCCCAACAGTATCTTTTACGCATAAAACACTTCCTTTACAATAATTATACACTATTTCTTGAAACTTAAATCAGTCTGTTTTATAATGTATGCGCATTATTACGTTGCATCTTTTATAAGAGTGACAGTAAGGAGAACATCATGAAAAATAAAATGCAGACACGCAGAATGGCCTTATTAGGTATTTTTATTGGTTTTGAGCTAGTCCTTATGCTTACGCCGCTGGGTTATATTCCCATCGGCCCGCTGAAAGCGACAACCCTTCATATCCCAGTAATCTTAATCGCCGTCGCCTGCGGATGGAAAGAAGGCGCTGTTTTAGGCGCTGTTTTTGGTTTAACCAGTGTAGTGATGAATACGCTCACACCAACACCAGTCAGCTTTGTATTTACTCCCTTTTATTCATTCGGTGAATTACATGGCAATTTCAATTCATTGCTTGTAGCCCTTGTGCCAAGAATTTTGATTGGCGTCAGCTCTGGCTTAGTCATGCTCGGCTTAAAAAAGCTGAAGGTCAATGAAAACATCGCGGTAGCTGCCGCCGCCATCATCGGTTCATTATGCAATACGGTTTTAGTTCTGGCAGGTATTTATATTTTCTTCGGCCCGGCTTACGCGGCGGTAAAAGGCATAGCCTATGACACGCTGATGGGAGTGATCTGGGGCACCATTACAACCAATGGCATCCTGGAAGCAGTCTTGGCACTGATACTTGTATCTGCGATATATAAAGCGATCAAACCGCTTTTGAAAGGAGTTCCTCATGCGTAAATGTGTAGTTGTCGGCATCAGCGGCTGTGTGGCAGCATTTAAAGCTGTTCAGCTGGTCAGTGATTTAGTAAAGCTCGATCTTGATGTCGAGGTAATCATGACTAAAAATGCCTGTGAATTTATTCAGCCGCTGGCCTTTGAAGCGCTGACGAATCATACCGTTATGGTGGATACTTTTGATCATCGTTTTGAAAAATCAACTCAGCATATCAGCATCGCGAAAAAAGCTGACTGCTTCATCATCGCACCGGCTACCGCCAATGTAATTGCGAAAATTGTTCATGGTCAGGCAGACGATATGCTGACGACAACCTTTCTCGCCTGCCAGTGTCCGAAACTGATTGCACCGGCAATGAATACCGCTATGTTTCAAAATCCCATCACCCAGGATAATCTGAAGCTGGCGAAGCATTATGGCATTCAGATCATTGAGCCGATCAGCGGCCATCTGGCATGCGGTGATGCGGGCATGGGTAAGCTGGCAGATCTTGAGATATTGAAGGCTGCCATTAATCAATGTTTGCATAGCAGTGATGAATTAGCTGGTAAAAAAGTAATCATCACCGCCGGTGCTACAATGGAAGCCATCGATCCGGTACGCTTTATCACCAATCATTCCTCAGGCAAGATGGGCTGCGCACTGGCTCGTCAGGCACAGCGCATGGGTGCTGATGTGACATTGATACACGCCTCAATGAGTGTTCAGCCGCCGCAGTTCATCAAAACGATTCACACGCCCAACGCCGCCGCCATGGCAGAAGCAATCAAGGCACAATTTGATGAAGCGGATATTGTAATCAAGGCCGCGGCAGTCAGTGATTACCGCTGTGCACAGCCTGCGCAGCAAAAAATAAAAAAGGCCAGTGAAACACTGACACTGCAATTGGTAAAAAACGAAGACATTCTAGCATGGTGCGGCGCTCATAAGACACATCAGTTATTGATTGGCTTTGCCATGGAAACAGAAAATGTACTGGCGAATGCACGAAAAAAACGCGCCCTAAAGAACTGCGATTTACTGGTAGCAAATTCCATCAGTGAAAGCGGCGCCGGTTTTCAAGGCGATACCAACCGCATTACCATTCTCTCTGAAACAGAGGAGAAAACCTATGATTTGATGAGCAAAGATGACTGCGCAGCAGTTATATTAAAAACCGCGGCAGCCCATTTAAAGGAGAAATAAATCATGTTAATGACAGTAGACATCGGCAATACTAATATGACCATCGCCTTTTTTGATGAGGATACCATCAAGGCAACATTCCGTCTGACAACGAAAACCATTCGTACCAGTGATGAATATGGCAGCAATCTGATTAATTTCATGCATGCCTTTGATATTCACGCCAATACGATTGAAGACGTAATCATTTCCTCAGTAGTCCCTAAGGTGATGCATGCCTTTACCAACAGTATCCGCAAATACATCCATAAAGAACCGATCATCATTGGTCCTGGTTTAAAAACCGGCATTTCCGTCCGCACTGACGATCCCCGCTCAGTGGGAGCTGACCGCATTGTCGATCTGGCAGGATGTATGGCAAACTATGGCGGCAACGCGCTGGTCATCGATTTCGGCACCGCCACAACCTATGACTATGTCAGCAAAGATGGTATCTTCCAATATGGCATAACCGCTCCCGGCATAGAAATCAGTGCCAAAGCCCTATGGACACAGGCCGCCAAGCTGCCGGAAATTGAAATTAAGAAGCCGGATACAATTCTTGCGAAAAATACCATCACATCAATGCAGGCAGGCTTAGTTTACGGCTACATCGGCCAATGCGAGTACATCATCACACAGTTTAAGAAGGAGCTGGGCATCAGCGATATGAAAGTGATTGCGACCGGCGGTTTAGGCCGCATCATCTGCAGCAACACAGCTATGATTGATACCTATGATCCTGATCTGACATTCAAAGGTCTGAAAACGATCTACGACCGCAATCATTAAAACAAGGCAGAATTTTCCGCCTTGTTTTTTTTACACTATTTCTTCAAACATCTCTCTGCCCTGAAAGCAAATCGGACACTTATAATCCTCAGGCAGCTCATCCATCTCCGCCACATATCCGCAGATCATACATTTAAAACGGCGTGTCGCTAGTTTTGATGCCGGTTCAGCTTCAGGCTTTGGGGGTTTGATTTCTTCAAACATCTCTCTGCCCTGAAAGCAAATCGGACACTTATAATCCTCCGGCAATTCATCCATCTCCGCCACATATCCGCAGATCATACATTTAAAACGGCGTGTCGCTGGTTTTGATGCCGGTTCAGCTTTTGGCAGTATATCCGTCACCTTAGGATGCACACCATTCAATATCGCACTGCGGTCCGCATATTCAGTATGCAGGAACCTTTCTGCTTTTTCGCTTAAAGGCTTCGAATAGAATTCTTTATAAACCGCTTGAATCTGCGGGTTTTCATGTGAAAAACGAATCGTGCTGTCCGCATCCTTTTGATACAGTGAATCAATACGTGCCTGACGGATTTCATCATTCATCGGTACCGCACTCTTAGGCTGACCGCCGCCGCCAATACAGCCGCCGCGGCATGTCATTACTTCCACAAAATCATAATTAACTGCCTTAGCTTTAATCTTTTCCATCAGCTGACGGGCATTCTCCGTTCCATGAACGACCGCAGCCCTGACCGGTATCCCATTAATTTCAAGTTCGGCTTCACGAATTCCATCCATGCCGCGAACCGGTGTCAGCTTCACAAGATCCGCCTTAGGATTCTCATCGGTAAGCATCCAATAGGCTGTCCGGATTGCCGCTTCCATAACCCCGCCGGTGTTGCCGAAGATAATACCAGCTCCCGATGCCGGTCCCATAAATGAATCATATTCACTTGGTTTCAGTGCGTTCAGATCAATGCCCTCCGCCTTCAGCCAGCGGGCTAGCTCACGGGTAGTAATGACCGCATCCATATCACGCAGATTTACATCATCCAGCTCAGCAGCTGCTGCATTCATCTCCGGCCGACCAATTTCAAATTTTTTAGCGGTGCATGGCGTCAGCGCCACATTAAAAATACGATCAGCGGCAAGCTTCTGCTTCTGCGCGAAATAAGTTTTAATTGTCGGCCCCTGCATGCCGATTGGACTTTTTGCGCTCGATAAATGATTGCGCATTTCCGGATAGAAGGTTTCCACAAACTTAACCCACGCCGGGCAGCAGCTCGTAAACTGCGGCAAAGTACCATGCGTGCTGATTCGCTTCACAAGTTCAGCTGCTTCTTCCATAATTGTCAGATCAGCTGAAAAATTTGTATCCAAAACATAATGAAAGCCCAAGCTGCGCAAAGCCGCAACCATTAAGCCCTCCACGAATGTTCCGGCTGGCATGCCAAATTCCTCACCTAAGGCGACTCTTACTGAAGGTGATGTTGAAACAACGATCCGCATAGACGGATCCTGCATTGCCTGTTTGATCTTATAAGTGTCATCCACCTCACTAATTGAGTTAACCGGACAGACATTCGCACACTGACCGCAATGGATGCATACCGCTGTATCATTAGTAGCCGCTAAATCATACATTCGGCCAACTGCGATCTCCTCTTCGCATACTTTACGACACTGGCCGCATTTAATACATAATTCTTCATTTCGCACAATGGCTGGATTATCCTTTTCTATCGGTATCCGAATTGCGGAAAATTCATGTTTACTTATCATAATTTGTACCCTTTCTCTATAATGTAATAATTATAGTTTTCCAATCCCTTCCAGGTCAACGTTCTTGCCCTAAAAGATGCGCCAACTCTAAATAACTGTGCTATACTAAAAGCAGAAAGAGAGGACCGCATATGAAAAAATTATTCAGCTGTGCCGATGCATATATCAAGACGATGACCATTACTGAAATGGGACAGTTAAAATTATGTCTTGGCTCAATCGGTGTCTTGATTGGTTTAAGTGTTAAAAAGGAGCATCGCAAGACTGTCGCTGTCGGTGCCGCAACCTTAATGGCTGCAACCTATTTGCCGCTGATGAGCCGCTTTGTGAAAGACATGTCTAAAATGGTTAAAAGTAATTAAGTATTGCAAAGTCCTATAATTAAAAGCTGAAGTCACAAGACCTCAGCTTTGTTTTTATATACTATTAATAAATTCAAACTTCTCAAATGTCTGCATTTCAGCAATAACCAGCAAATGATCTTCAGCAGCAATGACATATTCCGCAGACGGTGAAATACTCAAACGAGACTCATTGCTTTTACGGATACCCAAAACATTGATACCAAATTTACGGCGGGCATCAAGTTCAATCAGCGATTTGCCGACCCAGCTTCTAGGCGCGTTCATTTCGACAACTGAATAAGTATCATCGATATCGATCATATCCACAATATTTTGACTCAGCAGACTCTTGGCAACCCGCTCACCCATTTCCTTCTCCGGACGAATGACCTTATCCGCGCCAATTGCCTTCAGAATCTCCATATAGCGTTTATTTTTTGCTTTCGCAACAATATATGGCACCTTTAACTCATGAAGATTCATGATTGCCATGATGCTTTCTTCAAGATGCGACCCTACCGCTACGACAGCAACATCACAATCACCGATACCGGCGGCTCTCAGCGTTTCTAAATCAGTAATATCTCCCTGATTAGCGCTTGTACAGATATCCGCCATGCGGTCAACGCATTTAATATCCAAATCAACCGCGATAACCTCACAGTTATATTCACTTAAGGTTTTAGCTACCGTTGAACCAAAGATACCTAATCCCAATACTGCAAATGTACGATTATTTAGCTTTTTCATTTAGATCTCCTAACCGACGATTACATGACCAGATGGATAACTCAGCGTCTTCTGGGCACTGCCTTTTCCTCTGATAATCGAAATGATCAGTGTGATAACACCGATACGACCAATATACATCAATAAAATAATAACCACTTTTCCCACAACCGTCAAGGTCGGCGTTACATTGGCACTGAGCCCAACGGTTGCCATCGCTGATACTGCCTCAAAGAACAAATGGAGGAATGTTGCCTTTTCACTCAAGGTCAGGATAAACAAACCAATCACCAGCGAGAATAGATTGATAAATAAAATCATCGCGGAACGAATCACAACACTTTGGGTAATTGAACGCTTAAACGCAACAACCTCATCACGATTTTTCAGCTGATTTAAAACCAGCAGCGCCAATACCGCAATCGTTGTCGTTTTAACACCGCCTGCCGTACCGCCCGGCGAACCGCCGATGAACATACAAATAATCATCAAGAACTTAGTGCTTTGATGCAAAGACGCGATATCCAAGGATGCAAAGCCTGCCGTACGCAGTGTCACCGACTGAAACAAAGCCGCAAACAGCTTGCCTGGCAGTGATAAAGCACCTAATGTAGCCGGATTATTGTATTCCACGCAAAAGATAAGCACTGCCGGTACAACAATCAAAAATGATGTCATAAGCAAGACAAGCTTCGTATGTAAAGATAAGTATTTCCAAAACCGTGACGGCGTAAACTTGCCTTTGCGCATATCTCTGAAACGATCACGCAAATCAAACCAGACAGCAAAGCCCAGACCACCTAAAACAATCAGCAGCATCACTACGATATTCACCAATGGATCATCGACATACGGCATCAGCGAAGTAGCGCTCATGGTATCAAAACCAGCGTTACAGAATGCCGAAATGGAAATAAAAATCGAGTTGAATATCCCTCTGACAATCCCATATTCAGGCGCATATTGCGGAATGAAGCGAATGGCCAGCAAAATGGCGCCGCAGCCTTCAAAGATTAACGTATACCGAAGAATACTGCGAATAAAATTGTGCATATCAGATAAAGAGTCCTGATTCAGCATCTCCTTCATCATCAGCCTGTCATTTAATGACAGACGGCTTTTTAAATGGATAATAAAGATAGCGACAATTGTCATCAAACCTAAACCACCGATTTGAATCATCAGCAGGATGACAAGCTGTCCAAACATCGTAAACTGATCAGCGGTTACCTTAGTCACCAACCCGGTCACACACGTTGCACTGGTTGCGGTAAATAAGGCATCCAATGGATTCAGCCATGTCCAGCCGCGATTACTGATTGGCAATGTCAGCAAAAATGCGCCCATCAAAATAACTACCACAAAGCTTAAGGCTATTTTACGTGAAATTCGCATTTTTGCTAACTTTTCTTGTATAAAGTTCATACACATCCCCTTCTAGGCATTACTCAATGCTACTACAAGTACCCTCTATTCTACACAATAAAAAAATTAAATCAATATAAATTTAGCTTTTCACAAAGTAAAAATCCGGTTATGAGCCGGATTTCCAATTTTAGTAATTTTCTACGTCCAATGCGAAATAAGATTTTGGATGATTACATACCGGGCAAACTTCAGGTGCTTCACTGCCTACATGCAGATGACCGCAGTTCAGACATTCCCAAACAACTACACCATCTTTAGCAAATACTACATTACCTTCAATATTAGCTAACAGTTTACGATATCTTTCTTCATGATGTTTTTCAATCTTCGCAACACCTTCCATCATTTCAGCAATTTCAGTAAAGCCTTCTTCTCTTGCTTCTTTTGCGAAAGTAGCATACATATCAGTCCATTCATAGTTTTCACCAGCTGCCGCGTCTTTTAGATTTTCAACTGTTGAAGGCATACCGTCATGAAGCAGTTTGAACCATAATTTCGCATGTTCTCTTTCATTGTTGGCTGTTTTCATGAATAAGTCGGAAATCTGAACATAACCGTCCTTTTTAGCTTTGCTGGCATAATAAGTGTACTTATTTGTAGCCTGTGATTCACCCGCAAATGCAGTCATTAAATTTTGTTCTGTTTTAGTTCCTTTTAAATTCATATTAACCTCTTTCCAGGAATATACTTTAACGTATTTCCTTATTTTACCCTTATTGTTATTATATCCCAATTTATGTCTTCATTCAATGGATATAACTATAAAAAATGTGGGTAAAGCTAAGAATACTAATTTAGCTTTTAATTCAGATTTATGATTTTAAATTGAATTTTTTGTCATTTTTTTCTCATTTTATCAACAGAACATAAAATTTATTTAATTTTTTGTTTACTTTTTTGATATGATGCCGTATATTCTAACTATTGGAGGACAAGCAAACTTATGAATGATAAACATCCTTTTGATGATTTTGGAATTAATCTTTTCAGTGAGTCGGTCATGAAGGAAAGACTTCCATATCCGGTTTATACTAAATGGAAAACAGCGATCCGCAAGGAAGACGCTTTAGATCGTAATACAGCCGATGCCATTGCGCATGCTATGAAGATTTGGGCAATGGAAAAAGGGGCAACCCATTATTCACATTGGTTCCAGCCAATGAGCGGCAATACCGCCGAAAAGCATGATGCTTTTGTAGAACCTGGCGACTATCAGGCAATTTCCCGTTTCAGCGGCAAATCACTGATCAAGGGTGAAGGCGATGCTTCAAGCTTTCCAAGCGGCGGCTTACGAGCTACCTTTGAAGCCCGCGGCTATACGTATTGGGACTGTACATCACCAGCCTTTGTACGCGATAACATTCTTTGTATCCCAACTATTTTTGTTTCCTATAACGGTGAAACATTAGATAAGAAAGCACCGCTGTTGAAATCTTTAGAAGCCTTAAATAAAGAAGCGACACGCATCGTCAACGCTTTTAAGGATAAAGATATCAAGCGGGTAACCGCTATGGTCGGTTTGGAACAGGAATACTTCTTAATTGATAAAAATCTGTATCAGCAGCGCAGTGATTTGATTAATACCGGCCGTACATTGTTTGGCAATGTGCCGCCGATCGGTCAGGATCTTGCTGAACATTATTTCGGATCGATTCCTAACCGGGTAAAAGCATTTATGAAGGAAGTTAACGTGGAATTATGGAAATTGGGCATCTATGCCAAAACCGAGCATAATGAAGCAGCTCCCTGCCAGTTTGAGATCGCACCGCTGTTTGCCGATGCTAATATCGCAGTGGATCAGAATCAGCTGATCATGGATGTATTGAAAAAGGTAGCGGATCTGCATGATCTGGCTTGTATTTTTCATGAAAAACCATTTAAAGGCGTTAACGGCAGCGGTAAACACAACAACTGGTCATTGGTAACCGATGACGGTCAAAATCTGTTGGAACCAGGTGATAAACCGCATGAAAATATTCGCTTTCTGCTTTTTGTCTGTGCGGTTATCAAAGCCGTTGACACATATCCTGAATTATTGAGGATGGCCAGCTCAGATATTAATAATGATCTGCGTTTGGGAGCCAATGAAGCACCACCGGCAATCATCAGCATCTGTATGGGACAGGAACTCGAACAAATTCTTTTCCAGCTTGAGAAGAGCTTAAAAATCGAGCATAATGTTGAAACAACACCTTTTTCAATCAGCAACCTTTCCTATGTACCGAAAGATACTAGTGACCGCAACCGTACTTCACCTTTTGCTTTCACTGGTAATAAATTTGAATTCCGTATGGTTGGTTCATCACTTTCCGCAGCTACTACAAACATTGTATTGAATACCATTGTCGCGGATAGTCTCAGTGAATTTGCCAATGAACTTGAACCGCTGAAATATATTCAGGATGTACGCGATAAGGCATTAGAAATCTGCCAGCGTGTTATTCGTGAGCATAAACGTATTCTATTCAGCGGTGACGGTTATTCAAAAGAATGGATCAAAGAAGCTGAAGAACGCGGTTTGCCAAATATCCCTGCATATATCTATTCTATTGAATCATTGATCAGTGATAAAGCTATCGGTTTGTTTGAACGCAATAAAGTGCTCTCCGAGGTTGAACTGAAAGCCCGTGCAGACATTCTCTATGAACAGTATTATAAGAAGGTTCTGATTGAATCAAACACACTGATGGCAATGACTAAGAAAACCTTATTGCCGGCATTAATTAAGGAAATCAAATTCTATTCTGATGCATACGCATCTTTGAATATTAAAAATGCTTTCTATGAAACTAAAATCAATACGCTCTTAGAAATCCTCGATAATGTTCAGAAACGCTATGATGAATTAAATAACCTGCTTACAGCCGTCAGCAAGAGCGCGACGAATCGTGAAAAAGGTTATTATGCATTTGAAACAATCGTATCAGCGCGTCACAGCTTGCGTAAAGCCGTAGATCGCATTGAGAGTGAAATTTCTAAAGAAAACTTCCCAGTACCAAGCTACGAAGAAATGTTTATTTCAATCTTATAAAATAATAGACAAAATGCACTATGTCATGATAGTGCATTTTTTTGTTGATTAAGAAATCTGATTCAAGCAATTTCAAAGCAGACTCTTGCTTAAAAATAAAAGCCTGAAACCGATGATGATTTCAGGCATGATATTTAATCTTCTTTGGGAAGAATCAGATTCAATACAACACCGACAAAGGCGGATAATGCTGTACCTGATAAAGTGATCAGTTTACCCATTGGCAATACCGCGCCGCCTAAGCCGATTACCAGCATTGCTGATGCGATGATCAGATTGCGCTGTTTGTCAAAGTTTACTTGATTGTCAATTAAAACCCGCAGACCGTTGCTGGCGATGACACCGTAAAGCAGGATGCTCATACCGCCCAGCACTGGGTTAGGAATTGTTTCAATCAGTGCAGATACAATGTTGATGCATGACAGACAGATAGCGATAATTGCCGCGCCGCTCGTTACATATACAGAAGCAACCTTAGTCATGCCGATAACCCCAGTATTTTCACCATAAGTCGTATTTGCCGGGCCGCCCAGAAAAGCTGAAACCGCAGTCGCGATACCATCACCCATCAAGGTGCGGTCAAGTCCAGGATCTTTTAAGAAGTTGCGTCCGCAGACCTTGCCCAGTACCGTATGATCCCCGATATGCTCAGAGATCGTTACGATAGCTACCGGCAGCAAAGCAAATGTTTCCGGGCCGAAATAAAGCTGATAGGTATCAAAATTACCCACTTTAAACGGCAGGATAAACTGCGGCAGAGAGAAAATCTTACCGCTTGCCAATACGTCATTCACCGGTTGAAAATCAACGATACCCACCGCTAAAGCAATCAGATAACCGCAGATGATACCGACCAGGAAAGGTATGATTTTAAAGAAGCCCTTTGCTTTAGTAGATACCAAAGCAGTGATGATAAAGGTTGCTACTGCCACCAGCATGCCGCGCCAGTCACCGCCTTCTACAAACTGAGCATTGCCGACCGCATTAGCCGCTAAGCCTAAACCGATTACCGCGATCATCGGACCGATTACAATCGGCGGCAGCAGCTTGTCAATCCAATCCTTACCGATAACCTTAACGATAAAGGCCACCGCTACATAAATCAGACCCACTAAGATCAAACCTGTCTGAGCCGCGCTGACATCGCCGCCCATCGCTTCCTTGGCAATCAAGACCGCTGAGATATAAGCAAATGATGAACCAAGATATACCGGTACTTTTCCTTTTGTGCAAAGGACATAAATCAGCGTACCAATACCAGATGCAAACAATGCAACCGATACTGGAAAACCAGTGATGATTGGAACTAATACCGTTGCCCCAAACATAGCAAAGACGTGCTGAAAGCTAAGCAGCGCCCATTGTGCCGGCTTTGGCTTTTCATTCACGTCAATTAACAGATTATTCTTTTCTTCTACCATGATTTTTCCTCCTATCAAAAGCATAGAACCTTTGGCAAAAAAATCACGATTTTTGCCTTTGAAACCTCTCTGGATTTCATTAAAGACCTATGTTCTTTGATAGTTTAGCATAAATCACATACAATTACCACAATTAATGATTAAAAAGTTTGCTGACCTCATTAATAACCATGGTACTGGCTGATAAACCAAACACAATCAGCCATTCTTTTAAAGCCAGCGGCATCGTCTTCAGCAAGAGATTCATCGGCGGGAAGTGGCAGACAAATACCTGTAATGCCAAACCGACAACGATTGTCAGAATCAGCCATTTATTCTTAAATAAGCCGATGCTGAACATTGATACCTTGTCATTGCGGCAGTTCATCGCATGAAACAGCTGTGACATTGAGAGTACCATGAATGCCATAGTCTGTGCCATTACCGTACTGTGCGCGAGCCCGTACTTAAATGCAACTAATGAAATCGTGCCGATATATAAGCCATTGCATACGACAAAGGCATAACCGCCATGGGCAAACAGACTTTCCTTTGGATCACGGGGTTTCTGTTCCATAACATGACGATCATCCGGTTCTACACCCAAAGCCAAAGCCGGAAAAGCATCCGTTACCAGATTCACCCACAGTATTTGAATGGCACACAAGGCAGGTACGCCATGCGGCAATAACAGTACGGCCAAAAACAAAGTCATGATTTCACCTAAATTGCAGGATAGCAGATAATAAACCGCCTTTTGAATTTTCAAGTAAATATTGCGGCCTGCCTCCACAGCCGTGACAATCGTTTTAAAGTTATCATCAGTCAATAAAATATCACTGGCGCTCTTGCATACATCACTGCCGTTCTCACCCATCGCTATACCGATATCCGCGCTTTTTAATGCCGGTGCGTCATTCACACCATCACCAGTCATGGCTACAATACCGCCATTCTTTTTAAAGCTTTCGACAAGTCTCACCTTGTGCTCCGGCGAAACACGGGCAAAAATTCTTACCCGCTTGCATGCCTGAAGCAATTGGTCATCATTTAAAGTATCAATTTCATCACCGCTCATGACATCCTCTTCCCGGCTCACCAGCTTTAACTGATGGCCGATCGCATAGGCGGTTATCGGTGAATCACCGGTAATCATCACGACTCTGATCTGTGCCTTACGGCATGTTTCAATCGCTTCTGCTACCTCTTCACGCGGCGGGTCCATCATCCCGGCAAGCCCGACAAATGTACAATCCTTTTCAAGTGTATCCTCGCGCAGTGTGTGGGCTGATTTCATCGCTAAGGCAAACACTCGAAGGGCCTTTTGCCCCATGATTTTACTGGCCTCCATGATACATTTTTTATCATAGCTGCTCATCAATACCTTTTGACCATTTACCAACAAATGGGTACATTGATTGATGATGCGGTCAACCGCGCCTTTCGTATAGACAACCTTCTCCTGGCCTATCTCATGAATCGTACTCATTTTTTTACGGCTGCTGTCAAAAGGTATCTCATCAATGCGGATCTGTGAGCATTCAAGCTGCTGCTTCACAATGCCATGACGCTGCGCAAATTCAACCAGCGCCTTTTCACTAGGATCACCTAACAGTGTATCACCGCGTGTCTCAACATTGTTGCACAGCGCGCAGATCGTCAGAAATTCCTTCGTTACCGGCTGGTCAAATTCACGGTCAGAGTAAGTAGATACAACATTCATCTTATTCTGTGTCAGCGTTCCCGTCTTATCTGAACAAATAACACTGACCGAGCCCAAGGTCTCCACCGCATGCAGCTTACGCACAATCGCGTTCTGTGAAGACATTGTGGTAACACCCATTGCCTGAACAATGGTCACAACCGCCGGCAGCCCCTCCGGAATTGCGGCTACCGCCAAAGAAATCGCCAACAGCAGCATATCAAAAATATTCTTGCCCTGAATGACTCCCACCGCAAACATCACGGCGCAGAGCACGACTGACAACAGTCCCAGCATCTTGCCCATCTCTGCCATTCTTCGCTGCATGGGGGTCATTTCATTGTTATCCTTATTCAGCAGGGCAGCAATCTTACCTACTTCACTATCCATTCCGCAGTGTACCGCAATACCCCGCCCTCTGCCGCTTGTAACATATGTAGACATAAATGCCATATTCCGCTGATCCGCAGGCCCCAAAGGCCCATCAGCCACAAAAAACTCATTCTTTTCCGCCGGTTCACTCTCACCAGTCAATAGACTTTCATCCAGCTTTAAGCGCGTTGTAGAAATCAATCGCAGATCACACGGTATACAGTCACCCGCTTCAAATTCAATCAGATCGCCGACCACACACTCACTGCTGTTGATTTCCGTAAGTACACCGTCACGAATGACCTTACAGGTTGGATGAATCAGCTGCTTCAACGCTGCCAATGCCTTCTCACTCTTCAGTACCTGACCTGTTCCAATCAATGCATTCATAATAATCACAAACAAAATGATGCAGGCATCCATCGCTTCACCCAATGTTACGGATAATGCTGCACCGATAATCAGAATAATTACCATCGGATCCTTAAACTGTTCCAAAAAGATTTTAATCGGACTTTCCTTTTTTTCCTCTACCAGTTCATTCGCACCATCCCGGCGCCATCGTTTTTCAGCCTCGGACTGACTTAAACCTTGATTGAGATTGGTATCCGTCAGTACCGCTATTTCCTTGATACTGTTTCGATAAGCCATATTCACGCTCCTTTACAGATACTTTATGCACTTCATACAAAAAAAGAACGGATCAACCGTTCTGTTATGAATATTTCTTAGGATTTACAGGCACTGACAGATACTTCTTTAAAAAAGCTTCCAAATCCTTTTCAGAAAGAATCTTAATCGCCCGCTTATCTTCATACATAAAATCAAGATAAATACGCTGAATCTTCAGATCATCACCCTCAGCAATCAGCTCCACTGCCGAACCCTCTCTAGGTTTCAGCTTAATGCCATTGATCCCTGCATAAAATTCATTGATTTCACCATTGATGCTGCCAAGATGAATCCGGGTCGGTGATACCATCAAATGCAGATCCACCTGTTCCATCAGCAGCAGAAAGCTTTGAAACACTTCCTTAACCGCTACCTGTTGAGTCACACTAATCAGCAGTACATCGGGTTCATTCCCCTGCAGATACTTCACCAGCCGCATCAGCATTGTTGTTGATTTAGGCGTTTCCAGAAAAAATGAAGAATCAATATACAGCAGTCTCATAGATTAATGCTTAAAGAAATTAGGAATACCGCCGTCATCCAAATCCTCAATACTGCGGGATGGCGCACTATTGCGTACCGGTTCCTTCTTAACAGCAGCTGAACGCAGTGTTGTAGCAGTTTTAGGATCATTAGCAGTTTCATCAAAGCCCGTGGCGATAACTGTAACAATAATTGCATCACCAAGATTTTTATTAATAGCAACACCAAAAATCGTATCAATTTCATTGCCGGCTGCTTCACGGATATAAGCCGCGGCATCATCCGCATCATAAAGCGTAATATTTTCACCGCCGGTAACATTAATAATCGCATTCTTAGCACCGGTAATCTGAGCTTCCAGCAATGGTGACTGAATAGCCTTCTCAGCAGCCGCTCTAGCCTTGTCATCACCTTCAGCCATACCGATACCAATCAGTGCTGATCCTTGGTTTTCCATAACAGAACGAACATCAGCAAAGTCCAAGTTGATCATTGCCGGTACCGCAATCAAATCGGTAATTGTCTGCACACCTTGACGCAATACATTATCCGCAGCTTCAAAAGCTTCGCCGACCGGCTTGCGGCCGATTACTTCAAGTAAGTTATTGTTTGACACGATAATCAGTGAGTCTACATATTGACGCAGTTCACTCAAGCCGGAATTTGCTGATTCAGAACGCTTGCGTCCTTCAAAAGAGAAAGGCTTAGTAACGATTCCTACGGTTAACGCGCCTTCTTCCTTCGCAATTTTCGCAAACAGCGGTGCCGCACCAGTACCTGTACCGCCGCCTAAACCGGCTGTGATAAATACCATATCGGCATCCTTCATCGCTTCCCGGATTTCAGATTCATTTTCCTGAGCCGCTTTGCGTCCTACTTCAGGATCGCCGCCGGCCCCTAGACCTCTTGTCACTTCACGGCCTAAAACGATTTTATTTTCAACTGCTGACCGATTTAAAACCTGAAGATCGGTATTAGCCACATAAAACTCAACACCCTTGACACCTTCATTGACCATGCGGTTAACAGCATTGCCGCCAGCGCCGCCAATTCCAAATACTTTTATATTTGCTACCTGTTCAAACTGTAAATCACTCATAACCGTGTCCTCACTCTCTCCTATTTTTCATTCATTAATATATTTTTTAATTTTTTAGTAAAGCCATGTTCTTCACTGTCTTGATTCTGTGAACCCAAGATACCTTGTTCAACCTCTTGCTGACCTGTACAGATTCTTGTATCCTGCCGTATTTCATTTAATGTACGCCAAGCATAGAACATCCCTAAGCTTACCGTCATAGAACAGCTGCGGCCGCCAATCGTCTGCGGCACATAAACACTGGCCGGGGCATTTAATTTTGGAAACAGATGACGCAGGCCCTGAATATCCAGACCATCACCTGTAAGTATGTATTTCATTTCACCCATTGACAGAATCGGCGAGCAGGCGTCATTAACCCGTTCAATCCATGCCAGGGCATGCGGTGTAATCACCTTATTCAATTGATTTAAAGTAATCGTACACTGCTTATCATTTTCAGCCCAAATAAAAACCGGACGATTCCCATTAGGTTCATCCTGAAAGGTTGCATTTTCTTTAATCAGACGAACCGCATTTTCAGTTTTAATGTTATAATCTTCCTTCAACGCTGAAACCCATGAACCATAACCTTCATTCAAGGTTTCACAACTCAATAGTTTACCATGCGAAAATAAAGAAAGTGTCGTATTCTGACGAGATAAATTCAGTAATACAATATAATTCTCAATCGTCTGTTCAAAAATCGCTGCCTCTTCCGCAATTGCATAAGCGTCAAGACAGATATCTAGAATCTGCAGACCCGCTTTCTCTACACAGCGTGCATACGAATAAAGAATCCGTTTATTGGCATAGAACAGATCGATTTCCATTGAAAATGCATCACATACCTCATTCAGCGGCAGCTTTCTTGATGAAATTCCATTAATGACATACTTAATGCAGCCGACATTCACCAGCTCCAGATTTTCCTCTGGGCTGTACTGAATCGCTTCATTGATGCCATTTTGAACATCACTTAAACGCACCTTACCGCTTTTAACCATAACATTGACACGGCGGCTGTGACGCTTTACATCAACACATGGAATAGCCAGCAAAATTCGCTCAATCCGGTAGCCTAAAATATTTGATGCGTTGTCAACCGCTTTAATCAAAGCCGTTACAACGTTGCTTTCATTCACAATGATACTATCTTCAACACCATTAAAACGGACCTTCTCTACGCGCAGGATATTAAAACGAGTTTCATAAAACTCGCCGACAACAAGTCGAACTTCATGATCGGCAATTTCGACTGATGCATAAATTTGCTTATCCGACATATCTTAGGAAGCCCCCTAACTATTATTACTTTCATTCTATAATATAATAACATAATTCAAGTGACTTAAAAATAGGAAAAACATATTTCCACAGCTTTTTTTGATAAAAGGTCAATCAAAAAGTACAAACATATACAAAGAAGTGCAAACCCTGCGCATAGACTGCTCAGCCAGCAGGGATACCATTTCTATTTTAATGCTTATATTCAGGATAGTTCAACATATTTACAAAATTGGTATATTTTTCCTAAAAAATATAAAAACAAATTAAAAAGAGTCTTGTGACTCTTGACTGAATACGTGGTACTCGTCACCATCATAATAACAGTTTCAATCCACAAGAGTCATACGACTCTCGACCTTCACTCTCACCATAGATTGACTGATACGCTTTAATTTCAATCCACAAGAGTCATACGACTCTCGACGTTACATCCTGAATCAAGACATTCCTACTTATATATTTCAATCCACAAGAGTCATACGACTCTCGACCAAGATTGCTCAGTATCAGTCACAGTTGATCATCATTTCAATCCACAAGAGTCATACGACTCTCGACTTGAGATTGATGGATTAAGCTTAACTATATCTCTCATTTCAATCCACAAGAGTCATACGACTCTCGACATTGGACTCATCGACATCCATCGTGTCTACAAAATTTCAATCCACAAGAGTCATACGACTCTCGACTTCGAATACCTCATGGAGTATTTAGGGGTAGAAATTTCAATCCACAAGAGTCATACGACTCTCGACCTTCACTCTCACCATAGATTGACTGATACGCTTTAATTTCAATCCACAAGAGTCATACGACTCTCGACGTTACATCCTGAATCAAGACATTCCTACTTATATATTTCAATCCACAAGAGTCATACGACTCTCGACAGCAAAATTATACATAAAAAGTAATAATATTACCAATAAGCCAACAAAATCATCATTAAATCACATTTATACTCTTTATTTTTAGTTATAAACCCTCTTTGCTTTCATTATTATTCGTTAATTATTAGTGCGAATCCCCCATAGATTTCATGTTTGCTTCACATTCGCACTCCATTCATTTAAGTTAACTCCCACATATATTTATATTATACCACATCCTAAACTTTTGAATGAATCAGAAACTGAATCTTCATAAAGAAAGGGTGAGTTCAGTAAATTATAACACTTATGCATTCTACTAGCTGCACAGATATGAAGCCCATCAAAATAGAGAGCCATACAGCTCTTTAATGACGTAAACCCGTAATATGGGGATATACTTTTTATCTTTAAAAATATAAAAAGCTTAACCAACTACTAAAGAACTAATCATCAGAAGTAGCACCAATATAATTTTGCCAGGACTCACCAAACTTGCCCAGCAATTTGGATCATTGGGAACCATCGGCAATTTAAAATATTTCTTATAGTCGCCTTTAATCAAGAAATATAAGAAGAAACAAAGAATGGCAAGAAATAATACGACAAATAATGCATCAGGGAAATAGCCCAATGCATTATGTAAGACATGAATGCCAATCGTCGGCCATATCGATTGATAATAAAGAACAATATGACACATTAGAATACTGCCTATAAAAGCACTGAGCATGCCAAAGGGGCCGGGATGTCCAATGGCGAATAGGAATGATACAAGTAATATCGCAAAGCGGGTACCATGCGGCTTCAGCAGATTCAGCATGATTCCCCTAAAAACGATTTCTTCAAAAATTGGTGCCAGAACCACTGCTGTAAGGATTTCAGCCGGTAAATCATTTGTTGGTGATACGTTCTCAAAAATTTCGCCAACCTCTGGAATGTACATGATAACGACTACTGTGATACAAGAAATGATTAAGATTACCAATAATACCAGACCGGCATCCAAGCAGCATAGTGACAACAGTTCACGACCTTTAATAGCCACCCGCTTAAAACAGCTTTTTGTATCAAAGCTGTAATTTCTGCCTAAGCGAATAAACAGATAAAGTAAAGGAATCCCTAAATCAAGATATTCCAACATTGGCTCCAGCTGTTCCGTCATGGCAGCCGGCAGCGGCAACAAACTCGCTATGAATGTACGCAGGATAAGTAAAAGAAAAGATAACAGATAGCTATACACCAGACACTTAAACAAATCACTGACGGTTTCACGCAGATCATATTTATAATCATATTCCATAAAGCTTCCCCCTCACGGCTTTAATTCATTTTAACAAATTTATATGAGTGCTTCAATGTTTCTAAAATAAAACCGGAAGGCTTTGGATTCAGCATTCCGGTTTGAATTAATTATCATGCTTATCATACATTACATTCGCTAAGATCCACAATGAATTAATAAGTATCGTAACAAATATAACAGGGTGGAAAAAATAGGCGGCAAAGGAAGGCAGCTCACCATCACTGATAAATGCCCATCCAAGGAAAATCAGCATATAAAAGAAGATATTAAATTTAATATTGTCTTTGCTGAACATAAAATCCTCCCCCTGCCTTTAAGTTGCTATTCTGCTAACACGCCATTTGCCGCAAACGTATAGTTTACACCGTCAATAACCTTGCTGCCGGTTACCATCGCACCCGTAATATCAACATAATACCAGCTGCCGTTATCATCAATCCACTTACCAAGCTGCATGATGCCGTTCGCTGGATTCAGATAGTACCAAACTGAGCCTGAAGCTACCCAGCCTGTCTTCATCACGCCCGTATCATAATCCAGCAGATACCAGCAATTGTTTTCCAGCAGCCAGCCCTTATAGTTCGAGCCGTCCGCAAGCTGATACACATAAGAACCGTTATTTACCCATGTACCCTTTGGATATTCAATCGGTGTATTTTCACTTGGCACTTCCTCGCTTGGATTAACCGGCAGTGCTGGATCGATAGGATCGGCCGGTGAATTCGGATCATTCGGGATAGGCTCATTGACAACACCGTTATCACGAACATAGACCCCCTTATCGGTAAATGTATAAGAATGACCATCGATGACTACATCACCAACTGCCATATCACCCATTGGTGACAGATAATACTGAGCGCCGTCAATCGTCTGCCAGCCTGTCTGCATGATGCCGTTCGCCGGATTCAGATAATACCATTTAGAACCGTCAGCCCGCCAGCCAGTCAGCATTTTACCGCTCGTATAATCCAAATAATACCATGACTTAGAACTGTCCTGAATCCAGCCCTTAGCCATTAAACCATTCTCTTTGAAATAATACCAAGTATCGCCGACCTTTTTCCAGCCCTTAACCAAGGCACTATTTTCCACATAAACCCATTCAGTATCAAACTGCTGCCAGCCAGGCTGATTCAGATTCGCATTAATTGCAGTACCGCTTGTCAGCTTGCCGCTGAAACGGCTGACTGTACCGCTGAAGTTCTCATCAAAATTAATTGTTATCGAAGCGGCAGAAGTTGTAACCAAATCATTTTCATAGCTGAAGGACGCGTTCGCATCAGCATCGCTTAAATCAATACTCTTGCCCTTCGCGTTCTTTAATGGGTTTGTAAATGAGTTATTCTTTAATTCAACAGCAATCAGCTGATTGATAATTTCAATACTTGTGACCGGCAGTGTTTCAAATGAAGAAACATCACTCACCTTACCGCCGTCAATAATTAAAGTAGTCAGACTCTTCAATTTCTTTAATGACGGTAATTCATCACCGCTGCTGATGAAATCACTCTTGATTGTCAGCTTATGCAGTGAAGTGCATTTACTGATAAAATCAAGCTCAGCGCTCTTTTTAACAGTAACACTTAAATCACTTAAGCGTCCAAGCTCACTTAATTCGCTCATATCCGCATCAGCCTGTACTTGATTCATCACTAAAGTAGTCAGCTTGTTTAACGCGCTGATGCCCTTAAAAGATGCAACAGCATCATCAATAGTCAGAGCCGTAATTGTCTGCGCTTCTTTCTCAGTGACTGGCTGATCCGCCAAACGTGTACTGCCCAGCGCTTTATTGACAGCCTTTAATAAATTACTGTCACTGAAACTAATTTCTTTATCTGAACCGGAAGGAATCGTTGAACCGCTTCCCTCGTTAACGATTTCTAAATCACTCTTTAAGATATAGCCATAATTATTACTGAAATCATAAGGCTCATACCAAAGACTTTCATCATGCTTCATAACATTGCGGTTTTTATCTAAATGGAAATCAAGCAGTACCTTATAGAACTTGCCTTCTTCTCCTAGTACGACATAAGAGAGGTTGCTGACACTGGCAACTGAACCAATCGAAGCTGATGTCGTTGATGCTTCCTTACGGATCGGCATACGTTCAGCCGTTGGATGAATAGCAATTGTTTCACTGCCGTAATCTTTTAAGCCGCTGTATTTATCCAATTTATAATAGTAACTGGCTGCCTTTTCTCCCCAATATGGATCAGAAGCATAGGTTACATTCAGCCCGCTGTTCTTATCACCGACATGGCCGCCGTTATACCGGCTGTCATAATAATCCAAGAAACCCCAGTTCAGATGCATACTGGCAAAGGTTTCAATGCATTTTTCAATAGAAGCATATTTTTTCGCGTCGGTTGGCGAAGCATCAAAAGCACCCAAACCAAACAAATTATTGCGGTCAACCGCATATTCGCTGCGGCCGCTTGCACTTTCATTTAAAGCAATCGCAAAAATTAATGCCGCATTTGTACCATAAACATCTTCTACATCAAGGAAAGCTTGTCCGGATTCAACTAGCATCGACTCCTTTGAGCCCATGCTCTTATAGCTTGAAGGAATTGATGTATAGCCCAAACTCTTGCGCACATAATCATTGATATCATCAGCGCTCAGATTCGTCTTGCTGTGAACCGGCAGATACTGATAATAATTATAATAAGGATCATCCGTATTAACCGCATGCTTAAAGGTATCATTGCGGTAATCCTCAATCATATCCTCATAATCGGTATAGAAATAATTACCGTCATAGCTGTAATAATTTGTACCGCTTTTCAGATAAGAAGGCTTAGGCCCCATTACCTGTGTTGACATATATTTCTTAATTGTAGGATCACCGCTGATTTGATGATATATTTCACCGCTGCTGTTAACCCCGTAATAAGAAGGATATTTAGCCTCACTGATACTTAACGGTGTTAAACCGCTGTTTTTAGATACCCAGCCAGTCACACCGGCAATCTTTATCTTATAAGCAGAAGCGGTTTCTTCAATCAACGCCATATCGCCGCCATAGCTGCCTGACATATTAATGTAGCTTAAAACAGTACCCGTACAGCTGGCATCCTTATATATATTTAATGTTCCGCTGCCATGCAATTGTATCGCTACCTCATCAGGTGAAGAAGCGGCCTTGATCGGCAGCCCTTGACCTGCCGTATTGACACACAAAGCAAAAGCCAGCAATCCTGTTAGTATTTTTTTAATCATCGTGCATCCTCCATAACGGTTTTATTGTAACAAATATCGACCTTAATGTATAGAATTTACGATGGGTTTAAGGAAAAGGAGATCGATTTCTGCGATGTTTTAAGCATAATAAACCTTTTTTACTAAAAATCGGAATTTTTTTCTTCACTTTTACTTGCTTTTATAAAAATTAAATGATATAGTAATTAGGCAAGTCATGTACAAGTAAGCTGAAAGGGGGTTACGGTATGTCAAAAGTTTGTGCAATTACTGGTAAAGGTCCTTTATCTGGAAACAAGCGTTCTCACTCATTACGTGCTACACGTCGTAAATGGAATGTGAACTTACAAAAAGTCAATGTCATGGTAGATGGTAAACCTCAAAAGATCCGTATATCCGCTCGTGCATTGAGAACATTAAAAAAACAAGGAATATAAGACAGGGCAACCTGTTTTTTTCTATTCACGGAGGTATTTATGATACAGGATGAAGTAATGAAAATCAAGTCTGAATTACCGGCTGATGTATGCCTGATGGCAGTCAGCAAGACCCGCAGCCGCGCTGAAGTAGAAGCGGCATGGCAGGCAGGGATTCATGTATTTGGTGAAAATAAGGTTCAGGAGCTGAAAGAAAAGGCGCATGAAAATGATCCTTTTGAATGGCATATGATCGGTCATCTGCAAACTAATAAAGTAAAGGATGCCGTGCGGCTGACTTCCCTGATCCATTCCGTTGATTCTTTGCATCTGTTAGCTGCCATCGATAAGGAAGCGGCAAAGCAGAATAAATGCATGCCGGTGCTGCTGCAGATTAATTTTGCCAATGAAGAAACTAAATCCGGCTTTACGGTGGAAGAAGCGCCGTTAGCCTTAGAATTAGCCCAGCGATTTGCGAATATCAAGGTTAAAGGCATTATGACGATTGGTGCGCACAGTGAGGATGAGGCACTGATCCGCAAGAGCTTTCAGCAGGCCCATGATTTCTATACCACCTATCAAAAGAAATATCAGCTGGATACTTTATCAATGGGCATGAGCAATGATTATCCGCTGGCTCTTGAATATGGGACAACGTTAATCCGTGTCGGTTCTAAGATTTTTGGTGAACGTCAATATAATCAATAAGACAGCTGCGGCTGTTTTTATTTTACGCTTACGTGACATCGTGGTAAACTAGGTACAAGGTACTATTAGGAGATGATGATATGCGGACAGCACAAATCAAATTATTAAGCGCCATGGCCTTGTGGGGCACTATGTCGCTGTTTGTAAAGAATATCAATCTGACATCGGCTGAAATAGCGTTATACCGAGCAATCATCGCGGTGGTGACACTGGTTTTGCTGCGTGTGCTTCTGCATCAGAAAATTGACTGGCAGGCATGCCGAAAAGACTGGCTGGGACTGTTGATATCCGGTTCTGCTTTAGGGCTTAACTGGACGATGCTGTTCAGCGCTTATCAATATGTATCCGTCTCTGTCGCAACGCTGTGCTACTACTTCGCGCCAACGCTGATTATTTTGTTCAGTGCCCTCCTTTTTCATGAAGTGATGAACCGCCGGCAATGGCTTTGTTTCATTGTCTCCACTCTGGGGCTGATTCTGATTATCAATGTCAGTCATTTAGATCAGCAGCCGGCGTTGCTTAAGGGTATTTTCTTTGGCTTGAGCGCTGCGGTTTTCTATGCCATTATCATGCTGGCAAATAAAACGATTCATCATACCAGCGGTTTGGAACGCACCCTGATTCAGTTAAGTATATCCATCGTATTTCTGCTGCCCTACTGTTTATTTAACGGCAGCAGCATTCAATCAATAACGCTTCCCAGCCTGCTGAATCTATTCATTCTCGGTATTATCTATACCGCTTTTGCTTATTTCCTGTTCTTTTCCGCAATCAAAGAATTATCGGGACAAAAAGCGGCGCTTTTGACCTATATCGACCCGCTGACGGCGATTCTCACTTCAGCGCTGATTCTTCATGAGACCATTGTGCCGATTCAGCTCTTCGGCGGTTTATTAATCATTTGCGCAGCGCTGATCAGTGAATTAACACCGAAAGGCAAAATCAAAGCTGACGAAGCATCGATACATAAGCAGAATGCGCATTAGGACGCTCTTCTTTCGTTTTCACAAATTTATTCTTGAGCCAAAAAGCCTCGCTTTGCGGATTGCCCCGATCAATCGCAAGCTGGCATTTTTCAAAGCCCATTGATTTTAAAAAGTTAAGACAGTCTTCAATTATCTTAGAACCAATATTTTTTCCCTGAGCCTTCTTATCAACCATAAAAAAGCCGATATAAGCCGTCTTTGCCTGCGGATAATCCAGAATCAAATCCATCACCGCAATCAGCTGCTGATCAAAAAAGCCAAGATAATATTTATCCTCAAGCTGTTTATTCGGCGGCAGTGCCTGCATATCCTCAGCAATACTGGCAGTAGTCACAAAAGGCGGATGATATTTATAAAAGAGTTCATTCTTGTGGCACAGCTCATAAATCATACCTATATCATCAACCGTTAATTTTCTGACATCATAGATTGTCGAACAATTTGTAATTTCCATCTATTTTCTCCTCGCAAACAGCATTATCGTTATGTTGAAATATTAAGATAAATTGTATTTAATGTCAAACCAGTTTTTAATTTAAAAAATAATTAGTAAAACTATTTATAACTTATCTTTCAATTTGCTAACTATTAAGCAAATGTTATAATTGGATCATCCAAGAGGCCGCATTTTATATTTATTAACCTGATAAAGGAGTGATTGTGATGAAAGCACACATGCTTATTTTAACTGCCTTCTTATTTTTAACCGGCTGTACCTCGAATAATCCCAATATTATTGAAAAGCCCTCTAATCAAATACCGGAAATAAATCAGAATACTGAAAACCCTATTGATGAAACGATTAGTGCAGCTGATGAAGAAATTTTTAATTATGAAATATATGATAAAGTATACATATTTGATGATCATCTGCGAAATGAATATACTGATGTTCAAACCATTGTTTTTCTTGCGGAAGAGTTAGCATTTTTAAATGATATTTTACAAAGTGAAGTTAATGCAATTATTCAAGAAAATGATTTGAATATGTTAAAGGATGATTGGAGTGTATTTACAGCCCGCAAGGTTGAACTCTACGATACAGGTGATATTTTGACAATTATCATAAAAGACATAATATATGCAAATCACGTAGGTGGACCGTCAAAGAAAAATTATGCTTGCTATCATATCGATAAAGCAGAAAAACAGGTTTTAGACAATGAACAATTTCTTAAAAGAAAGGAATTGGATATCGATGAGCTGCAAAGTAAAATCAACAGTTTATTAGAAAATGAAGCTGGGTATCAAGAGAAAACTGATTTAGATGCATTATGGAAAATTTACGGAACCCAGCTTAATAATGAATCATGTATATTCATAAAAGATGGTACTTTAAATATGTATATTTCAGTATCTGGTTCTATTGGTGAAGGTATAATAAATAAATGTTTTGAATTATAACATTTATACTTACGGTTACTGACTGCTGACATCTAGGTTGACAGTCTTTTTAAACACAGGCAAAAAGAAAAGGGCTAATCGCCTAGCCCTTCATTAATCATCACATTCTATCATCAGCAGCCGCCCCTGATGAACAATTATTTCTGCTTCATCGATAATTTCATTGCTGGTGGTAAACGTATCCCATGGATGAACGATACAATGATCTAAAGGATACGCAACACCCTTCAGTGTAATCACACATTCCTCAAGCGGCATGAAAGAGAGATAGTGATAGTCCCTTTGCTGATGATAGGTACCAGGATCAATCAGGCGGATTCGGTTACGCTCATTCATCAGAGTGATATTGCTTTGATTAACCAGTAATGAAAGATTAATCAATTCATGATCGATGCGGCCGCCTAAGCCGCCATAAAGAATGATCTCATCATAGCCAAGCGAACGCGCGTAGTTGATTGCCGCTTCACTGTCAGTCTCATTCTTGTGTGTATTCAGCTGTATCACCTTCGTATAGGCCTTAAGCTCAAGCAGCTCATCATCACTGATGGAATCAAAGTCACCGATTGCCGCAAGCAGCTCACAGCCCAAACGCATGGCGGTAACCGCACCGCGGTCAATACCGATCAGCGGCAGTTCAAATGCGGGAACTTGTTTGCACAACCCGGCCAAAAGCACTATTTGAGACATTTTAACGTATGCACATTGGCTTTGATATCGCCCTTAAATACATAACTGCCGGCTACCAAAACATCAACACCCGCGTCAACCGCCAATTTACCGGTCTGATCTTTGATGCCGCCGTCAATTTCAATAACACAGGCTAACTGATCCGCATCGATTTGCTGACGCAGCACCCTTACCTTATCCAGCATCGCCGCCATGAATGCCTGACCGCCAAAGCCCGGCTCTACCGACATAATCAGCACTAAATCAACTTCCGGAAGGATGTTTTTTAAACGTTCAGCCAGTGTTTTTGGCTTGATGGAAATACCTGCCTTAGCACCCAAGGCATGAATCTTTCTTGCCAGCTCAATACATTTTTCTTCATCGTTAAACACTTCATAATGAAAGGTGATCACATCCGCACCGGCATCGATAAACACCGGCGCAAAGAAAGTCGGATCTTCAACCATCAAATGCACATCCATCACTAAGTCAGGACAACGTTTCTTATAGCCTTTTAAAATATCCGGGCCAAATGTCAGATTAGGTACAAAATGTCCATCCATCACATCGAAATGAAGCCATTTTGCTTCACTGGCGCACAATTCATCACACTGTGATTCAAATTTTGAATAATCCAGCGATAAAATCGATGGTGCAATGATTAATTCACTCATAAATTACCTCCTGCGGCCTTGCTTGATCAGTGCCGCTACGTCTACATAGTTCTGATATCGGATTGCTGAAATACGCTGATTCTCCACACCCTGCTTTACCTCACAGCCCGGCTCGTTTAAATGCACACAGTCACGATACCGGCAATGCATCGCTGCATCCTTAAAATCAGGCAGACGATGTGACAGCTCCAACAAATCCATTTTTGAAAAGTCCAAAGACGAGAAGCCCGGTGTGTCCGCTACCCAGCCGCTGCCGATAGCATAAAGCTCACAATGCCGTGTCGTATGCTTACCGCGGCCTAACGCCTTGCTGATCTCCTGAGTATTTAATTCAAATTCCGGATTGATGCGGTTCAGCAGACTCGATTTGCCGGCACCGCTTTGACCGGTTAAGACCGATATTTTATCATTGAAGCATTCCACTAGTTCATTCTCATCAAAATCATGGCCGGTGACATATACTTCATAACCGCTGCGGCGATAATCTTCAATCGCTTCATGGATCGGATCATCAGCGCTTACCAGATCCATTTTGCTGACGCAGAGTACCGGTGTAATATTCGCCATGACAATCTGAAAAATCAGCCGGTCGATCAGCACCGTGGAAAAATCAGGATCTTTGCTGGACATGACGATTACCGCCTGATCGACATTGGCGATTGCCGGACGAATCAAGTAGTTTTTACGTTCCTCAATCTTTTGAATACCGAATTGATGGTCAAATTCATCCACCCATACATGATCACCGACTAGCGGCTTGC
The DNA here is from genome assembly GCF_000313565.1 of Dielma fastidiosa. Lineage (GTDB taxonomy): Bacteria > Bacillota_I > Bacilli_A > Erysipelotrichales > Erysipelotrichaceae > Dielma > Dielma fastidiosa. The sequence goes on along the minus strand of NZ_HE578923.1, from coordinate 464,293 downwards.
GGTCTTGTCTGAGCTTTCCCATCGCAACACAGAGCTGCTTGGTGCCATCTTCAAATAGCACGATATACTGATTGGATATATTTTTTAAAATTGTTCCTTTAATCATATTAGTAATAGTAAAGAGCGATTACACTGTCCTTGGTCTGTTTATAATAGGTACCTTGGGCAGGATCAGTCTTTGTTACCTTTCCGGGAACGATATTCATCAATTCCTCATCACTTAATCCATCGGTTGACTGCTGGTTAGGAATCGGTGTGGCCCCTTTTTCAATCAGCTGCCGCATCGCATCCTCAATGGATAAGCCCACCACGTTAATCATTGTAAATTCAGGCTCCACAGCATATTCCAAACGGATGACATTATTGCGGCTTGACGGATCGATACGGTCGCCCGCTTTAAGCAGATCCTGGGATATAATCGTGCCTGTTTCAACTTCCGATGGATTCTTCTGAACCTGAACCGGTGTTACCTTTATTCCCTTCTCACGCAGCAGCTGTTCAACCTCTTCAAATTGTCTGCCGGTATAATCTTCAACCGTAAACAGCGCGCCCTTGGAAATCGTCAGCGTAACGGTAGAACCCTTTGCCGCCTCGGTATTTACGCTTGGATTGGTGCGGATGACATTATTTTCAGGAATCGTATCTGAATTCTCATACTGCTGACTGATAACAACATCAAAACCAGCGGCCACAAGCTCATTCTGCGCCTGTTCTACATTCATATTCGTCACATCAATAATATTTACCATTTCCGGGCCAAACATACTGCCAAACATTCCTGAAAAGTATATAATCGCTGCCGTCGCGACAATAGTAATAGCAATTAGCAGCACGCCGACGACACTCATAAATCGATTGGCAGCCGGTGCTTCCTTTTCACTTTCAGCCGGTGCCTCGCTGACATGTGACAGCACCATCGTTTTAGCGCCCTCATTCACAACTTCATCAAAGGTGGTTTTAGGCACATCCGCATATTCCGGAAGCAGACAGCAGCACAGATCCTCATACATTTCCTGAGCGGTTTTGTAACGCTGCGCGCGATTCTTAACGGTTGCCTTGATAATGATATTCTCAACCGCCTGCGGCAGTGATGGATTAAATTCACGAATGCTTGGAATTTCTTCACTTAAATGCTTCATCGCGATCTGTACCGGATTATCGCCATGGAACGGTACATCACCGCTCAGCAATTCATAGAAGACGATGCCCAAGGCATAGATGTCGATCTGATTGGTAGCCGGTTCACCGCGTGTCGTTTCCGGTGCCAGATAGTGAGCCGAACCAAGCACTGAATCGCTTTGTGTCAGCTGAACGGCATCGTGAGCCAGCGCGATACCAAAATCGGTGATTTTAACGGTGCCGTCATCCTTGATCATAATATTCTGAGGCTTGATATCGCGGTGTATAATATGATGCTCATGCGCATGCTGAACCGCCGATACAACCTGCTTCATGATATTGACCGCTTCTTCCTTATGCAGAGCGCCGCGCAGCTGAATCAGCTGTTTCAGCGTCCGTCCCCGCACATGCTCCATCACGATATAGTGACGGCCCTCATATTCGCCTACATCATACACCTGAACCACATTGGGATGATTCAGCTTGCTGGCAGCATTCGCTTCCCGCTGAAAACGCAGCAAGGTTACCGGGTCATTACTTAGCTCACCGCGCAGCATTTTAATCGCTACCTCACGGTTTAAAATCGTATCGACAGCTAAATAGACATCAGCCATGCCGCCCTCTCCCAATGATTTAATGATTTGATAACGCTCGGCAATCATCTTATCCATTCAGGTCACCTTCTCTTTGATCAATCAGAATGACCGTAATATTATCCAAACCGCCCTCTGCCAATGCACTGTCAATCAGCTTACGGGTGCGAACCTTGATTCCCTCATTCATCAGCAGAATCTCATGGATTACCCCTTCCTTGACATAGCCATGCAAACCATCGCTGCAAATCAGCAGCTGACTGTAATCATTGTTGATGCGGGCAATATCCACCCGGACATTATCCCATATACCCAGGGCATTTGTCAGCACATGACGCTGCGGATGATTATGCGCTGTTTCCCGGCTCACTTCACCGCTGCGCAGTAAGTCGCTTAAAAGATTATGATCCTCGGTCAGACAAATCAGATCATCATACATCGCATAGGCTCTTGAATCACCGATATTAAACACATATGAATTTAAACTGGTAATTAATATGCCAACCATCGTCGTACCCATGCCATGCTGAGAACGATTGCTTGTCGATTGCGTAAAAATCGCGTCATTCACTTCATTGATTGTTTCATGCAGCCAGCGCTGTACATCCTCATCATTATTCAAGCTCGGATTCTTTAAAAAACTGGCCCGCATACTCTCAACAGCCAAGGAGCTTGCCACATCGCCGGCCTTACCGCCGCCGATGCCATCACAGACAATGGCCATAAAGTCGTTATTGATATTAAAGGTAGCACAAAAGCTATCCTGATTGACACTGCGTACAAGGCCAATATCACTCATTCCATAAAAATGCATTACTCACCCTCCATCCTCTGCTGCTCATGCTTCGCCCGAAGCTGACCGCAGGCCGCGTCAATATCGCCGCCATGCTCCTTGCGGATCGTCGCACGGACACCTTGCTTCATCAGCTTATCATAAAAACGCATGGCGCTTGCGCGGTCAACACTGCGATAACCATGTTCATCTACTTCGTTATAAGGAATCAAATTCACATACGCATTCAAGCCATGAATCAGCTTAGCCAACTGAGCCGCATGACTATCCTGATCATTAATTCCTCTTAGTAAGATATATTCAAACGTTAAACGCCGATTATTTAATTCACAATATTCTCGAATCGCCGCCATCAGCTCTTTCAGCGGATAAGCCTTATTAATCGGCATCAGCTTATCGCGCAGCTCATCATTAGGCGCATGCAGCGATATAGCCAGATTATACTGTACCTGCATCTTCGCAAACTCTCTGATTTTCGGCACAATACCGCATGTAGAAATCGTCAGATGCCGAGCACCGATAGCCAGCCCGCGGTCATGGTTGACAATTTCACAGAAAGCCATGACATTCTCAAAATTATCAAACGGCTCGCCGGTACCCATCACTACAATATTTGACACCCGATCATTCACAGCATCAAGATCCTTCTGCACCGCCAGCACCTGGGCAACGATTTCACCGCTGCTTAGATTCCGTTTCTTCTTCAATAAACCAGAAGCACAGAAATCACAGCCCATGTTGCAGCCAACCTGTGATGTTACACAGACACTCTTGCCGAATTCATACACCATCATGACCGTTTCAATCAACGAACCGTCACTTAATTCAAACAAATATTTTGTTGTGCCATCTTTTGAAACTTGTTTTTCCTTGACGACGCATGCTTCAAGCGTAAACATTTCTTTCAGTTTTTCTCTTGTATCTAAACTCAGATCGCTCATTTCATCAATGCTGTTGACACGTTTGCGGTACAGCCATTCAAAAATTTGCTGACCGCGGAACTTTTTCCATCCCTGATCAACACAAAAATCACGAAGCTGATTAAAGGTTAAATCATATAAACTTTTCATTTTATCACCTTTAGATATTTTACCATAAATTCCAATCATCAACGTAATAAAATGCCAAAACAATCTTAAGCTTTGACTTTAATCAGCCGGCATAGATAACTCCAGCTCATTATGTTATAATCATTACGAACAAGGAGATTAATAATAATGAGTAAATTTCATAAAGAAACATTAAAATGCCCAACCTGTCAGGAAGCCATAGAAGCTGTTTTTTGGGACAGCATTACCATAGATGAGAATGCCGAGATGCAGTTTAAAGAAGATGTAAAGACCGGTAAATTATTTAAAGCTGTATGTCCGCATTGCAAGATGATGTATCATTTAAACTATCCGCTGCTTTATACTGATAAAACTAATCATTTCATGATTTACTATATTCCTAACGAAAGTAAGAATGCCCAACTGACATTCCCGGATACAAGTGATAAAGCTTATACATACCGCATAGCCGGTACTTATTTTGAATTTATCGAAAAGATTTTGATTTTCGAAAATCATTTGAATGATATTGTTATTGAATTAATTAAAGCGGTTATGCTTCAGAAAGAGAAAAATCTTCAGAAGAGTCAAGGCGTCTACTTTGCCGCCCTTTCCGATAAGAAGCTGTCTTTTCAGATTCTCGGCCATGAGCATGCCTTTATCAGTTATCCAAGAGACGCTTATGAAGAATTAGCAAAGGGATTAAAATTCAAAGCGGTCGATGATTTCCAGCTGATTAATCTGAAAACCTTTAATAACTTCTTAATCAGCAATAACCAATAGCATAAATCAACTAAGCGAGGATAAACACTCAATTTAAGGGGAGGCTGAACTAATGCTGACAAAACCAATGCATGGCTGGAGTGATTTTCAATTAGCCGGAACTTCTGTGTATGGATTGAGTTATCTTGATGATATTGCAATCGAATGGGTGACGCAGGCAATCCACGGTCTTGAAACAATGCTGCCATTTTGTGTTAAAGGCTTTTTAGAACCAAACCGCTTTTTATGTACTGTAAGCTACTGGAACTGTCATATTATATGTGAAGATGATGAACGCTATCCGTTAAATAAAAAAGATGTCATCAATGAGCTTTCTCATACAAATATGCTGCAATTTTGCCAAGCGCTTTATGATGATATAAGTCAGAATTTAGATGAATGGGCAGCCTTTGTAGATTACGATAATGAAGACATGGTTAAAAAGAAAGCGATGCTTGCTGAAAAATTAATGATTTTAAAAAGGCTGATATCTGAAAGAGAGGAATGGTTTGGCAATAATCGCTGTTTCCTCTAATCAGCTATTCATATGAAAATTCAAAATTATTCTAACAATATTTTATTTGCTAAGAACTGTCAATCAGTTCTTTTTTCTTAACAAGAAAATCCTCCTGACAGGCACCAGCCTATCAAGAGGATTCTTTTATTTCTATTCAGGTTTGAATTCAGGATATTCCCTCTTTACAACCTCAGCACAGCGGTCGCACAGACCATGCTCATTGGTATCATTATGAACAGTCCAGCAGCGAGGACATACGATGCCGTCCATCTTTTCAACGGCAACTGAACATACCTCATAGGCTTTCAGGGCTGTATTTGTCAATACCGCTTCTGAGACAATCAGCCATTGTGCAAACTTGCCGCCCAGCATTTCATCAACGATTTTCGCATCTTCTTCACTCAGATTCACAAGAACCTTAGCTTCCAATGATTTACCGATAATCTTCTCAGCACGGGCTTCTTCCAATGCCTTAAAAATATCCGAGCGAATCAGCAGCAGACGTTCCATCTTCGCTTTAATCGCTTCCGCATTTTCCATTTCCACAGCCTTAGGGAAAGTCTGCAGATGGATGCTTTCACTGCCTGGCTTAAAGAAATCATTAATCTCTTCAGCTGTATGAACGAGAATCGGCGCCCACAGACGCAGTAGCGCATCACAGCACATAGCTAAAACACTTTGTACCTGACGGCGGCGCGGATCATTCTTCGCTTCAATATACAGGATATCTTTTGTGAAATCCAGATAATAAGCACTCAGCTCATTCGTCATGTAATTTGTTAAAGTGCTGGTTACATTCGCAAAATCAAATTCATCATAGCTCTTGATAACCTCTTCAATCACTTCATTCAGCTTGATAATCATGTATTGATCAATATCTGTAAGATCCTTGACAGCTACCAGTTCATGCTCCGTGAAATCTTCAGGATTGATATTGGCTAACAAGAAACGGAAAGTATTTCTAACCTTACGATAGTTTTCCGCACATTGTTTCAAAATATCATCAGATACACGAACATCTGCCTGATAATCGATAGAAGCGCCCCATAAGCGGAGAATATCAGCACCATACTGTTTCATTACCTTTTCCGGTGATACTGAATTACCGCCTGATTTAGACATTTTCTCACCCTTGCCGTCAAGAATAAAGCCATGGCTTAATACTTGGCGATAAGGTGCAACACCGTACATCGCAACAGCAATAATTAAAGATGAATTAAACCAGCCGCGGTATTGATCACTGCCTTCTAAATATAGATCTGACGGGAATTTCATGCCGCGTTCAACTAATACACCAGTATGTGATGAACCGGAGTCAAACCAAACATCCATCGTATCCAGTTCTTTACGGAATTGGTTATTCGGTGAACCAGGATGCGTAAAGCCTGCCGGCAGCAGATCCTTCGCTTCACGTTCAAACCATACATTACTGCCGAATTCACGGAACAGGCCAGCTACATGCTTAAACACCTTTTCATCCATAATCGGCGTATTATCTTCAGCATAGAAAATAGGAATTGGCACACCCCATGCACGCTGACGGGAAATACACCAGTCACCGCGGTCACGAATCATGTTGTAAAGGCGTGTCTCACCCCATGCCGGTGTCCATTTTACTTCTTTGATTTGTTCCAGCAGCTTTTCACGAATCTTATCAATGGAAGCAAACCACTGATCCGTTGCACGGAAAATAATCGGCTTTTTGGTACGCCAGTCATGCGGATAGGAGTGAGTGATCCATTCCATCTTCATCAACGCGCCTAATTCATCCAATTTCATCACAACTGTCTTATTGGCGTCATCCACAAACTGACCCTTTAAGAAATCACCGGCCTCAGCCGTCAGACAGCCATGCTCATCTACCGGACACAAGGCAGGCAAGCCATATTTACAGCCAACGATGAAGTCATCCATACCATGTCCCGGAGCCGTATGTACACAGCCTGTACCAGCTTCCGCCGTAACATGATCACCCAGAATAATCACACTGGTGCGGTCATAGAACGGATGCTTGGTCGTAATCATTTCAAGCTCTTTGCCCTTAAATGTTTTCAGGATTTCTTTTTCCTGTAAACCAAATTTTTCCCATAAGCTGTCAACCAATTCTTTTAAGACAACCAAATTACCCTTTTCACTCTTCACTAAAGCGTATTCCAGACGTTCATTTAAGCAGATTGCCAGATTCGCCGGGATAGTCCACGGGGTTGTTGTCCAAATAACAAAACTGTCCGTTTCTGGATTCAGCAAGCCTTTGCCGTCTTCAACATTAAACTTAACGAAAATAGTCGGTGATTTGATATCATGATACTCAATTTCAGCCTCAGCTAACGCACTTTCACTGGATGGTGACCAATAAACAGGCTTTAGCCCCTTATAAATTAAACCATCCATCGCCATTTTGCCAAAAATCTCAATCTGGCGGCTTTCAAATTCCTTCTGTAATGTAATATAAGGATGATCATAATCAGCGACTGTACCCAGTGCCTTTTGATCCTTCATCTGATTCGCTACCTGCTCCATCGCATAATCATAGCAGTGCTTTCTGAATTCAGCTAATTCCATTTTCTTACGGTCATAACCAAGCTTCTGCATCGCATTTTCAATTGGCAAGCCGTGAGTATCCCAGCCCGGCACAAAATCAACTCGGTAGCCTTCCATAAACTTAGAACGATTGATAATATCCTTTAATGTCTTATTCAGCGCATGACCGATATGCATAGCGCCATTGGCATACGGAGGCCCGTCATGCAATACAAAATCCTCTGCCCCCGCTCTTTTTTCCAGCATCTTCTCATAGAGATGCATTGATTCCCAACGCTCTTGAAATTTTGGTTCTTTGCTTGGCAGTTTCCCTCTCATTTCAAATTCAGTCTTGGGCATCAGTAATGTGTCTTTAAAATCCATTTCTCTTTTCCTCCCTGAAACATAAAAAAACGTCCTCATCTAAGGACGCTGACAACGTGGTACCACCTTAGTTCACAGCTTGCACTGTGCACTCTTTCCCCTATAACGCAAGGCTTTACGGATTTCCCTACTCAATTCAGAAAATCAGCTCCTAAGTGATCTCCATATGAACTTCACTCTGATTTCCACCAGCCATCAGATCTCTATGCATTCATTCATAAGGCACGTCTTATTCACAGCTTTTACTTTTAATCTTTTAATAAACTCAAATCCGGCAGCGGCGGAACTTCAAACGATTCCAATGCATTCGTCAGTTCTTCAAGCTGTTCCATCATCCGGCTTTTTACCTCACCGGTTTCTTCACCAAGCTTGCTGACTTCAAGCAGAATCTGCTTAGCCGAAGCCAATGCCTCCTGAATAATCACATCCGCATTATCCTGGGCCGTCGCTACGATCACATTTGCCTCACGCAAAGCAATCCGTGCGATATCTTCAGCCGCCTGTTCCTTCATCCGCAGTTCACCTGACAATGTCGTATATTTTTCTTTCATATCCTGACATTGCTTTTCTAATGTTTCACAGCGATCCGTATACAGCTCCAGCTTTTTTTTCAGTTCGTCAAGGTCATCACTCATGCGCCCGATGCAATCATCGACCTGATAGCGGTTATAACCGTTACGCATTATTTCAAATTGTATCTTTGACATTGTGCTCACCCCTTACTGAAATAGTCCCAGTTCAATCACATAGTGCTCTTTTTTTGTCTGCTTGCATATACCTTTATAGATAAAACGTCCATATCCGCGGATTGAAAGCACAGCATTATTATTGCACAATGCGCTGCAATCTTCAAGCAGAAGATGATTCACCTGCACATTTCCGCCCTTAATCAAAGCCGCAGCCTTGCTTCTGGACAAATTGCAGCAAGCAGCAACCAAGGTATCCAAACGATTGCCGGAGACAATTTTCTGTATCCAGCGGATATCCTTTTCAATGACAGCCGGCTGATCACAGATTTTAAAGCGGATTGAAGCCCGGCCAATCTTACGGCATTCATCAATAATATATTGTGCTACCTCACTGACAGTATATACATAAATCACACCCTCTTTAACACTGATATCACCAAACTGATCGCTGCGCAGGCCAATATTCAGCAAAGCACCCAGCGCATCCCGATGACTCAGCTTAACATAGGTCTGAGCATACTCCGCCTTCAAAAGTGTCAGATCGACTTTTTGATCTTCTGATTCATCAAAACATAGCAGCGCCCGTTTTTTCTCCGCTTCTGGATAACCGCCGTCAAGCTTCATAAAACAGCGGCTGCCAACAACCTTCTTCAGCACTTCCTGCTCAGGTTCATTTAAAAAAGGTGTGATAATCTGACGATGCTTAAACACAACCGCATCTACTAGATCATCAAACCGTTTTGCTTGTTCTTCATATCCTTTAAAATGAATCAGCCAATCATTGTTCATCTTCACCATCAACGTTGATCTTACCATTTACACCAATTGATTTCGGCGCGCACAGGATAACATTCTGACCAATTTTCTGAATCGTTCCATCAAGTGCAAAAACAACACCTGTCAAAAAGTCAATTGTACGCTGAGCATAATCACGCTGTAACTTATGTAAATTAATCACGGCAGCTTTATTATCCTTTAAACGGCGTCCAATCTCTTGAGCCTCATCAAAAGAACGTGGTTCAAACAATACCATTTTTGTATCAAAACTGGCATTAGAAACAACTTTAGACTTAGGTGCTTCGTATTTACTGATTGCCTGAACTTCCTCAGGGTCTAGTTCCAGTACTTCATCTTCATCCATTGGAGCTATAAATTCTTTAAATTTATCTTTGATTCCCATAATGACTCCTCCATATGCTTTTTCATTATATCATATCCCTTCCAATAAAAAAAAGGAAAAGTCAAAACTTTCCTTTCTTTCACAGAATTTTCATCGACTTTTATCGACAAAGACACGTTCTTTCTTCACTAATATGACATCTTCTCCGATATTGGTAATCTGTTCGACATTAATCTTTTCACAGCAGTCATTAAACAGCCATGGCAAAAAACGTGCAATTCCCCGTTTTATTTCACAGACATAAATCGTTTTTACACAAAGACACTGATCCAGCTCCATATCACTGATCAGGCCAAGCTCCTTGCCGTCAACACTGATTACTTTTTTGTGCAGCAATTCATTCAGCTTCATATGATCACCTATTCTAGTCTATGGTGAAATTTAAAAAAAGTTCCTGTTTAATCAAATTCTTTTCTTAAACAGGCAATCGCACTCTTTTCCAGCCTTGACACCTGAGCCTGTGAAATCCCCATTTCGCGGGCTATTTCACTTTGCGTATTGTCGAGAAAATAGCGTTTACGCAGAATCTCTAATTCCTTAGGCTGAAGATTTTTCATACTCTTCTTTAAAGTCAGCAGATTATTCAGCAAAGCAATTTCATCCTTGCTGTCCTTAATCTGATCAACAAGCATCATCTCATCACCGTCACTGTTATACATCGGCTCAAAAATAGAAACGACACTCTGTACTGAATCCAATGCTTCCACAACATCCTTGACTTTGACCTCACACGCCTGCGCCAGATATTCAATGCTTGGTTCACAGCTGTTTTCATGCATATAGGCTTCTTTTATTTTGAAGATCTGATAAGCCAAATCCCGGCAGTGACGAGATACCCGCATGACCTGATTATCACGCAGATAGCGCTTAATTTCACCCATAATCATCGGTACCGCATAAGTCGAAAAACGCACCTCATGCTTTAAATCAAAATTATCGATTGATTTAATCAAGCCGATACAGCCAACCTGAAATAAATCATCCATATTATCACAGCGCGATGCGAAACGCTGTACAATGCTTAATACCAGTTTTAAATTACCTTGAATTAATGTTTCCTTGGCACTTAGATCCCCCGCCTGCAAGGCTTGGAACAAACGTACCATTTCCGCATTATTTAAAACCTTCAATTCATTTGTGTTGATGCCACAAATATCTACTTTATAACGACTCACAACGATCCCTCCTGCATGATTTCATTGTCCCCTTAAGTTGTTAGGGATATTCAGCAGGCAGGGCATTTCCTTTTATTTACAGCGGCAGCAGGAACCAAATTCAAAGAGGATAATTGCGGAAAATATGCTTAGCATTTTGCAGCTGCTGGCTGTTTAATATGATAGCATAAGACGCAAGCTGTACCGCAATTGACGGATTGTTTCAGCAGTTATATAATTGAGAAAATACAATCAGATTTGTTTAAAGCGTTAAAGTAAAGCAATCTTGATAAATCAAAAGGAGCATTTATGAACAGCAATAATCAATTGGTTACAATTTGGATGTTTACAGGGATGCTGGCTGGACTGGCAATAGGCTGTTTTGCAGGCATTTCTCAGGGCAAGATGGGGACATTTATGTGTTTAGGACTTGTTTTAGGGATGATTGTTGGCATAGTGATAGGCACAGCTGTTAAAAACTTTAAAACTAAGAAATGAAAAATTTATTTGACTGATTGAAAAAACTAACTTGCTAAGGATATTCAATCAGGGCATTTTCTTTTATTTACAGCATAAATAACAAATGGTCAGGCATATTAGCTGACCATTTTTGTCTATTGATTCACTTAAACATTCATTTTGATATAGTATCGCTTATTAACATCTTCACCAATATTCACCCCAAGAATCACAGATAGTTTACCGTTTTCATCAATATAAAGGCAAGAACTTTCTTCATTGAGCTGTACACCATACGGATCAAACCAGTGATATTTTTCTGTTGAATAGTAAACATAATGTTCATTTTCTTCTACATCTTTATCAAAAACGCCCAATGGAATATCAACTACATTAATTCCCATTTCCGCTAATTGTTCAGTTATCTTCTCTTCATAGGTTTCCGCCGTATAACCAAACGTAGCTAATAAATCAAGATTTGATAATGTTTTATGCGTGCTAAAATCATAATTATAGGCTATAAAAATTCGATCATCATCAATATTCCACATACCACCAGCTGCTTTTGAATAGAAACTCTGCCATTTCAATAACACAGATAAGCAATGATCATTCTCATATGTTTTAAATTCATGGACTGCCTTTATATCATTTTCTATAAATTTGTCTTTTTGATAAGTTCCGCTTACTCTGCGATATGTCATTTGATTCACTTGTGAAGCTTCTTCATTATTGATATTGATGAATGGATAGATGAAAGCACCGGTTGTACAATTCAGCCAATCCTCGCAGACACCTGTACTTTCTTGTGCAACATTATAAACAAACACATATTCTTGATCAGGAATTATTTTCACCGCATCTTTTTCAGAGGAAGAGTTTATTAGCTGCACCTGATTTTGCGGGGTAATCTCTGTACTGAAAAGCCGTTTGTTTTTATCCACTTTTAATAATACATACACTGGCTGAATAGCTTTCTGCCGTACATTTATATGATTTACACTACTTTGACAGCCGCTTAGCATCAGAAGCAGAAAAATTATTAAATATTTCATTCTGCTTCCTCCTTTATCGGCATAACAAAGCTTTCATAATAAACAGGCTGGTGATTAATAAATTGATTACGCATACTCTTGATTGGCACGATAATATTAAGCTGACCGTTATCATCAAAAAACAAATGAATAGTAGGAGAACTATTAAAATACTCAAGCCGCTGTGATTGTTGTAAGTGGTGAGTATATTTATCCCAAAGCAAAACTCCGTCCTCTAATTCTAAAGGAAATACATTTGTTTCATTAATATAATATCCCTTCAACAAGATCTGTTTTTCGATATAGTCAATCATTTCAGACATAGTGTAGCCTGAACGCTTTAATACTTCTTCTTGGGTAAGTATGCGATTATTATTTAAATCAATATTAACAGGCAATATTGTGAAAGCCGTGTCTATGATACTATCATAATAGTTGTAAGTTCTAATGAACTTAAATAATACAGTTACCATGTCCTCTGATTGAAATTGCTTTGCTTCTAAAATATACACCTGTTCATCATCCGTATGATTTACCACATATGGATAAAATGTATAATACAATAATTCAAGATTCTGATTAAATTTGGATACTTCTTCATTATCAACATTGATAAAAGGCAAGTAAAATGAACCGGTCCTTGTTTTGAACCAGTCACCTTCTGTTTCATTTTCAACTGCCGCATCTAAATAGTAGACATAATCATTTTCCGGATGAATCTTGTGTAGATCGTTTTGAGATAATGCTGAGGAATTGAATAACAAAAAGCCAAGCATGACCAAAATATATCGTTTCATTAAACCCTCCCCTTTCAGGGTCTATACTCTATCTTAATATATTTTATATTTAATCCAAAACGTGAATCATATCCTTCTCGATAATTATCGTGCCCTTTTTATCATCAATACCATATAAAATTTCCTTTTGAGCTAATAGATCAATCAGCTCATCATTTGTTGTTTTGTTCATATCAATCAATATCTTTGTCTCACTTGTACAATGATTTTTCGCTGACGGCGTCTGATTATTAGGGTTGCCTTCAGGTGCTAATTCCATCAGCTGAAGAATTAAATCCGCGTCAATGGTCTGACTGAATTTCGCATTCTGATCATACTCTGTACAAAAGGTTACCGTACTGATATTCTGTTCGGAAATATTTGTTGGTTCAATATAAATATTAAGCGTTATAGGATTTTGATTAAAAGTGATGTAGAAATATACGGAGGTAAATAGAATAACTGCAGCAATACTTAATATAAGGTACTTCTTCATACACATTCCTCCCACTGTCCAACAATAAATAATTCATTCATTGTTTTCTATATTTTTATTATACTGCATCAAAGCGGGTAACACAAAAAAATGAGCATTAAATGCCCATTCTCATAGATTTATTTCCCCTGCCAGCGCTTTAATGTCGGCAGATACGCCAATAATTGTTCTCTCGCTTCTTCAACATTCAGGTTCAAGTTGTTTTCTTTATTCCATTCAGCCAGTGATTGTAAATTCTGTTCAGCCAATTCAGCCATTGTCAGATCTGCTGTAAAGGCGCCGTGCTGATAACAAAACGCGCAGTATTCGTGAGAACGGCGGCCATCACTTTCACTCCCTAAATCACTTTCCTTCGTCATTGTCATACCGCAGCTTTGACAAATGCTGACTGGCTGACCCAATAGTTCATCCACAGAGATGTCAAAGGTTTTCGCAATCAGCTTTAACGTATCAACATTGGGAATCGTTTCGCCTGTCTCCCAGCGTGAGACTGCCTGTCTTGTGACAAATAATCTAGCCGCAAATTCATCCTGAGACAATTTCAGTTTTTTGCGTAAATCAAGGATTACCTCTTTTGTTTCCATGATAATGCCTCCTTTATCTCATTCTATCATTGCCAAAACTGCCCGGCAAGCAACCCCTTGTTGCGTTTTAATCCGCAAATTGTTCAATCAGCTCTTCCCGGCTTGCTGATGACTGCTTTTTATCCAATAAAATCAGTACGCTCACCGCTCCCAAAATCAACAGACAGCCTATGATTTTACTAACGCTTAATGCCTCGCCGAATAACATCCATTCCGCAAGCACTGCCGTCACTGGCTCAAACATACAGAAAATAGCCGCCGTAGAAGCACCCAGATACTTAATGCCTAGCTGTAAAGTAAATACCGCAAAAAACGAACAGCCAAAACCAATCAAAAAAGCATACCCATAAGCGGCAAGCGGCAGCTGCCAAACCATCTTATTTAACACTAAATTGTAGAAAAACATTACAAAGCAGGCAATCAGCGCCAGATAAAATGTCAGCTTGTATGAATTTAACTGATTTAAGCGGCGCCGTTCCACACCCGTCATATAAAACGCGTAGGAGATGCTGGAGGCGATAGCTAGAAGGATACCTATTGAAGAATTACCATTGCCCGGTTCAAAAAAGAAGAAGATGCCCAGCGTTGCAGCCAGCAGCACCAACACCGTTGACTTTGCTAAATGTTCTTTATAAAACACATAATTAATCAAAGCTACAAAGGCGGGATAAAGGAAGTGCAGGGTCGTCGCTGTTCCCAGTGAAATATAAGAATAAGCATTATACAGCAGCAAAGCGGTAAGCGTTATGCCAAAGATGCCGACCAGAGCCGTATTCTTAAAATCCTTGCGGCTGATAGCAAAGGAAATGTGCTTTTGTTTCATCAGCACAAAAAGGATCATAATCGCAAATACATTTCTCAAAAATACAAGCGTTTCCGCATTGGCTCCCAAATCATAAGCCTGTGAGCAAAGCAATGGCATGATGCCAAAAGAAACCGCTGATAATATCGTATAAAAAATCCCCTTTTGTTTCATATCTAACCTCCGCATAATATTGCGAATAGTTTAGCACAAAATAAGGGGATCAACAATCTATTTTGTATGATTCAGCTGCACTTTAAGCTGAGCGATAATTCTTTTTTCAAGTCTGGAGATATAGCTTTGTGAAATACCAAGCTTTTGCGCGATATCCTTTTGTGTACATTCATCATGTTCAATGCCATAGCGCATCTGTAAAATCAGCTTTTCTCTGTCCTTCAAGGAATCCATTGCCTTCAGCAGCTCACGTTTATTTTCATTCTTTTCAAATTCCTTAGTTACTAAATCATCATCTGTACCGATAATATCACTCAGCAGTAATTCATTGCCGTCATAATCGACATTCAGCGGTTCATCCAGCGATACTTCACTGCGCCGTTTGCTTTTCTTGCGCAAAAACATCAGAATTTCATTTTCAATACAGCGGGACGCATAAGTTACTAACTTAATATTTTTATCACTCTTAAAGGTGTTCACCGCTTTAATCAGACCAATGGAACCGATACTGATCAGATCTTCCATAAAAATCGGGTTGGTTTCATAACGTTTGGCTATGTAAACAACCAATCGAAGATTATGTTCCACAAGCAGATTGCGGGCTTCAAGATCGCCATCTTCCCAGCGTTTGATTGCTTCCTTTTCTTCCTGTGCGCTTAACGGCTGCGGCAGTACATCACTTCCCTGAATGTAATAAACCTCCTGCTCAGCCTTTTCCCGAAATAAAAAATCAAAGATTCGTTTTATGAATTTCATGTTTATCCACCTCACTTATCTGCCGCAGATTCAGCAAGCAGTCTGCCTGCATCGGGAAATGCTGATCACCAACAACTACCATTACACTCATCCAATTTCCTCCTTTGACCCTGACATCACTCAATTTTCCTTCTATTTCTACTTCATTAGACAATGTATGCATTTTTCCCTTGATTATGTCTCTGCCTTTGATTTTTTCAAAAACTTTAGGACGTACAAACATGACGGGATAGCCTTGAATCACACAGTTATTGCCGCTGTCTAAGTAACCGCGAAGCGTCAGTGAACAGCATTCAACCGCATAGACAAAAGCCAGCTGGTTCAAAGTATGTCCCCATTTCATAATCAAAGCCGCTAATATGATCAGCAAAAGCAGCCAGATCAAAAACGGATTATAATCAAGGGGCGGAAACCATGTAAAGTTATAGATACTGCCGCCGGCCAGCTTGAAACAGCTGCCAGTTATCAATAGGCGCAGAGCGATTGATGCGAAATAAGCGCTGAGCCGATATCGAAAAAACAGCCAGGCGCACAGCCCTTCGATGATCAGCAGCAAAGCAGCAGCCCAAGGATGGAAACAAAAGCTGGCAAGGGCCGCAAGTAAAACCGCATAGCTCACACATTTTCTTAAGGCCAGCGGATAGGCCGCCGCATAGAGGGCAGTCAGCACACTTACCAGATTGACCAGAAGCGCTTGAATGAAAGCAACCTCCACATAACTTTCCATGTTTCACCTCCCCTATGAGTATAATGGAAGCGCTCAGTAAAGTTTGTCGGATTTTTTATAACAGAAAAGCAAAAAGATGCTTGACACAAGCACCTCCCTTTGATTCTTCAAATATCAGCCCTTCTTATTCATATTTCTTGCCAGCCGCATAAACAGCAAGCAGCAATGCAAGCAATAAACCAAACATCACAAAAATTTTTATTGTATCCCAAAAAGCGATGCCAAAATATGTGACGCTCACTAAGCAAATGAATGGATAAAGAAGCGCGCCTAAAAGCATGCCGGCTTTCATAACAATGCTGATAATCGGCCAATTACTATTATTAAATCGCAGACCTGCCAGATGGATGCGAAAAACACCCTGCGCATAATAATTAATCTTATTTTCATCATAATAGCTTGGCAGCAGTTCTTTGGCAAAGAAGCAGAACCAGCCGGCAAACAAATACATCATGCCCATAAACAGCAAAACATTTTCCGCTAATGCATGCCATGTCAAGCCGATCCGCAGCAGTAAAGTAATTTCAGCAGCCCCAATTAAAAGGCAGATCAAATAAGCCAGCCGCCAGCCCTGACGTCTTTGTTTTATCGTATGCTGCAGCGTTAAGTCCAAAGAATCAGTAACTAAACGCTCTACCTCATCAGCATTCAATACCTGATCCTCATTGATCTGTTCACCCCGCAAAAGCTCAGTAACGCTGACATGCAAGACCTCGGCAAGCGGAATCAATAAAACCACATTAGGAATGCTTAAGCCGCGCTCCCATTTACTTACCGTCTTATCGGATACAAACAGCTTATCTCCTAACTCCTTCTGTGTCATATTCCCTTCTTTACGCTTTGCCGCAATGAAAGCGCCGATTTTCTGATTGTCGATCTGTACCATTGTATCACCTCGCTAAAATAGTACCGTGCATAGACAAAAATTACAATCGACTGTCGGTAGATATCCCTTTTTAAGCTTTAGAATCCCTTGTTCTTCAATCCAATACCAAATTACTTGACTTAGTCATATAAAGGTGTATTATTGACTTTGTCAAGTATTTATTGACAAGCTTATGCTTCATAAAAGTCAAATACTTCTCAATAAATAAAGTTCTGATCAAAGGATCAGCGGATTGGAGATAAAGAATGTACGATTTTTTAAATTCACCTTTTACACTGCGAGGCGTAATACTTAAAAACCGGCTTGTATTTGCCCCTACGACATTGGGACTTTCAGCCAATGAAGCAATGGAAAAGCTGGGACGTATAGCCAAGGGCGGAGCTGCCTTGATCATTCTTGGCGATGTTGCTATTGAACCGGCGCGCGGGTCTTCCCTATTTGAAGAAAATGGCTTTATAACCTATCAAAAACTGATAACGCATATCCATGAATTCGGCGCGTTAGCCGCGGCTCAGCTGCATATGTCTGATTCTGACATTAAGGGTATGATGAAATATATGCCGGATATTAAAGCTGGCCGTTATTCGCCAAATCAATTGCGCGCTTTACTGAATGATCTGACTGCGGATTATATAACCTCAATGCCGATTGATCGAATCAAAACAATTATTAAACAGTTTGGCGAGGCGGCAAAACTGGCGCAGAAGGCTGGCTTTGATATCATTCAGATCCATGGCGACCGCATGTGCGGCAGTATGTCTTCAAGCATTTATAATCATCGCATTGATGAATATGGCGGCAGTCCTGAAAATCGCGCCCGTTTTGCCTGTGAAGCAATCATGGCGGTGCGTGAAGCTGTACCCGATATGCCTATCGATTATAAGCTGGCAATTCGTCAGGAAAATCCCCATTACGGCAATGCCGGTGTATTAGAAAGTGAATTAGCTGTTTTCGTGCCGCTGCTTGAAGCCGCCGGTGCTGATGCTTTTCATGTTGCTTTAGCAAATCATTCTGACTTATCTGATACAATACCGCCCTTAACCCACCCATACTTCAAAACGGAAGGCTGCTTTCTGAAGTATTGTGATGAGGTGCGTGAATTAAGTGATAAACCCTTATGCGGCGTCGGCCGTCTGACACATCCTGATATGATTGAAAAACAGCTGTCTGAAGGACGCATTCAATTAGCCGCAATGAGCCGGCAGCTGTTAGCTGATGATCAATGGCTGAATAAAGTCAATGCCGGACGTGAAAATGAAATTCATTACTGCATGGCCTGCAACAAGAAATGTCTGGGCGGCATGCAGGCTCATCAGGGCACACGCTGCATCTATGATAAAAACTGAAAATTCCAGTTAAACATTAAACCAATAAATAAAGAAAAAGACACTTGATGCGTCTTTTATACTTCATTATTTATTTTATCCCTGCGGTGTAAAAACCGATATATAAATGCGGTTACCGCGCATAGAATGACAAACAGCAGGGCTGTATTCTCCTTAGTAAACAACTGGAAAAGCAAATCCTTTTCAATATTCTCCTCGGCCGTAAATTGCAGACTGGCAATCGCTTCTCCCTGACATGTTATCATCAGTGTCTGAATCAATTCCCCCTGAGTTATCGGCGGTGTCAGTGATTCATTCAGATAAGTATAGCTGCAGCTTTCCCGCTCAATGTTCTTCGGCAAAATGGCTGTGATTGTCTCAGGTGCCTTTAAATCAATCTCATTCGCTTTGAATTTCTGTTTGATTGTCAGTGCCGGCAATGCTTCATCTTTACTTAACAGAACCACTTGATGATACTCATCAAAAGCTCTGTCATAGATCAGCTTCGCATCCTGAATATGAATAGGCTGATAACCCAGTTCAACCGGCGCCTTTGCCGTCACTAGAATCAGACTCATATTCTCTTTTTCAGCGGCACTGGCTAAACAAAGCCCTGCTTCATAAGTAAAACCGGTCTTGCCGCCGATTAGATAATCCATAGATGGATCTGCATAGCGGAAGGTAGAACTGATCAGATAGATGCCTTCAGGATGGGCCCATGTTGTTTCAGTGATAATTTCCTTAGTCTCAAATATATTTTTAAAGACTGGATTTCGCAGCGCCGCTTTCAGCAGCAAAGCAATCTCTCTTACCGTTGATACATGCGCGTCCTCATGCAGACCCGTCGTGTTGACAAAA
Organism: Dielma fastidiosa; assembly: GCF_000313565.1. Classification (GTDB taxonomy): domain Bacteria; phylum Bacillota_I; class Bacilli_A; order Erysipelotrichales; family Erysipelotrichaceae; genus Dielma; species Dielma fastidiosa. The sequence goes on along the minus strand of NZ_HE578923.1, from coordinate 444,656 downwards.
TGCGTCTGCGTCAAACCTAATTCAGCTGCCCGCTCATTCATCAGCTCCACGTAGGCCGCTTCACTGCCGGCAATCCGCACAGCCAATGCCACACACGCATCAGCCCCGCTCGGCAGCATCAGGCCATAAAACAAATCACGGACACTGACTGTTTCACCGCTGACAAAACCGGCTACACTGGCATTTGCTTCCGCCAAACCCGCCAGCATTTCATCTGTGATCGTTATTTTTTCATCTAAATCCTTCAGCTGTTCAACCGCTACAAGCAGCGTCATGATTTTTGTCATACTGGCAGGATAAATAAGATCATCTTCACCCTTGCCCTCAATCACTCTTGATGTTTTCGCATCCATCAGAACATAATACTGACTGGCAATCTCATCAGCCGAAATTGATAATGGCTGAGTGAAGATCAGACAGCAGCATATTGATATGAATCCTTTCAAAAATTTCCCCATGATAGCTCCTTACTCTGTATTCATTACTTATTATACTCTAAAGAAACTAAAAACTTGGACTTTTTTTAAGAATTTCAGCCAGTCTTCACAAATTTATGGCATAATTAAGAAAAGAATGAGGTGAATGAAATGGCTAAGCTGCTGATCGTAGATGATGAAGAAAAAATTCGTACCCTGATTAAAAAATATGCTGTTTTTGAAGGCTATGAAGTTGTGGAAGCGGCGAATGGCTTTGAGGCCATCGCGAAATGCGCGAGTATGCGCTTTGATCTGATTCTGATGGATATCATGATGCCTGAGCTTGATGGTTATTCCGCGGTCAAGGAGATCCGCAAAACAGCTCAGACACCGGTGATCATGCTCTCCGCTAAGGGTGAAGAATATGACCGTATTCATGGATTTGAAATTGGCGTTGATGATTATGTAGTCAAACCGTTTTCGGTTCGTGAACTGATGATGCGGATTGCCGCAATCATCAAAAGAACACAGGGCAGCGATCTGAATGAATTTACTTATAAAGGATTAAAAATCAGTTTTTCTGCGCGGACGGTCAGTGTCGATGGTGAGAAGCTGCATCTGTCTCCAAAAGAATATGATTTACTTTTCTATTTAGTAAAAAATAAAGGAATTGCTCTTTCCCGTGAACAATGTCTGTCTACGGTTTGGGGATATGATTTCTATGGTGATGACCGCACATTGGATACCCATATCAAAACACTGAGAAAGAATCTTGGTGCTTATGGCAGCTGCATCGTCACATGCCGAGGGGTAGGTTATCGATTTGAAACTGAAGAATAAAATAAAAAGCTTATTAGATAAGCTGAAACAGTTCGACCTTAAAAACAGCTCGATTAAAGTTAAGCTGCCCTTCTACCTGTTGGTTTTTGTCTTAACGACCTTAATTCTCTTATGGCTGGTAGAGGTTGTGTTTTTTGAAAACATCTATACCTTTGTTAAGCAGGATTCATTAACCCGCGCCGGCAACCGCATTGTTGAAGAGGTTGATAAAAAACACGCGGACAAGCTGATAGAAAAAATCTCCCGTGAGGATGATGTCTGTGTGGCAGTTACCGATGAATTTGGCAATTCAATCTACTCAGGCATCAATAATCGTGACTGCAACGCCAAGATCTCGCTGGATGATTTTATGCTGCGGATTCATGATGCGCAGATTCATAACGGAATCTATGTAAATACATTTTTCAAGGAAGAACCCGTATTTGATATCAATGCTTCTGATCCCGGTTCAATTAAATTCAAGCAGACAATGCGGATTATTAAACAGATCAGTTATACCGGTATTGTGCATACCGAAAATCGTACTTATATCGTTATGCTTGATGCCCGTCTGACACCGCTGGATTCAACTGTCGATCTGATTCGAATCCTTTTAGTTATGGTTACTGTCATCCTGTCCCTCTTTGCATTATGGCTTGGCTGGCTGCTTTCCAAGCAGATTACTAAACCGCTATTAACAATTACGGAACAGGCGCAGCAGCTGGCAAGCGGTGATTATGATGTGCATCAAATCGTAAATGGCTACCGTGAAGTACAGAAGCTGTCAGTAACGCTGAATCAGGCCGCCGAGGATCTCCAGCAGGTTGAAAAGCTGCGCAATGAATTGATTGCCAATATTTCTCATGATCTGCGTACCCCTTTGACAATGATCAGCGGCTATGCGGAAATGATGCGGGATCTGCCAGGTGAAAACACGCCGGAGAATATCCAGGTGATCCTTGATGAAACTAATCATTTAAGCCGCTTGGTCAATGATGTCCTTGATCTTTCTAAACTGCGTTCCGGCGCCAGTGAATGTACGTTAAAAACGTATTGTATCACCGATTCCATCCTTGCTGTCATCGAGCGGCTTCAGGCATTAACCAGTCAAGAGGGTTATCATATACACTTTGATTATCATGATAAAGTTTATACCGAAGCTGATGAACTGCAGATTTCACAGGTACTTTATAACCTCTGTACCAATGCAATCAATTATACTGGTGAAGATAAAACGGTGCGCATCGTACAAAGCATCCATGATCAGACGATAAAGATAGCAATCATTGATACCGGTGAAGGCATCCGCGAAGAAGAAATTGATAAAATTTGGGAACGCTACTATCGAACCAACAGCGATCACACGCGTGCCAAAGTCGGCAGCGGCATCGGCTTGAGTATTGTCAAGCGTATTCTTGAACAGCATCATGCTCAATTTGGTGTCAGCTCTGAATTAAATAAAGGAACGACCTTCTGGTTTGAATTACCGCTTAAAGACATATCGAAATGATATGTCTTTTTCATCATATTTTCCGCAATTGTTCAGCTAATTTTCACAATTACCACTTATAATGATTAAAAATCGAGGTGATGGCATGGTCAAAAATAAATATTTCTATAAATTCATACTAGTAATGGGCCTGCTGCTTACAATGATTTTTACCCTTTCCTTTACCCAGTCAGCACTTGTTCATGCATCAGAAACACCGATTGCAACAGACACTGATACAAGCCATAAAAATCCAAACAATCGTTTTGAATTTGATGCTGGGATGCTTGAGGAAGCCCGCAGGATCATCAACGGCAGCAGTGAATTAGATGATAGTCAGCTTACCCAGCTGCATCAGATCGGCTTTACTGATACCCAGATTGAATTACTGATTGAAATCACAAAGAATCCATGCGCGGCAGATATTGATGATTTAAATAAACCTGATGATATGAGAATTGTACTGCCTTTTCTATTAATCCTTGCAATAATTGGCGTCGGCTATACATATCATAAAGCAAAACCGTCTCACTGATGGTTATTTTTTCTGTATGTATTCTTCGCGGGTGATTGAATATTGACAGAGATCCATGATCTCCCCGGTATATAAACGTGAATGATGACGGATCAGGCCCTCATATTTAAAGCCATTTTTTTCGATGACTTTGCGGCTTCGATCATTTTTTGGATAATGTCCGCAAGTGATGATTTCCAGATGCATATTAACAAACCCAACATACAGCACCGCGCTGACCGCTTCACTCATATAGCCATGCCCCCAATAATCATGATTTAAAACATAGCCTAATTCACGGCTGGCAATCCCGCGACGAAAACGTTCATCAAGATGCAGCCCCACTGATCCAATCAGCTTATGACTTGCTTTTTCTTCGATGCCTAAAATTTCATCAGAGGCTATAAAATTTTTCAATATTTCAAAGCTTTCAGAGATTTTGACATGGGGTTTCCAACCCGCATTGATTCCCACATCAGATTGACTCGCATACTCAAAAAAATCAAACAAATCACGCTGAGCGAATTTACGCAGTATTAATCGTTTTGTTTCCATAGGAATCATCCTTTCCTGATTCATTCGCACAATGATAAAGAAATATGTTATACTAACCGTGTTTAGAGGTGACTTATGAAAAAAGAAAACCAATCCCACCGCCGCACCGCTTTAATCTGCTGGTGCATAACCTTTGCCCTTACAATCTATTTCCGCTGGGCAGGCAATGCCTTTTTCACTTATTTATTTGGCATGCTGACCGTGTTTTTTCTTGTCGCAGCCAGTGTTTTTCAATCCCGAATCCGTAAATTGGATAACGCACAGTCAGAGGCAGCTGACCAAAAGCAAAAGAAATAAATTCAGTTTCATTATACTGAAAGCCTGATTGTATTACAATCCCGCGCGTATTCACATTTTTTATAACAAACTAAAAAGTCTATATAGAACAGAGGTAACATCCGAAAGTCAGACCCAAATCTAATGATGGGGATCGGCACCGTCCTATATAGACTTTTTTAACTATAATTCAGATTGAAGCGATGAAGTAAACCGGTTATGCTGCCTTCAAAACAGCATTTCGCTTCAGCTAATAAAGTAAAATCATAAGGCAGGCAGAGACAGCATCGCTTATTTAACCGCACGGCTCCGCTCTTTTTTAAAATCTCTGCAACAAATTGTGAACAGAAATAGTGTCCCGGCCATTTAAAAGGCAGATGCAGCAAGGCAAGCAATAAACCGATACGCGTATAGCTGAAAACAGATGCCTGCTTTTTAAATGCCAGCAGCTGCTCTCTGACCTGCTGATAAACTTCAGGCTTAACCTCAATCTCATATAATAAGCATGCCTTTTTTGCCTCCTTCATCGCATAATATGTCAGCTTTTCTACTAAAAAACCCTTATATACAAAGCTATAAAATGTATTCATATCCTCTTCCAGTCCAATTGAAGCATGAGTATAATAAAAGTCAGTACAATACTGCATTGCTAAAGAACCAATATCTGAAAAATGAAGCAATAATATAAAGATCTTACGTTTTATCATAAAACCTCCCTGAAAACACAATGTTTTTATTCATATTGAGTTAAACGTTTTTGAAAGTACAAACTGATACAAAGCTCACCTGCTTCTATCTGTGCATCTGCACTTCCCGCCAATCCCTCAGCGAGCTCCTTCACGATTGCTAAACCTAGACCGCTGCCTTGCTGATGAACAGAACTCGTATAATATCTTTGAAAAAGCTGATCAGCCTGCAAAGCGTCCCCTGCATAATCATTTTTAAATTGAATACAGATAAAATCATCATAGACATGCTGAGTTACTTTTAGATAATGAGCACCATGCATTAACACATTGCCGCATAAATTATCTAAAATCCGCTGCAGATACAATTCATCACTTTCAATCATACAATTTTCATTTTCAATATCTAAGGTTAAAGCAAGCTGCTTTGCTTCAAATTGATTATAAAAATGCATCAGCGTCTTACGCAGCACCTCGGCCGGACATACTTTACTCAAAGTAAAGTCTATGCTGCCATTTACCAGCTTAGTATAGAAGAACAGCTCCTCAAGCAAGGTTTTAAGATAAGCCAGCCGCTGTTTAATGATTTCAAAATAGCGGGCCTTATCTGCTTGATCATCACATTCTTCTAACAATTGCACATACCCGCAGACACTTGTTAACGGTGTGCGAATATCATGCGCGATATCAGCAATCATATCCTTTAAGTTTTGATCCATCCGGCATATCTGATTCATTATTTTTATACTTTCTTCCTTTTTAATATTCAATAAACAGATAATCTTTTTCAAATCATGATTCACACTGCCGGTAAAGAAAGGAAAACGGCTATTATTTTCATTCGCATATTGTATTTGACTTCTAAGCTCCTTTAAATCACGCTTTAATGAAGTATAAAGAAATATCAATACCATATTAATAAGCAAACTCACCGCCAGCATTAAGACCATATATTTACCTCTCAAGCTTTTTAAGCTATATCCCGTTTTTTAAGAATCAACAGGGTGATACCGTTATATAAGAATGCGCTGGTTATAATAATCAACAATGATTTGCCATATGTCAGCATATCAAATGTCTCCGGCAGTGTAATCCCTATATGATATAACGTATATTCATAATATGAAATAAACGCGTCAGATAGATACATATGCAGTGCATAAAAGATAGAAAATGAATACCCGATTACATAAAGCACAGTAATCACATGGCTTCGCGTAAGCATATACAGCATTGTAACAAAGCTGCTTACCGAAGCAATCACCAACATTTGCATAACAATATAAGCAAGATAATCAAAGACAGAAAACGCACTTATTGTAAAGATATTCAGCACTCCTAAAACCAGAGCTATAATAACAACAAACAGCCACATACTTAAATATACAACACATGTAAATAAGAAACGTTCCGCAAGCATCTGCCATTTTTTTTGATAGAGCGGATAGATATGTTTAATAAAACCGCTGGTAATTTCTTCATTAATAAATAAAGCCATGAATAACAAGACAGAAAATGGAAGCAGCAGTGCCTTAGGGAAATAATACAGGAAATTATTCATGGCATGATTTGATGTATTAAATAAAATCAGCAACATAGCTGTACATACATAAAACGATTTCTGCCGAACCATCCGATACATATCCATTTTTAAATAATTAATCAACATCTTCATCACCACATTTCTTTAAATAATAATCTTCAAGACTTAATTTATTCATTGTTATATTGTAAACAAGCACATCCCGCATTACCAATTCCTTCACAATAATTTCCGGCTTATCATAATGATCATAGATATGAATTACATTCTTTGCCAAGACATTATAATTGATCACACCACATTGCTGCTCCAAGCATAAAACCGCTTTTGATGAATCATCGACATGTATTTCCAAGCAATCCTTGCATTTTTCAAAAAGTTCATCACTGGTTAAGCATTCTACCAGTCTGCCATTTTTGATAATCGCATAATGCGTCGCAATTTTACTCAACTCTTCCAAAATATGAGAGCTTATTAAAAGCGTTAACCCCTGTTCACGGTTTAATTTAATTAATAAATTTCTTATTTCCAGAATTCCCTGCGGATCAAGACCATTGGTCGGCTCATCAAGAATCAGAAACTCCGGATCATTCAGCAGCGCCATGGCTATTCCCAATCGCTGCTTCATGCCCATAGAGAAATTTTTAGTCAGTTTTGAACCACAATCCTTCAAACCGCATAAAGCTAATAGATTCAGAATTTTAGCTCGATTAAAACAGCCCATAGCCAAGCTTTTCATTTTCATATTATCAAATGCATTTAATGAAGGATAAAGACCTGAATTCTCAATTAAAACTCCCACTCTTCGATAGACATACGGATCATCATTAGGAGCATGTCCAAAAAGCTTAAAACTGCCGCTGCTTGGATGCGCCAAATCACTGATTAACTTCATCAACGTTGATTTACCGGCGCCATTCTGCCCAATTAAGCCATAAACTGCACCCTTTTCAATGGTTATGCTTATATGATCCAAAGCCGTAAAATGATTGTACATTTTGGTAAGCTCATACACCTCAAGAATATTCTCAGCCATCATGTTCATCTCCTTTATATGAATAGTTTATCATTCAAATATTTAATAAAAGCTAAGCAAAGGTTAAGAAAGTATAAAGAAAAAGAATCAGATTTTTAATTTGAATCCGATTCCCCAAATAGTTTGAATATATTCATGCTTACTGAATTTTGACAGCTTGCTGCGCAAATTACTGATATGTACATTAATTGTTTTATCATCACCATAATAATCATCTTCCCATGCATATTCATAAATTTCTTTTTTAGTAAACGCACGCTGTGGATTGCTGACCAGCAAATCTAATATTTTATATTCATGCTTAGTCAGTGTTTGGGTATGCCCTTCAACTTGTACACTGCGATAATCCGGTTTTAACACAAGACTGCCCATACACTTATCCATACCAGTATTTATATGCTTTCTGATCTGAACCTGAATTCGCACCTCTAATTCTTGTAAATCGAAGGGTTTGCACATATAATCGTCTGCACCGTTTTGAAGTAAGTTAACTTTACTTTCCACAGAATCCTTGGCTGATAAAACAATTGTTGGGATCTTTTTATCCTGAATCTTCCGCATCAATTCTTCACCGCTGATGCCAGGCAGCATTAAATCCAGAATGATACAAGAAAAGCTTTCATTATTAAGAATCAGTTCAGCCTCACTGCCTGAATAGGCAGATTTACAAAGGTAGGAACGCTTCCTTAAATAATCACAAATCATTTGATTAATTGCCGCATCATCTTCTACGATCAAAATCTTCATACTCTCACCCGGTCTTTGTTTACTTATTATAGCTAGAAGCGACCAATAAATGCAAGACTAAGATTCACTGCCGCTTCTGACATTCATCATCATAATTAAAAGGTTCATTGATCCTTAAAATCAATGATTTTGATACCCTCGCTGCCGGCAATGACAGCTGTTGACAGCCGTTTTTCAAAATAACCGGTTTCAACGACGCCTGCCAGCTGAATCAGCTCCTGATGAGCTTGACTCATTGTTTTACCGATCGGTATGCGAACATCAAAAATTAAACCGCCGTTATCCGTAATCAGCGGCTGACCTTGATGCTTTCTTAGCGTCACCTGATAACCCATCGTAATCAAAACGGTGCGCATATGCTCATGATTAAACGGCAGAACCTCCACCGGCAGCAGATATTGATCAAGCTTGTCAACTATTTTCCGCTCATCCATGATCCAGATTGTTTTTGCTGCCCATTGGGCAAGCATTTTTTCTCTGGTTAACGCTGCCCCGCCGCCCTTGATAACATTACCATGAGGATCGATTTGATCCACACCATCAAGATTAATATCAAGGGAAATCTTAGATGGATCTTCAATCATCGGCAGCTTCAATTCACGGGCCAGCGCTTCTGTTTTATCAGATGAACAAACGGCTTGTATCCGCAATCCTGCTTTGACCAGCTCACCCAAATATTTTAACGCATAAACCATGGTTGAACCGCTGCCTAACCCAACCTTCATACCATCATGAATATACATACAGCCTTGCTGAGCAGCCTTTTGCTTTAATGCTTCCCACTTATTTTCACACATCAGCTTCACCTCTATCTAACTTTATTCTTATCATATCATATGAATTTTGAAGCAATCATTTATTTGCCCACATTTTAGATAAGTGATTCATTGATATGTTTAGCAGTCAGCATTTATCAAGGGTTACAACCACATAGTAAATGATAATAGGAAGCGTATGAGCCTGCCTATTCAATCATCATTCCTATCGCTTTGATCCCGCTCAATTCCTACATTAAATGCAACCTTCAGATGCCCAAAATAAAAGGAACAGATCACTCTGTTCCCACTATTAGTTTATTCAGTTTCAATTAAGCCATAACCGCCGTCATTGCGTTTATAAACTACGGATACGGTTTCACTTTCTTCATCACGATAAATAAAGAATGAATGACCCAGCATTTCCATACGCATGATAGCTTCTTCAAGATCCATTACAGAAGGAGCAATCGTCTTCGTCTTAACTAATACATCCTCTTCTTCATCTTCTAATGCTTCACCGATAAAGGCCATCGCTAATTTATCCTTATGCTTTCTTTCAAGGCGTGTCTTTTGTCTTCTGATCTGATCCTCTAATTTATCTATTGCCAGATCCACCGCCGCATAATAATCAGGGTGGGCGACCTCAGCTCTTAAAACAGCCATCTTTGTTGGGATTGTAATTTCAATTTTAATATCCTTTTTGTGGATTTTCACCAACACATTAGCTGTGACACTATCATCAATAATAAAATATTTCTCTAAGAATTTCAGCTTTGTCTCAACCTTTTCCTGCATACCAGGAGTAATTGTAACATTCTTACCGTAGATTTGGACTTTCATCTAAAATCCCTCCTTATCTATACTTAATATTATACGTTATCTTTTTCTAACTAACAGTCTGTTCTTTTATTTTCAAATCGTGTATAATGGAAGCGTAAGGGGAAAAACCACTGTTTCCCGATTACCAAATAAAGGCAATTGAAGCCATCATCAATAAGCTGAACCAGTCAAAGAAACTGGTTTTTTTAAAATTTAAATCCATGCCTTTCCCACTCTCAAATATAACCGCAAAGAGTCTATTTTGTAAGCTTTTTATTGAAGGGCTTATTCCGTTTAATTAATTTGATGAATGACTACCTATTTTAATTGTTTTCATGTATAATGAATTAAATCACTGACGAAAACTGTCAATTGCAAGGAGATACTATGATAGATTTACACTTACATATCGATGGGTCATTTAGACCGCAGACTATTTATGAATTAGCTAAAGAAATGAATATTTCGCTGCCGGCTGATAGTGTAGAAGGGCTGCTGCCTTTTATTCAAGTTCCTGAAGACTGCCGCAGTCTGGAAGAATATCTTGAACGCTTCACACTGCCGCTGCAGGTAATCCGCACACCGGCCGCTGTTGAACGGGTTACTTATGAATTATTGATTGATCTGGCAGCCCAGGGATTGGATCAGGCTGAATTGCGTTTCGCCCCTAAATCATGTGCCGGAACTGCCGATCAAAAGGAAATTGTGGAAGCCGCGATCCGTGGTTTAAACCGCGGTATTCAGGAAACTGGTATGAAGGCAGGCTTGATTCTTTGTGCGATGCGCGGCAATTCATTTGAAGACAATATGGAAACCCTGCTGCTAGTGAAGGAATATCTTGGCAAAGGTGTAATTGCCTTTGATATTGCCGGTGCTGAAATTGTGTTTAAAACACATCTATATGCTGATTTATTTGCCAAAGCACGTGCTTTAGGTGTTCCATATACAATTCATGCCGGTGAAGGCGACGGCCCTGAAAGCATTAAAGCTGCTTTGGATTTCGGTGCCAAACGATTGGGTCATGGTATCCGTGTATATGAAGATCCTGAATTAATGAAACGGGTTCGCGATGAGAAAATCGTCCTTGAAGTATGCCCAATCAGCAATCTGCATACAAAAGTGGTGGATGACATGAAGGACTATCCATTAAGAAAATTATTTGATTATGGCATCCTCGTTACAATCAACACTGACAACATGACAATGTCAAACACAAATCTGAAAAAGGAATACGAATTTATCAAAAAGCATTATCATTTCACCGATGAGGAAATCAAACAGATGAATGAAACAGCTTACCGCGCTTCCTTCATCAAATAAGCTATTAAGACAGATATAAAAACTTACGGACGCCTAACCAGCGTCCTTTTTATAATTAGTTGCTTTAATATCTGCAGTCAATAAATAGTATCTTCAATCATAATCATGATCTTTGTAACATATTCCATCGGATCAGAGATGGCAAACTCATTCAAGCCGATCTCATAAGCATAACCTGTAAGCGTCAGCTTATTTTGTTTGGCATAAGCAAGCATTTTCTTATACATACCAGGCAGCTGATCCCATGCTCCTTTTTGGTAACCGCACAAATATTTACCTTTCGGTTTAATTGTCTTCTTAGCTGATGAATTACTGCTTAGAGCCAGTGTATAAAGACCGTCATATTTTTCAAAATTTTCATCAATAACTTTATCAAGGGAAATAAATCCGCCAATTCCCATACGAATTTGTTCAATGCTCCATGTGTCCTTCAGATAACCAAACACTTCTGAAACATCGTCCTCTGAAAAATCATAAGCCGTGATCAATAGAGTCTCAGAAGGGTGTTCTTCAACCTTTATCATTTGTTCCCGCAAGTTTTCACAAAAGATTAAATTCTCTATCTTGGCATTCAAAATCCTTTTAATTGCTTTCATTTTTTGGATCTTTGCATCGATTTCCTTTATTTTTGAATCTGCGATTTTAAGAAAACTATCAGCGTTAGGATTTTTATAATAGGCTTCAATTTCCTCAATACTCATATTCAATTCTTTCAGCATCCGAATATACTCAAAATCAACACTCTGTGATAAATCATAATATCTGTACCCATTCTCCCCTTTTGTATTAGGAGAAAAAAGGCCGATATCATCATAATAATGCAAGGTGCGTTTATTTACTTCATGCAGTTTCGCAAATTGCGCGGTGGTTAATTGAATATTGCTTTTTTTCATAATTTAACTTTCCTCATTGACTTTACAGTTACTGTAAAGATTATTATACAAATTGTAAATAGATATGACAAGGAGAATTAAAATGCAAATCACATTAAGAGATTATCAAAAAGAAGATTTTAAAGAATTACAAGCCATTGTTCGCAAAACATGGCATTATGATGAATTCTGCAGTCCTAAAACCGCCGCAAAATTAGCTGGTGTATTTTTAAGCAGCTGCTTAACAAATCATACTTTTTCCCGTATTGCCTTATTAAACAACAAACCGGTTGGTATCATCTTAGTCAAAAATAGAGCAATTCATAAATGTCCCGTAAAATATAGATTAAAACAAATAAAATCTATTCTATCCTTGTATCTTTCAAAAGAGGGGCGAAAAGTATCTAAAATATTTGGCAGCGTAAACGGTATCGATAAGCAGCTTTTAGCCGATGTGAATAAATCATATCCAGCTGAGCTTTCCCTATTTGCGGTTGATTGCTCATGCCGCGGCAAAGGTATCGGCAAACAACTCTTTAACGCTGCCCTTGAATATTTAAAAGAACAAAAACTTAATGAATTTTACTTGTTTACAGATACAAGCTGTAATTATGGATTTTATGAGCATCAGGGATTGGTTCGCCGCTGTGAGCGAGAGCATCTTTTTAATATTAAGAATCAACAAGCAAAAATGAATTTCTTTATTTATGACTATCAATTATAAAAATGTAAATTCTAAACAGAAAGCAGCTGTCATTTCAGATAGCTGCTGAATTTTTCAATAACATTCGTATAACAAATCTTTTCAATTTCAAGCTCACTAAAGCCGGCATCCGCTAAAGCCAGCGCAAAACGCGGGGCGTCAAGAGCCGTTTCAATTCCCTTGGCTGCTGTACCAATGCCATCTTCAAAGAAGTCCATAAAGTCAAAACCGCAGGCGATAGTTTCAACACCCACCAATGTCTTTAAATAAGCCGCATGTTCTGCAAGTTTAGCCACCGTTTGATTTGCTTCATTTTGATCCACAAAATAACGGGCTGAATTCATCCCGATCAGACCGCCCTTAGCTTTAATGGCCAGACATTGCTCATCATCAAGATTACGCGGATGGTTGCAGAGGGTGCGGCAATTGGAATGCGAAGCAATAACTAAGCCGTCACTCAGATTCATGATATCCCAAAAAGTTTTTTCATTGGCATGTGATACATCTGCGATCATATGCAGCTGATTCATTTTGTGGATAACATTTTTACCCTTTGCACTCAAGCCTTTATCTGCTTGTCCCTTAACTCCGTTTGCCAATGCATTGCCTTCATTCCACGTCAGCGTTGCCAAGCGGATACCATGATCATAGAGCCATTGTATTTTATTAACTTCATCATCAAGAATTCCGCACATGCCTTCTACCGACATTAATGCTTTTATTTTATTTGAACACAGATCCTCTGCATTCAAAACTCTCACAAAATCATTTGATTCATTCAGCTCTGCTTCCAAGGCAAGGATTTCCAGCTGCATATCCTGCCATGTTTCATGACCATCAAAAAAGCTGGCCATGCAGACTCCCTCAAAACCACCCTGTCTCAGCTTATCTAAATGGTATCGCTTTAATACATGGGTTTCATGATTCAAATGCTTCTTTACTACATCATCGCCGATATCGGCATGCAGGTCAAAAAATTTCATGCTTCCTCCTCATAAATCAAATCGAACGCAGTCATTGCGATTCCTGGTTTAACACCGCTATCATATGTCCTATCATCAAGAATCAATAGGCACTCATTCACATTGTCCATTGCCTGTATCACTTTACCAGCCAGCTTCTTTGCCTTTTCAAACAAATCCATGAAGGATTCCGTACTCTCACGGCTTGGCTCAGCCGGATATTTCCATAAACGATGCTGTTCATTCAATACATCGTAACGGCTGTCAAGCTTGGCGGGAACAATATTGCCGCTGTAAAGCCATGGCTGATGTTTCAGCTTTTCATACTGCTTGACAACCCTTGTTTTCCAGCCCTTTGGATCATACAGCCAGCGCTGCAGCTTCTCCCAGTCAGCTAATGCGTCCTTAATATCCTGCTGTGTAATGTCATCATTAAAAACCGCTTTAATAATTGGCCGGTACACATTAGCAATAACCCGGTCACTGATTAATCCCGGCCGGGTAAGTGATGGAAAATGAAATTTTCTGATATCCGTATCAAGTAATTTTTTCAGCATCATCGTATCCATCATTGATTCAAACCGATGATGCATGCTGGCACTGTTTCCCGTATAATTACCGGTTCGATAAAAAATATACGGATGCGTGGTACTGTCAAGGGCCCAATGACACAGATGACCGGCTATGTATGAGCGCATCGCTTCCTTTACATCAGGATCGCTTTCCGCTTTCATCGCATCAATTGCCATTTGATAAAAATCATTGACATGCGAGCTATGCAGTACATTGCCGTAACTGCGAAAGCGCACATCTTCATGCTTCTGGCTGAAAAAATGGTAAAAGAAAAAGAAATCCGGCCCATTGCTGCCGATAATATATTCATTTGGGTATTCTTTGATTGCAGAAAGCGTTGCGGAATCATTTATTTCCTGTTTCACACTTTCCGCAAATAAATAATGCGTTATGATATTAGGCATAGTTTCACCTCGCATCCATTCTACTCCATTTGCGTACCTTTTGTATACAATTTTCATCGTTTAGGCATTTACCTTTATCAAATGTTGAATGATACATAGCTTAATACAGGAGGTGAAGTATGGCAAAAGGTACTTTACAGGTGATCACGACAATGGCGGATCAGGCAATTGCTGTCGGCAATGCTATTGTGCGTGTTTATAAAGACCTAAACAATGAAATAGTTTTTGAAGATTATTTGATTACTGATGATGAGGGTAAAACAGAAGTTCTGCAGCTGGAAGCGCCGGCGCGCTCGCTGTCGCTTAATGAAAACAACCGCACCCGTCCCTATGAAATTTACAGTGTAGAAATTATGCTGGCTGGTTATCAAACCCAGATTATTCAGGGCGTTCAGATTTTTGCCGATGAACTCAGCGTACTGCCGGTTTCAATGGTTCCAACCGACGGCACAGCGCCTGCCAGCGACGAGGTGGATTTAATTCCTGATCATCATTTGCTGACAAATTACGGTGGTGACAATATCAATCAATCACCGGCAAACCGCCGCTGTGTTAATGATTACCGCATGGTTGAGGAAGGTGAAATCAATCCGCCGCATCGTGATGTATTTGTTTTAAAGGGAGTTGTCATTCCCCGTAAGATCAGAGTGCATCTAGGACGACCGACCGCCAGTGCTGAAAATGTGACCGTTGATTTTATCTATTATATTAAAAATGTCTGCTCCTCAGAGGTATATCCAACTTGGCCGCGGGAAGCGCTGCTGGCCAATATCCATGCTCAGGTTTCTTTGGCTTTGAATCGTGTATATACCGAATGGTATCCAAGCAAGGGCTACAATTATGATATTACCAACTCGACAGCCTTTGATCAGGCTTTCGTAAAAAACCGCAATATCTATGAAAGCATGAGTGTACTGGTAGATGAGGTATTTAATCAATATCTGCGCAAACGTAATTTTGCGGAGCCTTTTTATTCAGAATACTGCGACGGCAAGATTGCTCAATGTCCAGGCATGAAGCAATGGGGTACGCTTACCTTAGCCAATCAAGGGTTAAGCGCGATTCAGATTCTTCAGCGTTATTACACAACTGATGTGCGTTTAGTAACCACAGAGCGGGTTGAGGATGTCAAGGGCTCCTATGATGGTGTCCTAAGAGTCGGCAGTACCGGTGACAATGTCACTTTGATTCAGGAACAGTTAAATGCGATCGCGGTTAATTATCCAAATATTAAACCGATTTATCCGGTTGACGGTATTTTCGGTGCCGATACAGAAGCGGCGGTAAAGGTCTTCCAGCGGCAGTTCAATCTGACGGCAGACGGCATTATCGGCAAAACAACCTGGTATAAGATTAATTATATTTATTTAGCAGTGCGCAAGCTCGCTGAACTGACTTCAATCGGCCGAATTGAAAACACTAAGAGCGGTGAATGGCCAGGCACGGTGCTTCGAGAGGGCAGCAAGGGTGTCGATGTTCAGCAGCTTCAATATTATTTGAGTGTAATAGCGACCTTCCAGCCGCAGGTTTCTACAATATCGACGATTGATTCACGCTTTGGACTGCAAACTGAACGCGCTGTTATGTCCTTCCAGCGCGCCTATGGACTGATTGTTGACGGGATCGTTGGACAGGCGACATGGAATGCGATTTATGCCGCGTATTCAAGATTCAACACAACGGTAACTCCAGACGATTTAGCTCCGCAATATCCGGGCATCGCCATTAAAAACGGAGCCAGCGGCACCAGTGTCCAGCAGATTCAGCAGGCGCTCAACATTGTCGGGCAGGAATATACGGGCATTCCGGTATTAGTTGAAGATGGTGTCTTTGGCGCTGAAACAGAAAGAGCGGTACGCCGCTTCCAGGAACTGTTTAATCTCGATGTTGACGGCATTGTCGGTGTCAACACATGGAATAAGCTGTTTGAAGTCAGCAAGGCAATCCAGCAGGGTTCACGGCCTTCACCAACCTTCCCTACCTTCCCGGGCACGCTGCTGCAAAGCGGTTCCCGCGGTACAGATGTCAGACTGATACAGGAGCGTTTAAATTTCATTGCAATGTATTATAAAAATATTCCTACCATTGTTGCCGACGGCATCTATGGACCGCTCACCACAAATTCAGTAAGAGCCTTCCAAATCATGCTGGGACTCAGTGTCGATGGCATTGTCGGCTTGCAGACATGGGATAAAATCATGCAGATGTATAATGAATTAGCCAACTAACAACAAGGCCATACCAACCGGTATGACCTTTTCTCTAATTTGCTTTTCTTAAAATTGACTTGACACCCTGAACCGTAATCCAATAATACAAGCCATAGACAAGCATAAACAAAGCCGCTGTAATCAATGCTGATTTAGTAACATTGCCGATACCTAAAAAGGAAAACGCATTGCAGACCGCATTAATGCCGATATAAGAATGCAGCACCGCCAGTCCCAGCGGTAAAATAAAATACAAGCCGATCTGCAGATACACCGCGTGATTAATTTGTGAACGATCGGCGCCCAGCTTGCTTAAAACCTGATAACGCTGACGGTTGTCACTTGCATCCGATAATTGCTGAAGAGCTAAAATGACGGTACTTGCCATCGCAAATACAATACCCAGATATAAGCCGATAAATGTGAATATCATGCCGAAGCTGGTATCACTCATCATAATAACGGTTCGTGTATAAAGCTGATAACTGCCTAAAATCTCACTGTTTTCCTGACGCAGCGCACTCAGCCGCTGACTTAATTCATCACTCTGTTCATCAGCATTACCGCTGAAATTAATGTTCCATATTGAAGTCATCGCTACTTCATTAGCGGTCAATTCATCATTGACGATGAAGAATATGCCATAATTGCCGCCCTGACTCATCGTATAAGGATATAAAACATCTATTTGATCATTGATTAAATGTAAATCTCTGCCGAAGACAGTTACCGTTTCACCGGCATACTTCCCACCCTGCAGCGAGGTCTGAATTAATTCCATATCACATGTAATCAGCGCCTCATCAGCCGCCAAATGAATTTCACGCTGACCAAGATTGTGCATCAGCTTATTGTAATCACTGACGCTGATTAAAACAATCGAAGCTGTCGCATTGGCAAATACATTCTTAGACTTTTCCGGCAGCATTGGAAAAATCACAGACTCATCAACATCGGAACGGATCAGCTCAACCCAGTCTGATGATTCAATATCTAAGCCGCTGCTCAGCCGATACATATCTTCCTGCTTCAGATCATGCTCATACATAACAATTGAAGTATCATAAGGTGTCCGCAGCGTCAAATCATTACTGAACGCTTCATTCAGGTTTAATCCGGTAGCCAAGGCACCAATGCTTAAAAGCAGCATGAGGCATATAATGCCCATTGATATAAAATTAGTATTGATTTTTGCATTAATCTGTTTCAGTACAAACATATTTAAATTATGAAAATAGAACTTGCGGCTGCGTTTAATAAAAAACAGCAGGAAACCCGAAAGTGAGAAAAAGAACAGCATCGTTCCGATGATTCCCAAGATTAATATCTGACCAAAGAATTCAACAAACGTAACCGTCGAATAAGATGCCAGAAAATAGGCAGCACCTAAAAACAGCAGGCTGACTATAAAAAGCACAATAGAAACCGGCAGTGACATCAAGCGCTGTTTCTCATTCGCCTTTTCTGCGTTCAGCAGCTGAATCAGCTTATAATGATTTAAGATACGGGTATTAAACAGCATGATCACCACAAAAATCAACGCAAAGCAAAGAACTGTCATCAGCATTGCCAAGGACGAATAAACAAAATGAAAATTAACCTCAACCTTAAACAAAGCAGCAACCAGAATCGCTGTCAGCTGTGAGACAGCCAAACCGAGCAGCAAGCCAGAAATTAATGAAATTAAACCGATAAACAAGGTTTCATAGATTAAGATTCGGGAGATTTTCTTTTTCGGCATCCCCATCAGCATATACAAACCAAATTCCTTTTTACGCCGCTTAATTAAAAAATTATTTGCATAAAGGATCAAAAAGCCAAAAACAAATACTACAAAAAATGACAGGATCAGCATAAAGGTCGCAACCAGATTTATATAATACTCTTGATCGGTACTCAGCATCATAATCTTCTGCTGGGCATCAAAAGAGTTAAACACATAAAACAGACAGACTGAAAATGTCAATGTCATAAAATAAATCATAAAATCCCGATAGCTTTTCTTTACATTCCCCACCGCTATCTTCAGATAAACAGGTTTCATAACGATGCCTCCTTGACAATTCTATTTTAAGATTTTGTCATGACTGACGCCATGGATTTAGCTAACAGTTATCTTTCATTTTTGTAAGGAAAAGAAAATGAGCCTGCGCTCATTCATATTTTTTTAATACATCAAGAATCATGTGATAAACCAGTACCATTGAATATGTATCCATACCACAGTATTCATAAAGCTGTTCACGAATCTCATCATTGATCTCATCGGCCTGCAGACTTCGCCAGTTAGCAACCGCCTCCATACCGTGACTGATTGAAAGATCATGATAATCATAGTCAGTAAAGATTTCCACAAGCTTCTTTAAGCTGTATGCACCCGCCATTCGCACATCATAGATATTGCCGGTTGAAAATGGCAGTGACAAATCAACCATGCGTTCCCAGATAGCTTTTAAGCGTTCACTGTATTGAGGAAACTGGACAGCTAACTGCTTCAAGCGCAGCATTTCGGCACCTACGGCATTATAAACCATAACCGAACCTTCAGCGGGTATCTTTGCCAAGAGATCTTCAATAAAGGCAACACGGCAATCACCAGTGCCGATAAATTGTTCATGCAGCAAAGGTGCTCCCGGTGTATTTTCAACATGCATTGAATATTGGAAAACCAGCACATCATACGGCTTCATTCCCTGATAGGGCGGATAGACATACGTTTCCCATTCAAAATCGAGATAGGTAATCGGATACTGAATCCGCCGTTTTACCCAATCGCGCATCGCAAACACATCAAAATAAAGACCGGATTCACTGCGGGCAGCCATAATCTGCGCATATTGATGACGAGTGCCCTCTATATCATCACCGTCAAGCATTCCCAGCTCGGTTTTGCCGGCATCGACTAAATCATATTTCATCCCTGACTGAACTAAATTATAGACAGAATCGGGTTTTTCTTCCTGATTAAAACAACGGTCGAAATAATCACACTTACCGCGATGGGTACAGACTGAACTGCGCTGCTTACCCTCAGGATACTCTGCCAGCGCGCTGCGCATACCGATAAGCAGATTATCTACATCAAGCTTTTGTTCAGATATAATTTCAAATATCGTTTTATGCGTCTGTTTCTTGTCATGATACAAATAATCATCAAGCATCAGCACCTTAAAGACATCCAGCGTTTCTTCACGCACATAATCTGCCGCCAAATGAATCATTTTCACATCATTTACCTGAATGCCGTTTTGTTTTAATACCCAGCATGCAATTGCCAGATAGGCAGCTTCACTTTCCTTAGGAAAACATTGATTATTTGTGAAAATCACCTGATAGCCATCCTGCTGTTTACGCAGGAAAGGAATCGTAACCCGTAAATCCTGATAAGTAAAACGCGCGGCTACAAATGTATCATAATGATCCAGCTGAGCCAGAACCAATTCACCCGCATCGCCGCTTTTCCCTTCATAATACTCTGTACAGTTTAAAAATTGCTTGGCTAATTCCAGGGTACTTTCATTACATGTAGCAAAAGGAAAATACGGTTTGGGCGCCAGCTGATTCAAATAAAAATAGCGGTCACACCGATTGTATTTTTTTATATCTGAAATATGAAACATACCCATCACCTCTAACTTGTTTATTATAGCAAAGTTATATATAAAAGTGAAGTTTATCTGAAAATCAGAAAATATAACCAGCTGCTTCAAGGCTTCAATTAGTATTGTCCTATTCAAACTTTAAATCAGCAAAAAAAGCGCCATTCTGTAAGCGCTCTCAACATATTAATTATAGCATAGAAAAAATTAAAAAAAGACTATTCATTCATTTAGTAATTGTTATAATAAAGGTGACAAAAGAGGAAGGGTGAGACCAATGGACAACTCAATCCACGGTCTGATTAATCAATTATAAATTCACGCTGATAATTGATCGACAGATCGTATGAACTTAAGATTTTATTGAAAGATACAGAAAGTATGATATCTTTAGGATAAAATCAAAAAAATTAACAAGTCGTGAAAATAAATTGTATTGGTGAAGTATAAAAGATGAAAAAGCTTTTGAAACATGATTACGATTTATGATAATTGAATTATCCGAATTTTATTTTTAAAGGTAAGCAAACGTGAATAAGAAGTAAAAGACGGAACCAGATTTGCAAATGGTATAGTTGCAAAAGATTAACTGAGAATAAAAATACTTTAAGGAATTGCTCTTAAGCAGATAGACTACAAAAGAATAGTCAGTAAATAGTAAAAAAAGTAAGTTGTTCAAGGTTAGTAATATTAGTAATCCTTTCGATTAAGTCAACCCAAAAGTAAAAGAAAGAATACTAGTAAAGGAGATGTAAGGAGATATTGATGGAACCAACTCATTCATAAGTCGCCAGTTATTGGAAATTGATACGATAACTGGCGACTTTAATTTATGTTTATGAGCTGCTCACTTGGTTCTCTTATTAATGATCTCATAATTAACATGCCTGAATCAATTAAAAAGTTTACTAAAAAGCTGTGATCAGTAAAGAAAATTTTCAATAGATCACAGCTTTATTTATTTTCAATTATAACTGATAGTGTTCGCACATCGTGACAAGCTGATCATTAATCTCTTTCTTTAATTCAACTGGTTCCAGCACCTGACAGGCGGCACCTAATGAGAGCAGAAAACGGACAGCCTCCATCTTCCCTTCAATAATGGTTTTTAAATGCAGTACCTTTTCATCAAGCCATTCCTTCTGTGAATTAATGCCAACTTCACTTTCATATATCAGCAATGCCAGATCACCGCTGATCACACAGTCAATTTCATGCAGATCATCCTTCATCAATCCTGTCTGACCGATATGCTCCTTAATATCAAAATCAAGATCCCTGGTAAATCGTTCCTCTAACATCGTACATGACTGCATACGGGCTTCTGAGAATTTATAGACTCTGAATTCATGAATATCAGCATTATAACCTAATACATAATACGAACCCTTAATATTCAATAACTCATACGGCTGAAGCCGTATTTTTTTATAATTATCACTGCGCATTGATTTATATACAACCGCCATTGTGTGCAGCGTATCACGGCATGTTTCACTCAGCGTAATCATTTCCCGCATCTGAGAAGATAAGGCTGCGGTATTGCTTTTAAAGAGAATTGATGATGTATTGACAGTGGAATGTGCCGCGCCTCTGATTTTATCCACCGCATGCAGATAATCATCAAGCGGCAGAAAATCGCTGTGCGAGCTTAAATAGCTGACACTCTCACTGATCGCGTCCTTTTCTTCATCACTAAGCGGCAGCAAGGGCAGCACTGATTCCTGCATCAGCTGATAACCGCCATATCTACCTGGTATACTTTCTATCGTATAGCCGGCAATTTCAAGCTCATGCTTAAACTCCGAAATATTGCGGACATTGGTTTCCAGCAATTCTGCCAGTTCAGCTTTAGAGAGCAGTCCCCGTGAGTTAAGATACGTCAGCATACGGATACATAAAGCGGTACGATTCATAGAAATGCTTCCTTTCTTCAGCAAAAAAGATCTAATGGCGCATATCGATGCGGCAGCGGTCCAAATGCTTCCGGTGTCTCATATGTTTTAGGAATGATACCGCGATATGCAAGTGCGCCGACAACACAGCCGATGCCCTGTTCCAGTGCAAAGCCCAGCGCCTCTGCACATTGATTTGCGCCATGATCGATCAGCAGCGTAACCATTGCCTCATTTCTTGTAAATACAGCATGAATCAACAGCGGATAGCCGTTAAAGATCCAGCTTGGATCGGCTCCCTCATAAATGGCCAGTTCAGCTGCGTTTAGGTCTTCCTCCCAAACTGCGTTTAATAATTTTTTTGCTAATTTATTTTCTGTCATAGTGTTCACCTTTCCTTTGTGAACTTACTATATCATTGATTGTAACACTATTTATGTAACAATCATAGGTAAATGAATTTTATTTTTTAGAGCTCACATAACTTCACATATTTTTATGATAGTGCTGCGGTATCTTTATCCTATACTTTAATCATGCAAGAGGTACAATATAATTTAAATCTTGCATGAATTTCAATCATCCCTAATTGAAATTCAAATTCTATCCCCTTATAAATAATCCTAAAACAACAAAGTGAGCGTTTCCCCTGACGCTCACTTTGCTTTATTCAGCTTTCTTTTATAGTTTAAATCTAACTGCTCACACTGCTTGATAATCTGTTCTGCGCTTTCTTGAAGACGCTGCGGATCTTGCATCGTTTGCAAAACTGAAGCGGCTGCCAGATCATAATCATTCTTATATTCCTTATTAATCTTTTTCCAGGGGATACCCTTGAATTGTTCAGCAATCGCTGGATCATAAGTGAGTCTTCCCTGCAGCATCAAAACCGCAAGCAGAGGATATCCCAGCGTTTTCTGCCAGTAAGAGGCATTGTCTGAACTGGCATAGGTGTTTTGATCCCATACAATCTCATACTTTTTTGAACCATCACTAGAGACAGCTTCGGCCCAATTCTCATGCATTGTGATCCGCTCATCAGCAATTGCTGAATAGGCTTCATATACTTTAGCAGCTTTTGGTATTTTCCATTCCATGATTACTCTCCTTTATCTAATTCCCATAATAAACCATAATTCTGGCATATTGCAACGAAATAAATCTTTTATACTAATAGTAGCAGGAAATACCTGCTTGAACAGTCAACCCCAAATATGAATGTTCAAAACATTTTCTAATCCCTTTCATTTTAACAAAGAACAACGGCGTGATGAACCGTTGTTTTTTGTATATTTATAGTATAAAACAAATTTTATTGTTCATACTGGTAATAGGCAGTCAGTAATTCCTCGCTGTACTGCTGTTTCATTCATATTTCTATCCCTTTCATGTTTCTTTATTGGAGGAAAAGCCTATCCCACAAGGCTTTTCCCATTATATTCATCATCACATAATTTCACGAAATACATACGTTTTCTTTTGACACAATTCGGCTATACTATATTCAGGCAAGGATAATAGCTTGCTGATGAACATGGACAATCCCTATCCATAATGTTCAATCATATTCTATCCCTTTTATAAATAGTATTTGAAAAAGCATCGTTCCCCTGCGATGCTTTTTTCTGTTATACTAAAGGTATCAGGAGATTGCTTATGAATGAAATACACTGCCGCAATGCATTAACTAAATCGAAGGGTAGATTTCCCTATGATTATGAATTGAATCCATATCGAGGCTGTGCGCATCACTGCCAGTATTGTTATGCCATGTACACACACCGCTATTTAGAGGATGACGGACATTTTTTTGATCATGTGCATGTGAAAAGCAATATTGTTGAAGCGCTGCGTTCTCAGCTAACCGCCCCTAGCTGGAAGCATAAAATCATTGGTATCGGTACCGTCTGTGATGCTTATCAGCCAATCGAGGCAGAAATGAAGCTGATGCCGGAAATATTGAAGCTTTTAATTGAAACTGCTACACCCTGTGTCATTTCCACTAAATCAGCCTTGATTTTACGAGACAAGGCACTGCTTGATGAGCTTGCTGAAAAAGTACCGGTCATTGTTGCTTTTTCTATCAACACCGTTGATGAAGAGCTGCGCAAAATCATGGAACCTAACGCGTCACCTATCCAGGGACGAATCATGGCCCTGCGTGCCTTCAGGGATTCAAAAGTTAAAACCGGACTGCACACAATACCGATCATTCCAATGCTGACAGACAGCCGTGAAAATCTTGAAGCGCTCTTACAGCTAGCTCATGAGGCTGACTATTTTACCTGCGGTACGATGTATCTTAGAGGCGAAACAAGAAAAGCGTTTATGGCATTTATCGAACGCCAATATCCGCATTTAAAAAGAACCTTTATGCAGCTCTACGCCAAAGGTTCTCTTGATAAGGAGTATAAAAAGCAGTTATATTCATGGCTGCGTCCGCGGATGAAAGATATCAATACCGATTATCAGCAGTTTTTGATCATGAATGAACAGCTTTCACTATTTTAGAAGCAGTTCTTCAATACCATTCAGATAAGCCCGCACGGATTCCTCATTGATGCTGTAATAGATGCGGGTTCCTTCTTTTTCCATCGTGATTAAGTTAGCATTAATCAAAGCGCTCATATGATAAGATACCGTAGCCGTGGTCAGATTTAATCTGCAAGCCAGTTTCTGTCCATAACTGCGTCCCTGTTTTAATACACTTAATATTTCTAATTTAGAAGGATCAGCCATAGCCTTCGCGGCCAATAAAACTTCTTCCTTATTAAAACACTGCTGATTCAGCTTGATCCAAATCATCGCAATCCCATCACGGACATCATAGACATTACGCTCACTGTCATTGAATATGGTGATTCGATTGCATGAAAAAACCGAGGGTCTGATATTTAGTGTTGAATTTTCTTCATATTTGATGCCAATCTGATAGAAACGCTGCGGGTTAATGTGAGCTTGATACAGTTCAAGCAGGGGTTCTATATCTGCCATGTGTTTAATAATAAGGGCTGCTGTTTCATTCAGCAATCCTTTTAATTCATGATAATAAGGCAGCGGATCATGATAGACTTTCAGCCATTGCCAGCGCACTGCGTTACTCTGTGCCGCCATTTCCAAAAGCTCAAGCCGATCGGCTTTTTCCTGTGAGAATAATTTCAGATTGGCATCCATTTGCGCTCGGTATGCATCTGCATTCTCCGCCTCAATCTGATCAGCATTGAGCACCATCATTGAAGCCAGCGGCATATCACTATCAAAATAAGTCTGCAGCAGATGCTCATCAACATTCAGCTCCAATTGAATCTGGGCACTGAGCTTATGCAGCTGATTAAAAACCATATCAACCGCTTCATCATGTACCCCATATTTATTTTTAATTGATTGAGCGACTTTTTGATAATCCTGCTGTTCCTGAAGCATATGCAGATATTCAATACTGTCCAGAAAGGGATCGTATGCCAAGTAGTTTATATTCATAAATGCCTCTTTTCTAATTCACATAATTTTCCAATTTTATACTGTGAGTTACCGACAACTTTTTGATATGATAAGTGCAAGGCAGAGATAGAAGCTGCCCCATTACTATTAAGTAATTCAATTCTCTCTCCTTTTATATAAAAGGCTTAAGCGTCGCAGGACGCTTTTCTATTTCATAAAGAATTTCATCAGTTTAAGCTTATTGCCGTAAGGCGGATATTGTACCGGTGCTTCTAACCGGCTTTTTTTCAGGATACTCTTAAAATGAGAGAGCTCACAGAAGCCGCGATAACCATGATATTGTCCCATGCCGCTGCTGCCTACCCCGCCAAAGCCCAGCTTCGAGTTGGAAAGGTGCAATAAGGTCGTATTGATACAGCCGCCGCCAAAGCTCAGATCTTTGCGGAAATGCTTTTGAAGATCACGGTCATTAGTAAACAGATATGCTGCCAGCGGTTTTTCATGCGCTCTTACATAATCGAATACTTCCTCAATATCCTGATACGTCAGAACAGGCAGTATCGGGCCAAAGATTTCCTCTTTTAAAAGCTCATCATTTTCACTTAAGCCATCGATTAAGGTCAGTTCAATCTTATGTGCCTCACGGTCTATATGACCGCCGGTTAGAATACGTCCTTCTTTTAAATAACCGCACAAACGGTCAAAATGCTTCTGATTAACAATTTTGCCATAGATAGGTGAAGCTAGACAGCCCTGCGGATAGAATTCGTGAATGCTTTGTTTCATTGCTTCAATCAATTGATCCTTCACTGATTCATGAACAAACAAGGTATCCGGCGCCACACATGTCTGTCCGCAGTTCATTGCCTTACCCCAGATGATGCGCTTGGCAGCCATTTTCAAATCGGCATCAGCCGCTACGATACACGGACTCTTCCCGCCCAATTCAAGGGTCAGCGGCGTTAATGTTTCCGCTGCCGCGCGCATAACAACTTTTCCCACATGAACACTGCCAGTAAAAAAGATATGGTCAAAGCGTTCCTTCAGGACTGCCTCATTCACCTCGCGGCCGCCTTCGATGACTCTGACAATCTCAAAATCAAAGTTTTCATTAATCATTTTTTTCAGCACTGCCGATACTGAAGGCGAGTAACTGCTTGGCTTAATCAGCGTACAGTTGCCGGCACTCATCGATGCAACTAACGGCGCAATAGAGAGCTGAAGCGGATAATTCCATGGTGACATTACTAAAACAACACCCAAAGGCTCCGGCTGAATCATGCTGCTTGATGGCATAAGCATTAACGGCGTACCTACCCGTTTACAGCGGCTCCACGCTTTGCAATGCTTCACCGCCTCATTAATTTCCATCATTAAAATACCAAACTCAGTTTCAAAGCTTTCAAATTCAGATTTACCTAAATCCTCATATAAAGCATTATATAATTCATGCTCATAGCTTAACAAAGCATGTTTTAATTTTAATAAATTTTTCTGTCTCGCTTCTACTGACTGCATTTTGCCTTTTTTAAATCCATTCCTTAAAGCTTCCACTGTTTCACGCATAGAATACCTCCGATTTATATTTATTATACAACAAAACTTCATCAGCGGATATTCATAAGCCATTTATCCATACTACAAATAGCAAAGATTGTCTAATGACACATCCTTGCCTGTACGATAGAATAGGTACACTTATATTGGGAGGTCTTTATGGCAAGTTTTGTAACTAATTATATCCTGCTGATGATTTACAGCTTTTTAGGCTGGCTGTGTGAATCACTTTTAGTCACCGCGATGCAGCGCAAGGCAGTGAATTCCGGTTTTCTAAATGGGCCAATCTGCCCAATCTATGGCTTTGGCGCGATGTTTGTGATTCTATTGCTGCAGCCCGTTCAATCATATCCCATCCTAGTTTTTATCTTAGGTGTCGTGCTGACCAGTGCCCTTGAATATTTTACCTCATGGATCATGGAAGTATTGTTTCACACCCGCTGGTGGGATTACTCACAATTCTTTCTCAATCTGAATGGCCGCATCTGTCTGCTTTTCAGCATGATGTTTGGTATCATGTCAATTTTTGTTCTCTATGTGCTCAATCCTCAGATTCAAGGAATATTAATGCTCATTCCCTACTCTGCGCAATGCTTGATGGCTGCCGCACTGTTTATGGCATTCCTTATCGATTTACTTTCTTCATTAGATGAACTGAAGGCTTATGATCAGGATATCCGCAAATTTGAAAATGCGGTCCAAGAGCTTAAAATAAAATTGAATGAATATGCACCGGCTTTCAGTCAGCTTGAATTAAGGGAGCAGTTTAATGGCTTCATGGAATTAAAGGATGAGCGAATCAATGAGGTAAAACAGCACCTAAATGCCCGTTATGAAAAACTAGCTAATCAGGAAGGCTTTCACAGCCGTTTAAAGAATGCATTTCCACAAATGAAAATCTCTTCTCAAAAACTGAATACAATTAGTTCTTATCTAAAAGAACGGCAAAAATAAAAATGCGTAGAAACCGCATTTTTTTAATCATCTATTTTTAATGATATCCGTGAACCGTTGCATTCCTGGGCAATATTTAATAAATGATCAGACATTCTTTCAATATCCGTCAGCATCTCTGAATAAGTAACAACCGTTTTAGCACTGCACTGCTTGCTGCGTAAATCATTGACCTGCTTCTCCCGGTAATAGAACGTCAGATCATCCATCTTTTGTTCATCACGTTCAATCAGTTCATACTTATCTTCATAGTCAAAGAAAGACTCTTCACCAAGCTTCATTAAACATTCCTTAAGCAGTAAATACAATTCCTTCAGCTGAGCCTGTATTTCCTCATCAAAATCAACCTCTTTATTCAGATAAAATTCCATGTATTCTTTTAAATTCATCACATGATCATCAATGCGTTCAAGATCATTGCTGATTTTAAAATAACTGTTGATTTTAATTGAATCAGCCGCTGACATCTCTAATGTACATGCCTTTGCTACAAAATCAGTAATTTCAATATTCAGCGCGTTGATTTTAGCTTCGTTGCGTTCAATTTTTTCCTTTTGGAAACGAACCTTCGGATCCAGTGCCTCAAAAATATAATCCACATTGCGGCGCACGATTTCAAACATATGTACTATTTCTTTCTTCAGCTGAGCTGTGGCAATCGCTACCGAGCCAAGATGCTGATCATCCAGATAAAGCGGCTTCAGCAGATCCTCTTTTTCGTCATTGTGTACCGGCAGGATCACCATAGCCAACTCTGCCAGTTTCACACCAAATGGCAGCAGGATCAGCGTCGTTGTGACATTAAATAAAATATGCAGATTGGCGATCTGGGCCATTGGATTATCCGGCGTCAAGCGGCCAATAATTGATATCAGCGGCGTTGCCAGACAAAGCAGCACAAAGATCACCGTACCAATCACATTAAACAATAAGTGAACGATCGTTGTGCGTTTCGCATTGCGATTCGCGCTTAAGGATGCGAGAAAGGCAGTAATACAAGTACCGATATTCTGACCGAACAGAATAAAGGCCGCGCTATGCAAAGGAATTAAACCGCTGGCTGCCAATGCCTGCAGGATGCCAATCGATGCTGATGAGCTTTGAATTACAGCGGTAAATACAAGGCCGATCAAAATTCCCAGCAATGGATTTTCTACGGTAGTCATCAACGCGATAAAAGATGGTGATTCTCGAAGCGGCAGCATGGCTGCTCCCATCATATCCATACCAATAAATAAGATACCAAGACCGGCGATGATCTCACCGATATCCTGTACCTTTTCTTTTTTAATAAAGGTTATTAAAACGACACCGATAAAAGCAAACAGCGGTGCTATCGCGCCAATGTCCAGCGCAATCAGCAGACCGGTTACCGTTGTACCAATATTGGCACCCATGATAATCCAAACCGCCTGTTTCAATGTCATCATACCGGCATTCACAAAGCCGACAACCATTACCGTTGTCGCGGAAGAGCTTTGAATTACAGCCGTGATGCCAGCGCCTACCAAAACACCGACAATGCGGTTTGATGTCAGCTTCTCAAGAATCAGCTGAAGACGATCACCCGCGGCTGCCTCCAATCCATCAGACATCATCTTCATACCATACAAAAACAATGCCAAACCTCCAAATAAAGTCAAAAACCCCTTGATATCCATATTGTCCCTCTCATTTAGCTATTCATAATGATTATAGGGAGAGTTTGCGCAGACGTCAAGAAAGGCTTTGTTAAATTTTTGTTAATTTTTAGTTAACTTGAATAATCACATTCAAAAAGCACACAGTTTACCCTGTGTGCATATGATTATTGTGCTAATAAACCAGCTTCTAAGTCTTTCAGCATCGTATCAAGAGCGCTTATGCCGCCTTCTGCCAGATACCAAACGGTGGGTGTCAAATAGACAATATGATCGTTTTGATAAGCTGCTGTCTGTTGGACAAGTTCATTATTCATGACCTCCTGTGCCAGCTTAGCACCCTCAGCATTAATTGCTGAATCACGGTCTAAAACAAAAATATAATCAGGATTTTTATCTACCAGTAACTCAAAAGATGACTCATTGCCATGGGTTGTATCTACATCATCAGCAAGATTGGTAAAACCGATTTCATTGCCA
Source organism: Dielma fastidiosa (assembly GCF_000313565.1). Taxonomy (GTDB): domain Bacteria; phylum Bacillota_I; class Bacilli_A; order Erysipelotrichales; family Erysipelotrichaceae; genus Dielma; species Dielma fastidiosa. The sequence continues at coordinate 414,388 of NZ_HE578923.1, read as the reverse complement.
ATCAATGAACAGCGGCTGCCATTTCCTAAAGTATTAAAGTTGGAGCTGGTAACCATACCGATAATCGCTGATTTTCCCGCAGCTGCTTTCTTTAAAACATCAATTCGCGCGTCAAATGCTTCCGTCTGTTCTAAAGCCAAGGCTTCTTTACCAAAAATAGAAGCAATCATCTGCGCATTATCCTTAATACTTTGTATCAGACCCTTACTGTTATCAACCGCCGTATAAACTACCGGGGCAATCTTAGATAGGGCATCGTATTGCGCGCTCAAACGGCCGCCGATGAAAATAATATCCGGCTCACTAGCCATTAACGCTTCCATATCAACTTCTTTTAGAGTCCCTAAATCGGCAATATCGGCGTTATCATTATAAGCAAGTAAATAATCGATTTTGCTGGATTTTGGCATACCGACTACCCGGTTTCCCAATCCCCAATTATCAAGCATATCTAAAACTGCCATATCGAGGATCGCGATTCGCTGCGGGTCATAGGGAACCTCAAGTTCAACACTTTCCTGATTGCCATTCAGCGTTGTCACGCTTAACGTGGCACGCTCATTTTTTCCATCTTCCTGCTTGCTTGCTTGCGCGCAGCCGCTCAGCAGCAAAGCTGAACAGCATAAAATACTTAACATTTTCTTTAGCATCTTGCTTCTCCTTTATTAATAATAAATCGAAAGAGGTTTGCCCTCAATCTCCTGAATCTCAAAATCTACCCGATAAATATCACTCAGCACCTCTTTGGTCATCACTTCTCTGACAGTGCCGAATTTTGCTATTCTGCCATCCTTAAACGCGCAGATATAATCAGAGTAAAAAGCCGCGTAATTAATTTCATGCAGCACCATGACGACCGTTTTACCTAATTCATCACATAACCGGCGGACAATTTTCATCATATTGGTCGCATGATAAATATCCAGATTATTCGTCGGCTCATCAAGCAGGATATAATCAGTATCTTGCGCAATAACCATAGCAATATATGCCCGCTGGCGCTGACCGCCTGACAGCTCGTCAATAAATCGATTTTCAAGCTCGCATAATTCCATATAACTGATCGCCCGGTCAATAATTTTTTTATCCGTTTCATTGATATGTGAACCGCTGTATGGAAAGCGGCCAAAGCTGACCAGCTCCTTCACTGTCAGTTTCATCTGGATTGCATTGGACTGCGTCAGGATTGCCAGCTTTTTTGCTAATTCACGGCTTTTCCATTGCTTAATATCCTTCTCTTCAAAGTCGATACAGCCGCTGTCACTCGCAATTAATCGTGAGATCATCCCCATAACGGTAGACTTGCCGGCGCCGTTGGGTCCGATAAGTGAAGTAACCTTCCCCTTAGGTATTGAGAAGCTTACCTCATCCACCGCTTTTTTGCCGTCATAGGCTTTTGTTAATTGCTTTGCCTTCATCCATTGACCCTCCTTTGTCTAAGCAGCAAGTATAAGAAATAAATGCCGCCACCCACAGTAATAAAGACTGAAATTGGTATGCCGTAGTTATAGACACGTTCCACAACGATCTGGCCGCCAACCAGAATGATGATACCGATTAAAAATGACCCGATGATTAAAGTAGTGTGCCGGTATGTCTTGAAAAACTCCCGGGACAAATTGGCAATAATCAAACCCAGAAATGAAATGGGGCCAACCATCGCAGTAGCAATGGCGATAAACAGTGTTACACCAAGCAGCAGCCTGCGGATCGTACGGTCATAGTCAACACCTAAATTAATGGCCTGATCCTTACCCAACGTAATCACATCAAGCAGGGCCAGTTCTTTTCTTAAACCAAAGATAATGGCTGCCATCAGCAATACTGAAAAAACGATAATACTAGTATTAATATTGCTGAAGCTGGCAACTAATGAGGATAACAATGTATCATACTCATTGGGATCCATAATACGGGTCAGTGTCGTCTGAATGCTTGAAAAAAAGGTTGTCATAATCGTACCGCTCAAAAGTACATACAGCACATTATGCTTGGTTTTCTTAAACAGATAACTGTAGATCAGCGTCGCAATAACGCCCATCAGGATCAGATCTAAACCAAAAGACAGATTTGCCTGAACCACAAAGATACTGCCTGAACCAAGAAAAAAGACAACCGCCGTATGGATCAGCGTATAAAGTGAGTTCATGCCCAAAAGACAGGGGGTTACAATTGTATTGTTGATAATTGACTGAAAGACGATGGAGGCACCGCCGATTGCGAATGCTACAATGATCATGACAACAAGTTTAGGAACACGCAGACTCATGAAATAATCAAAATACTTCATATTCATAAACAGGAACAGATAAATCAGCGCCGCTGCAATAGACAGCAGAATCAGCCAGCACATCTTTCTTTTATTGGTTGAACGCTCCTTCACGGCTTTGCCTCCTCTTCAATTACCGGCTGACTCGCACAGCCGCTGCCAAAAATGGAAAGCTGAATGCTGCGGGTGCCATGATTTAAACGATAAAATAACAAGCCGATAAACAGCAGGCTGCCGATAATGCCGACAATCAATTCAATCGGCAGCTCATAGGGATAAATCACTATTCTGCCGATCATGTCGCAAACCAGCACAAACAAGGCGCCGAATAAAGCGGTGTCAGCCATTGTTCCGCGGATCTTATCCCCCTTAAACATCGCTACCAAATTAGGTACGATTAAACCGATATAGGAGATGCTGCCAACGACAACAACAATACTCGCACTAATCATTGCCGCAATCGATAACCCCAGAAATAACACTAGGTTATAATTCACACCCAGGTTTTTAGAAAAATCTTTTCCCATGCCGACGATATTAAAATGATTGGCATAGAGAAAGGCGATGAAAACTAAGGGCACAACCAGGTAAACAATCTCATATCGGCCGCGCAGCACTAAGGAGAAATGACCAACCAGCCATGAAGAAAGGGCTTGCGTCGCCTCATATTTATAAGCGAGAAAATTTGTTATGCCGCCAATTACATTACCAAACATAATGCCTACTAAGGGAACCATCACAACATCCTTGAACTGTATTTTTTGAATAAAATAGACAAAAAGCCACGTTCCTAAGATAGCTGTAATAAACGCAAAGATTGCCCGGCTCCAAAGCGTTGATCCAGGCATAAATAACAATGCAATCAGGATTCCCAGCTGAGCCGAAGAAAGCGTTGCCCCAGTTGTTGGGGATACAAATTTATTCATACATAATTTCTGCATGATCAGACCCGCCACACTCATGCCGATGCCTGTACAAAGAATCGCCAGCAGTCTTGGTATCCGTGAAATCAAAAGCAGCTGCAGCTGTTCATGATTACCGCTTAGAACACCGCTCAGCGTTACATCTGAAACACCGATAAATAAAGACATCATTGATAAAACAAATAATGCCGCTGCCAGCAGAAAGGTTATTTTTACCTTTTTAATGATACCCCTCCTAACAAGTTAGATATTTCTAACTTTATCTTTTAAAGAATACAGTTAGCTTTAACTAACTGCCTGTTCATTCTATCAACTACGCTTTCTTTTGTCAAATGATTTTATTATAAATTTTTATACTGGGACAAACTTTATAAATAAAATTTTATTTTTTGAAATTTCACTTTGAAATTATTTTTGATTCCGATTATAATTAAACCATGCAACGCGTAGCTTTCGGCGTAAAACCAGTTGGCACTACGGGTTGCTTTTTATGTGGTTTTCAATATATAATCAAAACCAAAATTGTATATTTAAGTTTTTAGCGTGTGGCCAAGGGCATAAATCCAGCTCCTTTTGCCGCTCGCTTTTTTGTTTAACAAGGAGGAAATTTATGGAACAAAAATCGAATCATTTTTTAGAAACAGAGGCCATTCAAACACTGATGCGCAAGTATGCCCTGCCCTGCATTATATCCTTGCTGGTAGCGGCATTATACAATATCGTAGATCAAATATTCATCGCCAATGCCAGTTATCTGGGCTCTTATGGCAATGCCGCTAATACCGTTGTATTTCCATTGACCGTGGTCGCACTCGCCGCTGCCGTCATGATTGGCGATGGCTGCTGTGCCTTTGTGAGCTTATCACTAGGAGCCAATGATAAAACGAAGGCTCATCAAAGCATCGGCAATGCCATTCTGTTATGCCTGACTGCTTCCCTGCTGCTTACGGCGATTTATTTACTTTTTCAAGATGCAATCCTGACGATGTTTGGCGGTCAGGTAAATGCGGAAACATTTGCCTTGAGTAAATCATATTTTTTCACTATTACCCTTGGTATTCCCTTCTATATGTTTGGACAGGCAATGAATCCCATTATCCGCTCTGACGGGAGTCCAAAATTTGCGATGATTTCTACGCTGGCTGGCGCCGCAGTCAATATTATTTTAGATCCCATCTTTATTTTTATCTTCAAATGGGGTATGATGGGGGCAGCAGCAGCGACCGTAATCGGACAAGTTCTAACTGCCGTTCTTGCAATCTGGTACCTTTGTCATATGAAAGCCGTCACACTGAATAAAAATAGTTTTACGATTCAGCCAAAACTGACTCTGCGCTTTTTGTCTTTAGGCATCTGCAGCTTCCTTTCGCAGATTTCATTGGTAGCAGCGATGGCGGCAATCAACAATATGATTACCAAGTACGGTGCGCTTGATCCTATTTTTTCACAGGCTCAGTATGCACAGATACCTATGGCCGTCGTTGGTATTGTCATGAAATTCTTTCAGATCGTAATATCAATTGCCGTCGGTATGGCAGCTGGCTGCATCCCTATTATTGGTTACAATATCGGTGCCGGACGTCAAGATCGAGCGCGCAGTCTGTTTACTCATCTTTTAATATGGGAGGCCATTGTCGGTGCGGTTGCACTACTCATCGCAGAATGCTTCCCACATCAGTTAATCACTGTTTTTGGTGCTGCGAATGAAAGTATTTATTATACAGAATTTGCTGTGCGTTCCTTCCGCATCTATTTATGTATGATGATTTTTGCCTGTGTCAATAAGGCAACCTTCATCTACCTTCAAGCGTTAGGAAAGGCACTCGTATCTACGCTGCTTTCGATGCTGCGTGAAGTAGTATTTGGTGTTGGCTTTGCCTTAATCCTGCCGCTGTTCTTTGGTTTAGACGGCGTCCTTTATTCCATGCCGGTATCTGATATTTTAACCTTCTTAATATCCGCAGCCGTTATCTTCAGCACTTATAAGTATTTAGATTCAGAACAGAAAAAGGAGATCCTATCATGAACAAAAAAATTATTACTATCAGCCGTGAATTTGGCAGCGGCGGCCGAACTGTCGGAAAGCTTACGGCAGAAAAATTGGGTATCGCGTGTTATGATCAATCATTGATTGAGGAATTATCTGCGAAAAGCGGCTTCACAAAGGAATATATTGCCGAGAAAAGTGAATATGCCAGTCATGGCGGCTGGTTAGCCAATGCTTTTGCGGATCGTTCAGTGGACGGCTACTCCAATCAGGATTATATTTGGTTCATTCAAAGAAAAATCATACTTGAACTGGCAGAGAAAGGCCCGTGTGTGATCGTTGGCCGCTGTGCTGATTATATATTAAAAGAACACGATTGTTTAAAGGTATTTATTCATGCCAGTATGGAAAAACGCGCACAACGGATTGTCGAACAATATGGTGAAAGAGATGATTCACCAATGAAGCGCTTAAAAGACAAGGATAAACGCCGTGCCGCTTATTATCAGTTCTATACAGACATGAACTGGGGAGATGTGCATAATTATCACATTTCTTTAGACAGCGGTGAACTGGGCATTGATCAATGTGTCGAATTGATTACCCATCTTTATAATGCTGAATAATGTAAAATGTACTTATACCATAATTGGATAAGTACATTTTTTATTATGTAGAAATTTTATTTTAAGTATCAAAGTACCGATTTTGTCTTAAAAATTATCTAAAAAAGATAAAAAGAAGATTAAATTATTCATTTTTTTAATTTTCCCATTGATAACTGGCCATGTCAATTTTCCCTGAGGCTGTGCAGAAAACACCTTCACTTGCCAATAATTCGCGCTGTTCCTCCCAGCCCGTGACTAAGCGGCCATCGCTGTGCAGTACCCGATGACAGGGATAACGGCCAAAATATTCAGCCTGTGAGAGAATCTTGCCAACCATCCGCGCCCGTTTTGGATAGCCGGATAAGGCAGCAATCTGGGAGTAGCTGGCAACCTTGCCTTTAGGTATTTCACGCACGATTTCTAAGACCATATAGGCGAAATCTTCATTCATAGAAGAACCTCCTTTTTTATACTTTGACTGATTCCTGCTTAATTTCCTTGATAAGCAGCAGTTCCATTGGCTGAGCATATTTAGGAATGTCAATTATGAAGCCGCCGCAGTCTTTATAGCCCAGCTTTCGATAAAAATGCTGAGCATCTTCATCTACCTGAGTAGATGTCAACAGCATACCATATCCTTGTTCTTTCATATCTTTTTCCCAATAAGTCATTAACTGTTTGCCATACCCTTTTCCTCGATACTCTTCATCAATGATTAGCATTGTACAGAATGGGGTATTATCCCAAAATAAATTATATCTTAAAAGCCCTATCGGTTTATCAGAAAGCAATAAAACATAAGCTCTTTTTGTATGCAATTTATTTTCAAATTCTTTCTCTGGCAAGTGTTTATCAAGACAAAACCAAAACTGCTTATCAGCAGCCTTTAAATATCTAATTTCAACCTTTTGCATGCTCTATCACCCCTTATATATCAAGCCCTAACCATCGTATTGCTTTATATGCCATTTACTGTCAGTGATGACGTAATTACAACCATTAGAATATTGTACAGAGATAATCCTTTTATCCGAATTTTAGCCGGCAAAAATACAAAGCAGACAGTAACCACTAAAAAGATAATTAGTCTATTAAATTCATCAAATAAGACTGGTCAAAATAATTTCTTCATAATCTGCCTGCTTTTTCTTTTATAAGCCTTTATATCCGTATTATATCATTTGCCATGACACATGAAAAGGTACCGCTTTTAGCAGTACCCTTAAACAAACTATTCCTCTGTATCCGGAATCAATCCTGATTCCTTCAATAAAATTTCTACATCAGTTCCCTTCACAAACCGCATCGCTATCTTAATCATTTCTCTTTCCTTAAATGACAGCTTAATATTAGTAATCGGCTGCTTATCAATTGCATAGTAGCAAGCTCTCAGCAATTCACGTACATCATATTTACTGCCCCATACTTCCGGCACACCGCGGTCAACATTTAATAATGTATAAACTGATTCCATACCTGTACGCATTGAATATTCCGTAGTGAAAATAGTGTCTCTCGGTGTTTCCGCAAACTGACCGATGAAGGCAAAGTTTACAGCACCTTCAGGTACAACCTTTGGACGGTCACTTTCTTTTCTTGGCTGGAAGAATGAATTAATGAACGGCATGAAGCAAGTGGTTGTGTTGCAGGCATTCTTCGCTAAATCTTCAATTTGATCAACAGGCACACCGATATGATAGAGCCATTCCTGACAAATTTCCTCACCGGTGCAATCACGCATTGCCTTTTTAACAAAATTACCCTCTTTATTGGTCGTTAAACCATAAACCCAAATCAATACAGTATCTTTATCCTGAGCCTTAAACTGCGGCTGACGATTAATGGTCCAAGACATGTACCAATTTTCTGTACTATCCTTAACCGTAACAATACCGCCGGTCGTAACCTTTCCTTTACGAGGATCACGTTTACAGATTTTCATGATATGCTGAATGATATCCTCATTCGCAGTCGCAACCGTAGCACTCATCCAGTTTGTAGCTTCAAAATCATCACAATAATGATCCGGGTTGCCATATTCACCATGCTCTGCCTGCGCGGCAATATTCTTCCACAGATCCCAGCTTTCACCGGTACCATTCTTTACACATGATAAATCTGGGACGGTATTCTGATCGCCGTAGCAAGAGGTATCCGTGCAGCAGCCATTTGTAATAAATACTAAATCATCAGCTGTTAAATCAATGGTCTGTTCAACATCATCTTTAATATAAACAATTTGCTTAGCTACACGTTCACCATTTTTATTTTCAATAACAACATTTTTTACATTCATGCCAAATTCTAATGTAACACCATGAGCTTCCAGATATTTCACCAGCGGCAGAATCATACTTTCATATTGATTGTACTTAGTGAAACGCAAAGCACTAAAATCAGGCAAGCCATCAATATGATGAACATAACGGCAAAGATAACGCTTCATTTCCAAAGCACTTGACCAGCGCTGGAAAGCAAACATCGTCTGCCAATAGAGCCAGAAATTTGTTGACCAGAATGATTCCGGCAGCACATCTGATATTTTTTTATCTTCTAAATCCTTTTCAGGAGTGATAAATAACTTGGACATTGCTAATGCAGACTCTTTATCTAACGTAAACTTCTTATCTGTATGCGCATCCTCGCCGCAATTAGTTGATGCACGGCATAAAGAGTAATTCGGATCTTCTTTATTTAACCAATAATATTCATCAAGTACAGTTACTCCCGGCGTTTCAATAGATGGAACATCACGGTATACATCCCACATAACCTCAAAGTGATTATCCATTTCACGGCCGCCGCGCATATAATAGCCTTTTGTAATATCTTTACGGCCATCACAGCTGCCGCCGGCCAAATCTAATTTTTCTAAAATATGAATTCGTTCACCTTTCATCTGTCCATCACGAACAAGATAGAATGCTGCTGTCAGAGCGGCAAGACCTGAACCAATCACATAAGCTGATTTGCGGTCAACGTCAGCCGGTTTCTTTGGACGTGCAAACGCTTCATAATTACCACTGCTATAATACATATTAAGTACCTCCATTTGTTTTACACCCATAGAATACTCAATATTTAAAAGAACTGCCATAGACATTACATCCTGCCTGTCCAATCTTTCAACACTGCCTTAACCTTGACAAAATTTCATACAAAAACACTGACTTGTATAAATCAGTGTTCCTTTTCAAAATCATGAAGCGCTTTTGTGATATTGCCGTGAATCATTACATAAAGACGCTGAATAATTGTCTGCGGTTCTTCCCTCATTCCCTTGCTGATCCAGTCAAGCACAATGCCGACAAAACCATATTTATAAAAATCAGCAATAAATGCTTTATCCGCTTCTGATACTGAATAGGCTACCGCCTCCTCATCAACAACATCATAAAGCAGATGATAGGTTTGTTCATAAAGGAATCGTTCAAGGTGCTCACGGTTTAATGAATGAAAGGTATTTAATACAAAAGAGCTGTTTTCTATCAGATAGTCAAAAATATTCTGAAAGCCCTGCTGCCAAGTTGCCGCCGTTTTTTTATCGCCAAGAATACGTGCCGCTTCACTGACATAGATCCATTCAATCAGATCATAGATATCCTGAAAATGATAATAGAACGTTTGACGGTTTACCTCACAATCCTCAACCAAGTCTGTCACCGTTATTTTATCAAGCGGTTTCTCCTTCAGCAGCTGTTTCAAAGAGGCCGCTAATGCCTTTTTAGTTGTCTGTGACATAATAACTAAGCGGATAAGCGCTTATCATGATGATTCTTTTTCTTGCGCAGCGTCAGCTTTTCAATAAAACCAGTCTTATATTTCAATGAAATATAACCTACTAATGCCATGATGAAGGCACCTAAGCAGTCAACGATCAAATCCTTCATCGTATCCTGAAGCGCGGCCCTGCCCATCAGCTGCTCACCGGATTCAAGAGCAAACTTCTGCATATTTAAGCCCAGAACACCATCAAAGGTAAATTCATAAATTTCCCAGAATACACCTAGTGTTACTGCAAAGCAGAACGCAAAAATCGCAATGAAAAGCGGTGATAGATTTAATGGTATCTTATCGGTTTTATTCAGCAATGTCACAAAGGAGAAGCCTAATGCCCCCAGCATACCGCCGGAAAAGGTATGCAGAATCGTATCCCAATGCGGTACCGTGTAATAAAATGAACGCACCTCGCCAAGAAAGATCGCCCCGTATAGGAAGATCGCATAAAGTACCAGCATGCCGGAAGGAATCTCGATTTGAAAACGATGTGAAAGCAAGCCCGGTAAAGTCATGGCAAATAAGCCTAGAATACATTGCACAAGCATTAAAACATAATCACTTTTAACGCGTCCATAAGGAACATCGTTGCCCGCCGGTGCCAGAAATAATCGAATAATCAAAAAGATTGCCGATATAAGTAAAGAAAAAAAGACAAAACGGTTAATAAATTTACGCCAGTTGAATTTTTTCATAGATTTTCCTTTCCAAATTTAAAATAATCATCATTATTATATCACTTTCTTTCAAAAAGACAGTCAAATTTACACAAACTATATAAACTGTCACCGAAAAGAAAACTGATAGATTACATAAAATCCATCAGTTCAGAAAGCTCTTCAGTCATTCGATTTTCTATAAAATAAGTAAGCAGCCGATTTTTTAACTCATTATTAATGAAAGGATAGGTTTCACTGACATACTCTAAATTGCCAGTTTCAAGCATTTCATCAATGATCTTTTCACGATGTTCTGAGTTGGAAAATGGCATAAAGTCATCAAGCAGATCAAAACGATCATATGCCAGCAGCCATGAAAGCAAAACTGTTTTCTGGGCTGAGTTAAGGAAAGGATAAAGATCATCAAGATCTAAAAAGTTAGGTACATTTTCATATTGCACGATTTTTTCAATCAGCAGATCACGCTGCGCACTGTTTAAGAACGGCAGCAGTTCATCAATTTCCAGCTCATCCAAGGGGGTCTTGGCAATCAGTTCACTCATTCGTTCACGCTTTAGGAACGGATAGATGCTGCTTAATTTTTTATTCATCCGGCCAAGCTTGCCGACTACCCGATCCAACTGGTTAGGCTTCATCAGCGGTGCAAGCTGTTCCAGCAGGCCGCCTAAGTTGATGTTGATAAAGGCATCATTATCGTTTTCATCTGATTCTGTTTTTTCATCATCAACAGGTTTGTCAGCGGCTTTAGGCGTTTCATCCTGATCCTGTTTTTTTATAGGCTCAATCGTTTCAGCCGTTTCATCCTGTTCCGCCTCAGTGACTTCTTCAATGATCTGACGGGCTGTCGCAACTTCTTTTTCTTCCTTCATTTCAAAACTTCCTCTTAATAAAGTATCAATACTGATATTAAAGAGATCAGCAATCTTTGGCAGCATCGTTATATCCGGAAGACTTTCATCACGTTCCCATTTAGATACTGCCTGATAAGTAACGCCCAGCTGGTCTGCGACTTCTGACTGCGTCATATTTGCTGCTTTACGATAATCAGCGATCGTTTTTCCAATGTTCATATGGTTCTCCTTTAGGTTATCGGTTAGGGTTCATAAGACTGTGTATCCAAAACCAAGCTTTTGCGCTTAAGGCTTTTTTAGCAAATGCTTTTTGCTCCTGCGGATAATAGAATTTCTGTTTTGATTGTCTCATGTTATCACCTTCCCTTGACACCTTCATCATAGAGAAGAAACTTGATTCTAACAATAACCCGTTCGTTGAATTGCTGTTTTCAACTATCGGTTGAGTACTAAAACACCATGTTTATAGACTTTGTTGACATTTTGTAAAGCAGTGATATCGTCTAAAGGATTTTTTTCAAGAACAATTAAGTCAGCAAACTTACCGACTTCAATTGTACCGTGGTCAGCTTCGATGCCTAGACATTCAGCGCTGTTATGTGTCGCAAAAGTAATAGCCTCCATCGGCGCAACACCATACTTAACCATTAATTCTAATTCATAGGCTGTTTTATCATGGAAGTTATAAGGTGTACCGGCATCTGTGCCAACCGCAATTTTCACTCCAGCAGCATAAGCCCGTTTAAAGCTTTCCACATGAGCATCAATTACCAGCTTTGATTTACGCATCACATAATCAGGCAGTATTCCTTCGCCATGATCGACGATACATTTTGGCGCTGCAAGTGTAGGTACCAGATAAGTCCCCTGACGCAGCATTTGGGCGATTACTTCATCATCAAGGTAGATGCCATGTTCAATGGAATCAATACCGGCATTCAGCGCGTTGCGGATACCCTGATTCCCCTGGGCATGGGTCGCTGTTTTCTTGCCTGCCTTATGAGCCTCTTCCACGCAGACCTTCATTTCTTCCATCGTAAGCTGCGCGCTGCCCGGTTCTACGCCTTTCGTCATAACCCCGCCGGTAGCCATTATTTTGATCACATCCGCTCCCTCACGAAGCAGAATGCGCGTATTCTTACGGCATTCATCAACACCATCAGACTGCATGCCGTCACTCCATCCGTGACCGCCGCTCATTGTGATCACACGGCCGCATACGACAAGATCCGGTCCAATTACCGTACCATTATTGATACAATCGCGAAGCTGCTGCTCACTGGTTCCCTCAGAACCCAGAGAACGGGCAGCGGTAACACCGCTGTAAAGCAAATCATGCATGAAACGTTCCCCATCATAAGCCTTCTGCAAAGGCGTGCGTGCCTGCTCTTCTTCTGCCCTCATATCACAAGGTGAAAAAGCATGAATATGCGCGTTAATCAGTCCCGGCAGTATCGTAAAATCAGAATAATCAATAAATTCTACTTCCTTAGCCATTTGTTCTGCTTTTAATATTCCCTTAATCTTTCCCTCATCAATGCACAGGATCATGTTCTCACTGACATTCCCGCAGCCATCAATTAATCTTCCAGCTTTTATATATTCCATAAATTAAGCCTCCTGTCTTTCATTCTATTTTACCTTTTGATGCATGAGAAGTAAATGAAAAGTCTGGTTTTCACCAGACCTCGCTTACATTTTTTCGTGCATTGTACGAGATATTACCTCGTCCTGCTGTTCCTTTGTCAATTTATTAAAATTAACAGCATAACCGGATACTCGAATGGTTAACTGCGGATATAATTCAGGATGCTTTTGAGCATCTAACAATGTTTCTCGGTTAAATACATTTACATTCAGATGATGACCGCCGCTTTCCACATAACCGTCGATCAAATTTACTAGATTATCTACACGCTGACTCATAAGTTCCTCCTTAGTCCTTTCCTAATGATTCCGGCACGATTGAGAAGGTATTTGATATACCGTCACGAGCGTCATCATAATTTAATTTTGCCACTGATGCTAAAGACGCCAATGCGCCGCTTGTATCACGGCCATGCATCGGATTAGCACCTGGTGCAAAAGGTTCACCGGCTTTACGGCCATCCGGTGTATTGCCTGTCTTCTTACCATAAACAACATTACTTGTAATAGTTAAGATACTCATGGAATGAATTCCGCCGCGGTATGTATGATGCTGTCTGAGCTTATCCATGAAATTCTTAACTAAATCAGCCGCTAATTGGTCAACCCGATCATCATTGTTGCCATATTTAGGGAAATCGCCTTCAATCTCATAATCTACGACAATGCCATTTTCATCACGCACGGTTTTAACATGAGCATATTTAATAGCGGATAATGAATCGGCAACCACTGATAAACCAGCTACACCCGTCGCAAACAACCGGCGCACATCATAGTCATGCAGAGCCATTTCAATCGCTTCATAACAATATTTATCATGCATATAATGAATTACATTTAATGTATTGATATATAGACCAGCCAGCCAATCTAAGGTTTGATCATATTTAGCCATTACCTCATCAAAGTCAAGATATTCCGAGGTGATTGGTTCAAAACGCGGTGATACCTGAATTTTTTTCTTTTCATCAATACCGCCGTTAATCGCATAAAGCAATGCTTTCGCAAGATTAGCACGAGCACCGAAGAACTGCATATCCTTACCCACACGCATGCAGCTTACACAGCAGGCGATGCAATAATCATCACCCATTTCCACACGCATCAGATCATCATTCTCATACTGTAAAGAAGAAGTTTCAATGGAAAGCTTCGCACAGTATTTCTTAAAGCCATCAGGCAGCTGCTTGGACCATAAAACGGTCAGATTTGGTTCTGGCGCTGGTCCTAAGTTTTCCAGTGTATGCAGTACACGGAAGGAATTTTTTGTTACTAAAGGACGTCCGTCAATGCCAACACCGCCGACCGATTCAGTAACCCAAGTTGGATCTCCTGAAAATAAATCATTGTATTCCGGTGTTCTCATGAATTTAACCAGACGCAGCTTCATGATGAAATGATCCATCAATTCCTGTGCCTCAGCTTCTGTTAAGGTACCATTTTCTAGATCACGCTGAATATAAATATCTAAGAAAGTGGAAGTACGTCCTAATGACATGGCTGCACCATTTTGATCCTTAACCGCAGCCAGATAACCAAAATAAACCGCCTGAATCGCTTCCTGCGCGCTCTTGGCAGGCTTGGCAATATCACAGCCATAAATTGCCGCCATTTTCTTTAATTCACCTAATGCACGGATCTGTTCCGCAACCTCTTCACGATCACGAATCTTATCTTCATACATACTGCCATTCAAGCGAATCCGCATCACTTCTTTTTTATCTTCAATTAACGCGTCAACACCATACAGGGCAATGCGGCGATAATCGCCAACAATGCGGCCGCGGCCATAAGCATCAGGCAGACCGGTAATGATACCACAAGTACGGGCAGCCCTCATTTCAGGCGTATAAGCATCAAATACTCCCTGATTATGGGTTTTGCGATATTGCGTAAAGATTTTCTTAATTTCCGGATCAAGCTCATAACCATAAGCCTCTAAAGCACTTTCACTCATACGAATACCGCCAAAAGGCTGCAGCGCACGTTTAAATGGCTTATCGGTTTGAAAACCAACAATCTTTTCTAATTCTTTGTTTAAATATCCCGCCGCATGGGAAGTTAACGTTGATACTACACTGGTATCAGCATCTAATACACCGCCTGCCGCTCTTTCCTGCTCATTCAGTGACAGTACCTGCTGCCATAAAGCCGTTGTCGCATCACTAGGCCCGGCAAGAAAAGTTTCATCACCTGTGTAAGGCGTATAATTCTTCTGTATGAAATCACGGACATTAATTTCCTTGATCCACTTACCTTCTTTAAACCCTGTCCATTCTTCTCTCATCATGCTCTTTCTCCTTGTCGATTAAATTGTTCGATTTTGGCATCCAGCCACACAGCGAGGATTTCTTCAGGCTGATAGCCGTGAACCTCGCCAATAAATTCATTATTGCCAAGCAAAACAAGTGCCGGCAGATGTGTCAAACCATAACGTCGGACAATCTTTGCGATTTCCTCCAGTTCACCAATTTCTACAAAATCACAGTCATCGCGATTTGCAAGCACCTGGCGAACCACCGGCAGATTCTGCGCACAGCCGGCACAAACATCGCCATTCAGCTGTATAAGTTTAAATTTTTTCATGCTGATCTCCACATAATATTTCTCTGGCCATTATAACCTTTTCAGCACTTGGCGCGTTTACCCCAGCCAGCGGATAATCAAGACCAAGACTTTGATACTTCACAATCCCCATCGTGTGATAAGGGAGAACCTCAACCTTCTCTACATTTGATAAGGTATCGATCCATTTCCGCATGGCCATTAAATGCTCAGCATCATCCGTCAGTCCCGGCACCAGAACATGACGAATCCAAACGGGTACGTGGTGCTGAGCTAAGAAAGATGCGAAAGCGAATACCCGATCATTCTCAAAACCACATAATTTCTTGTGCTTGGCACTGTTCATTTGCTTCATATCAAGAAGAACTAAATCACACAACTCACAAAGCTTGAGATAGCGATCATCCTTTTGATTAAAAGTGATTCCCGACGTATCTAAACAAGTGTGAATCCCCTCTTTTTTACATAAAGCAAATAATTCAAGTACAAAATCTAACTGCAGACACGCCTCGCCGCCGCTGATTGTCAAGCCGCCAGTATCCTTGTAATAAGGGCGATACTTTAATATTTCATGAAGAATCTCATCAGGTGTTTTCAAAACACCGTTCTCAAGATTCCATGTATCTGGATTGTGACAATAAAGACAGCGCATTGGACAGCCCTGCATAAACAATACGAAACGGATTCCCGGACCATCGACGGTTCCAAATGTTTCAATTGAATGAATTCTTCCCTGAGTCAATGATCATCCCTCCGTAACGTACATTTAGTCTATCGAAAGTCAGCCGATCTGTAAAGTAAAACCACTTAAAAATTGATACAAAAAAGCCGACTCATCCGGACTGAATTGCCCAGACGGTCGGCGCTGCACTGTCATACTTCATGTGGTTAATTCCACTTCCGTCAGTCGTATAACTATTAATAAAATAGCATTGACCAAAGGCTTTGTCAAGCATGGATATGAACGAATAAATAAAGTTTACATAGTTAAGCGGTTACATTATTCATTCTCAATAAAATTATCTTTTGGAAAGGTTCGTGCATATGGATCTCCTATATGTGTTTTTAGAATCTCTAATAATTTTCCCGCATCATAATCACTTGCTTCATTTGAATCTCTCACCTCTAATATGATTTTCCCTATCTTAAAATAGTATTCTTGTAGAGGATACGCTTTACCATTATATTCACCATCCTTATTCATATTATAAGCATCAATCATCATCTCAGCATTTGATGGATATTGATATATGGATATGCCCGCATGAGTTCTATTCTCAAAAAATACAGTTATACTTGTTTCATATCCTTTGAATAACCAAAGTTCATTATTCCCTTCTGTGCAATGTACAGTTCCATATTCCATTAATATGGATATTAAACTATAAACAGACATATCATTACAATCCACATTATATTTGTATGGATCACCTAATATAAGGTCATCACTTTCCAACTCATTGAAATCCATATCATTCACGGATTTAACATTGATACTTTTCGCAATAATCGTATTATTCTCTAAATTCATATCCCCTTCATCAAAAGCAACTGTTAATTGATCACCTACTTGTAAAGCTGTATCATCAAAATTCTTGATTGCGGATACATCAAGATAGTTATTTTCTACACAGTATACATACCCTGATAAAGGTTCATCCAGATTCTCTGGATAGACCAATACATCAGGAACAAAGCCAAATTCCATAGGATAAGCAGTTTCTTGCTTATGCGGGATGATAATTGGCTCAGAGGGTTCTATACTGCGCATCACTCTGCCTACTGGATAAGCAATGGCATAATCACGATAAACCTTTGCGACATCCAACAAGATACTCGTTTTTGTACTGACTGATTGGACTAGTATATCAATGATTGAACAGCCACTCAGCATGGTCAGCATTAAACTTAAACATAATATTAAACGAGTCTTTTTTTGCATTTTCACCCCTCCTTCAACCGATTTGTAATTTAATCATTGTCAAAACAGAAAAATCATAGGTGATGAAAATTGAAAACAATAAGCAAGAAAATCAAATAAATGAATGTGCTATATATTTATATTTTATCATATCAAAAGACTAAACGCACAATTATTATAAACAGCCTATTGATCTTCAAAGAATTTTAAGGATAAATAGTTTGATGAGTATGAAAATGGTAATTTTTTTAAAATTTTATATATAAAAGCTGCTTTGTATTTCACAGATTGCTTGATTTATTTCTTAGATTTACTTATAATAATAGTGAAGAAAGACATCTTTCAGGTGTCTGCCTTAAATCACTTTAAAAACAAGCACTCTGTCTAAACGGTCAAATTTAGAAAACAGAGTGTTTTGTTTTATTTTTCCTTCTTTGAACTTTCAAAGAGGATGTAAATACAAAGACGGATCAAGTCAATCACTATCGCTGCACCAGACAAAACCGATGCTATAACAGCAATTATAAGTGATAAATCCATACCGTTTATCCTCCCTTCCAATCCCAAAAGGAAAAAAGAGAGAGGAGCTTATCGGCAGTCACTCTGTTAGATGTTTTCTTCTCTATAATTTTAACATATCAACACCATTTTCGAAATATAAAATTATATCTCATTCTGATATATTCCTAAAATTAATATTAGTCTTATTAAGCAAAATTTGCCTTGACATAAAAATCACAGGCAGTTATCCTGAAAGTGAAAAACAACTTACATATGTTTATGAAAGTACATATCTATGAAAACTCTACTTGCTTTATAGAATAGTCATCACACATAAAATCAAAAACAGCTATTTTTAAAAGGAGGCAATAGAATGAATAGAATATTCAGTCAAATAATTAAGTTTTTAATTAAATTGATTTCCATCCATCTCATATTCTTATCTATTCATTTAATTTCCAAAATGTATTTGCAAGATGTTTATATCTTTGAATGGACCTCAAGGTATGATTTTATTTTCCCATGGCTGATAGCATTGATTTGGGTGATTTTCAACAAATATACAGTAGCTCTTTCTATGGCAGTCGGTCACATTGTAGGTCTATTTCTTGGTCTTTACTTAGATGAACGCAGAATTGCAGACGTTCTTCTTCATTATGATATATCTGAATTAACTGGTGCTAAATATGAATTGCTGCAGTCTAAAGCAGCTTATACATGGTTTTATACCATTTTAATTTTCATGATTATCGGTATTATTTTACAGAAATATGTTTTTAAAACAAATGAGCCATCAATAATAAAAACACTGTTTAATTCATTCAAGGAATGGATTAAACACAAAATGGGTATTATTGAATAAATTAGCTTTATAAGTTAAGCAATTACAATGGAAAGCAATTTCTGCTTAGTTTAAATTCCATACCACATAAGTTTTATATGCTATATATGTTATGATTTCCGACCGTTAATGTATTAGTCTATGATTAAATAGTTTGATGAGTAAGTAAAAAAAGCGATTTCTTAAAAAAATTTCTATATAAAAGCTGTCTTGTATTTCACAGATTGCTTGATTTATTTCTTAGATTTACTTATAATAATAGTGAAGAAAGACATCTTTCAGGTGTCTGCCTTAAATCACTTTAAAAACAAGCACTCTGTCTAAACGGTCAAATTTAGAAAACAGAGTGTTTTGTTTTTATTTTTCCTTCTTTGAACTTTCAAAGAGGATGTAAAAACAAAGGCGGATCAAATCAATCACTATCGCTACACCAGACAAAACCGATGCTATAACAGCAATTATAAGTGATAAGTCCATACCGTTTATCCCCCCTTCCAATCCCAAAAGGAAAAAAGAGAGAGGAGCTTATCGGCAGTCACTCTGTTAGATGTTTTCTTCTCTATAATTTTATCATATCAACACTATTTTTGAAATATAAAATTATATCTCATTCTGATATATCCTTAAAATTAATATTAGTCTTATTAAGCAAAATTTGCCTTGACATAAAAATCACAGGCAGTTATCCTGAAAGTGAAAAACAACTTACATATGTTTATTAAAGTACATATCTATGAAAACTCTTCTTGCTTTATAGAATAGTCATCACACATAAAATCAAAAACAGCTATTTTTAAAAGGAGGCAATAGAATGAAATGAAAAGATTATTTAAAGTATTATCAATCTTATGCATATATGTATTTATATATTTGATTTCCACTCTATATCTGGAAGAAGTATACATATTTGGGTGGACTTCCCGCGTCTTTAGACAATATTTTCTTGTATGGATCATACCTATAATTTGGGTTGCTTTTGATAAATATGCGCTTGCTCTCACTTTAGCGATTGGTCACATGGCAGGATTATTTTTAGGACAATATATTGGTGATCTTCAAAGAGCGAATATTCGGCTTCAGTATACATACGAAGAATTAATTAATTTTCATCCTGGCTTGGTGAATCAGCATAATGGTTTTATTATTTGGGTGTTTACTCTTTTCGGTTTCACGATTATCGGTATCTTATTGCAGATATATGTTTTCAAAACCAATGAACCCTCATTGTTTGATATTATTTATGAATCAATTAAAAAGTTTTATACAAATGTAAAAGCTATGATTAGTAAGAGAAAATAGAGATTTCTCTAAAAATCATAGCTTTTTTACAATTTTCCATAAACTTTAATTAATTAAGCAGCTACATTTTTATATTAAGAATGATTTGCGCCACCATTATGCACATTTATCATTGCTAATTGTGTATTGATGGTATCAATAATCTGTGGTGTATCTAAACTTCCATTATATTCAATAATAATTACCGATTGATTCATTCTGCCAATCAAACCCGTTTTATTCTCATCAACATAATAACCTTCATCAAATGCTGAATCGCTGATTGGTATAAGCATGGTTTTTAATTCTGTCGGATAGGTGAAAAGACCTGCATATTGTCTAAGGTAAGCATCAAACAGCAGCCCTGCTATCTTTTCATTCCGTGCAGTGTACAACTCATATCGATAACCTTCTGTTTCAAAGGTGTACTGCTCTGGGATAAACAAACTCTGCGAATGACTGTATTTATAATCGGAACCTTGATTAATAGTGATAACCGCCCCTTCATCAATCATGCTTTCACCCTTGAATGGTGTTAACACCATTTGCAGCAACAAGAAGCATGCGAAATAAACACCCACCGATTTACCTATTGATAATCTGCGGCCTTGATTTTGCTTAGTCAATGCTGAAATAAAGACAGCACTGACAAGTAAGGTTATCATCGACATATTTTCACTATTGCCGCCGTTATTCCACAACGCCCGCAGCACTAAAATAATCAGAAGCATATTTAAGCCAAGCTTATAAAGCAAATTGATTATTGATTTGATCATCAACTGCTTCGCATTCCCCTGCCAGTTCATTTCTCCCTTTGACAATAACGATTGCCGGTACTGTTTAATCAGACGCTGAGCATGAATAGACGCAAGGATTTGTTTCAAAATCACCAACACAAACAGTACACTGGTAAACAGATACAAATCATCCCCTAAAATACTTTGCGGATAAAGTAGTGTAAAACCTACAACAATCATCACAAACAATGCAAGAAGCAGATAAGTGCTAATTCCTTCCGTCTTAAACTGATTATAAATCGCCAGTTGAAGTTCCGCATCCGTATGGACTGGCAGACACTCACCCATTGCCTTAAATACCTGAAACTGATTATACCCATCGACAAATTCCCAGCCTGTATTTGCAAATAACTCATGATACTCCTTGATTTCACGATCATCGTGCTGATTTCGTTCATTGGGGAATAAGTCAACGATATAAGAAACGTCAGCTTTCTCCCCCTTCACAAACCACACACTCTCAGCATTCAGCTTTTGCACATACCAGCCCTTTGCCGCCATTTGATTAAACAGCAAGGCCATGCTTTGACAATCCTCATAATTAAACTTTAATGGCAGCCAACATTTTTTCATAAGGATCCTCCTTTCATGATAAATCAAGTTTACTCAACTGTTCGTTGAATTGTCGAATAACATATGGATCATCAAAGCTTAAATTACTTTCAATTATGATTATGCTTGTATTATCATGAACAATTATATCAGTATGCTCATCATTGAGATAATAGCCTGACACTGTAAACTCATCATTCAATTTACTCAAAGCTGCTTTTATACTCTGCGCATCTTTAAACCCTCTAGTTGTCTCTTTTAGAAGTTCATCAAAAAGGGTTTCGCTGCTCTTTAAATCTCTGGCAACATATAGACGATACTGATAATCATTCTCCAACGCTTCATATTGACACTGATAAGGAACAAAATAACTGCTGTTTTTAGTAAACTTTCCCTGCTCATCCACATTGGTCATGCGAATCACCCGTGATGGTTCAACATGAGATGAAGCCGCAAATTCATGATCAAGGATGCCAAACAACAATGAACAGCCTATAAAACTAATGCAAAAGATTTTCACATACGTTTTAGGTTTCAGTGTCCGCCCTCCATTGCGCTTTACATATCTGCCGATTAACAGCAGATTTACCAAAGCAATCACATAATAGATTGTCCCCGGCAGCTGTTCATGACGAAGATACTTAAACAGCATATAACCAGCCAAAAATCCAATGCATAAAAGTAAGACCGTGAAATCACGGATTGAACGGCTTAATAAATGATTAGTAAATATATACGGCTCTCCCTGCGCCACAGCTTTCTTCACTTGACGCATTTTCACATAGCGGAAAGCTTGCCGCAAGAGTATCAGACAATCCAATACCGGTGTCAAAATGCCAATCATTAAAAATAAATCATCGGTATAAAAGTCCAGCGGAAATAAGCAATAGGCAAGAAACAAAAGCAGTATCGTAGAGAATGCTTCATAAACACTATGGCCTATTTCCCTTATTCGCTGCTGATAGAGAATATCGAAAGCTACCTCATCATCACTCTGCAAAGGAATTGGTTCTGCACCTTCAGCCGCCTTAAATACCTGATACTGGTCATACCCGTCTGCAAATTCCCAGCCGCTTTGCGCACAAAAATCATAATATTCCTGTAGCTGTTCATCATCATTATTCTTACGTTTAAGTGAAAACAAGTCCACAGCATAAGCGCATGCCTGCTTCTCCCCTTTAATAAACAAAACCCCGGTGCCATAGAGCTTATCGAAATGCCAGCCTTTTTTAGCAAAACGTTCAAATAATTCACTCATAGCCCGCGTATCATTGACGCCATAGCTTAATGGAATCCACAATTTTTTCACTGGATTCACCTCCCTTTTACTGATCCAATAATGCCTCTCCTTCCTCACTCATGCTTTTTAGACGTTTTATTTCCTGTCTGAGCAACTCCTTCCCCAGATCGGTGGCTACATAGGTTTTCCGTCTGCCGTCATCCGCTATTTGATTAATTATTCCTTCATTTTCAAAACGTGCCAAGAGTGCATATAATGTACCAGCGCCAACCTGCACCCTGCCTTTAGAAATCTCAGTTATCTTCTGCATGATTTCATAACCATAACAAGGCGTCAGCAAGGCCAGCAAAATATAATACATGGGTTCACTTAATGTCTGAAACTGATTTCTTGCCACTTTACCACCTACTATCGATACTCGCTATATCTACTATCAATATAGCATAGTTTTAACATTTCAGCAAGAGCAAGCAAGAAAAAGCCAGCACATTGGACGCTTGACCCGATGGCTGGCTTTGTTTGTTATCCTACATGTAAATAATTCCATTCGCTGCAGCAGAACAGTGAATCAAATATTATCCATACAGCTTACTGATTAACATTCGAACTTATTTCTTTGCTTTATTGCGGATATGCATATAAACAGTATTTTTAGAAATTCCCAGTAAATTCGCTACTTTCACAACAGCATCCTTGATATTGAAAATCCCCCGTTCATCTAGCTGATAAACAATATGTTTATTTTTATTGCTCGCACTGATTGACTGATCCGCATAGATTTCATTCTTTACGGCTTCTAACGCGGTTTCAATCAATTCATCAGAATTCTCCGCAAAGTTTTCCTTAGGGGTATTCACCGGCGGCGCTGACACCGGCAGCATCGTTTGAAGAATATCATGAATAGGCGTATTCATATAAAAATTGATACAGAACAGGCCGACAATTCTGCCTTTATCACCACGAATAGCAATTGTGGTTGATTTTAGAGGTTCACCTTTACGATTTTTACTAAAATATGTAATATAATCCTCTTGCCCTTTTGATATCTCATCAAGCATATTTAATGCTAAGTCCGTGATTGGCGCGCCTACTTTACGGCCTGTATGTTCACCATTGATAATACAAATAACTGAATGTTCAAAGCTCTCGAGACTATGTAAAACCATTTCATAACCATTACCCAGATAAAAGGCTAAGCCTTGAATCATCGTAATATAGGAATTTAAGATTTCTCGATCGACTTTAGTTAATTTTATTGGTTGATGTGCCATATTCTTCCCTTTTCAACAACGCTTGTTAAACTGTGCGGTGTTCCCTTTCCATGCTATATATAGTATATCGCTGAAATTTCGTTCAATCAATGATGAATTTCTGTATTTCACTAAAATAATTTTTATTGTTGCTGATATTTCTCCAGTGCTTCTTTTATTCTTAATAACGCGTCAACGACTCTTTGATTATCACGATATACGCCTAATACAATGCGTAAATGACCCTCGCCGCCAATACCATAGTTAATGCCATCGTTCACCGATACCTTTGCTTCTTTGACTAAATAACTAACAATATCACTGGATTTGCCTAATTCTGATACATTGACCCAACATAAGAAGCCCGATTCAGGCATCAGCATGCTGACATGAGGAATGGAGTTGATAATTTCATATGCTTTTTTCCTTCGATAATCAAAGGCTGTCTCAAATTCTTTCATAAATGAAGGATCTTCAAGAGCCGCGAGAATTGCTAACTGACTGACCGTATTTGTCGCGCCAAGCACAGAAACAGCGTTGGCAAACATCGTATCCATGATCACATCACTGCATACTAAATAGGCAACCCGATATCCGCTGAGCCCCATCCCTTTTGAGAATGAGAATACAGTGATGGTTCTCTCAAACATCCCCGGTAAAGAGGCTGGTGTAATCATTTCATTCTCGTAACAGAAATCTTCAAAAGCCTGATCACAAACTAAAATCAAATCATGACGAATGACAAAATCGGCTAAAGCTTCCAATGAAGAACGATTAAATACCGTTGTTGTTGGATTATTCGGATGCGTTAATACAACCATTTTCGTATGCTCACTCACTCGTTTTTCAAATTCATCGATTTCAATTTGAAACTGATTGCTTTCCTTTAAGGGTACAGGTACCGTGCGGCCGCCCATGATTTCAACATTTAAGAAATTGTTAGGATAGCTAGGCGCTGGAATAAGCACCTCATCCCCCGCTTCTATAAAAGGCAGCATAGCAAAATACAAGCCGGAATCAGAGCCTGGTGTAATTAATATATTCCGCTGAGGGTCTACCGTCAAACCATTTTGCTTCTTTAATTTTTCAGCAATTTTATTTTTCAATACTTGATTGCCGATGGGTGCTGTATAGTGAGGGGCTGCTGCTGCTTCGATGGCTTGAATAGTTGCCTTTTTCACATGTTCAGGAAGTGAAAAGTCAGGCATAAATGGATCTGCCCAGCCCATTAATGCGACTCCTTGTTTTTCAAGTTCTTGATATGAACCGCCGACATCCGCCTTTTCAACACTTGAGAACAATCCGCCATTGGCATTGCGGAATGCTTTAATCATTTTTTCTTTCATTTTCCTCTTCCTCTCTGATAAAAGAGGATACGGCTGTACCCTCTAGGATTCGTGTTAGTTTTCTTCAAACCCCATCACTACAGTTAATACCGCCGCAATGATAAAGGCAATGGCAAAGCCAATCATGACTAACCACATATTCATTGGATCATCACCCATAAACATCGCAAAGTTTAAGAATGAAGGGCCACCCATAGCATAGGCTTTTAGTGCGAAGAATGATGCAAATCCGCCGCCCACAGCACCGCCGATTGAGGCAGCTAAGAAAGGCTTCTTATATTTGAAGTTTACACCATAAATAGCAGGCTCAGTTACACCCGTAATCGCTGAAATGGCAGCTGAACCAGCAATTGCTTTCATTTTAGGATTCTTTGCTTTTAACCATACACCGAAGGCTGCGCCTGCTTGTCCCATGTTAGCAGCACCTGACGTTGGTGAAATATAGTTAAAGCCTTGTGTCGTAATACCCTGTACCAATACTGGAACCATACCATGATGAATACCAAGTACAACCATTGAAGAATAGATACCGCCATAAATTATACCGGCAAAAACACCGCCTTTTTCAAACAAGAGTGTTACAACAACCGCTAATTGATTACCTACCCAAGTCGCGATCGGTCCAATGGTAATTAAAGCAATCGGCGTAGCAATTAACATTACTAAGCATGGTACTAAGATAATTTTTAACGCACCAGGGATAATCTTGTCAACATATTTTTCAATAATTGATGCAAACCAAATAGCAAATACCATCGGCAATACACTGGATGCATAATTCACTACAGTAAATGGAATAGCAAGGAAAGAGAATGTTGTAGTTCCTTCAGCAAGCAACGCTGCCCAATTACTGGACATCATCGCCGCGCAGATCGTTAAAGCAACATATTGATTCATTTTAAATTGTTTGGCAGCAGATGCAGCAAGCAAGAACGGTAAGAAAGTAAATACGCCATTCGCAATAGTATTAATTACATAATAAGTATTACTTGAATTATCTAATCCGCAGACAACAGCGATGGTTAATACGGCACGGACTAAACCAGCACCCGCCAAAGCAGGAACAATCGGATTAAAGATGCCAGCGATGGTTTCAAAGAAAGAAGTCATTAAATTACCCTTTTTGTTTTTTAAGTCTTTCTTTAAATCATCGATATTTTCATCAATCGATGCTTCTTCAGCCAAACCCGTCATTTCAATGAATTCTTTATACACATTAGCAACATTAGGACCAATAACAATCTGTGTTTGCTGACCATTATTAACTAATCCCATAACCCCATCAATATTCTTAATCGTTTCTTCTTCAACCTTACTGTCATCTTTTAGAGTAAGACGTAAACGTGTCATACAATGGGCTGCACTTTCAATATTTTCTTTGCCGCCAATCGCCCCTAAAATATCCTTAATCATCTTTTCGTATTTCATAACTATCCTTTCTATCGCTTAACTGCGATGATTTCTACCTCACATAAAACACCTTTTGGAATTTCTCTTACAGCAACGCAGGAACGTGCCGGCCAACTCGTAAACGTATCCCCATAAATCTTATTAAATGCCGCGAAATCTTTCATATCGGCTAAGAAACAAGTTGTTTTAACGACATCCTCTACGCTCATCGCTGATGCTTCAAGAATCGCACAAACATTTTTCATTACTTGCTGTGCCTGTTCCTCAATCGTTGTACCAGCTATTTCATTGGTAGCTGGATCTACTGGAATCTGTCCAGAGGCAAACAACATATTACCTACCTTCATTGCTTGAGAATAAGGACCAATTGCTGCTGGTGCTTTCTCAGTGGAAATAATTCGATCCATTTCAATCACCCTTTCTTGATAAAATATTTTTCACTAAAGACAATATATCACTTAAATTTATTTTAGTCAATAGCATATTTTTCATTGTATTTTATTTTTTTCATGCTATAATGGCCTTATAAGAGCAAATGAATAAAATTTATTTCATTGTTCTAGTTATGAAAGCGAGGTAAATATGAAAGAAAACAAAAAATTCCCTCAGGGATTCTTCTGGGGAGGGGCAACGGCTGCCAACCAATGTGAAGGCGCATGGAATGTAGATGGCAAAGGAGTCAGTATTTCTGATGTGATGACTTCAGGAACACATAAAGATCCTAGAAGAATTACACCGGTAATTGATGAAGATAAATATTATTATCCTTCTCATGAAGCCATCGATTTCTATCATCATTATAAAGAAGATATCGCATTATGTGCTGAAATGGGTTTTAATATCTTTAGAATGTCAATTAACTGGACGCGTATTTTCCCTAATGGCGATGAATCTCAGCCTAATGAAAAAGGCCTTGAATTCTATGATCGTGTATTTGCGGAATTAAAGAAATACAATATTGAACCCTTAGTAACTATTTATCATAATGAGAATCCTTTCGCATTAACCGGTAAATGCAATGGCTGGGCAAGCCGTGAATGCATCGATTATTATTTAAATTTCTGTGAAGTATTATTTAAACGCTATAAGGATGTTGTTAAGTATTGGATTCCATTTAATGAAATTAACTGTTTAACTACAAAATTAGGGAACTGGAATCATGCGGGTATTCTCAATGAAGGAACGGAATTCTTCACCGCTCAGGTTGATGATCCAAACACCCGTTTCTTATCACTTCATCATCAATTTGTTGCCAGCGCAAAAGCTGTAATGTTGGGAAAATCAATCAATCCTGAGTTTCAATTCGGTACGATGATTTGCCATATAACAGTGTATCCGCTGACATGCAATCCAGATGATGTAATTCTCACTCAGCAGGAAGATCTGATGCGCAATTGTTTCTCTGGTGACGTACAGGTTAAAGGAATTTATCCTTATTACATTAAACGTTATTTTGAAAAGAACGATATCCATTTTGAAATCACTGATGAAGATTTATCCATCATCAAACAAGGTACCGTCGATTTCTATTCATTTAGTTATTACATGTCTAATTGCATCAGTTCTGACGCAAGCAGCGCCAAGGTTTCCGGTAATGTTATGGGCGGTGCTAAGAACCCATATCTAAAAGCTACTGAGTGGGATTGGCAAATTGATCCAAAAGGCTTACGTTATACTTTAAATCATGTTTATGACCGGTATGGTGTGCCAATTATGGTTACTGAAAATGGCTTAGGTGCCAGAGATACATTTGAAGATGGCAAGATTCATGATGATTATCGCATTCAATATATTAAAGAACACATCATTCAAATGAAAGAAGCAATTAATGACGGGGTTGATTTAATTGGTTATACGCCATGGGCAAGCATTGACTTAGTCAGTGTATCTACGGGTGAAATGGAAAAACGCTATGGATTTATTTATGTAGATAAGGATAACCAGGGAAACGGTACGCTTAAACGCTATAAAAAGGATAGTTTCTATTGGTATAAAAAATGTATTGAGAGCAATGGTGAAGATTTAGATTAACATGCTTAGTGAAGGGGCTGTAACGAAATGACTCATTTATAAAGTCATGAGCGTTTTAGCTCTTTTTTCTTTGCCGTTTTGGTGAAACGTGAATTTCATATTCTCCTTGATTACTCCAAATGCCCCTTCTACTTTATCAAATGCCAGATTTCATTGTCTTTTTTATTTTAGGGACTTTTTATTTCGTTACAGCCCCTTTTTTATAAGAATATTCCATTATTTGAATAACAAAAAGGTGGTACAGTGCAACACTGATTTTCCACCTTATTTTCTATTTATTTAAATCTCGATATGAAATAAGCTGAATTTGATTCTCCTCTATCCATTTTTTCATAAAAACTGAAGTCATCATTTCATGATCCTTACATCTTAAAATGTTACAGCTACTCCACCGAAAAATATCATTATCAACAAATCCAGCATGTCCACTTAAATAAGCATACTCAAATTCTAAAAGTTCATTTGCATGTTCTTTCATATAACAAAGTGCATCTGCTTTTAATTGATTTTCAATTGTAAAAGGTTTTTGTGCCCATCCCTTTTTTAGAGACCCAAAATTAAATTCTTTTCTTATATCTGCTGAATATGGAATGTGAAACTCCTCGGCAAGATCACGAATTGCCTGAATATAAGCTTTACTAGCATCTGTTATAGAATGAGGATGTAAATATTCTGGCATTCTTCCTGTTAATTCTTTAAATTTATTTAATTGAGCCCTTAATTCAATCATTACCTCATCATAAGGCCACAATTCCTTGATTCCAAAATTTGGATCTTTATACTTTTCTGTAGAACGAATAAATAATCCATTCTCATCAACTAGATGAGGAATCATGTTTATATCAGCAACAGGATGTCCTGATACGATATTAAAATCAATACCAAAACAAACATTTGAAAAATCTTTTATTTTTGATGCAGCATATGCACTGGCAGGCATATTAACAAAAAGTCCTGTACAAGTAACAATACCATTTTGAAGAGCATCACATATTCCGTCAGTGATTCCTTTTGTAAAACCAAAATCATCAGATTGAACCAAAAGTTTCATACTAGTTCTCCTACGCAAATACGCCAAAGAATGCAAGAACCAAACATGAGCCAATAATAATAAAAATCATTTTAGTTGGAGTAATTCCTTTTCGAATCCATTTAAACACTATCCACCATAAAATTAATGAGAGAATTCCTGGCATAACACTATCTAAAATACCTTGAACGGATATTGTTGCACCATTAATTATTGGCTCCAGTGCAATCTTAATTTTGACATTAGAAGCAACTAATGTTCCAACCATGATAGCTCCCACAATACCACAAGCATCCATAATCATTGGTATAATTCCTCTTTCAAATGCTTCACTAACAAGTTTCGCTCCATAACGGAAACCCTCTATCAAGAAAACATACTTTATAGCCAATAGACCTCCTCCATATAACAAAAGAAATAAAATTGGTGCTAAGGCATTTCCATCTGATGCTAACCCTATACAAATACCCGCAATTATAACACGATAGCAATTGAAGAAAAATGAATCTCCAATACCTGCAAGAGGACCCATCAAAGAAGCCTTTAAGCTAGATATTGCCTTTTCATCAATATTGCCTTTTTCAGCACGCTCTTTTTCCATCGCGGCGACAATTCCAGCAATTAAGCCATGCATTACTCCATGACTATTGAATACTTCATTAGCATTTCTTGCAAAAGCCTTTCTTTTTTCTTCTTCTGTTTTATAATAGGCCTGAATAGCCGGCAAAACTGACATTCCAAATGCTTTTCCTTGCATGACTACATTGTTAAAACACATATATGTATTCAATGAATAATAGTAACATTTATTCAGTATTTTTTTATCTTCTTGGCTAATTTCTGGTCTACTCATAAAAATCATCTCCTTCTCCACTTAATGCTAATTTGTTTTCTAATTCTTTCAATTTATAATCTCTGTTAAATCCAATGAAAGCAATAATTATACCTATAATAGCAATGGGCAGTGTTGTAAGTCCTAAATATTTAACTAATACAAATCCTAGTAAAACATAAATCGGTGTTGATTTTGAATAAATTGCTTGAGTCGTTAAACAAAGACCAATAACAATTAACATTCCTCCTGCTGCGCTTAATCCGGCCAATACCCAAGCTGGAATCACACTAAATAGAGTGCTTACAGCCTCTGTGCCAAAAGCGCAGCATAAGAAGACTAGAATTGGTGATAATGTATTCTTAATAAATAACATTTCAAAAATCATCATAAATCTAAATTTCTTATAATTTCCTTCTTCGGCATAACGAATCGAAATTGGTTGAATTGAATTTACAACTAATGCGGTAATTGGATCAACAGTATTTCCAAGAACTCCAATTGTAACAGCAATTGTTAATCCTTGTTCAACAGAAATACCTGATAAAATAGTTAACCCAACAGCCACAACAACAGCACTTCGATAATCAGCAGGTTGTATTCCACCAATTCCTGAAATACCCATATATAAGGCTTCAATTGCTGCCCCTAATATAACTCCAGTTTCCAAATCACCACAAACTAAGCCAACTACACTTCCCATAACAATTGGTCGTGTCATTGCTTGGAATCCAAGTATTGCATCAATTATTTGACACACATAGTATGTCAATGCAATGATTAAAGCATTTAACATAATTTTATCTCCTTTACTTTTTTGCTTTTTTTAACAATTCAGAAAAATCTTCTGCATTCATAGATGGCAACATTTGTGAATATACATGTTTCCCCTTTTGTGCAATTTTCTCAAATGTTTTTAAATCATTTTGATCCGCCGTACAGTATGTATGAATAATAATTTTATCTTCAGATTTTTTCTTTTGATAATTGGCAATATTAATATCTGTAATTGGCAAATGTTCAATCAAATTCAATGCATCATCCGGATTATCTACAATTAACAGAATATTCATCTTATCTGCCCTAGGATCACTTAGTAAACGAATCGTTTCTTCTACTCCTTTTACATGCACCTTTTTTCCAGTTGGAACTGTCATTAACAAAACACTTTTCTTAATTGGATCATTTGCCGCTTCATCGTTTGCCACTAAAATGGTATTAATGTCTAAAGCTCGTGCCCAAGCAGTAACTACTTGACCATGAATTAGTCTTTCATCCAGTCTTAATTGTACAATCATTTGATTTTTTCCTCCCTTTAAAACACTGCAATTATTCTGGCCAGTCATAATTGTAAGCGCTTTATAATTTTATTTTAACAATATTATTGTATATATAAATTCATTATTTTTTTTATTTTAGATTAAAAAAAATGCACAATAATTTGTGCATTAGACAATAACTGCATTCATTTGATCATTGATAAGACATAATTCCGGATACCGAATAAGACGCTCTAGAAAAGCATAATCATATGCTAGCTCATGCAGTAAGATATTAAAGAAAGATAAATTAGTTGAATCCAAATTTGCTATCAATAAAATATACGAAGAACACTTCATACCATCACGCACTATCTTTTTCTTTAAGTCCCCAATAATCAGCGTATTTTTATTTACACTTTTGTCGTTCATAATCAATACAATGTTTCGATTATATTGATTTGCAGATTCAAATACCTCATTGAGAAATTGTTTACTTACTGAAAAAATAGTGTTTACTATATCTAAAATTTCCGATATATCATTGATTGATTTAGAGATAACTTGGTTTAAAGTACAGCTGCAAAGATCTCTGTTGGTTCGAATGTAGTCATTCAAACTATTCAGTTGATATTTAAGCCCATTATATGGATAAACTCTAGCTTCAAATCTTTGTGGAACTGTATCACTAATTACAAGATCATACTCAATATTCATTTCTTCTAATGCCTCATTGTAGAGTAAACAATCTAATTTTTGATAATAATTAGGATTTACATTTTTTTCTATTACTTTTTTTAGGAAAACGGGTTCAAATAAACTGCTTCTCGAAATAATAGCTATTTTAAGTTTCTTATATGTAAAATCTAAAGTAGAGATAAAATATGAAACTAGTAGAGTTAAATCATCTAATTGAGCTAATGGAATCGCATATTTAAAATAATTTTCTAACATCCCTGATATATCCTGCCGTATTTTTCCAAGTAAAGGATATTCATTGGTAAGAGAAAATCCTCCGCCTAAATCGGTTGCTTCATTTTTTAAAATATGATAATTATGTTTTAAAAGCAATATACAAATCGTATAGTCTAAATATGTCATAAAATCTATATCTTTTTTGAAATCAAGATGCAAACTTTTTTTTGTATACCGTAAAAATTCATTTCTGATGATTGTTATTTCTTTATCGTAATTTTTTTCAGTTATTTTGAGGACATCTTTTACATTTGTATAAGCAATAAGCAATAATATCGCAACTGTCTGTATTTCCGCTTCTGAGTAGGGTCCATATTCTAAATTTTCCTGTAACTCCTTCGTAATTGAATCTGCTAAATTTAAAATCTGATTGCTTTTTAAATCCATTGTATATATTTGTGGGATTACATCAATGTTATAACCTGATTTTATTCTAGCATTTTGAACAATTAAATAGTTAACTATTCGCCTCTTTTCAACATTCACTATTGGGAAACAGTAAGAAGATATTTTTCTTGATACTATCATAACTATTTCATCATATACCTCTGCTTTATACCCTCTCATCATATGATAATTATCTTCAATAGGCATAACATTAATATCGAAAATACTATATAAAGAAAGCAAACACCTGCGAATATTAAACTCATTTCCAGAAGTAGCAAGTCCATAGTATGGAACATTATCTACACGTATGTCAAAAGCTTGAAGAAATTCTCGTGCGGTCTTCATAGAATTCCTTATATTTGAACGAGAGTAACACAAATCATTTGCAATATCGTTCACCTTTATGAAATCACTAGACCATAAACACCTTCTGCCAATATATGCCTCTAACAAAGCTCCGCTTTGTGTATGAAATGTGTACCTATGACGATAATAAAAAGCTCTGTAATGACAATATTTAACACGAAATAATTCTTCATCTAAAATGTCGTAATGAATAGTATCTGTTTGAAAATGGATTCTAATACCAAAAGATGAATCAATTTCATGAATTCTTTCAACATCCAAATTATATTCGTAATTACTTAAATAAAAGTAAGAAATGAATTTCTGCACTTGGACATTTTCATTGATTATGATGTAACATACTTCAATATAATTTCTCAAATAAATATTGTCCATTTTAAGTACCTCAAGTCTTTTCTAATTACTCTTATTATACATCATTACTCTTCAATAACTCATACATTTCCATGCAGTATTTTTTTTGAAATTTTCAAATGATTTAATATGAATATTCAATTTTTTCATGGATATTTTGTAAAAAGAAAAACGGAAGGTTTCCCCTCCGTCATCACTAAATTTCATACCAGATGATTTCGTTTGCTTCCAAATCCAAATCAAAGCTAGTGCCATCACCCTTATAAACAGTAGTAAACTGTGGCTCATACGTGTTATTAATGACACAATAGTTGCCGTTTTTCACATAGGCACGCACTTCGACATTGAAGTTAGAGCTGAACCATTTATGTAAACTCTCCTCAACGTGAGCCTGATATAAACACTGCGCCCTTTGCCAAAATCATTGACACT
Source organism: Dielma fastidiosa (assembly GCF_000313565.1). Lineage (GTDB taxonomy): Bacteria > Bacillota_I > Bacilli_A > Erysipelotrichales > Erysipelotrichaceae > Dielma > Dielma fastidiosa. Next base: position 380,273 of record NZ_HE578923.1, on the reverse strand, counting down.
AATTGAACTTCTTTGTCAATCTGGCGTAAAATGGTTGTACCTTTCAATGCAAAGATATTTTTCTTGCCTTCACCAAAATCAATATCCTTGGTGCAGTTTTCTTTGATAAAGTGGTCATGTTCTTCCCAGGTGTATTTATCTGTATTCAAGTTGAAGCCATTTTCTTTTTCAACCCTCAAGACATTCGCTGACTGGAAGTATCTCCCTTCCCACTGATATGCACTTGGTTCACCGACACCGAGCCAATGCAACTGCATTAACCGCCCTAATATTATTTTAATTTTTCAAGCTGACCTGATTGAATCGCGTCAATATTTCGCATGATTCTATCTTGCGGCCAATCCCACCATTTGATTTCCAGCAAAGCCGAAATCGTTGAGTCAGAAAAACGCCGCTTTATCATTTTCGCAGGTACACCGCCGACAATCGTATACGGCTCAACATCTTTTGTGACAACCGCTCTTGAAGCGATGATGGCTCCATCACCAATCGTAACGCCGGCCATTATGATCGCTTCATACCCGATCCATACATCATTGCCGATACGAATATCACCTTTATTGTCCCATGATGAAGCCACATCCTTGATTGAACGCTGCCATGCTTCATAAAATAATGGAAAGGGATAGGTTGATAAAGACTGCATGGAGTGATTAGCACTGTTGAATAGGAAACGAGCGCCGCAGGCAATCGAACAGAATTTGCCGATGATCAGTTGATCATGATTGATTGGATAATGATACAGCACATTGTTTTTTTCAAACTCACAAGGATCATTCACAAAATCATTATACATCGTGTAATCACCTACCTGAATCGCAGGATCAGTGATGCAATACTTTAAATATACGGTTTGTTTATCGCCGGTGCGGGGATAAATTAATTTTTCTGGAATAGTCATAATAGTACCCTTCTTTCTTTAATTTATAATGATTAACTATTCCAGTCAATGCAATGCAGAGCCTCATGGCTGCACCTCCTTTACTTCATAACTAAATATTTATCACTCAGCGGTTACCAGCCTGCCATTTTGCAGCTTTAGAATACGGGTAGGATTCAATGCGTCAGAATAACGGTGTGAAATAGTAAAAATCGTGCGGTCTTGACTTAGCTGGCGGATTACCTCAAAAACTTCATTTTCACTTTCGGCATCCAGTCCTGAGGTCATCTCATCTAAAAAGAGGACGGGCGGTTCATGAATTAGGGCGCAAGCCAAAGCCAGCAGCTGCATTTGTCCATTTGAAAGCGCGTTGCTGCCCGGCGCCAGCAGACTGTCATAGCCATTCGGCAGCTTTTCTATGACCTCATCCATTTTCACCAGCTTGCAGCATTTTTTCAGCTGTTCATCAGTGATCGCAGGATCATTTAAGGTAATTAATTCCCTAATGGTTCCCTGTCTTGTCAGAAACAGCTGAGAAATCACACCCACGGACTGACGGCGTTCTTCTTCACTCATACCAAAGGGATCCTTATTTAATAAGGAAACGGTTCCTTTATCCGGCGCGTACAGCCCCGTTAAAAGATTCATCAGCGTTGACTTTCCCTCGCCGGTCTTTCCTTGAATCACAATTCGTTCACCTTGACGGATTGTTAATGATAACCCATCAAATATTGGTTTCTGATTCGGATAAGCAAAAGTTAAATCATCACAGCGAATCACTGCGCCGCCGCCATTAATTTCTCTTTCAGCTCGTTCTTCCTCTTCGAGGTTTTCAAAATCTTTAATGCGTTTAACACCGCTGGCCGCTTCCTGAATGGTCTGCAGCTGCATTGCGATTGCCTCTACCGGCGCTAACAGCTGAAGCAGCAAGTTCACACAGGCAACAACACTGCCGCTGCTTAATAAACCGCCTGAATCGATATCCTGTTTCGCATAAAGTAAGAAGCAGATCAAAACCAAGCCTCGGAATATATTCATAATACATGGGAAAAGTGAATCATAAAAATTAGTCTTATTTAATATTCGATAATTCTCATCAAGCGGTGCCTGCATCTTCTCTAACTGATCTGCCTCTTGATGAAAAAAGCGTAAAGTGGGCGTATTTTGTATCCGTGAATTTAGCCAGCCATTCAGCCGTGAGAGCGAAACTCTGGCCTTGAGCTGATTGCGGAAGGTTAAAATATTAAACCGATATGAAATCAGCACCAGAATCGGCAGCGCCGCCGCTACAAAGAAAGCCACGGCAGGATTCAGCGTATAGATTGTAAAGCTGATAGCCGCCATACTGCCAAGATTAGCAATTAATGTTAAGATATCATCGGTAAATAAAGTAGCAATCGTATCTACATCATTACTGAAATAAGACATCCATTCACCGCTGGTCTTCGACTGAATCGTAAAAATAGACAGATGCCGCAGCTTTTCACTCATGCGGATCTTAATTTCCACAATAACTGACTGGGTCAGCCTGCTCAGCGTATATTGTTTAATTAAATCAGCTGCACCACTCAGCAATACAGCACCTAAATAGACAAAAGCTAAAGACAGTACACCTTGCGCGATACCAGGCACAATATGCTCATCGGTAATCTGTTTCAAGAGCAAAGAAGGCAGCAGCTGCAGATAAATACCGGCAGCAATGGATAAGAAGCAGAAAAAAGATATCAGCTTCTTTGCTTTGAATCCTGATAATATTGAGGGTACTAATATTTTATGCTTCATCACATTCACCGCCTTCTAATTGAATCACCTGGTCGCAGACATCAAAAATCAATGGCCGGTGAGAGAATACAAAAATAATTTTTCTATTTGCTAACTCACGAATCATGTCAATCAGCTGGATTTCAGTTTTATGATCCACATTAGCAAACGGATCATCGAGGATCAATATTTCTGCGTCTGAATATAAAACACGGGCCAAGCTGATACGCTGCTGCTGACCGCTTGAACACTGACTTCCGTTTTCACCGATTTCTTTATCATCATTCAATTCATCAAGACATGCCTGACGCTTGCTTTCCTTATAATCGTTATCCCGCTGACTGCCCCAGGTTATCACCTCACACAGCGTACCATTTACACAAGATAATTGATGCGGCATATATTTAAGGAGAGCCGCTTTGCTTGCTTCAGAGAGTGCCTTCACTTCACAATCATTAATTTTATAACTGCCTTCATAATCATAAAAACCACACAAGGTTCTCGCCAGCGCGCTTTTGCCGCTGCCTACCGCCCCGCGGATACCGATTAGCGAAGGCTTGGTCACCTTCAGATTAAAATCACAGAAGGCCGTATGCCTTGCCTGCGGATACATATAAGATACATGAGCTAATTCTAAAGTATTTACAGGTGCGCTCAATGATTCGCCGCTGCCATCCTGTTCCCGCTCAAGCAAGGCAGATATATTATGCCAGCTGGCAATAGCTCCTTGCTGGACATTGAATACCTTGCTGGCTACCGTTGAACGCTGAGCTAAGGTTCCCATCAGCGAAATCATTGAAAGCAATGCGCCAACGCTCATGCCGCGATTGACAACCTTTAAGCTGCCCAATCCGACAACAACAACCACGGATAAAGACGCGATGCCCAGATAAATGGGTGCCAAGCCGTTTTTCATGAAGGAAGCCAAGCCATTAGTATCGCCCTGCTTTTGAAAAGCTTCACGCAAAGCCTCCAGATTTAATTCTTCACAGCCGCTCATACGCGCGAATGTCAGCTCATCCAATGTCTTCTTCAATTTAACACTTGCCTCACTGTTTGCCTTTACTGCTAGTTCATTTTTAGCCACCACTTTTTTCTTCATTGCGTTGGCACATAAAATAGCAAACGGCAGCGGAATACAGCCAAGCAGTGTCAGCTTCCAGTCAAGCATTGCCAAAGCTGCCAGATAAGCAAGCATCAGCACCCATGTATCCCAGATTTCAGTCACCGTTTTACGAATTGCTTCAACCAACAGATCAACATCCTTGACACATGTATTCAGCACATCACCGCTGCCTTTTAATTCAAGCTCATCATTTTTTGTATGAAACAGAGCTTCCATTAATGAATAACGCAGATTAGCACTTAACCGATTTGCCATCACTCTTACTGAATAACGCTTAAAGAAACGAAAAAACTGATAAGCGATCGTTACCGCGGCTAAAATAATAACCGCATAAACAACATCGTCATAGCTGCCGCTCAGTACCTGATCAATACACCAGCCCTGAATGATGGGCACCAATGCTGACAAGCAATTATAAGGCAGACCGCCAAGACCGCTTAACAGCAGCGGCATGCGAATCTGCTTGATATAGCTTTTTAATTCTTGCTTCTGCTGCGGACTCGTAAAATACATTTTCATACCCCCTAAAAGAAAACACAGCCGATACGCTGTGTTTATTAAACATCATAAGTATCGATGTTAGCTGGACCACCTTACGCATGCAGGTTGGTGTGGGATCAAACGAGCTAACTCTCTAACCCAACTCTTGATAACTGGTTATTTTCTATTTCTATTAAAGCATAATGAAAATGAAAACGCAATCAAAATAATTCATAAACGGTTTGATTGACATTTGAAAAAAGAACCATTAAACTAACAATAGTAAGTCGGCGAACTAATGATACATATAGCCCGCATTCATCTATTTGTTAAGGGTTTAAAGTTGAAAATTAATGAACCGTGCGCTACAATTGTACATATGCTTAAGGAGGGGGTACACGATGTCTATTACTGTAGGAATCGACATGGGATCGACAACTGTCAAGTTTGTGATCCTCAACGAGCATAATGAAATTCTCTATAAGAGTTATGACCGTCATAAATCAAAAGCAAAAGAGATGGTCTATGATAAATTCAAAAGCTTAAAGTCTTTATTAGCCAATGAAGAAATCGCGTTGGCGATTACCGGTTCAGCCGGACTCGGTTTTGCGCATCTTGGCAATTTGCCTTTTGTGCAGGAAGTTTTTGCCTGCGGTGAGGCCGTAAAAAAATATGAGCCACAATGTGATGTCGTCATTGAACTGGGCGGCGAGGATGCCAAAATTCTGTTTTTAAAGGGTGCTATTGAGGAACGCATGAATTCTACCTGTGCCGGCGGTACCGGGGCTTTCATCGACCAAATGGCTGCTTTATTAAATCTTGATTTGGAGACGTTTGACCGCTTATCGCTAGAGCATACGATGATTTATCCGATTGCCTCACGCTGCGGGGTGTTTGCGAAGACTGACTTACAGCCGCTGATTAATCAAGGAGCCGATAAAGGCAATCTGGCAGCGAGTATTTTTCAATCCGTTGTTGATCAGACAATTACCGGACTTGCCCAAGGCCGTAAAATTGAAGGCAACGTTTTATTCCTCGGCGGCCCACTGTCCTTCTTAAAGGGACTGCAGCAGCGCTTTGTGGAAACCTTAAAGCTCAGCCGTGATCAGGCGGTATTCCCGGAAATCGGGCCTTATTTTGTAGCCTTAGGGGCTGCTACCTATGCCAAGGCGGAAACTGAAACCTATACCTATGATGAATTGCTGGAACTGTTTGAAAAGATTAAGAACACGGTTTCTGAACATCAGGGCTGTGAACCTTTGTTTAAGGATGAAGATGACTATCAGCAATTTGTTGCCCGGCATAATCAGCAAGCCGTTGCTGCCAATGATTTAAACACCTATAAGGGTAATGCCTATCTCGGTATTGACGCTGGATCGACGACAACAAAGCTGGTTTTAATTGATGAAGCAAACCGCATTCTCTATTCACATTATACAAGCAATCTTGGTAATCCTGTTGATGTTGTATTAGATCAGCTGAAAGTGATTTATGCGGCTGCCAATAAAGACATGAAGATTCAAAGCAGCTGTGTGACCGGTTATGGCGAAGATTTAATCAAGAGTGCTTTTCATGTAGATCACGGCATCGTGGAAACTATTGCCCACTTCAATGCCGCCCGTTATTTCAATCCAAATGTTGATTTCATTTTGGATATTGGCGGACAGGATATGAAATGCTTCCGAATTAAAGACAACAGCATTGATGATATCTTGCTGAATGAAGCATGTTCATCAGGCTGCGGTTCATTCCTTGAATCCTTTGCTTCATCACTTGGTTATAAAATTGATGAATTTTCAAAGCTCGGCTTGAAATCAAAAAATCCAGTCAACCTCGGTACACGCTGTACGGTTTTCATGAATTCATCAGTGAAGCAGGCGCAAAAAAATGGTGCTACGATTGAGGATATCTCTGCCGGTTTAGCCATTAGTGTCGTTAAGAATGCCTTATACAAGGTAATTCGGGCACGAAGCTCTGAAGATCTGGGTGAAAATATCGTTGTCCAGGGCGGAACCTTTGCCAATGACGCTGTGCTTGCCGCTTTTGAAAAGGAATGCGGCCATCATGTCATCAGACCGACGATTGCTGGTTTGATGGGGGCTTATGGCGCCGCATTATACGCGAAAGCTCACGCGCCCAAGGAATCAGCGCTCTATACGGGTGAACAGTTAATAAACTTCTCCCATTCCACAAAGGCTGAACACTGCCGCTTCTGCGCCAATCACTGCAACCTGACGATCAATACATTTAATGACGGCAGCCAGCAGATTGCCGGCAATAAGTGTGAACGGCCTTTAAATAAAGGTAAGATGGCTAAGAAACCGCTGCCTGATTTATATACCTATAAGTTTAATAAGCTGCTGACGTATCAGAATACCGATGGCACAAAGGGTACAATCGGCATCCCGATGGTTTTAAATATGTATGAAAATATTCCTTTCTGGCAGCCATTCTTTAAACACCTTGGTTATTCAGTCGTATTGTCAGGACGCAGCAGCCGGGCCTTATATATCCGCGGTCAAAATACAATACCTTCGGATACGATCTGTTACCCGGCAAAACTTGTTCACGGTCATATTCAAACCATTATTAATCATAAGGTAGATAAGATATTCTATCCTTGTATGTCTTATAACTTCGATGAAAAGATTTCTGATAATAATTATAACTGTCCGGTGGTTGCTTATTATCCAGAAGTTATTCAGAATAATATGGAGCTTGCCAATATCCCGCTGCTGTCGTTCTTTATCGGCATGCAGGACCCAAAAGTATTTGAAAAAAAGATTTATAAATATTTAAAAGCAACTGGTTTTGACTGCACAAAAAAAGAAATCAAAGCAGCCAGCGCAGCAGCTTATGCATCTTATTATGCATATAAGGAAGATATCTATCAGCAAGGTGAAAAGGCATTGGCTTATGCCAAGGAGAATCACCTGAAAACCATCATTCTCTGCGGTCGTCCTTATCACATTGATCCGGAAATAAATCATGGTATCCCTCAGCTTTTAAGCAGTTTAGATCTGGTTGTTGTTTCTGAAGACAGCCTGCGGCCAAGGGAAAGGATGGAAGTGAATGTGCTGAATCAATGGACATATCACGCCCGGATGTATAACGCTGCCATCATTGCCGGTGAGCTTGATGAAACAGAATGCATTCAGCTGATCAGCTTTGGCTGCGGTATTGATGCCATTACCGGTGATGAGCTGCGCGATCAGCTGCGGAAACGCCATAAATTATATACCGGAATCAAAATCGATGAAATCGACAATCTCGGCGCCGTGCGCATCCGTGTTCGATCACTGCTGGCGGCAATGGAAGAAAGGAAGCGTGATTCATGAGTGAGGTTGTAAAGTTTACTGAAGAAATGAAGGCAACGCATACAATTCTGATTCCTTATATGCTGCCGATTCATTTTGAAATGATTGCCCAATGTCTGCGCAAAGAGGGCTATAAAGTAGAATTACTAAAAACCAGCGGGCGCAGAATTGTTGATGAGGGACTTCGCAGCGTCCATAATGATACGTGTTATCCTGCCCTGTTAGTTATCGGCCAGATGCTTGACGCGCTTAAAAGCGGCCAGTATGACCCTGATAAAACAGCCTTGATGATCACTCAGACAGGCGGCGGCTGCCGTGCCAGTAATTATATTTTCCTGCTGCGCAAAGCATTAAAGCAGAGTGGTTTTCCACAGGTGCCAGTAATTTCCGTCAACACCAGCAATCTTGAATCCAACCCGGGTTTTAAACTGACCCCCAACCTGATTATGCATGTGCTCTATGCTGCCATGTACGGTGATGCTTTGATGTGTCTTGCCAATCAGGTAAAGCCTTATGAAATCAATAGTCAAGATACTCAAAAGCTGCTTGATCAATGGTGTGAGGAAATGGTCAGACAGTTTGATTCAACTCGCTTTTTACATTTTAAAAAGAATATCAAAAGGATGATTCAAGATTTTGAAGCGATTCCAGTCAGCGGTGAAAAGAAAATCAAGGTTGGTATCGTCGGCGAGATTTATATGAAATACGCACCGATCGGCAATAACTATTTAGAAGACTTCTTGATTCGTGAAGGCATGGAGCCTGTCCTTTCCGGAGTCATGGATTTTGCCATGTACTGCTTAAAAAACAACATTCTCGATGTCGGCTTCTATGGTTTCTCTACCAAAACCTTATTGGTGAATAAAACTGTTTTGGCACTGCTTCAGCGTTATCAGAATCTGATGATTAAAATGATTAATCAATCCCGCTTTGAAGCGCCGACACCCTTTGCCAAGCTGCCTGCCTATGCCGATGGCTATATCTCCACCGGTGTTAAAATGGGTGAAGGCTGGCTGCTGACCTGCGAAATGCTTGATCTGATCGATCATGGCGTAAAAAATATTGTATGCTGTCAGCCCTTTGGCTGTCTGCCGAATCATATTGTTGCGAAGGGCATGACCCGAAAGATTAAGGATCAATACCCTGATTCCAATATTGTTGCCATTGACTACGATCCCGGCGCAACAGAAATTAATCAGGAAAACCGACTGAAACTGATGTTGAGCAATGCGAGAGTGAACGCCCAGCGTGATAAAGCATAAAAA
>NZ_HE578923.1:295618-371169 GCF_000313565.1 Dielma fastidiosa | reverse complement strand
CACACAATCGTGTGTTTTTTTATGCTTTACCTTCAAGCTTTAAATTTTCTTTCTTAATATCAATCAACAATGCCGCGGCACACAGAATGATCTGCGTCAGCGGTAAGACTGCCCAAATACCATTAATATCAAAGAATACTGGCAGAATCAGCATCAACAGCGGTGTCAGCAGCAATGGATCGCCATAAATCAGCAACGTTGAGGCACGGGTTTCCCGGATAGCATAGAAATAAGAAGAATAACATTTCACCAATCCCGCAAAGAAGAAAGCCACGCTGGAAATCAGACAGGCGCTCTCAATCATGACTCCTGCCTCGCTGGACGCACCGAAGATGATTGGAATCAGCGAATCAAAGGCAACGATCAGCACCCCAAATAAGATACCAAGCAGCATTACCAATCGGCGCGCGCGGCGCAGCAGTGATCGTACCAAATCATGACGTCCGGCACCGTTGCAATAGCTGATCAGCGGCTGTACGCCCTCACCGATCCCATGCAGCAGCTCCATCGTCGCCTGTAAAACATAAGACAGCGCTGAATAAGCCGCGACAGCGATTTCACCGCCATAATTCAAGCATTGCCAATTGGCGAAAATAATAACGATGGATGGTGAAAAGGTTAACCCAAACGGTGAGACACCGATTCTTATAATATTTTTGCACATGCGTTTATTTAATACAAAGTCGCTGCGCTTCAGCGGATTCTTTTTATCGGTAAAAATCAGCAGCAGGCAGAATAATGCCGAGAAGCCCTGAGCAGCTACAGTCGCTAAAGCCGCACCGCTCATCCCCATCGAAGGCACCAATACCGCATCCAAAACAATGTTGGTAAATAAAGAAAACAACATGATCAGCATCGCCTGAATTGAACGGTTGCTGTTTCTTAAAATGGGTGTACAGCCTGTCCCAAAGATTTGAAGCGACGACCCAAGCACGATCACAAACAGATATTCATAGGCCAGATCATAAACCTCGCCCTTCGCTCCAAACAGTCTTAAAAGCCATGGTGTAGAAATAAAAATCAACGTTATTGACAAGATTGCAAATAGGCACAGCAGCATTAACGTATTCCCTTTCGCCTGCCGTGACGCATTCTCATCCTCAGCCCCCCGATACGTCGAAATCAGCACAGAACCGCCGACGCCGATACCGGTTGATACAGCTAATATAAATGAAGCAATCGGCCAGCCTATATTAATTGCCGCCAAACCCGCATCTTTTAACGCGTTCCCGACGAAATATCCATCAACAATCGCATAAAACCCACTCAGCAGCATTGTCAGCATTGATGGCAGCACATAACGCCAAAACTGCTTTTCAATCTTTTCGTGTGTCATAATAAAACCTCCCGACTCTCAGTATAAACTATGGAGTAACTCCAAGGTCAAGAGGTTCTTTTTATTTCACAGGTATCAAAATTTCAGAATAATACTCACTGGCATCAGTTTCACTGACAGCCAGCATGTAATTAATATAAATCGTTCCAGTCGGCTGATATCCCTTTTGCTTCACTTTTTGAAAGAGCGGCTCTATCTGTGCTTTGATATCTTTATGGTCATTAAATTTCATCAATATCCGCGCGCACAGCTCAGTTTCCTCTAATAACGGACAAGTCTTATCCTTTAATAAATGGAACTCATCTTCCATCTGTTTTTCCAATAAAATCATAAACGCTGACTGTACAATCAAATCATTTTGCTGATGATAAACACCGACCAGCTGACAGACATCAAAAATATCTGAAGCAAATATCCGCTTGCTCTTGCGATAAGCCGCCATCTCATTTTTACCTCTAAGCAGCACGTAATAAGCTGGCATCGGCTGAATTTTCACATCCCCCATCGCGGCTTTGATTTCATCTACATTCTGAGCGGTCAAAGCGAGTTTTTTTAAGATCAGCTTCTGTTCCTCTAGCTGCGCCTTAATCTCTGCTTCCTTGATCGTTAATGTCTGCTGGAGCTGATCCAGATCCCCTTGATAAAGAATCGTATGAATATCCTGTAAGCTTAAATCCAAACGCCGGTAAAATAAGATATCAATCAGCAAGTTAATATCAGTTAATTCATAGCTGCGGTAATGATTCAATTCATTTACTGACGGCTTTAATAAACCCTTTTTTTCATAAAAGCGAAGCGTATCACTGCTGATACCAAATAGACGGGCAATTTCACTGATTTTAAAATTTTCACTCATAGACAGCCTCCCTTTCTATTATTATATCAGAAATTATTTTACTGCATAAAAAAAGAGGCATTGATCCTCTAGCTTTCAATAACATCCCGCTCATATTCAAGCAATGCCTGCTTGCGGACAATACCGCCGGCATATCCAACCAATTGTTGATTTTTACCGATAACACGATGACACGGTATGATAATACAAATGGGATTGCGGTTATTGGCATTGCCGACTGCCCGTACTGCTTTCGGCGAACCCACAGCCTCTGCAATCTGCTGATAAGAGCGCGTTTCACCAAAAGGTATCCGCTGTAATTCAGCCCAGACCCGCTCCTGAAAAGGGGTGCCATGGACAGACATCGGCACATCAAACTGCAGCCGCTTGCCTTTAAAATATTCCTTCAGCTGTTTTTTTACCAGCTTGGAGCATGGTGTTTCTTCGGCACTTTCACATTTTTCATTCACAAAAACAAGCGAAACTAATTCGCCCTCAATAACACCTATACGCAGCAATCCAATTGCTGATTTAAAATAGTCTATCTGCATTTCCTTTTCTTTATTCATCCCTGATACTCCTGCCTGCTTAGTGGAAATAATTATACTACTTTTTTTATCTTTTGAATATGGATAATTTTACTAAATTATCCAATGCCTTATAAGCCCCTTATTTATTTGCACATTTTAGTTATCTATGAGTGAAATATTTGTAGTTTTGTGCAAATGTTTTGCACATACTAACAAGCTTTCGCTTCTTGTTTTACTTTTAAAAAATCGAGTGTTATAATTTGACTATCAAGGAGGATTTTGTATGAGCAAACCTAATCCATTAAAACAAATCGTAGCTAAACAAAAAAAGGGTGAACCGGTAGGTATCTACTCTGCCTGCAGTGCCAATGAATATGTCATTGAAGCTGCACTGGAATGCGCAAAGCGCGACAATGCTTGTGTGCTGATTGAAGCCACTGCCAATCAGGTTGACCAAAACGGCGGTTATACTGGCATGAAACCGGCAGATTTCAAAGCCTTCGTCATGAATATCGCCGATAAGGTTGGGGTTGATAAAGACCGTATTTTCTTAGGCGGAGATCACCTCGGCCCATTAACCTTCGCAAGTAAAAATGAAGCCGAAGCAATGGCTGACGCGAAAGAGCTTGTCAGATGCTATGTAGCTGCTGGCTTTACTAAAATTCATATCGATACAAGTATGAAAGTAGCCAGTGATGATCCAAATGTCCGCTTAAGTGATGAGATTATCGCTCAGCGCGGTGCTGAATTAGCCAGAGTCTGTGAAGATACTTATCAGGAATTATTAAAAACTGAACCTGATGCGGTAAGACCGGTTTACATCGTCGGCAGTGAAGTACCAATTCCGGGCGGTGCTCAAGATCCTAACGCCGGCATGCAGGTAACCCGCGTTGAAGATTTCAAAGCAACTGTCAAAGCATTTGAAGATGCTTTCGCGGCTAAGGGTTTAAGCGATATCTGGCAGGATGTTATCGGGGTTGTCGTTCAGCCGGGTGTTGAAGAAAAGGATGCTGGCTGTACGGAATATGACCGTGCGAAAGCCGCTGAACTGATGGCAGCTATTAAAGATTACCCAAATCTGGTATTTGAAGGTCACTCTACCGATTATCAGACAAAATATAAATTAAGAGAGTTAGTTGAAGACGGCGTCGGCATCTTAAAAGTAGGGCCAGGCCTGACTTATGCGATGCGTGAAGCATTATTCGCGCTGGCTTATATGGAAGATATGATTCTTCATGGCAAGGACGATGAAAAATCTGATTTCATCAATGTTCTCGAAAAAGCTATGATGGATGATCCAAAGAATTGGCAAAAGCACTATCATGGTAATGCTGATGAATTATGGTTCAAACGTAAATTCTCATTCTCTGATCGTTCCCGTTACTATATGCCGGTTGAAAGTGTAAAGGCTGCGAAAGATAAGCTGATTGCTAATTTGAGAAAATATGGTATCTCATTGGCCGTATTGTCTCAGTTTATGCCGATTCAGTATACTAAAGTACGCTGCAATGAATTAGAAAATGATCCGGAAGCTTTAATTAAGGATCGTATTAAAAATACTATTGACGAATACTTATACGCGTCACATCAAGAAGTTCTATAATTATTAAGCTCGCTCAGCGAGCTTTTTTTGACATAAAAAGGCGCGGTTTGTCCGCGTCTTTATCGATCATGCTTAGGCCCAAAATCAACCTGCGGCAGCAATTCACTGATTACTTCCATCGCTTCCACAAATCTGAGCTGTTGTTCAGGGGTAAATTTTTGGATTTCCTCAAAAGCATGCTTTGAGTATTTGCTTTCAATTTCTTCAATGACCCGCTCACCCTTTTCAGAGACCAGAATATAAATGATCCGGCGGTTTTCCTTGCAATACTGCCGCTTCACATAGTCCATTTCAACCAAATGATTGATCAGCTGTGTTGCCTGCTGACGGCTCATCTGCATCTTATCCGCATATTCACTCATCGTCATCATGCCGCAGTATTTCAGATACCAAATCGTACTCATCTGATTGGTTGTGAGATCATAATCGAATTTATAGTAAGCCGCAAATGTTTTGTTAATGCCCTCTAAGCTGCTGCTGACATAACGCATCAGGACGTCGCGCATCTGCTGTTCATTTAGTTTATCATATCCCTTTGTATTCATTCTAATCCACCTGCCATATGTTACCATTATAGCACAATCATTACTCTTTGACTTTATATTTAAAGTATTGTCAAGAAAAAAGACAGAGGGCTCTGTCTTTCTTCACTATTTTTTAACTGCTTCCTTAACTGCCGCACTAATTCCCTGGCAGTCCAGCGTAGCGCCGGAAATTGTATCAACCTCTGAGCTGTCAGCGTCGATAATTGCCTGAATATAATCACTTAATTGTGTATCATCCATAAATAAGAATTCTTTGCCTTCAACAGCTTCTACATTGGTGATTTTACCATCACTAATTGTTACTTCAATCTTGATATCACCATGCTGACCTTTATATATTGCGTCATATTTACCATCTTCTAATTTAGGATCAGCAGGTTTTTCTTCATTGCTGCCTGCCTCAACAACACTGGTTACTGTGCTCTTGCCGTCAAAGGCATGCTGAGCCGCCGCGCGTCCTGAAGCAATGGCTTCTGAAAGGAAAACACCATTTTGATAAAGATTAGATACATAGCTTCCTAATTCACCAGCTTCATATAAGTTAGGAATCGGATTGCCGTCCCAATCAAGTACCTGTGAATGCGTATTGCGCTGAGCACCGCCGGTAGTCGCAACTAAGGTTGGCGTTAATTCAACTGCATAATAAGGCGCCTGATCAATTTTTTCCATCGTTGCCGGGTCACGGTTGAAATCACTGTCAGCACCCGCATCAACCATTGCGTTATAACGATCGATCGCCGCTTTTAATTCAACAGGATCACGGCCGATCTTTTCAGCTAATTCTTCAATCGTATCCGCTTTGATGATCCATCCCTTAGCAATTTCATCTTCATTATTCTTTGACCAAACATAGCCTTCAGTCGTAATTGGCCAAGACAGCCACTGACTTGCTACTGATTCACTTGAAGCCAGCTTGTCATCAAAAATCAAATGGACAGGCAGCGCTCTTTCATGAGGTAAATCCACATAACGTCCATATTCAACATATTTCATATGCTGACGATGATAATCCTTTGATTCATTATAGAAACGCTGAGTATCAGAATCAATTTCAATCCAAGCACCTGATTTAAAGGTCATATTTCGCATAAATGTTGATTCATACTCAGGCACCTTGATGCCTAACCAGAAACCGCCGGACTGTGTCTGATTATTCATGTGCCACATTTTCGCGCCAACCTTCATCAGCATGCGGATACCATCCCCTGTATTGCCAGGTGTACCAGCTGTATAAACCGTATCCATACCATGATAGTTGCGCTGCATTTCAAGATTATTTTCAAAACCGCCGCAGGCCAGCAGCACACCTTTATTGGCTTTGATCCGAATTAGATTGCCTTCTGGATCTTGTGCGATGACACCAAGAATAGCCTTCGTCTGCGGGTCTTGAATCAAATCAATGGCCGGTGTGGAATAAGCCACCTCAATGTTGTCTCGCATTTCAACGGCCGCGTTGAACCCCTTCCAAACGCCGCCGTTTTCAAAAGCGCCTGAGCCTTCCTTGCGGATATGCGCCGAAGTGCCTTCAAAACCTGCGCCCGGGAATTCAGCAAATTCGACAACCAAACTGCCCCAGCGAAGCGGACCGCCGCCAACATAACCAACCTCATAACCGGCCGCGTTGACAGTGCCCTGAACCCATTTAATCTGATCAGCGAATTCCGTCGCTAAGAAATCAAGATATTCTTCAGGAATTGGATTCGGCTCATTACAATTTCTGATATATTCTTTAAACCCCTCTACCCCTGACTCAGAAGGTACGATAAATGTCTGCCCGGAAGCAATTGAATTACCGCCAGCTAATGTTTCCGGCATTTTTTCAAGCACTAGAATACTGGCATCCGGCGCAATATCACTGGCTTCCAAAGCTGCCGCTTCACCGGCTAAACCATAGCCTACGATCAGAAAATCAACTTCCCTGTCCCACTTCTCTTCAGTTTTTGGTTCCGTTGCCGTACTGCATCCAAAAGCTGTCAGAAGCATGAACATCGATACTACTAAACCTGTTAATCGTCTTCCTATGTTCATTTTCATCCTCCTCGAACATTGTCATGAAATCATTTCCCTTTTCATTCATGATTATTTATAGTAAACACTTGTTTACTATTTCATTGTAACATCTTAAGCCTTCTTGTCAATAATTTCACTTATAATTTGTTATTAAATTATCAATTTGCCAATTTACTTGTGAAGGAGGACTCAATTTATAAATATATCCTTTAAATTTTCACAATTTAAAATAAAAAGAGAGCCTGCGCTCTCTAAATTTCCATGATTTGCTGATAAAGATGCTTCATCTGCTTTCTCATTTCATTATATTTCTTATGCTTATCCAGATTTGAATCGTAGCTTACTGTATGCAATTCCTTATTCACGGCGCGATACCCCTCTGCCACATTCGAGTATAAGCCTAACGCGCACGCAGCAACCAAAAATGCTCCGGCAGCAGTGCTCTCACTGTTATCACTGCGGGTTATTCTGCATCCGCAAACATCGGCTAACAGCTGCGAAAAGCCTTCACTCGCTGACATCCCGCCGCTGATACAGATTGAATCAACTGCCGCATACTTTTTAAAATGTTCAATATTTTCAGCAATTTCCATGCAGATACCTTCAAGCAGAGCTTTCAGCATCGCTGCTTTGCTCGTCTTAAGGGTTAAATTATAAAACATCGCCGTAGCGCCGCTGTTCCAATCCGGCGTTGAGCGGCCCTGAAAGTATGGCAAGACAATACAGCCATCAGAATCCGCATGCAATGCGGTTTCATTCATCCACCCGTAAAAATCCTCATGATCGCCGCAGAAGGCAGAATGGAACCATTCAAGCGCTGAGCTGCACGTAAGAACACTAGCTTCAAGGATATACTGAGAAGCGACAGACGCCGCGTTGCAGACCACATCCATTGCTAAATGGTTTGGATAATGCTCACAGGGTGTCAAAAGGAAGGCGCCGGTACCCAAGGTTAAGGAACAGATTCCCTCACTGACCGCACCCTGACCAATCATGCCGCATTGCTGATCACCGCCGGCACTGACGATTGGCAGGCCAGTGCGAATACCGGTAAGCGCCGCGAATTCATTACTTACCGACGCGATGATACTGCCGGCTTCATGCAGCTCACACAGCTTTTCTTGATCGATGCCGAATAATTTCAGCTGCTCCTCATCCCAAATCCCCTGCCGCAGATTCATCAGCAGCGAACGGCTGCCATAGGTCTTATCGCTGGCGAACTGATTACTCATAACATGAATCAAATAATCAGGAATAACTAACAGCTTATAAGCCTGATCATAAAGATCACGGCGATTTTCCTTCAGCCATTTCATTTTAGAGCCGGAAAACACCGGATTCACACGTGATCCACAGCGTGAGAAAATCAATTCATTATAACTCATTAAATCATTGCAGCACTCAACACAGCGGCGATCCTGCCACATAATCGCATCAGAGAGCGGCTTGCCTTTTTCATCAACGGCGATTACACTTGAGCGCTGTGAAGTCAAGGCCACCGCGTCAATATCATGCCCTGAAAGATTCGACACAATATCGATCAGCGCGCCGCGGAAATCTTGCGGATCTTGTTCAATATACCCATTATCAAGCAGTTTTACCTGATACTTTTTTTGACAGCTGGCAAGCTGTGAACCATCTGCCGCATAGACGATGCCGCGCATACTTGAGGTACCGACATCAACGACTAAGATTTTCACTGCCTTCACCTCTTTCCTCAAGAATACGGTGAATATGAATCGTCAGATACATAATTTCCTGATTCGTCAGCGCGGTTTTAAACCGGCCATGCAGATATATCTCAATCTTTTTCACACACTCATATTCAACCGCTAAACTGCTGATGATCTGTTCATACAGCATTTCTTGTTTTTCTGACGGCAGCAGCTGATCTGAAATCAACCGCTGAACAAACAGTCTCAGATGCGTGACAAAACGCGAATAAGCAATGCTGTCCTCATCATAAATCAATCTGAAATTATACTTCACAATATCTAAAATATCGGCAACTACCTCATTAATCAGCGTCATCTTACCACTGTATGGATTACGCTGCTGAGCGGTAATAAAATGAAAAGCAATATTCCCCACTTCATCCTGAGGCAATTCAACACCGGCTTTTTCCTTCATCAGTTTTAACGCGTATTCCCCCACATCAAACTCATTAGGATTAAAGCGCTTCATATCCAAGGTATAAAAATTCTGAAACTGTATACCGTTCTTCATGCGCTGGGCAGCAAAAGCCAGATGGTCTGTCAATGCGAGATAAATATGGTCAACTAGCCCCATCTGATACGTATCTAAGGCATAATCAATCACCATTTTGGCAATCTCAAAATAGATACTGTCAGTATCCACCACCAGCCGCATCATGTTCTTGGAAATTTCACGATCCTTCAGGATAAATACCTTTTCAATATCTTTCTTATCAAGATGAGCACCAATCGCTTTATTATAACCGATCCCCTTACCCATCAAAATAATTTCCTGACCCTCATCATTTAATGCCAGAATCAATGAATTATTCAACACCTTTACAACTCGCATAGCTTCTCATCCCTCTTACTTCCAACGCTTTATTTAGCGCCGTTATCTTTGATAACCTTCTGATACCACATAAAGCTGTCTTTTTTAATTCTTCTTAAATCCTTCAAATCATGATCCTCACGATTGACATAAACAAAACCATAACGCTTTTTGAACCCCTGATGTGAACTCAGCAAATCCATGAATGACCATGGACAGTAGCCCATCATTTCCACACCATCTTCAATCGCATCACTGATTGCATCAATATGAGCATCTATATAAGCAATTCGATAATCATCATGAACATGACCGTCTTCAGTTAATACATCAGCGGTGCCTAAGCCATTCTCAGTGACAATCATCGGCAGATGATAACGCCGATAATAATCATTCAGCACAAGACGCAGTCCCATCGGATCGATCTGCGCGCCATACTCGCTGGCCTTCAGATTCTCATTCTTCTCATCACGGCAGTAGCCATATTGATCAAAATCAACCTCATTGCCGCGGAATACTCTTGATCCAATCGGATGCTTTTCATCCGCCGGCAGATAGCTGGCACATAAGGTACGATAATAATTCAGTGCGATGTAATCAATCTTAGCCTTTTTTAAAATCTCTTGATCTGCCTTCGGCATCTGCGGCACAATATTTCTTTCCTTCAGATAACGCATGTAATAGCCTGGATATTCACCATTCATATGCATCTCAAGACAATAGTTCGTCTTAAAATTATCATTCATTCTGGCGGCCCAGACATCCATTGGCTGATTGGTCAGCGGATAGGTGCAGGTAGAAGATACCGCCGGCCCTACTTTACCATCCTTAACTAATTCATGACAGGCATTTACCGCTAAGGCATGCGCAAGGAACATATGATAATCCATTTGAGCACGCATCTTATCCGCCTGATAATCATCTTCCACATATATATTCATGCGGTTATTTACTCGAATCATCAAGTTTTGTTCATTATGCACCTGCCAAATCTTCACCCGATCACCAAAAGCCTGAAAGCAGATACGGGCATAACGTTCAAATGCAAAGGCGCATTCGCGGCTTTCCCAGCCATTGTATTTCTCAACTAAAGCATACGGCAAATCAAAATGATACAGCGTTACCAGCGGCTGAATGCCATTGCTGATTAATTCATCGATAACCTGATTATAGAAATCAATACCATGCTGATTCACTTCACCGTCGCCGTCTGGAATGATTCTTGTCCATGCCAGAGAAAAACGATAAGCCTTCATTCCCAATTCTTTCATTAATGCGATATCTTCACGCCAATGATGATAGAAATCGCTGGCAACCTTACTGTCAGCCTGTTTATCAGAATGCTTAAATGAATTATAATCCGCAACACTCATCCCCTTGCCGTCTTCATCCCAGCCGCCTTCAATCTGAAAAGCGGAAGAAGAAGCACCCCATAGAAAATGTTCAGGAAAACGTTCTTTCATTTTATACCTCCTAACGTGCTGCCACAATGACAGTTGTATTAATATCAGCCTTAGCCTTTGGCAGACCAGTTACCACCGAGAATTCATTCGTATTGCTGATAACTACCGGTACACTCATATCAAAGCCTTCTTTTTTCAATGCTTCAAGATCAAAAGAAATGATCTTTGTACCCTTTTTAACAAAACTGCCCTCTTCGACATTCTTCGTAAAATGCTTGCCATTTAATTTTACGGTATCCATACCTACATGAATTAAAATTTCCGTACCATCCTGCAAAGTCAAACCAATCGCATGCAAAGTCGGATAAATCAGGCTGACCGTACAATCAGCCGGCGCTACAACTTCACCCTTACTTGGAATAATCGCAATCCCTTTACCTAAAGCACAGGAAGCAAATACTTCATCATTTACATCTGTAAGCTCAATCGCTTCGCCCTCAATCGGTGACGCGATTTCCACATCAACATGATCAGGAAGTTCAACGACTACATTCTTTTTAACTGTTTCTTTACTGTCAACATCATCAAAACCAATAAAATAAGTCATTGCTGCCGCACCAAAGAAGGCAACCCCAATACCAATTAAGTAGAAAGCAAATCGTGTCATGCCATAAGCCGCATAGGTGAAGATAGTCAAGATACCATTATTAGCAAAGGCATCACCATATACGTTCCCCAGACCCATGATAGCACCGCCGATCGCACCGCAGATTACCGCATAAACCATCGGTTTTTTCAGACGCAGGTTACAGCCGTAGATGGCAGGTTCAGTGATACCCACTAAGGTTGCCGCAATGGCTGAAGAAGCCGCAACTTGTTTCAGATCCTTGCTCTTTGTTTTAAGCATAACACCTAAAGCCGCGCCGCCCTGTGCAAAGTTTGCAGAACCGGCAAAAGCTAATAAATTCTGATGACCATTAACCGCAACATCATTTAAACCAATTGGCAGCAAGGCACGGTGAGCACCAAAAATAACACATACGCCCCACAGACCGCCGATCAGCGCGCCGCCAAGCACAGCACTGACATTCATAATTGAATCATAGATAAATTGTACGCCGTTACCAACATAAATACCGATTGGGCCTAATACAACAAATACCAGCGGCAGCATAATTAACAGCTCAAGACCCGGAACTAAGATAATTTGAAGAATCTCAGGAATGAACTTTTTCAGATATTTTTCCAGCACCGCCATTACGATTACCGCCAAAATGATTGGAATTACTGATTCAGTGTAAGAGAAAATCTTAACGGATTCACCAATCTGCCATGCACCCTTCATGATCGGCAAACCAAAGATCGTTGAAGCAACCTCCGTATTTTGAATCATTGCATCGATGGCTGGATAAACTAATGTACCGCCGATTGCCATCGCAATTACCTGATTACATTTTAATGCTTTTGCTGTTGTATATGCAAGGAAGATAGGCATAAAGTAGAAAATAACCTGACTTGCATTATAGAGAATATTATAAGTATCCGTAGCTGCTAAATCATAACCATAGTTGCTCAGTAAAAGCTTAGCCGCCGTCAGCAGACCCTTGATTAAACCAGCGGCCGCGATAGCAGGAACTAAGGGTGTAAATATTTCCGTAACCTTTTGAAGGATCAAATTACCGATGCTCTGCTTTTCTTCCGGCACATCAACATCCCCGCCGGCATAAGCATCACCGATGATTTCAATGACCGCATCATAGATTTTAGTAACCTTAGCACCGCAGACTACCTGAAATTGACCGCCTGCCACTACAACTGAAATAACGCCCTCAAGATGCTCAACAACTTCCTTATTTGCTTTCTTTTCATCTTTTAAAACAAAACGCAAACGAGTAAAACAATGTGTAACGCTTTTGATATTTGACTTGCCGCCGACATTTTCAAGAATGTCTCCCGCGATTTTCTTATAATCCATTTTCATTTCTCCTTTTCATTTTTTTATAAGTCATTGGCCATATGACAGTTGACAGACGCAAAAAAAGATCCCATCAGCCCATAACACTCTGCTCCTCCTAAAGAGAAGTCAAGAATTATAATCTGATGCGATCTTGCCTGCTTACCAGTAACACGTCGCTGATTAATCTATCAATCTAGTAGTATGTTAACACAAAGTTTTTTTGATTTCAAGAGAATTTATGATTTTTTTGCAAGCGTTTGCATTTTAAACGGGCAATTCTTACTCTGAATTATATTTATAAGGAATAAAGCATACAGAATTATTTTCATTCAAACTGACAATGAATGCCTTTAATTTAATTTCTTTGCAGGAATTGCAACTGCTTCCATTTACTTCCCGTATTTTTTGCATAAATTCTAAAAAAGGGTCTTGTCAAACTCAAAATCTCATGATATTATATACAAGCGTTAAATAGTTCAGCATGGAGAAGTACTCAAGAGGCTGAAGAGGTGCCCCTGCTAAGGGTATAGGTCGGGATACTGGCGCGAGGGTTCAAATCCCTCCTTCTCCGCCATTTATAAAATGGTAAATTTGGTCCAGTGGTGTAGTGGTTAACATGCCTCCCTGTCACGGAGGAGATCGTGGGTTCGAGTCCCATCTGGACCGCCATTTATTGCAGATGTAGTTTAATGGTAGAACACAACCTTGCCAAGGTTGATACGGGAGTTCGATTCTCCTCATCTGCTCCATTGATTAATAAACACCTTCAGGTGTTTTTTTTATATAAAAACACCGGCACAAGAAGCAAAAGCGTTTCAGCCTATTTATCAATTCTTTCTAAAAGTAAATGCGTCTATGACAGTGCATCTTTAAAGGGCACTTTTATTAATATCAGCGCAGTTCACCATACCCCGAGTTATTAAAATACCAGGTAAGTTCTTCATTTTTAGCCATTTTTCCCGATACCTTTAAGTAACACCATTTCTTGTTATTCATTACCCAGTAATTTCTAGCCATCCGGCCATCCGGTTTAATATAATACCAGGATTGATAATCACGATCCCAAATCCATTCATCCTTAACCATCTTGCCGTCACGGTAATAGGTCTGTTCACCAAGCTGTGGGTCCCATTTCCAGCCTGAATTAGTTTCGTAAAATTTAAAGCTCATGCCAAACGTATTCATGACCTGTGTGCCATTCATAAAGAAAACATGCCGCGGATCTACTGCATTAGGCAATGTATACGGATGTACATTATGTCCATTTGGATAATGTGTCCAGCCAGTTGATGGAATCAGCGGGCTTTTTCCCGGTGTTAGCTTCAGCTTGCCTCTGCCTGCCTCCACATGCATATGAACAGCGGTTGCCGCACCTGAGCTGCCGGCCGTTTGCGCATGTTCACCTTGTTTGACAACATCCCCCACCGACAGATGTGAGATATCATCATCATGCCAGAAATCGAGGGTCAGCGTATCAATCGAACCGTCCGCAAACAAAACCTCATCCACCGATTCCCAGATTACCTCATTGCCATTATCAATGCTGTATTTCCCCATACAGCGCATCGTAACCGGCGCATAGATTTTACGATTCTCCCAATCCACATTATCCAATGCCCACGTTCCTTCATGAGAGAGCCATGTATGCCCTAAATCCTCACCACTGCCCTGTGTTAAATCTATGATTGTCTGCGGCCAAAGGACAACTTCAACACCTCTGGCGGTTTTTAATTTTTCATCTGCAAGCATAATTGCCACCTTTCTATTTCATAGTATTCAATGATGAATCAAAGGTGACAGACATCGGCTGACGAAACTTATAACAAGTTTCAGCCATTTGACATTTCTAATCACCACTATTAGAATGAAAATAGTTAATATGTACGCATAACCAAGTAAAGGAGACAGCACATGAACGAATTAGAAAAATGCATGGCAGGTGAATGGTATGATTGTCATGATGAAATATTCTTAGAATATAAAAATAACGCAAGAGCTTTATTAGCCCAATATCATGCGCTCGCCTATCATCAAAAGGCTGAGAAAACCGAAATCCTTAAACAATTATTTGGCAGTATAGGCAGCAACGTTTCCGTAGGCACACCTTTTTTATGCGATTATGGCAAGAATATACAATTAGGTACAAATGTGTCGATAAACATGAATTGTACTTTTGTTGACTGTAATAAAATTGAAATCGGCGATAACGTTTTAATAGCTTCTAATGTACAGATTTATACCGCGGCTCACCCAGTCGAATTAGCTGACCGCCTAACACCTAACTGGCAGCCTGAAAGCAGTGAATACTTCTGCCGTACCTACGCTTTGCCAGTAAAAATCGGTAATGGCTGCTGGATTGGCGGCGGTGTAATCATTCTGCCAGGTGTAACGATTGGCAACGGCAGTGTAATTGGTGCCGGCAGTGTCGTGACCAAGGATATCCCGGCTAATTGTGTAGCGGTTGGAAATCCATGTAAAGTAATCAGAAAAATAAACGGTGCTAAAGAAAATGAATAACCCATTAAAATATTGCCTGATCAATAATAGATTTTGTATATAAAGCTGTCAGTCCGTCTTTTTTTCATGCCATTATGATATTTTATTAAATAAAGTGCAGCTTCCTATATAATAAAAAAAACACCCGAAGGTGTTTATTAATCAATGGAGCAGATGAGGAGAATCGAACTCCCGTATCAACCTTGGCAAGGTTGTGTTCTACCATTAAACTACATCTGCAATAAATGGCGGTCCAGATGGGACTCGAACCCACGATCTCCTCCGTGACAGGGAGGCATGTTAACCACTACACCACTGGACCATTCGATGTATTTTATGTGACTGCCCTAATATAATACATGAATCAGAATTAAATTGCAAGCATAAATTTCAAAAAAATGAAAAAAATTAGATACAGCCTAAATTACATCATATTATAGATCAGCGGCAGCATTAAAAGGATATAAAAAATCACTTCCCCAATCCCGCCTTGATGAGCATTATACTTCTGATACTGACGATAACGCATTGAATCATTGACATAATTAGACTTAGAAAGCAAACCGCCTGCCGACATACAAAGCAGCGCTAATAATACGATTCCCGCTGTCCAAAATGGCCACCAATCATATCCCTGCATGCTCTCATATTTACCTATACAAATCACAATAATACAATAAACAAGATAGCCTCCCACCTTTATCAGACGCTGTTTATCCATAAATACTCCCCCTTTAATTTATTATACCATCCAACATCAATAATTTTTAGTAAAAATTGAAAAACTGCCTTGATTTTCATCAAAGCAGCACTGCTTATTCAAATAAACGCGTCTTAACTAAAAGCTTATAACAAAGCGGTACCAGTATCAGCTGAATCACCAAACCCGGCAAAGCAGTCACAAATACGGTTGTCAGATAAGCTGTAATACCAAACGCAGAAGCACTGAATCCAGCTATTAACGCATTGACAATGCCATTTACTAATCTTCCCGCCAGCATAGAAACAATTAAAGCAATCCAAATATTGCTTTTTTTAATCAGATAGCCAATTACCAAACCATAAGTACCCAGCTCCACAGCCATTGCCAGACCCACAGGCATCAATGGCGGCATGCCGGTTAACACAGAGGAAAGCAATGGTGTTATCAAACCACAGATCAAGCCGGCAATCGGTCCTAAAAGACTGCCGCAGATCATCACTGGCAGATGCATCGGCAAAAATACTTGGCTCGGCCCTAACCCCAGCATATGAAAGGCCTGCGGTACGATTGTTCCCAGTGCGATAAATAAGGCTGTCATTACTAATCTTTTTGTTTTTGAATTCATAAAAATCACCCTCTTTTGATAGGGTGATTATATCATATATTGTTTACAATTCCAAACTGATACGCAATGCAGCATTGATTTTCTCAATCGTTGACTGATCCAGTGTGCAGATCCATTGCCCCAGCCGCTTCTTATCAATCGTCCGCAGCTGTTCCAACAAGATCATCGATACATAATTCAGCTGTGACACCGAAAATATCACGTGTGTCGGAAGCGGCGGTTTGCTCATTTTTTTTGATATCGGAGCAACGATGAGTGTGGTAGAATATTTATTTCCTTTATCATTTTGAACAACCACCACAGGCCGTACACCACCCTGCTCGCTGCCAACCACCCCGCTTAAATCAGCGTAATAGACATCACCGCGGCGTATCATTTATTTCATCACTGCCACTTGCATGCTGGACAGCACACTCATCATTTCTTCCGGTGTCAGATCCTGTGAGAAAACCGTCAGTTCCACATTTTGCTGATACGCGCTCATGCTGGCACCATCATAGAAACCAATCACATCCAGCGTATCAATCATTTCACCTGGCATGAAGACAGTCTGCAGTTCATCGCTCGCCGCTTTCACGGTTTCCACAATCGTAAAATTCTTTTCACCGGTAAACTCAAGCACATGACGGGTCTGGCCATTCACCTGCATCACATTATTAGAAACCAATCTGGAATCATAGGTGCTTACCGGATATAGCGGCAGATCTTCCTGAGCCAGCGGTAATGAAGCTACAGATGAATCCAGTTCCTTAGGTGCCGCAAATACATCATCTTTCACATCATTATTATATTCAACCTTCTCAAATACCATTTTCAGCTGCACGGTATTATCTTCATCAAATATCTGAATTGCCTGCGGTTTTGCTTCACCGTCAAAATCCATTTCCTGACGGATATAATTCTTATTATTCGGATAGCTGACCGGAGCGGTAATATGAGCGCCGTTCTTGTTTTGTTCAATGACGGCTTCTTCACTCTTCATAACCTCAAACATTGTCTGAATCAGATAAGGCTTCGGAGAATTCATCGGCCATTCACCTTCAAATTTAAAAATCTGATTTAAGCTCGGTGTAATCACAAAAACACCATCCGCATTTCTAAGTAAAATCTGTTCCTGATTCAAATTCTTATCAAAAAGACTTACCCGGTAATATTCATCTGTTTCAGCCTTTTTATAATTCACTTCAATCAGATAACTCTTAATATCCTCTCCTTTATTTAATTCCATTTCACCCTGCAGAGTATACGATGTAAGATTGCTCATTATCTTGTCACATTCTTTTGTGAATGACTTAGGTTTAAACGCAAAGAAACACGCAACGCCGATGCAGAGGACAACTACTGCGGCTATAATACCTTTCTTTTTCATATTGATCTCCCTTCACTTTCCCTACAACTTATGCAGCTTCGTGAATAAACATGACTTTATGAAAAAGAAAAAAATTACTCCAAAGAGTAATTTACATTACGATATAACCATTTTCCATCAATGCCCTGCGAATAGCGGCCAGCTGATCATTGCCGGCATTGTCAATCGTCAGGGAATGATTATATAGATTAATTTCATAAGCAGCCAGAAAACTGCTCATGATAGAATCTATTTCACGGACATCCTCATCAGTTTTCATATTTGTAAGAATCAGTATTTTTCGCATCAGAACACCTCACCCTTATTATACTCAAAACACAAAAAGAAACAATTATTTTATCGTTTGATAATCGTTCCTACATCATCGCTGAAGGTTCCCTTCAAAAAGATTCGAATATGGTTTTGAGCGGCAAAATCAATACAGCGGTCATGAATCACCCGGCAATGCAAAGCCAGCATATGATGATATGTGATCTCTTTATATTTCTTTGCATTTTTATTGATCTTAGGATCACTGTCATAGACCCCGTCAACATCAGTATAGATTTCAACCTCACTGACATCCAGCATTTTTGCTACCAAGACTGCCGTATAATCGCTCCCGCCCCGGCCTAATGTCGTAATTTCACCTATTGAATTCATCCCTATAAAACCGCAGACTACCAGTACATCATAGGCGTCCAGCATTTGTTTAAAATCATGGGAATCCATCGACACGACATTGGCGCAAAGATAGTTATCATCGGTCAGGATTCCGGTTTCTTTAAAGCTGAGAGCATAGGCATTGATCCCGCACGCGCGCAGTTTTGAACAGAAGCGGATGCTTGACACAAGTTCTCCCATGCTTAACAGCCGGGCAGTTTCCTGTTCCGACAAGTATTCATTACCCAAGGATGCCAATGTATCTGTCGCATAGGGATCGCCATAACGTCCCATCGCACTGACAACGACAATGACCTTGCCTTGTTTTGCTTTTTCTTTACATATATTGAGTGCATATTGACAACGTTCATCATTACTGAGCGATGTACCGCCGAATTTACAGATTTGAATGTTCATATTTAATCACCTTTGACACTTTAGACTATGGTTTTATTAGCAGTATGTATAGGCAAATCTTAAAGAAAGCAGTTGAAAAGTTCAGCAAAATACGTTATTATATTTAAGCAGCAGATATTCCATGCGAACGTGGTGGAATGGCAGACACGCTACTTTGAGGGGGTAGTGGGCGTATGCTCGTGTGAGTTCAAGTCTCATCGTTCGCACCATTTGACTGTAAAGCCTTAGAAATAAGGCTTTTTTTGTCTAATGAGCTTGACAATACTTGTTCTTGCGTTTATAACATATATGAGCCTAATAAGTTTACTTATTATTACCAATTAAATATGTACTGTGTTTGCGAGGGAACTGAAAAGTTGAAAAAGGTTAAGACCTGACCTCTGGACCTGTCGGTTAATACCGGCGTAGGGAAGCAATTTCTTACGCCGTTTTGCGTCTGAAAGAGCTTCTAACTTAGAGGCTCTTTTTATTTAAAGGAGGAAGCTTATCAATGACATTCATGGAAGAAACGATTCATAATTCATTGGCAGTCTGGGATGCCTGTCTGCAAACAAAATTTATCAAAGAAATGCTGGCAGGCACATTGCCGATGGAAAAATTTGCATTCTATTTGATTCAGGATACTCTTTATTTGAACAGCTATGCCAAGGTTTTAGGCAAAGCGATTTATCTTGCCGAAAATTTAAACGAAATTCAGCTTTACACTTTAATACTCAGCTTTGTCACAGATACCGAAGCGAAGGTAAGACATGATTATCTGCACCAGCTGAAGATGGCCGAAAACATCCTTGAAACAGCCGAAGAGACAGCGGTGAATAAGCAGTATACCCATTTTCTGCTTGAGCTGGCAAAGACGAATGACAGTGCGCAAATCTTGATGGGGATACTGCCTTGCATGCTGAGCTATGCTTATATTTTTCATAAACTGGCAGCAGATACCGTGTCTCAATCCCCTTACAGCGATTTTATCAAAGGCTATGCTGAGGAGAATATTAATGAGGAGTTCAAGCTTTGGTGTGAATTTGCAGATGCCAAATGTGAAACGGTTAATGCTTTGAAGAAAAAAGAGCTGTCGGCAATCTTTGAAAAAGCAAGCAAATTTGAGCTGGCTTTTTGGGAAATGGCATACAAGGAGGATACAAAATGAAAAAGGTTCTAAGCATTGCCGGTTCAGACTGCAGCGGCGGTGCCGGTATTCAGGCTGATTTAAAAACATTTTCAGCTCTAGGTGTCTTTGGCATGAGTGTCATTGTTTCCGTGGTAGCCGAAAACACATGCCGGGTGCTTGCCATTGAGGATATATCTCCCGCCATGATCCGCCGACAGTTAGATGCCGTATTTGAAGATATCACCCCAGACGCGGTTAAAATCGGTATGCTTTCTACACCGGCATGCATGCAGGCGGTCAGCGAAAAGCTGTTGGTATATCAGCCAAAAAATGTTGTCATTGATCCAGTGATGACGGCTAAAAACGGCTGTCCATTAATGAACGCAGAATCAGTAAAACCGCTGCTGACAGAGATCGTACCGCTGGCAGATGTTGTAACCCCTAATATACCTGAAGCTGAAATCATGACTGGCATGAAGATCCATTCACTTTCAGATATGGCCGAGGCAGCCAAACGTATCATGACTCTGGGCTGCAGAAGCGTAGTCATAAAGGGCGGTCATGCCAATGGGGATGCCGTTGATCTGTTTTATGATGGAAAACAGTTTTATCCTTTCAAAGCAAAACGGATCAACACGAAAAATACGCATGGCACCGGCTGCACCTTTTCATCCGCAATAGCAGCACAGCTCGCTAAGGACAAAGAATTAATCGATGCCGTATCTGATGCGAAAGCATATGTAACTACCGCAATTGAACACAGCCTGAATATCGGCAAGGGCAACGGTCCAACCCATCACTTCTACGATCTGTATAGGGGGAAGGTGACTTATGATGAAGATTGATTATCGTCTCTGTCTCGTCACCGACCGTTCCCTTTTACACGGCATCAGACTTGAAGAAGCTGTTGAACAGGCAATATGCGGCGGCTGTACAATGATTCAGCTGCGAGAAAAAAACTGCAGCGCAAAAGCATTTTATGAACTAGCCAAAAGAATCAAAAGTATTACTGACACTTATCATGTGCCGCTGATTATCAATGACCGCACAGACATTGCCATAGCGATCAGGGCGGCAGGTGTGCATGTCGGACAAAGCGATTTACCGGCATACGTCATCAGAAGCATGATTGGCAGCGATGCTTTGCTAGGTGTTTCAGTTACCTCCGTAAAGGAAGCATTGCAGGCAGAAAAGGAAGGCGCTGACTATCTGGGTGTCGGTGCCCTCTTCCCTACTAACACTAAAAAAGATGCCGCGCATGTAACACTGCAAGAACTTAAAAATATAAAAAAAGCGGTCACCATCCCCATCATGGGCATCGGCGGCATAAACAAAACGAATCTTGAATTGCTGAAACAAACCGGCATTGACAGCATAGCTGTCATATCCGCGATCCTCGATCAGCCAAATATCACTCAGGCTGCCGCTGAATTGAAACAATGCTTATAAGCAGACATACATCCGTTTACTTTTAGTTTGAACAGCAGACAAAACTTGAACTATTCAGCCGCATGCCATTCCTTTATAATAGGCTTAGATACGGAGGCTGTTTATGATCTACGACACATTAAATAATATGCATTTATATAAAGGTATTCACCCCAATCTTGACCGCGTCATCGAAATGATACAAACGCATGACTTAAGTCAGCTGCCGATGGGAAAAACCATCATCGAAGAAGATTTATGCTGGGTGAATCGAATGACTTATCAGACAAAGCCGCAGGCAGAATGCCGCTTTGAAGCGCACCGCCTCTATGGTGATGTGCAGATCAGCTTAATTGGCTGTGAATATATGGGTTATACCCCGCTGGCCGATATTAAGCTATGTGATGATTATGATCCAGACAGAGACATCGTTCATGGTTCTGGCTCACCGTTGACGCTTTGCTGTTTAAACCAACAAATGGCTGCCGTCTTCTTCGCCGAGGACGCCCATATGGCTAAAATCAATCCATCACTTGAAACGGTTGACAAGCTCTGTTTTAAATTCAAATTATAATCCGTATCAAATCAGAACATTCCTTACCCTTTCTAAATGCTCTGATTGCGATGAACAAGAATCTTTTGCGAACAAAGATTCTTTTTTATTATTCAGTTTTTGATGAATCATAAGATTGACTTAGATATTGACGGTTATACAGATATGCGGCATCATCAGGCTTAAAGCTTCCCGCGGCTTCATTAGCAAGCCATGCCTGCCGCCAATCCTTCAGCTTATCATAGCAGCAGCAAAGTGAAATCCACGGTATATAGCCATAACAATCTAAGCGGATAAAACCACCGCTTTTCAGCGGTACTGGGCATTTGGTTGCTAAATCAAACCAAAAAACCGCCTGATTCCATGCCTGCTGCCGATAAAAATAGTTCCCTAATGCACAGCAGACTTCCGCACGCGGCGGTGCATACAGAAAGGCTTGCAGCAAGGCTAAGGCGCCTTTTGTTTCATGATGAAGCGATTCATAACATGCCGCCAATCCCAGACACGCTTCGATTTGATTCTCAGCCCAGCCATCCGGCGCATTCAAAAAGGCAGTGTATTGATCAACCGCTTCTGCATATTGCTTGTGATCCGCTAATTCCCGCGCATAGTAAAACTGCTGCCGTGCCGACAAACCGCCATGCCTGCTGATCTTTTCCAAAATGCGCAGATTACGCATAGTATCTTTTGGTTTCAGCTTGTGATGTTCAACAGCAATATCCGTATTAAGGCAATGAGCCGCCAGCGGAATCGTTTCATGAACAGCCCCCTCCCAGCGCAGATTTGCTTTACGGCGGATCAAACGTTCCCGCGCAAAGCTAAAGGTTGGCCTTCCCTGCTCATCAAAAGCCGTATGATACTGCATCATAACCATATCATACGCTTCATCCATCGTTTGTTTAAGCTGGTTCAGTTTTGCCAGTTCATCCGCCGGCACAACATCATCGGCATCAAGCCATAAGATATAATCCATCGATGCCTGATCAAAGGAATAATTTCTGGCTGCCGCAAAATCATCACACCAAGGAAATGAATAAACTTTCGCCTGATGCGCCTCAGCAATCGTGATGGTTTCATCCTCTGAACCGGTATCGACAATAATAATCTCATCCACCGCCGCTTCCACACTGCTCAAACAGCGATGCAAAACATCCGCCTCATTTTTCACGATCATACATAAGCTAATCGTAATCATACCCCAGCTCCTTCCTTTTACCCTATGCCCTGCGTTATAACCTGTTACTTCAACGTCAGATTTACAGCTATGAACATCACAAATCTATATTGCATTTTTGTATTATATTATTGAATACATATTGATAGTATAGTTATCATTTCATAATTGTGATATATTTTTAGTTCTTGAACCATACTATAATATATATATCGGAGGTGTATATAACAATGTATGAGAAAAAAAAGCCAAGAAAATTCACTGTTACTAAAAAACCTCTCTACAAGGAAGATAAATCGGTTAATATGACGATCCGTATTGATAAAGAATTACAGAAGCAATATGATTTATGGGCCAGCAAAACAAACCGTTCCAGAAACGAATTGATGAACATGGCATTAGCTTATGCCATTGAAAACATCGAGTTTATGGATGATGATCAGCAGTAACAGTCTAAATCTCGTTCAAAAGAAAACGGTCAGCGAATTTAAATCAGCAATTTAGGCAAACTATCTGATACTTTTTAATCTCCCCTGTTGATCAAAGTGACAGCGAATCAGGATTCTGAAAATTATTTTTTAATTCATTTGCATGTGATGCAAATTTTTTTAATATTATTTAATCATTTTTGTTCATTTTCGTACAAAGAATGTTATAATAAAAAAGAAAATAATTCTCGAAAAGGGGTATCATAATGGATGGAATAATGAGCAATAAACTTATCGATCCATCTCTTGGGGGAGTGTTTGAATGTTTATTTGATGAACATTTTACATTGCTATCCGCAGACGATTCACTGTTTCAGCTGCTTGGCTATACGCGTCAGGAATTCTATGAGCGTTTTCAGGATCATTTAATGGATGTTATTTATGAGACTGAACGCAGCAGCATTATGAATGAAATAAATGTCCAGTTGAAAAAAGGACATGTTTTTATGTATGAAAACCGACTGGTATGTAAAGACGGCCAGCTAAAGTGGATTTGGATCAGCGCGCAGATAATGAAGGGGAGCCGTCCTTATTTTCACTGTATCTTTCATGACACCACTAAGGATAAGAATGCTTATGAAAATTTAATAATAAGTGAAAAAAGATTCCAAGTCATCATCTCTCAGACTCAGGATGTCATTTTTGAAATGGATGTGAAAAATAACCATGTCTATTACTCTGACAATTATGAAAAAGCATTTGGCTATAAAGTCCCGCTGGATAATTTCCCCGCTTCAATGTTTGCCGGTGATATCATTTATGAAGAAGATAAGGATAAGTTGTTTAACGCTTTTCAGTCTCTGCGCAATGGCAGCAATTCAATGCAGTGTGAGTATCGCTTAAAATACCGCAATCAGGGTTATCACTGGGTCGAGGTAAAAGCGACGGCCATCCGTGATGAGCAAGGCAACCTCTTGAATATGATTGGAATCATTACCGATATCAATGAAACGAAACAGGCCATTTTAACATCGATGAAAGAAGCTGATTTTGATGCGTTGAGTGGCCTTTACAACCGGCGCGGCTTTTTGAAGCAGTTTGATACGCTGTTGGCAGATAAACAGGCCTTCACGCTGATTCTGATCGATCTTGATGATTTTAAGGATATCAATGATAATCTGGGTCATTTAGAGGGAGATCATGTATTATATAAAGTCGCGGAAAGTCTGAAGCTTGCTTTTCATGATCAGATTATTGGCCGATACGGCGGTGATGAGTTCATTATCTGTACGACGATGCCCTATACCCAGGAAGCATTAAGTAATAAAATCTTAGCATTCCAAACCAATATCCAGCAGCAGTTCTATGCTGATTATCATATCGATCTAGGCTTCAGTGTAGGTGCAAGCGCTTATCCGCTTCACGGCGAAGACTTCCTTTCCCTGTTTGATAAAGCTGACGCGGCCATGTATGAGGCTAAAAAGAATGGCAAGCAGCAGTTTGTGATGTATAAGGAAAACCATTATTTCTTTAATGCACCGCAAAAAATCATGAAGAAAACATTCCGTGATCAATGCATTGAATATATTCTTGATTTAATCATGAAACAGCCTGAGCACAGCGATCTCATTCCTGAACTTTTAAATTATTTGGGTAATGTTTTCAACTGCGACAGGATTTCCATTTATGCGGCGCGGCAGCGAATCTATGCGTGGTACCGTTTGGCTGAATATGAAATCACTGATTCCGATTCATCAATAATTGAAACACTGTTTGATGAACAGGGCGGTATCTATTTTTATGATAATGTAGAAACCGTTGACGCATCAGCAATCAAAACATGGCTGAAGCAGCGGCAGGCGCTGGCAGCGGTTTTATCTAAGACAGCCGGCAGTCAATTAATCATTTGCATCGAGGACTGTCATGCAACCCGTGATGTGACAGAAGAATCTAAATACACCATTCAATTGATCTGCGAACTGATTTCAACAATCCTTTTGAAAAAGCTTTCTCACAGCAGCAGGCAAGAGGTTGTTCCTACAGCTGATTTTGACGATTTCCCAGCATGTATATACAGTCTTGAAACGGATCAGCCGCAGCTGAAAGCCATCAGTAATAAGCTGCTGAAGATGCTTGGCTATGAAAATGAATCACAGTATCTGCACAGCAGCACCGGCAGTTTTATCGATATGATTGCGCCAGAGCATCAAGCTCTTGCTTATCAAGCCTTAACCAAAGCAAAAAACGATGGCAAATATAACGCTGTATATCAAATAATCGGTAAAGATAAGCATTCCATATGGGTAAAAGCAGAAGGCCAAATAATCAAGGATCAGCCGTTTATCATCCTGTGGTACACTGAATTTACCGAAATTAAAGAAAAGCTGATGCAGCTTGAACATAAAGAATTCTTATACCGCACCGCCCTTCAGAAATCACACGTTAACGTCTGGGAATATAATGTGAAAGAAAAAGCCTTATTTCTGACTGAAAGTGCTGTAGAAAAGCATTCGCTGAATGTTGCGGAAGGAAATATGCCTGAAACATTAATTGAAAAAGGCATCATTCATCCGATGAGCATTCCCATCGTTCGTCAGCTCTATCAAAAACTGGATGAAGGCATCAAGCAGATTCAGGCTGATGTCTTAACCAGAGATAAAGACGGCAAAAGCTGGTGGTGGGAACGCATCAATTACCATATGATTTATGATCAGGACGGACAGCCTGAACTTGCGGTTGCGATAGGTGAAGATGTAACGAAACAGAAAGAGACTCAGCTGCATTATCAAAAGGAATTATTTTACCAAGTTATTCAAAACAAAGATCTGATTGCCTCCTTCCAAGGCAATATTACCAAGAACCGGATTGATACAATTGAAGGCATTGCGGTTCATGACTATGAAATCCTGACCTATGATGATGTGCTGGAGCTGCAGAAAGTATTCTCTGCCAGTCAGGAAGATGTGTTGAGAGTACAGAATGTTCTCAGCAAGGAAGCGGTTATCAGCGCCTACTCACACGGTGAGAATTTCATTTTCTGTGATTACCGCCGCAAGGATTTAAACGGCAATCTGTCTTGGGTGCGTGCATTAAGCAAGATATTCTTAGACGGCAACGGCAATGATCTGCATATGCTGGGTGTCCTGCAGAATATCGATGCCAATAAGACATTGGAAAATATGATTCACCAAAATATTGAAAGAGATCCTTTAACCAATGTCTATTCAAAAGAGACGTTAATCGCGATGATTGAAAGAATTCTGTTTGAAGCACCGCCTTATCATGAGCCTTTTGCACTCTTGCTTTTCCATGTCGATTCCAATAATTTTAATGCGGATACACAGGATAATATCAGTAAAGTATTGAAGGAGCTGGCAAGCCATCTGCTGCTTTGCTTCTCTAAAAATAAGCTGGTTGGTAAATTATATGCCGGTGAGTTTGCTGTATTTATATACAGTAATTTTGATGAAGAAAGCATTCTTCGCTATATCAATGAAATTAAACAGTCGATGCGGATGTATTCAATCATCCCAGGGATTCAGGAGCCGATTAATATCCTTTTTGGAGCCGTTATCGATCAGACGTCAAAATCATTTGATGAGCTTTACAGCCGTGCTAAAAAAGCGATGCAGGATATGTCACAGAATATCTATATTGAAGGTTCAAATGATTTGATGAATGAAGTGCCTGTCTCATCTGAAAAGACGCAGATTGATTTGACAGAATTTATCAATCATCTGCATTATTCTTCCGCATTGCCGATCAATATGCAGGAGATATTAGGTGAAATACGCAAGCTGTATCAAGGCGACAGAGCCTATTTATATGATGTTATTCACGATCAGCTTACAGTCAATACTGATGTTACCTGTGAACATGACAGTCAGCTTAAACTAAATGCTGATAAAATCAAACAGTGGGCCGCTTTGCATAAGGAGGGAGCTTTACTTAAGTTTAAGCAGCTTGAGGAATTACGTGACACAGATTCGCTGCCAGCTAATCATGAGTATCCGTCCTTAATGGTACCAATGATTGAAAATCATGAATTAATTGCCGTTATCGGCATTGATAATGTCAAACAGTATAAGGATCAGCTGGCGTTTTTACATGCGATTCTCTTTATCATGGTTCATGAACAGCATCTCTTGCGCTTTCAGGAGGAGAACGAATACTATCAGGCTTTTGATCCTTTGACAAAGGTTAAAAACCGGATGAGTTTTTTCCAGTACAGCAAGGATTTGAATGTCGATGCATTAATTTCTTTAGGTGTAATTACCCTTGATATCAATGGTTTAAAAGACTTAAATAAACAATATGGCATGGCATATGGCGACGCGCTCATCACCGAGCTGGCAGCCGCTTTAAGTAATACTGGCTGTGAGCATATTTATCGCTATGACAGTGATGAATTCTTAGTTATCTTTGAGAATATTACTTATGAGCGTTTCATTGAAATGAGCGCGGCAGTAAAAAATGACGCAAATTCAATCTGCAGTGTAGCGATTGGCTTTGCATGGGCCGAAAAGCAAATTTCATTATATAATTTGATTAACAGTGCTGTTGATCAGCGCACGATGGATAAACAGATTCATTATGGCGAATATGCATTACTGAACAAAAACGATGAACGGACACAGGAGCATCACAGGCTGATGCAGGCTGTAGAGATGCAGTATTTAAAAATGTACCTTCAGCAAAAGGTTAACAGTGCCAATGGTCATGTGGTAGGTGCTGAAGCCTTGATTCGCTATCAGGATCAGCCGCATGGGCTTGTCGGACCGGATAAGTTTATTCCTTATTTAGAAAATACCGGCTTGATCTTCTACGTTGATTTCTTTATTTTTGAAGAAGTTCATAAGCTGTTGGCAATGTGGCGGCAGAAGGGCATTGAATTAATTCCGATCTCACTTAATTTCTCAAGGGTTACCTTATTGGGTGATAAGCTGGTAGAGCGGATGAATCAGATCAATCAGAAATATGGCATTGACCGTGATTTGATTGAGATAGAGATTACAGAAAACATGGGAGAAATTGAAAGAAATACAATTATCAAAATCGGACAGGAAATCAAAGCTGCCGGTTATCGGCTGGCCCTTGATGATTTTGGAGCTAAGTATAGTAATCTTTCCATCATTTCCGATCTTAAATTTGATACCTTAAAATTTGATAAAGGTTTAGTCGACTATCTCGTACAAAATGAGAATGCCCGCTGGATTCTTGAGTGCATCATCGCACTTTGTAAAAAGATGGATATCTATAATGTAGCCGAGGGTGTAGAAATCAAGGAGCAGGTTGCGATCTTAGCTGAATTGGGATGCACTTACATTCAGGGCTATTATTACAGCCGGCCGGTGGCCGCCAGTCTGTTTGATACGAGTCATAATTATCGTGAACATTAAAAGAAGAACTGCTTCTGCAGTTCTTTTCTATTTATCGATGCAGCTTAAAAATCACAACCGTAATTTCACCTTCACGAGCCTCTGATGGGCTGTTATAGGTCAGATTGAATATCGTTTCCTGGGCAGCTTCAATAATAAATGAGGCTGATCCCACAGCGCTGACATTTGCCGCCGCGGTTCTGAAATATACGCCATGTTCCAGATGCGCCTGAGCGTTATAATATGGTGTTATCTGCATATAGGCTGGACATGCCAATAAAGCTGATATATGATAGGTGATTGAATAAATCCCCGGTTTCAGGGTAATTGACGCGGTGCCGGTTAATTCAATAGTACCGCTTGGATCACTGATACCGGTTTGGAGCGGAATTCTTTCTCCATTCATATAGCGTGAAGAAATATTAAAGAAGGATGCGAAAATTTGATCCGGACAAGTACCGGCCGGGCCGGTTGCGCCAGTTGCTCCGCGTTCACCCTGCGGACCCGTTGGACCGATTGGGCCGGTTACACCCGTTACACCGATCAAACCCTGAATGCCCTGGATACCTTGTGCGCCAGTTGGGCCTATCGGGCCAATTGGACCGGTTGGACCCGTATTGCCGATAAGACCTTGAATGCCCCGCTCGCCCTGAATGCCGGTTGGGCCGGCTGGACCCATTGGACCCGTAGCACCCGTTGGGCCAACAAGACCTTGAATGCCCTGTTCACCCTGAAGACCGGTTGGGCCGGTTGGCCCCATCGGACCCGTTGCACCAGTATTGCCAGCGGCACCTTGAATGCCTTGAATGCCCTGCGCGCCAGTTGCACCGGTAGCTCCCATTGGGCCTGTCGGACCAATTTCACCCTGTGGGCCTTGAATGCCTGGTTCTCCCTGCATGCCTTGCGGGCCGGTTACACCCGGCAGACCTTGTTCTCCGCTTACGCCTTGAATGCCTTGCGGGCCGGCTGGGCCGGTTGCACCCGTTACACCGCGCAGTCCCTGAATACCCTGCACACCTTGAATCCCGGTTGGACCAGTTGGGCCAGTAATGCCGGTTGGCCCCTGAATGCCAGTTGCGCCGCGCAGTCCCTGAATGCCTTGTAACCCTTGCAGTCCCTGCGGACCTGTCACACCGGTATTGCCCTGCACACCCTGAATACCTCGTTCACCTTGAAGTCCGCGCGGACCGGTCGGACCCATTGGACCTGTCACACCGGTATTGCCGCGTAGTCCTTGTATCCCTTGGATACCCTGGATACCCGTTGGGCCGATTGGACCGATGCTGCCGGTTGGACCTTGTACACCAGTTGCACCGCGTACTCCCTGCACACCCTGAATACCCTGCGGGCCTTGAATGCCTCTTGGGCCTGTCGGACCGATTGGACCGGTTGGACCAGTTACACCACGCGGACCAATAGGACCAATGGGACCTGTTGCACCTTGCGGACCCTGCGGACCAAAAGGCCCTTGCCTGCCGGCAGCGCCGCGCGGACCAACTGGACCCGGACAGCCGCGCGGACCCATTGGGCCTGTCGGGCCTGGACAGCATTGACAAGGATTACATTGCTTTGGACAGCAATCACGGTTCTCCTCATACCAGTCCGCTTGCGGATGGTTATAATTATGCTTATTATAATTCATTAAATCGCCTGCTTTCTGAATGAAACATTCATTCAATTCATACTATGCTTGGCTTTGAACGGCTTAATGATACCTGCCTATTTTATACCCTTATTTATCAGCGATTTGGAAATTCATCATAATCAAAACCAAAATAATTTAAGATTCCAATATAAATTGCGAAAGCAAATAAATATTGATCATTTTTCAGTTTTTCCGCATCCGATAAATTAGTCAGATAGCCCAGTTCCACTAATATCGCCGGCATCACTGTCGCTCGCAGTACATATAAGGACGGATTCAACCGAACCATATTATAGCGAGTGCCAACTAGCTCCACAATCGAAGCAAGCACCTCAGCCGCTAAATCGGCCGCCGCCGAGTTCGCCCGATAAACATATACCTCCGACCCATTCAATGCCGGACTTGGGTTAGAATTAACATGAATACTGATAAAATAATCAGCCGGCCAGAGGTTAGCAGCTTCTACACGGGTACGCAGGCTGCTGCTTGTATCTTCACCTACTACCGTATCAGGGAAAGGTCTGGCGACCCGAACCGCAAAACGCGGATCAGCATACAGAAAACCCGCCAAGTAGATGCCTACCCAATAAGTAACCTCACTCTCGATGATTCCGTTGCCGCTTGCGCCGGCATTAATTGTACCTGGATTATGACCCTGATCAACATAGATATTTATTGCCATAAAACAACCTCCTTTAAACAGGCTATGCTGTCAAGCCATTCAATCATAGATAAACGCACAAGCAAGCACTTTTTTTTAAAATTATAACTAAAAAACAAAAAAAGAATCCTTAGCATATACATCTAAAGATTCTATTTGCTTTAAACTTACCAGCTGCCGCCTCCGCCACCGCCGAAGCCGCCGCCTGAAAATCCACCGCCGCCCGAGAAGCCGCCGCCAAAACCACCGCCGCCGCTGCCGCCTTTTGGTGCAGGCACATAACTGGCTGACGAAGACATAGAATGGAAGCAATGGTGGAAGCTATGCCACCAATAGATTGAAGAGAAGGTCGAGAAATGACGATCCGTCTCATACCAATCAGGCTGTTCAATAATGATATTCTCAAATTTATTTGACCATGTATCACTGATTCCCAGCACATACGCATAAGGCAGGATATCATAGAATGCTGAAGGATTCTCCTTAACAAGCATCTCGATGCGATCTTTCTCAGCATACAGGATAAACTCCTTCAAGCCAAGAATCTGTCCGAGCCATTCATTTCCCTTAGGCGTACGTTTTTCCATGAATGCCATCATGATGATCAACGCGGCACTCAACGCAATATAACACAGAATTGAAAGCAAGGAAGCCTTAAAGAAAATCAGAATAATAACATTGATCGATGCAACAATAGCATTCAAAACAATCGTTCCGACACAGGCCATAATTAATGATCCCCGTTTCATCACATAGCGTTTTTTCATAATCACGATCCAAAGTACCAATGAGAACATAAAGAATAATGAAGGGATGGCAAATGGAATCGCCAATGGCAATATCTCATAATAAGAATATGCGCTCAGCAGCGTAAACACAATGGAAGGCAAGCCTGCCACAATGACAAACAGCCACTGCATCACAGAAGAAGCCTGTGAGAAAACCCGTCTTCCCTTGGCTCTGGTAAAGTAACTGCTGACCTGATTTTTAGCTCGGTACAGTGCTTCGCCAACCTTGCCGTCGGCCAAATCATCCTCACTCATTTCATCCTTCTTCTTAAAAATAGCATCGAAAAATTTACGCTCATAATCGGTACTTTCATCTTTTGGAATATCCATCAGCTTGATTAAAGTCAAAGCTTCTTTTTCTTCCTTAATTTTCAAATATCCCTTATTGGCCCATTCAATAATCAAAGACAATACATCTCTTGATTCAACTGAACCATCAATGACATAACCTACACCCGCACTGTTTAAATCCTTAGGCGCGCTGAATTCAACGGTAACTACAACCTCATCATCCTTGCCAAACTTCCAAAACAGCACTAATGAAATAACCAGCAAAACAGCACTGAAAATCATCAGTAAAAAAGTATAGTCCTTAGGTTCAGGGAAGCGGAAATAATCAGAAGGCAGACGCACCATAATCGTTGCCGCCTCATAATTATCCAGCGGTACTAACGTTTCACCGCTGATTGTATTGCCGTTAACCTCATAACGCATATTGTTTTCAATACCGCCGTAATATCCAGTATAAGCTGAAATATCCTCATCACTGAATGACTTTGGCATATTGATCGTGAAGCTCAAATGCTTGATTGTCGTATCAAAATTATCCGCAAGATTCCAATAAAGCATTTGGGTATCCTTTAAATCAAGATCCTTTGTCTGCACCGTATAGGAAATTGTATAAAGCTGAGATCCAATCACTTCCCGATCCGCATCGCCAAGCTGAATAATCACACCCTGACTGTCATAATCAAGCGAACATTTTGTCCCGCCGCATTGAATATCAGTAACCGGAAAATAATAATTCTTCTCAACCGATTTACCATCAATCATCCATGTCATAGAATAGGACGTCGGTATATTCCGATAAAAACCATGCCGATACTGACTGAAATCAAGCATCAAGGTTTCCTGAATATGCAAAGCTCCGTTCTCTTCAACATTGATCGTAATATCATAATCATCAATGGTAAAAGCCTCCTGTGCTTTAGCTGGCATGATTGTCAGCATCAGCATCGCTGTGACCATCAATCCTTTTTTTAGCCATGATCTAAAATTCATTTCGTCACTTCCTTTCTAAATCATCACAAATTAAAAAGGGGCAGAGCGCCCCTATCAGTTAAAACTGAACCTTAACGTTTTCACGTTGAGCTGCATCCGTAATTTCATACATCGGCTGGCGATGAAAACCAAACATACCTGCCAGAAGATTACTAGGAAATGTCATAACCATATTATTGAACTTAACAACAATAGCATTATAGTACTTACGTGAATTAGCAATCTCTGATTCAAGATTTTGAAGCTCATTCTGCAGACTGAGGAAATTCTTATCTGCCTTTAAGTCAGGATATTGTTCACCAATCGCATATAACGGTCCCAACATTGACTGGAAATTCTTTTCACTGGAAATTTTCTCATCCATCGTATTAGCTTTTACCGCAAGATTTCTGGCACGGATTACTTTTTCCAAGGTTTCCGATTCATGCTTGGCATAGCCCTTAATCGTTTCCACAAGATTAGGAATCAAATCATATCTTTTCTTTAAATAGACATCCATTGTTGAAAATGCTTCTTCAACTTTATTTAAACCCCTTACCAGACCATTATATGTCATAATGCCCCAGACAATCAGTAGCACAACAATAACTACTACTACCCAGATAGCTATATTCATTTAACTCACTCCTTTGTTTAACAGCATTATATCATTAAGAATTTTAAGATACAATCAAATTAGGGCTTTTCAAAATAACATTTCTGTCATATAATATTAAATAGCCATGCGCCCATGGCGCAATTGGATAGCGCATTTGATTCCGATTCAAAAGGTTGGGGGTTCAAGTCCCTTTGGGCGCGCCAAATTAATTGCTGCCGGATGAAATCATCCGGTATTTTTATTATCCGTAACAGAAAGTGAGGATTCTATGGACAACTTACTCTTAGTGAATCTCTTTGATCAGCCAATTGGCACCGCATCTAAAATGGAAGCCCATCAGAAAGCACTGCTGCATCGAGCTTTCTCTGTATTTATTGTGCACGATGGGAAGATGCTTATCCAAAAACGGGCGGCTGATAAATATCATACACCGCTGCTTTGGAGCAACGCCTGCTGTTCCCATCCGCGTTATAACGAAAACCTTAAAGATGCCGTACATCGCCGTTTAATGGAAGAATTAGGAATCGATGCTGAATGCCGGGAATTATTCTCCTTTGTCTATCACGCGGCTTTTGACAACGGAATCGCTGAATATGAATATGATCATGTTTTTCTAGCTGACAGTGCTGAAACAATCAAGCTGAATCCTGATGAAGCAGAAGCCATTGAATGGATCAGCTATGATGAGCTGGCAGAGGATTTACGTCAGCATCCTGAAAAATATACCCCCTGGTTTATTATCACCTGTCCGCGTGTATTAGCAATTTGTATGAAGGAGGCAGAAAGTGATGCAGCATAAAATTGTCGTATTAAATTCTGAATTGGTAGATTATGATAATCAGATTGATTTTCACGCGCTTGGCGAGCAAGTAACGATTTATCGTCATAGTCAAGCTGATCAGATTCTTGAACGGGTTACTGATTATGAAATTGTAGTGACAAAAGAACTGCCGCTGCCAGCCAGACTTATCGCCCAGTTCCCCGCTTCCGTGAAATGTATCTGTGAAGCCGGTACCGGTTATAACAATATTGATTTAAAAGCCGCAGATGAAAAAGGCATCATCGTCTGCAACATCCCTGCTTACAGTACCCAGCGGGTAGCACAGACAGCAATCATGATGCTTTTAAATCTAAGCTCTGAGGTTCAAAAACAGATTCGCATGCAGGAACGGCATTGTTATGATAACTTCACCAAGCATTTAATGGTCAATCATTTTGAGGTCAATGATAAGGTTTTGGGAATTGTCGGTTATGGCAGCATCGGCCGTGAAGTGATTAAGATTGCTCAGGCATTGGGCATGAAAATCCTCGTTTATACGCGCACGCCAAGAACGGACAGCGAGATTGAATTTACCGATTTAGAAACCGTACTGCGCAAGTGTGATTACCTCTCACTTCATTGTCCGTTAACCGATGAAACACATCATCTCATCAATGCTGAAACATTAGCTTTAATGAAGCCATCCGCTTTTATCATTAATACATCACGCGGTGCGCTGATCGATGAACAGGCATTGATTGCAGCACTGAAAGCAGGTAAACTGGCAGGCGCCGGTTTAGATGTTCAGGAACATGAGCCATTACAGAGCAGCAGTGAATTGTTTAAAATGGAGAATGTCCTGGTGACACCGCATATGGGCTGGAAGGGATTGGAAACCCGGCAGCGTTTACTGAAGCTGCTCGCGGAAAATATTCGGGCATATGAAAACGGACAGCCGATTAATGCCGTACAT
Source organism: Dielma fastidiosa (assembly GCF_000313565.1). Classification (GTDB taxonomy): domain Bacteria; phylum Bacillota_I; class Bacilli_A; order Erysipelotrichales; family Erysipelotrichaceae; genus Dielma; species Dielma fastidiosa. The sequence goes on along the minus strand of NZ_HE578923.1, from coordinate 335,397 downwards.
TTAAAATAGTTAAGGAGAGGTTTAGCTGCCTCTCCTTTTTCATCCCTGCCATAATTTATTGATTGTTGTTTTGGCTGTTTTATGATAAAATAATAAACGCGAACATGCCCCCGTAGTTAAATGGATATAACAAGATCCTCCTAAGATTTAGTTATCAGTTCGATTCTGGTCGGGGGTGCCATATTTAAAATCTGCAGCACATCAATCATGTTGATGTGTTTTTTTATACTGTGTACATTGGCTTCTGTTTATCGGTAACTGGAATCCATATTTCAATCACTGAATGATCACTGTTCCAATGAAACCGGTAATCATATTTCTCAAAATGGATAAATTCACTATTTACCGGCTGATACTGACTTTGCGGAAGCAATTGAGTGTAGATCTTTTGATATGTCTGATAAATTTGATGCATCGGGCCGATATGTTCTACAACCATATATTGATGAGCTTTTATACGTTTAGAGGTAAAGCCATCAGGAATAGCCATGGTTTGGGGAATGGCACAAAAATAATATAATTGATTCTGCCTTCTTGTCATAAGGGCATATTTAACCCAATGTCCATTTTGTGATAAGCAGTATGTTTTTAAATTCATATTAAACTGCCGCCAAAAAGAGGTGCTGATTTGAAGATTTTCCTTTTGTGAGTTCGTTAATTCAATTTCCTGTCCGATAATTAAAAATTCATCCAAATGCTGAATTCGATAATTCATTGTGTTTCTTTCCTTTATCTATTTAATTGGAATATAGATGTCCATCTTTGAATCAGGATGCGTGTAACCTAAAAATCGTTCATCCTGAAGCTCAAAGGTTTCCCTGGCATCCAGTTCCTCCCTTGTGGTGAGCAGCCATGTCCCCCAAATATAGTCAATCGTCTCAGAAAGGGTTTCTAAGCTGCCATGATGTGTAAATACCGCATATTTCCCGCCTGACAGCACTTTGCTGACAAAAGGAGCCTTCACATCAGCAAAATGTTCAACTTCTATGCCGACCACTTCCCAGCATCGCATCGCTTCATTGGCAATGAAATGAATATCCTCCTGATATGACTCATAGATACCAAATTTTCGTGAATAATCAGAGACGCAGGAAAGCTGTTTATTTAAATCTGCAAACTTTTCCCAAAGTTTTTTAATATGATTTGGCTTTAATTCTATTTCTTCACGGTATCCTAAAACCTTAATTTCCGGTATTTCCACAATTTGAGGATGAACAGTTACATGATTAAGCAAATGATTCATAAAATGATGATTTATACTTTGCTTGTTAGAGACAAAAGTCTGGATTCGGTTTTTGCGGTAGTAAAGCGGGCTGATTTTATATGCTGTTTTAAATGCGCGGCTGAATGCTTCAGCTGATTCAAAGTTATTGTTAACCGCAATATCAATGATTTTATCATCGGTAACCAAAAGCTGATAGGCTGCATTGGCTAAGCGGCGCTTTTTTATATAGCTGCCCACACCTTCGCCAAGTATTGCATTAAACTGCCGATTCAAATGAAAATATGAATAGCCTGCAAAGCGGGCAACGTCTTCTACTTTGATGTCCTCTTGCAGATGCTTTTCAATATAAAGAATGGCTTGTTCCAGTGCTTTCTGATAATCCATGATGTTTCCTCTCTAACGAATTTCAATCAGTCCCTAAGGCAACGGATCAATTTCAATTTGCATCTCTGTGAGTGTTGTTGCCATAGGCTTTGCAATATCATAAATCTGCCAGCAATTCTTTGCTTGGCCTCCCCAGCAAATTTCAATCGTTCCTTCCCGCGGAGCAAGTATCATACTTTTGGTTGTGCCGAAATTTTCTGCATAATTATGAAAACATAAGCCTTGGGGATATTTAGTTAACAGCATGTCTTTTAATTGAGCTTTGGTTATATGCCGCTTATCCTTTAACTCATTTTCAATAAAGTGATATCGAGTGATGCTGTGTGGAAACGCCTGATTTTCTATGTGCATGAATTGAGGCAAAACCGTATGATTGGTCGCATGCAGCATTTCTTCATGACTGTCAGCATCAATTTGACGATAAGCAATTTTCCCATCCATGGTTTGCACAAGCGCCGCATGATCTGTTTTATCGAGTAAGATCATATTCATATTAAAGACAATTGGCATCTCTTTGATATAAGCTAATGCTTCTTCTACATTTTTGCAGTTTTCTAACAGCGCCCGGACAACTACCCAATACTGTAAACCGTTAAACTGAGGCTTTCGCATATGCGCTAGATTCACAACCGGCATACCGCATGAACTGATTGTCACCGCAAGACCATGCTCATTGAAGCCATCATCTCGACCAAATTGTAACATAGATGTACCAATATGTGTATACTTGCCTTCGGCTTCAGTCCGCATAAGACAAAAATCTTCTAATTCATTTGAAAATTCATAATTACGTGCTAAAAGCGGCTGCTTCATATCCGTCTTATTTGAAAGCAGTGCTATATGACTGCAGTTTGGCACATAACAAGTCATAGTATAGAAAACCAATGCTTCTAAGTGAACATTTAATGCGTCGGCAAAGCCCTGTATCTCTTCAGTAAGACCCGGACACCAGCGTTCAAGCAAAGCATTTGTCTCACGAATTTGCTTTTGATCAACGGCTGCCTTTACTACATATTTTGCTTTTAAGTATTCATTACTGGCTGCCTGCTTGCCTAATTGATAGCCAATCGCATAATGGCTGCCGCGTAAATTATAGGTGCGTGTTTCTATCGGTTCCATTGTTTAATCCTCCACTTTCCTTGATATTTCTATTTTACCAAAGGAATACAGAGACTTCATGATATTTTCTGCTGTTAAATAGAAAAAATTTCTGCCGAAAACAGAAATTTAATCAGATTGCCTTACCCTCAAACTGAGTATTATAAAGCTCATAATACTTTCCCTTCTTTGCCAGCAGCTCATCATGACTGCCTTGTTCAGCAATGCGGCCCTGATCCATTACTACGATGCAATCCGCATCCTGAATCGTTGACAGCCGATGCGCAATGATTAAACTTGTCCGATCCTTCATTAAATTAATCATCGCATCTTGAATATGCTTCTCAGTTCGAGTATCCACACTAGAGGTTGCCTCATCAAGAATCAATATTTTGGGATCTGCCAAAAATGCCCTGCCGATTGCCAGCAGCTGCCGCTGACCTTGGGATAGATTGTTGCCTGAACTGCTCAGCAGTGTATCATATCCCCTTGGCAGCTGACTGATCAGTTTGTCGCAATAGCTCAGCCGGGCTGCTTTACGCATTTGCTCATCATCAGCGCTTGGGTTCGAATACTTAAGATTATTGCGGATCGTATCAGTGAATAATACTGTATCCTGCAGCACGATGGCAATGTCTTTGCGCAGTGTATCTCTTTCAATATCCCTGATATCTGTGCCGTCAATCAAAATCCGGCCGCTGTCAATATCATAAAAACGCATTAAAAGATTCACTACTGTTGTTTTACCGCTGCCGGTAGCACCAACAAGAGCAACCTTATGGCCTGAGCGAATCTCCAAGCTAAAATCATAAAGCACTTGTTTTTCTGGTATATAGGAAAAATCAACATTTTCAAATTGGATTCTGCCTTCAGATAACGGTACTTGACAGCTTCCTTCGCTCGACTCACTTGTTTCATCCAGAATTGCAAACACCCGTTCAGCTCCCGCCAGCGCTGTTTCAATCTGACCGTAGATTTGAGCCAGTTCATTGATGGGTCTGCCAAATTGCCGGGCATAAACAATAAATGCGGAAATAACACCGATCGATATCATGCCATGAATTGCGAAATAGCCGCCGCAAACTGCGATTATCACAAAACCGATATTATTGATAACATTCATCGCCGGCCCCATTAACCCGCTTAAAATATCCGAACGAATACTGGTTTTAGTTAGGGCATCGGCCGTTAAGGAAAAGTCTTCAACAATCTGAGGCTGACGATTATAAGCCACGACTGTCTGATAGCCGATGACATGCTCCTCAATCTGCGCGTTGAGACGCCCCAGCAGAATTTGTTTTTGACGATAAAAACGGCGCATCCAGCCAGCCAGCTTTTTGGTAACCAGAACCGTTAATAACACCGTTGTACAGGAAAGCAATGTCAGCTGCCAGCTTAAGCTGAACATCATCACAACCGTACCGATGATTGTCAGTATCCCCGCAACTAATGAACTCAGTGATTGCGATATGGTATCAGAAATATTTTCTACATCATTGGTCATGCGGCTCATAAGATCGCCATGCGCGTGCTGATCAACATATTTAATCGGCAAGTCGATAATTTTATCAAATAAATCTTTACGCATCGTTTTAACTACACGCTGACTCAAATGTGCGCTCAGCCGGCTCTGAAATAAAGATGTCAAACCATAAATCAGATAAATAGCCAGCATCAGTCCAAGACGCTGAGTAAGCACACCAAAAGCTCCCTGAGTAATCGAATCAATGGCTTGACTTTGCAGCTTAGGCGCATATACATTACATAATACCCCCATCGTTACAGCCAGTAATAAACCAATTAATAATTTTCGCTCATCAACAAAATATTGCAGCAAACGTTTAAAAGTCTGTTTTGATTCTTTTGGCTTCTCAACCTCGAGTACCGTTCGCATCCGTGACGGTTTTTGTAATTTCTCAAATCCGGTTTTGGTTTCTGTTTTATTCACAAAATGTGCCTCCCTTCAGCTGAGAGTTATAAATATCCTGATAAAGCTGATTCTCCTTTAACAATTTCTCATGAGTATCACAGGCTGCCAGTGTTCCATTTTCAATCAACGCAATACGGTCAGCTCCCTGTACAGAAGTAATACGCTGTGCAATGATGATTTTAGTCATTCGGTTATAATGTTTATTTAAAGCCTGATACAGATTAGCCTCGGTTTTTAAATCAAGCGCACTGGTAGCATCATCAAGGATCAAAATTGGCGCATTTTTCAAAATAGCACGGCTGATGGCAAGACGCTGCTTCTGACCGCCGGATAAGCTCATTCCCTGCTCAGTGACCATAGTCTCAAACCCATCCGGTGTATTTTCTATAAATTCAAATGCCTGTGCAGCAGCCGCAGCCTGAATAATTTCTTCATCACTGGCCTCAGGATTCCCCCATGCGATATTTTCTTTAATTGAAGTTGTAAACAATTCACTTTTCTGAAGGGCAATGGCGACTTTGCCGCGAAGCTTATCCAGCGGATAATCTTTCACATTTATGCCATCAACCAAAACCTCGCCCTCATTCACATCATAAAAACGCGGTATTAGGTTGACTAAGCTGGATTTGCCGCTGCCGGTAGCTCCCAGAATACCCAAGGTTTCTCCCGGTTGGATACATAGATTCAGATCATGAAGCACCATTTCCCGGCTATTGGGATATGCGAAGGATACATGCTTGAATTCTATGCCGCCTGCATTCAGATCGCATTGTGCCTGTCCGTCCGTGATGATTGGCTCGCATGTCAAAACTTCTTCCACACGATGAATTGAAGCCACACCTCTGGTCATTGTCTGAAAAATCATCACTAAACGCAGAATGCCATTTAAAATCTGTGATACATAGGTAATCGCAGCCACAATATTACCGGGTGACGCAAGTCCTGCCTGTACCTCCAGGCCGCCAACCTTAATTACCGCAACAACTACACAGTTTAAAATAATATTCATCAGCGGGCTCAGAATCGAGAAAATCAACAATACGTTTAATTGTGTGTCAACCATGTCATTATTCGCAGCCGCGAAGCGCTCTTTTTCATAATCTTCACGCACATATGCCTTTACTACCCGCAGACCAGCAATACTTTCCTGTATGATGTTATTCACCCGATCCAGCTTTTTCTGCAGGATTGAAAACAGCGGACCTACCTTTTTGATTACCACGATTACGATAACAAATACTAAGGGCAGCGCCGCTGTAATCACTAAACCAAACTTTACATCCAATAAAAACATACAGACAATACCGCCGATAAACATCACTAAGGTACGGCTCAGACCGCGCATCAACGTATTGGCTAGATTTTGAATCTGGGTAATATCATTAGTAACTCTTGTGATTAATGAACCGCAGGTAAATTGTTCACTTTGTTCTAAGGATAATGACATAATGCTTTTAAAAGCATCCTTACGCAGATCATTACAGAAATTCTGCGCGCATAGATTTGCTGTTACCGCGCACATAACACCGAGAAAGCCGCCGATGATTACATATAAAATCATTTTAAAGCCGGTGTTTAAAATAATATTGAAATCAGGAATATGGTTATTAGCTAAACCAAGAACGCCCTGATCAATAATCTGACTCATCAGCTGCGGCTGAATCAAGTCCATAATCACTTCGCCGATCATCAACAAAGGGGCAAGCAATGCCAGCCCCCAATAAGGCTTAAAATAAGCAAACAGCTTATTCTTTTCTTTCATTTAAACCGCTTCTCTCTTTTGATTTATGATGCCGGTGATGATCCTTAGTTCCATGATAATCAAAACTCCATTTATCTGTCAGCTTGATTAAAATAGCCTGAAGCTCAGCTTTCTCCTCATCACTTAAAACATCATAGATGGCATCAGGATCTTCAATAGTTTCCTGACTGGCAGCAAGCTGACCTTGTTCACTGAGCCTTACCAGCATACGCCGCTTATCCTGTTCATCCTTTTCACGAAGGATCAATCCCCTTGCTTCCAGCTTGGCAATCGTTTCGCTTAATGATCCGGCTTCAATTTCAAGCTTCTGCTGCAGCTCCTTTTGGCTCAGCAGTTCATTCTCTGCCAGCAGCTTTAAGATCCTGCTTTGTCCGCGCCGATTGGTTTTGCGTTCTAGAATATAACCGCAGCGCATTAATAAATGCGTCAGATCTTTCTGGCCGTGATGATCATGGTGTTTCTTACCCTCATCCTGACTTGTCTCATTAAAAAACTTTCTGCCTCGTCCGCATTTTAATTCATCCCTTAAACACTCATTGGGACATTGTGTACATCTCTCTAAATTTTCTTTATTCATTCATATCTCCTTTCATCGCCTATATAATTAGGTACCTTACGAATATAGATTACACCAATTCTTTAATATTGTCAAGGTACCTAATTAAATTTCTATTTGCATCATAAAAGGCAGTCACCTGCCTCATTAAATAGATATGATTATTTTAATTACTAAATGATTGAGCGAAAGCATTGATTCTATGATAGAATGGTACCAATCATAAACTAAGGAGTCTGCCATGGAACTTATTCAACATTCAGAGTACATTTATTCAACAACCTATGAGACGAAAAGAGATCGTCCATCATTAGGTTATATTAAGGGTTCAAACTTTTCAGTAATGGTAGACGCCGGAACCAGCGCTCAACATGTAAAGGAAGCCTATGCCCTCTTAAAAGAACGTCAGCTGCCGCTCCCTACCTTCACGATTCTTACCCATTGGCATTGGGATCATACTTTTGGTATGCATGCCGTCCAAGGTCTTACGATTGCTCATACGCTGACTAACCGTGAACTTGAACGCATGATGAAATGGCAGTGGAATCCTGAAGATGCAGGAAAGACTGATTTCCCAAGAAGAAATCCCCTTTGTCGATGATCATTTAAAGATTGAATATAACGACCTGAATGAGATAAAGCTAAAAATGGCTGATATATCCTTTTCATCCAGCATGACGCTAGACCAAGGCAATAGCCATGTCCAGCTGTTTCACGTTCCCTCACCCCACAGCGATGACAGTGTATTTATTTATGTGCCCCAAGCCAAGGTGCTGTTTATCGGTGACGCCATCTGCGAAGATTACTATCACCAGATGAATGTCGACCAAAGCAAGCTTCAAGCGATGATAAAATTTCTGCAAGCCTTAGATTTTGAAATTGGAATTCAGGGACATCTGCCTGCCATGAATAAAACAGCAATCCTTAATCAGGCTTACGCTTTAATTAAATAGCGCTTTTCATATTCATCTGCCTTCATCGGCCGCGCACAATAGAAACCCTGAATCTTATCAATACCCATTAAACTGACAGCTTCATATTCATCATATGCCTCGACACCTTCAACCGTTACTTTCAGCTCAATGGTCTTTGCTAAAACTATAACACCCGCTAAAATCTGTCTTGCCTTATCACTGACAAGCAAATCATTCAGCATCTTTTTATCAATTTTCAATTCATCGATCGGCATATTTCTAAGCAATGTAATCGATGAATAACCAGAACCAAAATCATCCAAAAGGATTTTAATCCCCGCATGCCTGAATTGATTCAAAATTTCAGAAGCCTTTGCTTCATTTTCATAAAGCGCGGTTTCCGTCATTTCAATTTCAATTAATTCATGCGGAATTTGATAACGGTCAATGATTTCCATATAGGACGTAAAGAAATCCACACGATAAAGATGCAGCTGAGAAGCATTGACTGATACCGGTGTCAATTCATAGCCGGCATCCAGCCAGCTTCTTAACTGAATGCATACTTGTGTTAAAACATATTCATCCAGCTCAATAATTGAACCATTGCGCTCAAGAATAGGCACAAAATATGCCGGTGAAATCATACAGTCTTCCTTATAATACCAGCGTACCAACGCTTCACTGCCCTCATAGCGCTGTGTCTGCACATTATATTTCGGCTGATAAACGACACTGAATTGCTGATTCTTTAACGCCGGCAAAAACATGTCCTCAATTTCCTTATTTTTAAATATCTGCTCCCGCAGCGCGTCATCATAAAAAGCACAGGCTTCATATTTCTTCTGAAAATCTTTTCGCAAAGCCAGCGCCGCGCAGTCAATCATTGTATTGATCTGTTCATGATGATCTGTAATAAGATAAACCCCGGCATTCATCTGAATCTGATACTGCATCTCACCTTCTGTACTGCTTACAACATCCTGTATGCTGTTCATGATATCAAGAATCCGCAATGAAAGCTGCGCAGTATCCGAATACGTCAGTAAAACGATAAAATGATCAGCCTGAATACGGGCAAAATATTCATTCCTGCCCAAGCGCTGAACGAGACATTGCGCTACTTTCTTCAGTACCCGATTCCCCTCTTCATAACCAAATAAATCATTAATATATTGAAATTTATTTATATTCAACGCAATCATCGCGTATAATGAAGGATCATTGTCCAGCTTCTTAGACGCATCCATTTTAAATTTCTCAAAGGAATCAAAATCAGTCACCGTATCAACCCATGCGATCCGCTCAAGCATCCGGCGGTGCCGGCGGTCAATAAAAATAACCCTCAGCAATGAATAGGCTAATACAATCAGACAAAGGGCAAGCATAGAATAAGCTAAAGTGACAGTCTTGCCAATACTTTTCGTAATCACGACGTTAGGTATAATACTCAATAAATACCAGTCATTAACCGCTAAAGGTTCATAATAGATATAACGGATATCCTTTTTACACGCATAGCTTGTAAAGCCGCTCTGACCAGCACTGATTGCCTGCTTTAATTCATCCACCGTTGACTGATTATCCTTAGACAAGGATAAAATCTCATCATAAAAATTCTGCTCACAAGTTCCCTCTTGATTCGCCGAGCCAATAATTTGACTGCCATCCTGCTTCATGATCACACTAAAGCCCTGTCCGTCAAACGTGGTAACTGAGAGCAGCGGCTGATAGGTTTGGGCAGCATAGGTGCCAAACAATACATACTGCGTTCCGTCCTTATATTCTATCGGAGCGGTATACAGGGTAACCGGCTGCTGATCAACCAAATCAAGCAGATTATCGGAAATAGAGATGATGCCGTGCTGAGCCTTTTCAAAACGCTGCAGCTGCTCATCATTTAAAAGAAATTGACTGTCATCACTGGCATAACCCTCATGATTATCTAATATGACGCCCATACGCTTAAAACCATTAAGATCATCCAGCACCCTTAATTGGGCTATTATTTGCATAGGATCTTTTTCATTATCCGCATAAAGAGAGGCCGCGATGTTTGCCATGACATGCTGATTCTTTTCAACCTCTTTTTGAACCACTTTTACACTTTGATGGGAAATTTCCGTCATTGTATTGAAGATACTTTCCTGAGCGTTTTCATGCAGCTGATAAGTAAAAAAAGCAGCAAAAAAAATGATGATAATCAAAGCTGCTATGACATTAATATATATTTTAGAAGACTTCTCCCGCATAAGCTGCCTCCGATGAACGATTGCATTCACTATATAGATTATCGCATATTATACACTATATTTGAAGTCAATTTAACGATTTGTCAAATAATTAACAGCCATCAAATTTGATTATTTACTGACATTGACAGCATGTAAATGATATAATATGCGTACTTGCATGAAAGAGGGACAGCCAATGATTGAAATGAATGAATGTATCCTGCATGTACTGGATACAGAAAAGAATCTTTGTGTATTCGCGGAAGAAACGATACCGGAAATGGAACCGGAGATTGAAAAGCTCCTGCAAAATAAAATTCAGAAGGCCTTTACCAGCAACAATATCCAGCATGGTTATTTCAAGGCAAACAGTTCAATTAAACAAGGAATTGATGATTACCTGGGCGGACAGTGCAGCTTTGTGGAATTGTCCAGACTGATTGGCGAAATTATCTTTGAGAAAAAAATGAAATACGGATTGTTTCAGCCCTGCGACTTTATCTGTGCCAATGTATTAATCGATGGCCGGCGTTTTTTAGCCCTTTTGGATAATAGCTATAACGAAGGCATTACCCATAATGTCAGACAGGAAGCGGATCGCATCGTCAATGAAATCATTCGTCATAAAACATTATTTTCAACTAATATCATGAAAAGAGACGCGGTGGTGCTGATTGAATATTCGGATATGACAATTCAAGTCGTTGAAAACAAGAGTGAAATAGATGCCGAAAAAGTATATTTTTATACCCGCTTAGTATTGGATTGTGACGCAGTGCCGTCTTATCAGGAATCAAGCAAGGTGCTGCAGAAGAAATGTGAAACAATGATTGATAAATATGAATTAGATGAGGTGGCAATTCTGCCTAAAATGAAACAGCTGATTAAGGAATCACTGGACAGCAATGTAGAAATTGATATTCAGGAAATGGCTGTTGAATTATTCCCTGAACGGCGGATGATTCAGGATGATTTTAAACAGGAAGTCTTAGAACAGGGCATCAAGCCAAAGATTCAGGTTGAAAATGTGAAACAGACCAAGCAGATGAAGGTTCAGCGTTTTAAAACTGACAGCGGCATTGAAGTAATTATTCCCATTGAATGTCTGAGTCAAAAAGATTTAGTAGAGATCATCAATAACCCAGACGGCACTATTGCCATTGAATTAAAAAATATTAATAAGATTCAAAGCAAATAAAAACTGAGCGTCAAGAATTATCTTGATTGCTCAGCTTTTTTAATACCATTTACATCCTATTGAGGGAACGCTTTAATACATACGATTTTAGGCAGCTTCAGCGTATCCACCGTTTCCCGCAAGGCCATGTCAGCATTCAGCGCTACACTGTCGATGCAGTCACTGTCCTGATAAGCGATCAGCATATATTTTTCATCCTCACTCAGCAGAAAATCGCGCGGTGTTTGATGATTGCAGTGATAGATTTCATTCAGCTCCAGCTGACCATTTTTCATCACATGAAAGTGTACGATCAAATCCTGGCCGCGGGTAGATGCATAGAGATGGCGGCCATCCTTTGACAATCTGATGGCAGCACCTGCTGATGACTGTGTTTCATCCATCAGCATGGAAAGCTGCTGGACAATACTTAAATCACTCAAATCAATCACAAAGATTTCATTGCTTAATTCACTAACCGCGTATAAATAATGATCCTGTGCATCGGATACAAGATGTCTTACACCGCTGCCCTTAGGGAAATCAATTCGTTTCAGCTCATTCAATTCATGATCCAGCACAATCAGCTGATCCAAACCAAGCGCCGATAAAATCAAGCGCTGATCAGCCTTATCAAACCAAGCGCAGTGCATCTTTGCCCCATCGCCAAATACCAGTCGTTTTACTAATGTTAATTGTCCGTCATACGCATAAATATGGGCTGTTCCCTCATGATAATTGGTAGTTACCAAATGTCTGCCATCATGTGAGAAACACAGATAACATGCTGGTTTTTCTGACTCCTGAATTTCCTGGAGCAGCTTGCCATTATGATCATAAAGACCTATGCCGCCCTTTCCCGCTGTCTTTTGAATAGTAGCCAGCACATGATTATATGAATCAAAATACGTTGTGTAATCAGCCTTAATCAGCGTCTGCGGCTTACTGAAACGGCCATGATCTAAACCCGCTGCCACAATACCTGTGGTTGGAACACTTGGATAGCCGCCAAATAAATAATTCATTGCCTTTCCTCCTTGTTTAAGCAAAGTGTATCATAGTTAGCATGAAGTTAACATTTTGATGCCTAAAGAATTGAAAGACGGCTGCCCGTCTTTCAATTATTCAACTGATTTTAATGATTCTACCATCGGAATTGTTTTCAGTTTATGATGCATGACTTTCGCTACCAGCCATGAGAAGAACATCGTGATAATTACTGAAAGGACATAGGACTGAAGCAGAATCGTTCGGCCAAACATGACTGAATCCAGTTCCGCAATACTCATGATCAAGCGATGCAGCAAGGTGCCCAGCGCTAAACCGGCTAATGCGCCGATAAAACTCAAAATCAGATTTTCACGGAATACATAAGAGGATACTTCATTGTCATAGAAGCCCAGAACTTTAATCGTCGCGATTTCGCGAATCCGCTCAGAGATATTTACATTTGTTAAATTGTAAAGCACAACGAAGGCCAATAATGCCGCTGAAATGACCAGCACGACAACGACAAAACCAAGACTCTTAATCGTATCCGCAAAAGAATCAGCCGTACCGGAATAGAATACAACACTCGATACGCCATCTATTTTAGTGATATGATTGCCGAGATTTTCTTCAACCTGACTTTCTGTACTGTCCGTTTTCACAAACAGATTCGTAGCCTTGCTGGTAAAGCCATAGGTTGCTTTATAACTTGCCTCAGACATATAAAGATAATGACCAACATAATTCTCTACAATGCCGACAACTTTAATTTTCTTGACTAGATCATCACTGTTTTCGCATTCAATTAAATCGCCGATACCTACGCCTAAGTCATTGGCCAGCTTTTCACTGATAACAGCTCCGTCATCCGTAATTTCAACGGGGGTATGGCTCCGTCTTGTACGCAGGCTGACAAACTCCTTAAACTTATCAACATCGGTAGGAACAATGATCGTAACGCTTTGCTCCTTACCTTTGACATCTATAGTACCATTGTATTGGGCGATTTCCATCGTATCACTCACATGGCTGAATTGTTCAACGGTTTTCATAATGTCTTCCTTTTCAACCACATTTAAATTCTTTTCAAATTCAATATTAACTTGATAATTCTGAATTTCTTCAAACTGTTTCGGAACGATATCACCGATTGAATCCTGAATACCAAAGCCGGCCACTAATAATGCGGTACAGCCTGAGATGCCAATCACCGTCATAAAGAAACGCTTCTTATACCGAATTAAATTACGCACTGTAACCTTCTTGGAGAAAGAAAGATGCTTCCAGATTAAAGGGATACGTTCAAGGAAAACCCGCTTGCCGTTTTTTGGTGCTTTAGGCCGCATCAGTAAAGCTGGTGTTTCCATTAATTCTTTATACACGGCCGCAATCGTCGCTCCCAAGGTGATTAAAATCGCCGCTAAAGATGCCTGCAAGGCAAAGGATGGGATAAACTGTAGCTGCACCGGCGGCAATTCATACATGATGTTCCATGCTGTATAAATAACCGTAGGGAAAACCGCAAAACCAATCAATACACCGACAACACTGCCGCCAAAGCTGGATAAGAAAGCATAACAGAGATATTTAACCGCGATTTTCACTTTGCTGTAACCAAGCGCCTTTAACGTACCAATTGTTCCCCGCTGCTCATCAACCATACGAGTCATCGTTGTCAGACAGATTAACGCGGCGACTAAGAAGAAGAATAACGGGAAAACCTCGGCAATCGCGCCCATGCGATCGGCTGCTGAGCCATAGTCCATATAAGAATAATGCGATTCACGATCCAATACATACCACTCACAGTCTTCAATTTCAAGGATATCCGCTTCCGCATTTTCCAATTCTTCCATCGCATCCAACAGCTGTTCATCCGTGATGCGGCGGTTTTTCGCCAGCTCATCGACACCCTTATCATAAGCTGCCCAGCCATCATCAAGGGTTTGCTGAGCATCCCTAAACTGCTGATTCGCGTCATCAATCTGTTTATTCAAATCCTTTTCCGTTTGATCCAAGGCCGCTTCATTCTGCTGAATCTCAGCCTTGCCGGCCATCAGCTGCTGCTCCCCAACATTGAGCTGACTCATTACTTCATCAACTGGAATTTCTAAATCAGCTAATGATTCATCGATTTTCGCGATTCCCGCTTCCACCTGTTCTAACTGTGCCATCGCCATCTGTTTTTCAACCTCTGACATAGCTGGATTACTTAAAGCGAGTTTTAGCTGTTCCTGATTTCCTACTAATTCCTGACGCTTAGCCTTGGCCTCATCAACCTGATCCAGCGCGTCCTGAATTTGAGCCAGTGCCTCACTTTTCTGTTTTTCAAAAGCCAGCACCTGCTGATCATAGCTGCTCCAGGCATTCGCAATCTGCATCCGGCCATCTCGAAGCTGCCGCTTTGCCTGTGCAATCTGAAGATCAAAATCACGTTTCTGCTGATCAAGATCCGCCCCGCCCTGCATCAGATCCACAAAGCTGCGGTCTAAGGTCTTCTGTGCCTCAGCTAACTGCTGATCCGCCTCATTCTTAGAAGTATAAAAAGCATTCCAGCCATCCACATAGGCATGATAAGCACTGTTTTTTACATCCTCGCTGCGGATCTTAGAACGAATTTTACCTAATGCTTCCAACTGATCAGTAATAGGATCAATCACATCAAAATAATCATCATCATAAGAATTCAATTCCTTAACATTATCAATCGTTAAGTAAATATCCGTATAAATATCCTGATCAAAAGCACTTTCCGGTATCATCAAATAACCTGAAATCGTACCGCTGCCGATATTGGAGCTGCCTTTTTGATAAGAGAGATAATAAGGATTATTTACTTTACCTACAACCGTAAATTCCGTAGTCTTCAAACTATCTGACAGTTCATCATCATTACCGCTGTTTAAAGTCAGCACCGTACCGATATCCGCATCAAAATGCGAAATCTTGCCTGCCTCAATCACACACTCATTTTCATTTTCAGGAAGTCTGCCTTCAATCAATACAGCCTGATTCATATAATCAGGATTATTGGGATCAAGATTATCCGGCAGCGTCAACACCTTCATTACATATTCCTGAGTATTCTGTTTAACTAATACATCTAATGTATGCGTGGCAAAAAGTCCCTTTACTCCGGGAATTGCGCGTATTTCCTTGACATCATCTTCAGTAAAACCCAAGGTAGACAAAAGACGGATATCCATCAAATTATAGTCATCAAAATAACTGTCGGCGGTACTCTTCATGATTGGCGCACTGGCTTTTACACCAGCAAAAAAAGCAACACCGATGGCAACTATGGCAAAGATTGAAAAGAAACGGCCAAGGCTCTTGCGAATTTCCCTCAGCGTATCCTTAATCAGCATTCTCATTGTTTACCACTCTATGCTTTCTACCGGTGTCGGCGTTTCATTTTCCGTAATGGATGCGATACGGCCGCTCTTTACTCGTATTACTTTATCTCCCATCGGCGCGAGAGCCAAGTTATGAGTAATAACAATAACGGTCATATTCTGCTGCCTGCACGTATCCTGAAGCAGCTTTAAAATAGCTTTGCCGGTATTATAATCAAGCGCGCCGGTAGGCTCATCACAAAGCAAAAGCTTTGGATTCTTCGCTAAAGCACGGGCAATGGCAACTCGCTGCTGTTCACCGCCGGAAAGCTGAGCCGGAAAATTGTCACGACGGTCATACAAACCAACATTAGTTACCGTTTCTAATACATCCAGCGGATCATGGCAGATTTCTGTAGCTAATTCCACATTCTCAACAACCGTCAGATTTTGTACCAAATTATAAAATTGGAATACAAAACCGATATCATAGCGTCGATAGGTTGTTAATTTTTTCGCGTTAAAATCACTGATTTTCGCGCCATCAACGATGATTTCACCGCTTGTAGGTGAATCCATACCGCCTAAAATATTCAAAATCGTTGATTTACCCGCCCCGCTGGCACCGGCAATAACGACAAATTCACCTTTTTCAATCTGAAAATCAACACCGGCAAGGGCAGGGATTTCAACCTCACCCATCTTATAAATTTTCTTTACATCCTTAAATTCAATAAATGACCCCATAATGATCTGCCTCCAATCATTGGTTCCATTCAGCTTTATTTATTTAAGCTTTATGTAACTGCACATATTATAACTGCCCACTTCCACATAGCCATTCTTTTCATAGAATTTTTTCAGTTCCATTACCGCATCACAAAGCAGCTGTTTCTGACGAATCCGCGGATACATTTCATCGATCTTAGCTAACAGCTGAGAACCGATGCCGCGGTTTTGATACAGCGGATGAACCAAGAGATCCTGAATCAAAAAGATCGACGTATAATCCGTTAACGCCCGCAGAAAGCCCACACAGTGATGATCCTGATAAACGGCCAGCTTGACCTGTGAATTATTAAAGCTAAAACGCAGATTTTCAAGATTTTTGCAGTATTCCTGCCAGCCTGCCATTTTATATAAATCAACTACTTCATCAAAATTAATTTCATCATTCATTTTGAAACGCTGCATATAAATCTCCCCTTTATAGTATTATACAATATTTTAAAGAAATGCGCTTGTTTCTTTAAATTCCTATCAGCCATTCAGCAAGATATACCGTAATGACTGCCCCAATCGCAACGATCAGCAGACCGCGCTTTTTATACGCAAGCCACAATGCCGCCAGACAGCCGGCACTTGCCGATGCTAAGGAGCGGGTAGAGGTGAAAATATCCGGGAATGTCATTGCCGCTAAAACAGCATAGGGCACATAATACAAGAAGGATTGAATGAATTGATTTTCAATCTTTTTCCGGCATAAGACCATCGGCAGCATGCGGATCAGATAAGTTGTAACTGCCATGATGGCAATACTGATCAAAATTCTATTCATGAGCTTCCTCCTGACTGATTGGATAACGAAGTGCTGCCAATGCCGATGCGGTTATGGTTACGATGATAATCACCCAGCCGCTGGTAATCTGATTCAAGAAAGGCAGGAAGCGGAAGGCTAAGCTTAAGGCAATAGCAATAATCAAGACGTAACGAATTGATTTCATGCTTTCACAGGGCGGTATAATAATTGCTAAAAACATGCCGTAGATAGCAATGCCCAAGGCGCTGGATAACGCGGGACTCATCATGTTGCTGGCATAGGCACCCAGAAAGGTTCCCGCCGCCCAGCCAAGATAAGGAATTAGAATAACGCCGGCAAAATAAGCAGGTGTCAGCTTTTCACGGCGCTGCATGCTGACCGCAAATATTTCATCGGTAACGCCAAAGGAAATGGCAGCTCGTTTCCCGGTAGTGATATGCTCACCAATTTTTTGGGAAAGTGACAAGGACATTAATGAATAACGAAGATTAATGATCAGCGTTGTCATAGCTAATTCAAGGTAGGTTCCCTGATTTAAGATTAAGGTTAATCCGGCAAACTGTCCGGCACTTGTAACATTGCTCATCGACATCAGCACTGCTGTCCAAATTGGCATCCCGCTCTGACGCGCCAGCATCCCAAAGGCAAAGGAGACTGAGATATAACCCAGACAGATAGGCAGTCCATCTTTTAATCCTGATATAAATTCATTCCGCTTTTCCATGCACTCACTCCAAGTCTTCACTTTTGTTACAATTATAGCAAAAATTCATCTAAATAAAATACTTAAAATTGATAAATATAGGTATCTCCCCATTCGCAATACTTAGAGTTCCATATGTTAGAGTGAGGTTAGACTCAGAAAGGATGAATACTATGAACAATTATCGAGGTAGAGTATGCGATGGACGTCCGATGGCAATGGCTTATGTCAGAAAACAACCTTGGCGCCGTATTTATAAGTCCGAAGTAGCTTTACAGAGAGGTACTTTATTCAATGATTTGGATAAACCGTTTAAAGGTTATAAGATTGGAGGCTGCGGCTGCAATGGGAAATAGAAATTGTAAAGAAGATCGTTTGTTTGATTTCACAATGGATGATCGTATGATGGGCTGCGGATGTGACGGCGGCGACTATAACAACGGATGCTGTGATTATAATAATGGCTGCAGCGATTATCATAATGATGATTATGGCTGCGGATGTGATGATGGCTGTAATAATTGCTGTGACACAAACTGCGGATGTGATTGTGATCCTTGCAATAATCAATGCTGTGATCCTTGCTGCGACTGTGATCCTTGCAATAACCAATGCTGTGATTCAAACTGTGGCTGCGGATGCACTGACAACTGCTGTGATCCTTGCGGCAATGACTGCGGGTGCAATAACAATTGCGGATGCAGCTGTGGCTGTAATAATGGCTGCAACAATAATTGCGGATGCAATAATGGCTGCCAAACTAGCTGTGATAACGAATATAACTGTGATGTTGATGCTGCTGACAGCGACTCAACATGGTATGATGAAGTACGCAGACCACATCGTCCTGATTGCGGATGCAAGCCTTCTGAAGAACAATGCCGCCGCTGCCGTGAATTGAAAAAGCGGATTCAGCATTTAGATTTTGCCTTACAGGAAGTAACTCTGTATCTGGATATGCATCCATGTGACTGCCGTGCGCTGAGATATTATCATCGCATTAAATGTGAATTAGATAAGTGTATGGCATTATATGAAAGACATTGCGCACCAATCAGCAATAAGGGTAATGAAAATCAGTATGAGTGGGAATGGGCACAGAGCCCTTGGCCATGGGAAGGACAAGAGTAATATGTGGAGATATGAAAAACGATTACAGTATCCGGTCGAAATAAAGCATACGGATCCTAAATTAGCAAAAATGATTATTTCGCAGCTTGGCGGACCTGATGGTGAATTAGGTGCATCTTTGCGTTATCTGAATCAGCGGTATGCAATGCCGTATCCTAATGTAGCAGCGTTGCTGACTGACATTGGTACTGAAGAATACGCGCATGGATGGTGGAAGTAATATAAGCTTAATACACTGGCTGTATATTATTGTTCATTATAAAATAGTAAGACTCACCCTTAGTTAAGGAGTGAGCCTGTGTTAATCAATAGGATAATCTATATAATCATTTAAAGTTACTCATTTTCAAGTAACCTTCGAGAACCGCGAACATGAAAAAGCCGTTTAAATAAAGGTATAATAGCTAATAAGCGAACTAAGATGTAACTAAAAGCAAAAATTACAAAGCTGTAAAGCACCACCCCAAGTAAACGGTTTCCGATGTTTAATAAGTAAGTTTGAATGGGGATACATAGCCATAAGGTTATACCATGAATTAAATAAATGCCAAAGGTAGTTTCACCTATATAGTACATAATCTGATTAAATTTAATGGATAACGTTTTTGTTTCGTATAATTGATAGACAATTTGAAAAACACAGATGGCAAGTATAACGCTGGACCAAACACACGCTCTGTCGAGAAGTAAAGTAAAAGATCCAAAGTGTTTTGTTTCAAATATATTGTAGAAGTAACAAAGAATCATTGTAACGCATAATACAATAGCATAGAAACGAATTGATTTTCGATTTTCTTGGATATGTGTTAAATAGTAGCCTAAAAATAAAAAGCCAATCTCAGGGGTTAAAACCGGCAGCACAAAATAGGGTGAGACAAAGGGGAATAAATGCCATGCGCCTAAAAACGGCAGACATGCCATAATCACAAACCATATCGTAAGAAGATATTTAAAATCAGTCTCTTTTAATGCATGCACTAATTTTTGAAGAATGGGAAGCATGACATAAATCCCCATCAAGGTATACAGATACCAATATGCCACAAAGGCCGGTTCATGAATCATTGAAGCAACCCATGAAATTAAAGAAAATTCTCTTTTTTCAATAAAAATATAAACAAATAGACTAAATAAAATAATGACAGCCGCCAACGGCAGAATTCTTTTTTTCCATACACTGAGATAATCTTCTTCCCGCTCAAATAATAAAGCACCGCTGATCATTAAAAAAATAGGTACGGCAATTTTACTGAAGGTAAGATAAGCCATTCCTAATGTTGCGGAGAAATCCATATTATACCCGATAAATGAATCCTTCACCGTATGATTAGCAATAACTAAAAAGCAAGCTAAAACTCGCAAAAAATCTATATAATGCCAATGTTTCTTCATATTTCCCCCTGATTGTTAAATTTATTATAAGATATTGACACTTTTTAATCAATGTTTTGTATGTTTATAAATCTGAAACATGTGATTTTCTGTACCTGACTGAGACAAAAGAATCAAACAATTCAGAATATTCCCTTTAATACAAAAATTTATAAGGATCATACTTAAAATAAAAACGGCTTACCCTCAATTAAGAGAGTAAGCCAATTTTTAGATTAAGATTTAATTGGATATGTAGTTGTATTACCTTCTGGTTCAAACGCAGGTCAAATGGCTACGAGCACTTGGATCGAAAATATTTATTATGTACTTTCGGATGGTAAGATGGCCAAAAACTGTCAAATTTTGTATAATGGTAAATATTATGCGTTCAATAATTCTGGCGAGTGCTTGAATACTTCAGGTCAATCCTCTCAATATAATAATGATGACTATTATTATATGACTGGATCAATTAAATTGAATAATGTTTTTTACATAAATGATACAGAATCAGGCAACTCACCTGATTATGGTTATGTAGAATACGCAGGTGGATGGAATGGGTGGATTGCTGACGGTTCAGAATGGTATTATTACGAAAATGGTGTAAAAGTATCTGGATGGAAACAGACTAGCGATGGATGCTGATCTCTACTGATATTAGCAACTTCTAATGGAAACAAACTAATTTCGTTGCCTTGACTATCTTTTAATTTTGTATAATGTTTCATATTACTCCTCCGCAAGTCTATAAAGACTTGATTATTAGTTCAGTTTCTGTTTTAGCATAAGGATAACCTTGTGTGTTATCTTCACAATAATAATTTTTCATAATGCATACTAACTGATTTTGATTATTCAGCATCAACAATGATTTCTCATCAATCTTGATTGCATCATCAAAATAACAAGGGCGATCAATAACCTGACTGTATCCTTCGTGAAGTTCACAAATAGAGATGTTTTGGTCACTTAATGCTTGAACAAGCTGTTTTTCAACTTTTGCAAAATCTAAATCATATCTTGATAATAAATCGGCATTTCTAAGAATTTCTCCAGTAGTCAAATCAATATTATAAACATTAATTTGAACTTCCTCCTCACCATAAATGAGCACTGTTCTAGTTTCTACTGAAAGTATATCATCAGCAATATAGTATCTGGTGCGTGACATTGCATATGTTGCAACTGTCTTTTTATTATCATAGTATGATACTGTCTCATATGCTTTGTACAATTGGTTTGTAATTGATTGATTTAACGTTTTGATGTTAGATAAGTCAATATTAATAATTGGCATTTCTATATTTAACATGTTGTTTTCATTGTAGTAAGTAACTGCCATTGCTTCATAATCTGAAAGTTCATAGTTATAAACCAGCGGCTCATCAAAATACACCCAATCCTTATTTTCATCAATTTTTTTAACATACTTAATTTCTTCCGGCTTCTCCTGTTCCACAGGCTTTTCAGGCTGTTCAACAACCGGCGGTTCTTCTGGCTTCGCTGCCTCCGTCGGGCCTTGCTGAACACATCCTGCTATCATTGCCATCAATAAGAAACTTGTTAGTATTTTTTTCATAATATCCCACCTCGTTACTATAAGTATACGAGAATTATCAGGATATTTCTAGGTTACGGCGGATGACTCCACGGTTTTGATTTATTCATTTTCTTTATCCTTAACGTTTACAGCGTCAACAGCTGCTGATCCTGATCTCAATGAGATGCTTAAACTTATCGACCAATGCGATCAGGAAGCCCGGCAGTGTCATTTCCATCTCGATCAGGTTTTCCAGAATACTGATCAGTTCGTTGAAGATCAGCCAAAGACTCACTAGCAAGCCGAAGAATGTATCAGCTGGTATGATGATTCCAACTTGTTCTGCTACATTAATAATCACCCAATCACAGACAATGGCTACCGCAACTATGACGGCATAAAGCAGCTTCTTTACGATCCCCCACAAACCCACGGAGGACTTGATTTTACCGTGATAGCCGACTGATATGATACCGGTGATATAATGCATAATAAAAGCAGCACAAGCACAGGAAACAGGATTCCTAGCTGCGCTGCTATAATCGTCATAAAACCAATAAACCCAGTCTTAACAATGACCGGGTCTGCTTTTTCAAATAAATTTTTCATTCTCTATTTCCTTACAATATACAAAATATTTCTACAAATTCACAATATCAACATTAATAATTATCACCTTGCTCTTTTTTTGTATTAAGTGCCTGGCACTCTTTATTTATATAAAATAAATATTTTGCAAAACCTTTATAGATGGCCTCTGATTTATCGCGATCCACACAATTATCATCATAAAATTCAACATGTATCGACCCTAAATCAAATTCTTTAACTTTCATTTTATCACCTGCTTTATTGTATGGGCTTTGCTGCATCTTGTGACAGGAGCAATTAGCTCTTCAATGCATTATCAACATCTGATAATACATTTCATAAGATACTATAAGGAAGTGATGATGTGGAACAGTATTGCCTATATCTTCGAAAATCAAGAAGTGATCAAGAAGCTGAAGCACGCGGCGAAGGTGAAACACTAGCCAGACATGAACAAGCGCTCTTAAAACTGGCTGAACAGCATAATTTGAATGTCTTAACGATTTATCGCGAGGTAGTATCCGGTGAGACCCTTGCTGCCAGACCGATGATGCAGCAGCTCCTTCACGAAGTGGAACAAGGTATCTGGTCAGGCGTCTTAGTCATGGAAGTCGAACGTTTAGCACGTGGTGATACAATTGATCAAGGTATAGTTGCACAAGCTTTCAAATTTTCTGATACCAAAATTATCACACCCATGAAAACCTATGATCCAAATAATGAATTTGATGAAGAATACTTTGAGTTTGGTCTATTCATGAGCCGCCGAGAATATAAAACGATTAACCGCCGGCTTCAGCGCGGCCGCAATGCCTCAATTAATGAAGGTAAATATGTCGGCAGTATACCGCCCTTTGGCTACAAGCGCATCAAACTTGAAAATGATAAAGGCTTCACCCTGCAGCCTGATTTACAGGAAGCTGAAGCGGTCAAATTGATTTTTGAGTGGTATGCAGGTAAAAATGGTGAACAGCTTGGACCTGCCTTAATTGCTCAGCGGCTTGATCAGCTTGGTATCAAGCCAAGAAAGAACAATCATTGGTCAGAATCATCGATACGCAATATTCTAATCAATCCCGTCTACATTGGCATGACTAAATGGCAGACACGCGCTCAAGTAAAAAAATCAATTAATGGTTCCGTAAAAAAAACACGGCCGCGCAATCATCATCCACTATTAGTAAAAGGGCTGCATCCGGCTATTATTGATGAACAGCTTTTTCATCAAGTGAATAAAAAATCAGATTACACTACGCCTGTCAATCGTTCACAAAATATACAGAATCCTCTCGCTTCAATTATTGTTTGCGCCAAATGCGGACATAAAATGGTACGCCGACCTTATGTGAATAAACCAAGCATGCTTATCTGTCGGCAGAAAGATTGCGATAATATTGGTGCTTCCTTAGAGCTTGTTGAACAAACACTGATAGCTGCCTTAAAAGAATGGGTGAAAGATGTAAAAGTTACCTCTGATAATCTTACTGTATCACCAACAAATACCCTTTCATTAAAGATTAAACAACTTACAGCTATTGATAATGATTTGAAAATTGCCTGCACCCAAATGGATAAAACCTACGATTTACTTGAACAAGGCATCTATTCGATTGAGAAATTTTCAGAGCGTTTCAATACCTTGTCAGATAAGATACAGCAACTTCAAATCCAACAGGAACAACTTGCTTCAGAAATAAAGAAAGAAAAGGAAGAGATTAAACATCGCTCAGCTGCTTTACCAAAAGTAGAAAAACTCATTGATATCTACTGGGCTATTGATGATCCTGCTATCAGAAATAATCTGCTAAAAGAAATCCTTGACCACGTATCTTATAGTAAAGATACACGCATGAAAAAAAATCAGACAGAAGCTAATTTCACGCTTAAGATATATCCTCTCATACTGCCCAAAGATTAAACTAATCAAATAATCATAATATTTTTATTTATAAATAGTTTTTTTCTTTAATAACTATAAAAATTATAGTTATTTTTATAGTTATTGGATATAATATAGGTAGTTACCTATAAAAAGGAGAGATTATTTATGGAATATGAACTGCTATCAGCTATTTATTATAAAAAACCCGAGAAATATAATGATTATTATCAGCATAGACTGACAAGTGCTGCTACCATCTTGCTGCCTTTTTCAATTCATAATAATCCCGCCTTTTTTGTGAATATCCCTGAAACTACTAAAGTTCTCATCAGCATTTACAAACACTCAGCACTCATTGATAACCAATGTGCTTCCTTACCTTCTATCGCAATCAATAACTTCATTAATAAAGCATTAGTCGAGGAAATCATGATTACTAATGAAATTGAAGGTATTAGAAGCACAAAAAAAGAAGTTGAATCAGCAATCAGCATCGCTAATAATCCGACAAACAATAAAGCAATTCGATTTGAAGGATTAGCGAAAAAATATGTAAAGTTAATGAATGATGAACATTTATCAATTAAAAATTGTCAAGAAATCAGAAACCTCTATGATGACATCGTCTTAGCAGAAATTGATCACATAAACAAACCTGATGGACAGATATTCCGTAAAGAAGCTGTATCCGTTTATTCAAGCACCCAAAAAGAAAAGCATAGAGGAATTCTTCCTGAAGCTAATATTATTGAAATGCTAAATAAAGGTTTGGAATTATTCGATGATGATCAAATACCCACATTGATATCAACAGCTATTTTTCATTATTTATTTGGTTATGTTCATCCCTTCTATGACGGCAATGGCAGAACAAGCCGTTTTATAAGCAGTTATTTCCTAAAATCAGAATTGAATATTTTATTAGCTTTACGGCTTTCATATATTATTAAAGATAATAAAAATGATTACTACAATGCATTTGATACATGCAATGACCAAAAGGATAAAGGAGATCTTACCCCTTTTGTAGCTATGTTTCTAAATCTAATTAATAAAGCGGCTTTAGACATTTACCAACGGTTGGATACATTAAATATAAAACTTAAATACTATAATGATTTGCTGCATTCTTCACGTTTAAACAAAAAAGAACAAGCACTGCTGTTTATCTTAGTACAGGATGCTTTATTTGGTGAAGGACACATCACTCGCAGGGACATTGCGGAAACCATGGAGATCAGCACTGCTACGGTGAATGCATTGATTGCAAAACTATCGCAAAGCATATTTATTGCTTGTAAAAAGGAAGGTAAACACAACGTGTATGAGCTTGATTTAAACAGCTTGGAAGAATACATTAAAAACATTTAAAATTTAAGCATATGTCTACCCTCAATGTGCGTACGAACTAGCACACATGGAAATCATCAGCGCTATTGTAAGACAATTAACCAGCAATTTATCAATGAAAGACATTAAGGGCACTGACTTTGAAGCTTATTATGTTGATCATACAGCAGGTGTTTACCCTGTTTCTGCGGCTGGAGATGCCTTTGTATGTCATTATTTCCAATCCAAAGGTGATCCTGTCACTGATTTGCATGAAGACATGGCTGCCGAGCAAAAAGCACGTACAACTTATGAAAATCTGCTTCGTTTAATTAAAGATGAAGATGTACGCAAACCAATCGAATTCCTTCGTCAGCGTGAAATCGTACACTATCAACGTTTTGGTGAAGCTCTTGAATTTGTCAGAAATGATCTCGACTGCACAAATTATTACGCTTATAACCCTGCATTTGATAAATAGCCTCTATTTAACACAAATACCCGCCTGCCAGCGGGTATCTTTTATTTATCTTCTTCATTCTCAGGCGGAATATACTCCAACAAATCATTCAAAGTGCAGCCAAGCGTATTACATATTCTAGCTAACACATCTATATCAAGGCGCGTAATCCTATTTTGACAATAATTATTAATCTGAGAACGCTGCATTTCAGCACGATGACTCAACTTATTCTTACTCAAACCAGAAGCTTTTAATAAAGCATCTAATTTAATGATAATTTTTCCATGATCTTCCATAGGCCATCCTCATTTCATTTACAAGTATAGTGTACCTATGTTAGAATATATTTATAAGTTCTAATTAATCTTGTCAGACTTGTTATACAATAGGAGGTTATTATGCGTTTATTCAACACTATATCAAAAAGTGAGAAATCACGGCGGATTCATAAAGTATTCCGCTTCTATTATCTTAACCCAAGTCAAGAAGCACTTGCGCTCTATGATCAATATCATGCTCATAAATCAGAAGCTTTGATTGATCAGCTGCGACAGCTTATTCTTGAAGAAACTGATTCACAAGAAATTCATACATACCTTGATTAAAAGCCGAACATACAGTCATGTCCGGCTTTTCTTATCTATTCCTCTTCCTCACCATCAGAGAATTGTGAATTATACAGATTCGCATAGAAACCACCCTTAGCAAGCAGCTCCTCATGAGTTCCTTTCTCCACAATATCACCATGATCCATGCACAGAATCATGTCTGCATCCTTAATGGTTGACAGACGGTGAGCAATAATAAAGCTTGTTCTGCCTCTCATCAGATTATCCATCGCTTTCTGAATCAAAATTTCAGTACGCGTATCAACTGATGATGTAGCTTCATCCAAAATCAAAATCTTTGGATCACAGAGAATCGCACGCGCTATGGTCAGCAGCTGCTTCTGTCCCTGTGAAATATTACTGGCTTCTTCATTTAAAACCATATCATAGCCATCAGGTAAAGTACGAACAAAGTGATCGACCTGTGCCGCTTTTGCCGCCTCAATGACTTCCTCATCACTGGCATTCTGCTTACCATAACGGATATTATCCTTGATTGATGCATTATACAGCCATGTATCCTGCAGCACCATGCCGAATAATGAACGCAGATCATTTCTTCTGAATTGCTTCAAGTCTAAGCCATCAATACAGATGGCTCCCTGTGTGACATCATAAAAACGCATCAGCAATTTAATCATGGTCGTCTTGCCGGCACCTGTAGGCCCTACGATCGCGACTTTCTGCCCTGGTTCAACCTTCGCTGTAAAATCATTAATAATAATCTGTTCAGGGTTATAGCCAAAATGCACATGCGCAAAAATAACCTCACCCTTAATATCATCCACCGGTACCGGATATTCAGTATCTGGCTCTTCTTCCGCTTCTTCAAGATATTCAAACACACGCTCAGCTGCCGCCGCTGTCTGCTGGAGTACGTTCGAGATATTAGCTACCTGCTGTACCTGCTGTGTAGACTGCTTCATATACTGAATGAATGATTGAATATTACCAACCGTAATCACACCGATGGAGGCATAATAACCACCCATGATACAAACGATAACATAAGCGATATTATTGATAAAATTCATGATTGGCATCATCAGTGAGCTTGAAAACTGAGCTTTCCAGCCAGCATCATACAGCTGATTATTTAAATCATTGAACTGTGCGACACTGTCTGCTTCACCATTAAATGCCTTTACGATCAAATGACTGCCATACATTTCTTCTATATGTCCATTCACATGACCTAAATATTCCTGCTGTCTGCGGAAATACTTCTGTGTATGCTTAACCACAAACAATACCAAGATTAATGAAAGCGGCAGTACCAAAATAGCAATTACCGACATCTTCCAGCTGATTAAAAGCATCATAATCAGCATACCGACAACATTTGTCACAGATGTGATTACCTGGGTAATACTCTGATTCAGACTGTTTACCAGCGTATCTACATCATTGGTGATATGACTTAAAATTTCACCATAATTTCGTGTGTCATAATAATTTAATGGCAGCTTATGCATCTTATCTTCAATATCTTTTCGTAAGCTGTAACCAAGCTTCATGATTACACCGCTCATAATCCAGCTTTGAATAAATGTAAACAATGCACTCGCTAAATACAAGCCAATCAGCAGACAAATAATTTTAAGAATCGCATCAAAATCAATGCCCATACCGGTGCCGCCGATAATATTCATTAAGCCTTCATAAATCAATGTAGTGATATTACCTAAAATACTAGGCCCTAAAATCATAAATACCGTAGAAGCAATCGCGAAAATAACAACTACAATCAGCTGAAGCGCATATGGCTTCAAATAGCGTAATAGCTTTTTAATTGAACCTTTAAAATCCTTTGCTTTCACAACAGTACCGCGCATCGGACCATGACCGCCGCCCATTGGCCCTCTGCCGCCCATTGCACCTGCAGGTCTGGAGTTTGCCATATTACAATTCCTCCTTTGACAATTGTGAAGACGCGATTTCATAATATGTCGGGCAATTCTTCAACAATTCTTCATGCGTGCCTTTGCCGACTACCTTACCATGATCCAGAACTAAAATCTGATCTGCATGCATGATGGTTGATACACGCTGAGCCACAATCAATACTGTCGCGTCACTTGTGTGCTCGTGTAAAGCTGCCCGCAATGTAGCATCCGTTTTAAAATCAAGAGCTGAAAAAGAATCATCAAAGATTAAAATCGGTGCCTTTGTCGCTAAAGCGCGGGCAATTGATAAACGCTGTTTCTGACCGCCTGATACATTTGTACCGCCTTGGGCGATCAATGCATTAAAGCCGTCTTCCTTCTTTTCAATAAAATCAGTAGCTTGCGCCACCGCCGCCGCTTCTCTGATTTCCTCATCACTTGCATCAGGGCGTCCGTAACGCAGATTGGAATCAATCGTACCTGAGAGCAGAACACCCTTTTGCGGTACATAGCCTACCTGTTCATGCAGACGATGCTGAGAAATATTACGGATATCCGTACCATTGACCTTAATACAGCCGTCAGTTACATCATAGAAACGCGGAATCAGATTAATTAATGTTGATTTTCCTGAACCTGTCGAACCGATAAATGCGGTTGTCTGTCCCGGTTTAGCGACAAAGGATACATTCTCCAATACATCCTTTTCAGCCCCTGCATAGTGGAAGCTGACGTTATCAAACTCAACAACACCCATTTGATCCTGCTTAAATTCTGCTTCTGTTTCAGGATCAACAATTGAAGGCTGGGTTGATAATACTTCATAAATACGATTTGCTGATACTGTCGCTCTTGGAATCAGAATGAAAATCATACTGATCATTAAGAATGACATGATAATCTGGATACCATATTGCATAAACGCCATCATATCACCAACCTGCATATTACTGGCAGCAATCTGATGCGCGCCGACCCAAACAATCAGCAATGTTGTAAAGTTCATGATGATATTCATACATGGCATCATCATCGCCATAACCCGCTGAACAAATAAGCTGTTCTTGGTTAAATCCTTATTTGCTTTATCAAAGCGTTCTTTTTCAAACTCTTGAGAACCAAAAGCACGAATAACAAGCTGACCGGTCAGATTCTCACGAGAAACGAGATTCAGCTTATCCAGCAGCTTCTGCATGATATTGAACTTAGGCATTGCTACCACAAAGATAAAGCCAATCAGACACAGCAAAGCCGCAACTGATAATGCTAAAATCCATACCATTGATAAATTCTTTGAAGAAATCATGACAATACCGCCGATACCCATGATTGGGGCATAGAATATCATACGGATGCCCATTACAATCAAGGTCTGTACCTGAGTGATATCATTCGTAGTACGAGTAATCAAAGAAGAAGTTGAATATTTATCAAATTCAGCATTTGAGAAGCTTTCAACCTTTTCAAAGATGGCCTTACGCAAATCACGGCCAAGACCGGCAGCAATCCGGCTGGCTAATAAGCCTACAGCAATCGTAGCCATCGCACCAAGCAATGTTACCAACAGCATCAAGCCGCCTTTTTTCAATATATACATAAATTGAATCTGCTGAGCGTCAGCCCCTAATTCTTCATAAAACAGCTTCACAAATACCGCGCTTGTCTGCGTTTTCGTCGTCTCCGGCAATGCCATCGCCGCGGCATGCTGTTCATCAATCATTTCCTGAGGCAATGCCTGAAGCATTGGCAGCATCGCATAAACCTGATTAAAATCTAAATCCGTAACTGAGAAATCCGTACCAGCATTAGCCACACCACTTTGGGCAGACTCTGCCGATACTTGCTTCATCACATTAATAAAGGTCCATGAGCTATTGCCAAAGACTGCATCCAGCGCATTCCGCTCATCTTTTCCTTGTTCATTAATTTGATATACATTCATATCGGCAGCATTCGCATAATGCTTGGCAATCGTCTCATCACTGCCTTTTTCAATAAAATCATAAGCAGCCAGCACTGAGGTCTTTTCATCCTCACTCATGAACAATGTCATTAGCGTCATGCCCTGTTCACTGATTACATCTGGTGACGCGTGTTCAATACCATTCTGCTGAATACCGACATTGATAATATCAGACATTGTATCCGGTAATTTTAAATCACACATTGCCTGACCAAACA
Organism: Dielma fastidiosa; assembly: GCF_000313565.1. Taxonomy (GTDB): domain Bacteria; phylum Bacillota_I; class Bacilli_A; order Erysipelotrichales; family Erysipelotrichaceae; genus Dielma; species Dielma fastidiosa. The sequence goes on along the minus strand of NZ_HE578923.1, from coordinate 304,561 downwards.
GCAGTACAACAGCTGCCAGCATACTGACTAAAAATGGCTTATAAAACTTTTTTAGTTTCATCATAAGCATCAATTCCTTTCTAATCTTTCATCATTCGCTAATTCATAAACCACGGTATGCAGTTTATTTAAAATGCGAATCAATTCTTTAATATCTTGTTCTCCCATTTTTTCAATCAATGCATTTAAGCCTTCATAAGCTCGATGCCATGCCGCCTGCAATGCTTCCTTACCTAAAGGCGCAATGCATACATAAACCAGACGGCGGTCGCTGCATGTGCTGACACGCTGAATGAATCCCTTCCTTTCAAGCTCATTGATCATACGGCTGATAGCTGGACGTGAAACCAACAAAATTTCACTAAGATCAGAAACTGTCATTCCAATCATTTCTTCATCAGTAATGAATTCCAGCTGATGGCCATTTTCAAGGATTGTATGAAGCAGCACAAAAGTACCCTGCGGTAAATCACCTAAAGCAGAATGGCGTTTACCCATCGCTTTATTCACACGCATGATTGACTTAAATAATTCTTTCTGCAATTTATTCTCTTCCATTGTCCACCTCTAACATATTTAACTATGTTAACAATTATTATAGTTAACTAATTTAAAAAGTCAATAGACTTGTGAGATTACCACAAAAACACACAATTCAAAATTCCCTCACAAAAAGGTTTCCTTGACAGTTAATAAGGGCAAGCGTATATTAAAATATAAGTTTAGGGGGTGTGCCATGCTGTCATTATTAACCGGTGCTGCAGTCAACTGTCTGCTGATTCTCGCAGGAACCTTAATTGGCTGTTTATTAAATCGAAAAACATTACAGAAAATCGGTGAGCGTATCTTTGAAGCCTTTGGCCTATTAGTCTGTGCCATGGGTTTTGCCGGCAGCAGTCAGCTCGATCACATCTATCTGATTCTCGCCTCCATCATCATCGGAGTAGCGCTGGGTGAATTCTTTGACCTCGACGGTAAATTCAGACGGCTTGCGGAAAAGCTGCAGACCTTGTTTACTCATTCAAAAGATAAACCATTCGCTCAGGGCTTGATTGAAGCTACATTATTATTTTGTATCGGTTCAATGGCAATCATCGGTTCTCTTGAAGCAGGCATCAATCAAAATCATACAATTCTGATCACTAAAGGCATCATTGACGGCATCAGTGCCTGCATGATGAGCATGACGCTGGGTATCGGCGTTGGATTTTCCGCTCTCTTTGTTTTCATTTATCAGGGAACCCTCACACTTGGCGCCTCCCTGCTTCAGCCGCTGCTCAGCGCTGACATCATCGCTGCCGTATCAACCGTTGGTAACCTTTTTTTGATTGGGATTGGCTTAAATATGCTGAAAGTTACCAAAATAAAAGCCGCAAACTTTTTACCAGCCATGTTCATCCCAATAATGTATGCATTAATTTGTCATTTATTCATTAAATAATCATTTAAAATATAAATCATATAAGCAAAACAATGTACATATACAAAAACAAACCTCGTCAGAGGTTTATTTTGTTTCATAATATTCACGAATCAACTGCTTCTTCTGTTCACTGATATCCTGCAATTCATAAGCAGGCTGAGCCAGATAGAAGCCCTGCATATAATCAACACCAGCATTAATCAGCGTCTTCATCTCCAACTCATTCTCAATTCCTTCTGCGATAATCAGAATATGATTTTCTTTGCAGTATGAAATAATATTCTGAAGCAGAATCTGCCGATTCTCATCAAAACTGATATTATGCACAATTGAACGGTCAATCTTAATAAAGTCTGGTTCAACCTGCAGCAAGACAGATTCACCATTATAACCGGTTCCATAATCATCAACCGCGATCTTCGCATGCCATTTATCGACTAAACGGCGCTTTTCTTTCGCCGGGCGATCCTCAAGCTTCTCCGCTTCTGTAATTTCTAACACTAAATTAGGCAGATAATCTGAATATTTAGCGCTGAATTCCGCAATATCCTCTGCCGTTAAAACCTGATTTGCGATCGTATTGATAAACAGCCGATACTTTTCATAACCCGGTTGTTTTACATAATCCTCCATCGCCTTAAAGAAAGTCAGATGTTCAATAAAATAAAGCTTCGACTGCGCTCTGGCAATCCTCAAGATATCAAGAGGGTTCATAAAGGCCGCTAATTTAGAACGCATCAGCGCTTCATACGCATAGACCTCACCTGTATGAGCATCAACGATTGGCTGGAACTGATAAGCTACCATTTCCTGATCAATCAGCTTATTCAAATCTTCCTTAGCCTGAAGCAGATACGCGTCATTTTCATATTCCTCCTGATCAAAGAAATACAAACTGCCCTTTTGAGTATGCTTCATCCGATACATTGCGAAATCCGCATACTTCGTCAATGAAGTTAACTCTATCGCATCATTCGGATACCACGCGACACCTGTGGTTGCCCGCAGCTTACTAAAACTGCCATCCGGTAATTTCCAGACACATTCATTCATATTCTTCTCAAACTCGCCGAGTATTTTCTGTATTTCTTCTTTTGAATCATAGCCATATAAGAATACAAAGAACTCATCACCGGAAATTCTTGAGATAATAGAATGCTGAGGCGGATAAGAAGATTTCAGCACATTAGCCATCAAGCGGATATAATCATCACCGCAGTCATGACCAAATGTATCATTAATATATTTCAGATTATCTAAATCAGACATGACTAATGCCGCTACTTTCAGCTGATCATGCTGTTTAAATAACTTATTCATTTTTTCAGTATATGCGCGGCGGTTTAATAAGCTGGTCAGCACATCATGATCACGCTCATATTCAGCCTTATGCAGCTCCAGCATTTCACTGGTTACATTTTCTACAACACCATAAATATGATTGGCTTCTTTCATGATATGCATGCGTATCCAGCGCTGTTTGTGATCAATATCATCAGCAATTCGATAAATACGAATCTGATTGTCAACACGAGTAGACGGATATTGCTTATCCAAAAGCTCAAGCAGATAGATTAAATCTTCTTTATTCTTAATCTGCAGCTGGGCATCTCTAATGCCGATCGTAGCCAATAGCTGATCAGTACAGAAGAAGCGTTCCTGATCGGTATAATATTCAAAAGCGCTGAATGGATAGCTGGTCATCGAAATAATCCTGCCAAAGGAAGAGGCGGTTTCTGCCACATCACGGCTCAGCTCTTCAATCGCACTGCTTAGGTTATCGATTTCGAGGATATTCGTTGGATTTAGTTTCACTGGTTCATTTGGATTAAAATTCTTAACCTCTTTAGCCAATTTTCGAATCGGATGAGTAAATGAACGGCTTAATACCAAGATAACACCAAATAATACCGCAAATGAAAGCAGACTGGCAAGCAGACACGATTTATATAATTCATTAGTAAAAAATTTCAGATCCTGACCGCGCATCAAGCCGACTAAAACCCATGAATCATCAGCATATGGTGAATTTGTGTTATATAAGGATAGCAATTGCACATTGCCGTAAACCTGATTATTCTCCTCAGTTTCAAATTCAAACGCGTTGATATAATTTGTTTTATCAAGAATTGAGACAGTAGGTTCACTATGAAAAATATTCGTATACAGCGGCCCGCTGGCGGCGATATATTCCAATTGAGCAGTTTGATTCGTAATTTTAGCTAACAGATAAGAAGCATTGCTGTTTAATTCCTTGGACGGCATCAGACTCTTTAAATAATCAAGCGATACATCAACACCAAGAATACCGAGCACGTTGCCATCATGATCCAAGAGCGGCAGTGTATACAGTATGACATCAACACCATTGCTGTCCGTGGCGCTCGAACTCCAATACCCCAGATCTTTATGCGCTGCCTGCAGATTTTGAGCCGCTACTGATAAAACGCGATAATAAAAGATATCACTCTTATTCTCCTCATTAAACTGAAACTGAGGATTCCAATAAATATCTAAAGGGATATTTAACCCTTCAGTGATACTGGCCGGAGCCCTCAGACAAAGCAGATCTGAATTATCATTCGGGTTAGCGATAGGATCCATATCCCGCAGATAGATACCATTTGTCTGGACATTGTCACTGTTGTCATTGCCCAATATTAAAAATGCGCCGGTTACTTGATTGGTTCGCAGGATACTGATAATATCCTCACTCACAGCATCAATCAGCGGCACTGCGGCTGAAGTATTTTTCGCTAATTCATCAATGGTTAACTGCTGCTCATCAAGATAAGCGATGATTTTATCAGTCATCATTACTGACTTAGATTCAAGATTGCTCCAGCGCTGAATCATGTCATTTTCTAAATAGGTACGGCGGTTGGTTACCTTTTCATTCATTGTATCAAAAGCATTCTGATTCGTTTTCTCAACAATATCACCATTCAGTAAGGTCGCAGCAAAAATTACTGACTGAATCAGTACGACTATTATCATCATCAACAATGTTCTGTCAGTAATTGACGACTTTCTCAACCGCATATCTGCACCCTTCCTATATCAGCTTTTCTAACTCCGTTTTAAGCCTGCTATACCATTCATCAAAAATTTGGTCATTAATCAGCTGATTTAGCGCTTCATCTCTGGATGAGCCTGAGTTGATCAGTTCAATCACCTGCTGGCGGGCTGCTTTAGCATCATCAATCAAAGCGGCCTGCAGCAACGAGCGGGCTTCAGTGCCATGATCAAAGGCTTTACTTGTAAATAATTCATAATCATTAACCGTATTAATCGCTACATCAAGACCGGCTAAAATTGAATCATCCATATCAATATCATTCTCTTTGATCAATGTATGGATTACTTCAAGATCATTGGCTTCCTTTTTCACTGGCAGATAAGCTGAATTAATCGTAAAATCAATATTTCGTTCAGTTTCAGTAAACCATTTCAGGAAAAGAACTGATGCATACTCCTTGACTTCACTGGTTTTTGACACAACCATTCCAGCCCCCTGCTGAACAGCAACCTTACTGCCGCCTTCAAATACCGGTACCGGCTGGAAGATCACATCGATATCATAACTTGTATTGTCATCCTTGATTACCTGTGTAGGAAAATAAGGAATGCCGCTTGTAGAACCAACGAAAGAAATAATATCCCCCGTTTTCACATCATCACTGCGGAAACGGCCCTTATCCAGATAATAGCCCTTTACATAAGGAACATAATAATTATCCCAGATTTTTCTGATTACATCCTTATCAAAATTCAGTGTAACTTGTCCGTCTTTAACCTCAAAGATTTCCATTCCTAATTGCTTGCAGCCGATAATAAAATAATTAGCTACCGCATCACGGCCAAAGAAAGGCTTTCCGTCATTGTTTATATCAGGCGTAAGCGCGTCAGTATATGCATAATATTTTTCAGCTACTTCATTTAATCCTTCAACAGTCTTTAAATCATCCAGGCTGACATCAGCTGCCTCTGCGAAACGATCCCAGTCCGTTTTATTGATTTGCAGACATTCCGTAGCCTTCGCGGCCGGGAAAATCTTTAATTCGTTATCAAACATGCCTTCCTGCACATAGCCATCTACATACTCGCTGATTTCATCCGCGCTTAGATACTGACTTAAATCAGCAACATAGCCATCCGCATTTAATTCATAAGCGGTATCTGCATATGCGGTAAATATTTCCGGCATTTCAGAGGCGCCGACTTTACCGGCTGCCGCTTCTTTCACTTTATCGGTTAATTCAAGGATACTGCCTACATTATTTGCCTCGACAACAATTCCCTTCTCTGAACCAACTGTATTATTAAACTCTTCAATCATATTATCAAGCGCTGTTTTCTGGATACCATTATAATAATGCCATAAGGTTAAGGTAATTGGATTTTTAGGGTCCAGTTCCTTCTCATATGGATTTTGCGAAGAACAGCCGCCTAGGATCAGACAGGCGCAAAGCAATGCAGCTATTTTTTTCATAAACTACCTCCGAATATAAACTGATTATATCAGTTTTACCATTAATTTCCAATTCATTTAAACAAAGCTTATTCTTGATCTAATTGAAATAATTGATAAGCGGTCTCACCGCATAATCGATCGGCTGCTGCTTTCCCTTGTTTTTGTTCAATCAGCGCATGAACATCTGATAAAACTGGGATACGCGGCGGAAAAGAACGGTGGGCATCCGAGGCAATCAAATCAATTAAACCGTCGTCAAGCATTTTTTCAGCGGTTTGATTCGCCATTGCCATTCGATCCAAACCTAATAGACTCGTTCGATTCGTCTGCAGATAACAGCCCATAGCTTTCCATTTCCGCAATCGATCATAATTTTCATGCACGATAGCATAACGTTCCGGATGCGCGATCACCGGGATATAGCCGCGGTTCAGCAATTCGGTAAGAATTACATCAGCATCCTGATCCTGTTCATCTTCAATCCACGGCAGCTCAGTTAACAGACAGCGGCTGCTGCCCATAGTGATTAGACGGTTTTCATTCATCATATCTGGGCATTGATGTGAAAAAAAGATTTCACCACCCTTTACGATACGAATCGGCAGCTGATACTCTTTTACCAGCTGCTGTACCTGAGCTAACGCGCAATCAAAGCGCTGTTTGTTATTCTCAGGAAATTTAGGATGCACATGGGAAGTAGCAAGGATCACATCGATGCCGTCCTGTACCGCGATCTGAAGCATTGCCAAGCTGTCCTGCCACTGCTTCGACGCATCATCCACACCATAAAGGATATGACAATGACAATCTACCCGCATAAAACACCCAGCTTTTCCATCAGCCGTACATTCGTTTCAATCGCGTTCAGCAAATATTCCTCACGATACATAAACCGGCTGTCATGAATCTGGTAAGGATGATCCGCATCACCAACACTTGTATAATAGAATAGACCTGGTACGATCTGCTGATAGAAGGAGAAATCCTCGGCAATCATCCGCGGTGCGATTTCTACATAATCTTCGCCTACAACCTCCGCCAGCATCGCCGTCAGCTTTTCATCATTATTAACAACCGCATAGAAATCATCAATCACAAGCTCAACCTCAACATTAAACATCTGCGCGATCGCCTCAGCAACCGCATGCATCCGCTGTTTCATCATTTCATAATTCGCATCAGAAAAAGAACGCATCGTACCAATGATTTCAGCTTTATCGGCAATCACATTACGCACCTCGCCAGCATTCAGCTTACCGACAGTAATAACGGCGCTGTCTAACGGATTTACATTTCTTGAAACAATCGTCTGCAGATTCATAACCAATGAACAGGCAGCTACGATTGCATCCTTGCCGTCATGCGGCATTGCGCCATGGGCCGTATAGCCTCTAACGGTAAACTGGAATTCACCATTGCGGGCCATCATCGGACCCGGCCGGCAGCCGATTTTCCCTTCCGGAAGATCACCGACTACATGCATGCCAATCATACAATCAATCTTATATTTATCAAATAGACCATGCTCGATCATCGGCTTAGCGCCGCCTGGACTTTCTTCCCCTGGCTGAAAGACAATCGTTACATTCTGAGTCAGCTGATCACGATGCTCACACAAATATTGAACTGTTCCCAGCATTGCCGCCATATGGCCGTCATGACCGCATGCATGCATACAGCCCTCATGCTCACTCTGAAAAGAAACACCCGTCTTTTCCCCCATGGGCAAAGCATCAATATCCGAACGCAGACCAATACCTTTATCAGTTGGCACAGCGGCTTTGATCTGCATCACAAGACCATTCTCAATCAATGTGTCATCAATGCTGTCCACCCCGTATTCAATCCCCTTTGCCCGCAGATATGCAGCCGTCTTCACTGTATTTAATCCAATTTCAGGAATCTTATGCAGAGACCGGCGATTTGCTTTAACTTCTTCTAATTGCTTTTCAATCGTTTCACGTATTTTCATAGTACGCCTCCAATGTCTAAATTATAATGACACACTTTGGCATTTGCAAGTCATAAAGATTGTTAATGTGCGCCATACTTTAGTTTAAACATTTATTCAGAGCCAGTAAATGCATTTATCATCCATTTGCCGCTTTGATCCATCACATGAAGTTTTAATAGAAATAAAGGTTTAAGAATTTTATTGTAACTATTATATACCACAATGAATCAACAGGGGTACACATGTCATAAAAAGGATTGCAATTGATAATAATAAAAGGTATGCTTTATCTGAAAAGAGGGACAGTCATGAAACCAGCAGTAATTTTTGATTTTAACGGAACAATGGTCTTTGACGGCATTTATCATGAACAGGCATGGAAAGAATTCTCTAAGGCATTGCGCAAAGAGCCATTTACTGATGAAGAAATGCAGATGATGCATGGTAAACCTAATGTTAAAATCATCGAATATCTCAAACCAGATGTCACATTTGAAGAAGCAAATAAGTTATCTGAAGCAAAGGAAGCCCTCTATCGTGAGATTGCTCTGCAAGCCGGTACTCAATATCATCTAGTAGATGGTTTGGAGGACTTTTTAAACAAGCTGCATGACTTAAATATCCCGATGAATATTGCCAGCGCGTCAATACTTGCCAATATCAATTTCTTTATTGATGTTTTTAGATTAGATCGCTGGTTTGACCCGCAGAAAATCGTTTATGATGATAACACTTATGAAAATAAAATTGCCATGTTTAAAAAAGCAGCCGCGAACATCCGCTGCGATATTCAGGACTGCTATGTTTTTGAAGACTCTATTACCGGCATCCGCTGCGCTCATGAAGCAAAAGCAAAAGGCATCATTGTTATCACTCAATCAAATACCGCTGATTTTCCCGGTGTGATCAAAACGATTGAGGATTATCTGGCAATGGATGAAATCTGTGCCCTTTTAAAATAATTAAAATTCAATATAAAAGCCTGACAATGATTTACAGAGTAACTAAACGATTGAATTAAGGAAGCTTGCAGGAAGGATAATCTTTGATTTAAATCATCAAAACATAAAAATTTGCATCTTAACATAAAGT
>NZ_HE578923.1:190941-295307 GCF_000313565.1 Dielma fastidiosa | reverse complement strand
TCTTAACATAAAGTGTGTTAAGATGCAAATTTTTATTGTAATAGCTGTTGAAAATGAATTAGAATCCTTCTAAAGCGATTGAATATACGGGTATGGAGAACCTTCCCTTATATAACTCTATGTAACACAAACATTTTCCAAGACGTAAATCCTTTTTAGGGTTTACACCATAATTATAAGAAGATAATGAAATCAGCGATATATGAAGCTTTTTCCTCACTTCAATTTCTATCCTTAACAGCCCGTTTCAAATCCTGACAGTATATAGCCTGCTGCTTTTTTAAATACATCTTAATAAAAGGTTTCATCAGTATCTTTTTAGCTGTAACTGTTTCAATAAATTCAACCTCTGTGTAAGTTTCATGGTCTGTAAAATTGCCGATCCAATGCCCTGTCATATTGTCATTCTCAATATCGAACGCCCATTGCTGATATGGCTTTGTGACAGTTATCGTAAAATAGGTAGAAATCCCTTCTTGCGAAATTTCCACAAATTGTTTATCATTGATCACTTCAAGCTTGCTTATGTCACTGCGCCAAGTATAATTTTCAAGCGAAGTCACAACCTCCCAGACACATGTCAGTGGAGCATCAATTGTCATTTTAATTTTTGAACTTGTCATAATTCCTCCTATTTAATCGGCAGCCAGTATTCATAGATTGCCAAATGCGGATCTGCCTTAAAATAAACCTCAACATCGGCCGCATCGTCACATTCATAACCAGAAGTCGGCAGCCATTCAAGTAAAACACGCCGTTGTAAAGCTTGTAATGAATGATTATCTCCCTGCCCAGAAAACACTGCCCATGAACCTGCCTGAATTAAATATTCTTCATAATCATGGTTATTTATGGTTGATGCTGACGCTATCATATATTTCCATTCCTCGCCATGGTGAATGCTGACGCCTAACAACGCATTGGGATAGGCATTATTCATTAATACTAACTCAATCAGTTTGCCATTGGCAACAGCCGCCTGCCATTGATCAGGAACTGCCTTAAAATTCTGTTCTAAATTTTTAGCCAGCGGACAGGCAATGCCAAGGATGCGAATAGCCGGTTTCTTTTCAATGCGCACACTCAGCTCATCACCGCCCTGCTTTAATACTGAAAAACGAATCGGCGGATAGGCGGCAAACGATGCTTTGCCCTGTTTAACCAAAGAAGGAGCGGCACCGTGAAACCTTTTAAACGCGCGATTAAAAGCTGTGGGTGAATCATAGCCATAAGTTAATGCGGCATCGATGACTTTGCACTTTGTTTTCTGAAGGTCAACCGCAGCCATTGATAACCGGCGGAAACGAATATATTCACTTAATGAAAGCTGTGCCATATATAAAAATAATTTCTGAAAATAATAACTTGAACAACCGGCAATATCAGCCAATACCTGATAATCAATATCTTCATTTAGATGCTGTTCAATATAATCGATAGCCTGATTTAATTTATCTATCCCATCCACAAGTTTACCTCTCTTATTCATTATACTTATCTGTTATTTTATTACCTCTCACTTTGATTATTTAAAATGCGAGCTATCCGATTTCTGTTAAATTTAACATTTGAAAAAGGAATGGTTCAAACCATTCCCAGCATTATTCTTTCGTTTTCTTAGCCTTATAGAAGCTACGGTTTTCAAGAGCAAAAATACGCGGTGTAAATTCTCCCTCAGCAACACCGTCCAGCGCCTTAGTCAGTGAATTCATTCGGGCGTCAATATTGTCGATATAATGAAGAATCTCTGCCTCTGGAATCATTGGCAGGACAGGTGAGCCAAACTCATACTCGCCATGATGAGAAAGGATCATATGCCGAAGCAAAATCACTTCTTCACCTTCAATATTATTTGCTTTTGCGGTTTCATCCACAATCGTCTGCATAATTGAAATATGTCCCAATAACTTACCAGGCATTGTATATTCAGTAATAACCGGGCCGCTTAATTCGATGCATTTCCCAATATCATGAGCAATTACCCCGCTGACTAACAAATCACGATCAAGCATCGGATAAATCGCGCATAACGCATCCGCGACTCTCAGCATGCCTAATACATGCGTTGCCAGCCCGCCGACAAAATCATGATGATTTTTAGCCGCTGCCGGATAAGCATAAAAATCCTTTTCAAAATGCTCCATCACCTTGCTGATTAACAGATGCAGCTTAGGATTTTTAATACTATCAATCTTTTCGCTAATCTGACGCTTCAGCTCAGCGCGTGAAATATCTCCCTCACGCACAAAATCACGGATATCAAATTTACTGCGGTCCAGCACACGGCAATCATTCACCCGCATTTGCAGCTGTTTATTATGTGACAAAACCTCGCCTTCAAATTCAAGAATCATTCCCGGCTTATAATTAGCCAGCTGATCCGGGCGGGCTGACCATAGCTTTCCTTCAATGACTCCTGTCTTATCCTGAAGCGTCAGTGAAAGATAGGGTGAACCCTTAGCGGTGACACCTTTGCTTAACTGTGAAATCAATAATACATAAGTACCGTGATCCCCATCGATAAATTCATTTACATGTTTCATTTAAAAATCTCCATTCCATTGATGGCAATCAGTACATCTTCCGATGTAAAGCCTTTGCGGATTAAAGAGCGCAAAATCGCATTTTTCAATTCCTGACCATCATATTTTTTTGAATATGTCTTTAATGCTTTCTGGATTGCCTTTTCAAGCAAAGCAGCTTGTTCGCCAGCCTCTTCATTAAAATCCATCTGCGCAATTACCTCGTCGGCGAGTGTTGGACTATATCCCTGAACAATCAGCCGCTGCTTCATTTTCTGTTTCTTCATTTTCAATGACTGTCCCTTGATTGACAGCTGAAGCTTTTGCGCGTAATGGAAGGCTTTTGTTTTTTCTGTCGCATCGCCAAGGGTATCTAATGCTTCAGAAACACTTTCATACGGCAGTCCCCTTTTCACAAGATCACGAATAATCTTGCCTTTCCCTTCAAGCGAGCGCTGCTTGTGTTCAATCTGATTAAACATATACAAGGTATCATTGACATAGCCCTTATCTTCAAGCTTATCAATCATATCATTAATCTGTTTAATATCCAAAGAACCATCTTCTACCAATATATCATACATTTCTTTGCGTGTACGATCCTTGGTTGATATTTTACGGATACATAAACGCCATGCTTTTAATACTTTCTCACGAAGCTGCAGCTCTTCAAGCACACTTTGGTGAATAACTCCATCTTTTTTAATTTCAAACGCAAAGTAATCTTCCACACTGACCAGCACCTTGATTTCATCCTCTTTATTATCAAGCAGCGTAATCAGCACACAATCATCCATTGTTTTAATTCGTTTTACATCCAATGTCTTATGATAGGAATTAACGGCTTCCTCGTAAACATTAAGCACAGCGGTATAGAAAGTATGACAGTCATACTGCGCGCTTTGACGGCGGGCATTATGCTTCATCATTTCCACCGTTTCCTTATCCAACGCGAAGAATTCAATGACCTTATCACTAAATGTATCTTCTTCAAAGAAATAACCGCTCTTGCCATCCTCTAATAAATCATCCAATACATCATCATGACGGGCAAATACCGGCAATCCGCTGGCTGCTGCTTCAATAAATGTCATCCCCTGTGTTTCACTTAATGACGCGGATACAAAGCCATCCATCGCTGCATAGAAGACAGGCACCAGATCACGGTCCTGCTTATCTGTGAAAATCACCTGATCAGCAATGCCGCATGAAGCAGCCAAATCTTTCAATTCCTCAAGATCAGGGCCGCCGCCTACAATCATCAGCTTATAATGCGGATTACTTTTCGCTGCCTTCACAAAACCGCGGATTACAACATCTATACTCTTTTCATGAGCTACTCGGCCAACGTAAAGCATGACCTTATCCTCAGCACTTAGTTGATACTGAGCGCGCAGCTTTTGAATATCCTCAGCCGGAATACGTTCCCGGTTAAACTTATCCAAATCAAGACCGGTTGGAATAATATGAATCGGTGTGGTAACACCATATTTAACTAATGCTTCCCGTGTCTTTTCACTTGGTGCGATAACCGCTTCACATGTATCAACAACCATTTTAGAGAAGGAAGCAGTCACCTTTTTACCTACCTTGTCAATACCTTCAATATCAAACTTATTAATGTAATGAGTATAATCTTCATACATTGTATGGTAAGTACAAACAAGGGGAATACCGAGATCCTTTGCTACAATACGTGCAAAGATACCGATACCGAATTCAGTGTGCACATGAATTAAATCAAGATTCATCGCCTTAATATCATCCTTCGCTGAGAAATGATAGGGTGTTGACAAAATATAGCCATACAGCCATTTCAATTCAAAGCCCGGCAGCCGCAGTACGTTCCCTTCACGTTTTGAATGCAGCAGCCCCTTATGGTTGGCAATCACGAAAACTTCATGTCCATTCTTTTCAAGCTCTTTCTGCAGTGTAACAATGGATGATACTACCCCATTGATATCCGGCAGATATGTGTCACTAAATAATCCTATCCGCATATAAGACGCCTCCTATTCTTCTGTCTGCATCCCGTGCGCGGAATGCTGTTTGATAAATATAAACAACGTGCCCCCAATCAGCAGAATCAGATGATAGGTGGCAAATCGCCAGATAATCATAATACTTGATGCATATTTTGCTGAAATTAATAAAGAGAATATTTGCACAAACATCATTTCCGTACCGCCGCTGGCGCCGGGAACCGGAAAGAATGAATTAGACATTGTCACAAAGGATGATAACGCAATCACATCGATAATCGGCATATCCTTAGCCGGTACGCCTAATACTAAACCGATAAAAAACGGCAGTGAAAAATAAATCGTTAATCGAATCACGTTATAACCGGCAACTTTCAAAATCAGCTTTTTGTTATTGCGGTTGCGGTTTATTTCAATATTGAAAGACGATAACTGTTCATTCCAACTGGCCAATGTCTTTTCCTCATCCTTTACAATGTGCATCTTATGCAGCAGCCTGACAACCGTACCGCTCAGCTTCATATATAGCTTAGGAAATTTAGCCATGGTCCAAAGCAGGCCGATGACCGAGAAATTCAATAAAAAGCCAATAAATATAAAGGTAAATAAGAATGAATAATTGGCATAATAATAACCAAAGCGAAGAATCATCAATAAAGCCGCATACAACATTAAAACTGTCTGATAAGTAATAAAATCAAGCCAGAGAATACTTGCGCCTTCACTGGGCCGAATCCCCTGTTTCTTAAACGCGTAGATCTGCCCAAATTGACCGCCTGACGCGCTGGGTGTAATGCCGCTGAAAAAGCTGCCGATAAAGCCAACGACGATTCCGTCCTTCAGCTTATAATCATGCTTATGCTCACGGGCAATGGATGTCAGGATACAGCCTACCATGCCGTTATAGAATAATGAGCCAATGATGATAATAATCATACTGAACCAGGAAATATTCTTTAACACTCCCAGCACCTGCTCATAATCATCCTTTAATGCAAACCATAAAGCAAAGCCTGTTAGCAAAAGGATAAGCAGCAGATTCAATATATATTTTTTAGATACTTGTTTCATAGACTACCCCGCTCACAGAGCCAACACTTTCTCGTAAACCTCTCGCAATTTCTCCCCGATACATTCAATGCTTCTTGATTCAGCCGTAAACCGGCCATTTTCTGTCAGATTGTCCACTTTTCCTTCAACGATCTTTTCTGTTAAATCTACAAAATCGGCAACCGTTTTGCCTTTGTAGCAGTTAACACCGTGAAGCAGCCATGGATCATATACTGGAATATCTCTTAATAATACTTGCTGGGAACTTGCTAAGGCTTCTAAAACAACAATTCCCTCTGTCTCTTCTTTACTTGGGAAAAAGAAGCAGTCAGCACCCGCATAAGCGCCTTCAATAACCGGACCCTTAACATAACCCGGCAGAATCACATTATGCGGATGATCTTCCTCAATAACTTCACGAATCTTCTTAGGCACTGTATAAAGCGGCGTATAGCCAAACCAGATAAATTTATACTGCGGCAGCTGTTTTGCTACCTCCATAAAATCTAACAGACCCTTACGTTCAAAATACAAGCCTACTGATATAACAACCTTATCCTCATCTTTTAATGAGAAATAACGACGAAAAGCCTTCACCTTCTCTTTATTATAGTGAAAGCGGTCAAGATCTATACCATTTGAAATATCCACAATGGGTACATTGATCCCTTCATAACCTTCCAATAATGATTTTGAATACGGTGTCGGCGTAATAATATAATCCGCTTTTGAGTAGCATGTGATCAGCAGCTTTTTAAATACCGGCGCGATCTGATTACTCAATACAAACGAATTGCGGAAATCTTCTTCCGTTGAATGTGCATGATAAATGACTTTTAATCCCCTTTTCCTAGCTTTAGCAATCACGCCAAGACTGCTGGGACCTACCGTGTTAATGTGCAGGATGTCATAATCATCATCTGGATCCAAGGTATATTCAATCCCCTGTGAAGCCAGAGCCGCTTTTTGATGCTTCAAGGCACGGCCGATCCCAGAGGTAGAAATCATCTTTTCTCCTTCAAAATACAGACAGACTTTCATAGCACCCGCTCCTTTACTCGTCTAATTATAGCACACTTGCGGCTGACATTAAACACTGAGCAAATTTCATTTTCGTAAGAAAAGAAATTTTAGAATTTCTTAAGAATTAAAGAGGTTTTTTATCGGTTTTACTTAAGAGCCATATTATGAATTAAAGTAATCAGACATTACTAAGCCTGTCCACGTTTCAGCATACAATTTATATATAAAAGAAAAAACACGGCAGCTAAACCGTGTTTCAATGACTATTAAAATACAACCGGAAGCTTACGAAAATCCGCAAATGACCTCTCTGCTAATCCTTAATATCGTTTATAACCATTCGAAATTTCAAACTTAATTTTAACATTTTCTGTATTAACGGTTTGAATCGCATCAAATATCTCTGCATTTGATTCATCATTGGCTATACCTACCAGCAAACAATTACCTGATTCATCAATTGCAATAGAATGAACCGCGTCTATCTCCAGTTGAAATATTAAGTTTTGCAATTGCAGCAATTCAGCGAAGGAAAAATCAGCCTTTTCAATCATAACTTTCGCAAATTCAGTCTTTGCCAGTAAATTCACTTCAGGAATTATCCTTGTAAAGGCAACATGCGCAACATTATTCTCATCAATCCAAGCGCCGCCATAAGAATCTTCTGCCGCTGTTAAGTTAATATTTTCATCATAGAAAGCATCCAAATCGATGCCGAGTTCATTTAAAAATGCTTCAATTTCATGAGAAGCTTGTACATTAGCTGCAATATCATTTATCTCAGAATAGCTGTCTGCTGCTCTATGGTTCATGTTGGACATAGTGCAGAATAACAGGGTAAAACATAAAAACATTTTTTTCATTGCATTATCTCCTTAGCTTAAGTATGATTATTGATATGTTGATTGCTGAACGCTATTGAAATCACGAATAGTACGATTCCCACAAACATCATCAAACCTATATGTAAAGGTAAAGCATAGTTACTAAACATTTCACTCAATGTATATTTAATTTCCAAATGTTTATTCAATGAATTCATTTCATAAGCAACCGTTAATACAAACAGAATATTAGCCATAAGAATCGATGATAAAAGAATCATTACTTCGCCCGACAAATAATAAATACGGCATGTTTTCTTATTAGCCCCCAGTTTTTTTAGAATATCAATATTGGCAGATGCTATTTCACTTTTATTATAAGAAATGAATACTTGAATCATAATTACAATCGAAATCATACAAGCAAATAAAGTAATATACAAGAAACACTTTGATTGTAAGTTAACCTCTCTCAAGCTTGCTTCTTCACGATAGTTGGTAAAGCTCACACCCGGATATTCGCTGGCAATTATTGAAAGCTGTTTATCTAAAAGTTCACCATCCACATTAGACTTTATAAAAATACTTATTTCATTAACCCCATTTAATTGTGGTATAAATGCCGGACTGACAATTAAACAATATACATCATAAAACATATTGAAAACTCTACTGTCATTATACTGTCGAATCAAGCCAGTAACAGGTATTGAATTATCAAAATCTTTTCGTTCTACATGAATCATGCTGCCAACACTTAATGTATCTTCATGAATTAATTGCAGCTGATCCTTGATGACTTCTCCCTGATAATATATAAAACTGCTTCCCTTGCGATTTGACCAAACCTTTGGCACGACAATATCCGGTAAATACATTAAAGCGCTCTCTCCTTTATTGAAGGCTTCAATATCAAGTTCTCCCTCATCTATATCATTAAGCACTAAATTAAAAAGCTCAGGATTCTTTATTGGATCTATAATTACGATTTGACCGATAACTTTGCCTGATTCACGCTGCATAAATGAAATTTCATTGAGAATTGGCGAAGCTTGATAACCTTCCCATTCAAAAGAATAATCATCATTCATGGGATCTGTTTCATAATAAGAATAAATTTTATCTATTCCCTCAAGATAGTTTAAATCGTCTAACAGCAAAGGATTAATGACCTGTTGTCTTGGAAACATTAAAGAACTGTTACGGCCGTCAAGCACATAATCAGGAATGTCTTGATAAAAGTTGACGCTATTTTGTTCCTTTTGATAATTATATGAAAGATAGAAAGTGGATAACAATAATAGAGTAATACTGATACACTGCAAATAAGCCGCTTTGCGGTTATTATTAAAATGACGCATACCTAAATAAAACGCGGATAAATATTTTCCTCTATATTTGCGATGACGCTTATTCACATTGCTTTGAATGCTGAAATTACCGGTTAAGGTCATTTTACGCATAAATATTGAAGCAAATATAAAACCTGCGATTGATATTACAAACAATACAGCACTTACGATGAACCAATCAGATAACGCATAACTAAGAATGATGCCTGAAGCTGTTAAGCGCTTAAAGATTATATTTAAGCAGCCTATAACAGCCATACAGATCAAGTAATTTAATAATACCGACAGAGTACATACCAATATGGATGCCTTAAATAGCTGTAAACTAAGTTGATTCAATGACATGCCTAAGGCTCTTAAAGTCATTAAATTCACTCTTTCTTTCAATAAGAATAAGAAATAGGCAATAAAAATCATGGATACGGATAAGATGAATGTAATTAAAAGCAGATAGAGATAGGACTGATTTCCCTGTTCATGAATATCAAAAGGGAAGGCAGCCGCTGTATTTTTTACACATAATTTATGTTTGATAAGAGAATCCAAAACATCTTCATAACCGGCTTGGCATTGCATAAAGATATGAGTGTCAACCGTAATGTCAAAAACATTCCCCTTTGTGAAGATTGATACTAATTCTCCATCAGATTGCCAATTAGCAGAATAACTTTTTAGAATCCCTGATAAAACAAATTCGGCATTTATCTCATCACGATCATTTAAGCGAATATCTAAATTGATCCTTTGACCTACTTCATAAGCGATATGCAGCTTATCAAGAATGTAAGATTCTATGACTACTTCATTCTCCTTAGTCGGCCATTCCCCTTCTTTTAATGTCAGCCGGCCCATGTCGATCAATGGTTCTTCAATAAAACCGATGCTGCCAATCGCCCGCTCATCAGCGAACACTTCTCCCATTATATTCATTGTCGCACTCTGTGCTATGAGCTGATTATTTTCAATCATTTGCTGCTGATCAGCTGAAATATCAAAATAAGCCCCCTGCCATTCCCCATAGATAGTCAGTGAATTTTCTCGATTTGTTTCAAAAATAGAACGCTGAATAATAAATGATAAACTCATAAAAATTGAGGAACACACTAAAATAATGATAATTCTCATTAAGAAACCGCGGCTTTTTTTATTCATTAATTTTCTCATCATGAACCTGCTTCACTCATTGATCCATTTTCGATGATAAATATACGATCACACTGTTTCGCAATATTCATATCGTGGGTCACTAATAAAATGGTTTGATTATATAGCCGCTGACATGTTTTCAAAAGATTTAAAACAATTAAAGAATTCTCTTCATCAAGGTTCCCTGTCGGTTCATCCGCAAGAATCAAAATTGGTTTGTTAGCCATCGCTCTGGCTAATGCCGCACGCTGCTGTTCACCACCGCTTAACTCATCAATATAGGCATCTTTTAATTGTTCAATATTTAGTGTCTTCATAATTTGATCAATATATTTCTGATCCTCTTTCTGCTTATCTAAATGAATGGGCAGCAAGATATTCTCATAGACTGTCAATTCAGGCATCAGATTATACGTTTGAAATACATAACCAATATTTTTACGTCTGTATTCCGCTAATCTTGCCTCATGATAGGAAGTTATCTTTTCACCATTTACGCAAATTTCACCGCTGACTGGCTTTAATAAGCCGCCAATCAAATTCAATAAGGTAGTTTTGCCAGAACCGCTTCTGCCAGTAATTGCTACAAAGCTATTAGCTTCAATATTTAAATCAATAGCATTTAAAATCATTTTATGACTTCTTAATGTTGAATATTTCATGGTTAATTTATTAATTTCAATCAGCATAGCTTCACCTCTTTTAATCTATTAAACCGCATTTTGCTTAAGATTACGTTAAGATTTGTGATTATATGCCATTTCACCTTGAAGCAGTGCGAAACTAATCGTAAAACATGTGCCAGATGGTTTTTCATTATGTACATCAATCTGCCCGCAATGAGCATTAATAATATCCTTTGCCAAATGCAGTCCGATACCAAAATGACTTTCTTCATGTTCCTGTTTGCTTTGATGATAACGATTAAAAATCATATCAATTTCAGCTTCATCAATACCATGGCCTTCATCTTTGATTTTAATATAGAGCTTGTCACTTATTTGATAGGCGGATACGGTTACTAAAGCATGCTCAGGACTATATCGTGAGCAATTATCCAATATATTAATGAAGGCTTCCTTCAGCCATGTCTGATCACCCCATAGATAAAAATCACTTTCAGCCGTGAAGCTAATCCTGATTTGGGGATATTTTATCATCGTCTGATTTACACAATTTGTTAGTAATTCATTGATATGAAGTTTTGCATAGTTTAAATTATTTTGATTAGAACGCAATTTGCCAGCCTTAAGCAGCAAAGATGTAATTTCATCTAATTGATGACATATTTCTTCCGCCTCATTTAAATTTTCATTCAATACATCAGCAGTGGTGTTTCTACACATATCGATTAAAAGCAACAGCGAAGTTAATGGCGTTTTTATCTGATGAGTGATATTTTCAAGGTAATTCAACTGCAGCTGATTCATCCTTTGATATTCGCTTTGCTGTTTCATTTTCTCTTTCTTCATTTCTTCAACAGCTGCTTTCAAACGGCAGAAATCTTCACTGCATAATGCATTTTCCATCGCATCTTCATGCCTGACAATTTGTATCAGAACTTCTAAATCTGCCTGCAGCTGCTTCCTATATGCCCGCTGCAACAGCCATACTGTCAGCACAAATAAAACAGATGCTATTGCTAAGATTAAAAGCGGTAAACGATAAATCAATGTTCGATTGAGGTATAAATAACCAGATTCACCATAACCTTGCTGCCGCAAATAATCAAAGCCCGCTTTTATTTGCTGAGGGCTGGCGCCCTGAAAGAATATCGATTCAATGTGTTCTTGACTGCCAAGCCCAGCCACCAATTGATCAGTTAGATATTTTTGTTGGTAATAGAATGCCAGAATCACACACAGGAAAAAAACAATGCATGCAGTAATAAAAATAATTTTATATTTTCTATTCTTCAATTTCTGTCACCTCACCGCTCCAGCGATAACCAATTGACCTTGTTGTTTCAAGATAAGCGGCATAAGCGAGTAATTTCCGCTTAATCATTGAAATATTCACAGTTAATGTATTATCTTCAATATAATTGCCTCTGCGATCCCATATTTCTTCAAGAAATCTTTCTCTTGGTATCGTCTGTCCTGAATTTCTCAAAAGCATAACCATGATTTTAAATTCAATCGGTGTCAGTTTAATATCCTGCTGATCTATAAAACATTTATTTAAATTCAGATCTAAAATCAGCTGATGACAGCACAGCTTATTGATATGTTTTTTAGATCTTTTCAAAACCGCATTAATGCGTGCTACTAATACAGCGGGGCTAAATGGTTTACAGATATAATCATCACAGCCCAAAGCATAAGAGTTCAAAATTGTCTTTTCCTCATCATAGACAGTTAAAAATATAATTGGTTCATGGTTCACAGCTCTGATTTCTTTACATAAATCAAGGCCATTGCCATCCTTCAGATGAATATCCAAAAGATAAAGGTCAAAGGACTCTGCTATGTGCTCAATCGCTTTTTCATAAGTGTTCACCCATATCACTTCATCATAATATTGAAGCAAAAAACGCTGTAAATTACGGCCTAGCTGTAACTCATCTTCAACTAAAAGAATCCTGATTTTCATAACCTCACCCCATTTCTTATAAAGTATCATCATAATTCTTATTGCGCAATAGTTTCTTACAGAAAGCCAAATTGTTACAAATTGATATCTTGCATATAAATTTAAGTATGCTAGAATAGTGAAAACGAGGTCTGCCATGAAATTAACTATACTCTGTGACAATAATACAATGATCGATCAATATTATCTGGGTGAACCGGCTCTGTCTTTTTATATTGAAGAGGGTGATCAAAGACTCCTCTTTGATACTGGCTATTCGGACGTATTTCTGAGAAACGCGGCTTCGCTTCAGATCGATTTAACACAGCCGATGGATATTGTTCTGTCACATGGTCACAATGACCATACGCGTGGCTTACAATGGCTGAAAGAGAAGCATCTCTTAGCGAATAAGCGAATCATCGCTCATCCGGATACTTTTAATCAAAAAATCATGGCTTCATTAGATATCGGTTCGCCGCTCAGTGTTCAGGAATTAAAGGCAAGCTCTTCCCTTATTTTGAGTAAAACCCCAATAAAGCTGAATGCATCAATCACCTATCTAGGTGAAATACCTCAGCATTTCAGCTTTGAACCAAGGATGCCGATTGGCATGACATGGCATGATCATAAGCTAGTGCCAGATTTACTGCTTGATGACAGTGCGCTTGTCTATCAAAGTTCAAAAGGAATTTTCATCATTACCGGCTGCTCCCACAGCGGCATCTGTAATATTATTGAAACTGCAAAACAGCTGAGTAATGAATCTCGTATCCTTGGTGTTATCGGCGGCTTTCACCTCTTTGATGTGGATGAACGGCTGGCTCAAACCATCGATTATTTAAAATCAAATCAAATTGATTTGCTTGCGCCGTGCCACTGTGTTTCATTTCATGCCAAAGCTGAAATCAGCAAAAGTATGCGCCTTATAGAAGTCGGAAGCGGCGCATGCTTAGAAATTATATAAATATAAAGGAGTCTCTTATGTCAACACGTCCCACTTTGTCAGTCAAACTGACAGCCGCTGAATTTAAAAATTATTATTATCTGAAAGAAGAACTTGTCAGCTTCTGCCGTGAATGCGGCTTACAGGCAACTGGCAGCAAAAATGAATTAACTGAACGCATCGCTCATTATCTTGAAACCGGTGAGAAACTGATTCGAACCAAACCCGCCAAGTCAAAGAATAGTCCATCTGTATTGACGATGGATACATTAATTGAGGAAAACATCGTCTGTTCAGAACAGCACCGCGCCTTCTTCAAACAGGCCATCGGCAAAAGCTTCAGCTTTAATGTTCAGTTTCAGAATTGGCTGAAAAGCAATGCCGGAAAAACGTATCAGGATGCCGTTATTGCCTATGCCCAGATACTGGAAGCAAAGAAGAAAACAACAACCACAATTGATCGGCAATTTGAATATAATACATATATTCGTGCTTTTTTCGCTGATAACAAGGGGTTAAAGCTTGAAGATGCCATTCGCTGCTGGCGCTATAAAAAAGGACTTCCCGGTCATAATGCCTATGAGAAGTCCGATTTAGAGATTTTAAAATCATAGCTTGAGGATTTCCAAAATGGGAATCCTTTTCTTATTTCTGCTGGTGTTTCAGCGCATGCTTAATGAAGCCTTTAAATAATGGATGAGCGTGATTCGGTCTTGATTTGAACTCTGGATGAAACTGAACCCCGATATAGAAATCATTGGCTGGTATTTCAATTGCTTCAACCAGCTGCTGATCCAAGGAAGTACCGCTGAGTACCATACCAGCTGCTTCAAACATAGAACGATAATCATTATTAAACTCATAACGATGGCGGTGCCGCTCTGAAATTTGTTCCTGCTTGTAGCAGTCCATCATCAACGTATCAGCTTTGATCAGGCACGGATACGCGCCCAGCCGCATCGTACCGCCCTTGGCTAAATCATCGCTTTGATGTGCCATAAAATGAATGACATGATGCTTCGCTTCCGGGTCAAATTCATATGAATTGGCATCCTTCAAGCCTAATTGATAGCGGGCAAATTCAATGGTCGCGATCTGCATACCCAAACAGATGCCTAAATATGGGATATTGTTCACTCTCGCATAATGCGCTGCCGCAATTTTCCCTTCTATGCCGCGGCTGCCAAAACCGCCGGGAATCAGAATACCATCCACATCCTTTAATACTTCCGCGGCATTGCCTTCATGGATACCTTCTGAATCAACCCAATCAATCACTACCTTAGCGCCATTTTCAAAACCGCCATGATTGAGGGCTTCCATTACGGACAGATAAGCATCATGCAGCTTTACATATTTACCGATTAAGGCAATCCGCACGGTTTTATCACAGGCATGAATCGTTTCCACCATTGCCCGCCACTCCTTTAAATCGATACTTCTCGCTGGCAGTGACAGCTCACGGCAGACTACTTCTGATAAATTTGCTGATTCCAGCATTAAAGGGACTTCATACAAGGTCGGCATCGTCTGATTATCAATGACACAGTCGCTTTTCACATTGCAGAATGCAGATATCTTTCGCTTAATATCATTATCCAGCGGCGCGTCGGATCGAGTGACAATCAGATTGGGATGAATCCCATACGACTGCAGTTCCTTGACAGAATGCTGTGTCGGCTTTGATTTAAGCTCATTGCTGCCAGCGATATAAGGCACCAGCGTCACATGAATGAAACAGCAGTTTTCCCGGCCAACTTCAATTGACAGCTGACGGATCGCTTCTAAAAATGGCTGACTTTCAATATCGCCCACCGTACCGCCGATCTCTGTAATAACCACATCGCAGCCGCTTTGTTCACCGACCTGATAAATAAAACTCTTAATCTCATTGGTAATATGCGGAATCACCTGTACTGTCTCACCAAGAAATTCACCGCGCCGCTCTTTATTCAATACTTCCCAATAAACCTTACCCGTCGTCAGATTTGAATAATGATTCAGATTTTCATCGATAAAACGTTCATAATGACCTAAATCAAGATCGGTTTCCGCACCGTCCTCCGTCACATACACCTCACCATGCTGAAAGGGACTCATTGTACCCGGGTCAACATTAATATAAGGATCAAGCTTTTGCGAAGCTACCTTATACCCTCTCGCTTTAAGCAAACGTCCCAATGACGCACCGGTTATACCTTTACCTAAACCGGATACGACACCGCCTGTCACAAATATATATTTTCTCATTCTTTTCTCCTCTCGCTATTCTTTATTATCATTCTGGCTATTTCTTTGCGGCTCATACGGCGATCCATCGCCTTTTTTTCAATCGCACGATGGGCTGTTTGTTCACTATACTGAAAACGTTCAATCAGAATACATTTAGCCTTATCTACCAGTTTGATCTCTTCAATTTTACTTTGCAGATCATCATTTTCCTTTTTTAATACCGCCATACGGTAACGAGCCGCCTTCATCAGATTTAAGGTTTGCGTAAAAAGCTGCTCATCAATCGGTTTCGCAAGTACCATAACGCCATATTCCTGCACCTTTTTGCACATTTCATCAACCCGTTCATTTTGTACCATTAAAATTACTGAGGTTAAAGGATTGCGGGCAGCATAGATGGCAAGCATATGACCGAATTCATCTTTTAAGGGTGTATCGATTACAATGCTGTCAAAATCTTGATCCAATAAGGTCACTCTGGCTTCTGCCGCATTGTCTATCTTCATTACCGAAGGAAAAGCGGTGTTTAAAAAGGATGCCAATGAATCTTGTTTATGATGCATACTGGATACTAACAAACACCGCTCCATATTCTTCCCTCCTATCGGTTATGCTGAAACTCTAAAGTCTTAACCGCTAAATATTTGTCAATCAAATGCTGCGGCAAAACTTTTTGCACAAACTCACTGCCGCGGGCTAATTCAATCGCTTCCTGCAAATTCTCCGGCAGCTTTTCTAATTCATCATGATCGCGCTGATACAGATTTTCATTAACCGCCGCCGGCAGCTTCAGCTGATCGTGAATGCCTTCCAAGCCGGCACTCAGCAATAAGCTTAAGGCTAAATAAGGATTGCACATCGGATCAGCAGAACGCACCTCAATCCGCCGGTATTCACCTTGGGCAGCCGGAATACGAATCAGCTGTGACCGGTTTTGATGACTCCAGCTGATATATTTAGGCGCTTCAAAATGTCCCAGCCGCTGATAACTGCATGCCATTGGATTTAAGAAAACACTAATTTCCCGGATACGGCGTAAAATCCCTGCCGTAAAAGCCGCCATGCATTCACTTTTCTGATCCGCGAACAAATTGCTTGTTTCATCATATACTGATAAATTGATATGCAAACCATTTCCAGCTTCATCGGCCAATGGCTTAGGATCAAATGACGCATGCAGACCATTCAGTGCCGCAATCGTTTCCACAACGGACTTAAATGTAATCAGATTATCACAGGTGGTAAAAGCATCATCATAACGGAAATCAATCTCATTTTGACCGGGGCCATGCTCATGATGACTGCTTTCCGGCTGAATCCCCATCTTCTCTAACGTGAGACATATTTCTCGGCGCACATTTTCACCCGCATCAAGCGGCGCTATATCAAAATAAGAAGCCCGATCAAGGGGGATATGAGTAGGATTTCCCCATTCATCCCGCTTAAACAGATAAAATTCGCATTCCAATCCCGCCATAATCGTCAAACCAGCCGCTGACGCTTCAGTACACACTTCTTTTAATAAATGACGCGCATCAGATTCAAAAACATTTCCCTCTGCATCTTTGATTTCACAGAAAAAACGCACGACTCTGCCATTTTGCGGACGCCAAGGCAATAATGATAAGGTTGCGGGATCCGGACAGAGAAACAGATCACTGGCTTCCACATTTAAAAAACCGGCAATCGCTGAAGCATCAAAAGAAATACCTTCACGAAATGCCCGTTCCAGTTCATCAGGCATAATTGAAATATTCTTCTGGATACCAAAGATATCACAGAAAGCTAGACGGATAAACTTCACATCATTTTCATTTATAAATTGGATTACTTCCCGCTGTGTATTATTCATAGATTGCCTCCTAAAAATTGAAAAGGCGTCAATAAATAAAGGGTAAATACTACCCTGAATTCACTGAACGCCTTTGTTCTGTGTCTATAATAAGGGGATGAATGCGAAAAGTCAATATTTTTTAAAGAAAAATCTATGCCCAACCGATAAATAGTGATAGAATATTAAAGTGTTTTTTGAAAATAACGAAAAACTGTAAAGGAGAAATGCAATTATGGCAGGTTATGTAGTAGTTGGCGCCCAATGGGGCGATGAAGGAAAAGGTAAAATCGTCGATGTTCTCGGTGAAAAAGCTGATTATGTCGTTCGGTTTCAGGGAGGCAATAATGCTGGACATACCGTTGTTGTCAATGGTGAGAAAAGTATTCTCCATCTGCTTCCTTCAGGTGTACTTCACAAAAATGCGGTATGCATTATCGGACCGGGTGTAGTAGTCGATCCCTTCGTATTGCTTGAAGAAATCGATGTACTGGAAAAGAAAGGTCTGCCAAGCAGCCATATTTTCGTCAGTGACCGCGCGCATCTGATCATGCCGTATCATATCAAGCTGGATGAGCTTCAGGAAGAACGGCTGGCTGGCAACAAGATTGGCACAACCAAGCGCGGCATTGGTCCTTGTTATGCAGATAAATATACCCGCATCGGTTTAAGAGTTGGTGATTTAATTGATTTTGAAGCCTTTAAACGAAAATTAAAATCAACGCTTTCCATTAAAAATGATCAGATTACTAAGCTTTATAATGAAGAACCATTTGATTATGATGCAATGGTTGCCCAGTTCAGCATGATCCGTGAAAAACTGATGCCTAGAATGATGGATTCATTAAGCGTTGTCAATGAAGCGCTGGATCAAGATAAAATGGTTTTATTTGAAGGGGCTCAGGCAGCCATGCTGGATATTAATTATGGCACTTATCCTTATGTAACTTCTTCTTCACCTACTTCTGCCGGTGTCTGTGCAGGTGCTGGTGTTTCTCCGATGAAGCTGGATAAAATCATCGGGGTTGTCAAGGCTTATTCAACCCGTGTCGGTGAAGGCCCTTTTGTTAGTGAGCTGCTGAATGAAGAGGGTGAAAAGCTGCGGGCTATCGGCCATGAATACGGAGCAACCACTGGACGTCCGCGCCGCTGCGGATGGCTGGATCTAAATGTAGTCAAACATGCCGCCCGCATCAATGGCTTAACGGATCTGGTTATCACTAAGATTGATGTACTTTCAGCCTTTGATGAAATCAAGGTATGTGTCGGTTATGAAATTGACGGACAGCGCTATGATACAATTCCCGCTTCTGTAGAAATGATTGCCGCCGCTAAACCAATCTATGAGATTTTCCCAGGCTGGCAGTCAGACATTACTCAAATCCGTACATTTGAAGAACTGCCGGAAAACTGCCGCGCTTATTTAAAACGCATTGAAGAATTTACAAACACCCGCATTTCACTTGTATCAGTCGGCCCTGACCGTGAAAATAATATCCTGATTCACGAAATTTAATTAAAGCTAGTTATTTAATAGGCATAGTCGTAAGGCTATGCTTTTTATTTTCTTTTATTTCTCCTGAGCGTTGATTGACAATATTCCATAAGTTGAATATAATATATTTATTCTACAAGTGGAATATGATATGCTGAAAGGAGTATTTTATTATGCTGAAACACGGAATACTTGGATTATTAAATTACGGTGATATGAGCGGTTATGAAATCCGTGAGGTCTTTAAGGATTCTTTGAATTATTTTTGGACCGCGCAAACGAGTCAGATTTATCGGGAACTGGGTGTTTTAGAGAAAAATGGCTGGATTGTGAAACAAACGATTGAACAAGATGGCAAACCAAATAAAAATATCTGTTCGATTACCGATGAAGGACGGCAAGAATTACAGCATTGGCTGGCAACATCGAAGATCGATATGGATATGCATTCTTCTGTTTTAATGAAAACGTTTTTTATGGGTGAATTACCAATTTTTGAGAGCATAGAATTCTTTAAACAGCTTAATGAAGAATATCGGGCAATGTTAGAGAACCTTCAGCAGACCAATGCTTCTATCAGCACATATCAAGAAATGATCCCTGATAAAAAGAACGCGCTGTTTTGGCAGATGACTTCTGATTTTGGCAAGCGAATGATGCAGCTGCAAATTGATTGGACAGAAGATTGTATCCAGCGCTTAGAAAAGCTGGCGGATGAAAAATGAATATCCTCGTCATAAATGGCAGCCCCAAAGATGAGCGCAGCAATACACTTAAGCTTACCAATGCCTTTTTAGCTGGATACCGTGATGCTGATGAAAAGCAATCGCTGAATGTGGAAACGCTGAGTGTCGCTAAATTAAAGATTAATCCTTGTCTTGGCTGTTTCACTTGCTGGAAAAACACCCCTGGTAAATGCTGTATCAATGATGATATGCAGATGGTTATTGAAAAAATGCTGTGGGCTGACATTACCATCTGGAGTTTCCCTTTATATTATTATAGTTTACCGTCTCAGCTAAAGGCATTAATGGATCGTCAGCTGCCTTTAACGCTCCCTTTTATGCGCTCAGATACAAAAAGCGGCGGACATCCCTCACGATATGATATGAGTAAGAAAAAGACTGTTTTAATTTCAACTTGCGGATTTTATACCGCTGAATCAAATTATGACAGCATAACGGCACAATTTGATAAGCTGTGCGGTAAACAGAATTATACGACGTTGTTTTGCGGTCAGGGAGAGCTATTCCAAGTACCGGAATTATCAAAGCGCACAGAGGCAGCGCTCAGTGTAGTTCGCCAAGCCGGTAAGGAATATTACAATGGTTCTATCAGTGAGGAAACAAACACAAAATTAAAAGAGTTGTTATTTCCCAGAGATGTTTTTGAACGGATGGCAGATGCCAGCTGGGGCATCTCTTCGACTGGTGAAAAAGAGGATATTTCACTTATCTTCACTAAACAGATGGCGGCGCTCTATAATCCAGCCGGATATAAAGGCACAGATATAATTTTTGATATTGATTACACCGATATTGGCAAGTGTTATCGTATCATTCTAAAAGAAAAGGAAAGCTGTGTTCTTGAATCATTCATCGGAAAACCAACTACCATTATCCATACCCCATTCAGTGTATGGAAATCAATCGCGGCTGGTGAAATCAGCGGCAGTGAAGCCCTAATGAAACAGCTGTATTTCATTGAAGGTGATTTTGATTTATTATTGAAATGGGATGAGTATTTCGGTAAACAGCAAGGTACTGATACAGTAAAAAACACACCAGTAACAAATGCAAAAACTGATATGCGTTATGTTTTAACACCGTGGATCGTATTTTGGACGGCTGTGAATTTCCATGCCTTCTGGGGTGCGATGATCAGCCTGCTGGTATGTGCTGTTTTGCCCTTGCTCTTTTATAAAAATAAAAGAACTGTCTATGATGTTTTATCATGTAGTTCGGTAAGCCTGCTTTCAATGCTTTTAATTAATAGCTCGATCGCGGTTGTGCTTCCCCTCTCATACCTGATATTCGGCATGATGTGGAGTATCTCTGCTTGTTTAAAGATACCGCTGAGTGCAGAATATTCGATGAATGATTATGGCGGTGACAAGGCTTTACGCAATCCGCTCTTCATTAAAACAAACCGTATACTAACAACAGCATGGGGCCTTTTTTACTTAATCGCAGCGATTGGTTCCTATTTCATCATCCGCTGCAATTCCACAGCTGCGCTTTGGATCATCAGCTCGATATGTCCTCTCTTGCTCGGTATTTTTACCCTGTGGTTTCAAAAATGGTATCCATATAAAATCGCGCGGGGCAATAATAAATAAATACAACAGATAAAAACAGCATCACTTTTAAAGTAGAAGCTGTTTTTTGTTTAATACATATTATTCACTATTTGACTCTTCACGCGCTCTTGCCAGCTTGCTGGTCTGAATCTGTGCCATGGGATCAAAAACAGACTGTTCATTTTCTTCCACCGTTCCGGGTTCAAGTGTTTCATAAATTTCAATTGGATCAGCAGGCAGTAAAGCAAACACTTCGTCCAGTTTATAATTCACATTTTCAGCAGTGATCAAATAAGAATTATAAGGCGGCATGATATCCTCACTTAATTCATTATTCAAATTAAAATTAAACAAGGAGAAATCCAGCACATCAAACATTTCCAAGTATTTACTATAAACCATCGATAAATCGGTATTGCTTAACAGATACACGGATAATGGCCATGATGAATCCCAGCTGATGCATGGCAGCATGGCAGTTGTACCAGCGGTTAATGAGACAGCATTAAAGGTCCACATTCTCGGTGTATCGATTTCATTACGCATAAATGCTTTTACTGAAGCCATATCAACATTCGTTAAAATATTCTCACTGGCGGTTTTTAAAACATCACTGATCTTAGGAATACTATCGGTTGAAAACAGACGCTGTGCCAAGGCTTCAACGATTTGCTGCTGAGCCTTTGTCCGTTCCACATCTGAATAGGAAGTACGGTGACGGGCATAAGCCAATGCCTCTTCACCATTCAAACGCTGCCAGCCTTCATCAACACAGATCGGTGTATCAAAACTGCGGTTGGAATCTTGCTCACAAAAGGATAGAGCTACATCAACATCAATGCCATCCAATGTATCGACAATATTAATCAAGGTTGAAAAATTAACCCGGACATAATAATCAATAGGAAATCCAAAAACACTTTCTATTGATTCAACCGTATTATCTATCCCGTTATAAGAAGTATGTGTCAGCTTATCCGGATAATAATCATAAGCCGGATTGGGTACATAGGTATCTCTGAGCAAGGAGATTATCTCTACATGATGACGGCTGGGATCTACCATTAAAAGCATATTGACATCGGTTTTAGCGGCTAGTGATACATCACCGTTTTGATCCATGCCGGAAACAAAAACCGTAAAGGGTTCACTGTTGAGATCCTTATCTCGCTGATTGAAATTGATCTTCACAACATGGTTAAAATCCTTGATTGTATGGGTATTAGCCGCTACATCCGTATATAAATCACACATCTTCTGATACAGCGCGTCATTAACTAAAATACCATCAAGACGACCATTCATCAGATCAAGAATCAGTTTAGAGTAATCAATATATTCAACATAAGTAAAGGATGCCTTAGCTTTCTTTAATTCATTCAGTGCAAATGTGTTGCTGTTTGCCTGATCCGCCAGCAAACCAATTTCACCGTCCTTGATATCTTTGATATCCATAACATCTTCATCACTGACAATCAAGGATAAATGATAGGTTGTTTTAGGCACATTATCCAGTTCATAAAAGGCGGTGCGTATCCCCATCTGAACAATTGAAAGCGCCAGCAGAAGCAGACAAAGCAAAATGGTGATTAACCGCCGCAGCAGGCTTTTAGCATTTTTACTGATACTGAGAAATAACAGAATCAATATTAACAGCAAGCCAATTCCAAGCAGCAGCATAAAGCGGAAAGAAAGCAGCGAACCAAGATAGAGTTCAGCCATGAAATAAAGAGCGCAGATCAGATAAATCAGCAGCAAGATCAAATCAATGATTGAATTATTCTTTTTATCTTTCATAGTCAGCTCCTTTATATTCATTATCCGGTTTTACGATCAGCTTGTCAATTCTCTTAAATGAAAGAAAGACAAGCGCAAGCCTGTCTTTGTTTATACGCCTGGATCAAGCGGCAAGTCATTGCCTTCAGGTTCGTCTGAAATTGGATTTTCTTCAAAATCCGTTGAATTATCAGTTTCATTATTCTCACTGTCGGAAGGCAAATACTCGGACTCCCCGCCCTGCTCAGGCTCAGCCGGCACATCCGTATCTGTCGCCGGTTCATCAAGCGGCGGTTCCTCCGTATTCTCACCCGTGTTTTGATCAGGTTCATCCACCTCTGGCTGTACTGGCGGCGCTACATAATGCAGAGATGGGAATTGGGTATTCATCTTTGACTGATAATTATCAATTGTCAGCAAATACTCATTATATGGCATCGTCACCTGATATTTATTCAAATCATCTAAAGTGAATTTGAAATCGGACAGTTTTGATGGTTCAAACATTTCCAGATATTTCGCATAAACATTGTTTAATTCATTCTGATCTAAAATAAAGACAAACAGCGGTCCATATTCTGTCGCGCTCACGCATAACTGGTTTTCACTTAAAGCACCCGCCAGTGATGTTGATGAGAACGACCATGAGCGCGGATTGCTGATTTCATGGTTGATAAAGCGTTTTACCGTACTGATCGGCATATTGGTAGAAACATATTCAGCCCCTACCTGCAGCACATCAGGAACTTTGTTGATACCCTCCGCGGTCAGCAGTTTATTAATAATCGCCTGAATGATTTGCTGCTGAGCATAATTGCGTCCCAGATCGCCCCAGCCTTCAGTATGCCGATGTCTGGCATAAGCCAAGGCACTGCGTCCGTCCAATGTCTGCAAGCCGGGATAAAGATGAATCTGATTTGAGAAATCACGGTTTTCATCCTGTTCATAAAATTCAAGCTGAACATCCACATCAATGCCGCCTAAAGTATTCACAATTTCAATCAGCGATGAAAAACTAACCTTAGCATAATAATCAATATCAAAACCAAATACATTTTCCATTGACTGTACGACATTATCAATACCGTCATTACCGGTATGCGTTAACTTATCCGGATAATTATTATAAGCCTTGTTAGGGATATACGCATCTCTTGGAATTGAAACCATTTCAATATGATGGGTAAGCGGATCGATCATCAGCAGCATATTCACATCGCTGAGGCCATTGTAATTCGGAATTCCCAAGCTGTCTAATCCAGAAATATAGACAGTAAAGGGTTCTTTGGTAATATCCTTATCACTGGCTATTTCTGTATTATCAACCTTCATTTCATACGTTTTAATAACCCGCAGACGCTGATACAAATCTTCATTATTCTTTTCAATCATCGTAAGCTGTGAATTTGCCATTAATGCCGCGTCAACATTTTGCGTGACTAATTCATTCGCCAGCATCATTGAGTCCTGACTTTCAATATATGTAATTGTAACATCATTGATTTCATTGATTGCTGATGCGTTCAGCGCGTTCTCTGCTGATCCGATCAAACCGACCTTCTGATTGCTTAAGTCAGCCACCGATTGAATAGCTGAGGATTCCAGGACAACCAAAGAAATCGCATTGATATTCACTGAACCATCATCAATACTGCCGAATGCCTTACGGATACGCATCTGATATACGCCGCCGAATAAGAGCGCGCCAGCCAATACTAGACTTAAAAGACAGCGCGGCCATGAGCCGTGTTTTGATAAGCGGATGCTTAGATATAACAAGCCGACAACGATCAGCAGTACAACTGATGCAATCAGAATATATTTGGTAGGAAGCAGATGCCCGATCATCGTTTCAACAAGAAAATATAAGGCTGAACCGGCGAACAAGATCAGAAAGATCAAATCGATCGTTTTCCCATCATTTTTTACATTTCTTTTTTTCATAAGTATTCTCCCAGTCTAAAAAGTGCAACGTTATTATATCACTTAATTCTACCTAAGCAATGTGAAAACCATGTGAATTTGCATAGAAAAACCGGTGCTGACCGGTTATTTTCCACTTTCTCCATAATTATCAAGAACTCGTGCACTGGGGTCGGATACATGACAGCCCTTCCAAGATTGATTAGGCAGCCAATAATCTTTAATCCAAGCCGCCCGGCCGGGATAGTATTTTTCAAAGATTTCCCGGTACATCAGACTCTCTTTCGTATAAGGAATGGCATGATAGGCATACAATTGACAGCGATTGGTAAATTCTTCATCACTGTATAAGGTTTGGGCATAAGCTTTCAGTTCATCCACCATGGAATGACCTACCGCATCAGAGAAAGCTGCTTTTTCACGCATGAGAATTGAATCAGGCAGCAGCTTATCTTTTTCAAAAGCCTTGCGCAGCAGATACTTTCCTTTTCCATATCTATTCATTTTCAATTGAGGATCAATTGCCAAAACATCTGATAAGAAGCGCAGATCCCCAAAAGGAACACGGGCTTCCAGCGCATGAGCGGAGATACAGCGGTCTGCCCTCAGTACATCATACATATATAATTCACGAATACGTTTTTCACTCTCTTCCTGAAAGGCCTGTGCATCAGGGGCATAATCCGTATACTTATAGCCAAATAATTCATCAGATACCTCGCCGCTCAGCAATACCTTGGTGTTTGTCTTAGCATGAATCTGCCTGCATAATAAATACATACCAAGACTTGCCCGAATCGTTGTGATGTCATATGTTTCAAGTGTCATGATTACTTCATCCAGCGCCGACAATACATCTTCACGGCTCATTAAGAATTCTGAATGCTGTGAACCAATATAGGCCGCGGCCTCCCTCGCGTACTTCAAATCAATGGCATCCGCTGCCATACCAATCGCATAGGTTTTGATTGGCTTCTTCAAATATTTTTGAGCGATGGCGCATACAAGGCTGGAATCCAAACCGCCACTTAAAAGAAAGCCCAGCTCAACATCCGCGTCCAAACGCTTAATGACCGCTTTTTCTAAATCATCATGAATGACTTCTAAAGCTGAGGTCAAGGTATCAAACCCTGGCTGGCTTTGCGTACAGTTATCATGATATGTGATAAATTGACCATCCTCATAATAAGTACCGCAAGGAAAAGGCTTCACTCTATCACAGCAGTCCGTCAATGCTTTAGCTTCTGAGGCAAAGCAGATTGAACCATCAGACAGATAACCATAAAATAATGGCCGGATACCGAGCGGATCACGGGCAGCGATGATTTTTTTGCGGCTCGCATCGACAATTACACAGGCAAATTCCGCATCAAGGATATTAAATAGCTGACATCCCATTTTTTCATATAGGGGAAGCAGGATCTCGCAGTCACTGCCGGAATGAAATTCAACTCCGGCCTCCATCAATTCCTTTTTTATAGCGCGAAAATTATAGATTTCACCATTACAGATTACCGCGTTGCCAAGCTGATGCATCGGCTGCATGCCTGAAGGCTCAACCCCCATGATCGCCAGTCGGTGAAAGCCTAGGATTCCCTGATCCATGATTTCAACCCGTTCCATATCGGGGCCGCGGCGGGCGATTTTTTTAAATCCATGCATAAATTCCTGCATCTTTGAAGAATTACCGATAAACATTAATCCGCACATGTTAATAACTCCCTTCCTAATTTTTTATATAGTAACCGACATATGGATCATCAGCAGCCGGTCTTAACGCAATATATCTTGACTTTTGGTAATCTTCAGCCGATTCATTAAAGTAAGCACAAAATTCTTCAATATAAGGGGCTGCCATTTTAAGCTCATCCGCAGTGGCAAGATGATCATAAGCTGTGGTATCTGTATCCGCCAAACGAAACAGCATTAAACCACCATGTTGACCGATTCCGCAGCGCAGCGGATATGGCTTTAGCGCATTACTGCGATTCAGTACAATGATTAAACCGCCAGCCATATATTCACCAAGACATTCACCACAGGTTTCACCGACAACTAGAATCGGTTTATGCTCCTTATATTCTTTCATATGGATGCCACAACGCACGCCGGCACCATCACGGACATAGATTTTACCACCACGCATACTGTAGGCACATAAATCACCGCAATGACCATGGACCACAATAGTACCCGCATTCATTGTGTTGCCCAGTCCTTCCTGAGCATTACCCTGCAGTACGATCATGGCCCCATTCATCATAGCACCCAGATCATTGCCGGGTGTACCATCAATCAACAAAGTCTGATGCGACAGGCCGCAGCCCAGATAGCGCTGAGCACAGCAGTCACTGATTATAACCGCATCACTGCTATTAGCCGCTAATTCATTAATTTGTGCAGCATTATATTTTTTTGCGTCAATAAGCATGTTCCTTACCTCCCCGCATAGCGTACACCTAGGATTTCACATTCTGTTTCATTCAGATCAAGAGCTGCCAGCATCAGCCGATTGCCGCGCAATGCCTCGATTGAATTAATTCCCATACCACCCATCATCTCTTTAATTTCCCGTGTCCATGCGTTCAATAAATGAATCAATTGCCGGCTGCCCCAAGCTGGCTGCAAACGAGTGCAGAGTTCAGGCTTTTGGGTAGCAATTCCCCAATTACAATTACCGCTGGTACAATCCTGACATAAATGGCAGCCCAGTGCCAACAATGCCGCGGTACCGATGGAAACCGCATCAGCGCCTAAGGCAATGGCTTTCACAACATCCGCACTATTGCGAATACCGCCGCTGACAACTAAGGACACCCGCTCGCGGATTCCTTCCTCACGCAGACGCTGATCCACACTAGCCAACGCTAATTCAATAGGAATGCCGACATGATCCCGAATGCGGGTTGGGGCCGCCCCCGTACCGCCACGATAGCCATCGATTTCAATGATATCAGCACCGCTGCGGGCAATGCCGCTGGCAATGGCCGCAATGTTATGAACCGCCGCCACCTTGACGATGACAGGCTTTTGATAATGACTGATTTCTTTCATTAAAAGCACAAGCTGACGTAAATCTTCAATGGAATAAATATCATGATGCAGCGCCGGTGAAATTGCTTCTGTATTGGGTTTAATCATTCTTACTGCCGCTATTTCATCAGTATTCTTAATGGCTGGCAAATGGCCGCCGATACCTGGTTTAGCACCTTGACCAATCTTTATTTCAATCGCAGCGCAATGATCAAAAATGCGTTTTTCAACACTGAAACTGCCGCTGGCAACTTGTACGATAATATGCTGATCATCCGCATAAAAGCTTTCATGTAAACCACCCTCACCCGTATTGTAATAAGTACCGCATGCCTTGGCGGCATTTAATAAAGACTGATGAGCATTATAGGAAATTGCGCCCAATGACATGGCAGAAAATAAAATAGGGGTTTCAAGTTTTAGATGCACAGCATCATCCATAATCAAATGACCCTGCTCATCACGTTTTACTTCCTGCGTGCGCGCGCCGAGGAAGACTCTAGTTTCCATTGGTTCACGCAGTGGATCAATCGAAGGATTCGTTACCTGAGAAGCATTCAGCAGCAAATGATCCCAATAGATTTTCTGCTGCCGGGGATTTCCCATACTGGATAATAAGATCCCGCCGCTGCATGCCTGCGCATAAATTTCCTGACAATCTCTAGACTGCCAATATTGATTTTCATGCATCTGATTGGGATTTTTAATTATCTTTATCGCATGAGTATGACACATCACCACACAACGCTGACAGTTCACACAGCGTTTCGGATCAGCAAGCAGCTTTTGCTTATTCTGATCATAGAAATGAACACCATTAGCACACTGAACCTCACAGCCATGACAATTATCACAGCGATCTAAATCACGCACAATTTCATAGGCTGCCAGTTTAAATTGATTATTCATTGCGATTCACCTCCCTTTGATAAATAACGGCTTCACCCGCTTTGGGTGTAATCAGTGAAGCAATTTCCACATTTAAAACCCGTATAGCACTTTCCTCACTTGCGAAATAGACAGTATTCTTATTTTCACCGATAACCATTGAACGTAATTTACAGCGATCATTCAGTGCCATGATGCCGTTTTGATAACCAACCAAAATCGAAAAGGGACCGGTAATCAGATAACTGGCAAAATTTTTCCTAAGATAAGTATAATAATCACGCTCTTTCGGCGCCATCTGATCAATATCCTCCCAAAAAGGAGCGGTCATAATCGCTGCCGTTTCTTTCAGCGTCAGATGCTTTTGCCGTGTCAGATCATCAATGATATAGGCAATGACTTCAGTATCTGTCTGCAGCGTACATTTATAGCCCTGCATTTCTATCATCCGCCGATTCATATCATAAGATGAAATCTCACCATTATGCACGACCGCCACATCAAGGATTGAAAAAGGATGAGCACCGCCCCACCAGCCTGGTGTATTCGTCGGATAACGGCCATGGGCAATCCAGCAAGTTGCTTCATAGGTATCCAATCTAAAAAATTCACCAATATTTTCTGGATAGCCTACGCCCTTAAAGACTCCCATATTCTGACCCATTGAAAAACAATAGGCACCTTCAATGGTTTCATTTACCTTCAGCATTTCATCAACAATAAAGGTTTGTTCCTGATTTTTATCAAGTTTACGTAAAGGTAAAACAAAATAACGCCAGATCAGTGGTACATCATGAATGTTCTGATTGGCAGATGTCGGTATTTCTTCATATTTAAGAATTTGAAATTGTTTAAAAATTAATGTCTCGAATTGAAGCTTTGCTTCTTGATGATCAAAAAACATATGAATCGCATACGCATGCGCATAGTCCGGATAGATTCCATAGCCAACAAAGCCACCGCCAAGACCATTGCTTCGCTCATGCATCACTGCGATTGATTTAATAATTTCACGGCCATTGATTAAATGTGCATCTTTGGCATAAATCGCCGCTATAGCACAGCCTGATGGAATTCTTACTTGTCCCTCTTTAAGCATCTCCATTTGCCTCCTCAAAAAGAAAAGACGCCTATAAACTGCACATCTCGTACATTTATAGAACGTCTTTGTTCGTGGTTCTAGTTTACTGCCATGAATTGCAAATGTCAATGCTTTCTTTCATTTTTTTACATTATTTTCATTCAACCGTTACACTCTTCGCGAGATTCCTTGGCTGATCCAAATCACAGCCGTGCCGCTTTGCTAGGTGATATGCCAGCAGCTGATAAGGAATGATTGAAATGATGCCTTGCAAAAGCGGATGAACCTTGGGTAGTTTTAGATGAGTATCCATGCCTGTTTGATGCTGATAGAGATCTTCACGAATAACCAAAAGCAGCTTGGCACCTCTGGCTTTAACTTCAGCCATATTGGAAAAAGTTTTAGCCGCTAAAGCCGCATCACTGATCAGCGCCAGAACAGGTGTACCTGCCTCGATCAAGGAGATCGTGCCATGCTTTAGTTCACCAGCGGCATAGGCTTCAGAATGAATATATGAAATTTCCTTCAGCTTTAGGGAGCCTTCCAGTGATTGCGCGTAATCTAAGCCGCGGCCGATAAAGAATACATTATGAGCATCACCAATTTGATCAGCAAACTGACTAATCGTATCATTGCGAATTAAATCAGCCATCAATGCAGGCAGCCGGTTTAAATCAGCAAGCAGTTGTTTTTGATCCTTGATGGGGAGCTGGTGACGCTGTATTGCCGCATGAATACAGAATAATGTAAGTACCGCCACCTGACATGTATAAGCCTTGGTTGTGGCTACTGATACTTCAATGCCAGCTAATGTAGGCAAATATACATCCGCCTCTTTCGCAATGCTGGAGCCTTCCACATTCACAATGGCAACCGTTTTTATTCCCTTTTTGCGGCACATGCGCAATGCTGCCAGCGTATCAGCGGTTTCACCTGATTGTGAGATCAATACGACAAGCGTATTTTGATCCAGGGGTGGATTGCCATATCTGAATTCACTGGCGCATTCACAGGCACAGCGGATATGAGCCAGCTTTTCAAACCAATGCTTAGCAAGCATACCGGCATGACAGGCAGAACCGCAGGCCACAAAATAAATAAAATCAACCGTCGTTAAATCAGGCATGAGGGTTTCAAAATCATCAAAGCTTTCATTCATATAAGCAGCAAGGGTGCGCTTTATAGCCAGCGGCTGTTCATGAATTTCCTTAAGCAAATATGAATCAAAGCCATTTTTATCTAAGCCTGACAGCTCACGGCAGCTGGTGTGCCAATCACGTTCTGCCTTGCCCTGCTGATTAAAGATTTCTACCTGTGAGCGAGTAAGCCGTACCACCTCGTGTTCCTCTAGTTCAAGAATTTTATTCGTAGCTTTTAAAAAGGCACTGACATCACTTGCCACATAATTGCCGTCATCACTTAAGCCAAGAATCAAGGGTGAATCCTTGCGCATCGCATAGATCGTTTCCGGCTCATCCGCAAAAAGAATGGCCAGCGCGTAACTGCCTTTTAAATATTTGCCTGCGCGCAGACACGCGTCAATTTTATTCATTCCCTGACTCACAAAATCATTAAGTAATGCCGCCGCCGTTTCCGTATCGGTGTTTGAAACAAAAATAATACCCTTTTGTTGATAAGTTTGCCGTAATTCATCAGCATTTTCAATGATGCCGTTATGCACTAATGTAACCATGCCAATCGTATGCGGATGAGCATTCACCACATTTGCTTCACCATGAGTTGCCCAACGGGTATGGGCGATACCGCAAGTACCGATATCCTCCTTCAGCAACGCTTCAAGGTTTTTAATCTTTCCCTGAGCCTTCACAGTATTGATTTTCCCTTGCGTAAATACGGCCAGTCCGCTTGAGTCATAGCCCCTGTATTCCAGAGCCTTTAAGCCGTCAATTAAAACACCATGCGCATTTTTAGTGCCTGCATAGCCAATGATTCCACACATAAATTATTCCTCCAGTTATCAGTGCTGAATGGCGGCTTTGTGGCAGTTCTCTGCTTTTGTCCCCATTCTTACGATTCACTGTTCACCGCAGCAGTACCCGCCGAATCTTTCGATAACTGCTGTCCTCGTCGACTTTCCTTAGTCCAGGCGCTCAATTGATCCAACCATGCTTCACCCTTTCAGATGAATCAATCTGTTTACAACTATAACATATTCAAGAAGCAAAAAAAAGAGAGTGATTTTTCTCACTCTAAAAAACAATACTGATGATTTTGAGCTGACCCTGGATCTCAGTCAGAATCATATGATTCGTGCCAGTGAAATGTTGATCGTTAATCTGCTTTTCATAATCACTGTCAACAATCAGAACACCGGCTTCCTCGCTGACTTGAAAATTTGTCTGTCTTTCATGGAAAGTACCGATCATTTCTGCCTGATAAGCATTCATTGATGCGATGAATTCGGCTGCGCTCAAAGTTTGAAAGCCATGGGGCTGATGTTCAATCAAGACAGCGTGCTCAGCAAACAAGCTGGCAAAGCGTTCGGCCGGAAAAGCTTCGTTTTGCGAGAAATGCAGACAGTCATAGAAATTATTTAGAAATTCTTCAATCATCATTCACCTCCGGATGCAGTTTCTTTAATAAAGCTGTACATCCTTTCTGTATATCATCATAAGTTTCGTCAAAGTTGCCGCTATACCACGGATCGGCAATGTCTCGCTCAAGACCGGCATAGCTGAGCAGTTTGGTTATTTTATGCTGGTCATCATTGCCTAAGAGACGATGTAGACCATTAATATTAGACTGATCCATTGCAATCAGCAAATCATAGGTATCATAATCATGCCGTGTTACCTGAATGGCACGATGTGTTGAGCATGGGATGCCCATCTGTTTCAGCTTATCGCGTGTTCCATAATGAATACCATTGCCTAACTCCTCCCGGCTGACAGCGGCGGAATCAATGATAAACTCATCAGCAAGACCGTGTTTCTTTACCATATCCTTCATAACAAATTCAGCCATCGGTGAACGGCAGATATTCCCATGGCAAATGAATAGTATTTTTATCATCGTCTTATATCACCATATCTTTCTCTATCTTCTCATGTTTTTCCCTACAATATTAGTAAATCCGTTAATCTTCTTAGATAAGCAAAAGTTCACGCTCCTATTTTCGATTAATTGCTTCTCTGTTGACAGGAATGTTCAACCTCCCCAGTTCAAATTGAAATGAATTCTTTTGGATCAGGTCATCATTCTCTGCCAACAAAAGCTAGACTCAGAATGCCTCTGATGAAGTGAATGGAGCTATATCCTCTGCTAGCCGTCCCTTCCTCCTTGACCCCATGTATTTGTTGCTGCAGACCATTGTTCATTGAAGCAGGTTGCATGAACTGTCGCTGAGATTGGTTTGGTCAGGAAATTTTTGATTGTCAGCAGTACGGTACTGTAATCATCAGTTATTGTATCAATCTTGCGGCAAAATGCTTTCTACTTTTTCTGCATGGTCTCATCGTCATCGAAAGCCATAACCTGTTCAAATTGTTCGACAGTAAAAGTATGGCCACGATTTTCGAAGGTTTTTCTCAGTGCTTCAGCCAAAACAGAACCGTCAAAGTCAAACTTATTCGCAAGATAGTAGATGTCGTAGTAGTCCTTCATGCGGCTAGAGAATTCCATCAGGCTGAGAATCGCATCAATCTTTTCGGCAATGGTAGTTTCCAGAGAGTATGTATTTACCATAGGAGCTGCAAAACCATCCAACTGAGTAGGGATCCTATGTTTTTCTCGATTTGGTACAATAACATCTCCTACGCCAAAATCAATACCAAATGGCATTTTTGTGTTCTTGATTCTCGCCACCAGAGAAGCAGAGATACCCGCATATTTTTTTGCAACTGCGATAGGTGCAATGTTGGTAATTTCAAATGTCACAAAATCATTACCAGTAGGTATTGCAATGATTTCCTTCAGCACTTTCTTCAACTGCTCCGGAACGTTTCTAAGCAAGAAATCCACATCCACAGTTACTCGGCTATCAAAGTCGGTCACAGAGTAGATGAACAGTCCGCCTTTCAGAACGAGGTTTTCGGCATACTTGGATTTTTCCAAACGACGCAGAAATTCTTCCTGGCAAAAGAGCTGCAGGCAAAGCTGATAGCTTCTTCCAGTGCAAGCACGGATGCAGCAATATCAGCCATTCAGCAGTACCCCCATCAGTTCAGTAACTTTTTTATACACTCGTAGTTTCTTTGCATATATGGAAAGATTTTGTAGATTCTTCTGTGTATCATTCGCATAGGCATTCAGTGCCTTATTAAATATTTCGTTGTCTAGTCTTGAACGGTATTTGAAACAATCGCATATTGTTCGCTCCCGATCATATACAGGAAGAATGACGCCATCAAAGTCTTCACTTACTTTTCCAAGCTCATATATTTCAGGTAGAACAAAATAAGGTTGCAGAGGCAGTGCATCTACATCAAGTTTTGTTCGGGACATGGATCTCGGAACAGCAATAGACCATCTACGAGGAGCAAAATCACTATATCCGTAATGAAACAGCGCAGATTCTACGCAGACAATTCCCTTTGGAATCAGCGTTGCAAGGAGCTGTTCTTCAGAAGATGTATCTGCTTCAGCAAGCTGATAATAGCCATGCCGTATGCGGTCAAGGTATCCCGCCTTGCACAGATTGACAGCATCAACAGCACGCATTCCTGCCGCAACGAAATCTGCTGATTTGGCAACACCGCCCTTTTCAATAAGGACTTGTTTTGCAACTGTTTTAATATTCATGTATTCACCAACTCTCATCCTTAAAAATCACGCACACTTAATTCGTTTGTGTGTATGTATTTTATTATAACACTTGACTTCAAACAATCAATATTTTTACGCACATTTATATATATTTTGTGTGTGAATTTTTCTTATATTTTGTTTTCGCTTAACAACACATAATGACACGATTCTATCCGGCAAGCAAGAAAATGATATCCTTTATCAATATTATACTTATTAATACGCTCATTTTTACTTCTATACCAACAATGCCAATCATTTGATTGTCATGACCACGATTTGAGCACAATATGACAAATCCGTTAAAACCTCCTGATAACCATTCATACCCGTATTAAACACCTATTCTCCAATTTCAAATTGTTCTGCTCCAAAACCAAAATCCTTATAAACACTGCCGTCTTCCAGTATGAGCCATCTTTCCATTTTTTAACCTCCATTAAAGCTGTTAAGAGGCGGACAGCTGGCAAATATCGGTGATGATGAAAATCAAATATTAATTTTTTTCATTTTTTTAAAAAATATGTTGACATTGTCAATCTACCAAGCATATAATGGCTGCATAAATAAGCAAAGGTGCTGAAACAGAAATTGTTTTCAGCGCCTTTTTTATTTAATTAATCTAGGAGGACTGTGTATGAAACCAATCACTGATGCATTTGGCAGTATGGTATTTAACGAAGCTGTCATGAAAGAAAAGCTGCCTAAAGATGTATTCAAAAAGCTTAAAGCGACCATCCGCGAAGGAAAAACGCTGGATGCCAATGTAGCTAATACGGTTGCCAACGCAATGAAAGACTGGGCGGTAGAAAAAGGTGTCACCCACTATACCCATTGGTTTCAGCCGATGACCGGCATTACCGCTGAAAAACACGAAAGCTTTATCGCCCCGGATGATCATGATGGTGTCATTCTCGAATTTTCAGGCAAGGAACTGATTAAAGGTGAGCCTGACGCATCAAGCTTTCCTAACGGCGGTCTGCGCGCAACCTTTGAAGCCCGCGGTTATACGACCTGGGACCCAACCTCCTATGCCTTTATTAAAGACAATACACTCTGTATTCCAACAATTTTCTGTTCCTTTGACGGCAGCTCACTTGATAAGAAAACACCGCTGCTGCGTTCCATGGCAGTGCTGAATGAGCAGGCATTGAGAATCCTGAAATTATTTGGCAGCGATGCAACCCATGTTTCAACAACCGTCGGCTGTGAACAAGAATACTTCCTGATTGATAAAGAATTATTTGCCCAAAGAGAAGACCTTTTATTATGCGGCCGAACACTTTTCGGTAAATTACCGCCC
The DNA here is from genome assembly GCF_000313565.1 of Dielma fastidiosa. GTDB lineage: Bacteria > Bacillota_I > Bacilli_A > Erysipelotrichales > Erysipelotrichaceae > Dielma > Dielma fastidiosa. Next base: position 259,263 of record NZ_HE578923.1, on the reverse strand, counting down.
AAAGGTCAGGAAATGGAAGATCATTACTTCGGTATGCTGGATAATCGTGTTTTGGCTTTTATGCAAGAGCTGGATGAAGAATTGTGGAAGCTGGGCATCCTTGCCAAAACGGAGCACAAAGAAGTAGCTCCCCGTCAGTTTGAATTAGCCCCTATCTTTTCCACCACAAATATTGCTACCGATCACAATCAGCTGACGATGGAATTAATGAAAAAAATCGCCGACAAGCATGGCTTTGCCTGTTTGCTTCATGAAAAGCCCTTCGAGGGGATCAATGGCAGCGGAAAACATAACAACTGGTCGATTTCCACCAATACAGGTGTCAATCTGTTAGAACCCGGCGAAACACCGGCAACCAACGCTCAGTTTCTATTGTTTCTCTGCGCTGTAATCAAAGGGGCAGATGAGTATCAGGATTTACTTCGTGTTTCTGTTGCTACCCCTAGCAACGACCACCGCCTTGGTGCCAATGAAGCACCACCGGCTATAATATCCGTTCATTTGGGAGATGAACTCACTTCAATTCTCGAATGTATCGAAGAAAATACGGTTTATGATAAAATCTATGACAAAAAAATGGAAATCGGCGTCGATATTCTCCCTGCCTTTCCAAAGGATACGACCGATAGAAACCGAACTTCTCCTTTTGCCTTTACCGGCAATAAATTTGAATTCAGAATGCTTGGTTCAAGTCTCTCAATCGCATGCCCTAACATTATGCTGAATACCATTGTCGCGGAAGAATTAAGTCTGTTTGCCGATGAGTTGGAAAAAGCTGAAGAGCTGAAATCAGCACTGGCAGCCTTAATCAAGAAAACCATCAGAGAGCATAAACGGATTCTTTTCTCAGGCAATGGTTATACTGATGAATGGGTAAAAGAAGCAGAAAAAAGAGGTCTGCTTAATCTTAAAACAACGATTGATGCCCTGCCTTATTACACATCTGAAAAAAATATCAAGCTTTTCACAAAACACAAAATCTTCACTGAAAATGAGATGCGCTCACGCGGTGAGATCCTTCTTGAAAATTATTGTAAAACAATCAATATCGAAGCCCTGACAATGGTTGACATGGTTCAAAAACAAATCCTGCCTGCCATTGAAAAGGTCACAAAATCATTAACCGAAACCATTCTTAACAAAAAAGCAGTCTCACCCGCCTTTGATTGTGCCGCCGAAATGGATCACCTTCATCAGGTTGATGAAAATTATAAAGCCCTCTACTTTGACTGCCAAAAACTGGAAAAAGCATGCATCAAAACAACTGCCCTTGATTCAATGCATGAACAAGGAAAATTATTTTCCACCACAATTTTAAAAATGATGGAAACCCTGCGCGCTGATGCTGATGCCCTTGAATCATTATGCTCAGACAAAGCGTGGCCGATTCCCTGTTACACAGCTCTGTTATTTCACGATTAAACACGAAGCAGCCTGATATTCCTGCCCCAAACCCGCCGACATCCCTCAAATTGGCGGGTTCTTTTATTAAAAAAACAGCGCACAGGCTGTTTAATTTTATCGATATTATCTTATATTATCCTTATTTTCGTTAAGTAACCCTAATGCATTCACAGCATAGGCAATGCCATCCTCATTGACTGAGCGGGTTACAAAATCTGCCAGCGCCTTCAGCTTTTCATTTCCTTGGCCCATGGCAATAGAAAGCGCGGCATGTTCCATCATTTCCCAATCATTTAAGCTGTCACCAAACGCGATATAATCTTCATGTTCAAAATAGGCACATAACCTTTTAATGCCGGCTGCCTTGCTTACCCCCTCAACGATCAAATCCGCATAGGTTGATTCGGCTGGAATTACCTTGAGTCCCTCAATCTTTCTAAATTCATGATAATCAGCATCTCTTGAATCATAGGCCAGCATCGTAATGATTGGCTCACCTTCATAAGGACGTTGATGAGGCAGCACTTCATTTAAAAATTGATGCGCAATCTTTACATACTCATTACCATCATCCATCATAAACCAATCATCGCTGCTAATTAAAGAAAGTGCGATTTGATGCTTTGCTGCTATGTCAATGCATTGTTTAACCGCCCTAAAATCTATGCACTCTTCATGAAGTAAGGTCTGATCCTTCAGCATGACAACCTGACCATTGCTTAACACATAACCATCCCATTCAACCGCATCCATTAAACCGCAGCGCTTTAATGAAGCATAACAACGCCCCGTAGCAATGAATACACGATATCCAGCCTGTTTTAGAGATTGTATTGCCGCTTTCGCTGATTGAGGGAACTCATGCGTTGCTGAATCAAGAAGTGTGCCGTCTACATCAAAGAAAATATTTTGTCGTTCCATAAGTGACCATCCTTTTATTGATTAAAGTTTACTTCTTTTATTATTTCAATGTCAACTCACAACTTGAGCGCCGCTCAACTTTATGCATCTTAAAGTGGCGAACCGCTCGCTTGTGAAGCGATTAAACATCGATTATAATGAGGATAGAAGGAGAATGTTATGACACAATTAAAACTAAGAATTGCGGAAAACCGCCGCAAGCTGGGTCTGACACAGGAACAGTTAGCCAATCAGCTGGGGATATCGGCAGGGGCGGTAAGCAAATGGGAAAATGGCAGCACGGCTCCGGATATCAGCTTACTGCCGCCATTAGCCAGAGCCCTTCATATCACTTTAGATGAACTGTTTGATTTTCAAATTCAGCTGACTCCCCAAGCAATTAAGGACATAAAGGATGAAGTCAGAACTTGTATGCTTCAGGAAAGCTATGCGGATGGTCTCCGCCTGCTGAATCACTATTTGCGCCAATATCCTGCCAACGGCAGCTTGCTGCTTAGTGCGGGAACGCTGATTATGATGTACGCACCACTTGCCGAAAATGCTGATGAGACCTTTATCAATGAGCAATATCAAAAAGCGGCCAGCTATTTACAAGCTGTCATTGACCAGCAAGATCCTAAACTTACAAACAGCGCTATGTTTTCCAAAGCCTACTGTCTGTTAAGTCTGCAGGCATATGATGAATGTGAAAAGCTGTTAAAAAGCTTGCAGGAACAAACTATTGACGCTTCCGCCATCATTTTAAGCCTTTATGAGAAACAGGAACGTTTTGAAGAGGCTAGGCATGCATGTCAGGGGCTGCTGCTGCAAGAAATAAACAAATGTATCAGTACCCTTTCAGTGCTTGCCCGGCTCAGCGAGGATAAGGAACAAATGCCGCTGCTTGTGTTGTCCAGTCAGCTGGAGGAGCTGTTTCAAATCCCGCAGGGCAGCAGTCAGCTATTACTTTGTCACTGCTGTCTCAGCAAACAAAATTACTCAGAAGCTGCCCATTACTTTAAGACCTATATAGAAAGAACATGCACCAGCAGCTACAATTACGATAAGCATCCAATCTTTAAAGGCATCCGCTTAGAGGTGAATGAAGAAAATCAGCGTTCAGTAAGAAAACACCTGCTAGAATCATTATTAAAAGATGAGAAATATGAAGTCATGAGCGGCTATTCTGATTATGATGAAGCCATTCAGCTGATTAAAACCGCCATTGATAATAATGTGTGAGCAAGGATTGATTGTGACAGCTTCAACATCTTATAACGTAAAACCGGCAAATATAAAAGAGGTGAGCCTTCACCCCTTTTAATCGTTATAATCTTGATAAGTAAAATCATTGCATCATTCAAACCAATTTCATTCAATCATTCTTTAGTTGGCGCAATCACCACTTTACATGTCGGACAATAATTAGCCTCTGCGATATATCCATTCGCTTTTAACGGCTTAAATTGATTCAATAAAGGAATGCCATGATCAGCTACTGTGAAATTAAATATTGATGGCTTTTCATCATTGGGAATCCATTGAACCGGCTGTCCGCCATTAGGGATAAACCCAGACTGCATTTCATTTTGACAATACGGACATTTCATTATACTCATACCTCCTGCCTCTGTTTTCTAAAAGCTTCATTCTTTTTGATTAAGCCGATTTTCAATCGCTTCGATGACCAAATGAATCGTTTTTAAGCGGGCATATTCCTTAGAATTGGATTCAATAATCATCCATGGGGCAAAGGTTGTCGAGGTCAGTCTCAGCATTTCATTAACTGCTGGTTCATATTGATCCCATTTTTCACGGTTCCGCCAGTCTTCATCGGTGATTTTCCACTGCTTCTCTGGTGTATTCTGCCGTTCTTCAAAACGTTTCAGCTGCTCATCCTTATCAATTTGCAGCCAGAACTTTAAAATAATAGCTCCCCAGTGGCTCAGATCCTGTTCAAATTCATTAATTTCATTATAAGCCCGCCGCCACTGCTGTTCATTACAAAAGCCCTCAATCCGCTCAACCATAACCCGGCCGTACCATGTACGATCAAAAACAGCTATATGTCCGCTCTTGGGCAGATGCCGCCAAAAACGCCAGAGATAGTGATGGCTTGCTTCATAAGCATTAGGGGCTGAGGTGGGATTTACATTATAACCACGCGGATCAAAGCAGGCAGCTAACCGTTTAATATTGCCGCCCTTACCTGCCGCATCCCATCCCTCATAGCATAATATCAGCGGAATCTTTTTTAGATATAATTCATTCGACAACACGCGCAGTTTTTTCTGGGCTTTTTTTAATTCTTCTTTATAAGTCTCATCATCGATCGTTAAAGATAAATCAACATCCTGCAGCAACGGCATACTCAGCAGCGGCATTTTCATCTGATCAGCCCGAATGCCGTCATGCTGAAGATTTTCCTTCATTTTCTCCTCAATAGTCTCTACACAGCATTCCAGAATCTTATAATAGGCTTCATCCTTATCACAAGCATCAATCAAATGCCATGGTGCATGGTCAGTTTCTGTTTTCTCAATCATCTCATCAAAAGCCTTCGCATATTCATCATAATGCTCATTGCGGTAAATATCCAAATCCGTTACCCGCCAAGCGGTCGTCTTATCGGCAAGCAGTTTTTCAAATCGTTTGGCCTGCTCCTTCTTTGAGATATTCAAGAAGAATTTCAAGAGCACAGCACCATCATCACAAAGCTGACGCTCAAAGCGCAGAACACTTTCCAGCTGTTCCTTAAAGCACTTATGCTTCTTTTCACAGTCTACGCGGAAAACCGAGATTTCCTGATTCCAGCTGCGGTCAAAAATCGTAATTTCACCCTTTGCCGGCAGTTTCAGCCAATAACGATATAAGAATGGATAACGCTTTTCAGCCGCTTCCGCTTCATCCATCGCACATACTTCAAAACCGCGCGGATCAAGGTTTAAGATCATTTTCCCAATCAATGTACCCTTGCCGCTGGCACCCCAGCCATCAAATGTTATAATTACCGGTACCTTTGCGGTTTTTAATTGCTGCTGAAGCATCGCAAAACGGCTTTCCAATTCTTTAATACTCCGCTTCATGCTTTTCTTTTCTGATTTTTCCATAAGCACCACCTTTGTTTTTAGTATACCACTAAATGATGAACTAAAGTATAATAGAAGCATCACCAAGAAATGAGGAAATCATAATGTCAACAAGTGAAGATATGCTAGCCTATATCCTTGATCAGTTAAGTCTTTTAGAGGAGCTGCGCACCCGGGGGATGATGGGTGAATATGTCATTTATTATCGGGATAAAGTTATCGGGCTGATCTGTGATGGTCAGCTGTTTATCAAAGAAACAAAGGCAGGCAAAGCTTTGCTTGATCCGGTGGTTGAAGATTTTCCCTATGCCGGCGCCAAGAAAATGTTTGTTGCCGATATTGAAAATAAAGAACTGTTAAGAGATATTATCGAAGCCTCTTATCCTGAGCTGCCGCTGCCTAAACCTAAGAAAAAGAAATAACTGAACATAATAAAACGCTGCATCAATAATGACACAGCGTACTAAAGCTTTCGCTATTGGAAAGCTTTTTATTTTATGATTGTCTGAACTTTGCCATCACTTCATCGTATGAAGGAATGGAAGTTTGTGAGCCTTTGCGAGTTACTGATATACTGGCGGTAAGACTGGCAATTTTCAGTGCATCAAGCATTGAAGCTTGCTGATCCACACACCATGCGAAGGCTCCGTGAAAAATATCGCCTGCTCCGCAGGAATCAACGGCCTTAACTGGATAGGCAGGGAAAATTTCCGGCTGATCACCTATTTTATAAATTGCCCCCCGATCACCAATCGTTATAATTAACTGCCGATGATTCAGCTCACGGATCGTTTCAAACTGCTGATTCAATGTAGTCCTATCATGCAGCGCTAAAGCTTCGCCTAAATAATCTGACGCGAACTCCTCACTGCAGATAATAAAGTCAGCCGCTTTCGCAGCCTGAATGGTATTTTCATTACAGATATCAGCATCTACAATCAGCTGTGCGTCAGCATAATATTTCTGCGCTTTCAAAGTCAGCGCCGGCAAGTGACCATCGGATAAAATCACTTTAATGGGCAGCGGCTGAAAGGTGAAATCATTCAAGGTTTGATGGCACGGATAATTTAATACTGTACGGCTTCCATTAACATTACAGCTGACAATATAGGAATGCGCGGTACTAAAGCGTTCATCTACACAGCCCAGCAGTTTCAATTTGGATTGTTTTGCAATTGCTTCAATATGTCTGCCATTTTCATCAGTTCCAATCCGGCTGAGCAAATAAGCGTCAGCCTGCCAAAGCGCGCATAAACAGGCCGCATTAAAAGCCGGGCCGCCGCCGGATAAGGTAGTGCCTGTGCAGCTGTATTTACGATTCTCCATTAAGGGCTGATCAATTTCAATGGTTGTATCGATACAGGCAACACCAATAGCCAGTACACCCATGTCATCACCTCATTTGCTTTTAGTTTACCATACTTCTGTTTGATTTTCACAATCAATGACAGCATTTATGTATCCTGCCTATCACTTATCTTGATTTCAAGCACAGCTTTGCATGTTTCACCAGGCTGTACATTGAATCGATTCCGATGTTCATTAATGGCGTTAACCGTACCGCTCAATGGCTCGATAACCATAAAACGATGAGGATCACCGCTCCAAATCAAGGTATTCACAAAGCCTTCAAGGCTATTAAAAGTCAGTCGCAGGCCATTAGGCAGGATACAGCTCAATTCACGCAGCTGCCCGCACAGATAGCCGCTTTTACAAACCTGATCAAAATCAAGATCCTCATTGGTCAGCATTCTGCCATCCATAAATTTACCAGAAAAAATGGTCCCATTTAAATTAGGATTCAAAAAGAAAGGATGCAGACCCAAATCACACGGCATGACACGCTCTGATTCATTTCTGGCAGTCAGCTCATATCGCAGCCGATTCTCATCTAAAGAGAGCTTCGATTGAAGACAAAAGTCGAAAGGGTAGGTTTCCTTTGTCTTTTGAGTAGCATGTGTACTCAGCGTGATCGATGAATCAGCAAACGCACATATTTCCCAGACTAATGAATGAGCGATACCATGAATGCCGCTTTGATAGCATTCATCACCTAGATGCAGCAAGCCCTCTTGATTATTCCCTGAATAAGGAAACAGGATTGGACAGCCGCAGGTCGGCCGCTCGTCCGAAGCATAATTCTCAGGCTTGATCAATATTAATTCCTGTCCCTTAAACATCAATGATTTAAAAATATTGCCGCGGTCAAGCGCCAGCTGCAGCTTTAAAATTCCGTTGTCTAATTCAGCCAGCCTTGACACTCCATCATGAATCAAAGCGCTCATATTTTTTCTCCGCACAGATAGGCCACCATTTCCTCACTGCTGTCTACCCTGCGGATCTTTGCAAGCAGTTCATCATCGGCAAGCTTTGCTGCTACCTTAGATAAAAGCAGCATATGATTACGTTCAAAATTTTTATCACTGCTCACACAAAACAGGAAAACTGTATCAACATCCTTTTCATCCAGCGTCTCCCATTCAATTGGATGACTTAGTGTAGCAATGGCAATACCCGGCTGCTTTGCACTTGCACTTTTGCCATGCGGAATCGCGATACCATTACCGATTCCCGTCACCCCCTGAGCTTCACGCAGGTAGATATCCTTTACAAACGCTTCAACATCATCAATATAACCACTGTCAAACAGCAGCTTTGACATCTTATTCAGGACATCATCCTTATCCCTGCCCTCAAGACCAATGCGGATAATCCGCTTATCTAAAACATCTTTTAATTCCATAATCCACCTCTGCACCTTTTATTGAACCAAATATTTGTACAGCTCATCCTCAGGCAGGCTGCGCAGATATTTCAGTTTCTCATCTGTTTCTATTAATTCTAAAAAGCCTTTATAAAATAATTGAACTCGTTTTGAATCCTCATGACTGCTGATTCGAAATACCAATAAAAATACTGTATCAACTTCATTCTCTGTATCCCATTGAATAGCCTCATCCAAAATCGCAATCGCTACCTTTGATTCATTAACTAAGCCTGAATTACCATGCGGAATAGCCACACTGTTGCCGATATAGGTTGATACAGTTTTCTCCCGTTTTAAGATTGACGCATGATATTTACTGCTGACATAACCAAGACTGACTAAATGCTTGGAAAGCAGACTCAGCAGCGCTTCCTTATCCTTCACCTTAAGATGGGTAAAAATAAGCTTTGGATCAAATAATGTATGGCATGATACATCAAATTTCTTCTTCGTCTCTAACTGTCGGCTTTTCAGCATTTCAATCTTTTGCTTAATCAAGCCAATTCCATTATCACTCAGCAGGGAGCTGAGCTGAATAACCTTATCACTGCTGATTTTTAAACTGGAGGTCGTAACAATCAAATCATACTGATCCAGCATTTTCACATTAAAATCATGCAGTGAAATAATTGCGATTTTCTCAACCTTAGGCACTGAAATCTTAATTTTATTACAGAACAGCTGATTCAATCCCATGCCAAGCTCAGTAACCAGTGCCATTTTTATCGGCTGTGACATACGGTCTAATGAAGATTGAATATACAGCGTAATGTAGCTTAGTTCCGTAGAGGATATATTGATTCCATAATATTCCTCAAACAAGATCGACAAAGCCCATGAAACTCTGTACGTCTGCTTATATTCCTCTTTGATAAAATTTGTTAAAGTCTGTGTACTGTGCTTTTCAAAACGCATTCTGAAAATAGCCGGCCGAATATGATTTAAAAGCCCGTAGTATAGCTCTTTATCCTGTGTCAAATCAACATTTATCACATCGCTGACAACAGATATAATACGGGTTATAAACGTTTTCAGCTTTTCATCATATTTGTAAGCATTGTTCTCCTCGAAATTTTCACTGTGAATCAAATAAGAACATAACAGCTGAACCGCGAAAAAGATGATCTCATCCTCACCAATCTCTACGCTGAACTTTTCCTCAATCATCTTAAACAGACTTTTTGACCAGCTGTATTCGTTGTACTTTAATACCGTCTTACGCTCAGTATCGGAAATAGTCAGTACCGTGTGCGAAAAGCGGCTGATTGCCAATGCCGCATAGACAAGCATGGAGTGAAAAGATTCCTCAGTAAATTTAAAATTCCATTCACTTTCAATGGCAAAGATACATTGCTTAAGCAATTCTAAATCTATACCCTGGGCAAAGATACGGATACTTTCATCAATACTATATAAATCATTATTGATAACTATATGTTTTATTGCCAGTCGTATGCTTTCTTCACTGCCCTTTAAGGTTATGCCAACATTTTTCTTGATTGACAAATGAAGTTCAAATAAGCTCAGCCATTCCTCACAGACCGTCAGATTTTTTCTGACCACAGGGATGGAATCATAAACCCGCTCGCTTAGTTCATTCAAGGTGATTTTGTTGTTTTTCCCAGATAGGATCAGTATCAGATATTTATAAATCTGCCGTTCACCGGTCATGATGTTCTTTAATTCATAATTAGCGAAAAGTTTATTGATTGCCGCTCTGTCTTCCACCACCAGATGCAGGCCCCTGCGCGGGGATTTATCAATATAGCCATATCCCGTTTCCTTCAGTGCATCATTGAGTATATCAATCTTTCTGCGGATCGTGCTTTCACTGGTATCCAAAATCGCAGCGATTCTGGATACGGAAATGGTTTCATTTTCACAAAGCAGCAGTAAAAGATTGTGCATTAAAGCGTTTTGTTTCACTGACTTCATTGTTCAACTCCTAATCAGGCAAGGCATTAAGCCTTGCCTCTCTGTGTTTAATAATAAGTGGCCTTGCCGCTGCTGCCAAACAGTTCCATTTTTTCCTGAACCGTCTTGCGTACTTCTAAAATAGATGGATTAAAAACCTGCGGCGGCATGAAATTGCCGGTTTCAGTATAAATCTCATTCACTTTTTTAAAGAATACCTGCTTGATGTCACTGGAAATGTTTACCTTTTGGATGCCGATCTGACAAGCCTTGGCAATTTCATCATCAGGATTATCACTGCCGCCATGCAGCACCAGCGGTACGGTTGCTGCCTTGTTGATTTCCGTTAATAATTCTAACTGAAGCTTAGGACGGAAACCCTTTGGATAGATGCCGTGAGCTGTACCGATAGCGATGGCCAGCGCGTCACAGCCGGTTGCTTCCACAAAATCTACAACCTCTTCCGCTTTAGTGTAAGTGATGTTTTCAACACCGCCCTCATCGGAATTACTCATCGAGCCAATCGTACCGATTTCAGCTTCCACGGAAACATTAAAACGATGGGCAAATTCAACGATTTGACGGGTTTGATTGATATTTTCAGCCAAGGGCAGCAAAGATCCGTCAAACATCACCGAGGTAAAGCCCGCTTGGATCGCGGCGGCACATTCCTCAATCGATTTTCCATGATCCAAATGTAAGGCAAAAGGAACCTTACTCGCTTTTAAGCGCTCTGTGACATAACGGAAAAAGTAAGGGGTGGCATACTTGAATTCACCTGGGGCAAATTGGAGAATGGCTGGTGTATTGGATGCTTCAGCCTGTTCCACCACGGCTCTTACGAGTGCCAGATCCGAGGTGTTAAAAGCACCGATGGCAAAATGATTCTCTTTAGCGACACTTAGTATCTCTTTTAAATTAAGCAACATAATTGGGTACCTGCTTTCTTCTTACATGATTTCAATTTCAATGTTGTCGAGATCTTCATCGGATAATTCTTTACCCAATTCAACCTCTTGTTTTTCATCCTCATCAGTCACCTTTTTCTTAATGAGTGCCAATACGATACCCGTCACAGCCGAGCCGATGGCCAGACAGATCAAGCCCTGCATCGGTGATGTAAAGAATGGGAAGGCAATAAATCCGCCGTTTAACAGTTCTGAGGAATTACCCCATACCATGGATAAACCGCCAGCTACAAATGAACCGCAGACACAGGCAAATACAACTCTGGCTAAGTCGCGGGCAGCGATCGGAATAACACCCTCAGAGATCATGAAGCAGCCCATCGGTACAGCTGCCTTTAATGTTTCCTTTTCAGCGCGGGTGAATTTATTTCTTGCCAGCAGACAGGCAATTGCGATGCCGAATGGCTGTATCATTGAGGCGATGATTTGTACTGTTTTAGCATCTCTGATTCCCTCGGCATATAAGGCATTCACAAAGGCTGTCGCCGTCTTGTTGACTGGCCCGCCAAAGTCAAAGGTAGCCATCGCGCCGAGTACGCCGCCGTAAATAAATTTAGAGCCTGAAGATAATGACTGCAGGAAGCCTGTCAGCTGTGCCATGAGCCAAATGATCGGTCCCTGAATGACCGCGTACATCAATAAGCCGGATATTGCGGTTGCGAGAAACGGGATGACCAGCATGCCTTTTAAGGATTCAATTACCTTTGGCAGATGAATATATTTCTTGCATAGATTTACAACGATACCCACTAAGATACCGCCGACCATACCGCCGATAAAACCAGTATTGATATTCTGAGCAACCCAGCCGATGATAAAGCCAGGCGCCAGTGCCGGCTTGCTGCCCATGGAAAAAGCAATGTAGGCGCAAAGCATCGGTACCATCAGCTGCATACCTAAGGAACCAGTTTGATAGAGCCAATAGCCAATACCGCTGTCACCGAGATTGGCGACTGATGAACCGGCCATCGCACGGCCGATCGCCATTGTAAGACCAGCACCGACAACTAATGGAATAAAATAGGAAATACCTGTGAGAATATGCTGTTTCAATTCCTTAATGTTGATAATGTCATTCATATGTTTCCATCTCCTTATTTTTGGATTACTTTCTCAACCTTCTGAATTAAACCAATCGGATTCTTAACAACGGTTGAAGTATCAACCTTAATCACTTTTTTCCCCGTAAAGCGATCCATCTTATCAATGGCAACATCAATTGCCAAAATGACTACATCGGCATCTTGAATATCCTTAGGATCAAGTTCATCCTCAATGCCAATACTTCCCTGTGTCTCACAGGAAATCGTGTGACCGCGCAGCTCAGCACTTTTAATCAGCTTTTCTTTCGCGATGTAAGTGTGAGCGATGCCGGTCGTACATGCGGCTACGGCTACAATTTTCATTTTCCTACCTCCTCGTTAATGGTTGGAATGCCAATGGTGAGCTTGCCTTCACCAACTACGCGTACACCTTTGCAGGCTGCCGGAATTAAAGCGGCGTGACCTTGGATCAGGGGTATCGAATGATCTGACCAGCATAGCTTCACATCGCCTTCAACCGCACACAGCACCCGGTGTCCGTCAAACTCAGGCATTGGATATTCGCCGGTGATAGTCACCAGCTGTACGCTGAATGAATCGTTCTGTTCTGGTTCGATCAGAGCGCTCAGCGTGTACTGCTCATTTTGTTCAAGACAGCGCTCCTTCATCAGTGAGCGTTCAAGAATTTGGGTATCATCATAGGTTGTATAATCAAACATATCGAAGCAGGCATCCGCGCCAAGACCGTAGAACATTTCCTCGTCGCTGATAGTCATGCCGTTGATGCTGCGTTCGACACGGATCGTCACATCATTGCATTCATGATATTCAAGAAACAGACAGCCCGGCCCGACACAATGTGGCATACCGGCTGGGATTAAAATCATCTGTCCCTGCTTGACAGGAATCTGATGCAGACAGTCAACCATCGCGTCAATATCCTGTTTTTCATAAAGCTGGCGCCAGAGCGCTTTTGTCACATGCGGTTTAAAGCCGGCATAGACACAGGTTTCTTTACCTTCAACCTCGCGTGTTCCCGCTATGTACCACGCCTCAGTCTTGCCCATCGGCATATGAAAATAACGTTTTGCATCTTCACGGTTAGGATGACACTGCATCACTAAACGCACCGTTGTATCACCGACTCTTGCCAGCATCGTCAGCTGATCAGGGTTGTACTTCTGAAAACGTTCGCCTAAGATTTCATTGGGATAAGCCTTAATTAAATCACTCAGCAAAATACCGCCCTGCTGATCTATCGTTTTGCTGATGGCATAGCCTTTCGGCTGCCCCTTGCTGATTGCACCAATGGAGGTAACCAATAGCTCCTCACACTGATGTGAATCCTCACAGGGCGGCATTTTACGCCATTCATGCATCAGCTTACCGCCGATATAAAAGCGCGTGATGCGGTTATCCTGAAACAGCAGCGGCATTTGGGTCAGCGCTTGATAAATCATCCTGTATACACCTCATCTTTCATCATTAAATGGACAGCACATTTCTTAAACGTTAAAGGCAGTGCCAGAATATGCGGATGCTCACCGACATATTTTTTCTTTGCGTCAGCCAGTGCTTCCTCAATCGTTGCCCGGGTCTTCATTCCCATGCCTCTTGCATAACCAGGTTCCTGGGCGCCGCAGATGTAGATTGCGGAAGTATTCATTTCCGCGATATGTGCGCATGAGATCATTGAAAAGCCATGGAAGGGATGGAACGCGTTGCAATAACGATATTGTCTGATCCATTCTTCATTTGTCGCGAAATATTCACTGTATCGATTCATATCGACCAGCGTATTCATGCCGTCTTTTTGAAACATTTCATACATCTTACGGGTATACGGCCACAATTCATCATGGAAATAGCCGTTGCATAGCGCTGCGCAGATAATCACACAATGATCTGACATCACCCGTTTTAAACGAATTACCTGCGCTGATATCGCCTGCATCAGCATGATTGGATTTGTTCCCATGCCATCGCCGTAATGGAAGAACTGCGGAGCGCCAAAGATCAGCACATCATACTTCTTTTCCGCGAACGGCACATAAGTGCGCTGATCCGCTATTTGCCAGCTAAGCGGCATCATTTCCTTTGCATAGCCGCTGAAGATTGCTATTTGACGGCTGAGTGTATCCAGCACAGCATCGCAGCAGAAGAACTTCTTGCCCATCTTTGCTTCCATATACATACCAATCTGATTAAATTTCTGGCGCATCAGGCTGTGAGAGCTGACTGGTGTAAAGTCATCACGGTGCATAACCTTAGGTACATGATGGGCAGCGATGCAGCGCCAATGAGTAATGCCTGTCGCACAATGCTTGTAGCCGCCGGAATATCCGCCGTAAGGATTGGCTTGGACATGACCGATCAGAATCGCTACATCCGCTTCAAAAACATATTTGTTCATGATTACATGATCACCGGCTTCATCAAAGCCCAGATCGATCAGATGTTCATCATCTTCAGAATCATGATTCATGATCTGATTTGTTGGATTAAATTCATTATATAATGCATCGCCTAAAACACCGCGGATTTCCTGTTCTGTATTCTTACGGTGCAGACCGTTGGAACAAATCAGCAGGATATCTTTTTTCTCAACACCGGCGGCATATAGTTCGTCAAGAATCAGCCGGATGCTTACCTTGCGGTGCGCGGTTGGCTGTTCACCGCCTTTTACGCGGTCAGGAAACACGATCACACACTTGCTTCCCTTATGAGCCAGTTTAGATAATGGCTCCATGCCGATAGGATTGCGGATACTTTTTAATGTCTCCTCAGCAATCTGATCCTCGGGTATACAAGCGGGATCTTTAACTGTAATACCTGGAATAAAAACCTCAGTATCCTCTGGAAGCTCAGCGCTCACACTGCCCTGTCCATATTCAAAATCAAGCTTCATAATAATGCCTCCCTGCAATAATTATTGCTTCAAATGCTGATGATAACGTTCGATGATGGCCAGAAATTCATCAGGATGAAAACCGAGGTGATCTTGAAAATTAGTCAGGCCTATCAAACCGCCGTCCATGCTTTCAATACCGGCAAGCATCGCTGCGTTGGCCAATTTTACACCGCCGCCATAGATAACCCTTAATTCAGGATCAAAGGTTTTGACAAGCCGGATTACCTTTTCGATATAAGCCTGATCCGCCGGCTGTTTGCCTGGGCCGATACTCCACAGCGGTTCATAACCGATTATGACGTGCTGATGGTCAACGTCTGCCAAGCCGATCGACAGCTGCTGAAGCAATACTTCATCCCACTGCGCAAGCTGCTCTGCCGCTTCACCGATGCAGTAACAGACATCCATGCCCTGTTTTTGAGCCATCTGAATTTCTTTATTTAACACTTGATTTACGATGATTGGATCATTCACACCGGCCAGCTGATATAAAGTATTCAGATGCCTGCGTTCCTCAAAATGGCCGATCAGGCTGCTTTGCGCACCGATTGCCTTCATCGCGCTGGCGGGTCTTAAACTGGTAAAAGCACCGAAATTCCCCTCCTTGCTGACATCCTCATAATGATTGGCTTGACAGCCGATACGGATGTTAGGACTCTCTTTAACTAATTCACAGCCACGGATCAAATAAGCTTCCGGGGGATAAATGGTAAAAGACAGATCTGGATATTTTTTTAATGGTTCAACTAATGGTAAAAGAATCGTATCAATATAGGCTGACGGTTCACACTCTGAAACACCATGATAGGCTTTAGGAATATCAAAACGTTTCAGATTGACAATGATATGTTTCATACTTTCAGCTCCTTTTGAATCGTTTCCGCAATCGCTTCGGGGGTTAAGCGATAAAGCTTGGCAAGATAGTCAGCATTGCCTGAACAGCCAAATTCATCCTGAATGCCAATTCGTAACAGACGGCCTTTACCGCGCTGGGCAATGACTTCCGCAATCGCACTCGATAAGCCGCCGATAACACTGTGATCTTCTACGCCGACAAGCAGACTGCCCTGATCAATGCATTCATTGATCTGTGCTTCATCCAGCGGTTTAATGGTATGCATGTCGATAACCGCGGCTTCAATGCCTTTTTCACTTAATAATGACGCAGCCTGCAGGGCGTTTTGGACAAGCTCTCCACAAGCAATGATACTGACATCGCCGCCTTTTCTCAGCAGGAAAGATTTGCCAATTTGATAATCTAAAGTATCATCATAGATTTGATCTACTTCCTGACGGCCGAAGCGTATGTAACAAGGGCCGTTCAATTTCAATGCGGCGGCTAATGCCTTAGCTGTTTCGGCACTGTCGCATGGCGCGAGAACCGTCATGCCGGGAAGTGTACGCATCAGTGAAAGATCTTCAATGCACTGATGGGAAGCACCATCCTCGCCGATCAGCACACCAGCATGAGAACAGACAATTTTCACATTGGCACGCGGATAAGCAATGCTGTTGCGAATCTGTTCATAGGCTCGGCCAGCGCCAAACATGGCGAAGGTTGACGCGAATACCGGTACACCGCAGCTTGCGATGCCGGCAGCCGTTGCCATCAGATCCTGTTCCGCAATTCCCATATTGATAAAACGCTGAGGATAAGCATTCGCGAATGCCTTAGTACCGGTTGCCTTTGATAAATCGGCATCCATCACATAGAACTCATTATCTGCCGCCAGTTGTACCAATGTCTTCCCATAGGTTATACGATTCGCGCATTTATTCATAAGTACCTCCAACCGTAAGTTCTTTGCATGCTTGTTCATACTGTTCACGATTCGGCGCGCCGCCATGCCAAGCAGCTTGATTTTCCATAAAGGACACACCCTTACCCTTAACGGTATTTAATACGATGCAGACAGGCTTTGTCTGTTCTTCTTTTAAATCTTTAAGCAAGGAGCTTATGACCTTTACATCATGGCCGTTAATCTCATAGATCTGCCAATTAAAAGCCTTAAACTTTTCCGCAATCGGCGCGTCATTCATCACTTCACTCACTAAACCGTCAATCTGCAAACCATTCGCATCCACAAACAACACCAGATTATTCAGCTTATAATGCGCGCTGGTCATGGCCGCTTCCCAAATTTGACCTTCCTGAATCTCACCGTCACCGCATAAGCAATAGATTCGCTGCTTCATATGACTGCGTTTTGCATAAAGAGCCATTCCGTTTGCGATCGATAAGCCCTGTCCCAGTGAACCAGTTGTAGCATCGACGCCGCGGGTCTTAGTCATTGACGGATGCCCCTGAAGTGTATCCCTGCCTTTGCGCAGCTGCTTCAGCGCTTCTACCTCAAAATAACCGCGAAGGGCTAAAGCCGCATAATAAGCGGGGGCACAATGCCCTTTCGATAAGACAAAACGATCACGCTCAGCCCAATCCGGTTTTAAAGGATCGATTGCCATCACATCAAAATAGAGTACCGAAAGCAGTTCCGCGATTGAAAGTGAACCGCCCGGATGACCGCTTTGCGCCAGATAAATTGATTCCAATGCTAATCTTCTGATCTGTGCCGCTTTTTCATTCAGCATTTTATAAGGTTCCATTTGCTACCATCCTTTTTTGATACTTTTATTATAAATTAAAGCTTGGCAAGGAAAAGTTAACAAAAAGTTTTATTAATGTGTTCAAAACTAATTTATACATTCATTTACGCAAAAAAGCCTTGATATCAGGATCATGAATTCCTGATATCAAAGCTTATTTTTCTATTGCTACTGATTATTTAAATAATCTTCTGTTATTCAAATAACTCATCAAGCTGAATCAAAATTAATTGGTCATCTGTAATTTCAAAACCACTCTTTTTACCCAAAAAGCTGATATTGCAAGTGCTACTAACATAGTTATTATATTGCCAATATACAGTGGTAATATACTATTCAAAAGCCAACACATGATACAAAATATCAACTGTTCAAAAGCAATCTTTTTTCTTATTTCTGGTTTTAACTTCCATATGCCAAATGACATTAAGATACCCATTACAAAAATAATAAATAGACAAATCCCTTGCAGTAAGGCATCTCCTTTGCCCAACGAATACAGAATACAAGATCCGCTGTAAATAGTAGTCGTTAGCATCATAAAGCTCCTATTGAATTTCGATATATTAATTTCTTTTTCATGATCAACAGTACCTGTTAATCTACTCAACGGTACTTCAAAAAATTCAGCAAGTCTAATTAGATTCTTCGTACTTGGTTTACTCTTATTCGCTTCCCACTTAGAAATCGTTTGACGACTTATATTCATATATTCAGCTACCATTTCTTGTGTCATATTCTTTTTTATTCGTAAATCTTGAAGCTGTAATCCTAACTTCTCATCTTCCATTTTTGTATACCTCTTTCATTGTTCACATTTTAAACCGTAATTTTATAAATATCTACCAACTATTACGCAACTATAGGGTGCATTGCTATTAAAATTGTCATTTTTTATGTTTTTATCCCATTCTTGCTCTAATATGTATCAAATTATATAATACATAATTCATATTAACAATCATTTTCAGCTAACCATGACAGCCTCAATCTGAATATAACAAAAAGCCGCAGGCATCCAGATTCACTGAACACTTGCAGCATTTGTTAATTATTGAGTTATTTAGTTAAACCGTATTCCGCAGCCGCGTGACCGCCAAGATAACCAGAAACGAAGGTCCAAGACTGAGCCTGACCGCCCCAAGGTGTATATGGTTTACCTTCAATATTTTCAACACCCATTGAATCTGTACCTACCGCAAACAGATTTTCAATCGGTGTACCGTCAGCACGAAGAACATTCATGTTGACATCCACATCAAGTCCGCCAACCGTACCATAGGTATAGCCGGAACAAATTACGGCATAATATGTTGTTTCATTACCGCCTAAGGTCGCTGATAAAACGGCTTCATCACAACCGATCTGCGCCGCTAAATCACTGATTGATGATGCCTTCAGCACATTGTTGTACTGCATGCCAACTTCAAGTATTGTATCCAGATCAGCAATCGGCGTACCTACGGTAAAGCTGCCGCCCTGTCCCATAAACATCGATGTAGCACTTGCAAAGTTTTCGCTGAAGCCTACAGTTTTAAACTCATTGATCTGATCTTCAGTATAAACATTATAATATTTATAGCCCGGAATCATCGCTTCCGTTAAGGTTGGATCTAAGTCCTCACCATGAATGGTTACGGCTTTTTCACCTTTCACTAAAGCTAAAGCAGATAATACAGCCTTCTGATCAGCACTTAAATCATCATTCTTAATCATATTCGGCACTTGAAGAATATGAATCATCGGTGCTACTGCCATCATGTAAGTCGTACCGCCGGCAGCCTGCCCCATCTTAATACCAGCACCGTCATTGATCGTAGCCGCAACCGTATTAGGCATCGTGCCCCAGTTTTCCTCAACCATCTTTGCATCACCGATATAACCGCCGGTTGCCAGAATTACAGAATCACCATAGATTTCATAAGTCGTACCGTCATAACCAACAGCTTTTACACCGACAATCTTATCACCATCATAAAGCAATTCTTCTGCCGTTGTTTCAAGCTGATAACCATTTTTATCATTCAATGCCGCGGCTTTTTCCATGGCCCGGTCAAATTGATTGGTCTTTTGCGGACCGAAGATATTGGCCTTGCCGTCCTCACCAACATAACGCGTCCAGAACTGTGACCACTCCGGTTTCGCAAAGCTCATAATCATACCGGCAAATTCAAAGCCAAAGTTCTCCATATAATAATCAAGGTAAGTACCGCTGTTATAAACAGCTTCATGAATAATATCCGCTTTCACGTCACTTTCAACATAGTCGATCCATGTGTTATAAACATCGTCTGGATTAGCGAAAGTTACATCCTCATAAACCGCTGATTTTGAATTAATAACCATCGGCCCGGTAGTGGTTGCTGACTGACCGCCCAGTTTTGCTGCTTTTTCAATACCGAATACATTCGCACCCGTATCTGCAGCCGCACAATAAGATAAAATACCGGAACCGCCAAGACCGACAACAATAACGTCATAGCCTTCCAGCTTAACTGTATCACTTTTCTTTTCCACAGCCTTCTGCCATTGGGCAGGATCACCGCCGGCTAACACGATTGCCTGGGATACTAAATCACGGATCGCATTGGATGTCGTTGTAGCACCGCTGATTGTATCAGTTGCCAGACTTTGATTTTCAATCAGACGATCAATCATAAGATCAAAAGCAGTCTGGGCAATTTCACCAGTCTCTGATTCATGCTCCTCAGTAATCGTAATCGCACTGATCTTATTATCCTTGATTGTCACATCAGCACTGATCATGCCAGTCCAGCTGTAACCCGTACTCTTCACTGAATATGTACCATCATTCAACGCTGTTTGTTCACTGACAACACCCATTGCCTGATCCAAGGCTTGTTTTAAAGCCGCCTTAACCGCATTACTAGTCATCGTTGCGCCAGACACACCATCAATCTCACTATTTTGTTCTGTCTTGATTTGTTCAATCAGAGTTTCCAAAGCAGCACCGCCGATGTTTGGTGTTTCATCACTGCCTTCAATAGTTACCTCGGTAATACTATCAGCATCTGTTGTAACCGTAACACTTACCGTTCCGCCAAACCCCTGTGCTTCGCCGGTATAAGTTCCCGGTGTATAAATACCCTCGGCATTTTCCTTTGTACACGCGCTCAGTGACAATGCCATCATTGCCGACATGAGCAGACATAAAACTTTTTTCATCCTTAACCCTCCTGTTACCATTTAAGGATAAACCTTACAACTGTTTTAAGGTCAAGAGTGATTGTTAATGTATTAGCATTTACTTCTTTTTCAGCGGCAAGAAAAATTCAAAATAATTCTTATCTTCTTCAACATAGTTCATATACAGAGCAATGCCATAAAAATCACCGGCTGCCTCATATCCATGTTCATCAGCATAGGCCAGCAAAGGCTGAAACACTGTTGATGAAAAGGTTGATGTCTCCAATATCTGATGGGCCAGCGGTGCTTTCAGTGTGATCTTGTGATTTTCGATTTCATGAATTGGACAATGCGTTTCTGCCCATTCCTTTTTGAGAAAAACGCCATATTGAAAATCAAAAGCATGAGTGGGTTCAAGAACACGCTTTAATGATATCTTAAAGCCCTGACGGATATGCGGCGCCTTTTTCTGAAATTCAAGCAATTCATCGCCATCCTCTGACTCAAGCCCCAGACCGCTGCCCTTTTTCAAGACTCCATAAAATTCCTTATCCTGCTCATCAATCCAGCATTCCCCTGAGTGTTTCAGCGCCGTCTCTATCGAATCCGCATACTCCTTTAGTTCAACCTTTAACAGCTGGAGCTGAGCAATCTGCTGATCAACCTCATCGATGCGCCGATCAAAAGCTGCCTGTACCGCTTCATCTTGATATTCCTTAAACAAAGAGCGAATCTCTTTTAAAGAAAAGCCCATTGAGCGGTATAATGCCGTCTGCATTAATATTTTATTATCACGCATAGAAAATTCACGATACTGATTCTGTTCATTCCGCTGCGCTTCTACCAATCCCATCTCCTCATAGTGACGCAGTGTCTGCGGTGAAACACCCATTGCCTTAGCCATCTGTCCTACCGTATATCGTTTCATAGCTGATCCTCCATTTACCTTATTATAACAAATCTTTAATCAATACTAAAATAAATGAATACGCCATTTAAGATAAAGAAAAACACAGGAAGAAGCATCCTGTGTTTAATCATCTTTTACTTAATTAGTTGCCTTTATATGCTTTTTCAAGAATATCAATCATATCCTCGATCATTGGCAGACGTGGATTTGCCGGTGAGCACTGATCTTCATAAGCAAGCAGAGCAATTCTTCTTTCTCTGTCTTTCCAATCTTTTTCATCAATACCCTGGTCAGCAAAATTCATCTTGATACCGCATGCTTTACCTAAATCAGCGCAAGCTTTCGCGTAAGATGCGACACCCTCTTCAACAGTGGATGCAGGCAGACCGAGCATTTGAGCGATTTCTGCATATCTTTCATCAGCACGATAGTAATTATACTTCGGCCATAAGCTGTTTTTCTGCGGTTTTGTACCATTGTAGCGGATTACATGCGGCAGCAGAATCGCATTGGCACGGCCATGCGGAACATGGAATTCAGCACCGATCTTATGAGCGATGGAGTGGTTAACACCCAGGAACGCGTTGGCAAATGCCATACCTGCGATACAAGAAGCATTATGCATCTTTTCACGTGCTTCTGGATCATTAGCCCCATTATTTACTGCGCGCAGCAGATATTTGAACACGATCTTAATTGCCTGTAAGCATAAACCATCCGTATAATCATTAGCCAATGTAGAAACATAAGCCTCAGTAGCATGAGTTAATACGTCCATACCGGTATCAGCCGTTATTGAACGCGGCAGATTCATTGTCAGAGCTGGGTCAACAATCGCGATTGTTGGTGTCAGTGAGTAATCAGCCAGCGGATATTTCTTGTTGGCAATCTTATCAGAGATAACCGCAAATGGTGTTACTTCTGAACCTGTACCAGAGGTTGTTGGGATACAAACCAGTTTTGATTTCTTGCCTAATTCCGGATAACGGAAGGCGCGTTTACGGATATCGATGAATTTTTGTTTCAGATCATCGAAGTTAACTTCAGGATTTTCATAGAACAGCCACATACCCTTAGCAGCATCCATACATGAACCGCCGCCTAATGCGATAATCGTATCCGGCTGGAAGGCTCTCATGATTTCAACACCGCGCTGTACTGTTGCGATTGATGGATCTGGCTCAACATCGCAGAATAATTGATATTGAACTTTATTACGGCGCAGGTTCAGCTGATCAGTGACCTTATTTACATAACCTAAATCAACCATTGAACGGTCAGTAACAATATAGACACGTTCCATTTCTCTCATTTGTCTCAAATACTCAATTGAATCTCTTTCGAAATAAATCTTAGAAGGTACTTTGAACCATTGCATATTGTTTTTACGTCTCCCCAGTTTCTTGATATTGATCAGGTTAATGGCACTTACGTTGTTGCCAACCGAGTTATGTCCATAAGATCCGCAGCCAAGTGTTAATGATGGGAGGAAGGCGTTGTATACATTACCGATACCGCCGAAAGTAGAAGGTGAATTCCAGATAATACGGATTGCTTTCATACGTTTGCCGAATTCTTTCGCAATCGCATCATCAGATGTATGAATCGCAGCTGAATGTCCCAGACCGTTAAACTCAACCATCTGTTCAGCCATCTTCATACCTTCTTCAGTAGTTGTTGATTTCAACACTGCTAATACTGGTGATAACTTCTCACGAGTCAGCGGTTCATTAGGACCTACTTCTTTACATTCAGCTAAGATAATGACGGTATTTTCAGGAACCTTGAAGCCCGCTTGTTCCGCAATCCATTTTGCAGATTTACCAACCTGATTCGGATTCATTTTAGCTTTATCAACATCTGCTGAATAAGCTGTTACACCGAAGATATATTTTTCAAGCAATTCTTTTTCTTTCTTATTAGCCATGTAAACTCCGAAAGTTTTCATTTCCTTCAGGAATTCATCATAGATTTCTTTATCGATTATGGCAGCCGATTCAGAAGCACAGATCATACCATTGTCAAATGCCTTTGATAACACGATATCATTAGCAGCCTGACGGATATTACATGATTTTTCTACATAAGCAGGTACGTTGCCGGCACCAACACCTAATGCTGGTTTACCGCATGAGTAAGCTGCTTTAACCATTGCATTGCCGCCAGTTGCCAAGATTGTAGAAATACCTGGATGATTCATCAATGCGTTTGTACCTTCCATTGAAGGTTTTTCAATCCACTGAATGCAGTTCTTAGGAGCACCCGCCGCAACAGCTGCATCATAGACAACCTTAGCCGCTTGAATTGAACATTTAACAGCAGATGGATGGAAGCTGAACACGATTGGATTTCTTGTCTTCAAACAGATTAAGCTTTTGAAGATTGCTGTTGAGGTTGGGTTGGTTGTCGGTACGATACCGCAGACAACACCTACCGGTTCCGCTACTTCAGTAATGCCTGTAACATCATTTTCAGAAATGATGCCTACTGTTTTGGTATGACGCATATTGTTGACAACATGCTCACAGGCGAATAAATTCTTTGTTGCCTTATCTTCAAACACACCGCGGCCGGTTTCTTCGATTGCGGCCAATGCCAGCACACCATGCTGATCCAGTGCAGCAACTGATGCCTTCGCTACGATATAATCAACTTGATCTTGATCCAGCAGCATGAATTCATCGAGTGCCTTCAAACCGTTATCTACTAAACGATTTACTTCAGCAACTGCCGGGCTGACAGCTTGAACATTTTCTACTTCTTTTTGTTTTTCGTTTGCCATATTTTTTCCTCCAAACCTTATTGTGATTTCTTTCACACACATAGGTTAACACAAGAAAATGACGTTTGCAAGCACTTTTGTTAACAAATTCACATTTATTTTAATGTAACCGTTATCAATTTTACAAATCATCAAAAAGCCTGATATGAAAGCCTTTTCTTAATGTTCAAGAGGATTTTGTGAAAAAATTACGCAGCTGTTTGTGAAGCTTTTTCATTGCCTCGCCTTGCTTTCAGCCCCTAGTGGAAAAGCACGTCTTAAAAGTCAAAATGTAAGTGTTATCATAAACTAATTCAACGTTATGAAACCAATCTTTTTCACAAGCTCCATAAAAAAAGCTATGCGGCATGCATAACTTGGTTTTAATTTCTACAACCCCAATAAATGGGTGGCAATCTGGAAATAAACAATCAAGGACAATGCATCAACGATTGTCGTAATGAATGGGCTGGCCATAACGGCAGGGTCAAAACCTACTTTTTTTGCCAAGATCGGCAAGGTACAGCCAATGAGCTTCGCCATGATTACGGTAATCACTAAAGTCAGGCATACGACAAGCGCAACACTCATGCCTACCTGATCGATCAGCATCAGCTTGACAAAGTTAGCCGCAGCCAGTGTGCCGCCGCATAAGAGCGCCACCCGCAGTTCCTTCCAGATGATGCCAAACACATCACTGTATTCAATTTCACCTAACGATAATCCGCGGATTACAGTAACACTGGCTTGTCCGCCGGCATTGCCGCCCGTATCCATCAGCATCGGTATAAATAAGGTCAGCACTGTACAGACACTGAGCGCGTCTTCAAAGCTTTTGATTACCTGACCGGTAAAGGTTGCCGACACCATCAGCAGCAACAGCCATGGAATACGTTTTTTATAAGTTTCAAAAATGCCAGTATACATATAAGGTTTATCAGACGGCATGATGGCAGCCATCTTTTCAATATCCTCTGTCGTTTCTTCATCAATAATATCGACGATATCATCGACTGTGATAATCCCAACCATCCGATTTTCATTATCAACTACCGGCATCGCGGTAAAGTCATACTTTTTAAATTGTGCGGCAACCTCTTCCTGATCCATCAGCGTATGAATGGCAATAACGTTCTCATGCATAATATCACCGATTGTCTGATCTGGACGGCTCAATAAGAGGTAGCGCAAAGCTGCTGTGCCTAAAAGCTTGCGTTCATGATCCAGCACATAACAAATATTGATTGTTTCACTGTCCAATCCCTTGCGGCGGATACGCTCAATAGCCTGCGCGACCGTCAGACTCTCCTTCAGATCAATATATTCAACGGTCATGATACTGCCTGCCGAATATTCAGGATAACGCAATAAATGATTAATATCCCTTCGCGTTTCCGCACTGGCATTGGTCAGCAGCTTTTTCACGATATTTGCCGGCATTTCCTCCAAAAAATCAGTGGCATCATCAGCCATCAGATTATCGATAATCGTTGCCGCTTCACGGTCACTTAAGGATGTAATAATAAACTGCTGACTGGCTACCTCTAAATATGAAAACACATCAGCGGCCGCATCCTTAGGCAAAATGCGAAACAGCTTCAGCATTTCCTCATCTTCAAGCTCATCCAAGATTTCCGCAATATCGGCTATATTCATCTCTGAGAGATATTTTCTCAACTGTTTAAACTGCTTTGCTTCTAATAATTTTTTGATTTCTTCCATAATCTTCTCCTTCCAATCGTGGAATCATGTTCCTGACTCGCTCATAACCATCGTTTTGACTATCCGGACTCATAAAACCACCACCTTTCAGAGAATAAATTGTCATCAAATCATTTCTGACACAACTTTAAATCCTATTTAATTATACCACACAAAGGCAGCCTTGAATGAAAAAACAGCCAGATGTCTGACTGTCTTAAGTTATCGTTATAATGTCATTTCAATAACCTTTTCATTAGGGTTATTGAATACCTTCATATATAATAAGGGCTTGCCGTTCTTGCTGGTAATCACGTTCTCCACAAGAATAATCGGCGTATTAATTTTAAGCTTAAGAAGATGCGCGTACTGCGGCGGTACAATGATCGGCACAAACGTCTGTGACAGGCTGCCATGCGCAATGTATGAATTAAAATCAAGCAGCTTTTTAAAATTACCCAGATCCTCATCAGGAATGCTTAAACGTGGAAAATAGATTTCCTCAATCGATTGAGGACGTTCCTCAAACATTGCCACCCGAACAATTCTTAACACCGATTCCTCTGATGAGATAAATAAACGATCCTGGACATCTTTGGAAGAGGTCGCCTTGATATCAAAATATAGAATCTTATACTTGATCGGCCGCTCTTCCGCAAAAGGGTCTACTGAAGTATTGCGCTTATGCAGTCTTTCATCCGCTACAAAGGTGCCTTTATTGGAATCCCGGTACAAATAACCCTCATCAACCAATTCATTTACAGCCTTGCGTACGGTCATGCGGCTCGCGTTATATTTAACTGCAAGATCGCGTTCACTGAGAATTGGCGCATTGGCGCTAAGCTGCTGTATCTCTTCAATCATCTGATCTTTTATCTGCAGATAAATGGGTGCTGCCACAAGTATCACTCCTTTTGCTTTCTCCCATAATTATATGGTATAGTCCACAAAAAAACAAGACTCTAATCTTTTTTCATGAATGCGAAAGGAATCCATGGCTGAATATAATCCAGCAGCATTGACTCATTATCAGGAATTCTGCCCACCACATTGCGGCGTCCGTCATTTGGCATATCTTTTAAGATAATCTGCAGTTCACCTTTATACCGTGAATAGTTATCATTAATGACAATTACATCACCGCGTTTTAAATCACGGGTATTAGCCGCTGGCACACTTTCCGCCGCATAAGTAACTCTTGGCATTGTAGAACGTGCCATATATTCACTCATATCACCGCGGACAAAATGCTCATGTTCATAAATAACCTTATATTCGGTCGGATTTAATTCCTTTTCAAAGTCGATACTGAAGGTCAGCAGGGCTGGATCAATCATTGAACAAATACGCAGCTCCTCTTCACTGGCAAAAGCGTTGGCAATGATTACATCATCCACCTGACGCGTCGCAAACAGATGCCGTACCTGCACATCAATCGGCAGCTCACGATGCATTTCCAATGTACATAAGCCTTCATTTACCGGCCAAGGGCCAAACGTATCACGCTTCTGTGAAGAAACAAAAGCCGCAATTTTCAATCCCTGCTTTTTAATATCTTCATTGCAGTGATTGAAATGTTTCAGCGATAGTCCGGTATACTTCTGCGGATAAAAATTGTGACATGTAATTAAACCATCCTTATTCGGATAATGACTCATAATATTAGCAATATAACCATTACCAAAGCTGGCATTGATTTCTATCTTCAACCGCTCTTTATTATAGCTCATCAAGCTTTCCTTTAAACCATCAAAGCCCTCATCAAGACGGATACCATCTACATTTAATGCTGTGAAAAACGATAAATCTTTATAAGTAATACCCAAGCGTTCAAAGACAAACGGCGCTACATCTAAAATAACTTCCATACCATGTTCATGAGCAGCAGCGATCATTTTTGAATATTCTTCAATAATCTCTTCACGGCTGCGTTCCCCCACACTAAGCAGACAGCTGAAAATGCGTTTAAAGCCGTAGCGGGCTGCCAACCTGATATACTCTTGGATTTCTTCCATTGATGAATGTTCAGGATAAACTGAAATTCCTAATCTTGCCATAGTTGTTCCTCCTAGTAAAAATGAGAATGCTCCCATTCTCATTCTTGTATCATTTTTTCAATCGCATCCAGCATGAGATTCATTTTCTTTTTACTGGAACGTTTATATAATTTTGACATGATTGAATAATTCAGACTTTTACTCTTTGATTCTGAGAAAAAATCTTCCTTATACGTCACCTCAAATTGCTGATTATCTAAAGGCTCTAAATCATAAGATAATTGATTGATTCCCTGGGCACTTTTAAAGCTGGCGGCATAATGATTCTCTTCAAACCGGTCAATACTGACACTCACCGTTCCCTCATTGCCAAAACTGTTGCGCAGCTTTTTCTGATAAGTAAGACCGCTCTTCAATACATCGCTGGTATACTCTGCCTGCATGGCAGCATTATAATCACTTAGCAAAGAGTCTGTCAAAACCTTGAAATAGGCTTTAATATCTCCATGTACGATTCGTTTGACTTCCATCTTACTTCCCTCTTTTCCTATAAAGCATATAAGCTGAACCAACTACCAGAACTATTCCGCTTGTCATAAGTGAAGCAGAAAATTCTACAGTTGGTGATAACGCAATCAGCAAAAAGCCAAGACTTAATAAAAAGATTGTCCAGTTCTTCATTGTATCACCCTATTCCTCTGTTACTTGAAAATATAAAACAGAACCGATTTCCGTTGCCTTAATAATGCGTTTCGCAGCAGCAATCGCCTTTTCCTTATCTTCTATATTAACAGAAAACTTCATTTTAATCCCCTTTTTTTCTACAAATTTAAACTGACAGTCCTCACCCTCATATTTTTCCAGCTGTTCAATAATAAAATCTTGTTTAATTGGGCATGAAACACAAATCATCTTATTCACCCCTCTCTATTTCAAACGTTTATATACGTCGATAAATTCAGCAGCCAAGATTTTAAAACCCTCAGCGCTCATCAGCTGATCCTCAGCATGCAGCAGCAGCAAAGCAAAATCAATTTTTTCGCCGCCGGCTTCCTGCTGAATCAGTTTAGCATGCGCGTGATGTCCCTCAAGAAATAACTGATCGCCTTCATCCATCATCTTTTCAGCTTCATCAAAACGGCCTTCTTTAGCTTCCTGAATAGCGTTGATGAAGCAGCTGCGGGCACCGCCGACATTAGAGATAATCTGAAAACAAATTAATTCCAAACCTTCCATGACCTTTTCCTCCAAAAGCATGGGGGAAGGAATCCTTCCCCGCTGCTTAATTATTATTCTTTAATTTCAACCCGGTTAGCAATGATTACAAAGACAGACCAGATAGCAATACCGACAGCCAGATTGAATAATGCGAGCAGAGCCGCTGAGAAGCTGAAGCCAGTAGCGAACCAAGCATATAATACCGGCGGCATAACCCAAGGTACTTCTAAGAATACCGGTGGCACTAAGCCGATTGATGTTGCAACATAGGCAATGATAACCAATACCGTTGGTACTAATACCCAAGGAATCAGATAAACTGGATTTAAAACGATCGGCAGACCGAAGACAACCGGTTCGTTGATATTAAACAGACCCATCGGAGCACTTAATTTAGCAACCGCTCTTGTTTCTTCACGTTTAGAGAAAATGAAGATTGCGATAATTAAAGCAATTGTACAGCCAGCGCCGCCCATCCATGCATAAGCGTCAAATGAACCTCTAGTCCAGATATATTTTAATTCAGAAATAGACTGTGTAGCATTGTAAATGTTTGTGTTTTCAGCTAATGCTGTCTTGTAGATACCATCTAATACCGGTGCCAGCACGTTTGAGCCATGCAGACCGAAGAACCAGAAGATAGAAACACAAGCGGTAATGATAATAACTGAACCAAGACCCTGAGACATTGACAGGAATGGCATTTGAACATATTCAAGAATTAATGCATATAATGAAGTTCCAGCAAATTTATCTAATGCCCATGTAATCAAACCGATAGCGTACATTGCCGTAACACCTGGGATGATTGCAGCAAATGCCTTGCTGACAGCTGGCGGAACTTGTTCAGGCAGCTTAATAGTGATGTTTTTCTTCATCATCTTAGCGTAGATAATCGTAGCGATGAAACCAACGATCAATGCGGTAAACAGACCTTTCGCATCCAGATAACCAACAGCTAAGTTACCCCAAGCGCCGATTGTCGTACCGTCTTCCAAAGCCACAACGGTTGACTGAGGAGTAGCGATAATAAATGATGCAAATGAAATCAGACCACCGGCTAATGGGTTTGTATCATAAGCCTTTGATAATTGATAACCGATAGCGAATGCGAATACCATTGACAATGTAGCAAGCGTTCCCCACCAAACATTGCCGTTAATACCAATCAGCCATTGGAAAGCTTCTGTAATGCCGTTTAATTCAAATTTGGCAGGCAGATCTCTGACGATTGCATTCAGCAAAACAGCGATTGAACCAGCCATTGTAATCGGCATGATACTAATAAATGCGTCACGTATAGCGACGAGGTGTTTCTGTGAGCCAATTTTCGCAGCTACAGGAACAAACTTTTCTTCCATCCAAGATGTAAACATAGTTCTTTCTCCCTTTTATTTTTTATTTGTTTAATAATGCAAGTGCATCATCGAGCACTTTAGCTCCATTCATCATTCCATAAGCAGCCATATCGATAACCATTACCGGTTTTTCATGATTGACACGCTCATTCATTTTCTTCTCAAGATAACGAACTTGCGGGCCAAGCAATACGATATCAGCCTTGGCGGCATCTTCTTTAGACTGGGCATCTCCCACCGCCCAAATCTTGGCTTCAACTCCTTTGGCTTGAGCGGCCTCATCCATTTTCTTAACCAGTGCGCTGGTTGACATGCCAGCCGAACATACCAGAAGTATATTTACCATGCTGTATCCTCCTTTCTTGGTATAGCCCATTAGTTTTACTTGGTATATACCACCTGTTGACACTCTTATAATAACACAGTATTTTTAAAATGCAAGGGGTTTCATTAAAAAACTTCATTTTTTCTATTTTTCTTTTAAATCACTATAAAATAAGCAATTTATTAACTTTTTATAGACTTTTTTAACATCATATATCTTCTTATTCCTTATATATAATCTTTTTTATGGTATAAACCATTAAAAATACATGGTCTAAACCAACCTATACCACACCTATACCACTATACCAAAGTGCCGCAGGACGCATTTTGTAGACATTTAGCTCATAAATAAGAAAAAGACAGCTTAGCTGCCTTCAATTAAATAGGGCTTCAACAATTCCACAAAACCCGGTACTGTTTCAATCACATAATGAAAACCATCTTCCATCTGCTTACAAGATAATATCGTTAGCTTATTCTGTATCAGGCGAATCATTTCCTGATTGTCATAAGGAATCCGCACGGTTAGCTGACGATGATCTGCATAACAAATTTCATTGATCTTATCCATTAATTCATTCAGTCCCTGCGCCTTAGCAGCACTAATATAGATATGATTATCATAATTTGCTTTAAACTCACAGAGATCGCATTTATTATGAACATAAATAATAGGCTTATCACCAGCTTTTAATTTTTCAAGGGTACTGTCCGTTACCTGCTTTTGTGCCTCACGCTGAGGACTTGACTCATCGATTACATGCAGGATTACATCCGCTTCCACAACTTCTTCAAGCGTTGACTGGAACGCCTTGATTAATTCATGAGGCAGATTGCTTACAAAGCCTACGGTATCAGAGAGTAAAAACTCATGATGCTGCCAATTCAGCGAACGCACTGTCGTATCTAAGGTTGCGAAGACCATATCCTTCACAAATACCTGCTTGTCTTGATCTGATTCACAAAGCTCAAGCAGCGCGTTCATTAACGTTGATTTGCCAGCATTGGTATAACCAGCCAAAGCCGCCATCGGCACACCAGCTTTCTTACGGCGCCGGCGCATCGTATCACGATTATTAACAACGCTGTCCAGCTCACGCCTGCATGCCTGAATCCGTGTTTCCAGCTTACGGCGGTCAAGCTCAAGCTGCTTCTCACCCTCACCTTTATTGCGGGCACCGCCGACACCGCCCTGTCGTGAGAACTCCTGCACCGTGCGAATCAAATAAGGCAGCTGATGCTTCAAGGTTGCCAGTTCTACCTGCAGCCGAGCCTCCTTTGTCCGCGCTCTTGACGCGAAGATCTCCAAAATCAAATCCGTGCGGTCTAAAATGCGGATTTTGAATAAATCCTTTAATGTACGCATCTGTGACGGCGTAATATCACAGCTGATAATTAATGTATCAATCTTTGTTTCATGAATCAGTGTCTGCAGTTCAGCCAGCTTGCCGCTGCCAAATAAGGTAGACGGATGAGCGCTTCGCCTTGGCTGAACCATTGTCTCAATCACCTCATAACCGCAGGCTTCTGCAAGCGAACATGTCTCTTCAAAGCTTTCCTTAAAATCAGTCTGATTTTCAAATTGCAGACCAGCGATTATACAATACTTATTCATTCACTCACCTCGCTCTTAGTTTCTTCACCTTTAACACCCTTATTCTTTAATTCTATTCGCTTCTGTTTGATCCATGCTGTGATGACTGGGAAATTCTGACGCTGAGACATTTTATCAAGCAATGCCAAAGCCTTTCCCTTTTGCCCGGTCTGAATATTAATTTCAACCCAGAGCATATCCTGCAGTGAAGCCGCATGATTGCTGTTCGGTGCGCTCAGCTGACGAATATGCTGCTGAGCAGCATCGTAATTCTTTGTATACAGATCATTCAGTACCTGGATAATTTTAAGAATCGGTTTCCACTGCGCCTCATCAACATGCTTTTCAAGCAGCGGCCAGCTTTCCGCTAATTGTTCACCAAAAGCATGTTCATCCTGCATCCATTTAGCAAACAGCATATTATGATGATAAAGAATCTGAAAATCGAGCGGTAAAACACTTGGTTCCATCTGCTTTAAACAGCTGACCGCTTCCTCAGCCTGAGCATTATTAATATAAGCAGCTACCAGATTCATCTGCATGGTCGTCAGAATTTCGCGATTTTCAGGATAAGCCATCGCCCGCTTTTCCTCACGGATATAGCCTTCCACATCCAAATCAACATTCATCTGTTTCAAGCGTGCCAGTTCATCACTCAGCATCTTCTGCCGACTCTTTTGCTGACGCTGTTTTTTAACTTTCATAACCGCAAATACAACCGCGGCACCAAGTATAATTATCAATATATATTCCATACGTTCACTTCCTTTAGATGTTTACAAGTATATCATGCTTCAGCATCGCATGCAAAGAAGCCAATCAAGATATCATTTTTGATCAGCATCTTTAAGCCAGCTCTTCAGCATTTCTTTAAATTCTGCACTGCCATTTTCCAAAATTGCATCAACTACCAAATGCCGGCTCAGCGCATGAGCCTTCAATTCATCATCCAAAAGCGGCCATAGTGCTGGCAGATCAAGCTTTGATACGGCATATATCTGTTTCAGAATTTCACTGTCACGGCGCTTTCTGGCTGCTGCTTTCGGCGGATAACCAATACCAAAAGGTTCACTAAATAAATTATTCAATGTATTCTGCAGATTAATCTCCCCTGCCCAGCCAAAATTAAGTCCTAATGGATAAGCAATAGCATTGCCGTCATTAATTCTGCCAAACAAATATGCGTCAGATGGATTTTCTACATAACCGCACATCACACCGGGCAGACTGTTGCAGGCAAGCATCATCCCCTGTCCTGATGAACATCCTGTAATTACAAAATCTACCGTTTTACTTACCAGCAGCATGCTGATCAACAAAGCAGTCTCTACATAACTCAATTCAATCTCTTCATCTTCACATACACCAAAATTAATAACCTCATGACCCTGATCCGTCACTGCTTTTACACTGCATTCATATAATAAATTATTTTTCGCTTTTTGAGAGCTTCCCTGAATCACCGCAATCTTCATCGATGCCCGCCTCCTTTAAATCAAAACTAATTCATATAAGATACACCATTCAGGGCCATTATTCCCTATCCGCATATCCGCCTTACCGCATTCCTTAAAGCCATAACGTTCATACAAACGCATGGCTGGTTCATTATCCTCATAAACATCAAGTCTGACCGTTTTCACACCCTGCCACTTTGCCTCTTCAATCGCTTTTTCAACCATCATGGAAGCCAGCCCTTTTCTTAAATAATCAGGATGCACACATAAAGTATGAACCACCAGCATTTCATCCAAAGCTGCCTCTATATGCCAGTTTCCCTCGTTATATCCCGCTTCAGTTACATGATTTAAGATAAAGGAAGCAGCAATCCTATTTCCATCACGCACAACATATAAGGTATTGTTTTCAATACTATTCAGCGCGTCAATTTTTGCCGGATAAACATTACTGATCCATCCCGGATAATTAATTGTTGCTTCCAGATACGTTGTTACCTGATAATAAAAATCACTCATTGCTTCTAAATCACTCATTACTGCCTTTTCAATTAACATACAAAATCCTCGCTTTTCTAAATACTATTATATCCTACCTATTGGGTAAAAGAAAAGGACAGCACACATATAATATGAAAGGAGCAAGACATTGATCATGTATCACTCCTCTTAATATCAAAGATTATCTTTTTAATAATAAACAATATTTAAATAACATCACTTTTTTCATACCATTTAATCTGTGCCTGCCACATAGCTGCATATTTACCCTTTTTCGCAAGCAACTCTTCATGTGTACCTATTTCTGCCAGTTTTCCTTGATCCATGACCACAATGCGATCGGCAAGTCTTACAGAACCTAACCGATGTGTAACAATAATAGAAGATTTATTCTTTACGATTTGTTTAAAATGATTATAAAGACGAGCTTCTTCAATTGGATCAATGGCTGCCGTCGGTTCATCAAGAATAATAAAGGAATGATTTCTATAAAGGCCACGGGCAATTGCTAAACGCTGCCATTGACCCCCGGATAAATCTACGCCATTATATTCTGGAGAAAGCATAGACTGTAAATTTACTTTCTTTTCATTAAATTCTGCTTTTTGAAGCACTTTATTGATTTTGCTATAATCGACTGCTTGCTTTGTATCACTTATTGAAACATTTTCTTCTAATGTCATTTTATAACGTTGATAATTTTGAAAAACACCAGATATACCTGTGTACAAAACATCAGGATGTGTCATCTTACTATCTTGGCCAGCAATAATTACCTTTCCATCATAAGTGCTATAAAGCCCTGTCAAAATACGTACAAGTGTTGACTTACCTGAACCATTTTCACCTACAATTGCGATGGTTTCTCCTTTATTTATTGTGAGACTGACATTATGCAAAGCTGCTTTCGATGAGCCAGGATAAGTAAAACTAACATTCTCTGCCACAATCCCTTTTGTAAAATCAGAATCACCCCCAGCACCCGATACTTCTTCCATATCCATTAAACGATAGAAGTTTACTACTTGAGCAATCGTTTCACTCCCTTGACTCAGACAAGTTGATACGATTTCATCCATGATAGAAAAAATCTGCGATAATGCTGTAAAGACAGAAGCAAAAGCCCCTACGCTTATATCATTTGAAATGGTGAGTTGAAATAAGATTAAAATCGAAACGCCAAGTCCTAAAAAGGTTATAATGCCCAACAGAAATTTTAATATCGCTGCTTTTCGTTCTGTTTTCCACGTATTTTGGGTTAAAGTCTGTAAGCCTTCAATAAATAATTTATGAAAAAATTGAAAACCTCCCAGCATTCTGGTCTCTTTATAAAACTTACGATCTACTATTGTTTTTTTGTAATACTCGCTTTGCCGTCTTAAGGGTAAATTTTCATTCTCTAATTTCACAAATATCCGCATTTGCATTAATTGTCCTAGAATAGCCGGTATAAAAGATACGATCAATACAAATGGCAGAATCGGTGATAATTGAAATAAATAATGTCCTAACGATACAAATAAAACAATATAATAGGTTAAAAGCTGTAAACAAACAGAGGCAAAATGACCAAGACTTTCGTATTCCAAACACTCTTTTGCCCTTTCTGCCTTATCTAAAAACGTTGTATCCTCGAAAGTTTCAGCAGGCAAACGACCTAACTTGCGTTGGAAGTCAGTCATAAATTTTCCCATATTAGAGTATGATATTTTACTGAGCAAATATTGTCCCAACCCGCTTAAAATGTGTTGAGCTGCTATAATAAATGCTAAAGTTAATAAACACCTTACAAGATAACTATAATTATTCTTTGAGCCTATTTCCGTAATAGCATCAAAAAATCTCTGCGTAGCTATAATACCCGCAGTTAATGCTAAGGCACGTAAGACAGCGACGCATTGTTCTGCCGCTCCCCATAATTTTGCTTTTTTAAAATATTGGACACTATTTCGGACAACAATTGATAACACACCATATCTATCTAATTTCATCATTCATACCATTCCCTTTGTGATTCATACATTGCTGCATAAATACCTTTGTTATTCATTAACTGATAATGTGTTCCTTTTTCTGCTACACGGCCTCGATCAATAACTAAAATCTCGTCTGCTAATTTTGTGGAACCTAGTCGATGACTGATAAATATTGTTGTTTTACCTCTCATTAATTGTTCAAATTCTTGATATAATTGATTTTCCGCAATTGGATCTAATGCCGAAGTTGGTTCATCTAATATTTTGACAGGCGCTTGACTTAACAAAGAACGCGCGACAGCAATCTTTTGCCACTGACCTTGTGAAAGATCCAAACTATCATCACCCATTCTGCCAAGAATCGTGTCCATACCTTTAGGCAGATTATTAATAGTATCCTTTAAGCCAAGTTTATTTATAATATCTTGTAATTGTTTCTTATCTGCTTGTCTTATTGAATCACCCAGTGCGATATTATCAGCCATCGAAATTTGATAATGTGAAAAATCTTGATATACAATAGAGAATAGAGCCTTCACAGTTGATATAGGATATGACCTTAACTCTTTTCCATTAATCAGTATCTCACCCTCATACTCATCATATAAACGGGTTAATAATTTAGTAATCGTAGTCTTTCCCGCACCATTTGTACCTACCAATGCATAATGCTTGCCTGATTCTAACGTAAATGATGCATCATATAAGATGTATTCATCACTATTTGGATATTTAAAACACACATTTTTAAACACCAAGCTTTTAAAAAGCAGCGGCTGTTCATCAGGTAAATCAATTGCAGCATCATCACGGTCCATATTTACAAAGGTTGTTAAGTCTACCATATATTCATTACCCTCAGTTATATTTTTAGCCGCATCTTGCAATTGCCAGCCAAGCGTTTCCGCTACACCAAATAAAGCAGCTATAATTCCCATAAACAAGCCGGGGCTTACATCTCCATTAGTAACAGGCCCAATAAGCACAAAAGCAATAATTATAGTGACTAAAACTAATGATATATTTGATGCTTTCATAGTGACAAGCGTTTTTAAGTATACTTTTAACTGTATATCACGGGAAGTCTCAAAATCCTTATAATAACGGTTGGTTATATTGTCAGTGTATCCAAAAAGAGTGCGCTCTTCAACAGCCTCACGATTTGTCAATACTTCATCAGAATAGTAGCTGTATCGCCGTTCATATTTTCGAGTTTCAACCTTAGCTGCATAATTTCGTTTGCCAGCCCAAAAAGATACTGAAATAAGTGGTATACAAAAAAACGCAATTACGATTGCTGCCCACCCTATTTGTATAAGTATTAAACCGCCAATCGAAATAATAGATACAACACATTGAATCACTGCACCATATGCACGGATACCATCATTAAACGTCTCAAGCATTTCATCTTCTACCCGATTGATTAATTCTAAACTATTTGCATCTTCAATATATTTGTAAGCAAGCTTAGCATGTATATCTACAATAGCTGGTGTTACTTCACGTTCTAATGTATATGTGATTCTTGCGTTGATTAATTCTAATATACTTCCCATAACATTTGTGATTCCGATAATGATTATTAGAACCGATAGTGGCATATAAATTGCATTGACAGATTTTTCAGTTTCAAATATACCAATAGCAGTATCTACAAAATTGGCGGTAGCGTATGCCAAAATACCCGTTTCTATAAGTGCTGAAAGAAAAAACAAAAACAGTTGAATTATCATTGTTAAGGGAGCAATTTTAAACGGAAGCTTCAGAATATCAATCCCCTTATAATTTCGAGTTTCTAATCTCATTTTATTTTCCCCTCTTTTAATATCCTAAAGTTGATCCATTTTTAAGCATTTACAATTCATTATGGGACAACAAGTATATCAAATATGCCTGCTTTTTAGGAAAATCCTAAAATTTTGTATTACATCTCTATTATATCCTACCTATTGGGTAAAAGAAAAGGACAGCTTTTCAGCTATCCGTTCATATCGTTCGCTAATATATGATCTAAACCAACGAAATGGAATCATATTTAATTATTTTTGATAAATTCAAAATCATCAAATAATTTACCTTCATATTCTAACAATAATTCACCTTCATAACTATAAAATTTTAGGGTAATTTTAGCTTTCTGAGCCTTTTCTTCTCCCTCTTTCGTATACTTCACATATTTGCAAGTTGATGTTCTCTGCTTTCCTCCTAATTCATTAGAAACTCTATCAAATAATTCAGTACACTTATCCTGATTCAAGCTATCATCCCCTGTTGAATCAAAAGCGTCAAATATATCCGAATAACTTGCCCGAAATTCATGAAAGGTTAAATCCGTCTGAATATCATTCGTTGCTATGCTGACAAGTAAAGCATAAATATCCTCTTGTTCCACACCATCCACTTTCTCAAATAGTATTGTTGGAGTTACTTTTACTTCATCCTGTATATTGGAACAAGCACAAGCTAAAAAAGAAATAACAATGATCGTGTACAAAACAGTTCTTCTAAACATTTGTCATCCTCCTTTGCTAAT
This sequence comes from Dielma fastidiosa, assembly GCF_000313565.1. Lineage (GTDB taxonomy): Bacteria > Bacillota_I > Bacilli_A > Erysipelotrichales > Erysipelotrichaceae > Dielma > Dielma fastidiosa. The sequence continues at coordinate 220,180 of NZ_HE578923.1, read as the reverse complement.
ACTAGACTCTAAGCAATCTTCAATCATATAGATCTATGCTACTATTATTATGTTTTTCAGGGATTCTTAATAGCGATACCTTCCATGACCCATTGTATAATGTAATAACTATTTTATTTACTCTTTTCACGCTATACCCCCTTTTTATTATTATATCTAATCCTGTAATTTAGTACAAGTAACAACCTTTGTAACAGCAAGCATTTAATGATCCATTTTTTACACAAATTCCTATTGTTTTATACCAAAAAAGAAAAGGACAGCTTTTCAGCTATCCTTTAACTTATCAATTAGTCCTTAGCTAATTTAACCAGACGGTTATAACGTCTTTGTGCATCAGCCTTAGTCTTTTCAAACATCGCATGAGCAGTTTCTTCGCCCTTCAGCTTAGGCAGCTGGTTGTAACGAGTTTCTGACAGGATGAATTCAAAGAACTTATCGAAATCAGGTTCCTTAGAATCGATTGTCAATGGCTGTTCCTTGCGTGGGTCGAAACGGTACAGAGTTACATAACCGCATTCAACAGCTTTAGCCTGAGTCTTCTGGTGATTAGACAAGCCGCCCTTAATACCGTGTTCAACACATGGTGCATAAGCGATGATTAAAGATGGTCCGTCATAGCTTTCAGCTTCCTTGATTGCTTTAAGTGTTTGGTTCTTATTAGCACCCATAGAAATCTGAGCTACATAAACATGGCCATAAGCCATTGCAATCTGACCTAAATCCTTCTTAGCAGTTGCTTTACCGCCAGCTGCGAACTTAGCGATAGAAGAAGCCTGAGAAGATTTTGAAGACTGACCGCCAGTATTAGAGTAAACCTCCGTATCAAGAACCAGAACGTTAACGTTCATATCGTTCGCTAATACATGGTCTAAACCGCCGTATCCGATATCATATGCCCAGCCGTCGCCGCCGACGATCCAGATTGATTTAGATACTAAATCACGTTCGTATTCTAATAATTCCTTCACTGCATCAACCTTAGAAGCCTTAAGTGCAGCAACTAAAGCATCTTTAATTGCACGCTGTGCATCACGGTCATTATTTGCTTCAATATATTTATTGAATAATTCTTTTAATTCTGGTTCAACAGCATCCATGTTCTTTTCCATGATTTCAAGGATTCTGCCTTCTTTGTATGTCTGAGCAACAGCCATACCATAACCATATTCAGCATTATCTTCAAATAATGAGTTAGCCCAAGCAACACCATTGCCATCCTTATCATTAACAAATGGCGTTGAAGGTGTAGATGAACAGTAAATCATTGAACATCCAGTCGCATTAGCAACCATCATATCCTTACCGAATAATTGAGAAACCAGCTTGTAGTAAGGTGTTTCACCACAGCCTGGGCAAGCGCCTGAAATTTCAAAGTAAGGCATTGCGAACTGTGAACCCTTAACCGTATCAACCGGGAAGTATTCAGTCTTATATTCAGTACCCTTATACAGATAATCAGCAAGCGGAGCCTGATCAAGCTTAGCATTGATATCAACCATCTTCAATGCCTTGTTGCCGCCCTTACCTGGACATTCAACAACACACAGACCACAGCCTACGCAGTTATCCGGAGAAACCTGGATACGGTATTGCAGATTTTCTACACCCTTACCCATCGCTTTGATTGTCTTGAATTCCATTGGTGCGTTCTTGATTTCTTCTTCAGTCAGCAGGAACGGACGAATTGTAGCATGAGGACATACATATGAACAGAATCCGCATTGGATACAGCTTTCAGGATCCCAAGTAGGTACCTGTACAGCAATTGTACGTTTTTCAAGATAAGAAACATTGTTTCTGATTGAACCATCAAGTAAGTTGAACTTAGTGAATGCAGAAACTGGCAGATCATAGCCTTCAAGACCATTGATTGGAGCCACGTGTTCATCAAAATACTTATCGCCAGTTAATGCGCGGGTTGAATCATAAGTCAAGTCAGCCCATTCAGGTTTAACAGCAATTTCAACTAAACCATCTTTACCTGAATCGATAGCCTTGTAGTTCAGCTGTACGATTTCATCACCCTTCTTAGAGTAAGATTTCTTAGCAGCGCCCTTCATGTATTCAACAGCTTCAGCATATGGCATGATTTGTTCATTCAATGCGAAGAATGCAGATTGCAGAATAGTATTTGTTCTTCTGCCCATGCCGATTTCCTGAGCAATCTTAGTTGCGTCAATAATATAGAACTTAGCATTTTTCTTAGCTAATGTAGCTAACATGCGGTTTGGCAGATGCTCTTCAAGCTCTTCAGCAGTAAATGTAGTATTTAATAAGAAAGTACCGCCTTTTTTCAAATTAGCAGCCATGTCATATTTGAATACATAAGCATCTAATGAGCATGAAATAAAGTCTGCGTTATTGATATAGTAAGTTGAGTGAATTGGTGATTTACCAAAACGTAAGTGAGAACGTGTTACACCGCCGGCTTTCTTAGAGTCATAAGCAAAATAAGCCTGAGCGTATTGATCCGTGTTATCACCGATGATTTTGATAGCATTCTTATTGGCAGAAACTGTACCATCAGAACCTAAACCATAGAATAAGCAAGAAGTATAGTCACCGTCAGTATGGAAATCAGGATCAACTTCTAATGACAGATGGGTAACATCATCAACGATACCGATCGTGAATTCAGATTTAGGTGCTTCTTTAGTTAATTCATCAAATACAGCTTTGATTTGGTTAGGCTGAGTATCTTTAGAACCCATACCATAACGGCCGCCGATGATTGTAAGATTCTTATCTTTTAATGCTTCAACAACATCAAGATACAGTGGATCACGTCCGCCTAATTCTTTTGTACGGTCTAATACAGCTACTTTCTTCACAGATGCAGGTAATACAGCTGTTAAGTATTTAACTGAGAATGGACGATACAGGTGAACCTTGATCATACCTACTTTTTCACCCTTAGCAGTTAATGCATCAATCGTTTCTTTGGCAGTTTCAGTAACTGAACCCATAGCGATGATGATGCGTTCTGCATCAGGTGCGCCATAATATGTAAATGGAGCATATTCACGACCTGTAACCTTAGAAATTTCAGCCATATATTCAGCTACGATATCAGGTATTTTGTTATAGTGCTCATTCTGAGCTTCTCTTCCCTGGAAGAAGATATCATCATTTTCAGCACCGCCGCGAGTTACCGGATTTGTATGCGGATTTAATGCTCTTGCGCGGAATTCTTCAAGCGCTTTGCGGTCTAATAAACGATCAAATACTTCATAATCCATTACTTCTACTTTCTGAATTTCATGAGAAGTACGGAAACCATCAAAGAAATGGATAAAAGGTACATGGCCCTTGATTGCTGACAAGTGAGCAACACCAGCCAGATCCATTGCTTCCTGTACAGAGTGAGATGCGATCATGCATACGCCAGTCTGACGGCATGCATAGATATCTTCATGATCACCAAAGATGTTTAATGCGCGGCTTGCGATAGCACGAGCTGCAACATGGATAACACCCGGCAGACATTCACCAACCATCTTGTAGATGTTTGGAACCATTAATAATAAACCTTGTGAAGCTGTGAAAGTCGTCGCCAATGTACCGCCCTGTAAAGCACCGTGTACTGCACCGGCTGCGCCGCCTTCAGACTGCATTTCTGTAACTTTTACAATTGAGTCCAGAATATTTCTACGCCCCTGTGATGCCCAAGCATCAACAACTTCAGCCATTGGTGAAGATGGGGTTATCGGATAGATTCCAGCTACTTCAGTAAACGCATAGGCGCAATGAGCCGCAGCAGTATTACCATCCATTGACATGAATTTCTTAGTCATAAATTTCCTCCTTGTTAATTTCTATTTCATTATAGAACTTTTATTCGCATTTTGAAAGGTTTTTGAACGACTTTATCGGTTTTTTTTACTTAATAATTCATAAAAATTCACAAATGATTTAGTGTTGAAAAATGTCGTCATTGTTTCTGAAACAAATTAAACTTTTGAAAAGGAATTCATTAACATTCATAAGTTTCAGTTGATAAGAATAAGGAAAAAGCAGACCTAAGCCTGCTTCAGAAAGTGTTTGATCATTTCCATAAATTTATTCTTTTTCGCATGATCCTGTGCGATTTCAAGTTTTTCCGGTGCCCGTTCAACAGCCAGTTCCATCATTCGCTGCTGAGAATCCAGCCGCTGTGCGCCTTCCGCCACTACCTTTTTCTTCAAATCACCATTTTGATCAACGACGCGTGCCTTCACATTATCCTGCAGCTGCAGATTGAGATATTCCCATATCTGCCGTTTCAGTCTGACATCCTTGATCGGCGCGGCAATCTCCACTCGTTTTTCAGTATTGCGGGTCATCATATCGGCACTGGCGATATATACCTGCGCGTCATCACCCTCACCAAACGCATAAATGCGGCTGTGTTCCAAATACCGGCCGACGATGCTGGTAACGAGGATATTCTCAGTCTTCTTAGCAATGTTTGGCAGGATACAGCAGATGCCGCGGATAATCAGCCGAATCTTCACTCCCGCCGCTGATGCCTGAGCGAATTTATCGATGATTTCACGGTCGGTTAATGAATTAAACTTCATCGTAATCATACCGGGCTGCCCCATTTGAACTTTCATGATTTCCAAGTCGATTTTTTCTAATATCTGATTTTTTAACCCATTAGGAGCGACCAGCAATTCTTCATAATTGCCATTGAGATCTGACATTGCCATGTTATTGAAGAAATGCAATGCATCCCGGCCTATCCGCTCATCAGCCGTAATCAATGAGAAATCAGTATACATCTTAGCGGTATTCTCATTATAATTGCCGGTGCCAATCTGCGTAATTGTCTGCAAAGAGCCCTCACTCATGCGGGTAATACAGGTAATCTTAGAATGTACCTTATAATCCTCAAAGCCATACATCACACGGCAGCCGCTTTCTTCAAGACTCTCTGCCCAGTTAATATTATTTTCCTCATCAAAACGTGCCCGCAGCTCCATCAAAACACTGACTTCCTTGCCATTTTCGGCAGCATCACAAAGATATTTAATCAGCTTCGCCTTTTTAGCCAGCCGATAAATCGTAATTTTAATTGAAACCACACACGAATCATTGGCCGCTTCCTTAATCATACGGATATAATCATCCATGGATTCATAAGGGTAAGAAAGCAGCAGATCATGATCCAGCACCTGTTCAATCATCGGCCGGTTCGGATCAACATTCTGTGAAATCTGCGGCGTAAAAGGCGCATAATATAATTCATCAGGCAGCGCTGCGGCAAACAGATCCTTAAAGCTAAATACATAGGAACAATCTAATGGCGCCTTGCATTTGAATACTTTCTCTTTTGTTAAATGCAGCTTGTCCATTAAAAAATCAAGCAGCTGCTGATTAATATCATTCTGTACTTCAAGCCGTACCGGCGCCAGCCTTGTCCTTTTCTTTAAGATTTTCTTCATATAGAGACTGAAATCTTCATCCGCGTCAAAGCCTGATCCATCAATCACTAAATCAGCATTGCGGGTAACCGAGATTACCGTTTTGCCCAGCACGGTGTATTGTTTAAATATCTTAGCGGCATATTCCGCAATCACCTTTTCCAATAAGCAATAACGGCTGCCCTCCTGCGGCAGCAGCAAGATTCGGTTTACCGTTGTCGGCACGGGAATGATGCCATAGGTTGTTGTATTGGTAAGCTTATCTTTCAGCAGTACCGCCACATAAAGCAGCTTATTGATCAAATGCGGAAAAGGATGGTGGGGATCAATAATCTGCGGTGAGAGTACAGGTTCGATATAAGTGTTGAAATAATGATCGACAAACTTCTTTTCCGCCTTATCCAATTCTTTTAGATTAAGCCGCTGAATGCCGTATTGCTTCAGCCCTTCCTCCGCTTTAACAAAAGCCTTATCCCGGCGATGCAGCAAGCCCGCGCTGGCGGCATAAATAGCGGCAAGCTCTTCATTTGGCAGCATATTCTTTTTATTTTCTGTATGCTTATCTTTCAGCATCGACAGATCGGTAATACTGCCGACACGAATCATGAAAAATTCATCAAGATTACTGGTCGCAATCGAGATAAACTTCATGCGTTCCATTAACGGGACACATTCATCCTCAGCCTCTTCCAGCACCCGCTGATTAAATTTCAGCCAAGATAATTCCCGATTCTGTGTGTAGCTGCTGTCATAGACAATCTGGCTCATACCCGCATCCCTCATTTTTCATTACCTTATGATATAAATAGCCTTCTCTGACACCGCTTGTCGAAACAATAACACTTTCAATGCCAAAGTTTTTTAATACCGTATATAAAACGACCATGCCGGGAATCAATGTATGAATGCGGTCAGGCGCAATCTGCAGAATCTTCTGTACGGTTGATTTACCATTATCCTTAAGCAGCTGCAGCATTTTCTTCACCTGCGCGGTTTCAAACTGACGGTTATTTTTCGGATAGCCGAAAATATCATTATATAAGGCTAATACCGCACGGGCTGTACCTCCGACACCAATTGCCTTTTGATAACGCTTCTTCGCAATTGCTGAGGTTTTGCTGCGTTCAAGATTCAAAATCACTTCATTACGGATTTCTGCCTTTTCACCCTTACCCGGCAGAATTTTCTTCACAAAGCGGTTGTATGTATTTAAAGAACCGATCGGCATACTGAAGGATTCAAGCATCTCACCGTCCTGAAAAGATACCAGCTCTGTCGAACCGCCGCCGATATCGATTAATACACCCTCATCAAGATCAGTGAATAAAGTAGCACCGATAAAATCGAGCTTGGCTTCCTCTAAACCGCTGATTAAATCTACAAAAATACCAGTTCGGCGTTCAATTTCTTCCAGCACTTCATTCTTATTGGAAATCAATCGCAGAGATGCCGTTGAAAAGCAGTGACAGTCTGTAATCTCAAAATTATTCAGCAGTTCCCGATAAGCATTTAAAATTTCACAGATCTTATCGATCCCCTTATTAGATAACGCGCCGTCTTTAATATATGAAATAATGCCCGCCATCGTTTTTTTATTCGTCAGCAAACGGAACTTGCCATCCTCACATTTATAAATAGATAATCGAATCGTATTACTTCCTAAATCAATGATACCTGTAATCATAAGTGTTTCCTCCCTATTTATTCTATCAGACCTGCTGATAAAATATGTTAATTCTCTGTTAAGTTTAGTATACACCAAAATATTGAATAACGCTGTTTAAAGCAAGAAAAAACCATCTGGTTACCCAGATGGCGCATTCAATTATACAAAGCGTTCAATCAGCCACACGATACAGCCGCCAAACAGACAGGCAAAACATGAAGAGAGAATCAGCGGCAGATCATAGGCTGCCTCCAATGGAATCAATATGAGTGTTGATGCGATAATCAGACCCAGCAGCAATGAAATCGTTGTGGAATGATATTTTTCAAGCAGAAACTTGGTTGCTTTAGCAGACAGAATGATACCCAATAAGACACCCAATCCAATAAATGCCAAGGGTACTAATACAATCAGCTGAAAAGATAACACATTGGCTAAGAGTGATTTAAACAGATAATATTCGCCAATTATCAGCAGAACCATTGAACCGCTGATTCCCGGCAGCAGCATCGCCGCACCGCTGATCATACCGATGAGTATCAGCTTCAGGCAGTAGAAAACTGACAATGCCGGAAATTCAGGATTTATTTCGGCAGCAGCATCCGGTGCTAAAAACTTAATAAGGAATATAATAGCCATACCGATGACTAACGGCAGCCATTGTACCTTTTCATTCTTGCTTTCACTTTTCCAGAAAACAGGAATACTGAAACCAACCAGGCCGACAAACCAAAACATTGTCTGAACTTGAAAATAGTCAAATAGAAAGGAAATGACCTTCGCAAAACCAACCAGGCCGATAGCAGCGCCGATCAGCACCTGAAGCAGAAACAGAATATCTGCCTTGCGGTCAGGATTATGCACCTTAAAGACGCCGCTGATGGCGGACATCATATGATCAAAGATGCCTAAGATAACCATCATCGTGCCGCCGCTGACACCGGGAATTACATTTGCTATACCTACGGCGATACCGCCGATTATATTTTTTATCATACTGTTCCTCCAGACATTCAATTACCGAATTCTCTAACTATGATAACGAACTGATAATCAAATTGCAATTCGATTTATGAGAGAATTGTTAAATTTCGGTTAAAAAACGTTTTTTTCATTCAACATGTGTTAGACTAATCAGCAAATCCCAGCATATATTATCTATATCTTTGTATTGATAGGAGTGATCGTATGGAAATCTGGATTCAACAGTTCATGAGTCAATTTGGCAATCTCGGTGTTTTTCTGCTGATCTTTATTGAAAATGTTTTTCCGCCTATTCCCTCAGAGCTGATTCTGACCTTCGGCGGCTTTATGACTGCCTCAACATCAATGAGCGTAGCTTCTGTGATAATTTTTGCGACCTTAGGCTCCCTTTTGGGTGCGCTGCTGCTTTATGCATTGGGATATCTTTTAGGCAGTGAACGGCTTAAGCCTTTGCTTGATCAATATGGCAGCATCATTCATTTAAGCTATGAGGATGTGCAGAAAGCATTAAAATGGTATTCCCGCTATGAAGGCAAAACCGTTTTTTTCTGCCGTATGGTTCCATTAATTCGCTCTTTGATCTCCATTCCCGCCGGCATGGCTAAGATGTCAATATCCGCATTTATCTTGTTAACTACGCTGGGCAGTCTGATCTGGAATTCAGTTTTAGTCTTTGCCGGAGCGATGCTTGGTGAACATTGGACCGATATCTTAACGATCATGGATACTTATTCTTGGATCACCTATGGACTGCTTTTTGTCGGACTATTGGCGGTAATTATCCGCTGGATACGAAAAAAAGATTAAAGAGTGCAGTTGAAAAAATTCCTTCAAATAATTCAGCAGCTCACAATGAGCTACTCTTACTTATCATTGTATAATTTGATTAAAGGAAATATAATGAAATAAAATACTATGTCTGGCTATTCAATCGAAATAGAACTTTAAGAATGAGGATTTACTTTTTATATAAGTTACTGGATACAGCCCACCGACATTGTGAATTGCACATGCGGCACAGTCAATGTAGATTTTTAAAACAACCGGAAGAAGGTAACACAAGATGAGCAAGCGAATTTTAGTCATTGAAGATAATACAGATATTAATACGATGTTAATAAATGCCCTGTCTAATGCTGACTATCAGGCACATGCCGCTTATACCGGCATCGATGGATTGAATAAACTGCAGCATACCCAATATGACTTGATTCTGCTTGATATAATGCTTCCTGACAAAAACGGTGATGAGCTTTTAAAAGAACTAAGGACTTTTTCAACATGTCCGGTCATCATCATATCCGCAAAAGATGCGGTCAGCATAAAAATCGACTTGCTTAAATTAGGGGCAGATGATTATGTAACGAAACCCTTTGATCTTGATGAATTAATCGCAAGGGTGGAAACAAACATCCGCCGTTCTCAAAATACATATGATGTCCGTTTGCTAAAGTATAAAGATCTGACGCTTAATACTGAAACAAAGCGTACAGCAATTAATGAGATTGAAATAGATTTGACTGCTAAAGAATATTCAATCTTAGAATTACTTTTAACACATAACGGCAAAGTGTTCACAAAAGCAAATTTATATGAATCTATTTGGGGTGAAGATTATCTTGGTGATGATAATGCTGTCAAAGCACACATCAGCAATATTCGCAGCAAGCTTAAATCGGCAAATCCTCATGAGGAATATATTGAAACCGTTTGGGGCTTAGGATATCGGTTATATAAAGGCTGATTGATAATTATTTATACTTTCTTAAAATCTTAACCTTTTCTAAACCATTATCCTTTATTCTGTACCCATACAGAAAACAAGGAGGCCGTTGAATGGATGAATATGTTTTAAAAACTAGATCACTGACAAAAACCTACCGCAATACTGTTGCCTTGGATAATGTAACTATCACATTGAAGCCCGGCAGGATTTATGGACTCATCGGGCATAATGGGGCGGGAAAAACAACCTTTATGCGCCTTATCGCTGGCTTGACCTTTCCAACCAGCGGCGAAATAAATTTGTTTGGCTATACACAAGCCAAACATTTGCAGCATGCTCGGCAAAGAATCGGTTTTATGATAGAAGCACCTGCAATTAATACATCAATGAGTGCAAAAGAAAATGTACATCTGCATCGCATCATAAAAGGAATACCCAATGAGGAATTAGAACAGGAATTGCTTGCATTAGTCGGTCTGCAAAATACCGGCAAGAAAAAAGCCCGAAACTTTTCTTTAGGCATGAAACAGCGATTAGGTATCGCTCTTTCATTGATTGGAAGCCCGGAGCTATTGATTTTAGATGAGCCGATCAATGGACTTGATCCAGTCGGCATCGTAGATATGCGCAATCTCTTACAAACCCTATGCGCTGAGAAAAACATCACTATATTGCTGTCCAGTCATAATCTGTCACAGCTTTATCAAGTCGCTACCGATTATATCATCATCGATCACGGCAAAATTATTGAAACGATCACCCTGTCAGAGCTTGAGGAACAATGCAAACAGTATGTGCTGTTACGCACCAATCAGCCAGAATTATTGGTCAGCACATTGGAAAAAGAATTACATACTCAAAATTATCTTGTAATGCCGGATAAATCTATACGTTTATTTGATTTTACAGATCGTATGGAGACGCTTGCCGCGTTATTTCAACGTAAAAATATTCTTATTACTAACTTATCGATTGAGGGTAATACATTAGAAAACTATTATATAGATTTAATGGAAAGGAGCAGAAATGTTTAATCTAATTCGATGCGAAATGATAAAACTAAGCAAATCGCTGCCAATCAAAATCATGTTCTTGCTGATGGCTGCACTTTCCATTGTATCTTCTATTTCAAGTTTTAACTATGTTGGCTCTGAACATGCCGAAGAATTAGAAATTGCCTTAACAGGCTTTGATGCTTTTTTTTCATCATTGCGTGACATGCCGACAATTACAGTAATCGGCATTCTTATAGTCGGCATATTGATATGCAATGATTTTGAAAATCGTACAATTCAAACTGAAATTGCAGCTGGACATAGCCGAACTGCCATCATGTTCAGCAAAATCTTCGCCTTTGGGATTGCCTATTGCTTAGTATTTTTGCCATATCCATTAGGACGCGCTGTTTTTCAAGGAATCTTTATACAATTTGGTACATCCATAACAGCAGATGTGATCTTCAAAATGCTTGTGGTATTTTTAACAATCATACTTAACGCGATGGCGATCAATGGCTTGACACTCTTTTTAGCATTTATTGTGCGAAAACCAATGATTGTTATGGGTGTAAGTTTTGTACTGATTGTGCTTGGCGGCAATGCACTGATGTCAATTGGTGCTGCCAATTATGAAATAGGCCGCTTGCTCGCGAAAACACCACTGGGAGCATTTAAGGAACTGGCCCTGTGCGAATATGCTTCTATAAATTTATTACAATCGGCTTTCGTCAGTGTACTATGTATTATTGCCGTAATTGCAGTGACACATATTTTCTTCCGAAAAGCCGAATTAAAATGAGTGTGCTGCGATGAATAGCCTTATTGTATTTCTGGTATTACTGCTGCTGATATCATTGCTGTATGTATTTATACTTTCCAAACAAATACGCAGAATACAGCGGCAGCTAGCCGAGCGCCGGGATAGAAACACAAATCAGCCGATTTCTTTAGAATTATTAAATACTGAATTATCCTTGCTGGCAGCGAATATTAATCAGTGTTTAGAAATAGGTCAGCAAGCTGTATCAAACAGTATCCAAAAGGAAAACACACTTAGAGAAACAATTGCAAGTATCTCTCATGATTTACGCACACCGCTCACCGCGATCAAGGGGTATCTGCAATTGCTTGAACAGGATAATCTGACGGACGGGCAGATGGAAAAACTTGTAATCATCAAAAAACACGTTGATGAAATGGCATTGCTTACAGAACACTTTTGGGAATATTCCTATTTTTCATTATGCCAACAAGATATACCTCTGAAACGAATAAATCTGGCAAACTTAACGGCTGAAAATCTGGCAAATTATGTTTCACAATTAGAAAATAAGGGTTTATCCGTAACATATAAACACGATAAGTCTCTATTTGTACGTGCTGATGAGAACTATACGACAAGAATTTTACAGAATCTGATACAAAATTGTATTACTCATTCTGTGGGCGATATCGAAATAGAATTAAAAAATATTGGGAATGTTGTAATACTGTCAGTTAAAAACCCTGTGCAAAAAGATATTGACTTGAATGTGCAGCATATCTTTGACAGATTCTATACCGCTGATAAGTCGCGGGGAAAAGCTTCTGGTTTGGGCTTAACGGTTGTGAATCTGCTGATTACGAAAATGGGTGGCCGAGCGATTGCCAGTCTTGAAAATGCAATGCTGGAAATACAAATTGAATTTCTAAAGTGGATGGATGATAAATAAAAATTATGGCATCCTATCTAGTGTGCCTTTGGATAATCCAGGAGCTCAAGGAATGAATTTCCCTCAACATCAGGAATCATTTTGATCTCGTTCCTTAAGGTGAAAAACTTTTAAAATTTCATCTTGCATTTTTATTTGAAATCTTATATACTATTAGCAGGGATTTTGTGTGCTCATTATCCCAAGCAGAAAATGATGAATCATTCATTGTTTTCACCCCATCTTTAGGAGGATGGTCAAGTGGTAAGACGACAGATTCTGGCTCTGTAATCGAGGGTTCGATCCCTTCTCCTCCTGCCAATTAAAAAATACGAACAAGTTCAGCAGAGCTTGTTCTTTTTTATAATTCATTTAATGATGATCATGATTCGACCGGCATGCCTGCGGCCATTTATTCAACAGTTGGTTCAGCCGTTCATCACTGCAGGCTTTCTCATAGCGGTCACCAAAATTACCGGCCATTAACTGACGGCGTCTTTTGCTTTTGGGATTGCTGATGATTTTCAGATACTCAAGATAGCTTTTTTCAGTACGGACATTTAAAGGCGGCCGGATGCCTTCACGTTCTATTAAATATGGACCTGAACGATGGCCCTCTTCAATGATTCCCTCTAACACAATAGTATGCCGCCATGTATTTTGATAAACACAGTCTTTACAGCTCTCAATCAGCGCTGACAGACATCGGTGTGTATCCCCGTTTTCACTAGCGATCACACTGCCATCCTGCAGCCGCTGCTCATCTACCTGAAATTCATACTTCATCGCTGACGGCCACTGAAACAAGATTTTGATGACCTCATGAAGCTGATGAAAGGTAAAATGAGCCGGAATGGTAAAGCGGCGCATCACGGTGGTCTGGTTTAAATCAAGGCTGACACGAAGCTGATAAGTACGCGTATTAATTAGATTTGTCTGGTTTAAATCATAGACTCTGTTTAATTGCCGAAGCATTCGCTTATAAGGCATGTCAATCACTTTGCCATAGGTCTGCGGCTGATGGGAGAGCAGCACTGATAATCTCGGCTGACAAACCATATTAGGTTCAAAGCATTTACAATAATGATTACGAATATCCTGACATAACGCATTGAGTTTAGAAACCAAGCTCATGCCGCTGCATGCCGCATAGCTGATTTTACCCTCGATATATCGTTCAACGATTTGTAAATCAATTCCCTCTTCCAGCAAGGCGGCCTTGATTGCCGTTAAAAAGAGCTGTTTCGGGTGCCGCATATCAGCATCTGACGGTCGATAAATTAATACTGGATAACGGGTAACATTATTCATTAAAACAAAAATACGGCGGCGGTCAATGGTAATCATATGAACGTGCCATGCATAAAAATCAATTTCATGTCCCTGATGGTGCTCAAGATCACCATCATTGATTTTCAGTTTATTCTGCATTGTCTTTGTACATTGTAGAAGCATCGCCGATCCTTTCCGCAGCCAATAACGTCTAAATAGCGGCTGCCGGTATAAAATATAGTATAAAACAAACAACGCCGCTTTTCAATTTCACACAAAAATGATATAGTAAATCACGTTCTTAGGAGGTAAGCCATGAAAAAGCATCTCAAACGCTGTATAACCTGTCTGCTGCTGACCGCATTGCTCTTTTTATCAGCGACTTTTTGTGTTGGTTATCGCCGTTATGTGTCAATTCGCAGTAATGAATCCATGACGCTTACCATCCAAGCTATACAGGATGACGCCTCCTATACACCGCTTAATGCAATCAGCAAAGATTTTATCAATGCGATTCTGGCTGTTGAAGACCCGCATTTTTACACTCATAAAGGCATTCGTATCGCTAAAATAGTTGAGGCCGTAATTACCGATATAATCCATCTGAATTATGTCATGGGCGGCTCTACAATAACCCAACAGCTGGCTAAAAACCTATTTCTTGATCAGGATAAGAATTTATCTCGAAAAGTAGCAGAATTGTTCTTTGCACGCGATCTGGAGAGCGCATTGACCAAGGATGAAATTCTGACGCTTTATTTGAATATCATTTATTTCGGAGACGGCTATTATGGCATTCAAAACGCGGCGCAGGGCTATTTTCATAAAAACGCCGATGAATTAACACTAGATGAGGCAACATTGCTGGCCGGTCTTCCGCAAGCTCCGGCAGTGCTGCAGCTGTCTGATGGTTATGAGGCCGCCAGAAAGCGTCAGCTTGAGGTTCTTGACGCAATGCTTAAGCAAGCATTAATCACTCAGGAACAGGCCGATATAATCAGGTATCAGAGTGACACTTCTGAAATAAACACTTAAAATAGTTGCTTGATTAGCGTATAATAATAGTGAGGTGATTTTATGTGGACACGTTCCGAATTAAAAGCACGCGCCAAAGCTTCAATTAAAGCGAATTACTGGCAGTGCCTGCTCGTTTGTATCGTCATCGCGGTACTGGCCGGCAATTTCATATCCGTCGAATATAACCTCGATTATCAGGAATTCACATTGAATTTAGGTTCAATGACTTCCTACTATAATCGGCCCCTGCTTTTTCTTTCTTTATTCTCAGCTTCTTTGCTGGGAATCCTTGGCATTATTTACAGCATTTTTATTATTAATCCATTAAATGTTGGTAAGGCCCGTTACTTCTTGGAAAACCGTGAAGAGCCTTCATCCATGGAAGCCCTGCTGTTTACATTCAGACAAAAGGATTACTTCAACATTGTGGCGATTATGTTTATATGCAATCTGTATATCTTCCTATGGACCCTGCTGTTTATTGTACCGGGTATTATTAAAAGCATTGAGTACAGTCAAATTTCATATATTCTTGCTGAAAATCCAGGACTTAATTCCCATCGGGTATTTCAAATGACACGGGAAATGACAATGGGTAATAAATGGGATATTTTCGTATTATACTTATCTTTCATTGGCTGGATGATTCTGTCTTCCTTCACCTGCGGCATTGTCGGTGTTGCTGTTATGCCTTATATGGAAGCTACCTATGCTGAGCTATATATTACCCTGCGTGATGAATACATTGATGCCGGATATGCCGGTTTTGATGAATTCCCAGGCTTTTACAGGTAACGCTTATGATCAGCAATCAATCTAAGGTCTTGATTACCGGTGCCAGTGATGGTCTTGGTAAAGCATTGACGCTGGCGATTGCCAGCAAATATAGCTGCTCATTAGCAATCTGCGGCAGAAATGAAGCTAAGCTAAAGGAAACTGTACGCGCAGTCCATACCGTAAACCCATGTGTCAAGGTATTTGCGGCATGCTTCGATGTTACTGATGATGAATGCTGTTATGCCTTCATCCGCAACGCTCAGGAAGCGCTTGGTGATATTGATATACTAATTAATAATGCCGGTGCAAATATAAAAAAAGATTTAGTAGAAAATATTGATTTGAATGATTTAAGATATATGCTTAATCTGAACTGTGTATCACCGCTGATCTTTATTCAAGGTGTACTTCCCCATATGAAGGAAGTCGGTGATGGGCATATCATAAATATTCTTTCTTCAGTATGCAAGCATTCCATTGAAAACAGCGGCGCTTATTCTGCCAGTAAACACGCGATGGATATCCTGCATCAGATCTTATTAAAAGAAGTCCGAGAAAGTCATATCAAGGTTACTGGTATATATCCCGGTGGAATTAACACAAATTTCCGTACAAATGTCCGTGAAGATTACATGCATCCTAAAACAGTTGCCAACGCTATCCTTGCCGTATTAGAATGTGAGGATGATGCGGTTGTTCATGAACTTGTGCTGCGGCCTTTTGTTGAAAACAATTTTTAATTTTTAGGAGGCTCAACATGTTAAGATTTTCAATATGTGACAGCAATAAAGAAAATTTAGAAACACTCTATACAATGTTATTCGATGCTCTCACAGCTAATAAAACACCCTTTCTAATTACCAAATATGATAACTACAAAGAGGCGCTGAATCATTGTGACAACCATGTTGTCTATGATATTATCTTTATCGCCGTTGACGGCGAGGACAGTGAAGGAATGAAGCTGGCACGTTATATTCGCACCTATGACAGTCATTGCAAGATTGTGATAACTTCAGCGGTTAAGGACTATGCCTATGCTTCTTATGGAATACGTGCCTTTAATTATATTCTTCAGCCGTATAATGCGCAAGAAGTTAAAGCGCTGGCTGATGAATTATGTCATATTTTCCAAAAAATAGATGCCCGCTACATCACACTGAATTCTAAGTTTGGTTATTATCGAATCAAACACAAGGATATTGTCTATGTAGAAAGCTTAAAACGGCAGGTATTCTTCCACTGCAAGGATGGCAGTGTCATATCAATTAATGATAAGCTGGATAATATCGAGAAGCAATTAGATGATCGAAGATTTCTGCGATGTCATAAAAGCTATTTAGTCAGTATGAATTATATTAATAAGCTGGAAAATCGGCATTTTACTTTAATCAGTAATATCACGATACCGATTCCAAAAGAATCTTTAAATAATATTAAAAAGCAATATGCTGATTATATTGAGAATTAAAAATTTTGAATTACTGAGAATGACAATCAAGGGATGTCATTCTTTTTTTATACAAGTAAAATAAAATCCCTTAAGTATTTAGCTTAAGGGATTAAGTTGCCAGCCAAGAATTCAAGAACAATCTGATTGAATATCTGATCGTGTTTAAACGCGCAGAAATGATCTGCCTTAGGGATAATTGCCAGCTTTGCATCAGGCAGTGAAGCGGCAATTTTTTGTGTATGTGCCTTTTTAATCATATCATGCTCACCCGCAATGACTAGTACCGGACATTGAACGCGTGTCAAATCTTTAAATGACAGCTTAGGTTCCTTGACCATCAGTGCGAGCAGCTGCCGATTAAGCCCTTTAGCGAAAACATATTCACGCAAAATTGACAGATATACACTAGTTTTCAGACCGCTTGGCATAATATTGGCCCCATTTAAAATAATGCGTTTAAATAATTGCGGCTGTTTCAACGCGGCCAGTAAAGCAATATTAGCTCCATCACTGAAGCCCAGCACATTCACCGGCGGCAGATTTAATGCCTCAATGGCCTTTATGACATCATCAGCCATCAGCGTTAAAGAAAGCGGCGCTGTACCTACATCGCTTTTACCGTGAGCACGGCTGTCCATAAAAATACATTGATAATATTTTGTGAATAATGACTGCTGACGCTGAAAATAATGACTGTCTTCACCATTGCCATGGAGAAAAAGCAAGGGCTCACCCTCGCCTTCAATTTCCAGATACAATCTGCATTGATTTACATAAATAATGGTTTCCATGCTTATTATTATACATCAAAGCCATTCATTGAATCACTCATTTTTATCTAAATTTCATCAGGATATCATTTGAGCGCCGATTTCATAATGCCATTCATTATCCGTTTTAACCGCCTTGCAATCAGCAAACCAATAAGCGCCTAAACCACTGCGCCATTTCTGTATTGTGAAAGTAAAATGGTTCTCATCGACAGTCTTAGCTTCAAGATTAAACAGCAGTCCTTTCTCAAAATATAGATTTTCATCATCGATAAGCCCTTCTTCTACAAGCTCATCATATGTTGCGGCCCGGGTATCAGTGCCCAGCATACTGCCGGCCATCCAGATCAACGCATCTTTTTCTGCTTCATCCAGATTGTCAGCCTTGCTTAGATCAAAAGCAATCATCTCAATCTTATCATTCAAGCCTGGATCAGTATCAAATAAATCCTGTATCACATCCAGATAGAAGCCAATCAGGTCATCTTCTTCTTTGACCACCTGAATTGATCCAATACATTGAATTGACATAGGATATGTTTCATTCACGGTTCCATTCGTGTCGATTAATACCTGCATTCCTTCCTTTAATGATTGAGTATCAAATTCACCGCCAACGTGTACTAAGCCATCCTTTCCCAGGATCATCATCTGATCATCTTTTATTTCCACAATTTTGCCCTCATACTGATAATGATCAATAGCATCAGGACGGACAAGAGTGCTGCAGCCGCATAACAGCATTAATAGCATTGCACAGATAATTTTCATAAGCAGACCCTCCTTCTTTACTTTATTATGTCACTGAATGCCATGTTTTGCCAGCTTCCATTCTTAAGTTGCATTGATTGCACAATAACTTGCAAAGAAAAATGAGCATTCGCTCATTAGTTTTTTAAACAAGATTGTACCGCAAAGCTGCCCAAGCCGGCATGACATGTAAGTACGGCAGGTAATTGTATAATTTTAAAACTCATATCAGTGCCAAACGCTTCTTTGGCCTTACTGAGAAAGGCTTCAACATTCTCCATGCCTTCAGCCTCCATGATATAAAATTCATGGGTTTCAGCATTTACGTTACGCTTTTTAAATTCTTCAATGATCATATCATAAATCTTGGAATCTGTTCTGGCCATTCCATATTTTTCAACGCAAGTACCATCTTCCTTTAAATAAAGCAGCGGCTTAATTTTAAGTAATGAAGCCATACCGGCAGCAACTGGTGAAATGCGGCCGCCTTTTTTCAGCTGCTCCAAATTCTTCGGATAAAGCATTGAATAAGTATCTTTGATTTTTGCCTTAAGCATTGTCAAAATATCATCCAGTGAACGTCCCGCATCCGCATAACGCTTCGCAGTCAATGCCATATCCAGCATTGGCGCGCCAACAGTCAGCGAATCAATCACATGTACATTTTTCATATCCAGATTTTTGGCGGTCATCAAGAAGCCTTGATAAGTGCCTGACAGATAAGAACTAATCGTAATAATTAGGATCGCATCATAATCAGCAGCCTTCCATTTCTTCATTAATTCTTCTACTCTGCCGATGTTAGGCTGAGAGGTTGTCGGCATCTCACCATTACGCAGCAAATCGGCAAACTGCTCGGCATTAATATCAATACCATCTGCATATTCAATCCCTTTATTCAGTACGCTGAGTGGTACAATTTCAATTCCGTATTTCTCTGAATCCTGAGGAATCAGTGTGGATGTAGTATCTGTAACTATCAAGAATTTAGACATAAATTTCCTCCGTTAAGTGAATTCATTATAACATGGTCAAACAAGAAGTCAATCATTTTTTGACTTTATTAATTATTTAGTCATTTTATTAAGAGAGCTTGTTCGTCTTCTAAATCACTTAATTTTATGGTACAATGTCTGCATAGAGGTGAGATTATGAGCAGTTCAGCATTAACAAAAAAAGAATTGGGTCATGCTTTAAAAGAATTGATGAACCTCATGCCCATGAATAAAATCACCGTCGCCATGGTATGCGAAAAATGCGATCTGAACCGTCAGACCTTTTATTATCACTTTCAGGATATTTATGAATGCCTTGGTTATATCTATCAAAGTGAAGTTATCGAAAAGCTTCCGGAATTTGATTCTTTAGAACAATGGCCGGACCACTTTTTGAAAATCTTGAAATATATCGAACAGAATAAGGTATTCTGTCTGAATACATTTAATTCATTAGGCCGCGATCATTTGGAGATGTTTCTTTCAGAAACCTCATTTGCGATGGTAGAGAACGGTATCCGTCAATTTGCTCATGATGTGAATATTGATCCGGACAGACTTAATTTCATTGTTAATTTTTATGCGATTGCATTCTCTGGTTTAATTATTCAATGGCTGACCCGCGGCTGCCGTGACAGCAGTGAAGAGCTGGCGGCTACCTTATCAACGATGCTGCAGGGAAGCTTTACTAACGCGATTGACAATCTTAGAAACCAATAAGCATAAAAGCATCAGTCTAAGGCTGATGCTTTCTTATGTGCGGGTATCCCTTAAAATTAAACTTCATGTGCCGAATATACAAATTTCCCTGAATCATATCTGAGAGCCATTGTCCCTTTACCTGATAATTCAAATGTAAATAATGAAAGTAAATACTTCCTTTAAAACTAAATTGACGCTCATCAAAAGTGCCGCCAAAAAAGGAAGCATTTGCGCTGCCGATATTCAGCACACCATTTAATGCCTGTTTCTCAATCATGAAAATCAGATAGCCGCTCCGCTTCCCCCGCGGTGTCTCAAACACTAGATCATAATCCTTATCCACATTATCACTTCCAATTTAATCATAAGCAAATTCATAGCTTCTGCCATAGACAGCCATTATTTCATGTCCGATAAACAGACAGAATACTCTATTTGTCTAGTTTTTCTTGTTTGATTGAGCTTCATAGCGGGTTTGTATCTGCATACAGCGAAGCATAAACCCGATGGCCCAGAAAGGAATGCAGAACAGCATGAGCATCGCATAGGGCATAGGCAGCAGCATCGGCAGCAAAACAATCAGCAGCAGCATGCCGAATAAAATGAAATTCCTGCCCAATGCATGATTATAACCGCAGATGTCTTCTACCTTTGGCCGCTCCTCAGCATTTGCCATATATTGAACTGGATATGAACAATGTGAAATCCTGATACCCAGAATGATCATCAGCAGCACTGATCCGATATAAATCAGCCAAAGCATTATTTCTTAGTTGGCATACAGGCAGCAATACGGCCAGCCAAAACATTGAATGGCATTGTCTGCAGCCAAACTTTACCTGGGCCTGTCAAGGTAGCCAAAAATAATCCTTCGCCTGAAAACAGGACATTCTTGACCCCTTTAACTGTTTCAACACTAAAATCAACGCTTGGTTCGTAGGCTGCGATATAACCTTGATCCACCTTCAGCTTTTCACCAGGTTTTAATGTTTTTTCCATCACTTCACCATCGATTTCCAGAAAAGCTGTACCAGGGCCGCTGATTTTCTGTAAGATAAATCCTTCTCCGCCAAAGAAACCAGCACCCGCCCGTTTGTTAACAAACACTTCCAGGATGACGCTCTCCTCGGCAGCTAAAAACGCTGTTTTTTGTATGATTAATGATTCACCTTCGCTTAGCTGTACAGGTAAGATATTTCCCGGGAAACTGGAGCCAAAGGTAATCTTACCGCCTTCCTTAAGACATGTATAGGTTGTCATAAATATCGATTCACCGCTGAATGCCCGTGCCAATCCTTTCATCAGGCCGCCGCGGGTATTGCTGTTCATCTCAAAGCAGTCATCCATCCAGCTCATGCCGCCGGACTCAGTATATACACTTTCATCCTTACCGAGAGTCAATTCCACAGCTGGCAGCTGATTGCCGATTATTTCATATTTCATTTTAATTCCTCCTGTTGTTTCTTATATTATATACGATAAAAATAAAAAGATAGCTGACATTTCTGTCATGCTACCTCTTTATGAAATTAAAAGGAGTTAATCAGCCAGTTTGAATAATTCATCAACGGGTGTCTCAAGAAATTCAGCAATCTTAAGAACAGTAAGCAATGAAGGATTGCCCTTACCCGCTTCCAGCTGTGATATTGTTTCACGCCTTACACCGACACATTTTGCCAGTTCTTCCTGTGTCAGATGCGCATCTTTACGTATTCTTTTTAAATTTGAGAACCATTTATCAGCCTGCATGACGAGCCTTGCTCTCCTTAACCAGCTTATCGATTCCCTTTGCAGTGGCAGGATGGCATTTTCCACAGCTGCCGCTGCAGCCTGAACAACCGCCGCCGCAGCTGCCATGGTCTTTAATCAATGAGCGAATTGCCATGATACAAGCCGCCAGAAGTATGAGTCCTACAATGAGTGTACCCATGAGTTCACCTCTCTATCCTTTCAGATTAGAAAATCATATTACCAATCAGATTAATCAATAATGCAGCAATATAAGCAACACCACATTGGAAAGCAATGGTAATCCATGTCCACTTAGCACTGCCCATTTCTCTGCGAATAGCACCGATAGCAGCAAAGCATGGCGCGCATAACAGATTAAATACCATAAATGAATAGGCGGATACCGGTGTAAAAAGCTGCGAAATCTGTGTCCATATTTCAGTACCATTTTCAGCCACTTCCTCTAAGCCATACAGGACACCAAAGGTACCGACAATATTTTCTTTCGCTATCAAACCGGTAAAGGTTGCGACAGCTGCCCGCCAGTCACCCCAGCCAAGCGGCGCAAACAATGGAGCAATCACATTACCAATTGATGCCAAAATACTTTCATTTGCATCAACCATTTCAAATGACCAGCTGAAGCTCGACATAAACCATACGAGAATAGTTGCCAGCAGGATTATCGTTCCTGCTTTTTTAATAAAGGCTTTAGCACGATCCCACATATGGATAAACAAGCCCTTGACACTAGGCCAGTGATAGGCCGGCAGCTCCATGACAAACGGCGCTGGATCACCGCCGAAATATTTAGTTTTCTTTAACAGAATCCCGCAGACAATTACCGATGCCAGACCGATAAAATACATACTTGCAGATACCCAGGCAGCATCGTTAAATAAGGCACCGGCAAAGAGTCCAAAGATTGGCAGCTTTGCTGAACAAGGAATAAAGGTTGTCAGCATAATTGTCATTTTGCGGTCCTTTTCATCCTCTATTGTACGGCTTGCCATGATTCCCGGCACCCCGCAGCCTGTTGAAATCAGCATTGGAATAAAGCTTTTTCCAGATAACCCAAATTTGCGGAAAATTCGATCCATGATGAAGGCAACACGGGCCATATAACCGCAGTCTTCAAGAATTGAAAGCAGGAAAAACAGTACCATGATTTGAGGGACAAAGCCGAGTACAGCGCCGACACCGGCAATGATGCCATCTTGAATCAGACTGGTTAGCCATGGCGCGACATTTAATGATGTCAGCAGTGAATCAGCCGCATTGGGGATTATTTCACCAAACAATACATCGTTGACCCAATCGGTACCCATCGTACCGATCGTACTCATAGCAATATAATATACCGCCCACATTACTAAAGCAAAAATAGGCAGGGCCAGCCAGCGATTGGTAAGGACACGGTCAATTTTATCCGATATGGTCAGTGCCTCATGGTCATGACGAATCATGATTTGATCACGAATTTTAGCAATATACTCATAGCGGGCATTGGTTACAATACTTTCCGCGTCATCATCGTATTCCTGTTCGATTACTTCACGGGCTTTTTTTACAGATGCTTTATCATTTTCACTCAACGTTATATCCTTAAGACTTTCCTGATCATCCTCTAACAGCTTAACAGCATACCAGCGTGAGGATGTTTTATCAGCCTTATCACTTAATAGCTTTTCACACTCAAGCACCTTTTCTTTAAGCAAACCGGTATAAATTTCAACCGGATGATAGGCCGAAGCATGTTCAGCCAATGAAAGCGCCTTTTCAATCATCCCATCAATGCCATTTGACTTTAACGCGGATATTTCACAAACCGGGCAGCCTAGACTTTTCGATAATTCATCAGCATGCAGCACATCTTTGCGTTCTTCGATGATATCAATCATATTTAATGCGATGACTGTCGGTATCCCTGTTTCAAGTAACTGGGTAGTCAGATATAGATTTCTTTCAAGATTAGTCGCATCAACCAAATTAATGATGACATCTGGTTTTTCCTGCATCAGAAAGTTTCTTGCGACTACCTCTTCCAAAGTATAAGGCGATAATGAATAGATGCCTGGTAAATCGATAACAGTAACATCTTTATGTCCCTTCAATTTACCTTCTTTTTTTTCAACCGTAACTCCTGGCCAGTTGCCGACATATTGACTGCTGCCAGTCAGCGCGTTAAATAATGTTGTCTTACCGCAGTTTGGATTACCTGCAAGTGCGATTCTCAAGCTCATAGTTTCCCTCCAATAGTTAACTTAAGTTAACTGATGATTCAAAAATTAAACAGAGTGACCTCTGCTTATAAAATTTCGATTTTCTCCGCATCCGCTTTACGAATACTTAATTCATATCCTCTTACTTTTACTTCCATGGGATCACCTAATGGTGCAACTTTACGAATATATACTTCCACGCCTTTAGTAATTCCCATATCCATAATTCTGCGTTTCAGCCCCTTTTCACCATCAATTTTACTGACAGTGACAGTTTCACCGATTGACGCCTGACTTAATTGTCTCATACCCATCCTCCTTAGACTTCTACCTGGATTTTACCGGCCAGCTTCTCATCAATAGCAATTCGGCTGTCCTTGATATTTATAATCATATTTCCAGCATTGCGGGCAGTAATATATACATCGGCACCGGGTACAAATCCCAGATTTTTCAGATGTGTGCAAACATCTTCTTTGCCACGAATTTCAATAACCTTCATGCGTTCACCAATTCTACCTAATAAGAGCGGCATCATGCTACCTCCTTGGTTAGTTTAATCTAACTCACACCATGAGTTTACCTCGGATAACATTATTTGTCAATAGGCTGATAGCATATAAATATAATTTTTTCAAATGAAATGCATTCCCAGATTCAGGGAATAAGAAAAGATCTCTTCTATAATTGGAAGAGATCCTAACGAATAAAATAAATTATTCTTCAATACTGTCCTCAGCAACTGTTGTTTGCTGAATTTCTTCAGGAAGTGAGTCGGTTGGCTGAATGATTTCATTTTCTGGTTCAATTATGTCAGCATCTGTCTCATTAAACAGAGTGGGTTCAATACCATTAACTAAAACTTTCAGAACACTGTCTTCATAATAGAAGGTATAAGTGGTATCAGGTTCAAAATCAAATGATTTACCATTAATTGTTGCATTAAAGGTTAAATCACGAACATATTTTTCATCTGTAATTTTATCATAATAACCATCGGCTTCTTGTGTTATAACCCTAAACCTAGCATTAATGCCTGTATTGATTGTAACAGGACTCTCTCTGTCTGCATTTTTATCAATTACAATATTCCCAGCAAAACTGCCATTTATAATAAAAGCCGTACCCTTTTCCATATTGATAAAAGATGCAGGGCGATCCGGATATTGTGTCGTGCTTGTGTTTACCACATCATCAAACTTATCATAGAAAACCAGTGTGTTTTCTTCATTAAGAATAAGTTCAGCACCCTCTTTCACATATAACTCTGACCCAGTAAGGAATTTAAAATCATTTTCAAATGTATAAATGCCGTTGCTTAAGATATAGGTTGTGTCTCCGTCAACCGGATAAATAAAAGTACCTGTCGATAAATCAAGACCTACAATGTTTAATGTACTGCTTGACGCTGCCGCACCACCATTTATTAAAAAACTAGTTCTCGACAAATCACTATTTCGAGTGATTAGCAATTCAGCATTATCTGTCAAACGAATCAGTCCATTATAACGATCAACTAATGGAAATCTTGTTTTATTATAAGACCCTGACGCATACATTTTTACTATTCCTGTATAGCTGCCATTATCCATAATGGTAATTGGCACTTCAACATTCTGACAGTCCGCTTCATTCATCGGATACACGTTATGATTCAAAACAACCTCGGATGCTTGTGAGCCGCCGCGCCAATTCTTAACTACATATAAATCTCTTAAAGTTCCATTTTCTTTTACAATAACTTCACCTGAACCCTTTACAAAGCCTGCTGAATCAACTAGACCATTACCACTGATTATCAGTGTACCATTTAGATTCAGCTGACCATAGCCGCCTGTATTATCCATATCAAAATGACCGGCGGCCGCTCGTCCAGTGACCGCATTAATAATCAACGTTCCCTTTACCTCTAAAGTGATATTTTCTGGAACGGTAAGGCTTTGATATAGCTGTTTATGATCATTACGATCTGCAACTGTACCATCAGGGTTGTATTGTGCTTTATTTTCAATTCGTGCATCATAACCCTCATCACCGCTTATACATGGTACGACTAATGTTCTACCCTCTGGAATAATTAGGTTCTGATCTAACGTTAAATCATCCATCAAGATTATATTATCAGTTAATTCACTTGCAAAAGCTTCCTCTAGACTAGTGAATATCTGATCACCAATTCTTGCTACATAAGTGCCCGCTTCCGCAAATAATGCATGAATATTTACATTATCAGTAACAGTAATTTCATATGTTTCTGAATGAGTCAGCAGTTCGTTTGCTTCA
This sequence comes from Dielma fastidiosa, assembly GCF_000313565.1. Taxonomy (GTDB): domain Bacteria; phylum Bacillota_I; class Bacilli_A; order Erysipelotrichales; family Erysipelotrichaceae; genus Dielma; species Dielma fastidiosa. The sequence continues at coordinate 193,735 of NZ_HE578923.1, read as the reverse complement.
TTATACCAACCCATGAATAAAACATCTGCATTTGGTAAAGCCGTAAAACTTACACTTCTGCCAATAGAACTCATGGTTCCGCTATCAAGTGCATTACCTTTTGTATATGAAGCTGAAACAGAACCTAATGAATCATCAGATGAAGTAAACTCTATTTTTACATCCCCTTGCAAGAAGCGAACATTCTTAACAGCCGGTGAACCAGTCTCTTTTGCTGAGTGATAATAAGCCATATAAGTATCTTTAACAGCATCTGCATTAACATCAATAGGTAATGTATAGGTCGTCCATTCACTACTGGCAGGTAATTTTATTTTCGTTTTACTAGAAGACCATGACTTTATCAGTGCACTGTCTAACATTAGATAACTGCTTGATTGAATAAAGTCCGTCTTATAATCAAATTGAAGAAGACCTGAACCTGTAGTTGTTAAATGAAGGTTTTCGTATCTATAACTACTACCAATTTCATTAGGACTAAAAGCCAGAAAACCTTCTTCATTATAAATCTCATTTGACAGCTTCCATTCATAACCTGTGTAATTTTTTCCTGATATACTTTCCGCAAGAACAGAACCTTCGGTAACAATATTATTTAATGCCACGCCAACATTTATTGTTATGACACGCTTTACGGATGCATGATTTGCACGATTAGCGGTCAGTGTTATGACAACATTATCTTTTGGCTGTGATAGGATAACGGTATTGCCCTGATATTCCACAGGTTTTCCATTCACCTCAACAGCAATTGTCGTTTCTTCTTCAAGTGCTCCCATTATAATGTGATATTCATTATCCGTTTCACTAATCGCATTTTGTTCAATCGTTATATCTTTTTCGGCAGCATTATAATCTGCAGTCACTGAACCTGTACGCTGTACAGTCAACGTTTCCGGCAGTTTGGCGTACTCATAAAAACGAGCTTCTAATTCACGATCAGTTAATAAATCAAAAGAAATACTGCTTTTTTCACTATATAGTTCACCATTCTCATACCAGCCCATAAACGCACAATTATACAATGGAGCAGCTTCCAAGGTTATGGCATTAGCTAGTTTCAACGAATAACTCTGCCCGTTATCGACTGAAATTCCATCAGGCTGTTCACTATTTTTTAAAATCACAGTACCTTTTGTGGTATCATAATTTACTTTTAAGCTGCGTACTGCTGGATTACTTTCATCTAAGAATTGAATATTTGATAACCATAAAGCATCTAATGCTCCATTTCCTGATGAATCTTTAACATAAGATATCTTAACTTGATTGACATCTAGAGGTAACGTAAATTGTCTTGTAATTGGTGTAATATTCTCAAAAGAAGTAAATACAGAACCATCAACCTTATATGGTTCTTTAATCTTTGTTTCTTCACCATTGATTATTACGGAGAGATAATCCCAAGAATCTTCACTTGAAAGCAGATAATCAAAAAGCAAATACCCTTTTCCCTGCACACTAAATTCAATTTCAGATACACTGTCATCAATTCCTTCATTGGTACTTTTCAGCCAATCTCTATCTAATACATGATTGATTGCGAAAGGATTATTCGTATTACTGACATCTGTAAAATGTTCATCAATAAACATGCTAGATACATTAATTGTACTATCAGGTGATATAACATTCAGTGTATAAACAGCTGATAAACCACTGCCATCCTGCGCTAATCCCGTAATAACAGCAGTGCCGGGATTTTTCGCAACCAAATAATAATCCTCAAAATCAGCTACTCCTGGATTATCTGATGACCATTCCAACCATATATTTGTAGCATCAGACGGATAATATTCATAATAAATATCTATAACAGAACCTGCCACGACAGTATTGCTATCTATATAAGGTGTCAGTGACGTCATTTTTGATGTATCTGCGGTTATAGTGATATTTGCTTTATTACCGTAAATGTCACTAGCCGTAATCATACAGGTACCCAAACCCATTACTGTAACAAAACCATTTTCATCAACTGTTGCCACTGCATCATTTGATGAATGCCATGTTACCTTTTGACTTGCTGTTGAAGGTTTTACAGTTGCATGCAATTGAATTGTATCAGATACTTCGAGCACTTGATCAGTCTCTTGAATCGATAGTTCGTAAGTAATCGGTGTGTTGCCTCCACCTCCAGAGCCACCTGCTGAGCCGCCAGCTGAAGGTTTATTTACTTCTGGTGCTTTCTCAACATCTTTGCCTGTTTCTACATCTTTAATTACTGTATCCTTGCCAGCTTCTACGCCATCAACGTTTGCTTCAACTTTGTTAATTGTTCCGCTTCCTTCAATTTTTACTGGAGCATCTGCTGTAATTGTGCCTACTGTACTGCCTTTTGATACTTCTACCTTCGTATCTTTTGCACTTTCTGTTACCAAAACATTCTTAACATCGGCATTTACCTTGATTTGTGTATCAGTCTTTACTTCAAGGCTTTCCACCGGTGCTTGGATATCAACACTTGCATATGTCCGTGTACTTACTTCCTGTGCAGGGACTTCAATCACGATTTCACCTTTAGTTGTTGACTGCACTTCAATCTTCTCTACTTCCCCTTTGAAGCTCTTATCCGGTGTTACCGCCGCTGTCTCTTCCAATACGATTGTCTTAACTTCTGTTTCACCGCTTAATACAACTTCTGTATTTCTTGTCTGTGTACTGATTGCTTCAATCTTTGAATCAGTGATCGTTAACTTACCCGCTGTCTTGTTGTCACCAATAACAACTAATTTGCCTTTTACAGTTACACCTTTCAGCTCTAATGCTTTCGCTGTTGTCACATCAACATACA
>NZ_HE578923.1:188104-190031 GCF_000313565.1 Dielma fastidiosa | reverse complement strand
GATCCAGCCGGTACGCATTGCTCCGTTATCATCGAAAGCATACCAGCAGTTATTATCTTTAATCCAACCCTTAGCTATACTGCCATCTTCCTTAACATAAGACCATGTGCCGTTATTATTGACCCAGCCAGAATTTTCTTCAGCAATCACTGGCAGATAATTCATAACTAATGAAGCTGACAGCAGTACACTTACTTTTATTTTCTTATTTTTCATAAGTTAATCTCCTTTTAAGAAAGACCTGTATCTATTATTCAGATACAGGTCTATACTCCTGCTTGTAATTATTTATTAATCCTCAATATTTTCAGAAACTGCAAAAGTAAAGGTGTACTCAACATTTACTTCAGCACCATTAGCATCTTCATAAGCAACAGTGACTACTATGTTTTTATTATCTAATGCATTAACCGTTTGACTTAAAGCATTATCTTTGTCTACATTAAGATAATTGGCTAATATTGTAAGTAATTCATCGTAAGTTGGTGTACCAGTAATAGTTGTTTTGCTGCTATCATCAAACGTATAACCGGTTACACCTTCATTGGTTAAGGTTGTTAAAATTGAGAAAATGCCTGTCCCAGCAAAATTAGCTATTGTTGTTTCGCCATCATTAAAGACAGTTCTGATAGTTTGTTTGTCAACTGTTGCTGTTGCTAAGTTATTTAAATTTAATTGATCAACAGCACTTTCAACCTTTGTTTGCAGATTAGTTTTAGCAGTATCCTCGAGTGCTTTATCGCTATTAAGTTTTACAGTATATTCAATAATTGTATTATCAGCAATCTTAAACGCTACTGTATAAGTCTTGCCATCAACATCAGATAGTTTCAAATTAAATAATTCCTCAGCACTCGCTTTATTAAATAAAGCCAAGCCCCATTTAGCAAGATCTTCTGCACTATGATCAACTAATTCAGCAATCAACATTTCGCCAGTAGAATGATTGCCATCGCTTATATCAACTGATTTTATACCCTTGTAATTTTCATTAACATTCACAATTGAGTCTAAAATAGTTGCCTTAACAAAATCCCAAACTTTATTATCAGTATTATGCATAACACCATCAATGGTTGTGCCATTAACTTTAATTGTCACACCATTATTTTCAGCATTAGTTGTGAAAGCACCTTTTAATTCAGCTTCAAATGCTTCTTTGAACTTTTCGGTTTCTGACTTTGTTGGCGTTGTTGATCCTCCGCCGCCGCCAGAGCCACCTGTTGATCCGCCAGTTGAAGGTTTATTTACTTCTGGTGCTTGCTCAACATCCTTGCCCGTTTCTACATCTTTAATTACTGTATCCTTGCCAGCTTCTACGCCGTCAACATTCGCTTCTACTTTGTTAATCGTTCCGCTTCCTTCAATTTTTACTGGCGCATCAGCTACGATTGTTCCTACTGTATTACCTTTTGATACTTCTACTTTCGTATCTTTTGCACTTTCTGTTACCACCACATTCTTAACATCGGCATTTACCTTGATTTGAGTATCTGTCTTTACTTCAAGGCTTTCTACCGGTGCCTGAATATCAACACTCGCATATGTCCGTGTAGTTACTTCCTGTGCAGGCACTTCAATCACGATTTCACCTTTGGTTGTTGATTGTACTTCAATTTTCTCTACTTCACCTTTGAAGTTCTTATCCGGTGTTACCGCTGCTGTTTCTTCCAATACGATCGTCTTAACTTCTGTTTCGCCGCTTAATACGACTTCTGTATTTCTTGTCTGTGTACTGATTGCTTCAATCTTTGAATCAGTGATCGTTAACTTACCGGCTGTTTGGTTGTCACCAATGACAACTAATTTGCCTTTTACAGTTACACCTTTCAGCTCAAATGCTTTCGCTGTTGTCACATCAACATACAGGTTACCTTCAATGACTTCACCTTCTAATGCTTCTGGATCTGTTAATACTACGGATTTT
>NZ_HE578923.1:166356-187595 GCF_000313565.1 Dielma fastidiosa | reverse complement strand
TGAGCCTTTACAAATGACTCAAAAATGCCTATAATGAAGGAGAAATAGAGTGTCTCAAAAAGTATACTTTTTAAGACACTTTTTCATTCTGTTAAATAGCCTCTATCATAATTTAGGTATATTACTATGCGCATTTAATCAAAAATATTTATGAATCAAGAAAACTAAATAAAGCAAGCGAAGATAATGAAATTAACAAATACATGACAACGGGAATTTTAAGAGATGCGGGATTGAAATAATATCGTGTCACCCTAATCACTAAAGGAGGATTTAAAATGAAATATGTATATCCTGCTATTTTTACCCCTATTGAAAATGGTGAATTTGATGTAAAAATACCTGATCTACCTGGATGCAGAACTTGCGGCAAAGATTTGGCTGATGCAATATTCATGGCTGAAGATGCCATAGCAATGTGGTTATGGGATGCTGAATCTAAATCTGAATCGATTCCTGCAGCTACTGCATTGCCAATTGTAGCAGCACCTCAATTTGTAAATTATATAGTTGCCGATACAGACGAATATCGCAAAAAGCATGATAATCGTGCTGTTAAAAAAACGCTTTCTATTCCTAGTTGGTTAAATAGCCAAGCAGAACAAGCAGGAGTGAATTTCTCACAAGTATTGCAGGATGCATTGAAAAAAAGATTAAACGTAGAATAAAAAGCATCTGAAATTACATTGATGCTCCATAGTTTAAGGAAGATCATAAGCTTTCCGCTATTAAAACAAAAATCCAGTTAAAGGTCAAAAAAGCCTGACACAACTGGATTTTTATTTATAGAATTTATCTGACTTTCAATTCAAGAATAAAAAGTATCAATCTTATCCGCCAGCATAATAAGCCAAAAAGCCATCACTTCTCTAACAAAAATATCTGTACCACATAAGCAATCTCATTGGAAGGTATATTTACGCCAAACGTATCTGCTGCATATTCCAAACGATGCTCCACAATATGCATCAAATTATAATTTTCATTAGAAAATGTATTAATCTTCTGGAATCCCCAAGTTTCATTACGAATTACCCGTTCCAGCATATTCGTGCAATGACATAGATATTTAACAGCTAATACATCCGTATATGGTATATGCAGATCCTGCAATGTTTTTCTGAAACAGATATCAAGTACAGAAACGGCTTTATCCACATCAATAAACGCCACTGTCTTTGATATTACCTTATCCTTAATCTGATCAATAAAATTATTAATATGCTTACCGGTTGGATTCGATGAAGGCTCCGGCATTTTTATTTCATTGCTTACTGTATCTAAATTATTATAGGCACTCATTGATGCTTCCACAAAATGTATCAGCATATTCAAAGACACATTGCTAATTGTCCGGCAAGGGATGTGCAGGTTCTTCTGAATATATGAGCCAATTGAAGTCAGCGGCTCAATATCTGTCAAGACCAGCACTCCGGCCCCCTGATTTATTTGATTAGCCTTTATACTTGCCAATTCAAGACAGTCATTAAGCTGCATTGTTTCGTTATAGTCGATACAGTCCAGAATATAATTTCCCTCAATTGTCCTTTTGATATAATCAACATACTGTGAAGCCACACTGTCACCATGACAGATTAATAAAATCGCGATATTAACATGATCGGCCCATTGTGTAGCAATTACTAAATATGAACAAAGAAAATCAATCTCACGCTCAACAACCTCAAAATTATACACCTGTGCCAATGACTGATAAATATCTTTCGCAAGTAAATATTCATTTGGATAAAACTGTGATGTAATTGACTGCGGCTGGCTGGCTGACGATGTTTCCTCATGCGCGCGTTTTAAATAATTAGAGATATGCAGCAAAATCCCATACAACAGCTGTACATTCTTCTTTAATTTAGAAAAAAACGGTCTTTGACTGAGCTTAGCCAGCGTTAATTGATACACATAAGGATTAATGCTCTTTTTAATCGCATCAAGCTGAGGCGGCGGACAATCTTTCAGAACACTGATATTCTCCCTGACATAATTCTCCATGTTATCCAATTCCCCAACATCGATATTCAATTCATTAACAAATTGATTCAGACGATGCTCATTAAATTTATTAGGCGCGTTTTTGAAAATCGCCGCGCTTTGGCTCGTTCCATCAGCGTTAAACTGCGCATAATCGGACTCGATGCAGGACAGCAGTGAGATTGCGATACTGTTTACTTTACTGTTCGCTTCACTCTGTGATAACAAATCAATCGATAATGCCTGATATGTGACATATACCTTGCGAAACTTATTGCCCGGGTTTTCCAAATAAGCCTTTGAACAGCAAATTTGAATTTCATTGCGCATCTGATTTAAGTTACCCGGAAATTTCTTTGCTGCCAGCAACGCGATGATATCCTTATGCACGGCAATATCGGTATGTATATGTTTTGCCTCTAAACGAAACAAGTCTAAAATCAATTCTATTTTCTCATAAATTCCCCGTGACTCAATATCTTTAATCTGTAAATGAATTGGGAAGGATGTGCTTAACGGACTGATCCGCTCATCCTGTTCATCACAATCAGTTGTAGCGATTATCATCGTGGTTAACGGTGTGGCGGCTGACTGCAGGATATTGTGAAAGGACGCGGCATTGATGATAGAAGCCAGCGCGTTTTGACATGAAAAGGGTAAAAACTGAATCTGTTCAAGAATCACAACACCATTTTCACAAAGCTTAAAGATACTGTCATTCCCTTTTAAACCAGCCTTTTTTTCAGAGCCATTCAACGCCTGCATAAATAAAGAGGGATCATCCTGATAATTCTGGCAATACACCGTCATCACCGGCATTTTAGGATCATTGCGCTTCTTGCGGGCATAGTTGACCATATGATAAGAAAAGCTTGTTTTACCTACTCCATTGGGGCCATGAATCAGACATGGAATCCCATAAGGCGGATAACTTACCGCACTCTTCGCGTTTAATACCGCTTCACTTAAAGAACCCGTCGCCCCGATGATCTCATCAAGACTATCTAATATTTCTTCATCATCATTTGCAGATTGGACAGCTGCTTTCTGTGACAGATAATTATTAAAATTTTCATCCTTACCAACTACAGATGGGAAAAAGCAATCCGGATAATGCTGAGTAAGCATTGCATAATCTAAATAATAAACCGGCTTTCCCTGAATCTTGATGGCATCACCATTCTTCCAAAGTGTATTTAAATCTCTTGATACATTCGCTCTGTCCAGCTGCAGATCCAATGAACAATTTAGGGCATCTACACCATTCTGATTCAGCTGATCCGTTTCAATCAGCTCCGCCGTTTTCACCTTTAAATACTTTTTGATTTTATCAAGCCGTTGTGAGTTCATAGAAATCCCCTTTTTTGTGTTTAATTGAAATTAATGTGTGTATAAGTGACTGCACAGGTTGTAAACATTGACATCATGTGTGTAATTATCATTCAAATCTTAACACAGATGAAATTATAATGTCAAATTATCGATTTATTCACCCATATCGGTCAAATAAATGTGTTTATTCTGCATAACACACGTATTAAGTGTGTAGCTTTTTTACCAAATTTTGTGTTTTATTTTTTTGATGTTATTATCTAGTCATGAACAAGGAGGTGGATAGGTAATGGCCAATTTGCTTTTATTGAGCCATTCACAGTTAGCAGAATCAATCTACGAAACTGTGAAATTGATAATGGGGAAACCAAGTGATTCAGTATCCTATATTACGCTTCCCTATGGGCAGGATCTGCAGGCTTATCAGGCAGAAATCGAAGCTCATGTGGAGAAAGCAAAGGATGAGGGTATACTGATCCTTACAGATTTATTTGGCGGCAGTCCATTTATGATATCTGTAAAAACATTTGATAAATATCATGACACAGTTCCAATTGAAATTATCAGCGGTATGAACTTACCAATGGTGGTGGAGCTGGTCAATGCAATTTCTCAAAGCCGATCATTAAATGAGCTGAAAGAAATCGCGCTGGATGCCGGTATTAACGGCATTGTCGATTTCAAAGCAAAATTAAATGCTTAAGTCAGAGTAAGAAAGGAGTTTGAAATTTATGAGTATTAAAATGATTCGTATTGATGACCGTTTAATTCATGGTCAGATTGTAACCGCATGGGCTAAAAATATCAATGCCGGTAAAATTTGGATCGTAGATGACGGCGTTGCGAAGGATGATTTTATTAAAGGTGTAATGCAGATGGTGGCGCCAAGTGACAGAGAGCTGATTATCAGCAGTGTTGCGGAAGTACCTGCGCTGCTGGAAAAGCTGGATGGTGAGGGTGACAATGTCTTAATTTTAGTTAAATTTCCTTATGTTGCTCAGGAAATATTCAAGGCAGGGGTAAAACTTAAAGAGCTGAATATCGGCGGTATGGGGGCTAGTGCTGAACGTAAGAAGCTGTTTAAAAATATCAGTGCCAGTCAGGCTGAAAAGGATACATTAAAAGAAATACAAGATTCTGGTGTCGATGTTTATTTTCAGGTAACACCAGATGAAAAACGAACGGAATACAAATAAAGATAAAGGAGGATAAAATAATGTTTGTACAAGCTTTATTAATTGGAGTATTAGCTACCTTATGTGGCAGTGTATTCCTAGAACTCTGGGTTTGGGTAATGAGAAACCCAATCATCGAAGGCGCATTAGTTGGTTTGATATTAGGAGATTGGATGACAGGGGCTACGATTGGCGCTACGATTCAGCTGATCTATATGGGACAGATTACGGTCGGCGGTATCTCATCCTTTGATAAATGTTATGCCGGTGTCATCGCGACGGCGGTAACGATGCTCTCTCATCAAACACCGGAAGTTGGTGTAACGATTGCCGTTACCTTAGGTACGATTGGTTTATTAGCCAGCAACCTTACGATGACAGTCAATGCAGTCTTTGTTCATATGGCTGATAAATATATTGAAACCGGTGAAACAAAACGTTTATGGATTTATAACTGGCTGCTGCCTAATTTATTTGCCGGTGTAGTTTATGGTTTGCCTGCATTTATTGTTTGTTACTTTGGCGCCGGTGCCTTTGAATCATTCATGGCATCACTGCCTGCCTTTATTTCCAATGCCTTAACCGTTGTTGGTTCTATTCTGCCGGCACTTGGAATCGGTATGATGTTTAAAGCGGTTTATAAGCAGAAATTCCTTGCCTTTGCGATTATTGGTTTCGTTTTGATTGCTTATCTGCACTTAGATATTATCGCATGTACATTAGTTGGCGGAGCTGCCGCTCTATTATATTGGACATTAGGTTTAGACAAGTTAACGGAGGGTGAATAAGATGACTAATAATGCAGAAATGGTAAATACACCAAACAATGAAAAGCATCTTACTAAGAAGGATTTAATTAAAACTTTTATCTTATGGGAAACAATGACAGAAACCTGTTTATCTTATGAACGTTTGATGTCATTAGGATTCTGTCATGCGATGACACCGGTCATCAATCGTTTATACAGTGATGATAAGGAAGAACGTGTTAAAGCATTAAGAAGACATATGTTATTCTTTAACACTGAGAATAACTGGGGTGCGTTTATCCCCGGCTTAGTTGCTTCGATGGAAGAGGATTATGCGAATGGCGGCAATGTTTCTGAAGATATGATTAAAAACATTAAGGTAGGTCTGATGGGGCCATTAGCTGGTATCGGTGATACAGTTACTCAGGGCTTAGTAAAGACGGTCACCTTAGCGATCGCTGTTGATATGACATTAAAAGGCAGTGCGATTGGGCCTTGGATCTTCGTATTCCTTTATACTTTATATCTGCTGTTAATGGGTATCTTTACCTTTAATCAAGGATATAAAGTGGGTCGCAGTGTATTGAATAAGATTACTGATAAAAAGATTATGAATAAGATTACTGATTTATTGTCAATCATCGGTTTAACCATTGCCGGTGCCATGGTTGCCAATAATGTCAGCATCTCTACCCCATTAGTTTTAACGTTTGCGGATTCAACGGTTATCTTCCAGGATCTGTTGAATGCCATCATGCCGAGCATGCTGAGTGTTGTCGCGGTCGGCGGTGTCTTTGCCTTCTTAAAGAAAGGTACTTCCGTATTTAAGATTATGATTGCAATGTTTATAATCGCTGTTGCATGCAGTTTGATCGGCATTCTGTAAGCGGGAGGATGAAAAATTATTATGTGGATGAAAGAGCTATTTAAGACGGATAAGCCAGTCATTGGGTTAGTGCATTTACACGCGCTGCCAACCGACCCCAAGTATGATCCGCAAAGTGGTGTAGAGGGCGTTTTAGAAGCTGCGAGATTTGATTTGCTGGCCCTTCAGGAAGGCGGCATTGACGGTGTGCTTTTCTGTAATGAATTCAGTATTCCTTATACACACAATGTTAAGACGGTTACGGTAGCCTGCATGGCTAGAATCATCGGTGAATTAAAACCGTTAATCAAGGTTCCCTTTGGCGTTTGTGTCGCGTCTGATCCGATGAAGGGATTTGATTTAGCGGCAGCGGTAGGTGCTGATTTTATCAGAGAGGTGCTGCATGGTGCCTTTGCCGGTGTCTATGGTATTAATAATGTTTCACCGGGTGATGTTGAACGGCATCGTTATGAGGTCGGCTGCGGTAAGATTAAGACGATGACGGCGGTGATTCCTGAAGGATGCGCGCAGTTAGCCGAAAGACCCTTAAGAGAGGTTGTGAAAACATTGACCTTTAATCTGAATCCTGATACGTTATTGGTTTATTCCAGCAATCCGGGTTCAGTAATTGATATTGAACAGGTTAAGGAAATCAAGGCGGTATCAAATACGCCGGTATTCGCCAGCAATGGCGTTAAGGTGGAAACCGTAGAGGAAATCCTGTCTGTCTGTGATGGCTGTATTGTCGCAACCGGCATTAAAGTGGATGGTGAATTCTATAATCAGGTGGATGTTACGCGGGTTAAGCAGTTAATGGCTAACGCTGAAAAAGTACGTTAAAGAAAAGAAAAGAAGATAGGATTTAAATGATATCTTCTTTTCTATTACCAAAATTTGAGGAGGCAGTTAAAATTGGAACGGAAAACATGGTTAAGTGATGTAATTGGAACAGAGAAGGCAGCAATTGGTGTCGTGCATTTTAAAGCCTTTCCTTCTGATCCCTTGTATGATGCAGAGGGTGGACTTGAAGCGATTGTGGATGCAGCGCGAAAGGATTTGTTAGCTTTGCAGAATGGCGGTATTGATGCTGTCTTATTCTCAAATGAATTTTCATTTCCTTATGAACCCGAGCCTGCCCTTGAGGTAGTAGCTGGTATGGCTTATGTTATCGGTGAATTAAAAAAGGATATCACTGTGCCGTTTGGCTGTAATGTCATAAGCAATACTCATGCTTCAATCGCATTGAACGCGGCAGTCGGCGGCTGTTTGATGCGGGGAACATTCGCTGGCGCTTGGTCTGGGGATATGGGTCTAATCAACGCGCGGCCCGGTGAGTTTTTAAGACATCGGCATAATTTAGGATTAGATAAAAAATTGAAGATGGTGCATTATATATCACCGGAAAGCAGCAGTGAAATCGGCGGCAGAGATAAGCATGTGATTGCGGACAGCGCATTGTTCGGCAACCTGCCGGATGCCCTTGGTATCTGCGGTGCCAGTGCTGGGAAAAGTATTGATCTGCCATTTATGAAAGAGCTTCGGGAAGCAAGAGCGGACGTCGTATTATTTGCGACGACCGGCGTTAAATATGAAACGATTGAGGAAATTTATTCAGTAGCTGACGCAGCCTTTATTGCCACAACCTTTAAGGTAGACGGTATCTTTGAAAATCCTGTGGATGAAGAGCGGGTCAAACGCTTTATGGATAAGCTGAAAGCATGGCGGTCATGAAAACGATAAAAGGCATCTTATTTGACTGTGACGGCGTTTTGCTGGACAGCGAAGCTATCTATCTGAATGCCCTAGTTCAATATTTAGCATCCATCGGCTATCCGACAGCCATTGAAGAAGTAACCTTTGTCTTAGGCAAGCCGATGAAACGCATCGTCGCTGATCTGCGTACTCATTTCAACATACCCCAAGCACTAAGCGATCAGCAGCTGATTGACGGTCAGCGGGCAATATTCAGAGCCCAGTTTAATGCGATGCAGCTGCAGCCTATGAATGGCCTTGTTGATTTTCTCAATTTATGCCGTCAAAAGGGGTATCGTCTGGCAATTGTATCTTCCAGTGATTTAAGCTATATTGAAGATGTCGTTAAACGCCTGAAGATTCAAGATTATTTTGATCTGCTGATCAGCGGTCAGATGATTGAACATGGCAAACCAAGTCCGGATATATATCTGCTTGCCCAGCAGCAAATGGCTTTGCCAACCGATTCATTATTGGTTATTGAAGACAGTCCGGCCGGCATTCAGGCTGGCAAAGCGGCTGGCTTAACTACGATTGGTTATAAGGGCAGCATTATTGATCAGGATACTTCTAAAGCTGATTATCAGGTCAGTGATTATCACGAATTAATCAAGCAGTTTGATTCTCTGATCAAGCAGCTGCATTAAAAAGCTAAGGCGATAAACCTTAGCTTTTATATTATTAATATTGCTTATTCGATAATCCGAACCTTTAATACTTGATCAATCGCCTCAAGCTCCCCTTTGATATTAGCTGCCGTGGTTTCTATATCCACCAGTGTTACTGCCATCTCCCCTTTTGATTTATTCAGCAGATTAGCGATATTAATACCGGCGGCGGATAAGACATTGGTAATTTGCGCAATCATATTTGGTACATTGCGATGCACACAGACAACCCGGGCATGACCGCTGCGCTCCATGCTCACATTAGGCAGATTGACAGAATTGACGATATTGCCGTTTTCTAAATAATCAGTCAGCTGATTCACTGCCATCACCGCACAGTTTTCCTCAGATTCCGGTGTACTGGCGCCAAGATGCGGCAATGGATAGATGTTCTTTCTGCCCAGCATGGCCGGTGTCGCAAAGTCTGTCACATAAGCCGCAAGCTTGCCTTTTTCTACCGCCGCGATAACATCATTTGCCTCGACCAATCCGCCGCGGGCAAAGTTTAATAAACGCGTACCATTTTTCATCATCTGCAGCGTTTCTGTATTAATCATTCCCTTTGTATCTTTAGTTTCCGGAACATGCAGCGTTATAAAGTCACACTTCTTATAAATTTCTTCCAATTTCTTTGCGTGAATGACCCGTGTGGACAAGCTCCATGCGTTATCCACAGAAAGGTATGGATCATAGCCATAAACTTCCATGCCCAGATGTACTGCCAGATTCGCCACTTTAATACCTATCGCGCCTAAACCGATGACACCTAAGCGTTTGCCCGCAATCTCCGGACCGATGAAATTACTCTTCCCCTTTTCTACAACCTTATTGAAATCTGCCGTTTCATTTAATGACTGAAGCCACTCAATTGCCGGATAGATCGGTCTGGCACTCATGATCAGCGCGGCAGTTACCAATTCCTTGACAGCGTTCGCGTTAGCTCCCGGTGTATTAAACACAACGATACCTGCTTCATTGCAGCGGTCAATAGGAACGTTGTTAGTACCGGCACCGGCTCTGGCAATCGCTTTTAATTCAGGATCAAACGGAATATCATGAAGTGTGGCAGAACGGACAAGAATCGCGTCGGCAGCCTCTAAAGCATCACCAACTTCATAATTTTCAGGAAATAAGTTTAAGCCTTTTTTAGATATTTTATTGTATGTTTTTATTTTCATTTTAAGTTCTCACTTTCAAATTGACGCATAAACGCGGTTAGCTTTTCAACACCTTCGATCGGCATTGCATTGTAAATTGAAGCCCGCATACCGCCGACACTGCGGTGTCCTTTCAGATTAACCAGTCCCGCGGCTTCTGCCTCTTTCACAAATTTCTTATCCAATTCAGCATCACCGGTTACAAAAGTAATATTCATCATTGAACGGTCTTCCTTTGCGACTGGTGCCTTAAACAGCTTTGACTGATCCAGTGTTTCATAAAGCAAAGCGGCCTTTTTTTCATTGATTGTCTTCATTTGATCAAGACCGCCGATTTCTTCTTCCAGCCATTGCAGTACAAGCCCGCAGATATAAATTGCATAGGTCGGCGGTGTATTAAACATTGAATCATTGTCTGCATATGTCTTATAATCAAGCATACTCGGTGTTTTCTCATCTGCCTTGCCAATCAGGTCTTCACGAATGATCACAACGGTTAAGCCAGCCGGCCCCATGTTTTTCTGAGCACCCGCAAAGATTAAACCATATTGCGTTACATCGATCGGCTCACTGAGAATACAGCTGGATAAATCGGCAACTAACGGCACTGCCCCAGTATCCGGCAGCTGATGATACTTAGTACCATAAATCGTATTATTTTCGCAGATATAGACATAATCCGCCTCTGGATCAAATTGATCTTTTGTGGTTTTAGGAATATATGAAAAACCTGCCTCTTCACTGGATGCGATCAGATTGCAGGTTCCTAATTTCTTCAATTCCTTCATGGCTTTCTTACTCCATAAGCCCGTATTGATGACATCTGCTTTTCCTTTAACCAATAAATTCATCGGTATCATAGAAAATTGTAAAGAAGCCCCGCCTTGCAGAAACAATACTTTATAGTTATCAGGAATGTTCATAACCCTGCGTAAACGCTGTTCACATGTCTGTATGATCGTCATAAAATCACACGAACGATGACTCATCTCCATCACTGACTGGCCACTGGAGCCATATTCCAGCATCTCGGCGGACGCTTTTTTCAGTACCCATTCTGGCAGCATAGAAGGACCTGCGGAAAAATTAAACACTCGTGTCATAATATGACCTCCTTTTCAAAGGTGTTAACCTTACAGTGATTATACATCGCTTCACAAGTGATGTAAAGATACTTTCAGCGAATAATGTATAATTTTCATCATAAATGTAAAATGTTTCTTGATTCTATGAATCGCATAGTCTATAATAAACTACAAAGAGGAGGGGATTCAATGATTGACGCACATATGCACCTAGAACAAGGCAGTTATACGGTTGACTGGCTGATGGAGTTTATAAATACAGCCCAGAGCCGAGGAATCAATGAAATCTGGGTGTTGGAACATACACATCGCTTTTTCGAATTTGCACCGCTTTATCAGCAAGTGAAAGAAGTCAACGATCTGCAGCGAAAGTGGATTGAGGACAAACACCTGCTGCCTCTATCATCTTATACAAATTTCATCCGTGATATGCGTAAAAAAACATTTCCGATTACTGTTCATTTCGGCCTTGAGGTTTGTTACTTCCCTCAGCATGAGCAGTTTATCCGTGACATGCTTGCGGAATTTAATTATGACTTTGTGGTTGGCAGCATTCATTTCATTGACAACATGGCCTATGATTTGAAAGGCATCAGTGAAGCGACGCTGTGGGATCGTTATGATACTGATTGGATCTGGAAGCGTTATTTCGAATTGATGGAAGCTTTGATCAAGAGTGATTTATTTGATGGAACCGCCCATCCGGATACATTAAAAATGTTCCATCGAATGCCTGAATTTGATACAACCGCTAATTGGAACCGCATTGCCGACTTACTGGTTAAGCATCAAATGTATACAGAAAACAATGTTGGCTGTTACTATCGCTATAACCATGAGGAAATGGGGCTCAATGATAAGATTCTGCAGATTTTCAAGGATCACCATGTCAAGCTTTACTGTGCCACCGACGCGCACAATCCAAAGTTTGTCGGTATCCACCTGGATGAAATTAAAGATAAAACTTTATACGATTAAACAAAAAGATCAATGAAGCTCACCTGCATTCATTGATCTTATTTTTATATAGAACTCAATCGGTTAATGAATCACCATGGGTTCGAATTACTTCTTTATACCAATTAAAGCTATCCTTTTTATACCGCTTGCCGCTGCCCTGCAAATGATCATCAAGATCCACATAGATAAAACCATATCGTTTGCTCATCTCACCGCTGCCGCTTGATACAAGATCAATTGGTGACCAAGCGCAGAAAGCTTTCACATCAATGCCTTCCTTTAACGCGTCATTTAATGACATCAGACATTCCTTATAATAATCAATTCGCCTTGGATCATGAACATGCTGCTGCTCATCAAGCTGTTCAAGCTCGCCAATACCGCATTCCGCAATGATGAGCGGACACTGGTAACGCTCATAATACGTTCTCAAATTATGAATCATCAGCTTACCGTCAGCAGGCCACCCCCATTCATTTACCTTATTTTCAGGATTAATTGTAAACGTCTTAGGGTCAAGTGTATCTTTATCAGCATTCACCGCAAATGTATAATAATAGCTCAGTGCCAAAAAATCCATCGTATTTTCTTTAATTAATCGTAATTCAGCTTCACTTGTCACAATCTTAATTCCCTGCTCCTTAAAATAATTTAAGATATATGCAGGATAACTTCCTCTTAATTGGACATCACTGTAAAAAAGCTGAAGCTGATTTCTTTGATCGGCCAATAAAATATCCTTCTCCCGATATGAATATGGATAAGCAAGACAATCTGCCAGCATCGTTCCAATCATTAGATCAGAATCTTGCAATGATTTCGCAAATTGCTTCACTTTAGCACAGGCAAGGAATTGATGATGGATGGACTGATAACATACCTGCTGATAATTATCACAATTTTCTTTGAATACACCAAGTGATGGAAACATTTCAAAAAATAATAGATTAATTTGATTAATACAGATCCAATACTTAACCTTATGATGATATCGTTCGATAAGAACTTTCGCATAATTTACATAAAAATCAACCAGTTTAGGGTTTTGCCAGCCGCCGTATTGATTTACAAGATAAATCGGCAAGTCATAATGAAAAATAGTAATAATCGGCTGCATACCGTTTTTAATGATCTCATCAATTAATCGATCATAATAAGCGAGTCCTGCTTCATTCGGCTTTGTTTCATCACCCTTTGGAAATATCCGTGTCCACGCAATTGAAATCCGCAGGCATTGCAGACCCATTTCCGCCATCAATTTTAAGTCCTCAGGATATGTGTGATAAAAGTCAATGGCTTTGCGTTTTGGATATAAATCATGATTTGTATCTTGCATATAAGCTTCAATATCTCTTTCATTTAACTGACAATGCTCTTTCCTTTTGTCTGGTGATACAGCCTTATGCAAATCTGGGATGCTTATCCCCTTGCCGCCTTCATTAAATCCACCTTCAGCCTGCGCCGCACACATCCCAGCGCCAAACATAAAATTTTCAGGAAAATGATTATTTATCTTTTTCAAATAGTGCATCCTCCAATCGGCATAACCGCGCATTTAATAATTGATACATTGCCATCATCTGCACCGCTGTATTATATTCTGAATTAATCGTCATCAGCGTATCCTGAGCATGTGCAAAAAGCAATTCCGCGCTTTCCTTATTCTCCTTTGCCATTGCCTTTTGAATCACTTGTGTCTGAATTATATGCGCCTCTTTTATTAGTTCATTGGCTTTATTTAATTCATCAGCCGCAGCATCTATTTTGCCTTCCATCATATAATTTAACGCTGTCTGAATCTGACATCGGCCATCACCTGACAGAGATATCATTTTCATCGCTGTTTTTAATTGCAATTCCAAATCCATTTTATTTCCCCTCTCCATTATTTTCATCTTTTAATACCTGAGTTTCATATACCTTAAAGAACGGCAGCCATACCACACAGGCAACAGCAAATGCAACCGCAAGCAGAAGATAGCTCCTTAAATCATAGTTAACTAGAAAGCATGAAATGAAGGTTGGAATAAAGCCAAGATTCAGCGCTTGGGAAGGAATCGTTACAAAACCTAAAGTCAGTGCAAAGTAAACAATAATCGGAATAACAATACTGTTAATCCACATCGGAATCATTAAAATGGGATTTAAAATGATTGGTGCGCCATAAACGATTGGTTCATTAATATTACAAAGCGTTGGGATAAAGGCCCCCTTCGCGATTCCTTTAAGTTTTTTACTCTTTGATTTCAGCATATAGAGGACAAGCGGCAGCGTACAGCCTAAACCACCGATGGCACACCAGCCTGAATAGATTACCTCGTTTGTTGCTACCCCGACTACTGGATTGCCTGCCGCAACAGCCGCGCCATTTAACGCAATATTGCCAATTAAGATTGGATAAAAGGCTCCTGACAGAATCCAGCCGCTGGCGCCAATCGAATAGAAGAAAACATATAAGAAGTTAATTAATACGAAACCACCTAACGTATTCGATATATTTTGAATCGGAGCGAAAATTTCTGTAATCGCATTTAATATATTAAAATCAAGCAGATATACAATTACAAAAGGAATTGCGAAGCAGATGGCTATCGGCAGCATCTGATTAAACCAACTAGTAACAAAATCAGGCAATACACTGTTTTCACCAAAGAAAGAGAAATCAGCAAGCCTGCACATGATATATGATACAAAGTAACCGCCGATTATCGCTAATACAATTCCTTGCGGGCCTAAATTGGTAAACATAATTCCAGTTTCTCCCCAAGGATTCAGATTCCATTTCTGCAGCATCAGGAAAACTCCTACAGACGTGATGATACTTATCAATTGAATTTTCTTCTTTCTTTTACCTTCAGCAACATAATAAGGAATCATTATAACCACAAAGAGTCCTAACAGATAAAAGGTATAATAGTAAATCGTCGATAAATCCGGCAAAATCGGAAAATACATCTTACATGTCGTAATAATATTAACAATTGATCCAACCAAAATAATCGGCAATGTCGCAATCATTGTTCGCTGCAAGGCCTTCACCCATACATTCTGGGCAAATTTATTGACCTTTGGCGCAAAGCTTTCATTCATCCAGTTAATTAAACGGTTCATCTTTTTTCCTCCTCAGCCATATTAAGTGCCAATTGAAGTGCGCCAAGACCATCTAACGCACCGTAAATTTCACTCGGTATACATTGAACCGGCACATCATAATCTTCTCTGGCCATTTCTTTTATACTTTCTTCCATTGTTTTTAAATGCGGTCCTAAAAGGCAGACATCTGCTTCCTCCAGATAGCTTTCAATCTCATACTCACTATGTGCGCTGATTTTAATATCTGTGCGCTGAAGCTCTTTAGCTGCTTTTTTCATATTCTGAGCCAGACATGTGCTGGACATCCCCGCTGCGCAAATTAATAATACATTCATAAATTCCATCCCCTTTCTGATACCCTTATTTTCGCTTATAATGGTTTTGAAAAGCAAATCAAAATTGGCACAGCAGCCGCGCCAAAGTTAACTTTACGATGCTTATCAAAAATTTGTATAATAGGATTAAATAGGAGGATTATATGAAAGATAAGAAAAATCAAATTCTCGAATATCTATATCAATATGGTCCGGCAAAGGCGAAAACAATTTCCGATAAGCTGGATATATCACTGCGCTCAGTACAGCGGTATATTCATGAATGGAATAAAACCTACAAAGATTTGATAAAAACTGATAATGCGTTTTATAGTATCAATCAGGAACAATATATAAAGCTGCAGGAGAGTCAAATTGATTATTCGCGATCCAAAAGAATCCAGCAGATTATGGTTAAATTAATACGCAGCCATGATTGTTTAAACATTGAGGATCTCTGTGATGAATTCTTTGTCTCCACCTCTACAATGCGAAAAGATATAATTGAAATTAAGCAGCATGTGAAACCATTTGGCATCACGGTTAACATAAACGCTGATAATATTTATGTAGAAGCAGAAGATAAAAGCCGAAGACAATTGATTAAAGAGAATTTATATGCGGAGATGAATGAGAATTTTATCGATATGCATTTAGTGCAGAATTATTTTCCTGATTTTGATGTCGAAGCAATTAAAAAAATTATTACTCAAGAATTTACAAGTAAGCAATTTTATATTGATGAATATTATCTGGATAATCTATTGCTGCACTTAATCATCAAGCTCTACTGCTTAACTGATGAAACTGAAATAAGATATTGGGAAGCTTCGAATGTCTTTGAAGAAATGTCTGATCATATATGCAGCGCTATTGAAGATTTATATCATATTTATTTTGATTCCGCAGAAAGAAAAGACTTAAGCTGGCTGATTTATTCTTATATTCAAAAAAATCATCAGGAAATAGATATTAAAGAAGATAACTTAATACCCGCTGATATTTATCAAACATTAGACAATATCATCAATGAAATTGATCAAATATATGGGATTGATTTAAGAAAACATGATCTAAACTTTTTGGATAATTTTGCTTTACATATTAAAAATCTATTATTTAGAAGCAGTCACGGCATTGTTATTAAAAATCCCATTACTGGTTCTATCAAAGCAAATTATCCATTACTCTATGAAGTTTCGGTTATGATAACTAATCGTCTGCAAGAGGTTTATACCATTTCTCTGAATGAAGATGAAATCACCTATATTGCCCTGCATATTGGATCGCAAGTTGATTCAATCAAATCTTTGACGACAAAACTGAATTGTATCCTAATCTGTCCTGAATTCTATGCTTTAAGCAAGAAATTGTTATCAACCTTGAAATCACGCTACAGTGAAGAAATTGTGATTACAGATATTTTAACCGATAGTAAATTATTAAAATACAAACCCTGTGACCTGATTATATCAACTATAAACCTGCCTTTAGAAACCTCACAAAATAGTATCAAAATTGATTATATATTAACCCGTGAAATGAGTCTTGAGCTTGATACATGTATTCATCAGACATTAAAAAAGAAAAATGCTGCACGTTTAAAGTACAATATTTCAAAACTGTTGTCAAAAGAACACTTTTTCATCATTGATAATGGACTTAATCAAGAGGAAATCATTCATCTTATGGGAGATAAATTATTCAGCAGCGGATATGTCGAGGAAAGCTTCACAAACGATTGTCTCAGCCGAGAAGTTATTTCACCTACTGCTTACAATACGATTGCTATTCCTCACCCAATCACCTTAAATGCCAAACAAAGCATAATCAGTATAGCGATTGCGAAAAAGCAAATCGTCTGGCACAATCATAAAAAAATCCGATTAGTGCTAATGCTTGCTATCGAAAAAAAAGATTTGCCGATGTTTAAACCGATTTTTGAATTTATATCTTATTATATAAATGGTGAATTAAACATTCAAAACATCTTAAATGCCAATAATTTTGAAGAGTTTAAAACAGCATTCTTGAGCTGCTTAGATTAATAAAATAAAAAGAGCTGCAATCATTTAGATACTCTGATATGAGTAATTACTAAATGTTACAGCTCTTTTTTAAACTGCCAGACTGCCCATCGGGTCCCAAGGCTCTAATTCTTTAGGCTCCTGCGACAATGCCGCCAGCTGTGCTTCATTCAGGTATTTCTTGTTGATTACAACCTGATAGGTAAATTCATTAAACCAGTGATCACTGGCAACAAAGTAACCCTTTACCCCTTTATCCTCACCCCAGCTGTTCTCAATCTTCCAGCGGTTCGGTTTTCCTGACGCGTCTAAATTGACACCGGTAAGCACCATCGCGTGATTCATTGCGCTGTCACGGTAATCAAGACGCTGTGCCTTACTCATTTGGAAGCTTAAGCCGCCCAGCATCTCACCTAAGGCAAAAGAATCCTGATCCCAGATGCCAAAAGTACGATCCGCATATTTTGAACAGTCACTGCCAAACCATACCAGCTCGCCATCCTTCATCTGTTTAATAACTAAATCTTTTAATTCATTCATTTCAACATTTAGATATCGAACGCTTCCCTCAACGAGATTGCCAAGATATTTAACTGTGTAGCAATGACCAAACGGCTTATCCTCAGTTGGTGCGTTAATAACACTGACATAATCGCTTAAATCTAGCTTAACGTATTGCTTATAGAATTCTTGAGGTGTCAGATGCTGAGAATGATAGTTCTTATCCTTATCCCGATAATCAAAATCAAAGCTTTCAGGCGGATTGCCGAAACAGATACAGAGCGCCCGATACATTTCACAAAGCATTTCTTCTTTTCGCGCTTCTGTCGGTTTTCCCTCATGAACCAACGCTCTTAATTCCGCCGCATCTTCACGCAGCTTCGTATTCAGCATTTGATTCATCGCCGCTGTGTTCGATGACTGATAAGTTTCCGGCATCGCAGTCTTAGGCACAACACCATACTTCTTTACCAAATCGGCAATCATATCCCATTGACCCCCATCATTCAATCCCTGCAGCAGCCAATCCAGCGTTCGATTGCCAACCGGCAGTTCCGCACTGTCAAGAATAGCTTCAAGGAAGTAATTGATCTTCTCAAATTTATCCCAAAAGGCAATATAATTCTGTGACAGCTCCATGCTTTCCATTCCGCAGTTTTTCGCAGCTGCCTCCCTTAAGACATTCATAGCGGCAAAAATCCAGCAGCGGCCGCTTGACTTCTGATTTGTGACCTTAGAGCTGCACAAATCAATGGAAAAATCCATTGTCAGCTTACGGCCGGCATTTGCGTCATAAGCTGCGTCCATCAAATCCGTTTTTGAAAGAGCACAGCCCAAAGAACGCATCATTGAATCTTCAGCAGTCATTTTTTTACACTTGTCCAATAATTCCTTATCAATCATTCTGGCTTTTTTCATAAACCCTTCTTTCTGCGTCGCTTTTATCAATCAGTCTGTGACAGCAACGCTGACACATGAATCACAGACAACCATTATTATGCGGCAAAAGCAGCCGAATAAACCAATTTTATGGCCGATAAGCCAACCGCTTAATAAAAGTATATCTGTTTATGACATCTTATCAAAATCAGCCGCCTTTTACAATTCCAATCATTACTCTGCGGTTAATTAATTTCCTAATTTTAACCTTTTCATCGTCAATGAAAAGCGCTATAATAAGTATCGTGTGCAAAGAGAGGGAAAGTACATTATGAATAAAAACATATTTAAAAAAGTGGCAGCTGCCATGGTATTAACACTGGCTTTATACGGATGTCAGTCACAGCCAAGCGGCAACACAAAAGCAGATGAGCTTTATGAGCAAATGATTACTTATGTAGAAGAAGGTAATTTCTCAGAAGCGCTGAAAACTTATAACTTTAATAAGGAAGATCTGCGAGACTACAAGGATTCTGAGGCTATTCACACTTATGCCCAAGCACGTTTCCAATATGATTCATTGATTAATACTGATAGTATTGATAATCAGATGGATGCATTTACAAACGAATTGGATACGATTGCTGATGATTACAGCGGTGAATTTGCTGAGGATATCAAAGATTTCAAAGCTGAACTTGAAGCAAAACTGCCTGAAGTTCAAAAAGCTTACGATGAAGCAAAAGCAGCTGCGACAGAGTAAAAATGATTAAAAATAAGCCGTGGGATATAAACTCACGGCTTTTCTATGTCATTTTGATTTAAAAAGGCTAGTATCTGTTCATTAAAATCAGCAGCTTCATCATATAAGCCATGGCCCAAGCCTTTATAAAGAAGAAGTTTGCTGCCTGGAATCTTATCAGCCAATTCGCTCGAGGCTTTGCTGCCGACAATTTTATCCTGATCACCGCCGATGATAAACACCGGGCAATGAATTTGATTTAATTCAGCTTCACAGTTATGAGTAAGACAAGCGCGCGCCTGAATTATGTAACGGTTAAAATCTTTTGGCTTGCCTATTCTCGATAGAATCGGATAGGCAAAGCGGTACGCCTTAAGATATTTTTCAGTATATGATTTTTCTGCAGTATCAATAAAAATAGTGCGGTAATCATCATTCTCTGCCAGTCTTATCCATTCACGTATCACCGGCTGCATTGTTTCATTAGGTTTCGCCGCGGTAACAGCTAAAACAAGCCTATTGACTTTTTCAGCAGCATCAATGGCTAAATATTGAGCAATCATCCCTCCCTGCGAAATACCTACAACATCGGCCTTATCAATATTTAAATAATCCATGGCCGCTTTCAAATCCGCCGCCATGCTGCGTGTTGATTCATCAGCAGACATATTATTTTTACGGCTGAATACATATACCTTATATTTTGAAGCATAACACCTGTACATAAACGCAAAAGGCAAAGCTAATCCTTTTACCGTTTTTAAGCCGTCACCAAGACCCGGAATCATGATTAAATTCTTATTGCCGCTGCCAAAACTAATAAAATCCATTTCCATATCGGGCAGCTTAACACATCCATTTCTTGCCTTAAACATAGCCAATCACCTCACGACTTTATGCTCTTTATTATAGCAAAGTTTAAATTAAAAGCACAGCTGCCTGTGCTTTACTTAGATTCAAATAATTATTTATTGTAACTTTATTACCGTTTTTTATCCCAATGCGACATCGAGAATCATCATAATCAGAAACCCAGCCATAACTCCCATCGTACCCAGATTGGAATGTTCGCCTAAATGTGCCTCTGGGATCAATTCCTCTACAACTACATAAATCATCGCACCAGCCGCAAATGATAACAGCCATGGCATATAAGGCGCGATCACACCAGCGATTAATACCGTCAAAATACCAAATACCGGTTCTACCAAGCCAGACAGACTGCCGCAGATAAAGGCTTTTGTCCGGCTCAATCCCTCCTGTCGCAATGGCAGTGAAACAGCGGCTCCCTCAGGAAAATTCTGTATGCCAATACCGATTGCCAATGCCATAGCAGCCGCGTACAATGCCGGATCACCGCCATGCTGAGCCGCTAGCGCGAAAGAGAGTCCTACAGCCATACCCTCTGGAATATTGTGCAATGTAACAGCAAAGATCAGCATCGTAGTTCTTTTCATTGAACTCTTCAAACCTTCCGGTTCATCAGAACCAGGGTGCAGATGCGGAAGCAGTGTATCCAATAAAAGTAAAAAACCAACCCCTAAAATAAAACCGCCCGCTGCCGGAACCCAGCCAATCTGACCTAATGATTCAGCTTCTTCAATCGCCGGAATCAAAAGACTCCAAACCGAAGCGGCAATCATTACCCCAGCCGCAAAACCTAAAAATATTTTCTGCGTGTTGCCGGTATTCTGCTTTTTAAACAAGAATACAATAGCAGCACCCAAGGTTGTCATAAGAAAGGTAAAGCCAGTTCCGCCGGCTGCCCATAAAATTGATTCCATAAATTACCTCCATCTATATTACTATGTACTTTCATAGTGTATTGTTAACTTAATCTAATTATAGGCTGACAGGCAACTTTTGGCAAATGAAACACAACAAGAAAATGATTTCCTTCAATCCTTCAGGAAATCATGCCATTAAAGATGACACCCAGCTGCCTTTCTCGCAA
>NZ_HE578923.1:158203-165541 GCF_000313565.1 Dielma fastidiosa | reverse complement strand
AAACTGGATCGGTAAATGAACTTCTTTCTCTGTGCTTCGATAAACCATGATCCCGGATTCAAGATGATATTTGAAGAGATTGTTACTGTATTTTCCCTGCCGTCTTCCCGTTATCAGCATTCGTTTTCTTCGCTCATACCGATAAGCTTCAAGATTTTTATGCAGCTTCTTCCTTGAACCAAAGCAAGCGGCTCTCACACCTAAGTTCAAATGATTCAGTTTATCCGTTTCCCGGTTTAATTTAAAGGTCAGCAACCCGATTCTATGTTTTAGCTGTTTGATATTCGGACTGACGATCTGTACCTCATACAAATAGTCTGCTTCACTAGTTTTATGTTCCTTGCTTTTTTGAATCAATTGTTCTTTCTGTTTCTGCCAGTTCTGTAAAGTTTTGTTTTCCTTACGAATCTTCTCTTTGATTCTTTCAATCCGTTTAGTACATGCTTTCTTCAATCGCTGATTAGTTTCAATATTACTTTTAAGCAGGGCTCTGGCTTCATGTATTGCAGATAAAGGAAAATAATCATTCGTTCCATATCTTGCTTTTAACTGTTTTTGTAAAGAGACTGCATCCTTGACACCATGAAAACAAGTTAGATAGAGTTTCTTATAAGCGGTATGAAGCATAGAGTTATACAGGATCAAATCCTTCTTAATACAATTCGCATCTTCTTCTGATAACTCTTTATAATAGAAGCGATTTGAATAAGATAAACACTTCATGGATATTCCCCCCTTGAACAAAAAAGCATCCACTGAGATTCGATAGATACAAAGGAAACTAGGTGATGCTTATATGAAATTTAATGATTAAATAGATTGTTTTTTGTTACTTATAGTATACCATATTCACACGATAATTTCATCCGTTTTTATCATTTTTTAGATTAATCTTCATAATGAGATATTTAACCTTTGATGCTTGAAAATGAAATTTCCTATAAAACAAAAAGAAAAAAGCCGGCAGCCGCCAGCTTTGTAAATATTAATTTAATTTTATTAAATAAAGATAAAACGAGCAATAAAGATTAAAATCAATACCCACATTGAAATATGGACTTCTTTAACCTTACCAGTTGCAATCTGAGCAATGCCATAAGTAATAAAGCCTAAAGCAATACCATCAGAAATACTTGACGCGCAAACCATCATGATTACAGTAATGAAGCAAGGCGCAGCCAGAGCCAGATCCGTCCAATCGATTTCTCTCAGCTGCTGAACCATCAGCACACCGACAATGATTAATGCAGGTGAGGTAACCGGTGAAAGGAAATACTGTGTTTCACCAATCATTACTGGGACAGAGTTAAATACGCTCAGCAATGGTGTAAAGAATACAGCTAATAAGAAGAGCACACCTGTCACCACAGCTGTAAGACCTGTACGGCCGCCGGCAGCAACACCTGAAGTTGATTCAACAAAAGATGTAACTGTTGAAGTACCTAATACAGCGCCGACACAAGTACCGACAGAGTCTGCCACAAATGCTTGTTCAGCATTGATCAATTCACCTTTTTCATCGATCAGATCAATACGGCTTGCGATGGCAACTAAAGTGCCGGCTGTATCGAAGAAATCGACAAATAGGAAAGAGAATAATACTAAAATCAAATCTGTATGTGAGAATAAAGTGCTGAAGCCTTCAGTAAATGCCATGAAGGTAGGCATTGCAGGCATGCTGTCAACGACACCGCTTGGCATAGCAGGCATGCCGGATACACCCAACATTCCCAAAACAACACCAACCACTGCTGTGATAATCAAACCATAGAATACAGCCGCGTTTACCTTACGAATCAGCAATACAACAGTAACGATGATGCCGAATAGACAAAGAGCTACCGTTGGATCAGTGAAAGGTCCAAGACCTACATAAGTAGAGGCATTCGCAACTACAATACCCGCATTCTTCAAGCCGATGAAAGCGATAAAGAAACCGATACCGGCACCAATCGCTGCTTTTAAATGCTTTGGAATCGCATTGATAACCATTTTTCTTAAGCCGGTTACAGATATAATAAAGAAAATTACACCAGATAATAATACAACGGCTAATGCTTCCTGCCATGTATAACCATACTGGAAGCAGACAGTATATGTAAATAATGCATTAACGCCCATACCAGGAGCCAGTGAAACTGGATAATTTGCCAATAGTCCCATTAAAATACTAGCAATACCAGAAGAAATAGCCGTAGCAAGGAATACTGAATTGAAATCCATACCCGTTGCTGACAGCATATTCGGGTTTACCCCAAGAATGTACGCCATGGTAAGAAAAGTAGTAACACCGGCAATAATTTCTGTCTTAACCGATGTATGCTTTTCCTTAAGTTTAAATAACTTTTCTAACATTGTTCAATCCCTCTTTCTGTTTTGTTCGGCATATAAAAAAGCTTTCATTGACCACAATGAAAGCAAAAAGATGCTTTCATCATAGTCCGGCATTTACGGTGCCAGGTAGAAACGCTTCCCCTTATCAGAAGCTTATATGATGAACAAATACCTTACTATTATATCGAAATATGACTGACAGTTCAATTGTAAAATCTGCCTTTTTATCAATAAATTTAAGCTTTTTCAATGATCATTTAACATCTTGAAAAATGTAAGCCCTGTCATCTGTAAAACAAGAAAAAGAGGGAATTTCCCTCTTTAGATTAATAATCCATTGGCGGAGCGATTGGTTCCTTCTTTTCCGGTAATTCAGCCACAGCTGCTTCCGTTGTCAGGAATAATGCAGCAATGCTTGCGGCATTCAATAAAGCGCTCTTTGTAACTTTAGCCGGATCAATGATACCTGCTGAGAACATATCCACCCATTGACCAAGTTTCGCATCGAAACCAACATTAGGTTTAGCAGCTTTCTGCATTGCGACAATATCATCACCATTATAACCAGCATTCTCAGCGATCTGATAAACCGGAATCAATAATGAATCAAGAACTACGCTGAAGCCTCTCTGTACATCAGTAACCTCTGATTTCAATACATCTTTTAATTCATTGTATACTTCCACTAATACTGCGCCGCCGCCGATAACCGTACCTTCAGCAACCGCTGCCTTAGTAGCATTTAATGCATCCTCGATGCGCAGTTTCTTTTCTTTTAATTCACTTTCTGTAGCGGCACCAACTTTAATAACAGCAACACCGCCAGCCAGCTTAGCTAAACGTTCAGCAAATTTCTTCTTATCAAATTCGCTTTCTGTATTATCCATCTGATTGTGGATTTCATCAGTTCTAGCCTCAACAGCAGCCTTATCACCAGCGCCGTTGATAATTGTCGTCGTATCTTTATTTACTAAGATCTTACCCGCAGAACCTAAATCAGTAATATCCATTTCTTTCAGATCCATATTCAGATCTTTAGCATAGAATTTAGCGCCCGTTAAGATTGCGATATCCTGCAGCATTTCTTTCTGATTGTCACCAAAGCCAGGAGCTTTAACCGCTACAACATTGAAAGTACCGCGCAGTTTATTAACAATTAATGTTGATACTACATCGTTATCATAATCTTCAGCAATCATCAATAATGGTTTGCCTGATTGTACTACTTTTTCAAGTACCGGCAGAATTTCCTGAATCGTGGAAATCTTTTGATCAGTAACCATAATTAAGGCATTGTCGATTTCGATTGACATTGTTTCGCGATTGCTTACCATGTAAGGTGAAACATAGCCTTTATCAAACTGCATACCTTCAACAACTTCTAATTCAGTATCAAAGCCTTTAGATTCATCTACAGTGATTACACCGTCTTTGCCAACCTTTTCCATTGCTTCAGCAATAAAGCCGCCGATTTCAGTGCTGCCTGCAGAAATTGAAGCAACAGATGCGATATCATTGTTAGTTTCTACTTTGTGTGCCTTGCTTAATAAAATCTTAGCTGCTTCCTTGCTGGCTTTATCGATACCTTCACGCATCAATACAGGGTTAGCTCCCTTTTCAACCATCTTCAATCCTTTATGAATCATTGACTGAGCTAAAAGAGTAGCCGTTGTTGTACCATCACCAGCTGTATCATTTGTCTTAGCTGCTACCTCATAAACTAATTTAGCTCCCATATTGGCAAATTTATCAGCACATTCAATTTCTTTTGCGATACTTACACCATCATTAGTAATCAATGGTGAGCCATAACCCTTATCCAAAACTACATTACGGCCTTTAGGACCCAATGTTACTTTTACTGAATCGGCAAGGATATCTACACCCTGCAGCATTGCCTCTCTTGCATCTTTAGAAAAACGTACTTCCTTACTCATATCATTTTCCTCGCTTTCTTATTATTCCATGATTCCTAAGATATCACTTTCAGGAACCAAGATATATTCAACATCATCTACTTTAACTTCAGTACCTGAATACTTTTTATAAACTACTTTATCATTAACAGCCACAGTCGGTTTTACTAATTGTCCATCCACCAGCTTTCCCTCGCCAACAGCTTTAACAATCGCATAGGAAGGTTTTTCTTTTGAAGCTTCAGTCAAAACGATACCGCTTGCTGTTTTCTTTTCAGCCTCTACTTTTTCCAACAGAACATAATCATGTAATGGTTTAATCATTAAGTATTCCTCCTTTTTGGCACTCTCACTATCTTTGTGCTAACTCATATTATACTCAATTCTAGCACTCTGTCAATACGTCTGCTAAAACTTTTTATATATTTTGCTATTTCATTCCAGTATTACAATGCTGTCATAATGATTGTAATTTCATGAGAATAAATTATAATAAGAATATCTTATAAGGAGGATTCGTTTATGTATTATGAACCACATAAATCATCAATAGCTAATCTGGATGCAAATCTTGTAGCTTTATTTGTTTATTTAATACCGATGCTGGTTGGCTTTGCCTTTCATGCCTCAGCTTTAGCTTGGATTATTCCACTTGTTGTTTTCTTTGTTGAGAAAGACAGCGATTTGGTTAAATTCCATTGTGTTCAGGCTGTCATGCTGGTATTTATTCCTGGTGTTCTTTCATTTATTATTTCAATGATTACAGCTATTATTGGCGGTACTGCCATGGTAACTGGTTGGTTTGTTAGCTTTTCAGGGATTATGTCATTGTTAACCGGAAGTGTTTTTGGAATTATTTTATTAGTATTTGGCTTAATTACCGGCATTATTGCTTTAGTATTTTTTGTCTTTAAAGTAATCGCTATGATTAAAGCCTACAATTATATCGCTTATGAAGTACCTGTAATTGGCAAGATTGCATCAATAATTGTGAATGGATCACATTAAAAGTTTATGGGGCTGAATCGAACCAGATTTGAATGATGCCCCATTCCCTCTCTTTTTATATATATGTAGAAAAGTGCTGAAACTTGATTGTTCAGCACTTTTTTATGTAAACAAATCACAGGGGGTTAGCCTGTGATTGTTTGAATTTATTGATTATTCAGTTGCTGGAGCAGTCGGAACTTCTTCTTCTTTCTCCTCTTCGTTATTTGAAGTTGTTGAATCATTCACAGTATTATCTTCTGTATTTGATTCATCAGTATTCTCTATATTATCTACATCTTCAGGAAGAGAACCATTAGTTGAATCATTTGTCTCTTCTTCATGTTCTGATATGATTTTACTATTAGTATCTATCTTGCTATAATCTGTTAATCCGGTGATATCTGTGTGCTCAGGTCCAACTAAAACCTTAGAAGCAACAAAATCACAGCCATCATTAACATTAAGAATCGCACTATGTCCATTTCTACCATATACATAAATTTGAACTAATTGAATGTTCTCTGTATCTGCCGATAATTTCTGAGTATGTTCACCAGTAATTGTTACATAATCAAGAGTTAAAACAGAATCAGACTTATACGTATCTGAACCAAATCTATCCCCAACTACAATTGGAGCGCAAGGCAATTCATTGCCACCTCCCCAATTACCAGTTAAGTAATCCTTATCTTTACCAAATGCATCAGTATAATGAATTTTTGTATTAGTAACTGTTGCATTGCCAGCTCTAACTACTAATGTTTGACGATTTCCATATAATTCTGAATTTTTAATTATTAAGCTACCTGGAACATTTATTAATACTGTCGCATCATCGTTATCTTTAGCATCTTCTGTGTCTGTTCCATTATTTCCTGTTGTTTTTAAAATACTATCTTCAATCAAAATTTCAAAATTATAATTATCTTCAGAGCCCGCATTTGTTCCAACTGCATAAGTTCCAGCGTTAATTTCAGAATGATTTTTTACTATTACTTTTGAAGCATTACCTTGAGGTGATAATGCGGAAGCATTTGTATCCATCTTTACATTATCTAATGTAATACTTCCATCCTTACCTACAATAAACACAGAATCTGAACCATCTATTTTATTTTTACTTGTTATATTACCATTCTTAAAGACAATACTCTTGTTTATATATGAAAATTTAGTTGAGACAGTTTTACCTTTATTATTTATATAATGAACACTTGAAAGTGTTAAAGTTTTACCATTTAAATCGATGATGATCTCTTTCTTACTTGTATCAGAAAGCAATTGATCATAAAACCCAAGTTCAACACTGTCAACACCAGTTTTTGTCAATGTTAATGTAATATCATTTTGAAGAACAATATGATCATTATCCTTTGAATCCATAATTGCTGTTTTCAAAGAGCCATCATCTATTACTGTGTGTGTAGTGTAGCTTGGTGTTACAGAACCGCTTCCTCCACTTGAAGATCCACCTGTTGATGGTTTATTTACTTCTGGTGCTTTCTCTACATCCTTGCCTGTTTCTACGTCCTTGATAACTGTATCCTTGCCAGCTTCTACGCCATCAACATTCGCTTCTACCTTGTTGACAGTTCCTTTACCATCAATACTTACTGGTGCGTCGGCTGTCAATGTGCCTACCGTACTGCCTTTTGATACTTCAATGGCTGTATCTTTTGCACTTTCGGTTACTACAACATTCTTAACATCCGCATTTACCTTGATTTGCGTATCAGTCTTTACTTCAAGGCTTTCTACCGGTGCCTGAATATCCACACTTGCATATGTCCGTGTACTTACTTCCTGTGCAGGCACTTCAATCACGATTTCACCTTTAGTTGTTGACTGTACTTCAATTTTCTCTACTTCACCTTTGAAGTTCTTATCCGGTGTTACCGCTGCTGTCTCTTCCAATACGATCGTCTTTACTTCTGTTTCGCCGCTTAATACGACTTCTGTATTTCTTGTCTGTGTGCTGATTGATTCAATCTTTGAATCAGTAATCGTTAATTTACCGGCTGTCTTGTTGTCACCAATGACAACTAATTTACCTTTTACAGTTACACCTTTTAATTCTAATGCTTTGGCTGTTGTCACA
>NZ_HE578923.1:153426-157417 GCF_000313565.1 Dielma fastidiosa | reverse complement strand
TTTTTAAGACACTACACTATAATGTGATTATTATTAACGATCATATATCTCTGTGTTTTTATCTTTTATAATCAAAAAAGTAAGTTTATAAGCTAAAATAAAAGCCGAATCAGTGCAGATATTAATTCCGCATAATTCGGCTTTCTTATCCTTTATACTGCTTAAGTGCCATTCCTATTAATCGATCTGTTTGATCAGCCATAAATAACGGAATGTTTAGAACATCATCGTTTAGTTTTAAATTATCCATTGAAAATCTGATACGCAATTTAATCTTATCGCCAAAGAGATCTACATATTTTTTTAGACTGCGGCTTTTTGTATTCAATTCGGCTTTTACTTCAACAGGAAAAATATCATTCTCTCTTTGAATAATAAAATCTACTTCATAAGGCGGATTATTCTGACTCCAATATCGTGGCATTACTTCAAATTGTGTTACTAATGTTTGTAATACATAATTTTCACTTAACGCTCCTCTAAATTCTGTAAAGAGCCGATTTCCTTCACCAAAAGCGGTCGGAGCCAACTGTGCCAAACGACGAAGCAGACCCACATCGACTAAATAAATTTTAAAAGCTGATAAATCATCATAAGCGGAAATTGGTAAACCTGGAGCGGTACTGCGATAAACTTTATGGACTAGTCTTGCATCAACCAACCATTGTAATGCATCTTCATATTCTCGGGCTCGGGCTCCTTCTTTAACAACTTTATAAATAAACTTTTTATTTTCCCTAGCAAGCTGTGACGGTATAGACTTCCAAATCATTGATATTTTTGGAAATTCGCTAATATCAGGATGCTTAGCAAAATCACGTTCATATGCATTAATAATACCGGATAAAGCTTCTTGCATTGCTTCAACATCCCTCTCCTTTGTCCACATTAAAACTGGCTCAGGCATGCCACCAGTCACATAGTACATTTTTAACTTCTCATACAGTGGATTATAAAACGCATCAGGAATAGGCTCTATTATGTTAATACTATTCAAATAACTCACTAAATTTTCATCACCATTAGCTAGTAAAAATTCCGTAAATGTCATAGGATCAATTTGCATAAAATTAACTTTACCAACTGGAAATGAGGAAGGTTTGGCAAGCGCAATACCTAATAGAGAGCCAGCACAGACAATATGATATTCAGGCGCATTTTCACAAAAATATTTCATTGCGTTTATAACATTGGGACAATCTTGTACCTCATCAAATATAATGAGTGTCTTTTCAGGTAATATTTTTTGTCCGCTCGCTAACATTAGATTTTGAAGAATACGGTCTACCTCTTTCGTTGTTTCAAAAAATTGCTTATATTCCATATTTTCATCAAAATTAAAATATGCCGTATTTTCATAATAACGTCTGCCGAATTCCTTAAGAATCCAGGTTTTCCCTACTTGACGTACACCTTTTAAAATCAACGGTTTACGATATGTCGAGTTTTTCCATTGCAACAATTTATCCATCAGCAATCTTTCCACAAAGTCGCCTCCTCACATTTTTATATATAAATATGTGTGTATTATCACACTATTATTATACTATACTTTTGGTTTTAAATTCAATATGTTTCATAACTCTTTAAAATACAACGTGTTGCTTGTCGAATTTTAATGTAACTTGTTCATTTAATATTATCCAAATTAGAATCTAAAATCAACAAAACTAATCTTAACCAAATACTAAAAGGTATATCTAATTTAAAGAGACTATGCTTTTCAGAGAAATCAATAAATTCTCTTACTAGGCACAGTCTCTTTAGATTTTTAGATTATTCAGCAACAACTTCAGGTACTGACGGTGTTATAATTTCATCAGTTTGATCAACATCCGAAGTTTCTATTATTTCAGGAACTTCAACTTCTTCTGATTTATTAGTTAGACTTTCATCGATAACTGAATCATTATTCATAACTTCATTGTCTAGAATTGCATTGGTTGGTTGAACATTCTCCACAACTTTGATCGTAGTGATGCCGTTATCATCAACACTTGATTCAACTTTTCTGCTAGTATCCATAGCATCTAATGACTCGTCATCAACAAGTTTTGCTCCACCTTTTAATACAATTGTTTGATTTGTTGGAAGTTTGAATTTATTACCTTTATTGCTTTCCCAGAACGCAATTGAAACAAAAAGTTCATTATCGCTATCAACAGTAATCTTATCAAAGTAAGAAGTTTTATTTTCAACTCCACTGATACCAGCCTTTTCACAGCCACAGTCAAAATAAGCATTATTAATAGTTCCATGATTGACTACGTTTAATTCTCCTTCAGTCACGATCACTTTACCATCAGGATTTAAAGATAGTATTTTTATTGTACCGTCATTTTGTAGTTCAATATTTCCAGTAATATAACCACGCATAGAAGAATACAATTGCCCAACTTCTGCCCCAGCATGCACATTCATACTTGCTTTACCGATATATCCATTGGTACCAGCAATTGCTGAATAGCCACTGTTTGCACTTAATTTTCCATAAACATCACAATTCACTTTACCAATTCCACCATAAGAATAGCTGCCACCAAAATAGTAATTAACATTGGCATTCTTCATGATATTAACTTTAGCTTCTTTAACAAAGCAATTAGCAGTCTTCTGCTCCATATTCACAATATCTTTCAGTGATGGCCCTACTGGTGCATAACCGCCTGCATAAACAAGTCTAACTGTTCCATCAATATTTAATTCAACAGAATCAGACTGTGCATTAGCAGTTGTTCCGTGGGATTGAGCAATTGTTCCACCGCCGATCACTGAATCAACTTGAGCATTCTCTTTTACATTGATAATACTCTTACCTGTAACATCAGATTCATAACCGCCACCATAAATTTGTTCAACATAACCTGATTCAATCGTGATAGTTGAACCAGCAACACTAACAGTATCTGATTCTGTCTTTTTGCTGCCGCTAAATATTATTAGTTGATTCTTAGAATTATCAAAGCTGTATATTGTCTTGTCTACCATTACCAATAAAGGTGCTGATATAGAATTATTTTCAGTCCAAACAGTTACATTTTTACCATCAGCAAAGAATACATTATTTAGATAAACTACCTCACCTTTTACCTTTTCAGCTTTTTCAAGTCCATTTTCAACAGTAAGCGCACTTTCCGCCCATTTTGCAGTCAATGTCATTGACCCCTTAACGGTATCTTTATCAAAGTCCCAACGTGTTTCACCATTAAACCAGCCAGCAAATACTTTTCCCTCATTGGTAGGATTGCTTGGTTTTGTGATTTTGCTACCATAAGCTATAGATTGACTGCTTGCTGTGCTGCCTTCGCCATCAAAAGTGATTGTGTAATAAGTAGTACCTGAACCACCACTTGAAGATCCACCACCAGTTGATGGTTTATTTACTTCTGGTGCCTTCTCTACCTCTTCACTCTTTTCAACCTCTTTGATTACTGTATCCTCACCAGCTTCTACTCCGTCAACATTGGCTTCTACTTTTTCAATTGTTCCGCTTCCTTCAATTTTTACCGGAGCATCTGCTGTAATTGTGCCTACCGTACTGCCTTTTGATACTTCTACCTTCGTATCTTTTGCACTTTCTGTTACTATTACATTCTTAACGTCGGCATTTACCTTGATTTGTGTATCCGTCTTTACTTCAAGACTTTCTACCGGTGCCTGAATGTCCACACTCGCATATGTCCGTGTACTTACTTCCTGTGCAGGTACT
This sequence comes from Dielma fastidiosa, assembly GCF_000313565.1. Taxonomy (GTDB): domain Bacteria; phylum Bacillota_I; class Bacilli_A; order Erysipelotrichales; family Erysipelotrichaceae; genus Dielma; species Dielma fastidiosa. The sequence goes on along the minus strand of NZ_HE578923.1, from coordinate 153,708 downwards.
TCAATCACGATTTCTCCTTTAGTTGTTGACTGGACTTCAATCTTCTCTACTTCACCCTTGAAGTTTTTATCAGGTGTTACCGCTGCTGTTTCTTCCAATACGATCGTCTTTACTTCTGTTTCGCCGCTTAATACGACTTCTGTATTTCTTGTCTGTGTACTGATTGCTTCAATCTTTGAATCAGTAATCGTTAATTTACCGGCTGTCTTGTTGTCACCAATAACAACTAATTTACCTTTTACAGTTACACCTTTTAATTCTAACGCTTTGGCGGTTGTCACA
>NZ_HE578923.1:150084-152638 GCF_000313565.1 Dielma fastidiosa | reverse complement strand
TATACTTTTTAAGACAATTTCCATTATGTAAAATACAAACATTAAGAGTCGTGGTAATCATCAGCATTTATATCTGAGCTTCCACACTTTTTTATTTACCCTTTTCCGCTATGATTTGCGATAACTAAATTAATGTATGTGTAAGTAATTAAAGACAGAATCTTCCTTTGATTACTTATCTGAGTCAATATTATGTAAAAGATATTTATCATAAACAAAAAAAAGGAAGCACACATAAATGCACCTCCAATTTTCTTACAAGTTATAGGTTTACTTCATCCTGATAATAAGTTATTTATATCAACTTATTTTAGACTGACAACCTTTTTAAATGAATTTTTAATATCTTTTTCAGCAGCTTTAAATTTTACTTAATATTCTTTGTTCCTACTAATGCATTTCCATTATAAGCATATAATGAAGTTACAACAGCACTATTCACTGATTCAAAAGTACCATTATTTTCGAAAACAATATAAACTATTTTATCTTTTAGTGCAATAGCAACAGGCCAATTTTCACAATATTTATCATAACTAATCGGCTCTGTTAAACCTAAAGAGCTTAACTTAGAAGAATCAATTGCTTTTACTTCGGTAATTTCAGTTAAAGAACCTGTATCCTCTGCTTCTGAAACATCTAAGAAAATCTTACGACCATTTGAAACAAGTTTTCCTTCTTCTGTTCCTTCTCCAGTTGAAATTACAATTTCATTAACACTAAACACTAATTGATAAGTATAATTATTAGTATTATTAGTTGTGTAAGTAAAGCCTTCACCATTTGGTAAGTATACTTTTACTGCATCATTAGCAATTTGATTAGTTCGATTTATAAAATTATAATTTCCAGTAATTGCATCCTTATAAGTAACATTCCAAATAGGTTTTTGAGCTTCACTATCACTAAATGCAAATAAATTTGCATAATTTGCTGTTACTTTACCATTGAAAACAACATGATCTACTACGATTAATTTGTTAATTTCAGATTCATCATAATTTCCTTTTTTAAAATATTGATAGTATGTAGGATTACCATAAATTAACCCAGCAAAAGCATTAGCAGTTATATCACCATTAAAGGAACTATTAGATATTTTCAATAAAGGTGATTTTTGATAATTTACACCTACAATATCCTTATCGTTATCGTAAGGATAATACGCACCTACAAATCCACCAGCATTTGTTTGATTTGTTACGACAGAACCTACAATATCACAATTATTAATTGTGATTTTTTGTGGTGTAGCAGGAGTCTCTCGATCATCATAAATCGCACCAGCAATTAAAAATGCATAATTTGTCTTATTGATATTTAGTATATCCCCATCAATACTACATTTTATATCATGTAAATTAATTTCATCAATATACCATGGATCACTGATAATGCTTAGACCTACTGTCTTATTAGAAACTAATTCAACATTAAAAATTTCAATTGCTCCTGTAGACTTAGTTTTTCCTTTAGAATCATATCCAACAAATAAAGCTAAAATTCTATCCCCTGTACATGCAATAATTTTATGTCCGCCGCCATCATAGCTTAAATTATAATGAGTAGTTATACTTCTGTCTAATGTAAAATTATTTAGCTGTTTAAAATGATATGTTTTACTACTATCATTTATAACATTTAAATTTTCAAGTGCATAGAATTGATTAACATCAGCGACTAAATAAGGAAAACTCTCACTACCATTGCCACCAGCAAAATCATTATTTGTCAGAATTAATGTTAACGTCATGCTGTTTCTAATCTTACTGCTGAAATCAAATGGCTTGCCATCAGAAGTAACCCATTTGTATGAATATCCGGCAACTGTATCTTCTGGTTTTGCAGGTTCTGTTATAGTTGAACCGCTTGTTACGGTAATTGCTGCTGGTACATCGAATGGAATTGAACTATCAACTGCATATTTAACAGTATAAGAACTTGTACTAGTACCACCCGATGAACCACCAGTTGAAGGTTTATTTACTTCAGGTGCTTGCTCAACATCTTTGCCTGTTTCTACATCTTTGATTACTGTATCCTTGCCAGCTTCTACGCCATCAACGTTTGCTTCAACTTTGTTAATTGTTCCGCTTCCTTCAATTTTTACCGGAGCATCTGCTGTAATTGTGCCTACTGTACTGCCTTTTGATACTTCTACCTTCGTATCTTTTGCACTTTCTGTTACCACCACATTCTTAACATCGGCATTTACCTTGATTTGAGTATCTGTCTTTACTTCAAGGCTTTCTACCGATGCCTGAATATCCACACTTGCATATGTCCGTGTACTTACTTCCTGTGCAGGGACTTCAATCACGATTTCACCTTTAGTTGTTGACTGGACTTCAATCTTCTCTACTTCCCCTTTGAAGTTCTTATCCGGTGTTACCGCTGCTGTTTCTTCCAATACGATTGTCTTAACTTCTGTTTCACCGCTTAATACGACTTCTGTATTTCTTGTCTGTGTACTGATTGATTCAATCTTTGAATCAGTAATCGTTAATTTCCCGGCTGTTTGGTTGTCACCAATAACAACCAATTTGCCTTTTAC
>NZ_HE578923.1:0-149399 GCF_000313565.1 Dielma fastidiosa | reverse complement strand
CATAAGGTATACTTTTCGAGACAGTAATACAAGATGTCGAATATTATCAAACCAAGTACAGTCTGGCTGTACTTTTTTAATGTTAGGCTGTTTTACTAAAATTCACACAAAAAAGCATAACCTTTAGAACCCAATTTCTGGTAACTTTAGGTTATGCAATATATTCTCTTAATTAACGTCTTACAATATGCTCAGGCAACACAACACAGCCGCTTTTGCCATGCTTAACCGCCTCAATCAATACCCCATGCGGATGTTCCTTATTTTCATCCCGAATCAGCTGCATGGTCTTCATTTCTAATTCAACTTTTCTTAAACCGCATAATAAATCCGTTAACCGGTCACAGCGGTGAACCAAATAAAATCTGCCGTTCTCTTTCAGACATTGACTCACTTTCGCCGCCAATGTTTCAAAATCCAAATTTGTTTCATGACGCGCGATTCGCTTGGCCAATGACTCATTCAGCTGATCTTCATGTGTAACCCTGAAATAAGGCGGATTACAGACAACAACATCACAGGGTTCACATTCAAACGTCGCCGCATCCGCACAGCAGATCATTGAATTAGTCAGTTTATGATATGCCAAATTCTTTTCCGCAAGCTCACAAGCTTCCTTTTGAATATCAACACCGATCAGCTTACCCTTGGTATATTGTGAAGCATAGAGTAACAAAGCCCCGTTATTGCAGCCAATATCAAGCACTGTATCATTCTCTTTGACACGCATAAAATGACCCAGCAAGGCAGTATCCGTATTCATCCTGAACATATCCCGGCGCTGATATAAATAAATATCAGTACCCGGCAAATAATCAAAACTAAGCAGGTTGTCCATTCACCCAAACTTCCTTACTAATATGATAATCAATCAAATCATGCAGCAGCTTGATCGACGCGTTTAATTCACGTTCATTCATTACTGTTACTGTCTCAAAGGTTTTCTTCATAATACTTGCAGACACATCATATTCATTACTCAGATACTGAGCCCACTGATCACTTGATTCCAGCTGCTTGCTGTTTAAAATACCTTCTACGATTACAATAGATACAATCTCACCATTCACAACCACAGGAATCGCCACTTTAATAATACCGGCATGACAAGAATAAATATATTCTTTTTTAGTTTTCAATATAATATCAATTGCTTCTGCCGCGCATTCTTCACATAGCTTCACTGCCTTTGTTGAAATCTTCAAACATTTACAAAAATAATTCTTTTCTGAAGGACTATTCAAATCTTCTTTATTCAATACCATGTAACTTCTTAAACCAGTAATTTTTTGATAATCATTCATTGCGTTCTGAATACTTTTGTTAATTTCCATATGAGCCCCCTTGCATTTAAGCTGTTTTTTTCCATCTCTTTTTATTCTATCAAATAAAGCGTCGTTTCTCAATGGCAATAGTATCTTTTATAAATCTTATTTTTAAGCTATAATAGCTTGTATAACTGAAAGAAGGTAAAATATGCAAAGCTTGATACAGCGTTATTTTGGTCCCAAAGATTTTTATCAGCGAACCGCGAGAGTCGCTATTCCGCTGGCTCTGCAGCAATTGCTTTCATCAGCCATGGGAATCGTCGATACCTTGATGGTATCCTGGATTGGCATGGTTACCGCCGTAGGGACTGCCGCACAGATTGATACTTTATGCAGTATGATTGCTTATGGTTCAATTGGCGGTACCGGTATGTTTTCATCACAATTCTATGGAGCCAAAGACTATCGGAATTTAAAACGTGTTTTTGGTTTCTCCATTGTACTTGGTATGATCAATGCATTATTCTGGCTGGTGGTTTCCATGTTCTTTGGTGAATTTATCTTAAGATTCTACATGGATGATCCGCAAATTATTCAGAATGGACTTCTATATCTGAATATCGCCATGTTTTCATTTGTACCCAGCTGCATCAGTTTTGCATTCAGCTATATTTACCGCAGTATCCAAAAAGCATCAATTCCATTAAAGGTCAGTATTGTATCTATGCTTGTCAATGCCGGATTAAACTATGCCTTAATTTTCGGTGTCGGGCCGTTCCCGGAAATGGGTGTCCAAGGCGCGGCTTTAGGTACAGTTCTGGCACAATGCTTTGCGGTAGCTGTTTATACGATTCACGGCTTTATTACTAAACAGCCCTTCCTTGGTTCATTCACTGAAATGTTTAGCTTTGACCGAAACTTTGTAATGCCTATTTTACGCAAAATTGCGCCGCTTATTTTTAATGAAACTTTATTTGGTTTTGGTTCCACTTTATTTGTCAAGGCCTTTGGTGTATTAGGCACACAAGCCATGGATGCCTATTATGTCGGCAACCAAATCAGCAATGTTTTTCTATTTGTAGTCTATGGCTATGGCAATGCGATCTCAGTTTTATTGGGCGGTATTCTCGGTCAGGGCAAGATTGAAGAAGCGCGCCGTGAGGGTGATTATTATTGTGGTCTGTCAGCGATACTGGCTGTAGTGCTCGTAACCGCGATGATTGTCTTCGCCGGTCCGATGGTTTCGATTTTCCAGCTTCAGGACCCGGTGGTTATTGGATATGCCGAAGCCTTGGTAATGGTATTCGCGGTTAAAATATCAATGCGGCTTTTTAATTTCATGATTTTCTCAGTGCTGCGCTCCGGCGGTGATTCAAAGATTATTTCCGTTCTTGACAGCGGCATCATGTGGGTAATCGGCATTCCTTTAGCGTTTATCTGTGTTCATCTCTTTAAGATGCAGGATATCGCCTTAGTATTCCTCGTTGTTCAATTAGAACAGCTGGTACGTCTGGTCATTGGCATGAAACGCTTTAACAGCGGCTTATGGGCCAATGATTTAACCTCCCTAATAGCATCATAGGTGATACCGATCGGTACCACCTATTTTTTAAATTATTCAAATTGTCCTAAAATGATATTTACCCGCAGCAAATCAGCGGGTTTTATTTTAAGCGTCAGCCTTTCATTGCCGGTACCGCCAAAGACAAAATCATGCTTTAAAAGCTTTTTATCAAAAATACAATCAAGCCCTAAGCCTGCCAACGGAATCGTGCCAATATCATAACCGGTTTCTTCTTTAATCACTTTTCGATCAGCTAGTTTTAATTGTATAAAACCAAATTGACGCTTTAATTCATCAAAGTTCAGTTTACCATGCTGAAAAGACACAATACAGCCAAGCAAGCCCTTTTCACTTTGCAAGACCAACATTGGTGCGGCCTTTTCAATTGGATAATACTGCTTGGCATCGGCTGCTGACAAAATCGGTTTATCTTGGGCGATCAGTTCATAACAGCACTTATGCAGATCAAGAATCTGCTGGATTTCACCGATATTCATTAGTTAATTTGATTATATAATTCTTCAAAGCTGCCCTGCCACTTAACCTTGATTTCTTTGCCATGCTTATTAATCAGACAATCCGTAGTCAGATAACAGGGTACGCCTAATGTCTCAATGACACCGTCTTCATCAAGGTCATTGCCAATCATGATACAGTCTTCCGCCTGCAGCTGGAAACGATCCATGATTTCTTTAAAATAAGCAGGATTGGGCTTGCTGAAAGAACTGTTCTCATAGGTTGTAATCCATTCAAAATCCTCTGGATCACAGCCCGCCCAGCGAATCCGCTGTTGTGTCGCAATCCTTGGAAATAACGGATTGGTTGCCAGAATGACCTGATAACCCAAGGTTTTGCATTTCTTTACCATCGCGTCAGCTAATGGAATCTTGGCAGCTAAAGAAGCGCAGTTTTCAAATTCATGGGTATAAAATGACAAAAAGTCTTCTTCGACATCAGCGAGCTGATAATTGGAATATTGTGTAAACACATGCCAGAATACTTCCTCATTGGTTGCTGAACCATTATTTTTTATCATGGCTTCTAAGCCAGCGCCTAAGCCCTTCATGACCCGCTCTACATCATAGCCCTTCTGTCCGAAGGTCTTACCTAAAAGCTTAAAATATGCTTTCACAAATTCATCGATATCCATATGCAGCAATGTGCCGTCTAAATCAAATAATACTGTTTTCATGCTGTTCCTCATTTCTTTTTAAAAAGATTATAACATAAAATCAGTCACTGTAAGCTGATCAATTCGATCAAATGCAGTTTTCATCTTATCGATTCCTAAGGTCATCGCAAAGCGTACAAAGCCTTCTCCGCTCTTACCGCTGTCATCTCCAGGCAGAACAAGAATATGTGCTTTCTTTAAAAGCCGCTCACAGAATTGCTTGCTGGTGCAGCCAGTTTGGCGCACATCTACAAATAGATAAATACTTCCCTGCGGTTTTATCGCAGATAAATATGAACAGGCATTGATCCGCTCATATGCATAGCGGCAGCGCTTTTCAAATTCAGCTTTAAGCAAGGGCTGGATCTTATCCCGCAGCTGTAAGGCATGAATCGCAGCCCATTGTGATGGTGCCGGTGCTGAATATACAATGGCATCATTGATCTTTCTGACAATCTGAATCAATGATTGATCCGCCGCGATATAGCCAATACGCCAGCCAGTCATGCAATAATCCTTGGAAAAAGAAGATACCGTAATAGTACGCTCCCGCATTCCTTGATAACTCATGATTGGTGTAAAGGCCGTTTCATATGAATAAAGCGTATAGATATCATCGGCAATCACAATCAGATCGTGCTGAATAGCAAAATCAGCCAGCTGCTGCATTTCATCATTAGAAAGGCACACACCGCTAGGATTGCACGGTGTATTCAATATTAAAGCCTTTGTTTTTTCACTGACACAGGCGGCAAGCTGCTGAATATCCAATCTGAAGCCCTTGTCTGGATCACTTGGACAGCTTACAACACGGCCGCCAGCCAGCTCCACCTGTTCCTTATATAATGAAAAATACGGTTCTAACAACAGCACCTCATCACCAGGATCTAAAATAGCCATTAAAGCCAACACCATCGCATGACAGCCGCTGGTGGTAATCATAATTTCCTCAGGTGTCACCTTTAAATTATAGGCTTCCGCATAAAACTCACCCAATAATTCTCTAAGCTGTAAAAGTCCCTGTGAATCTGTATAATGAGTCGCACCTGCTTTCACATCCTGAAAAGTTTGTTCAATGATTTCCTGATCGGTATTAAAATCCGGATCACCGATACTGAAGTTAATCAGATCTGCCATATGATCTGCACCCTTAATCGCTTCAGCAATTACACTGCCTTCACAATTTTCTTGAAATCGCTTCGCGAAATGATATTTCTCCATAGTTCTGCCTCCAAAATACAACAAAAGCCCATCAAATTCCGATGGACTTCATTGTCTCATTGCTAATAATATAGCACAACCAATCATGCTTGTACAAGTTCTAATATTGACAATTATACGCATAAATGCTATATTTTACCCATAAATCATAAAATATGATTGAAAAACTGAAAGGATACAGCCCTTGGACATACACGAGCGATACGAAAAAAGAATCCTTTAAAGAAATCATGCGGAGCATGAATTTTTGTTTATTTCAGTTTTACATTTAATATAGGAGGATGATTATTCATCATGGAAGATGTACCCTTATCGAGTTTACTCATTGTTTTAATTCTCTGCGTTTTGTTTTCAGGTTTCTTCTCAGCAACTGAGACAGCCTATTCAACCTGCAACAAGATTCGTCTGCGTCAGATGGCTAACCGCGGAAATAAACGAGCAGAATCCGTTCTTGAATTCTGTGAGACTTATGATAAACTGATATCGACTATTCTCGTTGGCAACAACTTTGTCAACATTCTTGCTACTACTGTAGCAACCGTATTATTTACAGCTTTATTTTTAAATAATGGGCCATCCATTTCAACAGCTGTAATGACTATTGTAATTTTATTATTTGGTGAGATTACACCAAAAACCATCGCTAAAGAATATGCCGATGAGTTCGCAATGTTTGCTTATCCGCTGCTTAAATTTATCTTTGTGATTCTTACACCGTTTACCTTTATTTTCAATTTATGGCAGAAGCTTGTTATGCTGCTGTTTAAATCAAGTGACAAGCAGGGTATGACCGGTGAAGAATTAATTACGATGATTGAAGAAGTTGAAAAAGACGGCAACATTGAAAAAGAAGAAAGTGAATTGATTCGTTCCGCGATTGAATTCAGCGATGTTGACATTGAAGATATTTATACACCAAGAGTAGATGTTATCGCGGTTGATATTGATGATACATTAGATGAAATCACAGAAAAATTTGAAGAAAATCATTTTTCAAGACTGCCGGTTTATAAAGATACGATCGATAATATTATCGGTTTTATCCATCAGCGTGATTTCTATGAATTAGATAAAGAACATGAAGCTCTGACCTCAATCATTCAGACACCATTATACTTGCCGCTTACAACACCGATTTCTGATGCCTTAAAGCAGCTTCAAAAAAGCAAGGTGCATCTGGCGGTTGTCTGTGATGAATTTGGCGGTACAGCTGGAATTATTACCTTAGAGGATATTATTGAAGAGCTGGTTGGTGAAATCTGGGATGAACATGATGAAGTCGTCGATGAGATCATTCAGCTTGATGAAAAGACTTATAAGATTGCCGGAACAGCTAATATAGATGATATCTTTGACTTATTTCATCTTTATGAAGAAGATATTTATACTTCCAATACGCTGAGCGGATGGATTATTGAGTTTTTTGAAAAGATGCCGTCGGTGGGTGAAGAATTTGATTTTAAAACAATGCATATTAAAATTCTTGAAGCTGATGACCGCAAGATTAAGTGGGTTCAAATCAATGAGCAGGAATCATTGGATGAAAGTGAAAAGAATGAAAAAGACTAAAAGCGCCGAAAAGCGCTTTTTATTTTGTGTTATTGATTATAAATATTTAACTTATTCAGCGTTCAATTTGCCGGCTTTCTTTCATCGCATACATTTGGGCATCGGCCTTATTCAATAGCTCTTCATATCGGAAGGCATCCTGCGGATAATCGGCACAGCCATAGGAAACGCCAAGAAATTTCAGCTTTCGCTTTTTAAATAGCGGCCATTCATAAACAGCTAAACGTTCCAGAATTTCAGTCTTATCACTTAATTGTCCAAGATAGATAAACTCATCCCCAGAGATGCGGTATATATTCTCTGAACCGCTAAACAATCTTGATAGCTCTTCACTGAATAGCTTCAGATACTGATCACCCTGAAGATGGCCATAGGTATCATTAATCTCTTTAAAGCGGTCAAGATCCATGAAAAGCAGGAAGAAAGCCGTATCCTCATGCAGACGCCTGTCTAGTTCAATTAAAAGACTGTTTCGGTTGCCAAGCTCAGTCAACGCGTCCCGCATCGCCAGTTTCTGCAGAGAGCCCACTGTTTCATAATTACGAACGGTATCATAAAGCAGAATATAGGTACGGTAACTGTTAACTAACAGAATTATCATAATCAGAAAGTTAAATACGCCGCCAGCTTGCATAACTAAGGAGAAATTAACCATGACCGCGGTTAAAAACCAACTGATGCTTAATGATCGTAAAGAGCGGTATGTCTCCGCCGAGGTATGATGCAGGATATAAAGAAATTTATCCTGAACCAGCCGCCAAAAGCGTCTGACCGTAAAAAGATAAATTATTGACTGCAAAGTAAGGGCTATGATTTCAAAATAGGCTTCATCAAACATCTTCGCAAAATTAACACTGATAGAAAAACAAAACATCGTATAAATCCATGAGGTACAAATTACAATAAGGATATAATCAATGGATTCTTCAAATACCCAGCCAGCGGGAATCAGGTATAAGAAACCAAAAAGCACAAACAAACCATTCCCATTGCCATAGATACCTAATGCCTTGATAATAAAAATCGCTGAAGATATTACCAAAAAGCTCCATAATACAAAGACAGCTATGACAATAGGTCTTGTCTTCTTACGTGTGCAGCACTTTCCGGTTGTAATCATATTGATGCAGATCATCTCTATAACCACCAGCATTTGCAAAATAAATTGTACCATGTGCATCAGCTCCCCTATTTACTTTAATTTATTTATTAAAATTCACCCGCCGGCATTCAGCAGTGTTTTTAGGCTTGCCAACAATTTTATCAAAATTCTTATGAGTATTTTTCTTTTTTGCCTGACGTATCTGTTCAAGCAATTCCTTAGCACTTTTCTTTTCCATTCTTTCACCTCCTATAATAAATATGGCAGAAACATGGTTGCCAGTCCCAGAAAGAAGAAGAAGCCGAGAACATCCGTTACCGTTGTCACAAAGACCGCGGAAGCTAATGCCGGATCAACATGCATCTTCTTTAATAAAAGCGGAACAAAGTATCCAGCCATCGTAGCAGCAACCATGTTTAAAAACATCGCGACACCGCAAACCAAGCCAAAAATCATTTTCCCCTGAAAAATCAAACCAATAATACACATCAGTAAACCAATCACAACACCGGTTATAAGACCGACACCCAGCTCTTTAAATAAGATGCGCCGGGCATTATCACCGGTCAGCTCACCCAACGCGATACCACGCACGATAATGGTCAAAGACTGGGTTCCGGCATTGCCGCCCATTCCCGTTACAATCGGCATGATCGTCGCTAAGGCGACAACCTGAGAGATCGTGCCTTCAAAAGCGCCGACCACAGAGGCCGCTAAAATGGCGGTCAGAAGGTTTACCATCAGCCATGGCAGACGGGAACGAATTGACTCCGCCAGCGTGCCATCGACACGCTCTTCACCGGAGACACCACCTAATTGGTGAATATCTTCGGTATTCTCATCCTGAATGATCTGAACGATATCATCAACGGTAACGATACCCAGCATTTTATTTGTTTCATCAACAACCGGCATCGTCACAAAACCGTATTTTTCAAATTTATGGGCTACTTCTTCCTGATCCATATTCACATCAATCGATATGACATGGGGATTCGTAATTTCTGAAATTAACGTATCAAAGGGTGTTGATACAAGCTCTCTTAAGGAGATAACGCCCTTCAGAATAAAATTCCGGTCAGTAACAAATAAGTAATAGGAGGATTCCATCTCCTCTTTAATAGACTGCAGATATTCCAAGGTTTTCTTTACTGTCTTATTCTCCCAGATAGCAATAAATTCAGTAGCCATAATACCACCGGCGGTATCTGGATCATAAGCGAGCAGCTGTTTGACATCTTCCCTGTCCTCATCGCTCATCTTATTTAAAACATCGTCTAATTCTTCATCTTCCAAGGAACCGACTAAATCGGTTAATTCATCGGAAGACATTTCTTTTAAAACTTCACTTTGCTGATAATCAGATAATACTTTTAAAATTTCATACTTTTCTTCTTCATCTTCCTCATCAATCAAGTCAGCCACAAAGGATTCCGGCAGCCGCTTTAAGATGGTTTCAAAATTAGCGTCATCATCCTCATGCAGAATTTCAAGAATATCAGCCGGATGGATATGCTCCAATTCATGATTTAATTCTTCGCTGCTCCCCTTCAGCAACAATTCGCGAAGCAGATTTTTACTTTCTTCAGGTGTCACGTTTCCCTCTCCTATCTGAGTGTCCAGACCGTGATTTAACACCGGCTGGGTTTGCTCGTACTTATTTCATCTGGTTCAATTTGCAATCGCTCGGGTACTGACGCATCCATACCGGCCACCTCTTTTCCTTATCAACTTTTTTATTATAACACTTTTTGCTTTCGCTGAGAGTTTAAATTGCAGCTCCCCGCAGTCTTCTTAATTCTGAACTAAGCGCAAGCAGTCTTTTTTCTTCATAGTCCTGAGCCTTTAAATACAGAAAGGCTTCCATCAATGTATCATTCAATTTTTTAAGATTCTCTACCTTTGATGGATCAGCAGATTCACAGTTTTTCATTTCTTCCCGCAATTCATCAATGGCTTTAAAGAGACGATGATCTTTCATTACTTCATCAAAGAAATCAATAAAATACCAGTTGCGGTTATGTTCAGTCAGCATTGCCATTACACCGCTGAAGCGGAAATGCTTTTTCAATTCATCGGCGAACTGATCTACCTCCGCATCACTCAGATTAGCAAACAAAAGCAGCTCCTCATCAAAATCTGATTCTGCCAGCGGCCGATCCTCATATGGAAAATCAGGCAGTTGCGCAGCCGCGCCGATTTTCTGATTCAAAAGCCTTTCATTTAGTTTGACAATTGCGATATTTTGTTTTGCAAGCAGGCTTTCAATTACCTGTTCATGCTCCTTGCTTAAGTTATAGACACAAACTATTTTCTTCATATTCCTTTTCTCCTTCCCACCAGATGATTACCTCAACATCAAGCGCCATGCGAATCGCCCTTGCGGCTGCCGCTGTTTGTTTGCTGCAATGCGTTAACAGCAAGCAGGAAGCCGTTTTGTTAAACCGGCTGATCAGCTGTTTAGCTGCCTTGATGAAAGCCGCCTCATCGATTGGATCATTTATCTTACACTGACAATATTCTGCGCTGAATGCCGCCGGATATGCAGCCTCAGCAAAGCTTTGACCATAAGCGCTCATGGAAAGCACCGCGATACCTAATGTCATAAAATCAACCAAGCTTGGTTCATGGTCACGATCAACCTTAAAGGGGTGATTGTGATTTCCATCCGCTTCTATCAGCATCAGATCACAAAGCGGATAAAGCTGCCTTAAACATTCCTTTGTAAAGCCTGTAACACCCCGCAGAGAGTCATGCACACAGGCAATGACATTTTCATGCATTAATGCTTTTTGAACTTGATTAACATCTTCCTTTTCAACAATCATGCAAGCCGGCCGCTCCATATGTACCGTCGTAGATACAATGACTTTGCGATCCTTATATTTATCCATCAGCAACCTGATCAGAGACGTTTTGCCACCCGCCCCGATTACGCAGATACACTGACGTTTAATCATCAAAGTCGCAGCTCATCAATAGTTCCAGCTGAGCATCGGCATCCTTCAGCACCCGTTTAGACTGCTTGAGAATAGCCGCCTCCACACTGTTGCGCGCCAGCCGCCCATTGCCGCCGTCCCGGCCTTTTTCAAGCTGAACCGCCGCATAACGCTTGGCGAGCAATTCACATGCTTCATCATCGATAACATATCCTTTGCCTTTCGCAATGGAACAGGCGATTTGCACAAGCTCCTCACCGGTATAATCATTAAATTCAAGGATATTGGGAAATCTTGATTTCAAGCCGCTGTTTGCCTGCAGGAATTCATTCATCTCTTTCGTATAACCAGCCAAGATAACAACCAGATTATCGCGGTGATCTTCCATTTCTTTAACTAATGTATCAATCGCTTCATGACCGAAGCTGTCATCTTTACCCCTGACTAACGCATACGCTTCATCAATAAACAACACGCCGCCTAAGGCTGACTGAATGATTTCACGCGTCAGCGGAGCCGTATGTCCGACATATTTGCCAACCAGATCAGCCCTTGTCACCTCGACCAGCTGACCGCCGTTCAATACACCGATCGCTTTCAGATAACGGGCACAGATGCGCGCAATCGTCGTTTTACCTGTACCTGGATTGCCGGTAAAAATCATATGCATGCTTAACGGTGAGGTTTTTAAACCCTTGCTGCTGCGCAGCCGCTGTACATTCACATGATCTTCAATCGCATAAATATATTCCTTCACATTATCCAAGCCGACAATGCCGCTCAATTCTTCTTTAACTGAGCGCAGTTCTTCATCATTATCCATAGCTTTTATAAGCTCAATCACATCATCGCCGATGACCGCTTTTAAATCAGGCTCCGCTTTTAAGGTAACGGTTCCTATCTTTTCCGGATTCAGTAAAGCAAACTGTGACAAGGCCTTGTATACATCATCAAGCAGCTGCTGCAAAGAAGGCACACCTAAAGCAATCCGATAATAAGTGGCTGCCGCCTGCATAAAGCTGTCTTCAAAGATCAAATCAAAACGCAGATATTTCATAGCCTTATGCTTTAATGCCAAACATAACTGAGCCAGTATCTGTTCAATGTCTGCCGCATCTAAAGCTTTAGTCACACATATATCATTCACGGAAGCCATAAATTCTCTGCCTAAGATAGAACCCAGCGATTCCGGCTTCTGTTCAGTGATAAATACTAAATATTTATCCTTAGCACTAAAACTTGATACCGCGCTTTTCACTAAAGCATTACCCGCCTCAACAAGGGAATCCTTTTGAATTGCATAGCGCTTATTCAAAGGCGCACTGCCGCTGAAGGCCAATGATGCCAGCAGCTTTAAATAACCGGGATAGGCTTGTTCTAAATGTTCAAAGGCAATGATTGAGCCTTCCTTTTTTAAAGCCGTATACAAATCCTGAAGAAACAGCTTTTCTTCATTGCTGGTCGGATATTTACTCAAATCGATAAACGCGACTTCATCAACACTTAACAGCCGCTGTTTTTTCATCCCCTGAGCCATCAGCTTCAAGGCTGTATGCCGGCCGCTGCCTTTTAATGATCCGATAATAATATTATTTTTAACCTTGCCCTCACCCATGACTAAAGGCCGTTTAAAGGCTAAAATCAGCGCATCAATAAAGGCGTCCTGACCAATCAAGGCATTCTTTAGCTCAGCTGCGATGCTTTGAAAACGCTCTAGCTCATTCACCGGCAGCGAATCCTCACTCACTAAACCAAAATCACGTTCAATTTCTTTATTGATCCGATCAAGATCCGCATCCAAAGTATGCAGCTTTAACGCTTCAATCTGCTCCTCGTTGGATCGTATCAGCGCCTCTTTTTCTTTTTGTATCGTTTCCAGATATTGCTTGGCCTTAGAAGGTGTCGCAGCCGAAGCCGAACCTCTGATGCCCGCTAAAATATCATCAAAATCTTTTTTCATAATTTCACCAGCCTGTCGTTAAAATTGTATCACAATTCAATGGTTAAAACCACCGGTAAGCCATTCAATCATTGATTGATGCAAGCTTAAATGCTACACTTAAAGCTAGGTGATAAAGAATGAAAAATTGGGTTGGTTTCTTATTAAAGCACTATCGATTAAAGCTTAATTTCTCACAAAGCGGAGTCTGTAAGGGGATTTGTACGGTTTCTTATCTCAGCAAGATAGAAAATGGTACGGCCCAGCCCAGTGAGGAAGTCATTGAACAGCTGTTTAAGGCTTTAGGCATCAAATCATGCTGGAATGAAGCTGTTTTAAAACAAGGCGAGAAACTGCTTACCGCTTATTTTGATCAAGTCTTTCATCATGAAGATACAAGTGAAAGCTCTGAAGCGATAAGAGCTTGTCTGAAAGATGCGGAAATCAATCCGCTGTACCTTGCTTTTAAGTTATTTGAAATACAGGAAGCCCAGCTTCAGCTCAATGTTGAAGCAATGAAAGAACAGCTGAATCAGCTGCATCCCTTTATTGGCTTCATGGATGAAAAAATGCTTTTTGTTTATGAACTGCTGGTTGGCAAAGCGTTCAATGAAGAAGCGGAAAGCGCCTTTTTGAAAGCGGATCAATTAAATCCATGCAGTATCTCCAAATTAAAGATTGCCTCATTGTATTATGAAAAAGGACAATTTCAAAAAGCCCTGCAATATTGTAAGAAAGCGTATGATCTGGCAGCTTATGAAGGAAATATATCTGTGATGAGTGAGGTCAGCATCATTGAGGGCGGCTGTTACTGTAATTTATATCAATTTGATCTTATGATTCAGACCTATGAGCGCTGTTTAAACCTTAATCGTGATAATTCTCATCTGCGCAGTGATATTAAGTATAATATCGGTGCGACTTATTTAGAAACCGGCTGTTATGAAAAAGCATATGAATATTTAATTGAGGCTGAGCCAGGACGGCTTGATCCGTTAAGCAAGTTTCTTACTTATCATAAATTATCCCTCGTTTTATATTATCTGAACCGGCACTCAGAAAGTTTGGATTATATTGAAAAAGCGGAAGCGGTTCTGAATGAAAAGCAGATTCAAGATCACTGTGAAGATATCTATGCGAAAATGATTCAGGTGGTCAGGATGATGTCGGAGGGTAAAATGAATGAGGAATATTTAAAGCTTTTGGAAGAAGTATATGAAGACTGCGGCAAGCGAATCATCTTTGGCTTCCAGCAATTTCATGGCCATATGCTGATTGATGCCTATAAGGCAAATCGGCGTTATAAAGAAGCCCTGCAGCTGGCGATGCAGATGCAGGAAATGCTGATGAATTTATAATTTTCCTAAAAATATAATTTTAAGTATTTTAAGCACTATTTTATAAGCGCTATTTTCCCAAATATGCGCTATTTTTAATTACTTAAATGAATGCTATACTTTTCTTGCATAGAAAAGAGGGCATTTATGAAAAAGACTTTATGGACTAAAAATTTTACGATTATTACAATTGGTACGATTATCAGCTGTGTGGGCGGTGTCGCGATGAATTTGGCATTGGGTTTAGTCGTTTTTGACAATACAAGCTCAGCCCTGCTTACTGGACTTTATCAGGCATCGATCATGATTCCTTCGATTTTGCTGCCGATTTTAGTTGCCCCGTATATGGATTCACATAAGCGTAAACCCTTTATATTTGGCTTAGACGCATTGATGGGCAGTATCTATTTATTATTTGCCTTCTATTTGATGAAGCATGATTTCTCTTATCTGCTGTATATGCTGTTTGGCTTTGTGACTAACGGCATCAGTTCGATCTATTCTACGGCTTATAATGCTTTCTATCCCGATTTGATCAGTGAAGGGTTTATGCAGAAAGGTTATTCTGTATCTTCTCTGATATATCCGACGGTTACTGTCGTTACCGCGCCGCTCTCTACGATGATCTATGTGCAGCTGGGAATTCCTTTTCTGTTTTGTATTGTCGGCGGCTTATTGCTGCTGGCATCAGCTTTTGAATCACAGATCCGTATTGAAGAGAAGCAGGCCAGTGCGCAAAAATTTAACTTTAAAGCGTACCGGCATCAAATCAGTGAAGGGTTCAGCTATATGAAACAGGAAAAGGGACTGCGGAATATTTATTCTTACATGGCTATTACCAATGCCTGCGGCAATGGTACTGAGCTGATGACGATGACTTATTTCCAAACCGCGCCGGGGCTGACAACAACGATGTATGCGCTGCTGACCAGTGCGGTGACCTTTGGCCGAATGATCGGCGGCTTTATCCACTACGCGATCAAGATTCCCCAGCCGCTGCGTTATCCGATGACAGTATTTGTATATCGTATTTATCAATTCATTGACGGCATCGTTCTCTTTCTGCCCTATCCGCTCATGCTTGCCTTAAGAGCCTTATGCGGCTTCCTTGGTGTAAATTCCGCAACCCTGCGGGAAACCGCGGTGCAGTCGTATCTGCCTACGGAAATGCGCGCCAGAGTGAATTCCCTATTGAATGTTGCAATCAGTTTAATGGTATTGATTATGCAGCTGATTGTTGGTGTATTAGGTGAATTCCTGCCTTATCGCTTAGTCGCCGTCTTCTGTGCTGTCTTTGGCTTCATTTGTATCCAATTATTTGTTGTCAGAAACCGTAAGGATATTGAACCATTGTATGCTAATTCATAAATGGTTTGGCATTAAAAGATGAATCATTAAGAATTCCCGACATGCTTCAAATCACCAATTTTTAATGCCAAAGCAAAGTAAAGTACCTCCTTTATGATAAAAGAGGTACTTTTTATGATTTAATCATCCTTAAGCTTATTCTTACGCAAGATATCCTGCAGTAAATGATAGAGATAATTCACATCCAGCGGTTTTGGGATAAAACCATTCATACCAGCTGCCATTGCCGCTTCCACATCTTCTTTAAAGGTATTGGCGGTCATGGCCACAATAGGTATAACGGCCGCGTCTTTACGCGCCAGCGAACGAATCGCACGGGATGCCGCTAAGCCATTCATTTCCGGCATCTGGATATCCATGAGGATCAGCTGATATGTATTTGGCTTACTGCCGCTAAATTCATCAAGCGCCTGTTTGCCATTGACACAGCGATGCACCTCAGCGCCTTGAATTTCAAGCAGCTGCACAGCAATATCAGCATTTAAATCATTATCTTCGGCCAACAAAATATTTACACCAGCCAGCACATTATTATTCAAATATTCATCCGCGTTGCTGCTTTGCTCAGCCTCTGCACTCAGCGGCAGGATAATGGTGAAATAGAATTCACTGCCCTCATGCGGCTGACTGCTGACCTTCAGCTCACCGCCCATCATGGCAACAATACTGCTGCTGATCGGCAAGCCTAGTCCAGTTCCCTGACTTTTAGTGAAGCTGGCGCCTACCTGTTCAAAGCTTTCAAAGATTCGTTTCTGATCCTCTGAAGAAATGCCGATGCCGGTATCAGTTACCCTGAATGTAAATGCTGCTTCATTTTCAGATTGAGCTTCTTCACTGACACTCAGCGTTACCGAACCGCCCAATGGTGTAAACTTAAAGGCATTAGAAAGCAGATTCGTTAATACTTGCCGCAAGCGGAGAACATCACCGGTGAGATTGTTATGAACGACATCTTGTTTTAAAACATATGTTAAGCCCAAACGCTGAGCTTCAGTTTCCATCATTGTATTGATTTCACTTAACATGCGCTTTAGGGAGAAAGTTTCCTTCTCAAGTGTCAGCTTGCCGCTGTTAATCCGGCTCATATCAAGAATATCATTAATCAGATCCAGCATGTAATGTGAAGAGGCCCTCAGCTTTTCCAGATTGCGCTTCACATCATCCGGTACACCTTCCATCATATTAGTAAGATCAGTAAGCCCAAGCACCGCGTTCATCGGTGTACGAAGCTCATGGCTCATATGAGACAGGAATTCTCCCTTCGCTTTGCTTTCAGCTTCCGCCTGTTCTAAGCTGCTCTGCATCAGCGCCGCCCGCGTCCGTGCCCGGTTTACACCTAA
The DNA here is from genome assembly GCF_000313565.1 of Dielma fastidiosa. Classification (GTDB taxonomy): domain Bacteria; phylum Bacillota_I; class Bacilli_A; order Erysipelotrichales; family Erysipelotrichaceae; genus Dielma; species Dielma fastidiosa. The sequence continues at coordinate 132,581 of NZ_HE578923.1, read as the reverse complement.
AACTGCCGCTACCAGCACTAACAGAAATAATGAAAGCACCGCGATAAAGGTCATCGGATTGGCATAAATAATTTCCGTCAAAGACATTTGCGTATTACCGATAGAAATCATGTTTTGATCCAGAATCAACGATTTATCCTTTTCTGAAATACTGTTGATAGCTTTATTGATAATTGAAAGCAGATCAATATCAGCCGGCCGTTTCAGCGCAAAATTAAGATTGCTGCGATCATTCACTAATGTCACCGGCACCACATTCGTAAAATGATTTCTTTGAATATCCTGTTCCAGACGCACCGCTAAACCATAGACAAAATCCGCGCTGCCATTATTTACGGCCTTAAGTGCCTCCGTGATGGTTGGATAAGTCTGAACCTTGGCAGCTGTGATATCTGAAGGCAGTGACTGCCCTTCCACAATCGCACAAATTAAATCATCATCGGGGTAGGTAGAAGCCTTATTGCGCACCACGATGCTGTTCATATTTACATAGGGTGACGTCAAAGCCAGACCCGTATCAATAGACTCGGCTTCAGTGCCTAAGTAAAAGCCAAGCATGTCAGCATTCCCCTGCTGAACCAGCTCAACCGCCTCAATATAAGTATCAGTATATACAAAATTAAATGTCAGCCCTGTAAAATCAGCTATTTTCTCAAGAATATCAGGAATGATGCCATTGTGAAGATCATCTTCCGATTCAAGACAGATCAGCGGATGAAACTTCCTCGGCAAAGCAACATTAACAGGTTCACGGTTTTGAATGTAGCTGCGTTCCTGCTCATTCAGTACAATATCAATCGATGATACAGTTGGAAAATGCTCTAAATAACAATTCTCACTAAAATTAGGATCAGAATCCAAAATTTTTGCCATTGCCATATTCAAGCCATCAAGAACTTCCTGATCACCCACTTGGGTTACGATATAAAACGGCTGTGAATCAAAAGCAGCCACAGTGCGGAAACCATCCGGATCTTCAAAGCCATTGCCAAGCAGCATATCTACTTCACCGCTTGCTAAATATGGATATAAATTACCGTCAATTGAAAGCTCCTCGTAGCTGTATGCATGGAGTTCACATTCCAGATCATTGATTGTGAGAAACTCCTTCAATCGGCGGATATTTTCGGCTGCCCGCTCATATACACCAATCGTCTTGCCATTTAAACTGCGCAGATCAAAGCCATTGATTTGCTTGTCATCATAACGTGCAATAAGCACTGATTTGCTGTATCCTATATTAAAATCAGGATAAGCAAAATATTTCTCAAATCCTGGTGAATAATAAGTACCGCCCATTAAATCATATTTGCCTTCTAAGAATTCATCAACCATGTAATCGCCGTCAGTATCAATATATTCATATTCCCAGCCGGTATATTTGGCAATCTCATTCAGATAATCAACAACCAACCCCTGACGGCTGCCGTCTTCCGCGATTTCCGTAATCCCTTTTACCGGTGAAAAAGCAACCTTCAGCACCCTTGGCTGAGCCGCCGTTGGTACTGCATTGAATAATATAACTACGGTTACTGTCAGAAGTACAGCAATACCCCGTTTAATACGAATCCATTTGCCCATAGCGGTGTACACTCCTTTGGAAAAGACATCCAGCCACTGCAGATTCCTTTTTTTGACATTTAGCAGCCGCTTTTATCTATAATATAAATGATTAACCCCCATGTGTCAAGGTTTGCACAAGCTGCGCCAATGCTGAAAAAGTATGAATTATCCGCTGAAATAAAGATAATAAGACAAAACAAAAAAAGAGCTCATCATTGCTGATGAACTCTTTCAATAATCAATTTATTTAGCGTAAGCTGCCGCGTTTGCACCCGCAATACGTCCGAATACAACGATATCAGCAACTGCGTTGCCGCCTAAACGGTTGCCGCCGTGAACACCGCCAGTTACTTCACCAGCAGCGAATAAACCAGGAATGACATTGCCGTCTTTATCCAATACTTCTGCAGATGTGTCAATCTTCACACCACCCATAGTATGGTGAATACCAGGAGCAATCATAACTGCATAATAAGGTGCAGTATCAAGGTGATATTTAACTTCCGCTAAATCATCACGGCCAAATTCTGCATCTGTCTGCGCAGCGATATCAGCTGCCCAAGCATCCATAGTTTCCTGAAGCACAGCCGCGTCAACATTCATAACTTTAGCCAGATCCTCAATCGTATCAGCTTTAGTCATATAGCCTTTATTTACATAGCCCTGAATAACTGTAGAATCCTGATACATCGCATCATCAACGATCAGCCATGCAGTTGAACCAGGCTGAGCAATAACATTTGCTGATACAACATCACGAGTAAGAATTTCATTAGTGAAACGCTTGCCTTCATTGTTAATCAAAATTGCACCGTCACCGCGTAAGCTTTCGGTAATTAATGCACCATTAGATTGTACAACGGTTGGGTGAATCTGAATTTGATCCATATCAACAAAATCAGCACCTGCTGCTTCCAGCATCTTGATGCCGTCACCGGTAATTGTCGGTGCGTTCGTTGTTACATAACCTTTTAATTCAGGCTTATATTCAACAACCATATCTAAGTTGCCGCCGAAACCGCCAGTTGTAATGATTACTGATTTCGCGTTTACTGTCAGATTAGCAGTTTTAGATTCAGCTTTAACACCGACAGCCTGACCATCTTTCATGATGATTTCAGTTGCTTCTGTTTCAAGCATGATTTCTACGCCCTTATCCGCGCATGCTTTTTCCATAATTGGTACTAAATAGCTGCCAACAGATAAGATTTTACCATTTTCATCTAATGGACGATGAGAACGGCTCACACTGGCACCGCCAGCCTTACCAACGTCATTTAAGTGAGCGCCGATTGAATCCAGCCAGTCAATCGCTGAAGCTGAATTTTCAGCTAATGTACGAACTAATTCTTCATTATTCAAATTATGTCCGCCTGTCATTGTATCTTCTACAAATAAGTCCACTGAATCCTCAATACCAGCTTCCTTCTGATATTTTGTTTCAGCAGCGTTCATACCGCCGGTTGCTCTTGAAGTATTACCGCCAACCATCGGCGCTTTTTCAATAAGCAATACCTTTTTGCCTTCTTCAGCAGCTGTGATAGCCGCACTCATACCAGCACCGCCGGCACCAACGATAACAACATCAACATCCATTGTTTTATCTTCTTTTTCTACTGGGCCGCTGACAACTGGCTTCAGGCTGGCAACATCAACACCTGCTGCCTCCAATGCCATTGTAACAGCTGCTTTAATCGCTTCTGAGCTTACCGTTGCGCCAGAAACAGAATCAACGTCTACTGACTGAGCGTCAACGATAGCCTGCGGCAATGTTTCAACCGCCTTGCTGCCGATACCTTCAGTTTCACTGTTTTCAGTAACCGTTACGGAATCGATCGCTTCATCGCTCAAAACAACCTCAACTTTTAAATCACCGCCAAAACCAGCAGCACTGCCTTCATAAGTACCAGCTTTGAAAGTAGCTCCATCACCAGTACCGCCGCCTGTTGAGCAGCCAGCAATAAGCATTGCTGAAACAGCTAAAGCGGCAAGTTTTTTGAACTTCATGTTCTATACCTCCCTATGTTAAAAATGTTTATCCACTTTTTAACAATCTCATTATATAGAACCCTTCTTTAAATTTCAACTGCTTTTGATATATAAAATTGATATCCTGCCATAAATCAAAACAATACCTGATTTTAATAGAATAATGCCGTAAACATCACTGTCTACGGCATTCGTTCATTTGTTAACTATTGTCAGCTAACCGCGAACATGCGGCTACAAACCGTTCAACCTCAGCGGTAGTTTTAAAGCGGGCTAATACGACTACATCACCCATTGCCTCTGCCAGCACGGAAGGCAGACGCCGGATATCCAAAACCGCTTCCTTAAATTCATCGCGGATATCCTGCAGCGAATATTGATAGCTTAAACAATCCTTGCGGCCCATAAAGACAGCTGAATATGGCCGCTCACTGGTCATGGATGTCTGATTAGTAACAATCATATCTGCCCATAGCTGATAGATATTAAAATCATTGGCATAATTAATCAGATCCGGCAAGAAGCCACCCGGCGGCCGCATGTTTACCTCCAAGCCTAAAACATCACCCTGATTGCCAACCCCTGGCTGATCCTCACTTAATACAAAAAATTCAAAATGAAAGAAACGGCTGCGGGTATTAAAAGCGGCAACCGTTTTACGGCCAGCCTGCTTCAGCTCATCAGGCAGCGAAAGCCGTGAGTAACAGCCAATTCCCTGATGCTCATTCACCGCATCCATAATAGAAGCGGTATAGACATGAGAGGTCTCAAAAAGAATCTCTCCCCGCTCATTGACAATACCATCATAGGAAGTCACATCACCCTTGATAAATTCCTCAAAAATCATCGCTTCATTAAAACCGGCAGCCACTAAGCTTCTTAGCTCATCCATCGAATTAATCTTATGCGTATTCCCGGCGCCCACACCAATATTGGGTTTCGCAATCAATGGGAAGCCTACCTGATTCGCAAAGGCCTCCAACTCTTCCAGATTCTCAGATAAGCACCAGCGGGCTGTTTTAACACCCGCCTTCGCGTAATATTCCTTCATCCGCGACTTGCACTGATAGCCGTCAATGGCTTCCAGCTGAATGCCGGTTTGAATATTAAACTCCCGGCGCAGACGGGCATCCTGACGCAGCCAATATTCATTATTTGATTCAAGCCAATCAATCTTTCCATAACGATAAGTGAAATAACCGATAGCTTTTATCATCTCATCATAATTAGCCAATGAGTCAACCCGATAGTATTCATTTAGGTTCTGTTTCAATTCTTCACTCAATGTTTCATACGGCGCGTCTCCGATACCGCACACATTGACCCCTAACCTTTTTAAGCCCTGACAAAACAGCCAGTAATTATCTGGAAAATTAGGAGAAATAAATACAAAATTCATGATTAATGCCTCCTTTGATGCAAATACAAATAATTCATGAAGCATGGGATTTCTTTTTCCCAGCTGGCTTCATTATGTTCACCCTCTACTTTAAGATTCAAATAAACCTGACCTGGATGGATGTTTGCGATATTGATTAAAGCAGCGCTGTATTGGGCAAGGGATTGTTTAGAACGGCATTCCTTAGCACCCCAGCTGATATAAATCCTGGTATCATCCTGCAGCGTTTTGTTTACTTCTCGATCAAGGGCATCATTCATGCCAAAGATATGCGGAGAAACAGCGGCTGACAAGGCAAATACATCATTGTGATGCAGCACCGTATACAAAGCCATCAAGCCGCCCATTGAACTGCCGCCGACAGCTGTGTGCGCACGATCCGGCAAAGTTGGCAGCTCCTGATCAATCAATGGTTTTAATTCCTCACAGACCCATTTCATAAGCTGTTTTCCTTTACCCTTGATTCTGCTTTTCCGATAAGTGAAATCATAAGGTGAAAATTCTGAAAGCCGCTCATTGCCTTCATGATTGCATTCAATACCGACAATGATTAAATTCATTTTATTTTCATCCAGCCACTCCTTCAATCCCCAGCTTTTGCCATAAGTCGCTTCCTCATCATCAAACAGATTATGACCGTCAAACATATACATTACCGGATAACGCTTTTTACTGCGAAAAGCACCATCAGGCACATAGATATGCAGCATGCGGTTCAGATTAAAGGGGGTTATCAGCACTTCTTTCTTAATGATCATACACATTCCTCCAGCCATTTTATTTTAATTATTATAGCACGTTCAACCTCAATCAAAAGAAAAAATCCACTTTTAATAGCGGATTTCCCATCGATCATAATTTTCTTTATAATTATTCAGCACATATTCAATCCAGCGCTGATAAGTTTCTCCCTTGCAATTCTGCTGCCATAAAGCATATGCCGGATCTGCCAGCATCGCTTCCCGCACTTGATAGATTTCACCCTGCGCATAGGCCAGATAAAATTGTTCCATAAAAGTCTGCATCGCTTGAATGTCCAGATCATCAAGCTGCTTAGAAGCAAGTGCTGTGCTGCCCATGCCGGCCGCTTTCGCCGCGCACAAATCGTATGAATATGTTTTAAAATTCAATAGCTTTTCATCTTGGCTTGCCTGCTTCACCGCCCACGCGGAAACATCAAGCTCTTTGCCTTCATAAGTAATTGTACGATCGGTACTAAAATCTAAAACGCCATAAATGTTAGGATAGTTTAAAAGCATATCACTGACAATTTCAGTGATTTCAGCATGACCTAATGTCTTTGTCTGAACACTGCGGCCATGACGATGCCCGCTCAGATAAAGCGGTACGCCATAATGCAGCAGCAAATTAGCCAGCTCATCTGCCTTGTCAATCATAAAGCTATTTTCAGTTCCCTGCATGGAATGACGCAGCAGATTATGATGAGAGATTCCCAATACATAAGCATTTGCCTGTTCAGCTTCTTTCAGCACCTTCTCCACCCACATTAAAGTATTATCACTTAAGTGTCCATAAGCCATTTGTTCCTCATTGGTATCCAAAGCCAAAAGCCAGCAGTCATCATTGATTTTAACAGCATAGCTCAAGGAATCACGATCTCTTGAAAAAGCCTGATTAAAACCAAAGTCAGCATATATTTTTTCAAAATCAGCCGCTGAAGACTGCTGAAGATCATGATTGCCGGGCACAACATAAACATCAACACCCGCTGCCTTGACGCGCGCCAGTTTTGCCGCCATCCGCTCATGATCGGCATAAGCGCCAACATTGCTTAAATCGCCAAGCAATATCAAAGCCTCAGGCTGATTTTCAATCGCTGTTTCACATAAGGCATCGGCAATTTCATCATTATAGACCATCTGGCCAACAATCGAGGCACTGACAGAACTCAGCTCCTTTTGATAATGCAGATCACTGGCAATCATCAGCTTAAGCTCATGCGCGGGCGCGGCGCTTTCGACAGCATTAATACTCCCGCAGCCGCATAATATACATAACAAACCAAGACATAACTTTTTCATACGATCCCTCTTTGGCATAAGCATACCATAGACCACATATTTTAGGTGCTGTTTTGCCCAGCATAATCTTTACGGTAAAGAAAAAGAAGCATTGCTGCTTCTTTAGTGCTTATTCTGCTTTCATACTCCGGATTGGATGCCGGATAACGGTTTTCAGCTTATCTGAAGTACACTTACGCGGATCACTGAGATAGATCTCATGATGCCAGCGTGTTTCATTAATATCAGTACAATAGCCATTAGCCTCAAGGTACGCGTTCATTTTCGCTAAGGTTGCCGGTTCATCATCATAGGAACCCAAATGCATGCATTGCACACAGAGTCCTTCCTCATAAACCTTATAAAATAATTTACTGACATCAAGCTTGGGTTTCTTTGCATGAAGCATTTCGACAGCCTGATCAAATGCTTGCGCGTCGATAAATTCAGGCAGACGGATCATCGAAATCCAGACAAACTGATGCTTATCGATAGCATCATTCAATTCACCGCCATTCTCCCATAAGCCCTCCAGCGGCGGCACGACATAATCAAAATAACCGGCAAATGAATGATCTGAGCGCTTGCTCATCTTAATCGTATACAAAAGACCATAAAGCAATTCCAAGGCTTCTTTATAAGCCTTGGATGTATTAGGATCACCAGAGCCCTTCACTGCCGCATAGGCGATAGGCGTCAATGTAATAAGCGAAGGCTCGGTTTTGGGCAGATAAATGTCTTTACAGCTTTTCTTATAATCGACAATCACTTCAAAGCCCATCGCTTCAAGGTTGGAAAATATGCCTTCATTGAAGCTCTTGCCTGTTCCTCTGTTATAGTTGGATCAGCCTCAACACAGAATGGCACACATTGTTCAATCATCTCATCCATTGTGCACTGAGTAGTGAATTCACCATCCGCATAACAATACTCACAATAATCTTCACTCAATGTTCCATCCTTTTCCTTACCATAATTAGCGCCTTCCATCGGCATACCGCAGCATTGACAAAATTTCATTTTCATATCCTCACTTTCTTTCATGCCCTTATTATAAGTGATGACTGTGACACCCCTGTGTCATATTTTATTTTTTTGTTTTACTTTGATAAAGCTTTTCAATGCGCCGGATCAGCAGCGTATATCCGCGCAGGATAAAAGGAATCGCCGCCAGCAGCACAGCCAGCAAAATAAAGGATGTTAACCGCATCGGTGTTTGAATGATGTATGGCAGTGATAAAATCGATAAGCCAACAAATAAAGAGGCCATGACAGCTAAAAGGATTTTACGCATCTGACTTAACGGCAGACATGTAACCAGCAAAACCAACAAACCGCATGTGCCGGCGCTTACCATACAGATATATGAGGTATGGTCGCTGGGAATCCCCATGATCATACTCGCGCACACCGCCGCGATAATAATTGTGACATTGGTTAAACCGCCCGGCAGCGCCCTAAGCAGCACGGTTTCCATAAACTTTCCGCGCACGCGGCTGGTAGAAGGCTCAAACGCTAAAATGAAGGAAGGAATACCGATGGTCAGCGAACTGATCAGCGTCAGCTGAATCGGTGTAAATGGATATGGGAAAGCAAAAAACATCAGTAAGACTGCGACTAAAAAGGAATAAATATTCTTAACCAGAAATAAAGAAGCAGAGCGCTGAATGTTATTGATAACCCTTCTTCCCTCTTCCAGAATCTTCGGCATTACCGTAAAATCAGAATCAAGCAAAACAAGCTGAGCCGCATGGGATGCCGCTTCACTGCCGCTGGCCATCGCAACCGAACAATCGGCTTCCTTCATGGCTAAAATATCATTGACGCCATCACCAGTCATCGCTACTGTATGTCCATTCTGCTTCAACGTCTGAATCAGCAGTTTTTTCTGTTTCGGAGAAACACGGCCGAATACAACGGTATCCTCAGCCGCCTGAATCAAGGCTTCATCATCAAGCTTAGAAGCATCTGCCATCCGATGCGCATCTTTAATTCCGGCACGGCTGGCAATCTGCCTTACGGCAATCGGATTATCACCGGAGATTACCTTTAAGGTAACACCCTGCTGTTCAAAATAACTTAATGTCTCATTGGCATGATCACGAATCTTATCTGAGAAAAGCAGAAAGGCCAAAGGCTCATCCTCCTTCGCAAGCAGTAAAACCCGCTGTCCTTCTTCAAGATAACGATTGATTTCAGCTGTATAATTTGAAGCCAGTGAAGGAATTACATATTCAAAAGCTCCCAGTACAAAACGTCCATGCTCTTCAAAAGTCAGTGAGCTTAATTTGCGCTGTGAAGAAAAGGGCTGTTCATCAATCTTAACCCAGTCACTGGTATCATGCTTAAAAAATTCTTTGATAGCCTGCGCGGTCGCGTTATTATCTGAGGTATTGTGCGCCATGGCATTTAATATTTCTAAAATCTGCTTCTCTGGATGATGATCCAAAGCGATAATTTTTTCTAACAATAAACTGCCTTCTGTAATCGTACCCGTTTTATCAAGACAAAGCACATCAACCCGTGCCAGTGTTTCTATGCAGTATAGCTCATGAACCACAGTCTGACGTTTCGCCAAGCGCAGAATTGAAAGAGCCAGCGCCACACTGGTCAGCAGCACCAAGCCTTCGGGAATCATTCCAATCAGTGCCGCTACTACTGAAACCGCGGATTGCGAAAAGTCCTGATGCAGCAGCCAAGTCTGCTTAAGAAACATCAGCACGCCAATTGGAATAATCGCGATACCAATTCCCTTAACAAGCTTTCTCAGCGATGTCATCATCTCTGACTGAACGACTTTACTTTTACTGGCTTCTTTAATCAACCGTGATGCATAGGCATCGGCGCCGACACGAATCAAACGGGCACTGCATTGACCGCTGATCACAAAACTGCCGCTCAAAAGCTCATCGCCCGCCTTTTTAACCAGCGCGTCTGCCTCACCAGTCAGCAAGCTTTCATTTACTTCAAGCTGTCCCTCCACAATTTGGGCATCCGCATAAATCTGATTTCCTGCCTCAAACACCACCAGATCATCAAGCACCAGCGCATGCGCATTGATTTCCTGTAATTCACCATCACGGATCACATGGGCCTTAGGCGCTGAAACGAGCCGCAGGGCATCTAAGGTTTTCTTGGCTCGAATTTCCTGAATAATACCAATGGATGTGTTAATGACAACCACAAACATAAACAGCATATTATGAAAAGACCTGGCAGCGATTAATATCAAGGCCAGTATACAAAAGATCAGATTAAAATATGTAAAGATATTATCCTTGCAGATATCCTTGATCGTTTTTGATTCCGGACGGATTTCCACATTGACCTTATTTTCATTTTCCCGCTGTGTAACTTCAGCCGCTGATAAACCTGTGAATCTAAATTTCTCTTTGTTCATTCAAATCCCTGCGCTTTCTATTTTTATTATAGCCTATTTTACAGATGTCAAATGTTAAGAATTTCAAAAGATTTGTTTAAAAAGCAAAAGTAATGCTGTTGCTTCATAATAAAAAAGCGTGATGTAAATCAACGCTTTTCATTCTACAGCTTCTCACCATTCGAGGCAATCACCTGCTTATACCACTCAAAACTCTTTTTCTTAGAACGAGCCAGTGTGCCATGCCCTTCATCATCACGGTCAACATAGATAAAGCCATATCGTTTTTTCATTTCACCTGTGCCGGCTGAGATTAAATCGATGCAGCCCCAAGGCGTATAACCCATCAGCTCAACACCATCTTCATCAACAGCTTTTATCATCTCTTTAATATGCTCTCTTAAATATTCAATACGGTAATCATCACAAATAGAACCATCGGCTTCAATTTGATCTATTGCGCCCAAGCCATTTTCCACAATGAACAACGGCAGCTGATAACGGTCATAGAGGTTGTTTAAGGTTAAGCGCAAGCCAACAGGATCGATCTGCCAGCCCCATTCACTGGCTTTCAGATATGGATTTTTAATTCCTTTCAGCATATTGCCGCCGCTGACTTGTTTATTCAAATCCGCTGACGCGACCATGCTCATATAATAACTGAAGCCAATATAATCGACCTTACCCTCACGAAGAATCGCATCATCTTCAGGTTCAGCGGCTAATTTGACACCCAATGCCTGCTGCATCTTCTTAGCCTTAGAGCTGTAATATCCACGCACCTGAACATCGCTGTAATAATACTGCATATCCATTGCCTGCATCTGTTTCAGCGCGTCAAGCGGATTGCATGTTTCCGCGTAAGTCTGCGGATAAAGCATCATCATACCGATTTTAAAATCCGGGTTGATTGCATGTCCCAGCTTGACAGCTTTTGCTGAAGCCACAAACATATGATGGGCAGCCTGCAGTGTCACTTGATGGAAGTTTTCATCAGTGCCAATACGAATACCAGTCGGTATTGCAGGATGCAAAGAGATGCAGTTAATTTCATTAAAGGTCATCCAATATTTTACTTTATCTTTATAACGATTAAAAATTACTTCACAGAAACGCGTATAGAAATCAATCATTGAACGGCTGCGCCAAGAGCCGTATTTTTTCACCAAGCCATAGGGTGTTTCATAATGGCTGATTGTGACTACTGGTTCAATGCCATATTTCAGACATTCATCAAAAACCCGGTCATAGAACTGCAGTCCCAGCTCATTCGGTTCTTTTTCATCGCCTTGCGGAAAAATGCGCGTCCAGGCAATCGAAGTTCTGAAGCATTTGAATCCCATTTCCGCAAACATGGCGATATCTTCTTGATAATGATGATAGAAATCAATACCCTCATGGTTGGGATAATAAACACCCTCCTGAATGCCGTCGGTGTAGATTCTTTCCTTATCCACAGCCCCGGCGCTCATGCAGTCCGCTGTACTGATTCCCTTGCCATCAACATTCCAAGCACCTTCAAGCTGATTGGCGGCTACCGCGCCGCCCCATAAAAAGTTTTCCGGTAATCGGCTCATCTTACATGTTCCCTTTCATTTTCTTATATACATCGACAAACTCTTGAGCTAAGATACCAAAAGCTTCCGCACTCATCAGCTGATCCTCAGCATGCATCAGCAATAAAGCAAATTCAGTTTTTTCACCATTCGCCTCATTTTGAATCAGCTGAGCATGCGCGTGATGTCCCTGAACAAAAAGCTCCTGTCCTTCCTCCAACAGCTTTGCCGCCTCATCAAAACGCTCTGCCTTGGCTGCCTGAATCGCTTCGATATACATTGAGCGGGCAGTGCCGACCGCGCTGATAATTTGAAAACTGATTAATTCAATACCTTCCATTTCAATCACCCAGCACTTCTTTGACCCGGCGGATCACCTTGGAACCGTCCATCGCGCCATAAGCAGCCATATCAATAGCTTCGACTGGACAGTTAGGACACTGTTCCTTTACCTTTGCCAGATTAAAACGAACCTGCGGCCCCAGTAAAACAATATCCGCCTCAGCGCCGTATTGCTTTGCTTCCGATACGGCATGAGCATCGATCTCACAGTCATACCCTTCACTTTCCGCATATTTTTTCATCTTTGTTACCAGCATGCTGGTACTCATACCGGCCGCGCATAATAATACGATTTTTCTCATTTTATTGTCCTCTAAATTAAGTTTCTTTCTCTTAAAAATGCTTCCATCTGTTTCAATGTATCCTCGTAACAGAATTTATTATCATTCTTGTCATAATTAAAAAAGCCATGTTCTTCGCCCTGATACAGCACCAAATGGCAGTCATTGCCTGATTCCAATGCTTTCTGATGAAACAGAATCACACCCAAATAAGCGATTGGATCATTGCTGCCCTGCAGAATCAATGTTGGCGGAATTACGGCATCAGCCAGCTGATGATAAGCTGAAAAATGCTGCGGATAAAGCTTGAATTCTTCACCCCATGCCTGCATATAGGTTTCAACCTTATTTAACCCAGCCGCTTCCCCGTTGATCTGAACCATGATTTCCTTAGGCGAAATCTTCTTGATGTTTTGTTCACCAAAAAATAAGACCGGATTAAACAATACCTGAGCACATGGGATCGATGAATTTAATGAACACCAGCAGGCTAATGTGCCGCCGGCTGAACCGCCGCAGACAACGATTTTATGTCGGTCTATGCCTAATTGTTCCGCCTTCTCAGCCACCTCAATCAATACAGCCTGCGCGTCTGCAAAACAAACAGCTAAGCCATCACCTTCATTTGCCAGATGATAATCAGCAAGAATACAAATGACACCCAAATTTCTAAAATATTCAGCCTGGCGTTTGAAATGCTTTAAATTGCGCTTTACAAAGCCGCCGCCAAAGTAAAAGATTATACAAGGCCGCAAATCACTGACAGACCCATCGTCAGGCTTAAGCATTTCCATTGTCAACATGCCCAGCTCACTTTGAACATTAATTGCTGTCATTTTGTCTGCCCCGCTTTTTTATAAGCTTTTATTTTTTCCATATCCATCTCAACCATGGCATCATCAACAAGTTTCTGTGAACGGCTGTATGCCCTCAGTTTTTTCACTAACTCATGAATGAATGGCTGATATTCTGGATCATTGATTCGATTAACCTGTTCCATAGGATCTTTAAGGCGATCTATGAAACAAATATCCTCATCCGCTTCACTGACAAATTCACCATCCATCATGCTGTTCATGTCCAACCGAAAGCGGGTTGTACGAATGCAGACACGCTGCGGCCAGCCATGATTCATTGACCATGCGCCCTGATTTTTATTGGGAAATGCTTTGCTGGTGCGTTTGCCGTAGCCAACCATTGAATAAACTTCTTCCTGTGTCTTTTCAAAGAGGTTGATACCCATAAAAGACTTAGGCACTGCGATACCATTCATCGCCAGCAGGGTAGGTCCCAAATCAAGATTACTGCAGATATCATGGCGGCGTTCTTTACAATTATTATTGCTGATCAGCAGCGGAATCCGATGACTGGAAGGCTGGAATGTCTGCTTCGCCAAGGCACCGTTTTCACCGCGGTTTGCGCCATGATCGGCGGTAAATACAAGAATTGTATCATCCATCAGATGATGATCCTTTAACGCCTGCATAATTCTGCCGACCTGTTCATCAATCCACAGCACCATCGCATAGTAATACTTACGCATCCGTTGGACATCTTGAGCGCACATCCGTTGAATGTCACAGATTTCACCAAAACGCTTTTCAAATTCACTGGTTGAATAATACGTCAGTGAATCATCAAACTCAATGTCGTTTAGACGTTGGACATACTTTTCAGGTACAACGATAGGTGTATGCGGCTGCAGATAGCTGAAACGGATAAAGAAGGGCTGCCGCTGTTTAAGCATCCACTCGATGCCGTGATCCGTAACCTGCTCTGGCCAAAATCTTTTATCAGCCGGATAATCAGCCGCTAACACAGACTGAAACTGACCGGGCAGCTTCATAATCTGACTTGCTTCTTCCTTAATATTGATTCCCAGATTCATTTCACCGCCCATTTCATCATTCACATCAAAAACAGGTGTCTGCACCGCGGGAATATGTGTCTTACCAAAACTGGCTGTGCAATAGCCCGCATCCTTTAAAACCTGAGGAAATGTGATAAAATCATGATCCAGCTTAAAGGTAGGCATTGCCGCCTCATTATGATAAACACCGGTTTGTGTTGGCGGCAGGCTGGTTAAGGTTGAATAACGGGAAGGCACACAGACCGGAGAGGCACAGTAGCATTCATCAAACATGACGCTGTGGGCTGCCAATTCATCGATGTTTTCCGTCTTAATACCATAAGGGCTGCCGTAACAGCTTAACGCATCACAGCGCAGCTCATCGCAGTATATCATCACGATATTTTTCATCAGCATTTCCCCCGCACCGGCTTTAATTTATTATAAACACGTTCCTGAAACTGCCAGGAAGTCACAAGCGGATTCATCACCTTGAAAGTCTTATTCACCGTATGCACATGCAGCATCCACAAACTGGTTTCAACACGGACAATATCGGCTATCGGCACCAATTCTTCTCTGATTTGAATCGCCTGCTCACCAATCAGAATGACCCGTTTGCTTTCAAAATAAAGCACGATTAAATCAAGCAAGGCAATCAGGCTGATAAAGATACTGCCTGCCTTAAGTGAAGAAAACAAACACGCTGCCGTAATCGCTCCTACGCTGCCAATCTCAATAATGCTGATAAAATCAGCACTGAAATGCAGTGTCGGCTCCTTTTTGCGGTTGTGTGACAGATTGGTGATAAAATGAAACAGCAGATAAATAATTGCGCCTTTTAGTATCAAGAGTATCATCCAGCTCATAAGCATCCTCCTTTTCAGACCTTTAGTTTATGCGGACTGCTCCTCATTCACCAACAGTTCATGATCATATTTTTTAAGCCATGGAATAAAAATCAATACATTAACGACTAATAATACAACATATAGAATGACAGCCCTAAAATCCATTGTACTTAAGAAGGCTTTGAAAATCGCCGGTACTGTGTATGGGATATTCACGAAGGAACGATTGATTAAACCCGCTGAAGTTGCCAGATAAGGAACCGCTGCGTCTAAGGCGAAACAAAGCAGATAAGGCACTAAAATCTTAAAGTTCATAACAATTGGCAGACCGAAAGTAATCGGCTCACCGATATTAAATAACGCCGGTGCAATGGCTACTTTAGAAATAGCTTTCAGCTGTTTTGATTTGCAGACGATCAGCATTGCGATGACAATCGCTAAAACACCCATAACCGTCCATGTCTGGACAAACATCTGCGTGAAGATATACGGCATTGCTTCATTATTCACAAAAGCTGTCGCGTTTTCAATTAAGGTTACAGATAAAATCGGTGTCATCACCGCGCCGGCAATATTGCCGCCATGCAGACCGAAGAACCAAAGCAGACGCACGATAACCGAATATAATACAACCGCTAATAAGGAATCACTGGCAACAAACAATGGCGCAAACAGTGAATTAATAACCGCCGGCAATAAAGCACCGCCGCTGAGTGCGCCCACAATTAACCGCACCGCAACTACAGCCGCAATAACCACAATATTTACGAT
This sequence comes from Dielma fastidiosa, assembly GCF_000313565.1. Lineage (GTDB taxonomy): Bacteria > Bacillota_I > Bacilli_A > Erysipelotrichales > Erysipelotrichaceae > Dielma > Dielma fastidiosa. The sequence continues at coordinate 116,580 of NZ_HE578923.1, read as the reverse complement.
CAGCGCGTTTAACGGCTCCGCGACAAAAGGCGGCACCGCTTCCGGCAGATTGATTTTAAAACCATGCTTCATCAGCCAGCAGCTCAATTCCACAACAAAGTAACCGACTAGCAGCGCTGTAACCAAGCCCTTAGCGCCAAGGAAGCCAATGGCCATATTGCCTTCAACTAAATTAGCGGAAAGAATCAGGAAAGAAGCGCAGCTGATTACCACCATATTCGTCGGTCTGACATCATTCATATTGGAAACAACAACTGCCATACCGATCAGTGCATATAAGCCGACAAATTCAAGCGTTACCTGATATCCTAAACCAAGCCATGAAGCATTGGCCGCTGACCAAGCCCGCCAAGCGTCAATAAAGACATTGCTGACATCGGCAGGAAACGGCGGATTCATCATGATCATGAAAATAGAACCGACAACCGTAGCGCCTAAACCAGCTGTTACGGCTGCCTGCATGGCTCTGACAAACTTAAACTGTGCAAATTTTGTAACTGCAGGTATAACCTTATTATTTAGAAAGTCACTCATATATTTCTCCCTTTACTTTAATCCAAGACGGATATATTGAGCTTCATCAGCTTCTGATTCTGCCAGCCCTTTTTTCAGCAGTTCAATCATATGCTGTTCCAGCTCTTCATTTTTAATTGGATGACATTGATTATAATCATTTTTAATATCAAACAGCAGATTTCCATAAACATAAGAATTCACAAAAGTACCGCCCGGCAGCTTCAGCACCGGCAGATCATCTAAAAACTTAAATCCCTTATACAATTCCGCTTGTGATAAACACCGCTTCGGCAGAAAACCGCGCATGCTGGTCGGCATCAGCGTATACATATACAATGGCTGATTCGCTTCATTGCTGGCACGCATATACAAGGTATCTTTAGTTATCACATTCACATGACCGCCATAAGTTCCATATAAGCCAGCCTCGCGGATTTCACATTGTGCGGACAAGGCGTTAATCAATGATTTCCCCTGCATGCTTGCTGGGATTTCACAGCCAAAATAATCTAACAGCGTAGGCGCGATATCAATCGTCTGCGCCAATAAATCCGTGCGTTTAGGCGCAAGCTTTGGCACATGGAGATAAAATGGCAGATGGGCAATTTCTAAATACTGAGGCTGAACGTTTTTACCCCACCAGTTATGCTCACCCATCAGGAAGCCATGATCGGTATTGACAATCAGCATTGTATCCTGCCAGAGATCATAACGGTCAAAGGCATCAAGCACCTTGCCCAAATATTCATCACACATGGCAATTAACGCGGCATAGCGTTTCACCAGATGATCGCATTCCGCTTCAGTCTCACTGACCTGCTTATAAGCCGGCCAATCAAAATAATCACCCTTATAAGTATCCTTTACTTGATCAAGGAAACGCTGCGGTACGACAAACGGCTCATGCGGATCAAAGCTTTCAATCTGTAAAAACCAATTATCCTGATCATGATAATGATCAAGAAAGGACAGACCGGCCTGCATCGTCTTGACGCTGGACATTTCCGCCTCTTCACTTTGCTGAAGGCGATTCGCATAGTTGTGATAAAGTGAATCTGATACTTTCGATGCAGCCGCAAGCTTTGGAATCTTTAATTCATCCTTATTTAAGGCCGGCATCCAGCGATCCCCTTCCTGACCTCTAAAGCCCTCCCAGGAACTGTACCGAGTCAGATAAGTAGCGCCGCCATCCTCCCAATAATGTGAATGGTCAGTGACGATATGCGTGTAGATTCCCTTTGCCTTCATCATTTCAATTGAAGATACGTCAAAGGGTTCAATCGGGCCCCAGCCGCGGTGCAGAAAATTGTATCGTCCGGTATGCAGCTCACGGCGAGCCGGCATGCATGGCAGTGAACCACAATAAAATTGATCAAAAACCACACAATGCTCTTCAAGTCTTTTAAAATTAGGTGTCAAAACCCAGTCATTGCCATAGGTAGACAAATAACGTCTGGATAATGTATCAAACATGACAAGTACTGCTTTCATTCAATACCCCCTCTCGATTAGTTGAAACGTTTCACAATATTATAATAGCATAAATGTAAGCGTTGTCAACCATCAATTTGAAACGTTTCAACAAATAATTGACCAAATAAAAAGCTGATTAAGAATCAGCCTTGTTTTTACGTCGGTCGCTAACCGTTTCCCGTTCTGCGATTTGCATATTCACCGGCATATCTGAAAGTGCTTGAATCTGCTTCTGAACATCCGCCCCTTCAATCAGCGCAACCAATGCGTCGATAATCATTGGAAAGGCATCACTGGAATAATTAGAACCTACGGAGGTCAGCTTCGGTGATACATATTCAGCCAAGGGTGAATTGTTGCTGCCAAGAATTGAAACATCCTCAGGAATGTTAATTTGATGCTTTTTCAGACATTCCATGCCGCCGATCGCGATTTCATCATTGCTGTATATGATTGCATCCAGTTCACTGATATGCGGAATGATCTTCTCAGTAATCCGATAACCATCCATGCGGTCACTGCCATTCGCATCAAAAATCAGCGTTTCATCAATCGGCAGACCATGATCGCGCAAACCAGCTAAATAGCCTTTAAATTTACGCTGAGTACCTAATGAATAAGGGGAGCCTTTCACAAACGCAATGTGCTGATGACCTTTTTCAATCAAATAGTTAACCCCCTCAGACTGCACATCATTGGGCTTTTGAAAGCTGTATACATGCTCTGAGCAGATTTTGCGGCCTAAGATAAAGATCGGAAATGACTCCGAGGCATTTTCAATAATAAACTCCTCTGAGATTGTCGAAGTATAAACAATCACCGCATCTGCGCGCCGTTCCTTGATGTAACGCTTCGCTGTCTCATCATGTCCTTCAAAGGTTGTAGCAATCAAAAAATCATAACCGTGACGGGCAACCTCCCGCTGAATCCGGTTAATTGTTTCCGCAAAGAAAGTACGCGCCGGATCATTAACAACCAATAAAATTAGATTGGTTTTACCCTTCTGCAAATCAACCGCCGCGGTATTCTTCACATATTTTAATTCTTTAGCTTTTTTCAGCACTAATTCTCTAGTTGCCTTAGAAATGCGGGGATTCCCATTCAATGCCATTGACACGGTTGAAACCCCCAGATTCAATTCACGCGAAATATCCTTTATAGTAGCCACTTCAATCCCTCTTTTTTTCTTATTATAACAGATTTATGATAAAACTCAAAAAAGCATTGACGATGGGGTCAATGCTCATTTATTAACAGGCTGGGTCAAGCTGTTCCTTGATGGGCTGATTCATTTTATTGATCAGCTTCCTAAAGGAAATCGTAAACATCGTAACGGTGACAGAAACAGCAATGAAATCAGCGATTGGTTCAGCCATAAAGACAGCCATAGTTTGATCGCTCATAAACATCGGCAGCACAAAAATTAATGGAATCAGCAGCAACACCTTACGAAGCAGTGCCAAAAAGATCGAAGCCTTGGCGTTGCCTAAGGCAATAAATGTCTGCTGACAGGCAATCTGCGCGCCAAACATTAACGATACTGCCATATAAACCCGCATCGCTTTTTCACTGAATACCATCAGCTGCGCGTCATTGGTAAAGATACCGATAAATACCTGCGGCAAGAAGATCGCGATTGCCCAAAGCGCCGTAGAATAAACAAGACAGCTGATCAGCAAAAGCTTAAATGCCTTTTTCACACGATCCGCGTTGCCAGCCCCGTAGTTAAAGCTGATAATCGGCTGCGCACCCTGAGTCAGACCTTGCAGCGGCAGCATTGAAAACTGCATAACACTGGTTAAGATTGTCATCGCGCCGACCGCAATATCACCGCCATATTTTAATAAAGACGTATTAAAGCAGACGGAAATAACACTCTCAGTAAACTGCATGATAAATGGTGATAAGCCAAGGGCGAGACATGGCAGTACAACCCGTGCAGATAATTTAAAATACTTAGGCTTGATTCTTAGAAAGCTCTTTTCTGAGAACAGGAATTTTAACACCCAGATTGAAGAAACCGCCTGTGAGAGAATAGTCGCCCATGCAGCACCGGCTACTCCCATATCAAAAACAAAGATGAAAATCGGGTCTAAAATAATGTTGCAGCAAGCACCGATCAACACTGTCATCATACTTGTTTTCGCATAACCCTGTGATGTGATAAATGCGTTTAAGCCCAAAGAAATCTGTACAAATAAAGTACCCAATGTGTAAATGCGCATATAATCCCAAGCAAAGCCGATGGTCGTATCACTGGCGCCAAACAGCATTAGAATTGATTTTCCATACAGCATAAATACAATGGTTAAAATTAATGCTAAGGCAAAAAGCAGAATTGTACAGTTGCCAAGAATCTGTTCCGCGTGTTCCTTATCATTTTTACCCATCATAATGGATGAGCGCGGCGCACCGCCCATACTGACTAAAGCCGCAAAAGCCGAAATAGCCATGATGACCGGCATCGTTACCCCGACTCCGGTCAATGCGCTGGCACCAACATTAGGAATATGACCGATATACATCCTATCAACCATATTATACATAACATTGATCAGCTGCGCGACAATGGCCGGCAGAGACAGCTTAAACAGCAGCTTCCCGACACTCTCGCTGCCTAGATTTGCTTCATTTTTCATCCTCTATCATCCTTACTTTCCTTAAATAGTTTACTAATGAACATTATTTATAGTAGCTTCTCAGCTACCTTTTGTCAAGGCAGAGCTTTTTATCACAAATATTATTTCGCATCCAGCTTGACACACATGACAGGAATGGTTATACTAAAATTGAATAAAGATTAGCCTTAGCTAACTAATTGGAGGTGAACCAATGTCTGGATTAGGTATAATTATTATCATTAGTTTAATGATGATTGGTTTAAATAGATTAAAAGAATGGATACGGCGTCACACGGATAGCTGCTTTCCCATCTAATAATAAACATCATGAGGATTACTCATGATGTTTATTAATTATCATTTAATTAAGGGATAGGAGTTAATAGTTTCAGGAAGCTTAGGGTAAGCTGGGGGCTTGCTTCCTGATAAAATGAAATCGATTCTTTATTATAATTACTAGTTTACCATCATCTCCTTTCAATCCGCATCGGATGTTTATCTTTAATGATAACTGCATTATAGATGCTGATTGTGAACATTTGCTGAACAATGGGTGAAAGCTTTCTGATTTATATGAGCATTCAAATTGACGCATTCCCCTTGATACTCTATAATGAACATTGTTCATATTAACGAAAGGGGTTCATTATGAAAAAATCTAAAAATTTATTAATTAATACAGCTTTCACCTATGCGCTGCTTGCAATGGCTGGCGGTGTATTCTATCGCGAGTTTACTAAATTCAATGCTTTCAGCGGTGTAACAGCCTTAGGTGTCGTACACACTCACCTGTTTCTGTTAGGTATGGTTTTCTTCCTGCTGGCCGCATTATTTCAAATGAATGTGAATTTACTCGGACATAAAAATTTCAAGAAATTCTATCTGATTTACAATCTAGGTGTTGCAATCATGGTAATTATGCTGATCGTGCGCGGTGTTACGCAAGTTCAAGGTATCGCATTAAGCCGCGGTTTTGATGCCGCAATCTCCGGCATTGCGGGTATTGGACACATCTTAGTCGGCATCGGTATGATTTTATATTTCCTGATGCTGAAAAAGCTGACGGCTGAAAAACAATAAAACCTTGCATTATAGAGTGTTTTGAAATACAATAAAGGCAAGAAAGATGAGGTGATCGTTATGAAAAATGGAAAACAAAGCTTCAGAATCATGACGAACACTCATCATTGCCAATGATTTCCATCAGTGTGTTTGTCTGACCTTCTGAGAAGGTCTTTTTTTTGATGGAAAGAAAGGAAACTATGAAATTATCACTCAATGAATACTTAAAAAATGCCGGCTTTACAAAGGCAATGCTGCAGACGCTGGACACGCTTGAGCTAATGGATGAGGCTTATTTAACTCATCTGTTTTATATGCATAAGGATGCTTTATTTCAGCATTTTGAGCAATACGATGAATTATTAAAATACCAGCTGTATTTAAAATTCTATACCCATTTATTCTATCAGCGCTATTTAAAAGCCAAAACAAATCAGGAAGCAGCTCTATGTCTTGATGGCTGCAAGGATCTGTATGAATGGGCAATACTTTGTCATCACTATTTTAATGTGTACGGCATTCTCCCGATGATGTGGATGTTTCTTGACCGCTTGATTGAAGGTAAAATCACACGTTTGGGAAGGCTTGAATTTGAACCGAAAGCGATTGATTGTGAGATACGGTTACCAGAAATTTATCTTCCTAAAAACAGCGTTTTGCTGAATGTCCATGTGCCTGCAGGACCACGTCTGACAAGTGCGGATATAACCGATGCGTATCAGCAAGCGCTTCATTACTTTAATGGCATTGTCCCAATCTTTCATTGTTCCAGCTGGCTGCTCTCTCCTCAGCTTGATGAATGCCTTGATGAAAGCACTCGTATCATGCAGTTTAAAAAGGATTATTTAATCTATTCGCTTGAAGATAACGCTGATCAATTCATTGAACGGGTATGGCCCGACAGAGAAAATGAAGCCAGCGATTATGTGAATTATGAAGAAAATACAACACTTCAAAAAAATGCCAAGCAGCTTTTATTATCCGGCAGAATACTGCAGAAAGCTAACGGCATCTGTATCAAATACTATCATCCGGAAAGTGACAATGTGTGACACCAAGACAGCGCTGAGCTTTTTTAGTGTATAATAGGCGGTGAGAGGATGTGCTGTATGAAAAAAGCCCTTTATCGATTAGAAACCTATTATAAACAGAAAGCTACCGCCAGTGAGCGTGATGTTTTGGTTTACTTATTGAATCAAACACGCGAAGCTACGGCGATCGATATTCATACCTTGGCTAAGAAATGCTATTGTTCACCGGCTACGATTGTCCGTATCTGCAAAAAGAATGGCTTCAAGGGCTTTAAGGAACTGAAGCTTGCCCTGCTGAATGACCTTGATTTTTCCAGAGAGCTGGAACAGGCAAATATTCAAAACAGCAGCGGTCAAAATCTGCAGACAATCATTATCAACGCGCTGAATGAAAACATTCATGCCATTCAAAATACTTTCAGTCTGCTTGATTTTCAGGAATTAAATACCATTGTTGATCTGCTGTCAGCATGCCGTTATGTCTATCTGTTTGGTATCGGCGCCAGCTTTTTAGTTGCCCGTGATTTACAGCAAAAGCTTGAGCGTATTAACAAAAAAACAATTTTATATGAAGATATTCACTTACAGCTTGTTTCATCGACCAACATCGAACAGGGTGAAGTTGCCATTATTTTCTCCTACTCCGGCTTAACGAAGGAAATTATCGAAATGGCCCGCAATATCAAGCAGCGCGGCGGCATTATCATAGCGGTAACTAAATATGGCAGCAGCAAGCTGATCTCACTGAGTGATTATAATTTATATGTACCTCAGATTGAAGCACCGCTGAGAATCAGTGCCGGATCAAGCCGTATTTCACAGCTAAGCGTAGTTGATATTCTCTATCAGGCATATCTTGCCAGTGTACACTCACAATCCATGGATAAGATTATCGCCACTAATAAATTACTTGAGAAAAAGGAAGAGGAATAGCACTGGTTCGCCAGTGTTTTTCTTCGCTTGAGATTGAAATTTTAACATTTATAGGCACAAGAAAATGCCAATATATGAAACAATGTTTCACATTATTTTTAATCTATTGCAAATGAAAGCGCTTTTGTTTATTGTGTAGTCATGGAGGTAATTCAATGATAGATTTAAGTAAAATGACAACTGAGCAGGTGAATCCCAACACCGTTCACCTGAGTGCCATGAGTATTCGCGAGGCCATCACAACAATGAATCAAGAAGACTACAATGCTGTAAAATGTATTGAAAGTCAGATTGACATGATTGAAAAAGTGATAACGATAACCAGTGATGCCCTTGAAAACGGCGGCCGAATTATTTATATCGGCGCAGGTACAAGCGGCCGTTTGGGACTTTTGGACGCGGTTGAATGCCCGCCTACCTTTGGGGTTGATTATAACACGGTGGTCGGTCTGATTGCCGGCGGTGACAACGCGTTTGTGAAAGCAGTAGAAGGCGCGGAGGATTCAAAGCAGTTTGCGGTTGATGACTTAAAAAAGATCGGCTTAAATGAAAAAGATGTCGTAATCGGTGTAGCGGCCAGCGGACGCACGCCTTATGTCATCGGCGGTCTTGAATACGCGGCAAGCATCAATGCCTTCACCTGCGGTCTGGTTTGTAACCGCAGCAGTGAAATTGAAGCAATGTGCGAGCATACGATTGTCGTTGAACCAGGGCCTGAAGTTTTAACCGGCTCTACCCGTTTAAAGGCCGGTACCGCAACCAAGCTGGTGCTGAATATGATTTCAACAATCAGCATGATCCGCATCGGCAAGGTCTACAACAATTATATGGTAGATGTGAAAATGTCAAACCAGAAGCTGATTACCAGAGGCATAAACATCATATGCTCGGTAACTGACTGCAGTCAAGAAACTGCGCAGGCAACCCTGGAAAAAGCAGATGGATCAGTGAAAACAGCAATTGTCATGGTGTTGCTTGATTGTGATAAGGACAGTGCTGAAAAAGCTTTATGCAAAGCAAAGGGACGTATTCAGGAAATCATGGATACAAAGGAGGATTAACATGACCAATCTTGAATTAGCCAAGCAGATCGTATCATTACTTGGCGGTAAAGAAAATGTTGTAAAGGCGGCTAACTGCATGACACGCCTGCGTGTGACTTGCAGAAATACAGAGCTTGTTGATAAAGATCAGATCAAAGCGCTTGAAGGTGTTTTGGGCCTTGTCAATGAGGGTGATTATTATCAGATTATCTTAGGGCCGGGCAAGGCTAAAAAAGTAACCGATATCTGTGTTGAAGAATTAGGCTTGCCAAGAGATGCGGTATCGACCGATTGGCAGGAAAACAAGGCTGAAATCAAAGGTCAGCAGAAACAAAGTAAATTAAAAGACGGCATGAAGCTGATTGCTGAAATCTTTATTCCATTGATTCCTGCTGTTATCGCAGCCGGCTTATTTAATGGCTTTGGTTCTTTGATCGGTCAATTAATGAGCGATGGTGTTATTGCCGGACAGGCATGGACAATGATTCAATTGTTATTCAGTCTGACAGGCGGTGCCTTCTTAAGCTACTTCGCAATCTATACTGGTATACGTTCAGCTGAAGTATTCGGCGCTACCCCTGCTTTGGGCGGTATGATCGGTGCTATCAGCATTGGCGGCAATATTGTAGAAATCTCAAAAATGATCGGTTTATACAATGAAGCAATACCTCTTGAATCAATCCTAACCACTGGCAAAGGCGGTATCATCGGTGTCATTTTCGGTGTCTGGGTACTTTCCAAAATTGAAAAGAATATCCGTAAACGTGTACCTGATGTTTTAGATCTGATCGTTACACCATTTACAAGTTTATTAATCGGCGGTCTTTTATTTATCTTTATCATTATGCCGATTGCTGGTTTCATCAGTGATGGCTTAGTTTCTGTATTAACTATTATCATTAATTCCACAAACCCAGTCATCCGGGTAATCAGCGGCTTTGTCCTATCCGCTTTATTCCTGCCAATGGTATTGCTCGGTTTACATCATGGTTTAATTCCGATTTATGCTGTACAGCTTGAAACCTTTGGCGGTGTCTCTTTATTCCCAGTTCTGGCAATGGCCGGCGCGGGTCAGGTAGGGGCTGCAATCGCGATTTACTTAGTTGCTAAAAAAGTAAAAAACAGACGTTTACAAGGCGTTATCACCGGTGCGCTGCCGGCTGGCTTCTTAGGCGTTGGTGAACCATTGATTTATGGTGTTACATTACCGATGGGCAAACCGTTTATCACAGCTGGATTAGGTGCTGGCTTCGGCGGTGCTTATGTAATGCTGACTCAAGTAATGGCTAACGCGTGGGGACCAAGCGGTTTAGTTGCTATTCCGCTGATGCAGGGTACTTCCGGCATGATGAATTTCTTTATCGGTTTAGTGATTTCTTATATCGCAGGCTTCTGTATTACTAAAATTGTGATTAAGGATGAAGATGTTATAAATGTCTAAGCTTGGCTTCTCTGTTTATTGTTCAACATTTAAAGAAATTGAAACAAGACTTCCCTCTTATGCACAGGAGGGTTCTCTTGTTTTTACCTCATTGCATATCGCGGAGGAAATGAATGCAGCCTATTTTGATGATGTTGAACATATGCTGAAGGCACTTAAAAAAATGGGCTTTCAGATTGTCTGCGACGTTTCCAGAAAAACTTTAGAAATGTTTAACTATACCGATATCCTTCAGTTTAAGAATGACTTTGGCATCGACGCGTTGAGAATTGATTATGGCTTCAGCTTTGAAGAATGTAAAGCGCTGGCTCAAACAACGGCTATCTGTCTGAATGCTTCTACCATCAGTGAAAAAGAATGTGAAGAATTGCTGGCAGTCAACCCTGATATTCTTTTTATCCATAATTTCTATCCCCGTCCAGAAACCGGTCTTGATGATGAAACCTTTGATGCCATGAACGCGATGCTGCTGGCACATCATGCCAAGATTATGGCCTTTATCAATGGGAATGAAGTGCTGCGCGGGCCGCTGTATGAGGGCTTGGTGACACTTGAAAAGCACCGTCATCAAAATCCTTATGTGAACTACCTCGATCTATGTTTAAATCATGGCATTGAAAATATTTTAGTCGGTGATTCACTGATTGATTCAATTAGCTTTGAGCGGATTTCCAAATTTAACAGTGAGGGAATCATTTCATTGCCCTGCCATCTGCATCATGGTTATGAACAATATTACAATCAGACCTTCACCATCCGTTCAGACAGTCCAAAGGGATTAAAAAGACTCGCGGAATCACGAGGCTATGCCGCTGCCGGTGAAAAAATTAAGCCGGATAACTGTATTTACCGCAAGCGCGGGTCTATTGTCATGGACAATGAACGCTATCAGCGTTATTCCGGTGAAATCATGATCCCTATTGATGACTATCCGCAGGATGATCGGGTTAATGTAATCGGTGAGCTTCATGAAGATTATATGGCTTTGCTTGATTGTATTAAAAACGGCAGTAAAATTATGTTTGTTAAATAAAACGTTCTAACTCGGAACGTTTTTTTCTATTTTAATAAAAGCTGCAATCAGGTGTAATTAATGCCGCGGCGGCCGCTAACCCGCACTTAACAAGAGCATCACGCACATAATCAAGGACATGGCAGTAACAGTCTGCCAATGCTTCAGCAAATTGCTGAGCATCCTTTTCCTGCAGTGCCTCAATCGCCAGCCAGCTTCGTGAGGCAAGTGTCTGCTCGCTTGCCGGGCCCTGAGCGAAGAATGAATAATAATAGCCCCAATGCAGCAGCAAACTCACCTGCCGCAGTATTTCTTTTAAAGGCTGCAGCGGCTGATGGGCAATGACACATTCGCTGATCAAAGCCAAGGGTATCGCTGTACCTTGCTTCACCTGCTGACTCAATGCTGCCTTTGTCTTCGCGTCAATCTGATCCCATGCAAGTCTGGCCGCCGGTTTAATCAAGATTGCCATGAGCTGCAGACCGCTCAGATAAAGCAGAGTATCACGGCGATACGTGTGATGCTGCATACAGCGATAAGTATCTGCCGTATTTTGAAGAATTACCTTAGTTCCCTTCACATTCATCGTTTTCGCGAAGCCTAATTCATTCAGCACTTTTAAAGCACTGCGGATCGTGGCGACTGAAACGCCGTAGAGCTTGGCCAGTTCTGCTTCCGGCGGCAGATAGTTATTTTCCTTATAATATCCAGTACCGATCTTATCAATCAAATCACGGACGATGCTTGTATAATACTGATCACGGCCGCGGTTGGCAGACCATTGATAGAGCTTTGTCTGACCTTGATGTTCATCATTTTGAATCTTTAAATCGATCATCGAGTCATTAATAGCGGCCGCCACTGAATCAAACATAATTTGACTGCGTTCAATGATCGCTGCCTGATCCTTCTTTGCAATCGGCGCTAATACCCAGCCGATATTATGAAATGCGTTATGCTTAAGAATGTAATCTAAAAAATGCGGCTGATTTCGAAAAAAAGTAATATAAGTAAATATTTCCAAGCTGGCAAATAAATCACGTGATAAAAGATTATGCGAACGATCCAGCAGCCGATAGAATTCATATGAACATATCTGAGTCCGTGCCTCGATGGATTTATTTTTAAGCCTTGTCAATTTGTATATCAGTGCTTTTAAATCCTCATCATCATAAAACTGCACCGAAAAAGCCAGCAGCCGCGGTATCACAACAGCCAGTGTCTGATAAACCTCACGAATATTATCCTGATTTGCTAAAATGGTATGCACGGCAGTTTCCTGATGCAGGGGATCGTTTTGACAATAAATCACAACCGCGGCTTTACGTTCCTCACTGACGATATACCCTTCATTTTTTAAACGGCTTAAAACATCGCGGACGGTACGGATACCAACATGATAAAATTCACATAACTGGCTCATTGAAGGCAGCTTCGTTCCATAAGGACGCTGTCCGGATATGATTTGTTCACGCAGATGATGATACACATAATCATGCAGTGTCTGTTTTTCATGCATTGCTATCCCCTCTTTCAGCCTGTCATTATACTGTTAATCAGCTTAAAAATCAATTGCTATATGCTTATGTACACAGATTTAATCTTGTTTGAAGGTCATAATGCTGATAGTATAAATTGGGAATTGTTGATATGAATAATTGGAAATCACCGGTTCAAAAATATGTATTAACTTCAATCATCAGTTTAACATTACTCACAGCTGCCTTATTTTTGTTGATTTATCTTATGAATTGGCAATCCTTACCCATGATGCTGCTGATTGCTTATGTTAGCTGTATACTTATTAACCAAATGATCTTTAGTATCCTGTTTAAATACGCACACCAAAAACAGCTTGAAAAATATACGATCACTGATTCTTTGACCGGCGGTCTGAATGAAACCGGCTTTGCCATGGCTTATAAGCATGCGGCAGCAGCGATTCAGCCAGACAGCTGTGCAGTCATTTTCATTCATATGCAGAATTTCAGACTGATTAATGAAAATTTCAGCATAAATACCGGCAATGAAATACTGAAACAAATCAGTCATGGTTTGAATCAGACAATCAGCGATGATGAATTTACAGCGCGTGTTAACGGTGATCAATTCTATTTATTCTTTCATGAAGGAAATCAGGCGCTTATTCATGCCAGATTACATCATCTTACTAAAACCCTCTTATCAATGATGCCCGCTTATATCCAATCTTATATTAAACTTGAAATCGGGGTCTGCGTAATTGACGATCCAGCGCTGCCCATTGAGATCATACAGGCCCGGGCCCATGCCGCCTGTAAATTTAATCAAGGTGCAGAATGTGCCTTTTATGATGCTGTGATATTGAAACAGATGAACCGTGAACAGGAATTGAATCTGCTTTTAGATGAAGCTATCAGGAACCATGATTTTCTCGTTTATCTGCAGCCCAAAATCAATCTGGCGAAGCAGCAACTTGGCGGTGCGGAAGCGCTCATACGTTGGCAAATACCTCAAGCGGGACTGCTCTCCCCCGCTGAATTCATGCCGCTGTTTGAACGCAATGGCAAAATTCGTCAATTGGATTTATATATGTTTGAACAGGTTTGTATCATAATGAGGAAATGGATTCTTCAGGGGAAAGAGCTGATTCCCATTTCAGTTAACCTGTCCAGGCAGCATTTTTATGAAGCTGATTTCTTGTACACATTTGACGCAATAGCCGAAAAATATCAGATACCCCGTAATTTTCTTGAATTTGAATTAACAGAATCAATCTTTTTGAATCCGGATCAAATACATCTTGTCAAAAACGGTATCTTAAAGATGCATGAGCTTGGTTTCAAATGCTCTTTAGATGATTTTGGTTCAGGCTACTCTTCCTTAGGTTTATTAAAAGAATTCGAAGTTGATGCTTTAAAGCTTGACCGAATTTTTTTCTTGGATATAGAAAATAAGAAAGCTAAAGATGTCATTGGCTGTCTGATTGATCTCGCAAAAAAACTTCATGTTGCTATTGTTGCGGAAGGCATTGAAGACATTCAGCAGGCAGACTATCTGAAGCAGCTTCACTGTGATTTCATACAGGGATATGTATATTCTAAACCCCTTCCCGTTGATGAATTTGAACAGTGGGCAAGTGTCTGGCAGGCAAACCATGCAGCCAGTGAAGTACATATTGATTAAACATTTAATAAAGAATATTTCGTTAATAAAAGCTCCCTTGTTATTTCATGAGGGAGCAATTTTTATTTAGCAAGAAAAAAAATCGGACTTCTAATTACTTAGAAATCCGATATTTCTTTACATGGCGCCTAAAACAGGACTCGAACCTGTGACCGTTCGGTTAACAGCCGAATGCTCTACCTACTGAGCTATTTAGGCAACTTGCTTAATTATAATAGCATAGTCCATGTTTTGTTTCAAGAGCTTTTTAAATTTTCTTTATGTCGATGAAATAACTTCCGCTTCCGGATGCTGAGCCAGGTTAACAACCCATTTTTCCTTTCGTACCAGATGAGTCGATACACATAGTTTCAGCAGGTCTGTTGACTGGCCGATCAGATACATCCAGAAGATATTGAGATTTGTGAAATAGGCCAGAATTGCCAATAAAGGGATATTCACAAGCCACATAAAACAGCTGTCTGTAATCAAGGTGTTTTTCGTATCGCCGCCGGCTCTTAAGATAAAATAGTTTTGACAATTCATCGTATAGATCCAGAAACAGAAAGATTGAATGATTATCTGCATGCGGGCCACATTGAGCGCTTCTTCACTGATTGAGTAAAGCTTAGGCACTAAAAACGCTGAACCAAACATCAGGACGCTGACAGCCAAAGCAATTGAAGTAGCGGTACCGACCATCTTGTAGCCGTTGACTCTCGCCTCCTTGAGCTTATTTGCCCCCAGCCGCTGCGATACCATGACGGTGGTAGCGATTGCCATGCCTTGAAAAAGCGTAAAAAACAAATCGGTGGTTGTATTAGCCACAGAGTAGCCTGACAGTACCTCAGGGCCGCGCGTGCCGTACAGCTTAAAGATCGTTGCCATTCCAGATGCCCAAAGCACTTCATTTAATGCCAGCGGGGCTGCCTTGATTGCGATGCGCTTCGCCAATGCGCCGCTGATATGAAACAGCTCTTTAATTTTAGTCGTGAAATCAAAATCGAAATGATAAACAATGAATAACAGCAATGACATTTCAACTAAACGAGCGATTAATGTCGCGATGGCCGCTCCCACAACGCCCAGCATCGGAAAACCAAAATTACCGAAAATCAGGCAGTAATTTAAAAAGGTATTCGTAAAGACAGTAGCGATGCTGACATAAAGCGGCAGCCTTGATTCACCGACTGACCGCAGGGCGCCGGTAATCGCCAATGAAAGTCCGGTCGGCAGAAAAGAGAAACAGGCCATTTTCACATAATCTAGCCCCAGCGCAATAACCTGAGGTTCATTAGTGAAGAAGCCGACGATCTGTTCAGGAAACACGTAGGCTAGCATGAAGATCGGCAGCGTAATCGCATAAGCGGAAAGAATGGAAAAGCGGAAAGACTGCTGCATATGCTCCTTATCCCGCGCGCCGAAAAACTGAGCGATAAAAATACCCGCCGCAGTAATCATACCATTGGTACCAAACATCCCAATCATATAGAATCGGTTAACCGCCGCGACACCGCCGATGGCCGCATCACCCAGCTGACCCACCATCAGATTATCCACCAAATTGATCGATGTGGTAATCAGGCTTTGCAGCATTAAGGGAACAGCGACAATCAGCACTTCTTTGTAGAAATGCCGGTCACCAAAATATTTTGTCATAAATTTTTTCATAAACCACCTCTGCAATACCGTTAATATATCGTAAAGCCTTCCGAAAGGCAAGATGTTTTACTTCCCTTTATGTTAAGCAAGCATGAATTCGTAGTATAATAGAACCAAAGGAAGAAGGGATAAATTGGAAACTAAAATCAAGAGCACAGCTATTTTTAACGGTAAAGTCATTCGTGTCACAAAGGATGAGGTAAAGACCGATAATGGCATAACGGCAGTTCGGGAATGTGTTTATGCCAACGGCGGCGTAGCGATTCTGGCCTTTATTGAAAAGAAGCTGCTGCTGGTCAAGCAATATCGCTATGTTGTCGGTGAGGAAACTATTGAAATTCCAGCCGGCAAGATTGAATTAGGCGAAGATCTTAAGCTTTGCGCGTTAAGAGAGCTGGAAGAAGAAACCGGCTATGGGGCTAAACAAATTGAAAAAATAATCTCTTTTTATCCTACACCAGGCTTCTGCGGAGAAGAACTGCATATCTTTTTAGCCCAGCAATTATATAAGCTGCCGCATCCTAAAGCGATGGATGAAGATGAATGCATTGAAGTCATGCTGATTGATCCTAATGAAGCCTATCAAATGATTCAGCAGGGAATCATTAAAGACAGCAAAACAATTATTGCCATTCAGCAGGCATTGCTGGAACAATGGAAGGGAGAGACATCATGCTGAAAGATTTAATTATAAAGAATCGAAGCTATCGGCGGTTTGATCCAACGGTACATGTGACAATGGATGAACTAAGTGAAATGTGTGAGGCGGCAAGACTGTCAGGATATGGAATGAATATTCAGTCAACCAAGTATATTCTGATTAACGATTCCAAGACTTGTAAATTGATTACAGAAAATTGTGTCTGGGCCGGCTATCTTACCGATTGGCAGGGACCGGCGGAAAATGAACAGCCGAGTGCTTATATCATGCTTTTATTTGATAAAACCTTAAAGAAACAAAGTCAGCACAGTGAGGGCATCGCAGCGCAGTCCATCCTATTAACGGCGGTTGAGATGGGTTATGGCGGCTGTATTATCGGCAGCTGTAAACGTCAGGCACTGATGGAAGCTCTGGCAATTAATGCTGAACGCTATGAGATTGCTTTTGTGATTGCCCTTGGCAAGCCGGCTGAAACAGTCATACTTGAAGAAAGTGTTGATGATATCAAATATTATCGGGATGAAAATGGCTTTCATCATGTACCAAAGCGGCCGCTGAATGAATTAATTATCAGAAAGATAGGTGAATAGAATGTTTTTTAAGAAACAGATCAAACGATTAAAAAAAGCCGGCAGTGTGCTTGCTTTAGGCGGTGCGGTTTATTGTGCCTATCATGTGGGCTGCCATGTGACAAAGGCTAAATTAAAAACATCGAATGAAAGAAAGCTTAATTTCCAGCATGAACGTACAGTGATTCCTGCCGTGCTTTCCATGCCGGTCAATATGAAACGGCTGCGCACATATCCTTGTGTGCTGATTCTTACCGATGCTGATTATCCGCAGGAAAACAGCCGTAAAATTGCTGAGGCTCTGGCTTCTAAAGGCATTATCAGTCTGCGTTATCCATTAACAGCCGATCTCAGTGATGAACAGCGCTTAGATATTGCCCAATCGGCCATGCGGCAGCTTAAATACCAACTGCATGTCAATCAGAAACAGATGGGTGTAATCGGTATCGGCAAAGGCTGCCGGGAAGCGATGGCTGTAAGCGGCAAACACGCTCCCCTTGCCCGCTGCTTATGGAATCTGGATATAGCTGAACCGACAGCTTTAAGTGAGGGTTCCCTGCTATGCGTTAATGCGAGCGAAGATAGTGCTGACAGCCGCAATCATGCTAAAACGCTTGTCAATTCAAGTCATGACGCCGCTTATCTGCTGATTAAAGACAGCCGTCAGCTGCTGGCAGGCAAGGGTTTAGATGATGCTGTCCTGCATACTTGCGCGTTCATGAAACGCCATTTAATATAAACTAATATTTTTAGATTTTTTTTAATTTTATTGTTGACAATCATAAATCTCCATGGTAATATATACAAGCATTCGATGAGTATGGGCCTGTAGCTCAGGTGGTTAGAGCGCACCCCTGATAAGGGTGAGGTCGTTGGTTCGAGTCCATTCAGGCCCACCATCGAATTTAATATACATGGGGTTTTAGCTCAGCTGGGAGAGCGCCTGCCTTGCACGCAGGAGGTCAACGGTTCGATCCCGTTAAGCTCCACCAATTAAAAGATAAACACTTGTTCGCAAGTGTTTTTTTATATGCTAAAAAAGTTTGCCTGCATTGCGCAGAAACAGACAGGCAGAAAGATTTTGACTTTGTTATAATGATGAGGAAAGGAAGCAAAAAATGAGTACATTATCCGCAATTGAAAACGCCGTGTGCTATATTGAGGATCATTTGGCAGATGCCTTGTCAATCAGTGATTTGGCAAAACAGAGCGGTTATTCTGAGTTTTATTTCCAACGCTTATTTTCAGCTGTCTGTGAAGTTTCACTCGGTGAATATATCCGCTGCCGCCGCATGAGCATCGCTGCCGCAGAGCTATTGAACAGTGATCTTCGAATTACTGAGCTGGCTTATAAATACGGTTATGAAACACCGGAAAGCTTTACGAAGGCATTTCACCGTTTTCACGGCGCGTCCCCCTCTGAAATCAGACAGCAAAAACAGCCTGCCAAACGCTTTGCGCGAATCATTGTCAGCCATAGCACCGCACCGCTTGCATTTCACGTCAGCAAACGCCAGCTGCCCGGCTTCACACTTATTGGCACAAGCTGCCGTTTTCCGATTTCAGAATCCATCTACCGTGATGATATCCCTCAATTTTGGAAGCAATGTCAAAAGGATCAGACGCTTCAAACGCTGATCGATTCAAGCGCCGACACCCTCTTCAAAGGAATTGCTGCCTGCTGCTTAGCAGCCGATCAAAGTCATTTAAATTATCTGATAGGCACCGCCAGTAATACTTGCCCCATTCATTCAGCAAGCATTGAAATCCCAGCGTGTACCTGGCTTTGTTTTAAGGGCAGCGGCCGGCTTCCGCAAGTGATCCAGCAAGCATGGCATCAAATATATACCGATTATTTCCCAGCCAGCAATTTTGAGCCGCTGGGCAATTACGATTTAGAAATTTACCCTGATAAGCAAATGGATCAATCCGCTTATCCCTTTGAAATATGGGTAGCAATTAAAGAAAGCAGGAACATATAAAATGAAAAAACCTTTTTGTACATTATTTATGCTGATGTCAGCCGATGGTAAAATATGCACCGGTGATAATGACCATCTTGACGTAGATCGTGATTTTCCTAAAGTTAAAGGGGTTCGTGAAGGTCTGCATCAGTATTATGAAATCGAACAATGTCAGGATCTCTGGTCACTGAATACCGGGCGGGTAATGGCGAAAATCGGCATGAATGAAGCAGCGCTGGATCTTGCCAAGACACCGGTGTCCTTCGTCATCATCGATAATCAGCCGCATCTGAACGCCCATGGCGTCAAGGCCTTATGCCAAAAACTGAAACAGCTGATCCTTGTCACAACCAATCCCAAGCACCCAGCCTATGATTTATCCATCAGCAATCTGCATATTATTTCACAGCCAGTCCTCGATCTGCCGAAGTTGATGGATTGCTTAGCTGTCAATTATCAGATTGAACGCATTACGATTCAATCCGGCGGTACTTTGAACGGTTTATTCTTAAGAGAACATTTGCTGGATCAGATTGATCTGGTCATCGCCCCGGTTTTAGTCGGCGGCAAGAATGTCGCAACCTTGATTGACGGTGAAGCCATCCATGATCCCAAGCAATTGGATCAGCTTGGTGTGCTGAAGCTTGAAGCCTGCACCGTACTTGAAGATTCATATCTCAGATTGCAATATAAAGTAATTTATGAATCATGATACAAAAAATAAAATACCCCTTTTCTTTTTTACGATTAGTGCTATAATTGTAAAAGTAATGGGGTTTTAGCTCAGATGGTAGAGCGCCTGGTTCGCAATCAGGAGGTCAGGGGTTCGATCCCCCTAAGCTCCACCATTATACAAATAAACGCCTGCTTAAGGGCGTTTTTTTATTATGCAAAAAGCTGGCGAACCAGCTTTATTCATAACTCAATTCCTTAAAGTAATTCAGCGTACCCGCGAAAATCAGATTAGCCACCTTATCTTGATAATCTGCTTGCGAAAGCTGTTCCCTTTCCTGAGCATTGGAGAGAAAACCGCACTCAATCAATACTGCGGGAATCCGGGAATTATTCAATAAATAATAATCACCCGGTTTAGGCGACATCCGGCTGTCAATCGCTAAAAATTGTACCTGAATACAGCTTGCCAATAATTCACTGGATAAGCTATCCTTTGGATAAAAGGTCTGCGCTCCTTTCACTGAAGAATCACTATAACTATTCAGATGGATGCTAAGCAGCAAATCATTCTTTTCATCATTGATAATATCAATACGATTCTTCATATCCTCACGCTTATGATTGGCAGCTGTTGGTGAGGAGAGATCATTTTCATCCTTACGTGTTAATACAACCGTAGCCCCCGCGTCTTCAAACAGCGCCTGCAGCTTTGTGACAATAGCCATATTAATGGCTTTTTCAGTAACCCCCTCAGCCATCGCCCCCTCATCCTTACCGCCATGCCCGGCATCCAAAACAATCACTGCTCCTGATAATGGTGCGTAAATTACATCCTGAACGGCCGCAACAAAATGCTCACTGATAAAAAAGCAAGCCGCAGCCACCACGCAGATGATTAATAGTTTCATTTGTTTCATAAGCTTCACCCTGCTTTACTATATGAATACACCCAAATAAAAAGACCGTCAGACGGTCTATAATTTACGTTTATAATAATTATATGAGAGAATATAACCCGCTAATAACACGCTCATATTCAACAACAATAACTGAATCAGACGTTCATCAATCATGATACTGCCAATCAGGGCTGTCACATAAAATGAGATAATCATTATCAATGCTGCACTGCGGAAAGCACGGCTGCTGATTTCCATATTGCGTTCATCAGAATTATTCAAACGGGCCGCTTTCAGCTTCTCCTCACTGCTTAAGGTCATCTGTGTCTTAATAATCAGCACAACCCCAGCCAAAATTAAACCAGTCCCCATGCCCGCAAATGTACCATGCAGATGCTCATTGAATTCAATGCCATTAGCTGATGCGAAATAAGTGATCGCCAAGGTAATGACCCCAACCATAATTATCAGCACATAATAAATACGTTTCTTAGCCAACTCCTGACGATACTCCTCATTCGTCACTGCCTTTGTGGCACATAAGATTCCTTTCATAGATTTTCCTCCTTTAAATCAAAGATAAAGATTTCCTCGATCGTTACACCAAAAAATTGAGCTAGTTTATGTGCAAGGATCAGCGATGCTTTATATTTGCCATTTTCCAGCGATATAATTGTCTGACGGGTCACATTAACCGCATCAGCCAACTCACTCTGTGTTACTTTCTTTGCTTTACGCAATTCCTGTATTCGTGTCTGCAAGCAATCACACCCTTTCAAGTATAGTTAACTTTACATTATTAGTATAGTTTACTTTACACAAAATGTCAAGTGTACTATACAAAAAAAAAACTGCTACTGCAGTTCTTTTAAATAATCGATCAAGTCATGCCAATGCTTAATATGCAGGCATTCCCTATCCGTTTGCTCCCATTTTTCACTGGCACCGGTATACCAAATCGGCATTAGCCCGGCATTACGGCTGCCATCGACATCGTTGATTAAGCTGTCACCCGCATACCATACATCAGCCGCCTGTAAATCAGCCTTCATCAGCAGCAGCTCATAGATATGCCGATTGGGTTTACGGAATAAATAGTCCTTTGTCGATAAGATAAATTCAAAATGATGATTTGGCAGAATGCGGTTGATACGGCTGCTCAGTGCCTTCTGTCCATACGCGTTATTACTTAAAACCGCGGTTCTGATGTCATTATCATGAAGATATGCCAGCAATTCCTCAATCCCCGGTGCCGCTTTCCCCCAGGCAGCGCTGTCCCAGAAAATTAATTCAGCTTCTTCATATGAAATTGACAATTCAATACCCTGTGATTCATACAAAAATGCCTGAAAAGCTAAATTACTGATCTCACCATAATCACCGAAGTCATGACCCGGTTTAAAATTACCGAGTTCTTTTTTTAATTGTGCCGATATGCTTTGAATTTCTTCCGGTGTTTTATTGAACTTATTAACCGCCGCATATTTCATAACCTCGGCAGTCCCCCTGACAAAATCTACCGGATGCTCATCAATAATTGTCTGCCCATAATCAAATGCTATCATAACTGGTTTTTTCATCGTATCGCTCCCTATTAGTAATCAATATGTATCACTATTGATTTTATCATATTTATTCATCATTTAAAGGATGAACAATCATTTAATTTCCTATATAATAAAAAATCCTCTATGATAAATCATAAAGGACTTTACTTAACCTTGCTGACCGTTTGCCTGCCGTTCCATATTTTCTATTACGACATCATAAATCTCACCTAAAGACGCCGCGTATTCAAGCACCTGCCATGGCTCATTGGTATGAAAATGGATTTTGATTAATTCATCATCACCTACCGCCAGCAGACAATCACCTTTAAAGTGTTCCGTTATATAATCATTAATTGCATCTTCTGAAAGATTTTTTCCTTCGATTAAAAGCTGAGTATCAAATTTAAATTCAAGCATATTATTCCTCACTTTCGCTGTATTTATTATGGCACACCTAAATCAGAAAAACAACAATCCGCATTTAAGACAACAATGAGATCATAATCTGATTAAACTGCTCCGCATCACTCCATTGCGGAAAGTGACAGCTTTTCTCAAAGAGATAAAGCTGCTTCAAACTTGTCAGCTGATTATAAAAATCAACGGCCAGCCCACTGTCAACATGATGATCATGTTTTCCTTCAATCAATACAATTTTTACTTGCAGTTCATGGATATCCTTAAAGCTTACTGACATTAATTCAGGCCATAAGGCTTGAATGCTTTGCAGGGAACCCTTTTGCCGATTGATCAGATCCTTTAAACGATAAGAACTTGAAAAGATGAAATCCTTGATCATCGGATTATAGCTTTGATGACCATAATAGGACCCTTTATACTTTACCACCGTTTTAGTAACCAGCATTAAATCATTAAACCAATTTGTTCCCTGATATGATGGATCAACCGCCGTCAATTGCTTTCTCGTTTTAGGGTCTGCAACCTGCATCGCATATTCCCATGCCCGCTTTGAACCTTCGGCCATATCAATTACCTGACCGCAGCCGACATAACATTGCAGAAGATGCGGAACCATAAGAGCGATCTTCATCCCCAGTACACTGCCCCATGAATGGCCTACAAGGGTCAGCTTCTTTTGCTGATAACGGTTTAGCAGATATTCAATCAGGAGTTGAAGATCTTCCACAAAGGTGTCAATCGTTACTGCTTCAGTAAACGGATAATAAGACTTACCAGCACCCCGCTGTTCCCAGACAACCAGTGTATAATGTTCAGCAAGCACACCATTGTATTTCAGCACTAAAGGCAAGGCCGCATCACCCGGGCCGCCGTGAACATACAGCAGCAGCGGATTGCCCGCATGCTTTGCACGTACTGCGATAAATTGTTTAACACCGTTAATTTCAATCATTTCATTCACATTAATTTCCATAAGCTTCTCCCTTTTCCTGTCCAGCCGTCAGCTGATTGATAAATTTTATTATTACTTCATTAAAATAAGGCGCATTATCATAATTTGAATTATGGCCGGCATCTGGGATAATGCAAAGTTGATAACCTGTTGCCTGACTCCACATCTGATTATATTTTGGCACATAGCCAACCTGATCATGATCACCAAGACAAAGCAGAACCGGACATTGAAATTTTACCTCATCATATTTTTTAAAATCACGGTAGATACTGCGTACTGCCTTCAGCATATCCGCCTTTCCCAAGCGCAGCAATGATTCATAGAAAGCTTCTCTGGCTGTTTCATGCAAGGCCGCGTTATTTGCGCTCAGCCGGCAATAGCAGCGATAAGGCAGCAATGCCGCAAAAGCATCATAATGATCAGTCCAAAAAGTTTCTGAACGCTTATAATAATGACTGCCAAGCGGCGTAGAATCGATAGCGATAAAGCCCTTAAGAAGATGAGGGTATAAGTGTGCAAACACCTGAACCGCATAACCGCCCGCTGACTGACCAGCCATAACTAGTGAATCAATCCCTTCCTGATCAAGAATTTGTTTCATATCCTGGGCAGCATGAATAAATGAAAAATCATTATAAGGCCGTGATTCGCCATGCAGCGGCATATCCCATGTGATAATGCGTATATCATTCAATGCGTCAAGCTGCAGATCAAATAATGAATGATCAGCTGTTAAGCCATGTGTCAGCATCAATGTTGTTTTATAAACCGCCGGCTGATTCAGCCAGTAATAGACACGGCCGCGGCCAGTATCAATATATTTTTTTATCATAGGGCCCCTCGTAATTGTTAGCTCTATTGTATCATAATATCGCAATCAGCGTTCACTTGGTTGATTTTATATCGGTAATTCACTACAATAAAGAGTATAGAAAGCGGGGCTGAAAAATGAAAAAAATCCTGATTATTGATGATGATGTCTATATTGGCGATCTGCTTCAGGAGCTGCTTAGCCGCAATAATTATCAGATTTACCGCTGTTACTCAGGAACCGAAGCCCTATTATTTTTAGATACTATGACACCTGATCTGATTCTGCTTGATCTGATGCTGCCGGGTATGTCAGGGGAGGCTGTCCTGGCTAAGATCAAAGCCATTCCCGTAATTGTATTAAGCGCCAAAGCGGATATTAATGATAAGGTAGAATTATTATATCTGGGGGCTGCTGATTACATGACAAAACCCTTTGATACCCGCGAGCTGTTGGCCCGCGTTGCAGTACAGCTAAGAAATGAACCGCCTGGCCATAACGCGGCCTTGGTTTTTAAAGATTTGACGCTTGATCCGCATACCTATCAGGTGCATATAAAAAATCAGCCGGTGCGCTTAACCAAAACCGAATATGCAATCTTAAAGCTTTTGATGACCCACCCATC
Source organism: Dielma fastidiosa (assembly GCF_000313565.1). GTDB lineage: Bacteria > Bacillota_I > Bacilli_A > Erysipelotrichales > Erysipelotrichaceae > Dielma > Dielma fastidiosa. Next base: position 91,513 of record NZ_HE578923.1, on the reverse strand, counting down.
TCAGGTCAATTCCAAATCAACAATTTTAGATCGGATTGGCGAAGAGAATGACTGCATGGAAAGCTCCTTAAAGGTACATATCAGCAATCTTAGAAGAAAGCTGCGTGAGTTCAGCAATGAGGAATACATTGAAGCAGTTTGGGGAATTGGTTTTAAAATGAAAGAAGATTAGATTCTTTACTAAATCTTAACCCTTTTCTTTACCGCCTGCTTAACTTCTCTTTGATAAACTGTACCGTGTAAAGAAAAGGAGTGAATTATATGGACACTATTTTAACGACAGAGTCATTGTCCAAGCATTATGGAAAATTTAAAGCTCTGGATAATGTCTCAATGCATATTCCTAAGGGTGCCATTTATGGCTTTGTCGGCAGAAACGGAGCTGGTAAAACAACGCTGATTCGTTTAATCTGCGGTTTACAGGAGCCAGACAGCGGCACTTACACGATTTATGGCACCGCTAATGACGATAAAGCCATCAGCAAGCAGCGGGCACGTATGGGAGCGGTTATTGAAACACCCTCTATTTATATGGAAATGAGTGCTGAGGAAAACTTGAAACAGCAGGCCCGCATTCTCGGTCTTCCTTCTTTTGATGGTATTGATGAACTATTAAAATTAATCGGTCTGGAACAGACGGGAAATAAAAAAGCAAAGCATTTCTCATTGGGCATGCGTCAGCGTTTAGGCATCGGCATCGCATTAGTCAATGATCCTGATTTTTTAGTGCTTGATGAGCCAACTAATGGGCTTGATCCGCAAGGCATCATTCAAATCAGAGAACTGATCTTAAAGCTGAATCAAAACCGCCAGATCACCCTTTTGATTTCTTCGCATATCCTTGATGAATTATCTAAATTAGCAACCCATTTTGGTTTTATTGACAATGGCCGCATCGTTAAGGAAATCAGTGCTGAACAGCTTGAAATGATGTCACGGCAATGCCTGCGGCTTGAGGTTGATAATATTCAGGCATTAATTAGGGTGTTAGACAGTATGAAGCTGAATTATAAGCTGATTAACGGAAATACGGCGGAAATCTATGGCAAGCCATCAATTACCCATCTGATTCAGGAACTTGCGGATCAGCATTGTGAGGTACAATCCATTCAGGAACAGGATGAAAGCTTAGAAAGCTATTTCATTAATCTTGTAGGAGGATCGCATGAATAAATTACTAAATGCTGATTTACACCGCATGATTAAAAACCGCTGTTTCCAGATTTGTCTGACATTCATGTGTCTGCTGGGACTGCTCATACCGTTTATGCAGTTTAGAAATATGCAGGTCTATGGCACATCTGCTGTATTGGAAAGTACCTTTTTTGCCTATCCGCTGTTTGTCAATATTCTGCTTGCTGTATTCTGCTCGCTGTTTACCGGCACTGAATATAGTGATGGAACGATCCGCAATAAACTGATTATCGGACACAGCCGATCAGCGATTTATCTGTCTAATCTGATTGTCTGCTTATTTTGCGGCCTGATAATGTGTCTTGGCTTTATTATTTGTTACTGCCTGGCAGGCGTCCCTTTGCTTGGTTTCTTTACCGTTGATCTTAAAATCATCCTGATTTTGATTTTCTGTTCAATCCTGTGTGCCGCGGCCAGCAGTGCCTGCTGCGTGATGGTTGCCATGCTTTGTCAAAATAAAGCGCTGAGCGCGATTATCTGTGTATTGGGAGCCTTTGTGTTATTGATTGGCGCCACCTATGTACACAGTCAGCTGAATCAGCCTGAAACCTATGCAACTTATGAGCTCACTAACAATGGCGATGAACCAGGTGTAAGCAAGACAGTGCCTAATCCACGCTATCTGACAGGCGCAAAGCGAACCGTCTATGAATTTATTTATGATTTTGTACCCCCATGTCAGGCAGTTCAGCTGGCAAATCTGGGCGTCGCTCATCCATGGCGGCTGCCGCTATACTCGCTGACGATCCTGATTACAACCACGCTGGCAGGTATCGGCCTGCTTAAAAAGAAAGACATTAATTAAACTATGGAAATCGTAACCGTAAGCCTGTTTGGCATCCTCATTCTGATAATCATATACCTGCTGATCCGCCTGACTTTAATGCGAAAAGGAGCGGATGAAATCAAGCAGGCTTTTCATGAACGGCTGAATCAGGATACCAATACCTTGATTACGATTTCCACCCATGATGCGCATATGCGTCAGCTGGCAGCCGATATTAACACAGAGCTGAAACAGCTTCGCAGGCTGAGACATCATTATGAGCAGGGAGATCTGCAGCTTAAGGCGGCAGTGACAAACATTTCTCATGATCTGCGTACACCCTTAACTGCCATGTGCGGCTATCTCGATCTGCTTGAACTAGCTGAAATGAGTGAGGAAGATAAACGGATGCTGGCAATCATCAAAGGCCGCTGTGATGTTCTAAAGCAGCTGATTGAAGAGCTGTTTGCTTATACCTCAGGCACGGCGCTGTTAATCACTCATCCCCAGCTTGAAGCCGTAAATCTCAATCGCTTCTTAGAGGAATGTTTAGCTTCCTATTACGCGGCATTCAAAAAGCGTCAAATAACGCCAAAGATTACCATCACCAAGCAGCCAATCACCCGCTGCCTCGATAAACAAGCACTCAGCCGTGTTATTGAAAATATTCTTGGCAATGCTTTAAAATACAGCAGCGGTGATTTACTAATCAGCCTGTCAGAAAACGGCGTGATCAGTTTCACCAATCATACCGAAACCTTGGATGAGGTTATGATCAATCAGCTCTTTGACCGCTTTTATACAGTACAAACCGGCGGTGATTCAATGGGATTAGGTCTATCCATCGCAAAAGAACTGGTAAAACAGATGCATGGTACGATTGACGCTGTCTGTGAAAAACAAATGTTAACGATTCGTATTCAGTTTCCAGTATAACCAAATGGGCAGTCCAAGCTGCCTTTTTTATATTATAGGAAATTTCATTTTCAAGCATCAAAGTGTCAATATCTCATTATGAAGAGGTATCTAAAAAATAATAAAAACAGATGAAATCATTGTGTGAATATGGTATACTATAAGTAACAAAAAACAATCTATTTAATCATTAAATTTCATATAAGCATCACCTAGTTTCCTTTGTATCAATCGAATCTCAGTGGATGCTTTTTTGTTCAAGGGGGGAACATCCATGAAGTGTTTATCGTATTCAAATCGCTTCTATTATAATGAGTTATCAGAAGAGGATGCGAATTGTATTAAAAAAGATTTGATTCTGTATAACTCTATGCTTCATACCGCTTATAAGAAACTCTATTTAACTTGTTTTTATGGTGTCAAAGAAGCTGTCTCTTTAGAAAAACAGTTAAAAGCAAAATATGGTACGAATGATTACTTTCCTTTATCTGCAATCCATGAAGCCAGAGCCCTGCTTAAAAGTAATATTGAAACTAATCAGCGATTGAAGAAAGAATGTACAAAACGGATTGAAAGAATCAAAGAGAAGATTCGTAAGGAAAACAAAACTTTACAGAACTGGCAGAAACAGAAAGAACAATTGATTCAAAAAAGCAAGGAACATGAAATTAGTGAAGCAGACTATTTGTATGAGGTACAGATCGTCAGTCCGAATATCAAACAGCTAAAGCATAGAATTGGGTTGTTGACCTTTAAATTAAACCGGGAAACGGATAAACTGAATCATTTGAACTTAAGCGTGAGAGCCGCTTGCTTTGGTTCAAGGAAGAAGCTGCATCATGATCTTGAAGCTTATCGGTACGAGCGAAGAAAACGCATGCTGATAACGGGAAGACGGCAGGGAAAATACAGCAACAATCTCTTCAAATATCATCTTGAATCCGGGATCATAGTTTATCGAGGCACAGAGAAAGAAGTTCATTTACCGATCCAGTTTTATCATCATGCAGATAAATTAGAAAGAGCAGTCAGATTACCGCATAATACCGCCGGTAAAGCCGTAGCTTATGAACTCTATGACCATGGTGAGTATTTCATCATTAAAGCGATCATTGAGGTGGAACCTAAAGTGATCATAACCAAAAAGGAAGAAGGCAGTATCGGTATCGATATCAATGTGGATCATATCGCGGTTGCCCACATTGATCGGCAAGGGAATCTGTGCAGACAGCAGATCCTGCCGATGAAGTTAAAGGGAAAGACAAGGAATCAGCGAAAGCATGAGATTGCGGAAACAGCAAGTAAGATCATTCATGAATGTGTACATACTCAAAAACCATTAGTGATGGAAGCCTTGGACTTTAGTGATAAAAAGCAGAAGCAGCGCTATCAGCCAAAAGGACTGAATCGAATGCTGAGTGAGTTTGCTTATTCACAGATTACAGAAGCCATCGAACGAAAAGCTGCTTATGAAAGAATAGAAGTAATCAAAGTCGATCCAGCCTATACGTCACTGATTGGAAAATTGAAGTATGTACGGGATAAGGGAATGAGTGTGCATCAGGCAGCGAGTTATGTGATCGCAAGAAAAGGGATCGGATATAAAGAGAAGATATTAAGAGAATATCGAGTATTCGTAAAAGAAAAGCAAACACGAGCAGAGCAATGGGCAGCGGTTGCTGAGAAGGTAGGAAAAGCGAGTATCAAAGAATGTCAGCTTACCGCCATATTAGCATTATTCAGATAACATAAAAATCAGTTCAATGAATCAAAGTGAATAGACCCAAACTAGAAGAAAAGGCTGTTTACTTGATAGAAATCATTGAACTGATAAAAAGAGTTCCTGTATGGATTTGCTCGAGTGCGACTCCAATACCGATAGGTGGAAAGAGAGAGACATTGAAATACAGGAAGGAACAGCGCCGCGAGAAAGGCAGCTGGGTGTCATCATTGATGGCATGATTTCCTGAAGGATTGAAGGAAATCATTTTCTTGATATTCATCGCTCAGCCGCCTTCCCATTGTTAAACATCACTATGGGCTTGGTGAATAACAACAGCCGGCTTATTATCAAGCCAGCTATTCTTTATTATGTTCGCTTACCAGCCACGGCTGCCGCCGCCACCGCTGCCGCCGCCGCTTGAGCCGCCCGATGAAAAACCACCGTCACCGCCTGAATAACCAGAATCATCCGATGAATCAAAGCTGCTATGGGCTCTGGCTTTGGAAGCAAGCTCAATTTCTTTTTCAATGTCATGAACTATAAAATCGAAATCCTTTGCTGACCAAGCTTCTTCACCGACATACCAAGTTGGCGGCGGAACGGTCAAATCTTTAAATTTATTGATCCAAATCTTACTAACATGCAGCACCTGCGCATAAGGAAGCACATGATAATAGTATTCCGGATCTTCCTCTAACAGCATTTCTAAGCGGTCTTTTTCGGCTGCTTTAATAAACTCCTTAAAACCAAGCAAAGGAACTAATAATTCATTTCGATATTCACTATTTTTATGAATGCCGCTGGCAATAATCAAAAGTGCCATGCAGCTAAACAGACTAATCAGAAGCTCTAGGCTCAGCGATACTTCTGTTATCAAAATACAAATATAAATCAGCAGCAGTCCCATCAGGAAACCAAAACCAAGATATACCTTATTATTACGGCCTTCCTTTTGCCTGAAATACATTGTGAGCATTCTATTCGCAGCCAAAAGCATCGGCACAAGCATTACACATAAGATAACCAAATTAAAGCTATCTCGATATATTTCATAATTATTTAAAAGCAGAAAGATAAGCAAAGGTAAAAGTGAAAGATTTATAAACAGCTTACGCATAACATCAGCACTCTTTAATGTCAGCGATTTATCTCTTGTATACTTTCTCTCAATGCTCTTTTTCGCATCTCTCAGATCATAATAAAAGGCTCTGAGCATGGCATGGCTAACAAAGCCATCACTACTATATCGAAACATCGCATTAAATAAGCGCTGTTCATAGTCAGCCATCAATGAATCGGCATTTTTGATTTTTTCAAAGCTGTATTCCCTGTCAATAAAGTGGATTTTTAAATAACCGCGGTCTGCCCAGTTAAAAATCAATGAAGTAACATCACTGTCACTGAGCTTGAGATCGATGACATAACCCGCTTCCGCACTGTTCATTCCCTTCGGCGGATAAAAGTTCACTGGTATCGTCAGCGATTTCTTTCGATATACAAGAAAGCGCAGCGCGCATACAATCATCACTAATAAACCGCCTAAACTCGCTGCCAGCCTTGGATAAAAGCCTGAATCACGCTGATAATCGGCAGCATTGATCGGCAGAGTGAGCTTAAAAATTTCCGCAGCTTCAATTGGCTGGGTTGTCTCAAGCATAATTGTATTATCCGCTTGGGTTATCTGATAGCGATCCGTATTTGTATCGGCGTCATAACGCTGCAGATAGACATTAAGTTCAGGAATGCTCGGCATGGTCAGAGTAAGGCTGAAATGTTTAATCTGTGTATCCTCATCAGGATCGTTCAATACAAAGGAGATATCTTGATCCAATAAATAATATGGATGTATGATATAGCTTACCACAACGCTGCCTTCTTCCTTCTCAGGCTGAAGTCTGAACGCATCGCCAGAAACTCTCACCTCAGCATCACCAACAGCTTCAAAATCATCAATGCGATAATTTGAAGCATCCCAGCCGGCACTGATAAAAGGAATTGAAATACCGAGATATCGGTTCTCAGTTTGATAATCAATGGTCTGCGTAACATGCAGATCCTGATTCTTATCGATTTCAATCTGACAGTCACTGTTTTCTAAAACATAAGGATATGGATATGAAGGCGCTGATGAAAAAACACCTTCCGTAAAACGCATCTGCACAGTGACCCCCACCTTCGCGGGAAGCGTCTCATCAGCATCAATCATCAGCCGGTCATCCGCCATCATCTCATTGACATAATTATTCCATGTACTGCCGCGGGTGCCAGAGGTTACCTTATAATTAATCAATTCATCAGCAAACGGGAAAATGACCTCCGCATGAAAATGTTTAATTTCAGTATCATAATCCGTACCCAAAACATTCACATAAGCATAATCATATTCATGATCATAATCCTGATAATGCGTCAGCGTATATTCCAGGGTAATTTCCTGTATACCGCTTACTGTCACATCTGGATCACCAATACGAACAACCGCATTCTCATGCTCTTCCGATACTGAAAAAGGCATGCCGGATACATCAATATTCTTGATTCGAACCTTTTCCGTATCACTCTTTAACGGAATATTACGGATAATACCATGCATTTCATTTTCAAAATCGACAACCATTGTTTCAGTCACATGATATTCTCTTTTATCATTGATTTCTACCTTTACATTCAAATCTTCATAAACATAACCAACATCCTCTGCCATTATTTCATGCCCTGAAAGCAAAATCAAAATCATGGTTAAAACCATTATGATCCCACGCTGTATTTTTTTCATCGCAATCCCCTTTGATGTTTTCATCATAATTTAAGATGATTCTATCATAAGAGTTTCGTCATGCTTTTTCAAGCCATAAGGCAATAAAAGCCAGCTAATGACAAGATTCAGCTCAAGAAAAAGGACAGGCGAACCTGTCCATAAACATTAAGCGATACTCGCTTGATAAATTGAATCAATAGAAGTCTTGAGTAGCTGATCAAATTCAGCCGGTGTTTGGTTAACGTTTAGTCCCTGTGACAAAGCTCTTGAGAAGCTGGCAATCAGTCCTGGATTGCGGGATAGCCTTTCATTTGCTTCATCGCGGCTGTAACCGCCGGACAAGGCAACAACGCGGACAACATGCTGATCCTCCATAAGATCAGCATAGAAACCGTCAGCACTTGGGATAGAGAGCTTAAACATCACTCTGACATCATCCTCTAACAGTGATAAATGACGCTTAATTTCACGTTTCAAAATTGCTTCGCTCTTTTCCTTATCAGCAGCGAAAATATCAACCTCAGGTTCAAGAATCGGTACAAAGCCTGCCGCATAAATACGCAGTCCTACTTCGAATTGCTGATCCACGATAGCCCTGATTCCTTCCTCATCAGCCTGTTTAATCACTGAACGCATTTTAGTACCGAAGATATGCCTTTCTTTGGCGCGCTTCAGCAAATCATCAAGATCAGGAATCGGCTTCATCAGCTGAACACCATGGGCCAGCTCAGCAAGTCCCTTATCCACCTTCAGAATCGGCAGGATTCCTTTCTTAAGCCATAAATAATCCGCCGTGTATTCACCCTCTACTTTTCGATCCATCGTATTTTCAAATAAAATTGCCGCAAGGATATGCTCAGAAGTAAAAGCTGGACTTGTCATGATTCGAGTCCGCATTTCATGAACTAAATCAAACATTTCATCATCATTATGATACTGTGATTCATCGATACCATACAATTTCAGTGCCTTAGGGGTACTGCCGCCGCTTTGATCAAGCGCCGCGATAAATCCCTTGCCCGTGTGCATACGTACTAATTGTTCATTCATCATCGATGCCTCCTTTGCCAAGGCTGAACCAACAGCCCTTTGATAATTTTATATTAACACTTTTCGATTTAAAATACCATTCAGAGTATTCAAATAAGAAAAAGCGGGCGCTGACCCGCTTTGATTAAATAGAATTAATAATCGCTCTTGAAAGCAATGGCACGATTTGATTCTTACGGGAAAGAATATCCTCCTGGAAGCTGTGTTCCTCTCCCTCATGATCCGGGAATGCTTCCTTGACCGCTTTTGCTAGCTCACCCGCCGCATAAAACACTGAACCATTTTCAAGAATACTCGTAAATGCCAGAACAAGCAGATCGAGCTCCTTATCTGACGCATACTCATTCATTACTTCTGCTATTTCTTTTTCAATCTCTCTGGCTTCTGAAACCTGATAGGCAATGACCTGAGCGATAGCAACCTTCTTGCCGTCAATATCAAACTGCTTGATGTCTTGATTCAGCAATTCATTGACCGGTTTGCCCATAATATTGCTGCTGACCTTAAACATTTCCTTAGCGAACTGTTCAATATCCAATTCAGCAATTTCCGCCAGAACCTTGGCCATTCCCATATCCTTTTCCGTTGTTGTCGGCGATTTGAACTTCAATGTATCGGATAGGATTGCTCCCAGCAATAAACCGGCCAGCTGCTTAGGTATATTCATCTGATTTTCCATATAGATGGAAGTAATGATCGCCGCTGTACTGCCGATAATCTCGTTGCGGAAAAAGATCGGCCGGTGGGTAGCGATATCACTGACCCGATGATGATCGATGACTTCAAGCAAATCGGCTTTTTCAATAGATTTAACCGATTGAGAATATTCATTGTGATCAACAAGAATTACCTGCTTATTATGCTGATTTAAAATATGATAACGTGATACATAGCCGCATAAGCGATTATCATCATCAACCACTGGATAGCAGCGAAATCTTGACTTCATTAATTTCTTACCGACTTCTTCTACAAATTCATTGATATTGAAGCTGATTAAATCGGTTTTCATAATCAATTTTACCGGCGGTGCAAAGAACAGATAACGTGTTGTATTCATTGTTCCATGTCCGGATTTGATAATTGGACAATGTGATATCTTTGCCATTTCCAATACTTCATCAGCAACTTCATCCGTCCACACAACAACCAACATCCCCGCGCCTTTCGCAATCGCGGTGATCTGAGCATCCTGATCATTGCCGACAATTACCATACGATCCTTTAATTCATAATTGCGCAGTCTTGTTTCCGCGATGGCAATGATACTTACCTTTCCGTTGAAATGACGGTCTTCATCATCATACAGCACCTGACCGCTGATCGTTTTTGCGATAAATTCAGTCGGTGTTTCTTTCAGCAGACGGATTGATAAGGCGGTATCACCCAATCCGATATTCGCTAAATCTGACTTTGTCACCATTCCCATCAGCTTTCCCTGATCGGTTACAACACTCAGTGACTGCTTATTCTGATCGCTCATCATCTGCAATGCTTCCATCATTGTCGTCATCGGCGAAATCGTGATGGGTTCATCAATTTCAATTTCATCAAGCGTCGCTCTGGCGTCCTCAAAAAGCATCGGTGCTTCTACATTAAAGCGATTCAGCAAATATTTTGTCTCCGCATTCATCTCACCTAAACGGCAGGGAACAGCATGAAATCCTTTTCTTTCCTTAAATTGTGCATAGGCAATCGCCGATACGATAGAATCGGTATCTGGGTGGCGGTGGCCTGTGATATAAATTGTTTTTTTATCCATGGAATCTTCCTCTTTATCGTCTTAATTATATCGAAGACTGTGAAAAATGCAATCCTATTAACCAAGGTTTCTTGAAAGCTGTGATTATTTTCTGCCTAAAAGAAAACCGGCCGCGATTGCAGCCGTTCTTTCTATTCTTGATTAAACCATTCATGACCCTGTTTGGCAAGCAAGGCAGCCGCTTCATTTGGCCCCTCACTGCCAGGCTGATACACATGGATTGGCAGAAACTCATTGATAGCCCGCTGTTTCAGCTGATCGACATATTCCCAGCTTGTTTCAATCTGATCCCATTGTGAGAACCACGAAGCATCCCCTAAAGCTACTGCCATTAATAATCGCTCATAGGCTTCAGGCGTGTTAATGCGGTTGATTTCCTGACAGCTTTGACAGAAATCCATGCTGGCGGGAACGATCTCCTCGCTATTTCCCGGTTTTTTAATATTAAAGCGTACATATACCCCTTCGGTAGGCTGTATCTTGATGATCAGAATATTGGGATCAGCAGTTGGCAGCGGCCGTTTAAAAGTAATGATGATTTCCATTTCCCTGCGATCAAGCTTCTTGCCGGTACGAATATAAAAAGGCGTTCCCTGCCAGCGTTCATTATCAATAAACAAACGTAAGGCGGCATAGGTTTCAGTCTTAGAATCAGCGGCTACATCCTTCTCCTTCAAATAACCGTCATATTGCGCGAGAATTAATGTATCTTCCAGCTTTAAGGCGGATGCTTTCCGCAAATGCTTCAGCGCGTCAAGCTGACAGCGATGCATCTCCTCACGGCTGTTATCCCGCATAGGTTCCATCGCTACAATGCTTAGAATCTGAAAGAGATGATTTTGTACCATATCCTTTAATGCTCCGCTTTGATCATAATAGGAGCCGCGGGTTTCAACACCGACTTCCTCCATTGCGGAGATTTGAATATTTTCGATATAGTCATGATTCCAGATATTTGCAAAGATGGGATTCATGAAACGAATTGTCTGAATATTGCGCACCATTTCTTTGCCGAGATAATGATCTATATGATAAATTTGATCCGGTGCGAAAAAGGCTTCCAGCTGAGCATTTAATTCACGGGCTGAGGCCAGATCCTTGCCGAAAGGCTTCTCGATGACAACCCGGCCCTGTCTTGCGTCAGGCACATGCGTCAAACCTTTGGCAATGAGTTCAAAAAAACGCGGCGCTACGGCAAAATAAAAGATATGTTCATGCATATTATGCGCTGAATAAAAGGCATGCAGATCTGCATAAGCCGCTTCCTGAGTGAAATCCATCTGATAATAATACAGGTGCTCACAGAACTCTCTGAATGAGTCATCATTATATGGCAGTCTTACAAATTGTCTGATCCAGCCATTGGCGATTTCACAATACTCATCATGCTGATAATTGCGGCGGCCGATAATTACGATTTGAAATGCGATCAGCTGTTTAGAGACAAAAAGATTATATAAAGCCGGCAGCAGCTTACGATAAGTTAAGTCACCGGTACCGCCGAAGATGGTAAATGTATAGCTGTGGTTTTTAGTTAATGCTTCCATTTTTCAAGTCCTCTTTTCTTAATTTTATGATAACGCGGATGCTGCTTATTGAATACTCATATGCCTGACTTTTATGTTTCGATACTTATTATGTGAAGCGATAAGCCGTTTATGATGCTTTACTGGTTAATAAAGCGTGAACTAAGCCCACCGGCAGATAGAGAATCAATGAAAGCAGCAGGGTAATTTCATAGCCCAGCGAGCTGCGGCTGTCAATTCCTTTATGGGTGATTCTTCCCTTTAATGAACCAAAGGCTATGCCGTAAACATTACCGGCCATGATAACATGAATCGCATGCATGATGGCATCCGCTTTGGCTTTTCCATATGTCTGATAGATGATGGCCTGTGCCTTAGGCGATGGTTTGCCCCGACTATCCGCATAATGCTGAGCAAACAGAATAGCTGCCGCTTCATCCTCTGGGACATGATGCATAACACCTGTTAACAGTCCGCTGATTTCTTCACTGCTTAAGCCAGCCTCTAAGGCCATCTGGGTATGCGCATAAGAACACATCGCACAGCCATTAACTTCGGTCACAGCCAGCATAATTCGCTCTTTAAACGCCTGATCCAGCACACCGTCGGCTGCTTCTTTTTTCAATTTAGGCATGGCGCGGATTGCGTCCACAAGAATGCCATAGGCTTCCTTTAAATTATAACGCTGCTTTTGTGTCATGATTTCACCGGCTGATCACACAGATCCCTTTCAGCCCATTATAGAAGTGGCATCATAAAAACGTCAAACACAATGCACCAGAAAAGAAAAAGGTACCGTGAAGTACCTTTCATTCATTATTTCTTTAAGACTAGCAGATAACGATGTTCGCTGCCGCGAATGCAGCCATGCTCCGCAAGCTCTTGAGCTAATGTACATAATTGATCAAAATGTGATTCAACCTGAAAGCCGCCAAATTCCCATTCGATAATATGAGCAAAGTAGACAAAAGCACCAACATCATAAAATTCAATCGGGGTAAATGCTTCATAGCCCAATTCAACATTGAATGACGCCTGCAACGCATAGTGCATCGCATTTTGTAAATCAAAAGTCTTAGGATCAGGAAGCTCCTTTACACAGCCAAGCTTTGCGACTAAATCATCATCATTCTTGCCGCCGACCTGCTGTGTAATAAAAGTACCGCCGGGCTTTAATATGCGGTATACTTCCTTAAAATCATAAGCCTCATGACGGTTAATAACAAGATCAAAAGAAGCATCTGGATAAGGAATATGAAGCGGATTTTCAATCTTACGCACCGTAATTCCTAACGGTTCAAGCCGTTCTTTACATAATTGCACATTGGGTTCATAACCCTCTGTGACACTGCATTGTGAATATGGATGATTAAGCGACAGCAGAAACTCGCCGCCGCCGGTTCCCATATCCAATAGCTGATGTTCACAGCTTAAATAGCGGCGCAGTAATTGCTCATAATCCCATGGCAGCTGTTCATCCATCCATCTGCCTCTAATATGTGAAAAATCCCAGCCCTTGAAGCTTGCCTGTTCCTCAGCAAGCCATTGTTTTTTTAATTCAGTAAAATCCATTGGTAACTCCACCTTTCTTATAATTTAAAAGAATCAGTGCAGTTGACACGCCAATGCAAGTTTAGTTATCCGCAAACTCAGCGCAATCTGCTTGGCGGTTTTGTAACTGCACTGAGTTGTTATCTCGTAGAAGGTACATATTGAATCCTCGCTTTATGAATTTATTATAACATAGTCCTAACGATATTTATTCAGTAAATAAAAATTAACCGCCAGTGATAAAATAATGATTATAAGTAAGCTAATCAGCCAGAATGCTTTAAATATTATTAGACCAATCAGACATAGAATCAGCATCAGCAGATTGGTAATTAAATTGATCTGCAGTGTTTTCTTACGCTTTATCTTAGGCATTGATGATAGAACATACTTGTTTTGCTTTTCAATAATTTTCTGAGTTCGCTGCTGAGCGATATTCAGCTGTTCCTTTAGTGGGTTCATGCGATCACCTCCTTTTGAGCTGCCAGTACACCTTTCGCATAGTTCGATAAAAGCACGGCCATTAAACAGGCAAAGAGTACGATCCATGCGGAATGTGAAGCGAAGTTTTCAAAACACAGACCATATAATGCCTGACCGGCAGGAATGGCACACATTGTCAGTGTCATTACATAGCTGCTTACTTTACCCAGTAAATGAGTTGGCGTCTGTTCCTGCATGAAGGCTTGCGCTATAACATTAAATACAGCAATGAAGCTCATGCCAGCCAGCAATGACAATACAATCAGCCCATAGGCCAGATAAGCGTTAATCTCGGTTAAGATGCCTAATCCGATAGGAACCATTGCCAGACTGCCCAGCAATAAGTATTTATGTGAGATTTGAATCTTAAGTTTACCGGCATTATTGGCTGCATAGAGGCTGCCAATAATCATCCCAATAGCCAATGAGCTTTCCGCAAAACCATAAAGCTGTGAGCTTAAGCCTAGCTGAATCTTGATAATATAAGGCAAACCGACCTGCAGCATAGCAGTCAGAAACATATTCAAACCGGAAAGCAGGATCAAGAGCTTAAAAATAGCTGGATTATCATGAAGAATAAAACTGATTGCCTCTTTAAAATCTGCCTTTACTGTCCGAAAAATGGAGGCTGCGCGCGGCTGGCGGGTATATGGTATATGCAGAAACAGTTCAAGAATTGACGAACAGAAGAAACAGAAAGCACTGAGCAGGGCGATGACCTGAATTGGAAAGAAGCCATAAAGCAAGCCGCCTAAAATGGGACCTAACAGATTAGCAAGCGCATTGATCTGATAGACCACACTATTGGCAGCTACCAGATTATCCTTATCCGTAATTGAGGGAATGCTGGCTTGGACCGAGGGCTGATAGAAGGATTGAATCAGTGATAACAAAACCATAAATACCGCTATCACCACTACTATATAAGAGCTGCCCAGACTGCAGACGAAAAGCAAAATCAGCAAAGCCGTGGCAAAGTCTAAAATCACCATGATATATTTACGGCTTAGCCGGTCAGAGACCATGCCGCCAATCGGTGATAATAAAATTGTCGGCAGCATGGATATTGCCAGAATACCGGCAAAGATACTGGCAGAACCAGTAAGATCTAAAACATATAAAGAGATTGCAAAGCGTAAAATTGAATTGCCAAAAATAGAAATGATTTGACCGATGACCATCATCGTAAAATCCTTGTGGAATAGTTTTTTATTCATAAAGTCCCTTTCTTTAAATACCGACTGTCGGTATGTATTTGATTAAAATTGAACTGCCCCTATTTAGGCAGTATATTCTTATAATATTCAATCATTGTCTGTTTTACTTCTTCATTGATAACCGGTAAGCCTAGCGTATCCAGTATCTTACCAATAGTTTTAACTTTATAAGCAAATTGTTCTTCGCTCATCTCCCAAAACAGCGGGTTTGCCCAGACATTGGCTAATACCATGAAAATCTCAGCTGTCATCTGTACATCCTCTACCTGAGATGAGCCATCCTGTTTGGATTCTTCAATCATTGGAATCAGCATAGGAACACTATGTGTTATGGTATCCTGAATCATTTTCATCATGAAATTTGGTTCAACGGCTAATGGGGCTGTGAAGCGGTCAACCTCCTGCTTCTCAGTGTTGGAGAATTCATTCATCAATACCCAGCGCAGCTTCTGTAGGCCATTTAGATGCTTCAGCTCATAGACATCCACAAAGCTGTTACGCTTCATAAAGCTGTAAGTAGATACCGCGTCCACCAGTTCTTCCTTTGATTTAAAATGGTGATAAATCGCTCCCTTAGACATGCCGAGTGCATTCACAATATCCTGCATCGTAGTTTTTTCATACCCTTTCTCAGAAAAGAGCTTCAGCGATACTTCCAGGATTTTCTCAACAGTCTGTTCGGGATATTTATTTCGAGCCATATTCCACCTCCGAACCATATACATACCGTTGGTATGTATAGATACTATCATGGTTCTCCTACCCTGTCAACCTTATTTAAATATCTTCTTTTATATCAAAACCTACATCGGTTTCAAATTCTTTGCCAGCCGATCAAGCATCCACTCAAGACGGCGCTTCCTGCCAGCTTCCGTTTTAGCGTCAAAATAGGCTCGGGCATACGTTTTCTTAACAGATTGCGGCATTTTAATAAAATTATGATAAGCCGCTGTATTTTCTTTAAGCTGCTTTGCGACTTCATCAAGCTGTTCATCAGAGATGGGCATTGGCGCATGATCCTGATCCCATTGACCGTTTTGTTTAGCTTCTTCTATCTTTAAAAAACCAAAAGAACTCATCAAACCTTCTTTTATCAATTTCTCACACAACGCTTTATTTTTAGCTGACCATTTGCTGTTTTTACGGCGCAAGGCGAAATATTTTATGTATGAATGTTCATCAAGACTTTTCATCTGTCCGTCAATCCAACCAAAGCATAGTGCTTCTTCCAGCGCTTCACTCGCTTTTAATGTTTTAATCTGCGCTGATTTACCAAACCGCAGCCAGACACCGGCTTCTGAAGGGTGATGCTTTGACAGCCAATCCCTGAATGCCTGCCGTGTTTCAAAGGTTAATATCATCATCCCAACGTCTCCTCCATTTTCAATTTTTTTTGACATTCACTGCATTCTTTGTCATGAATTGAAATAATACCACCGCATTTAGGGCATGAATACAGCTGTTTCTGCCACGCCATAAATGCTGATAAACCATTTATTCTCACAAATTCACTATTACTTAAAAGACTTGTCTGATAACGCTGACGATAGCTCCGCTCCAAATTTTTTATCTGCAAACAAGGGTATTTCCCACATTCATAGCAATAACTAATACCCCTCTCTCTGACGCAGTCTTTTATTTTACATTTACGGCAATGCTCAGGCTTATTTTGTTCATGATTCAAACAGCCGGCACATGGCTTTTTATGATAACAATGCTTATAACAAACCATACAATTCATCCCACAGGGCGCAAACATATTTGTATCGATATCCGTATCAGGCATTTTCATAGCAAACTCCTTTCCTCTATCCTCAGTGTATCATAAAGCTTTGCTAAATCAAAAAAATGATTTCCTTCATCAATCAAATCATGCCATTGGACCTTTGATGCTTGAAAACGAAAGTTCCTATAATAATAAAAAGTCCTGATTGGACTTCTTAATTCACATAATAAAGTAATGAACCGCACTGATAACCGTCCCTAAAATCACTGACATAATAACCATTGGAATCGCTGATTTTTTATCTTCCTTCATAACCATAATGATGGTCGGCAAAGCCAGTGCCAATCCGATGATGCCGCCCTTAAGCCACCATGCTATACCATATAAATCGATATTAATGATCACAAAAGGCAAAACAAAATAGAATACAAAAGCAGAACTGATAGAAAATTTATCCAATTTCATTTTGATCATCGGCAGAATATCAATCAGCCCGACAACGATACCCAGCAATGCGGTTAATAAAATTTCTTGAAACATAATTTCCTCCTTATTGTCGATATTTTTCAACCCTACATATAATTAGACAATAAGAAAGCTATATTGTGACAACAAATAATGCTTTTTTAATCAAAACGTTCAATCTTTACCGTTGCAATCGCTGATTGTCCTGCTTCACCGCTGATCAAATCCTGCATCGCCGGCACAAGCATCATGAAACCGTCCTGTCCATAGCGTTTATCATAGCCCCTTGCATATGCTTCCTCAACGAATATATGCTGAACTTGACCGACAACCATAGCAGTAATCTGAGCGCCGCTTAAATCCATTACCTCTTTTAAAGTACATTCCATGTTTAGAAAAGCTTCCTTAATAATTGGTGCATGAATTGTTTCAGCGTGTTCCAAAGTAAAATTCCCAACTTGAAATTCATCAGCTTCATCCTCATTTTGATTAATTGTCGCAATCAGCTGATCATAATAACGGATTGGCAGAAAGTTGATACAAAAGCATTTGTCCCGCATAATATTCGCATAAGTATGCGTTTTTTGATACAAGCCGCCCATCACCGCAAAAAAGGCGGTTCTATCGCCATGAAAACAGCTCCAAGCATGAAAGCAGACATTAGGTTCACCATTTGCTTTCCAAGTAGTGATGGCAAATAAAACTGATGGAATCGCCGATGTTGTTTCAAGATGTGAAAACAAAACAAATTCTTCAGGATATGCAGATTTAAAATATTGTGGAAAAGCCGTGCCAATTTCAATTTTCATTTTGAGTTTCCCTTTCCTGATCAGCGCATAATCAGATAAGCTTTATGACAGCCGTCATGTTTTACCTTATAAATTAATAATAACACAATAATGCCCTTCACATGATTAAATCCGGATCGTGTGACCCGGATTCTCTGGTTAAAGGATATATTCAGCTTAGGAGGCAGTCAGTGTTTGATTTTTGATGCATCCAGCCTATGTTTATAGAATGTCTGAACAGCCTTATTTAATATTTTCTTCATAGCACTTTTTGAGCGCTTTGCACATTCCCTGCAGCTGCTCATAATGACAGGCAATATTCATGCGCATAAAGCCTTCATTGCCAGGGCCGAATTCTGAGCCTGATGAATAAACAATGCTGTATTTTCTAAGCAATTCCGCAAGCTGATCACAATTCATATGCCAATCATTGAAGTCCAGCCAGAATAAGTAAGAGGCTTCCGGTTTAGTTAAAACAATATCCATGCTGTTTTCTTTAAAGAATTTGACGGCATAATCTTTATTGCGCTGTAAATACTGCTGAAGCTCACTGATATAATCATCACAAAGATTGAGGCCGGCTGCCATTCCCACCAAGGCCAGATCGATGATTTCAACGCGGGCATTCATCGCGGCTGCCTCATATTGTGCTTTTAAGCGCGGATTAGGGATGACGGTAACTGCGGTTTTTAAGCCGGGGATACTGAATACCTTACCGCTGCTGGTTAAAAGAATGCAGTTATGCTTTGCTTCGTCGCCAACGCTTAATATTGACACGTGCTTTCTGCCATCATAATACACATCAGAATGAACCTCATCACTCAACACAAGAACATCATGAGCATTGCATAATTCATACATCCGCTGCATTTCCTCACGCGTATAGCCACGGGATGTCGGATTGCCTGGATTACATATAACCAGCATTTTGACTCTTGGGTTTTCAACCATTGCTTCTAATTGCGGAAAGTTGATCGTCCATTCACCCTTTTTACGATCATACAGCAAACGATTTTCAAAAATCATCCGGCCGTTATTTTTAGGTACGTTATATAAGTGTCCAAAGGTTGGCGTTTGAATGATCACTCCGTCACCCGGCGCCGTAAACGCGTCAAGCAAGACCTTATAAACAGCCATTAATGATGTGCCTGGAAATACTTCTTCAGGTTTGATGCTAAGACCATAATGGCGGTTTTGGTAGTTTGCGAAAGCTTCTAAGAAATAGCTTTTATCTGCGCAGTAAGATAAGATACCCTGATCAATTTTGTCATGCAGCGCTTTTTGCACCTCAAATGGCATTTTGAAATCAGTATCCGCCGTACCCATTGGAAAATCAACCCCAAAGCCTTCCCCATCCCACTTCCAAGTATTTGTATTTCTGCGATTCAAAGGCGTATCAAAATTGTTCATCTTTTCACACTTTCTTTATTGTTTAATACTTATTCAGTTACTTTGGCTTTAACCGGTGTCAGATCGACGAAACGTTTGCCGTTTTTAAAACCGATGCCAAAGATTGACAGTCCGATAGCAGCTGCGGCACAGCCCCAGCTAAATACATTATAAGGCAGTGCGTCAAGTGTTGAAACACCGCTGAGCGCAGCCAGGAAGATTGCCGTATCACACCAAGGAATGCAGGTTAAGAACTGTGTACTTGCGGTTGCGCAGCTTGATACTAGGTCCATGCTGTCCATTCCCTCTTTTTCAAATTTTTCAATAAATAAATCTTTTGACATCATGGTTGCTAAAAAGGAGCTTGATGTCATTGCCACTACTAACCCAGAAACAAAGATTGAGGAAGTAACCAGCATTGGGCGGCTCTTTACCTTACCGAAGATTGATACGGCAATAACATCGATAGCCTTTGTTTCAAGTAAGATCGTGCCATACATCGTAGCGACAATAACCAGCAATGCCGCATTGATCATACTCATCGCGCCGCCGCGGTTAACTAGATTTAGGAAAATATCATTAAAGCCCTTTTCCGCAATACCCACGGTACCGGTTAAATTAAAGCCATTATATAACGCGTCCAAGCCATTCACAAAAGAGAAGCCATTGAAAATCATGCCAAAAATCAAACCAATCAGTGAGGTCAAGGTTAAGGTCATCAGGATCGGCTTCTTTTTAAATGTCAGAAAGAAGACAAATACCATCGGCAGGATAACCAACGGATTAACATTAAAAACAGCTGCTATTTCCTGACGGATCAGTGCCGCCGATTCAAGATTGCCGCCAACCGCGGTATTGGCAAAACCAAGAATCGCATAAACAACAGATGCGATAATGATCACCGGTATTGCATAGTGCGCCATACGTTTAATCATCGTTACTGTATCCACATCTGCCAAACTGGCTGATACATTGGAAGTATCACTCATTGGTGAGAGAATCTGTCCGACATGTGAGCCAGAAGCAACGGCACCTGCCACAATGGCCATCGGCACTCCCATGCTTTGGGCAATTGAAAGCATAACAACCCCCACCGTACCGGCTGTACCCCATGATGTTCCGATGATGCATGATACAACCGCGGTTATTATAAAGGATAAAACCACCATTAAGTTTGGTGAAATGATATTGATTAAATAATAAATGATTGTCGGAATGGTGCCGGAATATATCATTGAGGCAACAAACATACCAATTGCTAGAATAATCAAAAAGATTTCTACAACACCGCGCTGACGGTCCAAAATCGGTTTCATAATTTCATCCCAGCTATAACCGCATTTAACAGCAATCGCCATAGACCATACAATTGCAATCACCAGTGCTGGAATGATAGAAATATCTGCCTGAACAGCTAAAATAATCATTCCTAACAAAACTGCTATCATCGAAAGTGCTTCCAGCAAACTTGGTCTATTTTTCTCTCTTACTTTCTTTTCTTTTTCCATCTCACTAATCCCTTTCTTCTTGTATATTAACTTTTTCTTTGAATTAATCTGATAATGCCAGCATCTGTACAGCATGTTTCATAGCTATTATTTGTTAAAACACGCTTATTCATCCAACTTCACACAGAACCTTAAAGCCTTCACTGGAATGCTAACCTTTAATAAATACAGCATAATTGTTCCAAGCAATGACAAGCCTATTGATTTCACTGCTTAGTATAAAGGAATGACGGCCTTGTTAACACCGCCGTTAATTCAATAACAAATCAGCTGTCACCTGTAAATATGGGTGACAGCAGATAATTTATCGCATCTTGAAATTATCTTCCATTTAATTCATTTCTGAAATGTTTACCCGTCTTTATTATAGTAATAAATCTTGCTTAGTCAACGATTTAGCATTGAAATAATTTCATGTATTATCAACAAATTGCCAGCCCATCGATCCACGGCTTCAATCCTTTTTCATAAATTATTACTTCCTTACTAAATTTGATTATTAAGCACCTGAATTATTAAATGCTGATGAATGCAAAAATCTAAAACGCTGATCATACCCTAAAGAAATTAAAGATTTACCAAAAATGGCTTGATGGTAATGCTTACTGCTGCTGCCTATAATAAAGTCATACAAGGAGGTAAGGGATATGCAATTTGAAGTTCTATATCTAAGCAGTGTATTTTTGGCAGGACTATTCTCCTTTTTCTCACCCTGCATCGTACCGTTATTACCCGTTTATTTCTCCGTTTTTGCTTCGAGTGACGGTTTGATGCTTCAAGATGGTTTACTTCGAAAAAAGCAGATCATGATCAAGAGCTTATTGTTTGTTTTAGGCATATCGGCTTGTTTCATCCTGCTGGGCTTTGGCGCCGGTATCCTCGGTTCTTGGATCAGCAGCCGCTGGTTTCGCACAGCCATGGGTATTATCATCATTCTGTTAGGTCTGCATCAAACGGGTTTGATTCACTTTCCATTACTATATCGTGAAAGAAAAATCGAGTTAAAGACAGCAATCAAAAATACTTACTTGAAAACATTTTTATTAGGCTTGACTTTCAGTTTTGGCTGGACACCTTGTATCGGCCCGATACTAGGCGCTATTCTCAGCTTGTCAGCCGCCGGCGGCAAAGTGACCTACAGTATCTTTTTGATGATGGTTTACGCATTGGGTCTGCTGATTCCTTTTTTGATTCTCGCTGTGTTTTCAGATACCTTATTGATTAAACTGAAAATTCTGAACCGGCATCTGGAAACCATTAAAATCATCGGCGGTGTAATTTTAATTTTAATGGGTCTTATCTTTTTAAGCGGGCAGTTTAACCGACTCGCCGCGTTATTTTATTAAGGAGCAAAATTATGAAAAAATATCGATTTATATTAGCACTTACATGCCTTGCCTTAACCGGCTGTCAAAAGGCAGCAGTGATGAATATCGCAGAAGATTCAGCATCGTATGATTTGCTTGATCTCAATGAGCAAAAGGTGATGCTGAGTGATCTGCAAGGCAAAAAGGTTTATATCAAATTTTGGGCAACATGGTGTCCGATCTGTCTTGGCGGTTTAGAAGATGTTCAAGCTTTAGCATCAGAAGATCATGATTTCGAAGTCGTAACAATAGTTACGCCAAATGCGAATGGTGAAAAAGATACTGATGCTTTCATTGATTGGTTTCAGGGACTGGGAATGGATCAGCTTCCGGTATTGCTTGATGAAAATGGAAGCTTGGCAGAAGCATTAAATGTTCGCGGCTTTCCTACTTCTGCCTTTTTCGATGCCGGCGGAAATTTGATTAAAGTTCAGCCTGGTCATCTGGATAATGATGCAATTACGTCATTTATGGATTCGATTGAATAGTCAAAAAGGAGGTTATTATAATGAAAAAGAGTTATACTATTTTTAACCGATTAAGTATTTGCTTACTGCTGATTGTCAGCGGCTGCACGGCAAAAGCTGTTCCGTCTGACATCCAAAGAAATGAAACGATGGAGGAAACAAAAATGAATGTAAAAGAAGAAGATAAGCGAACCATTTATTTAGCCGGCGGCTGTTTTTGGGGAGTTGAAGCCTTTATGAAGCAGCTGCCTGGCATTTATGATACGGAAGTAGGTTATGCGAACGGGATTACGGAAGAGCCGACTTATCAGCAAGTATGTACCGGAACTACCGGACATGCAGAAACCGTTAAAATTTCTTATGATCAATCTAAAATCACAACCGAAGAGGTTTTAAAGGGTTATTTCAAAATCATTGATCCAACCCTTGAAAATCGTCAGGGAAATGATTTTGGCGCCCAATACCGCACCGGGATTTATTATCTTGATGATGACGATAAAACAATCATTGATCAGGTTATTGAAGATCAGCAGACACATTACAGCAAACCAATCATCACTGAAGTGAAACCATTAGAAAACTATTATCCCGCGGAAGAATATCATCAAGATTATTTGGATAAAAACCCTAATGGCTATTGCCACATTGATTTAAGTAAAGCTGGTGAATTTATCGAAGAAGAACAGCTGAACAGAAAAAACGTTGATTTGGCTTCACAAATCAAGGCAGAAAATTATCCGATTCCTTCCAAAGAGGAATTACTAAAAACATTAACACCTATACAATATGCCGTTACGCAAAATAATGATACCGAAAGACCTTATACTAATGAATATACTGATAACTTTGAAGAAGGTATCTATGTTGATATTGTCAGCGGCGAACCGCTCTTTTCATCAGCCGATAAATTTCAATCAGGCTGCGGATGGCCAAGCTTTACCAAGCCGATCATTGATGAAGTGATTACTGAGCAGCAGGATAATTCCTTTAATATGAATCGAACTGAAGTTAGAAGCCGGGCAGCTGATATTCACCTAGGCCATGTCTTTGATGATGGGCCAAAGGATAAAGGCGGACTGCGTTATTGTATTAATAGCGCGTCAATCCGTTTTATACCTAAAAAAGATCTGAAAAAAGAAGGCTATGACTATTTGAATATCCTGTTTGAGTAATTAATGGGTGTAGGAATGAAGTAATTGAATCCTGCACCCTTTTGCTATACAATGAGAATGAAGGTGATCATAATGTATACACTGCTTGTAGTAGATGATGAAAAAATCATCCGTCAAGGAATTGCCAGATTAATCAATCTAAGACAGATCGGCATCGATACCATCTATGAGGCTGACAATGGCAAAATGGCCCTTGCGCTTATGGCAAAGCATCCGATTGATATAATATTAGCTGATATAAATATGCCGATAATGAATGGACTCGAATTTTCAAAAATAGTAAAACAAAACTATCCCGCATGCCGGATTGCATTGATTACTGGCTACGACTATCTTGACTATGCCATCCAAGCGGTAAAAATCGGTGTAGATGATTACATTCTCAAGCCTGCCTCTAAGGATGATATTCAAGCTTTACTGATGCATATGGCAGAAAATCTTCAGAAAAATAAAAAGGCCCATGAATTAGAGCGGACAGTCGAAAAGCTGCAGGGAGCTTTCAGTCATCAAGGAAGCAAATCAATCAAAGATCAACTGATGGATGTTATCCGTGAAAACCTTGAAAATCAAGACTTTTCCCTGCAGCAACTCGCTTTTGACATGGGTTATAATATCAGCTATCTAAGTTCAATCTTCAAACAATATTTTGGGATGAGCTTCCGTGATTATCTATTGGAACAGCGATTGGAAAAGGCAAGACTGCTGATGCTGACAACCCAGATGAAAAATTATGAAGTAGCGGAAGCGGTTGGTATTAAAGACGCTAATTATTTCAGCACCTGCTTTAAAAGAAAATATCATGTTACTGTGACTGAATTCAGAAATGGCAGGCTTTTATAATGAAGAAGCTAAAAAAACTGATTCATCGCTTTGATTTCCAAATAAACGCTTTTTATTTTAGTGCCGCGGTATTCATTATTGCTTTGATCAGTATACCAATCTATTATTCAGTTTCCCAGCTGCTGATTAATGAAAGTATCGTATCTACACAAAATGTATTAGAAATGAGCAGTATGAATATTGAAACCTATATTGATAAAACAAAAGCAGAAGCATCAGTATTTGCTGAAAATCTGACATTGCAGGCTTATCTGCAAAACCAGACAGATGATTTGTCTGATATAGAACATTACATTCAGTCTATATTAAATCATGATGATTATATTCGTTCAGTGATCATTGTCGCCAAGGATGGAAGAATCATTTCCAATGAACAAGATATGGGCATGACAACCTCAGCGGATATGATGGAAGAAGATTGGTATAAGAACGCGATTCATAATACGATGCCGATTCTTACGGGTGCAAGAATGCAGTCATTCTCATCCGATATGAATGATATTGTAATCTCAACAAGCACAGAGATTAAAGATGCTGAAGGGAATAATCTTGGTGTGCTTTTAATTGATATGGATTATCATGTGATTGCCCATTATCTGCAGGCTGTTGAAATGGGAGACGGCGGTTATGTGTACATCATCAATCAAAATGGACAGCTTGTTTATCATAAAGATCCTGATTATATAAAAGATCTCTCGAAGCAAAAGGAGCTGCAGGCTCTGCTCTCTAAAGGCAGCTGTTTCGATGAAAAAAACAATCTGCTGATCCATCAGACAAAGATAGACCATACAGATTGGACACTTGTTGGTGTTCTGCCGATGAATACGTTAAGTATCTTAAAGCGTCAGTTAATGGAACATGTAATTTTCATTATTATCATCATTTTCTTAGTGGTGGTTCTGATTGGCCGAACTTTTCTTGGCCGTCTGTCTTCTCCAATGAAAAAGCTGGAAAAGGGAATGCTTGAGATTGAACAGCTCTCTGAAATACAGCTGCCGGATCGAAGTTATTATGAAGTAGAGGCTTTCACGAACAGCTATAATTTAATGATTCGTAAGATTAAGAACTTAATGCGTGAATTAACGGCAAATGAAGAACGCTTAAAAGAAGCAGAAATCAGTGCGCTGATTGCGCAGATTAATCCACATTTTCTATATAACACATTAGATACGATTATATGGATGGCAGAATTCAGGGATTATGAAAAAGTAATCTCATTGACAAAATCATTAGCTGCCTTTTTCCGGCTTTCTTTAGCCAATGGAAAAGAATTGGTTTCATTGAAGGATGAGCTGGAACATGTAAAGCAGTATTTATTGATTCAGCAGGAACGCTATGGGGAAAAACTGACTTTCGCCATTAAAGTAGATAAAGCAATTCAGGATATTCTTATACCTAAAATTACTTTACAGCCAATTGTTGAAAACAGCATTGATCATGGTATTAAAAATTCTGAACGCAGCGGTCACATCGAAATCTGTGCTGAATATACTGATGAAGAAGTCAACCTGTTGGTAAAGGATGATGGTGTTGGCTTTGATCCAGCCATTCTGACAGCAAAGACTAAGGGTGTAGGCTTACATAATGTTGAACAGCGCATTAAGTTGTATTATGGAGAAAATTATGGCTTGACAATAAACAGTAAACCGCAGACAGGCTGTACAGTAATCATTCATATTCATCGTTTCTTAAAAATGCGATAAAAGAATTAGCAAATGAAAAAACGCACTGACTATAAGATCGGTGCGTTCTTTTATATGCAGAAAATAACCACTTTAATTTCTAATGGTTTGATCATATAGAATTGACATATCTTTCCCTCAAACGATTCCACTCAAATACATTAACCAATGCTTTTCGCCAATAATCCCAGTCATGATTCCCCGCTTCTTCAACATAAGTATATGCGATGTTATTTTGATTTAATATTGAAACAAACTTGCGGTTTATATCAATCAAAAAGTCATCCTTACCACAGCTTAAATAATACTGCTGTTTGGCTTGATTGGAGAGAAGCGGTACTAGATCATATTCGCTTATCAGCTGTGCCTTGGGCTTGTTTAAATAATCAGGCAGCTTTGCATCTAAATAGCGCACAAATGTAATACCATAAGAAAGATCTAAGGCACCGGATAAACTGAATACAGCGCCAAAAATATCAGGACGTTTCATACCATTATATAATGCCCCGTAACCACCCATGCTGTTACCGCCGATGAGCGTATGTTCACGATTTAGTGAGAGTGCGTATTCTTTTTGGATATACTTAACCAGCTCATTGCATAGAAATTCATGGGCTGCATCGACATAAAAGCCATTACCCATAGCAGGCAGTATGACAGCTGTCTGATAATGATCCGCCAGCTCACTCAATGTTGATTTTGATAAAAGTACAGAAGGCTTCTCCATCGCTCCATGCAATAAGTAAAGCGTATCCATATCAGCAGTGATGCAATCAGGAAGCAGAACATAAACACTGATATCTGCTTTCAATGATGCTGATGGAACATTAAATTGACTCAAAATCACAGGATCATAACCCTAATTCCTTGGGATTCCAGACAGGTTTTCCGCTATAAGTTTTCACTGCTTCGCTCCCATTTAATACCCGAATCGCACCAGCCGCCATTGCTTCCATTTCAAATTCACCCGGGTACGCGCTGACAGGCGCAATCCATGAACAGCTTTGACGAATCGATTCAACAAGTTCTTGGCTATGAACGATACCGCCGCTAAGCAGAATACCGTCAGCTTTACCTTGTAAAACGGCAGCCATAGCGCCAATTTCCTTAATGATTTGATATTTGAATGCATCCCAGACAAGCGCCGCGTATTGATTGCCTTCTTCGGCCAGTCTGACTACCTCTCTGGCATCACTTGTATTAAGATGGCTTACGAACCCGCCAGTTTTCGTACAAAGTGCTTTGGCTTCTTTTTGGCTGATGCCTGAAAAACACAGATCGATGATTTCTGATGCAGGAACATTCCCGCAGCGTGTCGGTGCCATCGGTCCTTCTCCGCCGACAATATCATTGCCATCGATCATTTTCCCATGACGATGAGCTGAAACTGAAACACCGCCGCCAATATGGCATACAATAAAATTGCATTCTTCAACCTTTTTATGCATGGCAGCAGCATGCCGGATCGCTGTTTCTTTCAAATTTAACGCATGTAAATGAACATTGCGGTAAACACCCTTAATCCCGGTAAGTCTTGCGACAGCTTCCAGCTCATCGGTATCCGGTGGATTAACCACATATGCCGGAATGCCATATTCCTTTGCGATATCATTCGCTAATAAGGAACCCAATTGGGCTGGATGAACAACCCCATTAGCGCCCTTTTCAGCATGCGACAGCAAAAGATCATCAATGATATAAACACCGCCTTCAACCGCTAACAAACCGCCGCCGCGGCCGACCACCGCTGATAATGATGACAAATCAATGCCATTCTCTTGAAGCGCTTCTAAAATCAACGCCGCCCGATATGGTTTCTGCTGCGTCAGCTGTGCAAATGCCGCCAAATCTTCTGCAGCATGAACAATATTTTTTGAAAAGACTTCTGTTTCATCATCAAATACGGCCACTTTAGTAGAAGTCGATCCAGGATTGATCGTTAGAACCCGATACTTAGCCATGATGTTTAGCCCCCGCCGCTCTCAATGCAGAAATCACGATATTGCCTTTGATTTCAGCAACTGGTGCACCGCGCGAACAGTCACAGACAACCTTATTAAAGCCCTGCAGCATCGGCCCATAAGCATTGGCTTTGCCAAATGTTTGAATTAATTTTACCGCAACATTGCCGACATCTAAATTGCTCCAAACAAGAATGTTTGCCCTGCCTGCAACCTTTGATGCCTTTTTTACTTTCTTAGCTGCTACTTCCGGCTTTATAGCAGCATCGAGCTGAAACTCGCCGTCGATGGCTAAATCAGGCCGCTTTTCATTGGCAATCTTCACCGCCTGAGCTACCTTATCCACCAATTCACCTTGTCCTGAACCTAATGTTGAATAAGAAATCATCGCACACCGCGGTTCCCAATCCAAGAGTGCTTCCATTGTATCACACGCTGAAATAGCAATATTAGCTAATTCTTCAGCGGTTGGATTGGTTGCGACAGCACTGTCAGTAATAGCAAGCAATGACCCCTCACTGCCTTCATAATTCGGTATGTCACATAATCCAATCGATGAAATATTTGATATTCCGGGCTTCATGCCAATAATTTGCTGAGCGCTAAACAGCACATCGCCGGTTGTAGTATCAATACCGGCAAAAGTTGCCGCTGCCTCATCAACGGCCTCCATCACCAAGGCAAAGTTTAACGGATCACTCAGTCGGCGGTGAAGTGCCTTCTCTTTCAACAAAGTATTGGGCAGTGAAACATATTTCTGAATGAGTTCATTTTGATAAGCTTCATCCTGCAAATCGACAAAGGTAAATACCGAAGCATCATAGCCTCTTTCAATTGCCAGCTGCTTTAGCTCTTCACGATTGCCTACCAGCACAGGAATGATTGTACCTTCTTTTCCGCATTCATAGGCTGCCTGCATAATTTTTTCATTTGTTCCTTCAGGAAATGCTACCTTCTGCGGATTTAATTTTGCTTTATTATTTAGTATTTCTAAAACTGACATAATGCCTCCTTAATTTAAGAAAGGCATCTTTACGATACCTTTCATAATATTTACAGTTCTGCTTCTACCTTATCCACTAAATCTTTAACACTCTTGCAAGTCGCAACCGTAGGCAGCGGAATTAAAACATCTAACTCATTTTCAATCAATGAAGCTAAGCCTACCATTAAAATCGATGCACCGCCTAAATCAGCTTTAAAATCAGTATTTACTGACAGCTCATCAATTGTTTTACGAAAGGTAACGGCTACACACTCCAGCACTTTATTTTCTAACGCTTCTCTTGTCATAGTATCCTCCTTACTGCTGCGCTTTCTTCTTCGCTAATTCTTCTTGATCTAATTCAAAAATAACGGTTTTGTACGTACTGCCTGGCTGGCCTCTTTCAATAATTTTGGCTTTTACCGGTACTGGCATTAAGGCCCATAATTCTTCGGCATTTTCTTTAGTAACCCCTTGTACGATAGCATTCTGAGATGATCCGTCCATAGTGACGCTGGTTAATGCATATGGCATCAAATCCGCATTCTCAGGTTTGGCATTAAGAATCGCCGGCAGAATAATAGTCTCAATGGTACCTTTGCCTGACATTTCAACCCATTCCATTTCATCACAGCCGCATTCGTTGCAAGCATAATGTGGCGGCCATTCAATATGTCCGCAGGCCTTGCATTTTCTGCCATAAATCTTTCCTGCTTCTAAACCTTCATAATATTTCTTAACCGCCGTCTCTAATTTGATTGGTGAATCTGTTACCACAGCCGCCTGATCGTCTTTTCTTAATGCCTCATCAGTGCGTAAAATGATGGCTGCCAGATTCTGACCGCCGCCAAAGCCGCGTAGCAATGTCGTCTTCGGGAGCTTCTTCACTTGTCTTTCACCGGCTAAACCGCGCATTTGCAGGACAGCTTCATAAATATCGGCTAAACCGCTGGCAGCATGAGCGTGTCCAAATGAGGTACGTCCGCCATTGGTGTTGATTGGTTTATCACCATCGTAGGCCGTTCTGCCCTCAACAAAATATTTCCAGCCTTCACCTCTTGGCATATAACCGCTGGCTTCCGCCGCAATCAGCTGACTTGAAATGATAAAGTCATTCGCATATAACAAATCAATTTCTTCAGGCTTTACATCCGTCAAATCATAAACTTGGCGGATTGCTTCTTCTGTACCGCGGATTTCAAGATGCGGTGTATTTCCTTCACAGGCAGCACTTCCGATACCCAGCACCTCAATCGGTGTATGCGGCAAATTATGTTTGACTGCCCATTCAGTTGAAGCAACGATAACCGCTGCAGCACCATCACATTTTAGCTCCATGCCAGATACACGCAGCATATGGCCCATTTTAGGATTGAATTGAGATCTCATGAATGTCTGTACATCCATTCCCATTTGCTTAGCCATTTCCTCATAAGGTACCTGATTCACGGCTAATGGATTTTTTGAAGCGTTTTTACGGCTTGCCAATGCCATACCGATCATTGCGCTGTCCATTTCTTCCTCAGTTAATCCATACTGTCTTTGATAAGTTACTGCCGGATCATCAAAGCAAATAACAGGCCCTGACAGCATCTGACGGGTATAAGCGCGATCATAAATCCAAGCGGTAGTCTCTAATAATTTATCCATCGTGAATTTTTCATGCACATAGGCAGGCATTCCCTTTACCGCGATACCATCCGCAAATTCAACACAGCCGGATAATACACAATTATACTTGCCGCTGGCAACTGCATTAACCGCTTGTTCCAAAGCTAAATATCCAGTGCAGCATGCTTCTGAATGGTGAATTGAGCCCTTGCCCTTCATACCAAACCAATTAGCTACCTGCATATTCGGTGTAATATAATCAGAGCCGTTCAGCGGACTGGCCTGGCCATGGAAATAAAAATCAACTTCTTTTGGACTTACACCTGCATCTTCCATCGCTTTTAATGCCGCGTAGCCGAATAATTCACCTTCGGTCAAACCATTTGTCTCAGGATTATCCATTGTGTACATAAAAGGTGTACAGCCTACGCCAATGATTGATACACTGCGGCTATACGGATTAATCGTTGTGCTGTTTGCTACTTTTCCAGGTTTCATGTTTTTTTCCTCGCTTTCAACCAAAAAATTCGCTTGTAAATAGTGGAACTATTTCTAATTTAATTCTATTTATTTTCCAGCATCGCTGCAATGTGACAGGATAGAAACATAAACCAATATAGGCAAACAAAAAGTGTGCGCCAGCACACCTTGCTTATTTACCAAGCATTTCTAAAGTTAATTCGATTTTCATGATCTCTGTACCATTGCGATAATCACAGTTCATGATTGAATCAATGCGATCCAGCCGTTTATATAAAGTATTCTTATGAATACAAAGAGCATCGCAGATCAATGCAATTTCCTTTGGATATTTCAAATATTCTTTTAACGTCTCCACAAGCTCCGTTCCATGTCTTTCATCATAGGCGATTAAATCTAACACTGGCTTATATAAAAATAAACTGATATCTTCCTGCTTTAAATATGAAATCATCGACTTAGTCTGATATTCTTCAAATGTATAAAGATTTTTTTGATTATCTGTCTGCAAAACAGCATCCAATACCATTCTTACCTCTTTCATATGTTTGTGAATATCAGCAAAATCAGTGAATGGTCCAGTCATTGCGCCAATCAGATTTTGACTTTCTAAACTCATATTCCAGCCTTCCATTTCATCAAAGGTAAGAAGCTCATCTTTATGTCTGCTGATTAAGAAAAACACCCGATCCTCTTTAAATACATAAAAGCTATTGCGGAAGGTATTGCGAATCGATTCAGCAATTTTATCCTTATGCAGACTTTTAATCTCTTCTATATTGGAATCAACTTCAAGCAGATATAAATTATATCTCAAGTCATAGCCATAGATATTCAGCCGCATACGCACATCCTCAACATCAACCTTTGCATCCGATAAGATTAAAGAGAATATGTAGTTGTAGTAGGTACCCTTATTGAATAAATAAAAGTTTCTTTTAGCAAGCTCAATGCTGATCATTTGTGAGAAGAGTGGCAGAAATTCTAAATAGTAATCTTTTCGATCATATTCCGGCTGATTGGAATAGATAATTAAATAAGCGACCTTGATCTTGTTTACTATAACGGGCATATAATACGCAATCTCTTCTTCTTTTACCTTGAAATAAAAGGGCGCGTTGGCATGAAGCATGGCTTCTAATAAACCATTCTTTTTAAAATATTCGAGCATGCTTTTGTTGTAGCCTTCACCATAATGAGCATCATCAGAAAAGATTGATTTACCGGAGATCGGTTTATAGGTTTCAGAACGGGCAATGAAACGAAAGGCTGTATCAAGCAATGCAATCGGTTCTTTAAAAAAATCAGAGATCATTTCAATCATCAATTGGATACCGCCATCAGAGGCAACAACGTCCAATAGCTTCTGCATGATGTAGCCAATCTTGAATTGATTATGAAATTCAGCCTCTAGATTAAGAAATCCTTTGGAAAGTTCTTTCTGTTCATTCAGCAATATAGCATTCCCCTTCATTGAGGGCTGCTCAGAATCAGGTTGTCCTTCAGTGTCATTGATCACAATGACAGCTATGTTTTCAGCAAAGGATACATAAGGGACATCACTTAATCGAATCACATACAATACGGTATCATCATCGGCTCTCAGTCCTCTGTAAAGTGTTCGCAAATACCAATATTCTTGATAAAGATTGCTTGTGTTAAGCAAATGATAATCAGCTTCTTCAAAACACTGCAAGACCTTTTTCCATGAAATCATAACTTTCTCCTTGCACTTAGCTTTATATCCTTCATTATAAACTAAATAAAATCAAATAGTTCAATGATTTGATGTATGAGCTGATGAATTAATTGCTGGCAGAATCACTGTACAAGATGATAACCTTAAATAATTTCATAGGTATATAAAGATAGAATATTATTCTTTGTTGTTTTCACCCCATAAATCCTTTACTTTATTAATATTCTTCTAATAACCAGTCAGCAATATCTATGATTTTTATTCCTTCAAAACTATATTGGGGATGATGTGTTCTCGCCAATATCATTTTAGGATATGCATCTTTTATCTTTAAAAGAGACTCATACTCTCTTTTAAACGTATCATTATTTGAAATATTATCACTTACCTGAATGTAGATTTGTTCACTTCCTTTTCTCGCAACAAAATCTATCTCTTTTTCATAAAGTTTTCCTATATACACTTCATATCCTCTGCGAAGTAATTCAATGCAAACCATATTTTCATACGCTCTTCCATAATCAATGTTACGTGTACCTAATATAGAATAACGAATTCCTGTATCACATAAATAATATTTATCCGATGTATCTAAATACTTCTTGCCTCGTATATCATATCGTTTAATATCATAGAAAACAAAAGCATTACATAAATATTTAATATATTTTCCAATTGTCACATGATTCGTATTAATTTTATTTTCATTTAAAGTCGAGGTTATTTTGTTAGGAGATGTTAAATTACTAATATTATCCATCAAAAATTCACTTAAGTGTCCCAATACTTGAGTATCAGGTAGATTGTATTTTTGAACTAAGTCACGGTTAATAATTGTTTCATAGACTTCTTTGATATAAGTTTTTCTATCAATTTCTGTTTTATATACATATGATCCAGATAAACCACCATTTATTAAATAATTATCAAATAGTTGATTTTTATCTGTAATAGTATTGTAATATTTACAATATTCCTTAAAACTAAACGGAAATACATGTAATTCAATGTAACGTCCTGTAAAGAGAGTAGCTAAATCATTTCCAAGCAAAAAAGCATTTGATCCAGTGATATATATGTCATATTTTCTTTTTGAATATAAACTATTCACTGCTAATTCAAACTTTGGACACATTTGCACTTCATCAATGAATAGATAATTCTTTAAGTCCTTTTTATAATGTTTCTCAACATATTCATGCAACGCATGATACTCTTTTAATATGTCAAAGGACAAATCCATAAAATCAATATAAATAATATTAATATCCGAATTATCCTTATTTAAATAATCCATATAAGCTAACATTAGTTCTGACTTCCCTGAACGTCGTATTCCTGTTATGATTTTTATATCTGGAGTATCCTTTAAATTTATTAATCGATTTAAATATTGTTCACGAACAACACGCATGATAGCTCAGCCTCACTTTCGAAACTTTAATTTTTTTTAGTTTTGAAACCATAATTAGTATATCACTTATTTAGTGCTTTATAAATATCTGGTTTCAAAAAACAAAATTTACATATATTTGTAACACTATTTCATCGCATATTAAACACATTCCAGAAATGCTCAAATTAATTCATTAACTTGACTTGTCAACACAAAAGTTTTAAATGTAATTTAAAATTTTCAAAATTTCCTTTTGCTAATATTATATTTATAAATTCTGAAATTTTCAGATTAAAAATCATCATATACTTAATTTAATTCCAACTCAGTTAATGTTAGATAGAAAACAAAAAAAGAAGCATTCAAACTTCTCTCAAAATCCAAATACTTCTTTAATCTTCTCATTAAAATGATTAACGTTTGAGAACTGTGGCATGCAATAAGTATTTTGATTCTTACTTGTTACATTGCCATAACTACTCACAAAACTTATATTCACTTATTCTGTTTTATCATTAGACGACAATACAGCTTCAACCTGAGCAATTAATTGTTCTTTGTCAGGCATATATGTGACATATTTTGAAGCAAAAATATTATTACTTAAACCTCCTAATGCATACTGCATATCAACATTTCCTTTATCAGTACATAAAATTAAACCTATCGGCGGATTATCGTTTTCATCATTAATTTCTGCTGCATAATAATTCAAATACATATTAAGTTGCCCAACTGCTTCAGGCATCAATTTAATTGTCTTTAATTCAATTAATATATAAGATCTTAAAATCTTATTATAGAAAACCATATCAACATAATAATGAGTATTTCCAAATGTTACCCTTTGCTGAGTTCCCACAAACATAAATCCTTTTCCTAATTCTAAAAGAAACTTTTCAATTTGTCTGACAAGAGCTTCTTCCAAATCAGACTCCATCATTGGTTTATTTTCTGGTAGTCCAAGAAATTCAAAAACATAAGGATCTTTTACTATATCTTTTGGTTTTGAAATTTCATTTCCTTTTAAGGCTAATTCAAGAACCTTCTTTTTATTAGCCTCACCATTTGATAATAACAATCTTTCAAATAATGAAGTGCTCTCTTACTGACCAATTTGCATTAATTGCTTCTTTTTCATAGAAACTGCGTTTGTCATCTTCTGATATATATAATAATTCACAATAATGTGACCAACTCAATTTGCTAGACAGTGTCTGGCAATTTGGATATTTCAAATAAAGCAACCTCATATTTTGAAGATTTGCTCGAGAAAATCCTTTCCCAAATCTATTTGTAAGAGTCTTTGATAGTGTAATTAATTGTTTTTTTCCATATTCGCCACGCTCGGATTTTAACTCATCCTCAACTATGATACGCCCTATATTCCAATATGCATTAATTAATTCATTATTAATATTTTTAATAACATTATTTCTAGCATTTGTGATAATACTAGTGATTTCATTTACCAATGCCTCATTTTCTAACAAATTATTTTCCACAAACAAATCCCCCTTTCAATATTAGTTATCCTTATTATACCCTTATTTCGATCCGTATTGTACATTCTTTCTTCAATCGCTGATTAGTTTCAAACTTACTTTTAAGCAGGGCTCTGGCTTCATGGATTGCAGATAAAGGAAAGAAATCATTCTTGTCATATCTTGCTTTTAACTGTTTTTGTAAAGAGGCTGCATCCTTGACACCATGAAAACAAGTTAAATAGAGTTTCTTATAAGCCATATAAAGCATTGAGTTATACAGGATCAAATCCTTCTTAATACAATTCGCATCCTCTTCTGATAACTCTTTATAATAGAAGCGATTTGAATACGATGGACACTTCATTGATATTCCCCTCCCCTTGAACAAAAAAGCATCCACTGAGATTCGATTGATGCAAAGGAAACTAGATGATGCTTAGGTTGAATTTAATGATTAAATAGATTGTTTTTTGTTACTCATAGTATACCATATTCACACGATGATTTTATCTGTTTTTATCATTTTTTAGATACCTTTTCATAATGAGATATCAAGCCTTTGATGCTTGAAAATGAAATTTCCTATATAACAAAAAAAGTATCCAAACTTCTCACAAAGTCCAAATACTTCTCTAATCTTCTCATTAAAACGATTAACGTTTTGTTAATTGAATGAGAATATGAGGTCATATTTTATGGCTTATTTATCGGCTTTTTTAAAAATAAAAATCTGTTTGCAGCTTTATTACTGCTTTGTTGCGACTTTACCAAATTTCATATTCTCTCGATTTGAAACCTTATATGAAATTTTGTGATTTTAGGAGATTTATTATTATAGCTGTATATAATTAATAACCTTTTATATTATTACGATAAATGTTAGAATACATTTAATTTAATAATTACTTTTTCTCATATATGAAAGGAAGGAGCATTATGATGAAAAATGATGTAGTGATTTTTAACAATGGAGAATTAGAATTAGAAGTATCAGTTAGTGAGAATAGAGAAAATGTTTGGCTGTCACAACAACAAATGTCAGAGTTGTTTCATGTTGATAGGACACGTATTTCTAGACACATCAGTAATATATATAAAGATGGTGAATTGGATAAAACTAGCATATGTGCGGAAACCGCACATATGGGTAATTTAGGAATTCAAAACTATACAAAAAAACTATATAATCTAGATATGATTCTTGCAGTTGGTTATCGTGTTAAATCCCCCAAATGGAATCGTATTTAGAAAATGGGCTACAAGTATTTTAAAGGATTATATGATTAAAGGTTATGCAATTAATGAAAAACGTTTAAAAGCCTTAAATCGTGTTATCGAAGTACCTGCGAAAGGAATGACAAGATTAATGGAAACAATTGATCGAGTAAGTCAATATCTCAAAAAGAACTTGATATATTGATATTCATTAAGAATAATCCTGGTTCTAATAGTAATGAAATATTTAATATACTACACCAAGAAATTCCTGATTTAACAATAAATTCAATTAAAAATTCTTTTTTAAAAAAACTTCGTAATTTTTGTGAATTCAAAGTAAGTAAAAAGAATGGAGGTTATTTCATAAAAAATGTCAACACAAAATAAAAAGACCATCCATAACGGATGATCTTGATTGTCCCTTGACGATAAATAATTAACGTTTTGAGAACTGAGGTGCTCTACGAGCTGCTTTAAGTCCGTATTTCTTACGTTCTTTAGCACGTGGATCACGAGTAACAAAGCCAGCAGCTTTTAAAGCTGGACGATAATCAGCACTAGCTTCCATTAAAGCTCTTGTGATTCCGTGACGCATAGCGCCAGCCTGTCCAGTGTAACCACCACCCTGAACATTGATTAATACATCAAATTGTCCTAAAGTTTCAGTCAATTCTAACGGTGAACGAACAACCATACGTAAAGTTTCTAATGGAAGGTATTCTTCTAATGTTTTACCATTAACAGAAATGTTACCTTTTCCTGGAGTCATGAAGACACGAGCAACAGAAGTTTTACGACGTCCTGTACCGATGTAAGTTACGTTATTTTTCTTAGCCATATCCTATCCTCCTAGCCTTTAATCTCCAGCACAACTGGTTTTTGTGCTGCATGTGGGTGTTCTGCACCTTTATAGACAAATAAATGTCCGCGTTGTACATCACCTAAACGAGTGTGTGGAAGCATACCATGAATAGCTCTTTCAACCCATTCAATTGTATACTGATCCTTCATAACGCGAGCGCTGCGTGTACGTAAGCCGCCTCTCCATTGAGAGTGGTTATAGTACATTTTGTCTTCCATTTTGTTTCCACTTAAAACGATCTGATCAGCATTGATTACGATAACATAGTCACCGCAGTCAACGTTTGGTGTAAATGACGGTTTGTGTTTACCATGTAACACAGCAGCTACTTCAGTAGCTAAACGTCCTAAATTCTTTCCTGCTCCATCGACTACGTACCACTGACGTGTTACTTCTGCAGGTTTTGTAAATGTTGTTTGGCGCATATTGTTGCTTCCTTTCCTAAGTAGTTTCCGGGGCTACAAAGGCATAAACGTGCCTTTTAATATTATAAATGCTAAACCCCTTAAAGTCAAGATAATTATGTATTTATTTTACACAATTAACGCAGAAATTGAATCGTATCGACTACCTCGAGGCCTAATTTTTTCAAATAAGCTCTGGCATTGTCATAATATTCATTCTTCTCCAGATTCAGATTATCATGAGCATCCATACCAACGATTGCCTTACAGCCGGTATCCGCTGCGATCTCCCAGAAACGATGATGTGGATACTGCTCTCTGCCCAATTGTTCAGAAACCATTTTACCGGCAATATTATATTCTAAAATCATATCCAATTCCTTTGCTTTATCACAGATCACATGAGCCGCGTAATCGCACAGCGCATCCCATTGACGCAGTGAACGCATAAACAGGTCAGGGTGCGCGAAATAAGCATACAGCCCGCTTTCCATGCCTTTAATCGCATCATTCAGATAAAGCTCCATCGTCTGATTATCAATAATATGACTGCCGTAATAAAAACGATTTTCATCCGTCTCATAGAAATGATTGCCGAAAATAATATAATCCAGCTCCTGTTCCTTGATAAACTGCTTCATCCACGGCATATACTGCTCGTAATATTCAACCTCAAGTCCCAGCTTAATACTGATCTGATCTTTATACTTTTCCTTCAGGGATAAAATGCTTCGCTTATAATCATCAAACTGACTCAGCTCCATCCGCATTGTCGGATGGAAATCACTGTTATATTTCCATGGAGCATGATCTGAAAAGCCTAATTCATCATAACCGGCTTTAATTGCACTTAAAACATAATCCTCATCGCTGCCCTTCGCATGCTGACAGCGTGTTGTATGCGTATGATAATTCGCCTTCATCTTCATTCCTCCTCGTAATTAACCTTTACTAAATATAACCCGCACGCCTCTGCCTTATAATGACACGCATGCTTATCCTTAGCTTCCAGCATTTTTAAAATGCTATCTTTATCCTCATGATGCAAACCGGCTTCAATCAGTGTCTGTGCCATCATCCGCACCTGATAGCGCAAAAAGCCATCACCTTCAAAAATCATCCGCACGCCTGATTCATATGCTTCTGCCTCAACCCGAGTAATCGTTCTCACTCGGCTTTTCTCAGCATGAATTTTATTACTCGTAAAGGAAGTAAAATCATGGGTGCCGACAAAGATTGACGCGCACTCCCGCATCGCTTCAAGATCCAACTCCCGTCTTTCTTTACCCATATAATTCTGAATAAAGGGGTTGTCCGCATCTCTGGTCACATAATAATCATACCGCTTGCTGACAACATCAAACCGAGCATGGAAATCATCAGGCATAACCTGCGCGTCCTGTATGCGAATCGATTTAGGCAGCAGACGGTTAATCGCCGCGCACCAATGGAAGGGCGTCAGCTTCAATTCAGTTTCAAAATGAAATACTTGTCCTAAAGCATGTACACCAGTATCCGTGCGGCCGCTGCCGACAATGCTGACCTCTCTTTTATGCATCTTCTTTAAAGCCTTTTCAATCGTTTCCTGGATTGAGGGTGAACCAGGCTGTACCTGCCATCCGCAATACATCGATCCATCATAGGCCACAATACACTTTACAATCATAACACCGCCAAGGCAATCATGCCCGCGCAGACAAAGCAAGCAAAGACAATCAGCATCGTATCCTTTCGCTGCATCACAAGCTGCTTATAACGCGTACGCTGATGATCCGGCACATACCCTCTGGCCTCCATCGCATTCGCCAATTCCTCCGCGCGCTGGAAGGAAGAAACAAATAATGGCACAATCAGGGATAGAATCGCCATAATCTTCTCTTTCAGCTTTCCTTCGTCAAGATCCACACCGCGGCTTGCCTGTGCCTTGATGATTCGCTGAGTTTCCTCAATCAACGTCGGTATAAAACGCAGCGCGATTGAAATCATCATCGCAATCTCATGAGCCGGTACATGAAACCTCTTTAAAGGTGACATTAAATCCTCCAACCCCATCGTCAGATCAAGCGGCTTAGTCGTTGCGGTCAACGTGGTGGTAATAGTAATCATCAGCACCAAACGCACCACAATATAGAACGTCTGTGACAGAGCGTCAGAATAAACCGTAAACCCAAATACGGTAATTAGCGGCGTTCCTGTCTTAACGACCAGCATATTAATAATCAGCAGGAAACCAAGCATAAAAAACATCGGCTTCATGGCATTCCAGATAAAGTTTAATTTCATCTTTGCCAGATAGATGCCCAGCAATACAACAACGCCAATTAATCCATAACCGATAAAACCCGCCGGAATAAAGATAGCAATCATCAATATCAGCATAGCGGCAATTTTTGCCCGCGGATCAAAACGATGCATAACAGAATCAATGGGCAGATAACGTCCCAAGGCAAAATTTTTCATCGTTTCACCTCTTTTGCCACCTGTTTGGCAAGCTCTTCCATATCCAGCAATGAAGGATCAAGCTTAAATCCTTTTGCCAGCAAAGCCTCGCGCAGACGGATTACCGCCGGCGGATTAATTTTCATCTCTTTTAAATCATCAACATTACTGAAGAATGTCTTCACATCACAATCACGCTTGATTTTACCATGTGATAGCACAACCACATGCTGACAATAGGACAATACGTGTTCCATATCATGCGTTACCAGCAAAATTGTCTTATGATAATTTTTCTGAATATCAACAAACAGCTGCATCATATCTCGAGCGCCCTTAGGATCAAGGCCCGCCGTTGGTTCATCAAGCACTAATATCTCTGGGTCCATCGCCAAAATACCGGCAATCGCCACCCGCCGCTTCTCACCGCCGGAGCATTCAAAAGGACTCTTTTCATAATAGCTTTCATCAAGACCGACAACCTTCAGCACCTCTTTGGCGCGCTGTTCAGCCTCTTCTTCACTGGCCCCAAAATTCTTAGGACCAAAGCTGACATCTTTTAAAATCGTTTCCTCAAACAGCTGATATTCAGGAAACTGAAAGACCAAACCTACCTTTTTACGCAGCGCCTTTAACTGCTTTGGCTTCTCATCAGCCTTTATGATTCGATCATTGATCTGAATCTCACCCTTGCTTGGCAGCAATAAAGCATTCAAATGCTGAACCAGCGTACTCTTGCCGCTGCCGGTTTCACCGATAATCGCCGTCATACAATATTCCTGTATCGTTAAATCAATAGCATCTAAGGCTACGGACGCGAAAGTTGTACCCTCATTATAAATATGACTTAGCTTGCGGATTTCAATTGACATAATTCATCCACCAGCCTTTCCATCGTAATTACCTCATCAATATCTACGCCCTCATCCTGTAATGCATGAACAAATTTCAGCGCATAAGGGATATCAAGCTTTAAATCAATCAATTCCTTTTTCCGTTTTAAAATATCTGCCGGTTTGCCATCCATAATCTTGTGACCTTGATCAAATACCAGCACATGATCACTGCCGGCTACCTCTTCAATATCATGCGTTATCGATAAAACCGTTAGGTGATTCTGTTCATGAATCTCATGAATCAGCGCGTTGATTTCTGCCTTACCCTGCGGATCAAGCATACTGGTTGCCTCATCAAAAATAATAATCTCTGGATTCATCGCCAATACACCGGCAATCGCCACCCGCTGTTTCTGACCGCCGGAAAGCCGTGTCGGCTCACTGTTTAAGTAATCCAGCATATTTACTTTAGCCGCAAAATTCTCAATGATGCCCTGCATCTTTGAGCTCTCTACGCAGTGATTCTCCAGGCCGAACGCAATATCATCAGCAACCGTTGCGCCAATGAACTGATTGTCCGGATTTTGAAATACAATACCTATTTTACTGCGGATCGCATATACATTTTCATCATTCAGTTCAAGTCCATCAACTTGAATTGAACCGCTGTCCTTAACCAGCAGATCAATCAGCAGCTTGGCAATCGTTGACTTACCGCTGCCGTTATGACCAATGATGGTTGTATAAGATCCCGCTTCAATATCAAAAGAAATGCCGTCTATTGCATTGTGTTCTTTATCATAAGAAAATGTGCAGTCTCTAACTGTAATTTTATTCATTAAAACACCTCGCAGTCTGCACTTTATTATACAACGTTTTTTGTTACTTCACAAATATTTAGTTGTAAAATCATGCGAATAACCGCTGTTTTGAACACTTCCTGCAAATTATTACCGCAAAGTAAAGCAGCGCCTGAATTTTATCCATCCAGAAGAAAAACCGTCTTCATTATTGAAAACGGTTTCGCTGTCTTATTCAGGAATTGTCAGATCCCTGCCATTTGATGCAATCAGCTTCTTATAGTAATAGAAAGACTGTTTACGGTAACGTTTCAGTGTTCCTTCACCGGCATCATTGCGGTCTACATAGATAAAGCCATAACGCTTCGACATCTGTCCGGAACCATTTGAGACAATATCGATAGGGCCCCACCATGCATAACCAAATAAATCAACGCCATCTTTAATCGCATTTTGCATTGCTATCACATGATCACGCAGATATTCCATCCGGTATGTATCATTCACGGTACCATTGACTAATGTTTCTTTTATGCCTAAGCCATTCTCAGCAACAAAGATAGGAACCTGATAACGATCATATAAATCAACTAACGCAAGATATAAACCATCTGGATCAATTGACCAGCCGGAAGGGGTCAGCTTTAAATATGGATTAGTCTTACCGGTATTAACAATATTATCATCACCGCGGTACGCTGTATCGCCATGAATTTCCTTATCCGAAGTATTGGTTTCCTTTTGTACTGATTCAACATAATCTTTAGAAGCAATTCTTGAACGATAATAAGTAAAGCTTAAGAAATCCACCGGATATTGTTTAATAATCGCCATATCCTCATCAGTATATTCAATGTTAATATCATTCTCTTTGAAATATTCCCATGCATAACCCGGATATTGGCCGCGCACCTGTACGTCAGAGAAGAAATAACCGCGTTGTTTTTCTTTTAATACGACGATTGAATCCTTAGGATCACAGCTCATCGGATAGATTGTCTTATACTCAATGACTGAGCCTACCTTTGCTTCAGGATCAATTTCATGAATAATCTTTACCGCTAATGAGCTGGCGACAAATTGATGATGACTCGCTTGATAAACGTCATTTAATGTACTTGTTTTAGGATCAATACCAGCAGTCATCCATTCCATCTTATGAATATTATTGCCGATTTCATTAAAGGTCAGCCAATACTTTACAACACCATGCCAGCGTTCAACCATCGTTTTAACAAACTTGGTATAGAAATCAATCATT
Source organism: Dielma fastidiosa (assembly GCF_000313565.1). Taxonomy (GTDB): domain Bacteria; phylum Bacillota_I; class Bacilli_A; order Erysipelotrichales; family Erysipelotrichaceae; genus Dielma; species Dielma fastidiosa. The sequence goes on along the minus strand of NZ_HE578923.1, from coordinate 47,725 downwards.
TTACGGCTCTTCCAGCCCCCGTATTTATCAGCTAAATGCAGCGGCATTTCATAATGAGAGATAGTAACCATCACCTCCATGCCCTTTTCCCGGCATGTCTTAAATACTTGATCATAGAATTGCAGACCTAATTCATTGGGTTCTTCCTCTTCACCGGTTGGAAATAATCTTGTCCATGCGACGCTTGTCCGATAGACATTAAAGCCCATTTCGCCAAACTCGCTGATGTCCTCCTGCCAGTGATGATAGAAATCAATACCGCCATGAGTTGGATAATATTTTGCATTACGATCCGGATAACCAAAGACACCGTGCGGCTGTACATCAGCCACTGAAGGCAGCTTGCCGTCTTCCATATAAGCGCCCTCATATTGATTGGCAGCCGTAGCGCCGCCCCAAAGGAAGCCCTTTGGAAAATCTTCAGGTATAATTAAATCTTTTGAATATTTCATTTTTGTTCTCCTCCTATTTCAGCAATAATACTTTTACCTCTTTTTACATGTCCCTCTTTAATAATCTTTAATTCCTGCTGACAATTGGGAAACAAGATCATAATGGACATATCATAGCCCTCCTGATTCATCAGATAAGAATCAAAGCGGACAATCTTATCACCACAATGTACCTGCTCGCCTTCTTTGACATAGCATTTGAACCCTTTCCCCTTAAGTTCTACTGTATTGATTCCGATATGGACAAGAACCTCCAGCCCCGTCTTGGATGTGATGCCAAAGGCATGGAGTGTTGGATAGATCATCGATATTCTGCCGCTGATCGGCGCGGCGACGATTTCACTATCTGGTATGATGGCGGCACCTTCACCCAGCATTTTCTGAGCGAATACCTCATCCTTTACATTTTCCAGCGGAATCAGCTTTCCAGTTGCTGCTGCGGCAATTGCGTTAGCCGGCAATGCTGCTTTATTTAAAAAATCAAACATTCAAGCTAAGCTTTAGATTCATCCTTAAATAATAAGAATGTCACCACAAAGGAAATAATGAATGCAACAGCAACAGCAACCAGAATCGCAGCAATTGTATCTTCAAAGATAACTACCCCTAAAATACTTGAATAACCCATTGAATAGGCCCGTGCGCCCATCAGACCGGCAACCGCGCCGCCAACCAAGCCGCCGACAGCTACACCGATGATAGGTGTTTTAAATCGAATGCCGATACCATATAATGCCGGTTCAGAAACGCCTGAAACTAAAGCGCCGATGCCTGCCGATAAAGCTGTTGATTTTAAATCGCCGTCTTTTGTACGCATCATCACCGCGAAGCAGGAACCGCCTTCCGCAATGTTATGCAGAATCCAGCCCGGACGGAATACATTATCAAATCCCTGAGCGGTAAACAATTCGGTCATCGGCGGTACCATCAGCATATTAACACCCATCAGAACTAAGAATGGGTGAGCTGCGGCTATGATACCAGGTGCCATTCCGCCGGTTAATGATTCAATCCAAACAATGACATTAACGATCCAGCCGCCCACGATATTACCGGCAGGGCCTAATACGATCATCGTAATTGGATAACCCACTAAGAAAATACACAGCGGCGCGAAAACGCTTCGCAAGACACCTGGTATTACTCGATAGAAGAACTTCTCTAAATATGCAGCCATGATGGATAAGAAAATCGCCGGCAGCAGAGTGCTTGAATAACCAATCAAAGTAACCGGAATGCCCAGCATCGTCACTGCTTCACCGGCCGCCGTTAAGCTGACAAAGCCAGGATAAAGCAGGGCCGCTGCCAATGTGATAGAGAATGCCGGGTTTGACTTCAATACCTTAGAAGCCCCGTAAGCTACCAGAATCGGCATAAAGTAGAACGGTGTCTGAGCAATAAAATCAAACATCTTATAGGTTGTTGTCGCAGCCAGATCAGGATTGAAATAGCTTGCCAGTGACAATACAACACGCATCATACCAGCACCGTATAAAACAGTGATAAACGGCGTTAATGACGCTGACATAAATTGAATCGCTTTAAGGAAGTAATACTTTACATTCTTTTTTACTGGTTCAGCATTTAAATTCAAATCCTCCGTATGATTTTCATCAACGACATCCCCCGTCTGAATATCATAATGCTTTTCAATCTCATCAAAGACCGGAAATAGATTTTCACCCAGAATTACCTGAAATTGTCCGGAACCATAAACAACTCCCAAAACACCATTCAGTTTCTTTATTTCCTCATCCTTTGCAAGACTTCGGTTCTTCAACACAAAACGTAAGCGGGTAACACAATGTGAAACCGTCTGAATATTAGCTGTACCTCCGACTCTTTCAATAATATCGGATGCAAGCTTTAAAGGTTCTATCTTAGCCATATTTTCTCCTTTCCAAGTTATTGGTTATGCTTGGCTTGTTTAAGCAGCCGTTCAACATGAATAATCAGATATAATCGTTCATCATCACTGACACTGCAGTTATAAGTTTCTGATACATATTCGGCAATCTTATCGACACAAAGATTCGCTTCATCATGCCCCGTCTGAATCTGTGAATAAATATCCCCTAATGATTCATCCGATGGTTTTGTTGCTTCAAATAAAACCCTTCTCATGAAAAACTTAAGATGAATTACAAATCGTGAATAAGCCATTGAATCCTCATCAACAACGATACTTAAATCTGTCTCAACGATATTCATGATTTCACTCACAGCTTTCATGATTTTCAATGCTTCTCGGTTGGTCTTATTTTCAGTAGCGGTTATTAAATGGAAAGCAATAGAGGTTGATTCTTCTTTCTTTAAATTAATATTTAAAGTTTCATTAATCATTTTCAGTGCCTTTTTACCTACTTCATATTCATCCTTATAAAATCGCTTGACTTCTTCATTTACTAAAGCAAAGGAATCAAAACCAGATTTATATTGATTGACACTGAAGTTGATATGATCAGCCAGAGCAATTACCAAATTGACATTAAATGTCGCATGCAGTTCATTTTGTGCCATTTCGATAATTGATTGAGTTAATTCAATAATTTCATAAGGAGCTTCATCAAATAATGTCAGCAGTCTTTGCTTGTTTTGATTATCTAATGAAATGAAAGTCTTGCTGATTTCATTTTCGGAAATGATATCATGCTTATCTTTCTTGAACCCTAACCCTTTGCCGATTGCGACAACTTCTTGGCCTTTGAAGTTTTCCGCGATGACAATGTTGTTATTGATTACTCGTTTCACTTTTAATTGGTTTTTCATCATATCTTTCTTAACCACTCCTTTCCATAGGACATAAAAAAAGCAAACCCCATCATGATTGCTTGCTTTACAATCAACTTTGGAGTTTGCCTTAATAACCTTGATTAAGTAACAAAACCGATTTATCTTTGTCCACTTACATCTTACTAAAACGCTTACATTTTGTCAATAACAAAATATGATTTCTTCTACAAATCAGTTTTGTCCTCTCTTTCATGAGTTTTAAACTGCCATGCATCTTTAGGCGTATATACCTTGCGGTAAATCACACAGCCTTTGCCGCTTTTAAATTCATTGTTTAAAAAATCATAATAAGCACCTGGTGAGATAATACCGCTGAAATCAAGGATTGAGAAGCCTATCTTGCTGAGATGCTTGGAAACATAGGAAACACAGTTTGTATAAAAGACAAAAAAGGTTTTAAACTTTCCCTCTTTAATTTTATAGAAGTGTGAATTATGTACATTACGGGTAACACGGCTTAAATAATCATCGCAGATTCCTTTTGGCTCAATTCCCTGCCGTTTTAATTCTTCATCTGAATTAAAGGGTTCAAACTTAGCGAAGGATTCTAACAGTGACTGATTCAGCTGTTCCTTTTGACGGTCATTTAATACTAAGCCAAAGGTCACAAGCACCTTATTCTCATTTTTCAGACAGTTATATAAATACTCATCTTTAGGAGCTAAAATAGCCACACCATCACCGTAGGTACCAAATAGATAACGAACATGAGGATCGTAGCAGCCATAGGAAAGCAGTGTGCCATGATAGCTTAAATCACAGTGTCCCAGCTGTGCCGGGCCGCTTTTGGCAACATGGACGATGACTTCAAGATCACTTTTCAGATCCTTTTTAATAACATCAAATTCCTCACGCTGCTGATCTGATTCTGAACGGGATAAAATAACCTTCATCAAATGCGGCGGCAGCAATGCGCCAACCATGGTTGGAATCGCTAACTGAAAACGATTGTCGATATCTTCAATCACCGATTCGGGAATCAATGCAGTCAGCGCACGGAATACGAAAAACGCTCCATATAAGATAAAATACGCTCCGCAGACGATGATTACTTCCAGTGAATAATCACTTGGGTTAAAAATTAACGCGATCGCGCTCAGCAGATAGAGAATGGTCATAAATACCTGCGAGCGGGCATATGGCAGATGATCATGCAGCATCAAATAGGAGGTAATGCCTTTGACAACCGTTAAAATAAGCAGCCAGAAGCCAAGCACAACCGGTACCAACGCCATCAGCCGCTCAACATTACCATAACAAATAAGACCAACGATAATAAGGCCAATCACTTGAATCAGCAGCGCCGATTTTCGGCTATTCCAGCGATTGATACAAAGATAACCAATTGAAGAGAGGGTTAAGATAACTATACCAATACTGAAAAACTGATAAGTCAGCTTCAAAGCCGATGCCCAATTCGTAATAAAAATAACACCCAAATATAATAACACAGCTCCTGTCACAAACATGAAACCGATATTCAGCCGTTTCTTCAGCAATACCTTCACCTCCCCTGATCGAATGAAAAAAAGGCTTTCGCCTTTTTTTGATTCTAGTAGCTTACGCGGCTTTTCCAGCCCTTGTATACACCGTGCATTTCTAATGCCAGATTAGCTAGATAATAAATATTTTGAATCAATTGAATGCGATCAATTGGCGCAATGTGCAGTACATAAAGTTCAAGTGCTCCTTCGCCCTTTGTTACGACAAAGCCTTTATTGATAACCGCTGTCTTATAGTTTTCTAAATCATCAAGATTAGTGAAAACGACCGTATGCTGGACAGGCCGTTCGTTTTCATGAACATCACCGTTTTCTTCCAGATTTGCAATTACTTCCTGATTGATTTCATCGATGCGTTTTTTATCATCAGCACTTAAATATGGATACTGAGGATCTGCTGCTTCACACTTTTCTGTTTCACAGGCACATGCCTCTTCATCACCGCAGCTACATGCCGCTTCATCTTCACACGCGCAGCCTTCTTCACAAGTACAGCTTTCATCACATCCGCAGCTCTCTTCCGCACAGCTGCAGGCTGCTTCTGGTTCAGCTTCACAGCAGCAAGCTTCCTGATCCGCCTCTGCTTCGTGATTTTCTGTACTATTTTCTTCGTCAAGAAGCTCCTGTTCAAGTTTCATGATCTTTTTTTCTTCATCTTTTTTTAATTTATAGGCAACCGCAGCGGCAATACCACCTAAGATTGCAATCGTAGTTAATGCTTTTTTCATCTTGAATCACCACTTTCTTTTATTTATTGTAACACATTTTACTGATTATGGAAGAAGTTCGCTTAAATTCTTTTACGACTTACCGCTACACCATCACCGCATTCATAAAATACCGTTTCATAATCATCACGCGTTTTTAAATAATCAATGTATCCCTGAATTTTGCGTACCAGAGAACGCAGATTGCGTGATTTAATTAATGGTGCGCCGACCAAGCCATGAAATTTCAGATTATCACTGACGATGACACCGCCGGGCTTCAGATTTGCTTCAAAGCGTTCAAAGAAGCGAATATACTGTGCCTTGGCCGCATCAATGAAGATACAATCAAATGAATCACTTAATTCCACATTCATGATATCATCAAAGATACATGTTATCTGCTTCTCTAACCCGCTGCGCTTCACATTTTCAACAGCCAGCTGATATCGTTCTTCATCTCTTTCAATCGTAACAACATGAATGTCTGGATGCAGCCTTGCCAGTTGGATTGCTGAATAACCGATGGCGGTCCCCAATTCTAGTATGCTCCTTATTTCTTCCTTCTCAACAAGCTTCTGAAAAAATTCTATGCCTTCCTGCTGCATGATCGGCACATGATTTTCTGCCGCATATGCTTCCATCTCTTTAATTAACGCTTCCATAATTACTCCTCGATAGGTATGATATTACCAATTACCTCATGAGTCCGTGCACTGAAGGCCTCTTTCGTAACCACTTGTCCCTCATAGCCATTAAGTCCATGCTGACTGGCGAGTTCATCGGTATAATTCTTAAGCTTATATACTTTGAAATTTAATCGTGTATTCATAATATCATTGGCATCTCCCTCGTAATGACAAACAAGCGGTATCCATTTTACATTCTCTACGGTAATCTTTTCTGTATCCGCTTTTTTTACGAAATCAAAGGAAATCATTCCAGATAAATTATTATACATATCCAGCATTCCGCCAATAAAATTTCCCAGGGAATAAACGACCAAGGTATTATTACCTGAAGCACCCGTTACCCATGTCACCGGCTGAATAACATGCGGATGGGTACCAATAACAACATCGACGCCCAGATCAGCAAAAAGCTGTGCATATTCATATTCAAATTCATTTGGTTCAAATTGGTTCTCATTCCCCCAATGTGCCGATACAATTACTACATCGCTGACTTCCTTGGCGCGCGCTACATCTTCGCGGATCGCTGTCTCATCAAAGTATGGAATCGCATAACCGGCATAAGATTCTATGCCGTTAGTGCCATAAGTATAAGCCAGAAAGGAAAAACGAATGCCATTTTTTTCAATCACCCTAACCTCGGCACGATCTTCCCATGAATCATAGATCCCTGCCATCACAATACCAGATTGCTGACGCCAGAATGAAATAGCATTATTGACACCGGTTTCCCACTTGTCCAGCGCATGATTGGTCGCGTGATTGATCATATTAAAACCAAAGGCCGGCAGCTGTTCAGCAAGGCACTGCGGAGAATTAAAGGTCGGATACCCTGACAGTCCCAGCTCATCACCGCCTAAAATTGTCTCCTGATTAATGAATGCTAAATCAGATTTCTCAATTTCATCTTTGACATCTTCATACATCGGCAAAAAATCATAAAGGCCATCATTCATTTCACCCGCCAGGCGATCCGCATCACGATAAATTGAATCATGAATCAAATTGTCACCCACACCGCTGAAATGCACAACAACATCTTGATTCTCAGGTGGTGTCTCCTCTTTTACTACCGGGTCAGTAACTTCATCAGGTTCAGTTGGTGCTGACTGACAGCCGCATAATACAAATAAAGCAAGCAATATTTTTAATTTCTTCATTTTGTCACATCCATTCTCGCATAATATTCTTCCAGACACCAATTGTTCTCCATCACAACCTTGGCGATTTCTTCACCGACATAACGCAGATGCCATGATTCATAACCAAAGCCGGTGTATTCAGTCTTATCCTCAGGATAACGAAGGATGAAGCCATAATCTGCCATATGCTCAAGCAGCCATGGATAATCAGCGCCCAGCTCTATTTCATTATAATTCATATCATTCATTGTCACATCGATTGCCAGTCCTGAATTATGTTCACTCTGTCCTGGTCTTGCATAATATAGATCGGCATATTCCTGACCTTGCTCATTCAGATAATAATGATAGAGGTTGTATTGATAGTCATAGGAACGATACGATGCAATTGCATTAATCTTGATACCAGCTTCAGCTGCCGCATCAACTAACTGCTGAAAATGCTCACCCGCTGTCTTTTCCACATATTGCGGATCATTAAATGAACAGGAAAAATGAAAACCAATCGTACATGGACTTGGGGTTATCATCAATTCAGCTGGCTCATAGCCCTCCGGCAATTCATTATATTTATTAATCAGCATGCCGAAATCGCTCGTATCCTCAATGACATGGGTATTCGTAAAGAATGGCACATCTAAACCGATATTGATTCTTACTACAACATCTTCCAAGCTGTACTGTGGATTATCAGCCGCATAATTCAAATAGCGGGCAGTATTTTCCGGCCGATAGAAATTCAAATCAAAAAGGGTTTTAATCTGATCCGCATCATAACCAGCGGTAACCAAAGTAGTCAGCGACGGCACCAGCTCAGCCCGCAGCGGTATCTGACAATAAAGCTCTACATCATCCGCATTAAATGCACCGGCATCCATCATCAATCTGACCGACTCCTGATATTCACATTGATCTCTTACTTTATTCAATACTTCCTCATGCTTCCCCAGCTCTGCCATTTGATCTTCAGTAAAGCCTTCAATCGCTGGTTCACCCTTACATCCTGCCAGTAACAGAAGCATACTTAATACAAGAAGTTTTTTCATTTTATCACCTATTAAACAGTATACCACAAAGGCATCTAAATATCGCATGAGAATGCTGGAATGTGTGTTTAAAGAAAGTTTGCGGCTCGGCCTAAGAAATAGAAAAGCGTATTCTCCTATGGATTCAGCCATGTAAAATACGCTTTTTTAATATAGCTTGTTAGAAAATCGGTAATAGAAATGAACAGAGCATCGCAATCAAGAAATTAATTGCCGCTATCCAAAGAGCTACATCCTCATCATCACTCTGCATGACATAGAATATATTTAACATTAACCCTATAATAATGGATAATGAATCTAGCTCATAAGCATGTTGTATGAGGAAGATTATACTCATAGCATATGGCACATAGAAGAAAAACTCAACTAATTTATCATTGCCTAAATACTCTGTACCGCGTTCACTCTTTCGTTTCGCTAGGATGATACTAACGATGAATTCTCCACTCAGTAAAAGCCATAATAGCGGGGATATGAATTTTAGTATATGGTTGCGATTATAGGTCACCTTCATGGTATTGAAATCAATCTTTACACAGTTATCCAGTGTCTCTGTTATCGGTTCTGATACATAGAATTTATGATCTTTATCCATGAGTACAAGCTGTACCGTCTCAGGCATCCGGGAATCTGTTGAAAATAAACACCCATTCTTTGTATTCTTACATTCATAAGGACCAAGCTTCCAATTCCCTTCAATGTAAGTATTCATTTGCATTGGTTTCTTTCCTTCATATTCAAAATCTTTAAGGGTCAGCAAATCATTGTGGGTGTCCTCTAATAAATCATCACCTAAATATTGCTGTGGCAGCTCATTTAAAACTAGCTCTTTATCAATCAAAACATCTGCGTAGAAGGGACCTCTTGTGTTTTCAATGAGTACATTCAGGGTTTCCCATCCACTTGAAAATATATATATTCTAAATAAGAAAGCACCAATTAAAAGGATAAATATCCTGCTGATAATCGTACTGAATTTCTTCATCATAAAGGCTTAATTCTCCTCCCTTTGTACTTTATCCCATCCACTCCTATATTTACATTATAATTATAAGAATCTCGCTCGTCCAGCACTATCAAAATCAAAACACACAAAAAAAGACAGCCGATTTCTCAGCCATCTTTCACATGTTAATTAGTCAACTAATTTAATAATTGCCATCGGAGCACCATCACCGCGGCGATTTCTAGTCTTAATTACGCTAGTGTAACCACCTTTACGGTCTTGGTATTTAGGTCCGATTTCATTAAACAGTTTTTGAACTGCAGTCTGTCCAGTTTTTTCATCAACAGCATTGCGAACAAAGCTGGCAGCCTGACGGCGAGCATGAAGATCTCCGCGCTTTGCCAAAGTGATCAGTTCATCAACAACAGAACGTAAGTCTTTTGCCTTCATTTCAGTCGTTTCAACGCTTCCGTACAAAATTACAGATGTAGCTAAGTTACGAAGCATTGCTTTACGGTGATCAGCAGTACGTCCAAATCTACGATTCCACATGTTTATGTCCTCCCTTTACACCTATTCAAATGATTTGAAGCTTAAGCCCAAATCATAAATTTTATCTTTAACTTCCTTAAGTGATTTCTTACCTAAGTTTCTTACTCTCATCATTTCATCTTCTGTTTTTTGTGTCAGTTCTTCAACAGTTTGAATACCTGCACGTTTTAAACAGTTGTATGAACGAACAGAAAGATCAAGATCTTCAATCATCATCACAAGACCCTTATTGACAACTTCGCCCTGAGCTTCTTTCATGATTGATTCCATATCATTAACAGCATCATGAACGTTTGTTAACAGTTCAAGATGGTCAATCAGAATTTTTGATCCTAATGCAACTGATTCCTGAGGAGTAATTGATCCGTTAGTCCAAATTTCAAAAATGATCTTATCATATTTTGCATTTTGACCAACACGAGTTGGTTCAACCTGATAGGAAACTCTTTCGATTGGTGTGTAAATAGAGTCAGTATAGATAGTACCCAACGGCTGGTTTGGTGTCTGATACATTTGCTTATTAGTATCAGCACTTACATAACCGCGTCCAATACGTGCCTGAAGTTCCATTTCGAGTACACCGTCTTCTTCTAATGTACAGATGTATAAATCCTTATTCAGAACCTTTACACCCTCCGGACAGATAATATCGCCGCCCGTTACAGGACCAGGTCCCTTTTTAGAGATACGCAGTGTATACACTTCATCGGTGTCGATCTCCATAATCAGTGTTTTAATATTTAAAATAATTGCTGTAACATCTTCCATGATTCCCGGAATTGATGTGAATTCATGGTAGATGCCGTCAACTTTAATTGAGAATACAGCAGCTCCCGGTAATGAGGAGAGCAAAACACGTCTTAATGCGTTACCGATTGTTTGGCCGAACCCTCTTTCAAGCGGTTCAATCACAAATTTTCCGTAACTTTCTGACTCAACATACTCTTTTACTTCAAAATGTGCACGTTCGAATTTTTGCATAGCTTACCTCCTCAGTTTAGGTTTAAATTAACCACGTGGTCGTTTTGGTGGACGACATCCATTGTGTGGAATTGGAGTTACATCATTGATCAATGTAATTTCTAATCCTGCTACTTGTAATGCTCTTACTGCAGCTTCACGGCCAGGGCCTGGACCCTTTACGTTAACAGCAACAGTTTTCATACCATTATCAATTGCAGCTTTACCAGCAGCTTCACCAGCTAACTGAGCAGCAAATGGTGTAGATTTACGAGAACCTTTGAATCCTAATGCACCGGCGCTAGACCATGCAATCGCATTTCCGTTTTCGTCAGTGATTGTAACAATAGTGTTATTGAATGTAGAGTGGATGTGTGCAACACCACGAGCAATATTCTTTCTAACACGACGTTTACGAGCACCAGCGGCAGCTTTTTTTACTTTTGCCATACTATTTCCTCCCTACGTCCTATTTCTTCTTGTTCGCTACTGTACGAACCGGACCTTTGCGTGTACGCGCATTTGTTTTAGTGCGTTGTCCACGAACTGGTAAACCTTTACGATGACGGATACCACGATAGCATCCGATTTCCATTAAACGCTTGATGTTTAATGAAACTTCACGGCGTAAGTCACCTTCGACTTTAATACCGTCTACTTTACTACGAATCGCGTTTTCTTGTTCTTCAGTTAAATCCTTAACACGAACATCTTCGCTGATTCCGCAGTCTGCAAGAATCTTTCTAGCCGTTGTCGGGCCGATTCCATATACATATGTTAATGAAACTACAACACGCTTATCGCGTGGAATATCAACACCTGCAATACGAGCCATATTTGTTTACACCTCCATTTTACCCTTGTCTTTGTTTGTGTTTAGGGTTCTCACAAATTACCATCACGCGACCTTTGCGCTTGATGATGCGGCACTTATCGCATATTGGTTTGACAGATGGTCTTACTTTCATGCGTTTCCCTCCTTGTTCACGACTACTTATGTCGGAATGTTATACGCCCACGTGTTAAATCATAAGGTGAAATCTCAACAGTTACACGATCCCCCGGTAAAATGCGAATGTAGTGCATACGGATTTTACCAGAAACGTGAGCCAGAATTTCGTGCCCGTTCGCTAATTTCACTTTAAACATTGCGTTTGGAAGCGTGTCTTCGACTACGCCATCAATCTCAATTACATCTTGCTTACCCATTATTAATTTGTTCCTCCTTTTCTGAAGTTGTTGTTAGAATTTCATACCCATCTTTCAGAATCACAACTGTATGCTCATAGTGAGCTGCCAGTGAACCGTCCTTAGTCAGAACAGTACCATCAGGAAGCACCTTGGTCTGCGGCCTTCCTGCATGAACCATCGGTTCAACTGCAATTGTCATACCTTCTTTTAATAAAATACCGTGACCTGATGGGCCAAAATTGGGAACAATCGGATCTTCATGAACCTCAGTTCCGATCCCATGGCCTGCATAATCCTGCGGAATTGAATAACCGTGTTGATAAACATATTCTCCAATTGCGTGGCTTATATCAGTCAGATGATTCCCAGCTTTCGCATATTTTAGACCTTCAAACAATGATGCTTTTGTCACATCCATTAATTTCTGTGCTTCATCATCAATGCTGCCGACCGCATATGTCCAAGCCGAATCGCCATGATAACCATGATAACAGGCACCAATATCAACCGAAATAATATCGCCCTCTTTTAGTATTGTATCGTCCGGGATACCATGAACTAAAGTCGAGTTAACCGAAATACAGGTTGCTGCCGGAAAATCATACAGTCCCTTGAATGAAGGGGCAGCACCATGCTTTAAGATGACCTCTTCACAAACCGCATTGACTTCTTTCGTCGTCACACCCGGTTTAATGAAAGAGGCAGCCGCAGCATGTGCCAAACCGACAATTCTTCCCGCCTCACGCATATATTCGATTTCTCTTGGTGATTTGGTCGTAATCATTTAGTCCTCCAAAGCTTTTTGCGTATCTTTCCATACGTCTTCGATGGCCTGATTAGCATTTACGCTGCGCAGCAGTCCCTGATTGCCATAATACAGCATAACCGGTTCTGTCTGACGGCGGTATTCATCTAATCGTACAGTTAAGCTTTCAACTGTGTCATCTTTGCGCTGAATCAATTCGCTTCCACATACATCACAGATTCCCTCCACTTTCGGCGGGTGTGATTTTACGTGATAGATTGCTCCGCATTTCTTACAAATACGGCGCCCTGTAACTCTGCCGGCAAGTTCTTCAAAAGCGATACTCAGCGAGATTACTCTGCCGATCGCCAGTGATGTTCCCTTCGTCATTTCGTCAAAGGCCTTTGCCTGATCAATGGTGCGCGGATATCCGTCAAGCAGATAACCATTGCCAAGATCAGTTTTCTCAAGGTAGCTCTTTACCATTTGATTAGTTACATCATCCGGTACAAGCAGTCCCTGATCGATATAGCTTTTTGCCAATATCCCTAATTCAGTCTGATTCGCCATTTCATTTCTGAAGATATCTCCAGTTGAAATATGCTGAACATTGTATTTCTTCAGGATTTTTTCAGACATCGTACCCTTACCGGCACCAGGTCCTCCCATAATCAATAAATTCATGTTCCTTCACCTTCTATCGAGCAATAAATCCACGGTATGTTTTCTGTGTAGCCTGACTGGTCAATGACTTCACCGTTTCAAGAGCAACACCGACTACGATGATGATACCCGTTCCGCCTAAACCAACATTTGTATTTGCAAACGCCGGATTAACTAATGGGATCACATATGGCAGCACAGCGATAAATGCCAATGAAATTGAACCAAGTACAGTTATGCGGTTTAAAACCTTGCTGACATAATTCTTTGTTTCAGCACCAGGTCTTACACCTGGAATATATGTACCTGATTTACCGAGATTCTCGGAAATCTTTTCAGGATCGACCTGAAGATTCGTGTAGAAGAAAGTAAATAAGAGTATCAAGACTACATAGATGGCTAAACCTGTCCATGTCTGGAAGCTCAGCACCTTCTGCATCGCACGCGTGAAATCATTTTGTGTGATGAAGGTAGCAATCGTTACCGGTGCAATCATTACTGAAGAAGCAAAGATTACTGGGATAACGCTGGCTGAGTTGATCTTTAATGGCAGATAAGTCAATTCATTGGTTTTACCCTTGATTACTGTACTTGAAGTATATTGGATAGGAATTCTTCTAGTTGCTTCAGTCATTAAAACAACAAGAACGATAATTACCAAATACACAACAATATACAGCAAGAAACTCAGCATGCCGTTGGCACCTGCCGTTTCAGCCGTTACTAAAGTATCATAGGTTGATTTAAACTGACCAGGCAGATTAGCAACGATACCGGCAAAGATGATCATTGATACACCATTACCAATACCCTTAGCTGAAATCTGGTCACCAATCCAAAGCAGGAACATTGTTCCGGCAGTTAAAACGATAGCAACGAAGATATAAGATGCAAAACTGTTATTCAGCAGCAGATGATAATTTTTATCAAATGCATACGTCATTGTAGCTGCCTGGAAGAAACACAGTACGACACCGAGGTATCTTGTGTAACGGTCAATGACCTTACGTCCAGTCTGTCCCTGCTTTGACAATTCAGTCAAAGCCGGAATCACATCCATTGACAGCAATTGGATGATGATAGAACCTGTGATATAAGGTCCTACACCCATTGCAAAGATTGAGAATTGCTGAAAGTGTCCGCCACCCAGCAAGTTCATCATCGCCAACAGTGAATTACTGTCCGTACCAGCCAGCAGCGCCCCTGTATCAACATTAGGAACCGGAATGTTTGCTCCGAAACGGAAGATAAACAACATGGCACATGTAAACAGGATTCTCTTACGAATATCCTTGTTTTTGAACATGTTGACTGCTGTGGCAAACATCTTAGATTACCTCAACTTTTCCGCCTGCTTGTTCAATGGTAGATACAGCTGACCCAGAAAATTTATTAGCCTTTACAGTTAATTTTTTCTCTAATTCGCCTTGTCCCAAGATTTTAATTCCATCCAGTTCTTTTCTTACAAGACCTGTTTCAATCAATAATTCAGGAGTTACAACTGTATCGTTTTCGAAAACGTTTAAGCTCTCAACATTAACGATTGCAAATACTTTACGATTGAAGTTTGTAAATCCACGTTTTGGTAAACGTCTCATGATTGGTGTCTGTCCACCTTCAAAACCTAAACGAACACCACCGCCGCTGCGAGCGTTTTGTCCCTTTTGACCTTTACCAGATGTTTTACCATGTCCAGAACCATGTCCGCGTCCGATTCTCTTTCTTTCGCGTCTAGCTCCTTCTGTATAACTCATTTCATGTAATTTCATGTGTTGTCCTCCCTCTAACGAATTTCCTGAGGCTTTTTATCACGAAGACGAGCAGTTTCTTCGATTGTCTTCAGATTCTGAAGAGCGTTGATCGTTGCACTTACCATGTTAACTGGTGTGCGTGACCCCAAGCACTTAGACAGGATATCGCTGAATCCAGCCAATTCCAGTACATCACGTACAGCGCCGCCAGCGATAACTCCAGTACCTTCTGAAGCCGGGCGGAGCAGGATTTCACCGGCACCGAATTTACCAACGATTTCATGTGGAATAGTTGTTCCGTTTACGATAGCAACATTGAAGACATTCTTCTTAGCATCTTCAATGGCTTTTTTGATAGCATCAGGTACTTCATTAGCTTTACCTGTACCGAAACCTACACGTCCCTTTTTATCACCGATCACGACAAGAGCAGCAAAGCGGAAACGGCGTCCACCTTTAACAACCTTGGTAACACGATTGATCGTAACGACGCGTTCTTCAAATTCTTTTTCGCGTTCGCGGTCTCTTCTTGGTTTGCGTTCCATTTTTCGCATGACCTCCTTAAAATTTCAGTCCGGCTTCACGGGCTGCTTCAGCCACTGCCTTGACACGTCCGTGGTAAATATATCCGCCACGGTCAAATACTACATTTTCAATACCGGCAGCCAATGCGCGCTTTGCAACTTCTGTACCAACAGCCGCTGCAGCAGCAACATTACCGCCATTTTCTAACTTCAATTCAACACTGCTGGCAGCAACTAAAGTTTTGCCTGCAACATCATCAATAATCTGCACATGGATATGTGCGTTTGAACGGAATACGTTTAAGCGAGGGCATTCAGCAGTACCATTGACTTTGGTACGAACACGTGCATGACGACGTAAACGTTCATCGTTTCTTGAAACTTTCTTAAGCATGTTACGATTGCTCCTTTCTCGCTATTTCTTACCTGCTGTCTTACCTTCCTTACGACGAACATATTCACCCTTATAGCGAATACCTTTGCCCTTGTAAGGTTCTGGTTTTCTAGCAGCACGGATATTAGCAGCAAATTCACCGACTTTTTGTTTATCAATACCTGATACAACAATTTCCGTAGGTGAAGCACATTCAACTTTAACATCATCAACTAAATCAAAGATTACTTGATGAGAATAGCCGATGTTTAATTGCAGTTTGTTACCTGAAATAGCAGAACGGAAACCGATACCAACTAATTCAAGACGCTTCTCGAATCCTTCAGATACACCAACAACCATGTTGTGCAGCAATGCACGAGTTGTTCCGTGAAGTTGTTTTGTTGTTTTATTGTCATCCGGACGGATAACTTTGCATTCACCATCTTCAACAGAAATTGTTAAGAACGGTGCAAATTGACGTGATAAAGTTCCCTTAGGACCTTTAACAGTCACTTCATTCCCTTCAGCAACCGTAATCTCTACGCCTGCAGGAATGGTAATCGTTTTATTACCGATACGTGACATAAATGTTCTCCTTTATTACCAAACGTAAGCCAGCACTTCGCCGCCAACGTGTTTAGCTCTAGCTTCTCTGTCAGTCATCAGACCGTGAGATGTTGAGATAATAGCGATACCAAGACCATTCAATACTCTAGGAATAGAATCTACTTTTGCGTAAACACGTAAACCTGGTTTTGAAATTCTCTTTAATCCGCTAATGATTTTTTCGTTGTTAGCACCATATTTCAGGGTAACTGTTAATACTTTTTTAACATCGCCTTCAACTTTATAATCAGTAATGAAACCTTCTGATTTCAAAATCTTAGCAATTTCAATCTTTTCTTTACTTGCTGGAATCTCAACTGATTCGTGACGGGCTTGAAGCGCGTTACGAACTCTAGTCAGCATATCAGCAATCGGATCTGTCATCATCATGACTCAATTCCTCCTATCTCTTACCAACTAGCCTTCTTCACTCCAGGGATCTGACCTTTGTAAGCCAGCTCACGGAAGCAAATACGGCAGAGTTTGTATTTACGTAAAACTGAGTGAGGACGTCCGCAACGTTCGCAACGTGTATATTCACGAGTTGAGAACTTTTGAGGGCGATTTGCTTTGAGTACCATCGCTTTTTTTGCCATATCTTATTGTCCTCCCTATTTCTGGAAAGGCATGCCTAATTCTTCAAGCAGCGCCTTAGCTTCTTCATTTGTTTTTGCAGTTGTTACGATAACAACATCCATCCCGCGAACCTTATTTACTTTATCAAAGTTGATTTCTGGGAAAATGATTTGTTCCTTAACACCTAATGTATAGTTACCACGACCATCAAAAGCCGTTTTGCTGACACCACGGAAATCTCTTACACGAGGCAGTGAAATGTTCATCAGCTTATCTAAGAAATCATACATGTAGTCTTTGCGCAATGTAACTTTACAGCCGATCGGCATACCTTCACGAAGTTTGAAGTTTGCGATTGACTTTTTAGCTTTAGTGATTACCGGCTTCTGACCAGTGATCTGAGTCAGTTCAGCAACAGCTTCTTCTAAAGTTTTAGGATTAGCGATAGCATCGCCGCATCCCATATTGATAACTACTTTATCAATAACAGGTACTTCCATTACAGATTTGTACCCGAATTTCTTCATCATGTTTTCTACAACTGTATTGTTGTATTTTTCCTGTAGGCGGTTCATCTCTTAGCTCCCCCCTATTTCACTTCAGCGCCAGTAGCTTTGTACACGCGCACTTTTTTGCCATCAGCAATTTTGAAGCCAACTCTGCTTGCTTTTTTAGCTTTGCTGTCATACAGCATAACATTTGAAACATGAATTGGAGCTTCCATTTCAACAATTCCGCCGTCCGGATTAGCTTGAGTCGGTTTCATGTGTTTCTTAACTAAGTTAACACCTTCAACGATGACTTTGCTCTCTTTAGGAAGAACTTTAGTTACTTCAGCGATTGTGCCTTTGTAAGCACCTGTAATAACTTGAACCTTATCACCTTTTTTGATCTTCACAAGGGCACCTCCTATAATACTTCTGGTGCCAAAGATACAATTTTCATGTAATCCTTGTCACGCAGCTCTCTTGCCACTGGTCCGAAAATACGTGTACCACGTGGTGTCTTATCATCCTTGATAAGTACAACAGCGTTGTCATCAAATTTGATATAAGTACCATTCTCACGGCGGATACCGCGGCGAGTACGTACGATTACACCTTTAACAACATCACCTTTTTTAACAGTTCCGCCAGTAGCAGCCTGTTTTACTGCACATACAACAACATCACCAATGTTGCTGAATTTTCTTTTACTTCCACCTAGTCCACGAATAACTAATACTTCTTTAGCTCCCGTGTTGTCAGCTACTCGTAATCTACTTTCATTTTGAATCATGAACGTTACCTCCTAGCGACTAAAGAACTTCGGCTTTATCGATGACTTTAACTAAGCGGAAACGTTTAGTTGCTGACAATGGACGAGTTTCCATAATTTCAACTCTATCACCGATTCTAGCTTCGTTGTTCTCATCATGAGCCTTGAATTTCTTAGAATATTTAACACGTTTACCATATAAAGGGTGTGTTTTTTTAGTTTCAACAATGATTGTAATTGTCTTATCCATTTTATCGGAAACAACAGTTCCACGATAAACTTTACGGTTAGATCTTTCTTCCATTCTCTTCGATCCTCCTAATCTTGATTACTAAGCTCGCGCTCAGTCATCACTGTTTTAATACGAGCAATAGATTTCTTAATTTCTCTCATTCTTGCAGGATTTGTTAATTGTCCAGTTGCTTGTTGGAAACGAAGGTTAAAGAGTTCAGCTTTAAGCGTTTCGATATCATTCAGCAATTCAGCATTGCTTTTTTCTCTGATTTCCTTGACTGTCATGTGTTACTCCTCCTCGCCCTTACGTACAAATTTACATTTAACTGGAAGTTTGTGAGAAGCAAGACGGAACGCTTCACGAGCAGTTGCTTCGTCAACGCCGCCGATTTCAAACATAACACGACCAGGTTTAACTACTGCTACCCATCCTTCAGGTGCACCTTTACCAGATCCCATACGTACTTCCAATGGTTTTCTTGTGATTGCCATGTGTGGGAAAATTTTGATCCAAACTTGTCCGCCACGTTTCATATAACGTGTCATCGCAATACGTGCTGCTTCAATCTGACGGTTACTTACGTAGTTACCAGAATCAGCAACAAGACCGAATTCACCGAATGCAACAGCACGGCCAGCTTTTGACTTACCTTCGTAACTCAAACGGTGAGGTCTTCTATATTTAGTTCTATTAGGCATTAACATAGATTATTTTCCTCCTTCAACTGCCGGAGCTGCTGTTTCAGCTTCCTTAACTGGAGCTGCCTTAGCGTTATTGTTGTTAGGACGACGATCCCCGTTATTCGGACGACGGTTGTTGTTGCGGCGACGTCTATCATTAGCAGGCTGTTTTGGTGCTTCTGGTTCCTGAACCATTTGTCCAGGCAGAACTTCACCGCGGCAGATCCAAACTTTAACACCTAAGCGGCCATAAGTAGTAGATGCTTCTTCATGTGCATAATCGATATCAGCACGTAATGTGTGAAGAGGTACAACCCCTTCAGAATAACCTTCTGAACGAGCGATATCAGCTCCGCCTAAACGGCCGGATACTGAAGTTTTGATACCCTTAGCACCAGAACGCATCGTCTTTTGAATAGCTCTTTTCTGAGCAGTTCTGAATGATGCACGCTGTTCCAGCTGATCGGCAATGCTTCTTGCAACGATACGAGCGTCTAAATCAGGGTTAGCAATTTCAACTACCTTGATGAATACGTTCTTACCATTTGTTAATTTAACCAGTTTTTTCTTGATCACTTCAACAGCTTCGCCATTTGTACCGATGATAACACCTGGACGAGCTGAACGAATGATTACTTCAACGCGGTTCTTTGAACGTTCGATTTCAATTCTTGATACGGAAGCAGCTTTTAACTCTTTGAATAAGAATTCACGAATCTTAACGTCTTCCAGTAATAAATCGGCATAATCTTTGTCTGCATACCATCTTGATTCCCAATCACGAATGACACCGACACGTAATCCGATTGGACTAACTTTTTGTCCCATGAGCTACCTCCTTAATCACGTTCACTAACCACAAATGTGATGTGGCTAGTGCGCTTATGAATTGCGCTTGCGCTGCCTTTTGCACGCGGCATGAATCTTTTCAATACGATACCTTCGTTTGCGTAACAAGCTTTTACATACAGGTTTTCTTCATCCATGCCATTGTTGTTAACAGCATTGGCAATCGCTGAATTTAATACTTTTAATGATGCATCGGCAGCAAAATTTGATGTATATTTCAAAATTGCTTTCGCTTCTTCAACATCCTTACCACGAACCAGATCAAGTACAAGACGAGCTTTTCTAGGTGGGATGCGTAATGTTTTTGCAGTTGCTTTAACTTCCATCATTTACTTCCTCCTATCTCTTAGCTTTCTTATCATCGGCTCCATGGCCTGAGTATTTGCGAGTTGGCACGAATTCACCTAATTTGTGACCAACCATATCTTCTGTAACATAAACTGGAAGATGTTCTTTACCATTGTAAACGGCAAATGTGTGTTCAACGAATTGAGGGAAGATTGTAGAACGACGTGACCAAGTTTTAATTACTTCTTTTTTACCAGACTCATTCAGTTTTTCCACTTTCTTCATTAAGTGTTCATCACAGAAAGGTCCTTTTTTCAAACTACGACTCATTTTTTAATTTCCTCCTTTCGCTTACTTGCCATTGCGACGACGAACGATCAGTTTAGTCGAAGCTTTTTTGCTCTTACGAGTTTTAACACCCATAGCTTTTTTACCCCATGGCGTCATTGGTGACTTACGTCCAACTGGTGTACGGCCTTCACCACCACCGTGAGGGTGATCGTTAGGGTTCATAACTGAACCACGAACCGTAGGTCTGATACCTAACCAGCGTGAGCGACCTGCTTTACCCAGATTTACCAGGCTGTGGTCTTCGTTACCAACTTGTCCGATAGTAGCACGGCAGTTAGCTAAGATTTTACGTACTTCGCCAGAGGCAAGACGTACTGTTACATATTTATCTTCGATACCAAGAATCTGAGCTGAAACACCAGCTGAACGAGCCAGCTGACCGCCCTTGCCAGGTTTCAATTCAACGTTGTGAATGAATGTACCTTCAGGCATGTGACGCATTTCCAAGCAGTTACCAACCTTGATATCAGCTGTTTCACCAGAAAGCAGTGTTGTGCCGACCGTTAATCCCTTTGGAGCCAGGATATAACGTTTTTCACCATCTGCATAGTTTAACAATGCGATGTTTGCTGATCTGTTTGGATCGTATTCGATAGTAGCAACCTTAGCAGGGATACCATCTTTGTTTCTCTTGAAATCGATAATACGGTATTGGCGCTTATGGCCTCCACCTTGGTGACGAGTAGTGATACGTCCGTTATTGTTACGGCCACCTTTGCTTCCTAAAGGAGCAAGCAGTGAGCGTTCAGGACTGTTCGTTGTAATTTCGTCAAATGTCAGTGTTGACATATTACGACGACCCGGGGTCGTTGGCTTATATTTCTTAATCGCCATGGATTAATTTCCTCCTTACGCATTTTAAAGGGAAATAGCGTGACTCTTCCCTGTTTCGACTATTCGCCGAATAAGTTGATGTCTTGTCCAGCAGCAATTTTAACGATTGCCTTATGTACAGGACTTGTTGTGCCAGTGTATTTACCAACACGTTTAGCTTTTGGCTTTGTGTTAACCATGTTAACTTTTTCAACATTAACACCGAAGATTTTTTCAACAGCCTGACGAACCTGAGTTCTGTTTACGCCCTTAGCAACTTCGAATGTAACCTTGTTATCTTCTTCCATCAATTTCATTGATTTCTCAGTGATGATTGGACAGATAATAATATCTCTGTAGTTATTCATTATCCTAATACCTCCTCAACGCATTTCACTGCTGCTTCAGTGAACACGATCTTGTTAGCATTTACAATGTCATAAACATTGATACCATCAGATGTCAGCATCATCATTGTAGGGATGTTGCGAACTGACAGATAAGCATTTTCGAAATCTTCTTCACTTGAAACAACAAACAATGTTTTCTTAGCTGCGCCGATTGCATCGATTGTCTTGATGAAATCTTTTGTCTTAGGAGCAGCAAATTTCAATTCATCAACAACGATCATATCATTGCTTGCCACTTTTTCAGATAATACTGATTTAAGAGCAAGACGACGAACTTTTTTGTTTAATTTGTAAGCATAGCTGCGAGGTGTAGGACCGAATACGATACCACCCTTGCGGAACTGCGGAGCTCTTGTAGAACCCTGACGAGCATTACCGGTTCCTTTTTGTCTGTAAGGCTTACGACCGCCGCCGCGAACTTCTCTGCGGTTTTTAACGTCGTGAGTACCTTGTCTCATTGATGCGCGCTGCATAACAATGGCATCAAAGATTACTTGCTGATTTGGCTCAATGCCAAACACTTCAGGATTAAGGTTAATTTCGCGAAGTTCTTTACCTTCCTGATTTAATACAACGATATTAGGCATTTTTTATTCCTCCTCAGTTTTAGTGTAGTCAACTAACACCTTAGCTGTTTTATCACCCTTGCTGCATTTTGCAGATTGGATAATAACCAGACCCTTCTTAGGACCAGGAACGTTACCCTTGATCAGGATGTAATTCTTTTCAGCATCAACCTTGATGATTTCAAGATTTTGGTTAGTTGTACGATCTGTTCCATAATGACCAGGCATTGTGAAACCAGGGTCGATCTTGTTAGTACCAAGACCAGTAGTTGCAGCTGAACCCATGCCTCTGTGATGACCAGAACCGTGTGTCTTAGGACCGATTTTCTGATTGTGACGTTTTACCGCACCAGTAAATCCGTGACCCTTGCTAGTTCCGATAACATCAACTACTTCGCCAGCGGCAAATAAGTCAACTTTAACTTCACTGCCTAATTCATAGCTCATCATTTCTTCTGAGCGAATTTCTCTGATGAAACGCTTAGGTGCTGTGTTCACTTTCGCAACATGTCCGAGAGCAGCTTTAGTAGCACGTCTTTCTTTGATGTCTTCTAAACCAAGCTGAACAGCAACATAGCCATCATTTTCAACTGTTTTCTTTTGTAAAACAATATTTGGTGTAGCTTCTACTACAGTTACAGGGATTAATACACCATCTTCAGTGAAGACTTGTGTCATCCCGACTTTACGTCCTAAAATTCCTTTCATGATGTTCACCTCCATCATTACAGTTTAATCTCGATGTCAACACCGCTCGGCAGTTCAAGACGACTCAGTGAATCGATTGTTTCTGCTGTAGGTCCGACAATCTCAATTAAACGTTTGTGAGTTCTAATTTCGAATTGTTCACGAGAATCTTTGTATTTGTGTACCGCACGCAAGATAGTTACTACTTGCTTTTCAGTTGGAAGAGGTACTGGTCCAACGATCTTTTTGGCACCGTGTGCCTGGGCAGCTTGAACGATCTTTTCTGCGCTAGCATCTAAGATTCTGTGTTCGTAAGCTTTTAAGCGAATTCTTACGCTGTTTTTTGCCATGAAATAAATCTCCTTTCGTCTATATCTGTGATAGACCCGCTCGGTGCGAATTCCCCCGGCTCACTGGGTCATGACAACGTCTCTCAGTGTGTCGGCAACCTCGCATGTCCACGCGGTAACAGAGGTATTATAGCAAAGAATAACCCTGTATTGCAAGTCTTTTTTTAAAAAAATCCCATAAAATTCGGCTTTTTTTCAATTACCCCAATTTTTTGCTGCACAGTCTAAAATGATAGCGGTTACATTTAATTTCACAGCTTTTTATATAGGAATTTTATATATTTTACCCAAATTTTAAATTTATTATCATCAAATCTGCCAGCATATTCTGAAAAAAAGCTCATCCGTTCAGAAATACTGTTTCCTTTCGAATGAGCTAATTCAATTTATTTTTTTATATTTATATACTTATTTTTCCACAATCGTTCCATTCAAAGCATAGTTTGCCGCGTTGATGCCGGCAATCTTACCCCAAACGATACAGCTTGTATTAGCCAAACCGCCAATATTAGCGCCGCCGCCGACATTAGCACCACCAGTTAATTCACCGCATTGGAACAAGCCGGGAATCGGCTGAGCGTCTTTATCTAATGTTTGAGCACTCGTATTCATTAATGGACCGCCCTTAGTAAGCATAACATAAGGAATTGTCTTGACTGCATACAGCGTCGAATCAATCGGTGTTCTCTCATCAGTTCTGCCCATTGGATCAGTACCTGTCTCAATACCTTCATTATAAGCATCAATGGTTGCCTGAAGCGCTGCTGTATCCATATTGATCAGCTTGGCAAGCTCTTCAACTGAATCAGCTTTAAATACAACCTCGCCCTTAGCTAATTCTTCATTAAACATTTTCCAGTTTTCATCCTTCTTTAAGATTGGTTCTTGATTGTCAACTACTTTCTGATCAAAAATCATCCATACGATGTTGTGCGGCGCACTTGCCCAGAAGGCCTTCTTCTGACTGTCTAAATTCTCAAATTCATTCATGTGACGCTGACCTTCCGCATCCACCCAGATCGTATTAGGATAACCGGTATTATTGGCTGTCACTGAATGTACAAAACCTGTATCAGATACCGGCACACCGCCGGCATAAGCTGGCAGATAATCCATATTGTTTAACACAGCGCCCGCTTTTAAAGCAAATGTATAGCCGTCCCCTGTTACAAATTCAGGTGCATCAGTTAAAACATTCTCAAAATTATAATCATGAAGCATCGTTTCATTATGACCATAACCGCCAGTTGCCAAAATCACTGATTTGCTGCGATATTCAGTTCCATCCGTTAATATAACGCCGGTTACAGCTCCCTCTTCAATAATAATATCTTTGACTTCAGTATTTAATAATATTTCTAATACGCCTTCATTCACTTTTTCTTCAAGCAGCGGCTTTACGATAGCCACCATCTCTTGACCTTTACCGCTTACACGATGTTCTCTTGGTATACCAAATGCATCATAAGAACCAGGCTGTGTCGGTATACGGTCTCCAAAATCAGCCCCCAGTGAATCCATCCAATCAACAGCTGCAGCCGCCTTAGATACATGCTTGGCTGTCAATTCAGGCACATTAATGCCGCCGCCCATTCTTTCAATATCGGCAATAAAATTCTCTTCAGTATCTTCAATACCTGCCGCTTCCTGCATTTTAGTACCAGCGCCGCTCAGCGTACCGCCGGCATATCGTATTGAACCGCCAAGATCTGAGTTCTTTTCAATCAGCATTACCTTAGCGCCATTTGTGCTTGCTTCCAAAGCCGCATTCATACCAGAAAAGCCGCCGCCGATAACAATGACATCCGGATCAGTAAATGTAAGTGTCTGTTTTTCATCTTCCTTATTCTCATCAACAGTTTTGCCGCTTGCCTTTTCCAGCGCTTGCTCAACAGCATTGATGATTGCTTCGCTAGTAAAAGTAGCCCCAGCAACAATATCAACTTCCGTTGAATTCTTCTCCACAATGGCATTAGGCACTGTTTCAATAGCTGGATCAGAAATTCCCGGTGTTTCCTTATGATCAGTAACAATTACTGACTCAATCTTATCAGAAGCTATTTTCACTTCAACCGTAACATCACCATTCATCCCCTTGGCACTGCCTGCATATGTGCCATCTTTATAAATAGATGCTGATGAAGATGGTCCCGAACATGCCGATAATGCGAGTGTCATCATTAAGCATACCGCCAATGCTGACAACCGCCGATATAATCTTTTCATAAATCCTCCATTTCTCCGTCATACTGACTGGTTTATTAAGAAAAGCTGTCTCCCCTTTTCATTCAATCCCAGCTCTCTCTACCTACCATTATAATGATTGTGAAATTTTAATCAAGTGCTGTGTTAAATAAAAAAGAACTCCCGAAGAAGTTCTTATGCTAAGTTATTCTTTTACACCGCTCATTGTTATACTGCTGAGCTTATTGAGACGTTTAACCAAAATCGGCACTAAGATAATTGCAGCAATGAAGGTTACCAGGTTGTACCAGAAATTGTAAGGCGCTGAATAGGCCCAGGCAGCCCATGAGCCTGCCGCGCTTCCTTCCGGAAACCAGAAATACACACCGGATATTACTTGCGAAATATATTTTAAAAACATGCCGAAGCAGACACCGGTATAAAGATTTGAGAGTTTTGTATTTCCGATGTGAATAGCCGGCACGATGGATGCCAGACCGATTGCCACAAAAGGTACCACATAATCAAGCAGCACCTGCGGCACTGAAACCATATAATTGTTCAGACCAAACAGAACACCGATAACCCATGAGAGCGCTGATATTGCCGCTCCCCACCGCCAGCCCAGATGATACGATGCGATAAACAGTGCGATAACCAAAAGTTCTAAAGAACCGCCATTAGGCATCTGAATGATCGGCATCGCTGTATTAAACGCATTCAGTGCCACGGCAAGCGCTATATACATAGCAGCATAAACCATTGTTAAAACATTACTTCTAGTTTTGTCCATAAAAAAACACCTCCATGAGGCGTAAGAACATCAAAAAAGAAATTGACTCCCTACGCTAGTACTAACTAGATCAGGTCAAAGGGACTCTCTCAGCTTTTCAGCACCCCTGTCTTGACTGTATTATTATATATTACTTATATTAATGAATGCAACCTTTTCCATCATAATAATTTGCTTATGAACCAAAATCATGAAAATATTGATCTATATTAATTAGTTAGCGAGATACAATGAAGCTGCACCGTCACCATTTTAAATCAATAAGAGCTGTAACATAAACCGTCACAGCTCTTATACCAAGCAATTATCTACCGCATTATCAGATATGCCGTATATGCAGCATACATTAACAACATCACAATTCCTGAATTTTTATTAATTGTACCTTTTCTTGAAAAGATAAAGGCAATAATACTGCCGGCAATCAGTACGCCAAGATCAATGAATGTATTATTGGTAATCGTCAGCGGTGCCACAGTTGCGGACATTCCCAAGATAAAGAATATATTGAATACATTAGAACCGATGACATTTCCCATCGCAATATCACTTTCCCCTTTGCGTGTCGCTACAAACGAGGTTACCAGTTCCGGCAGTGATGTACCGATTGCCACAATCGTCAAGGCAATCAAATCCTTTCCTAATCCAAGCATTAACGCCAGGTCACTGGCACCGCTCACAACGAGCTGACCGCCGGCAACAACACCAATCAGTCCACTGCCAAGGTAAAGAAAGCTCTTGGGCCATGATAAAACATCGGTGCCGGTTTCAGCTGCCTGCTTATCACTCAGCGCAGCCATGCTTGTCGCATATATAAAAACAATAAAGAAACATAAAAGCAAAAGTCCCTCAACCCGTGAGACAACATTCACACTGCCTTCATTAAAAAATACATCTAAACCGCAGATTACCAACACCCCAGCCCCTAGTATCGACAATGGAAAATCACGGTTTAAGATTGACTTATGCACCGACAATGGGCGGATCATTGCGCATAAGCCTACGATAAATAATAAATTAAAAATATTAGAGCCGATTACATTGCCTACCGCGATCTCATTCTGACCTGTCAAACTAGCTGTAATACTAACCGCTGCCTCAGGCGCGCTGGTACCAAAGGCTACAATGGTAAGACCGATAATCAGGCTTGGAATCCCCAGCCTTTTCGCAATCGCACTGCTGCCATCAACAAAGAAATCAGCGCCTTTTACTAATAAAACAAAACCAAGAACTAGATACAAAACCGAAATCATAGTGTTCCTCCTGTTATAACGGCATAGAAAAAGACTTCTACACCCTTCGGTAAAAGTCTTGCTTCAATGTGTAACACCGGTTGGTTCTGCCAACGTGATGACGATGATTACCCTATCCTTATCAGATACAAGCTACTCCCTTTTGTTGTATTATAGCCTATACAAAATATAATTACCAGTTTTTTATGCAATCATGGCAGAGATATTATCAATATTAATTTATCTACATAATGAGACGGCTATTAACTCCCGTGATCCTGATTAAATTCTAAGCCAGGTTCCATTTTCCTTTAAACTTTTCACAGCTTTCTCATAACAAAAAAAAGAGTCCTGCCTTATCATTGACAGAACTCATAATATTTTAATACGATGGCATTGAGCCACTCTTAATTATTTCTGAGCTAATGCGCTTTGAGCTGCGACACGGCCGAATACAACAGTGTCACAAACAGCTACTGAACCTAAACGGTTACCGCCATGGATACCGCCGGTAACTTCACCAGCCGCATACAGACCTTCAATTGGATTGCCGTCTTTGTCAAGAACACGGGCATCCGCATCAATTTTTACACCGCCCATTGTATGGTGAACAGAGACAACAGAAGAGAACATGAAGTAAGGTCCGTCACCAATCTTATTGAAGTTATCAGTACGTCCGAAATCTTCATCCGTGCCCGCATCAACCATTTCATTGTAATGAGCGATTGTAGCCTTAACCTCTTCCACAGGCACACCAAAATGCTCGCAGACTTCTTCTAATGTACCGATTGCCAATACACCGTCTTTCAGACACTTATCGATTTCAGCCTGATAATCTTCATACAGCCTTTGTTCAGCAACTACAGCCGCATCAATAATTTCATAAACCATCTTATCTGTCTGTTCCAGAGTTGCTAATGAAATAACATCACGAGTACCCTTTTCATTTACGAAACGTTTGCCTTCTTTGTTAACTAACAGTGCTGTTGAATTTAAACGGGCATAATCGATATAGTAGTAATTGCCAGTCGCTGGATTGTTTACCGGATACAGCTGAATCGCATCCATATCTACAACATCTGCACCGATTGCCTGAGCCATAACGATACCGTCACCAGTAATGGCAGGTGAATTCGTATTAGGTACATTGGCATCAAGACTTGGCCACATAGTATTAACTGCTTCACGCATTTCTATATTGGCTGAGAAACCACCGGTTGTCATAATAACACCCTTATCAGCCTTAAATGTATAAGTTGCACCATCTTTATAAGTAGCGACAACACCGGTTACACGGCCATTTTCATCTTGGATCAATTCATTAGCAGTTGTTGTGAAATAAATTTCCGCACCTAATGAACGAGCTTTTTCTTCTAAAGTATCAACATAAACAGGTCCGTCACCAACCGGCCATAATGTACGGGCTACTTTGTGACCGCCATACCATGACATCTTGTCACGATATACAACCCCTACATCATCCTTCAGCCATTCTGCACTTTCCAGCGCGTTATCAACAATAACCTGAATCAATTCCTTATTGCCGCGTTCATAACCGCCTTCATAAATATCATTAAAATACTGTTCCTTACTGTCTTCGATACCTTCACCAGCCTGCAGCCAGTTATTCGGAGCTGCATATTCACCGCCTGACAGACGCGTGTTGCCGCCGGTAATATCCATCTTTTCAATTAATGCTACGGAAGATGCACCATTTTCTAATGCTTCGATAGCTGCAGTAAGACCAGCACCGCCAGCACCGATAATAACGATTTCCGCGCTGATTTCCTTATCCTCACTCTTCACCACTTCCACCGCTTTAGAATATACAGATAAATCAGCACCCGCCTGTGTCAGCGCATCACTTACACCAGAGAGAATTGCTCTTGATGTAATACTGGCACCCGTTAATACATCAACGTTCACTGACTGAGCATCAATGATTCGCTGCGGCATTGCATCAATTGCTTTAGAACCTATACCTACAGTTTCAACATTATTGCCGACATTCACTGCCGTAATTTTACCATCCTTAATAACCACGCTTACCTGCATAGGGCCGTGGAAACCATTTACCTCAACGGCATATTCACCATCGGCCGCCACATTAGCAGAAGCATCTTTACCCATTGCTTGATTTAAAGCCTCCTGCACGGCAGATAACAATGCCTTGCTTGATACCGTACAGCCGGCTACCGTATCAACTTCAGCACTTTGTTTTTCTACGATAATTGCTGGCAGCTGTTCAATAGCATTCGTACCGATACCCTGTGTTTCCCCATGTTCCAGTACCTCAACCTTTTCGATTTTATCAGCACTGACAGTCACTGCAACCTTCATATCACCGCCAAAGCCTTGGGTTACAACCTCATAAGTTCCTGCTGTATAAAGCTGTGAGCCTTGATCTGTTTTAGCACAGCCGCTAACAATCAGCAAACCGGCTAATAATAAACTTGCGATTTTCTTCATTTACTCCTACCTCCTGATAACCCAATTATAGTGAAATCCGTCACAATTGAATATGGATAAATGGCTCAACTCAATGGATTATTGAACATAATGCTTAAAATGATGATAAAATAGAGTTATGAAAAACCTTGGCATCAAAACTAAAATACAGCTTTATTTTTTAATCAGTGTCCTGATTGTATTCAGTTCACTGTTTTTCTACATCGAAGCAGTTTACCGGCCCAAAGATATTGCCAACAATACATTTACGGTTTCCCAGATCGTTGACAGTAAGGCACAGGAGGTCAGCATGTGGATCAAGCGAATCTCTGCTGAATATCGCACAATATCTACTATTCCTGCCTTTTCTTCAATGGATGTACGCGGCATTGAACCGCAGATCGAACGCTTTACTAATTCTTATACCAATAATGGTGAAGTGATGGAAACCTTTTCTTATATTGGAAAGAATGGGTTCTGTTGGATTAACAGTGATGCGATTGAAAATCTGATGGATAATCAGGACTATCAAAAAGCTTATCGGGATGATTCTGAATTCATCATCTCTAAGCCTAAGCTGAATGACAACAATCGTGAGGTACTGCTTTTCTATTATCCGATTAAATCCATTACGAATCAAAAAGAGGCGCTGATTGTTGCCGCAATTCCTTCTGTACGCTTAAATGAAATTGTTAATACGATGCAGGTTTATAATGGCAAAAGCTTTATCATGAGCCGTGATTATGATTTAATAACTACCAACGCGCAATATTTCTATTCACATACGATTGATGAAGAAACTCTGCATGCCATCGATATCATGGCGATAACAAGCAGTAATCAATTTCCTGTCACCGATATTAATGGCAAAGCAGCAACGTTATTTGTCTCACCAATTGAAAATTATCCGGAATGGATCTTTGCCACAGTTGTATCTAATGAAGAATTGATGCAGTCAAGTAATCAGCTGATGACCGGTCTGTGGATTTTACTGCTCTTCCTTTTAGCGGTTATTTTTATCCTTGGGAAAATGCTGGTAACGTCGGTGCTGACACCCATCAAGAATCTTCAGAATGCTATGAAGCTTGTGGAAAACGGAAAGCTGGAAAGTTATGTTGATGAAGGCAATGCCCGTGATGAAATTCATGACTTATCGATGAGCTTTAATAAAATGATTTCTAAAATGAGTGAGCTGATTGATCAGATTGTTGAAGAGCGCAATCAGAAACAAAGAGCGGAAATGGAAATCATGCAGGCACAGATTAAACCGCATTTCCTCTACAATACCTTGGATAATCTGAAATGGCTTGCCAAACAGCATGGCGCTGAGGATGTCGCTAAAACAATTACCGCTCTTTCAACTTATTTCCGTACCTTCTTGGCAAGCGGTCAGCAGGTTATTTCTCTGAAACAGGAGTTTAAGCATACGAAGGCTTATCTTGATATGCAGAAGATCCGCTTTAAGAATCTGGATTATGAGATTTATTGTCCAAAGGAACTCGAAACAATTCAGGTTGTGAAAATATTGCTTCAGCCATTGGTTGAAAACAGTATCCATGCTTGTACTCAGCCAAATACGCATATGGGTAAAATTATCGTCAGAGCCATGATTGAAAATGAATGTTTAATGCTGAGTGTTGAAGATAATGGCTGCGGCATGGATGAGCAGGAAGTGAAGGAGCTGCTTGATTATCTGCATTCCTCGGATACCTCAAAGCATTTTGGGCTGCATAATGTTTATACCCGGTTAAAAATGATGAATCAGGAAAATGATATTTTGATTGACAGCATTAAGGGTGAAGGATGCAAGATTACTTTATTGATAAAGGAGTTTGACTATGATAAGAACGATGATCGTTGATGATGAAGAAAATATCCGTTATGGATTAAAACGGCAGGTCGAATCTTTAAATCTGGATATTCAGGTAATTGCCCTTGTGGATAATGGTGAAGTTGCTTTAGAAGCTGTGCAGAAGTATCATCCGGAATTGCTGTTTATGGATATTAATATGCCTGGCATGAATGGTCTTGAAGTCATTAAAAAAATCCGTGAGCTTCAGCATATGTGTTCAATCATTATCATATCCGGTTATGATGATTTTCAATTTGCGAAAGAGGCGATCAGACAAAAGGTTGATTTCTATCTTTTAAAGCCTGTCGATGATGATGAATTAGCTGAAGTCTGCGCGCAGGCAATTGATAATTATCAGAAACGTCTCTTGGAGCACAATTTGCTGAAACAATATCAGCCTAATGATTCCGCGGATCTTCTAGCCTATATTCAAAATCATTTAGATGATCCGACCCTTGATTATGACAGCTTACAGAATAGTTTTGGTCTGTCACGTTCAAGCATCAGTAAATTGATTAAGCAGGCAACAAATCAGTCGCTGAATGAGTATATTACAAATCAGCGGATTGATCTTGCTGATGCCTATTTGAAAAATCAAAAGAACGCAGCGATTAAACAGATTGCGCTGATGTGCGGTTTTACTGATCCGCTTTATTTCTCAAGAGTGTATAAAAAAATACGCGGCCGTACACCCAACAGCACAAGGGAGGAAAATCTATGAAGAAAATTCTCTTGGCACTGCTGCTGATGCTTAGTGCTTGCGCGCCGCAAAGTATCAATAATACGGATACCTTTCAGGGTGAAGGGTTTGGCAAACAAGGTAAGATTATTGTTGACGTGGTTATTAAGGATGATAAAATCGAGCATATTGAATTGGTGAAGCATAGTGAAGTGCCGGGTTTCTCCGGCAAAATGATTCAGCTGGCGGATGAGATTATATCTAAAAACAGCATTGATGTCGATACGATCACCGGTGCTACACTGACTAGTCAAGGGTTCATAGATGCTGTCAAGGACGCGCTGACGCAGGCTGGTATCACGCAGGAGGATCTGATGAATGCCAACATGCAGGAGCAGCAGCAGAAAATCATTGAACAGCATTCTGATTTGGTAATCGTCGGCAGCGGCGGGGCCGGCTTTGTGGCGGCAATTCAAGCGAAGCAGCTGGGATTTGAGAAAGTAACGATTATTGAAAAGATGGCTTTCAATGGCGGCAATACCCGCATGTCCGGCGGCGAATATGCCTGTTACAACAACTGGGTTCAGGAAAGTGAAGGAATCATTGACAGCAAGGAAGCATTTATTGAGGATATTTTAATATCCGGTCAGGGCCGAAGCAATGAAACATTGGTGCGTACACTGGCTGATCATGTATTAGAAAATGCTTATTGGTTGCGTGATGAAATTGGTGTGCAATACAAGGATGAGCAATCATGGTACGGCGGTCATCGGGTTGCCAGAACCTTGTGGCCGGTTGGTGATGGCCCTGCTTATGTAAATACTTTGGCACAAAAAGCCGAGGAATTAGGTGTTGAAGTAATCTACAATACCAAAGCGGTTGAGATCATTATGGAGAATGGCCAAGCGATTGGCATAAAAGCTGTCAGTGACGGCAACAGTCTGCATTTCTATGGTGACAGCGGCATTATACTGGCAACCGGCGGTTTCTCTGCCAACGTGGAAATGCGTCAGCAGTACAATACCCAATGGCCAACCTTAGATGCCTCGATTCCTACGACAAATTCACCGGCAATCGTCGGTGATGGCATTCTTATGGCACAGGCGGCGGGTGCTAATCTGATTGATATGGATGCGATTCAGCTGTATCCGATCAATAATCCAGCCACCGGCAATTATTACTTCGTTGATTATGCGCGTTTAATTGGCAATGCCTTGCTGGTAAATAAAGATGGTGAGCGTTTTGTTGATGAGAAGGAAACCCGTGAAATCATCTCTCGGGCAGCCATTGAACAAAAAGACGCTATGATTTATGAAATCATTGATGATCAAGTGGCTAAGTCAATGAATCTGGAAGAAGATTACGCTTCTGAAATTGCCCGCTGTCTTGATCAGGGAGTTTTGATTAAGGGCAGTTTAAAGGAATGCGCTGAATTCTTCGATATCCCGTATGAAACCTTGGCAGCTACGATTGAGCACTATAATGAAATGGCTGCACAGGGTGTTGATACAGACTTTAACCGCACCGACTTGATACCGATTGGTGACGGACCGTATTTGATGTTTGCATGCATTGTCTCGGTTCATCATACCATGGGCGGTGTGCAGATTGATGAGAATGCTCATGTAATTGATACTAATGGCAACATAATTCCTAACCTGTACGCAGCGGGTGAAGTAACCGGCGGCATTCATGGTGCCAATCGGCTTGGCTCATTATCGATACCGGATACAGTCTGTTTCGGAAGGATTGCAGCTGCCACGGCATATAATGAGCATTTAAAGAAATAATATTTCAGATATACCGAACTTATAACGGCGATAAGCCGTTTTTCTTTTAGCAAATAAAAAGCTGTCCCGTAATGAGACAGCAATAGCATCTTATTTATTTATAAAATCACTGATTGATTCAGTTCTGATGTCAATGTACTTCGTTTCATCCTGTGCCGATACCAAACGGATATACATCGGCTTTTTATCAGGGGTTCCACCTACCAGTAAATAGTAGTTTTCATCAATATTATAGAGCAGAATATATAAACCTGAACCTATTTCTTTGCTCTTATATTGTTCAAAATCACTCCAAGTCAGTTCTTCTCCTTTACCTGCCAGCTCTATAACCTTATCAAGGGTTAATTCCGCAGGCTCTTGTAATGGCGGTATTGATGGATTTGTGACTGTATACCATTTATCTGCATAGAAAATATAGCTGGTTTTTTCATCGATAATGGCATATGAGATATTGCGGTAATCACCTTTTGTAAGATAGAATTCATAAGATTCAACATCGGTATTCGTATCATAAGGCGTCTTACCCTTTTCAAATTCATGCGGTAAGAATTTTAAACCTGAAGCCCACTCTCTCAGTGCGTCAATTTCATCTCCGCTTACTGTCCATTGAACCATCTCATCGTTAGTAACATGAATAATACCTACTTTATTAACATCCGCGCCGATAATAGCGTCACGTCCTTTTTCAATGTTGCTGCAGCCAGCTAGAAGAAGGATCGCAGATAATAAAACACTGATCAATCGGTTATTTTTTTCATTTA
This sequence comes from Dielma fastidiosa, assembly GCF_000313565.1. GTDB lineage: Bacteria > Bacillota_I > Bacilli_A > Erysipelotrichales > Erysipelotrichaceae > Dielma > Dielma fastidiosa. The sequence goes on along the minus strand of NZ_HE578923.1, from coordinate 12,273 downwards.
AAGCAACTCCCTTCTTGATTAACAAGGCTTTCAAAGCCGCTGCCTATTCATATTATAGTATATCTTAAAGTTACATGCAAGCTTACAAACTTTGCGGTGTTGATCGGATGAATGCATTTAATAGAATTAGAGATTATTGCTTTTGGTATTTATCAATGCCTTGATGAAGACATTCAATTAATTCATCACGCAATTCCTGTGGTTCTAAAATTTCACAGTTATTCAGATACTGTAAGGCAAAATACAACATGCCCTTTTTTGATGAACATACTCTGGTAATCAATAAATCTTTCTGTTCTCGATCCGGCTGAATAATGATTTCCTTGCCAAACATATCGATAATATCATCAAGAATCATTGAATGAAAACGCAATGTTATCATTACCGGTTTATCCGCATACATATACATCCGCTGTTTGACATGCTTATGCAAGTCAAAGCCATATTCCAGTGGCCGAGCTTTCTCGTCAGTGAGTTCGATATTCAATATTTTATCGATTCGATAAGCATTAATATCCTGATAGTTTTTAGTCCGGCATAATAAATAAAGATTATTATTGCTTTGAACGAGATAATAAGGATGAATTTTATATCGCTGCTCTTTATTAAATATCAGCTGTTTATGGATATCATAATGAGCATAATTAAAAGTTACGGTACATTTTTTCTCTATCGCTTCAAGCAAAATATCAATGGTATGAAAAAATTGTTTATTCTCTGATTTCCAAGCCTTATTTTTCTGTGCCATTGTCTCATTAAAGGTTTTCTCAACATATTTGCTTTGCGTTGATAATAGCTTGCTGATTAATTTATCACTTAAAGAGGCCGATAAAAAGTGCGATGAATAAATACTTTGGCAAAGCAGCTGAACCTCACTTTTCTCAAATAATCGGCTGATTAAATAATAGCCCTTGCGATTATCCTGATACATGCTGATGTCTGCAATGCCTTCATCATTAATAATATTTAAATAAGTATTCAAGGTTTTACGATCCATTTTGATATCATAATTAGCCAACAGCAGATCTTGAATTTGCTGATTGCTTAATACATGATCTTCATCAGAATATTTTTGTAATATGGCTAGAATTTTTAAGGCAAATACGCGGCTTTCATTCATATTTTATATCCCCTCTTTTATCTTAACACAAATGATGGCTGGGCGAAATATGGTACAGCAATTGTTTTATAATATGGATAACAAGAGGTGATAATGATGAGAGCATTAACAATAGCAGGCTGTAATTATTATTTTGGCCCGGAAGCATTTTGTGTAGGCCAGCGGCTGAGATTAATGAAAGATACTGATAATGCGTTTGATGATGAAGCAATTTGTGTCATGAATGATACCGGAGTTGTGTTAGGACATGTGGCTAACAGCATTCATACCGTTGCCCGAGGAACATACAGTGCTGGCAGAATTTACGATTTGATAGCAGAAAAGCAGTATGTTAAAGTCCTTTATGTGATTGATAAATATATTATTGCTGGTTTGGAGGAAGGTGGTGATCAACTTGAAGCATCGGCTGAAATATTTACAGAAATGGTTAATTACGAAATGTTATCAAATCATTGAATGGTGTGATCAGGAGACGGTTGATCAGGAAATTCGGCCTGGGGATGTTTATTGGTGTAAAATGCCATTAAGCGAACAGAAACTTATGAATGTGGAACCCGGGCATCGTATCAGGCCTTATGTTATCAGTGCTGTTGAAGCAGATCAAGTAAAGGGTTATGCTTGTTCATCCAAACCGCATTTGGGCTGCAGTGTTTATCAGCAGGCTGAAATTGATCATAAGAAATATAGGCTTAGAAAGTCCTCTTATGTTAATCTAAGCCGCGAAGTCATCATTCCGTTCGACTGCATTAAAGATTATTACTATACATTGGAGAAAGATGATTATGATCGAATCAAGAAAAGTAATAGCAAAGAAAAGTCTATTGAAATTGGCATTGGCTCGGTGATCATGGCAAATGATAAAATGTATTACATCTACAAGTACAAGACACCATACTTTTATGTCTACCCACTGTTAACAAAAGCTGAGCTTATTAATTGGAGCATTCTGCAGACAATCGCGTGTAATAAACAAGTCTATTATATTGACTATGCTTCAAAGGAGCGTCTGCATCGTGATAGTGAAATTAAGAAATGCATGCAGCTATCTAAAAAAGATATTCATATAATTGAAACAGGACAAAATGGTACTATACAGAAATCAAAATATGAGTCCGTATCTGTTATGCCGCATGTGCATGTAACGTTTCTTTATCCTCAGGGGCAGGTATTTTACGAGCCGTTTCAAGATCGGTGGTTTGTTTATCTTTATAGTCAAAAGAATAGAGATTATGGCTGCTTCCTTGATGATTATGAAGATGGTCAATATCGGATACACAAAGTGAATTTAGACTATATGAAACTAGATGGTATTATGGCAGCGGACGAGCTAGCCGAGATTATTAAGCAGGTGTGCGTCAGTGACAGTAATTGTTATCCGCTTGAATTAGTTCGTAATAATATTAATAATACTTTAATTTCTGCCAAATTATCAAAATCCTTCAGTGATACGAATATGATGAATTTCTATAATTAATGTACAAATAAGGCAGCTGTGTGCTGCCTTTTCGTTTATATTCATAAAGAAAAAAGAGATCCGAAGATCTCTTAATTGTTATTGGGTTTCAATTACTCAATGATTTCAGTAACGTTACCAGCACCTACTGTACGGCCACCTTCACGGATAGTAAATTTAGTACCTTGTTCTACAGCGATAGGAGCGATCAGTTGAACTTCCATTTCAACGTTGTCACCAGGCATAACCATTTCAGTTCCTTCTGGAAGAGTGATTACACCAGTAACGTCAGTTGTACGGAAATAGAACTGAGGACGGTAGTTAGAAACGAAAGGAGTGTGACGTCCGCCTTCTTCTTTTGTTAATACGTATACTTGAGCTTTGAAGTGAGTGTGTGGGTGAACTGTTCCAGGTTTAGCAAGAACTTGTCCACGCTGAATTTCGTCACGGTTAACACCACGCAGCAATGCACCGATGTTGTCACCAGCTTCTGCGAAGTCTAACAGTTTACGGAACATTTCGATACCAGTAACAACTGTTTTCTTGCTGTCATGGATACCAACGATTTCAACTTCTTCACCAAGTTTTAATACACCACGTTCAACACGTCCAGTAGCAACTGTACCACGACCAGTGATAGTGAATACGTCTTCTACTGCCATCAAGAATGGTTTGTCTACTTCACGAGCAGGTTCAGGGATGTAGCTGTCAACAGCATCCATCAATTCATCAATCTTACCAACCCAAGCAGCATCGCCTTCAAGAGCTTTTAATGCAGAACCGCGGATAACTGGAGTGTTGTCTCCGTCAAATCCGTATTCTGATAATAATTCACGAACTTCCATTTCAACTAAGTCGATTAATTCTTCATCATCAACCATGTCGCATTTATTTAAGAATACAACGATCTTTTCAACACCAACCTGACGAGCAAGCAGAATGTGTTCACGAGTCTGAGGCATAGGACCATCTGTAGCAGCTACTACCAGAATAGCACCATCCATCTGAGCAGCACCAGTGATCATGTTCTTAACGTAGTCAGCATGTCCCGGGCAGTCAACGTGTGCGTAGTGACGAGTAGCAGTCTGATATTCTACGTGTGCAGTATTGATTGTGATACCACGTTCTTTTTCTTCAGGTGCTCCATCGATTGCATCGTAAGCCTTGAATTCTGCCTGACCTTTTTGCGCAAGTACGCTAGTGATAGCAGCAGTTAAAGTTGTTTTACCGTGGTCAACGTGACCGATAGTTCCAATGTTAACATGTGTTTTGGATCTATCAAATTTTTCTTTTGCCATTGCAAATTCCTCCTGTGATTTTATCAAGTTTATTTTAATTCAATTTGTTTATAAAAGCAACATTTAAAGTGAATTAAGCGTTGTTTTTAACGATTTTTTCTGCGATAGACTTAGGTACTTCTGAGTAGTGGTCAAATTTCATTGAGTAATTACCACGACCCTGAGTGAATGAACGCAAGTCTGTTACATAACCGAACATCTCTGACAGTGGAACATAAGCCTTAACCATTACGGCATTGCCTCTTTCTTCCTGATCATTGATCTGTCCGCGGCGTGATGAAATATCACCCATTACAGAACCCATGTATTCAGTTGGAGCTGTAACTTCAACTAACATGATTGGTTCCAGAATTACCGGCTTACATTTCTTAGCAGCTTCTCTTAATGCCATTGAAGCAGCGATCTTATAAGCCATTTCACTTGAATCGACATCATGGTAAGAACCATCAAACAGCGTAGCCTTGATATCGATTACCTGATAACCAGCAACTAAACCGTTCGCTAATGCAGCTTCAGTTCCTTCACCGATACATTTAATGTATTCTCTAGGTACTGATCCGCCGACAGTAGCATCAACGAATTCAAAGCCTTTACCTTCTTCAAGCGGTTCGAATTTGATCCAAACGTGACCATACTGACCACGTCCACCTGATTGCTTAATGTACTTACCTTCACAGTCAGCAGCCTGACGGATTGTTTCACGGTAAGCAATCTGCGGAGCACCAGTATTAGCTTCTACCTTAAATTCTCTGCGCATACGGTCAACGATGATATCCAGGTGAAGTTCACCAACACCGGCGATAATCGTTTGTCCTGTTTCAGGATCTGTATATGTTTTGAAAGTAGGATCTTCTTCAGCAAGCTTCTGAAGTGCTAATGTCATCTTGTCCTGATCGCCCTTTGACTTAGGTTCAACAGAAATCTGAATAACCGGTTCAGGGAATACCATTGATTCAAGAATGATATGAGAATCTTCAGCACACAGAGTATCACCCGTTGTCGTATCTTTTAAACCTACGGCAGCAGCAATATCACCTGCATAAACTTCATCAATTTCCTTACGGGCATTAGCATGCATCTGAACGATACGTGCAAAACGCTCACGTTTGCCTTTTGTAGCATTTAATACATATGTACCTGATTTAGTAGTACCAGAATAAACACGGAAATAAGTCAGCTTACCGATGAATGGGTCAGTCATAACCTTAAATGCCAATGCAGAGAATGGTTCACTGTCACTAGCATGACGAGCTACATCTTCACCATCTTCAGTCTTACCGATGATTGCCGGAATATCCAGCGGTGAAGGCAGATATTCAATAACGCCGTCCAGCATTAATTGAACACCCTTGTTCTTATAAGCAGATCCGCAGAATACTGGGAAGAATTCACCAGTACATACAGCCTTACGAATCGTAGCCTTTATTTGTTCGATTGTTGGTTCTTCACCTTCAAGAACCATCATCATTAAGTCATCATCAAAATCAGCAATTGCTTCAATTAATTCTTGACGCTTAACTTCCATTTTTTCTTTTAAATTCTCAGGGATATCGATTTCAACAATATTTACACCGAAATCACCTTCGAAATCATAAGCTTTTCTTTCGATGATATCAATGATACCATTGAAATCACTCTCAGCACCGATTGGCAATTGAACAGCAGCACTCTTAGCACCTAAACGGTTGATAATTGTAGCGCAGCTCATATCAAAATCAGCACCGGTAGCATCCATCTTATTAACGAATACGATACGTGGTACACCATAAGCTGAAGCTTGACGCCAAACTGTTTCAGTCTGAGGTTCAACACCAGCCTTAGCATCTAATACTGTAACCGCACCGTCAAGTACACGCAGTGAACGTTCAACTTCAACAGTGAAGTCAACGTGCCCCGGAGTATCGATGATGTTTACACGAGTATCAGGGTACTGAGATTTAGTACCAGCCCAGTGTGCTGTAGTAGCGGCAGAAGTAATTGTGATACCTCTTTCTTGTTCCTGAGCCATCCAGTCCATTGTTGAAGCTCCATCATGAGTTTCACCAATTTTATGGTTAACACCTGTGTAATACAGGATACGTTCAGTTGTAGTCGTCTTACCAGCATCGATGTGAGCCATGATACCAATGTTACGAGTATTTTCTAATGAATATTCACGTGGCATAGTTCAAGTCCCCTCTTACCAACGGTAGTGAGCAAATGCTTTATTTGCTTCAGCCATTTTATGAGTATCGTCTTTCTTCTTAACAGAAGCGCCAGTACCATTTGCAGCATCGATAATCTCAGCAGCAAGTCTTTGCTCCATTGTCTTTTCATTTCTTAAGCGAGCATAGTTAACGATCCAGCGTAAACCTAATGTTAACTTTCTTTCCTGAGAAACTTCAACTGGAACCTGATAGTTAGCACCTCCGACACGGCGTACTTTAAGTTCTAATAACGGCATAACATTTTCCAATGCTTGTTCGAAAACTTCCATTGGTTTACGTTCTGTCTTTACTTCAATAATATCAAATGCGTTATACAGAATAGTCTGAGCTACCCCTCTTTTACCATCAATCATGATTTTGTTGATTAAACGAGTAACCAACTTAGAGTTGTAAATCGGATCTACTAACACATCACGTTTTGCTATATGTCCTTTTCTAGGCATTATTACTTCCTCCTTTCACGATTAATGCTATTTCTTAGCAGCTTTAGGTTTCTTAGTTCCATATTTAGAACGAGACTGATTACGAGCATTAACACCAGCACAGTCTAATGTTCCGCGTACGATATGGTAACGAACACCTGGTAAATCCTTAACACGTCCTCCACGGATCAATACAACGCTATGTTCCTGTAGGTTGTGACCGATTCCTGGGATGTAAGCTGTAACTTCCATTCCGTTTGACAAACGAACACGAGCATATTTACGAAGTGCTGAGTTTGGTTTCTTTGGTGTCATTGTACCAACACGAGTACATACTCCACGTTTTTGTGGTGAACTCAGATCGGTAGGACGACGCTTCAAAGAGTTGTAACCTCTATTTAAAGCAGGAGATTTAGAAACCCATACTTTATTTGTACGACCTTTACGTACTAACTGATTAATTGTAGGCATGATTGTCCTCCTTTCGTGCTAACACACATTTCCGGGTGTGTCATATTACGGCATAAATTAATGTTCCATCTTTCAGGAACATATTCACGCTAGCTTTGTAATTGTAAAACAACCAGAAACGTTTGTCAATCTATTTTATAAAAAAATTAATGCAATTTCATAAAAATCTCAATAAAAGCAGTTTTTTCGTTCATAATGATGCTTCAGCTTAATAAAAGACCTGTCCGCAAAAGACAGGTCCTATATTGATTAAAGCTTATTTAGCTGCTTGATTCAAACAATCAGTAACTGCGTCAAGAATACGATTTGATGTCAAAGTAGCACCAGCTATCGTATCAACATTTACTGAATTCTGTTCAGCAATTGCTGTTGGCAGACTTTCAAGAGCTGGCTTAGCAACGGCTTCCGTTTCATGCTGTTCAACGATTTCAACCTTACTGATCTTACCATCAGCAATGGTTGTCTTCACATTCATTTTACCTTCCTGGCCATCAACAGATGCTTCATATTCACCATCCGTCAAGGCTTTACTCATATCGAAACGATCAGTTTTCACAGCTTCATCTCTGACAAATAGTTTTTCATCAAGAAGATTTGATGCCGGTTTAGCTGTATAACCCTCAGCCAATTCACCACTCATTAATTCACGGGCTGCCAGACGGCCGAATACGATAGGTCCCATAACACCGGTACCGCCAGATACAAAGCGTCCCCAGATACCGCCGGTAACTTCACCAGCCGCATATAAGCCAGGAATGACTGTTCCATCTTCAGCAAGCACCTGCATCTTATCATTTACAGTTACACCGCCTAAAGTCATAACAACTAATGCCTTTAAAGGTACGGCATAATATTTATCGCCTTCAATTTTATTAACAGCAACATTATAAGCTGTCACTGTACCGTCATAGCTGCGGCCAAAGCTGTCCGTGCCGCCGGCTTCCACAGCCGCATTGTACTCTTCAACTGTTTTAGCTAATTGTTCCGCCGGCATATTCAGCTTGCCTGCCAATTCTTCAATTGAATCAGCAGTTACAACCTTGCTGTGGCCTTTGCCATTTTCAGGTTCATATAAATAAGTCCACATCATATCAGCACCAGCTGCTTTCAGATCTTCAATAATCTTATCAGTGAAAATATCATATTGAATTGCTTCCGGCTGTTCTTCCAACGCAACCTCACGCTCTTCAACTTCAGCAAGTGTTTCATCTACGAAACGTTCGCCATTCTTATTCACACAGATACCGCCGGCCTTCCATGTATAGGTTGGCGCGATTGAACCAATACCAGGCGCAACTTCAAGTCCCATTGGGAAAGTAGGAATATAAGTCATTGTTTCTTCATCAACCTTAGCGCCTACTTCCTGCATCATTCGAATACCATAACCATCAGCCGCAAATGAACCGCCAGCCAGATAACTAGCACCATTTTCAGCAAATTCTCCCATCAGCTTGGCATTGCCTGAATAACCGCCGGTTGCAACGATAATCCCTTTTTCTGCCGTATATTTTATTGTCTGACTTGTTTCATTATTAACCGCCAATACCGATAAAATTTGACCTTTATCATTAGGCATCAGTGTTTTCGCTTCAGTCATAAAATCAATGGTTACATTTTCAAGACCCGCTACCACTGTATCCAGAATTTCATGCGCCGCTGATTTATATTTTTCTTTATTATCAGGGCTGGCCTTATAAGTTCTAGGTACACTGTAAAGCGCATGTTCAGGGGCAAATACTGAACGATGACCTTCTTTATCCGTACTGAACTGGTTATCACTTAAACCATGATCCCAAAGCCATTGAATCATATCTACATCTTCATCAACAAACTTTCTGATTAATTCTTCATTGCCTTTATGAGCACCATTTTTCAAAATATCCTGAACAAATGATTCCTTAGTATCCTCAATTCCGTCAAGTTCTTGGATAATTGTCTCAGCGCCGGACATCGATCCGCTTGTATAATTCAAAGAACCGCCTGTATTATTTGTTTTCTCTACAATAATAACACTCTTAGCGCCGCTTTCAACCGCTTGAATTGCCGCTGAAAGACCAGCACCGCCGGCTCCTATGATAATAACGTCAGCGCTCTTTTCCACATCCGCACTAACCACTGGCTGATTATCATCAGTTTTCGGCGTTTCGTTTTGCGGCTTAGAGCATGCGGCTAATGAGATTGTCATCAGCAATGCACAGCAAATACTTACTATTTTTTTCATCCTTTTCATCCTCCTATTCTTATTTTAACACTTGATAAGTTATTAACTAGTCAAAAATCTTCGATAAATTTAATGTTTTCATAACTTTTTATACTTAATATTTAATTTTAATAAAATTATGTTAAAATGATAACATGAAAAACATCGCAACCTATGACCTCTTAAAACCTGATCCGCTCTCAGAGATTCTGCTGTCTCTGGATTTTCGTGTGCTTAGCTATGTGGATTGGACTGAACAGGAGAACCGAATTATTAATAATGAAATTCTGCCGCATTTTAAACTTGTCGCTGTTGAAAGAGGCAGCATTGAACTGATGATTAAGGATCAGCGGTTATTAATTGAAAAGGGAGATTTGGCAATCATACCGCCATATACCTTATTCACCGCTGCTTGTCTTACCGAAGAAAAAGCCCATCTTTATATTTTTCACTTTGATTTAAAAACAGATCTCATGCGCAACAGCTTTGCGAAGCTGTTCAGCTGCCATCAGCTGACGGTATATTCAAAATTATTTACGGAACAAGATCTGTTTTGGTTCTCAACCTTTTCTCATCAAAATGCTGATAAACCCGGCTATTATTTCAATTTGGAAGTATTGCTGAAAAAAGCACTGGCTGCTATTTTGATGAATGCAAACGCCTATTATGCAGCCAATGCCGACCGAGCCGCCAATAATACAAGTGAAGAGCGCATCTTTGTGGAATGCCTGGATTACATCACTGAGCATGTACATGATAATATCAAAGTTAAAGATTTATGCACCCATTTAAATGTATCACAAAGCTATCTTTACCAATGCTTTCATCAGATTAAAGGCTGTTCCACCAAGGAATTTATTCTGATGTTTCGCATGAAGCAGATCTGCAATGATTTAAGAAATACGACCATGAGCCTCGCGGAGATCTCTGAATTATATAATTTTTCATCACCGATTGCCTTTTCAGCCAGTTTTAAGAATCAGTATGGCAAATCACCGGCCGCTTACCGCAAGCAATATAAAACCGAATTAAAAACCAAAAAGAAATAAAACCGCAGTGGGAATTAAGCTTCCGGCTGCGGTTCTTCTATATCAAAATCTTCAGATTTAAAATTACTGTAATAACGGCCTTTTTCGGCAGTAAACTTCAATATGCAGTAATCCGGATCTGCAACCCCTTCCGGATAATACATTGTATCTCCTTCACGCCAGCACATTTCTTTTGCTTCTTTAGTTTCCAGAACTTCCATTGTCCCCTTCAGACATACGCCGCGGAAAAAGCGCTTATCTACAAAATAAATACTTGCCTTTGGATTATTGCGGTAACAACTGATTTTTTGAGAAGATGTATTGGTCGTAAACCAGAAATACTTAATTCCTTCTCTTTCTCTTGGCGGCAGCATCGCGCGGCTGACCGGATAACCTTCCGCATCAATATAAGAAATACTCGTCATACTTGCCCTTTCAATCAGATTGCCGATTGTCTGGCTTGGATTTCGCATCATAATCATCCCTCCTGATGTCATTATATCAGTTATTAAAGATACTGGCCATCAAAATCTAACTGCTTAGAATCCGCCGCTTTTGCCTGCATTATCATCTGTTCCAGCAGCACGCCAACCTGCTCAGCAATCTCTTTAATATCGGCTTTAAATTCATCCAAAACATAGGATTCTAAAACGCCCAGCACCGCGGTAGCCATAAATTTGCACAGTACCTCATTATGATCAGCTGCGTCTGATAGCTTATCATTTAACTGTACCATGATAAAAGCCTGCAGACGGTAACGGAATGCAATGGTACTTTCAGTAGCAAATAAGGCTTTAAAGAAGGCTTTGTGCTCTTCGAAATAACAGAACCAAAGCACTGTTCCCTCCACAAAACCCTTATCCTTTTTTCTTTCACACAACTCAGCCAATTCAACCATCCGTTCATCAACCATTTTATTTAAAAGATCAAATTTATCTAAATAATGCAGATAAAAGGTTTTACGGCTGATATCAGCTTGTTCAGTCAGCGCCTTAATGGTAATAGCATCAAAGCCTTCGCTCATCAGCATTTCTATAAATGCTTTCTGAATCGCTTTCTCAGATTTTATACTTCTTCGATCAGGCTTATTCATAAAATCTCCTTTATACACGTTTTCACGGATGTGAGTATTAATACATGGTTTTCAGATTCTGGTCATTGATAATCAATGATCCATGGTTTATATTTATTATACATATGCGTAATAGTATACGCAAGTATCTTAAAGGAGGAAATATATGCCCAGAACTGCGGATGAATTAATGAATCATCATATTGAATCTATGATTAATATGAAAAAAGATTCAAATTTAGAAGAAGCCTTGTCTGATTATTCAAAAGAATTGATAGCCATTACCCGATTGGATGGGAGAACACGAACCATGGGCCATGATACGCTGACTAGCGTCATGCGTAATTCACTGACCTTTGCGGTTAAATTAGGCATGGATATTGAACATGCAGTTGAAAAGCTGAATTTTCTATATCGGCAGAGTACCGATAATTATATTACTTTGGTAGCCTCACTGCCGCCATTTTCCAGTTTTGCCTCATTTACTTATATGGTTGAAAACGGTCAAGCTGTCTATGTGAGCGGCTATGCGAAAACACCGGTAAGTATGCCTTCATTAGGTATCAAAGCCCACCCATTTCCAACAAATACAGTGGCATTGGCATTAACTGAAAAGCATTTCAATAATCTAAAGGCGCATGATGTTGATGCCTTAATCAATGATTATGCGGATGATGCAGTCATCCTTACCAATCTATGCAATCGGCCTTTAGAAGGAAAAGAAGATATCCGCTATTATTGCGAAGGATTGATTCATAAAGCTAAAGCGGAAATTGATGCGTTTACTGATCCTGCCGCTAAAATAACGGTTAAAGAAGCCGTTGAAGAATTGAGCTGCATCGCATTTCAGCATCGCGGCAAAAAGCAAGCTGGTGTATTAACCCAGCGTATCCGCGATGGCAAAATTATTTTTGAATCACTCACTTTTCAAACTATTACAGATGTTATATAAAAAAAAGCAAGGCAGATAAAGCCTTGTTTTTTTTCATATTAAGATTTGCT